>KE159599.1:397390-777682 GCA_000403275.2 Lachnospiraceae bacterium 28-4
GAAGTCAGCAGACCGGACGATCCCAGCCCATACCCGGATAGATTCGAAGTCAGCAGACCGGACGATCCCAGCCCATACCCTGACAGCGTTGACCCGGATCCCAAAAGCAGCCGTGACGCCAAGCCACTTTGCACTCCCATCATCCATCCATAACTTTTTAATGGAATAGATGCCCCGTAACATTCTTCCTTTGTTTTTCCAATCACCTGATATTCCACATACGGCTCATAATCGGAAAGCTGTTTCGAAAAATTTTCTCCCAGCATCCGAATCACTTCCTGTTCATAAGCAGAATCATTTTTCATGTTCTCCAATGCTTCTTCCTTGAAAATAAGCACACCGTTTCCGCACATTCTTTTGCTGTCACTGACAGACAGAGATGAAATGGTATTGCAAATATATTGTTTATATTCGTCCAGGCTCATTTCTTCTCTGGGCTTATTCATGTCAACCTGATAATTCGTACGATAAAGCGGAGGACAGGCCATAACCACGTCCCTTCCTTCTGTAAATGCCCTCGTTTCTTTTTGTATTGCATTTTCTATATATTTGTGAAAGGATGTTCCTGCTTTTTCCACAGTATTTCCGGCACCGTCACTCTTTCCCACGCTGTTTTTCCCTGCCGGAGCCTTGCTGGAAAAGCGTTCTTCTCCGTTCCCATATACCCTCGCTGCATTTTCTGACGCCGCCATCCCGGAAGCAACCATATCCACCATATATTCCCTCCTCCCCAAAACCTTATATTATATATACGATCCATGGAGAGGAAAAGTTTCAGATCCTATAAATTATTTAAGCCAAAAGCCCCGTCGTACCGGATAACGCCATTCAAATTTTCTCCTGTCCCTTTCAGGCAAATTGCCATAAAATTTTTATTTTCCACCTCAAAAGGCGCTTGGATCCCATAACGATCCGCCGGAACATATCCGGCTCTTGGATAATATTCGGCATGTCCCAAAACGACAGGATTTCCAAATGCCGTCCTCAGGTTTTCTGGTGCAAAACATCATTTATATCTCCCCTTTATGGCCGGAAACACCTCACCGCTGCCCCTCCTTTTCTCCGGTATACCGTTACTGCGCCGTGTTCCGGGGTGGAATAAATCCGGCTTCCGGCCTCCCCCAGACGTTCCAGCAATTCTTCATGGGGGTGTCCGTAGCGATTATTTGCACCGCAGGATATGAAAGCCAATTTCGGAGAAAATAGTTCCAGCATTTCCCTGCGGGTCGAATATGCAGAACCGTGATGGGCTACTTTCAACAGCGTCAGATCGCTCACTTTTTTCTGTTTTCTCATGTATTCCCAGGCCATTTCTTCCCCGGCGCCTTCGATATCCCCTGTAAAAAGCCCGGTAAACCCTTTATAATCCAGAAGCAATACCATAGAATATTCGTTCTTTTCCTCTGTTGCATAACCGGCGAACGGGTGCATACAAAGAAAGCTCATTTCCCCATCTTCAATCTGCTGCCCTCTGCCCATATATTCTACCCGGATTCCTTTCCCCATGGCCAATTCTTCCATCCTTTTATATTGCTCATCGGCACTTTCCCTGTCGATGGATGGAAGGACAAGACTTCCTATGGTCAGCCCCCTGACCGGGTATTCCTCCAACAGTTCTATTATCCCGCTGCAATGATCTTTGTCCGCATGGGTAACAAAAACCGCCTGGAGATGCCTCACACCCATAAACTTCAAATACGGAAGCATCTGATATTTCATTATTTCCTTTTTTGTCGAACTCCCTCCATCGATCAGATAATCCTTTCCATCCCCGCTTCTGATATGAATGCAGTCTCCCTGTCCTACATCCAGCATCGTTACCTGGAAACCATCTCCTGTCCTCAGCAAAAGAATGCAAAGTGCCGCCATAATCCACTGGCATTTCCAGAAAAGCGGCAGTTCCCCGCGGCGGCGGTATCCATAAGCCGCCAGTCCTGTTATAAGCACCAGATATAACGCGATCTGCCATCCCTCCGGCCTTCCTCTTACGAACAGCCCTCCCGGAATCCGCTCTCCCAGTCCGCAGCTCTTCTCATAGATCCAGAGAACCGCCCTGCACGTCCAGGCGGCCGCTCCCGCTATGCCGGGCAGCCATCCCCCCACAAGCATACAAAGCAGCCCGCCTCCCATAACAACCGTCATCAGCGGAACGACCAAAAGATTCAGAAATATGGAATAAACCGGAAATTGATAATAAAACCAGAAATGAACGGGAAGAGTTCCCAAGGTCACGGAAATGCCGGCAGCTGCCGCCTGTTTGATCCTCCAGGCAATCCGCCGCCATCGGTTCCCTCCATCATGCCGGGCATCTTCCGCAAAACCTTTTTTCCCTTGCAAAACAGCAGGAAAGAGTCCGAGAGATGCGACTGCCCCAAAGGAAAACAGAAATCCGCTGTGAGAAGCGTACCCCGGCTGTTCTGCCAGCAGCAATACCGCCGCCAGCGCAAGAGCTGTCGCCATATCGTATGTACGCCCCAGCGCATTTGCCAGAAGGCGCACGGCAAACATAATAATAGCCCTGACTGAAGACATGCTCATTCCCGTCATCATACCATAACAAAGAATAAAGACGATACAAATCGCCGTCGATCCTTTCTGCAAAACGCCGATCCTCCTCAGACACCGGTACAGGCCCATTCCAAGCATGGAAATATGCAGTCCCGAAATGCTTAAAATATGGATGATAGAGCTTTGCTGATATAGCTCCTTCGTTTCCGCATCCAGCCCGCTTTTCTCCCCCAACAGCATCGCCTTCATAATCGACGCTTCCTTCGTTGGAAAAACAGCTTCCAATACTCCGGCAAAATACCGCTTAAGCCCGGAAAGCCCTTCTCTCACGTGCCACGGTTCCCCTCCCGCGGCAACGATACGGACATCCTCCAGCCGAAAGGAAATCTTCATCACATCGTAATATTGCTGCATATCGAATTCCCCCGGATTGCCCGCCCGGGAAAAACAGCGTACCTTTCCTTCCAGCCGGACGGTTGTTCCCAGCTTCGGCTCTCTGTAACCATCTTTTTCCATATAACATACTATATTTTTTATTTCATCTGTGGGATTTTGTTCTGACGGATTCCTTTTGGAATATTCGGAATCCTCTAAGATATGTACTGATCTTAAATAAACCACCGGGATTTCACCGGAATCTGCCCGTTCTTTATATTCCTTCCGGTACACTTTCCCCTCTGCCACGATCTGCTGCCCGTCCAGGCTGTCATAGCCAGGCACGGGTGCAAACCGCGCGCAGAGGATAAGCACCGCTGCAAAGAACAGACATAAAAGACATAGCGGTCTTTTCATCTATTCCTCTCTTTCTCAGCATATTTCATATTCAGCATATTTCATATGTTCGTATTTAATTTCCTCCCTGCTGCACAGTAGTGACCAGATCCAGATTTCTTTCATAAGTGGCGGATAAGCTGGTATTCTCACGGAACATCACATTGGAATCCCCATTTACCGCTATCTGCACCCGCCCCACATTAGGCAGTTCCACAAGAGTATTGACAAGGGAATAAATCGCTACGTCGGAACTGACATTATAAATCTGGGTCAGAAAATGTTCACTCAGATTCACATAACATGTTCCGTCTTTCAATGTCACCCCGATTACCTTCGTCTCAGGGTTCATCGTTGGATATACCTTATCTTTTACCTGCTCGCTCGGCCCTCCGATCAACTGTTCCACTACCAGCCTTTCCATGGAAATATTGGTGCTGTACCTGCTGTATTCCAACGTCCTGTTCGTTTCTATCAGTCTGTCCCCTTCCGCATTCGCAAAGTAAAGCCTTATCTTCACCCTTTCCCTGGAATTCATTTCGCTTTCCGTGTTATCGATAAACATATCGGCCGACATACTTCCGATCACATTTCCCGACATATCCAGAAGAGGATTGGAGCGTATCTGGAAAGAGACATAATCAACGCCCTTCACCTGCGTCATAGTACGCACTGTCGCCGCACGGGCAAGCACTTCCGTCGTCGGCGGCAGAGTGCGGTAACGTTCATCGAAATTCAATACGAGCTGCCCTCCGTCCAAAGAATATCCGAGCAGTTCAAAGCTGCCCGAAAGAGGCGCTTTATATTCCATCCTCTCAGGAGTTGTCGTCAGCTGTTCCAGCAATTCGTCGATGACCTCTTCCTGGCTCCCGCCCTTTACCTCATACTCGTTGGCAGACAGTTTTGTTTCGTCCTTATTCATTACATATATATTATAAACCCGGCTTCTGTCCGCCTCCTCCGCGCTTCCGCAGGAGACCGCAAAAAACAGGCTCAATAACAGGCAAACTAGCAGTCCTGATTTTTTCATTCCATCCTCCATATTTTACTAAGCCGTCACATAGTTCAAAGGAATCTTTACCATAAACGTCGTTCCTTCTCCCTCCACGCTGGATACCTTGATGGAACCCCTGTGCATCAGAATCGCGTTCCTTGTGATCGCAAGCCCCAAGCCGGTACCTCCGATCTCTCTGGAATGAGATTTATCCACACGGTAAAACCTTTCATAAATATGTTCCAAAGCATCCTGGGGAATACCAATCCCCGAATCCATAATATCAAGGGTAAAAAACTGATGGTCCGCATCAAGGACTACCTTCACCCATCCTTGTTCCCGGTTATATTTGATCGCATTTTCCACAAGATTAGTAATGATCAGCGTCAGCTTTACTTCATCCGCCTCCGCCGTCACCGCCCTTTTGCTTTCAAATACCAACTCAATATCTCTTTTTCTGGCGATCGGCCGCAGCCTTTTTAAAATAATTTCTGTCAGAGCATTCACATCCACCACGCTGACATTCATCGTGGCCACCGTCCTGTCCATCTTTACCATGGACAGCAGGTCGTTGATGATCTTATCCTCCCGTTCTATCTCCTCCGTAATATCCACCATAAACTCCCTGTAAAGCTCCGCCGGCGCATCCTCCTGCGCCAGCAGGGAATCCGCCAGCACTTTCACGGAAGTAATGGGCGTCTTCAATTCATGGGAAACATTGGCAACGAATTCCTGCCTGGAAGCATCCAATACCTTCATTCGATTCTGGAGCTGGTTAAACGCATCCACAATATGCTCGGTTTCCAGATAATCCGGCACCGAAATCGGTTCATCCTTATATCCTTCCTTCACTTCGCTGATCGCCTTTGCGACACGCTCGAAGGGTTTCATCAATATATTGGAAAGTACAAGGGCAATGGCAAAAATGGCGATCATCATCATGATTTCCAGCAGCAGCGCCCTTCTGCTCAAAATATCCAAAGTCGTATTAATGCTGTCCGTAGAAACGCTTGTCAGCATCACTCCCTTGACCACATCCTGCCGCTTTTCTTTATCCGAAGGCTTTCCGTTGCCTGCGGCCTGCTCTGCCGGCACATTCTCAATGATAGGAGTCGTAATCTCTATATACCCGTATTCGCTGTCATAGTTCGAACCCCCGGCCGCTTCTTTCATACATTTGATCACGGCTTCCGTGATAACGGTCTTCCCCTCGCTCGTCCCGTATGTATCCTTGATTACCTTCAGGCTGGAGTTGATCACCATCACGCGCCCGTCATACAGATTGGAAAGCTGTTCGAGTTCCGCGCTGATTACCTCCGAAGACGTATCTGTCAAATAATTGTAGGTGATCAGGTGATTCGCTATGATATTCAACTGGTTCTGCATATCGGAAGTCCTGAGGCTGATCGCACGATCCTCATAATTTTCCAATATCCCATAGCGCAGCACTATGCCGGGGATGATCCCGATCAGGAAAACAATAATGAAAATGCGGGCTCTCAGGCTCCTGAAAAACTTAACATTATTCCATATCTTTTTGATTTTAATATTCATCCACAGACTCCGCCTGTCAATATCTCTTTACGCATAATAATAGCCGACTCCCCATTTCGTGTGTACGTACTTCGGTTCGCTTGGATTCGTTTCGATCTTCTCCCTCAGTCTTCTGATATGCACATCCACCGTGCGTACATCGCCGGGATAATCGCTCCCCCATACAAGTTTCAACAGGTTTTCCCTGCCGTATACTTTATTGGGATTCAACATAAGAAGTTCCAGCACTTCAAATTCCTTGGCTGTCAGGTTGATCTCCCTGCCGCTGATATATACCCTCCGGCCTTCTCTGTCCAGGCGCATATCTTTTCCTTCTATGATCTTTTCTTCTTCCTGTGTCTTTTCCTTCCGGTTGGTGCGGCGCATAATAGCTTTTATCCTGGCCTTCACCTCCAGAATATTGAACGGCTTCGTGATATAATCGTCCGCCCCGTATTCCAGCCCGAGGATCTTATCCATATCTTCTCCCTTGGCCGTAAGCATCACTACCGGCACGTTGGAAAAATCCCGTATCTGCTGGCATACCTCGAACCCCGTCAGTTTGGGCAGCATCACATCCAGCAGGATAATATCATACTCTTTTTCCTTTGCCTTTTGCAGCGCTTCTTCCCCGTCATAGGCGCAGTCCACTTCCATCCCGTCCTGCTCCAGACTGAACCGTATCCCCTTTACGATCAATTTTTCATCGTCAACTACCAGCACTCTTTTACTCATCGCACACCTCTGACACAAATTTTATCTTTCATCTTCGCAAACATCCCCTCTTTAATGCCCTCTACCCTCATAATATCCTCAATCCGGGAAAAGCCTCCGTTTTTCTCCCTGTAGGAAATAATACTCTGCGCACGGCTCTCTCCCACTCCGGGCAGCGTCAGCAGTTCCTCCTTTGCCGCCGTATTGATATCCACCAATCCGCCGTCCGTTTCTCCCGCCGTTCCTGCTTCCGTCCCCGTCACGGCTCCTGCCCGAACGCCGGCATCAGGCGCTATACCGGAAACGACCGCCGCTTTGTATGCCGCATCTTCCCCGTCTTTTTCGGCCTCTCCGCTTTCCTCCCCGGAGCCTTTTCTCTCCGGAATTTCTATTTTCCAGCCATCCTCCAGCCTGTATGCCAGATTCAAATAATCATCTGCGGCCTCCTGCGTAAATCCGCCGGCTTCTTCTATGGCTTCATAAATCCTGCTTCCCACGGGCAGTTCATATACCCCGGGATTTTCCACTGCCCCGCAAATATGTACAAACAAGGTGGATTCCTCCACCTGTTCCGGCGCTTCCACAGCATCCTCCTCCGTGGAGAAATCCTCCGAAAGATGCTCCCCGCCTTCTATCCTGACAAGATCCTCCGTTTCCAGCAGAACTGTTTCCTTTCCGCTGCAAGCCGCCGTCCCGGCCAGCATTCCGGCCAGAACCGCCAGCAACAGAACTTTTTTCCCCATACATAAATATTTTTTCGTAAAAATTTTTTTCATCATCCGCATAGTTTCCTTTCTGAACCGGAAGACCCCTCTATGCGACTCGTTATTTTATTGTAAAGTAATTACCCTCCTTTTACAAGTGCCTTTTCGTCCTATTTCCATTTAAAAATCACAACTCCCGCTATGGCGATCCCCATCCCCATCACCTTGCGCCATTCCAGAGGCTGTTTATCCGTGCCGAACCAGCCAAAAAGTTCAATAATATACGCCACGATCAACTGCGCGATCACGATCAGCATAACGGCTTTTGCCGGCCCCAGCAGTTCCATTCCCTTAATTACCGTATAGGTGATCACCGCCCCGATCGCCCCTCCAAGCAGCATATACTTCGGTTCCACCCGAAATAAAGAGCCAAAAGATGACCGGTCTGTCGCCAGCCATACGCCGAGGCAGACCAAAAGAGCCGTAAACTGCACAAAAGCATTTGCCACCCAGATTCCCGACGTTTTTGTCACCTGCGTGTTAAATACCCCCTGTATGCTCATCAAAGCCCCTGATAACAATGCAATAAAAAATCCAATCATACGGGTCCTCCAATTATTATTTTCTTTCTAATAATCTTGCCCATATGATTGGAAAGTATTCAAAAAATTCCTGTTTTACTGCGTTTCTTCCCCGCCTTCCTGCGCTTCCCGGCGCAGTTCTTCCTCATCCAGATATTCGATCTCTTCCACGGCTTCTTCCTCTTCTTCTATCACCGTTTCCGTATACGGTTCTCCCGTTACCTGGGTCATAATCTTTTCCGAAAGCTGCCGCAGCCTGTCGTTGGCGTCGGCTCCGTCCCATATTTGTGCAAACGCTATTTCCAATTCCACCCAGAAATTGCTCGTCTCCACCATCTTCGGCACCGGTACGGATATTTCATATTCGTTCACAAATTCCTGCAAATTGTTATTCCCATAATCCACGCCATAACGGGCCGCCACCTTTCCCGTTCTCGCATATAAAGTATCCGTATATTCACAAGTTAAAAACCGGGCAAAATCCTCTGCCGCTTCCTGCTTGTCCGAATAACCGTTGACCACGACGCAGTTTGTAACCGAGAGGCTCCTCGTCAAAAGCTCCTCATTGATGTCGGGAACGAGGGCAATGCTGTAATCATACGCAAAGCTTCCGTTCTCCTTCGCTTCCTCCAATTTCGCCACCGCGTCCGTCGTCGCCACCGTATAAACGATCTTTCCGGCGATAAAATCATCCAGTATTTTATCGTAACTGATCTCCTTTGTATCGATAGAAAAAAACTGGTTCAGATCCTGATATACTTTCAGGCATTCGATAGCATCCTTATTATAAATATTCATATTGGCCGTATTGTCCCCGGCAGCGCCGCCCACGATCATATAATTCCCGGCAAAAAAATAATTATAAAAAATATCCGTTACATCCCATTTAAAAATCGCTTCCACCTGTTCCGGCGCATTATATTCATTCGCAAAATTTAAAATATCGTCGATGGTGGAAGGAAGTATCTCCCTGACCCTTTCCGCGACCAACTCCTGCATTCCGGCCTCGTCATCCGCTCCCGTCTCCGGCTCCGCATCGATATCCGGCATATCTCCGTCTTCCGGCGCGTCGCCTTCCCCGGATTCCCCTTCTTCCAAAGGCCCGTTCTCTTCCAGTTCGGCCATCGCCGCTTCCCCTTCTGCCGCATCCCTTTCCGCTTCAATCAGGCTCCTTGCAAAATCTTCCAGGTAGGTTCTGTTATAAAGCAAAGAACTTGTCTCAAAATAAAACGGATATCCGACAGTCTTATTTTTATAAGTGACGGCCAGTCTGGCCGCATCGGGATATTCTTCCTTGATTTCACTCCAGCCCTCTTCCTCCAAAGGGGATGCCAGCCCTGCCAGAAAAGCTTTTTCCAGGGAATCATTGCTGATAATGTACAGATCCGGCGGGTTTTCCGACTGAATAGACGCCTTATTGATCTCTTCCAAATATTCCAGCCCGGAAGTCAGCACCGGAATCACCCTCACATCATGGTTTTCCCCATAAGCTACCGCAGCGCTGCCCAGATAATCGGTCAGCGCCTCGTCCGTATACCAAAAATAAATCGTATCTTTACTTTTGCTAAAAATCGTTTCCTCCTGCTCCTGGCTGACCGTTTTTCCCGACAGCCCGATCGCCGCTACTGCCGCTGCCGCACAGACAACGGCCGCCGCCGTAAAAAGTCTTCTTTTCAGACCCATAATTTTCTCCTAACTTACCGTTCCTAAGCCGGAAGGCATGTTTCCAGTATAGCCGTCATTTCATCCACATTTTCTTTCGTAATGACGAGAGGCGGCACAAGACGGATAATATTTGCCCCGGCGCTGATCAAAATCAGTCCGTTTTCCATCGCTTTGTTTATCGTATCCCCTACCGGCCCTTTGCATACCAGACCCTGCATCAGCCCGGTTCCGCGCCTTCCTTCTATAAAATCGTATTTTTCCGCCAAAGCATCCAGTTTTTCCTCCAGATAAGGCGCTACTGCATTCACATTTTCTATTATATGGTTCTCCTCAAATAAATCAAGCACTTTATTCACCGCTGCCGCTGCCAGCGGATTGCCGCCATAAGTCGTACCGTGGTCGCCGCTGGTGAGGGAACGCTCTGCCACATGTTCCGTCATAAGAAAAGCCCCTACCGACACGCCGCAGCCAAGAGCCTTGGCCGTTGTCATAATATCCGGCCTGACCCCATACTTCTGCCATGCATACATCGCCCCGGTGCGTCCCATTCCGCACTGAATCTCATCCAGAACCAGCAGGATATCCCTTTCTTCGCACAACGCCTTCACCTGCTCCATGAATTCCCTGTCGGCAGGATAAATGCCGCCTTCACCCTGCACCGTTTCAAACAATATCGCACAGGTTTTTTCCGTAACCAGATTTTTCACACTGTCGAAATCGTTCATTTTTGCAAAGCGGATATTCCCGATCATCGGCCCGAAGGCTTCCCTGTAACCCGGATTGCCCGTTACCGACAAAGCGCCCATCGTCCTTCCATGGAAGGAATGTTCCATGGCGATGATTTCATGATCCGCAGCCCCGTCCTTCAAATAAGCATATTTCCTCGCCGCCTTAATGGCTCCTTCCACCGCTTCCGCCCCGCTGTTCGTAAAAAATACCCGATCCATGCCGGAAGCCTTTTTCAGTTTTTTCGCCGCTTCTATGGCCGGCACGTTATAAAAATAATTGGAAGTATGGATCAGCTTGTCGATCTGGGCTTTCAGCGCGTCGTCATACGCCCGGTTATGATATCCAAGGGCAAAAACCGCAATGCCGGAAGCAAAGTCCAGATAGCGTTTCCCTTCGATATCATATAAATGCACCCCGTCCCCCCGGTCCAATACCACCTGATATCTGTTGTATGTATGAAGAAGGGCTTTTTCCGCTTCTTCTATATATTCTTTCATCATCTCTGTCTGCCTTTCCTCCTATTATTGTGCATTACACGATTTTTAGTAATGATATTCTATCATAAAGGCCTTTGCGCTTCCATACACATTACTATTTTTCGTGCATTGCACATTTTTATGCAGTCATCGGACAAGGAAAAAAGTTTGCCTTACCCTACGGATTCTGCCCGGTCACATCCTCATCCCTTAAAATAGCGGTTCCAATTCCCCGATTCGTGAATATTTCCAAAAGCAGACAGTGGGGAATACGTCCGTCCAGGATATGCACCCGGCTTACGCCCTGACGGATTGCATCCGTACAGTTCGCCAGTTTCGGCAGCATGCCGCCCCCGATATACCCCGCTTCGATCCAATTCTCCGCTTCGGACGCCCCAAGCCTGGAAATAAAGGAACTCTTATCGTTAATATCCTTATAAAGCCCCTCAATATCGGTAAGAAACGCCAGTTTTTCCGCATGGACCGCCTTTGCAATCGCGCATGCCGCATCGTCCGCATTAATATTATAAGTATGAAAATGATCGTCCAGCCCGACCGGGGCAACGATCGGAAGAAAATCCTTTTCCAGCAGATCGTAAAGCACCTTCGGATTTACCTCTTTGATATCTCCTACAAAACCGATATCCCTGCCGTCGGAATATTTTTTATCCACCGTCAGAAGGCCGCCGTCCTTGCCGCTGATCCCCACTGCTTTCACACCCAGTTCCTGCACCATCGTCACAAGGCTTTTATTTACTTTCGAAAGAACCATCTCCGCGATCTCCATCGTCTCTTCATCCGTCACCCGAAGGCCGTTGACAAACTGCGGCTCCTTCCCTACTTTGCCGACCCACCGGCTGATTTCCTTTCCGCCCCCATGCACGATAATCGGCTTAAATCCCACCAGCTTTAACAAAGTCACGTCCTTGATCACATTTTTCTGTAATTCCTCGTTGCTCATAGCGCTTCCGCCATATTTCACCACGATAATCTTACGGTTGAACTGCTGTATGTAAGGCAGGGCCTCGATCAGCACCTCCGCCTTCTTCAGCACTTCCGTCATATCCTTATCCATCTTTTCCTCCATTTCTGCGCGGCCGCGCATGTTTTCATTTAACTCCGGTAATCCGCATTGATCTTCACATAATCATAAGTCAGGTCACAGCCCCAGGCACGGGCTTCGCTGTCCCCCATTTTCATATCCACGACTACCCGCACTTCCGGCAGGGCAAGGATCTTCGTTGCCTCCTCCTCGCTGTAATCCGTTGCAGTTCCATCTTTATAAATCTGTATCCGCTTATCCTCCCCTTCAAAAAACAGCTCGATATTTTCCGGGTCAAAGGATACGCCGGAATAACCCAATGCGCAGAGAATCCTCCCCCAGTTGGCATCATGCCCGAAAATAGCCGCTTTGGTCAGGCTGGAACAGATCACGGACTTGCTTAAAACCCTTGCCTCTTCCTTCGTTCTGGCATGGATCACGCGGGTTTCAAAAAGAGCCGTCGCCCCTTCGCCGTCCCCCGCCATCTTTTTTGCCAGCGTTTCGTTCACTATATGGAGGGCTTCCACAAACCGGTTATACCGTTCGTCCTTGCTGACAATCTCTTCATTGCCCGCCATACCGTTTGCCAGCACGAGAAGCGTATCGTTCGTAGACGTATCCCCGTCCACCGAAACCATATTAAAAGTGTCTTTTACATCTTCCCGCAAAGCTTCCTGGAGAAGTTCTTTGGAAATAGCAGCATCCGTCGTTACAAACCCAAGCATTGTACACATGTTGGGATGGATCATGCCGGATCCTTTGCACATACCGCCAAGCGTCACTATTTTTCCATCTATTTCAAACTGCACAGCCGCCTCTTTGGACGCCGTGTCCGTCGTCATAATGGCCTCCGCCGCCATCCCGGCCGCTTCTCTGCCCTCCGATTTGATCCGGGCAAGGTCTTCGATTCCTGCCGTTATCTTTTCCACCGGAATCTGCATCCCGATCACGCCGGTGGAAGCCACCAGTACGGCATCCGCAGGAATATCCAGCGTTTCCGCCGCGCATTCCGCCGTCTTTTTGCAGCAGTCATATCCCGCCGCCCCCGTACATGCATTGGCGATCCCCGCGTTGATGACCACCGCCTGAGCATAAGGGGAATGTTCCACTACATTCTTGTCCCAGACCACCGGGGCCGCTTTCACTATATTGGAAGTAAAAACTCCTGCCGCCTTGCACGGAACCTGGCTGTAAATAACCGCCATGTCCTTCCTGTCCTTATATTTTATCCCCGCCGCCGTTCCGGCTGCCTCAAATCCTTTCGCTGCGGTCACGCCGCCGTCGATTTTTTTCATTGCTGTTTTTGCTCCTTTCACTTCTCACTGGTTAAAAGCCACAATATTTTCTTTATTCAGCACAAAATCATAATAATTCAAATCTTCCCTTTTTGTCCACCCGATCCGGTTCCAAAATGCATTCCCCACATCGTTTTTGGTAAACGCGATCAGCGAAACCTTGCTGATCTTTTCCCTCTTCAGCGCTTCCATGGCAAACACCACCATCGCCTTTCCGATCCCTCTCATGCGGTAATCCGCATGGACGCATACATGGTACATGCATCCCCTTCGTCCGTCGTGCCCGCAAAGGATCGCCCCCACGACTTTTCCATCTTCCAGCGCCACCACGCTCGTTTCCGGATTCCTCGCCAGGAAACGTTCCACTCCCTCTTTCGAGTCATCGATGCTCCGCATGGCAAATCCTTTAATGCTCATCCAAAGGGCATACACCCCTTCGTAATCCTCGATCGTCATCATCCGAATCATATATTCAGCCCTTTCCCCTCTTCGCATCCAAGCATCAGATTCAGGCACTGCACCGCCGCCCCCGACGCCCCTTTCCCAAGATTGTCAAACTGAGCCGTCAGCACGGCCCGCTCCTCGTTCCCCGTCACATAAATCCGAAGCCCGTCCCAGCCCGAACATCCATTGCCGGCCATCATGCCGCCGGCCAGTTCTTCCTCCGCTCCAGCCGCCATCACTTTAATAAATTTCTGCCCTTTATAATATTCTTCAAAAAAATCCCTCAGCCCTGCCGCACCGGCATATCTTTGCAGGAATTCCCCATATACCGGGACGGAAACCACCATTCCGCTGTAATAGTCCGCTACGATCGGCGAAAATAACGGCTCCCTCGCCAATCCCGCTATTGCCTTCATTTCCTTCAAATGCTTATGATTCTGGGAAAGCGCATACTCCCTTGGCGCATCCAGCTCCGGTTCCCGTCCCTCCGCCTCATACTGAGCGATCATCTTCTTCCCCCCTCCGCTGTACCCGGTAAGGGAAAATGCCGAAAACGGATAATCCGCTGCCAATACTTTAGAAGCAACCAGCGGGTAAACCAGCGAAATAAAACCGGTCGCATGGCAGCCCGGCACCGCGATCCGCCTCCCCCCGGCGATCGCTTCCCTCTGTCCCACAGAAAGTTCCGGAAATCCATAGATCCAGCCTTCCGCAGTCCTGTGGGCCGTAGACGTATCGATGATTCTGACATTTTCATTTTCCACGAGTCCCGCCGACTCCTTTGCCGCCCCATCCGGCAGACACAAAAAAACCACATCCGCCGAATTAATCAGCCTCTTCCTTTCCCCGATATCCTTCCTCAGCTCCGGAGCGACCGGCAGCAATTCAATATCCTCCCGCCCCGCAAACCTTTCATATATTCTCAACCCCGTAGTCCCTTCACTTCCATCAATAAACACTCTCGTCTTCATCCCAACCATCCTCTATCCTTTTCTTTTATATATATTTTTACACACATACATCTTATATGTCTCCACAGGCCATTGCCAAATCAATAAATTTGCCGAATATTCTGACAAGATATTCTGTGAAAATCCTTCTGTACCATGGAATCAAGACCGTAGAAGCCAGGAGGTTCCCGACTGGCTTCTGCTTTACCGGGCTTGATGGAATGTTCGGTACAACTGGATTTTCACGGAATATCTTGTCAGAATATTCCCACAACCTATCCCTTTTCAATGACCTGCATACCAATCATACACTCTCTTCCGCAAAATCTCAATCCCTTTGCCATTCCTTTTTGCATTGTATAAATATACTATATGTATGAATAATATGCAATATTTTTTTTGACTCCCCCTTGCATTTCTTTTCATAATGTTGTATATTGTTTGCAGGTTCGCGTTGCGGGCCTGTGAATACACGCGCCTTATGGCGCAGTTTCCTGTTATAGTAAAAAAACAAAAAGATTGGGAGGCATAGATCCATGAAAGAAAAAGTAGTATTAGCTTATTCCGGCGGACTGGACACCACCGCCATTATTCCCTGGTTAAAAGAAAACTTCGATTATGAAGTTATCTGCGTATGCGTAGACTGCGGCCAAGGCGAGGAACTGGATGGTCTGGAAGAAAGGGCCAAATTCTGCGGCGCTGCAAAATTATACATAGAAGACGTCACCGACGAATTCTGTGACGAGTATATCATGCCCTGTTTACAGGCCCATGCGGTGTATGAAAACAAATATCTTCTCGGCACCTCCATGGCACGTCCGGTCATCGCAAAAAAACTGGTGGAAATCGCACGCAAAGAAGGCGCTTCCGCTATTTGCCACGGCGCAACAGGCAAAGGCAACGACCAGATCCGTTTTGAACTCGGCATCAAAGCCCTGGCTCCCGACTTAAAAATTATCGCTGCCTGGAGAAATGAAAAATGGACTATGGACTCCCGCGAATCCGAAATCGAATATTGCAAGGCACATGGCATCGACCTGCCTTTTTCAGCGGATTCCTCTTACAGCCGCGACCGCAACCTCTGGCACATCAGCCACGAAGGGCTGGAGTTGGAAGACCCGGCCAGCGAGCCGAATTATGAACATCTCCTCGTTCTCGGCACGACGCCGGAAAAAGCTCCTGAAGAGGGAGAATACGTTACCATGGCCTTTGAAAAAGGAATACCCGTTTCCATCAACGGCCATAAAATGAAAACAGCCGATATCATTCGCGAACTCAACGCCCTGGGCGGAAAACACGGGATCGGCATCGTGGACATCGTGGAAAACCGCGTGGTCGGCATGAAATCCCGCGGCGTATATGAAACTCCCGGCGGAACGATCCTTTACGAAGCCCACCAGCAGCTGGAAGAACTCATTCTGGACAGGGATACTTATGCCCTCAAAGAAGATATGGGCAATAAACTGGCACAGATTGTTTATGAAGGCAAATGGTTCACTCCTTTGCGGGAGGCGGTACAGGCATCTATCGAATCCACACAGCGCTATGTAACCGGCGAAGTAAAATTCAAGCTTTATAAAGGCAACATTATAAAAGCCGGAACTACTTCCCCGTACTCTTTATATAATGAAAGCATTGCCTCCTTTACCACCGGCGACTTGTACGACCATCACGACGCGGAAGGCTTTATCAACCTTTTCGGCCTTTCCTGCAAAGTCCGCGCCATGAAAATGCAGGAAGCCCAGGGAACACAGAAGAAATAAAAAGCCACGGCAGATCATAAGCGCCCTAAAAAGAACAAACGAAAAGGAATGGTTATCCATATGAACGTTATCACTTTGCTAGTCGCATATTTTACCTCAGTAAACCTGATCGGCTTATTTCTTATGGGGCTTGATAAATACCGGGCGAAGAAGCATCTCTGGCGGATTCCCGAATCCACCTTATTTATCATTGCAATCATCGGCGGAAGCATCGGCAGCATCACCGGCATGTATGCTTTCCGCCATAAAACAAGGCATTGGTACTTTGTTTATGGCATGCCGGCTATTCTTTTTCTGCAAATAGCCCTTATTTATGCCATCCTTCATTCCGTACAGATTCAGATCATGTAACCCTATCCACGGAGGGCCGATATGAAAAACATGGGAAATGCCAAGAGCATTTTTGTGATTGACGACGACGTAAATATAGGAAACATGCTGGAAGAAGCACTGATAAAAGAAGGCTACCAGGTTCTCCGCGCCTATTCAGGAACGGAGGCTCTGTTTGTTTTAGAACGCAAAAAGCCCGACCTTATTCTTCTGGACCTGATGCTCCCTGGCCTGGACGGCCGGGAACTTCTGTCTGAAATAGAAGGAATACCCGTGATTGTCGTCAGCGCCAGAGACGAAACGGAGGATAAAGTATCCCTGTTGCTAAAAGGCGCGGCGGACTATGTTACAAAACCTTTCGATACCAAGGAATTGCTTGCCAGAATCGCCGTACAGCTTCGGAACTTTTCTCCTTCCGGAAAAATTTCCCTGTTGGAATTCTCGGATGTTTCGCTGTCTGCCGACACCCATAAGGCTACCGTATGCGGACTTCCTGTCAAACTTACCAAAACGGAATTTGCGATTTTAAAACTGCTCATGTCCCATCCCTCCCAAGTCATTACCAAATCCCTGCTCCTGGAAAAAATCAGCGAGGATACTCCCGATTGCGTGGAAAGCTCCCTGCGGGTGCATGTCAGCAATTTAAGGAAAAAACTCCGGGATGCCGGCGGACAGGATTATATCGAATCGGTCTGGGGAATCGGCTTCAAGATGAAAGAAACTGAGAATTGACGGCAAATCTTTACAATTTCTTTACTTTTCCCTTAACAGCTTTCTTAACAAAAAGGGGATACAATACATGTATCAACGATAAGGAGGCTTTTATTATGGACTATGTATTAACTGTCAATGCCATCAGCAAAAGCTATAAGCGCTTCCAGGCATTAAAAAATCTTTCCATGCACGTCCCAAAAGGAGCGGTCTATGGCTTTGTCGGAAAAAACGGTTCCGGCAAAACGACCTTGATCCGGCTCATCTGCGGCTTACAAACTCCCACTTCCGGCAGCTATGCCTTATATGGAACGGAAAATACGGAAGAATCGATCCAAACAGTCCGGAAGAGAATCGGAGCGGTAGTAGAAACGCCGTCCATCTATCTTCATATGACAGCGGAAGAAAACCTGAAGGAACAATACCGCATTTTAGGTCTGCCCTCTTTTGACGGCATCGGCGAAATCTTAAAACTGGCAGGTTTGGACAACACAGGGAAAAAGAAAGCAAAGCATTTTTCTCTCGGCATGAGGCAGCGGCTTGGCATCGCCATCGCCCTCTGCGGAAATCCCGACTTTCTTATTCTGGACGAACCGGCCAACGGCCTTGATCCGCAAGGCATCGTCGAAATACGGGAATTGATTTTAAAACTGAACAAAGAAAGGCAGATCACCTTTCTGATCTCCAGCCATATCCTGGATGAACTGTCCCGCCTGGCCACCCACTACGGATTTATCGACAACGGACATATTGTCAAAGAAATCAGCGCCGCAGATCTGGACCGCACCTGCCGCAAATGCCTTTGTCTGGAAGTATCCGACATCCGGGCCTTTGCTCTGGCGGCAGATCAAATGGGGCTGGAATACCATATTCTTTCCGATACCCAGGCCGAAATATTTTCTAAAATTACTATTACCAAATTAATTCTGCCGCTGTCCGAAAAAGGCTGTGAAGTCCTTTCCATTCATGAGCGGGAAGAAAGCCTTGAAAGCTATTATATGAGTCTGATAGGAGGTAAAACACATGAATAAATTATTATCGGCTAACTTTTCCCGGTTAAAAAAAGATATCTCTTTCCGAATCGGCATCCTTTACATGTTTGCCATAGGAATTATAGTGCCGCTCTCAAACTTTATCACTATGAAAAAATACGGTTATACCATTTCCCTCGAATCAGGTTTCTGCCTCTATGCTTTTTTTATGGCGATCCTTTCTTCCGTTTTCTGTAGTCTGTTTATCGGAACGGAATACAATGACGGAACCATGAGAAACAAACTGATTGCCGGGCATTCCCGGACAGCGGTCTATTTTTCTTTCCTGATCGTTTCCATCGCAGCCATTTTTCTTATGTGCCTCGCATACCTTATTTCCAGTCTGTGTACAGGTATCCCTCTGCTCGGCTTTTTTTCCGATGCTGCCTTTCCCATTGTTCTCGGGCATATCGGCACCATTTTCATACTGGCCGTCGCTTTTACCTCTATCTGCACAGCGGCCGCCATGCTGTGCCAAAATAAAGCCGCAACAGCGACAGTTTGCATTTTAGGCGTATTTATCTTTTTATTTTTCGGGGCTTATATCCGCGCAAGGCTGGAAGAACCGGAATACGACCAGGCATATTACTTCGAAACGGAGGAAACTTCGGAAGCAGAAAGTGCTCCCCCCACGCCAAACCCCTGGTATGTCAGCGGAACTAAACGCCAGGTTTACGAGTTCCTCCATGATTTCCTTCCCGGAAATCAGGCAATGCAACTATGCACCCTGTCGGCAGACAATTTATGGAAAATGTCTTTCTATTCCATTCTCATCGCCGCCGTCGTTACAGGAACCGGCATATATGTCTTTTACCGGGAAAACATCAACTAATTTTGATTGGAGATTTGGCTATGACATATTTATTATGGGCTTGCATCGGCATCCTCTTTGCCGTTCTATCGGCAATGGGCATGAAAATATATTTTATGAAAAAAGCGGCACGGGAGATCACCGCCCAGTTTGCCGAAAAGCTTGCGGAAGATACCAATACGCTTATCTCCGTATCCTGCCGCGACAAACATATGCGCCAGCTGGCTTCCGATATCAACAAGCAGCTGCGCCGGCTCCGCGCCGAACAGCTCCGGTTCCGCCAGGGCAATATGGAACTGACGGAGGCCGTTGCCAATATCTCCCATGACTTGCGGACTCCTCTGACCGCCGTCTGCGGCTATCTTGATCTGCTCCGGCAAACCGATGATCCTGAGGACATACGCCGCTATCTTTCCATCGTCGAGGAGCGAACCGGTATTTTAAAGCAACTAACCGAGGAGCTTTTCCGATATTTCGCGGCCGCATCTTCTATCGATGAAGTTCCTTTGGAAGAGGTCAATATAAACGGCGTATTGGAAGAAACCATTTCTTCCTATTACGCCGCCCTGAAAGGGTGTAAGATTTCCCCCCGGATCATCATGCCGGAAGAAAAGATTGTCCGTTCCCTGAACAGGAGCGCCCTCTCCCGTATCTTCGCCAATTTAATCAGCAACGCCATGAAATACAGCGATGGCGACCTGACTGTTTCTTTATCAAAAGAGGGCGAAATCCTCTTTTCCAATCATGCTTCCGGCTTAAATGAACTACAGGCCATGCAATTACTGAATCGCTACTATACCGTAGAATCCGCCGGACAATCCACCGGTCTCGGCCTCTCCATCGCCAGGGAACTGACAGAAAAAATGAATGGAAAGATCGCCGTCCGCTTCCTTGACGGGATACTTTCCATCTCCATTCTTTTTCCATAGATTCATAATAACCAGACGGTGTTGTTTTTTACAGCGTTACGATGTTGTTTTTACAGCGTTACGATGTTGCTTTTTACAGCGTTACGATCACCCCGCCGTCATTCGCATACATGCTGCTGATCCCCGCGGTATCCATAATCAGCACATCCTTTACGCGGATGTCCTTCAATATCGCGTCTCTTACCAGTTCCGCCCTTTCCGGGCAGTTGCAATGGGTAATCATCAATTTTTTCCCTTCCGTATCCACCGCTTCTTTTACCAGTGTATCCACCAATTTGGCCAGCCCCTTCTTGATGCCGATAGCCTGGCCTCTTTGTACAATCTCGCCCTTCTGGCCTTCCATCAGCGGTTTCACGCTCAACGTCGTGGCTACCAGCGCTTTCACGCCGGACAATCTCCCATTCTTCCTGAGCGTCTCCAGATTATCCAATACAAAAAAAGTCTTAAGGCCGTCTCTGAATTTCTCCAGTTCTTTGACAATTTCCTCAAAAGAACGCCCTTCTTCTTCCATCTCCATCGCCCGGAACGCGATCTGAGTCTCCCCGCAGCTGGCGGACTGGGAATCACATACATGGATATCCTTATCCCCGTATTTTTCATGATACAGATTTTTTCCCAATACGGCGCTGTTGTAACTGCCGCTCAACTTAGAAGACAGGGTTACGATATACACATGATCCGCATCGCAATGGCATGCTTCCATATAGCTCTCCGGGGAAGGGCAGGAAGATTTCGGGCATTTCGGGCATGCCGCCACCTTTGCGAGAAATTCCTTCTGGTTAAAATTCTCGTCATCCATGATCTGATAATCTCCCACTTCTATGCCCAATGAAACGATCTCAAATCTTTCGTCTGCCTTATACTTGGGAGGCAGTTCCCCACAACTGTCCAATATGATCTTATAACTCATTTCCGCAACCGTGCCTTTCCCTAAATAGTATACTTTTTCAGTATGTGTAAACCAATCATATTTATTACCGTTCTATGTGGTTTTAATTACTACTTATGATAACACAATTAACTGTTTATTGTAAAGAGGGTTTTCTGTTTTTCCACGGAAATCAATTTTTACTTTCCCGTCTTTGAAAACCCTTGCTATCTTTATGCTTTTCATATACTCTAATAGGGAGAAGTAAAAAGAGGCTGCCATCCCAAACCGGAACAACAAAAACCAAAAAGACAGATAAAAGAGGAACCTATGAAAACCTATCAAATATCCAATCTCAAAGATTTCATGAATAAACTGCTCCTTTCCGACGACTTCGACGGCTTCCTGCTGGAAGAGGGGACTATCGTTACCGCCAATGCATTCCAAATTGACGGACATATACGAAAAAATTTTTACACAAAAGAAGAGCAGGAGGATCCGTCTCTCTGCCCTTATGATTTTTCTTTATGGAAGGAGATCCGTCCTCTCTGCTTCCAGCTGATCAAAGGAAAACGCACGCCGCTGAGCTTCCAATTTGTACTGCTCCTCCTTCCCCGCCATATGGAGCAGATCCTGGAAAAAGGCGGTTTCCAAGACAACGGAAGCCTCGTCAAATACTTTGCCCTCACCATACGGTTCGACGGGACAAACGCCATACTGGCGACCGGCCTTTCCACCAATACCTTTCTCATGGACAGAACGCCGGAGCAGCTCTGGGACGATGCGTTCCGCAAGTTTATGGATAAACGCGGAATTTCCTGGGAAGAAATCTGAGCCTCCGCCTTTTATTTTTTCATCTTCGGGTTAAAAATCAAACTTGCCAGATACCCGAATACCAATGCGGCACATGTCCCGACCGCTCCTGCCTTAAATCCACCCTGGAATATCCCGATAAAGCCGGACTGGTCCACCGCTTCCCTGACCCCTTTCATCAGCACATTTCCAAATCCAAGCAGCGGGACGGAAGAGCCGGCGCCCGCATATTCCTGGAATGGCTCATAAATGCCAAACGCGCTTATGACCGCGCCGAGACAGACGAGAAGAACCATAATTCTTCCCGGCATCATTTTCGTCTTTTCCATCAATATCTGCACAAGGGCACAAATCAGCCCTCCTACCCAAAACGCATTCAAATAGTCCATGCAAACCTCCTATATTTTCCAGGATCCCCAGATCCTATCCCCAGATCCTATCCCCGGATCCCATTTTATCATTCCTTTCGCATGACACTATTATCTCTTTTTTTTTCATAAATTATTCATTCTTTGGTTTATATTTACGGCTTATACGTGCGGACGGGGACGGCATCTGCACCCAGATCACCGCCGCAAATACAAGGGCGCATCCAAATAATTCCTTCACCGTCAAAGCCTGCCCCAGTATGAACCACCCGGCCAGTACGGAAACGGCGGATTCCAGGCTGAGGATCAGGGAGGCTACCGTCGGATCCAGGTTTTTCTGCCCTATGATCTGTAACGTATACGCGACCCCGCAGGACATCACGCCCGCATACAGCAGCGGAACAATCCCGCTGAAAATCTGGTTCCAAGACGGTTCCTCCAACAAAAAAGCCCCCAATATGCAGATAAGACCCGCCGTATAAAACTGGATGCAGGAAAGGGCTACTCCGTCGGTTTTCGGTGAAAAATGATCGATCACCAGAATATGTATCGAAAAAATAACGGCACAGAGGCAGACCAAAGCATCCCCCTTCCCAATAGAAAAACTCTCGTTTATGCAAAGCAGATACATTCCAGCCGCTGCCACCAGCGCTGCCTTCCAGACCTTTCCCTCCACTTTCCTGTGCAGGAACAGCCCTAACACGGGTACGATAATAATATACAGCGTTGTAATAAATCCTGCTTTTCCTACCGTAGTGTACATGATGCCGATCTGCTGGCTCAAAGAAGCAAAGCAGATGGCCAGTCCGCAGTAGATCCCGCCTTTCCACGTAAGCGCCGCCGGAATCTCTTCCGGCGTATTTTTCTTCTTCTTTATTCTGATAGCGACGAGGGGCAGAAGCACCGTACCCCCGATCAGAAACCGGGTTCCGTTAAAAGTAAAAGGCCCCATATATTCCATGCCCACGCTCTGGGCCACAAAGGCAACGCCCCATATACAGGCGGCCAGAAACAGCAGCAGACTGCTGCCAATCGCCATTTTTTTCATTGGTGCCTATCCTCCTGTTCCCGTGCGGCGGCTGCCGAAATAATTTCCGCGGCAATATCCTTTATCATCTTATTTTCGCAATCTATGACAATCCGGGCATACTTTTCATAATAGGGAATTCTTTCCTCATACAAATCCCTCAAAGTCTGCCCTTCCCGAACCGCCACACCCCTTTCGTTCAGATCCCCGAGGCGTTCCTCCACCGCCGGACAGGAAAGCTTTAAATACACAAGGGTTCCGATTCTTCCCAAATGCTCCATGGCTTCTTTTCCGTAAATTACGCTTCCCCCGGTAGCGATTACGCTCCGCTCCGCCTCCAGGGAGGCGTTGATTTCATTTTCCACCGCGAGAAATCCGTCCGTTCCCCGCTCTTCCATAATCTCATGCAGGAGCTTGCCCTCTTTTTCCTGAATCACGAGATCCGAGTCCACAAAACGATAACCGAGGCACTTTGCCAGCACTACTCCTACCGTGCTTTTCCCGGCTCCCGGCATACCGATCAATACAATATTATTCATGATATGCAATCACTTCCACTTCACAGAGTACGTTTTTAGGAAGCTGTTTTACTGCCACGCAGCTTCTTGCCGGTTTCCCCGTGAAATATTTTTCATACACACCGTTAAACGTCGCAAAATCACCCATATCCGCCAGAAAGCATGTGGTCTTTACCACATCTTCATAACGATAGCCCGCTTCTTCCAGAATCGCCCCCACGTTCTTCATGACTTGTTCCGTCTGTTCCAGGATATCCTCCCCTTTGATCTCCCCCGTCGCCGGATCGATGGGAATCTGACCCGAAGCGTATAAAAACGGACCTGCCACAATCCCCTGGGAATATGGCCCGATCGCCGCCGGCGCCTTTTGTGTGGATATTACTTTTTTCATGTTGTATTCCTCCCTTTTTCTCTTTTCTCGTATGATCAGTCAACTTCATCCATACCCTGTCGGTTATTCATCAAACTCTGCTATGACATAAAATCCTCTTTCCTTCTCCAAAATCTCTCTGACAATTCCTTCCCTTGCCAGCATCCGTTCCCGAAAAGGATAATTGCCGGACATGGCCAGCGCCGGATCAATGGTATAATAATAATTGCTTGGAAGAACGCCCTCCGTTACCGTCACCCGATCCCCCTCCTTCAGAAGACCCTGTCTTTCCATCTTAAACTCCATTTCCCTCATAACCATCCTCCATGCCGCATCCGCATATCCTACCGCACTTTATTTTACTAGCACTTTCCACTTTTTTCAATAGATTTCTGACGGATGGGCTGGATCGGACTATGGAATTGCGGAGCGGGCGGCGGACGGGGAGAAAGGGCGGGGAAGAACGGCGGGGGCGGGTGGAATATGGTTTTCCGTGCCGGCTTCGAAAAATGGATTTTCTAAATATTCCGATAAAAGAGGATCAGCCGGACGCAACCGCCGTTCCTCCCCGTCCGCCGCCTGTTCCCCAGCTCCGTTTCCTCCCTTCCCATTTCCGGCTTAAAAAATTAATTTCCCCTCCCCCTCCATCCTTGACAAAGCAGAAAGAAATATTTTAGAATGTTTCTAATACAGATAAAATGGTTTTAATACATATGGAGGATTTTTTATGGCAATTTACAAATGCGCCGTATGCGGCGCTGTCTTTGACGAAGACAAAGAGGGAAAAAAATTATCGGAGCTGGACTGCTGCCCGGTTTGCAAACAGCCGGTTTCCAAATTTGAAAAGGTTGGGGATGAGACTCCACAGGAAGAGAGTTCCCCCCAGGGAGAGCTTGCTTATGATCCCCAGTATATGCGGCATGATAAAAACAGCCGTTATATGGAAGAGATCCACGAGATAGCGGTAACGGGAAAGAGCATCGACGGAGCGATGGGAACAAAAATGGCTATGCCGGGCTGGGACGATGTTCTCTTTCTTGGCGCTCAGTTAAATCCGGCTCCTCTTCTTGACTCGGATCCTGTAAGTACACGAACCGTCATCGGAAAGCATGCGCAAAAACCTATGGTGCTGGAAAGCCCCGTCTATATTTCCCATATGTCCTTCGGAGCGCTTTCCAGAGAAATCAAGGTAGCCCTGGCCAAAGGCAGCGCCCTGGCCAAAACCGCTATGTGCAGCGGAGAAGGCGGCATCCTTCCCGAAGAAAAGCAGGCGGCCTATAAGTATATTTTTGAATATATTCCAAATAAATACAGCGTGACCGATGAAAACCTGAAGTCTTCGGACGCTATCGAAATCAAGATCGGTCAAGGGACAAAACCCGGCATGGGAGGACATCTTCCGGGAGAAAAAGTAACTCCCGAAATCGCCGCTCTCCGTGGAAAAAATCCGGGCGATGACATTCAAAGCCCCAGCCGGTTTGAAGAGATCAATTCGAAAGAAGATTTGAAAAAAACGGTGGATACCCTCCGCCAGCTTTCCGGCGGACGACCCATCGGCATCAAAATAGCGGCCGGACGGATCGAACGCGATCTGGAACACTGCGTATATGCCGACCCCGACTTTATTACGATCGACGGACGGGGAGGCGCTACCGGATCCAGCCCGCTCCTGCTCCGGGAATCCACCTCCGTTCCGACCATTTTTGCATTGCATCGGGCAAGAAAATATTTGGACTCCGTCCATTCGGATATTTCCCTTGTAATCACGGGCGGACTTCGGGTATCTTCTGACTTTGCGAAGGCTCTTGCTATGGGCGCGGATGCCGTTGCCATCGCCAGCGCCGGACTCATCGCGGCGGCCTGCCAGCAATACAGAATCTGCGGAACTGGAAACTGCCCCGTAGGAATCGCCACGCAAAAAACGGAACTCCGGGCGCGGCTGAAAGTGGATGCGGCGGCTCAAAGAGTCGCTAACTTCCTCAACGTCTCTCTGGAAGAATTAAAAATGTTCGCCAGAACTACCGGCCATTCTTCCGTACATGACCTGAACGTCAGCGATCTCGTCACGCTGAACCGGGATATCGCGGAATATACGAATATTCCCCACGCCGGAATGAGCAGGAACTAACCGCAGCTTTCGATGACTAACCCGTGGGCGATCCCCGGTACTGTCTGTCCTTCGTTAAAGCTTGTCTTGCTCAACAGCGCCCCTGTCGGCACAAAGAGGACTCTTTTCCACGTACCCTCTTCTATCTTTTTTAAGACATAGGCCGACAGGGTAACAGCGCTGCAGCCGCAGCCGCTTCCTCCTGCATGGGTATCCTGTTCTTTTGCATCGTAAATCTCAATCCCGCAGTCCATATGCTGTCCTGCGATATCCACATCTTTTTCATTCAGAAGATCAATCAGCGCCTGACGCCCTATGCTCCCCAAATCCCCGGTAATAATCTTATCATAATCCGAAGGCCTTCTCCCAAAGTCCTTTAAATTCCAATAAATCGTATCACAGGCCGCCGGAGCCATACACGCTCCCATATTCATCGAGTCTTTCAGCCCGTAATCCATAATTTTCCCCGTCGTTATCCCGGTGATCCTTGCTCTGGACCGCTCCCCTTCCGTATTGCTTAATACAAAAGCCCCGCTGCCCGTCACCGTCCACGATGCGGACAAGGGCCTTTGATTCCCATATCCGAGAGGAAAGCGAAATTCCTTTTCCGCGCTGGCAAAATGGCTGGACGTTACACAAACCACCTGTTCCGCATAACCTCCGTTCACCGCCATCGCTCCCATACTCAGCGAAAGGCCGCAGGTCGAACAGGCTCCATACAGACCAATAAGGGGAATCTCATAACTCGCCAGTCCGAAACTGCTGGCGATGGACTGCCCCAGCAAATCTCCTGCAAACAAATAACGGATATCCTCTTTTTTTAACCCCGCTTTCCCCAGGGCCAGATAAACGGCGTCTTTTTGCAGACTGCTTTCCGCCTCTTCCCAGGAAGCGCAGCCAAACATATCGTCCTGCCCGATCATATCAAAAAGCTCCGCCAGAGGCCCCTGTCCTTCCTTCGTTCCTACCACGCTGGCGCTCTCCCTGATATAAACGGGATTTTTCAATTCTATGCTTTGCTTTCCTAAGATACATGTTTCCTTTTTTTCCTGGCTCATACTATACACAGCTCCTTCCTGTCGCTTTCAAAATTCTTCTCATATGATGTATAGTATTGCCGCTTCCTTACCGCTCAATTCCGTGTTCCAGCAAAAACTGTTTCCATATCTCGTAATATTTTGCCTTTAAATGCACTTCGTCTATCGTATATTCCGCATTCAGGTTTCCCTCCGCATCACATACCGCTTCGTTTACATCGATATAAAAAATAGTTTGGTTGTCCGCCAGCTCCGCGATGGCCGCATTCTTTTCCTCAATATTTTTGTTGTTAAAAATCGGGTCTTCCGCATCCTTGCTCGCTGTCACTTTCATAATCCCTTCTACGAAAATCACCGCATCCGGCTGCAGTTCCCGAATCCGTTCCACCACAGCCTTATATTCTTCCATAAAGGTTTCCGTCGTTCCCGTTCCCAATTCGTTGATTCCCAGCATCAAATAGACTTTGCCGTACTGTTTCTGCGACAACGCCTCCTCCGCCGTGATCTTTTTTCCCGTTCCCTCTTCCTTCGCCAGCAATTCGGAAAATACATTATATATTGTCAGGGATATTTTTGCATAAAAATCGGCCCGCTCTTCCAGCCCTCCATATTCAAACAAACCTACCGTCCTGGAATCCCCGATAAACGCCGCATCGTCAAAATAATCTTCCGTCACTGTCCCGAATTCATAAGTTTTTCCCTCCTCCGTACCGCCGGGCAGATCTTCACCGGCTTCATCAGGAAACTCGCTTTGTATTGGGGAAGCCGTCTCTTCCTCCGTTTCGTTTTCTTCAGGATCGGAATTTTCGTCCATGGCCGGGTCTTCCGGCAAAGTTTCCTCTTCCAAATCAGACGAAAGGGAGACAGCCTCCTCTGCCTTCTTCCCCTCTATATCATCGATGCTCTGCCCTTCGTCCCCGGTTTGGAATACGGCGAACAACCGGCCCGGGAATTCACCGGCCCCCATTCCTATATGCTCTGCGATCTCCCAGGGCGCCGTCCCATTTCCCGCGCCTTCCATCACAAGGGCGAGGAACGGCCTCTTTATCGGGTCGAATTCATAATCTTTATATATTGAAAATCTGCCGGCCGCCCCTGTCAGCGTAAGGGCAAGGCCGCTTATCACCAAAAGCAGGAAAACCGGGCATTTTTTTATCCATTTTATTATTCTCATAGCTGCGCTCGCTTTATCTCAGGTTCAAATAATCTTAAAATTTTAAATAAGCAAAAGGATTGTTTTCCATGCTCACCAGGCAATAAACAGAAAGCCAAAAAACCGCCACCGTCAGCAACACCATCAGCGGATGCTTTCTGCGTTTTTGCAGGAAACGCGAAACGGACGGGATGCACCAAAGCGCTCCCACCAGCAAGTAATGCCAATACATTCCCAAATACTTCCATATATCGTTAGCGTTGACGGCGATCCCCCCTCCCGCAAAAGGAAACAACCGCTCCAGATACAGGCCAAGCTGGCCCAGATCCGTCAGCGCAAAAAACACCCATGTCACCGGTATCAGGAAAAGCGTGTAGCACCTTCCGATCAAGGGAAATCTGGTAAATAATTTTCCAAGCCCGATCTTCTCCACCGCGATCAGCAAAAATAATGCCAGGCCCCAAAGCACAAAATTCAGGCTCCCTCCGTGCCAGAGCCCCGTTAAAACCCATACCGCCAGAAGATTTCTAAGCGTCTCCGGCATACCTCCCCGGCTTCCGCCCAGCGGGATATAAACGTAATCCCTGAAAAAACTGCCAAGCGTCATATGCCACCGCCTCCAGAACTCGCTGACGCTTTTCGAAGCATAAGGATGTTCAAAATTTTTAACAAACGGGAAGCCAAGCATCACGCAAATGCCCGATGCCATAAGGGAATACCCCCAAAAGTCAAAATACAGCTCCATGGAATAAGCCGCCGCTCCCAGCCAGGCCAGCGGGGTAGATATACTCTCATATCCTATCATATGAATATCTTTCCATAAAATTGCCAGTCTGTCCGCCAGCAGCACTTTCGTTCCCAGACCCGCCACAAAATATTGCAGCCCCTCCTCCAGTTTTTCCCAGGAGTACTCCCTCTCTTCCATGAGAAAGCTTCCTTCGTTAAAACGCATAATCGGGCCGGATACGATCTGGGGAAACATCGTAAAATAAACTGCCGTCCTTTTAAAAGTTGGCAGTTCTTTCATTTCTCCCCGGAATACGTCTGCCTGAAAGGATATCATTTTAAAAGTATAAAAACTCAATCCAAGGGGAAGTATGCTGCTCCCTGCAAAAGCGCCCAGCGCCTTAAAAAGCACCAGCAGCCCGATATCCAAAGCAAGAACCGTAACAAGTCTGTCTTTCCGGCATTTTTTCCCCCTTCGGGTATCCCTGCAGGAATATATTTTTTTTGCAAAAAAATAATTCAGCCATACCATGACAAGAAGAAGCAGCACATAGTACGGCTCCCCCACGGCATAAAATATAATGCTGCCAAGCAGCAGCGTAGTATTCCTGTATTTTTTTTGCGTTATATAATAAACGGCGAGGAACGCCGGAAAAAATCGGAAAAGAAACTCCAAACCGGTAAACGATACCATCCTTGACCAATCCTTTTCATTTGTAATCGTTTCTTTTTATTCTACCATTCCACTTCATGAATCTCAATAG
The DNA here is from genome assembly GCA_000403275.2 of Lachnospiraceae bacterium 28-4. Classification (GTDB taxonomy): domain Bacteria; phylum Bacillota; class Clostridia; order Lachnospirales; family Lachnospiraceae; genus Kineothrix. The sequence continues at coordinate 427,123 of KE159599.1, forward strand.
AAGAAATATATTATTTTATAACTATTTCGGCCATTGTCATTTTCCCACCTTCGTTTTCCCTTTTGGCCCGGTATACATATTTTAATTTTGCCAAAATATTTATATACATTTTTTCGTTGTTATTGTGTGCAAATTATAAATCCTTGTGCTATTATTTCCACATCGAACGACACAACGAACAGAAGTAAGGAGGAATTGCATTGACAAACGTTCATGTTAAGATCAAGAATCTACGGGAAGAAAGCCACCTCAAGCAAAGACAGGTCGCAGACTACCTCGGCATATCCCAACAGGCATATTCCTATTATGAACTGGATAAACGGGAACTCCCTTCCAGGCATGTAGTGAATCTGGCCAAACTGTACAACGTAAGCACCGACTATATCCTCGGAATGGAGCCGGAGCGCGCCGGTTCGTATGACCTGAACGCTACTTTTGTTCAGGGAGTCCAGCTGAAAGATGTTCTGATCAGCCTGAGAAAGCTCAACAAATCAGGCAAAGCGGACTTGATGAAATACTTATCCTATCTAGGTTCCTCCCAGGCCAACGGAACAAATATTTAGTTTTCCTTTAAGAGTCCCATGATGCACAGGTTGTAAACCCCGCCGTTCTTTACCACGGCATTTTTCATTGTACCCTCATATACAAAACCAGCCTTTTCCAAAACGCGTTTTGAACCCGTATTCGGTTCATAATACAGGCCCGTGATTCGAAGAATGTCCAATCCGTCAAAGGCGGTCCTGCATATTCGTTTTACGGCCTCCGTCGCGATCCCGCGGGACCAGTATTCCGTCAGAAGGCAGTAGCCGATCTCTGCGTCTTTTCGATAGACATCGGATTTCTTTTCAATGGAAATGTTTCCAACCAGTCTGCCGTCCACATATATCACGCGCCAATTTCCGGACTTCCCTTCGTTCTCTGCGACCATGCGGATCCACCAGTCCGCGTCCTCATCCGTATAAGGATATGGCAGCCTGTCCGCAAGATATCTTCTGTCAACGGCATTGCACAAAGCTTTCAGTCCTTCTTTATCCGCTTCTGTCGGTATTCTCAGTTCTATGTTCATCATTTTCTCCTCCTGTATCTTTGGTTTTTACTGTTAGGTTTATCCGGAATTGTCCGTTCAATAAGCAGTTTCTCCAATGCCGGATTTAGATAATTCTTTCGGAAAGTCGGCCTATGGGAAAGTCCAAGGCGTTCCATGATTTCCACCGCCGATAATGTATCTTCTCCAAGTATGGCAAGAAGCCGTTTCACGCAAGTTTCATCTTGGTCGTTTACTTGATCGCTATCTTGATCGCTACTACTGCCAACAACTGTTATTTCTAACAAACTATCTCTTATAATTTCCAACATTAGTTCCACAAATCCGGCACTATCCGCCTGCATATCTGCTGTACCAAGCGCTTCATAATATTCTTTCTGTCTCGATTGAATCAGTTCCTCCATCGGCAACCAGAAAAATAATTCTCTCCATTTGCCCAACAAGAGACTATGCCACATTCGCCCTAAACGGCCGTTACCATCGACAAAGGGGTGGATAAACTCAAATTCATAGTGAAATACCGCACTTTTAATCAGTGGATGCAGCTCCGATTGTTCATACCAGATAAGCAAATTTTGGATATGTTCCGGCACAAATTGGGCTGGAAGAGCCATATGAATCAAAGCCTCGCCTTCAAATACACCTACACCACCGGAACGAAATCTCCCATTCTCCAAAACCAACCCATTCATCATCAGCTTATGCGCTTTTAACAAATCATCCACCGATAACGGATTCAGCCTCAACATCAGTTCATAGGCTTCATAAGCATTCTGTACCTCTTTAATTTCATTCGGATTGCCCAAAACACGTTTACCATCCAGAATCGCGGTCACTTGTTCTAATGATAATGAATTATGTTCTATCGCAAGGGAGGAATGTATTGTCCGTATGCGGTTCTCCCGTCTCAAATGAGGATTAATCGTTCTCTCCTGCTGAACGGCCATGCGGCCGACTTGCTCGCTGATTTCTGCAATCAACAAAATCATTTTATCCGTCACATGAAATGGCGGTTTATATTTATTCATAGAACTCCCTCATTTCTTTCCCTCCCTAATATAAATTGTAATCCTTTTGCTACTAATCTATTCAAATCACACTTCCTTCCAACTATATTAGTATTATAACCAAAAAAAACTTAATGTACAATAAAAACAGGCCGGTAAACTTCCCATTCACCGCCCTGCTTATCCAATCCGTTTTTTATCATCCATACTTCTTAAAAAATCCCTGTTACTTTCAATATCCAATACCCAAGCCCCAATACCCAGCTGGTAAAAATCCCGTACAAAATCACCGGCCCGGCGATCGTAAAAATCTTACACCCGATTCCGAATACCTGTCCTTCTTTCTTAAATTCGATGGCCGGCGCGGCTACGGAATTGGCAAAGCCCGTGATCGGCACGAGGGCTCCCGCCCCTCCGAATTTTACAATAGAAGGATAAATATTCAAGCCGGTCAGCACAATGCTGGCCAATATGAGCAACAATGAACACCAGCTGCCCGCCGTTTCCTTATCCATCCCCATTGTATTTGTGCAATAATTCAATATCAACTGACCGACCACGCATATCACGCCGCCGACAAAAAAAGCCTTCGCCATCTGAAGCCATAAGTTATGCGTCGGTGTGACCTCTTTGACATACTCCTGATATTCCTGTTTCACCTGTTCGTCCATATCTAACCTCATTTCCGGCCTCATGCCTTTATATTCTAATACCATGATTCCGCTTCGCGGAATCACACAATCCCCCAGAGCTGAAGCTCCGATGAAAAATGCCGCATTTCAGGCATTTTTTGGTGTGAAGAACGGTTCGCGACGCGAATCGCTCTTCACACTACCCCCCGCCATGCAGATATACCGCCTGCGCGAAATAAAGAAGGCTGCCCGCCGCTTTCCCCAAAGCCATCGCCAGCACGGCAATGCCAAGCCCATGCCGGAATCCTATCCTCCTGGAAAAAATAGGGATCGTATCCAGCATTTCCGCGATAGCGAGAGCAAGGCACCCGACAAAAATCCCGACAAACAGGCCGAACACCATAAGCACGGCCAGTCCCAGGACATGCCATACTGCCTCCGTATTCCCCTTTCCGAATACCTGATTTTTTATGACCAGATCCCCGATATGCCCATACCTGTCAAATACGCTGAAAAAATCCCCGAACAACGTCCCGCATACCACCGCTTCTTCAAACAAAAAAACCTTCCTGCTCACATGCATTTTTCCCGCAAAACGCGGAATCAGCCCTACCGATATCAATACCGTAAAAACGCCTCCCGCCGCAAACATCCCAAAGCTCACGCCCACGATCCCCAAAAATATCTGCTTAAGAAACATCGATTACCTTCCCTTCCCTGTCCGCAGTCTCAATCAGCGCATCGTTTACATCCTTTTCATAAACACGCATTTCTACCTCTATAGGAGTCGGATCCTTCGTAATCCTCCGCCCTCCTATATGGTTAAAAAACACGATGATCCCGGCAGCAAGCCCGATCGAATACGTAAACTCCAGTATCGTATAACCGCTTGACGCCTCCCCCATAACCAATTCATACACCTTTTCAAATACCTGGTTAATCCCCACATCGTTATGAAAAGCCATAATCGTAAAAGCCGTTCCAAAAAAACTGATGCAAGCCACAAAAATAATTTTCAAAGTCTGGCCAAACCCCTTATGCTTTTCCACATTCACCCGCTCCACAAGAATATCCGTTTCCCCCAGATTTTCCACCGTCACGCCGGGACATGCCTGCTGGATCATCTCAATCAGCTTCAGGATACTGAATACCTGCCTTTTCTGTTCCTCATTCGAAAAACGATGCACCTTCAACGATTTCACCTTCGCCGCCACATGGCTGTCCGCGCAATACACCTTAGCCATATCTTTAAACAGCACATCATCCTCCATAACCTCTACATTCCGTTCCGCCTTTATATAAACAATTTCCCCTGCCATTCCCTCCGTACGCTCCTTCCGCACATCCTCGCATACTAAATCCATACTTGCCAGTCTTCCAAGCCTGTCAACTATCCATATGCTTATTATGGCAAAAAATCCTCCATTTATACGCAATATCCCTAAATCGCCCATTTCATTTTTTAACATAGACGGAATCTTATCAGATTCGACCAACTGCTTAAATTCCTTAATTTTAATTTCCTATAGGAAATGAGCTTGTCCAAATTCATTCAGACAAGCTCATTTTCTCATGCCTCATAATTATAATAGGCATCCGCTGCCGCATAGAGATTTATCCGTCTCAGCGTACCACAAAGTTCGATAAAATAAGGCCTTCTTCCCCCTCTCCTACTCTACGATACTATACTCCATATACTCATAATGCAGCTTCGTCCCTTCCATAATCGCATCCGGCAGAAGGGCTCTGGCCACCAGCTTAAGCTCATCGCTTTCGGCTCCCAGCTGTCTTAAATTTGCGTAATCCCCTTCGATACTTTCTACTACATAATCAAAAGCTTTCATCATCCTTACCTCGTTTCCTTCGTTTTTTACCATCCCATTCTATCACATGCGCCCCCGTTTTCCCAGACATATCAGTTCTGAAGCTTCTCGCGCATCCGTATCAGTATCTTCTTTTCCATCCTGCTCACCTGTACCTGGCTGATGCCAAGGTTTTTCGCCACCTCCACCTGGGTCTTGTCCTGGAAATACCGCAGCCGTATGAGCATCCGTTCCTCCTCCCCCAGCTCTCCGATCAGTTGTTCCAGCAGCATATGGTTTAACAGTTTTTCATTATCGTCCTTTTTTTCCGGCAGCTTGTCCACCAGATAAATTTCATTGCCGTCGGACTGGTAAACGGATTTATAAATGGATTCCACTTCCACATTGGCTTCCATGGCCATGACGATATCCTCCCTGGCTATTCCCGTCGCCTCCGCAATCTCTTCCAGCGTGGCATCCCTTCCCCGCTCATGGTAAATCTGCTCCGCCGCCTGCCTGATTTTCCATCCGTTTTCCTTTAATGTCCTGCTCACTTTTACGATTCCGTCATCCCGTAAAAAACGCTTGATTTCACCGCTTATCATTGGTACTGCATAGGTGGAGAATTTTACATCGTATGCCAGATCGAACTTATCGATCGCCTTCATCAGCCCTATCGCCCCGATCTGGAACAAATCCTCCGCATCATATCCTCTTCCCAGAAAACGCCTGACGATATGATGCACCAGACCAAGGTTTTTCTCTATCAGCGCTTCCCTCGCCGCTTTATCCCCCGCCTGTGAACGTGCAATCAGTACCGCAACTTCCTCCATAATCTATTCCTCATCCTCTATCCATGGAATGCATCCTATTTTTTTCTTCATAATGATCGTCGTTCCTTCCCCCACTACGGACAACACTTCCAAATCATCCATAAATGCTTCCATAAAAGGAAAACCCATCCCCGAGCGGTTCAGCTCCGGTTTGGTCGTAAAGAGCGGTTCCATCGCCTTTTCAATGTCCTCTATGCCGTTTCCCTTGTCCATCACTTCCACATGCAGCACATCCTGTTCAATAAGGCATCGTATATTTACTTTTCCCCCTTCTATTCCGTCATATCCGTGGATGATCGCATTTGTCACCGCTTCCGATACCGCCGTCTTAATATCCGAAACTTCCTCCAGCGTAGGATCCAGCTCGGACACAAAAGCCGCCACCGCTACCCTGGCAAATGCTTCGTTTGCCGATATAGCGTCGAACTCCATCTTCATTTCGTTTTTCATTCCAGTCCTCCATGTTTATTCCATAATTTCCACAATTTTATGTAATCCCGATATCATTAAGAGATGCCGGATTCGGTTATCCGCATTGATGGCGAATACTTTTCCCCCAAAACAGGCAATCTTCTTATACCTTCCAAGAATAATCCCGATTCCTGAGCTGTCCATAAACTTCGTATTTTCAAAATCGAAGACCACATGGTCTACCTTCTCCTGAACGATAAACCTGTCCGCATTTTCGCTTATGTATGATGACTTATGATGATCGATCTCTTCCGGCATTCTGACCATCAGGTAATTATCGATCACCTTGAAATTTTCCATCATGCAATTCTCCTTTCCTCTAAGGTCAAAAAGAGAACATAAAATTATGTTCTCTTTTGTGTCCATTTTCTTATATTTTCCTGATGTCAGTTCCCATCGTTCAATTCTGCCAGATATGTCTGGGAATTGCTTGCCTTGAGCGTTCCGGGGAACAATTCGATCACCTGCGCATAGGCTTCCTTCGCTCTTTCCAGATTCCCTGTCTCTTTATAGCAGTTGGCCAGGTAAAAAAGCGCGTCCCCGTTCGTCTCGTCATACTGATATGCCTTTGCCAGATTCGGCAGGGCTTCCGCGAACTCCCCTTCCTTATAAGACCGGTAGCCTTCGTCATAAGCGGTCTGGGCCAGTTCCGGCCCGATCATGGCGGTCAACGTATCGTATAGCGCAATAAACGCTTCCGACGCCGTATCCGCAAGTTCTTCTATATTTACTCCGTCCAGATATTCCGATACCTTGAACGCATCCCCTTCGCTGGCCAGATATTCGTTAGCCGCCGCAATCAGTTGGTCGGAAGCCTGTATCGTGCCGTCCGTCCCGACATAATCCTCCAACTGCGTTTCCAGCTTTGCATTCTCTTCCTTCAGCCGTTTCAACTGCTGTTCCATCTCGTCAATGGTAGCCGTTTTGGCATCCGACTGGTCTCCGATCGTCCGCAATTCTTCATCCATAGCTACCTGCGCCATCTGGATTCTTGCCGGAAGGATGAGAAACCAGGCCGCTGCCAGCCCTATTACGATACCAATCGCCATATTGACAAGAACGGAGATTCCTTTTCTTTCCTTCCCGTTCACCGGCTGGATGATTGTCTCGTTGCCGCTCTGGTATTTGATAGCATCCGTCGCAACACCCCGTTTCTTTCCGGCTCCCTTTGCCGATCCTTCTTCCGGTGCCAGCATCCGCTCCACTTCTTTTAAATAGCGCCTTGTGGTCGTATTATTCGAATCTATCCTGCCGCACTTATAAAGTTCCTTCCGCGCCTTCTCCCACTCGCCGGCCTCGATATAAAGCAGCGCCAGAAGCTGGTGTGCCCTGACAAACTTCGGGTTCAGCGACAGCACCTTTTTCAGCTGTATCACCGCCAAGTCCTGGCTGTCCTGGCGGCAGTATGTCAATGCCTGATTGTATTTCTTGATCGTCTGGTTAATGGAATCCAGCCTGGACTGATTGGTCTGTATCATATTGATATACATGTCCGCTATATTTTTCTTTGGACGGATATTCTTGCTGATGACCCATTCGCTCAATGCCGCCACCACTTCCCCCATTTCGAAATAAACCAGCCCTAAAAGATTCCTTGCCTTTATATTGTTTTTATTTAATTTCAAACTCTGCCGCAGACTGTTTATCGCGCCGGTCAAATCCCTGACCTGTGCCTTTTCCAGTCCGTCATTGTAAAAACGGTTGGAAAGATGCATGATTTTTTTATAAATGCTTACATCCGCCCCGCAAGAAGTGCAGAAATCATGTTCCGATAAACTACGGCCGCAATTATAACATAACATTCCGCCACCCCTATTCTTCAAAAGAACCGTTTTCTTCGCGGGCCGCTATCTCATCCTGCCTTACGGGCCGCTCGGAAAATGCCGTATTCCCCATATCCTTGATCATGCTTACCAATATATCCGCCATATCCGTCAAATCCTGATTGTAGATCGACTCTTCCGCATCCTCTACCTCCAGGCTGGGATGGAACTTCTTTAATTCTTCTTCAAAATTGATCATCCGATTTCCTCCTAAACAATGCCTTCACCTCACCTGCCAAATAAAGCGAACCGACAATATATATGAAATCCTCTTCTTGTTTTCCTGCCAGCAGACGGCCTAACGCCTGCTCCGTATTCTCCGCCGCGCTGCACTTCATCCCATGGAAATGCTGTCCCAGCGTTTTCGCGCCCGCTCCCCTTATATCATGAATCCCCGCCGTCACGGCCTCTTCAAAGAGTCCGCCGGAACTCAGTATCTTTATCATTTCCCCGTAATTTTTATCTTCCACTGCAGAAAACAGCAAATACCTCCTGCCTTTGCAGCCGTCAGCCTCCACCGACCGGATAAACGCGCGTATCCCGTCTTCGTTATGCGCTCCATCCACATATACGCCCGGAAGAATCTCCTCCATTCTTCCTTCCCAAAAAGTCCTGCGCAGCCCTTCTTCTATCCATTCCCTCTTCATCTTCCTGCCATCCGGCAGCTCTTCGATGCACCGGACGGCCAGAGCGGCATTTTCCGCCTGGTAAAGAGCATCCGTTTCCAGTTTTAGCCTAATATAACCATAATACCGAGAATGCATGAAAAAATCAATGCTTTTCTTTGTTAATTTATTATAAAGGAAATCCCCTTCTTTTATTCCAACCGCCTTATTTCCAAGCTTTTCCGCCCTTTCTTCTATCACCAGGGAAGCTTCCCTTCTTTTATCGCAGAAAACGACGGGAACCCCCTGTTTTAATATGCCCGCCTTCTCTCCGGCGATCTCCCCGATCGTATCCCCGAGATATTCCATATGATCATAACCGATGGAAGTAATCGCCGTAAGGACGGGATTTTTCACCGCATTGGTAGCATCCAGCCTTCCTCCCATCCCCGTTTCCAGTATGAGATATTCCACTCCTTCCTTTCGGAAGATCACCATTCCCATCAAAAATAACAACTCGAAAAATGTAGGATGATAGTCCGGCTTCCCTGACAACCGCCGCATCTCCCCCAGCCGTTCCATCACATAATCAAATCCCCATACAAACTGCTCTTCCGTAACCAGTCCTTTGTCTGTCCGAAACCGCTCCCTCATTTCCACCAAGTGAGGGGATGTGAACATGCCCACCGAATAGCCTCCTTCGGCCAGCATGGAACACAAGTAGGCACAAACAGAACCTTTCCCGTTTGTGCCCGCTACATGGATAATTTTCATTTCCTCTTCGGGGGAACCGAGGACTTTTAAAAAAGTCCCGGTATCCTCCACATTGTTTTTTTTCGTAAACTTCGGCAAGTCCAGAATATACCGTTCCGCTTCCCTGTAAGAATCTGCCGGCATCCCCTTTATCCTTTCAGTTGTTTCAAACGAAGTTTTACCTGTTCCATCATCTGCGTATATTTTTCCATCTTTTCTCTTTCTTCCGCGATCTTTGCCTCCGGCGCTTTGGAAATAAATCTCTCGTTATTCAGCATTCCGTTGACCCGCGCCAGCTCTCCCTGTAGGCGCTTCTCTTCTTTTTCCAGCCGCACAATCTCCTGCCCGATATCCACCAATTCCGCAAACGGAATATAAAGCGTTGCCCCCGGGATCACTACCGACACCGCATCGCTTTCGATGCCCTGTTTATCCCTTTGGACAGCCACGGAGGAGGCATATGCCAGGGAGGCAAAAAAGAGTCTGCCCTCTTCAAAGGCTCTGCAAACCGTTTCATTTTCACTTACTACATATACTTTTGCCTTCCTGCTGTGAGGCACATTCATCTGCGTCCTTACGTTACGGATTCCCCGCACCGCTTCCTTGATCGTCTCAATATCTTTTTCTTCTTTCCCGAAGTTCCACTCCTCTTTATATTCCGGCCACGGGGAGATCATAATGGACTCTTCCTCCGGCTGCAGGGAGCAGAAAATCTCCTCCGTTATAAAAGGCATATACGGATGCAGCAGCTTCAAAGCCCCGCTCAACACGGTCTTCAATGTCCAGAGCGCCGCATTCTGGCTCTCCTTGTCGTCGGAATTGTAAAGCCTTGGTTTCACCATTTCGATATACCAGTCGCAGAACTCATCCCAGATAAAATCGTATACTTTCTGTACCGCAATACCCAGTTCATAATGTTCCATATTATCGGTGGCTTCTTTTACCAGACGGTTCAGTCTGGATATGATCCATCTGTCCGCTGGTTCCAACATATCCGGCGCAACGGCTCCCGTATCCTTTCCTTCCATATTCATCATAATGAAACGGGAAGCGTTCCACACCTTATTGGCAAAGTTCCGGCTGGCTTCCACTTTTTCATAATAAAAACGCATATCGTTGCCCGGCGCGTTGCCCGTGATCAGCGTCAGCCGCAGGGCGTCCGCCCCATATTTGTCAATAATTTCCAAAGGATCGATGCCGTTCCCCAGGGATTTGCTCATCTTCCTTCCCTGGGAATCGCGGATCAGCCCGTGGAACAGCACGGTATGAAACGGTTTTTCCCCCATCTGCTCGTAGCCTGAGAAAATCATACGGATAACCCAGAAGAAAATAATATCATATCCTGTCACCAGCACATCTGTCGGATAAAAATAGTCAAGCTCTTCCGTCTTTTCCGGCCATCCCAAGGTGGAAAAAGGCCACAGAGCGGAGGAAAACCATGTGTCCAGCGTATCAGGATCCTGCGTAAACTTATCGCCGCCGCATTTCGGGCATGTGTCCGGCATCCCGGCGGAAACCACGGTTTCCCCGCATTTGTCGCAGTAATACGCCGGAATCCTGTGCCCCCACCAGAGCTGTCGGCTGATACACCAGTCGCGGATATTGTCCGTCCAGTTAAAATAGGTTTTTTCCATGCGCTCCGGCACGAGCTTGATCTCTCCTTCTTTTACTGCCTTTACGGCCGGCCGGATCAGTTCTTCCATTTTCACGAACCACTGTTTTTTGATCAGAGGTTCGATCGTCGTTTTGCAGCGGTCATGGGTTCCTACATTATGGGAATAGTCTTCTACTTTTACGAGCAGCCCCATTTCCTCCAGCTCTTTCACGATGGCCTCCCTCGCTTCATAACGGTCCATTCCCTGGAATTTCCCGCCGTTTTCGTTAATGGTGGCATCGTCGTTCATAATATTGATCTCCGGAAGTCCGTGCCGCTTGCCCACTTCAAAATCGTTAGGGTCGTGGGCCGGTGTGATTTTTACCACGCCGGTTCCGAATTCCATATCCACATAAGGATCCGCCACGATAGGAATCTCCCTGTTTACAAAGGGGAGCAGCACCTTTCTTCCTATCAGGTGTTTGTATCTTTCGTCCTCTGGATTCACTGCTACCGCCGTATCCCCCAGCATTGTTTCCGGCCTGGTGGTGGCGAATTCCAGGAATTCCTTATTATCTGTCCGCCCATTCCCATCGGAAAGCGGATATTTAATATGCCAGAAATGCCCCGCCTGTTCTTCGTATTCCACTTCTGCATCGGAAATCGAAGTATTGCATACCGGACACCAGTTAATGATCCTGCTTCCTTTATAAATCCATCCCTTTTCATGCATTTTGCAGAATACTTCCGTCACCGCCCTGTTGCAGCCTTCGTCCATGGTAAAACGCTCTCTGTCCCAATCACAGGATGAGCCAAGCTTCTTCAGCTGGCCGATGATCCTTCCGCCGTATTCTTTCTTCCATTCCCAGGCTCTTTCCAGAAAACCTTCCCTGCCTAAGTCTTCCTTGTCGATGCCTTCTTCTTTTAATTTCTCAATGATCTTAACTTCCGTGGCGATGGAAGCATGATCCGTCCCCGGCTGCCAGAGGGCGTTATATCCCTGCATCCTCTTAAACCGGATCAGAATATCCTGCATCGTGTTGTCCAGGGCATGCCCCATATGGAGCTGCCCGGTAATATTCGGGGGCGGAATCACAATCGTAAACGGCTTCCTGCTCCTGTCCACTTCGGCATGGAAGTATTTCTTTTCCATCCACTTTTCATACAATCTGTCCTCGATCCCTTTCGGATCATAAGTTTTTGCCAATTCTTCTGCCATAATTACCTCTTTTCCGCGCCGCTTTGGCGGCATTTTCCTTCTGCATGGGGCTATACCATCGAGCAGGCGGATTTTCTCCCTGCTCGCCGCGCGCCCCATGCGCCGCTTTGGCGGCATTTTTCCTTTGCATGGGGCTGTACCATCGAGCAGGAGGATTTTCTCCCTGCTCGCCGCGCGCCCCATGCGCCGCTTTGGCGGCATTTTTCCTTTGCATGGGGCTGCGCATAAAAAAATCGCCCTCCGCCGACATCTGTCAGCAAAGGGCGTTCAAATCACGCGGTACCACCTTCATTTTTACTCACCGGTCCTGTCAGACCTGATCCTGTAACGGGGATCAATCGTGGAAACTTACTTTTCTGCATTCCGTTTCAGTCTCCCGGCTCCAAAGCTACCTTCCGCACGCCTTTCTTTAAACGGTCTTTCAGCCGGTGAACCATTCTCTCTTTTAAGGGGCTGTACGTACTCCTCTTTTTCATTACCTTTTCTCATATCAGTATCTATGGTTAATATAAGCCAGGAAACTGAGATTTGTCAAGATAATTTTTATATCGATTCCGTTTTCGAAGCTGCGGAAATCTTGAAGTTCCATAAAAGCATGTTCCATTCGCCGCACAAATGCCTTATAATAAATCCAGAACCCAATCGGAAATGAAAAAAAATGAAAGGATTGTCTATTCATGAAAAAAACGATTCTATGTTTCGGAGACTCCAACACCCATGGCTATTGCTCTGAAACAGGCGGCAGGTTTGACGATACGAAAAGATATCCCTGCCTTCTGGAAAAATACCTTGGAGACGGCTATATCGTCCGCGAAGAGGGCTTAAGCGGCCGCACCACAGTTTTCGAAGATCCTTTGTTTGAAGGGCTGTGCGGTCTGTCCGCCATCTTCGGCTGCCTGATGAGCCACGAACCCGTGGACTTATTGATCATTATGCTTGGAACCAATGACACAAAAGAAAGGTTTGGATGCAATGCGGAAAACATTGCAAAAGGGCTGGAACGGCTGGCCAGAAAAGCCCAGTCCGTCACCGATGCATGGGCCGGCGGCCGTCCCAATATACTTCTGGTCGCTCCCGCCCCAATCGAGGACGGCTATGCATCGACCTTTGTATTTAACGAAATGGGAAAAGGATGCGTAGAAAAATCAAAAGAACTGGCCTTCTATTATGAAAGAACCGCCAGGCTGACCGGCTGTCACTTTTTTGACGCGGGTACGGTTCCCGGTATATGCATGCATCCCAACGATTATATGCACCTTACCGAAGAAAGCCACGATTTACTGGCAAAAGCTCTGGCCGAACTCGTTCCGTCCCTGACCTCTGACCGGTCATAATGTATTCTTTCTCCTCCCCGCAAACTGGCATGGTTTAAAAAATCTAAAATGGTTCTTTTATCTATGCCAATTTGAGGTATAATAAACTGCATTAGAAAAATAAATTATCTATGCAAACCATCGAGGAGAAATTTTTATGAAAAATGAAAACATACAAAAAGTTATTTTTACCGGAGTCATGGCCGCCCTTTCCTATGTAGTGTTTACTTTCCTTCAGATCAAGATCACCCTTCCCGGTGGAGACGCCACTTCCATCCATCTCGGAAATGCCGTCTGCGTGCTGGGCGCCTTGCTCCTCGGAGGGGCATACGGCGGTTTGGGCGGGGCCATCGGCATGACGATCGGCGACCTTCTCGATCCGGTCTATATCGTCTATGCCCCAAAAACCTTTCTGTTAAAACTGTGCATCGGCCTGATCACCGGCCTGATCGCCCACAACTTAGGACATATCACTACCGAAACGGACAGCCGGAAAGTGTGGAAATGGACGATTGCCGCCGCTGTCGGAGGACTGCTGTTTAATGTAATTTTCGATCCGCTCATCGGATATTTCTATAAACGGGCCATCCTCGGCAAACCGGCGGCAGAACTTACCCTGGCATGGAATATCGCTTCCACCTCCATTAACGCCGTGACTTCCACCGTCGCATCCACCGCAATTTACATGGCCCTCCGGCCCGCCTTAAAAAAGTCAGGACTGTTTTTTACGATTGGGAAGAAACGATGATTGCTCTTCCGCCGTCCCTTATACAACATCCCTCGTTTCCACCCCATGCACGCATGAAAATACGGATATTGCCGACAGCACTACCAAACCTGTATAAAAAGGAATATTATAGATCAGCGTAAAAGAACCGATATTTCCCTGCGTCAGCAGCATAACGATGCATGCCGCCACTATCGCCGCTTTCGAGGACTTCATCCGCATACCGACCAATAAAGCCGTATAGCTGACGCTGACCATAATCGCGGAATTGACCAGCATATTTATATAAAAAGACATATCCGTCCATGTCCCTCCCGGCAGAACAGCCCCCGCCGCTATATGAGCCAGAGGACTTACAAGCACAAGTCCTCCATAAACCAGAAGCTTGCATAAGACCAAAGCACAAAAATTGAAGAGCCATACTACAAGCATTTGGGAAAGCAATATTTTTTGTCTCCTGATCGGATAGGAAAACATCAGATTCATCGTTTTATTCTGATAAGCGCTGATAATCAGGGATGACAGCATAGCGGCAGTACAAAGCATAAACGCCATATTCGCGAACATATCCACGCCGGCCCCGATCATGCTCTTTCCGTATATCTCCACCGTCTCCACTTCATTTAGCTCGCCCGATGTGGCAAAAATCATTAAAAAAATAATAACCGTTACCACCGCCGCTTTTCCGACATATTTTTTCATATTGTTTTTCTTCCACTCCAATTTCATCAATTTCCACATGATCCATCCGCCTCCCCTGTTATTTTCAAAAAGTAGTCTTCCAATGTCTCCGATTTCTTTCCAATCGCTGTCACTTCTATCCTGTGCGCCGCCAATGTTTTTGCCGTCTCCTGCACCGTCGCCTCCGGGTCATAAATTCTGATATTCCCGCCGTCAATAATTTTAAAATTGTGCATCCCGCATCGATCGCTCAAAACATATGCCGCGCCTTTCGTATCCGTCACGCTTATTTCGATACAGGCCGTATTCATCTCCTCCAACATTTTCATTCCGATTTCCTTCACCAATTTTCCCTGGTGGAGAATTCCCACCGTATCGGCAATGCTCTCGATCTCCGACAGGATATGGCTGGAGATCATCACGGTCATTTCATATTCCGAGCTAAGGCTTTTGAGCAATCCCCGCACATGCTTTATGCCCGCAGGATCAAGCCCGTTCGTCGGCTCATCCAAAATCAAAAGCTCCGGCCGGCAAAGGATCGCCCTGGCTATTCCCAGCCGCTCTTTCATTCCCAAGGAATAATTTTTTACCGGCCAGTCGGCGTCACCCGAAAGATCCAGCATCTTTAAAGCTTCGTCCACGCTCCCCGGGTGGTAATACCCCATATATTCGCAGTGAAGCTCCAGGTTTTCCCGCCCCGTCAGGCGCTCATAAAAGCAGGGGAATTCTATAATGCTTCCCATTCTTTTCAATATTCCGCAGGATCCCGGCGTCAGATTTTCTCCAAAAAGTTCAATACTTCCGGCCGTTGGCTTCCAAAGATTGACGAGCATTTTCATTACCGTGGTTTTTCCCGCCCCATTCGGCCCGAGAAACCCGTAGATTTCTCCCTTTTTTACATGCAGGTTCACGTCCTTTACGATCACTTTCTCTCCAATGGTTTTCGTAAGATGGTTCGTTTGTATTACGTATGGCATACTTTGTCTCCTTTCTTTCCAGCAGCGGCAGCTACGGCTGTGAAACCTTTGAATTTCTCTTTACATAAACCATTGTAACAATCCGTTTTTTCAAAACTCTTGACCAAATCTTACGAATTTCTTTCGCCGTTAATTTCATGGGCTGCTTTCTTTAATTTTAAGGTAAATGTGGTTTTCCGGTAAGGAACGCTTTCCAACACGATATCCCCTCCCATCTGAACCGCCAGATTTTTTGCAATCGTCAGCCCAAGCCCGTTTCCCTGTACTTTGCGGCTGCGGGAATCTTCCATTGTAAAAAGGCGTTCAAACACATTTTCCGAAAACTTTTTATCGATCCCCTTTCCTTTATCGGCCACGGAGATCCATATTTCCTCCCCGTTCTCCTTCAGGAATATCCCCAGATATTTCCCATCCTTTCCGTATCTGATCACATTGGAAATCAGATTCGATAAAATACGCTGCAAAGCTTCTTTATTTCCCCATGCATATACCGGCGTCTCCGGAATATCGATTTCCAGCCGAAAAACGTCTTCCCGGACATGTTCCGAAACCCCCGTTTCTTCCACGCAGTCCTCCGTCCGGCCCATTTCCCACCGGAAATTGGTCGTTTCATACAATCCCAATATGGTTTCCCTGCATATGCCTCCCGCCTCAATCTTTGACATTTCCATATCCATATCGCCGGATTCCAGCTTTGCCAGCGTAAAAAAATGATCGATCAGCTCCATCACGTTCTGCGCCTTTTTTTCTGTTTTTTCCAACATTTCACCGTTATACTCCCCTTTCAGGCGCATAATTTCCAAATACCCCAATACGACAGTCATTGGCGTTTTAATATCATGGGAAATATTGGACAGCATCCGTTTCGACGCCATCTCGGAGCGGCAGTATCCGGCCCTGGCCTTCCGGTGTTTTTCCAGCAACCGGTTAATCTGAGACATCAGCGCCATCAGTCCCTGATGATTCGTAAAAATCATCAGGCCGGCCCCGCTGTCCCTGTCCAGAATATCTTTTAATTCCTCCGCCATCTCCAGAAGCTCCCTCTGTATGCCGAACCGAAATGCCAAATGCTGCCAGACCACAATGCTGGCCAGCACCAGAACAAAAAAAGAAAGAAGAAATATAACCATTTGCTCATTCATGACATATCCCCCAATTTATAGCCAATCCCCCAGATCGTCACAATATATCCCGGATTTTTCGCATCTTCCTCCAGCTTATTCCTCAATCTGCTGATATGGACATTGACAGCATTTTCATCCCCGTAATAAGCGTCTTTCCAAACAAGGGAATATATCTGCTCTTTCGTATATACTTTTTTCGGATTTTGCATCAGCAGCTTTAATATTTCAAACTCCTTGGCCGTCAGATCTATTTTATTTCCCGCCTTCGTCACCGTATAGTCGGCCAGGTTCATTTCAATTTCCCCGGCTTTGACCACTTCGCCCTCCTGCCCTGCATCCCCGTTATACTGTGTAAATCTGCGGATATTCGCCTTTACTCTTGCCAGTACTTCGGCAACGGAAAAGGGCTTGGTGATATAATCGTCCGCTCCAAGCCCAAGCCCCAGCATCTTGTCCGCCTCTGAATCCCTTGCGGAAACTATAATTACGGGAACCACGCTATCCTTTCTGATCCGTTGCAATACATCCATCCCGCTGACCACAGGGATCATCAAATCGAGAAGAACGAGATCAAAACGGGAAGCTGCAAATTTATCGCATGCTTCCCTCCCGTCATGAGCCATAACCACTTCAAAATTTTCCGTTTCCAAATAATCTTTCAACATCATACCTATTTCCGGATCATCCTCTACCAAAAGAATTCTCATTTTTCTCTCCATTTCTGCACTGTTCCAATATTCTTTCGTCACGTTTGTTTTCCCTGTCAAACGCCGCGACAGAACCATCGTTTTTGCTATGCCCCATATGTATTCCGATGTGGCCGATTCCCAGAACCGTCGCCGCTATCAGCATCCATATTATTTTACCATATATTCAGCAAAGTTGCTGTAAAAATCCTCCAATCTTCGTTTGCTTCGGAAATAACGTATCCACCACAGCTCATACAGAACCATCAGTACCGCAGACGCCGCCAGCCACCATGACCAGGCCGACCACGGTTTTATATTAAAATAGGAAAAAATCAGCGCCCCATGATGAAAACGGCAGAGTCCATGCCCTGCCGTTTTTCGTTGCCTGTTGTTATTTTTTCTTCTCTTTACCGTTCTTCCGGTATGATGATTGCAGCTATGAGGTACGCCACTAAGCCAGTTCCCCATCCTGCAATGCTTAAAACTACCCATATGATCCGCACCAGCGTAGGATCAATCCCTACATATTCTCCAATGCCTCCGCAGACTCCGCAAATCATTCTTTCCACTCTTGATCTCGTTAATTTCTTATAATTACCTTCCATTTTCATTCTTCCTTTCCTATATTATTATTTTGTAAAAGTAACGTCTATGCTGCCCATGGAGCATTCCAAAAAGCATTTCCCGGATGCCTTGTTATCCACATTCACTTCATTCATCATGGCTCCATACGTCTTACCCCCTACGCTGACAGCTCCTGCGGAACATTCTATCTCATAATTAAAATCCGTTTCCGCATTGTCCAGTTGCAGAGATAAATAACCCATGCCGCACGAAGCGTCTATCTTCCGGTTCGCCCTGCCCTTTATATCAGCCGTCCCCATACCGACTTCAATATCGATTTCATCCGCTTCAATCCCTTCCAATACGACTTCCCCCGCACCTACCTCTACGGACAGATCGCTGCAGTTGATCTTTTCGCTGGCGATGATTCCGGCTCCCGCATTCAACTCAACCTCACGGGCATTCAACTCGCCAATGCTGATAACTCCCCCTCCTACGTCGATCTTCACGTCGTCAAAATTCTTGCCACCGGGAATATACAGATATACTTTTTCATTGCGGTTTCCTGTGAAGCGGTCGTATCCGCCCTCCAGATGGAATACTCCTCCGGACTCATAATACTGGTAGTCTCCTTTTCCGTCTATTTTTACGCCGAAATTATTATTCCCGGACTCCATAAGGCAAAGAGCCGCGCCGCCGATTTCAATCTTTAGTTTCTTCACCTTGTCCGCTTCTATTCCCGTATCCTCATTTTCCTCCGGGATATCTGCTGCGAATTCTTCCAGGATCGCTTCCCTCACATCTTTCCCGGCCTCATCCATGGCCTCCTCTATATCATCCTTTATATCATCCTCCCATTCCTCCCGGATATCTTCTTCAATGTCTTCCATTTCTTCCCGAACTTCCTGCGTCATCTCATGCCGGATATTCCTTACTGCGTCTTCGCCGCCAAACCAGCTTACAAAATGCCAGAAGTCATCATCCATTTCCATTTCATTCACCATGCGCCAGCCGCCGCTGAAAAAACCAAGCACGCAGATAGTGCCTCCTATTAAAATCAACACGGCAGAAGCGATCAAACATATTTTCCCAAACTTCTTCATCTCTCTTCTCCCCTCCTTCCATGCAGCAGCCTTCTACAAAGGTTGACCACCGTGCGTATGATCCACGGAAATACCGTTCCCCAAAGCCATATCGTGATCCAGATGCAAAACAAAGCCAGGCCGATCAGCAATATGCCGGCTCCCACCAGGCAGACCCCTACCAGGGGAACTATGGCCATTTGAACCATTCCTGCGATCAACAGCCCTATGCCCGCCGCAAAAAGTCCGATGCCCGCCGCCGCAGTCCCGACAAAGAGCGCTAAAAACCCTCCAAGTATTCCGATTCCCGCCCCAAAAATGCTCGACAGCATCGCGGCCAGCATAGGCAGCGCCATGATACATAAAAGAATAAGCAAAATGATCATACCGCCTGACAAACGCTTTTTTTCTTCCTTTCTGACAACCTCGTTCTTTACTGCTTCTTCATATGATTTATTATGATAACCGGTTTCCGTAAATTCTCCGTCCCCTCCGTTATCCCCAAGCCCTTCTTTGATGGTTCTTGCAAGCTGCTCCGGGGTTCCCATCGATTCCAGCACTTCCTGTTCATTTTCCACCCCTGCGTCATTTAAATAATCGTTATAATATTGCAGCGCTTCCTCTCTCTCGCTCCGGGAAATATCGGAGAGAAGCTCTTCCAGCCGCTTCATAAATTCCAACCTATTCATAAATGAATCCTCCCTCGAACACCTCACTTATTTTTGCGGAATACTTTTTCCATTCGCTTTTATACAGCGCAAGCTGTATTCTCCCTTTTTCCGTCACCTTATAATACCGTCTGTTCCGTCCTGCGCATTCCATATCATATGCCTCCAGGCATTCATCCTTCTGAAGTCTGCGTAAAACCGGATATAAGGTGGATTCGGATATTTCAATCGCCTGCCTGACTTCCTGAGTGATCTTATATCCATAAGTCCCTTCTCTGTCCCGGGCAACCACCGATAAAACAATCGCGTCCAACAGCGCCGCCCCCGTATTGAATACCATATATCTTGCTCCTTTCCTGTCCTCTGCGATTATAAATCCATTGCTCTTCTTCCTTCTTTCACTTTTTATAATATTATATGATGTATAGTATTTCTTCTTGATTCATACTATATACCATATAATATTAGTCTGTCAATAGGGGAATAGAAAAAATGTGAATTTTTTTTGAGATTTCTTTCATTTAATATTGCAGCAAGCGGAGAGTCCCTGCCATCCCTGCAAGCAGTATCCAGGGCGCCAGGGCCGGCGGCGGGAGGCTTTTGCGTACAGTTTTTGCACGATGGAGATGAGACTCTAAATCGTGGAAGCTTTTGCTGAACGCGATTTATGCTTTTAGAGGCTCATCGAAATGTTCCGTGCATTACTGTACGCAAAAGCCTCCCGCCGCCGGCCCTGGCGCCCTGGATACTGCTCGCGGGGATGGCAGGGGCTTTTTATTTTCATTTTCGTTCAAAAGAATCCTCTTACCATTAATGTAATAGCACATTTTGCCCGATATAATATAAATCCACTCAATACAGGTACAATTTGTTTTGAATTTATTTTTTTCAGCCCTTACAACCGGCACTACAGTTTTAGCAGCGCAGTATTGGCAGTTTACTTTTTACTGAATTTAGACGAATGGATAAAACTGCCCGCCGTTTACAGGCATTACAAACAATACAAATGGGTTCAAAACCTAACTATAAACCAACAATAAGGAGAAATTTATGAACCAAAAAGAAAGAATGTTGAATGGTCTGCCTTATAAAGCATGGCTTGATGGTCTTGAAGAAGAACGGGAAATCTGCAAGCAGTTCGTTTATGAATTGAATTTCCTGCCGCCGAAAGAAAGGGGGCGTATTCCCGAACTGCTTAAAAAGCTGCTTGGAAAAACAGGGGAAAACGTTTGGATAGAGCCGCCCTTTCATTGCGATTATGGATGGAATATTGAAGTAGGCAATAATTTTTTTGCAAATTATAACCTCACTATCCTTGATGTAGGGAAAGTCACCATCGGGGAGAATGCACAAATCGCACCCAATGTATCCATTTATACGGCAGGACACCCAATACACCCGGAAAGCCGCAACTCCGGCTATGAATACGGAATACCTGTCACAATTGGCGATAACGTATGGATCGGCGGTAATGCGGTCATACTTCCGGGAGTGACGATTGGGAACAATGTCGTAATCGGGGCAGGAAGTATTGTAGCAAAAGATATTCCCGACAACGTGATTGCAACAGGTAATCCTTGCAAGATTATCCGTGAAATAACGGAAGAAGATAGAATTTACTACTTCAAAAAAAGAAAGTTTGATGCAGAATCCTTAACTGATATGGAGGAAACAGAGCATGAAATTTGAAAAGTTTTTATTTTTATATATGGAAAAGCATTTCATATATGTGACGGCAGTCAGTTAGTTCCGGGTGGAAGGACAGGCCGATTTGCTTTTTGTACCGGACGGCCACAATGCGGCCGTCCACCTGTGCCAGAACTTCTGTTCCTTCGCCAGCTTCCACAATATAAGGGGCGCGTATGAACACCATTTTTGTCCGGCCTATCCCTTTCATATCCGCTTCCGTAACAAAGCTTCCAAGCTGGCGTCCATAGGCGTTCCGCTTTACTGTCACCGGCATTGTGGCCAGATGCGGAGTCCCGTCTGTGAGCTGCTTTGCCAGAAGAATCAGTCCTGCGCATGTGCCGAGAACGGGAAGTCCTTTTTCTATCTTTTCTTTTAATATATGGAGCAAATGATAATCTCTAAGGAGCTTTCCCATTGCCGTACTTTCTCCCCCCGGCAGGATCAGCGCATCAAAATCCTGATAAGCGTCTTTTTCCTGCCGGATTTCCATGTATTCCACGCCCATATCTTCCAATATACGTTCATGTTCCGCAAATGCTCCCTGCAGAGCCAGTACCGCCGCCCGCATCACTTTCCCCGCTCCGCCATAAGCAATTCGATTTCCGCTTCATTTATTCCCACCATCGCTTCTCCCAAGTCCTCCGACAGCTTTGCCAGCATGGCCGCATCTTTGTAATTGGTAACGGCTTTTACAATAGCAGCGGCCCTCTTTTCAGGGTTGCCCGACTTGAAAATACCGGAACCGACAAATACTCCCTCCGCGCCAAGCTGCATCATCAGCGCCGCGTCCGCCGGAGTGGCAATGCCTCCCGCCGCAAAATTCACTACCGGCAGCTTTTGGTTTTCATGGACATACAATACCAGATTATACGGTGCTCCCAGCTCTTTTGCCGCCTGATACAATTCATCCTTCCGCATGGCGGCAATCTTTGCCATCTGCCCGTTTATTTTTCTCATATGGCGCACCGCCTGTACCACATCTCCCGTCCCAGGCTCCCCTTTTGTTCGGATCATGGACGCTCCCTCCGCGATTCTGCGCAACGCTTCCCCCAGATCTTTTGCGCCGCATACGAAAGGAACGCGGAACTTTTCTTTATTAATATGGTAAACATCATCTGCCGGCGAAAGCACTTCGCTTTCATCAATATAATCGATCTCGATCGCTTCCAATATCTGTGCTTCCGCGAAATGCCCGATGCGGCATTTTGCCATCACCGGAATCGAAACCGCCTCCTGGATGCCCCGGATCATCTTCGGATCGCTCATGCGGGCCACTCCTCCTGCCGCCCTGATATCCGCAGGGATCTTCTCCAGCGCCATGACAGCGCAAGCCCCCGCCTCCTGCGCGATCTTCGCCTGTTCCGGATTCGTCACGTCCATGATCACACCGCCTTTTAACATCTGTGCCAGTTGTTTATTCAGTTCATATCTTTCCTTCATAAATTGCCTCATTTCTGCGCTGCTTTTTGCATAGTTCAAGTTTGTGGATGCAGCGCGGACACAAACTTTGGAGTCTGCATTTTCTTATTTTTTTCCGGTCATGACCTGCAACGTAAACCTTAGATCTACTTCTTACCGCTATTATAGCCATATCTGTATATATGAAAAGGTGCAATTTTGATCTAAATGACCATGCCACTTTGGATTTCTATGTTGTATTTTTTCTTCGGTTCGGGTAAAATATTGGTAAGACACTCGATAGAAATCTCTGTCTGGGGCAAGGCCCGCAGACCTAGGAAGGGAGAAAGGTATGCAAAAGAAATATGAACGAGCTTCTTTAATCGTAACGGCAGAACAATATGAGCTGGATAAGGGACTGGAAGACGGCTTTGAATTATATACCAAGGTCATTACCAACGGCTGGATCAGCACCGACGGCCTGTTCAAGCTCACCCGCCCGGACGGCTCCGTGGTATGCCCGTTTATCCAGAACAGGCGAGGGGTTATCTTTATCCGCGAAGGCGACTATATCATTACGGAAAACGACCATGAACGCCATGTGTGCGGAGCGGATAAATTTTTCAAACGTTTTACCCCTGTAGAAGACTAACCGGTAAAAACATCTGTAAAGCAGATGATAATCCGCATAAAAAACAGCTTGGGGAAAGGGTATTATTGTTCAAATGAAAATTTCCACGGAAAATAAAGGCCGAAACGGCGGAAAATACATCTTGGAATGCTGTGTGGACAGCGTGGAATCGGCGCTTCAAGCCGAAAAAGGCGGTGCGGACCGGCTGGAACTTTGTTCCAATCTGGTCATAGGCGGCACTACGCCTACCCTCGCCCTGTTCCGGCAGATACGGGAACATACGAATATCCCCATCCATGTCCTTCTCCGTCCCCGTTTCGGCGATTTTCTATATACGGATCAGGAACTTGGCATCATCGCCAAAGAAATCGATATGTTTCGCGAAGCCGGGGCGGAGGGCATCGTAATCGGCTGTCTGAAACCCGACGGCAATCTGGATCTTGAAGCGATGCGTTCTTTGATAGACCATAGCGGTCAAATGAAGATCACTTTGCACCGTGCTTTTGACATGTGCGTCAATCCTTTCCACACATTGGAACTTGCGAAATCTCTTGGCATTCATGCGATTCTCACCTCAGGCTGCCAGCCCTCCTGCCTGGAAGGTATTGACTTAATCAGGCAACTGGATGAAAAAGCGGAGGGTCGGATTGCTATCATGGCGGGAGCCGGTATCCAGGAAAACAGCGCAAAGATCCTGAAGGAACAGACAAAGATCACCTCTTTTCATATGTCCGGCAAAAAAATCCGGGAAAGCGGAATGCAATTCCGCAATCCTAATGTTGCCATGGGACTGCCGGGTATGGGAGAATATGAAATATGGGAAACCTCTGCCGATGCGGTTGCCGCCGTCCGAAAAGTACTCTCCGGTTATTGATCCGAAAAGATTGCACTGCTGGCACGGCAGCCGAATCGCAAATGGATACTCCATTGCCAGCTGCAGGACTTTTGATTTACAAAAAAAAGCGCCGGACATTCTATCTTCATAACCCGAAGACAGAACGTCCGGCATTTCATTTTTTCTCTGTTTATCTCTCCATTTTCCAGAAATAAGCGCTGTAAGGAGGAAGTTCACTGCCGCCTCCGAAATCATGCGCTTCTCCGCTGATCAGGTCTACCGCCGTACCGCATCCTGCATCAAAATGAGCCGTAAAGCTCTCGCCGTCCGCATTAACAGCCACCAGCACCCTCTCCTGATCTGTCTTTCTTTCAAAAATACACTGCTTATTTGTCAAAACAACAGAACGGAAAGCTCCGTAGTTTAATGCCTCCGAATTCTTCTTCGCCTCCGCCAGCTTTGAAATAAATTCCGACAGTTCGTTAAAGACCGGTTCCGCAAAGCTCGCCCGCAGCGCCGGGTCGCCTTCGCTCTTATTTGCTTTTGCCCCCCATTCGCTTCCGTAATACACGCACGGAATCCCCGGCATGCCGAAACAAATAGCATAGATCAGCGGCAAATGCTTCTCATTCGTCAATATGCTGGCAATTCTCGATACATCGTGGTTATCCACAAAAGAAAGAAGATGTTTTCCTTTGTACAAAGTCCAGTTTTCCGGCCCGAACTGCCGCATCAGCGAATGATTGATCTCAAACATATTCATGCTGTTAAAGCTGGAATGAAGTCCCTTATAACATTCATAGTTTGTAGCGGAATGCAGCATCCCGTCGTTCATCATCTGGTTATAATCCCCATGGAGCATCTCGCCCACGAGGAAAAACTCATTCTTCTTTCCATCCGTAAAATTCCTTAACCGGCGCACGAAATCATGATCCAGGCAATACGCCACATCCAGCCTAAGCCCGTCAATATCAAACTCGTCGATCCAGGAAGCCACGCTGTCGAAAATATGCCCGATCACTTCTTCATTTCTAAGGTTCAGCTTCACCAGATCATAGTTGCCCTCCCAGCCTTCATACCAGAGGCCGTCGTTATAATTGGAATTTCCTCCCAGATTAATATGGAACCAATTCAGGTAAGGGGAATGCTCCCTGTTTTTCAGCACGTCCTGAAACTGGGTAAATCCTCTCCCCACATGATTGAAAACACCGTCCAGCACGATACGGATTCCATTTTCATGCAGCTTTTCGCATACCTTTTTAAAATCCTCATTCGTCCCAAGTCTGCCGTCTATCTTCCTGTAATCCCTCGTATTATACCCATGAGTATCCGATTCAAACACAGGCGAAAAATAAACTGCGTTTATCCCCAGCTTCTTCATATGGGGGATCCAATCCAATACTTTCAGTATCCTTGATTCCACCACGCCGTCGTTTTCAAAAGGCGCTCCACAAAAACCCAGTGGATAGATCTGATAAAAAACGCTTTCATATGCCCACATCTTATTATTCCTCCTAATTCCAATATGCCATTGCCAGATTTTTTAACCTTTTTCATTTTACCACAAAATCTTCTGTTTTTATATAAAAATATTTAGCCCGTATAATTTGACCCAACCGGTATTTTGCAATATCTGAAAGAAATGACTTGCAAAATAAAAATTTTATATTTCCCTCCCTATTTTTCTTTCCTTCGACCTTTTTCAAAAAGAAATCCCCAAAATCCACAGAGTTATCCACATATGACATCTATGTCATATAATATGACTCATAAATCATTTTAAGGAAATTATGACGTCACCAGGCTTCATTTTATACTTTTCATGTTTTACTCCATTTCTGCGCGGCTTTATTGCGCAAAGCCAGCCTGGCTTTCAAGTTTGTGGATGCCGCGCAGACACAAACTTGGGATTGAAAATTTTTAATTTTCAATCTTCCATCTAAAAAAATCCATAATTTACACCATATCACCCTTTTGCTATAATACTATTATCTAAAAAAATACTGGAGAAAAAAAGAATGTTAAAAATAGGTTCACATGTTGGAATGAAAGGAAAAGAAATGATGTTGGGATCGGCGAAGGAAGCCTGTTCCTACGGAGCCAATACTTATATGATATTTACAGGAGCGCCGCAGAACACAAAGCGCAAACCCATATCGGATCTGAATATCGAAGCCGCCTGGGAATTTATGAAACAACATGATATTACGGAACCCATTATCCACGCCCCGTACATTATCAACCTGGGCAACACGGTAAATGAAGAGACATTCCGGCTGGCAGTGGAATTCCTGTCCATGGATATCGAACGCACCGCCGCTATGGGATGCCATACGCTGGTTCTCCACCCCGGTTCCCATGTAGGCGCCGGTGCCGACGCCGGCATACGCCGGATCGCCCAGGGGCTTAACGAGATCCTTTCCGCCGGCACGCCCTGCTGCATCGCATTAGAGACCATGGCCGGCAAAGGATCTGAAATCGGGAGAAATTTTGAAGAGCTGGCTGCTATTTTTGATAAAGTAACCTATAATGACAAACTCCGCATCTGCCTGGACACCTGTCATATGCACGACGGTGGATACGATATCGTCCACGATTTTGACAGCGTGATAGACAAGTTAGACAGACTGATCGGCAAGGAACAAGTGGCGGCCATCCATATCAATGACAGCAAAAATCCTTGCGGAGCCAGGAAAGACAGGCATGCCAATATCGGCAAGGGCCATATCGGCTTCGATGCCCTGCATGCCATCGTACACCATCCCGCTTTCCCCGAAGTGCCAAAAATATTAGAGACGCCCTATCAGCCCTCTGAAAACGATCCTTCCAAACTGGTTCCTCCTTACAAGGAAGAAATCGCGCGGTTAAGAAGCGCTCAAACCTGAAGCCGGACTTTTCCGTATCCTCCCATTTTTTATAACCATTCATCCCAGAAACGTTCCACCCGTTTCGCCACTCTGTCCGCCGTAACGATTTCAAAGCCTTCCCATTCTCTGGGAAACATCCGCTGGTAGGAACCGTTTAAAAAGCGCTCGTCCAGAAGGGCAATGACCCCCACATCTTCATCCGTGCGGATCACCCTTCCGGCCGCTTGCAGCACCTTATTCATCCCGGGATAGCGGTAGGCATAGTCGAAACCGTGATTGCCCGCCTCGTCGAAATATTTTTTCAATATCTCCCGCTCATTGCATACCTGGGGCAGCCCCGTTCCTACTATAATAGCTCCGATCAGACTATCTTTTTTCAGATCAATGCCTTCGCTGAAGATTCCTCCCAGAACACAGAAACCGAGCAGACTCCTCTCCTCTTCTCCTTTATTCTCTCCAAACTGCTGCAAAAACTCCTCTCTGGACCTTTCATCCATGCGGTCCTCCTGAACAATACAGTCTATTTGCTGCCCTTCCGCAAAATATTCCATAAAAATATCATATATCCTCTGTAAAAAAATATGGGATGGAAAGAATATCATATAATTTCCGTAACGGTTTTTTACGATTTCATAAATATACCGCGCAATATGGCGATACTCCTCTTCCGTTCTCCGGCTGTATTTGCTGGTGACGTCGCTCCCGACCAAAAGCTTCTTGCGTCCGGGATCAAAAACCGACCGTGCATAGACCTCATAATCCCCCTCTTCCGCCCCGAGCAATGCCTTATAATATTCGATCGGCAGCAAAGTAGCGGAAAAAAGAATCGTACTCCTTCCCCTTCCCATGCACTCCCTTAAGTTCACCGAGGGATTGACACAAAAAAGCTTTAAAATAAAGTGCCCGTCCTCCCGGAGTTCGGAATACGTCACGTAATTTTCATCCACCCTTTCATACATATCCAGAAAATGCATGACCTCGAAATAAAAGTCCAGTACTTCCTTTCGCACCTCTTTCCCATGCACCATCCCTTCGGCATCCTCTTCCAGATAAGTCTCCATGGCGGAATGGAGCCGGCGCAGCGCTGTCACAAAGGGTTCAATATATTCTTCGATCTGATAAGCGCCGCATTCCCTTTTGATCGCCAGAAGTTCCCTGTTGCATTTCTCCAGTCTCCGCACCATCCGGTCATCCATTCCCGTGACCGTCCGCTTCAGCTTCAGAAAATCTTCCTTGCACAGAACCGCACTGTACATTTCCCGTCCCCGTTCCACCAGGTTATGCGCTTCGTCGATCAGAAAAATATATTCTCCTTTCACTCCTTCGGAAAAAAATCGTTTTAAATATACATGGGGATCAAATACATAATTATAATCGCAGATAATTCCATCCGAAAACAGGCTCATATCCAGCCCCATTTCAAAAGGGCAGACTCTGTGCGTTCTTGCGTAGCCTTCGATCTCTTCCCTGCTGAAATTATCCAAATGAGTCAACAAATCATAGATCGCATCGTTAATTCTGTCATAATGTCCCTTGGCGTAAGGGCAGTATTCCGGGTTACATTCCGTCTCTTCCATGAAACATATTTTGTCCTTTGCAGTCAATGTCACTGTCTTAAAATGCAGCCCTCTCTGCCTCAAAACCCGGAACGTATGATCTGCTACCGTCCTTGTAATCGTTTTTGCCGTCAGATAAAAGATTCTTTCTCCCTTTCCCTCCCCGATGGCCTTTACCGCAGGAAAAACTGTGGATATGGTTTTTCCTGCCCCTGTAGGCGCTTCTACAAACAGCTTTTTTTTATGATAAATCGTCCGATACACATAAGTGACAAGATCCTTCTGCCCCTCCCGGTAATCGAACGGAAATAACAGTTTTTTAATCGATTCCTGCCGCTCTGCCTTCCACCAAAACTGGAAGTCCGCCCATTTCCTGTACTGGTTCATCACATCTTCGAACCATTCTTCCAATTCCCCGAAGATATAATCATAATGGAAATACTTGATTTCCTCCGTATCCATATTGCAATAAGTCATTCTTACCCTGATTCCATCCAGTCTTTCCTGCTTCGCGTGCATATACGCATAACATTTTGCCTGTGCAAGATGAACCGGCGCGGGTTTTTTCAATTTCTTAAGATCCTGGTAAGTTCCTTTTATCTCATCTATCGTCACCGCATATCCCTGCCCCGCATGCTCTCCCATATCCTTGATAATGCCATCCGCCCTTCCTTCTACGATTACCGTATACTGCTCGGTTTCGTACCGGTACTTTAAGGCAACCTCCGCCCGATAATCCGCCCCCATTCTTTTCTGAATCATCCGGTGAATCCTTCCGCCCTCCAGCATGGCATTTTCCAGCGAAGAAGCCCTCCTGTTGTCAATATTCCCTGACCGCAATATAAATTCCACCAGATTACGCACCGAAGTACGAATTTCCGTCTTATCCGCCATATTCCACCTCATCCTATCCCTGACCGCACCATCGAATCCACAGACCACAAAAAAATCCCCATAAGAATAGTCTACTCTATCTCTCATGGGGAGTCAATTAACCGGAATCTTGTTTACTGCCAGCTGTATTGGCTTGGCATTAATACCGCTGGTTACGAAATGAGGATATCCCTCTTCCGCAGCCAGCAGCGCTATTGGTATGCGGCGTGAAACTGCCGCCACGCCGCCGCATGCTGCTAGCATGCAACTGCAAAACGTTTCATGAACTGCTCGAAATCAGCATCATAGCCAGTATAAGATACTGTTAAAGTCTGATTAAAATCCAATCCTAACACGCCGACGATGGATTTTGCATCTACAATATATCTATTATATGCAATGTCAACATCAAATTCACATTTTGACGCTGCTGCCACAAAATCCTTCACTTCAACGGGTCTTAACTTAATTCTATGTTTCATAATAAATCACCCTTTCTTGAGAAAAACGTTTTCTTTGTGGTTACATCTGTATTATATCCCATATTTTGTAAAAGTAAAGCAAAAAATTTATGAACAAAATTGGCAAAATTTTCTGTTTTTTTAATAAATTTTCAAATTGCACTTTCAGGCTTGCCGATTCCGGTATTCTTTTGTAAAAATTCACAAAAGTAATTGCTTTGCCTCTTTTTGGGTACTTGCACATTGATAATTATTGCCCAAATTCCACCATATATTCTTGGAATCTAAGAGGCATCATATTTCTTTGCAATTTCAGATTTTTTCTCTCTTTAATAGCTATTTTATGACAGAAAAAAGCAAACAGTTCCTGATATTCCAATTCCCCCTCCGAATAGGGCGCTATCTTTTCTTCTTCAAAATCCCTGGCCATAACGAGATACCATTCTTTTGATTTGGGATGTACGGCAAAGATTCCCCGCTTCTCATCATAAATAATGAAATCCAGCAGAGGAAGCCTGTCCGCAAAATGAGGCGCGAGAAAGGTCAATACATTGCATTTTGGCCCTATCCTGGAAAACAAGATTCCATTTTCCAATTCCTGGAACCGGAGAAACTCCTTCCAATGGTGTACTTCGTTTCTGGTAAACCGGGCAAGTTCGAATACTTTATGGACATATGAATTCGCCAGATTCCCCATAATCTCCCTCCCGTCCTTCATTCTTAGCCCGCACACCACCACTTTATATACTGCCTCCCCCTTTTGTCCGTCTTCACAGGCCAATGCCCTGCATATATCCAGATAAGCCTCGCCCCCGAGCCTTCTGTTTATCGTTTCCGCTACCTTGGCCGCTTTCCCCTGATCCGGTTGTATCTCCATATAAGCCGCAAACAGGCGCAGGTTTTCCTCCTCTCCCACTTGTATATGAATCCTCTCATGTTCTCTCCTCAGCGCATAGGCCTCATAAATTCCTGTAAAAATTCCTTCCAAAGAGTCCTCACATATTAAATAATTCTCTTCCATGCCGCCTTCCTCCCTATAACTGTCCAAACGCTGCTTTTACACTATCTTCTCTTTCCGGAGGCATCCGGAAACTCATATCGTCAAACAGCGACATCTGCCGGTAAGTCATCCCATCCTTGTCAAAAGGAAGCTTTTCTTTCACGGACAGAAGATTTCTTGTAATATAATCTTCCTCTATTTTTGTACGGTACATCATCCTTCCTCCGCACGTAATGAAATAAAGCGCCCGTTTCAGCACCACGCCTATTTTCTTCAGGTCTTCAAAGCGAAGCGCCCCGTTTTTCCTCGCCCGCACGATCCTCTGGGCACTCTTGACGCCAATTCCCGGTATGCGCAGAAGCAGCTGATACTCCGCCCGGTTCACCTCCACCGGAAATACCTCCAGATGCCGGAGCGCCCAATCCGCCTTCGGATCCAGCAGAACGTTGAAATTCGGCCTCTCCTCGCTTAGCAACTCCTGTGCCTGAAATCCGTAATAACGCAGCAGCCAGTCCGCCTGATACAGCCGGTGTTCCCTCAGCAGCGGCGGCCCTCCCGGCAAGGCCGGCAGTTCCTTATCTTCATTCACATTGACAAAGGCAGAATAGAACACCCTTTTTAGCCCGAACTTCTGATAAAGGTTTTCGGCCACCATCATAAGCTGATAATCATTTTCCGGCGTAGCCCCTATAATCATCTGCGTGGACTGCCCTGCCGGCACAAAATAAGGCGCTTTTTTATATAGTACGAGTTCATTTTTATTGGCCTCTATCCCGTTCTGGATCTGGCGCATAGGTGCCAGGATATTCTTCCTGTGTTTATTCGGAGCCAGCTGCCGCAAACCGTCCGCCGTAGGCAGTTCCAGATTCACGCTCATCCTGTCCGCAAAAAATCCCGCCTTTTGAATCAGCATCGGATCCGCCCCGGGAATCGCCTTGACATGGATGTATCCCTGGAATCCATGCTCCCTGCGCAGCTTATAAATTGTTTGGCAAATCAGCTCCATCGTAAAATCAGGATTGTACAAGATCCCTGAACTCAAAAACAGACCCTCGATATAATTTCTCTTATAAAACCCCATCGTCAGTTCGCATACCTCATCCGGCGTAAACGACGCCCTCGGTACATCGTTGGATTTCCTGTTAATACAATATTTGCAATCATAAATGCATTCATTCGTAAATAGAATCTTAAGCAGCGATATGCACCGGCCATCCGAGCTGAAACTATGGCAGATTCCTCCAAGCTCCGTATTGCCCATTCCTTTCCCGTCGCCGCGCCTGTCTACGCCGCTGGAAGTACACGCCACGTCATACTTAGCCGCATCCGTCAGAATCCCCAGCTTCTCCTTTATCCCCATCTCCTCCGCAGCTTTATAGTACATCTCCTCTCACCTCGAACCCAAACATTTGTTTGCCTTATCATAACACATCCCATTTCCCATTGCAATACTTTTTGCAAACATTTGTTCTATTTTTTATTTGCGCCCTGCTATTCCCTTTGTCCGCATTGTAATCTGAAAGGATTGATGTAAAATATTTTGTAGGAAAATGCAGACAAATATGCGCACAAAAAATCGGGCAAAGGATTTTCAAAAAATGTAATCTATAAATGCAGAGGAGGTAAAAGCATGGAATGGAGCGAACGGATCAGCAAAGCCATCAACTATATGGAAAGCCATATCACGGAAGAATTGACGATTGCAGATATTGCAGAACACGCAGTCATTTCACCGTACTATTTTCAAAAAGGTTTTTCTATGCTTTGTGGTTTTACAGTTGGAGAATACATCAAAAAGCGCAGACTAACGCTTGCCGGAAGTGAACTTGTTTCTACCGATAAGAAAATAATTGATATTGCGCTCGAGTATGGATATGATTCGCCAGACAGTTTTTCAAAAGCATTTCTTCGTTTTCATGGGGCTACTCCTACTGCCATACGCAAAGGAGAGGCAATGATCAAGTCATTTGCCCCTCTGAAAATCAAATTAATTTTAACAGGAGGTTATACTATGGATTACAAAATTGTTAAAAAAGCCCCGTTTACCGTGATAGGCGTATCAGCGGTCTTCAAGTATGAAACCGCTGATCATGAGATTCCTCAATTCTGGTTGGAATTTAACCGGTCAGGAAAAAATGCACTTATCGACAGCATGTATGGAATATCCATTGACAAAGATATGAGCGGTAGTGAATTTGAATATCTGATTGCCGATCATTATAATCCGCTCAAGGAAATTCCTGCAGGTTTTGTTACACATTGTATTCCCGAATATACATGGGCTGTCTTTTCGTGCAAAGGCGCGCTTATAAATACCGGCGCTTTGCATGATATTCACAAAAAGATTTTTACAGAATGGCTGCCCCAAAACAAGGACTATGAGATTGCCGCCGGATATCACATCGAAATGTATAGTAACCCTGCCGACTATTTAAACGGTATAGAAGACGAAAACTATTACAGTGAGATATGGATTCCTGTCCGTAAAAAATAAAGTATAAAAATTGTTTTGCTGATTCTGTAAAAGTTAATATCTATGATAATCTGTTTCACGATCTTTGCCGGAATTGATGCATCAATTCCAATCCATACATTGTCCTCGATTACAAGCGACTTACTGCAAGTCGCTTCCCCGTTGCTGTCTGCACCCCTTATCTGATGAAATTCGTAAGTGTTACATCTTCGTACTCAGGCTTGGTAATCCCTGCGTTTTCAGCAGCTTCCCCAGCTTTCAGCAGATATGCCATGTTTGCGCCGAGCGTACGCATGGTCTGCAAGCCTTCCTCATCCTGTTTGGCTTCTTCCGCTATAAAGCCGTGGATCTGATTCCAGTACTGGGAAGAAACCACATGCATATTTGTCATCAGAAAATACTGATTCAACCGTTCAAAGGCAGCCGTTGCGCCGCCTCTGCGGCATGACACAACCGAAGCCGCCAGCATCCCTCTGAACTTTGTCCCATCTGCGCTGAAGAACAGACGGTCCAGGAAAGATGTCAGCCTTCCGTTCGGGCCACCATAGTAGACGGGCGAGCCTACAATCATTCCGCCAAATTCGTCTAAACGGGCAGCTATCTCATTTACCTGATCATCAAAAACGCACTTACCCTTCTGCCGGCACTGGTAACAGGCAATGCAGTCCTGCATCGGCTGTTTCCCAAGCCACAGGATTTCCGTTTCAATTCCGTTTTTGTTAAGAGATGCTGCCGCTTCCAGCAGCGCAACATCCGTACACCCATGTTCATTCGGGCTGCCATTGATTAAAAGTACCTTTTTTATCATGTCTGGCCTCCATTATATTTTTTAAACCACGTCTCCGGCTTTC
The DNA here is from genome assembly GCA_000403275.2 of Lachnospiraceae bacterium 28-4. Lineage (GTDB taxonomy): Bacteria > Bacillota > Clostridia > Lachnospirales > Lachnospiraceae > Kineothrix. The sequence goes on from KE159599.1 coordinate 461,366, forward strand.
TGTTTCCCATTCTGTGCCATAACACCTGCAAGGGCGTGCGGGACATACAATTCCTCCAAATAATCCGTTTCTTTCTGTGTAAGTTCCAGCCCCACGGCTTTGACCGCTCCGTCAATGTTGGACTTCTTCGTCACTCCCATAACGGGAGCCGTAACCTTCCTAAGCAGCCATGCAAGGGAAATCTCCGTCATGAGTACATTTTTACTTTCTGCCAGTTCCTTAACCCTTTCGATAATACCTGCATCCGCATCCTGCGACTTGTCATATTTGAACCTCGCATACGCATCCAGTTCGAGCCGTTTTGTCGTTTCACTAGCCGGCCGGCAGAGTCTGCCGGAAGCCAAAGGGCTGTACGGAGTCAATGCAATACCCTGATCTTCGCAGAACGGTATCATCTCCCGTTCCTCCTCACGGGCGATCAGATTGTAATGTCCCTGAACAGAGATAAATTCAGCAAAACCGTTCTCCCTTGCATAAAAGTTTGCCTTGGCAAGCTGCCACGCATAGCAGTTGGAAATGCCGACATATCTTGTCTTTCCTGCTTTCACTGCGTTATTCAGTCCCTCGATGATTTCCTCCATTGGTGTGTGGTAATCCCACATGTGGTAGATATAGAGGTCAACATAATCCAGTCCAAGGCGTTTTAAGCTCCTGTCGAGACAGTCCGCCACATGCGCCTGTCCAGACACATTTCTGTCAAGTTCCTCCTGCGACCTCGGCAGGAATTTTGTCGCAACAATATAATCATCACGCTTTGCAAAATCTTTGAGAGCCTTGCCGAGAACTTCTTCGCTATTGCCTTCCTGATAAGACATGGCAGTATCAAAGAAGTTGATCCCCTGATCTAGCGCATAGCGAATAATCTCTCTGCTTTCTTCCTCCGGAACAGCCCACTTGTTCATGCCCTTTGAAGGATCGCCGATACCCATGCACCCCATGCAGATACGCGAGACATTCAAATCTGATTTCCCAAGTTTTGTATATATCATTATGCACCTCCACGACTTCTGACTTGCCGTTCTCTCCCGGCAACAAAATTATATCTCATTTATTCGCAAATTTCCATACACAGCAACATCCTATTTCCAATCACAGAAAAAGCGTCCGGGGACATCTGGCACAAAACCGATGCCCGGCAGCTCCCGCACTTCCTCAAGCCCCGAAAGGAAGCCGCTGAAAATGTCATACTGGATTTCTTTCCTCTCCCGCTCCTTTTGCAGACTGTCTTCCCGGCTCTCAAGGGCGGCATACCGGCTTGCTGATTATTATCACGCTTGGAAGCCACATTTATTATGAAGCACAATACTCCCGTTAAAATGTATGTACCGCTTTCTTCTTCCAATATAAATTGCATATATGAAAATCCAGCACCGACTTACCCTTAAGTATCATTTCAATATCAAAAAAAACGCCGTCCGCACTATGGGTTGCATCCCATCGTTTCCATTAATGTCTACCTCTTAAAAGAAATTTATTTTTTTATGCTGTTTTTCCTGCCAGATAATGACGGATAGACTGTAATACACTGTCCGGTTCGTATCCAGTCCAGATCTTAATGTCACTGTTCTCTACTTCTGTAAACTCAGAAGCACATCTTCAAAACCATTTCCTTCCGCAGCCATAAGCAATGCTGAAGCCCTGCCATGCCCTCGCAGGAGATTCCCATCGCCTTCCTCTAATGCAAACAGGCGGTCGATAGCCGTTCTGATCTGGCCGCTCATATTCCAGTAATACAACGGCGTGGCGAGTACAATCACATCGCATTCTTTCACTGCCGGATAAATTTTATCCATATCATCTCTTTGGACACAGGGACATTCCCTGTTACTATGGCCGCCAAAGCAGCAGTATTCCCCGCTTTTCTGGGACTTCCATTCAGAATCACAATCCTCTTACTCATATTCCCCTTCTTAAATCTCGTCAGCTAAAGCCGCCGCCTTTTTGCAGCCGTCCGTCTTGTCAATGTCACCTACATTCAGAACACCGGGAATCAGAACCTCACCAACCATCTTCCATTTGTTCAAAGCGCACATACGCTCCATGGGGATACGAACCCCATCCATGACTGACATATCATCTTCCTCACAGCAAGCAATCAGCGCACACTCTTTGCCGGAAATATCTTTACCACCTACTACGAAAGAGAAAATCCGGTCAATAACCCCCTTAATCTGTGCCGGGATAGAATACCAATAGACCGGCATAGTGAACACAAGGGCATCTGCCTCCAGAATAGCTGGCGCTATCGTATTGAAGTCATCATCAAAGGTGCAGGCTTTCCCCGTGGAAAAGCAGGTTTCGCAGGCACGGCATCCACCCACTTTTTTCAAAGCGGCATCAAACCGGGTTACTGTATGCCCTTTCTCCTTGGCGGCCTTAATAAACGCTTCCGTCATGGCAAAACTGTTACCATTTTTACGCGGACTTCCTGTAATAACAACAATTTTCTTACTCATACAACGATTCCTCCTTTAATCTTTCTTTATGATTTTATAATAAGCCATACAAAGAAACAGGCCGGCGGTATTTCCGATACACCCGCCTGTTCCCCGCTCCTTATACCGATCTGCTTTAATAGTTATTTCTGAATGGTATTGGAATTCTGATTATATGCCTTTGCAACACATTTCCATTCGCCGTCCATCTTTAACAGGAGCAGTACATCCGTGAAGTCAATGCGGTTGCCCCATCCTTCTTCCAGCACACGGACAACAGCCAGGGATTCCTCAACCATTAGGACATCCACATGGGCTTTGAAATTATCACCGCCAGGTACGGTATCCACATTGCGATAAAACTGCTCAATAGAACCATGCTCCAGCTTGCCGTCCAGATAACCAAACAAAACAGCCTCATCAGTAAAAAGCTCTTTTGCATAAGCGCTGTTGCCCTCAGCAACACTCTTAACAAACTTCATTGCAGCAGCCTCTACTGCCTGATATTCCTTTAATTCTGCTCTCATTGTAATAGCCTCCTTAAATTTTTTTGACTATATATAAAGCATTCTGCCTTACACCATGGTAATAAGATTAAATATTGTTTCCTACCTCATAGCCATCCCATACGGCATGAAGGATTGTGCTGACCTTCTGTCCGTCGCCAATCTCATAAACGACAGCGCCACATCTTTGCAGCTCCTGTGCCATAGAAGGAGCCGGACGGAAACCGACTGCGATAACAACTGTATCTGCATCTAATACCTTTTTCTGCCCATCACTTTCCAGAATAACTTTACCATTTTCCACAGCAGAAAGGCGATGCTTCTCCAGCACGGTCACATGATGATGTTCAAACAGGTCATGGATCATCTGGCCATTCGGGATCGGGGATAGTATACCTGCCGACAAAATCTTAGGCAGAGCTTCTACCACCATAACCTCTTTGCCATCCTGTGCATAGTCCAGCGCCATTTCACAGCCAACCAGACCACCGCCAATCACCATGACCTTCTGCCCAACCTTTTCCGGATGCGCAAATGCCTCCATACAACCAAGAACCTTTTTATCATCCATTCCCGGTATATTCGGCATGACGGGAACAGAGCCGGTTGCCAGAATAATCACATCTGCATCCATATTACGGAGCTGTTCAGAAGTAACCGTTTCCCCTGTGTGGATTTCCACAGGCAGTGCCTTTAATTCATTCTGATACCACGCATTTAACTCCCGCACCTCTTTTTTGAAGCTATGTGAACCGCCGGGAATCAGATTTCCGCCCAGAGATCCATTCTTTTCATACAAAAAAACCTTATGTCCACGCATGGCTGCGGTTCTGGCCGCCTCCATACCGGCAACACCGCCACCCACGACCACAACCTTTTTCGGCTGTACGCAGGGACGGAGCGCATACCTCACTTCCCGCATTGCCACAGGGTTTACTGCACAAGTGGGCTGTTTTCCCTGTTGGAGCCTTGTGATGCAGCCCTGATTGCAGGCGATACATGGACGGATCTTCTCCGTATGTCCAGTCAGCACCTTATTTGGATATTCCGGATCAGCTAAAGCCGCACGGCCAAGTACAACCGCATCAATCTTACCATCCTGGATCGCATTCTCTGCAATATCCGCTTCGTTCATCCGGCCACCTGCCAAGATTGGTATATTCACAGCTTCTTTTGCTTTCGCTGCCAATTCCACCAGATACCCTTTTGGCATATACATAGGCGGACAGGCATAATAGAAGGAATCATAAATGCCCGTATCTACATTCAAGCAGTCATAGCCATAGGATTCCAGCAGTTTCGCAATCTCAACCCCTTCTTCCAAAGTACGGCCAATCTCTTCCTCACCAGTTAAACTCGCCTGTTCAAATCCTTTTACAAAGGTTTTCAAACCCAGACGCATACTGACAGGAAAATCACTGCCACACTCCTGCTTGATGCCTTCCAAAATTTCTTTTGCTGCCCGTAAACGGTTTTCCAAGCTGCCGCCATATTCATCTGTGCGATGGTTCATCATGGACAGTGCAAATTGGTCAAGCAGATAACCCCAATGAATAGAATGTACTTCTACACCAGAAAAACCGGAATCCTTTGCAATTTTAGATGCTTTTACAACGGACTCAATTTTAGATTTGATCTGGTCAATGGTCAGCTCCGGTGAAACTTCCCCCGGATGCCGGAATACATGGACAGCAGACGGCGCCGGAAGGTTCGGATAATTGCGCCCCAACCCCATGGTAATCTGTGCAAAGATTTTTGTACCGTAAGCGCCTGCCCTCTCATTCAGTTCAGTTGCTGTCATCTTAAATGCATCCGGATTTTGTAAAATCGTTGGACCAACTCCGGTATATGGGTCAACCGTGCCATCCGCTGCGATTGCCCCGGTAAAGATTAAGCCAAAACCCCCCTTTGCGCGTTCTATAAGATACTGTATTGTTTCATCTTTCAAACCGCCTCCCGGAAGATGATGTTGCCCTCCACCGATTGGTGCCATACAAAACCTATTTTTAATAGTCAGTCTGCCAATCTGGAGCGGTTTTCCTAAATGTTCATAGTTCTGCATGTCTATGCCTCCTTTACTGCAGGATTGACTTTTCCTGCTGTTGATATTATAATTATAGCGAGAATGAAACGGGAAACAAGTACGCACCTTTAAGTGCGATACTAACTTAGAAGTTATATACTTACCTAAAGGAGAGTGTGAGAATGGGCGAACGCTGTATATCACAAGAATGCTTAGAAACAACCGGTTTCAGCTACACATTATCTCTCATCAACGGGAAATATAAAATGACAATTCTTTATACGCTTATGGAATTTGGTATTGTCCGATTCAATGAAATGAAAAAATATATTGGTGAAATTTCTTTTAAAACATTAAGTTCTACACTAAAAGAATTAGAAGCAGACCAATTAGTACACAGAAAAGAATATCCTCAAATACCTCCAAAGGTGGAATATAGCTTGACAGAACGTGGGAAATCGCTCATTCCTATATTAGATGGGATGTGTGAATGGGGAGATAAAAATAGACTGCCATAAATTCCTATCGTTAATCCAATACACCCAAAAACTCATACTTGAGTGCATTGTATCTGTAGTATGCAAGCCACTGTGCGTACCCTGACTGTCAGCCGGGAGATATGATGGAATATGTTCCTGCTGCTGATTCCGAAGAATAAGGAGGCCTTACAATGCCAACATTACAAGATCTGCTGCAAAAAGCGGATTGCTACGAAGCGGTCAGCCATGGCTCCGCTTATGACTTCATGTTGAAACTTGCCAGACAGCAGGTATGGGGATGGCCTGTTCCCAGTCTACGCAAAAAAACATCATAATTCCCAAACCAACGCTTGCATTCTCCCTAAAAAAGAGGTTAAATAATAAAGTAATCCTAAAACGCATACAAATCTATGAAAGAAGCAAAAGCGAGGACGAAATATTATGAAAAATTTAATGATTCCCGATCACTATGAACCGGCGCTGAATCTGCACGACACCCAGATTGCGATCAAAACCGTAAAAGATTTTTTCCAGAACCTTCTGGCAGAAAGGCTGAATCTCCTGCGCGTCTCCGCCCCTCTGTTCGTCACACCCCAGTCCGGGCTGAACGATAACCTGAACGGCGTGGAACGCCCCGTTTCCTTCGGTATCAAAGACCAGGGAGAGGCACAGGCGGAAATCGTCCATTCCCTGGCAAAGTGGAAAAGGTTCGCCTTACAGAAATACGGCTTTTCAATCGGCGAAGGGCTTTATACCGATATGAGCGCTATCCGCCGGGATGAAGATACGGATAACATCCATTCTATCTACGTTGACCAGTGGGATTGGGAAAAGATCATCACAAAAGAAATGCGTACGATTGACACTTTAAAAGATGTTGTAAGAAATGTATATAAGGTATTGAGAAAAACGGAAAAATATATGGCGATCCGTTACGACTACATAGAAGAAATCCTTCCCCACGATATCTTCTTTATTACTACACAGCAGTTGGAAGAAATGTTTCCTGACTGCACGCCGAAAGAAAGGGAGTACCATATTTCCAAAGAAAAGGGAGCCGTATGCATCATGCAGATCGGCGACCTGCTTGCATCCGGCGAAAAACACGACGGCCGCGCCCCGGACTATGACGACTGGGCGTTAAATGCGGATATCGTAGTATATTATCCTGTTTTGGACATTGCCCTGGAATTGTCCTCCATGGGTATCCGCGTGGATAAGGATGCCCTTCTTTCCCAGCTGGAAAAAGCCGGCTGCCCGGAACGCGCCGGCCTTCCCTTCCAAAAAGCCGTCATTAACGAAGAACTTCCCTTTACCATTGGCGGCGGCATCGGACAATCCCGCATCTGTATGTTTTTCCTGCGCAAAGCCCACATCGGGGAAGTCCAATGTTCCCTCTGGCCCGAAAACGTTATGGAAGAATCAAAAAAAGCAGGGATTCCTTTATTATAATGACACTAAATGCCGGCATTGCGTTCCGGCGTAAAGACGCCAGCCGCCCGGCGGTTTCCTATGATACCGTCAGGCGGCTGATTTTATCTTTCAGGAACCAGCCTTTGCCGAAAAATTTTTTCTATAGAAAAAGATGGACAATACAAAGGCCACGATCCATCCGATGGGCCAGGATAACCAGATTCCCGTACTCTCAAGACTTCCTGACAGAATAAAAGCGAGAATCACGCGAAGCACCAGATCCGCAAAAGTAGCCGCCATAAATTGTTTCATGGCTCCCGCCCCTCTCAATACCCCGTCTGCCATCAATTTTACCGCGATCAGGAAATAAAAAGGGGAAATGATGTACAAAAATTCCACTCCTGTCTGCAGCGCCACCCCGCTTTCCTCCGTCATAAACAGATAGATCATCTGTCTGCCAAAAATGAAGAAAGCCGTAAAGAAAGGAAGCACCACAAGCATCGCCATTTTGACTCCTGCAAGAAATCCCTCGCGCACCCTTTCTTTTTTCCCGGCCCCCATATTTTGCGCCGTAAAATTGGAAATACCGTTCCCCAGCGTAGTAAAGCTGGTAATAGCGAAAGTATTCAGTTTGATCGCCGCCGAGTATCCAGCAATGACGGAAGATCCGAAACTGTTTACCAGCCCTTGTATAAAAATATTCCCGATGGAAATAAAGCTTTGCTGAAAAATGGAAGGAACCGCAATTTGACTGACCTTGCGAAGCATCTTCCAGGAAAACAGCTTCGCCTTCCCCTCCGTTTCGACCGTTTTCAGCCGCCCCGCCATCGTGAGCAGGGCCAATATACTCGCTGCCCCCTGCGCGAGAAAAGTCGCCCAGGCCACCCCGGCAACGCCCCATTGAAACTCAGCTACAAACAGATAATCCAATAAAATATTTCCGATGGAAGATGCCATCAAAAAATACAGCGGGGTCTTGGAATCCCCCAAAGCCGAAAAAATACCCGTCGCCACATTATACAAAAACAAGAACGTAAATCCTCCGATATAAATCCCCAAATAAAGGGCCCCCGCATCGAAGATATTGTCCGGCGTATGTATCATCTGCATTAACGCCCCGGTTCCAGCCAGTCCCAGAACCGTCAAAACTACGGATATGGCAAACGCGGCGATCAACGTCGTCGTCACCGCCGTTTTCATTTCCTTATACTTCTTTGCTCCGAACAGATTCGATATAATGACGGAACATCCGATATTGCTTCCCACCGCAATAGCCATAAATATCATCGTGATCGGGTAAGACGCCCCTACCGCCGCCAATGCATCTTCCCCTGCAAATTTCCCCGCGATCACGCTGTCCGCTATATTGTACATCTGCTGAAAAATCACGCTGACGAACATAGGAATTGAAAACTGCCACAACACCTTTCCCGGTTTTCCTTCTGTCAGATCTTTCATCTTTTCCTCCATTTCCGTATCACTAATCTTCTGATATCATGCAATACCTGCATCTTTTATAATAACCTTCACTGTAAACCTCAAATATCCCCTTTTCCATATCTATTTTCAGCCATTCTTTCACATGTTTTTTCCATGGCATCCATCTGCTGCGGCACTCCTCTTTATGATATTGGTATTCTTGAAATCCATTCCCCAGCCGATACGCATCCAAAGAAAAATTGTACATCGGCAGACTTTCATGGTATAGTTTTTCCGGCCTCGGATTCTCTCCTTCGGCCTGTGTTGGCTGGAAATCCTGCTCCAGATTCAAAACCCAATTTAAAAACGGATCGTAGAGATAGTAAACCGATGCAACATAAGGAAATATCAGCTCCTTCCTCTCTTTCTTTTCTTCATAATAAAGCTTCAGCTGCACATTCAGCAGCTCTCTTTCGACCGCCGCTTCCCGCACTTGATCCTTTCGCAGCAGGATGCGTTCCACGCCGTCTTCCGACTTTTTTAAAAACAAAACCTCCTCCTTGCCATATCCAAAAACATAAGCATAAGAATTTTTCGCCGTCTTCCGTTCAGGCGCATATACAAACCGATATTCTTCAAACTCCCCTTTGATCCACTTCCGGGCCTGTATGCGGAATTCCTCTTTTAACTCCTTTTCAGCCCAAACGCGCACCGGCCATTCCGACATAGTCGGCCTTCCATCCGGCATCAAATTTTTTCCAAACAACATAATACATCCTCCCATTTCTGAAAAGTAGTCAGCCCTTCCTCCTCACAACGGCTATTTCCCGCCGCCTTCTTTATCCATTACCTTTTTCTATTATAGCCGTTATCGGAACGATCCACAATATATCCTGTACTTATTACAAGGAAATCAATTTTAATAAGCGCCATGGCGGAGGGCGGCCGAACAGGCCGGAACAGCCGGGGAAGGGCTTGGCAGGAGTTGGGTTTTCTGCTGGAGCTTCCAATCAGATTTCACTAATGAAATGAGTATATGGTGTTCAACCGGACGAGCCGGAAGCAACGGCATCCATGCCTCTGCTTCCTGAAGCCGCCATCCCTGGCGGCTTCGCTCTGGGTATTGGCCATTTCATAAGTGAAATAGCTGATTGTACGCAACAGCAGAAAACCCAACTCCTGCCAAGCCCTTCCCCGGCTGTTCCGGCCTGTTCGGCCGCCCTCCGCCATGGCGCTTATTAAAATTGATTTCCTCGCACTTGTCACCATCCGTCCCCCCGCCTTCCTATATTCCTCTACCTGACTATAGCAAAAATTACATCCGCAATATATGCCGCCAGCAGAACAGCCCCCTCCGCCCTCTTTAAAGCCTTATCGCTTTGCAGGAAGAAAAGAGTCAACAGACTGGCCAAAATCAATATCCCCATATCGTAAACCGATGCGGTATTGACCGTTACCGGATGGATCGCTGCCGAAATTCCCAAAATAAACAACAAATTGAAAATATTTGATCCAATCACATTTCCTACCGCCAGGCCGGTTTCTCCCTTTCGCGCCGCAACAACGGATGTCACCAGTTCAGGCAGGGAGGTGCCGACCGCTACGATCGTAAGGCCGATCAATGTTTCGCTCATTCCCAACGCTCTTGCGATCTCCTCGGCGCTATGGACAACTCCCTGTCCGCCTCCCACGATCAGAATCAGCCCTGCCGCTATCCAAAAGAGGCATTTCCATACAGGACGTTTTTCCCCGTTATGCTCCTGTTCCGGATGTTTTATCGCCTCTCTTACAAGGCATACGATATAAATGAGAAATAATATGATCAAAAGTATTCCTGCGCTCCTGCCTATCTTTCCCGCGCGCTCCTCCATATTCATAGAAAAAATATGTCCTGAAAAGACCGAAGCCGCGCCGGCTGACAAAAATACTAATATTGTCGCCATAATAGAAACAGAAAAATCTCTTTTCAATACCGCCTTCCCTGCCGGAACCGGGCAAATAACGGCGCACATACCGAGTACGCACAGCAGGTTAAAAATGTTGGAGCCTACCACATTGCTTAACGCTATCTCATTCGCCCCCTGAAATGCCGCCGTTGTGCTGACCGCCAGCTCCGGCGCGCTTGTTCCGGCAGCAACGATCGTCAGACCGATCACCAGTCCCGGTATCCTGAAATTTTTTGCAAGCGCCGCGCTCCCGTCCACAAAAAAATCAGCGCCCTTAATCAAAGCCCAAAATCCAACCGCCAAAACCAACACATTCATCATAAACATTTTCATCCTCCCTATGCGTTACGCCCTTCATGTACACCAGCACCGATATACGCAAAAAAAGCGAGATTTTTACTGCAAGAATTGCAGTAAAAGTCTCGCTTCTTATCAACATATCCCGGGGAACCATCTTCCCGTACTGACGTAAATATGTTACATGCCTCATACAAGACATGCAAGCTACTCCCTATTACTTGGTTCCTATCATACCAGACAACGCTATGAAAATCAATATATGAATTTTATCAATCAGTTCACCATTGGAACAAACAAATGCCCGCCATAATCATAACTCAAATGCCGCCCGAATTTATATCCTGAATATACATAACTACACAGATTATCGTTAAAATCGTTTCGACAACCGGCTATGCTGCAATTACGCCATTCAGTTTCCAAAAATAATTCAGAATGATTACGCCCGGAATAAATAGCACTGCATTTCTCAGAACTGTAATAGTCAGCGATTTGATTGCTTTTCCAGTGACGTTTTGTAAAGGACTTTTTGAATCTTTCCGAAGTTAGTTGAAATAAAGCTTTTATCAAATGGTAAAACATGGTATAATAAGCACAAATTTTAAAGCGTTTGCAGGAGTTGATACCATGGATGAATTTATCAAGGAGCTTGATCCAAATCTGGATTATCTGGAGCATAAAATAATAGGGAATGAAGTCATTATTTATGCAGCCTCAAACAGAAAAATATGCAGATGCCCTTATTGCGGCTCTGAATCGGCGCGAATACATAGCCGTTACGAAAAAAGTTTTCAGGATCTTCCAATCATGGGCAAAAAAACAAAAGTCGTTATTGAAAACAGAAAATTCTTCTGCGACAATCCAGACTGTGGATTCACTACTTTTGCAGAGCGTTTCGACTTCCTGTCACAGAAAGGGAAAAAGACAAAACGCCTGATTGAAAAAATCGTGGATGTTTCCCTGAATACAAGCTCCACCGCTGCTTCAAGGACGCTGAAAGACGGGATCGCGGATGTTGGCAAAAGCACCATCTGTAGTCTCTTAAAAAAAAGATATGCCAGTTCCTGAGAAAGAAGCCGTTACAAAAGTCTGTATTGACGATTTCGCATTTCGGAAAAGAAAAACCTATGGGACTATCATGGTAGACATTGACACGCACCGGACCATTGACCTGCTGGCGTCCCGGGAAAGTGCGGATGTGGCGGAATGGCTGAAAAGCTATCCAAATCTTGAAGTTGTATCCAGGGATGGCTCTGTTTCCTATAAAAGCGCCATTGAACAGGCTGGAAGCCATCTGCAGCAGGTCAGTGACCGTTTTCACCTGGTGAAGGGGCTTACGGATGCGGCAAGGAAATTTTTGTCACGTCTTCTGGCAGCAAATTTTATTCTCCCAACGGAAGCATCCCATTATGACGGAAAACCTACGGGGGATTACTGGGATAAACCCGTCAAAGAAGACGCACCTGCCGCTGGGCACAACGCAAATGTCAAAAAGAAAATGAAGACAGTGGAACAAGTACGGGAATTCGGGAAACAGGGATTGGACAAAAGTGAGATTGCAAGGATTGCCGGAATAAACAGGGTAACGGTCGCAAAATACCTGAAAGATGATTTTAACCCTTCCAGCGCTTATTACCATACGACGATCCCCAGTAAAATAAAGCCCTATTCCCAGGAAATGAAAAATATGCTCAGTGAGGGGAAAACTTTCAAGCAGATCAGCGCAGTGATTCGGGAAAGGGGATATGATGGTGCGGATGGAACAATCCGTATGTTTGCCACAAGGGAACGGAGGCTCATGAAGGAAGCTGCCGAACAGGGAGGAAGCGGAGAAAAGATCGAACGGAAGTGGCTGATCAGCCTTTTGTACCACCCTGTTGATGAGGTTCGTTCCCTCAGCCAGGATCAACTGGACAGGATCATAGAAGAATATCCCATCATAGGGCGTGTTTATGATGCTGTGACAGGATTCAAAGGGGCACTGTTTGGCAAAAAAGAGGCCGAGCTTGATAAATGGGCAAAAGAAACCGAAGCTCTTGAGATAGATGAACTGGAGAGTTTTATAAACGGAATCAAAAGAGATATTACCGCAGTAAAAAACGCCATTCGCCTTGATTACAATAATGGACTGGCAGAAGGAAGCGTGAACAAGCTGAAAGTTGTCAAAAGGATCATGTATGGCCGCAACAGTTTTGAGTTGCTGAAAGGGAAACTGTTACGGCTTGAATTAAAACGCAAAATCAACTAACTTCGGAAAGATTCGACTTTTTAATCAAATTCACAGAAAATTTACATTTCAGGGCAAAAAAATAAGGCCAAGAACCCGTTTTTTAGATTCCTGGCTCATTAGTGCCATTTACATATTCTGGTCTGTTTTCAATTTTCTCACTTCGTCAACTGAAAGGCCAACAAATTCCGCAATCTTTTCAAGCGTTATTGTCCCATCTTCCAGCATTTTCTTTGCAACATTTATCATTCCTTCTTTTAATGTCTGATTTCTCATATCTTCCATAGCCCGGCACATAATCTCGATTCCCTCCTTGCTCTCTTTGAAAAATCTCACTCTGTCCGCCAGTGTTCCATAGTACATATCCGCTGCGTCTGTGCAGGAAAAGTCATGCATTAACTTCCCGATTGGCGTATCTCCACGGTAAGCGCCGTTTACATACAGTATGTGCGAACCGTCCTCAAATCTTTCCCCGGTTCCTAAAAAGCACCGCTCAATCGGATAGAGCGGCAGCCCTTTTCCCATTACGTCATTCTCTGTGATAAAGATTACCCACGTTTCCGGCAGCTTGTCGAAGTCCTCACCTTTCTTCAAAAGGTTTGCGTCCATCATGCTGCTGTTGTACCTGGCTCTTTTTCTCCCGGCTCCTTTGTCGGAACGCTGTACCTCCACGTTCAGTTTTGCCCCTGTGCTGTCGGCAGCCAGAATATCCAGCCTCACTGAACGGTTCAGCAGGTTCTCCACAAATACCTGTGTACGAACGTCCAACACCTTTAAATCCGGCTTTTCCAGTACAATCTGCAATACCAGTTCTATGCTTGCCGTATCTCCCTCAAAACACTTTGTGAGGAAATCATCATCAAGCAGGCGAAAGCCTCTTAGCCTCTGTAAATCTTCCTGATGTTTCTGGTCTATCTGTTCCGTCACTGTAAATCTTCCCACCTGTTTTCCCTTCCATTTTGTATCTCTATACTACCATACCATCCGAATATTTTCAATCATATCCAGATTTGTGATAGCGTAAGTTTATTGTAGGAATAGGATAGACAGAATAGTCCCTTGATCTGGTCAGACTGATTGACCTTCTTTACTATACCTGTTCTTTTCTCTTCCTACAAGCCCCAGATATGATTCTTTAGCGCCGCGATCTTTCTGATCTGTGTATACGGTATCGTGTAGACAGGCAGCTCTGCCAGCGCTCCCTGTGCCTTTCGGTTCTTTCGCTCGCTCTTTAATACTTCTTCCGCTGAACAGATCACTTCTTCCATCCCCGCAGCCCTTGGCAGTTCCTGTTTCTGGTATCTTACGAGCGTCAGCATATCCCCGCCATTCTTTTTATACACCCTAAGGCGCGCCATCTTATCCGCTCCTGTCTTTGACCACCCAAGGGGTCTTGAACTCATCCTGTCCGCATAGATGTGGCTGATATGCCCTTCTGCGCTACAATGAATGTCATCCTCTTTGTTCCTCACCCCGTTCATGATCGCAGACCAGTGCCCCAGGATATAATCCCTGGATGCCCCTACCGCTTTCTGTTTGCTCTCTGTATCTGTGATGCCGATGATCCTCTCAAAGACCTCCGCCGCATCCTTTTTCCTCTTCCCGTTTATCGCGCCCCATATCTCACTCCGGGCATCCTGCGCACTGTCCCCCAGATGGGAGGTCGCCGCCATGATGTACTTATGCATGTGGTATCTGTCAAGCACAAACTTCGCCTTGGCATGTACCTTCGCCCCTGTCTTGATCCATTCTGCCCCGTCCCCGTTCACATAGATGCGTTCCAGCACTTCTTCATCATAAGTCCCTGCTATATAGTCATATACCTCTCTCCATAACCGCTGCGTCCCCTCTGTCCCTTCACAGCCGCCGCCAAAGTATCTTACTCCAACAAGTTCATGTCTGTCTCCCTCTGCCCGTATGCCTTCGTAGACATACACCAGTTTTGGCATGAAGGTATGTTTCAGGGCGCTTTTTGTATCTCCCTTTTTCTCCAGATACTGCAATGCCACATGGTCTTCATCCGCATCTATGTAGAGCACCTTTACCTGTCTCTTTTCTTTTGTATCTTCTGCTTTGGGAAACTGTAGGCAGTGCAGCTTCTCCATCACGGTCTCCTTGCTCACTGCCACACCTGATATGCTGGCATTCATGCCGCCTTTCCTGTAACTGCTGTCCGCCGCCTCTTCGTAGATCCTTGCCACGGCATCCTCTGTCATGCGTTCCCCTGATCCTAATCCCATCAGCCTGTCTAACAGGTAGCATCTTTCCCCCGTCTGAGGATTATGAAAGTAAGTCTTTTTATAGGTCACTTCACCAAGGGATGTCAGTTTGGACACTTCATCCCTGCGCACCACCCGCCATCCCGGTCTCAGTTCTTTTCTGTCATGGAGTAGGGTATCATAGAACTCCCATTCCTCCGCAATCATGGACAGTCCCAATCCAATGACACTGTCCGTCACTCCCTGTACCATCTCCGCAACCTTTGTCATGTCTGATGCATAGCTGTTAAAAACTTTTTCTAACTTTTTTACCCCTTCTGCCTGAAACTGTTGTATACTGTTGATCATGGAAGCACCTCTTTCTTTGGATTTTTTCGCCAATCAAATCCTAACACAGAAAAAGGTGCTTTCCTATTTCTTTCTATTCTGTTTTCCTACAAAAACTTTACCCTAGCCAGATTTGTCTACACTGAAGAGCCAAAACACGCTATCTCTAACTTGACCAATTTTCAATTTGCGGTTTTAATTGAAGACGCAATATTTGAATTATTAAATTCATTATCATTTCCAATAGTAACACTTTGGTCATTATAAATCAGCACATAAATATGATTCACTATTTCCTTCAATTCTTGTTCACTCTTATTATTCACATCAATGTCTAACTCATCCAAATTCCCAAATTGATTTTCAAGATAGCGCAAAATATCAAGTAACTTGTTTTCAACTTTCGGAAAAATATTTAAAATTTGTGGCATATTTAATTGTATCTCAGCTGATTGTATAACCATCCCCATATCATTATTACACTTTGCAATATATGGATAATATTCAGCAGGAATTATTCTTCCTATGGATGTTCCCTTTCTTTCATATTCATGTATTGTCCCTTTTAACGCACCTATACTTTCTCTCATATTCGCATAATAAAACAGTTCCCGCTCGTTTTCAGGCATATTGCCTAGAGATAAAGGCACATTACTGTATTTTAAGAATCTTGACATAGTTCCTTTTATATAGGAGCAAAATGACTGTCCCGAAATCCGTCGATATTCAGGCACTTCCACATCATCCGGATATCCCTCTATTTCATAATTAACCCATTCTAATAATCTTTCGTCATCAAATTCCTGCAATAATACTTTTGTCCTCTTTAATGCTGTCTGTGTATCAATGCTTCCATTTGCTAAGTCCTTAATTATCTGACTCTTAGCCATCAAAACCACCTATCAATCCAGCAATAATATCTGTCCAAAAAGTAAATAAAAATGCAACAATAGCTGAGATGATAAATCCAGAAATCCAAGGATGCTGATCATAAAATTTTTTCTTTTGTTTAGTTTGTCTAGACTCATCTTTTTCTATGAAATTAGAATTTATAATTTTTCCTTCAATTTTCTCTGCAATTCCTTATACTCATATGCAACAGCCTTTCTGCCAAAATCGGAGCGATCACCGCTATGGATGCCACCCCCGCTTCCCTCACGGAACGGGCCATATCCTATATGAAGTATAAATGCAATGACAGAACATTAAGGGGTATAGAGCAAACTGCTTTTCACCTTCATTGTAGTGCAAGGCAGCTGCAATGAGTTCCGAACCAATGCGAAGCCTCCGGATTAGTCAGAAAATTAGGAAAAGGAACGTATCAATTAGTATAAAGCACAATTTTTGCGCTCCTCCCATTATTTCCATAAAACTTCTCTCTTACACTCCGTCAATGTTTCCTGCCGTAACCATCCGTTCCCACAAGTAAAAGCCATGCTGCAAATCCCCCTCCAGCATTTCTTTCGTTTTATATGGAAGTATCTCCTCTTCCAGTTCAGGAATGCCGGGAATACTGCCGGATAAAAAGCACTGAAGGCGATGCGCTGCCGAAAGAGCCCTCTGCCTTACTCCGGCCAGCCGGATATCCAGCACTTCATAACCGAACGGCTTATATTCCTTCATCCATATCGCTTCCCGCCGTCTGTTCAGTTCCTGGGCAAGCATTGCCGTCTTTTCCAAATCATTTTCCGCCAGTTCCTTTAACTTTTCCCTGTCACCGCTTCGGTAGGCTTCCCGTATCCGCTCTCCCACATTCGCCTTTATGGACAATAACCGAGCCAAAATACGGTAATAGCCGAACAATTCCTTATCCTCTTCTCCCAAACTCTCTTGCCCGGATAAAACGGCATCCAATTCTTTCTCCAAGGACAAATATTGGCCCCCCATTTTCTCCCCGTCGTACATTTTCCCAAACAGCCCCATCAAATTATCCTGATAAAGAAATGTTTTAGACGGATTTACGCTGTATCTGTTATCATATCCTTTCCGATCCATGTCATGACCAGCAAAAGCCCCCATACGTTCCCCGCGCCACTCCTGATAATCAGGATTATCAAAAGCATCCAGCAGACAATATTGTTCCAGCCTTTTTCCGAAGCAAAAAGCAAACCTTTCCTCCAGCTTTTTCCTGTCCGGGCGTTCTCCGAAGCCATATTCCCCGTAAAGAAGCAATGTGGGCAATACGGTCAGCAGCGGCGTTTCCGCCCCGTTGTCCATCCACGCCGTAACGAAAACGTCTTCCGTTCCCGTTTCCACACAGGCGTCCAGCGCATCATAAGAAATTTTCAGAGCCCTGCTCACGCAAGGGGCAACGCCGTTCCATGTCCATGCTCCACCGGCGAATATCAGGGGATTCCCCAGCCTTTTGTGCAGCAGGAGATAGTTTTTATAGAACTCCGTCCCTTCATTGTAATAGTCCCAGTAGCAAAGCCCTGCCTCTTTGGAAAGGTTTTCCTCCCCTTCCGGCAACGCATCCTTGCCAATCCCATAATAGTTTTCCGTGCCGAAATTCAGCCGCAAATACATATCCGACCAAATCATCGCCTTCAGCCCTCTTTTCCGGCATTCTTCCATAAGCCATTCCAAATGCCGTTTCATCAGCTTTGCCCCCTTTTCCGGCCCATGCAAATCCATATATTTTCCCCGTCCGAGATGTGCCGCTTCGTCCATTCCCAAATGGACGATTCCCCCTGAAAAGCATTCGGCCACTGTCGTCAACAAACCGGAAAGCAAGTCTTTTGTTTTTTCCTCTTCCAGCAATAGAATATCGTCGATATCCTTATAATCCGCAAAGGCTGGCAGATGTAAGGCGGTTCTGAGATGGGCGAGCGTTTGTATGCACGGCACCAGCGTAATCCCGAAAAGTGCCGCAAAACCGTCACACTCCTGCATTTCCTCCCTGCCATACCTCCCTCTCAAATATCCCCAGAAGGGATAGCCCTGAATTTCCAGCGTATCTTCCATATACAAATAAAGGCGGTTCATTCCTAATGAAGCCATCCATACCACATATTGCTTTATCGTATCCACCGTCGGCACGCCGTTTCTGGAACAGTCCATCATCATACCGTTGGAATGAAAATTCACCTTTTCTTCTATCTCCAGCTCCTCTTTGCCGCCGTTTTGGAAAAGCAGCGTCAAACCTCTGTAAAAATGAGCCTTCTCCCAGTAAAAGATATCACATTTCTTTCCCGATTTTTTCACTTTCAGCTTTTTTTCTTCTATCGGATATCCGGTCACCAGCCAATCGGCTTCGCTCTCCTTTTCCGCCCGTTCATATCCGTATTGCTCAAGAAAAATTCCCATCCCTTCCCATAAAATATTCCACTCCCCTTGCGCCACTTGAACCACTCGAGCCAAACTTATTTTTTTCTTTCCCATCATATCTTCCTTTCCGCTTCCTTCATCCTATACTCCGAAGGATATACCCCTGTGCTTTTCTTGAATACTTTTGAAAAATAGCTCGGATCGGTATAGCCAATCATCAGAGCGATATCTTTCGTCATCATCCCCTGGCAGTTCACCAACAGCTCCTTTGCCTTCCCGATACGCATCTCCTGAATATAATGGTTGGGCGTAAGCCCTTTATAATCCTGAAACAGCTTGCTTAAATAAGACGGCACCAGACCGAACTTCAACGCCAGCATTTTTGTGCTTAAGGCATCTTTATAATGAGTCTGTATATAAAGATCCAGTTTTCCCATCAATGCCTTCGTATCCTCCTCGCTTTCCATAAACATCAGTTCATGGCACCAAATCAAGAATTCCTCGAATATTTCATCCAGACTATCCGCCCGTACCACAATGCCGTTTATTTCATATTTCATATCCCCTTCTTCTTTTCCCTTAAAGTCGGTTCCATAAGCCCTTAAAAACATCATAATATTATCCAGAAGCCGTTCCAAAGAATGCTGGGTAATCCCTTCCTTATCTATCTGTTCCTTAATATCCAGCATCAATTTACGGAAATCTTTGTACTGCCTGTTTTTTATCATATATTGGAGCGCTTCTTCCGCCGTTTCTGACAAGCGGAAATGTTCCTCTCCTTCCCTGTCCACAACTCCGCTCCTGCCATAGACCCAGTTGGCATATATTTTCCTTTGCAGCTTCCCTATGTCTTTGCGCAGATCCGTTCCGTCTGCCGCCGGTTCCCCTATTGCAGCCGCCACCGGACAGCCGATGCCTCCCCACTCGCGCATCTTCTCGATCAGTCCTTCCACGTCCGGCCTGTCTTCCGCTTCTAACAACAGCAATATTTCATTGGCATTTCTGCCATCATAAGAATAAATCCGCTCGATGCCATACCTGTCAAACCAGGGGAATTCCTCCACTTTCCAATCCTTCCATACTTCCGTCCCCGCCTCTTCGTCCTCAAGGCCATGAACGCAATAAGCTTTTGCAATGAGATACACCGGATAAATCCTGCAAAGAGCCGCCGCCCTCTGCCCCTGCCTCTTTCCCTGCACAATCTTCCCATGCACCATATCCCCCAGCATCCGGCCTTTCCGCTCCCGCTCCCTGTCATAAAATCCGTCCCTTAACCGCTCCAAAAGCTGTTCCAGTTCTTTTTTATCCACCGGCTTGACCAGATAATTTTTTACCCCGAACTGCAGCGCTTTCCGGGCATAAGTAAAATCCTGGTAGCCGCTGATAACCACACTGGCGGCGGACGGCATCTTCCCGCTCACATATTCCAGCAGTTTCAAACCATCCACTACGGGCATATTAATATCCGTAAATACCACATCCACCGGATATTCCTCCAGATAATCCATAGCTTCTTTCCCCGTTTTTGCCATCTTCACCACGGTAAAATCATTATTTAATTTTTCAATCAGTCTGCTGATCCCTCTTAATAAAGGAAGCTCGTCCTCCGCTACAAGAACTTTGATCATCCAATACTCCTCCCAATAAAACAACTGCGCCTTCCTCATCATTGTCCAGCCGGAAAACAAATCCTTCTTCATAACATAACATCATGCGCATATAAATATTGAGGATTCCAAGCCCGCCTACCTTGCTTTCCTGCAGCTTATCCCGCACTTTTTCCAGCGTCAGTTCTTCCTTTACCTTCTCAAATTCCTTCAAATATTCTTCCGTAAACCCCGTCCCGTTATCGCGGATTTCCACCATCCATTTTCCATCCTTTTCATAAACGGCAATTCTGATCTTCCAGACCGGCTCCACATTCTTCAAAGAATGTTTAAAACTGTTTTCACAAATCGGCTGAAGGATATATTTGGGAATTCTTGTATTCCAAAGCCTTTCATCGCTTTCCAGTTCGTATTCAAATAATTCTTCGTAACGCACCTTCATCAGCTCCATATAATCCAGCACGTAATCCAATTCATTTTTCATTCGGCTGTATCCGTTTTCCATGGACGAACTATAAGCCATCATCCGGCGCAGCCTGGTACACATGTCGGGAATCTTATCGTTGCCGTACTCTTGGGCTTCAATCGAAATGATCGCCAGTATATTATGTAAAAAATGGGGATTCATCTGCGACTGGAACGCCAGAAGCTGGGCTTTCATTTCATTGGCCAAAGATGCATATTCCCTCTCCATAGCCTGTTTCATCTGCCCGATCATGGCATTGAACGTCCATTGGAGCCGCACCAGTTCATCATTGTCCTCTGCCCCTTTTACCTCCAGCTGTGGATGGGACAGCGTGACCCGGCGCACCGAACAGTTCAATTCTTCCAAAGGTTTCGAAAGCTTTCGGACAAGCAATATTTCTGTCACCACTGCCGTTACGAGAATCAAAAAAACGGTCAAAAGGATGACCTGGTTGTAACGGCTGAAAAAAGAAAACTCCGATCCCTTTTCTTTTGCAAAAACAATCCGGTACGGGGCATTTTCCAGTTTTTTCACATACAGCAGCCCATCTTTCCCGTCCGCTACCCCGTCCACACGAACCAGTTTTTCCCATCCTTCTTTGCCGCCAATGCCGGAAACAATCCGGGAAAACTCCGCTTCCCCTTCCTGCGTACCGGCCGAAGGTCCAAGATAAACTATTTTCCCTTCTTCGTCCAGCATCGCCCCATACGCATCCTCCCCCGCATCTTCCACAATACGGTCGATCCACCGGACGAATTCCTGCACTTCCACATAACCGCATGCCTGATCATTGGTCGTATAGTTCTTAATCTGGCGGATCACCGAAAAATAGGGCTGCCGTGACAGACCGGTATCATTCAGGATATCCTCTGACGGCTCTATATAAAAAACAAAATTCCCTTCCTCCGCAAAAAAATGCTCCACTTCCGAGAACTTCCTGCCGGCAAACCACTGTTCAATCCCCGATTCCGTAGTGGGCGCAGTGGCCGTATACACGAAATCATGATATCCGTTGTACAGACATATTCTTTCAAAACCATCCCTTTTAAAATTATAAGAATTCAGCAGTCTTACCACTTCCGCATTGACCAGCGGCTCCCTGGCAAAATAGTTAAAACCGGAGTTATGCCCTGTATTGAAAAAGAGCCGGACAATATCGGGATTGGCCGCAATCTGCAGCGCCGTCTTATCCATCATATAAAAATGGTTGTCGATCTGGCTGGCGGCGCTGTCCGATACGATCCTGAAATCCTCGCGGTTCCTTTCCATCATCGTATTGCGTATCCTCTCGTAAAAAATACCGGCAATGGCAACCGCAACGACCAGAAGGACAATATTGGGCACCAAAATCATTTTTGTCTGAAAACGGAATTTACGGAACATATATCAAATCCTTTCCTCATCCTTTTACCGCGCCGGCTGTCATTCCTTCCACAATATATTTCTGCAGACACAAATACAATACGACAATCGGAAGAATGGTAAACATAATTGCCGCAAAAACATACTGCCAGTCTCTGGCATACAAGCCGTAAAAATTATATACCATCATCGGAATCGTCGTCCGGCTGGAACTGCTCATCAAATACAGCGGCACCTGAAAATTGTTCCATACGCTGATCGCCGCAATAATCAGGTTCGTAATCACGGCTGGTTTCATAATGGGAATCAGCACTTTAAAAAACATCTGCAGCGTACTGCATCCGTCAATAATGGCAGCCTCATCGATTTCCCTTGGGATACCGGTTACAAAACTGGCAAACGTCATCACCGCAAACGGCAGGTTAATGGCGGTGAAAACCATAATAACCCCCAAATAAGACTCCAGCATATGCAGTTTTAACAGCAGAAAATAAGTAGTCACCAGCTGCATCGTGGCAGTAAGGCCAAAGATAAAATAATAATACACCCCATTCACCTTTTTGTCATTCCTTCTGGAAATAACAATACCCGCCATACTCCCCAGGACAATGACAAGCGCCACCGCGGCTACCGTAATAATCAGGCTGTTTTTATATCCCCGCAATATATTTCCTGTCTCTATAACATGCCTGTAATTGTCAAGCATAAATTTTTCCGGAAGGCTAAGATCCATGCGCAGCGCTTCCCCCTGTGTTTTAAAAGAACCGAGGATCATCATCAGAATGGGGATAAAAAATATAGGCGCAACCGCCAGACAAAGAATAAATGCCATCCGGCCGCTTCTCTTTTTTGCTTTCATTATGCCTCCACCTCCTTAGACCTTAAGAAACGGTTCATCGCAAAAGTAACCGCCACGACCCCCACGGAAAGCACCATGGAGCTGGCGCTGGATTTTCCCAAAAGTCCCAGCCCGAATGCCCGATAGGCATATGTACTAAGTACCTGGGTATCGAATCCCGGCCCGCCTCCGGTCAAAGCATACACAAGGTCAAAAACCTTCAGCCCTCCCGTAATATTCAACGTAGTCACTACGGTAAAGGAAGGCGCCAGCATTGGCAGCGTGATCTTTACAAACCGTTCCCATGCGCTTGCCCCGTCCATCTGGGCGCTCTCATAAAGCTCCGCCGGTATGGACTGCAGGCCGGAAATAAAAAGAAACATATTAAACCCCGCCCACATCCAGACTTCAATAAAAATAATCCAGAACATAGCCGTTCCATATTTTCCCAGCCAATCGCAGATCATGGATTCCATTCCGACTGCCCTAAGGGCATTGTTTAAAAGCCCGTCCATTTTCAATATTCCGGTAAACAAAAGCCCGATAATCATACAGCTTAGTACGCAGGGCAGATAAAACAAGGTACGGAAAAACCCGTTCCCCTTGAATTTCTGTACCACCAGCAGCGCCAAAGCCAATCCCACCGCCAGTTTCAACACCGTGGTCATCACGGCAAAAAGCATCGTATTTCCTGCCGAACGAAGGAACACCTCGTCTCCGAACAAATTTATAAAATTGCGCAAACCGGCAAATTTCGGCGCATTCATCCTGTCCATATTCCAATCGGTAAAGGAAAAAAAGAAAGCGGCAGCAATCGGCACAATATAAAATAACGTATATATCCCCAAAGCCGGAACACACATCCAGCCCGGGTATATTTTTTCTTTCACTTGATTTTTCATCAGCAGTCCCTCAACTTTGTCCATTTTTTACTGTTTTTATAAAACAACGGATGGCCCGCCTTTGGTCCACCCGTTGCCGAAAACGCCCAGTTACAATTAGTTAAACGCTTCTACGCCCTGGTCTTTCATATATTGTTCAAAGTCTTTCTGGAACTTTTCCAATACTGCCGCCCCATCCATATTTCCTTTGGCCGGTGCATCTACATAATACACATACAAGCTGCTCTCGCACAATGCGTTCAAATCCATCACATAATAGTTCCACTCAGGAATTACCTTTCCCGATTTAATAAACTTATCGTTGATATCGTTCAGGTAAGACGGGATTTCCCCTCCGTTCACATCCGCAAATGCGGGGAAGCCCGGGCGGTCTGCAAAATAGAGATCCGCATACTCCGGCGTAGACCAAAGGTCAAACACTTTTTTTACCGTATCCAGGTTTGCGGAGTCCTTATAAGCTACAAAGCCCGGAGAAGACATATTTTCCGTCGCCACATCCACGCCGTCTTTCATGGACATCGCAAACATTCCTACTTTTGCATCCGGGTTTGCTTCCAGAACGCTCGCCGCAAAGAAGTCCCCGTTAAAGTGCATAGCTGCCGAACCATCGGCAACCGCCGCAATGGCGTCATCATAAGTCGCAGATGCAAAGTTGTCATTGATATATCCCTTTGCATACAAATCCAGATATTGATCGATAACTTCCGCAAGCTCCGGCATATCCGTCCATTTCGCTTCGTTGTTCATCAATTTGTCCGCAAATTCCTGCGCACCGTCCGCGCCGAGAATCTTTGCGAAATTATCTGTCATAAGAATCTGAGGCACCCAGCTGTCCTTCGGTACATAAATAGGGGTAATCCCTGCCGCCTTTAAAGTATCACAAGCCTCCAGCAGTTCCGCCCATGTAGCAGGCACCTCTTTTATCCCGGCCTTCTCAAAGGCTTCCATATTATAAATAAATCCATGCGTCCCCGGTACGCTCAGGAAAGGGAAACCATAGATTTTCCCGTCTGCCTTGCAAGTTACG
Source organism: Lachnospiraceae bacterium 28-4 (assembly GCA_000403275.2). Taxonomy (GTDB): domain Bacteria; phylum Bacillota; class Clostridia; order Lachnospirales; family Lachnospiraceae; genus Kineothrix. The sequence goes on from KE159599.1 coordinate 486,129, forward strand.
TTATCCGGTATCTGCAGCCGGCCCACCCATGCTTCGTTGCTCATATCGGCAAAGTTTTTCGCCGGATCCACGATATCGTAAATAGCGGGGATATTGTAATCGATCATATCCGGCGCCTCTCCGGAGTTCAGTTTCATTTTCAGCATATTCAAAGATTCCGCATCAGGAACTACCTGTACATCAATAATGATATTCTCTTCTTCCTTCAGCTTGTCGATCATCGCCTGTAAACCGTCATAATACCTGGACTGCTGTATCATAGCGCTGATAGTTACCGCCTCGCCGGCATCGTTCGCGGCCTCTTCCTGTCCGCCGCTTTCCTCGGATTCTTCTCCCGCATTTTCCTCCACATTGGAATTCGTCTGTTCTGCCGGAGCAGCATTTTTTTCATTTCCATTTCCGCATCCTGCAAAAATGCCCAAACTCATCACGCCGATTAAAGCGAGCGCCACTAATTTTTTCATCCTGTTCCCTCCATTTTTATTTTCATACTGTAAAATTACTTAATTTTTCGCGAATAAAGAAATATTTCTTATGCACTTATTATAGTTTGGGCCGGTTTGTCCGTAAATGTACAAAAATAAAATGAAGGATGGAAAAAAGCAAAACGAAAAGAAAAACTTTAAATTTTAAAGCGCGACATCAATTCCACCATAGACTCTACCTGCGCTTTCTGCTGTTCGCTGACGGCAGCCGTTTCCTCTGATGTGGCCGAATTGTTATCCACGGCCGCAGATACCTGGATAATATTCTCGTTCATATCATGCATGCGCCGCGCATCCTTTTCCAACATCTCCACGATCTGCTCCATTCTTTCCGTAGCCTCTTTTGCGCCCGTCATTACCTCCCCCATATTGGACGCTGTTTCGTCCGCAATCATAGTACTCCGCTCCATTACCGAAACCGTTGTCTGAATCAGTTCCGTAGTTCTTTTTACAGCCTTTGACGATTCGTTTGCCAGATTTTTTACCTGATCCGCCACAACAGCAAAGCCTTTTCCTGCCTCGCCCGCCCTGGCAGCCTCGATCGCCGCATTCAAAGACAGCAGATTGGTCTGGGAAGCAATTTCCTCGATAGCTTCTATGATCGTGCCGATCTGCTCCGAACACCTTTCGATCTCCTGAATCGCATCTTTCAGCTCCTGCATCTTCCGGTTTCCCTCCATAAGAGTTCCTCCTGCCGCCAAAGCGATTCTTGCGGATTCTTCCGCTTCCTTCGTATTCTGTTCCATACTCTGGGTCATACCCTCAAATACCGACATCAGTTCGGATACCTGCGAAGCCTGTACCGTACAGCTCTCAGCAAGATCCTGCGCCGCGCACGCCAACTGTTCCGAACCGCCGTCAATCTGTTCCGACACGTTGCGGATCGTCAGCAAAGTCTCCCGCATCTTCTTACCGATCTGCTGGAACGATTCTTTGATCGTGACAAATTCTCCCACATATTCCTGCTTAATTTCTATTCTGTAATTACCATTCCCCATTTCTTCCAGCGTTTTCGTTATCTCCTCCACCATGCCAAGCAGATTCTTCTTCATAAACGAAATTGCGGCAACCATCCTGCCCACTTCGCTCTCGTCCTCTTCCATCTCAAGCCTCGTATGAAAATCTCCCTCCGCCAGCACAGCCATTTGCTCCGACACTTTCTGGATCGGTTCTAACAGTTCCTTTTCCGCAAATTTGATCGTCTTTACAAACTGCATCACTACATATGCAAAAGAACAGGCAAATAAAATTGCCAAAATAAACTGCACGGCTTTCATCCCCGTCTGTATCCTGCCTTTTCTTTCCAAAATACTAAGGATCGTCTCATCCGTCTGGCGGTTGATCTTATTGACCGAATCCCCGTACTCTGCGCTGAATACACAGGCTTTTGCGCTCTCCAGATCACCTTCCTGCACACAGGCTATCGCCTCCATTTCCAGCGGAACGAGATTCTCCGACATGGAGGCTATCTGATTTAAAGCCGCCCATTCCTCTTCCGTAATGTTGCATTTCTTTAATGTTTCGACCGCCTTCTCCCGGTTCTGGTCTACATCCAGTTCATTCATATAACCGTCATAATACTCCCGTTCTCCTGTAACGGCATAAGACTGTATGTTGTATGTCAACGTCTTGGAACCGATCCGGTATTGGTTCAGCGCCACGGTCGTATTCAGCTGGGCGCTCTGTATGTTTGCCGCCATAATGTTAAATAGGAGGAACCCGGCCAACAGCGCGCCCCCTATGACCACCGATACCAGCGCCTGTTTCACCAGCCGGCGGAGCTGTGCCGACTGACTCCTGTTTCCCTGTGCGTCATTCACTATTTTCCCCATAATCCCTCTCCTTTTTATCTTTTTTATCTCTTTTGTCTTTTATTGCATCCGGTTCAATTCCTCAAACTTACCTTTCAGCTCATCGGAAACTTTGCCAATCATCGTCGCCGACGCCGCGATCTCCTGCGTGCTTGCCGCCAGGCTGCTGATCCGTTCGTTCACTTCATCCACAATCTCCATCAAATGCCCGGATGCTTCCGCAAGCTGATCCATGGCATTTCCGATTTCTTTTTTATTTTTATTGCTGTCCAGAGCCGTATCCCTGCTGGACTCGCTCAAGCTTTTAATCTCCTGGGCCACAACCGCAAAACCTCTGCCGGCAGCCCCTGCCCTTGCCGCCTCAATCGAAGCATTTAAAGAAAGCAGATTCGTCTGGCTTGCCACCTCGGCAATGCTGTTATTATTTTCCTCCAGCTGCATCAGCAAATCATTGACCGCCACAAAAGATTTCTTCATACCGCCGCAAAAATCCACCACTGTCAGCATAGCCGCACTAATGTTGCTGCTCTCTTCCGCATTGGAGTTGTTGCCGCTTACCATCTCTGTAATCGATTCGTTTAATATTGCAAAACTTTGATTTGCCTCCTTTACCATATCGCTGATCACTTCATTTTTATGCTGGATCTCCATATTCTTCTCCTCGATCTGCCGTGAGATTTCCTGTACCTCCTCTTTTTCCCTCTCCACTCTTCCTTTTATGTAATGCACACAGTTCTGTTTGTTGTTGCAGCCGTTATAGATGGCAGCCGCCATATCCTTACATGTTTTATAACCGCAGGCGCTGCAGTCTATCGTTCTTTCTTCCTCCGTCTCCTTATGCATCGTCCTGAAAATTTCTTTTAATTTGCCGGAGTCCGGATTATCAATGCGGCAGCCCTCTGACTTATCCGTATATTTCCTTATAAAATCATTGATATCCAACGCCCTGAACTGACGGTTCAGATTGGCAAGGCGCCGCTTCGGACTGAGCTTGGCTCCCCATGCGCTCATGCCGCCGCGCTTTTTGCTCGACGCTTTGATCCGCTGTATTTCATACAGAATATCTTCCGTCTTTCCTTTTTCTTCCTCAATTCCTGTTCCGTAGATACACCCCTGTGCGCAGTTCAGCGCATCCACCATAAACGGCAGTTCCTTCTTTCCAAGCACCCTCTTTTTATAATTTTCCAAAAATTCATACGCATGCCTTTCCCCTTCGATCTGGCGTATGAATACATCTTCTCCGCAGAACCAATAAACATTTTCTTTTAATCCTCCCGGCATAGGGTAAATAGACCCAAGCCCATACTCGATTTCATCGCTTACCGGACCGCCCTTTATATTATTTTTCCGGACATAATCCATAAGATGATCAAAAGTAATATTATAAGACACATATCCTTTATTGTTTTCATCCGTAATCTCATCTTTTTTTGCAATACATGGGCTGATAAAAGCCAGCCTGTCCGTAATCTTCTTATACTTTTTCGCATAGATTGCCGCGCACATCAGCGGACTCTGCACCGGCACAAGGCTTGGGATCAACTCAGGAACATAATGCTCTATATAATTAACCACCGCCGGGCACGGCTGGGAGATTCCTCCCGTAAAATGATGTTCGCTGATATATTTCACGTATCCCCAGGTGGTAATATCCGCCCCAAAGCTGACGCTGATGATACGGTTTACCCCCATCTTTTTCAAACCGCCCAGGATCTGTTTATACTCCCCAGGATAATTGGCCGCAAATGCAGGGGCCAGTAAAAGAGAGATTTTCACTCCTTTTTTTAAATCTTCAAAAAAAGTCTCCGTATCGTCCCGAAACTCCCTCGCTCCATGCTCACAGGCGTCGAAACAGGCACCGCAGGAAATACATTTATCCCCGTCCACCTGGATGATCTGCTTTCCGTCTTCATCCACCGCTTTGTTCGCGGTAATAACCGGGCAAACAGAAATGCATTTGTTGCAGCCTATGCATTTTTCATTTGTAAACACCAATCCTTCCTGCTTTTCCTTTTTCATAGCTTTACCTCCACTGTTTTCCTGTTAAGCAATCTGTCTTTATTCCAAGCGCGTTTTTTATACAACAAATTTTATTTTTATTAAAATTTATTGTAATGATTCATTGTATCATAAACCGCCAACTTTTACCATAAAAAAGGCATTTTTCACTTTTTTTTTGTGAAAAATGCCTTTTTCTTTCTTCTTTCTTTATCTATTCTTTCTTATTTATTCTTTTTGGCTTCTTTTTTCGCCGCCTTAATATCCGTAATGCCATTTGCCGTATTTACATCCTGCATCAAAACCTGGGAGAACTGGCCGAAAGCCTCCGCTTCTTCTTTTTGCTGAATGTTGACCGGATGATATTTATCGTCCTTTGTATTGCTTTCCACCACATAAAGAGTAAGTATCTCTTTTCTGTTCTTATCAAACAATATGGTATATCCTTTTTTTGCCTCTACCATGCCGAGGTCTTCTTTGGCAAAATGGAGCGGTTCGCTATAGCTTACATTCCCTCCGTTAAAGGATAGTGGTACCAAATAGAGATCTCCCGGGCGGAAGGCAACCGCATAATACCAATATTTCGTAGTAGTAGTCACCGTCCTGCCACCGCCGCCGATCGTGAGTTCCTCCCGCGTGCCGTAAGCTGCCGTATATGCTTCCCCGCCGGGAACTACTTCGTTTACAATATTCCTTATCTTCTTCTTTTCCTCGCTGTCAGCGCCTTTCTTTTCGTCTATGGTCATCTTGACATATACAATGATAAATAAAACAACTACTGCGGCTACTCCGATAATAACATATGTACTCATAATATGATCTCCTATTCCTATTACTTTTTAAATTTTAGTAAAATATACACGGTTAAAATTTTGTTTGCCACCTCCCTTTTCTATCGCAAATATTTTTTATTGTACCATGCAGTGCTGTTTTTTGCCAAAAAGTTCACGTCTGTCACACGGAAATCAATTTGGTCATGATGGCCGGATGGCCGCAGGAAACAATGGAAAAGGAGGAACCGCACTCTATACGGATTATCTTAGAATTTCCCAATACCCGCTCTTTGGTGAACCATGCCTGCTCAAAATACCCTTTTCCTTTAGTTTTTTAATATTGGATTCGATGTTCCTGCTTGTTATTCCAATCTGCCCGGCCAGTTTCACAGCAGAAAGCTGTGGATTCTCCGAAAGAAGTTCAACGATCTTTTTTTGTGTATCATTCCTTCAATTTTCGCCTCTCTTTCCATTCAACATTCTTCGATTCACCGCAAACCATTCCTTTGATTTTCACAGCATCCTCCTTTCCCTTACTTTCTTCATCGCATACAATATCAAACCGGCCAATGCCGCTAATACGCCGCAGTTTAACGGCGTCACGATATTTCCCTTCACCACCTGGTCATAACCGGCAATAAACACGGCAATGTTTGCCATAGCATGAAACAATACGGGAGCAGAAAAACTCCCGAACCACTCATAGGAATAAGTAATCACAATACCGAGAATACAGCCATAAATGCCCTGCACCAGATTGCCATGGTATACGCCGAACATGATGCCGCAGACGACCACGGACAACATTTTTCCAAAATATCTCCGCATCCTGTTGTAAATCAGTCCGCGGAATACAATCTCCTCCGCCAGAGGCGAAATCAATCCATAAATCAGAAGGCCAACTCCAAATGCCACGCCATACTGTCTGACCGCCACTTCCTGATAGCTTTCCGAAATCCGGGTCAATCCGGCCAGAACCATAAGCATATTCACGGCAAGGGCAAAAACAGCGGCAAAAAGAGCCAGAAGCACATACTCCGCCGCCTTTGCCCTTCCTTCCATTTTTACCGCTGCATCTCCCCCTGACAATACTTTCGCCCATTTTAATTCTTTGCCCGCCATAGGCCATACCGCCGCCATGCCGATCACAAGCGACAATGCATTGAGCACGCCGTTCACCGTAGCCGCATTGATTTCTACAAATTCCATATATGCGTCACCGAATATTCCCGCTCCAAGCCCTGCCAGAAATGCCAATACAATCTGCGCCAGATCATGTACGACAAAGTAAACTGCAAATGGAAAAAGAATATTCATAGTCTTGCGGAAGGAGCTTTCTTCCGTCGATGTTATCCTGCCTCCATCCCTCATTGCATCAATAACCTCCCCAATTCCTCTACCGTATCCACGATGAAATCCGCGCCCGCCGCTTCCAGTTCTCCCTCTTCCGCATAGCCGAAAGTAACGCCCACTGTCGTCAGCCCATGCTCTTTTCCGCCCGCGATATCGAACTTCCGGTCGCCGATCATAACCGCTGCGTCTTCCTCCCCGCAGCGGAGTTCTCCAAATTCTTCTTTTTTTTCCAATCTTGCTTCTTCCAGCTGCCGTAAGGCTTCCGCCACCACTTCCTCTTTCGCGTCCCGCCTTCCGTCCAGCTCGCTTCCCACAATCACGCGGAAATAACGGTATATTTCAAAATGCCGCAATACCTGTTCTACAAACACCTGAGGCTTGCTGGACGCCACCGCCAGCACTTTGCCGCTTTCCTCCAGCATTTCCAGCATTTCTTTCATTCCCGGGTAAATGCTGTTCTGGAAGACGCCCTTAGGGCGGAACCACTCCCTGTATTTTTCCACTGCTTCCCTGGCCTGTTCTTCCCCGAATCCATAAAAATGCATAAAGCTCTCCCGAAGGGGAGGACCGATAAAAGGCGTCAGCTTATCAAGGTCAGGCTCCTCAATACCGAAAGCGCGCAGGGCATACTGCACCGATGTGGTAATCCCCTCTTTCGGATCGGTCAAAGTACCGTCCAAATCAAACAATAAATATTTGTATTTCATATCTTTTCTCCATTCCCTTCTCTGCCGTCCTGATTCCTCAGGTTTAAAATCTGCGTCCGCCTGGCGATCACCCCTGCCAGCGCATTCTTCGCCGCCAGCTGATCCCTGTGGAGAAGGCATTGGCGCAGATTGAACAGACTCCGCCCGAACAAATCCTCCCCCGTCTCCTCATACTGCTTCTGCATCCTTTGCAGCACGGAAGAAGCCGCCCGCCAGTTATTATGGTTGATCGCCTGTCCAAGTTTCATAAAATCAAGGCTTTTGCAAAAATCTGTGATTTCCATTTCGGTTCCTTTCTGTTTTTGCGGGGATTATGATGCCGCATTTATAAAATGACAAATATCCGTATAATCTACTCCATATAAACTCGCAATATATTTTTCTCTTTTATCCGACTGTAAAGACAGCAAGTCACGTTTTTGTTCATCGGATAAAATAGGAATGCCAAAATTCTTTATATAATTTTTAGCTAATGCCATAAAACCTTTAGAATACGGCTTGCTTGTCATTCTTATATAAAACAAAAAAACATCTGACTCAATCAAATTTTTCAACAGCTTTAATGTTATAGTATCTTCTGCAAATACCGCATAACCACAATAAAAAAGAAGTTCTTGATTTTCAGAAATAATTGCCACTCCCCGGTCCGCCATATAAGGAATGAGCAGTTTCAATCCGGTATTATTCATTCCCTGCGTACGGCCATATGCATACCAGGCAGGATAACTGCTGGTTTTCCCTTTGTCACGACGCTGTAGCCGGTCCTTGTATTCCAGCAAAAAATGATATGCATAAGGATATTTGTTCTGCAAAGCATCTTCCTCAATAATCTTGCCTTTTTTGTACGGAAAAATAGCTTTTTCCCCCTTTTCTATCAAGTCTCTCCCATTTCTCATTATATTAGGTTTCGCCACATCGATGCAGATATCTTTTTCTATTCTGTACGACACTCCATGAAAGGTTCTATAATAAAAATCACTGTCCTCGAAATCACAACGGAAGAAATATATATCATTGCATAATGTCGCAAGGCCATTTCTTATTCCAAAGTCGCCTAATTTTCGAGGTTGATGCTCAATTTTATGTACCAGTCTGTCAATTTCTATATTTCCAAGCCGCCATTCCTGATTATTCGCATAATCAGAAATTTCATAATGCGTATAGGAACAGTTTCCAAGATCAGGCTCTTTATTCAAGGCATAATCAACATTGCATTTCTTTCCATCCGCATTCACAAATACTATACAAGTATAATGGGTCACTCCTGGAAAATTTTGTGTTTCCTTAAAGTTGATAATAGAAATAGATACCCTGCTGTCACGCAGGTAATTCCTAAGCCCTCTTCCATTTACACTCTGCAAAAATGTATTCGGTGAAATATATCCCAGCCAGCCATGATCCTTTAAAAGTTCGATCCCCAGTTGATGAAATGGAATATATAAATCAGCGTTCCCGGTTACAACCTTCCAATTTTCCAACGAAGGCTTGATTTCCTCATCTATATTTTTCGCTCTTACATAAGGCGGATTGCCAACGACAACATCAAATTTCCGTTTATAACATTCCTTTGATAGTTCTTCCAGCGAATTGCATACGTATAAATTGGGAAACTGATTAACCTCTACTCCTTCTTCCAATAATGCAAGTACGCTGAACAATATTTTGCATTTATCAATATTATGAGCAGCAATATCACAGCCATAAATAAATTTTTTAAATATTTGCATATAAGAAATAGAATATCTTTTTTTCAATACTCTGGCAGCAGAAATCAGAAAAGCTCCGCAACCGCACGCCGGATCTATTACAACAGGAATATAGTCTGAATTGATAATTCTCTCAGATATGTGATTCCGTATAGCAGTAGGCGTGTATACTATACCCTTATTCTTCTTTTCATCCGCATTCACCAGCATTTCAAATGCGGTAATAAGATCATCAATATCCGTATCCGTTGTCATCATTCCTTTATCGTATAAATAAAAGGCTACTGGCATATATTCGCTCTCATTTTCGGATATAAAATTATATAGGATTCCTCCATTCTTATATACAAGATTATTTTGGGATAAATAAGCCCATACGAAAGCTTTTTCATAATATGTAATCGGAAGACCCGGAAATTTTCTTTGGACATTTGCTATTAATTTCTTCAATTTTTATCGCCTCCCGGAGTCTATTTTTCAATTAAAGCTTTTAAATCATCTTTTGAATTCAATTCTTGTTCTCTCTTTCTGAAAAAGTGTTTTCAACACATAAACCCCAAATCAAATTGCAACTTTTATTTACAGAAATTATCGTCCTTTTTTCAAACAGACAATGTAAACCAACCTAAAGTTCCGGTATCCCGGTGAATATGGAAAAAAGATCATATGAGATATTATAGCACAATACATATAGAAATTGTGAATTGATTAAAATGCTTTCATAAAATATAAAAAGCACGGAGAAAATCAAAAAAACTTCCACATCCCCATCCGCCAGTTGAACCCTGAATCCTGCATTCATCCTGAAACCTTTAATATCGAGATTCGGCAAAATCATACTGGCGGATGGGAACATGGAATGAGAAGTTACATCAACCCCCTATTACTTTTTACGGACAGGAAAATATACCTCTGTCTCCCAGTCCTCCGGCGAGTCGGTATTGAACTGCGTTTTAATATAAAGGTCAAACGGCGCCCCCGCGTACTCATAGCCGTTTTCGATAATCCATGCCACGATTGCCCCATATGCTTCCGACAGCGTGGAATATGCCCCCCGATGGACTGCTACCGCACACTCCACCGGCTCCAGGACGGCATCCGCCCTGTCCTTTTCCTGAATTCCGATAAACACTTCAACATCGGAAGATTCATGGCAGAATTCCTTGTCATAGTACCTCGCTCCGCTAAGTCCTGTGGGCGTGATATGTTCTTTTGACACACGCTCAAAAAGCGTCCCATAATACTTGCCAAATTCATCCACCCCCATTATTGCTCGTTTCGCCAGAATATTCATTGCCGGGGAATTCTTAATTTCCACTGTGTAACCCTTCTGATAAGTCATAATGTCACCTGTCCTTTCGAATACGGAAATATGTGTCTGAAGTTCGTTCAGGATAATGGCCATTTCCTGCTGCTCCCGTACCAGCTTCACTTTCTGCTGTCTAAGCTTGTCCGAGAGTTCTTTTTTATCCGAAATAGTTATCAGATGCTGGATCTCTTCCAACGAAAAGCCATATCGTTTCAAACGCTGGATATAGTTCATCGTGTCGATCTGCTCCGCCTTATAATAACGGTAGCCTGTAAAGCGGTCTACCTCTGCCGGGGCAAGCAGACCGACTCTGTCATAATGATGGAGCGTTTTTACGCTGACCTGGCATATCTTCGAGAATTCTCCAATCTGCAGCATCCTCTGATCCCTCCTTTCGCGATGATCGATTCGAATCTATGGACAGTTTACATTCTGACCCAGGGGGAGAGTCAATCTCTTTTTTCTATCCCTTGCCCTGTTCTTCCCAACATCTCCTCCACCTCGGCGGCCGGTCTTGCGGTGACCTCGACCCAGCCTGGCCGAAATCCGCTTCGAATTGCGTTTTTTACGGATTTCACATTCGACCATGCCGCGCAATAAAACGGGACTTTACCCCGTGCAAAAGTTTCTCTTGCAAGCCGGTTGGTAAGCGCCGACGCAATACCGCGTCTTCGATGCTCCGGGAGTACATCCACGCCGATCTGCCACATCGCATCGCAATCCGCAGAACAGCCCGCAAGCCCGACCAGTTTTCCTTCCTCATATGCACCGATTCCCAGGACATCGAGATGTTTCCGGTCTTTGCACAGTGCGTTGCCCCAGGCAGGAAGATATAACCCGGAAAAATCATCGGGTTCCAAAACCCGCAGTTCATAAGGGCGGGAAATATCCATGCCATAAACCAGGTCGATATCCGGCAGAAAATACTCCGCCATAAAGCATACCCTTGCATCATATTTGGCAAGAATATCGTTCAGTACATATATTTCCGGCGTTTCAAAACAGTCCGATATGCTCGATACCCCGTTGATAAACGTTTCGACTTCCGGCAAAAGTTCTTTTCTGCCACAGGCAACAATATTTGTCCCGTAGGATACCAAATTGCATATATGGGGCAATTTCAAATATTTTCTTGCCTCCCCGGACACCGAAGACACATGTACGCTGTTCCCTTTCTTTCGAAAATCCTCCTCCATACAGCAGCAGTCATATGCCGACTGCCGCATGGCGATTTTCATAATCTCCCCGTTATCCATTTTCCCTCCTCTTTCCATTTCCATACCCCTTCCATATCGCTGCTTTGCTGCATCTCAAATTCCTGTCTTTGCTTTTGCTCTTCTATTACTAATATAGCACGGAACACGGACTGGCTCAATCCTCTCTACGCTTTCACATCCCGCACCGCCAGCCATCGTATCCCGCACAGGCTGAACAGGACAATATACAACGTCGAAAATATCATAAACTGCAACTCCTCCCCGCCCAGTGCATTTTCATATTGATTGGAATTCATTCCCATCATCATCAGGGAAAACGGATAGTACATCCCATATTTGCTATTGGATGCCAGCAGCCCCGTGATGCCGCCCACCAGCCCGAACGCCACCGGCACCGCAAAGCTTCGGACCACCATGGATGCCAACAGCAGCAGCGTCGCCACTCCCATTCCTCCCCAGGCACCCCGGATCAGCCAGTAAAAAATAACACTGTCCGGCAGCCCTGGCAGCCCGGCGGTTTTTCCGCACAGAACATACAAAACCCACACCCATATTTGTGTCAGCAGCGTAACCCAGAAGATGTTCAGCTGCTTTGCAAAAAAGATGTATCCTGTCGGCACAGGCGCCGTCATCAGCGCATTCCTGTTATGGTTAAAATTCTCCACCCTCCACGTATAAGCACAGTAAACCGCAATCAGCGGCGCATAAAAAAAGTTGCTGTAAAACAGCGTGTGCTGCGTCCATAAACTGAACCACTCCATTTTCAATACATCGATATTCTGCAAATAATTTCCCGTTCCCATAAGAGCCGGAATGACCGGAACGATAAAAAATGCGATCCATATAAAAGAGCGCTTTAACTTCATGTTCTCCGCTTTTATGCATGCCGTCAGACCAATCTTTTTCGCTTTCACTCCTCAGACCTCCTTTTTTAAAAACAGATTTTTTCCATAAATATAGAGAACCGCTGCAAACAGAAGCAATGCCGCAAAACCGCCATAAGAAAAAGATACGGTGTAAAAAACCACCTCCCGCGTCTCCTTGTAATATATATTATTTATGGTACATCCCACACAATAATATCCCCATGGAGTCAAATAGCGCAGCGGCAAAGAAAAAAACCAGGAAAACAATCCAACAAAAGTTCCGATCAGCCCGATAAACAAAGGATACAGCTGATTATCCATCATAAGCGACAAAACCTCCTGCAAGAGCAGCAATACGATGGTCGTTGCGCAGGTGGACAGGAAAAAATATACCATTTGCTCCGCTTCCAGTTCCTGCGGAATCCGGTAATACCATACAAGAAAAACGATCATACTCAGTTGTAAGAAAGCAAAGACAAGAATATGCAGCCCTCCCAGTATGAATTTATTGCGGAAAATAGCTCCCTTTTCCTGCAAGGTACATAACAGTTTATAGGTGTTTCCCTTATTTTCCATATCGCACAACCGGCTTGCCAGAACAGCGGCCAGAACTGGCAGGGTAATCGTGTTTATCATGGGCAGACTCATTAATATCCGGTAACACCCATCCTTCAGCTCCCCGCTTTCCAGCTCAGAAAGCATCCAGCACATCCATGCCAGATCCACAAGAAAAATCCCAGCCGGCGCTCCCCATATCCACTTTCTTTTTATCTTTTTTATTTCCGTCCAAAAACCTTTCATCACAGACTCACCTGCTTTCCCGTCAAACCCAAGAAAATATCCTCCAGATTTCTTTGATACTCCTCCACACGAAGAACACCGATATCCTGTCTTACCAGAGCCGCAATACAAAACGCCACTTTCTCATCCTCCATATCCGGCAGAGATATTCTGTCTTCCATCATTTTTCCCCGGCATCCCAGCTCCCCAAGAATACGAAGCGCGGCCTCATTATTGCCGGTTTTCAGCAACAGCCTTTTTCTGCTGTGTTCATGGAGATGTTCCAGGCTGTCCTGGAAAATCAGTTCTCCTTTATGAATAATGCCGGTATGGGTAGCCATCTGGTCGATCTCGCTGAGAAGATGGCTGGATACCATTACCGTCATGCCATAGCGCTCCGGCAGAGATCGGATCAGTTCCCTCATTTCCTGTATGCCCGCCGGATCCAGCCCGTTCGTAGGCTCATCCAGAAGTAAAATCTTCGGTTTTCCCAAAAGCGCCGCCGCCAGTCCCAGCCGCTGTTTCATTCCCAAAGAATACGCCCCCGCCTTTTTATCCTGCTGTTTTTCCATACGGACAGTTTTTAACGCTTCATTCACTTCCCGCTTATCCGCCCCCCGCAGCGTCCTTACGATTTCCAGGTTTTCCCTTCCTGTCAAATGCCCGTAATAAGACGGCGATTCGATCAGGGAACCGGTTTGCTTCAAAATATCCAACCGGTTTTTCCGGTTCATCTCCTTCCCGAATACGGATACCTGCCCCCGGGTAGCATTCACCAGCCCAAGGATCATCTTCATCGTCGTGCTCTTCCCCGCGCCGTTTGGCCCGAGAAAGCCGTATATGCTTCCCTCCGGCACTCTCAAATCCACATTTTTTACACACATGTGCTTTCCATAGCTTTTACAAAGCTGCTCTGTCTCAATCGCAATCCTCATATCATGCCCATCCTTCCTTCCGAAACGCAGCCCAAAAATGCCCCGCTCCGAATATTCCGTTGATCGTTTTTCATTCATGATCATACCCCCGTGTCCTTACCTGGCAATGAACGCCACCTTATTTTTACCTTAAATCAACGGGAACTTTATAGAAAATACAGGACAAAACAGATATAATAATACTGACCAGAAAAGGAGTGAAACAATAATATGAAATATGTCTATGAATGCAGCATCTTATTAGTAGATGACAATCCCCAATTACAGGATATGATTTGCAATATGCTCCATAAAGAAGGTTTTTCCCAGATTGATACAGCTTCTTGTTGTACCGATGCGCTGCTTTATTTTTCCGGCCAAAAGCCTGACATCGTCATCCTCGATATAGGCCTCCCGGATGGAGACGGATTTTCCCTGATGCAAAAAATACGTTCCATCTCCGACATACCCGTACTCTTTTTATCCGCCCGGGATGAAGATAATGACAGGCTCCTGGGACTTGGGCTGGGAGCGGATGATTATATAACCAAGCCCTTCCTCCCAAAAGAACTGATCCTTCGCCTGACCGCTATATTAAAAAGAACTTATTTTCCGCCAGGACACGTGGATAAACCGCAAGAAACCGTCCTTGCCCTGGGCAGTAAAACGGTCAATTTCAGCGGTGCCTGTATCCTCTGCGGCGACGGCACGGAGCTTCCGTTGACGGCAAAAGAACTGGCCCTTTTGAAAAAACTGGGGGAAAACCAGGGAAATATCGTTACCTTTGACGCCCTGGCACAAGCGGTATGGGGCGATTACTATTATGGTTATGAGAATACTCTGATGGTTCATATCCGAAGACTCCGGGAAAAAATAGAAGAAAACCCCTCCCGGCCCAAGTGGCTTTTGACTGCCCGGGGGATCGGATATAAACTTTCCAAAGAATAAAAAGATATCTGATCCGGGTGCCAAAGGTTCTGTCCCTTGCCCCTGCCCGGCAGACAGCACAGCAGATATTGTGCGCACTCTATTGCACAAAACATTCCGATAAGCCTCTGAACAAAAATCGTGTTCAGCAGCGGCTTCCACGATTTTAGAGTCTCATCTCCATTGTGCAGAAGCCGTTTGCGCAATATCTGCTGTGCTGTCTGCCGGGCAGGGGCAAGGGACAGAACCTTTGGCACCCGGATTCATATCCCATTTTATGGGAAAGATTAACTATAAAAAGGAGCCATGATTTCATTATGAAAAATCTGATAAAAATATACAGCCGTTATATCCTCTCCGCCTGTCTGCTGCTCCTGCTTCTGGCAGCGGCAAACTTTATTTTTCTGGCAGCCTCCGTCCTGCATTATACTTCTTATTACGAAGATGGCTCTTCTTTAGGCAGCATGGGCAGTATCGCGGAAGAAATCGTCCAGCAGCCCATGGAAAACAACGGCTTCCCTTTTTTGTCGGAAGAAGGCATCCGCCTGGCCGAAAAAAGCCGCTACTGCTTCGCGTTTATCCTCTCCCCTTCCGGCGATGTCGTATGGCAATGGGAAATGCCGGAGGAATTCCCCTCCCGCTTCTCTCCCGGAGATGTCTCCGCCTTCAGCAAATGGTACTTACACGATTACCCTGTCAAAACACGGCGGTATGGGGATTATCTTCTCGTATGCGGCCAGCCGCCGCATTCCACATGGAAATATTCCATCGAATTTCCCGAGACCTTTATGAAAAATCTTGGTTTTTATTTCAAATGCATACTGATCGTCAATCTTATTCTTCTGGCCTCCGTCCTGTTGGTTGCGGGTTACCGCTTTTACATCTCTTTGCGCCCCCTCGCCCAAGGCATCGACATGCTGGCGGACGGCAATACGGTATCCCTTCCCGAAAAAGGGCTGACCTCCGGGCTTTGCGGACGGTTAAACCAGACTTCCCTGATTCTGAAAGAGCAAAAGGAAGCTCTTGCCCAGAGAGATCATGCCCGTACCGAATGGATATCCGGCGTATCCCACGATATCCGTACTCCCCTTTCAATGATTATGGGCTACGCGGACAGTCTCGCCAGCAGCACAGCCCTTTCTTCCGGGCAGCAAAAAGAAGCGGAGATCATCAAACAGCAAAGCCTCGTCATCAAAAAACTGATTGAAGACCTGAACCTGACTTCAAAGCTGGAATATCATATGCAGCCGTTGAGAACCGGGACATTTTTTCTCGCGCCTTTCCTCCGTTCCCTGGCAGCCGCCTATCTGAATGAAATGTCAGGGAAACATTGTGAAATAACATTGAATATACCGGATCATCTGGAAAAAATATATATGGACGGAGATCAAGCCCTGTTGAGCCGGGCCATGAACAATCTCATCGGCAACAGCATCCGTCACAATCCGGCGGGCTGCCATATTACCATTTCCGCCATACTGTTAAACGACCATGTCTGCTCTGTCTGTATCCGGGATAGCGGCGCCGGCATCCCGGAACAGGTAATACAGGCTTTGGAAGAAAAAACGTCTGCTTCCGGCACCGGCCGCCATACTACGCACCCGGCATCGGAACAAGTGCATATTATGGGCCTCCGCATCGCAAAGCAGATCGTACTCTCCCATCAGGGCAATTTTTACTTCAGTACGGACAGACGCGGCATCTTCATGGAACTGCCCGTCATGGAAAAAACTATGGCCGGTCCGGCTTCCTGACCTTCTCCTGCTCTGTTCAGCCGGCCTGTTTCCTGTCATTGGAGATAACGTTTTTCTTCAATGCCATGAATAACATAACCAGCGCAATCGTAATTAAAATATGGGCGATCCCCGCCATACCGGAAAGAGAGGCATCGACTGCTTTCGTCAGTTCGGCATTTTTCACCTGTATCATTCCTCTTGCCAGCATAGTAACGGCCATAAAAGGAAGGGCGATATTGTATAACACATAAAACCTTCGGAATATCCTGGCATCCAATAAACCGGGGAGCTGTATGCAAAAGAGAGCCACAATAAGAAACAGGAATGCGCCCATCACCAATAAGTGGGTATGTACATTTCCAAGCACCGTTTTGCCGGTAAAACCGCTAAATTTTGTATATTCCCTGTGAAATACACCTGCTGCAATCGCCAGCACAAAATAAACCATGGAAGTATTTAAAATTTTCTTCATTTTAACTCCTTTCTCATCGCACGAAAACCGATCCACACAGTCCACACATATGCACAGGTTTTCGGAATCATCAGCATTCCAATCATAGGAATCCTGTCCGCCCAAAGCACTACCGGGATATAGAACCCGAAACTAAGCACAATCGTCAGCCACATATACTTGAAATCTTCATCCCTGTGTTCCTTCGCACTTTTATAAAACAGAACAATGACCAGCAGTCCCAGCAAAGCAAATGGAATATTCCGGTAAATCCCCCATGCCAGGGAACCTGTTGCACTCAGCCACTGATTCTGCGGGCAAAGGCATAAAATCATACGCAGCAAAGATAACAAATATACCATAAGAGTCAAACTGTTTCGTCCGTCGATCCTGTATCTGATCCGCCATACATAATACAAAATCACATAGAAAACAGTCATTGTGATTGAAGTGATGAGTTTTCCCGCTCCAAGAGCCACCGTGAAATGATCAAGCCCTGTGGTACACAGCGCCAGGGCCCGGGGAACCAGATGAAAAGAATCGCCCGCCCCAAGCACCACCGCCATAACTCCAAATAGCCGATATTCCTTGTTCGGGCCGCTTTTTACGATCATAATCACTCCGAGCGTAATAACAGTAATCAAATACACCGCATCAAATAATGTTTCTACTATCGCCTGCATCCGTTTTTCCTCCTATGAACAATGTTCATTTTTATCAAAACTCCCCCATCCATTAATAAATTACCCTTCGAACCATACCAAGTATTCCGCTACAATCATAATTGTGCTGCAGCAGCGCTGAGATCATCAAAGAAAAAATAATTTCCACAAATTTTTTCCGGGTAAAGTCCTCGTCAAAAACCTCCTGACGGACATTTTCATCATGGAGCAGAACCATAAAAAGACGATCCTGAATATGCTGCCATGACTGTGCCATAAACTGCTGCCCGTCTTCTTTTTCCTCCCCCATAAAGCCCATGGAATGAAACGTAAAAAATCCCGGATATTTTTCGTCCCCTTTTTTCATGCTGTCAAAAATCCATGCGATACAATCCCCGAAACTATCGAACGGTTTCTTATTCCCGGGATTCTCAGGAAAATGAAAAATGTCGCACCAGACACTTTCTACCGTTGAAGCCATCAAATCGGACTTGGAATCAAAATAATTATATATAGAACCGGTGCAGATATTGCACTCTCTGGCTATGGTCCTGATATTGACCGCTTTCCAGCCCTGTTTTCGGATCAAATCCCGGCTTGCGCTCAAAATAGCCTCTCTGGAAGTAACTACCGTATTCAAACAGTCTCCTCCTTACAAAATGAACTTTGTTCATTATACATGATCCATCCCAACCCGTCAAGCATTTTTATCATGCAAATGCCGGATGCAGAAAACTTCCGTTACTGTTCACTCCGTTCTCAGTAACATGCAAAAATTCATCTAAAATTGCCTTCGGCAATGGAATTTTTACACTCCTGAACAAACGCTGGCGCGCTTTGCAAGCCAGCTTATTGTAAAACAGGCAACGGCTGGCGGCAAATTGCCGCCGGCCGCCGCCCTGTCCATACTCATGATGACTGCGCCATTTCCTTGATCTTATCCAGTCCTTTCGCAACCGGAGGAAGTAAAACCAGCATCACGCTAATCAACGCCTCCATACCCAGATACGCCCCATTATATACGAAAGAATAGACCGGAGCCGTCATATTATAGCTGGATGCATAACTTCCAAAGAAAATCATGCCCGACAGGAAAGTAAAGAAAAATCTTCCAAGCACTCCGACCAAATAACCCTTGACCAGCCCATACTTCGATTTACAGAAAATCCCGGAAAGCCCCAAAGCTCCGAAAGCAAAGATATAATCGGTGAGCATTTGGGGAATGCTGATAATATAGGGATTGGTAATCAACTGTAGAAAACCGTAAGCTACCGCCGTCATCAGTCCGCTTCTTAAACCATACCAATAACCGATCAGGCAGATAAAAAGCATACTGAAAAGAGTAACGCTTCCTCCCATGGGCATATCGATGATTTTGATCGTCGAAGTGACCATGGCGAGCGCCATAGCCATAGCGGAAAATACCAACTGCCTTGTGTCGAACCGGCCGGATTTTTCCTCTTCCCCTTCTCTTCTCTTCTGCCCGGACAGAAAACATGCGGCGACAAGAATAATGACCATCACTGCGATCAACGCGCCATACCCGGCTCCGGTGAGTTCAAAATAGTTCCCTGCCTCTTCATCGATAATCTCTCTTACAAAAAATGACATAAAAAAACCTCCTTCGTAATGCTAAATCACTTGGAGGGGTTTCATTTAAGGATTTTATTCCTTTCCCTGACATGCATAATAAAACGATAAGGCATGCAGCCCATACCGCTCCTTTCATCGTTTTCGCAGTATCATGCCCGCTTTTATGCCACAGTCAGATATTTCATAAAATCCAGCTTCCCTTCGCCGGTATTATCCGGATCAGGTTATGAGGGTTAGAATCCATAACGAATTCAATCTCAGCAAATGCTCCCCTAGCGATTTCTATTAATATGTTCTACAACTCGCATTCAATATACGCCTTGTTGGCGGATTTGTCAATGGCTGTATTTGCCGGATCTCAAACAGCAATCTTTATAAGAGCTGTGGCAGAGGAAAGCCGAAGGGGGCTGAAGCCGCCGGGGAAGGTTGGCAGGGATCGGTTTTCTAATGGGGCTTCCAATCAGATTTCACTAATGAAATGGGTATATGGTATCCAACCGGACGAGCCGGAAGCAACGGACATCCTGTCCTACGCTTCCTGAAACCGCCATCCTGGCGGTTTCGCTCTGGTTATCGACCATTTCATAAGTGAAATTACTGATTGTGCGCAACATTACAAAACCGATCCCTGCCAACCTTCCCCGGCGGCTTCAGCCCCCTTCGGCTTTCCTCTGCCACAGCTCTTATAAAGATTGATTTCCATAGTTCCCCACGCGCCTTGTTGACAAAGAAATACGATATGATATACTTCTAATTAAGTCAATATACATATTTTTACATTTATTCTTATATAAAAATGTGAAACAAGGAGTTTACCCATGGAAAAAATATTGATTATCGATGACAGCATTGTACATGCCCACTATTTAAAGAGCATCCTGGAGGACAGTTATGAAATCTCCCTCGCCCATACGGCGAACGACGGACTTCAATATGCCAAAACCGGGAAGTATTCCCTGATCCTTCTGGATGTCGTCATGCCGGAGATGGACGGCTTTGTACTATTAAAAAAATTGCAGGAAGAACTGGTCACGGAACATATTCCCGTCATCCTGATTACCAGCCTTTCCGATGCGAACAGCGAGGAACAAGGACTCATCCTCGGCGCTGTGGATTACATTGTCAAACCCTTCCATCCGCCGATCGTCCGGGCACGGGTGAATACCCATATCAAATTATACCGGTACCGCTCCCGAATCGAGCAACAGGCTATGGTGGATGAAATGACCAAAGTAGCTAACCGAAGATATTACGACCAGCAGAGCGTTCTGAAATGGCAGGAGGCGATCCGCTTAAAAGCCCCATTTTCCGTCTGCATGTTCGATATCGACAAGTTTAAAGTATATAACGACACTTACGGCCATCCTGCCGGAGACCGGGTAATCGAAGCCGTAGCCCAGACTGCAAGTTCCAGCCTGAGGCGGAGTACAGACCTATTTGCCCGTTATGGAGGAGAAGAATTTATTGCCATCGTTTTAGGCGGAAAATCGGAAGAAGTTTTTACCCACTTCAAAAATATCCGCCAGGCAATAGAGGATTTACATATTGAACACAGCGGCAAGGAATCCGGCCCTCCATGGGTCACAGTCAGCATGGGCGGCATCACCCTGTTCCCACAAATAGGCGACAGATATGAAGATTATGTAAAAATCGCGGATCAAATGCTATACAATGCCAAAGATCTTGGCCGGAACCAGGTCGTTTGGATGAATGAAAAAAAGATACAATGGAAAGAACGCGGATAAATGCCGAACAACGCATCCATTTACAGACAATGGATGGAACGGGATACAAAGAGCAGAAACCGGATACACAGATATAAAAAAGGGCACGGCCAAAAGCCGCGCCCCTTTTTCATATCCGCCCTCTACCCCTTGATTCCGGTAGATGCGATTCCTTCCACATAATATTTCTGCAAAAAAAGAAACATAATCAGCATCGGAATCGCCGAAATCGTCAGCGATGCCATGATCGGCCCGTAATTGATCGGTTTGGAGCCGAAAAACGTCTGGATGGCAAGTTGTATCGTCCTCTTTTCCTCACCCGTGACTACCAGCAGGGGCCACATAAAGTCATTCCAATGAGCCACAAAATCCAGTATAAAAATAGTGGCGTATACCGTTCCCGAGATAGGCAGGACTACCGTAAAAAACGTTTTGACCGGCCCGCATCCGTCTATACTGGCAGCCTCCAGCAGATCATTCGGCACATCCATAAAGAACTGGCGGAACATGTAGATGCTAAAGCACTTTGCCACGAAAGGCACGATGAGGGAAGCCCACGTATTGATCCATCCCAGATCCGCCATTTCCCTGTACATCGGCAGCATAATCGCCTCCGCCGGAAATACCATCAAACTGATTACCAATGTCAGCAACGCATTTTTTCCCTTAAATTCGAATTTGGCCAGCGCATAGCCGCAAATCGAATTGATAAACAAATCCAGTATGATAATAACCAGTACATAAAACAGACTGTTACCGATAAATTTCCACATATTGATCCTCTGGAAAACCTCCTGATAATTGTTCAGGGACGCCCCCTGGGGAATAAAAGTGGAAAGTGAGTTTAATCCCTTAAATATCCCGGACTCCGGTTTCAGGGAAGAAGAAACCATCCAGATCAAAGGGGATACAAATATCAGTGCGACAAGGGTATTGCCGAGGTAAAATGCAAGGCTGCCGAGTCTTGCCCGTTGTTTTTGCGTCATAATCTCCACTCCTCCTAATCCGCTTTTATTATTTTTTTCATTCCCAAAGACAGGGATATAACGATCACAAAAAATACTGCCGCCACCGCACAGGCATATCCGAAGTTCCTTTTCTGGAAGCCCTGCTCATACACATAATAAACAAGAGTTCTTGTGGAATTCTGCGGTCCGCCCTTCGTCATGACATAGGGCTGTGTAAACAGTTTCATCGCCTGGATGACCGTAATCATAATGACGTACTGGATCACGTTCTTCAATCCGGGCAAGGTGACATAGAAAAAGCTTTTTACCTTTCCCGCACCGTCGATGGAAGCCGCCTCATACTGCTCCTTAGGAATCCCCTGCAAGCCTGCGAGAAAGATCATCATCTGGTATCCCGCCCCCTGCCATGCAGACATGAAAATAATGGAGTTCATCGAAGTTTTAGGATCATTGAGAAATCCGCAAGGCTCCATTCCCAACTTTACCAGCAGCGCATTTAAAAGCCCGCTGTCAGGGTTGGAATTATATAACACCGTCCAAAGGATCGCCACCACTACCATCGAAGTCACTTGGGGGCTGAAATATGCCGCCCGGAAAATGGACACCCCTCTTCTTCTGGAAGAAATCAGCAGCGCCAGAGCCAATGCCAGCGCCGTCTGGAAAGGCACCACCAGCACCGTAAAATGCAGCGTATTTTTTACTGCAATCCAGAAATTTTTATCTTGGAAAAGTTCGATGAAATTGTTGATCCCGCTGAACTTGATCCTGTCCGGGCGCATGATATTATAGTCCGTAAATGCATACCGTATCGTCTGTAATGCCGGATATATCAGGAAAGCTGCCAGCAATACCACCGCCGGAACCACGAAAAGATACGCCGCCGTTCTCTCACTCTTTTTATTAATCGCTTTCTGCATCGTTCAAACTCCTCCCTTCCCTATTCCCCGCTGTAATATTTGTTATAATCTTTATCCGTCGCGGCAGCCGCTTCGTTCAGCGCCGTCTGCGCATCCACGCCCGTAAAGATATTGAGCATGGCTTCCGAAAACCCTGCCGACAATACGCTGTAGGAAGGCGTCCTCGGCCTTGGATGCCCGGTTTCCATCAGTTGTTCCTTAAAAATGGAACGGGGATATTCATTGTATTCCGTCAACACATCGTAGCTGGAAATCCTTGTGGGCGGCTTGGAAATCGCCTTCGCATAGGTAGTGACGTTTTCTTTGGAGAACAGGAAATTCATCACTTCCTTTACCGCATCCATGTCCTGAACATTTTTTGTTACCGACGCCACCCAGTCTCCGGTCGGGGAAGTGGGTATCCCCCCATCATCCGCCACCGGAAAATAAGTAACTCCCCAGTTCAGATCCGGGTAATCATTTTCCAACGTCGCCACCTCCCAGGAACCGCCCAGCATGGTAGCCGCCCGCTCGTTATGGAATTCTTTCTGAATCGGATCGATATTGGCATATCCGTCCTGGATAAAACGGTTTAAAAACTCCGCCGCTTCCACGCCTTCTTTACTGTTAATATAACCGTCCGCCCTGCTGCCGTCCTCGCTGACAAAATCCGTCCCGTTGGAGATCCAGAACTGTTCCAGCACATAGGGAAGCCCTTCGCCCTTATCCATAATAATATTCGTTCCCACTACCCCGTCTTTTGTCAGTTTGGCAGCCGCATCGTAAAATTCCGTCCACGTCCATGCCTCTTCCTTTGTCTCGGGGATGCGTATCCCGGCTTCCTCAATCATATCCCGGTTATAGTAAAGAGCCACCGAACTTTCCGTCGCACCTACCGCATAAATTTTTCCATCGTATGTATTTTGATTTTTCGAAGAATCCAGAAAATCATCCCAATCCTCCTGGGTAAAGAAATCATCCAACGGCAGCGTAATTTCGTTTGCCGCATAAACGGAAACATTCGGGCCGTCCACAAATAAAATATCCGGTAAATCGTTGGAAGTAATGGCAGCGTTTACTTTGTCCTCATAAGCATAAGAATCCGCCCGCACAATCGCCTCTCTTTGCAGATGAATGGAACCCTTATGGGCTTCGTTAAATTCCGCAATTTTTTCTTCCCACCACTGTTCGATCGCCGGTTCGTCGCTGGGACTCCATACCGTAATCACGGATTCCCCCGCTTCGTTCACTCTCTCTTTTACCTGGCCGCAGCCCATGCATAAACCGGAAATGAGCATGGCGGACAGCAATACCGCAGCTATCTTTTTCTTCATTTTTCTCTCCATTTCCGCACGGCTTTATCGTGCATTTCAACTTTCTTTCCCGTTCCAAATCCCGTCCATCAGCGAAACTTCCACCTCGCTGATCTTCTCCGGTTGTTCTGCTTTCAATATAAAGCACCCTTTGCCGGAAGAATTGTAAAACAATTTTGTTCCTGCCGCTTCCCCTTCATTGACATAGACCTCCGCCACCCGGCGGTCCATATAAATCTCCAATGCGGTCACTTCCTTCACTTCCGCCCGGAAATTTATTCCTTCGCTTTTGACTCCTTTTGTCACAATCCGCAATCCCTCTTCATCGTTGCAAAGCGAAATCTCTTTCTCTCCGTCTTTTCCTAAAAGAATGGAAAAACCGGTATTTTCCAGAAAACGAATCTCCGCCCGGTAAGCGTTGCCTTCGATCGATGTCAGGGAAACATCTTCTTTTTTTCCATGGTAAAGGTTTTTCCCCTTCAGCAAGGACACTTCTTCTACCGGCGTCATATACAGCTTATGATTCCTGACATGCAGCTGTCTTGGCAGCGTCATACTCCCATAAGCCCCGTTTTCTCTTTCCACATGTTCCCCGTAAAAATCCGAGATCCATCCAATGCAGATTCTTCTTCCCTCATGCACAAAACTCTGCATCGCATAGCAGTTGCTTCCAAAATCAAACCAACCGCTGCTTTCCGTTTCCAGTTTCTTCTCTTTCCAGTTTCCTATGTAATATCTGCTCATCTGGAATCTGCCGCAGTCATCGCGGTGATCCATCCAGGCCCCTATCGCCACATATTTTCCGTCCAGTTCCATAAAATCAGGACATTCGAAGCTGCGAATTCCTTCGCTTCCCTCTGTCAGCAGCGGATGAAGATAAGTCCAATGCTCCATATCCTCCGATTCGTATAGAAGAATGGAGCCCTTTCCGCCGATGGCGCTCGCCAGCACCATATACCAGCGTCCGTCGATTTTTTCCACCTTGGGATCCCGGAAATCGAAAGAAGCTCCCTTCGGTTTCCTTTCAATCAGGCATTTTTCTTCCGTAAAATGAATCATATCCTTACTTTTCATCATCCACTGGCTTTCTGTCTGCCTGCCGCTGTCTCCCCGGGGTTCAATATGTCTGGTTAAATAAAATACCGCTTCTCCGCCTTCGACTACCGCACAGCCGGAAAATGCGCCTCCCACCAACTCTCCCGGCTTCTCCATAATCTCTTTCTGCGGAGCTAAGGCGACGGGCAAATGCACCCAATGTACCAAATCCTTGCTGGCCGCATGCCCCCAGTACATATTGGACCATTCCTGCCCATGAGGGTTAAACTGGTAAAACATATGGTAATATCCCTTGAAATAACATAAGCCGTTGGGATCATTCATCCAGTTTTTCCACGGAGCAAAATGATAAGTTTCCCGTATGGACGAATTGTAATGCTCCTCTTCTCTGGCCGGAAGATAGCGCCCGCTCCCCTTCTCTTTTTCCAAATACCGGACTCCCGTTTCCAACATATCCTCGTTTCCGCTCAAATAGCAAAGCGTTACTTCGCATGTGTCGCTTTCGATCTCATACTCCGTATTCTGCTCCACAGAAAATTTCATCCAGGTATAGAAAACAAGAGACGCTTCCTTTTCCATTTTCTCCCCTTTGCCGGAGACCAGGCTGATCTTGCCGCCTTCCGCTTTTGCCTTTGCAAAAATTTCCAAACATGTATATCTCTCCGTATTCAATTCTTTCCTTTTCCTCCTTTCTTTTTATAAAACCGGTTCCATATATAAAAATTATTTATTTTATCACCAATTTATTCATATTTCCATTTTATCTGTTCCATTTTTAGTGGAACCCGTTCCATATCCTGATCATATAATATACCTTACGATTTGTCAACGGCTTTTTCCGTTATTTTTTCCCGTAAAAAAAAGAAACCGGAAATATGATTATGCAAGTTGCACAATATCCGGTTCTCACTTCTTTTCTTATTTATTTTTCATAAATTTTATCCGTATATTTTATACGGTTTTTATAAATCTGCGTCCCTGCTTTCCACTCTGGTAGTACCGCCTCGCTGAATATCCACTTCCAATATCTGTCTGTGAGGGACATTTTTCCTCTGTTCCACCTGGTCCAGAAGGGTATTGACGGATATTTCCGCCAACAATTCTACATTTTGCCTAATAGCGGTAAGGCATGGGTACACCATCCGGGTAATGCTGGTTGCATCAAAGCCCACCAGGCAGATATCTTCCGGAATCCGCATCCCTTTCTGTAAAGCCACGTTCATGCATGCCGCCGCCCCCAGATCTCCGCTGAACACTCCGTCAATATCCGGATGTTTCCTGAAAATTTCCTCTGCCATCCTGTAATGGGCGTCCCAATGGAACGTATTCCAGTCCATGGCAAATTGCAGGACTTCCACTTGCCGCTCCTCCAAAACCTGCTGAAACATCTTATGCCTCTCATTGGCAAATATATTGGGAGAAACACCCGAAATATGCAGCACTTTCCTGCAATGGCTGCCGATCATCAATTCCGCGGCCATTTTCCCCCCCATTCTATGGTCGGAACCTACGATCGGAATCTGGGAACCAAAATCCCGGTCTATGGATACAATCGGCTTTTTCTGTTTCAGGTATTCTTCCCCGTCCAGAATATGGGAACCGGTAATAATCCCATCCACCATATTCCGCTCCAGCATATCCAGATATTCCCTCTCTCTGTCGCTGATCCCCACCGCATTACAGATCATCGTCTTATATCCCTGCCGGTACAGTTCCATTTCGATGTTCCTCGTCAGACAGGCAAAAAAAGGATGATCCAGGTCGGGAACGATCAGCCCCACGATTCCGCTCCGGTTGCGGTACAGATTCCGCGCCAGCTCGTTTGGCGTATACTCCAGCTTCCGCGCCGCTTTTTCTATTTTCTTTCTTGTGGAAGGGGACACATACCCCGTATGATTCAACGCCCTCGATACGGTTCCGACTCCCACTCCCGCTTCTTTGGCTACATCCCTTATGCTAGACATTACTTATTGCTCCCTTAAAAAATCCCTCAGTTCTTCCTTCTTCTCCTCCGACACCTCATATCCATGCCGGTAATATTCTTTCAGTCTTTCCACATCCGACTCATTATTTTCCAGCTTCATTCCTTCCCCCGGCCGCAAAATAAATGCTTTCCCTTCCTT
The DNA here is from genome assembly GCA_000403275.2 of Lachnospiraceae bacterium 28-4. Taxonomy (GTDB): domain Bacteria; phylum Bacillota; class Clostridia; order Lachnospirales; family Lachnospiraceae; genus Kineothrix. The sequence continues at coordinate 513,497 of KE159599.1, forward strand.
TTCCAGCTGCTCCAACATATCCAGGGAATCATTATACTTTTTTGCCCTTCCTGCGACCATATGTACAAATTCGGGGTATTTATGATACACCAGCTTTAAAAAAGCAAGATACACATGCCTTTGTTTTTTCCGGTACTTTTTGTCTCTCGTCATCACCACGACGATTTTTTTCCATCCTTCCTCCAGGGCCCTGACAACAGGGATCGCATCCGCCATCCCCCCATCCAGCATGGGCATTCCTCCGATTTCCGTTATCTTCGCTATAAAAGGCATGGAATTCGCCGCCCGGCATACCCGGAAAAACTGATCCATATCGGGAAAATCGTCATGATAAACCGCTTCCCCTGTCAGGCAGTTCACCGTGCTTGTAATAAATTTTTTGGCAGATTCCGAAAAAGCCTGAAAGTCAAAGGGAACCCTCCATTTTGGTATTTCATCAAACATGAGATCCATATCAAAAAATGTTCCCTTTTTCAAAAAAGTCCGAAAGCCCATATACTTTTCCGTTTCCAGCGGCTTGATTACCGCATCCAATACCCGGCCCCTCTGTCCCGATACATAATTCATTCCGGCATAGGCTCCTGCCGACACCGCGATTACATTCGGAACTTCTATTTCATTATCCAGAAAGGAATCCAGTACGCCCGCTGAAAACATGCTGCGCATGGCTCCTCCCTCTAAAATAAGCCCAGACTTTTCCACTCCTTCTGCTCCTTTTTCCTCTTTATCACGATTATCATAACACAATTTCCTCATGAAGTCTAAAAGAATAAATGATTTTCTCCTTCACCTTTTTCCCCGTCAGCTGTTGCAGCGCCCTGGCATAATATTCCAGCTGTTTCCTGTATTTTTCCACCAGTTCCCTGCCATTCTCCACCTGGTCTGTCTTATAATCCGCCACCACGAGTTCTCCGTCCTCTTCAAAATAAACGTCTATCACCCCCTGGATCAACACGAGTTCATCCGCCGGAAATTTCCCGTTCAGTTCGTCCGCCGGAAGCCCAAGGACAAAAGGCTGCTCCCGGTAAAGCCTCCCCGATTGCCCGGCCGTCCTCATACGCTTTGCCAGGTCCGTAGAAAGAAAGGTACGAATCGCCGGAACGGAAACGGCTTTGGCATATTCCGGCGCCAGTCTCCCAGTCCGCAGCATTTGCTCTATCTGTTTCTCCAGCTGCTCCGCATTTTCTCCAAGATCCAATAGTTCCATGACTCTGTGAAACGCTGTTCCCCTCCCCGCTCCTCCAAGGCTCTCTTCCGCCTTCATAAACTTTGGAATATATGGTATTACATGTTCTTCCTCCGATTCATACAACCGGAATGAAAAATCATTTTCCAAAAAATTTTTTTCTTCCTTTTGCCCCGTTTTTTTCAATTCTGACACCGTTGTTTTCGTGTATAAGTCCGCTAAATTAGCGTGTTGATAGGGCAAGGCAAAAATACCGGACACTTCTGTCATCCATTCGCTGTCCACATCGGTCAATAAATCGGAGTTTTCCAATTTTCTCCGTGTCCCTTCGGAAATCATCTGATCTCTTATTTCAGCGCCAAGAAGATCCTCCTCGGATATGATTCTTATTTCCATTTCAGCATGATCCCATTCCGATTGTCCCAAGTTCCCTTCCCATTTCCAACCATACTCTTCTCCATATTCTCCCAAAAGCCGCCCGAATGACGGATGAACCGCAAGAGCCGGGAGAAGGATATCGAGATAGCTTCCTGCCTCGGCCAGTCTGCCATACGCTAGCTTTTCCATACTTCTTCCCCCGGAAGCCAGAGCCAGCACAGGCAGTTTCTTCTCCAGCTTGTCCACGATCCCTGTCATAATCAGCTTTTCCTTTGCTCTCGTAAGGGCCACATACAAGACGCGCAGTTCTTCTCCCAGGCTGTCCAGCCTCATCTTTTCCCCAATCATATTTTTTCTTACGGTTTTTCCCTGCATTCTCCGTTCCACATCCACATAATCCACGCCGATGCCCATATCCATATCCGCAATCATTTTTCCGCTGATATCCTGCAAATTAAATTTCTTTGCCAGACCGCAGACAAAACAAATGGGAAATTCCAAGCCCTTGCTCTTATGAATGCTCATAATGCGCACCACATCCGCATTTTCATCCAGAATATTCGCTTCTCCATAATCCACGTCATATTTTTCCAACTGTTCCATATAGCGGACGAAATGGAACAGCCCATAATAACTCGTCTGTTCAAAAGCCGCCGCCTTCTCCAGAAGCATCTGCACATTCGCCCGCCTCTGCCCTCCGCCCGGCAGCGCGGCGATATAGTGCATATAACCCGTTTCGGTTACAATATCCTGCAGCAGTTCATGGATCGGCATATATACCGTTTTATCCCTGTACGCCTCCAAAAAGCGCAGGAAGTCCCGAGCCTTTTTCTGCAGCGCTTCCTCTTCCCCCGCCGCACTTACTCTTTCCCCCCTCGCTTTCTCTTTTTCTTCCTTTATTTTATTTTCTTCCTCTGCCGCTTCATCCCCGTCAGTTCCGCATTCATCGCCGCATTCTCTTCCCCACTCTTTCAGGCAGGTATACAGACCCTTTTTCCCCTCTTCCGTTTTCCCTTTCATCCATGCGATTTCCCTGTCCGTAAAACCCCCAAAGCAGGATTTTAATACGCCGAACAATGGAATATCCTGCCCGGGATTGTCCAGGACGCGCAATAATTGTAATAAAGTCCGTATCTCCTGTGCCGCAAAATATCCCGTTCTGGACAGCACATGGGACGGAATCCCTTCTTCCTTTAATACGCTCTTAAAATCTTCATCCCAGCCCGCATTGGTGCGCAGCAGGATCACGATATCCCGGTAGGAAGCTCTCCGAAGTTCCCCGCTTTCTTTGTCTGTTACCGGAAATCCTTCCATCAGCTCCTTAATACGTCGTGCTACGGCATAAGCCTCCCTCTGCCTGTCGGATATTTTTTTCTCCCCTTCTTCTCCCTGTTTTCCCGCATTTCCCTGTCCTCCTATATCGTCCCCGCTATCCTCCGCCTTTTCTTTTTGAATCAACAGCAATTCCGTCCGGTTGGGAGAAATGTCTCCCCTATCCATATGCGCTGGATAAGACGCCCCGGGATAAAGAGCCGCCGCTTTATCATATTCCACGCCGCCAAGCCTCTTTCCCATGATTCTTGAAAAAATAAAATTGACGCTGTCCAATACCTCCGCCCGGCTGCGGAAATTCCGGTGCAAATCGATCCGTCTTCTTTCCGTCCCTTCCTTCCCATACGCTTCATACTTTTCCATGAAGATTTCCGGTCTAGCCAGACGGAATTTATAAATGCTCTGTTTCACATCCCCTACCATAAACCGGTTGAACTTTCCGTTGTCCTCCCCGGAAATGCTTTCCAGCAGCATCTCCTGTACCGGATTGCTGTCCTGGTATTCATCGATCAAGATCTCCTCAAAATAGTCTCTGTAATCCAGCGCCGTCCGGCTCGGTTCATAAGCCTTTTCCTTCCCATCCGCTTTTTTTACGAGAATGGAAAGAGCCAGATGTTCCATATCCGAAAAGTCAATGATATTATTTTCTCTTTTCTTTTTGTCCAACGCCTCTTTAAACGCCAGTGTCAAATCAATCAAAACGGCGACGGCTCCTTCGCTTCCTTTCATATACTCCACCGCCGTTTCCGGCAGGAGGGGGAAAAACTTCCCGCATAACCGCTTTACCGTCTCTTTGATCTCTTTGCGTATTTGCTGTACCAGCTCCCGTTTCTGCCCGGAAACGGTGTCATCCTTCTTCGACGGCAGTCTGCCGAAACTCATTCCCTGGAAAAGAGCATATCCCTCTTTGTAGCTTTTCACTGAGGCCAGTTTCCCCAAAGCCTCCGCCTCTCTTTCCAGTACTTCTCCGTACATATACGGGCCGTCCGGCTGCCCGCAAATCTTTAAGCATTCCTCCGTCCTTTGCAGACAGTCCTCCGCCATCAATGCCGCCTGTTCCACGCCGAAACGGATAAATTCCGCCTTCTCCAGCTCTTCCGTATCCGCAACCCGGTAATCCCCCTTTCGTTCCTCCAGCCATTCTTCCGGCCAGGGATTGCTCTCCGCAAACTGGTAAAGCTTTAAAATATGCCCCTCTATGGCGTCATCTCTGTTTCCCGTGCTGAAATATTCCACGCAATGCAGGAACGCCTCCTCCTTCCGGGCAAACTGCCCCTCCAGAAGTTCTTTCATCACATCCTGCTTCATCAATTTTAATTCGCCTTCATCCGCCACGCGGAATCCGGGATCCAAACCGATATCGTTAAAATTATTCCGAATCACAAACATACAAAAGCTGTCGATCGTCGTGATCTGGGCATTATGAATCAACGTCGCCTGTTTCTGCAAATGCCCGTTTTCCGGCTCATCCTCCAACCGCCGGGCAATCGCCGCCCCGATCCTTTCCCGCATCTCCGCCGCCGCCGCATTGGTAAACGTCACTACCAAAAGCCGGTCGATATCCACCGGATGCTTTTCATCGCTTATCATCTTTACAATTCGTTCTGTTAAAACCGCCGTTTTCCCGGAACCGGCCGCCGCCGATACGAGGATATTGCATCCATGCGTATCAATGACCTGCCGCTGCTCTTCGGTATATGTGATTCCCATATAATTCCTTATCCTTTTTTTAATTTCCCACAATCGTATGCAGCTTTATTGTAATCAATAATCATAACTTCAATGATCATCTTTTCCGCCATTTTACTTAACTTTTCAATTTCCTTCATAACTTCCATAGAGAAATTTTGTTTTTCATTGGGGTATCTTCGAGGCGGCCCTGGCAACGATTCCCGGACAGATTATACTATACAATTCTCTGACACATTACGGAACCCTGACGGCTTATGGCCAGGATATTCCCTTGGCCGCCTGTGGGATTGTAATGAAAACGGATGCGATCAAATGGAGCTGCTTCCTCTCCGTTTTGGAATCATGGGAGTATTATTCGCAGGTCCTATTGCCGATTTTATGTCATTTATGCTGTCCGTTATTTTGGCAAGCCGAAAGCTAAGAAGACAGAAAGCCATTTGCAATTAAAGCATTCCCCCGCCGTTCGCCTCCCGCACCTTCTCCATAATCTCTTCCTCTTCCATCCTGTCCAGCTGCCGGTAACGATACCCCGGAAGCCTTTCGTCAAAGCCACAGACAGCCTGGAAGCTGCAATAATCACAGGCGCTGTCTCCTCCTTGCCGGCAGGGATTTGCTTCCACTTTTCCCTCCAGAATTTCAGAACCAATCTCCCTTACTTTCAAATTCACATACCGGGACAATTCCTCCAGGTCTTCCTCATTTATGACACTGGATTTGACACTTAGACTTCCGTCCTTTTTTCGCTCCAAAGGTATAATATCCGATTTATCGGTGAATTCCCTGTCTAAATATGTGATCACCGTGTCATTTTTGCTGACCAATCCGGTCATGCGCAGTTCCCGTTTCAGCTGGGCATCCAATTCCTCCTGGCTGATCTCTCCGTCCGACTTTATCATCGGATCTGCCACATGATAATAGAGAAGGGCCGCCGGAACTATCGTTTTCCCCGGATGCTTCTTCTTTTCCATTTCCACCGCCGCATTCATATATACCACGAGCTGTAACTGTAGCCCATAATACAAGGCGGCCAGATCAAACCGCTGATTGCCGGACTTATAATCGATGACTTTCACATATACGTTTCCCTCCGCCTCATACGTATCGATACGGTCGATCCTCCCTCTGAGCTTTATCTTCTCTTCATCCGACAGGGCGATATTGACGGACTCCAGATCTTCCGCCATAGTAAAGGACACCTCTACGCTTTCCGGTACGAAGCTCCCCTTTTTCAGCTGGTACTGTAAAGTCTCCACCGCCCTTTTCAGAATACGCCTCATTCTTTCAATGGCATATTCATTCCTTGCGGTGCTATACAGCACTGTCTCCCCATAGACAGCCGCATGTTCTTCCAGCGTTTCCCGCAGAATGCGATCCGCCGTCTCCCCGTCAAAATCAAACCAGCTGCGACCCTCTTCCCGCAGTTTCCCCGCAAACTTTTCCAATACCCCATGAAATATATTTCCCATATCCACCGCCTCGAACCCATATTCTTCCCTTTCTTTCAAGGAAAGTCCATATTGCAGGAAATGGGCGTAGGCGCAGGAAGCATATTTTTCCAGGCGGCTTACACTGCCAAGCAGCATCTGCCCGTACAGAAGCCGCGCAAGCTCCCTGCCGAGAGAACGATCCTCATAACGGATAAAGGCGGCTCTTACCAGACGTTCCACTTCGGCCGCATATTCCCCGTCCTGGCGGTAAATATGATAAAGCGTAAAAAACTTCTTTTCCTCTTCTTCTTCCAAAATCCCTGCCGCATAAGCCCGCAGCATATCCGTCAAATGATCCATCCCGGCCTTTTTAGACTCGATCTGTTCCTCAAAGCCTCTCCGCTCCGGCCTTATCGTCAAAAGCCCCGGGAAAAGTTTCTTCAACGTATCCACCAGATAAGCGGGCCGAACGCTCTTCCCCTCATTGTTTACCTTGCACCAGGAAAGATAAAGCTGTTCCGAAGGCTTGGTCATATTCATATACAGATAGAGCCTTTGAATATACATCTGCTGCCTCGGGGTGGGGGCAAGCTCATACGGGGCCTCTCGCAGGAATTCCCTGTCAATATCGGAAATAATCCCTCCGCCTCCCGTATTTTTCGGAATATTCCCGTCATTAACGCCCGCAAAAAACAGAACTTTGATCTTGTCCAGCCTGGTTCTCTCGATATCTCCCACGACCACCCTGTCCACATTCTGGGGAATCGTTCCCACCTGGATCTCTCCGAAACCCGCATCCAGAATATCGGCGAATTCCTTCATGCTCATTTTTTCCGCGCCCAGCAAGGCATCGATCTGATCCAGGAGATCCATCACTAACCGATAAATCTGGCCATACTCCCTGGCCCTCGTCATATCCCCCCTGCGCTGAAACATTTTTTCATAGGCCGCCAGCTTTTCCTGCACATGGTTTTCCGTAATAAAGTGGTACAAAGCCTTTATCTTCTCCCCGGCAGTTCCCGCCTTTTTATCCATCAATGGGGCGAACTGTTCCATTATGGCCAGGCGCATTCCGTTAAAAACCGCCAGTTCCTCTTCTCCCGTCCCCTCCGGCATGGCCGTAAAAAGCGAAGACCATTTCTTCTTTCCGCCGATCCCGCAGGCAATCACGTAGTTTTCCAGCCTGTCCGTGTCCTCCCTGTCAAACCCGGTCAGCCCGCTGCGCAAATAATGAAATACGGAAGAATAAGAAAAATGATCCATCACCATTTTCAGGGCGCTTCTTATATATTCGATGAAGGGATTTAAAAGGATCCCCCTCGTATAATCCATATACACGGGAATATTGAACTTTTCCGCCATCCCTTCCACATGGGAAGCGTAAGTCTCCAAATTCCCCGTGACAATGGCAAAATCTCTGTAACAATATCCCTCTTTCCTTATCAATTCCCGCATTTTCAGACAGATCTGGCGTATCTCCTCTCCGGGGGAGGAAGCTTCCAGAAGGTGTATGGATTCATTTTCCTTTTGATAGGGCATGGACGGATAACGGAATAAATATTTTTCCAGATGCCCCATTTCCCGGTTTTCCAGAAACCGGGGCGGTTCCCCGCGCAGGAAGACATCCCTGCCTCTGGGAACCCCTTCCTCCTGGCAAAGCCTGATCAGATCCGCCGCCGTTTTTTTGCTTAGATAAAAAAGCTGCTGTTCGCCGTCCGTTTTATAGGGATTTTTTTCCTCCCCCTCCATCGCCGCCGTTACGATGACCTCCCTCGCCAATCCCATCATACGCTGTATCAACCGATTCTGTACCGGCGTAAAACCGGTGAACCCATCCAGAGCCACCACGCTGTTTTTCATGAGTTCGGACGCCGGAAGCATCCGGCAAAGCAGATCCAGAGTTTCTTCCGTAGTGATATATTTTTCCCGGATAAACTGCAAAAAACTTCTGTAAAGCGTACCGAGATCCTTTAGCTTATAATAAAGGGCTCCCCGTTTCTTCGCATATTCGGTCAGTTCCTCCAATTCTTTCACACCGATACCGTACTGCATAAATTCTGAAATCGCCGATTTTACCTCATGAATATAACCAATCTTATTCAGATTGCCTCCGATCACGGGCATGTCTTCCCCGATATCTTCTGCCACTTTCCGCAGCACCAGGCTTTTCCCCGTATCATCCAATACCGCGCGGTCGTCTCCTCCCACTTCTTCCAGGATTCTGTAGGAAAGTCTGCCGAAACTGAGTACCTCGATATTCATCAGCCCGTTCCTCGGATGCTCCCTTACCAGATCCATCTCCGTCTGCATCGTAAACTGATCCGGCACTATGACAAAAAAATGAGTGCCGGGTTCCTCCATGGAACGCTTTATAATCTCTTTCTGTAATCCCGTGCTTTTTCCGGCCCCCGAAGCCCCGAAGTAAAACCTAAGCCCCATGACACCCTCCCTTTTCCCATGCAGCAGCTATGCTGCTGCATGGCTATTCAGCTGCATTGCTGCATCGCTGCGTCGCTGCATCGCTGCATCGCTGCGTTAATATCATCCCCTTTTACAGATAAGGAATCATTTCCCGCACCGACTGAAAAATCAGATCCGGCTTCACCTCCGATTTTTCCACATCGCCGGCGGAAGATTCCCCGCTCAGCACAAGCACACTTTTCAGCCCGTGCTTCTTTCCCGCCGCAATATCCGTGTAAAGCCGGTCGCCTACCATAGCGGTTTTCTCCCTCTCCGTCCCGGTTCTCCCGATCAGATAATCCACAATATCGCCGTTCGGTTTCCCGATCACCCGATCCGGATATCTTCCCGCCGAAGCATATATAAAGGCGTGGATCGCTCCCGCATCGGGAATAAAACCGTCCGCCGTAGGGCAGTTGTAGTCGGGATGTGTGGCGATATAAGGCAGACCGGCTCTCACCAGATCGCATACCTTGCACATCTTTCCATAATCCAGCGTAGTATCGAAAGCCGTCACCACTACTTCCGCAGCCTCCGTAGCAAGAACAATCCCTTCTTCCCTGAACTCCCTTTGCAGCAACTCGTTTCCCAGCAAAAATACTCTTTTTCCCGCATAATGCTTCTTCAAATAAAAAATCGCCGCCTGTCCCGAAGTAATGATCTTATCCGCACCGACCTCCAGCCCCATGCGCTTTAACTTCTCCACATAGACTTCCGGGCTTTTTGATGAATTGTTCGTTAAAAATACATACCGTTTCCCCCGCTTTTCGATCTCTTCTAAAAATTCCCTGGCTCCCTCGATCCATTGTTCCCCAAGGTAGATCGTCCCGTCCATATCCAGGGCAAAGCATTCGATATCCTTTAGCAGTCCGCCCTCATCCCGGTCTATCGCTCCATATCCCATGCGGTTCTCCCTGACGGCGCGCCACCAAAGCCGGTTCCCCCGGAATCCTGTTTCTATTTCTCCGCGCCCTTTCATCCACGAGAGATAAGATCGCAGCGTGGAGCCTATCAATACATATTGGTTCGCATCCATGACCATCCCATACCTGTCAAATACCTTCTGAATAACCTCCTCCGTTCCGGTCTCTTCTTTACAAATATCTCTCAGCAGATCCGCGATCCCGAACACTTGATTCCTGTTCCGTTCCACAATAGCATCCATATCCGTATATACTTCCCCATGAGAGGGTATAAACAGCCTTCCCTCCAAATCTTTCAGCCTGTCCAGGCTCTTTAAATATGCCTCCACATCATATAGGAAAGAAATATGGTATTTTTCTATGATCTTCTCTCCGCTGATCCCGTCCGCAATGAACCAGACGCCGTCTTCCGTCCCAAAAGCCGTCATGGAAAAAGAATGCCCGTCAATGCGCACCATGCGCATTCCTTCCGGCAAAACTTCCTCTGTCAACTCTTCCGCCCTGCTTTCCTGCGCCAGCAGAAACTTATTCCTCAATTCTTTATAGGGATTTCCTCCAAATAAAAAAACGGGCTCCAAAGCCGTATTCTCTGCAAAAACCCGATCCAGCCCCGCACAATATGCCTTGCATCCTGTCCGTTCCTGTATCACTCTGTTTCCGCCCACATGATCCGCATGGGAATGGGTGTTCAATATCATTTCCGGCCGCCACCCGTTCGCCGCCAGTATCTTTAACACCTTTTTCCCCGCATCCTTATCATTTCCGCTGTCAATCAGACAGACCTTCTCATCATTAATCCTGTATATTCCAATCTTTGAAGGACAATCGATATAGTATGTCCTTTCCCCTGCCTGAATCAATTCGTACATCCTTTATACCTCATTTCTGCCGGCATGAGCCGACGAAATCGAACAGGGGAAGTTCATCCTCCCCTGCCCGCGCGCCGGGCATCCGTCGGCTTGCTGACATATTTCATTTGGCCGCCTCTGTGCATTCAAAAACGGGCAGCATATCCGCTGCCCGCCGGTCTTTTATCTAAGCCATGGAAAGCTGTATAATCGTTTCCATATCCCTGATCAATTCTTTGGAATAAGTTTCCGCATTCCGGTAGATATTCTCCGCTTTCATATAATCGCCGCCCTGAATCGCCTTAATAACTTCTCCGCCGAACTGATGGAACCGCTGGTGCTTCGACCCCAGCCCTTCCCATACCGCTTCGACTCCCGGTATATCCGGTTTCATCGCATAATAGAAATGGCCGAATCCGCACTTCGAAGAATCCAGCTGCAACGGCGCAATCTCCTTCGAACTCACCATCTTCCTCAAATTATTAAGCCACGTTCTGTGCGCATTGATCGCATTATTCATGTACTGGGCAAATTCCTGGCGCTCCAGATGATAGAAAGCATCTTCCGCCATATTTCCCATCTGCCTTACCGCCCCGTCCAGCGTCTTCTCTATATCTGCTACCGGTTCCACCGCTTTCTGCAAAGCAACGCTTACGTCCTGCATCACAACCGTATTGTTTCTGATCTGGTTCTCCATCTCAGCCATGGAACTGCTGATCTCCTCGCTCAAAGCTGCCAGCGAACTGATAGAGTCGTCCACCTGGGATACATGGCTCTGATTTTCGCTGTTAATTTCCCAGACGTGTCCGATTCTTCCGGTCATCGTCCCAAGAGCCTCTATCGTATCATCCGCACTCTTCATGCTCTTCTGGGAGGCTGCCCTGATACCTTCCACAAAATTGCCCATATCGCCCGTTAATTTCTGCGTCTGCTCCGCAAGCCCGCGGATCTCATCCGCTACCACCGCGAAACCTTTCCCAGCCTCTCCGGCCCGCGCCGCCTCAATGGAAGCGTTCAAAGCCAACAGATTCGTCTGCATCGAAATAGCGTCAATTCCTGCAATGACCTCATTCATTCTGGCGATCACATCGAACAGAGCGTTCATATCTTTCTGCATTTTCCTGGATATTTCAATCGTCTGCCCGGACAACTCCTTGATCGATGTGAGTTCCTCCTGGCCGACCTCGATTTTCTTATTCACTTCATTCATTTCTTCGGAAACATGGATAATCGTATTGGTCAGCTCTTCCTGGCTATTGACCCTTCCATCCGAAACCGCCGAATTTTCCAGCGCCCCGAAAATGGACTCCGTAGCCGCCGCCACGCTGCGGGCAATCTCCATGATCTGATCCGTGTGGTGCTGCATCGTCAGATCCAGGGAACTGATCTGCATCACCGCCTTGATATTCTTATCCAGTACCTCTGCAAACTGCTTTCTGCCGCTTGCTAACCTCTTATAAATTCCCTCCAGTTCCGGCATCTTGGAATAGTCTTCCGCTTTTAGCTCCGAAACCGCTTTCATAAGTACCGCTTTCTTTTTTCCAACCGCCATCAGTCTAACCTCATTTTCTTATATTCATTTTATTACTTATAGTTTTCACTAATTTGCGCCGGATGTCAATACTTTATTTCAAATTTCTTCTTTCTCTCTCTTTTTTTGAGGTATACTGACCGTATTTCTATATTCATTGGCGGATATTCCTGCCTGTTTTTTAAATACCCTGGAAAAATGCGCCATATCCAAAAATCCCACCATTTCAGCAATATCACCGATTCGCAGAGAGGGATTGCCCAAAAGCTCCTTCGCTTTTTCCATGCGGACATGGTTCAATATTTCCGAAAAATTCTGCCCCGTATACTTATTCAGCAGCTTGCTCAAGTGCCATTGGCTTACATATACGTTATCCGCCACATCGGCCAGCTTCAGCCGCTCCGCATAGTTTGCCCCTATAAATGCAAGCGCATTTTTTACGATAAAGCTGCTCGCCGCGCTTTCCAGTTCTTCTTTTTCTTCCTGCTCCCCGCTTTCCGCCCTCTCCTCCGAAAAATCCTCTTCCCGCAGGGGCGCTTTTTCCTCCAGCCTTTCCAGCATCGCCCGGATGGCCTCGTTCAGCTCATCCATCTTGGAGGGCTTCAACAGAAAACGGCATACCCCCAGCCGGATCGACTGCTGGGCATAATCGAAATCCCGGTATCCGGTCAAGATCGTAATTTCCATATCGGGAAATTCGGATTTTAACGCAGCGATCATGGCAAGTCCGTCCATCTTTGGCATACATATATCTGAAATGAGCATATCCGGCTTTTCCCTCCGTATCAGCTCCATGCCTTCCACGCCATTATAAGCCGTCCCCGCCACGATACAGCCGAACTCTTTCCACTTTACCGTTTTTTCAAGCCCTTTTACAATAATCGGCTCATCGTCAATAATCACAACTTTATACATAACTCCACTGTTATCCTTTCACCGCTCCTGCCGTCAATCCTTTCACGATGTATTTTTGTAAAAACAGATACACGATCAACAGCGGAAATACGATCAGCGATACGCTGGACGCCATCAGTCCGTAATTCGTTCCTTCCTGGGAAGTCAGAAGACTAAGAAGAACCGTTACCGAATATTCCGGCTTCGTCTTCAGGAAAAACGACTGCGTAAACAGATCGTTATAGCTCCATAAGAACGAAAAAATACCAATCGTGGCAAAAGAAGGTTTGCAAAGAGGCATTACCACTTTAAAGAAAAGCTGGAAAATATTGCATCCTTCCATATAAGCCGCCTCTTCCAGTTCTACCGGAAGCCCTGCAATATAGCCCCGCAGCACTACTATGGCAAAGGACAGATTTCCGGCGATCTGCGGCAGTATAACCGCCAGCAGGGATTTGGGTATTTGGTTGGTATTGGCCAGCCCGATTATGTTCATCATGCGGATTACCGGAATAATGGTCGCAAACGCCGGAAACATCATCCCCGCCACTACCATGCTGTTTAACAGCCCTTTCATTTTAAAATCATACCTTACCAGCGCGTAAGATGCAAGGCCGGACAAAAGAATGACCGCCGCCGCCACGCTTAAGGAGATCACAAGGCTGTTCCGGTACGCCCCCAGAATATTTACCCTGTCAAAAGCCGTTCTGTAATTGTCCAGGGTAAACAATTCTCCGAATGGAAGGGAGAAAGAGTCCGAACGGATCACCTTTTTATCTTTGAAGGAATTCATCAATATCCAAAACAGGGGATATATAGTTGTCAGGGCCCATGCCGTCAATACGGCATAGATCCCCGCAGTTCCCAGGGAAATTTTATTATGTCTTCGATTTCTTTTATTATTGATTCCTGCCATATCCCTTCCCCCCTAATAATCTTTTTCTTTAAAGACGGCGTTTACGATTTTTGCCGTAATCACGCCGAGAATAACGATTAGTACGGATATCGCCGAACTATAATCCACATTATGCGACTCAAAAGCATGATAATACATGTAAGTGCCCGTCAGCCACGTGCCGTTGCTGGGCATTCCCTTCGGGAACATGATCCACGGCAGGTCGAAAACCTTTAACGCCCCTGTTACCGCCAGCACTCCGCAAGTGCAGATTACATTATGCAAGAGGGGAAGTGAAATATAACGTACCCTCTGCCATTTCGAAGCCCCGTCAATCGTTGCCGCTTCATACAGATCGTCGGAAATATTGTTCAATCCTGTAATAAGGATAATAAAATAGAATCCTACATACTGCCATGTCACGGGAATCATCATCGTCAGCATGGCATGGGCGTCGTCTTTAAAATCCACCAGCTTTACGGCTCCGAACATTTCCCGGAGCTGGTTCAGCATTCCCTTGTCATACAGAAAAACAATATTGAACAAAAGCCCCAGCGCGGTAGCTGCTATGACAATAGGGAAAAAATAAACCGTGCGGAAAAACTTCTGCCCCTTTTTAATATTATCCACCATAAGTGCAAGCATGATCGCTATGCCGAGCTGGCCCACAATCGTCGCCGCTATCATTTTCAGCGTATTGACCAGCGCCGTCCTTATATTGGCGTCCTTAAAAAGTTCTACATAATTTGTAAACCATGGGTCGTTCCATCCTTTTGCGGAAGAACCCAGATTATTAATGACCCGGAAGCTGTTCAATATATTCTGGAAAAAAGGATAATACAGGAAAACAGCCAGAAAAGCAAAAGCCGGGATCAAAAAGAAAATAACCGGTTTTTTATTCTTATAAATATTGGAACTCATAACGGTATTCGCGCCTCCTTCCTAAGCAGCGGACGTCGCACCCTGCGATCCGTCCTTATGTAAAACCGGGGCGGAGGGTACTCCTTCTCCGCCCCGGCGTCTGTCCGGCTTTTCGTATTATTGGCCGGCCGCCACCAATGCCAGTAAATCCGTTACTGCTGTGGCAATATCCGCCTTACCCGTTACAATGTCAGGCATTCCGTTGAATACCGGAACTCTTGCTTCCTGTGTTACCTGGTCCTGTACCGCGCCCGCCATGCCGGTTGCGCCTTCGACCATATCCAGCCCTGCCACTGCCAGGGAAGTCAGCTGAGATTCATCCACCTGAACCCCGTTTTTCAGAGCTGTCGCCGATACGCTGGCAAACTTGGATACCATGTCATCCGATGTCATATAAGAAATAAATTCCACGCATGCTTTCTGTTTTTCCGGGTCATCCCATGCTTTCCTCGTAATATACCAGCCGGAGGAAAGGCCGCCGATAATATCCGTCGATTTGCGGTCATTTTTACCCGGTACATAGGTTACTGTAAAGTTATCGATATCGTCTGTCGAACTCTCTATGCCGCCTACCTTCCAGGAGCCGTCGATCAAAAACGCTGCCTTGCCGTCAATAAAGAGCTGGAAAGTCTCGCCGTCTGTCGCGGACAATGTATTTTCCGGCAAAAATCCCTTTTCATACAATACTTTCATGTCGCTGATGCCGTTCACCCATGCTTTTCCGTGATCGTCATCCACAGAACCGGGCAGGACGTTATGCGTCGCCGGAGTCAGATAATTATAAATACAGAATTCAAACCAATAATGAGGAATTTCTGCAAAGGAAGCCGCGATCGGCGTATATCCCGCATCTTTCACTTTCTGGCAGATCTCCATGAATTCATCCCATGTGGTATCCGCTGTCGGAATGTCCACGCCCGCCGCTTCGCAGACCGCTTTATTCACGAACAAGCCTTCCCAGTAGCCATTCACAGGAACGGAATAGTTTTTCCCGTCCGCCGGGGAAGCCCCCATCATGCCGTCCTTCATGTTCGACGCATAGTCAGGATATACTTCGCGTATTTCTTCAATGGAAACTACCTTTCCTGCCTCTACGAAAGGATTGGAGTCCACGCCGTTAAAGTAGAAAAGCACATCCGGCTCCGAACCCATTTCAAAATCGGAAATAACTCTTGCCTTAAAAGTCTCCGCCGATGATGCCGACGCATCATTGATTTTATTTCCCGTTTCTTCCTGCCATGCGGCGATCGCGTCCTGGTAATTGCCCGCGTTTGTATCTTCTCCCGCATAAGTCGTTGTCACGTTTAACGTAACCGGGCTTCCCGCCGGCTCGCTTTCAGCCGCTGCACTCTCTCCCGATGAACTGCTGCTTTGCGCCGGCGCATTCCCTGGTGAACTGTTTCCGCAGGCTGCCAATGAAAATACCATTGCTCCTGTCAATAACATAGCTAACATTTTTTTCATATCTCATACCTCCCTGTTTAAAAATTTCCGTTTCGTATCTTGTATTTATCATATAAAATAAGATGAAAACAGGGAATTGTCAGACTTGTTATTTCTTGTCTTTTATTGGTTAGTTGCCGTCTGCTTTTTCATTTCCTCCGCCCCGACTACAATCCTGCTCATCGTTTCTCCGTTCCCGTCGTTCTTTATCGTGAGTCCAAAGCCTTCGCCATAAATAATGCGTATTCTCCTGTTCACGTTGCGAATGCCCAGGCTCGCCGAACCCAGTTCTCCCGGTTCATAGCCGTCTGACAGCAATGCCTTTATTTTCTCCTCATCCTCTTCCGACACCGTGCCTGTATTGCGTACTTCTATTACCAGCCTGTCCTCCTCCCTGCATATGCGGACAGCAATCCTTCCCTCCGCCTGTCCGTTGATGCCGTGTTCCACCGCATTTTCTATAATAGGCTGTATAATCAGCCGGGGCACTTTCATCTGAAACAGGCTTTCATCCACATCCTTTTCCACCTTCAGCCGTTCCCCCAGCCTCTGGGATATGATAAACAGATAAGCCTCCACATACGACATTTCTTCCTCCAGCGTGACGAACCTCCTATGTCTCCTGTCCATGGTCGCCTCCAGCATCACCGACAGGTTTTCGATCATCCGGCTCACCTTATAGTTTTCATTGATCCTCGCTTCCCAGTTAATGATCTCCAGGGCATTGTTCAGAAAATGCGGGTTGATCTGCGCCTGAAGCGCCATGATCCTCGCATCCTTCAGCGCCAGTTCCTCCGTATAAATCTTATCGATCTGATATTGCAGCCGGGCGGACATTTGATTAAACGCCTCCTCCAGATATTCAAACTCCTGACTGTTCGCATCCCTTTCTATCTGATAGCCGAAGTTCCCCTCCTCCAGCATATGGTATGCCCGAACCAGGCTCCCGATCGGCCTGGTCACCTTCCTGCTGAAAAAATGAAACACGATAATGACCAGAGGAACCATAAAAAGAATAAGAATCACGGATATATATTTTACCGCATAAGTTTCATCAATGACCGCCTGCCTGTCCAAAGCTATAATATAACCGATATAATGCCGCTCCGGCTTCCTCACCGCATAAGCAAAGTATTCCTTTCCCCTTTTAACCAGACGGCATTCCCGGTTGTTCTCTTTCAGCAATTCCGCCCCTATCCCCGGCGTTCCGGCGAAAACGCCGCCGTTGTCTTCCGTTAAAAAAACACCGTCCACATAAACAGCGCTCCCCATATACCCCCAGGAACTGTCCAGACTTCCGAACACCACATCTTTATTCAGTTCCATAGTCAGCACGGCATAAGGATGGTACGACGGCGTCATCAAATTACGGACAAGATACACCCCGCCCTCTATCTCCACGACCGCCACATCCGTATCCAGTTCCGGATAAATCTCCAACACCTTCGGCATTACCTTATCTTCAAACCGCCGGCTCGCCTGATAGACCGCATTGCTGGTGCTTCCCCTGTAAGCGGCAAAAAACTGCTCCTCCGGATCATCGGTAAAAAACAAAGACGTATACAAAAAACTGTCATTATAACAATAATGCTGCTCCAGAAAAAGATGAACCGTCTTCTGCAAAGCCAGCCTGTCCCCGTTCTCCATATACTCCCCATAACATTCCTTGATCGTAGGCAGATAAGAAGCATTCCTGGAAGCCTCCACCGCGGCATCCATCCGCATCTCGCAGATCCTGACCGCATTATCCACGGAAGTAACGATCGTGCGCTCCGTCTGCGAATTAATCTTCCCCGCCGCCACATAAAGCATAACATAAGCAATCACCGCCAGCGGCAGCAGCCAGCAAAGAACAAGCAACGTAACCATCCCCCACTTCAAAGGAGCCTTCCTATCCCTGCACTCTCCCATAACCTCCCCCTTTCATCCCTAATCCCCTGACAGGCTTTGTGAAATCGACAGCCTTGCCGAATATTCCGCCCATATCTTTCAGGAAAATCCAACTGGGCCTGGTGCAATGCCCGGCGCAGTTGGATTTTCCTGAAAGATATGGGCGGAATATTCTCTCAACCCCCTATTTCACAATCCTAAAAATTCTTCATAAATACCGCATACCTGTTTCGCCATCTCAGGTTCCGGCATCTCGCAGAATACGCGGATCAACGGCTCCGTTCCCGAAAATCTTCCGATCACCCATCCGCCATTTTTAAAGTATACCTTGCTGCCGTCCAAATAGGAAACCCGGTCGATCTCGAAGGGAAGCTCCGGTATTTTCTTCTCCACCATCAAAAGTTTATGCATTGCGTCTTTCTTTTCCTGGTTAAATTTATAATCCCTTTCTTCCATAAAGATAGAACCGCATTCCTCTTCGATCTCCTTATAAATCTCCGACAGTTTTTTCCCTGTCACTGCGATCATTTCCACCAAAAGCGCCGCCGCATAAATGCCGTCTTTGCCGTTAATGTGGCCGCGTACCGTAAGGCCGCCCGAAGACTCGCCGCCGATAGTCGCATCCACCTCGTTCATCTTCGCGGAAATATGCTTAAATCCTACCGGCACTTCATAGCATTTCTGCCCGAACCGCTCCGCCACTTTGTCCAGCATATGGGTCGTGGCAATATTTCTTACTACCGGACCTTCCCATCCCTTATATTTTACCAGATAGTAATAAAGCAGCACGAGGATATCATTGGGATGCAGAAAACGCCCGGTGTCGTCGATAACGCCGATCCGGTCCGCATCCCCGTCCGTAGCGATGCCGATATCCGCCCGGTAATCGATCACCGCATTCTGGAGGGGCCTGAGCGTTACCGCATTGGGCGCGGGCAGTTTGCCGCCAAAAAGCGTGTCGTGCCTGTCATGGATGACCGTCAGTTCACATCTGGCCGTATGGAGGATCGTCGCCAGTGAAGTCTCGCTTACCCCATATAAGGGATCCAGCACTACCCGCAGCCCCTTTGTACGGATCGCATCCATATTCACTGCCGATATAATATTATCCAAATACTCGTTCAACGGGTATATTTCCTGAATCAGTCCGAGGGACAGCGCTTTTTCATATTCCATCTCTCCGATCGGTTCCCCGTCCGCTTTCCTGATATACTCCTCAATATCTTTCGTCTGAACCTCATCCGCGTCCCTGCCTCCTGCCGTAAATACTTTAATGCCGTTATAAACCGCAGGGTTATGGCTCGCCGTCACCATCATTCCATAGGGGAACTCATGCTTCATTACATAAAACATGATTAACGGAGTCGGTGACGATTTGTTAATCAGATAAGCTTTCACTCCTTCCGCGGCGAATACTTCCCCCGCCCATTGCATAGCCTCTTTCGCCAGAAACCTCCGGTCATAGCCGATCACAATTCCTTTATCCGCTTTTCCCTCCGCTTTCATCTTATCGCACAACGCTTTTGCCAATAACTGGATATTCGCCTTTGTAAACTCGTCTCCGATAATCGCGCGCCAGCCCCCCGTACCAAATTTAATCATTTGCATTTCCTTCCTTTCCCATCACGACTCTTACCTGATGTACCGTTCCTTTTTCCATAAGAGGAATGCGTTCCACCTTCTTTCCGTCGAGATACCGCTCCTTTACGCCTTTCATTACGCCGTCGGGGTTGGACACTTCTATTTCATAAGTGACGCCCCTCCACCTCCTGACCATAGAAAACCCGCTCCAGTCCGCAGGTACGCAAGGGTCTATTTCCAGCGTTTCAAACCCCGGACGCATACCGAGGATATATCTCGTTGCGGAAAAATAAGCCCATCCGCCGCTTCCGGTCATAAAAGGATGCCTCGCCCTTCCATGGGCCGAATGATCCTTTCCCATAATGAACTGACAGTATGAGTAGGGTTCCGCTTCTCTTATTTCTATTTTATCATTCTGCCAGTAAGGACACAAGGCATTATAAAATTTCATTGCGCGGTCTCCCCTGCCCAATTTGCATTCCGCCGCCCATGCCCAGGGATTGGGATGGGAAAATACCGCTCCGTTTTCCTTTACTCCCGGATAAACCCTCGTCACAAAACCGATGTCGTCGTCCGGCACGGTATAGGAGGGGGCATTCAGCATAATCCCCCATGGCGTATAAAGATATTCGTCCACGCTGTCCATGGCAAGACGGCCCTTTTCTTCATCCGCCGCGCCGGAAAGAACGGCCCAGGCATTGGATTCCAAATGGACTCTCCCCTCCCTGTCCTCTTTTGTCCCGATTTTCTTCCCGTTCCCCGTAATCCCGCGGATAAACCATCTTCCGTCCCACAATTCCTCATTGCAGACATCTTTCACCCGGCTGGCGATCTCCCTGTATTTCTCCGCATCTCTTTTCCTGCCCAAATATTCCGCCAATTCTATAAAGTTTTCCAACGCCCAGTAATGCAGGAAAGAAACCATGGCGCTTTCCCCGCCGCCCAGGTTCAGGCAGTCGTTCCAATCCGCCCGCAGTCCTTTGCAGATTCCCGTTTCTCCTACCTGCTCCGCAGAAAAATCCAGAATCCGCATCATATGCTCATAAACCGTTCCTTCTCCTCCGTCCGCATAAGTCACCGTTTCATCCACAAATTCCTTTTCCCCTGTCTCCTTGATATATTCCACAATGGAAGAAACCAGCCATAATGCATCGTCCGAACAGGCGTCCTTCAGCCCGTGTACGATACTTTCCCTATCCGGTTCCGGTACGACGGTGGGCGACCGGAAAGGCTTTTCCCCCTGTTCCGGGGCAAACCATTCCGGCTGGAACAGATGCAGCCCATATCCGTCGGAAACGAGTCCCCGCAGCAATTCTATAATGCGCTTCCTGCATTTTTCCGGATTGGAATGGGGAATCGTCATGGCATCCTGCGCCGTGTCCCGATAGCCCAGGCCGACCCTTCCGCCCACCTCGATAAAGGAGGCAAACCTTGAAAACATAACATTAATTTCCGACTGGTAAAGAGTCCATATGTTAATCAGCGTATTCATCCCTTCGTTCGGCGTCCTTATTTGTAAGTTTTGCAGTTTTTTATCCCAAAACTTTCTCAAATCCTCATATACCCGATCCACCGCTTCCCAGCTGCCGTATCTCTGCCTCGCCTTCCTTCCCTCTTCCCGGTTCCCTTCCCCGAGGATAAACAGAATTCTTATCTCCTCCCCCGGTTCCAGCCGGATATTCTTCTGCAAGGAGCCGCAATGATTGCCCCCAAGTTCATGAGAACCGCCGCATTGCCCCAGTTCCACGGCCGCCGGACGATCCTCCGACCGGTAACTGCCGATAAACTTATCCCGCAGACAGTCAAACCCGTCCGGTTCCGCAGTGGAAGTAAAATACTGGCAGCCGAACTCCTCATAAAACAAATCATACTCGATCACCCCGTCCTCATAAGAAGAACCGGAACAATAAAGGCTCATCTGAAAATTCTGGTTATCGATGGCAATATGGTGAAAGGAAAATTCACAATAAGTAAACAGGCTCAAATCCCTGGGCTTCGTATCCTCATTTTTCACCACTACATCCCAAAGTTCCGCCTTATCGCCCAATGGCACTGATAAAGTCTGTTTCGCCCGTATTTTATTATAATTACACTCATAGACAGAATAAGAAAGCCCATGGCGGCAGATATACTCTGCTTCCTCCAAAGGCTTTCCTACCGGCTGCCAGGAAATGCTCCAATAATCCCCGTCTTCATTATCCCTGAGATACACATAGTGGCCCGGTCTGTCCATCGGGACGCTGTTTCCCCGGAACCTGGTGATCCTATGGTATTCCGGCGTCTTATAAAACATATATCCCCCGGCCGTGTGGTTTACTACCACACACACATCCTCCACACCCAGATAATTCGTCCAGGACACGGGCAGATCCACCCTGTCGATCACATATTCCCTCTTTCCATTATCAAAATAACCGTATTTCATCCTCATCCCTCCATACTGTCCGGCAAAAATTTTCTTTTTCTATTATTATAGCTTCCGCAAGCCCGTGGATGGTATGGATAAGTATGTGAATATTTGTCTTTTCTTGGGAAACGCAAAGAAGGAGCGAACCACCACATGAAAATGATTCTCAGTGCAATAGTTCCCTATAAATGCGCAGCACATTTCCGCTGCATATCTTTTCTATCTCTCCCTCTCTCAGCCCGCTCTTTTTCAATGCATCGGCCAGCCTTGGCATATAAGAAAAATCCGGTAATTCCCTGTGTCCTTCGATTCCGTCAAAATCGCTTCCAAGGCCGATACAATCAATGCCCCCCACATGGATCATATGCCGGACATGCCTTATAATGGCTTCCAGGCTTCCCGGATTTTCTTCTCCTTCCGGTACTTCCTCCAAAAAATCAGGGCAGAAATTAATCCCCATAACGCCCCCTCTTTCGCTCAATTTCCTTATCATGTCGTCGGTCATATTCCGTACCCAGGGATCAATGGCCCTCGCATTGGAATGGCTTGCTACAAAAGGTTTGTTCGTCATGCGCAGCACATCATAAAATCCGGCGTCCGACAGATGGGAAACATCGATCACCATCCCAAGCCGCTCCATCTCCGCCACGAATTCCCTTCCTTTTTCCGTCAGTCCCCGTTCCATATCCGCCCTTCTGTGAAAAGGCACCATACCGGCCGACGGTTCGCCCTGCCCTTTTCCGGCGCTATGAACTCTTTCTTCCGCCATCTTCCGAATGTCCAGAGCCGGATAACCTATTTCATTCGGATAGTTCCATGTCAGCGTCATCATCCGCACCCCCAGCCGGTACAAATGCTCCAGGCGTTCCACCTTCCCTTCGCAGACGCCCCCTTCTTCCACCGTCAGCAAAGCCGATATTTTTCCCTCCTTACGGTTCTTTTCGATATCTCCGTAACAGGAAACAGGCGCTATCCTGCCTCGATTGGCTTCCAATTCCTCATAGTAAAGATCCGCCATTCCCAGCACATCCTCCCATGGATTCTCCGTCTTTCCCAAATCGACGTACAGGGCAAAATTCTGCACCAGGGAATCTCCGGCTTCCAGCTTCCGCAGATCCACATGCCCTCCATTCTCCGCCAGTCCCTCTCTGCTCCCCGCCTTCCTCTTTTGGTATAGGCCGGAAATCGTATCGCAATGCATGTCTGCTATCTTCATGGTGTTTGGCTCCTTTCCGCTTTTTATATGAATCATTGTTAAATGCCATACTGATATTGTCTTGTTTGGGATTCCCCAAATAAAGATTGAAAATATTTCTGTTCTGATTTCGTTCGGTTAAAATGAGATCATTACTATTATACAATACAATGCCAGTATTTAAGTAGAAAATCTGACTGCAGCGGGAAGTTCATCATATTGTACCTCTTTCCATTCTCATTGTAAGAAAATAAAGTTATGAGTAATCCATACTTCCGCTAAAGTTAATTACGCCGCCTTTCGATTCGACCTGCTCCACTTTACTATTATCAATTCTATACCCTCCGCTTACCAACCTTTTTTGGCTATTGCCTTTTTACCCTTTTTTGCTTTTTTAACTGGTACATTTCCTTTTGCAGTAAATACAAAAACAGCAGAAATCATCAATGCCGCAATCATACTAAACAAACAAGTTGATACATTCCAATGTACAGCAGAATCATAACTTCGGTAACTGATTAAACCCAAACTTGCAGTAACGGGATAAATATTGGCTAACGCAGCATTTCCAGAGGCAAACATACCGCCATAACCATAAACAAAAGCAATAATTGTTCCGATCATATGTCCGTTTGGTATACGGGCGGCGAATGCAATAACAGGCATGACACCAATATACAAAAACAGGCAGTTAAAAACAATCTGAATAAATGTCTGCAATATTGATGTTACAGAAATTCCCGGAAATCCTATCATCAAATCAGCGATTACCGTAAATGCCGCACTTACCAGCCCAAAAAGCAAAGAAAGCAATGCACATACAAGCAGCTTCCCCCACAACAAACTGCTATATGAAACGGGTATCGTCAAAATGCTTTTCAGCGTATCATCTTTTGCTTCCCTTTCTATAATATATCCGGCAATCAAAACAATACACATGGGAAAAATCATGGTAACATTGTTTTTGATCACCTGTTCCGTAAAGAAAGAAAATGTCCAGACTGTTCCGTCCAATGCGGTTGTGGAAAAAAGCGTCAACAGGACGGAAAGCAGCATCAGAAAAACACCTGCCCATATCATATGATACCGCTTTAATTTCCATATTTCGGTCTTAACCATGCGAAACATATCATTCATCTCCTCTCTTTTTATACATATAATCAATCACCATTACTGAAAGCAAAGCGATAACGGCTAAAATAATGATTGTCTGAAATGTAGTCGGAATTAAATATTCCAGCATTCCCACGCCGTCCATAGCGCCATGTGCGGTTAAATTTCCTGCGCTCCATAGGGTTGTAAGCGGAATAGGCATCAGCCAGCACATCACTTTGGGCAGTGCGCCAAAAGATGATTCGGCTGTCAAACTTAGGACACTGTAAAAAACACATAATAAAACAGAAAATACATAGTTCTTGCTAAAGAACACTACGAGAACGACTAACGGCAGCGTCCCGGCGGTAATAAAAATCCCCATTTCCAGCGCAAAAAATAATCTGTAAACAATGCTGTTTACTTCTGCAATCATCCCGCCGCACAGGATTGATATAAATGCCGATGTCAGACTAAAAATACTTCCAAAAAAGAACAAGACAATTATTTTTGCCAAAATCATCTGTGTGCTTGTGACAGGGATTGTACGCAGGTTTTTAAATGTATCATTATCCCGTTCCATAAAAAAGAGCATGGCCGCCATCACCCCGATCACGCATGGCAAAAGAAGTTCTATCCCATATCCCATAACAAACTGAAAATAATCATTAAAAATATCTATTTTGCTGTCATATTGTCCTACTGCCTGGGGCATAGTCATCAATGCTGTCAGCGGCACGGGAAATAAAAATGCCGAAAGAATAACCATCCATATAAATTTTTTTCGCTTCAATTTCGAAAACTCACAAATAACAAGTTTAAGCAATCCCTTCACCCCCTGTTACACGTTTGAAGTAATCTTCAAGGCTTTCTTCACAAGTATGGGCTTCCGATACTTCCAAGCCATTTTCTACAAAAGCAGTAACAATTTTTCCTATTGGTAAATCAAGATTATGCACCTGTATATTATGGTCATCCTGTATGGTAAACTGGCTTTCATAGAAGATACACTCTAAAATTCTTGCCGCCTGTGCCGTATCAGAAACAACAAATCGGATATGTTTGCTGCTCTTTGCTTCCAGCTGCGCAAGACTTTCTTCTTCCAGCAATGCACCGTGGTCAATAATGCCTATATCATCAGCCAATAATGCAATTTCAGAAAGGATATGGCTGGAAATCAAAATTGTTTTTCCACGCTCATTGCAGAGGCCACGGATAAAGGAACGGACTTCTGCGATTCCAATCGGGTCAAGACCGTTAATCGGTTCGTCCAGAATCAAAAGTTCCGGATCATGCATAATGGCAAGGGCAATCGCCAGCCGCTGTTTCATGCCAAGTGAATATTGGGAAAACAGCTTCTTATCTTTGTAAGGCAGGCCAACCAAATCAAGTGCGTTTTTAATTGCGCCTCGGTTCGGCACACCCCGCAGGGCAGCAAAAATGCGCAGGTTTTCCGTAGCGGTAAGATTAGGATAAAATCCGGGGGATTCAATCAGGCTGCCAATACGGGGCAGCAGCTTCTTTTCACTTGCCGCCAAAGGCTTTCCCCAAATCGACACTTCCCCGGAAGTCGGTTGTGTAAGTCCAAGCAGCATTTTCATTGTCGTCGTTTTTCCGGCTCCATTTCTGCCAAGCAGACCATAGATACGCCCTTTCCGAACATGGATATTCAGATTAGCAACACTTTTCTGTGTTCCATATTGTTTTGTAAGATTTTTTGTTTCAATTACATATTTGCTCATTACGGAACCTCCCTTTTATGGAATAAAAGTTTTTCATGTCTGCTATTCTATCATGCCAACCTTGTATTAACCTTGCACGAACCTTGCATTAACCTTGTATTTAAAGAAGCAAATCTCTGAAAAAATAAAATCCCCGCAGGACGGAGATTCTATTGCCACCATGAAACAGTGCTGATTCATTCTGCCAGTGGGAAAAGCAGGATAAAAACGGTTCCCTCTCCCGGTGTGCTTTCCACTGTTATTGTTCCATTCAATTTGACTACAAGCTGATGTACGATAGACAGACCAAGTCCGCTGCCTTTTTCAGACCGCCCTTTATCACATTTATAAAGCCGCTCAAAAATATGTTTCAAATCCTTCTTATCAATCCCTACTCCATTATCAAACAAAAGAATTTTTATATTCCCTCCCTGCCCTGATAAAGATATTTCTATTTTATCCGCATGGCTATGGGAAATCACATTTTGTATCAGATTGTTTAATATCCGCATATATCCGCCTGGATCAATCTGCACCCGAAACGGCTGCTCTGGAATGTTCACTGTGAAATCTATCTGCGTATCTTCAAATATGGGTATCCAGTCAATCAGTATGTTCCGTGTCAGTTCCGTTAAATCAACAATAGATATATTCATCGAAAATTCATTTGAACCCAGCTTGAACCAGTCAAAAAGCACGTCTATATATTCTTTTAAATCGTGGGCTTTCCTGCGGGCTGTTTCTATATAATCGTCACGTTCTTTCCCATCAACAATCCCTTTATGTGCAGCGTCCAAATATCCAATCAGTGTGGTAAGCGGTGTCCTTACATCATGGGAAAGGCTCGTCATAAGCTGCCTGTTGGTTTCTTCTGTTTGACGATAGGCAGAAAGCCCGTTCTCGTAAGACAGGATAATATCGTTGATTGCATAAGCAAGTGGAGCCACAAGTTCATGTGTTTCCGATAAGATACGCCTGTTCCCATTTCCATTTTTTACATCTTCCAAAACGTCAGACATTTCTAATAGCTGCTTTTTCACACGCCGGACTATAAAAAAAGCCCCGCAAACCGAAGCAAACGCAACACCCAGTGCAATCATTGTAACTGCTTCCGTATACAATATTCACACCTCCCTATTGAAACGATAGCCAATCCCTTTCACTGTCTGTATATACCGTGGATTGCCCGGATTCTCTTCTATCTTTTTCCGCAGACGGCTGATAATTGCCATAATATTGCTGTCATCATAGACATAATCTTCTCCCCATACATTTTCATAAATTTGCTGCTTTGTTAATATCTTTCCCTGATTTTTTGCAAGAAGCAATAGTAAATCAAATTCTTTCGGCGGCAGTTCAAAATCACCATTTACCGCATGGATAGAACGGTTATTAAAGTCAATAACCAGCCCGTCGAAATCAAATGTCTGTAACTGTCCGTCTTTTGGATTAAAGCGAGTATAGCGTCTAATCAATGATAGAATACGGGCAATCAGCTCGTCCATGTCAAAAGGTTTTGTTAGATAGTCATCAGCCCCCGCCCGTAAACCACGCACTTTTGAAGCACTATCATTTTTTGATGTAAACATCAGGATTGGCAGACTGCTTTCTTTTCTGATCAGCTCCAAAGTTTCAAAGCCGTCAAAACCGGGCATCATGACATCCAATATAACAAGCTGGTATTCTTTTTCCTTCAGTTGCAGCAGACCGGATTTTCCGGAATAACAGCAGTCGGCTTCTATGCTTTCCTGTAAAACAGCCTGCTTGATTAGTACACAAAGCTCCTTGTCATCATCTATAATCAAAATCCTGTTCATTATTGACGTTCCTCCGTTCATTAAATTACACATCGATATGCCGAGATTACAGCCACATTACAATTATATGTGGAGATTTGGGCAATGACAAGTACCTAAAATTGCATTCTGTCTTTTTGTCAAACAAAAAAAGCCCTGCATGATACAGAGCCTTTCCAATCATCTTTGTCCTCTAATTTTGGGTGTTTTCTTTTCTAAAACTTATTTTTCAGGCTTATCTCCGCCTTTTGGCACTTTACCCGTTCTTTTTCCCGCTTGCATGCGGCCCGTCTATCTTTTCGTCGTCTTCCTCGTCCCGCTCATATCCACGCAGGTATCCGAAGGAGCTTCTTCATCAAAGGTATAATCTTTTCCCGGAAGAACCGCATTGAGCAGAATTCCGGTCAGCGCTCCTACCGCCAGCCCCGACAGACGGATAGCGATATCGCCTATCTGAAAAACAACCGCCCCGTTATTGCTGAAATTAATACCGATGGAAAGCACTAATATAAGCGCCGCAATAATTACATTCCTGCTCTTGGAAAAATCCACCTGGTTTTCCACCACATTGCGCACCCCGACTGCGGATATCATACCATAAAGCACAAGAGACACGCCGCCCAGAGTCGCCGTAGGCATAACGGAAATTACCGCCGCCACCTTCGGAGAGAAAGAAAACAAAATGGCGAAACCGGCCGCAATGCGGATTACCCTTGGGTCATACACTTTTGTCAGGGAAAGCACTCCCGTATTTTCCCCATAAGTCGTATTGGCCGGCGCGCCGAACAAAGAAGCGATAATCGTCGCCAGCCCGTCCCCGCACAAAGTTCTGTGCAGTCCGGGATCTTTGATATAATTTCTCCCCACTGTGGAAGAAATAGCTGACATATCGCCGATATGCTCCACCATAGTTGCAAGCGCAATCGGCATAATCGTAATCACGGAAGTCACAAGAAGGGAAACATCCGGCTCCCGGAAAACAGCGAACACCGTTCTGTCCCATACGACCGGCATCCCGATCCATGCCGCTTCTTTTACCAGCGTAAAATCCACGTTGCCCGTAACGGCCGCCACCACATAAGAACCTACTACTCCAAGAATGATCGGCACGATTTTGACCATGCCCTTTCCCCAAATATTGCAGACCACAACGATCGCAATCGCCACAAGCGCGATCCACCAGTTCGCTTCGCAATTATTGATTGCCGACTGGGAGAGATTCAAACCGATGGCAATGATAATCGGCCCCGTCACGATGGGCGGGAAATATTTCATGACCCTCCCTGTCCCAAAAGCTTTGATAAAAGCTGCCAATATCAAATACAGCGCCCCGGAACATGCCACGCCGAAACATGCATAGGGGAGCAAATGAACCTCGCCCTTCGGAGCAATCGCCCAATACCCTGCCAAAAATGCAAAAGACGAACCGAGAAATGCGGGAACTCTTCCTCTGGCCAGAAAATGGAACAAAAGCGTTCCAAGCCCCGCAAACAAAAGCGTTGTGGAAACGCTAAGCCCGGTCAGCGCGGGAACAAGCACCGTCGCACCGAACATGGCGAACATATGCTGAATACCAAGAATCAGCATCTTCGGCATTCCAAGCTGCCTGGCATCAAAAATTCCATCTTCGCCAATCGCTGCTTTTTTATTTGTATTACTCATCTTACTATCTCCTCCGTATCTTTTTATCCGGCCAATGCCTTTCCTATCTTATTATAAACAGAATTTTCCGTCAATAGATTTCTCTGACAGTTTGCTTCCATGCTGTGAGCTTTAGAAGCACTTCTCACGCTACCGCCCATCCCTCCAAATCAGGTTTCTCCAACGGATAATTTCTTCTTCCGTCATAAATCCGCTGGAAGTTCCCATAAAACCAATCTTATAGGATGCAAACAGCATTGCGTTCTTTACCGCGAATACGGAATCCCCCGTCTTATTATAAAAATGCAGGAAGCAGGAAAAGAGCGCATTCCCCGCCCCGGCCGTATTGACGGTTTTGTGGGTTTTTACCGTATTGTAATGGACAATAATATTTTTATTTTTATCATACAAAATAAGGCCCTCCGCCCCCTGCCCCAGAATAATGATCCCAGGGCGGTATTTCGCCGCCAGTGACTTCACAAAATCATACGGATCGCCCTTTAACCGGTCATCGCTGATATACAGAATGTTGACCCCTCTTAGGAAATCCTCATTATAGACCACTTTCTCTTCCCTGTACTCCCTGATGTTCACGGCAATGGGCTTGCGCAGTTCCTTTCCTATCTCCATCAACGGCCGGCAGAAATTGGCGTTGGAAACCACCAGCATCTCCGCCCGTTCCGCCCGTTCCCTGAACAAATCCCTGTCATAGGAAACATCTCTGAGGTTTTTAATATCTTCAAAAATCTGCTGTTTTCTGTTATCGTCATAAAGCACTACCGCCTCCGGCGTACTGGCAAGCCTCGGCAGTACATAATCCGTCACAAGCTTTACCTCGCTGTCCGGCGGATTGATCAGTTCCATGCTTTCCCCGCTGCCTATCATCGTCATCAAATCCACCGAATTCCCCAGCCATTTTAATGCCAGAGATTCATTATAAGCATCTCCGCCCGTACTGGTAAAAATAGTATTCGGCTTTCCCGTAATGCCCGCGTACTCCACAGGAATCCGATCCACCTTCACAATCGTTTCTCTTTGTACGATACCAGCCACCAAAAATTTCCCCATAGCAGTCCTCCTATCAATATCTGATCCTGTACGCCAACCCCCATGCCGCCTCCCGGCGGCACAAGCTATCCGTGGTGTGAGAAGACTTGCAAAGCAAGTCTTCTCACTACTTCCCGTGCTATTCCGCCGGAACAACTGCCGCGGAAGAGTCTCCTTTCTGCGCCTGTCCGATCGCAGCCTCGATCAGCCTGGCAAAATTACCGCCGGAGTGAGTCGCCCCGGAAAGAGTATCCACTTCTGTATCTTTCTGCCCCTCGATCAGCTGCTCCACATATCCTCTCGTATACTTGTTGGGATAAATGCCCGTTCCCGCCTCCATGTTGCGCATATATTCATTATCCCACGCCTTAATAAAACCGCTGGGATCTTTTGCATTAAACTCCGCGGAAATAATTCTGTCGTTCTTCACATAAATGCATACATACTCTTTCCATCCATGGGAAAAATCCGACATTTCCGCCGTATAATAGCCGTTTTCCATTTTATTCCCCGAACCGCATCCCGCAAACGCCGCTAGAAAACATGTCATAATCAGAAGAACCGCCGTTTTTTTCATTTTCATAATCATTTCCTTTCCGCAATCTTCCAAAATTCTTCTATTATATCGTTCGAAGCTTTACTGCCTCCACCACTTCCGCCAGTTCTCCGGCTTTCTGCAAAGATCTGGCTGCGGTTTCATCCGTTTTTCTGGACAGTTCCTGATTGGCATTGGCTACTTCCAATACCTTTTCGATCTCATCCCCCACTTGGTCCAGCGCGTTTTGCTGCTCCCTTGCCACTGCTTCTATTTCATTGGAAATGCCCGTAAATTCCTTCGTTACTTCCTGGATCTCCTGGAACGAGCCTGCGGTCGTCTCAGCCGCTTTCATTCCCTTGTCGATCGAGCGGCTGGCCTGGCCGATGATCGCCACGGTCTGTTTCAATGCTTCCGCCGTCTCATCCGCAAGCACTCCGATCTGCTGCGCAACGATACCAAAGCCTCTTCCCGATTCTCCGGCTCTGGCTGCCTCGATAGAAGCATTCAATGACAGCAGACTGGTCTGATCCGATATTTCCTCGATCATTTGGCTGATATGGATGATTTCCTGCATATTGGCATAAATATCGTTCATTGCTTCCAGCATGGTATCCATCTGTTCTTTGCCCTGATCGGCTTTTTCCTGTGCGCCGGCCGCAAAGCCTTTTACATTGGACGCGCTCTCGTTGATCTTTCCTATCCGGTCCGTCACCATCCGAATACTGCCTGTCAGACGATCCAGTGCCTTTTCCTGCTCCATAGAACCCCCGTACAAACGCTCCGCATAGCCCGATACCTCCGAAGAATTCCGCCCCACCGCCTTTGACGACTCATAAATATGATGCATCGTTTCATTCAGGGAATCCGTAATCTTGCAAAGGGCTTTCCTGATCGCAACAAAATCACCGGTAAAGCTGTCCGGTACTTCCTGGGAATAATCCCCCTCCGACAGCCTTCCAAGCACCCTTCCCAAATCTTCTATATAAGCATCCACATTTCCAATCGTTTTCGCCAGAGCCTCCGTCATAACCTGGGCTTCATCCCCCGTCTCCGCAATCACCACTTCGTCTTTCAGATTGCCTTCTGCCAGGGAAGCCAGTCTGCGCGTCGCCAAAGACAAAGAATCCGATATCTCCCTGCTCACTTTGCCGCTGTATGCCACGGCTCCCGCCATAAGCAAGATTCCAAGCGCAATGCTCACGATACCGGTCACAACCACCGCTCCCATAAAGTCGCTGTTAGGCGCATCCACCACCAGCGTCCAATTTGTTCCGGCCACCGGGGAATAAGCGGCATAATGATATACCCCATGCATCCGCAGGCCTGCCGCCCCCGTCTGGAAATCCGTCATTGCGTCAAATATTTTGTCATTTCTTTTGGAACCATACAAATCGTAAATATTATTCCGAGCCGGCATATTTTCTTTTTCCCTGTCCGCAATAATATCTCCTTCTTCGTTAATGATATACGCTCCCCCGTTTACTCCGATATTGATATTTCCCAATACATCGTTCAGCAGGTCATATTTATAACTGCCGATCAAATACGCATAATTTTCATCTTCCTTTTTCAGCGTGATTGCCACGGCAACCTGCCAGATGCCATCCTCATACACCGGTTCGCCGATCACTATATTGTTCGTCACCGCCACATTCTCATAATACTCTCTTCCGGCAATGGATTCCGGCGATTTTTCATCCCCATACAGCTTCCGCCCCTCCATGTCATATGCCGCCAGCCAGACAAATTCTATACGGCTCTTCCTTTCCTCCAGAACTTCCAATTTTGCCGCCTCGTCCGCCGTCTCGTCCACCAGAACCTCCTCCAACGCCAGATTTGCCATCCTGTCCGTCAGGAGATGCAGATTGGAACTGATATTCTGGGAAGATATTTTTGCTACCATTTGCATATTATCCAATAAAAGGGTTTTGGTCGTTATCAGATTGCTGACGATCATAGCCGTTATTAACAGCACTCCGAGCAGCACGGACACCGACATCACGCAAAAAATAATTTTCTGTTTGATCCCCTTTTCTCTTTTCTCATTTTTCTGAAATTCCATAAAACATCCAAGTTCCTTTCCTTCCGTCATTCATCATTTTTATGCACAGATAGTTTTATTATATAACAATTCTTTCTATCTGCACAGAAAATTTTTATGCTTTTAGCAGAAATCAATTTTACCGGCCAGCGGAAAGGATGGGGCAGGGCGGGGACACAGAAAGCGGCAGACGGCAGGGCAACGGCGGGCGGCGGAAAGTAGAAGGCGGCGGAAGGCGGAACAGGGGCAGCGGGCGGCATTTTCTCGTGCGGCTTCGGGAAATGGATTTTCTAAATATTCCGGTAAAGTTGTATCTGCCGTACGCAACCGCGCGCGATTCGCCATCCAGGCTCATTGCGCGCTTTTTGTGACATCCATGTCACCAAATTGCTGTTTTTGGAACGGAATATTAAGAAAATCTCATTTCTCTTCGCAAAGCAGCTTCGAAAATGCCGCCCGCTGCCCCTATCCCGCCTTCCGCCGCCTTTTACTTCGCGCCGCCCGCCGCTGCCCTGCCGCCTGCCGCTTTCTGCGTCCCCGCCCTGCCCCATCCTTTCCGCTGGTCGGTAAAATTGATTTCTTCGTATACTTTACCTGTGCATTCGTCCCCGGATCATGTATAATGGTGATATATATCTAAAATAGGAAAATTGGAGGACTGCCATGAAAGAACAATTATATACGATCCCCCTTAACGATGCCATAAACGCCAATGACGAATGCCCTTTCTGCTTTATTGAAAGAAATGTGGAACAAGATTTGCTGGATTTTGTTTTAGGCTCCGGCTCTTCTTATATGGAAAGCGATATCCGTGAAGCCACGGATAAGGCCGGATTCTGTAGAAGCCATTTTAAAAAAATGTTCGATTATGGCAACACCCTCGGAAACGGATGGATACTGAAAACCCATTTTCTGCATATGAATAAGCAAATGCATGACCAATTCCGCTCCTTTGTCCCCCAGAAAACGCCTCTGATGGGCAAGCTGAAAAAAAATGCCGCCCAGCGCAGTTCCATCGGCGTCTGGGCAAAGGAACAGGAAAAATCCTGCTACATATGCAAACGGTTCGAAGATACCTACGACCGTTATCTGGATACTTTTTTCGTGATGTATAAAAAAGACGGGGAATTCCGCAACAAAGTAAAAAATGGAAAAGGATTCTGCCTTCCCCATTTCGGCGATCTGTGCGACGCGGCGGAAACCCGGTTAAATGATAAAGAAAAAGCGGAATTTTATCCTATGCTTTTTACACTGATGGAAGAGAATATGAAACGGCTTTCCGATGATGTGGCATGGCTGGTGGAAAAGTTCGACTACCGCAACCAGGCCGCCGACTGGAAAAACTCCAAAGACGCGGTGCAGCGCGGAATGCAGAAACTGGCCGGAGGATATCCCGCCGACGATCCTTACAAAATGAATAAATAGAAAATACAGCGGCGGAACCTCCCGGCCTTATGGTTCCGCCCTTTTAAATTCCCTCCAGAATGCGATCGTTTCCTGCAGGTCGTCCTCATCTTCAAACAAATCCAGCGCTTTCGCCGTTTCTATCGCAAAATCCACATAGGCATTGGCCCTTGCCGTCACTACATTCCCGTCCCTGATACAATCGAAGTCCCCGGAATGGGTGGAACGGATCTCTTTTAACAAGCCAGCCCGATCCAGAACATTTACGCCCGCGCAAATTCCTGCGACCAAAGCTCCCCTGTCACCCAATGTCCGCAGACAATCATAAACGATATCCCGGTCGATATTCGCTATATCGCCTCCCGGAACGATAAAGCTTCTGACTTCCGATAAATCCACATCCTGCAGCGGCATATCCGCATGAATGGAATATCCCTCCATAGCTCTTGCCATTTTCCCGTCTATGGAGCAAAATATAAGATCGCTGCCGGTACATTTCAGGAAATAATTCAATATAACAATCTCATAAATGCAGCAATTATCATATAATAAAACAATGTCTTTCATCGTTCCGTTCCTCCTCTTCTCACTTGTAAGTCAGCTTCTTCAGCATGGCGAGATAAGCCCCCGTCTCCTCATTCAGCATATCGGGATGAAAGGAATTTTCCAGGAAGCGATCCTCCATCATGCCCCGCAGCGTATAAGAGATCAGCTTATTTAACTTGTCGATATCCACCTCCGGTCGGAAGCATGTCAGATCCGCCCGCTTCATAAAAGCTTTTTCCGCCTCCGGAAGCATATTCCTTCTTTCCTCCGTGGCATACAATGCCTCCTTCACATCTTCAAAACGGACGCTGTCCAAAAACAGCTGCATGTACGGATAATTCCGCAGCACCTGCATTTTCGCGTTTTCTTTCATCCTGAGCAGTTCAAAAAAATCCTCCTGGTCTTTGACCGGGCAGCCGGAAAGCTCCAGCATCATAAAGCGCGTGCTGTAATCGTATAAAAAGGAATACAGCCCCAGTTTATTGATAAAATAATGAAACAGCAGCCCCTTGCTGATACCGGCCTCCGCCACGATATCGTCCGTACTCGCATGACGGTAGCCGTTTAACGCAAATATTTTTAAAGAAGCGTTTATCATCCTGTCCTGTTTTTCTTTTTTCAAATCAAAAAATTTCTCGTTCATGTACTTTCCCCATGCTTTTTCTTCCTCTGTTTTCATTGACTTTATGAGTCAGATTTTAATATATCATATTTTTCTTTCATGCACAATAAAGAATTCAAAAAATAAATCCAGTTTTTTATACATAATCTCTTTTCAATTTGAGAAAATAGTATTAATATATTCCTATAACCGTGAAATTGAAAGGAGTACATGTATGGCTAAAAAATTCGGTAAATTTTTAATGTTTACTGCATTCGCCGGAGCTGCAATGGCAGGCGCTTATTACTATTTGCAAAATAAGAATTCCTCTTATTCCGACGACATGGATGACGATGATGATTACGACGACTTCCATGACGATTCGGATATTGATGCCGAAAATGATGAAAGTTCCCGCAACTATGTTGCACTCGATTTGGAAAAAGCGGAAAATGCCGCTGCATCTGCTGTTGACGCTGTAAAGGATGCTGCATCATCAGCTGCCGACACTGCCGCCGATGCCATGAAAGATGCTGCCGATACTGCAAAAAAAGCCGCTAAGGATGTGGCAAAAACAGCGGAAGCAAAAGTAGAAGAGTTCTTCGATGACGATGATGACGATAATTCTGCTGATTCTCTTTAAATGAATTGTTTAAAAAACGGCGCAGCCTCAGGGCTATGCCGTTTTTTGATTACAATAAGCTGGCTCGCAAAGCGTGACAGCGTTTGTTTCCCTCTCTTCATCCGCCCCAGACATTTTTCAGGCGTTTCATGCCCTCCGCGATCTCTTCCTTTCCCAGCGACGCATATCCGAGTACAATAGTATCCCTTTTCCATTGCGGAGCCATCTCCCCTACACAAAATTCAGAAAGCCCATACACCCTTACTCCCGCTGCTGCCGCCGCCTTCACCAATTCTTCCTCTCCTCTTCCCTTTCTGTCCTGTAAAAGAATATGCAGACCCGCGTTCTCGCCGGAAACCACAAAGCCCGCTTCCATCCCTTTTAAACCGTTCAGCACCATATCGTGCTTTTCCCTGTATATTTTCCGCATCCGGTTCAAATGCCGCTCAAAATGTCCCTTCCCGATAAATTCATTCAAAATTCTCTGGTCGATCCGCGATACCGTGGTGGAATAAAAAGAACATTTCTCCTCATATACCTTTAAAAGAACCGGCGGCAGAACCATATATCCGATACGGATCGCAGGAGCAATGGATTTGGAAAAAGTTCCGATATAGATCACCTTCCCCGCCCGGTCCGAAGCCTGCAGAGAAGGAACCGGCTTGCCTCTAAACCGGAATTCGCTGTCATAATCATCCTCGATCAGATAGCGCCCTTCTCTTTCGCCCGCCCATTTCAGCAGTTCCATCCTGCGCCCTATCGGCATGACGATCCCTGTGGGATACTGATGGGAAGGCATGACATAAGCCACATCCGCCCCGCTTTCCCTCAGCCCTTTCGCGCTCATTCCGCTGCTATCCATAGCGACAGGATTGATACGGTAGGCAAAAGAATCAAAAATCCGGTAAGCCCTCCGATATGTGGGATTTTCCATGGCAATCTTTACATGCCTCCCGAGAATCTTTTCCAGCAGCATCAGCAAATAATCGTTTCCCGCCCCTATAACAATCTGTTCCGGCCTGCAGTTTACGCCTCTGGAAGTATGAAGATAATGGGCTATCGTTTCCCGCAGCGTATAATCCCCTTTCGGAGAACCTGAAATAAAAATCTCGCTGTTGGCATCCACCAGAATATTCTTCGTGATCTTCTTCCATGTGGCATAGGGAAACGCCGACATGTCTATGGTATTGGGAGAAAAATCATAATCATATGCTTTGCCGGCATCATAGGACTCATAGCTTCCGCGGGTTTGCTTCCCTCCCATTTCCCCGCTTTTCCAATTTTCCCACCCCTTCTCTTCCGGAATCTCTTCCCCCATATCCAGCAGTCCCTCCTCCGGGCAGACAAAATACCCTTTATAGGGCCTTGCCTCTATATACCCTTCGGATAAAAGCTGGTCATATGCCAGCTCCACCGTGCTTCTCGATACCTGAAGAAACTCGGCCAAAGAACGAGTAGAGGGAAGCCTCTCCCCCTGGAGCAGCTTCCCTTTTCTTATTTCCCGTTTGATATGCAGATAAATCTGTTCATACAAATGTTTTCCGCTGTTCTGCCGCAGCTCAATCGTCAAATCATTCATGATTACCCTTCGCTTCCGGCCGCATTTTTCATCTTGATCTGTTTCATGATCTGTTCCTTGAATGCGCGGGCCCTGTCTTTCATTCTCGTATTCGCACTCGTGGAAACAATTACGCCGCTGATCAGCTTCATAGCCACATCATACTGTTCAAATTTGGCCGCCGTAACAGCAATCAAATAATCTACCGTAGACTCATCCATGCCGCACATGGGAAAAGACTCCGACTGTCTCGCCGCAAGAAAACCATCCAGGGCATTCTTTAAAAATTCCCTTTCTTCCTCATCGATCTTTTTCTTCTTTTCCGCATACCCTTTTTCATCCTTATCCAGATTCTCTCCCTTTCCCCGGAGAAGCCATGCCGTCTTTATGCAAATATACGCCTTTTCGCTGGATTTGGCCATCTTTACTATCGCATTGACAAGGGTCAGTTTATAGCGTTCCAGAGCTTCATCATATGTATATATCTCCTTGGGCACTTCATCCCTGGATTTGAAATTAGCAGAAATTTTTTCTTTGATTAACTTTGCCTGTGGGCTGGTTATAAATTTAAAGTAACGGCTTAAAGCGGAATAACCACAGCAAGGACACATAATTACGTCATATTTCAGCATATCCACATGTTCATATTTGGGACGCAGATCCGAATCGCTGCCGATCAGCCTCGCCTTGCCCGCCTTTACCGTCCTTGATTTGAATTCTTTATCGCAGACAGGACACCTATATGTCTTATCAAACAACAAATCCTGTTCCTGAACTACAGGAGCCGCCTTTTTTTCTTCTACTTTCTTTTCCTTCTCTTCCTGCTTTGGTTTGCCGTATAAATCCATTCCTTCCAATGAATCCAACCCAAACCTTCCTAATCCGGATAACAATCCTCCCATATTGCAAACCTCCAATATCTTATGCTCTTTTTGCTGCTACTCAATTTTTGGGCAGTACATAGGAACTTTTCAGCGATACAATCCTATTAAACACAAGCGCATCCTTTTTCGAATCCTTGCAATCCACACAAAAATATCCCTGGCGCACGAACTGGAAACTATCGAATGCCTTTGCATCTGCCAGCGCCGGCTCCAGATAGCATTCCTTCAAAACCGTCAACGAATCGGGATTCAGATTCAAAGATCCGTCTTCATTATATACGCCTTTCTCTTCATCAATAATATTCTCATATAACCTGACTTCCGCCTTTACTGCCTGAGCAGCAGGAACCCAATGGATCGTCCCCTTTACCTTCCTGCCCGTAAAGCCCGTTCCGCATTTCGTTTCCGGATCATACGTGCAATGCACCTCCAGAATATTTCCTTCCTCATCCTTT
Organism: Lachnospiraceae bacterium 28-4; assembly: GCA_000403275.2. Classification (GTDB taxonomy): domain Bacteria; phylum Bacillota; class Clostridia; order Lachnospirales; family Lachnospiraceae; genus Kineothrix. Next base: position 552,446 of record KE159599.1, read on the forward strand.
ACGCAGCCAGTACATGTAACAAAATATGCGTTCATCAAACGTACCTCGTTGCCGGGATATAAACGGAAATATTTTTTTGGAGGCTCCTCCATAAAATCTTCCCTGTCAATATATAATTCCCTTCCAAACGGCACTTCCCGCGTTCCCATGGCTTCATTTTCCATATTATTAGCGACCGTCAGCATCTCCGTCTGTCCTTCCGGGTAATTATCGATAATCAGTTTCACCGGATCCAGCGCCGCCATCATCCGGGGCTTTTTCAGCTTCAGATCTTCCCGGATACAATATTCCAGCATGGCGTAATCTGCCGATGAGTTGCTTTTGGATACGCCGCACAGATCCACGAACATTTTGATGGATTCCGGCGTAAATCCTCTTCTCCTGAGGGCCGCCACGGATACCAGTCTCGGATCATCCCAGCCGTCCACCACGCCCTCTTCCACCAGTTTTTTAATATATCTCTTCCCTGTCACCACATTCGTCAAGTACATTTTCGCAAATTCGATCTGCCTCGGCGGATTGGGATATTCCAGTTCCCTTACCACCCAGTCATAAAGCGGCCTGTGGTCTTCGAATTCCAATGTGCAGATAGAATGGGTAATCCCTTCAATCGCATCCTCGATCGGATGGGCAAAATCATACATCGGATAAATGCACCACTTATCCCCCGTATTATGATGTGTCATATGGGCCACCCGGTAAATAATGGGGTCGCGCATATTGATATTGGGCGATTTCATGTCAATCTTAGCCCGCAGCACCTTTTCCCCGTCCTTATATACCCCATTTTTCATTTCTTCGAATAATTTCAGGTTCTCTTCAACGCTTCTTTCCCTGTTCGGATCTTCCTTGCCCGGCTCCGTCAAAGTTCCCCTGTATTCCCTCATCTGCTCCGCCGTCAAATCCGACACATATGCCTTGCCTTTCTCGATCAGCTTCACAGCGCCTTCATACATTTGTCCAAAATAATCGGAAGCAAAAAACAGGCGGTCTTCCCAATCCGCCCCCAGCCAGGCAATATCTTCCTTAATAGACTCTACGTATTCCGTCTTCTCTTTCGTCGGGTTCGTATCATCAAAACGCATATTAAACTGTCCGTGGTATTGTTGTGCCAGACCATAATTCAGCAATATGCTTTTCGCATGACCAATATGCAGATATCCATTCGGCTCCGGCGGAAATCTGGTATGCACCCTGTCATAAACTCCCTCTGCCAGATCCTTATCGATCATCTGCTCTATAAAATTTCTGGAAACAGTCTCCTTTTCCCCTTCCTGCCGTATATTCTCCGTTTTTACACTTTCACCCATAGCACTCTCCCGCCGCAGTCTGCCGACATTCGGCGCGGAATTACCTCCTCATATCAAAAATTATAAAAATGAATATTCAGTCAATAATAACTATATTATCATAAATGAACCAATTAATAAAGGTTAAATTTTAAAAAAAGACAGCCATCGGATACCTTCCAATGGCTGCTACACGTCCTTTTGTTGTATGCAGTTACTATTCCTTCGGTTGATTCCGTCCTTTTTTCTTCCGTCCAAAACAAGACATTACCGGACTTTCTTATTCATCCACGCTGTAATTCGGTGCTTCCTTTGTAATATGGATATCATGAGGATGGCTTTCCTTTAAAGATGCGGCGGAGATCTTCATAAATCTGCCATTTTGCTTCAATTCCTCGATCGTTCTTGTGCCGCAGTAGCCCATGCCGGAGCGGAGGCCGCCCATTAACTGGAACACGGTATCCTCTACCGTCCCCTTGTAAGCGACGCGCCCTTCCACACCTTCCGGAACGAGTTTTTTTGCATCCGACTGGAAATAGCGGTCCTTACTTCCGTTTTCCATAGCCGCGATGGAGCCCATGCCCCGGTAAACCTTATATTTTCTTCCCTGATACAATTCAAAAGTCCCGGGACTCTCATCGCATCCGGCAAACATACTTCCCATCATGCATACGTTGCCGCCAGCGGCAATAGCCTTTGTCATATCGCCGGAATATTTGATGCCGCCGTCCGCGATGATTGGAATGCCGTATTCCTTTGCCGCCGCGTAGGCATCCATAATCGCCGTGATCTGCGGTACGCCGATTCCTGCCACTACACGGGTCGTACAGATAGATCCGGGGCCGATCCCTACTTTTACGGCATCCGCTCCCGCTTCGATCAAGGCTTTTGTTCCCTCTCCGGTCGCCACATTGCCGGCGATCACCTGTACATCAGGATATTTTTCCTTGATCATGCGTACACAGTGGAGTACATTTCCGGAATGCCCGTGAGCAGAATCCAGCACGATCACATCTACTTTTGCATCTACCAAAGCGCCTACCCGGTCCAGCACATTCGCCGTAATGCCAACACCAGCCCCGCAGAGCAGCCTTCCCTGTTCGTCCTTGGCGGAAAGAGGATATTTGATCGTTTTTTCTATATCTTTTATCGTAATCAATCCTGCCAGATTATAATTTTCATCTACAATAGGAAGTTTTTCTTTTCTCGCCTTTGCCAGAATCTGTTTTGCTTCCTCCAGCGTGATTCCTTCCCTCGCCGTAATCAGGCCTTCCGAAGTCATGGATTCCTTTATTTTTTTTGTAAAATCCGTCTCGAATTTCAAATCGCGGTTGGTAATGATGCCCACCAGTCTGCGTCCTTCGGTAACTGGCACGCCCGAGATACGGAACTTCGCCATCAGAGCATCCGCATCCTTTAAAGTATGTTCAGGAGTCAGGGAAAACGGGTCGGTGATTACGCCGTTTTCCGAACGTTTCACCTTATCCACCTCTTCCGCCTGTGCCTCGATCGACATATTCTTATGGATGATACCGATGCCTCCCTGCCGCGCCATGGCGATCGCCATCCTGTGTTCGGTTACGGTATCCATTCCTGCGCTCATCATCGGAATGTTTAATTTGATTTTTTTTGTCAGCCACGTCGTCAAATCCACCTGATTCGGAATCACTTCCGAATAACTCGGCACAAGCAGCACATCGTCAAAAGTAATTCCTTCGCCAATTATCTGACCCATCTTCTTATCCTCCTGTCGTTATTTCCTTTGATACGATAAACAAATAGTGATGTAAGTTTGAAAAAGTTTATCAAACTTACATCACTATGTCAATCCGTAAATACTTTTCTCGGCGCAATATTTTTAATCGCCTTTACCATATCCATGCTTGGTTCCAGAATAACCCTGATACCCCCGTCGTAATACATGGCATACCTCATATCCGGCTGATTTTCCACGCCGGAGCTGTAGTCTACCGTTTTTACCGTCCTGTTCTTATATTCATCCAAATGCCATGATTTGATGGGCGCAAGAATTTCCATGCTTTCGATCTCATATTTATTCACTGTTTTTCTCTTTGTCTTTGCCATAACTTTATCAATGGTGATTTCCTTATCCAAATAAAGGTATTCATATTCCAGATCTGTATTCATTAAAATAAAATAGGATGCCGCCGCCATGAGAAGACCAACAATCATCGCCGGCCACAGAATAAAGCCCACTAGTATAAACACAACCGCCATCGATAACGTCAGCATTCTGAGAAATACCATTCCCGTACTCGTTTTTTTCTTTATCAGGCATTCCACATATGTTTCACTCATCATATTGATCCAATCCTCCATGCCGGAACGCTCCTGCCGGATGCTGCGCTCCTTTTCTTATCATCATATTATAAAATCTTCAAACTTTCAAGGGGTAACTCAGGGAAATCCATTTTGTCGGGCTTGACTGCAAGTAGTACGCGGAGCGGGGCAGAGGAAGGGAGCGAAGCGGAGGACGGAAGGGCCAGGAGGGAGAGGGCAAAGGAGGCGGGGGAGGCGGCAGCGGGCAGCGTTTTCGAATCTGCGTTACGCAGAGAAATGAGATTTTCTTAATATTCTGTTCCAAAAACAGCAATTTGGTGACCTGGATGTCACCAAAAGCGCGCAATGAGCCCGGATGGCGAATCGCGCGCGGTTGCGTACGATTGATACTCTTTTACCGGAATATTTAGAAAATCCATTTCCCGAAGCAGCAGATTCGAAAACGCTGCCCGCTGCCGCTTCCCCCGCCTCCTTTGCCCTCTCCCTCCCGGCATTGTGTTATCTTTACTTTTTGGCGCGAAATTTTTTTACAGTACCGTATCAGTTATCGTTTCATCCTTATGACGAATTCTTCGGTTCCTTCTTCAAGTCTGCGGTCTTTGGTGATGGAAAAGCCGTGGGCGCGGTAAAAGCGGATGGCTGCATGGTTTTTTTCCAGCACCATCAGATTTTTGGCATGGAGGTTTTCAATGGCATAGTCGATCAGTCTTGCTCCGATTCCCTGGTTCTGAAAAAAGGAATCCACATATAGTTCATGAATCCAGCCGTCTTCCACATGAAGCATTCCTTTGACAAATTCATCGTCGTATACCCAGATGCTTTCCAGCTTTTGTTTATTTTCCATATATTCCTGCGCCAAAGGAAGCACCTGGATCTCGCCGAAGGAAACTTTATCATTCTGAAAAATAGACCGGTAATTCATCCTTTTTGTAAAAACCAAAATTTCTGCCAGCCTTGATACATCCTGTATGGCCGATTTTCTTATGCAGTTCCCGCCAAACCTGTCGGATACTGTCCTCTCACACATCAACTAATCCCTCCTAATATCATCCTTTACTACCTTAACATTTGTCATTCCCGTTATTCGATATTATAATATTTTATAATGAATTTCATAAATGTACAACACTCATGGAATGAACCTCTTATTCAGATAGATTCCCTTCTATCGTGTATTATAAAGAATAAAACCATTGACAACGCGCATAATACGCATTATGATATAATCAAATAAACGGAAGGGAGAGATGCCATGGATGAATAAGGAGGTATCGAATGCGATTTAGAGAAATTGAAAGTATGATATTAGAAGATGGATGGTATCAGGTAAAGCAAAAAGGTTCACACCACCAATACAAACACCCGACCAAACCTGGAAAAGTCACGATCCCAGAACATGGAGGGGATTTGAATCCCGATACCGTAAAATCAATTATGAAACAAGCAGGGCTTTAAGCCTCATTCGTTCAATTTATATAAATGGAGGTAAATAATATTGAAGCTAATTTATCCGGCTGTATTTAAGCCTTTTACAGATCAAAGCGGTGGATATGTGGTAGAATTTCCGGACTTGCCCGGTTGTGTAACAGAAGGAAAAGACTTAGCACAGGCTATTGAAATGGGAATTGACGCCGCCAGTGGTTGGATATTAGGAGAACTTGAAGATGGGAAACAAATCCCACATGCTTCCGACTATTCCGAAGTAACTGCTGAAAATGGGTGTATGATAAATATGTTATTATTAGACATTGATGCCTATGAAGAAAAATATGGTGAAAAAGCAGTAAGGAAAAACCTTACTATTCCTGCATGGCTGAATACTTTTGCCGAAAAAAATAATATCAATTTCTCTAAACTTTTACAAGACACCTTATTCTCAATGGCACAGGCAAAATAAATATAAGCTGCCCATAGGGCAGCTTCTTTTTGAACTTCCCATTGTACTGTTACCATTATGCCTTTTACCGAATGGAGGATCTATCATGGCAATGAGAGATGAAGTAAAAGAACAACAGCAAAAACTGAAAGGAAAAAGTGTCCGTGAAAAGCTGGAATATTTCTGGGACTATTACAAAGTACACACGATCGTTGTTTTATTCGCGGCCTTTGCCATCGGCATTTTTATTAAAGATATGATGGCAAGCAAGGACGACGCTTTTTCCGCCCTTGTTCTCAATTCCTACGGCTATGAGCAACAGGCTGATTTTCAGGAAGACTTCGCCGCCTATGCGGGAATCGACACGAAAACTTATAACTGCCAGATCGATGCTGCTTCCACGCTTTCCCTGGATGCCATGACGCAGCTCGACCTGGCATTCTCACAGCGGCTGGCCGGAATGGTGCAGACTAACGCCCTGGACGCTTTTGTCAGCGACGCGGAAATATTCGGACATTATGCGGAAGGCATGATGTTCCAGGATCTACGCGGAGAGTTGAGCGCGGAGGAATATGAAAAATATGAGCCCTATTTTTATTATGTGGATGCGGTCTTTATCGAAGAAAAAAATCGGGTACAGGAAGAAGAGCCCTATTCCGATTCCCCGCAGGAAACCGCCGCTGATCCCACCGATCCTTCCGCCATGAAAGACCCGGTGCCGGTTGGCATCTATCTGCCGGATTCTGCAAAGCTCGCGCAGTGGAACTGCTATATGAATACCGAAGAGGCACCGGTATTCGGCTTTGTATTCAGCGGCAAACACCCGGATACCGCCCATTTGTTTCTCGCTTATCTGACAGAGTAAAAAATTGCTGTTTTAAAAAGGGTTCCGGCCTGTGGCAAATGGCATTCCATCCATTTTGTCATTTCCTCACCCGCTGCCAGCGTCCGGCCTCCTTTCCTGTCTCCACAATTTTTTCATAACAGGCATCAAAAAACATTTGGCAACTTTTGCAAAAATAACTTTTATATGTACCGGAAACCGGATCATAGTCCCGGTACCGTTCCTCAATCGTCTCCATCCTGTCTTCATTCAGGTTTCCAAGCCGGTATTTATCCAAAGCATAAAAATCACAGGGAAAAACACTTCCGTCCGCTTCTACCACATTCTGCAGCCCGCAGTTCCCCCTCTGGCTGCATGCCTCCGCCCTATATCCCATGGCAAGCGCAATATAGTTTTCAAACTGCCGGATAAAAGGCTGCTTTCGCTTCTTCACATCTTCATACCAGAGCCGGAAAAGCCGGATCAAAAATTCCCCATAAGCTTCCGGCGTCAGAGCATACCCTCTTTTCCCATGCACTTCTCCCAGAGGATCGAGACAGGCGATGTACTGCTGGTACTTCCACCCCCTGCTCCGGTAGTCCTCATAAATTTCCTGTTGCCTTTTCTCCGCTTCGTCGCGGTAAAAGCAATAATGGCATGCCATGTTGCACGTGCTGGAAACTGGCTTGATCAGAATGCTTGTTCCTTTCATATCTTCCTCTCTTCAGGAGATTGCAAAAAATAGGTTGTGAAAAGATTCTGCCAATATATTTCATGAAAATCTAACTGTGCCGGGCATTCCACCAAGACCACAGAAAATATTCGAATAAAAGTCCTCTTCTTTTCCGTGGTCTTGGTTCCATGGCACAAAAAAGATTTTCATGAAATATATTGGCAGAATCTTCCGCAAATTGATTGATTATGCCATCCCCTGTTTGCTCGTTTTTTCTTTATTTATGCCTCATTTATGTCTCACAGATAATCCCTGGGCCATAAGGAGCCAGTGACACCATAATATAAGGACAGGTACAATTATCCCCTGTATCCCGTGCAAATTCCCACATTTTCCCGCACATCTGCTCTACCACCTCTTCATATGCCTTCTCTTTTATCAGATTGCGCATTTCCAGTGGATCCTTTTCCAAATCATACAATTCATCATAGTCAAAGCCGTTGAACACATATTTCCATTTGCGGTTCCAAACCGCCCGCTGTATGCCGTAAAGTTCGTTCCCATTGGTCTGTGTATGCATCTCTGTTCTCCAGCCTTGCAGTTCTTTCCCGAATAGAGCGTCCGCAAAAGATCTTCCGGCAAATGAGATCTCCGTCTCCACGCCGGCCAGTTCCAAAATAGTCGGGGCAAAATCGGAAAGGGAAATAAAATCGCTGACAACCTTATGCCCCCGTATCGCTCCGCCCCCTACGGCCCCGCATATATGATAAGCCTCCCGGAAACAAGGCAGCCCTTTTGTCCAAAGGCCGTGGCTTCCCAGATAATCACCGTGGTCCGTCAGGTAAAACACATACGTATCCTCATAGATTCCTTTTTCTTTTATCGATTGCAGCAGTTTGCCAAATAAAGCATCCTCATAGGAAACAAACGCCAGATAACGCTTCGTGCATTCGATCTGTTCCTCTTCCGTCAAGTCAAACCGGTCCCTCGTCCGCCGGTACAGCGCCGGCTTATCTTCCATCCTGTCGCCGAAGCTCTCCGGCAGCGTTACCTCCACATCCTTATACATATCTATATATTCCTGCGGCGGACAATAGGGATCATGGGGGCCTGTCGTTCCCACATAAAGAAAAAACGGTTCTTCCTCCTCATATCCCGCGATCAGTTTGCATGCCTCTTCCACCGTTGTCGTATCCCCGTAGGGATTTTCGCTGGACCCGAATTGATAATAATAAGGGTAACCTTTTCTGGCAATCTGGCCAAATTCCTTTTTGATGCCGGCAGCATCAATCCCCTCTTTTTTGTTATATACTTCCTTCCAGTCCATCACACGGGGAATATTCTCGGGCACAAACCGCCCATAATTGGATATGTATTCATGCAGGACTTTTTCAAACCCGCGTTCCATGGGTCCCTCATAGGCGCTCACATGCCATTTCCCCGAAAAAAAATTGCGGTATCCCTTCTCCCGCAGCAACTCCGGGAACATAGTTACGCCGTCATATACCCCCCTGGAAATCGCATTGTCGATCTCTACATTGTGCCAGACGCCATGCTGGGAGGGATACAATCCGGTAAAAAAAGTCGCTCTCGAAGGGCAGCAATGGGGGGATGGGCAAAAGGCCTCTTCCAGTACTACCGCCGACCGGCAAAACTCCTCAATATTCGGCGTCAGCGCCATATGATCCGGCCGTATGGTATCCCCATTTTGCTGGTCCGTCATAAATACAACGATATTTGGTCTCTTTTTCACATTATCACCACCATCTAATCAATTCCGTTACTTCGTTTCTCATCTCCACAAACCGCTCATCCGCCACGTCCCTTGGCCTGGGCAGATTACAGGAGATGATTTTCTTAACCTTTGTCGGCTTATTCGTTAATACCATAATCCTTTCCCCCAGATAAACTGCTTCTTCCACATTATGCGTAATAAAAATTACCGTTGTTCCTGTTTTCTGCCAAAGCTTGACCAGCTCGTCCTCCAGGCGGAACCGCAAGTCCAGATCCAGCTGCCCATAAGGTTCATCCATAAGCAGCAGTTCCGGATATGTGGCAAAGGCTCTCGCTATGACCGTCCTCTGCAGCATACTGATGGATAATTGTTTCGGATAATAATTTCTGTATTCCGTAAGGCCTACCAGTTCCAGCATTTCCTCCGTGCGTTCCTTTTTCATTCCGGCCGGCATTCTTTTTATGCCTAGCCCAAACTGGATATTCTGTTCAACGGTCAGCCATTCCATTGCCGAGCTTTCCTGCAAAATATAAGAAATATTATTTTTCTTGCAGTTGATCGGCGCTCCATCCACCAGAATTTCACCGTTTGTTATGTCATACAGTTTTGTAAGGCAATTTAAAAAAGTAGTTTTCCCACAGCCCGTCGGTCCTACGATGCAAAGAAACTCGCCTTCCATCACATCAAACGATATATCATCCAGCACCAGCAGCTCACCAAACCTTTTCGTCAGATTTTTGGCCTGCACCTTTCTTTTTCCCTGTTCCATCGTTTACCCCATTTCTGTGCGGCTTTATTGCGCAAAGCCAGCTTGGCTTTTAAGTTTGTGGATGCCGCGCAGACACAAACTTGGGATTGAAAATTTTTAATTTTCAATCTTACCTCTTTCTGTTCAGCATTGCACTAATTTCCTTGCGCAGACTTAAAAATTCCGGGTCTACGTAACTCCTTGGCCTCGGAAGGTCAATTTTTATATCCTTCAGCACCGTCGAAGGGCAATCCGTCATTATAATGATACGGTCTGCCAGATAAATTGCCTCTTCCACGTTATTCGTCACAAAAACCACCGTCCGCTTTTCCGTGCTGCTGATCCGTATTACTTCATCCTGCATCAAATATCTCGTCTGGGCATCCAGCGCGCCAAACGGCTCGTCCATCAACATCACATCCGGTTTTGTACAATAAGCCCTGGCAATACCTACCCTTTGTTTCATACCGCCTGAAATCTGGACCGGATAAGCCTTTTCAAACCCGTTCAGTCCCACCAGATCGATATATTTCCCCGCCTCCTCCCGCCGCATTCTGCTATCCATGCCGCGGACTTTCATGCTGTATTCCACATTTTGCATTACCGTAAGCCATGGGAATAAGAGAATATCCTGAAAAACCACCGCCCGGTCCGGGCCCGGCCCGGATACCGTTTCTCCCATTTTTAATACTTCTCCGTCCGTAGCTTCCTCCAATCCTGCAATAATATTGAGCAGCGTCGTCTTCCCGCACTGGCCGGGACCGAAAATAACTACAAATTCATTCTTATCTACATGAAAGCTTACGTTTTTCAGCACTTCATTTTTTTCCCCTTCTTCATTGACAAACAGCTTTCGGACATTTTTTACCTCAATCATTGAACTCATCTATTTACCTCGTACATTCCATGCGCACAGCCTTCTTTCCGCCGCCCTGATCAGAAGCGCCAGCAAAAGCCCGATCATGCCTATTACAACAATTCCTGCAAATATCTGAACCATATTCATCGAACTCTGTCCGGCTAAAATAATCCATCCTACGCCCTCCGAGGAACGAACCATCTCCGCCGCAAGAACCGCCGCCCATGCAGATCCAACGGCCACCTGCAGGCCGTTAAAAATCTGGGGAACCGCACAGGGCAGCACTACACGGACAAACAACTGCTTTTCCTTCGTCCCAAGCATCCTTGCCACTCCCAGAAGTTCCGGGCTGACCGCTTTTACCCCATCCATCACGTTCGTCATAATGATCATTACCGCCGTAATAAAGATAATAAAGTATTTCGATTTTTCCCCGATTCCAAACCATAAAATAGCAAGCGGTATCCACGCCAGTGATGGGATGGAACGCAGAAGCAGGTAAAAGGGCCTGATCACCGCCTCCCCCACTTTAAACCAGGAAGCGGCAAATCCCAGAAGAATGCCAACAATACAAGCCAGCACATACCCTATCAATACCCGGGAAAGACTCCACAGGATATGTTCCCAAAGCAATTTCTTCCCAATCGGCGCCACAAAGCCGGCAGCAATGAATTTTAACACTTCCACAGGATCCGGCATTAACCTGCCCAGTTCCTCATTGCGGGAACCCAGGTACCAGATAAGAAATAAAGTGACAAGGCTGATAATCGTCCACACTGATTTTCTCAAACTTTCTCTCTTTTTCATTTACGGTTTCCTTTCACAAAAACTCTTTCTGCCATTTCCAGCGCCATTGTCAAAAAGGCTCCTATCAGCCCTATCGTCAGCATTCCCACAATCACCAGATCCGGGCGTCCTAAGCTCCGCGCCACCTGGATCATATAACCGAGGCCGCTCTGGCTGGCCAGCAGTTCCGCGGCAACGATTCCCAGCCATGCCATGCTCAGCGACACCTTCAATCCGGTAAACAGATATGGCAGGGAGGACGGCAGCGCCACCTTGAACAGAATTTCCAGCCTTCCCGCCCCAAAAATCTGTGCCACCCATATCTGTACCTCATTCGTTTGCTTGATTCCCGAATATATATTCACCACGGTACCGACAAAAACATTAACGAATATGATCGCCGCTTTCGCTTTCAGGCCAATCCCCAGCCATACCGTGACCACCGGTATCCATGCCACCCCCGGTATGGTACGCAGAAAATCAAAAACCGGGCGCACCATATCGTCTACCGGCTGATACCAGGCCATCAGCACCCCTGAGGGAATACCTGCCGCCACCCCGATGATATAACCGATCAGGACTACTTTCAAACTGGCTCCGATATGGCCGAACAAGGTATTTCCATCAGGCGTCTTCGTCGATAACTTTTCCACAAAAGACCGGGCTACTTTTACAGGGCCGGGCAGCATTCCCTTCCTGAATACCTGGAATACATCGGAAAGAAGATACCACACAACTAAAAACAAAATAATAGTTCCAATGCTGATCAAATAATACTTAAATTCCTTTTTCCTCATTTTTCCTGCGCTTCCTTAATTAACTGAATTGCATCCGTAATAACTTTCGTATCGATATTCGTTTCCAGCGCCTGATAAACGCTCTCATCCATGGCTCCTGCACCCACATAACATTTTACTAATTCTTTCATCCATACGCCGGTTTCCTTTTCAAAGATATTGTCCATATCGTTATATGTATTCCAGCCGCATTCATCCGCCACGTCTTTTTCCGTGAAATCCGTCCTTCCGTGATCCGTATAGAATTTCGTTACCATTTCTTCCTCATATGTCTGGTCAGCATTCAAATATCCGCAAGCTTCCAGCCAGGCCGCCATAAATTTTACGCATTCATCGTAGGATTCCTTATAAAATTCTTCACTTACAATCATACAGTCCTGCTGAGGATTCCCCTGCTGTTTTAAGCCTCCTACCAATACATAGCCTTCCGCCAAAAGCTTCAGTCCCGCAGAAGGCGAACCGATGCATGCCAAATCCCCCTGGCCGGAAACAAAAGCCGTATAAACGTTGGATGTCTCCATATTTAAAAATTCTACATCTTCTATGCTGAGTCCGAATTTGGAAACATAATCAATCGCCATATAATGGGAAATGTTTCCGACGGTGCCTAATACGGTTTTCCCTTTTACCGTATCCGTACTTCCGATCACTTCCGGATAGTCGCTCAAATTGCTGCCGGCTGCCACGATATCGCTGTCCGGCCTTGCGATGATCCAGGCGCCGTCCATTTCATATTCCACGTCCGCAATCAGCATCGCATTATAATTGGAGACTGCCGTCATCCCTCCGGCGCCGATCGGTCCGATATCCCATTCTCCGGCACCCAATGCCTCCGACATGGAACCGCCGGAAGGAAAATCTACGACTTCCATGGAAAACCCATATTTCTCATCCAGCCCTTTATCCTGGATTACCTCTATCGGAACCCCCAGATAATAGGGCATTGTTCCCACACGTATCAATGATTTCTCTTTTTCCTTCCCGCTTCCGCATCCGCCCAAGGCCACGATTCCTAATGCCATAATTATAATTGCCGTTATTCGTTTTTTTAATTCTTTCATACCATACCTCCCATTGTTGACTCGTGTCAATATCTGCCTAAAAAAAAGAAATATTTGGAAATGATATATGATATCTGCCCTCCTCCCCGCATATATCATTTCCTCCTCAAGCTTGACTCCCTGAGAATCAGTTTCGGCTCTATCCAATAATCCTCTACTGTCCGGCCCTGTATTTTATCGATCAGCATAGAAATGATCGTCTGTCCTAATTTTTCTATATGTATGTCAATCGAAGTAATCGACGGGTTTGCGAACATTGACTGATCCGTATTGTCATAGCTGACAACCGCCACATCCCCGGGAACTCTTAAGCCTATTTCCTGCACTCCCTTCAATACTCCCACCGCCACCGCATCGTTGCTGCAAATAAAAGAATCCGGGCAGTTCTCCCTGCGAAACCTTGTCCGAACCGCTTCATAGGAATCCCTTGCGCTTAAGATATCATAAAGCACCAAACTCTGCGACATAATGCCGGAAGCTTTTTGAAAGCATTTCGTCTTTTCATCGATCTGCGTCTCTTCCCGTCCGCTGGCCCCCGAAACATAGCAGACGCGGGAATACTGCTGTTCCTTCAGATGTTTCATAATATTTTCAAAGATCATGCTGTTATCGATCACGATTTTCGCCATATCCCCATCTTCAATATTCCAGTTAATGTCCTGGAGCATGACCATCGGCACCTGATTCTGCCTGATCGTATCGTACAATTCTTTTCTCATCCTTCCATTGGAAAAAAAGATGCCGCTCACCTGATAGGAGCAGATTTCCTGAATGTACTTTTGGTCGCTGATCACATTGCTGAATAAAATGAAGTAGCCATGGTTATAGGCCGCCGTCGTGGCGCTGGAAATCAGCTGGGAATAAAATGGATTCCTGATTTCATTGCAAAGGAAGACCAACTGTTTGCTCTTTTTCTTTTTTAAGGACTGGGCTACCAGATTCGGATGGTAATGCAGCTTGTCAATAGCCGCCTGAATCCGCTCCCCCGCTTCTTTGCTCACATATCCGCTTTTATTTACATAATAAGAAACACTCGTTGGAGATACGCCGGCTTCTCTTGCAATGTCTTTTCTGGATACCATCCTTTTCTCTCCCCTTTCCTGTTCTCATTATATGATACATATTGACACGAGTCAATTATAGAAAAATTACAATATTTTTTAGTGTTTTTTAGCAAATATGCCCGACTATATTTCATTCACCTCATTTTCACACATTTTTTCTGCCTGTTCCATGATCAGATCAACGGCAGCAGCCTGTTTATCCGGTGGATACTTATACTTTCTAAGAAGCCGCTTAATCGTAATCCGCATCTGGGCCCGGACACTTTCCCGTATATTCCAGTCCACCTTAATATTCTTTTTCACACTGATTGTCAATTCCCTGGCAATTTGCTTCAGGACTTCGTTTTCATAAAATTCCCTTGCAGATTCATTCGAAGAAATTGCATCATAAAATGCCAGTTCGTCGTCCGACAGCCCAAGCTGTTCCCCCCTTTTAGAAAGTTCATTCATATCCCTCGCCATATCGACTAATGCCTGAATAACCTCTGCTGTTTCCAACGAACGTTTTTGGTATTGTATCACGGAAGCCTCCAGCATTTCTGAAAACTTTTTGGCCTGAACCACATTCTTTTCCGCAATATACCTGATCCTGCCATTTAGCAGCCGGCGCATGAGCTCCAAAGCCAGATTTTTTTGTGGCAAATTTCTTATTTCTTCCAGAAATTCATCCGACAATATGGAAAGATCTGGTTTATCCAGTCCGGCCGCCGCAAATATATCCACCACTTCTTCCGAAATAACCGATTTGGAAACCAGTTGCCCTATTTCATAATCCATTCTATCTTTTGTTTTTCCTGTTTTTCCCTTTGGCAGTCTTTTTGTCATTCCTGACTTGACAGCCTTAAAATAACTGATTTCTTCATTGATCTTCCCGGCCTGTTCCGATGTCGCACAAAGAGCATATACTTTGCCGATTTCCGTAACCAGGCGAAGAAATTCTTTCTTTTCCTCCGCTCCTTTTCCCAATACGAAATCCACGCCTGACACAATGCATGTCACTCTCTCACCAGCTGTCCCCTTCCAATATACGGAATAATCCAACCCATGCAGTATTCCCCGGATCTGCTCACATTTTTCAAGCAGAAGATCGACCGCTTTCTGCGGATCAACTCCCGTTGTCTTTCTGTCCGCAGGACTATATTGAATTAATGCACTCCTCAAATTATCGGCGATCCCAATATAATCAACAACCAGTCCTCCCGGCTTATCTTTAAACACTCTGTTCACCCTCGCAATAGCCTGCATCAGATGATGTCCGCTCATCGGTTTATCGAGGTACATAGTATGAAGGCAGGGTACATCGAAACCAGTCAGCCACATGTCGCAGACAATCACGATCTTCAATTCATCGTCCGCATCTTTCATTCGCTTTGAGAGAATCCTTCTTTGGGCCGCCGTCGTCGCATGCAGCTGGTATTCCGGCGGGTCAGACGCTTTCGATGTCATAACGACCTTTATTACGCCATTCTCCAGTTCATCGCTGTGCCATTCCGGACGGCATTTTTTTATTTTAGAATATAATTTAACGGCTATATTCCTGGACATTGTCACAAACATGACTTTGCCATCGATCGCCCGCTGCCTCTGGTCATAATGCAAAAGGAAATCTTTTACAACATCATCCAAGCGTCCATTTGTCCCCACGACTGCCTCAAGCCTTGCCCATTTTTTCTTTTGGCTCTCCGCGTAATCCTCTTCCACTCCCTCCACAATGATATCATATTCCTCATCAATTTTAGGCTTCCATTCCTTCGAAAAATCCAATTTCGCAATTCTGCTTTCATAGTAAATCGGTACGGTAGTTTGATCCCTTACCGCCTGGCTCAAATCATAAATATCGATATAATCGCCGAATAAGGCAGGAGTATTTTTATCTTCCAATTCAACCGGCGTTCCCGTAAATCCAATAAAGGACGCATTGGGCAGTGCATCCCGCATATATTTTGCAAAGCCATAGGATATTCTTCCGTCTTTTTCCTTTGCTTTCAATCCATATTGGCTGCGATGCGCCTCATCGGCAATCACTACTACATTGAGTCTTCTCGTCAAAGCCTCCATGGAACCATCGCTTTCATCGGGCGCAAACTTCTGGATAGTAGTAAATATAATTCCACCTGCCTGTACGTCCAGAAGCTTCTTCAGCTCTTTTCTCGTGTCCGCCTGTTTCGGAGTCTGGCGCAAATAACCGGCGCTTTTGGAAAATGTAGCAAAAAGCTGGTCGTCCAGATCGTTTCTATCCGTAATAATAACAATAGTCGGATTATTTAATTCCAAAACAAGCTGTCGTGCATACATCAGCATGGAATAACTCTTTCCGCTGCCCTGCGTATGCCAGACCACGCCAACTTTTCTGCTTCCATTTTCAGAAACCGCCAAATGTGTCTCATACAAAGCTTTGTTGACCGCAAAAAACTGGTGATACCCGGGAAGGATCTTATACGCCTTATCTTCCTCCTGCACAAAAAAACTATATTTTGAAATGATATCTAAAAACCTTTTTTTATCCATCATCCCATACAGCATAACCTGTAATTGGGAAAGCCCGGAAGAAACTTCCTTGCTGCCGTCAACCGTCCGCCAGAACATAAAACGATCCAGATCAGAAGTAATCGTCCCAACCTTCGCATTAATACCATCGCTCGTTATCATAAACGCATTATAATAAAATAAAGAGGGAATATCCTTTTTGTATGTCTGAAGCTGATAAAAACCGTCTATCATTCCCACACGTTCGTCCGCTATATTTTTCAGTTCTATCACAACGACGGGAATGCCATTTAAAAAAACAACGATATCCGGCCTTCGTTCCTTTCCGTTTTCAATTACGGTGTACTGGTTCACTGCCATAAACTCATTATTTTCAATATCTTCCGCATCGAAAATATATGCTTTTTCCGTTCTGTAGCTGCCATCTTTCCGGCTGATTTCAACATCAATGCCCTCCGTCAGCATCTTTTGGAAATTCTCATTATTCTGCGTGATGGACATACTCTGCTGGCGGATGATTTTTTTCGTCAGTTCCGCAATGATATCATCCGAATATTGCCTGTTGATCCGTTTTAATGCATGATGCAGCCTGTCGTACAAAACCACGTCTCCAAAGCGTTCCCTTTCAGAAAAACTGCCGCCCGGAGAAAGATCCGGCCCATACTGCGTCTGATAACCCAGATCCTGAAACCACCCCATTACCGCCCGTTCCAGATTATTTTCTATGAAAATGGCCATATCATTCACCTGCTTTTTCACAATGTCTTTTCTTTATGTACGCCGCTTGATGCTCCAGTTCCGGATATACAAACGCTTCATTGATTCCAATCATATCCAGTTCGTGTAAAATGGAAGCCTTTTGTTCCGCCGGTATCCGCAAATATCTCGGAATCCCCTCGTCAACATACGCGCTCAACGTATCTCTCAAGTCAAATTTATTTTTTAAATAATAGTCGGGAGCGGATATATCAATGCCAAGAATGAGGAATGCACCGTTCTGCCTTCTTATTCTTTCGTTATTTTTCGGTGCGACTACAGGAACATATTTGTTTTGAAATTGTATTTTCAACCGTTCCAACCTCTGGCCAAAGCCCGACTTCATATCATCGCTCAACCCTTTTCTGGAAAAATAATCCAGAAAATCCCCCTCGCTCTTCCCGTCATATTCTGCAAGTGCAGAAAGCAGCCTTACCTCCTTCTGGGTAGGACGCTGCAATGACTCAATAAACAGGATCAATTCGCCGTCTTTGCTTTCATACTCGGCACAGGCAAAATAAAGAGCGACCAAAGGATTTGTGGTGATATCCAAAAGCCGGGTAGGCAGCCCGTAATGCTGCATTTTCACCAACTGTTCAAAATCCGTCATATGGCTTCCGAATTCCCGCGGTTCCTGCAGGATCAGTTCGTTGACCAAAGCCGTTTCCTTAGCCAGAAGCCCGTTTCTGAAAATGCTTCCGTCCACGCCAAAATCCACATCCGACTGGCCGCGAAATAATAAGGTTCCCGATATTCCATTTTCTAAAATAACGCGATTGTAATCGGATAGTTTTGAAAGCAAATGGGAAACACTGAAGACCGACAACTGCTCGTCCAATTCATCGTCAAGATATTCTTTAAGAATCGCATATTCGTTCACTATTCATCATCTCCCTTCACCATTAGTTCGCCACTCATTAACCGGGGAAGAAGAGTATCCCGTATCTCCCCCAATACTGCGTTTTCCTCTTTCAGTTTGGCGATTTTCCGTTCCATAGGTTCTACCAGTCTTTCAAATTCTATCTGAAGCCTCATCGGAGGCACCGCCATAGGAAACATTTGAAACGCTTCCAAAGGGAAATTCTGTCTCGTCGTTCCGATTGCATGATGTTTTATCATTTCTAAAAATATCGGTTGTTTCATATAATAATCAAAAAATGCGGGAGTAATTGTCTGTTTCATCTCAAATACAATGTAAATCGGACTGACAAGCCCCACTTCCCAATCCTTTAACATAGCAATCGAACCGATATTGGCTCTGGCCGGATTGTATGCGACCTGACCCCGCCGCACGATTTTATAATTTTTTGTGCTTTTACTATAAACCTGTTTTGAAAAAATATCTTTTGACGCCTTAAACTCTCCTTCTTTGACAACGGAAAGAACCGGATAATCATTTTCCATCTGATTCTTATCTTTTACTTCCGCAATCTGCTCAAATACATTGGATTTCGTCCAACCGCCGGAACCGGCACACCCTTCAGGATAATACATATCTTCAAGATTCGAACGAATAAACAATTTCTTGTATATTTCAACGGCAATATTCTCTAACGTTGAAATGCTGCTTAAGTTGGCATTTATTTTATCTTCGTAGCCTGATAAGCTTTCGGCTATCTTATCCTGCACGCCTTTGGAAAAATCAGGTATCTGTATCGCATTCATATTGCCTTGGCTTAGCTTTGGCTGGGCCGATCCCGTAACGTATTTGGAAATATCGCTGCTATTCATCCACAGGCACAAAAACCGGAGATTCGCATGTTTTTTTGCCGTTACGACATGGGCATGGTTATTCACCCAAAATTTTCCCTTTACAATCGATGCAATCGGTTTCTTACGGGATCTTAAGTTTTCCCCATCTTCAGCTATCAGCAAATATTCCCCGTCAAAAAGATAATCGTCCACATAATCGATGATTCCCTGTGCCCCATAATATGGATATATTTTTTCTATATTTTCCCGTTGTTTCGACGATAGGGGTATCCGTCTATTGTCATGATTTATAATCAAATCTCCCAAAAACATCTTAGTCCCCCTTACCGCCATTTGTTCCAGCCTATTCTGTCCAGGCTGGCAAGTATCTCCTTGTCAATCTCCCGCGATTCTGCCATGATTCTGAAAAGATCGCCGGTCAGCCTTTCCATTTTAACATCGAAGGGTTCCTGGTCTTCTTTTATCGGAACAACTCCGACATAACTTGCGGGCGCTAAATTATAATCTTTTTCCCTTATCTCTTCCAAAGTTGCTATTTTCCAAAATCCCGGTTTATCTTCGTAAAATATTTCTGCGCCGCCCTCTTTCACGGCCTTTTTCCCATGATTGCGGAAAGAATGATACGCAGAAGTAATCTCATCAATCGTTTTCGCGGTAAGCTGCCGCTGCGTCCGGCTGTCCTCATACGGTTTCGTTTCCATCTTTCTCGCATCGATAAAAAGAATTTCTTTATGGCGGTCACGATATCCATTTTTCAGTTTATTGCGCGTTATAAACCACAGGCAGACCGGAATGGATGTCGTTGAAAATAATTTTTCAGGCAATGTCACGATGCAATCCACTTTATCATCCTCTACCAAATTTTTACGGATGTTATATTCGCTGATTGTAGAAGAAGACAAAGAACCGTTCGCCAATACGAAACCGGCTGTCCCGCTCGGTGCCAGATGATATAACATGTGCAAAATCCACGCATAGTTTGCATTTCCTGCCGGGGGAATTCCGTATTTACTCCACCTCAGATCATCCATCAGCCTTTCTCCTCCCCAGTCGCTGATATTAAAAGGCGGATTTGCCATTATATAGTCCGCTTTTAAGCTCTTATGCTGGTCATTATGAAAAGAATCCGCATTCTGCTGTCCCAAATCAGCCTCTATCCCGCGAATAGCAAGGTTCATCCTGCAAAGCTTCCATGTATTATAATTGGACTCCTGCCCATAGATCGCCAGCTGTCCGTCCAAACGCCCCTGCCTGTCTTCTACAAAACGCTTGCTCTGTACAAACATGCCTCCGGAACCGCAGCACGGGTCGTATACACGGCCATCATGAGGTTCGACCATTGCCACGATCAACTCGACCACGCTTCGGGGCGTATAAAATTCCCCACCCAATTTGCCCTCGGCACGGGCAAATTTTCCCAGGAAATATTCGTATACGGATCCTAATGTATCTTTATTTTTATCATTGCCGATCTCCAGTTCCGATAACAGATCTATCAATTCGCCCAGGGCGCGCTTGTTCAGCGATGCCCTTGCAAAGTCTTTGGGTAAAACACCGCGCAGAGACGAATTTTCCCTTTCGATCATATCCATGGCGTGATCGACCGCCTGCCCGATCGTCGGATCTTTCGCTTTATTTTTAATCGTTTCCCAGCGTGCTTCCTCCGGAACCCAAAAAATATTCTTTGCTAAATATTCGTCCCTGTCTTCAGGATCGGCATATTCATCCCGTTCTATTTCCTGGTATGCCCGATCAAAACTGTCGGAAATATATTTCAAAAAAATAAGTCCAAGACATACATGTTTATATTCCGCCGAATCCATATTGTTGCGGAGCTTATCCGCCATCATCCATAAATCTTCTTTTCTTAACTCCGCCATTGTACTTTCCTCCACGACCTGACAGATCCGTAAGCATTGCCCCAAAACCCTTTTTCATCCATTTTCATAAAAAGCATGGCGCAGCCGGAACCCGGGATTGCCGCGCTCCGGCTGTGCCATGCCTTTTATGAAAATAGACTTCCGTAGGCTGCAGCTTTTTCACAGCTGCAGCTCCACAAATATTTTATAAATCGCACGGATCGCATTCTCAAAATCATCATCGGACACGCCGATAATGATATTCAGCTCACTGGAACCCTGGTCGATCATTCTTACGTTCACATTAGCATGGGCCAGCGCCGAGAATATTCTGCCCGCCGTTCCCCTCGTTGATTTCATGCCCCGCCCTACTACCGCGATCAGTGCCAAATCCGATTCTATATCTATCGTATCCGGATCGGCCAGCCTGTGGATCGCGGATACTACTTTCTGTTCTTTATCGATAAATTCATCCTGGTGGACGAAAACCGTCATCGTATCGATGCCGGAAGGAACATGTTCAAAGGAGATCCCATAGTCTTCAAAAGCCTGAAGAACCTTCCTGCCAAATCCTATTTCCGAATTCATCATATCCTTTTCAATATTTACCGAGCAAAAGCCCTTCTTTCCCGCAATTCCCGTAATCACATAATGGGACTTCTGGCAAGTGCTTTCCACAATCCATGTCCCCCTCGCTTCCGGGCAGTTTGTATTGCGGATATTAATCGGAATGCCTTCCCTCCTCACCGGAAAGATCGCGTCTTCATGAAGTACGGCAGCCCCCATATAAGCCAGCTCCCTCAGTTCCCTGTAAGTAATGGTATCAATTCCCGGAGGATTATCTATGATTCTCGGATCGGCCAGCAAAAATCCCGACACATCGGTCCAGTTTTCATACACATCCGCTTTCACCGCCCTCGATACGATGGAACCCGTAATATCGGACCCGCCCCTGGAAAAAGTCTTGACCCGTCCGTCCTCGTATGCTCCGTAAAATCCGGGTACTACCGCCCGCTCCACATTTTTCAGGCGCTCCGCCAGCACCCGGTTCGTTTTTTCCGAATCGAATTCTCCCTGTTCGTCAAAAAAAATCACCGTCGCCGCATCGATAAACTCATAGCCAAGATACGCCGCCATAATGATTCCGTTCAAATATTCCCCCCGGGACGCCGCATAATCTTCCCCGGCTTTTTCCCTGAAATTTTTCCCGATCGTCTGAAACTCGCCGTCCAGCGACAGATCCAGATGCAAACCATCTATAATTTCTTTGTAACGCTCTTCAATATCCCGCAATCCGTCCTGAAAGTCCCCGTCCGCTTCCGCCGTGGCATAACAGGCATAAAGCATATCCGTCACCTTCGTATCCTTATCATGCCGTTTACCCGGCGCGGAAGGAACCACATAGCGCCTTTCCTCATCGCTGCGGATAATTTCCCCGGCCTTCATGAACTGCTCTGCGCTGGCCAGGGAACTCCCTCCAAATTTGACTACTTTTTTCATAATATTTTCTCCGTTCTGCCTTTTTTAATTTTATATGATCAAGGTTCCAAAAGGTGCCCGATCAACCGATATCCCTGCTCCTCATAATTTCCGCTTTTTTTTGCGTTCTCCTCATTATAATCCCAGTCCCCGGCAAGAGGCGCAGTGCTGTCGTACAGCATATAGGGCACGCTGTCCGCCGTATGGGTGCGTACACGTATGGGCGTGGGATGATCCGGCAGTACCAGCAGACGGTAATCCACCTGCCTGTTGTCCAGGCATTCGGTCAGGGGTTTCAGCACCCTTTCATCCAAATATTCGATAGCCTGTACTTTTTTCTCCACACTTCCCTGATGTCCCATTTCATCGGGAGCCTCTATATGAATATAGACAAAATCATAACCGTCTTCCAGCAACGCTTTCAAAGCTGCCTGTACTTTCCCTTCATAGTTGGTATGCAAGCCGCCGTTCGCTCCTTCTACCTGGCAGACGCCCATACCAGCTCCTGTGGCGATTCCCTTCAGCAAATCCACGGCAGAAACCATCATTCCCTTTTTTCCCGTTTTTTCCTCAAAAGAATCCAGTTTCGGCTTCGTACCCGCTCCCCAGAACCAGCAGCAGTTGGCAGGATTTAACCCCTTCTTCTTCCTCTCCTGATTGACCGGATGATTCACCAATATATTATAACTGCGTTTCATCATTTCCCGCAAGACTTTATCTTCCGGCAGATGCTGCCCAATCGTCTGTCCGAGTACATCATGGGGAGGCGTCAGTTCCACGACTTTTCCCCTGTCCCAGACAAGACAATGCCGGTAACTCGTTCCCGTATAAAAGCGATAGGCTTCCGTCTCCAGCTCTTTTCTCACGGCCTCCAGCAATACCGCGCAGTCCTCCGTACTGATTTCGCCGGAACTATGGTCAATAATTCTTTTTTCTTCAAAAACAGCTTCCTCTTCCGAAATCGTAACGATATTACAGCGCAGCGCAATATCCGTCTCCTTCATCGCTACCCCGATGCTGAGCGCTTCCAATGGGGAACGCCCTGAATAATAGATCGAGGGATCATAGCCGAGTACCGCCAGATTCGCCGTATCGGAGCCCGGTTTCATTCCTTCCGGTATCGTATGCACCATTCCGATCTGCGACATTTTACTCAGCCTGTCCATCGCTGGCGTCTTTGCAAAAGCGAGCGGAGTCCTGCCTCCAAGGCTTTCGACCGGCTCATCCGCCATCCCGTCCCCAAGTACAATAATATATTTCATTCCCATATCTTTCCTCCGCTGCATGCTAACCTCCATGCCGCCTCCCGGCGGCACAACCCATTAATGGGAAGAACGCCGCATTTCAGGCGTTCTTCGGTGTGAGAAGACTTGCGAAGCAAGTCTAGAGTTTCTCCGCGAAGCATCCTTTGCTGCGAGTGGTTAGAAACTCTTCTCACACTACTAACCTTCCAGTCTTATTCTATTCAAAACACAGCCCAGTCTTTCCGCTTTTTCATTGAATTCTTTTTCGCTCATCTCTTCCGTGATAAACGCATACTCATCTTTCACATCCGCCACGACTACCCGGATCAGACCGAAAATATCAACCGCTTCTTTTTCCAGCCCGGCTTTTGTACGGACAAAAAAACGATGCCTGATATTATCCACATTTGTCTGCTTGACATCTTCGTCATCCCAGAAGCACATGATCGTCTTGCCGATATGCCTTGCGCAGTCCACCACGTCCGATACAACAGCGCTCGCCGTCGGGAGTTTGCCAGCGCCGCGCCCGTAATACATAGAGTCCCCCAGCATATTGCCATGGACAAATACCGCGTTGAATACTCCGGTGACGCTGTACAGGGGATGGCTCATCGGGATCATAAACGGCGCGACCATAGCATAAAAACTGCCGTCCTCACATTCCCGGCTCATAGCTAAGAGCTTAATGGAACGATCCAGAGCCCGCGCATATATAAAATCTTCCGTCGTGATCTTTGTAATTCCTTCCGTATAGATATCTTCGTATTTCACATTTTTTCCTGTCATCAGAGAGGAAAGAATCGCGATCTTGCGGCAAGCGTCGTAACCTTCCACATCCGCTTCCGGATTTCTCTCCGCATATCCCTTTTCCTGGGCTTCTTTCAGCACTTCCTCAAATCCCGCCCCTTCCGATGCCATTTTGGAAAGAATATAATTCGTCGTGCCGTTGAGAATTCCTGTGATCCCATCGATTTTTTCCGCCGTCAGGGAATAATTGATCGGACGAATAATCGGAATTCCTCCGCCTACGCTGGCCTCAAACAAATAATTGCATTTATGTTCCTTCGCCAGACGAATCAACTCCGGCCCATGGTTCGCCACCAGTTCCTTATTGGAAGTGCAGACGCTCTTCCCCAGCAGGATCGCCCTCTTGGAAAATTCATAAGCCGGATGGATTCCTCCCATCGTTTCACAAATCACCTGCACCTCCGGGTCATTCATGATCAGTTCCACGTCATGCACTACCTTGTCCTCATACGGATCGCCCGGAAAGTCCCGCAGATCAAGAATATATTTAATATTCAGATTTTCCCCTGATTTCTTATTGATCTCTTCCTTATTTTTTTCAATAACCTCTACTACACCGCTGCCTACCGTCCCATACCCTAATACCGCTACATTTATCATTTTTTCCTCATTTCTGCGCCGCTTTGTCTAATGTTGATAAAATAAAACAAGCCTGAGAATGCGGCGCCACCCCCAAACCTCCATGATTCCTCTCTGCGGAATCACACAATCCCCCGGAGCTGAAGCTCCGATGAAAAATGCCGCATTTTGGGCATTTTTCCAAACATTTAGAAACTCTTAGGCTGCGTCCTTTGCAGCCTTAGTGTTCCTTAATGTTTTTCTCACACTAATCTTTGGCCAAAACCTTCACATAATGCACGCCTTCCTGCCGCTCCAAAACTTCCAGCATCCGCGACATATCCCCCGTTGCCGGCAGCACCTGGACGCTGACACTGAGCGATGCGATCCCATTAATCGGAATGCTCTGATGAATCGTCAATATATTGGCCCTGAAATCCGCGATCACTTTAAGCACATCCGAAAGAAGCCCCGGCTCATCGTTGATTTGCAGCGTCAGCGTAATCGTTGTTCCCTGGGAACTGTCATGAAACGGAAAAATATCGTCCTTATATTTATAAAAAGAACTGCGGCTTATCCCCAGCCGCTCCGTCGCCTCATGGATGCTCGCCGCCCTGCCTGTCTCCAAAAGCCTTTTGGCCTCCACTACTTTTAAAAGCACCTCCGGTACCGCTTTTTTCTTTACAACAAAATAACTGCTTGTGGTATCCATATCATACACCTGTACTTCCTTATATAACGCCGGTCAAATCTCCGCTGTAGCCAACGGTCATCTGAACCCCGCGGCATCCGCCGGCATACTCCAGTACGATACTGTATCTCCTTAGCGCACATCTGTATGCCACCGGAAGATATTTTATCACATCGGTTCGCATATAGCAACTAAAAAATAATACTCTTTATAAACGCTCTCATCCGATTACAACAAAAAGCCAACCACTTATTTCTATAGTTGACTTTTTATAAACTCATATTCTTATTATATTGTTGCATTTTTTTAATAGCATATCAAAATTCGACATCTTCCTTTTTAAGATATTCGTAATAATATGGCTCTAACATCAGTATCATTGATTCTTTTGTAATATCCCTAAACCGAAACGAATACAATAGCTCCCTGATATGTAATCTATTTATTCCATCTCCCTCCGAAAAATCCTCATTATACTTTTTCAAGAGCGAAACATATAAATGCAAGGCAAATTTTTCATTAATCCTTTCCGCGTCTTCATTACTTGCATCAACCCAAAAGGGTCTTAATTTCAAGAACCAGTAACAGTATAGAGCCGTTTCTTTGTACTCAGAAGTAATCATCTCATTATGGAATACTTTAAAATAATGCTTTCTTTTATGAACTCTGACAATAATATCCCTCAAAGCATTAATGTTGGTTTGAACCGACCTATATTGGTATAAATCACTACCATCACAAAAATCATGTAACAGTTTATCTAAATCGCTTATTTCTTCCATAAATTCTTGTTCTGTCATCCATTTGTATTTTTCTGACATATCAAAATCATGCCCCCAAACTACTTATTTATCCAAATTATTGTAAATCATATGAAGAAAATCTTTGTTCTCTTTTAACAGTCTGCCGCTGGATTCAACTAACTGAGACAAAGTTGAAGCCTCATCAATTTTTTTATTTGTATCTACCTGATCATTACTATTGCGAAAAGCCTCTCGAATCTGCTCTTCATCATACCCAAAGTATTGCCTTCTCTTATCCATCGTTTACTCCATTTCTGCGCGGCTTTTTGCGCATATCAAGTTTGTGGATGCCGCGCAGACACAAACTTGGGATTGAAAATTTTTAATTTTCAATCTTCTCCCCTCCGCTCTATATAATGCAGATATTGTGTTCTTTACATATTCTATCTATGTCCACATCAAATTTCTGATATAACTCATAATTTTTTCTGTTCATCTGATTCATAGACGAGTTCCAAACTTTCTTAAAATATCGATCAGCATCATTTATGATTAGTATGTTTCGTATAATCCCATCCAAAGATCTCCAATCAGCCTTTTGAACTTCTTTTTCATACTCAAAACGCACTAATTCATTTAATTCTTTTATAGTATTTAATCCAAATAGCTTTAACTCATTAAGAATCAAGTCTACATCTCTAAATACTTGTGGTGATATACCAGGAAACTTCCAAGCCATAAATCTTTCTAATGACATGGAATTTATTTGATATTTCAAACAGCCATTTTCTATTTCTTGTTCTATCTTACTAATATAGCTGTCAAAAGATTCTACATATGCATCCATTTCTAAATCTGCCAGTTCCAGCATTCCTGCCAGTAAATTTTTTCTTCGTTCCAGATCTTCTGGCAACTCGCCTTCAAACTTATAACCTTTCTCGTGAGTAATTTCAGACCATGTATGAGCAATTAAACTAGTAACCTGAATTTCACATTTCAGTCCTTCAAATTTTTTGTTTTCCAGCATCCGAACCCTGTCTTCGCTAAAAGACACTATATAGTGATTACCTCGATAACCTACCTTATCACTTCCTAAAGTAAGCGTTTTATCAACAGAATTTTCAATATCCACATCAAAAATCCTTTTAATTATTCCCACAATTAAAAGAATATCTTTTTTGCTATATGTTATAATTCTAACACCTGCTAAATCCGTAATTTCACTATTTTCATTATACTTGTCTTTTCGAAGCTTTTTCCTCAGGCTTTCTACTTCTTTTGCACGCTTGGAATAAGACGCAATTTTTATATCAGGATATTCTTGTTTTATAATTGCCTTTAAAATATTAAGAACTTGTTCCGCAAATTCTTCGTAAAGAGTTCGTTCCCTAGAATATCGTCTAATTCTTTCTTCCACATATTGCTCATTCATATCCTGTCTACCATCGCATATCCACTTTTAAACAATCATCAAAACGAGACTTAATCAGTGTACCACATTATTATGCCCTATTCAATATTTTTTACTATATTCTTTATAAAATGAAAAAGGGATGGAATTAATCCATCCCCACGGCTTTCCGAAGCTCCTTCTTGATCTCCTCCGCAACATCCTGGTTCCCCGCTTGTATCTTCAACTCCCCTTCGGAAGTCTGGATCACAAGCCTTGATCCTGATCGGCCGATCCGTGAAATATCGCTGAACAAATAGCTCTCTGTCTCATAAGTGGGCAGAAGGATTCCCTTCATTCTTTCCCCGCTGAGCAGAAGCCTTTTTCCCGTGATCGCCAGAACCGTATGCCACATCATCTGCCATTCATTCTTCGAATATTCTTCCCCCGCCGCTGAAAAAACCACGGACTCGCCTTCTTCCAGATTTTTCTCCACTTCCGCAAATGCGGTCCGGTAATTCTTTTTATCCGCCGCTCTGTATTTCTGCGCAAAACGCAGCATTTCCTGTGCATCCCTCATCTTGACACCTCCTGCATTCTTTGACAACAACTCGATTTCTTTTTGTGTAAGAAGGGCATTCTGGCGGTTACAGGCAAAACCGGCCAATTCCAGTATCACGCCGAGCGCCGCAAAGATTCCGGTCAGCAGACCATCCACCCCGTCAGAAAATAAAACGGACAGGATTCCGAACTGCGATTGCCCGAGAGCCAGAAGCAGACAAACCAGCCCCGTCCCGAAATAACCCCCGAGTTTTTTCGCTTTGTTCTGTTTCTCCCGGCCTGACCAGGCAAGAAGCACATTCATGCTGCCAAGGACTTCCGTATTCGCCTCTTTTTCCATCCGTTTTCCATTTAAAAGTTCCGAAACGGTTACATCCAATTCTCCGGCGATATCCCATAAAAGGGAGAAGTCCGGCATGCTCCGGCCATTTTCCCATCTGGAAACACTGCGGTTGCTGACCCCCAGCCGCTCCGCGAGCTGCTCCTGTGTCAGTTTTTTTTCTTTCCGCAAAAGGGCGATCCACTTTCCGATCCGCTCCTGATCCATTCCAATACCCTCCATATTTCAAGAACCTCTCGCAACGAATTCTTCGTACGCAAAATTCGTTACAAAAACCTTATCACGGCGGCGTCAGAATGAACAGGACACAAAGTGAGAATACCGGATATACAGGTTTTTTATTATTATATCATTCTACAGTATTCAAAATGCCGATAAATACAGGGACATTTGTTTCATTTTCCACAATGGCATATACAAAAGGGCTATTCAAATATACATAATATATCTCCATCTCCGGCGGCTCTGACGCTGCCGCCGCACACCCTTCCACCGTCGCCGCTACCGCTTCCGTTCCAAGTTCCCCTACGGAAATACAAGTTTTGTGAACCACTTTGCTGATATAAATATTTTTGTCAGGAAAAGCCCCCATCCCTCTGAAATCCGCCTTTTGCCAGTCAAAGGCATCGCTCATGCCGAGATCTGACAGAATGCCGCCCAGATCCGCTTCATATTCCGCCTCAAATTTTGGCAGACTGGTTTCCACGACCACTTCCGTCCTGGCTTCCGAAAGCAGCTTCCGAAAATGCTCTCCGTCCATGGACTCCATATATTCTTCCGGGTTCATTCCTTCCTTTGGCTTTATCGCGACGAAGCAGAAGCCTTCCTTATAAGGTTTCACAAAACCAACCGCATTCTCATCTTCAATATATGTGCTTTCCGTCTTACACATATAAAAAACTTTTTCTTTTTCTCCCCCGGCATTGGTAAAGCTCCCTTCATTTACCTCATATTCCTTATAGGCCCACATCCACTCCGCATCAAAAACAACGGTATTGACAAGGTACATCACCGCGTCTTCCCCGATCTCATCCAGAATATTCGTTACCTTTCCCCCTGTTTTTTCCTCCGCCCATGCGTTTATGTTTCCCAGCGCTTCCTCGCGGAAGGGGATCTGATAAATATCCGCATCATAATAAAAAGCATTTTTTTCCAAAAAATCTTTTTCCAATACAAGCTGCTCATCATCCCGGAACCACATGGAATTAGCTACGTTCAGCCTGGTTTCTTCCATATTCGAAAATCCATTCGTCCACGCTTTCAGGTTCCTGTTCCACCCATCCACATCCTGGTTTTTCCCAAAAACGGAAAGCATCTGATCCAGCGTATCCCCCCCAGCGCCATTCGCAGTTATCGCCATGGCTGTCATGACCGATAGCGGGGATACCATCACATTATCTCCATCTTTTCCCTTCCTATCCCCCTTCAGCAGTTCGATGGCGAAATCCGCCGCATCCGCATAAAAGATTTCTTCCGGCTCTTCTGCCATTTCCTCTTCCCGGTTATCCTGCTCTCCCATTCTTTCCTCCCTCGTTTCGCGCATCAAGTCTTCCGCCATACTTTCGCCTCGCGCCTCTTCCTCTCCCGCCGTCTTTTTTCCGCACCCGCAGCACAACAGGCAAAAAACTGCCACCCAAAGAACCGCCCTTCCTTTCATATGCCTTTCTCCTTTCTTCCGATTCGGGAATTCCTTCCGCCCCGCCTCCGTTTATCTTCTTCTATCCGCCTTTTTATACTCCTGGATTCTCTCTTCAATCGATGTATAATCCCGCTCAAACAATTCTTCACAAAGCTGGGCCTGCAAGACGTTCTCCGGCACTTTTTCCAATATTTTGCCCGCCACGAACATCTTGCTCTTTTCTTTATATTTGGGAAGTCCGTTCAGTTCCTGTATATGGGCCAGCTCCGGCCTCCATAAAATACTTATCTTTTTCTTCCAGTTCACTCCCGGGTTCCTGCAAGGCTTGCGCAGGACATAGAAATCCACGCCGCTTTCCGTCCGCTCTGCCGTGATGATCCCCCACCATCCCGGCACATGTTCCTCCACATGCAGACCGTGGCTGGCCCCGACCGCCACATAATTATAATCATAATAAATATTATAATCTTTGATCTGTCGTTCCAGCCTCGCGTATGTATCCGCATCGCTTTTGATCTCAATGCCATATAATGCGTCAGGCGTCACCATAACAACGTCAGCCCTGGATTTCCCCATCGTTTTCTCTTCCAATATCCTGACCTTCCCGTAGGTTTCTTCCAGAAAATCGAATAAAGGTTCCCTGATATCCTTGTCACGCAATCCATGTTTCATCTGTTTTCCTTTGCCATAAGCCCCAACATACTTTTTACCCGCCCAATTCCATCAGGATTTCCCGCATCCTTACCCGCATGAAAAATA
The DNA here is from genome assembly GCA_000403275.2 of Lachnospiraceae bacterium 28-4. Taxonomy (GTDB): domain Bacteria; phylum Bacillota; class Clostridia; order Lachnospirales; family Lachnospiraceae; genus Kineothrix. Next base: position 583,484 of record KE159599.1, read on the forward strand.
TGGCCGTCTTGTTTTTTTCTATTATACAACATTTATCCGGCACACAAAACAGTCTTATGACAAATTCCCATCATTCATTTCAACTGGCAATCCGCCGCAGAACAGTGCAATCGCCAGCACCACTACTCCTGCCGCCGCCAGTATGAGATAAACGGCATGGCCCAACCTGTCAAAAAGGATACCGTAAACAGCATGACCCAGCGGCTGGGCGCACATGGAAATTGCCACCGCATAGGACATCACCTTGCCGATCAGATGATTCGGCGTTTTTTGCTGGATATAAGACAGGGCGAAAACAGAAAAAACGGACGCAGAAATCTGAATGCCGCAAAACCCGGTCAGATTCACCGCATATCTTGCCATGTTTCCAAATGGGAGCAGAAATGCCGCCCCGGACAGAAGAAAACACAAGCCAACCGGAGCAATCCCCCCGCCGAACCTGTTTCCCCCTTGTTTTCCTGCCAATACGCCGGCCATGATACCGCCGAGGATCGCCGCCAACCCCATAAAGCTTTCCGCAATGCCGTACATGCCAGCACTCATTCCAAGAATATTGCGGACAATAAAGGGCAGTCCCACGATAATCGCTCCTGAAACAAGAAAGTTCATCGCCGTTGCCAGAAGAAGCATTTTTAGAATATCCGGCTGCTCCTTACCGATAAACCGCATGCTCTCTTTAAAATCCTCCCGCACGATCGTTCCTATCTTTTCTTTTTTCTCCGGTCCGTGATACTCCAGCCTGATAAAACATTCCAATCCAGCCGTCAGGAAAAAGCAAATCGTCGTCAAAAACATGACCGGCCCGATCCCGACCGCCGTATACAAAACGCTTCCGAGAACAGGCGCGGTCAAAGATGCAACAGCGGCCACCTGGTTTACCGCGGCATTCCCCTTTACAATATTATCCCCCGTCTGCATCTGCGGAACACATGCCTGTACCGTGGGCGACTCAAATGCTCCCAGAACCGACAGAACCACAAGCAATATCCCGACGGCCGCAACATCCATATGATATACGGCGGCGCTGCGGAACAGCAAAGCGGCAGCCAGAACGGAGATCCCGGACAGCAAATCCAACGCTACCATGATATTCCTCCGATTGGCTCTGTCCGCGAGAATGCCTCCCAGTGGAGCCAGCACAATAGCCGGAACGGTCGCCAGCGCCAAAATGCCCGCAAAAACTGCGGCGGAACCCGTTACCTCCAGCACATACATGGAAAGGGCGAATTTCAGTATAAAATTCCCGAACAAAGAACTGACCTGCCCCAAAATAAGCATCATAAAATTTCTGGAAAACAATTTTTCTTTCATTTACTCTCTCCTTTTCATACATTCCGAACGAATGTATATTCTTAAAAAATAACCACCGGATCCATCGTATTTCCGGTGGCTTTAGTTCTTACTCCGTTTTTTCTGCCAAATAGCCTTCTTTCACCATATTGACAATTTTATCTATGACTTCCTCGTCAAATAATGGCAATCCTGCGGCATGATACATCTCGCTTACGAGTTCGAGTTTGCGCTTTATTTCTCCGCCGTTCGCCGGATAAATGGAAGGCATGATCCATATGTCCAGCAGAGGAAGCAGCTCCGCTAATTCCTTCGCATATTGGGTTGTGATGGAACCGTCCCTGTTCCCCTCCTCGATCAATTCCTGAAAAATAGGGCTGAGGACGCGGCGGTTCGTCTCTATCGTTCCTGCCAGGATACGGGGATTTTTCATAATAGGAATCGCCTGTCTCGTTATCTCTACCCGTTCCCGATCAGACAAGTTCAGCAGCATAGCCGTCCTCATTTTCTGAAGTCCGTTCAAATCTTTGCGGTTTCTGATCTCTTCGAAAGGATTATGGTCAAAAAACATCTTATCCCCCAAAGCGTCCATAATATCCTCTTTGGACTTAAAATGATGGTAAACCGCTCCTTTGGTCAGTCCGTTCAGCTCATCCACAATATCCTGGATGGTTGTATTATCATACCCTTTCTCCAAAAACAACTTTTGAGCCGCCCGCAGTATCTTTTCTACCGTTATCTCGGGATACTTATTCCGCGCCATATTCGATCCTTCTTCCTTTTTCTTTTCATTCGTTCGGTATGTATCATATGATATCACCGAAATTGGGATATGTCAATCTCCTCTTTTCATTACCGTAGTGTCTTTATGTGAACACTATTACTATAATAATTTTCCATTGATAATTGAGGTAAAGATTCTTAAGTTTGTGTGTTCAGAAATGGAAGAAAAAATGATCCGATACGACCGATTATGGGAAACCATGAAAGAAAAAGACATTACTCAATACGATTTGTATACGTATCACAATATCAATCGCTCCCAAATTAACCGGCTTAGACATAACAAAAATGTAGAAGTGAATACGATTGACCGGCTTTGTAATATTCTCCACTGCCGGGTAGAGGATATCATGGTACACTTCGACGATGATAACCTCTTTTGACAGATTTCCGCTGGCAGTGACGGGAAGCCGCACATATCTTATCGTGCGGCTTCCCTTTTTTTATCCGGTTCACAACAATAATATGTAAGTTGTGTTTATACTATAACACATTCAGCGGCGTATGGCAAGAGTAATTTTTTCCGCTGCCTGTAAAAGATTCTCCGCTGTCCATAGAGGACGTACCATCCCCTGGCCCGCCCGGTTCGTATCATCTCCGCCAAGCCATATCCCCTGTACGCCGTATTCATAACATATCGACAAGTCTCTCAGCCTGTCGCCGACCGCAAAGCTTTGTTCCATATCCAGATCCCATTCTTTCTGCGCCTTCCGGAACATGCCCGTCCCCGGCTTTCTGCACTCGCATTCCACCGCATACCGCTCTATTCTCCCCTGGGGGTAATGGGGACAAAAATAAGTCTTCGCCACTCGTACTCCTTTTTGGGCGAGATCCCGGAGCATCCATCTGTTCAACTTTTCAAAGTCCTCTTCACTATAATATCCTCTGGCGATTCCCGACTGGTTCGTCACAATAATAAGAAGATAACCAAGCTCTTCCAATATCCGCAACGCTTCCACCGCCCCTTCCGTATAGATAAAATCTTCCCTGCGGTAAAGATATCCGTGATCCACATTGATAGTACCGTCTCTGTCAAGAAAAACTGCCTTTTTCATTCAGCCTTTTTTTCACCTCCCGCCATTCCGGCATATGCTGATCCATAATTGCCGTAAATTCCTTTCCATGATTCCCTATTTTCGTATGGGCCAATTCATGCAAAACCACATATTCCAAGCATTCCAACGGCTTTTCTGCCAGCTGCACATTGAACCAGAGCCGCTTCTTCACCGTATTGCACGTTCCCCAGCGGGTTTTCATATATTTCGTATGCCAGGAATTGCAATGCAGTCCCGTTCTGGCTTCCCATACCGGGACAAGCCGCGCCGCCTCCGCCTTAAGCATAGCCCGGTACTGTTCTCTGATATACGCTTCCCTCTGTTCCTGCGTGCTTCCTCTCCGCATATACAACAATACATTGTCTCCGCAGAGAACAAAAGCATTTTTCCTTTCTTCCTCATGCAGAACAAGCGTATACTTTTTCCCCCAGATATAGAGGTTCTCTCCTGACCGGTAATGCTTCTCTTCAACCGGCGGCCGCTGTTCCATCCGCTTTTTCTGCCTGACGATCCACTCCATTTTTTCTCTTACGAACACCTCCATCATCTGGTCGGACACTCCATAAGGCGCCGAAATTACTACTCTTCCATCCGGCGGCTTAACAGACAGATATAAATTTTTAATTTTCTTTTTCCGGACTTCTATGCGAATTCCCGAAACATAAATTTCTTTTCTTACTCCCGGCATCCGTTTCCCTCTTTCTGATATTTGTTCCATGCTAGAGTGACAATTGATTCTAAAGGGAAAAAGCTTCTATCAAAAGATCACAGGCATTTACTCCCAGTGCAGTGCTGACTATGATGCAAACAGCCCCATTACGAAAGAGTTTTTTGCAACAGTACAAAATAAACTCCATCACGCTGTCACCCACCACACAGCGGCTGAAATTGTTTATGGACGAGCGGTGTATCTGGACTATGCCGAGAGACAGGCACGACGGGGAAACATTATGTATATGCAGGACTGATCGTCTGGATGCATTTCTCAAATAGCTCTTCTCCCACAAAGATCCTCCACCCCAGGCCAATTTATGGCAATTACTTCTTCTGTAATCCCCCTGTTCTTTCTCTACAATTTTTTGATCCGATCTACCGCCGCTACCGTATTTTCATAGCTTCCGAACGCGGTCAGCCGGAAATAAGTTTCTCCGCTTGGCCCAAACCCTGATCCCGGCGTCCCCACTACATTTGCATTTTCCAGCAGATAATCAAAAAATTCCCAGCTCGTCATTCCATTCGGCGCTTTCAGCCAGATATACGGGGCATTTATGCCGCCGGAAACCGTATATCCCGCTTCCTTCAATCCTTCCAGAATATACTTCGCATTGTTCATATAATAAGCCACCTGTTCCCTGATCTGTGTCTGCCCTGCCCTGGAATATACCGCCTCGCCGGCGCGCTGCACGATATAAGGCGCTCCATTATATTTGGTTCCATGCCTTCTCGCCCAAAGGGAATGGAGCGAGACATCCCCGCACTTCAGTTCTTTCGGAATCACCGTAAACCCAAGGCGCACCCCCGTAAAACCGGCATTCTTGGAAAAAGAACGGAGTTCGATCGCGCACGTTCTCGCCCCCTCGCATTCATAAATCGTATGGGGCACACCTTCCTGGGAAATATAAGCCTCATAAGCAGCGTCATAGATGATCGCAGCCCCCGTCCGATTGGCATAATCCACCCACTCCTGCAGCCGTTCCTTCGTCACGGCAGCCCCGGTAGGATTATTCGGGAAACAAAGATAAATAATATCCGGCGTTTCCTCTGGCAGTTCGGGAACAAAATCATTTTCCTCCAGGCACGGCATATAAATCACGTTGCTCCACGTCCCTTTCCGCGCATCATAGGTTCCGGCCCTTCCCGCCATTACATTCGTATCCACATATACCGGATACACCGGATCACAGACCGCAATCCGGTTGTCCACACTGAAAATCTCCTGAATATTCCCGGAATCGCATTTTGCTCCGTCGGAAATAAAAATCTCGTCCGCTTCTATATCGCATCCACGAGCCTTATAATCGTTCTCCGCAATCGCGTTCCTCAAAAATTCATAACCAAGATCGGGTGCATATCCCCGAAAAGTTTCCGCTTTTCCCATCTCGTCTACCGCCCCGTGAAAGGCATCTATAATCGCCGGCGCGATCGGCAGGGTCACGTCTCCGATTCCAAGGCGGATCACCTTCTTATCGGGATTCGCTTTGGAATAAGCGTTTACCTTTTTAGCGATTGTAGAAAATAAGTAACTTCCGGGCAGCTTTAAGTAATTGTCGTTCACCTGAAACATAACTTTTCCTCCTCCCATTCCTCACATTACAGTTCCAGTTCTACCGTTCCTTCAAAAACAGTGACCGCCGGCCCTGTCATATAAACCGTATTTTCTTCCCTATCCCAGCGGATGCGAAGTTCCCCGCCTAATAATTTCACAGTCACTTCTTCCTCCGTCAAACCGTTTAATACGCAGGCCACCGCCGTTGCACAGGCTCCTGTCCCGCAAGCCAGCGTTTCTCCCGATCCTCTTTCCCACACTCTCATCTGAACCGTATGCCTGTCGATCACTTTTACAAATTCCGTATTCGTCCTTTTCGGGAACCGTATATGGTTTTCAAAATAAGGGCCGGTCTTTTCTATGGCAAAACCGTCCAAGTCTTCCCCTTCCTGCATAAAAATAACCGCATGAGGATTGCCCATCGATACGCAGGTCATCTCATACTCTTTCCCGTCCACTTCGATTTTCTCCGCAATCGCTTCCTCCTGTGCGGAAATGACAGGAACTTCCTCCGCTCTCAGAACAGGCGCTCCCATATTGACCTTAATGCTTACGGCCTTTCCGTCTTCCACCGTAAGATCGAGATGCTTCACCTGTCCGCAGCTTACGATACGGATCGATTTCTCTTCCGTAAGTCCTTTATCATACACGTATTTTGCCACGCTCCGAATCCCGTTCCCGCACATCTCCGCCCTGGAGCCGTCCGCATTGTACATCTCCATTTCGAAATCTGCCGTTCCGTCCTCATCGCTGCGCATCCATTCGCCCGGTTTCACTCCCATACCTTCATCCGTTCCCGAAGTTGTATGTAGCCCCTCTTTTCCAAGGGGATGAATAAAAATAACACCATCCCCCCCAATCCCAAAATGCCTGTCGCTCAACTTCCGTACCAGTTCCGGCTTCTCGCCCTGCGCTATCGGCACATCGGCACCGTTTATATAAACATAATCATTCCCGCATCCCTGCATTTTTGTAAATTCTATCTTCATATTATCCATCTATCCTTTCTTTTCCCCCATTATAATTTACTCATATTTCCTTGTCAATTCACCTTATCAGTTCTTCCCACCCTCACGTATCCCCCAATAATTCAATAACCGTATCTCATTCCAAATGAAAAATCAATTCCTGCCCGGCCAGCAGCAGCGGAAATCAATATTGTCCGATTGGGCAGCGGGCGGGAAGGGATGGGAAAAAGGGAAAAAAGGGACAGGAGGCCGCCGGGCGGGAAGGCTGGGCTGGCATATTTTCGCAGCTGCTTTGCGCAGGGAAATGAGATTTTCTTAATATTCCGTTCAAAAAGCAGCAATTTGGTGACACGGATGTCACCAAAAGCCCGCAATGAGCCCGGATGGCGAATCGCGAGCGATTGCGTCCGGCCGATACCATTTTGCCGGAATATTTAGAAAATCCATTTCCCGCAGCCAGCACAAGAAAATATGCCAGCCCAGCCTTCCCGCCCGGCGGCCTCCTGCCCCTTTTTTCCCTTTCTCCCATCCCTTCCCGCCCGCTGCCCAATCGGACAATATTGATTTCCGCGCCCCCCCAACCAACCAACCCAATAAAATAAAAACACCCCCGGAATGAAATACCACTCTCATTCCGGAGGCCCCTGCTACTTCTCCCAGCTCAATACGATCTTAAACAAATCGCCGTCCACTACAATCTCCATTTTTCCTCCCTGGATCTCCGTAAAGCTTTTCGCAATCGCCAGACCCAGGCCGCTTCCTTCCGTATTTCTCGAACTATCCCCGCGGACAAACCGTTCTGTCAGTTCTTCCGGATGTACACACAGCTCCACTGCTGACATATTCCTCAATCCGATCACGACTTTCTTATCCTGATCATCCAGATCCACATAAACCCGGCTCCCTGGCATCGCATATTTGATAATATTGGAATACAGGTTTTCGAATATACGGTATGTCTTTTCGCTGTCCAGCCTAAGCACCACTTTTTCCTCCGGCATGCGGAAACGGAATATCAGATTAGCATCCTCAATCTTATCCTCATATTCCAAATATACCTGCCGCATCAGATTGCAGATATCCACCTCCATCAGATTCACCGTTACATTCCGGCTGCTCGCCTTGCTGACTTCAAACAGATCCTCAATCAGCCGTTTCAGCCGCAAAGATTTTTTCTCCAGCACGGCCAGATATTCCTTCCTTTGTTCCTCCGTCACCCCTTCCTCTTTCAGCAGATCGACGTACGTCGTGATCGCCGTCAAAGGTGTCTTCAAATCGTGGGACACGTTGGTGATCAACTCCGCCTTCATTCTCTGGCTCTTGACTTCCTCATCCACCGCTTTCCGAAAACCTTCCTGTATCTTATAAAGTTCATCTTTATAGGATTCAAAGACTCCGAAGTCTTCATCGAACGTCGTGTTCAAATTGCCCTCCGCAATCGAACCTGTCGCGTCCAGGAGCTGTTGGTACTGATCCTGTATTTTTCTAATATATTTTTTACTGAAAAAGTAAAGGACTATCGAATAAATAATGAGGGCAAACCATCCGAAACACCATATACTGCACATAAGCCCAACCAATATAAAATTAATCAGTATCGCCTTATGGAGAGTGATTTTCACATCTCCGTCCAGATTCACATGCAGCAATTCATCCTTAAATCCCCGCCACAGTTTCCGAAGCCACTTTCCAAACTTTGTGACTGCCCGTACACACAGGCTTCTTTCCTTCAAAAATCCCCGGATTCCCAGTGCCGGAACCTCTCCCAACGTATTTACAGCATAGAGCCAGCCGCTGAAAAGAAGGAATAAAGTGCCGAAGTTCAATGCCCCTGTCAATATAGGGTAGCTTTCCGCCGGAAGAAAAAACAAATATTCGCTCCATATACTGTTATAATATCCCCGGTTGCTATCGCTCACCAGAGTAACCACCACATTTGGAAATGCCCCGGCAATCATAGCACCCAAAAATATCGTAGCTTCCAAAGGAATCCTTACCGCCTTCGTCCGATGCAGACAATATTTTTTATTCAGCATCAGCAGCAGCGCAGCAATGGTCAGCATTCCCAGCAGCACCAGGTAGACATCGTATGCCCCTGCCTGAAAATAAGCGTACCATTCATTCCACTCGGTATAAAGCATGCTGCTCTTTACGATTGCATTCCTTTGTTCCTGGGTCATGGCGTAAATAAAAATCGCATTTTTAGGAGCCTGGAGGGAACAGCTTACTTTTTTCGCCCTCCCCTCCAAGTCACTGTAGCCGTAGAATTCTTTCCGCCTGACAAAATAACCATTTTCATACATGTAACTGAATTTAGCGGAAAGATCCCGGCTTTTCATTACCGCCTGAACACTTTTTAACAATTCATCGGAGTTTTTTCCCTTGACCGCCACATGATCCGGATTCCCGGCATTGTCATAAGTCACCATGACATAATAAACATATGGAAGTTCTTGCTTTTCGCTGTCGTCTCCTTCCGCCAGCGCTTCAATATTCTTTCCCGTATTTTTTATCAATTCCCCTGTTTCCCTGTCGATCGCACAATAATCCATTTGCTGGGCTACCTGGGTTGTCACCTCGTTTTCCCATTCGTCAAAAATCTGGAACAGACGGTTTCGCATTTCATCCGGAAGGCCGTCAATATCGTTGACCATTTCCCCGTACACGTCCATCCCTTCCTCCATCATATGGATATCCCTGCTCGCTACATATTCCTCCTCGATATCCAGATACAGGTCGTCATATCCGTACATCGTTTCATTGGTCTTTTCAGCCAGTTCTTTATATAATACATAATTGCTTATATATAAATATTCAAGAAACGAACCGCTTGACAGGCCGTCTTTATAATATTTATCCGCCTTGCTTTCAAAAACGGGATACAGCGCCATAAAACCGCCGGCAAACAACGCCGTTATCATACACGCGATCAGCAGACATATCTTTTTACTGCTTTTCAATTTTATATCCAACACCCCACACCACCTTTAAATATTTTGGTTCTTTCGGATTGATTTCTATTTTCTCCCTTATTTTGCGGATATGGACCATAATGGTATCCGTATTCACCGCCTGTTCGTTCCATACTCTTTCATATATTTCGTCGGCGCTGAACACTCTGCCAGGGTTTTTCATCAGAAGCAGCAGTATTTTGAATTCCAACGGGGTCATCTTCACCGGTTTTCCGTCCACATTGACCTCCACCGTCTCCTCATTCAGTTCCAGGCCGCCGATTACATGTACTTTATCGTTTTCTTTCCGGCCGCCTACCGCCTGCAGATATTTCCCATACCGTCTCAAATGGGAATTCACCCTTGCCAGCAGTTCCATCGTCGTAAAAGGCTTCGTCACATAGTCATCTGCGCCCATATTCAGTCCCATGATCTTATCTACTTCCTCAGACTTGGCAGACAACATGATGACCGGAAAATCATATCCTTTTTCCCTCATTTTCATCAGCATGGTGACGCCGTCCATCCTGGGCATCATAATATCCACAATGGCCAGATGGATTTCCTCCTTTTCGATCACGTTTAAGCCTTCTATTCCATCAGCCGCCTGGAATACGACATATCCCTGGTTCCGCAGATAGATTTCGATTCCTTCCCTGATGTCCTTATCGTCCTCAACAATTAATATATGTTTTTGCCAAAGTGTGTTCTCTTGACCAAAAGTATGATATCCTTCCATTTTCGTATCCGCTCCTTTCCATATTCGGCCTCTTTCGGCGGAGTGTTGATTCCCGCTGTTGAAAGTATACCACATTTGGAGAAAGTAACCTATCAATTCCGATGTTGTTCCTGACTACAAAATATATCCTAAATGGGAAACCTAAACAGGATGCGCTGTGAAAGATAAAGAAATTCTTAAGAAACCCGGAGGAATTATGAAAATCGGACAGGAAAGACTTTCCCTGTCCGCTCTGTACTCTATATACCGACTCTGCATCCCCTTCCTAGTCCTTGACCTGTCTCCCCTCTCCGTTTAAATGATATCTTTCCCTGTAAATCAGCCGCGATACCGGCACGATCTCATAGCCCTGTTCCTCCAGCCCGGTAATTAATCTTTCTAACGCCTGGGCCGTATATTTTGCCCCGTTATGACAGCGGATGATCGATCCGTTTTTTAAATCCCCGCTCTTTAACACATTATTTAAAATCGCATCCACGCCATAATCCTTCCAGTCCAGCGAATCCACATCCCAGCATACGGAATAATACCCGCATTTTGCCGCAGAACTTATGACACGGTTGTCATAATCCCCATAAGGAGGGCGGAACAGAAACATTTCATAACCCGTCAGCTCCTGCACTTTTGTATGCGCCTGTTCTATCTCCTCCAGGCATTCCTCCGCCGTAAGCTGGGGCATATGTTTATGGCTCTCCCCTATGCTCCCGAGATCATGCCCTGCACTAAGAATCGTTTTCACGTCATCCGGATAGTTTTCCACCCATCCTCCGGACAGAAAAAATGTCGCCTGAATATTATGTTTTTTTAACGTCTTCAATATGCTGGTTATGTCCCCGTTCCCGTACACGGCCTCAAAGGACAGCGCCACCTCCTTTTTATCTGTTTCCACACTGCTGATAGGAAGGAGCTTTCCGTTCACGCTGCTCGTAACCGTCACGGATCCGGGCAGCACTGCCGCCGCCCCCCTCACCAAAGCCAGCGCTGCCAGTACGAATGCCAAAATCCCCGCGCCTTTTGCCACAAGCAGATTCCGGTAATCCTCTTTCGATTGCCCTTCTTCTCTTTTCGGTATTATTTTTCCTATTCCTTTCTTTATCCCTTCCACATGCCGATTCATATATACAACACCTGCCGCTTTTGTTTTTACAATATATGATACCCCCGATCCGAATAGACTTTACTCCCGGCAAACCGTCCGCTATCATACAAACATCGGCAACATCGTATTCACAAAAGCGCAAAGCCCTTGCTGCTCCGCGGGCTTTGCGCTTTTTTTATTTCGCATATTTTTCCGCTATTCTGATCAAAACCTCCACAATTTTTTCCATATCGTCCGCACAGGCGTACTCAAACCTTCCGTGGAAATTCTGTCCGCCCGTGCATAGGTTCGGACAGGGAAGCCCCATGAACGACAGCCTCGCGCCGTCGGTTCCTCCCCGGATCGGCACCACTGCCGGCTCCACGCCCAGTTCTTCCATGGCCTCCTTTGCATTTTCCACCAAATGCATATGCTTCTCTATCATTTCCTTCATATTATAATAAGAATCTTCCAAATCAATCTCAAAGGTTCCCTCTCCGTACTTCTCATTCAGATAATTTCCGATCTGCCAAAAGGTTTCCTTCCTCTTTTCGAATTTTTCCTTGTCATGATCCCTGATAATATATTCCGCTTCCGCTTTTTCCACCGTACCCTTCAAGGAATCCAGATGGTAAAAACCTTCATAACCGCATGTATGAGCCGGAATCTCTGCCGGCGGAAGCATGGACTGGAATTCCTGGATCATCAGGATCGCATTGCGCATCTTCCCTTTCGCCTCTCCGGGATGCACGCTCCGTCCGTATACCGTTACCTTCGCTCCGGCCCCATTAAAATTCTCATACTCCAGCTCGCCCAGCCTTCCGCCGTCCACGGTATAAGCGTAATCCGCCCCGAAAAGCTTCACATCGAAATAATCGGCCCCGTTCCCCACTTCTTCATCGGGAGTAAAACCGACCCTTATCTTTCCGTGAACGACCTCCTGATGCTGCAATAAATATTCCGCCATAGCCATGATTTCCGCCACTCCGGCCTTATCGTCCGCTCCAAGAAGGGTAGTCCCGTCCGTCACGATCAGCCGCTTTCCTGTATAAGAAGCCAGTTCCGGGAAATCTGCCACATGCATCACAATCTGTTTTTCTTCGTTCAGCACGATATCATTTCCATCATAATCTTTTACAATACGTGGCTTTACTCCCGCTCCCGCCGCAGCAGGAGAAGTATCCATATGGGCGATAAATCCGAGTACCGGCGCGCCGGTACAGCCTTCGGAAGCCGGAATGGAAGCATACACATAGCACCGTTCCCTGTCGTAAACGACCTCCTCCGCGCCCATTGCTTCCAACTGGCCTGCCAAGACTTTCGCCAGATCGTGCTGCTTTTGCGTGGAAGGCGTCGATACGCTCCCCTCCGCAGACTCCGTATCAATCTTTACATATTGTAAAAAATTCTCAATTACTTTTTCCATCTTCTCGTCCTCGTCCTTCTTCTTTTCCTACATCGCCGCGTAAGATTTCAGTTCCTGCGATAATGCCCGGATATTATCCAGCACCTTTCCGCATTCCTCCATCTGGCGCGCCGCCTCCGAAGCCGTCTTTACCCCGGCCTCCGAATATGCCGCCACTTCCTCGCTGGAAGCCGACAAATTGGTGATTCTTTCCGCAATGATGCCCGTCGCCTGAAGGATTTCCCCGATGGTCATTTCCATATTATGGATGCTGTCCGTCAGGCCTCCGACCTCTCCATCGATCTCCTCAAATTTCTTCTTCGCCACTTCGATCATCTCCGTCTGCCGGTTAATCGACTCCACCGAGTTCTCCAGGCTGTCCGAAGCGCTTCTCGCATCTTCTATCAGATCTTTAATAATATGCGTGATCCTCCCCGTGGCATCCTTTGTCTGCTCCGAAAGCTGCCGGATTTCATCCGCCACCACGGCAAAACCTTTCCCCGCATCTCCGGCGCGGGCAGCTTCTATGGAAGCATTCAGCGCCAGCAGATTTGTCTGGGACGATATGTTCAAAATATCCCCTACAATGCTTTTCACCTCATCCACCCGGGCAGTCAGCCTCGCAGTCGCCTCTACGGTTTCCTTGCTTGCTGACTCCACGCCTTCCGCCTGTCCTTTCAGCTCGCGAACCAGCCTGGTTCCCTCCTCCACGTTTTGCGAAGCGGCCCTGGATATTTCCCCTACCCTTGTGCTTTCCTTTCCCGCCAGATCGGAACTTTCCTGTATCGTATTACACATATCGGCCTGTTCCTGGATTGCCTGAGCCGTATTTTCCGTACTCGCAGCAATATTATTCATTGAAAAACTGTTTGTATCGATGCTTTCCTTCAAGTCGCCCAGCATCTTATTGGCATTTTCAAAATTCCTGTTAATCTCTTCCGCCGCGGCCACCATTTTTTTCGTTATTGTTTCCTGCCTCGCCGCCGCTCCTCTTATATTGCCCATATTTTCTTCGTTAAATTTCTGCGTAATATCCATTACGCTGTAAGTCGCTAGGCATATCAGAATGGTAATCGTCCATCTTATCATGGCAAACCCTACATCCATCGTCCCTTCGGATGCATCTCTTACCGTCCTGACAATATTCGCCACCACAATTACTGATGTCCCGTACCAGGCATACCGCTTATTCAAATACGTAATGGCCGCTGTCATAATCGGAAACGCATATACATAAGTAAGTTCCTCCGCTCCCATACACATCATGACGAGAAAAGACAAAGCTCCCATGCCGGTCATCACGATCCCGCACAGTTTCCGTCCCCTGAACATCAAATACCCAGCCGCACTGACGCACAATGCCAGCACAAATATAACCATCTGTATATAAGTGCCGGTACTCGCCGTCTTCTGCACGATTGCATACAGCATCGACAAAACCATGTAAAACAAAGTCGCTCCAATCAATATAAATACCCTTTTGTCCGCCCTTACAAATTGCTCCCTCGTCATCCCTCTTCCTCCGTAACTTCTTACTGCTCCATATACCGGATACAGGACTTTTCCCTTTCCGGCTCCCGTCTGTTTACTTCTATTATTAATATATCATTTTGCCATTCATTTTTAAAGTGATAAACAGACAAAATTCATACTTTTGCCACTATCCGAAAGGGAATAAAAATATTTTTTTATGTTTTCATATCCTATTTGCACAAAATGTGATAAAATAAATGCAAGTAATTTTTCGAAAGCGACAGTATCATGCAGAAATATCATGGAGGTAGGCAAAATGTTTCACAACAAAAAAAATGGCTTAAAGGAACTGGCAATTCTGGCACCTCTTACGGAGCAACCTTCCAACAGGGAAGCCTATGCCATTTATAAACGTCTGGAAAAGGGCAGAAAGCAGTTCAACACTCTGTCTTCCGACGGATTAAGCGCCGCCATGGACATCAGCACAGTATCACTTACCCTCAATGAGAAAGCCGAACTGCTCAAACAGACATGCGGTTATCTGGAACGATCCATATCCGCTATCGATGCTTCCTCTAAAACCACTTCCCGGATCACGGGAGAAGTCACAAACGCGCAGGAGCATCAATCCATGTCCATCATCGAGATATCCGTAAATGCGGCGGATATCCTTACACATACCCAGCAGAGCGAAGAAAGCATCGGTTCTATCATTGATATTTCCCAATCCGCTTCTTCATTTTCCAGTGAGATGAAAAGCGATATGGAATCCCTCTTGGAAGTCATCCAGCAAATGCAGGAGGTGATTTCTTCCATCAATAATATTTCGTCACAGACCAACCTTCTTGCCCTGAATGCGTCCATCGAAGCCGCCAGGGCCGGGGAAGCCGGCAAAGGTTTTGCCGTGGTTGCCGACGAGATCCGTACGCTGGCGGAACAAACGAATGCCCTTACTTCCAATATGGGAAAATTCGTAGGAAAAGTAGAAAACGCCTCCCAGAGAAGCAAAAAGAGCATCGCTTCCACGGCGGACGCTTTGGCGCAGATGACGGAAAAGCTGACCGAAGTCGATGCCCTGAACAAAGAAAACCGCCAGAAAGTCATTGACATCAATAACGAAATAAATAATATTGCCGGAAGCAGCGCGGAAATCAGCCATGCCCTGGAACAACTCGATGAGCAATCCACAGAGCTTTACGGGCAGATCTCTTACCTGACGGAAGATGTTTCCCGTATTTCGGAAGTCAGCAAAAGCATGAAAGATATTATGCGCCCCCTGGATTCCGCGGAAAACCACCTTTCCGGCCTGAACCATATGATAGGCCAAATGTCCTCCGATCATTTTTATATGCCGGACAACAAACAATTCCTCCGGCAAATCCGCGCGGCTATTGACGCCCATACATTATGGCTTAAAAACCTGGGAAAAATGGTCGAAACAGGAAAACCGGCAGCTTTGCAGACCAACAATAAAAAATGCGCCTTCGGACATTTCTACTACAGCAGAACGCCGGGCAATCTCCGCATTTTGCCAATATGGAAGAAAATCGAGCCGGTACATAAAGAACTTCACCAGACCGGAAAAGACGTGATTCTTGCCCTGCAATCGGAAAATCCGGAACAGGCAGAAAAATTGTTCAAACATGTGCAGGAGCTTTCTTCCTCCTTATTGCATGATTTTGAAACCATCACTTCCGAAATAGAACGTTTGGATCAAAACCATATCAATGTTTTTGAAACTCTTTCGGAAGATAACGAACAGACATGAATCAATAGAAATCAATAAACAATGCTATTGCAGGACTATAACAGTCCGGCAAACAGAGGGGCGGCAGCTACCGTCAGTATCCCTGACACAACGATGGAAAGGCTGCTCATCGCCCCTTCTATTTCTCCCAATTCCATAGCCTTAGCCGTACCGATGGCATGAGCGGAAGTCCCAAGAGCCAGTCCTTTTGCGATGGGATTTTGAATCCGAAAAAGCTTAAAAACGCCCTCGGCGATTACATTTCCCAAAATTCCCGTAATAATGATCACAACAACCGTCACTGTCACGATTCCCTCCAGTTTTTCGGAGACTCCCATTCCGATTGCCGTCGTGATGGATTTTGGCAGCAGAGTAACATATTGTTCATGCGTAAAGCCAAACAGTTTCGACATAATGAAAACCGTAGCCAAACTGGAAAATACCCCGGAAGCAATGGCCGTAATCACAGCCGCCCAGTTTTTTTTCAGCAGTTCCATCTGCTGATAAAGGGGAACTGCCAGACACACCGTAGCCGGCGTCAAAAGATAACTCAAATATTTTCCCCCCTCGTAATAATCGTCATAATCTACCCGGAATATGCCCAACATAACCATTACAAATGCAATGGAAATAAAAAGAGGATTGCACAACGGACTTTTTACCCTCTTTTTTATCCATAATCCCGCCTCATATCCGACTACGCTGACCGCCACCCCAAAAAATAACGACTTCCCTATCAGTTCTTCCATAATCATCCCTTCTTCTGTGTCATATCCGTATCTTTTTTTCCTTTTCTTATCATACTCTGCGCACATTTCCCGGTCACCGCCATAACGACTACCGTTGTCACGGCCACCACCGCCGCCAGCGGAAGGAAAATCCCTTCCAGCTCATGATAAGAGTCCAACAGCCCCACCGCTGCAGGGATAAACATAAGCGGCATGATCTCAATGAGAAAATCCGCGCTTTCTTTTACCGCTTCCACCTTCAAAAGTCCGCTCATCAGCAGAGCCAGCATAATCCCAAGGCCATATATGCTCCCCGGAACCGGCAGAGGCAGTAATTTTTCCAGAAATTCCCCAGCCAGGGCAATGAGGATAATAATTCCAAATTGTTTCATATATTTCATAAATTCTTCCTTTTATACATATGATGTATATGTAGTCTATTTATTGGTTGATGGAATTTTTACATTTTAACATGTTGGCGGAGGGATGGCAAGGGGGGAGAATGTGCGGGCGAGGGAATCCATTTTTATAAGCGCCATGGCGGAGGGATCCCAATGGGCCGGGACAGCCGGGAAAGGGGCGGTCGGGACTTCGGTTTTCTGCCGTTGCGTACAATCAGTCATTTCACTTATGAAATGGTTGATAACCGGAGAGAAACCGCCAGGGAGGGCAGTTTCAGGAAGCAGAGGCACGGATGCCCCTCAATATGCAGGATTATGCATTGTTATATCAACGACTCTTCTCTTTTATATGTTTATGGAGGATTACAGATGTCGGAAGATTCTATGTTAAAGAGATTTTCTATGTCCGAGATTGTGACAGAAGATGATAATTGGACCAAATATTCGGCTCTGCATGATTCCTTTCTGGAAGAGCTTTCTTATAGTAAACGAAAATGCCACAAGACGGATATATGGTTATTGGATGATATGTAGGGGGCAATGCCTGTACTTTGCCCTGCCGTCGCCTTCCACCCGGTATTTGACACTATGCCTTTTTACACCTATAATAAATATTATGTAAATACTAATGAATACAGGAGGGACATGAACTTGGGTTATATTATTTTCACCATTTATTTTCTTGCGATTCTTGCAGTTCTTTATTTCATACCGAAACGGAGGCAAATGAAACAAGCCAAAAAAAACGGAAGCCTGACAGGGGCAATGGGAGGACAGGCGGCCTATACAAAAGAACAACAGTTTCTTGCCAAGGAACAATTTGCCGCTTACCGGAAAACAGTTTATGCAGACCATCCGCAAGTGGAACGGTTCGAATCCGTCAAGAAAAAAGTGATCCTTTTTCTGGTTCTTTCCAACTTCCTGCTCATATTTGCTAAAATCTGTTTTGCTGGAAAAACTGCGGGGATCTCCATAACAGCATTCATCCCGGCGTTTATCTCGGCTTTCCTCACCACCTTTGGACTCAATGCTATTTTTCTGTTCTGTGCTATGGGGCCGAAATGGACAATGGCATTTCTCTTATATATTCTTGTGCTGAAAGATATCCTGTCAGCCGCAAACGTGCTGTTTACCCAGCTTGGCATAGATTCCTTTGAAAAATTTGTGCGGGCATACATAGACGGCTTCCGGCAGTATCCCCTTGCTATCACCCTGGATTTCCTTTCCTGGATCTATATGCTGCTTGTTCTTGCCGCCGCTATATGGCTGACCCTTATTCCAAAGAACAGGGAATTGGCAAAACAGTCTGAGACTCTCCAGATGCAGTTAAAAAATTTCACCCCCACTCTCTGAAAATAAATTCCACAAAGAAACGGAGTTAAACTATGGATCTTTTCGATTGCGCGCGCAACATTAATAAATCTCACGAAAATGACGTACTCGCCAGGCTCACTACGGTCTGGGGGGAAGAACTGGATCCCGAACATGTGCTGGAGGAATATCCCCGGCCGCAGTTAAAAAGGGATAACTTCACCATTCTGAATGGATATTGGCGGTACGCCATCACCCGATCCGGCGATATGCCGACGGCTTATGACGGAACCATTCTTGTTCCATTCTCCCCGGAAAGCATCCTTTCGGGCGTAGAAAGGCAGTTACAGCCGGATGAATACTTATGGTATGAGCGAGGTATTTTTATTACCGCCCAAGATTATGCCTCTCTTTCTTCCAAAAAACTGATCCTCCATTTCGGCGCAGTCGATCAGACCGCCCTGGTCTGCCTGAACGGACGGAAGGTTTGCACCCACACAGGCGGCTATCTTCCTTTTGAAGCGGATCTTACGCCCTTTCTCAGAGAAGGCTGCAATTCCCTGTCTCTACGCGTCCGGGATGCCAGCGATGCTTCTTACCATTCCAGAGGCAAACAGACGCTGAAGCGGGGCGGCATGTTTTACACTGCCCAGAGCGGCATATGGCAGACAGTATGGATGGAGTGGGTTCCAAAAAATTATATCCGAAAGTTCTATCTGACCCCCGACTACGATAAAGGCGAACTCCATATCCGAATGCTGACCCATGGAACCGCCCCCGTCCGAATACAGGTTTTTGAAGAAAGCAACTGCATCTGCGACGACTCTTATAAAGAGCCTGTCCCGCCAAAAAAGAAGGAATCTTCGGCCTCTGCTTTATCTGCTGCCAAAAGAAACCCGGAAGGATACAGCCTTTCCGCCATCATACGCATTCCGAAAGCGCGCCCCTGGACGACGGAAGACCCGTTCCTTTACACGTTGAAAATACAATTCGGGGACGACCATGTCGAAAGCTATTTTGCCATGCGCTCCTTTACAGTGGAACCGGATGAAAAAGGCATCCCGCGCTTCTGCCTGAACCACTCCCCCCTTTTCCTCCACGGTGTGCTGGACCAAGGCTACTGGCCGGACGGCCTTTATACTGCCCCTTCCGACCAAGCGTTTGTTTACGATATCCGTACCATGAAGGAATTGGGCTTCAATATGATACGGAAGCACATTAAGATAGAGGCGGCGCGCTGGTATTACCATTGCGACCGTCTGGGCATCATCGTATGGCAGGACATGGTAAGCGGAGGCTCGAGCTATTCCCTTCCCCTCGTCTGCTACCTTCCTACCCTCATACCCGATATTTCCGGTCATCTAAAAGACAATAACTACAAGCTCTTCGGCCGCTCTTCCAAAAAGGGGCGGAACGAATGGATCAAAGAATGTCTGGATACGATTGATTATTTATATAATGTCCCCTCCATCGCCGTTTGGGTTCCCTTCAACGAAGGCTGGGGACAGTTCGATGCCGGCCGCATTACAAAGCTTATCCGCAAAAAGGACAAAACCCGCCCCATTGACCAGGCAAGCGGCTGGTTCGACCAGGGCGGCGGAGATTTTAAAAGCGTTCATAACTATTTCCGCAAACTGGATGTGGTCAAAGACCACCGGGCCTTTGTCCTCTCCGAATACGGCGGCTATGCCTGCCGCATCGAAGGCCATTCCAGCGTGGAACGTATCTATGGCTATAAAAAATTCTCCACCAAAGAAGATTTCTCCAGGGCTTACCGCCTGCTTCTTGACACAGAATTAAAGCCTTTGATTGAAAAAGGACTTTGCGGCGCCGTTTATACCCAGCTCTCCGATGTGGAAGAGGAGGTGAACGGTCTGCTCACCTATGACAGAAAAGTCTGCAAACCTCAATAAAAAATGCCGCCTCCCGGCGGCACCAATCGTCCACGAGAAGAATGCCCGTATTTTGAGCATTCTCTGGCGTGAGACTTAGAACTTCTTCGCGAAGCAGCCTTTGCTGCTAGCGTAAACTGCCGTAGGCAATTAGAACTACTCCGCCTTCATATCATATATCCTATCCAGCTTCCTGCGTACATGGAAATAGGCCGGGATCAGAAACGCGTCTGCGAAAATCCAGGCTAACGGGCTGGCAAAGCAGACGCCGATGAACCCGAAAGCCGGCACCAGCAGCATGCCCGCCAGGCTCCTCGCTACCATTTCGCACACGCCGGCCGTAATGGCAAGGACGCCAAAGCCCATCCCCTGAATCAGAAAACGCACCACGTTTACCACTGCCAGCGGGATAAAAAAGATACTATTGATGATCAAAAGCATTCTGGCATCAGCCAAAAGCTGCGCATCGGCCCCATCCACAAACAGGGAAGACAATTCCGCACCGAATAAATATGCAATGAGCAGCGCGAAAACCGAATAAACGGAAGCAATGATCATGCTCGCTTTTATCCCCTGTCCGAGCCGTTCCGGCTTTTTTGCCCCCACATTCTGCCCGCCATAGGTCGCCATCGTAGATCCCAGGGCATCGTACGGGCAGCAAAAAAACATCCCCACTTTTCCTGCTGCCGTCACGGAAGCTACTGCGGCCGCGCCCAGTGTATTGACTGCCGCCTGCAGGATCACGCTGCCGATCGCCGTAATGGAATACTGCAATCCCATCGGAATGCCCATCCCGCACAGCGTCTTCATGTATTGTATATTTATCTTCCATTCCTCTTTTTCCATCCGTAAAAGAGGAAATTTTTTTATCATATAGATCAGACAAAATACGCCGGAAACGGCCTGTGAAACAACCGTCGCCACCGCTGCGCCCGCCACGCCCATATGCAGACTGATAATGCATACCAGATCCAGGGCGATATTTAAAAATGACGATAATGTCAAAAATACAAGCGGCGTCTTGCTGTCCCCCATGGCCCTGATAATCCCGGAAAGCATATTGTAAAGATAAGTAGCGGGAATACCCAGGAAAATAATAAAAATATAACTATAAGCATAGGAAAAAATATCATCCGGCGTTTTCATCGCCATCAGCATTTCTCGGCAAAAGACCGCCGTCGCTATGGTCATCACCGCCGAAAAGAGAATGGACAGCCACATGCCGTTGGCTATAAATCGCCGCATGCCGGAATAATCCTTCGCGCCAAACTTATGCGCCAAAGGAATTGCAAATCCGTTGCATACGCCCATGCAGAATCCAATAATCAAAAAATTCAATGACCCTGTGCTTCCTACCCCCGCCAATGCATTCACACCCAATACGCGCCCTACAATGATCGTATCCATCACATTATAAAACTGCTGAAACAAAAAACCGAACAGCAGCGGAATGGAAAAGCCGAGAATAAGCTTCATCGGCGATCCCTGTGTCATATCCTTTGTCGTATCTCCTGCCATAATGCTTCCTCTCCTTGCCCTTTACTATTATCACATAAAAACATGCGCCGCCAGGCGCACACCAAAAATGCTATCAGCGCCGTTGCCGGCACTGATAACATAATTTCAAACTCTTTGTCTTTCTGTTTATTCCATTTCCCGTACGATCTTCCTTACCGGAAGAACAAAAGTCGGTGTCACAGACAGTTCGTCCACGCCCATTTTTACAAATTCTTCTGTCAACGTAGTATCCGCTCCCAATTCCCCGCAAATACCTGCCCAGATACCTTCCTTATGTGCATTGTCCACAACCATCTTGATCATCCGCAGGATCGCCTCGTGATGGGAATCATAAATAGGATCCAGCTTTGCATTCTGCCTGTCTATTGCCAGCGTATACTGTGTCAGATCGTTGGTTCCTATACTGAAAAAGTCCACTTCTTTTGCCAGCAGGTCGCTGATCATCGCTGCCGCAGGAGTCTCTATCATAATGCCCTGCTCTACGTCTGCAAAAGGAATTTCCTCTTCTCTCAGCTCTTTCTTTACTTCCTCCACAATCTCCTTGATCTGTCTTACTTCCTTTACCGAAATGATCATCGGATACATAATGGAGATCGTTCCAAATATACTCGCCCTGAACAGCGCCCTCAACTGGGTCTTGAAAATATCCGGCTGGCTCAGGCAAATACGGATCGCCCGGTATCCCATCGCCGGGTTTTCCTCATGATCCAGCCCGAAATAATCCGCCTGTTTATCCGCCCCGATATCGAGCGTACGGATAATCACCTTCTTGCCCGCCATCGTCTCGGCCACCTGCTTATATGCCTGATACTGCTCTTCTTCCGTAGGGAAGGTATCCTTCTCCAGATAGAGGAACTCGCTTCTGAACAGGCCGATACCGCCGGCGTCGTTCTGTAATACATTCGCCACATCGGAAACCTTTCCAATGTTTGCGTAAATATTAATTTTCTTCCCGCTCTTCGTTACATTCTCTTTGCCTTTCAGCTCCTGGAGCAGTTTCCGTTTTTCCACTTCCTGCTCATACCTGTTCCGGTAAGCTTCCAGCATCTCTTCTTCCGGGTCGACGATCAGCTTTCCTTCAAACCCGTCTACCACCGCCATCTTGCCATCTATCTCTAAGCTATAATCCACGCTGATCAGCGCAGGAATATTCATCGTCCTCGCCAGGATCGCCGTATGGGAATTGGAAGAACCGTATCGGGTGACAAAAGCAAGCACTTTACTCTTGTCCATCTGCACGGTCTCGCTGGGAGCTAGGTCATCCGCAACCACGATAGTCGCCTCTTCCGTCTCCAGCTCTTCCCCGTCTCCGCCCTGTAAAACACGGATCAGCCGTTCCGAAATATCCTTTACGTCTGCCGCTCTCGCCTTCATATAATCGTCGTCCATTTCCGCAAACATTTTCGCAAAATTATCGCCTGTTACAGCTACCGCATATTCCGCGTTAATATTCTGCGTCTCAATCATGTTTGTGATAGAATCCAGATAATCCTGATCCTCCAGCATCATCTGGTGGACGTCAAAGATCATTGCCCCTGATTCCCCGACTTCCTTCACCGCTTTTTCATACAAAGCCTTAAGTTGTCCAAGAGCCTTTTCCTTCGCCTCCGTTACCCGCGCCAACTCCCCGGCCGTATCCTCTACATGAGTTCTCTTTACACTTTGATCGTCTTTTTTTAATATTGCAATCTTGCCAATCGCAATCCCGGAAAACACCGGTTTTCCTCTAAACTCTGTCATGTAAACCCTCCTTACCGCGATATTATTCTACCTTTTAGTTTAATGCATAACGGATAAGAAGTAAACCAAAAAATTGTTTTTTCTTCCATAAACTGCTTATAAAACTCATATGGCGCAGAACCGTTCTCAGATCGAATAATTCATGATTCCTTCCCTCTCCGTCTGCCGCCTTGCCAGCTCTCCGATCGTAACGCCGTCCACCACCCGGTTAATTGCCTCGCTCAGTTCCCTCCAAACGGCCAGCGTTTCACAAGTGTCACAGCGCTTGCACTGGTTTTCCTCATCCTCCAGGCACGCCACCGGACAAAGATTCCCTTCCGTCAGGCGCAGTATCATGCCGACCGTATAATCTTCGGGATCTCCGGCAATACGATAACCCCCCTGGGCCCCCCTCGTGCTTTTCACATATCCCGCTTTGTTCAGAACCGAAATAATCTGCTCCAGATATTTCTCCGATATCTCCTGCCGTTCCGCTATCTTCTTTACTTTGATATATTCTCCCGTATTATGCACCGCCAGATCCAGCATCACCCGGACCGCATACCGCCCCTTTGTGGAAATCTTCATCTAACACCCATGCCTTTCATGCCCTTCTCCCAGCCTTCAGACTCCGGACTCAGAACTTATCGATAATGCCTTTCGCAAAAATAAATAATATCAGCGCCGGAAGAACAACCTTTAAATAAATTTTCAATGCCTTCGATACTTTCCATCCGTTCCCCGTATTCGCTTCTTTCAGATAGTTATCAAATCCCCATCCCTTTTTTGTCACGCAGAACAGCAGATAAACAAAAGATCCCAGCGGCAGCAGCAGATTGCTGACAATAAAATCTTCCAGATCCAGTATATTGCTTCCTTCCCCAAAAGGCATAAACCCTGACCAAAGATTAAACCCAAGCACACAGGGCAGGGAAAGCACGGCAAGCAGGATCCCATTGATCAGGCAGGACTTTTTACGGCTCAGCCCCCACATATCCATACCGCAGGAAATAATATTTTCAAATACGGCAAGCACCGTGGAAAAAGCCGCAAAGGACATGAATACGAAGAACAGGGTTCCCCATATCCTCCCTCCCGCCATATTGTTAAATACATTCGGAAGCGTCACAAAAATAAGGGATGGGCCGCTGTCAGGATTGATCCCGAAAGAAAAGCACGCGGGAAAAATGATCAGTCCCGCCACAATAGCGACAAAAGTATCCAATACCGCAATATTGACCGACTCTTTTAAAAGAGTGTGTTCTTTTCCAATGTAGCTCCCGAAAATCGCCATGGATCCGATGCCAAGGCTCAGGGTAAAAAACGCCTGGTTCATAGCGCCCACCATCGTTTCGCCGATGCCCACTTCCATCATTCTGCCAAAATCCGGTTTCAGGTAAAATGCAAGCCCTTCCGCTCCGCCTTCCATCGTCAGGCTGTGTATGGCAAGCAATACCATGATCCCTAAAAGAGCCGCCATCATTCCTTTGGTGATACGTTCCACGCCGCTTTGAAGCCCGGCAGAGCAAATGCCGAAGCCGACCACGACAACGAAAAGCATCAATCCTGCCATGACTCCGGGCTTCGCCAGCATACTGCCGAACATCTGCCCTACCTCCCCGGCATCCGCTCCCGTAAAGCGTCCTGTCAGCATGAGGTAAAAATAATATAACATCCATCCTGCCACGGTCGTATAGAACATCATCAAGCAATAATTGCCCGCCAGCCCTACATATCCATGCCAATGCCATTTCGTTCCCTTCGGTTCCAGCTCATGGAAACTCCTTATAACGCTCTTCTTGCTGGCACGCCCCACCGCAAACTCCATCGTCATTACGGGCAGCCCCATAATAGCCAGAAAGAACAGATAAAAAAGTACGAAAGCCCCGCCGCCATACCTTCCTGCCACATAAGGAAACCTCCATACATTTCCTATTCCGATCGCACACCCCGCCGAAAGCAATATAAATCCCAGGCGGGAACTCAGCTTTTCTCTCTCCATTCCGATACCTCTTGTCCTTTCCTGTCTATCCAAGTAATTGATAATGCGCCAGCGCCTGGTAAACGCCGTCCTCATCGATATTAGCCGTCACATAATCCGCATAGGATTTCAACCGCTCGTTTCCGTTCCCCATCACGATCCCTGTGCCGCATTCCTGAATCATTTCCAGATCGTTCATGCTGTCGCCGACGGCAACCGCATCATCCATGCCGCCGCCATAATATTCCAGCACTTTCCGAATGCCGCCCGCCTTATTATTTTTTACGGAAATCACTTCTATGGAATGCATCCGCCCTCTTTCCGGCATACTGCTGACAAACTGGTATTTATCCTTAAAGTTCCTCTCCACTTCCTGCAAAGCTTCCGCTTCCAGGCTGTAAAGGCAAAATTTGTAAATCACTTCCCGTTCCGGGTCGTATGCCTCCATCCCGTGTACCGCCTTCTGCTGGAAGAATTCATGTCCGGAAGTTTCTTTTCCCTCCCCTTCAAAGTAATAGTCCCTGATCTCCGAATGCATATAGATCCCTTCTTTTCCTTCCAGAATATAAGAGACCCCTTTGCTTCTTCCGAATTCCAAAACCAGCTTCAGCTCGTCCTCCGGTATGTTGTCTTCGTAGATGATCTTTCCCTCTGTTTCCGCATAGGCTCCGGCCGCAGCAATGATCCCGTCAACGGCAATTTCCTCCACATGGTCCAGCAGACAGCATGAACGCCCCGTGCAGATAAACACCTTATGCCCGGCACGGCGCGCCAGTTCCACCGCACGGCGTGCGCTTTCGGGGACGGCATACTTTTTATGGTCAAACAGCGTCCCATCGATATCCAAAAAAATATATTTCATTCACAGCTCCTTACTCAAATGAGGGTGCTACAAAAACATGCCAAGCGGCACTGCCTTTTACACACCCTCAAATTCTCTGTTGCTTTCCAAAAACTCCCGTTTATTTAAACGGCACTACGGAACCCTGATACTTATCATTGATGAACTTGCTGATCTCATCCGATTTTAATACCTCTACCAAGGCTTTTACCCCTTCGTTTTCTTCATTGCCTTCCTTCACTACAATTACATTTACATAGGTCTTAGCCGCTTCGGAATCCGAAGTCTCATACGCCAGGGCGTCCGTCTGCGCGTTCAGGCCGGCCTGTAATGCATAATTACCGTTCAGCACGACAAAGGAAGTTTCATCAATTACCCTCGCCACCTGTGCCGCTTCCAATTCTATGATCTCCACATTGTGGGGATTTTCAGCGATATCGTTTTTCGTTGCTTCCATTCCTGCGCCTTCTTTCAAGGTAATGACGCCATTGTCCTGCAACAGAAGAAGCGCCCTCGCTTCGTTGGTCGTGTCGTTGGGAACAGCGATCGTCGCTCCGTCCGAAATATTCGCAAGATCCGATTCTGTACCGCCGTAGATGCCAAGCGGTTCATAATGTATCTCGCCCACGTTCACGAGATGCGTGCCCTTTTCCGCATTGAAGCTGTCGAGATAAGGGGTATGCTGAAAATAATTGCAGTCAAAATCGCCCGCTTCCACCACTTCGTTCGGCTGTACGTAATCGTTAAATACCGTTACCTGCAAATCCCAGCCTTTCTCAGCCAGAATCGGTTTTGCAGCCTCCAATATTTCCGAATGCGGCACTTCCGTAGCGGCAACCGTAATCGTCCCCCCGTCTCCGCCCTTGGAACCGCAGCCAGCCAATACTCCTGCTGCAAGAACCGCTGCAACTGCTACCGAAACAATCCTTTTTTTCATAATTTTTTCCTCCTCTTATTTATATAATCAAAAGGAACATGCCCTTTTCGATTCCTATCAATTCGTAATCCGCTTATCCAGCTTTTTCGAAAGCCTGGTTCCGACCAGCTGCAGGATCTGTACGAGTATCACAAGCAGAACCACGGTAACGATCATAATATCTGCCTGGTAACGGTAATATCCGTAACGGATCGCCACATCACCCAGTCCTCCGCCGCCCACTGCTCCGGCCATGGCGGAATATCCCAATATCGTTCCGAGAGCGATCGTCGCCCCTACGATCAGGGAAGTCCTGGCTTCCGCCAGAAGTACTTTCCAGACGATGGTTCCCGTTCCCGCTCCCATGCTCTGCGCTGCCTCAACCACGCCCCTGTCCACCTCCAAAAGAGAGGACTCCACCAGCCGCGCGATAAACGGCGCTGCCGCTATGGTAAGAGGTACGATTGTCGCCGTAGCCCCATAACTCTTTCCTACCACAAACCGGGTAAACGGAATCAACAGCATCAGTAATATCAGAAACGGTATCGATCTCGTCACATTGACAACCACATCCAGTATTTTATAGACTACCGCATTCGGCCTCAGCCCGTCCCTTGCCGTAATCACCAGAAGGATTCCCAGCGGAAGCCCGATCACATATGCAAAAAGAGTTGACGTCAGCGTCATATATAAAGTTGTCCCGGTTTCCTTCGCCAGCATCATAATCGTTGCGCTATCCCACATAATTATCCAGCTCCTCCACTTCCAACTTTCTCTCTTTCAAATAACTTATCATTTTCCCCGCTACGACCTCGTCTTCCGGGAGCTGCAAAATCATCTGTCCATGTGCCACTCCTCCGATATCTTTCGTATCCGCAAGCAGGATATTAGCCGGCGTTTTACATTCCAGCACCATATTGGCAATCACGGGTTCAAAAGAAGAATTTTCCTTAAACACGATGCGGATGCAGCGCTTTCCTTTCATTTCCTGATAATTGCCGCCATTCTGGAACACAAGCCTCTTGGCCGCCGCCGTTTTCGGCCTTGCAAATACTTCCTCCACCGTGCCGGTCTCAGCCAGAGCCCCGCCGTCGATAATCGCCACGTGGGTGCATATTTCCTGTACTACCGCCATTTCATGGGTAATAATAACAATCGTGATCCCATATCTTTCGTTGATTTCTTTTAAAAGCGCCAGAATGGACTTTGTCGTCGTAGGATCTAATGCGCTGGTCGCTTCGTCGCAAAGCAATATTTTCGGATTGGTCGCAAGCGCTCTTGCGATCGCTACCCTCTGCTTCTGCCCGCCGGAAAGCTGCGCCGGATAAGCCTTTGCCTTTTCCGACAGCCCCACGATTTTCAGCAGTTCTTCCGCTCTTCCTCTGGCCTCTTTTTTCTTCTGTCCTACAATCTCCAGCGGAAAACAAATATTATCCAATACCGTGCGCTGCATCAACAGATTAAAATGCTGGAAGATCATCGCGATCTGTGTACGCATCTGGCGCAGTTCCTTTTCTTTCAGCGCCGCCAGATCTTTCCCTTCCACCAGCACAGTCCCCCTGGTAGGCTTTTCCAGAAAATTCAGACAACGCACAAGCGTACTTTTTCCTGCCCCGCTCATACCGATGATTCCATAAATTTCTCCCTTATGGATATCTAGATCGATCCCTCTTAACGCTTCTACCGTATTTTCTTTACCAACAAATGTCTTGCTGACATCCTTAATCTGTATGATCCTTTCCATAACCGCATCCCCATTCTTCCGCCCTTTAGAAATTCTCTTCGCGCTACGTATCATATCACAGACTGACAATTTCTGCAAGGCAATGTTTCCCGTTCCGGGCTTTGCCGGTTACGTTATATTGCTATCATCTGTACGGAATCAGATATTTTTCTGCAAGACCGGCACTCATTTTACTGCTCGCGGGAATGGAACATTTCCGTAGAAAGATACCGGTCGCCGGAATCCGGCAACAGGGCTACGATTGTCTTCCCTGCATTTTCTTCTCTTTTCGCCAACTGTACTGCCGCCGCCAGCGCCGCTCCTGAGGAAATACCGACAAGAATTCCTTCCCTCACCGCCAGCTTTCTTCCCGCCGCAAAAGCATCCTCATTTTTTATGCGGATCACTTCGTCATAAACGGCGGTATTTAATACGGAAGGAACAAATCCCGCGCCGATCCCCTGGATCTTATGCCCTCCGGCCTTTCCCCCGGAAAGCACCGGAGATGCATCCGGTTCTACCGCCACTATCTTTATCCTTGGATTTTTTAATTTCAGGAACTTTCCAACTCCGGTAATCGTTCCTCCGGTTCCTACCCCTGCCACAAAAATATCTATTTTTCCGTCCGTGTCCTCCCATATTTCCGGCCCGGTGTATGCCTCATGAGCCTTCGGATTGGCCGGATTATCAAACTGCCCCAGAATCACCGCGCCAGGGATATCTTCTTTTAATTCCTCCGCTTTCTCAATGGCCCCTGTCATTCCCTTCGCTCCTTCGGTCAGTACAAGTTCCGCCCCATAAGCTTTCAGAAGGTTTCTCCTCTCCACGCTCATCGTATCCGGCAGAGTCAGTATCGTCCGGTATCCTCTGGCGGCCGCCACGGAAGCGAGCCCGATCCCCGTATTCCCGGAAGTGGGTTCGATAATAGTAGCTCCTTTTTTCAGGATGCCCTTTTGTTCCGCATCTTCGATCATGGCAAGCGCTACTCTGTCTTTCACGCTCCCCGCCGGATTCAAATATTCCAGTTTCGCCAAAATCCGCGCCTGATTCACCCCTTCCGATTCGGAAAAATTACCGACCTCCATCAGAGGCGTCCCGCCGATCAGTTCCGTTGCATTTTTCTTAATATTCGCCATTTTCATTCTCCTCTTTTAATTCATAGTATTTCTCTAGGAATTTTATGAATTAAATATTAGCACTATGGGGGGGATATGTCAATACTTATCTTATGCGGTCACGGAAGTCAATTTTTATCATCGCCATGGCGGCAGAAGGCCTAAGGGGAGTGCGGCGGCTGGGAAAGGGCTGCGGGGGAGCCGGTTTTCTGCTGTTGCGTACGATCAGTTATTTCACTTATGAAATGGCCAATAACCAGAGTGAAATCGCCAGGGAGGGCGGTTTCTGGGAGCGTAGGACAGGATGTCCGTTGCTCCCGGCTCGTTCGGCTGGATGGCATATATCCATTTCATTAGTGAAATCTGATCGGAAGCTCCAGCGGAAAATCGGCTCCCCCGCAGCCCTTTCCCAGCCGCCGCACTCCCCTTAGGCCTTCTGCCGCCATGGCGATGATAAAAATTGATTTCCGCTGGATAATTGCAAAACCGGTAGAAAAATCCACGCCTGTATGCTAGAATGGATGTCAAAGGAATCGGGGAATGTTTCCTCCCTTACTAAAATTGAAAATACAACAGGTGATGCTATGTATCAAAATATATATACACAAATTATGAAAAAAAGAGTCGTCGTCTCCCTCGGCCACCAAGCCTTAGGCTATACTACATTGGAGCAGAGGGATGCCGTACAAATCACTGCCAGAGCCCTCGCCGATCTGGTGGAGGCCGGTTACCAGCTTACCATCACCCATAGCAACGGACCTCAGGTAAGCATGATCCATAAGGCCATGACCGAACTGCGCCGTGTCTATATCGACTATACCCCGGCCCCCATGTGCGTCTGTTCTGCCATGAGCCAGGGATATGTGGGCTATGATATTCAGAATTCCCTGCGGTCAGAACTTTTAAGCCGCGGGATTTCACGGACGGTCAGCACCGTCCTGACCCAAGTAACGGTAGACCCCTACGATGAAGCGTTTTACGAGCCTACCAAGATTATCGGGCGCTATATGTCCAGGGATGATGCGGAAACAGAAATCAAAAAAGGAAATTACGTCATAGAAGAGCCGGGCAAAGGCTTCCGTCGCGCGGTCGCCGCTCCGAAGCCCATAGATATCGTGGAAATCGAAGCGATCCGCCTCCTCGCCGACGCCGGACAGGTCGTCATCGCATGCGGCGGCGGCGGTATTCCCGTGATCGAACAAAAACATGCATTACAAGGCGCTTCCGCCGTCATCGAAAAAGATTCTATTGCCGGAAAGCTGGCCGGAGACTTGAAAGCGGATCAGCTGATCATCCTCACCAGCGTTCCTTGCGTATACAAAAATTTTGGTTCCGACCAGCAGGAAGAACTTCGTTCTCTGACGGTCTCCGAAGCCATGGCTTACCGGGAAGAAAAGCAATTCGGCGAAGGCAACATGCTCCCTAAAATAGATGCCGCCATCGCTTATTTGAATGTCTGCCCGCAAGGCAGCGTATTGATCACTTCCCTGGACTGCGTCAAAGAAGCCCTGAAAGGCAGCGTAGGAACACTTATCCGTTCATAAGCTCCTTTGCCATATGGACGTCGGACTCTGCTATATAAAAACTATATAAAAATGAGAAAAGATTGAAAATTAAAAATGGAGAAGACAATGAACAACCATGCATCCATGCGCCAGGAAATATTAGACTATGCTTTTGCCGAATATGGCACAGAGCCGGAATATCTGTGGAAAGATTCGCCGAACTGCGCCGTCCTTCGCCATTCCGGCAATAACAAATGGTACGGCATTATCATGGACGTGCCGAAAAGCAGACTCGGCCTTACGGAAAATAACGACACCAGCAGCAGCGCCAATCATACTGTCGATGCAGCAGTTGATGTTGATGTCGTTGATATCCTGAACGTCAAATGCGATCCCGATATGAACGGCGCGCTACGCACACAAAACGGTTTTCTTCCCGCCTACCATATGCACAAAGGGCATTGGATCTCGATCCTTCTGGACGGAACCGTAGAGAAGGATCGTATTTTTCCCCTTCTCGACATGAGCTTTGCGCTCACCGATCTTCGGAAGAAAAAGCAATAATATTTATGGCCTGGTTCCTGCCAGCGCCGCCATCATCGCCCCTATGATAATCCCGAAATCCGACAGGTTAAACACGATCCGCGAGAACCGTTTCCCACCGAATCCAAAGCTGAAATAATCTACCACATATTTTCTTCTGAGCCTGTCATACGTATTGCTGAATCCCCCTCCCAGCAACAGGGAAAGACCCGTTTTCAACATCCTGTTCCCCTGTCCCAAAGACAGGATAAAGGCCGCTGCCACTATGACCGTCAAAAATACCGACAGCGCCGCCACCATGGGCCTTCTTTTCTGCCCCGCGTTTAAAACTGCCCCCTCGTTATGGTGAAGGCGGAAGCGGAGCAGACCTTTGCACCGTTTTCTTTCTTTTCCGTCCGCCAGGGAACGTTCCATGTGGTTTTTTATGAAGAGATCGCCAACGAAAACAGCCGCTGCCATACATAGGTAAATCATGCTTCCACCTCCCTGTTTTTCTTTACACATCCCATTCTTCCCCTTCTTCCTCCCAGAAATCCTCCCAGAAATCCTCCCAACCGATCACCGGCATAGATTTCACATCCAGGCCATGACAGTTTGACAGGGCGCATAACTGTTCGCGAATCACATGGTACTCCTGGATAATATCATCCGCATCTTTCAAACAAAGACATTCCACCATTTGCCGGAACTGCCGCTGGAAATACCGATTCAGCAAGGCCGAATTTTCCAACAGCCAGGCTGTCATGGGATGATCCTCTGTAATTCCCCTTCGGAAGAACCGGAAAGCATGGCACATATATTTCCTGCTTTGGTCACTGGCTGCCCTGCAAAACATCATAGGAGGAAAAATATCATACTTTCCCTTGTCTTCTTCCTCTTTCTTTTTATGAAACATAATGATCTGTCCCTTTTCATAATTTATTGTCATATCATAATGATCTTGTAAATATACCATTGCATATTTGTACATCATTTGATGCATACCACTCATATACACCAATAATGCCATCTTATATTTGTCTTCTTTCCTTCCTGCATATTCCTGGTATTCTCTTATAATTCCTTTCGCGCAGTCTTTCTGATTCTGCATCATCCATTGCCCTACCGTAGAATTTTGCACCTCCCGCCACCCGGATAAAGTTATAAGGTTCCAATCTGCCAATTCAAATAAGAATTCTGCGTTATCCGGCATCACATATTTATCCAAAATCCCCCTAATTCCCACAAGAAGATCCAACGGCAGCTTTACTATCTTAGAACGGCTGGCCTTCACTGTCGGTTTCCACTTTCCTTCGAGTAAAAACAATTTACAATTCCCGATATCAAGATGATCATATAGTGTTCTGTCCATTACAATACCCTGATAGATAACACCCCCGACAATATAATGATTGCCAAAAATAGTATCCCAAATCCCCTCCAAATTCTCATATTTCAACTCACCTAATTCAACCCAAAAGCTTCTTGTTTTTATATCGTCTCGTCCAACTCTTACATAGCTATCCATATTCTCTGCCTTGCTAATTTCCTCTTGCCTTAGCCAGCATTGGAATATGCACTTCGATTTTTCCCCCGGACAGTAAATCTCACCCCCCACTGTATAATTCTTCCCTCCCTCTTCCCAATATAATTTCCTTTCAAAACACACCTCATGCTTCGCCAGCACGCCCGAAAAACCAGGCAGGACTTGTAGTTCTTCCGTATCCAGCGGTATTACCGTCTGCACCAGCTTGGGATAATTCCCCCTGACAGCAGGAAAACAATCATCAAATTTCTTCTTCGTTCTCTGATCCAGCTCATAAACCCTCTCTCCCGCAAGGTCATGGGCGATTTTCATCGCTTCCCTGTAAGTCCTGCCCACCCTTTTCTTATTATAATATACGGGCATCCTGGCTCCGCAAAGATATTTACTCACCGTTTCGCGCAAGTTCAAAGCCCCCAGCTTTCCCGGATCCAGCCGGATCGCGATAGATGTACCCGGTTTTCCCCTGTATCCGCGCCACTCCGAACAGTCTTGTCCTTCTTCTCCAAAAAAATCCGGCCTTGGAAGGTTTCCTCCTGTCCCATGATTTTCTGCCTGGCTCCTGATCGTATAATATCCTTTTAACCCCGTCACCTGCAGCCGTATGCCATAGTCCGTCCCCCGCGCATGCCCTTCCGGCATTTCCTCGCGGCGGTTTTTTTCCGGGTCGAAATACAACGTGGAAACTTCCACAAAATCCCCGCACAAAAAACAGGATAAAAAACCGATCCCAAAGCAGCTGATTCCGTAAAACTCCTCCATCCGCCCGTGATCCCGCAAATCCCTTTTTAACTCCTGCGAAGTGTAGTAGGAATTGCCCACCTTTAAAAAATAACGCTGCAACATTCCAAGAGTCATCCCGGTTCCATAATCATCGATACGAAACCAAAGCTTTCCCTCCTTATCGCTCCACTCCCAGCAATCGATATGCGACTCCTCCGGCACAAAGGAAGCATCCATCTCCCCCCGCAGCAGCGTGGCATCAATCGCATTCTGCAGCAGTTCCCTCACGAAAACATCCCGGTCATCATACAGGTTTTCTCCCATCAGGAGATGCAATATCTGTTCCTGATCCATCGTAAGGCTAAAATCGCCGCCCAGATACCCGTCCGACTCGATCTCCCCGCGGCATACTGCCCGCGGAAATGGAAATTCCTGCCGCCATCCCGCCCTGCAATACCTCTGCAGCCCGGCACACTGATAGAGTTCCTCATCCACCCAATCCAGAAAATGTCTGACCGCATGTTCTATCTCCGGGTTTTTGCAGCGGGCCTTATAAGGCAGCTCTTCTCCGGCAGGAACCGGCGGATAAGAAAAACCTGCCGAAGACTGATGTTTTTTCCATTCTTCACGGCTCTTTTCATTATATGCGGCATAACTGTAAAGCACTCTCGGCGCACGGGTATCGTCGAAGTCCAGCAGATCGGCCAGACGCAGCAGCAACGCGCAGAATAACGGATCAGCATCGCTGGCCGCCAGATATTCCAGTTCCCTGTTTATACGAAGCTCCTTCGGCCCCTCTCCATGAGCCTGACAGACCGCCAGCACGCACCTTTTCGGAACCGCCCGTACCGGCCAGCTGTCCATTAATTCCATCCATCCTTCATTTTGCAAAACCTCCGATATGCGAAAGGGATGCAGCGTGCGGAGATACCACTGCCTCTTATCCTCCGGCCATTCTTCCGACGCGCATCCTAATAGTTCCGGGGCATATTCCCGCAGAAATTCCTGACGGGCTCTTTCCCTGGAAAAAGCAGACTCCCGCTCCTCATCCGTATACACCATCCCAAGGTCATGCAGACAAGCGGCCAGAATGAGCAGTTCTATTTCCCCTGCCGACAGCTTTCCGATCCAGTCCCCGAGCAGACCGCCCATAGCATCCAGAACATTTCTTACATGGATTCCGTCATGCAGCGTATAGTTTTTAAAGTCCTGCCGCACATCGCCTAAATACGCCACGGCCTCCTCATACACTTTTTTCACCCATGCCATTCTTTCTTCATCCGAAGACATTTTTTCCCGATATGCCCGCCATAGCGCGGTGCTTTCCAACCCCTGAGAACGTTCTGCCATAATCCCCTGTCCCCTTTATCTTTGTTATTTTCTTTGATTTATGTATACAGCTTTTTTCTTATTATAATCCATCACCGGCCAGCCATTCAACCGCTTTCGCCGTAATATATTTTCCTGTTAGGGGATCTAATACGATATGACTTAAAAAAACTTGTCATATCTCCCCTTCGTTGCAGACATAAAAATCCTCCTGGAACTTTACGTCCGTAGAAAAGTCAGCCAACCAGCCCTCATTCTCAGCACGTTTTACGCAGGTTGAACCTTAAGGCATTCGTGTGATACCCAGTGGATTGAACGGGCAACGAGTAAATCTGGTATTGACCATTGCTAATACATCTTAAAGGAGTATCTGCTATGAACGCTGTTGGTATTGATGTTTCCAAGGGCAAGAGCACTGTCACCATCCGCAGAGCCGGTGATGTTGTCATCATGCCTCCCCGCGACATCACTCACACACAGTCCGCTATCAATGACCTGATCGATCTGATACGGGGGCTTGACAGGGAAACGAAAGCCTGTATGGAACACACCGGGAGATACTATAAACCAGTCGCCATGATGTCCGTTTTGCCCTCCCGGTCTATGACGAAAATGTGCTTGTCAGATACAATATCTTTCATGCCCGTCTTTTGATTAACCATGCTGAAAATGGCAGGAAATATCTGTATGATATTCTGGCAGTAAAAAAAGAAACGAGCAAGCCGCAGCAAGATATACGGTGAAAACCCACTTCTTCTGTTCTGTCAATCCCTGATTTTGAATTTTTCAAAATCACACACTGGCATTTTGATATTTTCATACTTATTTTTCAACCTGTATAAAATTTTCAAGAGTTCTCTAATTTCCGCTTGACTTTCTATTTGCAGACTACAACTTCTCTGAAATCATGGCGGGGAAGAAGGAGGGGGAGGAACCGGGAGGGCGGAATCGGCAGCAGGAGGAGAAGGGTGGCAGGAGGAAGGAGACGGTCAGGGGCGAACGGTTCGGGATAGTTTCGCGCTGCTTTGCGGAGGAAAATGAAATTTTCTTAATATTCCGTCCAAAAAACAGCAATTTGGTGACACGGATGTCACCAAAAGCCCGCAATGAGCCCGGATGGCGAATCGCGGGCGGTTGCGTCCGGCCGCCACCACTTCGCCGGAATATTTAGAAAATTCATTTCCCGAAGCCGGCACGCGAAACTATCCCGAACCGTTCGCCCCTGACCGTCTCCTTCCTCCTGCCGCCCTTCTCCTCCTGCTGCCGATTCCGCCCTCCCGGTTCCTCCCCCTCAAACAGCCATATGAATTTCTACCTCCCCCCTCTCATCCATATTGCAAATTTTTTCCTAAAATGCTATGATAATTCCAGAAATATTACGATCAATGGAGAACGTCATGAAAAGAAAAATCAGCATATTGTTTCCGGCCCTTTTATTGGCCGTATTATTGTCCGGATGCCAAAGCAAAGACTCTGATCCTGTATTTTCAACCACAGACAACGAGCAGGAAGCGGAGCGTAACCCTGATTCTGATACGGTCAATCTGACTGTCTGGGGCGCGGAGGAAGATGAAGAACTGCTCCGCCAGATTATCGACGGATTCCAGGAAGAATACCAAAACCAGGCGAACTTTGCCATAACTTACATGCCGCAGAGCGAAAGCCATTGCACCGACGCCCTGATGGCGGATCTGGAAAACGGCGCGGATGTATTCGCCTTCGCCGATGATCAGCTGTATACGCTTGTGGCCGCCGGCGCTCTGGAGCCGATAGATAACGCGGAAACGATCCGCGCATCGAATCTGCCGGAAGCTGTCCTTGCAGCATCCGTGGACGATACCCTGTACGCCCTGCCTCTCACCGCAGACAACGGGTATTTTCTTTATTATAATAAACAATATTTTTCCGAAAAAGATATTACATCCCTGGACCGGATGCTTGATATCGCAGCGGAACAAGAGAAAAAAGTTTCGATGGAATGGTCCTCCGGATGGTATGTATACTCCCTCTTCGGCAATACCGGGCTCACTGTCGGCCTGAACGACGACGGGATCACCAACTACTGTACCTGGAACAGTACCGAAGGGGATATTAAGGGAACTGACGTGGCGCGGGCCATGCTGGCTATGGCGGAACATCCCGGCTTTATCAGCACGGACGACGCCGGTTTTCTGGAAGGCGTGAAAAACGGCACGATCATCGCAGGAGTCAACGGCGTATGGAATGCTGTCGCCGTGGAAGAAGCATGGGGCAGCGGTTTCGGAGCGGCAAAACTTCCCTCTTACACATGTGCCGGACAGCAAGTCCAGATGGCTTCTTTTTCCGGCTATAAATTGATCGGAGTAAACGCCTATTCCAGCCATCCGCAGTGGGCCGCAAAACTTGCGGAGTGGATCGCAAGCGAAGAAAACCAGGCACTCCGTTTCCAGCTCCGCGGCCAAGGGCCTTCCAATATCCAAGCCGCCGCTTCTGCAGAAGTACAAAGTTCCCCCGCCATCGCCGCATTGTTGGAACAGTCTGAATTTTCCTGCCTCCAACGCATCGGCGGCAATTTCTGGGAACCTGTCACCACGTTTACCGCCGATATCCTGGCCGGAAATATGAAAGGAAAAAATCTCCAGGAACAGCTTGACATTATGGTAGATGGGATTATCGCGCCATAATGCCCCCCAATATCAATACCAGACATCAAAGGAGTACTCGTTATGATGAAAAATATCAGTTTAAAACATCGTCTGATTATACCGATTGCCCTTCTCGGCATTGTAGCCCTTTTGTCAAACATTCTTTCCATCATCAGTATACATAACGTGAACGCAAATGCCTCCAATATCGCCGATAATTATATGGACGGCAAAAGCCGGCTGGCGGAAATCTGCCAGTCCTCCATGGACATACATAAAATGGCCTTAAGCCACATCGTCGCCACAGATTACGAAACTATGATCTCCCTCGTCCAGCAGATCAAGGAAAAGGAAGCCCTTCTGGACGATATGCTGGCGGAATACCAAACCCATGTGGTTTCCGAAGATCAGGCAAAATACGATGCCCTCCTGGCAGACTATGCCTCTTTCAAGCACGCGCTTGTCCACCTGGTCTGCGCCAGCGCCAGCCACAAGACGCAGGACGCCTATGCCCTCGCTAACGGCGACGTGGCCTTATATGCCGACGCCATGGAAAACGATATTGATTCCCTGACCTCTTCTATCAGCGACCAGACTTCCGAAGCCAGAAACCGGCTCTCCACCGTATATCTCATATCCCTGGCTGCCGGCATTACGGCGGTTATCATCTGTACTTTGCTGGTATTTACGGATTTGAAGCTGATTACGAATTATGTTGTGACTCCCATCAAGAATATCCTGAACACCATCCAGGAAAGTTCCGGGCGCATCCACCATATGACAAAGGAAGTATTAAAAAGAACGCAAGCATCCAAAGGAAGCGCTGCCGGCCTCTCCTCCCTCGCCGAACAGCTGTCGGCATCCATTCAGGAAGTGGCGGGCAATGCGGCCCTGATCAACGATAATACGGGAAGCGTCCGTCTGGATGTCAAGAATATTACAGAAGAATGCGGCGCTATCACGGAGTACACCGTCCACATGAACGCCCGCGCAGACGCCATGCAGCAGTCCGCCCAAACCAACGCGGAAGTCACCAGCGCCAAGGCTGCGGAAATCCTCCGCTCCCTTAACGACGCTATCGAAAAAAGCAAAAGCGTCAACCAGATCAAAACGCTCACCGGAGAGATTCTCGCCATCTCCCAGCAAACCAGGCTGATCGCTCTTAACGCTTCCGTAGAAGCCGCTAACGCCGGGGAAGCGGGCAGGGGCTTCGCCGTAGTCGCCAGCGAAGTTCGCGATCTTGCGCATTCCAGCCAGGAGACCGCCAACCGCATCCAGGAGATTAACGATGTGGTCATTGCCGCCGTATCCAATCTCTCTGAAAATGCCCAATACCTGATCGACTATATGAACCGGTCCGTCCTCACGGAATTCCAGTCATTCGTACAGTCCGGCAGCCAGTACAAGGAAGACGCCGCTTACATACGCCAGACTATGGATGAATTCCACGAGCAAACCAAACGCTTGGAAAATTCCATGTCCGGAATCGCGGACTCCATCTGCGCCATCACAAAAGCTATCGATGAAAGCGCTATCGGCATTACCGGCGTCGCTGACAATACCAGAAACCTTGCGGGCGATATGGAGGATATCGCACAACGCATGGGCGTCAACCAGGAAGTCGTGGAAGGGCTGGAGAAGGAAACGATCGTATTCAATAATCTATAAGCAAAAATGTCTGCTGCCAGCCATGGAGCCGCTTCTCACCGATATTTTTTTCATCCCTCCGCCAGCACCCGGAAAGTACCCGCAAGATCCAGCCTCCCGAACCCCCAGGAGCGGTTCGGATATACAATATCCTCGCTGCGCGCCGCTCCCCGCACAAAGTATGCCTTCACTTCCATGCTCTGAGCCAGCACATCATTTTCTTCGATCACCGCCCACTGCATAAACTGTGCCGCTCCTCCCGCCGTAATAGCGGCGGCCATACAGGAACCGGTACGCGCTCCCAGCGCCGTCGAAACATTGACCCCCGGTGCGGCAATATCCGGTTTCAGCCCCCCGCCTCTGGCAAATCCCCTGCCGGAATCGATATAAAAACTATTATTGCCCGCATCATAGGCGGATACCGTGATCACATTATCTGCCAGGGACGGCTCCGTCAATGTCACATACGGCGTAGAACTCAGGAAATAGACGTCGGTTTTTAAAAACTGGGTAATCGGCAGCCACATATTGATATAGCCATAGCCAATACTTCCCCGCATTTCTATTTGAAAAGTCCATACCCCTGCAGTCGGCTGTACGACCCTAAATACCACCAGTTCATCGCCGCCGCCCTGTTCTACTAAAATATGATCTACGGCAATCCTCGTTTTTTCATAAATAAAACTGAAATTCCTCGTTTCCCTGCTCCTGAAGTCAATGTATGGTATGACTTCCCCTCCCGGAGAATGAATCGACACGCTCATCGTATTCGGAACGGTCCCCCATAGTTCCATGACAAAACCCGGCTCTTCATCCCCCACGCGAATTTCCGCCGTCTGCATCACCGCAGCGCCTTCCATTGGAAAAAGCCTTTGGAAATGGTGTCCCGCATTGCCCTCGTTTCCGCCGCCCGCCACGACTACACGGTTCCTCTTTCTGGCGATCCTGTCCAAATATCTTGCCAGCACGGAATTGCCGGCATGGTCTCCCCAGTTTGTCCCCATACCGATACATATGACCACCGGCCTTTCGCTCACTTCCGTAAAGCGATCCAGGTATTTCAATGCCATTCCGATATTCGCATCGCAATAAGCCGGCACGCCGTCCGGTATCAAATAGTAATCCCTCAAATATTGCTTCGCTTCCTTGCATTTCACCACCACGATATCCGCATCCGGCGCAGCGCCTAAAAAATTCACACCAAACCCCGTATTGCTCCCCGCCGCCACGCTGGCCATGGCCGTTCCATGGCCGTCCGTATCCGTAGACGGAACCACCGACAACGGATCAGCGCTTCTGATCGCCTCGTTGATCTGTTCATTGGTATACTCCGTTCCAAAAGAAAATCCATCCGGCGGAGTCCCTTCCTGTATCGTCTGATCCCAGATAGATAATATTCTCGATGTGCCGTCTTCCCTCTTAAAAACATCTAAATTATAACGAATTCCAGTGCATATAAATCCTATAACCACGCCTTTTCCAGTCAAAGAAAGGGGCGGCCTTTGCACTTCAGCAATTCCCGATCTTATCAGATTCACCGGATCGTATTCGCCCGCCGGGCCCACGGCCTCCTGCATCAGACCATATAACTTCGGAATCGAATTATAAGTATATTTGCTCACGCTGACCGGCATCTGGACGGAACGCCTGAAATACAGTACCGCAAACTCCTCATCAATCATTTCCACGCAGTAATCCATGCCGTCCAGTTCATCCCCAACCAGCATAAAGTCAATCAATGCTTCTCCAAAATCTTCGGACAATATCTGCTCTCTGCACGCCATATTTCCACTCTTTACACTTTTCTTCTATTGTATGACCCCTTCTTCCATAACGTTAAGAAAAACGAAGCAGTTTGTCTTTGCATGGAAAGATCAATTTTCATAAACGCCGTGACGGAGGGAAGCTAAAGGAAGCAAAAGCAGCCGGGAAAGGGGCGGACGGAGAGCCGGTTTTCTGCTGTTGCATACAATCAGTAATTTCACTTATGAAATGGTCGATAATCAGAGTGAAATCGCCAGGACGGCGGTTTCAGGAAGCATAAGGCATGGATGCCGTTGCTTCCGACTCGTTCGGTTTTATCATGTTACCCATTTCATTAGTGAAATCTGATTGGAAGCTCCAGCTGAAAACCGGCCCTCCGTCCGCCCCTTTCCCGGCTGCTTTTGCTTCCTTTAGCTTCCCTCCGCCACGGCGTTTATAAAAATTGATTTCCCTGGTCTTTACAGCAATTTTAATGTTTTTTTCATCTAATCCGTGTATACTTATAAAAGGGAGGTTTGTATGATATGCGTATATTAATTGCAGAAGACGAAAAATCATTAAACAATGTGATTACCAAAACATTGACCAAAAACGGATACAGCGTGGACTCCTGCTTTGACGGAGAAGAAGCTTTGGACTATCTGGCGGGAGCGGAATACGATGCTGTGATTCTGGATATTATGATGCCAAAGCTGGACGGTATCAGCGTTTTAAAAAAATTCCGGGCTTCCGGCAGTTCAACTCCCGTCCTTTTCCTGACTGCAAAAGACGCTGTCTCCGACAGAGTGCAGGGACTGGATGCAGGTGCGGACGACTATCTCGTAAAACCCTTCTCTTTTGACGAACTTCTGGCCCGCATCCGCGTTCTGCTGCGCCGAAATACCGGCAACGCGGAGAATGTTCTCCGGGCAGCCAACCTGACAGTGGATTTGAACGCCCGCACGGTTTTCAGAGACAGCACTGCCATCGCCCTTTCTTCCAAAGAATTCTCTATTCTGGAATACATGGTAAGGAATCAGGGCATCGTTCTCACAAGGGAAAAAATCGAACAACATATCTGGAACTATGATTATGAAGGAGGTTCCAACGTGATCGATGTATATATCCGCTATCTGCGCAAAAAAATTGATGATTCCTACACCCCCAAACTCATTCATACCGTCAGAGGAACCGGATATGTACTCAAGGAGATAAACCCATGAAACACCTGTCCATAAAAGCAAAAATTACACTCTGGTATACAGTGCTTATGGCCCTTCTCGTCATAGTCATGCTCTGGATCCTGTTTTCTGTCAGCAATACACGGATCCTGTCCGGTGCGAATACAAGATTGAAAAATACGGTAGTCCGAAGCTTTCGGGAAATCGATTTTGAGGACGGAATGTTGGAATTCGACGACGATTTCCTGAGGCTCGGCACGGAAAACGGCATATACCTGTCGGTATACGACCGTTACGGCAACTATCTGTATGGCCAGCTCCCGGCTTACTACTCGGGAACGCCTACTCTGGTCATGGACGAATTGCAGCAGGATTATGATTTCTACACCCAATGGTATATCTATGACTACAAAATGCCTGTGGAGGGCTATGGAACACTCTGGGTAAGGGGCATCACCTCACAGCTTCGAACCGACAGAGCCCTTATAACCATGATTCGACTGGCACTAATTTTCTTTCCATTTTTCGTATTATGTATCGCCGTGAGCGGCTATTTTCTCATACGAAAGGCTCTGGCTCCTCTCCGGTCCGTTACCGAAGCGGCCGAAGAAATCAGCCTTGGCAAAAATCTCTCCAGGCGCATTCATCTGGAAGGCGGCCAGGATGAAGCGCACCGGCTGGCCCACACCTTTGACCATATGATGGATAAACTGGAGACTTCCTTTGAAAACGAAAAACAGTTTACTTCCGACGTCTCCCATGAACTGCGCACTCCCACATCCGTCATCCTCGCCCAGTGCGAATATGCGCTTTCCGGTCAGGAATCTCCTGAAGAATTAAAAAGCTGTCTGCATACGATTATGAATCAGGCACGCAAAATGACCGCCCTGATTTCCCAGCTCCTTACCTTGTCCAGAGCGGACAGCGGAAACCAAAACCTTCATCTGGAAACGATTAACCTGAGCGAACTCCTCGAAATCATTGCCCAGGAACAGCAGATCATCGCGGATCAAAAAAACATTACCATTCAGACCGATATTTCCCCCCATGTCCTCATGCGGGCCGACGAGACGATGATGATGCGTTTTTTTATCAATCTTATTTCCAACAGTATCCGTTATGGCAAGGAAAACGGCCATGTGCATCTCACGCTGGCTTCCGAAGGGAATACTATCACCGGATCGGTAGCTGACGATGGGATCGGCATCTCAGCCGAACAGCTTCCCCTCATCTGGAAGCGGTTTTATCAGGCAGATCCCGCAAGAACCTCCGATGCAAGCGGCAGCTCCGGCCTTGGCCTCCCTATGGTACAATGGATCGCCAAAGCCCATGGCGGAACCATATCCGCAGAAAGCACCCAGGGACAGGGAAGTAAATTTTCTTTTACTTTTTCATCTTCCCTTAATCTTGGCACTATATGATAAGTTTATCGAAACAAACAAAAAGGGTTTTTCAATGATCAGGAGGAGAGTTTACAATGAAAAATAAGAAAATGAAAAGAACTTATATACTTACGGCAATATTAGGTCTGGCCTTTACATTTACGGCCTGCGGTTCCGCAGCAGAAGCCAAATCTGCCCAACCGGAAGCGGCACAGGAAGCGGCCTCTGCCCAGGATAGCACACAGGTACAGGCAACGCCTCCCATACAGACAATGGGAACGCTTCCCGATGGCACACAGGTACCCGTCACCATTCTTCCCGACGGCACGATCCAGATCTCACAGCCATCTACGGACGCAGCCGCGCAAGACCAGCCTGCAGGCGCTAACGCCCCGGCGGCTCAGGCAGCCCAGGAACCACAAGTTCAGCTGACAGATAATAGTGCCTCCGCAGCTTCCGCAACTTCCGCAGCTTCTGCAGCTCCTACAGTTCAGGAACCGCAAATTCAGCCGGCAGGTAATAGTTCGCAAGCATCCCTTATCGGAGAAGAAAAAGCATTGCAGATCGCTTTAGA
The DNA here is from genome assembly GCA_000403275.2 of Lachnospiraceae bacterium 28-4. GTDB lineage: Bacteria > Bacillota > Clostridia > Lachnospirales > Lachnospiraceae > Kineothrix. The sequence continues at coordinate 628,157 of KE159599.1, forward strand.
ACATGCGGGAGTAGCATTAGAAAATGTTGCCTATTCCCAGGTAAAACTGGAAAACGATGACGGCAGATGGGAATATGATACCGAATTTTACTCCGGCAGCAAAGAATATGACTACGAAATCGACGCTTCCACCGGTGAGATCCTCGGCTATGACCACGATATCGAAAGCGTCTACCTGCCCTCTGCGGATAATGCACAGTCTTCCGCCGCTTCCGTCAGCCTGGAAACTGCCAAATCTTCTGCTTTGGCCAAAGTTCCGGGAGCCGGCGAATCCAACATCAGGATCAACCAGGACTATGATGACGGCAGACTGATATACGAAGGCAAAATCATCTACAATACTACCGAATATGAGTTTGAAATCGATGCAACCACCGGCACATTTCTCGAGTGGAGCGCGGAATCTATTTATGATTAATATTGCCATGAAAAAGGGGGCTGTCGGGAAATAGATAGCCCTAAGCAAAACAGGGGCAGGTGCGACTTGTGAAAGTTACACCTGTCCCTGAATCTTAAAAACAGAAAAAAAGATGGCTAACGACAACCATCTTTCTCTCCGTTACATGTTATAATGTAACTATGTTTAAGCAAGATTATTATAACGATTTTTTTGAATTCGGGCAACAGAAAATTAACTTCAGCTTTTTCGAATTGTGTTTACCTGACGATGATCCCGTCTATACCCTTAAAAAAGTGATGGAGGAATTGGACTTCTCAGGCCTGCTGGCCTGTTATTCGGATAAGGGCAGAACAGGGTACAACCCGATTATGATGTATGCTGTTGTTACCTATGCAAACATGCGTGGGGTGAGGGCTGTTGACCGTATCGTGGAGTTATGTGAAAGGGATCTGGCTTTCATCTGGCTGACCAGGGGACAGAAACCAAAGAGGGATGCTTTTTATGATTTTAAAGGGAAAAAACTGACTGCACAAGTGCTGGATGGACTCAACTACCAGTTCCTGCGCCGTCTGGAAAAAGAAGGTCTGGTCACGCTCAAAGAGCTTTTTATAGATGGAACAAAAATAGAAGCCAATGCCAACCGGTATACCTTTGTCTGGCGTGGAAGCATCAATTATCATCTGGCCGGCCTGCTGGATACCATAGATGCTCTTTATACAAAGTATAATACGTTTTTACAGGAAAACGGATATGGACCGAAATACGATCTTGGGGATGCCCGGATGTTTGTCATAGAGGGCATGGAAAAAGTCAGACGTGTGATCGCAGAAAACCGGAAACGGAAACTGACAAAACACAAGAAACTGTCTAATAATACAGTCATAGAGATCGATCATTGTTCCCCGCTGGAAATTTTAAAGCTCCAGAAAGATCTTATCCGGATCGCTGAGAGAGAAAATATCGGGTTTGTTTATGGAAAAGGACAAAGGAAACCACAGATCCAGCAGCTTTATGAAGAACTGGAAGAATGCGGGAAACGCTTGATGGGATATAAGGAATGCTTTGAGATCATGGGGAAAGAGCGCAACAGCTATTCCAAAACGGACCTGGAAGCGACCTTTATGCGGATGAAAGAAGACCATATGCTCAATGGCCAGCTAAAACCGGCATATAATGTCCAGATCGCAGTAGAGAACTATTTCATTATCCACGGCTATGTAAGCAATGACCGCACCGATTACAATACACTGATCCCGGTAATGGAGAAGCATCGGATGGCTTTTGGTGAAGTGCTGGAAGAAGTGACTGCTGACAGCGGTTATTGCAGCGAAAAGAACCTGCTATACCTGAAAGAGCATCAGATTGCCAGCTATATCAAACTTCAGGATCATGAAAAAAGAAAGACACGTGCTTATACGGAGGACATCGGCAAGTATTATAACATGACATACCGGATCTTTGAGGATGAGCATTACTATGTCTGTCATGATGGGAGGCAGCTGCGCCATATCCGGACAGAAACCAAAGAGCAGGAAGGATATACCCAGACATTCGAAGTATATGGGTGTGCAGACTGTAGCGGGTGTGAACATAAGTCCCGCTGCCTGTATAAATACAATGCAGAAAAGAATGCAGACCGGAACAAAATCATGAAGATCAATGAGCGTTGGGAAGAACTGAAGGAGGAATCCCAGGCAAACATCCAGAGTGAGAAAGGAATCCTGAAGCGCCAGATCAGATCCATCCAGACAGAAGGGCACTTTGGAGACATCAAGGAAAACGAAGGGTTCCGGCGTTTTAATTATCGTAGCTGCGAAAAAGTATATAAAGAGTTTATGCTGTACGCGATCGGTCGGAATATCAATAAATATCACCGGTTCCTTCATCAGGAAATAGAAAAATACGAGGGAAAAACAGAGCAGAAAACAGCTTAGGGAAAAGGATACCTGAAAAAAATAAGGTCAAGGGGGTATTGCGCCCTAAAATAAGTTCAGCGAAAAGAAAAGAAGGAATCCCACGGAATGTCAGGATTTGGAAAAGCCTGAATTTCATGGGATTCTCTTTTTCTTAGGAATCAGGGGCCAAAATCGGCATTAACCGACAGCCCCTTTTTTAGTATCCACTATTTATCGAATCAACGCTCTCTTTCCAAGAATACCGGACACTGCCAGGCTGCACATCAGCTTACCGCACCAAAAGCTTCCTGCTGCTGCGCGCCGGTCTATTGAAGATGATCCGGCAATTCCATGCGGTTGCCGCGGATATCGACCACCGGGCCTCCTGTTTTTTCGATATATTCTCTCGTAATCGTCACCTGCCCGATATTATCGTCCTTCGGTATTTCATACATAATATCCAGCATAAACTCTTCGATAATAGCACGCAGAGCCCTCGCTCCCGTATCTTTCTCCATCGCTTTTTCTGCGATCGCTTCCAGGGCTCCCTCATCGAACAAAAGCTTTACCTCATCCAGCTCCAATAATTTCTGGTATTGCTTTAAAATCGCATTTTTGGGTTCTTTCAAAATCTTTACCAGCATTTCTTTTGTCAAACCTTCCAGCGTACAGATAATCGGCATACGCCCTAAAAACTCAGGAATCATACCGAATTTGCGGATATCCTCTACCGCCACCCTGTTTAGAATATTCTTTTCTTTATCGTATTTATCCTTCAACTGGGCTCCGTATCCGATGGAGGTTCCTTTGTTCAAGCGCTGTTTGATAATTTCCTCCAGATCAGGAAATGCTCCCCCACAGATAAACAAAATATTCTTTGTATTGATCGTCGTCAGCGGAACCATGGCATTTTTACTGTTCGCCCCTACCGGAACTTCTATTTCCGCTCCTTCCAGCAGCTTCAGCATGCCCTGCTGTACGGATTCCCCGCTCACATCCCGGGAATTGGTATTCCGTTTCTTGGCAATCTTATCGATTTCATCGATAAAAACAATGCCCCTTTCCGCCCGATCCACATCGTTTTCCGCCGCCGCAAGAAGTTTGGATAACACGCTCTCGATATCGTCGCCAATATACCCGGCTTCCGTCAGCGAAGTAGCATCCGCAATGGCCAGAGGCACATCCAGAAGCTTTGCCAACGTCCTTACCAGATAGGTCTTACCGCTTCCCGTAGGGCCAATCATCAATATATTGGACTTTTCGATCTCAATTTCATCCATCGTTCCCGTTGCTACCCGCTTATAATGATTGTAGACAGCCACGGAAATGATCTTTTTCGCCTTCTCCTGACCCACCACGTATTCGTCCAGCTGTGCCTTTATTTTATGAGGCGCAGGAATGTCTTTAATATTCAGAACCGGCTCTTCTTTCTTTTTTGCCTTTTTCTTTTTCAACCGCTGTTTGTTAGGTATTCCTCCGTCTCCCTGCAAATCCGCCAGATTTACAAAACTGATATTGGGAAAACCTTTCCCTTTGCTCCATTTTTCTATCTCATCATTCCAGTTAGTATTGCCAAGCATTCCCTGATAATCGAACTGGCTCACCGTATCCATTGTCTTATGCATGCAATCGTTGCAGACCGATATATTATTGGGAAGCTTAAACATCTTTCCCGCCTTGCTCTCCGGCCGGCGGCAGATAAAGCAGACATCCTCATATTCGCTTTCTTTTCCGTCCGCAGCATTTTTCTTCTTATCTTCCGGGGATTTTTTCTCCAGCTCCGCTTTTTCCCCGCCTTCCTCATCGTCTTCGTAATCGTCCTCGTTGATTTCCGTATCCTTCATATCCAGTTCTTCATCCCGGATTTCAAATTCGTCGTCTTTATTGTCAAAATGGTTCATTCTAACAGCCCTTGCCTTTCCTCATCCCATGTCTTTTTTCTTAATATCCATCGATTTTCTGTCCTGATATCCATTATAAAGCATGATATATTGATACACAAGTGAACATTTTCTAAATAATTATGAGCATAACTTTACTTATGCTGTTTTACAGCCTCCCTTACAGTTCGTACCAAAATCAATAATTAGCGCGGAAAAACATCATTATACCAACGTTCTTCCGCGCCCACTTTGTTTATCAAGCCTTAGTTTCTATTTATTCTATTATTGAAATACAATGTCCGGCTGTCTCAAATGCCGTCACTCAAATTTCTCCCCAAGCGTCACCGTCACTGCCTTGCTTTCCCATCCGTCAGGGCTTCCCTGCATCAGCGTCACTTCTACGGTCTCTCCTACCTTATAATATTCCATAACCCGCAGCAGGTCTTCGGCACTGCTTATTTTATTGCCGTCAAATTCCGTAATTACGTTTCCTTTCTTAATGCCCGCAGCCTCGGCTCCTGTCCCTTCGTATACCTGGGCCACATATACGCCTTTCGGCATTCCATAAATTTCCGCCATCTCTTCCGCCACGGTGCGGGGGGATATTCCGAGATAGCCTTTATTTTCCTCAGATACTTTCGCCCTTGTTTCCTTCAGCATCAGATTTTCGATAATCGGTTTTGCCGCCGATATGGGAATGGCATATCCCATGCCTTCCACGGCATCGCCTCCGATCTTATTGGAATTAATGCCTATTACTTCCCCTTTGATATTCAAAAGCGCACCGCCGGAATTCCCCGGATTGATCGCGGCATCTGTCTGAATGAAGGTCGCGCCGTCCTCGCTCTCCTGCCTATATCCCAATGGCGTTGACAAATCAATCACTCTATCCAAAGCGCTGATAACCCCCAGCGTTACCGACTGTCCATATCCCAGGGCATTGCCAATAGCGATCGCCGGTTCGCCCACTGTCAGGCTGTCCGAATCTCCCAGGGCGGCTACCGTGATCGCTTCCCGCGTCACCGCGCCCACATCCTTCATGGATACGGCTACCACCGCCAGATCCATGTCAGGATCCGAACCCTTCATCTGGGCTTCCGCCTCTGTCCCGTCCACAAACTGTACAATCAATTTATCCGCATTTTCTATCACATGATAATTGGAAACGATAAGCAGCTCTTCATCGTTTTCCCCGACAATGATCCCGGAGCCCGCCGCCGTGGATTCGCTTTGAAGCGTCTGTCCGAAGTAGGACATTGTCTGGGTATAAGTATTGTTGATCGAAACGATAGCCGGCATAACTTCCGCAGCTACATCGCTGACATCCATCACGATCGCTTTGCCTTCCGCATCGGCCGTTTTCACCGTAAGCTCACCGATATCCGCCGTTGCGTTTTCCGTTCCCTTTTCTTCCGGTATTGCTTCCCCTGATGCATCCGACACAACATCTTCTTTCCGGCTGCCGTCCCCGTTCATTCCCATCGCAGTTCCTACGGCATAAAATCCAAAAGCCGCAAAAACTCCGAACAACACCCCAAAACTTACCGCTGCCAAAGCCTTCCGCAAATAGCTCCCTTTCGCTCCCTTTGCTTTTTTCTCGTTCTCCGGCGGCTTCCGCTTCATCAAATAACCATTGTTATATGAATTCCCGGAGTTTCCATACATGTTCCTTTCGTTTTCATAAGTACTGCTGCCGCTTCCATAAGTATTCTGCCCGATTTTATAACTGCCATAGTTTTCGTTTCCTCCGCTTCCCTGGTTTGCGGAAGCGTCCTGGCCGCCCGAAGAATAAGAGGAATATTCCGGGGAACCCTGCCCGCTGAAATTGCCCGCTGCCGCTTCTCTTGCCGTGCCGTCCACTATATTTTTATTATCATACTTCTGCCCAAAAGTATCATCATTCGGATAATGGTTTCCATACATAACAACTACCTCTTTCCTTTCCTGAATTTAAATATAGTATATTTTCGAAATGTGTCCTTTTTGTGATAGAAATATGCGTTTTTTGTGATTTCCTTTTTTCCGTTCCCGCGTCACTTTTTTCCTTCCTATTTCTGCTTCCAATATTCTTCACTCATCGTACATTTCAGCACCAGACATTTTGGCAGCCCTTTGTAATGTTTTCCAAGCAGATATCCCGCGTATTTAAAGCAGCTGCTTATGTATAGTCCCGGAATCAGCCTTTTTTTCCCGCTTTTCCACAGGTGTACCGTCGTCTTTCTGATCAGGGCCGCCCCCTCCCCCTCGGAGGAAACCGCCGCGAAGACTTCCGGATGATCCGCTTGGGAAACTCCTAAGTCAAAATTACGGCGAAACTGCTGCCGATAAGTATAATTATGGCAATGCACCACTTTGGCATCCGCCGCATAAACGATCTTATATCCCGCCTTTATGGCTCCGGCAGCATAAATCATATCCTCATTAAAAATCGTGCGGCTGACAAACCCTCCCAGCCTGTCATAAATATCCCGTCGGTATGCGGCGCATACATTAGAGCAGAAAAAAGCTTTTATTCCCAGTTTTTCCACATCCTTTGCCGATTTTTCACACCCCTTTCCGGGATAATTAAATTTTCTCGTATAACGTTCGATTTCCCCGCTGTTCTTTCCCGCCATCTGTCTGCCGTAAGAAACCGCCACATCCTCCCTTTCCAAAGGAGCCGTCAGCTTTTCCACCAGATCTTCATCCACAGGCATAGCGTCCATCGTCATCATAACGAATACCTGCGCATCGGATTGTTCCACTCCCTGTCTCCTCGTCAATCCATGGTCGAAGTCTTCCTTCTTCAGATTTATCACACAGACATTCCGGTATTTTTCAAAAAAAGAAGTTCCTTTCACCAGCCTGTCAAAATACTGTCTTTCCGTATTCATAATAATGATCTTATTGACCGCCACCGTCTGGTGTTCCAGTTTATCGACCAACGCCAGGAACTTTTGATCCGGTTTGTAAACCGGTATAATAATATCTATCTTTCTCATCACAACCTCATGAACTCAGCTCAAACATTTCCGCACTCTCCGGGCCAACTTACGGAATCAAATGCTGCCTCGGGACGAATAAAAGGAACCTGTCAGGTTCCTCTTATTCCTTCCCACGCTATTTGCAAAAGCATACTTTTGAAAAATATACTATTTCAAATAAGGACTCGTATCGCTCTTAATTTTATCGCTGTATGACTGGACTTCGGAAGAAGCCGTATAGTCCTCATCGAAAAGGAATTTATGCAGCCATTCCACGCTTTCCTTCAGATCCACCGGTATTACGCAGCTTCCTTTAGAACCGATCGTCCCTGTCGTCCGGTATTCTTCATAAGGGAATCCCGCCTGATCCACGATCTTATAGTCATTAACGCTCCCGAGAAGTTCCACAATCTCTGTCAGATCCAGGGAGGTATATATTTCGTTGAACACATCGGTGGCAATCTGGTTTAATGTTGCCGCAGATGCCGTCTTCGCCTTATCCGCCATCGCCATAAGCACTTCTCTCTGGCGCTCCGTACGCTTGAAATCGTCTCCTGCCGTATAGCGGATACGACAGTATGCCGTCGCCTGCAGCCCGGTCAGCTGCTGGTATCCCGTACTCGTCACTTCTTTATAAGGGCGCTTGAGATCTTCGGCCATCGTAAACTGATAACTGTTCAAATGGTTGATTTCCGCCTCATCCACATCGATCATAACACCGCCCAGAGCATCAATCGTGTCCGCAAGCCCTGCAAATCCTACCGTAATGAAATCCGTGATATTCATATCCAGATTCATATTCAGCATATTGATCGCCATTTCCGGCCCGCCCTTCATATATGCCGCATTACATTTGTTGTAAGTATCGTTGCTCAGGTTCAAATAAGTGTCACGGTATACGGAAACAAGCTTGCATTCACCCGTGTCCAGGTTAATTGACGCGATCATGATCGTATCGCTCCTGGTATTTTTTGCCAGCGCTCCTGTCGTGGAATCCACGCCGAACAAAGCAATATTGCGGTACCCCTTCATTTTGGTCGTTTCCGCCCTTTCCTTGACCTCCTCGTTGATCACAAGTTTTTCCTCGTTCAGTTCCACTTTACCGACCTTTTCCACCTTCAGCACGGCATAAAGCACAGCTGCCATGATCAAAAGGACAAAAATTTCCACAATAAAGAGAATGATTTTTCCTCTTTTCTTTTTCTCTCTCTCCCTGGCAGACGCTTTTTTGCTCTGACCACTCTTTGAAGACTTTGCGCTTCCCTTTTTCTTCTTTTTTGAATTTTCAGCCATTTTCAATCTCCCTTATCTTTCTGCCATTATCCTATGGTATCTCTTAATATGCGTTTTTGTTGATAAACCCCTTAAAAATCGTCAGGAACATGATCTTAAAATCAAGGCTCATCGTCCAGTTTTCTATATAAAATATATCATATTCAATCCGTTTTCGGATAGAGGTATCTCCCCGGTATCCGTTAATCTGCGCCCAGCCCGTCAGCCCCGGACGCACCTGGTGTTTGATCATATAGCGCGGAACCTCTTCCTTGAACTTTTCCACAAAAAGCGGCCGTTCCGGCCTCGGCCCCACCAGGCTCATCTCCCCGGCAAGAATATTAAAAAGCTGCGGAAGCTCGTCCAGGCTGGTCTTCCTCAGTATTTTACCCACCTTGGTCACCCGGGGGTCGCCCTTCACCGTCCAAGCCTTCTTCTCCTGGGAAGGCTTCTGCATCTCCATCGTGCGGAACTTGTACATATAAAACGGCTTATTATGCAGCCCGACTCTTTCCTGTTTAAAAATAATCGGTCCCGGGCTGGAAGTCTTCACAAAAACAGCGGCTATCAGCATAACCGGCGACGCAATGATCAGCCCCACAAGCGAACCTACCACATCAATCGCCCGCTTCGCAATCCAGTTCAACGTGTTTGTCAGCGGCACATATCGTATATTAATGACCGGCAGTCCCATCAGATCTTCGGTATACGGTCTGCTTGGCACGATACTGTTATAATCCGGGATAAACTTCGTATGGACGCCGGATTTTTCGCATAGATCCACGATGCGCTCCAAACGGTTATAATCTTCCAGCGCCAGAGTAACGGCAATCTCATCCAGTTTATTTTCCGGCAGGATGTACAGGAGATTTTCGATCTTGCCCAGCACCTTAATGCCTTTGTACAATGTGCCGCTCGGCACCCTGTCATCCAATATCCCTCTTACCACATATCCCCATTGCGGATTAGCATTGATTCTGGTAATATATTCCTCCGCTGCCCTGGAATATCCCACTAACAATACATACTTTAAATTATACCCCTTTTTACGAAAATATTGCAGGACATTCCTTATCATTGTCTTTGAAAAAGTAGCCAATACAATATTCATGATATAAAAAAGCCCGACCAGCAGACGGGAAAAATGTTCGATCTTAAAGGCATACAGTACTACCATGAACAGCATGGTACCCACCGTATTTGCCTTGATAATTCCCGCAATTTCATATTTCCTTCTGGTCGCCCGCTTCGGTGTATACATATTGAATACATAGTACAGCAGGACATATCCGGGAACAATAAAATAAAGCGCACTGAAATATGTCTCAACGGACAATGCAGTCACGCCCGGTTCCGTATCTGAAAGCGGCGTCGCAAATTTGATCAGCCATGCCAGCAAATAGGAAATCGCGATAACAACCGCATCGATCAGCAGGTGCAGCCTATTAAAATATTTTTGGTTGTCTTTTATCATAATTTCACCAAATTCCCTATATTGATAAATATTTTACAATATTATCCGGGAAAGTACAACTTAATTTTCCATAAAAATCCTTCTTATTTTAGTCTTCTTGCTATATTCATCCACAATTCCATCTGTATTCTTACATAATTTCCCAGGCATTCCGTCCGAAAACGCACTTTCCGTCTTCTGCCTTCCCGCGAAAAACACAGTCCGATCCCCTCTCCGATTCCCCGAAGATAGGTTCTTCCCAATCCTTTTTTTACGAAAAACACCAGTTTAATCAAAATGCCTGCCAACAAAAAAAGCGAGTTCAGGCAGATCTGAAGCACCGGCATGTTTTTATAGACCAAATATATGCTGTTCTTCGAAGATAATTTTACTTTAAACTCGTTATACCTGGAACCGCTGACCGCGCTTCCCGCATGGTAAACAACGGCATCCGGTTCAAAATAATTATGAAAACCCGATATTTTTGCCCGGTAACCGATATCAATATCTTCCAGATAAGCAAAATGGTTTTCATCAAAATAGCCAATAGTATCAAACACGCTTTTCCTGTATATGGCCGCACCCGCACAAGCGGCAAAAATTTCCGCCGGCCTTGAAAAGTTTTCCCTGTTCTTTCCTTTTCCCCGGGCATACGCCCAGCCAAGGGCGCAGTAGAGATCCCCGGCATCATCGATAATCTCCGGTTCCTGCATGGAAAGCATCTTAGCCCCTACGGAAAAAGCGTCTTCCCTCCCCCGGACAGCCTTCCGCAAACGGAAGACAAATTCTTTATCCACGGTCGTGTCGTTATTCAAAAGGATCACATATTCCGTATCCGCGCGGCGTATTCCTTCGTTCACCGCCCGGCAGAACCCTTTATTTTCCCTAAAGCGCACCACTTTGCACATCGGATATTTTTTTTCCGCCAGATCCGCGCTTCCATCCGAAGAACCATTATCCACTATAATCACTTCAGGAACCAGACTGCCTTCATAAAGCGATCCCAGGCAAGCGTCCACATAGTTGATTCCATTATAATTCGGTATGACTACCGTGACATCCGCCGCTTTTTTCATAACACTCTTTCTCTCCCTCTGCGGAGGCAATCATTGCTTTCACTTTCTGCCTGTTTTTCCCGCCATTCCCAATCCGGCGTCCATACTACCGTATATCCCGCCTTGCGCACGCGCCGGCCAAATTCCATACATTGATGCACATCCGCCGCCTCTTCGTCTATCAGGTTTTTCCCGCTGTAACAAAACTGTCTGTACCCGTTCTTATTGGTCTCTTTGTAAGGAATGCCGAACACATCTTCAAAAATCCCCCAAAGCTCTTTCCTCACTCTCATGCACCGCAAATCCACGGCATATGCCTCCTGGCAAAGCGAAGCCCTGTGCATATAACCGCTGAAATTCCGAGGGATCCCCGCATAAGGGCATCTGCCTCCGGCGTTATAGATACCGCCCATCACACGTCCTCTTTTGTCCAGCAGCTTTCCGCCGACCACGCCCACATCCTTGCGCTGGGCAAAAATATGGTTCTCATATTCGATTCGGTAAAATCCCAAATGGCGGGTATGGAATACGTTTCCTTTCCATCCCCTCTGCCTCATAAAATCTTCCAAAGCCCTTTTTCCGGCCTCATAAGCATATTCCTTGCTTCCAGGATTTTCCGCCGTGGAATCCCTGTGACAGCGCCAATGATACAGCACCTTCGGCACATGGACGACCGCTTCCCGCCCCCTTCTTTCCTCATAGACCAGTTCGCCCACGGCACGCAATACCAAATCATAATCCTGGGCGCCGTCATACCCCTTCCTCAGTTTCAGCCGCTGCATCAACTCCCTTTTCATTACAAGAAAATGGCAGATATAATTATTAGAAAAAAGCAGATCCCGGTTCAGCCCCGGTTTCCAATGGGGTTCATAAAATTCCGTCATATCCCCGTTCCCCTTATCTTCATCCGAATAAAGCAGCCAGGCAGCCCCTCCCTTTTCACTTCTTTCGCGGATCGCCCCCGCCATCTCAAACAGGGCGTCCTTCGTCAATATATCATCGTGATCCAGCAAGCCGACATAATCCCCATGCGCCAGGGCAAGCGCCGCATTCGTATTTTCTGCAATCCCCTTATTTTCTGCCAGCGGAACATATCGTATCCTTTTATCCGTATATTCCTCCGCCACCTTCCGTACTGCGCCCGTCTCGCTCGCATCTGCCAGAATCAGCTCAAATCCCGGGTAGCTCTGGTTCAGCACCGACTCGATCATTTCCCGTAAATATTCCGCTTTCGTCTCATAGGCCGGAACAAGGATGCTGAACAAACAGGAGTATTTCCCCGCCTCCTCCCTTTGCCGGGCCAGCGCTTCCTCCGAAGGCGCTTCGTAGAGGTATTCTTTTCCATTTTGATCCAGTATTCTTTCAGCGGCCGCATAAAAAACGTTTTTCAGACCGTTCTTTTTGAAATAGTAATAGGTTTTGCGGAGGTTTCCTATCTTGAATATTCGGAATATTCCCATCGTTATCATTCCCTTTTTCGTTATTTTTTCATTCTATTTTTCTCTGTAAGGAGGCAATCTATATAACTTTTGACCCCATTTCGAAAAAACTGTGCATTTTCTATCTGTTCTTCTACTTCTTTTTTCGATATCACATAATAATCATCATAATCAGATTCGCTTCTAATTTCAAACGCTTCCGTTAAAATTTTAGAATATTCCTTGCCGAATATTCCTGTTTTCACATAATTCCTCTGAAAATATCCCATTACACCAGAATGTTTTGAAAAATCCACGCCTTCCAGTGCCAATAAACTTCGAATACAATGGAAGACCGAATAATATGATCGATTTGCTGCGCTATCATAATCCCCTAATTGCACTAGCATCCTGGCAGATTCCAGGCATCTTCCGGCTTTTCCAGACGATAATAACATAAATCCTTCCTTCGTTCATCCATAAACAGTTATCCCCTCTCTTTCTATATTCTGGTAAAATGGGAGAAAATCAAGACTATCTTCGAAATGTTTTTTATCTCTCAATACAATAGAAAGGAACACTTCTTGCTCAATCGAAATATTACTTGCCATTTCGGCAGTCAGGCTTCGCATCTTTTTTACATCATCTATATCGCCATCCAGAATAATCATAATGTCTATATCTGATTCCTCCGTATTGTCTCCGCGCGCATAGGATCCATAAAGAATAATTTTATTCAGTTTATCCCCATATAATTGCTTTGAAGCATTTTCTACTTCCTGAAGGACTATTTTCAATTCAGATTTCGTACACATGATGTACCCCCTGTTTTATTTGCCTGTCATTTTTCTCATAGTATACCATATTTTTAAAGCTCTGCACTACGAAAACAAAAATGCCTCAAAAATACGGACCATAACATCCATATTTTGAGGCATTTTCCTTTCATTTATTTAAAAAACATCAAATATGCGCTTTCAAAGCTTCTGTCAGTTTTTCCACTTTTTCCTGGGCATCCTCCAGACTGTTTCCTTTTACTCCCATATAGAACTTCAGCTTCGGCTCCGTTCCAGAAGGGCGGGCGCAGCACCAGGAATCATCCGTCAAGTCAAAATAGAGTACGTTAGACTGTGGAAGACCGGTCTCCCTCTCTTCGCCGCTTTCCATATTTAAGATCCGGTTTCTGTCATAATCCCTGAATTCCAGAACCTTCCAATCACCAAACTCCTTCGGCGGATCGTTGCGCAGTTTATCCATAATGGCTGCTATCTGCCTGGAACCTTCGATTCCCTTCAATGTAATCGCATATTGGGTTTCCTTAAAGTAACCGTATTTTTCATACAGATCCAGCATCTGATCCCATACGGTCTTCCCATGCTTCTTGCACCATGCGGCCATTTCGCATAAGCACATAACCGCTACCACGGCATCCTTATCCCTCGCGTGGGTTCCCGCAAGACAGCCGTAGCTCTCTTCCAGACCGAATACATAATGATTGGAACCGCTCTGCTCAAACCACTTGATCTGTTCCCCAATATACTTAAAGCCCGTCAATACTTCGATGCATTTTACATGATAATCATCCGAAATTGCCTTCGCCATATTGGTCGTTACGATCGTCGTCACCAGCGCAGGATTCTCCGGCATAGCGCCTACTGCCGTCCGTTCCCTTAAAATATATTCCGCGATCAGCATACCCGACATATTGCCAGTAAAGGAAACATATTCGCCGCTCTTGGTATCCAGGGCATAAATACCGAGCCTGTCTGCATCCGGGTCAGTAGCCAGAACGATATCCGCATTTTTCTCTTTCGCCAATTTCAAAGCCAGCGTAAATGCTTTCGGATCTTCCGGGTTCGGATAATCCAGGGTCGTAAAGTCAGGATCCGGCAGCTCCTGTTCCGGCACCACATATACGTGTTTAAACCCTAATTCGGACAAAATGCGCCTTACCGGCACATTACCTGTCCCGTGGAACGGAGAATAAACGATCTTAATATCATCGGCCATTTCTTTAATAATCTCGGGATGAATAATCTGCTTTTTCAGTTCTTCCATGTAAGCGTCGTCTATTTCCGCCCCGATCACCTGATAAAGTCCGGCTTTTATAGCCTCCTCCTTATCCATCGTCTTCACTTCATGGTAATCGGTAACATTTTTTACTTCCGTAATAATTTCTTTGTCCTTCGGTGCCGTTACCTGCGCGCCGTCTTCCCAATACGCCTTATAGCCGTTATATTCCGGCGGATTATGGCTGGCCGTAATAACGATACCGGAAATACATCCCAGCTTTCTCAATGCGAAGGACAGTTCCGGCGTCGGGCGCAGCGCATCGAATACATATGCCTTAATACCGTTTGCCGCCAAGCAAAGAGCTGCTTCATCTGCAAATTCCGGCGATTTTCTTCTGGAGTCATAAGCGATCGCAACACCTTTTTCCTTGCCGCCCTGCTTTAAAATATAATTGGCAAGCCCCTGTGTCGCTTTACGCACGGTGTAGATGTTCATACGGTTCGTTCCCGCCCCGATCACGCCCCGCAGGCCACCTGTGCCGAATTCCAATTCTTTATAGAAACGGTCTTCGATTTCTTTCTCGTCATTTCTAATGGCCAAAAGCTCGTTCTTCGTATCCTCATCAAAATACGCATCATTCAGCCAAAAATTGAACTCTTCCTGATAGCTCATGATTTTATTCCTCCTATATTATTTTTTCGGTATTATTCCGACTATATTTTTTCCAGTATATCACATTTTAGGGGACAGGGCTATAGAGGAAATCAGATTTGCACAGAAATCAATTTTTATAAGCGTCTGCCTTTGTCACACTATATCCATTGAATAAATGCTGTTTTATCGTCACTGTTGTACCCTGCCTTTCTGTAAAAATCCAATGTGCTTTTTTTCTTAGAGCCTGTGAGCAGCATTATTTTATAACAGTTTTCTTTTATGGCGATTTCTTTTGCGTAATCTAAGCACTGCGTTGCCAGTCCTCTTTTTCTGAACTTTTCATCAGTTATCACATTTTCAATAAAAGCATACGGCTGCTGGTTGTGCGTGAGATTGGGAATAATAACACAGACACAGGAAGATATGATTTTCCCATTTTCCTCAGCAACAATCACATGATGGTTTTTATCCTGAAAAATGCTATCCCAAATCCGCAATAGTTCAGCGGTCTTTTCCGGCATGGGATTATTATGTAACTGCATATACAATCTCAATAAACCATCTAAATCATTTTTCGCTATTTCTCTAACCATACAGGATCCCCCTTTCTTATTGTCCGTTCCATTCATCAATCTCGCCTTTTGCAATGTTGGTATTCATCATATTTTTATATATCACTCCGAATTTTGTAAACTATCTGCTAAAAATTTACATTGGCCGGGTAAAAAAACAAATTTCTGCAATGGCGGATCTATTGGCTGATGTAAAGAACGAAAATGGAAACCGGCGCATTTTGTCCGCAGAAAGTGAACTCACAACGCCCCTTACAACGCTTATAGGGTATTTGGACAAGAACGAAAGAATTTATCGCACCGCTGATTGCCATCGCTGCCATTCTCTTAATCAATGTTGTCTTATCAAGTTCCCCAATCGCAGCATTTTATCCGTGGTCAGCTTCCTATCTGCTCGTAATGGGACGTTTATCCAGGCAGGGCTGTCCCTGGGGAATTTCAGTATCCATTATTCTGATGATGAGTTTATCCGGGTTTGCCGCAAGTCTGTTTAGATTTAAAAAAGAAGAAGTATAATTATTAGGAAACCAATTTTTACAAACGCTATCTCGATTTGCTAGTTTCCTTTACTCAGCCCCTTTGCATAAGCATATATATGCTTTAAATAGCTATTATCCAATCCTCCGCTACCATCCCCCATCATATCTGAAAATCCCAAATATGAATGAAACCCAAGCATGTATACAGCAATAGCCATTGCCATGTCTTCACTTTCCCTGCCAGATATATCCGCAATATTTCTTAATTCCTGCAAAACAGTGTCATGCGGAATCTGTACCGTCCCATCCTTTTTTACCACCTTTTCAATTACGCCTGGAAGAACCATACACATATGATAAAACGCATCATCTTCCCCGGTTGTAATTGCATAAAACCGATCCAGGCTTACCCGTCTGATTCTTTTATGCGACACGCGCCTTCCATCTACCGTAGTTTCCCACTTTATATTCTGTGATTTCTGAGCGATTGCCTCTACCAAAAAACACGCACAGTCATCATTACTTAAAAGCTGATTTTGCATCTTAATATACGTTTTACCTGCCGAAGCTGAATTCATTGTATTATGCTTATTTTTCATTTCCACATACACTGTATGAACCACATCCCCGTCTGGCAATGCAATCCCGTCCTCATTTTGATAAATTACATCCCATCCTCCCTCTTTTCCGTTCTCCGGTACTCTGCATTTATCTACATATTGAAATATTCTTTGATGAAAATAGCCTATGTCATTATTATTTGACTTATCACGCTGACGAAATATTTCGTTACCTACCATTTCTTCCCATGAGGTCTGATATACCGTCTTGTCAAAGATCAGTTTGATAGGGTCAATGATATTCTTGTTAAAACGTTTCACATCATAAGATTCCAGTTTTTCGCCATATTTTTCTATTGTCGCCCCTACATGCTTTACAAAATCTTCTTCCGATATAAAATCCAACGGCCAACTCATTACGCTTACATTGCCTCCCTGACTTTCTCTTCTTTTGCCAGCATCTCAAGCGAGCGATGTACCTCTGCTGCAATATCCCATGCCAGATTAACCGGAACAGCATTTCCCACCTGTTTATATTGCGATGAAATATTTCCGCAAAATTCCCATTCATCCGGAAATGTCTGGCACCTCGCATTCTCCCTTATCGTAAAGGGTCTTGCCTCCAATGGGTGGCAGCGCTCTGTCTGCTTTTGGGATGGCGATGTCAATACCGTTAGTGAAGGCTCATCCAAACTCATCCTCCGTAATATCCCGGTACGTCCGCCCTCCATTTCCCAACAGCTTTTCATATACTCTTTTGCTACATTTGGGTCAATATCCCGCCAGTACCCGCCTGCAGGAACCAACTCAAATATTTTTTTCTTTTTTTCCCCATACGGGATATACGGACTATCTGGACAATCCAACAAAACATCTTTCAACACAGGTTTATAATCATGAGGTCTCGGAAAAGTATATTCTGTTTTTTCTATTAAATCATTTCTAATTCCAATCGTAATTAAACGTTCCCTTTTTTGAGGGACGCCATAATCCCACGCATTTAATATTTTTTTGTCAATTTTATATCCTGCTTTTGCAAAAATATTTAACATCGTTTCATATGTATTTCCATGATCATGGGTAAGCAGTCCTCTGACATTTTCAAATAAAAACATCTTCGGCTGCAATTTTTGTAAAAATAATGCATAATGATAAAAAAGCGTTCCCCTGGCATCTTCCAAGCCAAGTCTTTTCCCCGCATATGAAAACGCCTGACAAGGCGCTCCCCCTGAAAGCAAATCCAATTCTCCTTTTTTTATATGAAAATACTTTTCCAAATCCAAACAGGAAATATTGGCAATATCATCATGAATAACGTTCCAATCAGGTCTGTTTCTTTTCAACGTATCTGCCGCATCTTTATCAAATTCGATCAATCCAAGCGTTTCAAATCCCGCTTTCTCAATTCCTAACGCAAGTCCGCCTGCGCCGGCAAACAATTCCATTGTGTAAAACATAAGATTACCTCTTCTTTTTTTATAATGCTAGCATACTATGTGTCCAATTATCAGGACACATTAAATATTTCCTCATCATCTTCAATAAGTTCCATTATATTCCGTATCCCCTTCGCAGAAAACTTTAAAAATCTTTTTTGTTGCCCGCACTTTTCTACTCAATAGCCGTCCCCCCTAAAATACCTTTCATATAAAATTCGTATATTTTAGTAGTTTCATATCGTATCTCCGGAAAATCCGCCAATGAGTATAATTCCGATTCCAAAGTTTCAATATCTTTGGTGATAAAATAAATTTGTTCTTTCATGTAATTTTTTAAATCAAGATGCAAAACATTGTGTGTCGTGAAGATAAATTGCCCCAAATGCTTTTTTCCACAAATAAAAGAAATGACTCTGTCCGCTAAAACAGGATTTAACACTCTATCCATTTCATCTGCAAAAACAGTCTTATTTTCATATACCACTTTAAAAATCTGAACCGCCCACGCAAAGAATTCGCGGACACCGCTCGAATCTTTTGCAAGTTCCCTGGCAAAAGTACTGCCGTCCCTTTTCTGCCTGACTATCATTGTTTTTGAAAACGGCTTTTCCTCATCCACTTTAAAATCTATAATACTATAATCAATCATTCTAAAAATATCTAAATATCTTGCATCACATAAAATCTGCAAATCCTCTTCTTCGTTTTTCATGGATTTATAGATATCATAATTTATAATATTAGTCTTCGGACACAAATCATTTTTTATCCAGTCTGTAAAAGCAATCGCATGTTCATTCCCTAACAATGCATACTTAATTATGGTTAATCCCAGCATTTTTTCTTTGTTGATGGATTCTCCTATTTTGTTCTCGGCTTCCGGTTTATCTAAAGAATATTCCATTTTCACCCGAGCATGACAGTTATTACTATTTTGGCATTCTTCCTCCCCTTTACATTCTATTGCGCAGCCATCTCTTTCCATAGCAAATATTTTTTTATATCTGCTTTTCACCCGGTCTTTATAGTAAAAATCCTCCTTTACAATACCCACAAAATCTACTTCTAAACGATACAAATACAAAATATTTTCTTTCATGAAAATTTCGATCTCAAAGGATTGGGAAGTTTTATTCTTTTTAATGCAAAAATCTTGATTATTATTCGTATTTATAACACTTCTATATGCCTTAACTGATTCCGTTTTTACAAAAAATGATTGTAAATAAGATAAACTTCTGACAAAATTTGATTTTCCGCCGGCATTTTCCCCAACTACTACGGCCGTTTTCAATACATCAATTCCAACATCCGATGTAGTATAATTATTAGGAAATCTGTTTTTCACTTTTGTCTTTGGTGCCAACATCGAAAATTCCACATTCTCCCGAAAGGACATAAAATTTTCAAATTTGTAATTAAGTATCATAGCATCCCTCTAATAACATTTTTTGTTTTTCACTGCGCCTATTATCATATTAATCCATACAAGAATAACAGTCAAACCATTTTTTTGTTTTAATAAGTATATCCCAATTTTTATAACAATATAACAAAACGCAATGGAATAAAAGCTATGGCCGGAGACAGACATCCCCGGCCATGCATTCTTCTTTTCACTCCACTTTCAAAGAAAAATCGCTCCTGTCCAAAGAAAAATTAGGATTGTAATAAGGGTCTCCCTTTTCCAGCACCTCTTTCCACTTCTCGCGGAAACGTGCGGATTCTTCATTATAACGAGCCGCCTTCTCGCCCTGGTCATCCAAGCCGCGGGATACGGATTCATAATGATACAGCTCGGCAAATGGAGTAAATACGTTCAAATAACCCATTTCCCTGAGCTTTATGCAAAAGTCCACATCGTTTAAGGAGATGGCAAAGGATTCATCCAAGCCCCCGGCTTTTTCAAAAAGTTCCCTCGATACCATCAAGCATGCGCCGGTAACGGCGGATACGTTTTGGGCGTAGCAGAGTCGGCCCATGTAACCGAGATTTTCCCTGTGCTGCATATAGTGGCTGTGGCCCGCCGTGCGGTGAGCCCCCAGTCCCAATACGACGCCGGCGTGCTGGATCGTTTTATCGCCGTAATAGAGTTTTGCCCCTACTGCGCCCACATCTTCCCGCTGGGCGTACATAAGCAGCTCTTCCATCCAGTTTACGGTAATCACCTGGGTATCGTTATTCAACAGAAGGATATATTCGCCTTCCGCCGCCTTTACTCCCAGATTATTCACGGCAGAATAGTTAAAGCTGCCCTCGTAAGTAACGATCTTTATGCGCTCGTCCTCTTTCAATTCTTCATAATATTTCTTGATTTCCGGCGTCTCGCTGTTATTTTCCACTATGATGATCTCATAGTTATCATAGGTGGATTTTTCCATAATGGAAGAAATGCACCGTCGCAGATCCGGCTCATGGTCCTTATTGGCGATCACAATAGATATTTTAGGGTTTCCGATGATCTGGTAACTGATTTTAAAAATAGTTTCAAATGCCCTCGTGCTGGTAATCTTAAAATGAGTGTAGCCATGCTTGCGCAGATGATCGGCCACCGCCCCTTTGGCCGCGTCCACCGCGTAGGTCTTGGCCTGGATGCCGCTGGCCACGCTGCCGGCATGGGAACGCCAGTAATACATAAGCTTCGGCACATGCACCACCTTTTTTGCCTTATCCGTAAGGCGCAGTATCATATCGTGATCCTGGCTGCCGTCATATTTCGTACGGAACAGTTCGCTTCCATCCAAAAGATGCCTGTGGAAAACGCTGAAATGGCAGATGTAATTATTTGCCCGCAGGTTATCAACAGCATAATCCGGTTTAAAATGCATCGTCAGCATCTTGTTGATATCATTATTTTTAAAAGTAGTCTCATCGCAATAAATATAATCCGCGCCCTGCTCATTGATTGCCTTCGCATACTCATACAGCACGGAAGGATGAAGGATATCGTCATGGTCAAAAAGACCGATATATTCTCCCGTCGCCAGAGCCAGACAGCGGTTCGTATTCCCGGAAATGCCTTCGTTCTTTTCCAGCTTTTGGTAAATAATCCTCCCCTGCCCGCCGTTCTTTTCCCTGTCCGCCTTCTGGTATTCCCGGCATATTTCGCCCACATAGCTATGATTGCCGCCGGAACCGATCGAGCCGCCGATGTCAGAGCCGATCGACCCGCCGATGTCAGAGCCGATCGACCCGCCGATGTCAGAGCCATCGGCTAGGCAGAGTTCCCAGTTTTTATAAGTCTGGGCGACCACCGAATCCAGCATGGCCGTCAGAAATTCCCTGGGCGTATTATATAAGGGAACCAGAATACTGAACTTCACCATATGGGGGAACACCGTTTCTTCTTCCGCGCGTCTGCGCTCCTCCGTCGGAAAGCTCGCCGTGCCGTAGCGCTCCATAGCCTCCCGTTCCCGCCCTTTATATTTTATTTTTGCCCAGATCCCCCGCAGATTCCCGCAATTTTTCAGCCGATCCCTCTGCCGGATCACATAATGCATGGCTTTTCGGAACGGAGCGCTCATTTTCCAAATAGGATTGGTCTTGATCCTGTTGATCTTAAAATTCAGCTCTTCATTTTTTTCCTCCAGCTCCGCCACCCGCTCGGCCAGATCCGCACATTTGATATGCTCTTTTTCATATGCTTCCTTATAATCCATCGCTTTTCTTATCCTCATATTTCCAAGTATCGGTTCGTCCAGGCATAAAGCTTTTGCCTGGAACATCTGTCCTTTGCCAGTATTCCGATCCGGTAACTGCCCTTCGCCAGCTCCCGCCCGTCGATCACCGCACAAAATCCGCTCAGCCCTACGTGAACCTGATCCGGCAGGTTGTCTTCCACGTCTTTGCGTCTTAGCGGCTCCGGCCGGATACCTGACAATTTTCCCCCGTTTTTTTCTGCGTCTTCTTCCGGCTTTAAGAGAATCCATTTTTCAAACAAGGCGTTGTCCGAACCGGATATGAAACAATACCCCTGGATCAAAAGTTCCGTTTTGTCCTTGCGTCCTCCAAAATCGGCCGCCGGCCCCGCATACTCCAGGCTGATCATCACACAGCCATCCTCCCTTGCTCCTCTTTCCAGTTCCCTCGTATCCATCGTCCGAACCGGCAGTTCCTCCTTTTCCGGTTCATATTCCGCCTTCAGTTCAAAACCGGTGCTCAACATATCGCCCGCCAGATATTTATGGTAAAAAGGATCTTTTCCATACAGTCCCGGATGCCTCTCATACAGCTTATCCTTTTCCCGGAGAAGCCGGAGCAGTTTTTCTTTATCATCATCGTTCCCACGGCTCAACGATTCGTGATGGTATAACGGCATATCCTGCAAAACCACATTATAATATCCCTTTTCAAAAAGAGAAAAACAAAGATCCACATCATTAAATGCTACCGGAAGCTCTTCCGGAAATCCCCCGGCCTCCAGAAATTTCTTTTTTTCCACGGCAAGACAGGCTCCCGTTACCGCTATCACATTGCGCTTCCCCCGGTTCCAGCCGTAATAATAATTCATACGATCCTCTTTGAATTGCAGCTTGTGTACCGGCCCAAGCCGCAGGTTCACGATCCCGGCATGTTGTATCCTGGCGGAATCAGGATAATACAGTTTCGCGCCAACCGCCCCCGTATAGGGCCGGCGCGCCATACGGCACATTTCATCCAAAAGGCTGCCCGTTTTCCCCTCCGTTCCCTCCGGGAACTCCACGTCATCATTTAAAAACAGCAGCACATCTCCTTCCGCCGCCTCCGCGCCCAGATTGCACATTTTTGAAAAATGAAAAGGCATCTCCTGGTACAGATACCGAAAGGAAATCCCGCTCTCTTCCAGCCATTTTTCCAATTCTTTACGCGCGGCCTCCCCGCTGCCGTTATCTACAAGAATAACTTCATAGGCATCTCCGGTTCCCTGTGCCGCCTCTGCCATCAAAGAACGGATACAGCGTTTCAATATCTCGGGATTATCTTTGGAAGGAATGACTACCGACAGCTTCCGCTCCGCCGCACCGATATTTTCTCCTGCAAAAGCGGATTGGCTGAAAGCTTCCATACCTGAAACATCAAGCCTTCCTTCCCTTCCCATCCCCATCTCCCGGTTGACCTTTCCATGGAACAGCACTTCATCCAGATGCCCAATGGGAAATCCCCATCCTTCCGTCTCTCCTGCATCCCCTCGCCGCTTCTCAAAACCGCCGCACTTTCGCGCAAGCACATAGCAAAGGCTGTAGATTCCGTTCCTGACATCTTCCCCTATATGATCCCTGTCCAAAATCCATTTTTTTTCTTCCGTCGTCAGCTGCCGGAGCAGTTCCGTCCTGACTGCAAATATGCTTCCAAAATAAAAAAAAGACAGAAAAGTATCCGGGGACCAGTCCGGTTTCAACCAGGGCGTATAGCGGATGCCCTCCGGACTCAGCACATCCTCATCCCCATAAAGCATCTGAACCCCGCCGGCGGCGATGCCTCCCGCACTGGCGGCTGCCATACGGTCCGCAGCGCCGGAACCGCCGCCCCAGGCGCTGAAATACCCGGCCACTTCCTGCTCAGCCCCGTCGCTTGCCCTTCCGCCGGAATCCACAAACAGGATAATATCCGCCGTCTCTTTCTCAAGAACTTTTCCGAGGCAAAAGCTGGTACATGCCTCGTACGGAACCTGTTTCACCGTCAGCGGACTGCCGTCGTCTCCTTCCTCCGTTCTTTCCATCTCTCTGTTTTTTATCCATGTATCGTAACTTACCGTCTTTTTTTCAAGAAGCCTGTCATATTTTCTCTGCCATCCCCTGGCCAGCATTTTTTTCATCCATTGTTTCATCGAAACCATCCCGCCTCCGCCATATCCGCAGCCATATCCTGGGGCAGCCTGACGATCTCCAGTTCCAGTTCCATCTCGTTGTCTCCCGCTTCCTCCATGCTGCCCGCTTTTATACAAAGGTTGGGATCCTTGGTGGCAAATACATAACTCCCCTTTCCGGTTCTTTTTCCGTTCGTACTAAGGGTCTTTCTGCTGTTTCCCATCTCTTTCCCATTCCATAAAAGCTTCCTGATCTTTACCGCGCAGCAGTCCATCGCCGGATCCACCCGCAGCGCCCGCACATCCCTGTCCACTTTCACACGGATGTGGATCACATGTTCCCCGTCATAAGCGTCTTTCAGAAAATAAGAATCTTCCTCGCTATAGCCCTTTCCCCGATCCATATAGAGCTGAACCCGTTCCTCTTTCGAAGAGCCGTCAAACTTATGCAGCCATTTTTCCGGCTCCATCGTCCGAAAACCGATCAGTTCCCGCATCTCTCCCATGGACTTATACCGCCCTGTCACAAACTTCTGGAAATCCGCCTCCCTGGCCACGAAGCCCTCTTCTTCTTCGGACGTTATCCCCAGCCGGCCCGCCATATGTGCCAGATCCAGTTTTTTCCGCTTTTCATTTTCCAAAACATAGCAATAAAGCGCGCGATACGCGGTTTCCTTAGCGCTCATGGACTTCCCGAATGTCCATTCATAATCAATCACCGTCCAGGGAGAAACCTTTACCGTCTCTAAATCCGCCGCCTTCGCCCCTTCCGGCAGACTGACGAGTATATTTGCAAATATCAGGTCATAATCCGCCACCGGCAGTTCCTCTCCATAAGAGATCCGTTCCACATATTCATCAAACAGCGCATAAAAACTGTCCCAATCCTCTTTTTCCAGAAATCCGTCCAGAATTTCCTCCAGCGTTGTTCCTTCGATATATTCAAATTCCGCTCCGGTTCCGTCTTCCAACACCCGGCACTCGTTGATTTCCAACTTGCTTCCCGCATATCTCTCCGCCAGATCCCGGTAAGCCGTTCCCATTCCCTGGATATGTTCGGACGCTTCGGCCGACATGGCATATTTCCGAATCAGAGGGCGTTCGTTTTCCACCTGCAATTCGGTACGGATGGCATATTCCGCCGCCCTGTCGTTAGAATATTTCGCATATTTTATGTCCGGCCGCGGCCCGGCCACCACCATGTAGGAATTAGAGAATACAGGAAAAAGACCGTCTCTGATCAATCCGTCAAAAGCCTGTTTTTCATCGAAAAGAAGCATCCTGTCTCTGTCGAAATTCCTCAGATTATCATACAATTCCCCCGGTTTTGGCAGTCTTTCATCCGAATACACCGCTGTCATAAACTTATAATCGGGATAGGGATAATAGAAGGAATACTCTCCCAATCCGCTTTCGGCCAGCATCCGCTCCAGTCTGCTTCTGACAAAAGTGCGTACCCCGCCTCCGCCGGCATAGTCCTCAATGCCGGAAAAATAAGTTCCCAGGTGGTCTTCCATACAGCCAGCAAAATATTTTAATCCCAGCCTGTTTTCTATAGCGATCACAATCCTGCCGTCCTCTTTCAAATGCCTCCGCATCATCTTCAGCCAATCCACATAAGGGTCTTCCGTACCGATATAGCTTTGCCCGTATTCAAAGACGCCGATAAAACAAATATAGTCAAAATCTCCTGGCAGATCCGGCTCAATATCTTTAAAATTCCCCAAATGAATCGTTACATTCCCGCAATCCTGATGGCGGTATGCATTGATAAGACTCCTCTTTTTTGACAGTTCCACACAGGTAACACTTCCTGCCTTCTCCGCTAGCTTTCCCGTAATAGCCCCGCATCCGCTGCCGATCTCCAGCACTTTCGCATTCTTATCCATCGGGAGCCAGTCCACGATATTTTCCCGCAGCGGCGACAAGTGATACAGCACCGGCCACTGGGCCCGTTCCTCGATAATCCGCCGGAACTGTCCGCTGTCATGCCTTTTCACGATTTCCAGCAGTTCATCCTCTACCGCACCGTCACAGTAAAAATCCTTTCCGGGGTAATGTTTATCATCCAACGTGATTTGTCCGATCTTCTCCTTCATACCGCTTCTCCTTGCAAAAAACGGGCCTTCCGGCCCCACCGTCTTATTCCGTCCTGTCATGTACCTCGGCATTGGTTCCCATATCGTAAAAGCCGACCGTATCCTTATCCGATATGACCGTAAGGTTCAATACATCGTACAATCTGTGATATACTTCAAACTTGTCCCTCTCATATCCTGTCACGCCGAGGGAAAGCAGATATTCTCCTCCCTGCAGACTCATTTTCTGCGTAAAAACAATTTCTTTTTTCGCTCCCGCCTGTACGGACTCCAGAAATGCTTTTTCCACCATCGTATTCGTTCCGGTGATCTCCGTACCCTTAATATTCTTTATGGTAAAAGCGAAAATAGGCGCCGGCACATCCTCCATAAAGTCTACCTCCATATGGATGCTGAACTCCTGCCCCTTGATCACCGCAGTGGTATGTATTCCCTTGTCGTCCGTAATATAATATTCCGTAATTTTGGCCGCGTTCGTCCCATACTCCAGCAATTCGGGATTCACGCCCATCTTTGCCGCAGCCGCCACGTCTTTGTCTTCCAAAAGGTTTGTTCCCTCATCTTCGTGCATCTTATACTGCCCCACCAGCACGCGTTTATACACATCGATCATTTCTTTCGGAGAGCCTTCTCCCAGCTTCACTCCTTGGTTCAGCAATACCACCCGGTCGCAATATTTACTGATGCTGCTCAGATCATGGCTGACAAAGAGAATCGTTTTCCCCATTTCCTTAAATTCTTCAAACTTGTGGTAACACTTCGCCTGGAAAAATACATCGCCTACCGACAGCGCTTCATCTACGATCAAAATCTCGGGTTCAATATTAATTGCCACGGCAAACGCAAGCCGGACAAACATACCGCTGGAATAAGTCTTCACCGGCTGGTACACATAATCGCCGATATCAGCAAATTCCAGGATAGCATCCATCTTTTCATCAATCTCCTTTTCCGAAAAGCCGATCATGGTACCGTTCAAATATACATTTTCTATTCCGTTATATTCCATGTTAAATCCTGCACCAAGTTCCAGCAGTGCGGAAATGCGCCCGTTTACCGTCACTTTCCCCCCGGAAGGATTCAACACTCCGGTAATGATTTTCAGGATCGTCGATTTCCCGGAACCATTCGTACCGATGATCCCCACCGTTTCCCCCTGGTAAATCGTCAGATTTACCTGATCTAAGGCGTGATGTTCCTTATATTTCTTCTTTTTGGAAAGTCCCAGCGCCTCCTTCATTCTGTCCGAAGGTTTGTCATATAATTTATATACTTTATCCAGATTCTTTACCTGGATCGCAATCTTTTTTTTCATGTTGACCTCCATGCCGTTATAAAACATCGGCAAAATGCACCTTCAACCTTTTAAAGATCAAAGAGCCGACACAAAAGAGCGTAACCGTAAAAATCCAGAAATACGTAGAGGAATAAAAATGTTCGAAAAACCATTCCTGCTCATAGATCGCGCTGCGGTAACCATTCACGATATAAACCATTGGATTCAGTTTAAAGAAAGGCTTCATTTGATCGGTCAAAACCGAAATATCCCACAGGATCGGCGTCGCCCACATCCCGATTTGAAGCACAATACCGATGATCTGCTGCAGATCCCTGAAAAAAACAACCACCGCACAGGTGACATAACTAATCGCCAGCACAAGCATGAACTCGCAAAAACTATAATAAAAAATCTGCAGCGTGTAAATATTCGGATAATACCCATAAGCGACCGCAATCGCAAGCAATACACACACAAAAAAG
This sequence comes from Lachnospiraceae bacterium 28-4, assembly GCA_000403275.2. Classification (GTDB taxonomy): domain Bacteria; phylum Bacillota; class Clostridia; order Lachnospirales; family Lachnospiraceae; genus Kineothrix. The sequence continues at coordinate 655,858 of KE159599.1, forward strand.
ATATGGATAAACGTAGCCGCTATTATTTTTATAATTGGCAGGATGCTGATTTTAAATACTACCTTTTTCACAAGATAGTTATATTCCAGCAGCGCCGTCGTGCCATTGCTCAAAGACTCGGAAAAATAGAACCATGGAACCAGCCCCGCCGTCAGGTACAGAACATAGGGAACCTCGATCCCTCCTGCCACAAGCTGGCTCCTTGTATTAAACACCCGGTCAAACACGATCCAATACATCACCACCGTCACCACAGGCTGTACAAATGCCCAGATCATTCCAAGATAAGAACCGGCATATCTTTTTTTAAAATCGTTTTTCGCCAGCTTCCAGATCAGCCTTCTGCTCTGGTAAAGCTCCTTGGGGAGAACCGTCAGCCGGTCATAAAAAATACCGAAAATAACACAGGTAAATGCGATCAGCAGACAGGCCATTACCTTTTTCATCATCTCCGTCGTCTGATCCGCCAGCGGATTATGATGGAGCAGCACTACTGTCGCCAATAGAACCGCCAGTATATAAAAAATACCTATCACCGTTCTTTTCGTTGAGTATCCTTTCCGGCGTTTCGCTCCTATATTCCCGTTTTTCTTATGCTTTTCCGTTTTCTTTACCATCTCTATCAAGTATCCTTACTTATCCGCCATATATTCCCTGATACCGCCCCATTTCTGGTCCTTTTCGGACATGATCAGTTCCATTCCCTCAGGAACCGGCCATTCCACGCCTATTTCCGGATCATTATAAAGGATTCCCCCTTCATCGTTAGGGTGATAAAAATCCGTACATTTATAAGCAAACTCCGCATAATCCGACAGCACAAGGAAACCATGGGCAAAATTTTTCGGAATAAAAAACTGTTTCTTATTCTCCGCAGAAAGCACTACCCCAAACCACTTTCCAAAAGTAGCGCTTCCTTCCCGTAAGTCTACCGCCACATCGAATACCTCACCGCTCAATACTCTGACCAATTTGTCCTGTGGAAACTCTTTTTGAAAATGCAAGCCTCTCAGAACTCCTTTTCTGGATGACGACTGATTGTCCTGCACAAACACCTGGTCAATCCCCGCCGCTTTATAATCCTCATAATGGTAGGTCTCCATAAAATACCCTCTTTCGTCCCCAAAAACTTTTGGAACGATTACTTTCAATCCCTCGATCCCGCAAGTCTCTACCGTTATCTTACCCACTTTTTCCACTCCTTTTCCATCTTTTTAAAAATCAGCGTTCTCCGTTCCTCCGATCGGCCTCGGCTCTTCGATCTCTTCCTCCGGAATATCCGCCGGATCGATCTGCGTTTCTTCTTCCTGGACAACATCAGGCACGGAGTTCTCTATCTTCAGATAACTCAAGTTAAAGTCTACCTTCCCTTCGATACCGTCCACGCTTCCGCCGGAAGTATATTGCCACATATGATAATAGCCCTGATAAATGGGTACATCTCTGTATTCCGCCAGCCACACTACATAATCTTTTAATTTATCCATATCCAGCATCTGATTTAACCAGTTTCTGGAAGAATACACGCCGGCGCGGTACCCTTCGCTTTCTATCGTTGCACAAAATGCCTGGCTGACCGCAGTTCTCGTTTCCACGTCCAGACCGTCCGCCCGTCCGCTTCCTCCAAGCCCTTCCACGTCAATGAATACCGGATAGGTAATCTTATAATCCCGGCAAAGCGCCGTCACCATACTGGCCTCTTCCACCGCTTCCACTACATCAACCGCCTGGGTAAAGAAATAAACTCCTACCGGAATCCCCGCCCGTATCGCTCCCTTTATATTCTTTTCAAAATAAGGATCCTCTATCAATGCCCCTGTAGTAGCGCCGCGGTATCCCACACGGATAATAGCGAATTCCACGCCGGCATTCTTTACCTTGTCCCAGTCGATCTCCTTGTTCCACTTGGAAACATCGATCCCCATCTTCGCATTCGGATTTCCTTCCTGCATTCCGGTAATTTCCGACTGATCCGCGTCATCCAGCGCATCGTTAGCCTCCAAGTCTTCCAATTCCGCGTTAATCTCGTCCTCCGTCAGAATCAGCAGATTGATATCGTCAATCACTACATATTCCACGCTTTGCTTTACTGTTATTTTCGCACTGGTGTCGGGCACCCGATAGCCCTCCACTTCCTTTAATTCCACCTCATAATCGCCCGCCCGGAGATATTCAATATAAATAACGCCATCCCGGTCATCATCCATATATTCCTTATTCCCGTTCAATACCACGCAGAAATCCTCTCCTGCCACCAGCTTTCCTGCATTATCCACGATCTGGATACGCAGATCCTTTTGTACCGACGTCATAAGCAGCGACAAACTCTTCCCGTCTATCTTTTCAATAGAGGAATAGGGCTGTTTATCCGGATCAAAAAAAGTATCGTCCGATAAAAAGGCCCTTGTGTCATCACCAATCTGCATCGCCCCGATCTGCATCGTTCCGTTTTCAACCGCGCCGTTTTCATCTGTCAAAGCAGCAGCCTCCCGCTCTCCGTCGGAGTGATTTCCTTCGGAGCGGATATTGGCATACAAAAAAATACCTGCCACGGCTATGAACATAAATACGATCATCCATATCACAGTACGTTTTACATTAGAGCCCATTCGCAACCTCTACCATATATTTCCCATAGTCCGTCTTCATCAGCGGTTCCGCCAGCTTCAACAGCTGCTCTTTTGTAATAAATCCCCTTTTATAAGCGATCTCCTCTATACAGGAAATATACATCCCCTGCCTTTTCTGGACAGCCGCCACAAAATCTGCCGCATCCAAAAGGGAATTATGGTTTCCCGTATCCAGCCATGCGAAACCTCTCCCCAGGGTTTCCACCATCAGGCTTCCCCGTCGCAGATATTCATTGTTAATACTTGTAATTTCTATTTCTCCTCTGGCGGAAGGCTTTACATTTTTCGCAATTTCCACCACCTCATTGTCATAAAAATACAAGCCGGGTACCGCATAATTGCTCTTTGGATTCTCCGGCTTTTCCTCTATGGAAAGAGCCCTGCCGCTTTCGTCGAATTCCACGACTCCGTATTCCCTCGGATCCCTGACATAATATCCGAAGATCGTCGCCCCTTTTTCCCTGGACGCCGCCTCCCGCAGCACTCTGGAAAAACTCTGCCCGTAAAAAATATTATCCCCAAGCACCAGCGCAACGCTGTCCTGCCCGATAAAATCCGCCCCTATAATAAAGGCATCCGCCAATCCTCTTGGATACTCCTGTACCGCATATTCCATCCGCAGCCCGAGCTGTTCCCCCGTACCGAACAAATCCTCAAACACAGGCAAATCCCTTGGCGTGGAAATAATCAATATCTCCCGTATCCCCGCCAGCATCAATGTGGACAACGGATAATATATCATCGGTTTATCATACACCGGCATAATCTGTTTTGAAATCGCTTTCGTCAGCGGATAAAGCCTTGTCCCGCTCCCCCCAGCCAATATAATCCCTTTCATAATAAAGACGATCCTCCTTCACAATTTTCCCACCAGGAAATTAATCCCCTTCTACAATCAGCGCAATTTATTATTTCTTGTCACCAATTTCCGTTAGGAAATTGATGACCTGCTTGCGCATCAGCGCAATTCATTATACCACAAATATAAAAAAATGAAAATGTCAATATCTGCGTTTTCACGGAAATCAATTTTGATTTTGATCAGTGGCGCAAGAGGGAAGGCAAAGGGGACAGGGGCAGCCGGGGCAGGGCTGGCGGGGGGCGGTTTTCTGCCGTTGCTCCCAATCAGTAATTTCATTTATGAAATGGTCGAAATGCTAGGGAAAAATCGCATGGATGCGATTTTAGGGAGCCCAGGACAGGATGTCCGTGGCTCCCGGCCCGGCCGGTTCCGCGATCTTGCTCCATTTCATTAATGAAATCTGATTGGAAGCTCCGGCAGAAAACCGCCCCCGCCAGCCCTGTCCCGGCTGTTCCTGTCCCCTTTGCCTTCCCTCCTGCGCCACTGATCAAAATCAAAATTGATTTCCGTGCTTCCATCCCCTCTCAAAATTATTTTTCTTTTATCTCTTTTATCACCGTCTTCCAATCGCTGATCCCAATGATCTTTTTCGCAAAATCAGTATATTTCTCCTGCTCTTCCGTATCCATATATTTATAAACATTATATACATATTTCCGTGAGCCATCCATATAATTAATCCCCAAATCAAGCCCCTGCTCCATTTCCTCCGCCGCATCCGTTTGTCTGGAAAACAGCACGGACTCTATATGCGGATTGGCTTCTGCCGCCTTATAAGCGTACACGATGGCCGCCGCCTGCACATCCTCTCCGTCAGAAGATGTATACCCAAGCTCGCTAATCGTTACGGGACGGACTTCCCCGTCTTCCATGAGGAATTCTTCCTGCTGCAGATAATCCGTCACCACATCAATATTCGCCATCGTAACCATAGGGGTATCCTCCGAATCCTTCACATACAGAGAATCTTTCCATATATAGGGCGAGGTCAGCGGAACATTATATGGGTGGATCGCCAATCCCCAGTCGATATTTCCCTCTTCTCTGATCTGTTTGTTGAACTCTTCCAATATATCCTTGGCATCATAGTGGATCAGGCTATTGGAATTGCTGTCCCATCTCTGATCCAGGGAAATAAATATCCTGCTGGCGCCATTGATACTTTTAATCGAATTATAAAGTACGCGGAAAGCTCTGATATATTCCTTGACATATGCTCTGATGCTTGTATATTCCATATAGTTCCAGTCTTTTCTTGCATTGATTTCATTCCCGATAATCCAGTTTGCAACGATCCCCCTGCCATTTGCCCTTCCGGAATACCGCTCTGCCAAAAAAGATCCTATCGCTGCCAGATATTCCACCCCTTCTTCATCCGCTCCGTTAAATGCATAGTAAGGAGCCGTCCCTATGCCCGAACGGGCCTGCGGGTGAATCAGCTGCGGATAGGCAGGAACCACATCATTCAGCAAAATCACCGTAATTTCAATTTCTTTTTCCGTAAGAGTCTTGAATATCAGGTCATATTCCGAAATCACTTCCCCGTTAAACGTATACCCCTTCCCATTATAAACATATTCCACAGGCGGGTATTCCTCGTTGTCAGACTCTCCCAATATCCTTGATACCGGGATATTATATGCCGCATGTTTAATCCCGAGATCCTCCAGTTCCCCCGACAAAAGCTTATCCGGGTCGATCAGAAGTCCTTTCTTTGATTCCGCGTTCTTTCCGTTGGATTTGTATACGGATATTTCCTCCGGATTTGTCACATAATAAGGTTTGCTCACCGCCACAAACTTATCGTCTTTTTTCACCGCCACCACATACTTGTACAGCAGTCCGCTTATATTCCCCACGTGCCTTGAAAACTGAAATTCCACTTCGCTTCCTTTATATTTTTGTTCAATAGGGAACATATCCTCCGTAATCTGATCATTGTGTACCCGCAATGCAAACAAATAGTAATAAGAATCGTCGCTGACAGGAATCTCCTCAGCCACCGCCTTAAGCACGATGTTGCTCGTGGTATTATCGACCAGGCAGGACTCCACCGTGAGAATGCTTTCCGTACCCGTCTCTGTCAATTCCACAAAATCCGGGCGTTTTTCCACCATTTCAAACACATTGGCTCCGGCATCCACGGCCGCTTCCAATACCTCTTCGCTTCGGGCTTTTGCAGCCTCGGCTTCCCTTTCCGCCTCCGCGATCTGCTGCTTTTCCCTCTCTATCCGATTCGCCCAGGCCTCCCTCGTCTGCCTGTCCGCCGCTGCCTTATATGCGATCCTGCCAATAACCGCCAAAATACATATCCCTATTGCAACGGCTGCCGCATAACGCTTTTTCCCTTCTCCTTTTTTCCTTTTTCCAAATCTCATCGGCCTTACCTCTTTTGTCCCTATCCTTGTCCCCTCTGAAACCGCACTGCCGGGCAATCCCATACCGCCCGGCAGTTTTTCATCGCTTTTTAGTTATTGATGCCGGTACCGAATCCGGCGGAGCGTTCCCCATATACATTTGCGTCTGCTGTGAGAGCCGGCGTTCCCATCGGTTGCAGATGCATCTTACTTGTACATTTCCTCATAATATTTCTGATAATCGCCGCTCGTCACATTTTTCATCCATTCCTCATGTTCAAAAAACCACTGGATCGTAAGCCTGATTCCCTCTTTAAACATCGTTTCCGGCTCCCAGCCAATCTCTTCCTTAATCTTGTCCGGAGCTATCGCATATCTCCTGTCATGACCCTTACGATCCTCCACATAGGTAATCAAATCTTTGCTGACCAGCTCTTTTCTCGGATCGCCTTCCGGCAGCATTTCCTGCAATGTCTCGATAATGATATGGACGATCTCGATATTCTGCTTCTCGTTATGCCCTCCTACATTATAAGTCTCAAACAGCCGGCCCTTTTCCTGCACCATATCGATCGCCTTGGCATGATCTTCCACATACAGCCAGTCCCTTACATTTTTACCGTCACCATATACCGGCAGTTTTTTACCTTGCAGCGCATTATTGATAATCAACGGAATCAACTTTTCCGGGAACTGGTAAGGGCCGTAATTATTCGAGCAGTTCGTAATGTTCGCCGGAAAATGATACGTATCCATATAAGCCTTCACCAGCATATCCGATCCCGCTTTGCTTGCCGAATAAGGGCTATGAGGCGCATAAGGAGTTGTTTCATAAAAATATTCTCCCTCTTCCTCCAGAGAACCGTATACTTCATCCGTAGACACGTGGAGGAATTTTTTCCCTTCCTTAAATGTCCCGTCCGGCAGTTCCCAGGCCGCTTTCGCACAGTTCAACATAACCGCTGTTCCGAGGACGTTAGTCTGAATAAAAACTTCCGGGTTGCGGATGCTTCTGTCCACATGGCTTTCCGCCGCAAAATGAACCACCCTGTCAATATCGTTCTCAGCAAATATTTTCGCCACAGCATCCTTATCGCAGATATCCGCTTTCACGAACGTATAATTCTTCCTGCCTTCCACGCCCTTCAGATTTTCCAGATTCCCCGCATAAGTAAGGGCGTCCACATTAATAATGCGAATCTCGTCGCCATACTTCTTAAACATATAATGAATATAATTAGAGCCTATAAAACCGGCTCCGCCTGTCACCAGATAAGTTCTCATGCTTTCTTCCTCCATACTTTCCATCTGTTCTTCCCATCATACCTTCTAATCCCCCCGCCGTCAATATCTGAAATAAAGCCCGCAAAAGAAATAAAATCAACCTGCTTATACATTTTGTCGATGAATTACTATCATTAAGTTATTGACTTTTTTCGTCATAACTGACACAATCTAATAGTACCAATTAAATATACACTGTATTTCATTACAATGATTACAAATTTGAAAAGGGGAATAGAATCATGATGTACATGCACTACTGCAAGCCCTGCCACCGTGTTCATATGCTGAACGGCCACAAAATGACATGCCCCAAATGCGGCGGTTCCATTACCGAACTCCGTATTCCGTATATGGAATACGTCAGTATGGATATGGACGAGCGCAACGCCTTTAAAACGAGGTGTGCTGACGAAACACAGTTAAAAGAACTCAGCACTACTTACAGGATGTACAAATACAGCAAGTGGTACAAAGAGCTGCATGGTTGATCCTCCAGAAGAATTCGCGGAAACAAAATATCCTAAAGTGGATTTTTTCAGTAAATCATAGTACAATAACAGATACAGCGAAAAATATCATCGTACTTGCAGATATTTTATCTGTTATAAATGTGGAGGATTTACATGAAAAAATCAAGCAACCGAAAGCATAGAAAAAAACAGTTCCGTCTTAACTGGCATCTTCTGTTATTTGCTCTGATACTTATCATTGCAGCTACCGCAATTATCAAGCTCGTTATATGGAATGCCGGCACAAAATCCGATTTTGATCCCGCTCATATTGCAGAGGGGGGCGACGTGGAACCCCTCGATACTATTATTCCTCTCAGCGATTCCAAGCTGGAAGGACATGAAGATGACGGCGTCATGACGGTTTTGTGCCTGGGAAACAACCCCCTTACGGATGAAACCGGGGAAAGGGGATTTGTTTCGCTGCTCTCTTCTAAGACCAATGCCACCGTTTATAACGGGGGATTTCCGGATTCCACCATCGGAACAAAGTATTCCGTATACAATGAAGGCTATCCAAGAGACAACTTCAATCTTCCTCATGTTGCCCAGAGCATTTGCAGCGGAGATTTTTCCCGTATGGAAGCGGCCTCTTCCGCAGAATCAAATCCAATCTATGCAGAAACGGTAAACACTTTAAAGTCCATCGATTACAGCAAAATAGACATGATCGCCATTATCTACGACGGCACGGATTATCTGGCGGGCATTCCCTCCGACAACCCCAATGATCCTTACGAAATCAGCGCTTACACCGGAGGGCTGCGCACTGCGATCGAAGCGATCCAGAATTCTTACCCGTATATAAGGATCGTAGTCATGTCCCACACTTTTGCCCAGTCCATCGATGCAAACGGCAATTTCCAAAACGGAGGCAGTACAGATCTTGGAAACGGAGCCCTTCCCCATTATCTGCTCAAAGAAATCGACGTATCCATTTCCTGCGGCGTATCCATTATCGACAACTTTTACGGAACGATCAATGAAGACAACTACCGCGATTATATGTCCGATAACATCCATTTAAACGATTCCGGAAGGCAGCTCATGGCAGACCGTCTCGCCGAATTCATAAACACCGGCCGCACCTCCGCCCACTAACCACCAATAAAAAATCCCATCTCCCGCGGCATAAACCATCAATAGGAAAAATGCCGCGGGGCGGAATTTTAAATCAATGCGGAGAATGCCCGCTTTCTGGGCATTCTCTGGCGTGAAAAGTACTTCGAATTGCTTTATCAATTCGAAGTACTTTTCACGCTACTAAGGTTCGCCAGAAAACAACTCCTCAAAATCATATTCTTCCACGATCCGTCTCATTTCTTCCAGCTCTTCTTGCAGGTTTTCTTCCGTTACCCCGCATTCCCCGTCCGCAAAGCATTCCGCCATATAGCGATTGATATCCGGGTGGTAATGGCTGTAATCCGCATATCGGTCCAGATCGCATATGATCCATTCCTGGTTGGGAAAAAAGAACACCCTGACATTTTCATAAGAAAACAACCGCTCCGAAATATATTCATATTCCCTCAACACCGCTTCCAACTGTTTTTCCTGCAGCACGTCATTCCAATACAAAATGCTGTAGGGCGGATAAAACACATAAAATTCCGTATCCGGGTTCGCTTCAATATAAGGACATATATTCGCATCCATATTCGCCCTGATATTGTCGATAAATTTTTCCGGGTCGGCCTCTTCCTGCGCCGGTTCAGCCGGCACATAGTTATGCATTACCCATTGTTTATTATAATATTCTTCCGTCCACCAGCTCGCGTACATCGTCGCCAGATCTGTTTTATCCGGATCAGCCAGGGGCCTCATAATATATTGGAGTACTACATCTTTATTCAACAAATATGGAATATCGTTCCACACATAATCGTCATACAGATATTCCGGTATCGGGTATTTCGTCTCTTCCACTCCGCCGCTGTAAGTGATCACATCGATCCCCAAAAAAACCGCATCCACTTTGCGCCCGTCCTGAAACACGATATCCATAATATTCGCCTGGTCTTTTGGAAACGCTCCGCTGTAGCTTAGCTTCAAAGTTTTTAATCCCATCAGTTCCCCAAACCAGTTCGTATTAAAATTCACGGTCATGGAAGAACCTAAAATCACGCTGTCATACTCCATATGCCTTGCCATGCCCGGATTCTGGTTTACCTGATGATCCACCACATAGGGAAAATCCTCCAAAGGAGCATGATACTGAAAAAAAGGATCTATATACGCGGTCAGCAGCATTACCAATACCGCCGCCGCCAGAAAACTGCCGGCAAATATAACCAGCCATCTCTTATATTGTTTCATCTTCTATCATTCCTCTAAAAATTAAAGTACAGAAAAGTGCTGACCCCGGAAAAAGCAAGCACACACCAGAGCATCGCCCCCGCAAACAATACCGCCGTCCATGGTTTCGGTTTTATTTTATCCGCGACTCCGGCCGCATTTTTTCCAAAAAATACAAGCAGCAAAGAAAATACCGTGATCGCTCCCATCAGGATATAATGTCCGTATTCCCATCCATCCAACCGCAAAACCTTTAAAATATACCAGAATTCGTCCAGGTTAAAATATCCCGCCAAATTCCTGTTCACCCTGGCATAATCCCCCGAAAACAACAGGGAAATCAACCGGTTTCCCTGCGCTGCATTCTCCGCCCTGAAATATACCCAGGCAAACGCCGTATAGCAGAAAGTAAGGGGAACGGAAATAACCCGGGGAACCTTTCTTCCGTGAAAAGCCCCTCTCCGATTCATCCACATCCTCGTCAGGACATATAATACGCCATGGAGCATTCCCCAAAGGATAAAATTCCATCCGGCCCCGTGCCATATTCCGCTGACCAGAAACACAATCAGCAGATTGCCGTACATCCGCGCCCTGCCTTTCCGGTTTCCCCCAAGAGGAATATAAATATATTTTGTAAAAAAACGGTTCAAAGTAATATGCCACCGCTTCCAGAACTCTACAATATTCCCCGCCTGATATGGGGAATTGAAATTCACCGGCAGCTCTATGCCAAACATCCGGCTCACTCCAAGAGCCATATCGCAGTAACCGCTGAAATCAAAATAAAGCTGCAAAGCATAAAAAACCACGATCAAAAGAGCGTCCCAGCCATGCATGATCTCCAGGTTGGAATAACCATAGTCCACCGCTCCTCCAAAAGTATCCGCCAATATCACCTTTTTCATCATGCCCATCACAAACTGGCAGACGCCCCTCATAAACTTTTCCGCATCAAACCCCTTTTCTCCTGCTCCCGCAAGCTCCGGCTCCCATTCGGCATATATGACAAGCGGTCCCTCCACCAGTTTCGGAAAGTATACGATCGAAAGCATATAATCAAGAAATCCTTTTGTTTCAATCTCCCCCTTATAACAATCCGCCAGATAGGAAATCTGCTGAAAAGTAAAAAAACTGATACCCACGGGCAGCGCCACGTGAAGCAGCGGCAATTCCATGCCGCTGATATAGTTCCAGTTCCCGATAAAAAAATCCATATATTTAAAATAAACAAGCGCAGCAAGATTTACCGCAACTCCAGCCGCCAGCAGCCCGCCGGCCCGTTTTTTCCCCTTCATCCCCAACGCAATCCCATAGTTCAAAAATACGCTGAGCAACAGAAGGAGCAAGTATTCCAGCCGGAAACTGCCGTAGAACCAAAGCGACATGGCTGCCAGCCAGAGCTTTGCCGCCCTGCTTCCGATCCTGCCCGCCAGATAATACCCGCCAAGGCTCACAGGCAAAAATACGAATACAAAAATATACGAATGAAATAACATAACAACACCTATTGAAACGTTTCTCTTTTAATTTGCTCAGCCACCGGATCATAGTAGACCGGATATCCGTCCACCGTATCTATCAGCTCCAGGCCAAAGTTCTCCGGCGCTTCCGTCACCCCTTTGCTCTCCGCATTAGGCAGCACGATATACGTACAATACCGCTCCCTCGTCAATTTCAACAGCTCTTCCACATCAATCATCGTCGGATGATTCATCACCGTATGCACCGGTTCCGCATACTGCCACTTCGGCTCCACCATCTCCCTTCCATAAAGAAGCTGGATATCCGTATCGTACTGTCTGACGAAATAGACCAAATCCGTCGGAAATACCGCCCATATACGTTCTTCCCCCTCCGCCGGCGCTATCAGGTCACAGATATCGACCACCGTCTGCGGCAAATGATAAGGATTCTGCGCCTTTGACATATACTGGCTCGCATACACATATCTCCCTCCCAGTATAATAACGGCCCCAACTGCGGCACAGGCGATGCCTCCCGCCCATGTCCCCCATCTTTCATAAAGAAACCCTGCCAGCTTCACACCGCCATAAGCAACGATAATCCCCATGGGAATCAGCCAGAGTACTCTGTAATAAGTATCTCCTTCTCCGCCCATCAAACGGACAAACACCTTTCGGAAAATAGGGAAAAAGAAAAGCAGCAACAGGCTCAAAGGCATATAAATGAACAGAGCCCGCCTCCTTTTATTTTTTTCCGTTATCAACAGCCAGACAAGGGCAAGCAAAAACAAAGCTGCCAGATACTTCCCCCCGGCATAATTTTTAAATATTACCACACTTTCCATAAAAATTCCGTACATATCTTATCTCCTCCGCTGAACGAATACATATGCTCATTTACGCATGCAGGAATAAATACAACAGCATATAGATTCCGTTCGGAATGCATACACATCCCGCCTTTATGAGAATGCTAAACTTTTTTTCCGCAATCATCAGCCAAAACGCCGCCGCGCCTATCAGCACCACATTGAGGAAAACCACCATGGAAGTGCAGACGCCAGCCGTCATATTCGTCAATACAAGAAGAACCCATATGGCCGCCACCGGCTCTTTTTTTCTTCTCCTCTTTTTCTCTTCCTCCCCGTCAAAAATCCACAGCATCAGCCATATCGTAACGGGAATCACAAAGCTTGCCGCGACCGCCTTCCCCTGCCATGTCCGTGTCAGAAAAAAGGTTTCGTTCGTATAAATCGATACGTTTCCAAACATTTGAAAAAGCGCGATAAACACCATAAACAAAGACAGTCCTCCCTGGACCTTCTCCGTCTTTCTTCGGAACAAATGTTTTCCAATCTCATAAAACACCATATAAGTCAACGGAATCCATACAAAAGGCAGTACACTATGGGCAAGTATCGTCGTATGAAGCCCTGTCATTCTTCCAATATAAGCGATCCATATAGGCAATACCGCCAGGGAATGTCTGATATCCAGGGAAGTCGTCCCCCCCGTATAAGGAAGAATCCGGTACATCGTGTTGCTTTGAACCGTTACCAGCGACTGCGCCACATACTCCGCATCATCCCCGTCAAAAGATGTCAGCGTAAACGCCTTGTACAACTGCCAGGCAACCAGCCCCAAAAATACCAGCCATCCCAGCCTTTCCCCCCATGTCATTTCCATGATATCCGGCGGCTGCAGACGCAGCACCCGTTTCCCCTTCCTGGCAGCCCATATGCAGATACCGATTCCGGCAGCCGCCCCCGCTGCCAGCAGCACGGTAAACCATCTTACCATTACCAGAAAACTATCATATTCCACGAGCAATATGCAGGGAACTGTTACCAGCCAGCACAGCGGCAGCATAATCAAATACCCTGCAGTCACGGTCACTCCCACGTTCCTGTTTTTCTCGGGAATCCAGGGCATCGGGATCAGTCCAATGCAAAACGGAATGATAAACAGCCATAAAATCAGGCCGGGAATCGTAAATATCGTCATTTCTTTTCTCCTTACACAGTTTTCTATAGTTTACCCCAATTCACCCTATCTGTCCATGGACAATCCAATAATTCCATGTTAAAATAACAATAGTTATGCGCAAAAGTTAAGTCAAATCCAACAGTCGAGAGGAATTTATTCAATGAGAAAAGTACTTGTCATAGGCGCAGGCCCCGCCGGGCTTACCGCCGCTTATGAATTATTAACGAACAGACAGCCCGGCAGCCCGGACGTGGATAATAATTATGAAGTGATTGTATTTGAAGAAAGCGAAGCCATGGGCGGCATATCCAAAACGGTAAACCACAACGGCAACCGGATGGATATGGGCGGACACCGTTTTTTCTCCAAAGTCCCCGAAGTCAACGAATGGTGGGAAAAAATGCTCCCCGAACAGGGTTCCCCCACCTACGACGATATTCTTCTTCACCGGAAAATGCCCCTGGCGGCCGGAGGGCCTAATCCCCAGAAGGAAGACAGGGTCATGCTGAACAGAAACCGGGTATCCCGTATTTACTTTAAAAAGAAATTTTTTGATTATCCGGTCTCCCTGAAATTCGAAACGCTCCGTGACATGGGACTGCTGACCACGATCCATGTTTTTTTCAGTTATTTGAAAACCCTTGTCCATAAAAGAGAGGAAAAATCGCTGGAAGATTTTTATATCAACCGGTTCGGACACAAGCTTTATTCCATGTTTTTTGAAAATTATACCGAAAACCTCTGGGGCCGCCATCCCAGCGAAATAGCGCCGGATTGGGGCGCGCAGAGGGCAAAGGGATTATCCATTTTCGCCATTATCAAAGACATGTTCGCCAAGCTTCTGCCTAACAAGAAAAACCGCAAGGTGGAAACTTCCCTGATCGAACAGTTCAAATATCCAAAGCTCGGCCCAGGCCAGCTTTGGGAGGTTACTGCGGAAGAAATCACCAGGCTCGGCGGCAAAATCCTGACCAACAGCAAAGTTACCGGCTTTACAAAGGATGAGAACAACCATATTGTCTCCCTTACCTACGAACATAATGGAGTTGTCTCCACGATGGAAGGCGATATTTTCATTTCCTCCATGCCGGTCAAAGATCTGGTAGGGGGCATGAACGATGTGCCGAAAAGAGCTGCCAAGATCGCCGCAGGGCTTCCTTACCGGGATTACCGCACCCTTGGGGTTCTGGTTCCGAAGCTGAACCTGAAAAATAAGACAAAAATGAAAACGGTTAGTAATATCGTTCCCGACTGCTGGATCTATGTCCACGACAAAACCGTCAAGCTGGGAAGGCTTCAGATCTACAACAACTGGTCTCCTTACATGATCAAAGACCTGAAACATACCGTGTGGGTAGGTCTGGAATATTTCTGCAATGAAGGGGATAAATACTGGAATATGTCCGACGAAAAATTTACCAAATTCGCGCTGCGCGAAATGGTAAAAATGGGACTGATCGACAGCGCTTCCGAAGTACTCGACACCCATTCGGAACGGGTGAAAAAAGCTTATCCTGCCTATTTCGATACCTACAAATATATGGATCAGCTCATAAAATATTTGGATACCATCGATAACCTTTATTGTGTCGGCCGCAACGGGCAGCATAGATATAACAACATCGACCATTCCATGTGTACTTCTTTTGAAGCCGTAAAAAATATCAAAAACGGAATCCGCGACAGAAGCAATATCTGGAGCGTCAATACGGAAAAGGAATACCACGAAGAAGCATCTGCTAACGAAATGGAATAGATTCTGCAACGTATATGATAAAGAGGATGCCCCAAAACTATGAATTCAATTTTTCATAGTTTGGGACATCCTCTTCTTTTTCTTACCATTTATTTCTTAAACATAGACTGTCTCGCTCCATGCGCAGCCCCGCGATTTTTCAGCACATCATCCACCGCATCCATACGCAGTCCCGCATCGATAAAATCGCAATGCTTGCAAAACGGATAATTCTGCCGTCCTGTCCGAATGGCTTCCCGAAGGATCCTGTATTTTTCACTGTTCCACCCTTCCTTCAACGGCGTTTCGTGCAGATCCGCCAAATCCGTCACTTCAAAATTATCACAACAGCAAATTCCCAGTTTCCCGTTCGGCATAATCCACATATCCGTATAAGGCATCAGACAGGTCTCTTTTACCACCTTTTCCGTCGCCTGTTTATTCGGCGCGCTGCCCGCCCGGTTTGTCAGCACTTCTTTCAAATAACGCATCTGGATGAGAATATCCACATCCTTGAATTCATTGGGATGATCCAAAATATATTTATAGATCACCTGAATGTTCTTATGCAATTTCATATCCAGACAATAATTATTAATGATCAGCTGATCCACATAGGGCACTACCGCTTTTACCTTCTCCACATCAAGCAGAAGCCCGTTGGTTGACATAAAGATAAACGCTTCTGGAAGCTTCTCCCTGGCATACTTATGAAATTCCACGATACGGGTATCCAGCCATGGCTCATTATTGCCATACATCGTCAAATGCCCTTTATAATTCCAATCTGCCAACTGATCGATAATGCTGTAAAAAAGCTCGTCCTCCATTCTTTTATAAGGACGTTTTTCCGCATTTTTATTCGCCGTGCAAAATTCGCAGGTACTATTGCAGCGATTGATAGTTTCCAGATTCACCACTAACGGCTGCGGAGCCTCCTTTGCCCTCATGAAATAGTCTATATAATTCTTTTGTAACTTCCTTCTCGTCACGAACTGCAGCTTCAAATAACTTTCACTGGACAACCTGGGAAAATATTTTCTCGCGTTCCATCCCAACCGCCCTAAAAAATTGTGTACTCTAACCGGCATTGGCCACTGCCTCCTTTTCGTTGTTTCTGCTACCGCTATTTATATTATCATTGAATGGGGATGCGGTCAAGGCATACGGGAAAGTGATTTCTACTTGTAATTCTAACAACCATATGTTATACTGACGATACAAAAGGGAAAACAACCGCCCACAAAGTGGTTGACCTCCCGGTTTGCTTATATAAGCCTACCTGAGTACCGGTCAAGTAAACAAGGCAGGCTTATTTATTTGCGCTTTTCCCTACTATCTAAGTAGGCAAGCAACGCCATCAGGAAATTACCAGCTAAAAACAATAAGCTTAAAATACGGTATGTATCCATCTGCGCCACCTCCCTCTTTCCTTATTTCCCCGAAAGGATAATGCCGACTGGCATAACGGCGATTGCCGCTTTCGAAAGCCGGGAGGCTGCCACCTTGCAACGCGATTGTTTCCTTGTCCACTATTCTACTACATTCTGATTCCCCTAACAATGATTTGGCGTGTGACACTTAATCCAATCTTCGCCCAGCATGGCGCTTATAAAAATTGATTTCTGCAGCCCAAAGTATTCCCACTTGTAATCCCAACAACAATATGTTATACTGGCAATATAAAAGGGAAAACAACCGCCCACAAAGTGGTTGACCTCCCGGTTTAGGTATATAAGCCTACCTGAGTACGGTCAAGTAAACAAGGCAGGCTTATTTATTTGCGCTTTTCCCTACTGTCTAAGTAGGCAAGCAACGCCATCAGGAAATTACCAGCTAAAAATAATAAGCTTAAAATACGGTATGTATCCATCTGCGCCACCTCCCTCTTTCCTTATTTCCCCGAAGGGATAATGCCGACTGGCATAACGGCGATTGCCGCTTTCGAAAGCCGGGAGGCTGCCACCTTGCAACGCGATTGTTTCCTTGCTCACTATTCTACTACATTCTTATTCCCCTAACAATGATTTGGTGTGTGACACTTAGTCCAATCTTCGCCCAAAGTCACGGAAAAGGGAAGCCGATAGAGATGGAAAGGGACGGGGGGCTGGTTTTCTGCTGAAGCTTCCAATCAGATTTCACTAATGAAATGGATAATGCGATAAAACCGAACGAGCCGGAAGCAACGGCATCCATGCCTATGCTTCCTGAACCCGCCCTCCCTGGCGGGTTCGCTCTGGTTATCGACCATTTCATAAGTGAAATTACTGATTGTACGCAACAGCAGAAAACCAGCCCCCGTCCCTTTCCATCTCTACCGGCTTCCCTTTTCCGTGACGTTTACAAAGTATGTATCCATCTGCGCCTCAGCCGTTTCACAAATAATATCCCAAAAACCGGTTAAACAAACTATAGGAAAATGCTGCCATCACATAAAGCATGACGCCAAGACAGATTATTTTTCCAATGACAGGCCGTATCATATCGGACAGCCGGCATAGCTTCCCGATCCCCAGAGTCACCAGATACATAAAGGGAATCAGGATTGGAAGAATGTACCGTCCTTGGGGCTGGAACTCCCATGTATAGGAATAAAAAACGCATAAACCGATCGTAATCGCACATGCCAGCGCCATGCATATGTAAAAAGCCGCCCGGTATCTCTCGTCCCATTCCGTCCTTTTCCATTCTCCCTCTTCTCTCCGCCCTTTCCCATATGCAGCCCTGATTTTTTCTACTGGAAGAAATGCCGCCAGGCATCCGATGATCCAAAGCCGTTTATAATAAATATAAATCAATCCGTGGGTGGGGATGATCATCGGTCCGAACATGGCAATAAAACTATCCCGCATCAGCGTGATATAGCCCGTATCAAACAACATCTCCCGCAGACTCTTTCCCGCATTCTGATAAGTAAACCTTGTTAATGGATTATATTCCTCGGCAGCCGTCAAAATCGCGCAATCCCTTCTGGCATTCATGGCAATAATATCGCCCTGATAGAGAATGGCATTTCTTGCAAACCACCACCCAATCCCCAGAAGAACAAACAGGGATATATAAAATCCCTTTCGGAGCAGCGGTTTCCATTCCACCCGAATCCCTCTTTCAAAATGGACATAACGGACGAAAAAGATCAACATCGCCGCCAGTATCATCCCATAGGCATTATAATAGGACATAGCGCACAACACAATCCCTGCGGAGAGCAGAAGGCAGCCCTTCCTGTCGAAATCCGCCCTTCTCGCCCTGAGCAGCGCATAAAATATAATCGCCACCGACAGCATCGCCATAGAATCCGTATTCACATAGGAATGAATAAATATATTCTGAGGCAGGAAGACCACCAGAAGCGTAAACGTCCACTGGATATACGGGTTTCTCCATGCCTCCTTTGCCGTTTTGCGGACAAAATAAGCCATCAGGACACCAAAGCAGACATTGACCATGCGGGCGGCCAGCAGAAGCGTACCGCTGTCTTCCGTAAATAGCTTCAAAAACCGGAGCAGAAAACCCTGAATAATATAAGTCAAAATAGGCTGAAAAGCATAGGATGCGCCATACCCCGCCAAAATCACCTCGGGATCGGCCCCATGAGGGAGTACGCCGTGGCGGCATATGTAATCCACGACCTTAAAACGATTAATCTCATCCGGCGGATCGCCGAAAGGCTGCACCACGGCAAAACATGTAATCGAAGCAAATACAAGCAGATAAAAGACGATTTCCACCGCCAGTTCCAGCCTTCCATTCTTATTCCTTTGACGCTTTTTTCTTCCTGTCCAGCTATTTTTCCTCTCCATCTATATCCCTGCCCTTCCTCAATATGCCATATCGCTTCCGCAGCAATATACATAAACCGCATAAGGAGCCTCTTCTGCCTCATAGGCTTTTATCAGATGCAGCCCGGCTTCATCGGCGTTGCCCAGTTCAAATCGTGAAAATATATATTTTCCTCCCAGATCCGCAAACGCCCCGGCATCTATATAAATATCTTTGTCCTCCACCGTAAAAGACTTAAACTGACTTACCACCGACAGATCCGTTCCCGAATAAAGATATGCCCTGGCACCCCAATCATCATAATAGGCCCGGCTGGCCTCCACCCGCTCCAGCGCCGGAGCAATGATCCTGCGAAAATCCTCCTTATAACTTTGCGGATAAAAACCGAGGTAGCCGTCCAGCGTGGCGATTCCGTTATATTCTAACACGGCCGGATGAAAGCCGTAAGCCGCCGACCATTCTCCCTCATAACCGATATCCTCCTTCACCTTCTCAAACAGATCGCAGGAATAAAATTCCCGGAAATTCATTTCGTCAATCTCTTTCCCTTTTATGATTTCCAACGCTTTATTCTTGCAGGTAAAAAACAGGTCGTTATACCTGGAAGGCGTCAGCAGAATCACGGCCGCCGCCGCCAGCGCCAGCCCATTTGCCGCCCAGCGGCTCCAGCGCCGGATCGCTTCCCGCCCCTCCGTTCCAAAAGAAAACGTATACATCCTCTGCAAAATCATAAAATATGCCCCATACCAGAGAAAAGGACTAAAAAACACGGTACGGTTGAACTGAAAGCCTTTCAGGGGAGGAACAAGCATTTCCACCATCCGCCGGAAGGCCCCCCAATTATAAATACCATATACCACGCTGTTAAACACCAGAAGCAGCATCAACAGATTATAGACATCATGGAAAATCGCTTTGTATTTCCTCTCCGCCACATATTTCCCATTCCGCCAGAAAAAATACCCTGCACATATCCATAAAACCAGCTTATCATGAACGCTTTCCGCATGAAACATGCCATGCAGCCATACATCCGCACTCTGGGCCATTATCTCTCCCGCCGTCAGATCCGCCTCTGCCATAGTAGCGCGAATCGTTTCCACGCCTCCGAAAAGCATAACGTAAAATAAACGATATTCAAAAAACACATATCCAAGCCCCAGTACCACCAAAGCGGCCATCAAAGATACCGGTGCCTTTCTGTCCCTGATCCACAGCCAGATAATCCCGGCCAGAAGATACGCAAGAATAAAAAAACCATGATAAGAAAAATAAGAGAAAAAGGGATAGCAGAATAACAAGACATACAGCTTTACGGAGGGTTTCCTGTAAATCCGCAGCAGAAGATACAGCGCCAGCGGAATTGACGCGAACGGAATACCAAAAGCCGGAAATAAGTTCAAAATTCCATAACAAAACCCCATCATGGCCGCCATCGGCCTATATTTTACAAAATCCTCCCCATACCATTCCTTTGCCAGCATCCAAACGGATGCCAATGATATCGCCACTTTCAGCAGATATCCTGTAATATAGGCCGCAAAAGGGGGAAGCAAAAAATAGAGCAGCGTATAAAGAGACAGCTCCGAAGGCAGATTATCCCTTGTGACCCCGCCCAAAAAAGGTACATCAACGCCATGGGAAAAAAAGCTGTCCGTATTTTTCAACATACCGAACTGTGCCATAAACAGATCCAGATTATCATGCACCGCAATATAGCTGCTTTCTCCAAAAACAATATATACCGCGGAAACGGACAATAAAAATGCCCCTATGAAAATAACGTACCAATTACCGATGATTCTTTTCTTCATTCCCTAACCATTTTCCTTTGTTCCCATTCCGCCACAAAGCCCGGCCTTTTATTTCATCATAAATCATCATCGACAGAGCTGTGTAAAACAATCCCATACTATAAATCATATAACGCGGCTGACAGAAAATCATAGCGCCCACGACAAAGCAGTTTACCGCCACGCTGCCAAAGACGATCTCAGCCATCGTCCCGCTTTCATCCCTTTTCGCCCAGCCTTTATTCCTCCATATGCGGCGCGCATAAAGCAGCAAATACAGAATATAAGCCGCTGCTGCGCAAAGGTTCAGATAACGGTTTACCCTTGCGATAGAATTAATAAAGCCTTTCCATGTATTCGATACATACACGCGGATCAGATTTCCCTTTTTCTGGCCAAACAACGTCTTCACCATAGCATTGCAATATTCGTCATATTTCAAGACCGCATCAATGCCCGTATATCCATCATGCTCCCTGACGTATCCCTGCACTACCGGATTAATAATACCATAGCCGATCGCATCGTAACTGTCCGCATAATGGGAAGAAAGATCCACCCATCCCTCGGGCGCATAAGCGATCTTAAGCCCCTGTCTGTCCGCTTCCGCAAAAATCTCCTCATAGAGCCCCCGAAGCGTCTCATCCTCAAACAGGCCGCTATCTTCCGCCTCCGCAGTATAGACCAGCGTGCAAAGCATCCCCATGGAATTGCCCGAATGCTCAATCCATGCCCCCCTGACACAATAATTATAAAGTCTGTCCGTAAACTTACAGGCAAAGAATATCCCGGCAGTCAGAACAAGCAGAAACAGCAGCTTTTTCACCCTTTTTTCTTTTATCAGATAATAAAGGAGAAACACTGCCGCCATCAGGCAGATCGTAATCAGCATCTGCTTCCGCAGATTCACCAGCAGCAACGCAAAAAATACCGTCCCTGCCAGATTTCTTTTTTTCTCCTCCATCATATACCGGTACAACTGCACGATAAAAAGAACATACAGCGACAGCCCAAGCCCTTCCGTCATAATACTGCAAATATAGGAAGAACGTCTGGCCGCTACAAATCGACATAAAATAGTAACGCCAAACTGAAAGAGTACCGAAAGAAGCGCCAGTATGTTGCTGTTCCCTTTATCCCTTTTCACCGTCACAGCCAGTTTCCATGTCGCATAAGCCGCAAGAAGGCTCTGGACAAACACTACCGGCACCAGATAACTTTCCTCGCCAAACATTCGCCGGAATATCCAAAGAAACGTAGGATACAACGGTTCTCTCGTCAAATCCATCGTCGCGTAACTAAGGGAGTCCTTACACCAGACCGGCCCGTCATAAAAGGCAAAAAAGAGATAAAATCCCAGCGATGCCGCCAATAGGCCGAGTTCCCATTTATCCCACTTTTTCCCCATCTTCTTCCCGATATCAGTCCACATCCCCACGCTCTTTCCTCCCCTGGATCATATTCAGCCGGAATTCAAAATCTCTTCTGTTCTTCAGCGCCATATTGGACAAGATAAGTCCTGAAAAAAAGGACTGTATGGCTGCCAGCATGACAAAACCGCATACGAACAGCGTCGGAAACTTATCCACCATTCCTGTTTTGATAAAATCCACCAGGACAGGAATAAAAAAGACAATCGATACTGCCGCCAGGAGTACGGCCAGCAACGTGAAAAAGCCCAGCGGCTTATAATCCTTATACAGCTTTCCTATCGTTCCAAGCACTTTCAACCCATCCGCATAAGTGTTTAATTTGGATTCGCTTCCCTCCGGCCGATCCCTGTAATCCACGACCACGTTCTCAATCTGCATATTATTGGATACCGCATGGATCGTCATCTCTGTCTCGATCTCAAATCCTTTGGACAGCACCGGAAAAGTTTTTACAAAACCATAGCTGAAAGCCCTGTAGCCTGTCATAATATCTTTAATATCACAGCCAAACAACCGGTTAATGCTTCCCCTCACCAGACTGTTTCCCATATTATGAAAAGGCCTTTTATTTTCAGTAAAATACGTGGACGACAGCCTGTCCCCCACCACCATATCCGCATTATGATTCAGCACCTTGTCCACCATCTCTGCGGCATACTCCATCGGGTAAGTGTCATCCCCGTCCACCATTACATAACACTCCGCCTCCACCT
This sequence comes from Lachnospiraceae bacterium 28-4, assembly GCA_000403275.2. Lineage (GTDB taxonomy): Bacteria > Bacillota > Clostridia > Lachnospirales > Lachnospiraceae > Kineothrix. The sequence continues at coordinate 678,707 of KE159599.1, forward strand.
CGCGGAACATGCGCCGAATCACATTTCCTTTCCCCTGCATATACTCATTCCGCACCAGCGCTCCCGCCTCTGCGGCCAACTCCGCCGTTCTGTCGCTGGAGTTATTATTATATACATAAATCACCGCCTCAGGCAAAGCAGCTCTTGCATCCTTCACTACTTTGGCAATCGTTTTTTCCTCGTTATAACACGGTATCAGCACTGCTATCTTATCCATTATTTACTCTCTATTCTTTCTTGATTTATTCTGCATATTCTGACTTTTCCTCTATAGTATATCCGTCATAAGGTATATTTTAACAGAATCTTACGGTTTCGTCTATATATGGGATAGAAATCAGGTTGGAGAACGAGGAAAGATTTGGAAGAGTTTGGAAACGGAGGGGCGGTTTGGCAGCAGCAGGGGTGGCGCGGCAGCGGGGCGGGGTTTTCCAGGTGGATCTTTTCATCAGATTTCACTAATGAAATGGATGGAATTTTGTCAAACTGGCCGGGTCGGAAATGAAGGGCATCCATGCCCTGCATTTCCTATAATTGCCATCCATGGCAATTATTCCCTGGGGGTTCGACCATTTCATAAGTGAAATTGCTGATGAAAAGCAACACCTGGAAAACCCAGCCCCGCTGCCGCCCACCCCTGTCGCTGCCAAACCGCCCCTCCGTTTCCAAACTCTTCCAAATCTCTAATTCTCCCACCCCAACTAATTTCATACCAAAAAGCAAAAACGGCAACTACATATTTGTTAAGTGGTGGTGGAATAATAGAAGCCCCATGTCCCATAGTGATGCGTCTCCCCTGGCGGACGGGTTCGGCCGGAGGGAAGGCGGGTTTTCCGGGTGTTACGCGAAATCAGCCATTTTACTTATGAAATGGTTCATAAGCCAAGGTAAAATTGCCATGGATGGTAATGTCATTAAGTTAGGCTTTGTAATACCGAAGTGATCACAGCGATTGCTTCGGTATTATTTTGCTTTTTTTGAAAAAGGTATTGACAAATCATCAAAAATGTGTGGCGGAGCCCTTGATGAAAACATACCAAGGAGGACTCCATGAAACATATCACACATATTAAGGCCAGCCTTAGGAAGGCCATCAGGCACATATCCGACCAGAAAGAACAATTCGTCTGGAACAGCAAAACCGATTTTACCCGCAGAAAAAAACTCGACTTCCCTACCATGCTGCGCTTCCTTCTCCAGATGGAAGGCAGCACCATCCGCAACGAACTCACCGATTATTTTCATGACAGCCCGGACTGCCCTTCCCCTTCTGCCTTCTACCAGCAGCGCTTAAAGATAAAGCCCGATGCGCTCTATATGCTTTTCCGTACTTTTACCGCCCAGTATAAAGGGACCCGCTGGAAGGGATACCGCCTGCTGGCTGTGGATGGGTCCACGATTTATACCCCCAGGAACGAAAAGGATGCTTCCTCTTATCTCTTTAACGGCGCCGGAAAGAAGGGATGGAACTGCGTACATATGAATGCCCTTTATGACCTTATGGACGGCCTGTATGTGGACGCGGCCGTCCATCCCGGGAAGAAGCCGGGGGAGCAGGCGGCGCTGAAGCCTATGCTGGACCGGCTCAGCGACCCGGGGCATTCCATCATCATCGGGGACCGCGGCTATGAATCCTTCCAGATGGTTGCCGACCTCGAGGCCCGCGGCATCCCGTTTGTCATCCGGGTCAAAAAGCCTTCCAGCAACTGGGGGTTCCTTGCAAAGGCAGACTTCCCGGAGCAAAAGGAGTTTGACCTTCCATTCACCTGCAAAATAGCCCATGCCAATTCCTTCAAGGGAAACAAGAGCCGCGCCAGAATGCTGGGGGAGGGATACCGGCCTGGCAACCGCTGCTTTTCCTATGTTTCCAAGGACTCCCCCACTTACCACTTCCAGCCCATGAGGGTGGTCAGATGCGGCAACGACCTGCAGGAGGGGGAACCGGTATACCTCCTTACGAACCTGCCGGAAGGACGCTTTGGCTTATCGGAAATCAAAGAGCTGTACAAGCTGCGCTGGGGGATAGAGACTTCTTTCCGGGAATTAAAATATGCCCTTTCGCTGCTCCATTTCCATTCAAAAAAGATGGACCTTATGATGCAGGAGATCTTTGCAAGGCTTACCATGTACAACTTCAGCCACATGATTACCAGTCAGTTGAAGCCTGAAGTGAAACCGGGGAAAAAACACGCCCGGCAGATCAATCATACATATGCGGCAAAAATATGCAAGGAATACTTCCGCAATAAAATCGGCCCATCCCATTTGAAAGCACTTATACTGCGCCATACATTGCCCATCCGCCCTGACAGGCATTACGAACGTAAGGCCAACAAAAAGCAGCCAAGGACTTTCCACTACAGGATATCATAATTCAGATAAAATTTATAGATAAAATTCAGGCAGTGGAAACTGTCTTTTTGGCATGCAAAAAAGGGAGAAGAAAAATGCGAATTGTATGGTCTCAGTTATTCTCAAAGCCTAACTTAATGACATTACCATGGATGGCAATTTTAGGAAATGCAGGGCACGGATGCCCTTCATTTCCGACCTGTTCGGTTTGACAAACCTCCATCCATTTCATTAGTAAAATCTGATTTCCCGTTCCACCCGGAAAACCCGCCTTCCCTCCGGCCGAACCCGTCCGCCAGGGGAGACGCATCGCTATGGGACATGGGGCTTCCATCCTTCCCCCACAACTACTCCCCCTTTTAAAACCCCTGATAAATAAACTCTGCCGCACTATAATCCGGCCCGTAATGCCCCAGCAATATGATATAAAATAGCAGGGCATACCACAAAGCAAAGCGGAACAGAACGGGCTTTTTCTCTATCCGCTCCCTTACGGAACCTTTTTGGTGAAGCAGGGAGACCGCAAGCAGCAGAAGCAAAGATACTATGGCGATAACCGTTTCGATCACATCCAGGCCGAGCGTAAAAATCCCGCCCCTAAGCAAGTCGCCCACATTCCATACGCCGACCGCACTGGCAAGCATCCGGCATGCATCCGTCGTGGAAGCTGCCCGGAAAAATACAAAGCCGATATTCACAAGGAAAAATGTTCGCAGCACACGGAACCCGTCTACCCATTTACTTTTGGCGTCAATGGAAAGTTTTTCCATGCACTTTCGAAAGAAAGGGGCAAGCAGTTCCCCGGAAACGATATAGAACCAGTGCAGCAGACCGGAGCCGATCACGAATTTCCAGTCCCCGCCATGCCATATTCCTACCGTAAACCAGAGGATGAGCATAGCAAGAAATGTAGTCAGCTGCTTTCCTCTTTTTTTGCCGAACTTTTTCCGCAGTTTCTTCCCCAACTCCATAAACATGTTGGTGCGCAGAAGGGGATAGAATACATATTCTTTCATCCATACGCCCAGACTGATATGCCACCTCCGCCAATATTCCGAAATATTTTTTGAAAAAAACGGAGTTTCAAAGTTCTCCGGCAGACGAATGCCAAAAGTCTGCGACATGCCGAGCACAATGTCCATGGAACCCGAAAAATTAGTATAAAGCTGGAAGGCAAAGCATATTGTCGCGATCCATATATAACTGCCGGGGTAGGCGGTATAATTGTCGTACACGGTATTCACCACAATATTCATCCGTTCCGATATGACAAGGGTCTTAAAAAATCCCCAAACCATCCGCTGGAGGCCGAACGTAACCTGGCGGTAGCCAAACGGATGGGGCTCAAAAAACTGCTCCCCGTCTTCCCGGTACCGCAGGATCGGCCCGGACAGAATCGATGGAAAATACATCCCGTATAAAGCGGTCTTAAAAAAATTCTTCTGCGGTTTCGCAATTCCGTTGTATACATCCACAATATATCCTAAAATGGAAAAAGTATAAAAAGAAATACCCAGCGGAACAAGAAAATCAAATACTCCGATCATTTCTCCCTGTGCGCCGCACAAAAACGCAGCCGCATTGATCGTATAGATGCCGAAGTTAATATATTTCAGAACGACCAACGCGCCTATTAAAAGCAAAAGCGCCGCGGCCAGGGCCCACCGGCGTTTCTTCACATCCTCCGTCCCCGCCATCACACGGACGGCGCCATAGGCTGTCAGACAGGCGGCGGCAGGATACAGGATCAATAAACCGTTTCCCGTCAGCAGATAAAAAGCTGCGCTGGCAAAAAGCAAAAATACCCATTGCGTTTTTCGGGGAATCAGATAATATATAAGTAATATGAAAGTGTAAAAGCATAAAAAATAAAAAGAAGTAAAACTTGCTGGCATATAACGGTTTCCTTTCCGGCTGCTGCTTTACTTATTTCAGTGAGGTATTGTCATGAATCATTTAAAAGTACACCATATCGGATATTTAGTCAAACATATCGACAAAGCCCTATCGGAGTTTGAACGGCTCGGATATGCCGCCGTTTCCCAAGTCGTTTTCGACGGCATCAGGAAGATCCATATCTGCTTTATAGAAAAAGACGGCTATCGGATAGAACTGGTTTCTCCTGCCGACAGCTCATCCGTCGTTGCCGGCCTGATAAAAAAATATAAGAACAGCCCTTACCATCTCTGTTACGAAACGCCGGATCTCGATGCCTCTCTGGCCGCTTTGGCCGGGGAAGGATTTACCGCCATCGACATGCCCACCCCTGCCCCTGCCTTACAGAACAGACGGGTGGTATTCCTGATGAATCCTTTTCTTGGCATGATCGAACTCCTTGAAAACCGGTTTCCGGAATAGAAACCGGCCTTCCTTTCCTGTTTGCAAATTTCCGGAGCTGGTATCAATCCTTGATCTGGCCCATAATAATATCGGCCATTTCTCCCACGTTCTTCATGGCCACTACCTGTCCCATGGAGAACTTGATGCCGAACTCCTGCTCCACGGCTGCAATCAAATTGATATGTTCCAGGGAATCCCAGTCTTCGATATCATCCGCCGTGGTCTCTTCCTTCACTACGATCGACTCGTCGTCGAATACATCCTGGAATACTCCGTTTAAAGTTTCAAATACTTCTTCTCTCGTCATTGTTTCATTCCCTTTCCATTTCCACTTCTATATATTTATTTTTCTTCTCATAAATTTCCGGTATTTCATATAGCCATACGGTATTGCCTTCTTCGTCCTCTTTTATTTTGCCAAACCCCTGCAATCCGTAAAAATTTTCCACCATTTTATTTTTTGCCGTAGGATAATAATAACCCAGAATCCTTTCTATCCCTTCCTTCCGGCTCTCTTCCACCAACCTGTCCATCATGGCGAACTCCATATCCCGTTTCAGCACCCGGCAGCTCATAATCCACAGATCGATGTGGAGTTCCTCTTCTTTCTTATGCCCGATCACGACGGACACCACGCCATTATCCCCGAACTTATCTTCCAGCTTTCCATAAAGAGTGATGTACTCCCCGTCTGCCGCTGCCTGTTCGATCTCTCCCTGCGTATATCTTCTCGTTGTCAGATTGAACTGATTGCTCTTATTCGTCAGCTGGGCGATCCTGGCCATATACACGGGTTCAAAGGAACGGATCGTCCCCTTCATTCCAAGAGATTTCAAATATTCCCCATAATCTGCAAATCCCGTCTGCTGTTTCTCACGCATCCGGTTGGCCCTGTACATATCGCTTCTCCTCCTGTCATCTTCCGACAGGGAAGTCACTTCAAAAAAACCCGACCGATCCAATACGCGTATATATTGCTCCGGTCTGCCGATCTCCGGCGCCGCCGCCGGCGTCTGCATCCTGACAATCTCCCTCTCGGCAGGATTATCATCCACGAATACCAGGCTTTCCGGCAGAATATTCAACTCTGCAGCGATATCCTCCAGATTCTTGCTCTTCGGCTCCCAGTTGGCCTTGATCACGATAAAATCATCCGGCTTCAAAGTTCCCGCCGGATGCTCCAATCCCGCCATAGCGTTTTCTTCCTCGTTCTTGGAATTGATGTTGAGCATCACGCCGATATCTTTCTGGGCTTTTATATAACTCTGAAACTCTGCATATACCTGCCCCATGGAAGTCTCCTGTCCGATCTCCAGATTATCCGCTCCGTCATCCCCTACGACTCCCCCCCACAGCGTATTGTCCAGGTCCAGAACAAGGGCCTTTTTGTTCTTCCCGAAAACCGCTTTTATAATATTGCACAAATTGTATGCAAATTCCGGAATGGCCTGCATACAAAGACAATATTTATACATATGCCAGTAAAAAGGATCCGACCACTTGTCCAGTCCATAGGCTGCCGAAATATAATTAATATCATTAATATAAAAATTCTCATGAGTTTCCCCATATTGATAAAAACGTTCGTTCAAACGCGTCAGGAAACGAGTTCTCCCGCTGATGGCCGCCCCGTCCTGATTTCCCAACAGGCGGTAGAAAGGATATTCAAAATTATTCTGTATCACCGGGCAATGGTAATCGGCTTCCAGTTTGTCCCACATCGCGCTAAAATGCCCGAACTGCTCCTCCAGCAAAGCCTCTGTCTCTTCCCGTCCGTCTCCCGGCTTGGGACAGGCCGTCACGTTCCTGCCGCTGGTATGGATATAGATCACATCCGGCGCAAAATCCTTCAACCGTTCGTTCCCGAACATGGCATCCTGAAAGTATTGACCGTATTCCGACTCATAAAACTCCGGTTCAATCCCCTGATGCAGAAGAAAAAGTTCCAGAATACGGATAATATCGTGAGTAGTACTTCCTCCCAGAACCGCTATTTTCTTCCGGATCCTCACTCCCTCTTCCGCCAGAAGAACCCTTCTTAGCTTCTTTGCATTCTTTAAAATATATTCACTGTCAAAAGGATATTCTAACTCTCTCAAACTGCCTCTCTCCATTTTTCTGCTTTTTCGCATATATAAACCATGCGTCCAATGCCCAAAGGCGGATGCCTGAACATCCGCCTAACATTTTACCATACTTTGCTATTTACCGCCACCTCTAATTATTTTTTTCAGCCTCATATTCCAGAATAATTTCCGATAGTTTCTCCGCATATTTCCGCCGCCCTTTTTCCGACAGATGTATGCCGTCTTCCAGATATTCATCTGCGGAATAAGTATCCAGCCCGATCCCTTCATAGGCATTCAAAAACAACGTATGCATATCTGCGGAAACATTGCCGCATACTCTGTAATATTCCACCAGCTTGCCGCCGCCGTTACTCACCATATTTCCATCGCCCAGGTAAGAACCGTCTTTGCCCCAGAACTGTGCATAGTTCGGTGAACAAAGCACGATCGTCGCATCTGGAAAGGAGTCCCGCAGTCTTTGTATCGCTATGCGCAAAGCCCCTACATAAGTATATTCATCATAAATATCATCCTCATCGTTCAACGGTATCCCGCTCAGGAAATCATTCATCCCATATTCGATCACAAAATAATCCGTATTGGAGAAATCACACATAGCGAATACTTCGCCCGCCCGATGGCCATCCAGAATCTTAGCATCCACATTTCCGCAGATAGCGTGTACGACCCCCTGAAGGCAGCGGGAACTCCATTCTTCATAGGTAGATTTTTCATAGTTGGTCAGCGCCGCCGTCGTCCCCCCCATTGCCAGATTATACACATCCGCATCGCAATATACTCCTGTCAGATAGGCAATACCCGATTCATCCCGGTAACCGTCCAGAATACTGTCTCCCAGAAAAACGATCTGCATTCTGTTGACCGCCGGCTGCTCAGGAATCGGCTCCGCCACTTCCTTTTGCTCGATTTCCGGTTCATGCAGCTGCTCTGGGTCCACCACCATCTCCTCCTGGGGCGGCTCCGGCTCTATAACCTGTGCCGACTCATTTTCCATATTCATTTCTTCCGTCGCCTTCGGAACCTCATTGCGGGATTCCTCCTCGATCACAACTGCGTCCCCCGCCGCATCTTCCGGGAGAACATCTTCTTTTGCCGTGTTTTTCCCGCATCCCATCAGCAATACCGCCGACAGAATAAGAACCGCCGTTACTTTTAATTTTTCCATAACCATCCTCATTGCAACATCCTTTCTGTATATTTATTGCATTTATGTCCATGTTTATATTATTATAACATATTTTTTGTTTTGGAATGCCCTTTCGTCTATTCTTAAGGAAATGTTCCACAGACCTTAAAGAAAACTTAATATTATCCTATTGCGGTAATATATGGAAAGTAATGAGGTTTTTTATGATATTTAACTCTATGGCATTTGCCGTATTTTTACCAACTATTTTTATTTTATACTGGATCTGCCCTGCAAAATACCGCTACATCTTCCTTCTTGCAGCCAGCTTTTATTTTTATATGGCAATGGATAAGCGATATGCCCTTCTTCTTTTATCCATTGCCATAGTTTCCTTTTTCCTCGCATTGGCTCTCCAGTCCGCCGCTTCCCTGCCGGATAAAGGATGGGATGGGGACAGGAAAAGATGTTTATTGAAAAAAATATATCTGCTGGCAGGAATTATCCTTTTGGCCGGTTGTTTAATCTTACTTAAATATACGGGCTTTTTTTTCGAAGCCGCCGGTCTGCCATCCCCTGCTATACAGCTTATGCTGCCGGTAGGAATTTCATTCTATACCTTTCAGACATTGGGATACTTAATCGATATCTACAGGGAAAAATATCCTGCGGAACGGCACTTCGGCTATTACTGCCTGTTCGTTTCTTTTTTCCCCCAACTTCTCTCCGGCCCCATCGGCCGGGGCGACGCGCTTCTGCCCCAATTCAAAAAAACACGTATCTTCAATCCTGCCCAGGCATCTTACGGCCTGAAGCTGATGTCCGTGGGATATTTTAAAAAATTAGTTGTCGCCGAACTGCTGGCGCCCGTGGTAAACAGCATTTACGACCACCCCGGCGATTACAGCGGCCTGGTATTTCCTGTCGCCACCGTCATGTTTGCCGTTCAGATCTATTGTGATTTCTCAGGATATACGGACATTGCCATCGGCTGCGCCAAACTTTTCGGGATAGAACTCCAGGAGAACTTTAAAAGCCCTTATTTTTCCCATAGCATCCGGGAATTCTGGAGCCGTTGGCATATTTCCCTTTCCACATGGTTCCGGGATTATGTATATATCCCTCTGGGCGGCAGCCGCAAAGGATCTTTCCGCCATTGCCGGAATCTGCTCCTCACCTTCCTGGTCAGCGGGCTTTGGCACGGAGCCGGCTTTCCTTATATCATATGGGGAGCTGTCCATGGCATTTATCAGATCCTGGAAACATTCCTGAACCCCAGGCGTCGGCGCGGTTTTTTCTTCCTCCTGCTCACTTTCGCAGAAGTATGCTTCGCATGGGTATTTTTCCGGGCCAATACCTTACCGGACGCATGGCGTATTCTTTCCCTCAGTTTCCACGGAATCGGAAGTCCCGGCAACTACTTAAAAAACGCCGTCATCTCCCTGGATATGTCTTATGCTTATATGATATATTTATGCATCCCTGTGCTGCTTTTGGCGGCCTACGACTACGCTTCCCTGAAAACTGACGTTATCGCCCGTATCTCATCCTGGAAGCCCTGGGCCCGTTACTCTGTTTATATTCTTTTTTTACTTGTTATCCTGTTATTTTCCGAGAAAGGAGTATCGACTGAATTTTATTATTTTCAGTTCTGATATAGAAAATTATGAAAAAAATTATGTTATTTTTATTAAAATGCCTCGCCGTATCCCTCGCCGCTTTCTCTTTGCTCCTGCTCCTGAACTACCGCTACCTGCAGGTCATGGAAGAGCCTTACAGCGATGCCGACAAATTCCATTATATGGATTCTTCTTACAACAATATTCAAATCTGCAATATCGGCAGTTCCCACGGAGAATATGCTTTTACTTATAAAGATCTGACAAAAGAACAGGGCTATGAGTGCTTTAACTTTGCCATGTCCAGCCAGACCTACGACTACGATTACGCTATCCTGTCCATGTACCAAAAACATTTTTCCGATTCATGCCTGATGTTTATTCCTGTTTCCTATTTTTCCTTCAATAACGAAGTGGTGGATGAAAAAGAAAAACAGTTTTTAAGCGCCAAATATTATACCTTTTTATCGCCCAAATACATTCCTTCCTACGATCCCTATATCGACCTGGTTACAAACCGGCTCCCCATTCTTTCCGCCGGAGAAGATATCATAAAGCTACTGCCCTCCTTATCCATCAAAGCTCATGCCGCAGAAGCAGAACCTTCCTTCCAGGAAAAGGCGCGGAACCGCTACCACCGCCATATGGATAACAAGGAAAACTATTTCCTCCCCGAAAGAATCGACAATCTGTATGATATCCTCACATTTTGCGAAGACAACCATATCACTCCCGTTTTAATTACCACACCTTATACCGGCCTTTACTCCGATCTGTTCTCCCGGGAATTTAAAGCAGAATTCTATCAGACGATAAACGCCATTTCTCAACAAAGCGGCGTTCCCTATTATGATTATTCCGAGGATGAGCGTTTTTCCGATGCACTGGATTATTTTTCCGACGCAGATCATTTGAACGAAGAAGGCTCTTCCTATTTTATGGAAATCATAGAAAAAGAAATTCCCGAATTTCGGGAATTTCTTCAAAAATAGCTCTTTCATTTATGGCGTCTTTCTTCTGTAGCTGCTATTCTACTTTCTCAATCATCAGGCTTTCCACGAGCATATCCCCGCCGCCGATGTTCCATAACGCGCATTCCAAATCACCGGCCAACTCCGTCAGTTCCACCTCATAGCAAATCCTGTTTTCCTCCACCGCCAGGTTCTGCGGTTCCAGAACATTGTCCCCATGATTATAATAGCACTTGATATCCACTGCGCCCATGCCGCTGCCCGTCGCCGTCACCCGGTATCTTCCCGCCTCCGCATACAGATAAGGCCCGTAAGAATTGCCATAGGAGTGAATAACCCATCCCTCTTCTGTCACCTCGGCATTATTCAAATAACGGCTGCTCCCCATATTATATCTGTATATGGCCAGGTCTTCCCCGGATATGGGTTCCAAACTTCCCAGAGGCTTGCTGCATCCGACCACAAGCCCGTCCATTTCATAATAATTCAGAGGATAAGACAAGCATTTCTGCTTCTCGTTTTGGAAGAAAACAAAAACGGTATCCGAAGGGCATTCCGCCAACGCCCGGTCTCTCGCCTCGATTTCTTTCCCTTCTAAAGATCTGGCAAAATAAAAGTTACTCAGGGTCAGTCCGTAATCCGATGCGTAATCGCCAAAGGAAAACAACTGCTTCCTTTCGTTCACTACTTCCGAAACAAAGCATATATGCTCCACATCCGTTTCATTTCCGATCACCGCCCATCCTTCCGACGGCAGCAATGTCTGATAAACGTCCCTTTTATTATAAATCTCATTTTTCTCCGCCAGCATCCCCCTGATATCCGCAAATTGGAGAAGGAGGCAGACCAGCAGCATCAGATCGGCCGCCCTGCGCCCGATTTTTTTCCTTCCCGCACAGACAGCGCCCAGTACGAATAAATAGACCAACGGCCAAATCAGCCGGCCGGAGGCACGGAAAACGCTCCATGCCTTATATAATATCTTAGGCAGGGGAAACTCAAACAAAACTTTCTCCCCATACATGACCACATGGGAAACCGACGCCAGCAGCGTCAAGGTCCCTATCAGTCCCCAAACCAGTCCCCATATATGATTTTTCATCCAGTTTCCGGCTTTTCCGCCAGCAGAGTCTGCCGGATGTTCCTGCACCGGCAAATCTCCCTTCCTCCATCCCCCTGTCAGATTTTTCCGATCCAGCCATCCTCCGACCCGTAAAAGAAGCGCCCACAGGCATAGTACCAGCAAGCCAAGCCCCAAATAACCAAAGCCTTCGTACTGGCTGTCCGTACAAGGCATATCCTTCCAATACCGCGACCATCCCTGGGGATTCCAAAAACCATTTAAATTAAAGCTATAATAACCAAGCCCGTCGTTTCCCGCTTTCATCCCGGAAGCAAATCCTCCGAAGAGGAACACCGTCCCCGCCGCCGCTGCCAGATAAGACCCCAAAGGCAACAATGCCTTCCACTTCTTCCTGCCCTTCACCGCATCCAACAGAACAAAGCCGAGCAGGATCACGCCGCACATCGGCAAAAAATAAAGATGGATGCCGCCGCACAGCATTCCCAAAATGCCCCATCCTTTCACCGCTTTTTTTGTATTTTTATACACCGGTTCATAATAAACGATAAACATAAGCCCCAACAGACAAAGAAAATGCCCGGCCAGCGCCGTCATCCAATACATCCTGTCGATAAAAACAGGACTTAAAACAAAAAACATTCCTCCTGCCACAATCCCCGGAACGCTGTCCACATATTTCTTTACCAATTTCGCGCCGATCCCGCCCTGCAGCATAAAGCACAGGATACCAAACCATCCGAAATATTGGAACCGCACCGGAAGCAGAAAACGGAATATTTTAAAAATAAAGGCAAACCACGGAATAGAATCCGTAAAAATCACCGATGTTTCATTCGGATAAGCCATCGTATCTATCATCCCAAAAGGGAAACGCCACGGCGCATGGCGGTAAAATTTCCACCCGAGATAATGCTGTGTCAGATCCCCGTCCTCGCTGGTAAGCAGCCAGTCCGTATAGCAGGGATCCAAAACATGCACTCCATAAATGAACACGAATACGGCTGCGCCCAACAGGGCACAAACAATCATTTCTTTATTCCTGTTTAAAAATTCTATTGCCTTCTTTTTCCATCCGGTTTTCATTTCATTCATACCTTTCCGGCATTGCTTTCCATGCCTTCTGTTCAATTACTTTATTCTGCTTGATTTTCATGGACATGTCAAGAGTGTAGGATGGAAAGAGGGGGAAAACCATTTTTGCGGAGGGGGGAGGAAGGGAATGGAAGGCCAAAGAAGAAGGCGGGGGGAGGTTTGGCAGCAGGGGGGACGGGGCGCAAAGGGGCGATGGGAGGGGCAGTTACCAGCTTGCGCTTACCATCGCCCCTTTGCGCCCCGTCCCCCCTGCTGCCAAACCTCCCCCCGCCTTCTTCTTTGGCCTTCCATTCCCTCTGCAACAGTGGTTTCCCTTGAAGCATATTAAGGTAAATTGCCATTGCATCCAGGGATATCTTTTGTTATTATACTATTGAAAAATATAATAACAAATATTTCCGGGGTATGTATTGATGACGGTGTGGATACCGCGCTTCTTTACCTTTCCTGCGGCCAGGAGCAGACGAAACCATACAAAGAGGATCCTCCCCTCCGGGAAAAGAGCCACCGGGTCTTCGGTATTTACAACAGTCTCCAGACTGCCGGTTTATTATTCGCCGCTTTTTTATTTTCCCTGACCTTCCGGTCAGCGGGCAACGGATATTCTTTGGCCGCCTTTCTTACCATAATCAGTTATGGCTTGGCATCCCTGCTTTCTTTAGGGCTTGTGGATGTGAACCGCAAGAGGGAGCCGCATTGTTTCCGTGATTTTATTTTTCTGCTGAAACAGACGTTGTCGGATAAATATCTTCTTCTGTTCCTCGTCGGTGTCGCGTTTTTGAACGAATCCCATCAGACTATCACCGTTTTTCTCAGTCAGCTCCAATATGCGGAATGCGGACTTTCCAATACTGCAATAGGTTATATCTACATTGCCGCGACGATTGCCGGACTGTGCGGCGCGTTCTCTGCCAGTATAGCGAAAAAACTGGGAATAACCCGTACTGCCTCCGCCCTGTTTCTTTCTGCCACAGCCGCATGCCTTATGCTGTCGTTGACGAGAAGCGCCTGGCCGAACGAAAACTTTCCCATGCTCTGTTGCTCGGTGCCGCGCTCTGCATGACCGGAGGATTTTTCTTCCGGCTTTGGTATAGGAAATGCGGCCGGTCATAAAAACAGAAATTAAAACAAATGTTCGATTTCTCTGGATATACGGTTTTACTTATGGTATAATGAAGCATGCTGATGTAAATGTAGGGTATAAGGCATTTAAAATATACGACACAGACATAAAAGGAGCGGCGTGAAATGGCGATTGAGCAGTACACGGAAAGTCATAGGCTAAAGAAAGCATATTCCCTGGATGAGATCAGAAACACTGCCATCGATATGCATAACTCCTTAAGAGAAGTAAAGATCACGGAAGCGCATAAGCCAATCTTCATCGCCGGAATATTGATTGCATTGAACGATGAGGACTTTTCCAAAAGTTATTCCGCTCTTACATCCTACAAATCAGTCATGCAGAACATTCAGAACGCCATAGAAAATGTTCTGAAAGACAGTGATATTAAGAGCCGCCGAATAGACTACATAAAACAAGTTTTCAATACGCTTCTGAATAATACAATATTTGCAGAAATTCCCCTTGGATATTCAAAATCTATCACCTGGTATATTGAACAGTTAGAAATGAAAATCAAGCCAATGATGGATTATGCAGACAGCACGGTGGATGCTTTAGGAGTATTTTACCACGAATTCATTAAATATTCAGGCGGCGATGGAAGCGGATTGGGAATTGTCCTGACTCCCCAGCATTTGACTGAATTTATGTGCGATCTCGCTGACATAAATAAAAACAGCCGCGTAGTTGACATATGCTGCGGATCCGGTTCTTTTTTAGTAACTGCCATGAGCAAAATGTTTAAAAATGCAAATCCCGATGAAATTGAAAATATCCGCCAAAATGGGCTATATGGGGTGGAATTTGACGACGGTCTTTACACATTGGCCATTGCCAACATGATCATTCGAAAGGATGGAAAATCAAATATTTATAAAGGCGATTGCTTCCATAAAAGTATAACCAATGAACTGAAGAAAAAAAACATAAATATAGGATTAATTAACCCTCCTTATTCGCAAAAAGATGTGGTTGAGCTGGAATTTGTAGAACATTTGTTAGATATTCTTACGATAGGCGGTACAGGAGTCGTCGTCGTCCCAATGAGCTGCGCGATCGGTACAAAATTTAAAGATGTCCGGGAGCGATTAATGAAAAAGAATACGCTAAAAGCCGTATTTTCAATGCCGGACGATATTTTCTACCCTACCGGAACAAATGTATGCGTAATGGTCTGGACTGCCCATCAGCCTCATGACAGTACGCAGGAAACTTTTTTCGGATATTGTAAAAATGACGGATTTGTAAAACGGAAAAAATTAGGAAGAGTCGATATCCTCGGAAAATGGGAACATATTGAAAAAGAATGGCTGAAATTATACCGGAACCGGGACGTTGTTGACGGCTTGTCCGCAAGGCATTGTGTGGGATATGATGACGAATGGCTATGCGAAGCATATATGCAGACCGATTACAGCACATTGACACAGGATGACTTCCAGCAGACAATCAACGACTATTTGGCATACCTGGTGAAAAGTGGTGATATAGATGAAGCTGACTGATTTATTTTTTATAGAGTATCCGAAGACATTGATCTTTGCGGACATGATCCCCCAAAAAGACGGTATCAATTTTATAAGTTCTCAGGACAAAAATAATGGTGTCGTTGCAAAAGTCCAGGAATGCGAGGGAATTAAAAAATATCCTGCCGGCATTGTAACCGTCCCTTTGAAGGGTTCTGTCCTAATGGCCCATTTGCAGCCGGAGCCATGCTATGTGGCGCATCAAATAGCAGTATTGACACCCAAGAAGCCCATGACAAAACAAGCAAAATTATTCTATTGTTTATGTATACAAAAAAACGCTTATAGATTTAATTATGGCAGACAAGCCGATAAAACATTGAAAAATCTTGTCCTGCCGGATTCCCTGCCGGAATGGGTGAATACTTCCAGAATAGAACCGCTTTCAACGTCCGTCTGTTCCTCCAGTCCGCTCCGCGCTTCCGAATGGAAAGATTATACAATGAACGATTTATTTCGTTTTGTCAAAGGTAAACGATTGACAAAGGAAGACATGGTTCCGGGAAAAATAAACTTCCTGGGTGCGATCAGCGAAAATAACGGCGTCAGGGAAAAAATAGATGCCGATGAACTTTGGCAGCCAAATTGTATTACCGTTAATTATAACGGAAGCGTCGGAGAAGCATTTTACCAGTCAAAACCATTTTGGGCATCAGACGATGTCAATGTTTTGTATGCAAAAGATTTTTGGAAAATGAATAAATATATTGCAATGTTCCTTATAACCGTAATTAAAGCAAACAAATATCGTTTTGGATATGGAAGAAAATGGACGATAGAAAAGATGAAGGAAACGGTAATAAAGCTCCCCGGCCAGCCGGACGGCAGTCCTGATTTTCAATACATGGAGCATTATATCAAATCGCTCCCTTACAGCGACAAAATTTAGAAAAGAATGAGGTAAACCATGACGAAAAAAGCAAAACAGTTCCTATACACGTTCCACAGAGAAATTCTCATTTTTCTCCTGCTGTTTTTTACCCTTTTATGCCGGATTCCGGAAGAACTCCACGGATGGAACAGCGCCTGGTATGCCATGGATTACTCCCTTGGCTTTGATTCGCGTCTTTTTATCGGCTCCGTCCTCCGTTTGCTTTACCCCGGATTTCTTCCGGCAGAAGCGGCGTGGCAATTTGTATTTTTTTCTCTCATTCTGCTCCTTTTCCTGCTTTCCTTGGTTTTGGGTTATTCCCTGCGGCAGTTGGAAGGGCAGCGCGCCGAAAAGGGATTGCTGCTGGTTATCCTGCTTTACCTCCTCTCCCCCGGCTCTCCGTCCTATCTCTGGACCTCAGAAAACATGGGAAGATTTGATATGTACCTCCTGACCGTATCCCTTATTGCGGTCATCTGCTGCATTCTGATTCGTTCTGTCTGGCTGCAGCTTATCCTGCTCACTATTTTGGGATTGATTGCCCTGAGCATACATCAGGCGTTTATGTTTCTTTTCTTTCCTTTATTTTTCACCTTGTATTTAAAATCCGCATTAGCGAAAAAGCAGACTCTTCTGCCCGTTCTTTTTGCGGTCAGCGGTATGGCGGGCATGGCGGCCGCCTTTTTGTACTTCCAGCTTTTCTCCCATATAGACATCACATCCTGTGAAGAACTTGTTTCCCTGCTGACGGCGCGCACGGATCTTCCTGTCAACGATATCGCCCTGAATTACGAATATTTTGCCACAACGGCACAGTCCTTTTCCGAACTGGTGCTGAACCAGCCGGGAGAACGCATCCGTTATGGCTTGGTCACCCTTCTGCTCCTCTCCCCCTTAGCCATTCTTTATGGTTTTCTTTGGGTACGTATTCTGAAAGCGGCTATGAAAAAAGACCGGCCTGTTTACGCCCTCTTTCTTCTCAGCCACTTGTGCATTGTACCGGCCTTCCTTGTGGCGATCGACTGGGGACGCTGGTTCGGCGCTTTCCTTACCATGCAAGCCCTCCAGCTTGTCATTCTTGCGGCTAAAAAGGATGCCCCGGTTTTATCCGCCCTTACTTCCCTGGCAGATAAATTCCGCAGACATCCCTATATTTTCTTCCTTGCCGCCGTATGGATGGGTTCCCTCCACAAGTTCCAGGCAACCCTCCTTCCCGACGCTCCGTCATTCTTCTATTCCTTATATGCGCTTTACCGCCTTGTTTTCTGACCCTAAAAGCTCCTCCGCCAGCTTCATCGCCCGCTCCACTACCAGGTCGGAATTATAATGTTCATGCTCCCCCCATCTGCCGAGCCCGTAGATCTCCCTGCATCTGACCTGTTCCAGCAGTTCTTTCATGATCTGCGGCTTATCCGCCGTATTCAAGGGGTAGGCATATTCGTTCATATAGCGGAACCTTCCCTTATCCGGCTCCACTCTTTCTTTATTTGTTTCTGTCCAATATCCCTTTCCATTCGGGCAAAAGTTATGCCTCACCAGTATACGGTGATAAGAGATCTCTCTTTCCGGATAATAGATCCAGTGTGCTTTTGTCTCCATTTTTTCCGGCACATACTCGATTTGCGTGGAACTATGCTTTAGCTTCCTTACGTTCTGTGAAAATCCATCCGGCATTCCAATAATTTCCTCCCATTCCGCCCACGGAATGGTTGTAACGATCCTTTCTGCCTCATATTCCCTTCCATCCGCACAAACTACTCTGCGGCGCAGGGCATCCAGTTTTTTTACGGCCGCGCCTGTTGCAATTCTTTCCCCGACTGCCTTCTGCATCCGCAGCCACAGTTCCCCATAACCATACTTTTTCGGATAATAAAACTGCGCATGTCCCGGCTGATACCCATAGGGCTTCTTTTCCATGCAGCTTTTTCTTGTTTCTTCATAAGAAACATCAGGGAGTTTCTCAAGCCAGTAGGTGCCGAGTATGTTCAAGTCCTTGCCAAACATTTTTTCATTATAAGGAAGCATATAATCCTCTGCGATCCGTTTCCCAAGCTTCCAATAAATCCAGTCCACAAACCGTTCCGGCATTTCCTCGCCCTTGTTACATCCGGCTTCCGCGATCGACTCCAAGTATTCCTTCTGTTTTTCCGGCTTCATCTGCCAGATATTTGCCTCAAAAGGATGATCGATATACCGGTTGCCATGCCCTCCGCTGTCCTGTTCGATATATCGCTCACCAAAAGATATCTTGGAATCCCTCTCATATCTGTTCCATTCTTCCTCCGGCATAAAGCCAAATAAAAAGCGGTTCACTTCCGGCCTTCTTACATCCAGAAAATGGCCGCCTCCAATATCGAGAGGCGCGCCGTCCACATCCATACTGCGGCACAAACCTCCTGCCTCCTTTTCTTTTTCCAGCAAAAGAAAAGACTCTTCCCCCTTCTGTTTCAAACAGTTGGCCAAGGACAGCCCTGCCGGCCCCGCCCCTAAAATCAGGTATTTTACTCTTTCCATTTTAAACCTGTTCCTTTTCCTTCCCCATTCCTATAAATACAAAAAATTTCTGCCCTATAAAATTAAAGATGATAAACAGCCCCATACCTGCCAAAATGGCCACATTTTCTTCCACCGCACGGGCTTCCATATGGATCACATCTCCTATTCTCTGGGCCAGTCCCGGCAAATATCCCCTCATAACACTCCGCGCCAGCGGTTTTGCAATTCCGTAGGCCAGCAGATAGCAGATGGCAATATTCACCGCAAACTTTAACGCGGCTTTCCAACTGTTCCCTTCCACCCGGAAGGTCAGTTTCTTATTGGCAAAATAGGAAAAAATACTTCCGATCACATAAGACGTTCCGCTTGCCGCCCAATAATTCCAATGCCACAAATTATAAAATACCATAATCAGCACAAATCCAAGCAGCGTATTAAATACCCCTATAATGCCAAAATGAAGTATTTCATGAAACAGTTTCTTCATAGCCGTAATACTCCTTAAACCATTCTACAAAACGCCGCATCCCCTCATCCATGGAAGTCTCCGGCTGAAATCCGAAATCATTTTTCAGATCCGATATATCCGCATATGTTTGATATACATCCCCCGGCTGCATCGGCAAGTATTCCTTCCGTGCTTCTTTCCCCAAATATTTTTCCAGGGATGCGATAAAGTCCATCAGTTTTTCCGGCTTATGATTTCCTATATTATATATCTTATAACGAACTCCCTGCCTGTCCGCCTCAGGCACATGGCCAAGAACTTTTTCCACCCCGCCGATGATATCATCAATATAAGTAAAGTCCCGGTACATATCCCCATTATTGTATATCTGGATCGGCTTGTCCTCCATCATTTTCAGGGCAAACTTATAACAAGCCATATCAGGCCTTCCATATGGCCCATATACTGTGAAAAAGCGCAATCCCGTTACCGGAATTCCATATAGTTTTCCGTAAGAATAAGCCATAAGCTCGTTGGATTTCTTCGTAGCTGCATACAAGCTTACCGGATGATCTACTTGGTCTTCCGTGGAAAACGGCACCTTCTCGTTTCCTCCATACACCGAACTGGAGGAAGCAAATACAAGATGTTCTACCGGATAATGTCTGCATGCCTCTAGTATATGGAAAAAGCCTACCAAATTTGACTGCACATAAGCATCCGGATTCTCGATACTGTATCTAACCCCTGCCTGGGCCGCCAGATTCACCACAATATCTGGCTTTTCCTTTTTAAACAGGGAAAACACACCTTCTTTATCCGCCAGATCGCATTTTACAAAAGAATACCCTTCATATTTCTTTAAAATTTTCAGGCGGGCTTCCTTCAGGCTTACTTCATAGTAGTCGTTCAAATTATCCATGCCGATCACTCTTGCTCCCGACTCCAACAACCGTTTTGACAAATGATATCCGATAAATCCGACCCCGCCGGTAATTAAATAAATTTTTTCCGTTTCCAATTCTACACCGCTTTCCCTTCCGCACTCCTAGTGCCCGGTCAATATCAGCCAAATAAACTCCATATTCGAAAACATATATCGTTTCAAAAGCCTCTTAGGATCCTGGATCAGACGGTACAGCCACTCCAGATAAATTTCCTGCATCCATTTCGGCGCCCTTTTCGATGTTCCTGCATGGAAATCAAAAGCCGCACCGACTCCGATCATAATCCCGTTTACTTTGCCTCTGTGTTCATGCATCCAGCGTTCCTGCTTTGGCGCGCCCAGGCCTACCCATATGAAATCCGGCTTCGCCGCATTGATCCGTTCTATAACCTTCTGATCTTCCTCTTTCGTCAGTCTGCGGAAAGGAGGCGAATAAATTCCCGCAATTTTCAGCCTGGGATACTTTTCCCTGATATTTTTTTCCAAATACTTTAATGTCTTCTCCGTACTTCCGTAAAAATAATGGGTATATCCTTCTGCTTCCGAAAGCCTGAGAATCTCCGGCATCAGATCAGGACCTGCCACGCGTCTTGCCGCCTTGTGGCCTCTCAATTTGCAGATCAGGGAAAGAGGCTTGCCATCCGGTACGGCGATCGCCGCATTATTCTGAACCTTTCTGTAAGATTCATCATTATATGCCATTACTGTCGTATGCACGTTGGACACGCACACATATTCTCCACGGAGTCTCTCCAGATTATCTGTCAGGTATTGACACACCGATTTCATATTCGTTACCGCAATATTCACCCCGAGGATATTGCAGGAGCCAAATACATAAGAGAGAGGCCGTTTCCTGTATTTCCAAAAAAGTGGGAAAATCTCCAGGTCATCCAGCAAATACCGGCGATACAGCCTTCGGGGTTCCTTCAGCAGACGGTAAAACCATTCCAGCCCCGCATAGCTGATCCACCTCGGAGCTCTTTTTACCACCCCTGCCTCAAAGTCTATCGTTGCTCCAATATGCAGCGTCAGAGGAACTTCCAGCAGATCTTTATATTTATAGTAAAATTTCTCCTGTTTCGGCGTACCCAGTCCAATGCATAAGATATCCGGCTTCACTTTATTAATTTTGTGAATGATATACGAGATTTCATTGGCATCGCTTTCAAAAGTATAGCTGGGCGAGTATACCCCGGCAATCTTCAGATGCTTGTACTTTTTCATCAGATTCACGGCGGCTTTTTTCGCCACCCCTTCCGCCGCCCCCAGAAGAAAGATCGACATGCCTTCCTCTGCCGCCATTTTACAAACTTCAGGAAAATAATCGGAACCGGATATCTTTTCCTTAATAGGAGTGCGAAGCAGCCTGGACATCCAAATCAAAGGCTTTCCATCCGTCAGGATCAGATCGGCTCCTTCATATATTTCCCGGAATAAATGGTCATGCTCTATTTTTACAATATGATCCACGTTCGGCGTGACCACATAGCTTCTTCCGCCTTTGCGCACAAGCTTCCGAGCCTCTTCCACTGCCTCTTCCATCGTTAAATTGTCAACATGCGTATTTAAAAACTTTATTCTTTTATCACTCATAAAAAGGAAACCTCATCATCACATTTCATTTTCGCACAAATGACTAACATTGGGATCTATTAGGCCAGCGTTGATAAATATTCCATAAAATTGCGTTTATTCTCTATCGCCGGCGTGGTCGGCCTTCCAAGATCATCACGTGCCCCAATCGCGGCTCTCGCTTCGATCAAAGTCAGTCCGTTTCTTTTCTTTGCCGCATTCAATTCCTTATCCAAAGCATCAAAATCATCCACGCAGACAGTATATCCATAACCGCATGCCGATGCTATTTTCGTCAGTTCAATGTTACCGGCTGCCGTAGGCATCCCCCCCACTGTTTCATGCGCACCGTTATTGATCACCACGTGAACCAGATTCCCGCATCCGCACGTTCCTATGACTGCCATAGCCCCCATATGCATCAGAACCGCTCCGTCCCCATCGATGCACCATATCTTTGTTCCCGGCTTTTGCACGGCCGCCCCCAGTGCAATAGAAGAACTATGACCCATGGAACCAACCGTTAAAAAGTCATATTTATGGTCCTGCCCGTTCGCCTCCCGAATCTCAAACAATTCCCTGCTTGCTTTTCCCGTCGTGGAAATAATAGGATCTTTTTCCGATACCGCCACTATATGCCGTATGATTTCCTCGCGGCTCATCGTATAATTATTCTCGTATTTTATTTTTCCATTATAAGAAACAGCTCCTTTGCGGACTACAAACGCAACACTCTTGCCTGTTGCCAATACAGCCTGAAATTTTCCCATCGCATTCCGCAATTCGTCTTCTTTTGTTTCTTTATCCAGGATAAATGTCCTGATATCCATATCTTCCAACAATTTCAGCGTTATTTTACCCTGGTAAATATGCTGCGGTTCGTCATGAACCCCCGGTTCCCCCCGCCATCCGACAATAAAAATCATTGGAATCGCATAAACCTGATCATTCAAAAGGGAGGCCACCGGATTTATTATATTCCCTTCGCCGGAATTCTGCAAATAAACTACCGGAATCTTTCCGGTCGCAAGATGATATCCTGCTGCCAGCGCCGTACAGTTTCCCTCGTTTGCGGCAATTACATGATGCCGGAAATCAATTCCATAAGTGTCCATCAAATAATCGCATAACGCCTTTAATTGCGAATCGGGCACCCCTGTATAAAAATCCGCCCCTATTATATCCAGTATTTTTTCAGCTTCCATTTTTTCAATCCTTTCAGCCTATAGTTTACACTATATTTCCCAATATAGAAACCCCAAAAGCATCAAAGTAAATAATTTATTATAACTTCCTGCATTCTCCTTGCCTCCTGCCTGCAAATATGCTATATATACCATTACAGGATTTCCAAAAGGAGAATACTAATGAAAAAGAACATAAAAAAACGTATTTACGCAGCAGGGTTTGCCTTGCTCCTCACTTTTATATCCGTTTATCAGGATGCCCTCCCCGCAATAGCTGCGGAAACATCCGCTGCGGAAACCGAAGAGAGCGGGACTTTGCCGCCGGAGGAAGCTGAAAATAGCGGAACGATGCAACCAGCGGATTCAGAAGATGAAAAGACCTCCCAACCGGCAGCGCAAGAAGATGGAAAAATTTCCCAACCGCCGGAGCAAGAAGACGGAAAAATTTCCCAACCGACGGAGCCGGAAAATGACAAAACTTCCCAACCGGCAGATTCAGAGGATAAAGATAAGGAATCTTCCCTGCCAATGGAGCCGGAAGAATCGCCCATGGCGATTACTTCGATCGCCCCTCTTTCCGATGAAGAAAGCGAATTTTTCTTTGACGCCAAACCAACTCTCGAGGAGCTTAGCGCCTCCTTCCCCAAAGAACTTTCCGTATTTCTGGATGAATCCGGTTCTCCCACCCCGATTCCCGTTACATGGGAATGCGGTGACGATTATGAAAATACGGAATTCGATGCTTATGAGTTTACGCCGGTATGGGATACCGACGCTTATCCCCTTGCGCCCTCCTTCGACGCTTATACAAACATGCCTTCTATCACTGTTTACGTGCAGCAGGGCATGTCTTCCGTGCGCCTGTTGGATGCGGCAAAGGCACAGGACGATCTGGCTTCCCTCATAGCGGGCAAAGATATCTATGCCCTGCTGTACCTTTGCGACACATATGAAGCAAAGCAGAAGCCCGGAAAGGAAGAAGCGGCATCGGTCAATATTTCTACCGGCCAGTCTGTCCGTATCACAGGCGTCGGTGAAGATTCCTTTCATAATATCTGGTACCAGGCCGGCATCGACATCGGCGGCAGTTCCTATATTGGTTATATCGAAAGGGATTATCTCGCTTATGCCGATGAAGACTTGCTCGCGTGGGAAGACCGGTGGATCTCCGGCCAGACTTACCGCATGGATGCCGGAACCGCCCAAGCGAAGCTTCCGGCTGATATTGCCCAATTTCCCGCCTCCTATCAAAGCGGTCTCTTAAACCTGAAAACAGCCCATCCTAATTGGATTTTTGTCAGAATGGAAACGGATCTTGACTGGAAAACAGCCGTACAGGAAGAAAATAAAAACTCCCGGAGCCTGATTTCCTCCAGCGTTACCAGTTCCTGGAAAACAGCCGACTTTGATAAATCCTGGTCTTATCCCAGCGACGGTATCCTCGCTTATTATATGGATCCCCGTAATTTTTTATCGGAAAACTATATTTTCCAGTTTGAGCTGTTGAGTTATAACGACACCTACCACAAAGAAAGCGCCGTCCAGAGCATCCTGAACGGAACCTTTATGTCCGGCGCTATTCCGGGCGACTCCAAAGGCCAAAGTTATGCCCAGGCTTTTTGCAATATTGCCAGACAGCTTGGCGTCAGCCCCTTCCATCTGGCTTCCCGCGTCCGTCAGGAGCAAGGAAACGGAACCTCTCCGCTGATCTCGGGAACCCACCCTTCCTATCCCGGCGTATATAATTACTTCAATATAGGCGCCACCGGAAAAGGAAGCGCCCAGGTCATTGAAAACGGGTTGAAAAAAGCGGCGGAATATAAATGGACCACACGCTACCTTTCCCTGGAAGGCGGCTCCAACATTATATCCAAAGATTACATAAGGAAAGGGCAGAACACTCTCTACCTGCAAAAGTTCAATGTGAGCAAGACCTCTCCTTCCGGCCTCTACCAGCATCAATACATGCAGAATATCGCCGCGCCGTCTTCCGAGGCGGTTTCGGTAAAAAAAGCTTATGCCACTGCGGGTTCCCTCAACAATCCGTTTGTATTTCGTATACCCGTATATAAAAATATGCCCTCCTCCGCGTGTCCTCAGCCCGCGGCCGTCAAGGACATCACTTTAAACAAAACCTCACTTTCCCTGAAAGCAGGCGAATCTGCCGTTCTCACCGCTTCCATCGACGGCAAGCCCATCGATGCTCCGGCAGCCGGCTCTTCCCTGACTTTCACCAGTTCCAATCCAAAAGTGGCTTCTGTCGCAGCGGACGGAGCCGTTACTGCCATTTCCGCAGGAACAACGGATATCAGTTGTTCCTTATCCGGAGACTCCAAGGCAGGAGGCACCGCTTCCTGTACGGTAACAGTAGCTAAAACCGATCCGGCATATACTCTTCCGGTCTTAAACGCCGTTATTTATGCTCCGAATCAGACATTGGCCAATATTAAACTGCCGTCGGGATGGACATGGGATAACCCTTCCATTGTTCCTACCGTATCCAACCAGGGGTATCCGGCCACCTTTACTCCTTCGGATACCAGCAAGTACAATACCGTAAAAAAGAACCTTTCATTGACTGTAAACAAAGGAGTTCCCGTTTATACGGTTCCCTCCGGCCTGAAAGCTTCGGTCGGAAACACTTTGTCTTCCATCAAACTGCCCGCCGGCTTTGCATGGGAGAAACCTGAAACCGTACTGGAAAAAGAAGGCACGGTTTCGTATCATGCCTCTTATAACCCGGATCCGGCCAACTATCAGACCGCAGCCAATATCGCAGTCGCTGTCAGCGTAACTCCGAAAGCTTCTTCGGCATGTACTTCTCATACTTACGGAGAGTGGACAGTTACAACACCGGCCACTTGTACGGCTCCCGGTGTACAGGCACGTTCCTGCCTTTCCTGTAATTCCAAAGAGACCAGGGAGATTCCGGCTTCAGGGCATGATTATATTTCTACCATCACGAAAGAAGCTACCGAAACTGCGGAGGGCATCCGTACCTATACCTGTTCCAAATGCCAGGATTCCTATACGGAGGCCATTGCAAAGCTGCCAGCCAGCCACAAGCACAGCTATTCCTCCTCCGTATCGAAACAGCCCTCTTGTACCGAAAAGGGTACTAAGACCTATACCTGTTCCTGCGGCGACACTTATTCCGAGGAGATTCCGGCGTCAGGCCATGACTATACCTCTAAGGTTACAAAAGAAGCTACCGAAACTGCGGAGGGAGTCCGCACCTATACCTGTTCCAAATGCCAGGATTCCTATACGGAGGCCATTGCAAAGCTGCCAGCCAGCCATAAGCACAGCTATTCCTCCTCCGTATCGAAGCAGCCCTCTTGTACCGAAAAGGGCACCAAAACCTATACCTGTTCCTGCGGCGACACTTATTCCGAGGAAATTTCGGCCTTAGGCCACGACATGGCCGACAGCAAATGCCGCAGATGCGGTTATCAGGCACCACAGGCTAACCATAATAACGGACAAACGAACGGCAGCAGCTCTTCTTCCGGCGGTTCCTCTTCCACTAGCAGCAGTACTTCGACTAACGGAAGTTCTCCCTCCGGCAGCAACCCTCCGGCAAACGGAACCACCCCTTCCGGCAGCAACCCTCCGGCAAGCGGAACCACCCCTTCCGGCAGCAACCCTCCGGCAAGCGGAACCACCCCTTCCGGCGGCAATCCTCCGGCAAGCGGCAACTCTTCTAATGGCGGCAAAAAACCGGCAGACAATACTTCTGACAACAGCGCAGCTCCAACAGCCCCGGCCAAAAATGTCACCATAGATATGAAAAACAATACCGTTTTATACGAAGAGGCCATATCTTCGATCCGCGGGAAAGATATTGATGTTATTCTCAACATGGGGAACAGCATAAGCTGGACGATTAACGGAAGTAATATTGTGGCAGATGAGGCAAACGGCATTGACATGGGCGTTACGCCGGATACCGGAAGCATCCCGGATGCGCTGATCATGCGGGCTTCCGCTCTCAGCACAACGGGAACCGTCATCGGGCTTTCCCTTGTCCATAACGGCCCTCTCGATTTCCATCCGGTATTGGCTATAAGCACCGCCCCGGAAAATGCAGGACTGGCCGCAAACCTTTATTACTATAATCCGGACAGCGAACAGCTCGAGTTCATGGACGCTGTGGAGATCGATGAAAACGGCACCATTTGTTTTACCTTTTCCCACGCTTCCGATTACGTGATTATCATCAGCGAAACAGTTATGACGGACACCGGTGTTATCGTATCCGATCATTCTGCCGGCAATGAACCTTCATCGGAATCCCCTTCCGAAGATAACGGCGGCGGCCCCCTTTCGGAAGAAGAGCCTTCCGGCTTACAACCGACAACCATGGTTATTATTGCTGTTATGCTTCTCATCGCCATTGCCATAGGTATTACGCTGTTTTTCATTCTCCGCTCCAAAAAGGAAGCGGACGACGATTGGGAAGAAGACGAGGACGATGAAGAGGATGAGACAGATGAGATCTGGAAGGAGGCAGAAGACTCCTCTTCCGGCAGAAAAGAGTTCTTCACGGAGGATCTAAGCACAGCTCCCGATAAAAAGAAATTTTTTACGGAAGACGTGTCCAGCCTTCCCAATAAAGGCAAACGCCGGAAAACCATAAAGGAAGATTCTTCCTTAGATGACGGCGACTTCGATGACTACCGGGAGCCGAAAAAACGCAAGCCCGTCGGAAACCGCCCTAAAATCGAGCCGAGCGAATTCGATGAGGATGAATTCGACGGATTTGAATAAAGAAATACAGGCGTTGCGACAGCGCCGTCTATAAAGCAAGCAGCTGCCAACACTTAACAGAACAAGGGGGGCAGGATTAAAGTTCCTGCCCCCCTCTTCTATTAAATAAATACCTCCGCATAAAAAATCAGGCCATGACATGCCCCATATCCAGCGGCTTACCGAACAATCACAAAAGCCTTCTCCCTTTCCAAAGCAAACGGATTAAACCATCCGGCAATGTCGCTCATCGGGAAAACTTCCGGTTTTAAAAGAATACCGATTTCCTCTTGCATATACTGCTTTCTGGCTTTCATGCGTTCCCACACCTCCGGATAATTTTCCTCCAGTTCTTTCTGCAGCCCTTCATCCGCAATACAAATACCATCCTCGCAGTTCGGGCCTCCATACCCTTCCATGCCGGGAATAATATCCATCTGAATCAGCATGCCGCTTTTCAGTTCAACCGTGGAATCGGGATAAAAAGGCGAAGACATCCATTCTTCCGAACCGATCAAATGCCCCGGGTTGAGTACCCACCCATATTTTTCTTTCGGTATTATGGATTGCACCGCATGGTAAATTTCCCCTCCGGTCACTCCTATCCCTATCTTTTCATACCATGTTGCCACCGCCGCAAAATAAGGCTTTGCCAGCTTTTCCAAATAATCTTTGGCTCCTTCTTCCAAGTCCCCGGTTCCTTCTGCCACATAACCGGCACGGCAGGAAAGGCCGCCTTCCAATCCCATAGAAACGCAGAAAGCATCTCCTCTTTGCGCTCTATAACCCGTCACACTGACCAATCCCCTGTCACGGTTAGGGCCGATGGTCAGCAGCGGATGGCATGACATCACTCTTCCTTTCGGATTCAAATACGCCCCAAGCTCCGCCTCGCTCTTTCCCGGCTCCAATGCTTCCAGCATCCCCGCAAGGCACCCTGCCGCCTCTGCCGCCCCATGCTCCAGCGCTGCAATCGTATGCACATCATTTATAACCCTGATGCCCCTTTCCGGATCGATAAATATTCCGGTGGCATTCGACACATTTTCTTCGCCGGCCACCGCTTTTAATGCGTCCGCCATATAACCCGGAACATCAAAGAGATTCCCTTTTGCCTTCCCAGTAAACAACTTCCACCCCACAACTCCTGTTTTCATGCCATCTTTGATTCCCGCACGGCGGAAAGATTCTTCCATCGACCAAAACTCATCCATCGGCTGGTTCGGCAGCGACAATATCTGGCAGAGTACCGGCTCCGCCGCCACTTTGCATTCCCGGTACAAGTTCAGGCATTCATTTCCCAGCAGCACATAATTTTTCCCGTTCCTATGCACCACCAGAACTCCTTCTTCAAACCTTGGATCAAAGGCCGCCAAATAGCGGAAGTTGGAATAATGCTCCCTGTCCCCGTAAATGACTGCCACATCCAGCCCGTCCTCGTCCATTCTCTCATATAGTCTTTCATATCTCTTTTCATATACCTGCCCCGGAAGCTCCGGGCAATCTCCGGGTTCCTTCCAGACAGGCCGTTTTACTTTTTGATACTGTACATTTTCCGCTAAAATATTTTTCACTCTATCCTCCATTTCTGCCCAATCTTCCTCAACGCATAATCCCGTTCCAGGATATACGGCCTGAAATATCCGCAAATATCGCTCATGGGGAACACTTCATCTTTCAGGCAAATGCCGAGGCAGTCACGCATATACTCCTTTCGCTTTTTCATCCTTGCCCACGTTTGCGGATATCTTTCCCCTATCTCCTTTTGCAGCTTTTCATCCGCAACCGCAACGCCATCTTCTGCCCCCGCTCCCCCATATCCGGGAACAGACGGGATAATGTCCATCTGCAAAAGCATCCCGCTTTGCAATACAACCGGCGACTCCGGGTAAAAAGGGGAAACCGTCCACTCTTCCTGCCCGGTAAAATGTCCCGGATTTAATGTCCAGTGATATTCTTCTTTCGGCAGCGTTTCCTCTATTTTCCTGTAAACATCACCGCAGTTCACTCCGATTCCTATCATTTCAAACCAGACAGCTGCCGCCCTGTAATAAGGTATTGCCACCTTTTCCATATAATCCCTGACTCCTAGCGGCAAGTCCTCCCTGCTTCCGGCCACATAAGACGCCCTTGAGGAAAGCCCTCCCCGCAGCCCGATCGTCATGGAAAATTTATCTCCCAAAGCTATTTTTTTATCTCTTGGGAAAACCACTCCATTCGTAAACCTATCCCCGGTCGCACATATCGTGGTAACGCTGACGGGCTGCCCATAGGCGGAAAGCTGATCCGCAATCTCCATCTCCGTTTTTCCAGGTTCTATGCTGTTGTAGGCCTCTAACAGCCTGGCGGATGCGAGGCCGGCGCCAAATTCATAATGCGCCAGTTCATTCGCATTCACCACATTCCTCACACCGGAACGCGGATTCAGAAAAATACCTCCCGCATGGACGATTTCCCCATGGGCGTTGATCTGCCTCACCGCATCCATGATAAAAGCCGGAACATCAAACAGCTTATTCTCTTCACCCTTTCTGCCTGTAAAATATTTCCACCCCGCGCAGCCTATTTTCGTA
The DNA here is from genome assembly GCA_000403275.2 of Lachnospiraceae bacterium 28-4. Classification (GTDB taxonomy): domain Bacteria; phylum Bacillota; class Clostridia; order Lachnospirales; family Lachnospiraceae; genus Kineothrix. The sequence goes on from KE159599.1 coordinate 708,878, forward strand.
TGATCCCTGATCCCCGCCGATGCCGTCAATTCCGCCAGGGTCTTTCCCTCGCCCATAGGCTGGCAGGGCAGGGAAAAATAAGGTACATGGACAACCTCCGCTTTTATAAAGCTGTACTCCGCCATTTTCAGATTTTCATTCCCTAAAAGCAAATAACAGCTTCCATCCTTATGCAACACCAATACGCTTTCCTCAAACCTTGGCTCAAATCCCGTCAAATAAGCGAAGTTGGCGCCATGCTCCCTATCCCCGTAGATGAGCAGCGTATCCAGCCCGTCGTCCTCCATTTTCCCGAGAACCTTTTGCAAATGCTCCTTCATCGTCTCTTCCGTCAGATCCACCGGCACATAACCCCGGTTTCCCTCCGGCTCTTTTGTCCTGCCATACACAATTTCCATATCCAAGCTCCTATTATCTGCGATTTACCATAATTACAGACCGTAAAGCCGCGCCGCATTGTCATGCAATATTCCTTCGATTTCCTTCTCCGAGAACACCGGCCATCCCGCATTTTCGCATATCTTATTCATTCCATGGCGAATCAGGTCGATCCACTCCAGCAGATCCTGCGCAGGGTTCGCATGGAACAAATCATTGTTTGCCGCCACAAAATCCGAAGCAAACATCACCCTGTCCAATACCCCCAGTTCTTTCGCCAGCACCATGTTCCATGTCATCCAAAACGGCCGTTTATAAAGCATGGCCAAATCCGTCCAGAGATTTTCATCGTTCACCATCATGGTAAACAAATACTCGCTGAAAGGATAGCCGATATGCTCTACCACGATTTTCATATTCGGGAAATCAAAAGTAACGTCATTCAGATTTTCCATCTTGGCGAATTTCGTATGGGCAAGAACTGTGGGGCCGCCAGCCGCCGAATGGTGATACTGCACAACCGCTCCTTTTGCATTGGCCAGTTCATAAAAAGGATACATCGCCCTGTCGTTGGAGTGGAACTGCCCGTAAGGCGGCGTAAACAGGATTCCCTTATACCCGCATTCGGTAATTTTCCTCTCCACATAATCATAATTTTTCTGGCAGAACCTTCCGGCGCTGTCGATAGGCTCCACGCTGCAAAACGGGATAAAAAACTCCGGATATTTTTCATATGCCCGCTCCACCGCGATCTCGCCGAATTCGGAATGCCATATCCTTTGCATATCCTGCCCCATGCATACGCAATGCCCTATCCCTGCAGCCCTCATCCATGACACCAGCTGGTCGATATCCGTATCCGCCGGAATCGACTGCCCGAGAGCATCATAAGTGGGTTTGTCAAAACACCCCGTATCGATCAGATGCATATGTGAATCTATAATCATTCTGTTTCTCCTCCATTTCCTCTTCTGTTTTTCATAACGATCCGGCCTTTTTCAGCCCGCTACTGGTTAATATCGAATTCCGCCGCATTTTCCGCCGTCAGAAGCACAGGAGATAATTCCACCATATCTTCCGGCCCGCTTCTCTTATAAGATCCGTCAAAAATACTCTCCAGCGAATCCACACACTGGGCAGCCATCTTGGAAGGAGACATTCCCGGACTCGCATACAGTCTGCAATCCGCTCCCACGCTCTGCATCAGTTCCTGCTGCTCTGTCGTCGCATCATACCCTACCACATAAACATCCGTTTTTTCAGCATCCTGAAGCGCATTATAAGTTGCCATCGTACATTCCGACCAATAGCAGAAAAATCCATCCGCATCGGGATATGCCGTAATCATATCCGTCGCCCATATATAGCATCCGTCCGCCGTCTTATCCTGAGAACGGTTTAATATAATTTCCACATTCGGATAATTCTCTTCCATATATCCGGTAAAGCCTTCGATCCGGCGCGTACTGGATGAAATGGACGGATCATCTTCAAAAATAACGATCTGGGCATCCTCTTTCCCTTCCAGCGCCTTCATCATCTCTTCGGCCGCCATTTCCCCGCCTTTCGTATCGTCATATCTTACCGCCGCGTCTTCCACGCCCGCGCTCGCCAGGCAATCGTACCCAACGATCGGTATCCCGGCTGCCTGTACTTCCGCCACAAGGTCATTTGCCCCGTCTGCATCAATCGCCGTATAAATAATTCCGTCCACCTTCTGAGTAATCAAATTCTCAATGATGGTATATTCCTGCGCCCAATCCCCCTTCGGATCCATAACTACGCATGTCCATCCTTTTTCCTCTATGGCCTCTTCCGCCGCATGGGAAAAATCCACTGCAAATGTTTCCGCCATATCCCACGGAACAATAGCGATCGTCTTTCCCCCTCCGGCATTTTCCGTTCCGGCATCTTCCGCCCCGGCTTCTTCGGCAGCAGCCTCTTCCGCAACAGCCTCTTCCGCCCCGGCTTCTTTCGTTTCCTTCGATGCATCCTGTCCGCATCCTGCCAAAAGGACTGCTGCCATAACGATTGCCATCAATAAACTGCTTATTCTTTTTTTCATACATCCACCATACCTTTCCTGCTCATTTCATTTGCCAAATCATTTGTTTCCCTGCTGTCTCACTTTGCTACTTTTCCCTGCTGGACACCTTATGGAACCATTGCGCGTAAAATACGGCCGCTACCATCAGACATCCCCTTACTACCAGCTGCCAGTTGGAACCGATAAACATCAGATTCATGCCGTTGGTGATCATTCCCATCATCAGGGAACCTAAAAATACGCCGATAGCCAATCCTTTTCCTCCTCCAAGCGATACTCCGCCGATGGCACATGCCGAAATGGCGATCGTTGTATAACCCGTGGCCGCATTCGGCGTAGCCGAACCTACCCTGGCCGTAGACAATATCCCTGCGATACACGACAGCGCCGCGCTGATCACATAAGTGGAAAACCGGATCGCCTTCACATTGATACCGGAAATATATGCCGCCTGGTAATTGCCGCCAATCGCGTATATTTTCCTTCCATAAGCAGTTTTCCCAAGCACCACTGCCAAAACAACAAACACCAGCAGCAATATCCAGATGGAAACCGAAATCCCCAGGATTTTTCCTGCGCTCAGACTTTTAAAGGAAGCGGGGAGGGATGTTACCGCGCTGTTATTGCAGACAATATATACAAGCCCCCGAACCGCCGTCTGGCTCCCCAATGTGACAATAAAAGGGTCGATCTTGGTTCGCGCCACAATAACTCCGTTGATCACGCCGATCAGGCTGCAGAATACCGTAGCTATTATGATCGCCAAAAATAAATTCGTCTTGATTCCTAAAAATCCATCCGTCACCAGCAGGGCGCAGACCGTCCCCCCTAACGCGCATGTAGACTCAATGGAAAGATCAAACGTTCCATTGATCAAAGGAAAAGCCAGCGCACAGGAGAGAATCCCATAAACAACAATTTCCTTTAAAATATTGTTAATGTTGGGAATGGTCAAAAATGTGCCGCTCTTTGCCTGAACAAAAATGGAATAAATAAGGATCAGGCAAAGCAGACCGGACAGTTCAAAATATTTTGAATTTTTCACCGCGCTCCCTATTGTTCTTTTATTTTTCATACTAACCTCCATGATTCCGCTTCGCGGAGTCTTAAATCTATGCCGTATTTTCTTTATGAGACAACGCCAGCTTCATGATTGCTTCCTCGCTGGCTTCTTCCATCGTCAGTTCGCCGGACAGATGCCCTTCGTGCATGACGAGGATGCGGTCGCTGATTCCGAGCAATTCCGTCATTTCCGATGAAACTACAAGGATGGACAGCCCTTCTCCGGCAAGATCATTAATAATTTTATAAATTTCGGCTTTTGCACCGATGTCTACCCCTCTGGTCGGTTCATCCAGCAAAAGGATTTCCGGTTTCGATGCCAGGCATTTGCCAAGAACTACTTTCTGCTGGTTTCCTCCGCTCAAAGCCGATACCATCAGGTTTCTTCCCGGAGTGCGTATCTTCAGCTTTTCAATATATTCGTCGCACGCCCCTGTTTCTTTTTTCCTGTTCATAAATCCAAAAGAAGATGCCTTTTTCAAAATGCTTAAAATCATATTCTGCAAAATCGACTGGCTCAGGATCAATCCCTGATCCTTTCTGTCCTCAGGAACCAGCGCGAACCCTCTGCCCAGCCCTTCAATCGGCGATTTATTTACAATCCTCTCACCGCGCAGGATAATTTCCCCCTCACAGGGATCCACGCCGAAAACCGCCCGCAACAGTTCCGTCCGCCCTGCGCCTACCAGCCCTGCCACTCCAAGAATCTCCCCCTTCCGCAGCCGGAAAGAAATATCCTTGATCCGGCGGTTGGTCAGATGCTTTACCTCCATCACCGTATCGCCGATCCGCGCCCTGTCTCCAATCCGGTCGGTTTTTTCCGGGAACTGCTGCGACATCTGCCTTCCGATCATCATCTTCACGATTTTATCCACAGTAGCTTCCTCCACCGCCAGCTCGCCGGCATTTTCACCGTCTTTCAGAACTGCGATCCTGTCCCCTACTGCGAACACATCTTCCAGGCGGTGCGAGATCAGGATAACCGCTACCCCGTCATCCCTGAGTTTCCGAATGATACGATATAAATTTTCCGTTTCTTCCACCGTAAGCGGCGCTGTCGGCTCATCAAAAACAATAATTGACAATTCATGGGACATCGCCTTGGCGATTTCGATCAACTGACGGTTTGCAATGCTGTATTGGCGTACCAGCGAATTCGGGTTGAAATGAATATCCAGCTTTTCCAGCAGCCGGAGGGTATCTTCCCGCAACGCTTTTGCATCGATCAGCCCGCCTTTCGACCGATACCTCCCGGCAAAAATATTTTCCGCAATGGTCATATCTTCAATCTGAATCAATTCCTGATGCACCATACTGATGCCAAAACGAAATGCGTCCACCGGCTTCTCAATCTCCACTTTCTTTCCTTCTATAAAAATCTCACCGTCCGTAGGTTTCTCCACTCCGGCCAAAATCTTCATCAACGTCGATTTTCCTGCCCCGTTTTCTCCGCACAGACAAAGCACTTCCCCGCGCTTTAAGCCGATGCTGACATTTTTTAATGCATGAATGCCTCCATAGCTCTTGTCTATATTTCTCATTTCAAGGATATAATCCTCCATTCCTCTCCCTCCTTTCCTCTTTTTTTGTGATAAACAATTTTACCATTAGTGCTAAAACCATATTTTTCCATGATTTATTTTTTATCACCTTCCTTTTTTCTCCGTTATTCGCTTGTTCTTGATAAATATGATAAATATGATGCATCATTTATCACAAGCACTTTTTATCCGTCATTTTTAATATTATTCCATGTATATTTTTGTTATTTTTGTACATTGACACCAATTTATTTCAATTTTATACTTTAATATAATTATTTATATATATTTTTTCATTCAATTAAAAGCTTGTTCTTAACAATTTTGATCAATAGTAAACTTTTATCTATACGGAGGGGAATATTTGTGGAAAACAAACAGGTAACTTTACAAACGATTGCCGATATGGCACATGTATCAAAAGCTTTGGTTTCAAGAGTATTAAATAACAGGGAAGTACGCGTATCCGCGGAAAAAAGGACACAGATACTGCGCATCGCTAATGAACTGGATTATATTCCATCCGGGCAGATTTTTACCAACGCGGCAAATCCGGGCTTGCAAAAGACGATCGCCTTCATACTCCCTCACTTGGATTACAACTTTATGTCAACGATGGCTGACACAGTGACCAAAGACGCCTACGAAAACGGCTATTCCGTTATGATCTTTGACGGCAAGAACGACAGCTCGCTGGAAATGCGTTATTTGGATCTATGCCATTCCCTGCGGGTATCCGGCATTATTCTGGACTCTTTCAGCAGCGCCAACAACAAAAAATATATTGAAAAACTGACGGAATGGGGCATCCCTTTCGTTTTCATCGATTGTTATCCGAACGTTCCCGACGTTTCTTTCGTTTCCTCTTACAACAAGGAAGGGATGTTCCGGCTGACGGAAAGCCTTATCCAACGCGGGCATAAAAACATTCTAAGCATCATCCAGGACAAATCGACGCTGACCAATGTTTCCATGCAGCGTTTAAACGGGTATTTTGAAGCCATGGATAAATACGGGCTGACGGGATACAACGAAATTATTTACCCCGACAGGGAATACAGCATGCAGCCCATCTATTCCCTTATGAATTCCTCCGTGGAATTCACCGCCTTCATTATCCATACGGCTTCCGATATCAGATACTTTTGCGAATTGATCCCCTCTACCAAATATGCCGAAAAACTTAATTTCGAAATCGGTGCTTTTGATGATTTTAATATTCCCTTCAGCGACTATATTACCCGCCGCAACGAGGATATTTATGACAGAATCGTCAGCGTAATATCCCAGCGGCCCAAAGAAATCGCTTCCCAGGCGGTTCATATGCTGTTGGAAAACATAAAAAAAGGGGAATCTTTTTTACCGAAACAGATTTTTATCGATTGTGATTTGATTTATTTGGCGGACGGCCAAAAATAGAAAGGAGTTTTTATGAATTTGACAGATTCCGTAAATTTAAAAAGGATACATAGCTTGTTCATTGTGGAAGTCCCTTACGGAGATTTGAACTGGGGGCCGGATCCTGCGCATCAGCGCCCGGGGATTTATTCCGACGTGCAGCACTGGAAAAAATACAGGGAATTGGACGACTACCATTTATGCGGCGTCTATGCAAAAGCCGGAGTCCCTTACCGGGTAGAGGAGATCGTTTATGCACCCCGGAACGGGGAAGAGGTTTATCTCACCCTGACGCGGCAAGTCTCGGATGCGGTATGCAACGGACTGGAAAACGGGGATGCCCTGCTCTTGACCGGCGGGTACTGCAAGGATGCGGTCGGGGTTTGCGGCGGCATTCAGCGCGCGGTCGGAGCAGATAAAAAAATAGGCATCATTTATCTGGACGCCCACAGCGATATGTCCACCCCCGCGGTGACACACACGGGCATTCTGGGCGGAATGGACATGGCGGTTATTCTAGGGGTAGATATGGCGGAGTGGCGGGAAGCCGCTGGATTGAAAGCACCTTACGATGACAGCCTCGTCCTTTTAAGCGATTTCCGGGAAGCCGAAACAGACGACGACGGAGCGTTGGAGATCATTCAAAGCTTAAAAATCCAATGGTTAAAAACGGAAGAATTTGAACAGGCATCCTTATGGGAAAAAGCGGTAAAAAAACTGGCGGATCAGGTGGATGCGATTTACCTTCATATCGATGCGGATATTTTGAATCACAAGCATGTGCCCAACGCCGCCTGTGTTGCCGAAGGAGGCCCTTCCATCGGCACTGTGATGCGCAACATCCGAACCGTGATGGAAACCGGAAAAGTCCTTGTGTACGGCACTTACGGCTTTTATTTCGACACCGACATTCCCGGCCAGGACTCCCTGACGCTGAGCGGGCTGCGGGTTGTATCCGCCGGACTGGACAGTTGGAAAGAAATGCCCGGCTGCTTTCATACAGGGGAATGAAAGCAGTGACCACAAACGGGAAAAACGCCTGTTTTTGGCGTTTTTCTGTGTGAAACTTAGTACTTCTCCGCGAAGCAGCCTCTGCTGCGAGTGGTTAGAAGTACTTTTCACACTATTAAACCCTCGTTACGATCACTTCACATTCCCCTTTGATTCGATATGTCTTCTCTGTTTTCGGCAGGAAGATGCTCTCTCCCGCCCGGAATTCCATACTTTCCACATCCCCATCCTTTACGGAAAGATTCCCTGCGCCTCCGATACAGATTACAGAAGTAAAGGACTCCTCCGAAAAGGCCAGTTCCATCTCTCCTTTTATCCGGTAAAGAACAGAAATAAAATACTTGCAGCAGCAAAGCCGACGCGATTCATACTGCTCCCCCTTTTCCGTCTCGGCCTCCAGTTTCTGGGGCGTATAGGGCCGGCAGTCCATCACATCCAGCGCCTTCCCGATATGGAGTTCCCTATAATTTCCAAAGCGGTCCTTCCGCCCATAATCGTACAAACGGTACGTACACGCGGAACTTTGCTGTATCTCGCAGATCAGTATCCCCCCGCCGATCGCATGCACCGTTCCTGACGGAATAAAATAAATATCCCCACGGCTTACCGGAACTTTATTCAGAATATCCGTCACCGTATTGTCCCGGATCCTTTTTTCCACCTCATCCCTGGAAACCTCCCGGCGGAAGCCGCAATAAATATAAGAATCCGGCTCCGCATCCAGAACATACCACATTTCGTTCTTCCCGTATTCACTTTCCTTTTCTAAAGCGTACTCGTCGTCAGGATGTACCTGAACGGAAAGCGATTCCTTCGAATCAATAAATTTGATCAAAATAGGGAAATTGGCCAGCGGGCGGCATTTCCATCCCCAGCTTTCCTTTCCGATCTTATCCAGATATTCCCCAAACAGCATCCCTTTATGGCGTCCGCTCGCTACCATGCTCTGCCCCTCGGCATGCGCGGATAATTCCCAGCTTTCCGCTACGATATCGTACTCGCATTTTTTCCCGTACAATTCTTTCAGGCGGTTCCCCCCCCACAGGTAATCCTTAAACGCGGGCAGCAGCTTCACATAAGGCTCAATCTGATATCCCAGATCCGCCTCTGTCAGATCCTTGCTTTCCGCCGGGATCATATCGTCCTCCGTCACGTTTTCTCCCATGGATACTTCAATGATCAGCAGCGGTATCATGCCGATATTGGACACCTGATGCACCATATTCTCCTCTACGTTTACCACGTCTCCCATGCCATAAGTTCCGCCCTCCCCGTCCAGCTCTATCCTGGCAGTCCCCGATACTAGGGACCAATGTTCGCTCCGGTATTTATGGCTATGGGCATAAATCGTTTTGCCCGGATGGATCTGTATCCTCTTCACGCGGAAAGCCGGGTCATCCGCCAGAAGTTCATAACTTCCCCACGCCCGGTATACGATACGGCTGCTTTCCAAAAATGTCCTCATCTGCGGATTTTCCTGGACAATATTTTTCAGCGCATCGGATTCCCCTTTCTTCCCCACATAAACGGCATCCTGTGTATTCACAATTAAAATATCATTCAATCCATTCGCAACTACCGTGCTGCGTCCGCCCTGGTTAATGATCTCCGTATTCTCACAACGATATGCGATCTGTCTGCCGCTGTCCGCCGGCTCCAGCTCCGTCGCCTTCAGATCCTCCAGGCCGCCGATATCCTTCCAGCCGAAGCTGCAATGTATCACCTTCGCCCTCCGGGTATGCTCGAATACCGATTTCTCTATAGGGACAGCCGCCACTTTTTCCAGGACTTCTTCCGTATATAAGACGGAATTTTTTACACGTTTTCTTTTTTTATAAGCCTCTCTGCAAGCCCGTTCCAGATCCGGAGAGTATTTCTTCAATTCCTGCAGCATATTTCCCACGCGGAACATGAAAATACCGCTGTTTACCAAATAATCGCCGCTGGCCAAATAAGCGGCCGCCTCCTGTCTGCCCGGTTTTTCCGTAAACTTTAATACATCTTCGCCCTGGCAGCGCAAATACCCGAAACGTTCCTCCGGCTCTTCGATATCCATACCAAAAGTGATCAGGTATCCCTCATTGCTCAGTTCTTTCCCTCTCAGAACCGCATCTTTATATTCCTCTCCTTCCACCAGCTGGTCGGTAGGAACCACCATAACGATCTCCGACAACGGAAACTGCATACAGGCCAGAATAATCGCCGCCGTCGTCTTGCGCCCAACCTCTTCCAAAATACAGCTATGGGTCAATCCCTGAAATACGCTCAACTGATTCTCCGCAATAAAATGATATTCCTTATTCGTCACCACCACGAATTCATCGCAAAAAGGGAGGTTCCTGTTTATGGTCTCCTGGAACATTGAATGGTTTTTCTGTAATTTTATAAACTGTTTCGGATAACTCTTTCTGGACAGGGGCCACAAACGGTCTCCCTTTCCTCCCGCCAATACGATGCATTTCATGATTCTGTTCCTTTACCGGTTTCTTATGATACTCTTTTTCCATCTTAACATAAATGCAGGACAAGTCAACACTTGCCTGGGACACGGGAATCAATTTTTATAAGAGCCATGGTGGACGAAGCCAAACGAAGCCGGGGGGGCCGGGGGGCGGGATGGATGGAAATGGGGCGGGCAGGGGGGGCGGTGTTCCGCCTGAGCTTCCAATCAGATTTCACTAATGAAATGGATATGTGGTATTCAAACGGACGAACCGGAAGCAACGGCATCCATGCCTATGCTTCCTGACCCCGCCCTCCCTGGCGGGGTCTCTCTGGTTACTGACCATTTCATAAGTGAAATTGCTGATTGTGCGCAACGGCGGAACACCGCCCCCCTGCCCGCCCCATTTCCATCCATCCCGCCCCCCGGCCCCCCGGCTTCGTTTGGCTTCGTCCGCCATGGCCCTTATAAAAATTGATTCCCCATCCGCCAATGTTATAAGCACAAAAAATTAGAAAGGTGTATTTCCTGTTTTACAAAAAATACACCTTCCTAATTCGCGCTTTAAGAATAAATACAAAACCTAGCTTTTCATTATGTATTAACATATTGAAAACTGGAGATTATGTTAATTATTATAAACCAATGAGCGGATTTGTCTATAGTTTTTCGTTAATCGTCACTGTTTTCCGACAAACGTTGCATTCCTTTTTCGTAGTGATGATATATTTTTACCATACCGCCTCTGCGCCTGACCGATACCGGCACGCTCCGGGCATCCTTCAGGATCACGCTGTCGTCGTCTATTCTCTGCACATAATCGAAGTTCACAATATAGGACTTATGGCATCTGTAAAAAGCATTGCCTAACTGTTTCAACAAATAATCCATCGTCTTTCGCACCGTGGAATAAGTATCCTTCTTATAAATGATCGCCTCGTCGCCAAACGCTTCGATATAATAAATATCCTCAAACGGCACCCATTTATCTTCTCCTTTGATTGTCAGCCGCAAACCGCAGGCCGGTTCTATTTCCAACAGCACTTCCCCGACCGCTTCCTCCAAGTCCTTTTCCATTTCTTTTCGCAGAACATAACGGAATACCCCGATCCGAAAGGCATCCTTCAAAAATCCCATCCCCTCCGCCACACAGATGATTCTGGCGGAAGTATTTTTCAGCCAGCGCATTTCCTCCGGCTTCAAATCATCCTCATTTTCTCCCTTTACAAATAAAATAATAAGATCAAATATTTTCCGGCTGTTCGTCACCCCGGTTATATTTTGATAAGAAGTAAGTTGATAGTCAAACCTCCCATCGCGTTCCATAGCCGCAGCGATTCCTTTCTCCGTCTCCCGCGGCGCCTGATTCCCACAGCTTGAAGTAATTGCAACATGCACCATCCTCAGGCTTTTTTTACTGCTCTGTTTCTTCATATGCCCCCATCTTCATAAAACTGAAAAACGGCGGCATTGTCTGCAATTCGCTTAACAATACCCGCCGTTTCATTACTTACCTAAAACCAATACTCATTAAGACTGTTTTTATCATACCACCAATGTTTTTATATGTAAATAATTTTTTCATTCTTTCTAAAACTAATGAAAAAAATATTCGAAAAAAAGTTTTTCCTGCCTTTTTTAAATGTTGACAAATCAACTTCTATGATATATATTCACTTTGTGAACCATTAACCTGTTCCAAACAAACTGACCATTCGAGGGCAATTATGCGAAAACGGTTTGAAAATTTTGCGACTACCATCTCGCAAATTTACAAAAGTATTCAGAAAATCAAAAAATACCATATGCAGTCGCTCGGTCTGAAAGGCACCTATGTCATGTGCCTCTATCACTTGCACCAGGCATCCGGCGGCCTCACAGCCTCTGATCTCTGCCGGCTGTGCAAGGAAAATAAAGCCGGTATTTCCAGGATACTCTCCAATATGGCCCGGGATGGCTTCATATTCTATGCCGGCGAAAGCCACAGCAAAAAATACCGTGCCAGGGCCGTACTGACAGACACCGGAAAAGAATACGCCGTCAAAATAAACGAGCGGATCACGGACGTTGTCGCCAAGAGCAGCGAGGGAATCACCGAACAGGAACGGGAAATCTTCTACCGCGTCCTGTTCCGTATCGAAGAAAACCTCAACCAGCTATGCACAGAATTATCAGAAAGGACCGAACCGCAATGAATTCATGGAAAAAATTATATTGCAGAACATTCCAAGCTGCATTAAAGGCCGTACTGCCTTTCCTCCCCTACCGGAAGCCCAAAATTGTCGGCAGCGTCAGGGACATCCCCGACATTCTGATCCAAAAGCGCTGCAGCCGCGTACTGATCGTCACGGATGAAGGCATTCGGAAAGCCGGACTCACCAAACGTCTGCAAAAAGCGCTTTCCGACAATGGCATCCCCTATTCCATTTATGACAAAACGGTAGCCAATCCGACAACAGCAAACGTAAACGAAGCGATGGAAATGTATATCTCCGGGGGCTGCAACGCCATTATCGGTTTTGGCGGAGGTTCCAGCATGGATTGTGCTAAGGCGCTGGGCGTCCGTATCGCCAGGCCAAACTCTTCTCTCGCCAAAATGAAAGGGATATTAAAAGTACATAAAAGGCTGCCGCTTCTCATCGCCATCCCCACGACCGCCGGAACCGGCAGCGAAACGACTCTGGCCGCCGTCATTACCGACGCCGAAACGCGGCATAAATACGCCATCAACGACTTTCCGCTTATTCCCAGATATGCCGTCCTGGATCCCAAAGTCACGGTCAGCCTTCCCCCTTTTCTCACGGCTGCTACCGGAATGGACGCGCTGACCCATGCTATAGAAGCGTATATCGGCCGCTCCACCACCCCCGGCACGCGAAAAGACTCCCTTCTAGCGGTCAAACTGATCTTTGAAAATCTGGACAGGGCTTACACGGAAGGCGGCGATATGGAAGCCCGCCGGAATATGATGAAGGCTTCCTTTTACGCCGGATGCGCCTTTACCAAATCTTATGTCGGCTATGTCCATGCGGTAGCCCATTCCCTCGGCGGGGAATACAATGTCCCTCACGGCCTGGCCAATTCCATCCTGCTTCCGCTGGTGTTGGAAACCTATGGAACGGCTGTCCATAAAAAGCTGGCCCGCCTCGCCGTCGAAACCGGAATCGCCGCCCAGGACACGCCGGCGGAACAAGCCGCCTCCGATTTTATCCGCGCTATCCATGAAATGAAAAAGCGGTTCCAAATCGGCGATACCATACCGGCAATCAGAGAAGAAGACATTCCAAAGCTTTCCCATTACGCGGATAAAGAAGCCAATCCTCTTTATCCCGTCCCCGTATTGATGGACGCAAAAGAATTGGAACAATTTTATTACATGCTGATGGAAAAATAGACCGGCGCATCTACCGATGGCCGCCGAAAAGAAAGGATCACAATCATGAATAAAGCGGATATTAAAAATATAGTAACCAGACAACGGACTTTTTTTCAAACCGGAGCTACGCTGGATATCGACTTTCGGATACAGGCTTTGAAAAAATTGAAGCTTTGCATTCAAAAATACGAAAACGCCATTGGTGAAGCGATCAAAAAAGATCTGGGAAAAAGCAGATTTGAAAGCTATATGTGCGAAACAGGGCTGACCCTGAGCGAAATCAATTATATGATCAGGCACATCCGCTCCTTTTCGCGGGAAAAGACCGTGCATACCCCGCTGACGCAGTTCCATTCCAGAAGTTATACGAAACCATCCCCCTATGGCGTCGTTCTCATTATGAGTCCTTGGAATTATCCTTTCCTGCTCACAATGGAACCTCTGGTGGACGCTATTTCTGCCGGAAATACGGCAGTTTTAAAGCCAAGCGCCTATTCCCCCCATACCAGCGCGCTCATACAGAACATAATAAGCGAATGTTTCGACGAAGCATATGTTTCCGTTATCACGGGCGGCCGTGCAGAAAATACCTATCTCTTAACAGAACATTTTGACTATATCTTCTTTACCGGGAGCCAGAGCGTCGGAAAAGAGGTCATGAAACAAGCTTCCGCCCACCTTACCCCTGTCACGCTCGAACTGGGCGGCAAAAGCCCCTGTATCGTCGAAAAAAGCGCCAATATCAAACTGGCGGCCAAGCGTATCGTATTCGGCAAATTCCTGAACTGCGGCCAGACATGCGTCGCCCCCGACTATATTTACTGCGATGCTTCGGTCAAAGACCGGCTGCTGGCAGAAATAAAGAAACAGATTTGTCTCCAGTTCGGAGATGCCCCTCTGGAAAATGAAAATTATGGAAAAATAATAAATGAAAAACATTTCCACCGGATCTTAGACCTGATGGATCAGGAAAAAACCGTCCACGGGGGAAATGCGGATCATGAAGCTCTCCGCATCGAGCCGACCGTCCTGGACTCCGTTACCTTCCAGGATGCCGCCATGCAGGAGGAGATTTTCGGCCCCGTGCTTCCCATCCTGACCTACTCCTCCCTGGACGACGCCATCCGAACGATCAACTCCATGGCGAGCCCTCTCGCACTTTACCTCTTTACCTCCGACAAACAGGCGGTAAAAAAAGTTACTTCCCGATGCGGTTTTGGCGGAGGCTGCATCAACGACACCGTTATTCATCTCGCCACCAGCGAAATGGGATTCGGTGGTTTCGGCGCAAGCGGCATGGGTTCCTACCACGGCAAAGACGGTTTTTCCACCTTTTCCCACCGCAAAAGCATCGTAGACAAGAAGACTTGGCTGGATCTCCCCATGCGTTACCAGCCGTACCGGGAAATTTACGATAAAATCGTGCATTTCTTTTTATCCCTCTGATCTCTTCTTGCCTTTTGCGATGTTGTCCATATGCAGAAAATAAAGAATATCAGAATAGCGGCAAATCGTGCAGGCAAAGGGGCAAAGCAAACCGCAGTATGGCGTTGCCGAAAAGCGAAATTATTTAACCGATAACAACCATTGTAAAATCGCGTTTAAAAAGTTTGTTCATCTTTGTACCTTGTATAATGAACGCATAGGAACCCTTTCCGTATCCTCCATATAGTTATTTTTCCAACATCATCAAGTAACTGTCCAGTCTTGCGTTCACATAATCCGCGAACAGCTTTTCCATTGCGCCCAGATTATGCTTTGCATAGTATTCATCAAACCCATTATAATAAGAAATCCGGTCTGCAAACTTAATATCAATGGGCGGATATCCCGCTTTCATCAATTCCAAATTCACAAGCAGTCTCCCGGTTCTGCCATTTCCGTCTGGGAATGGTACGATGGGAATACAAAAACTATTCGTAAACTTCCCAATAACCGTATCGTTTACCACCCTTGCGTTCAATCGTACCTTTACTCTTTAATACATCCAGGCTTCTCTGAATTGTTCGTCTGTTAACAGATAGCTTCCTGGCCATTTCAGTGGTAGTAATAGATGCATTTTCTTTAAGTAAAGCTAATATTTTTATTTCTATTGCGACATCCTTTGTGACATCTTTTGTGACAT
Source organism: Lachnospiraceae bacterium 28-4 (assembly GCA_000403275.2). GTDB lineage: Bacteria > Bacillota > Clostridia > Lachnospirales > Lachnospiraceae > Kineothrix. The sequence continues at coordinate 724,259 of KE159599.1, forward strand.
TTAGGGCTTTGGTATCTAAAACTTTGGCACTTTGGAGGGCAGAAAATTTCACCATAATATCTTCTCCATGAACAATATACTCAGGATCATCCGCCCCGAGATTTTTGCAGGCATCCCGAATCTTCTGAATCCCTCGTCCCCAGCTCTCAATATATCCTGCACGATAAAATACTTTTGCAATATCAGGATTGTATGGCTTTGATACATGTGTGCTTAAAAGTGTCTCAACCGTCCAGCCAAAAGGCAACATGCTGCAATTACTGATATACATGGCATCATCTTCGATACGTATCTGTACTGGAACATTGTCAGCCCAATTGCAATGAATCAAAGCGTTAAAAACTGCTTCTCTTACGGCATCACGAGCAAAAGGATAGGTTTCCACTCTTGTTTCTTTGTAATATGAAATTGCTGCTTTCAAATATTTTAAATAAATCAGGTCGATCACCCTATCTGCCAAAATAAGCAAAGAACCATGCACTTCATCCTGATATAATAACTCACTGCCATCAAATTTTCCGATTTTCACATAGCATCCACCAATAAGCTTTTCTGGGTTGCGATAAAAACACAATGCCCCTGCGCGTTTAAGTTTTCCATCTACTACTAAATCCAGTTTTTCCAACAGCTCGACATTCGCAATATCCAGATCTTCTTTTGTTATTCGCCCGCTTCGCAAGGCCTCTCTTCTGAAAATATCAAAGCTCTCCTGATCCAGATCATCTACTCCAAGATTGGATATTGTCGCCGCATCCCATTTTAGCCCTGTCTTTGCCATTAAGAAATTCGTCAATGCATTCCCCCGAAGCAGCTGTTTTGTACTGCCGCTTCTGTAATGATATTCTCCATTATAATTTACAGGAAACGACCAAGGGTTAACGACTATCTCAATATAATCCAATTCACCTTCAGTAAGCAAATTTACATCCGCCATAATTCCCAATTTGTTTTGGATTTTATTGGGAATATCCTCTAACAGCTTTTTTGAATTACTAACTCCAATTACCGTTCCATCATCTCGTGTTCCAATATAAATTTTGCCCCCCTGTGCGTTTGCAAATCCACATATCCATTTAAGATATTCGTCACGCCACGATTCTTTCCATTCTATATTTTGACTCTCTGCCATTTTGCGGCCTCCATTTCAATCCTGATATTTTCAGCGCTAATTTTTTATGTATGCCGTTTATACCATTCCACCAGATCTTTTCTGCTCTCATCAAACCACTCTGTCGATATGTATATATTCTTTCCTCTAAATTGAATCGGCTTGCTATAATAGCGACATTTCTTGCTTTTCCCTCTATTGTCTTCCCTGTTGTTAGCCAGCACTGGATATACAACTTTATAAAACATTTTTCTGCAAAATTCTTTTTCTTTAAGTTGTTCAACTTCCTGTTCCGTTAATTTGTCTTCTGTCAATAACTTTTCTATAAGCCGATATGCCAGCTGTCCTGCAGTTACAGCATCATATGTTGCCTCATTATTAATATCAAATGTAGCTTTTACTAAATACCGCAAATCTGAGGAATCAAACTTAAAATATTCACATAATTCTCTTATAGCCGCCGCCTTGGATTGAGAATTAAGATTCGTAGTAATATAAACTGATGGTCCTATCTCATAGGGGCTGCGAATTCTCCTCACATCTGTTCCGCTCCAAGAGTTTTCCATTGCCACATAGCCGGCCGGATCCATATTATAAACAGTCACATTGATTTTCCGATAAGCATCTGTAATATTTTCAGTCTGCAGCTCATCTCCCATGAGTACAATTTTTAGAATGGTTTTATTTGTAAAATCATAATCCTCATCATCCCAGCAAATCCAATTATCTTCTTCCTGCGATTCATAATCTGTTTCAGCCATAGGCCAGATCTGTTCCGCTAATTTATATAATTGTCGGGCACGTTCAAGGATTTCACTTTCTCCCCAAGACTCACAATTTTTGACATACTCATTCAACCGTAACTTACTTGTCTCAAAACCTTTCTCTGGTAAAGTTTTCTTTTTTATAAAACTGAGATTACTGTAATCACTATTGTACGCTGTTAATGTCAAATTACCAATCGTATCAATATATTTGGAATATATTAATTCCCATTGTTCTCCTAACCCCACCTTCCATTCTTCCGTCAATGTTTGAGGCATGATATGCTCAATAGTTAAAGAACCATCACTGATTTGTTCCTCAACCGCTATCATTTCACGGTTTCCGAAATTTTCAAACCGCTCAAGAAGATATTTTCTGACAGATGCTTTTGCATTATAAAGTTCAAAAGTCATAAATTTATCCATAAAATCGTGATCATTTGGGAAGCGGCTTTTTCCTGATTTATTTAATAAGGCAGATTTAAAAGCATCTAAATACGCAGCTCCATCTTTCTCCAAAAGTTTTTCAATCTCTGCTCCCAAACCAACAAACAGTTTGTTATAATACTGTGTTCCAAAACCACATATGATTCTTCGTGCCATATAGCTCTCTAAGGTATGGAATGCATCTGTTAATTCGGTATCACTTAGCTGGTTCTGTTCATGGGCAATAAATAATTCCATCAAAATAGGAGTACAGCTTTTTATTTCCAATTTATTGATTCTAGCCAAAACGACTTCATAACTATTCTTCTTATTTATTGGTTGACGGATAGTTTTATAAAAACCAGCGAATAGCAAAATATCTTCAAAAATCTCTTCGATTGTACAAACCTGATGCATACGGAAACTCTTAAATCTGAAATACAACCTGTCTTCCTTAAATAAATCCCTTGTTTTCACCGAAAGATAATAGCGAATAAAGGTTTTCATATCATTATGTGACACGAGTCTCTCTAAGGGTTCCCAATACTTTTTGTAAAAAGTCTCCTGCTTCGCTGCCGGCATTCCCATAAGAACATAGTTTCTGATTTTGTCTGACTCATCCAGTCCCAAACCAGTTGAATTTAAACTTTCAAAAATAAGCTGTGGATCATCGCCATCCTGTGGTTTCAAGCTGATATTGACAATAATCAATTTCATAACAGCATCATAAAGTCCCTTAATTTCCAAAGCATTACGTTTAGAAATTTCTTTAAAGAAATAATTATAATTCGCAGTAATATTATTATTGGCAATTGGAGTGCCATTTTCTATCAAACGGTCATATGCCTCATCATCACCTTGAATCAACTTAAGTTTCAACTTTTTCTCGCTGTTTGCATATACATCCGTCAAATAAGCATCTGTAATCTTCCTTGGATTCACACCTGTGTCAAGATCCGGATGTTCTATAATGTAATTCCTAATCGCCAGTAAGAGTAAAGAAACCGTAGTAATCCTCTACTGACCATCAATTATAATATGCTCATTGCATCCACCAACATCATTTGAGACATATACAATACTGCCAAAAAAATGAGAAACATAATTATTTTCATAAACACTTGTCAAATCCTTCAGCAACGCTTCACAATTTTCATGCTTCCAGCTATATGCTCTTTGATAAACTGGAATAATAAATTTTTTATCTGTTCCATCCAAGAAACGAAACATTGATATTTCTTTAGCATCCATACTCTGTTCCACCCTTCATCTGTTTTCGATTTATGTTTTATGTAAATGATACAAATGTCAAAAGGTATTTTGGTACCCGAATCATATAAATACGATAATCTAAAATAGATTATAGCACAAAAGCGTGATGTATCACATGAATTTTTATCCTTTTCATACAACAAAAGAGTCTCCTTACGGGAAACTCTTGAAAGGTGATATACAAAGCAGTTTGCCGCTGTTACGCCGCTTTCTGTTGGTGTCTCAATGTTACATTCCCCTCAATAAAAGGATGAATCCCCTCGAATTCAATATGGAACCGCGCAAGCCGGGGAATCATGTGATCTGTACTATTCCTATAATCCTCCAGCAACCGTTCCATCGCAGGCTGGATTAAATATGGTTGAACCGGCTCATGTTTCGCACCCATAATCCTGACGGGAACCCTTCTGTAAACACCCCGGTCCTCCCGTTTATCCGCCAATACAAGATAGTGTATCTGCTTGATGATACTCTCCGATAAAGGCACTTGTCCTTTTACCAAATCCCGAACCAAATCAAATGCCTCTTTATGCCCAACTGCTTCCATATGATCTTTTAACGGCTTTCTGTCGATCGTCAGGCCGCGCAAAACCATATCCGTTTCACGCAAAGTCAGAGTATTTCCTTCAATCGCATTGGAGTTGTAAGTATACTCAATAGTGAATTCCTCAGTCAAACGTTCCAATTCACCCTCAGTCAGCGGGCGTCTGGTATCCAGTTCTCCTTTCTTCCTGTCTATAGCTGTCAGTAAACTTTCTGCTGTCTGCCCTACCGTAATATGCATAAAGATCGCACCTCTCTTCCCCCAATAGAATATCCCATTTTCGGAATACTATCAACCGAAAAGGAATAATATTTTATTGATTTCAGAATCATAAAGCATGCATTGCCTAAATACCCGTCGCCTTCTATTCTACCAGTCTTCCATGTTCCATCTCATGAACAGAATCACACAAAACCTCTATATCCTCTTTATTATGGCTGGCAAGTATGACGGTTTTTCCCTCCTTCTTTAATTCTAAAAGAATATTCCGCACATCGTTTACCCCCTGGTTATCCAGTCCGTTCATTGGCTCGTCCAAAATCAAAATATCCGGGTTTTCCATAATTGCCTGGGCAATGCCGAGCCTCTGCCTCATACCGAGCGAATACTTTCCGACTTTTTGGCGGCTGTCAGGGTCTAAGCCTACCCGTTCCATGCTCTCCCTGATCTGTTCCCTTCCTATCAATTTACGGATAGATGCCAGATATTCCAGGTTTTTGTATCCTGTATATCCACTTAAGAATCCGGGATTTTCAATAATAATTCCCATATTTTCTGCAAAGTCAATATCTTTTCCTATCTCTTTCCCCCATACTACAACCCTTCCGCCTGTCGGTTTTAAATATCCAATCATCGTTTTAAACAAAACAGTCTTGCCGGAACCATTCCTTCCTATCATCCCATATATCTTTCCTTTTTCAAAACTAATGCTAATACGGTCAAGCGCAACGACTTCGCCAAACCTTTTTGTTACATTCTCCACGCGGATTACTTCTGCCATATTTACAAACCTTTCCTTCCTCAAAGATAATCTGTTTCTTTCTTCAAATATTTCCGTCCAATAACAAAACCGGCTGCCGGCAAAGCCGCCTCCGTTATAATGATCGCTCCGGCCGGAAAGCCGCCTGTTTCATATAAGCTGCTCCGCAGATACATCCCCCACATTCCATACATGACATGGGAAACCGCGCCAATCCGGCTGCCAATCATAAATGTCACGCCTTCCAACAGGAATAATCCCCCTGGAACAAATCGTCTCATGGGGAATAAATCCAACAACACGAAAAACACTGCCATACTGATACTATGAAACAGCCATAAGACACTGATTTTTGCAAGCATCTCTGTGGAAAGCAAAACCAATTTCCCCATAACAATATCGCAGACCAAAACAATAAGAAGGAGCAATACGGCTATCTTTATACCGAATATCACTCTTTTCACAAAATGCCTTTTCCACCAGTCCGAAACTCCTTTATACCGGTACAAGGAAAATGTTTCCAACTTTCTCTCCCTTTCCATAGAAAATCCCACCGTCAACAGAAAAATACCAATCGGCAGAAGCCATTGTCCAAAAGGAATCAGCGGTATGTCGTCAAAATAATCTGGTGATACTCCTGCAAACAGCCTGATAAACATACTTTCCGACATTAGCCTTCTGCCTCGTCTCTCTGCTGAAACTCAATTTTTTTCACAAAAACAGATGATAAAACCATTAAAACTGCAATCCATTCCAAAAACAAAGCGGCAGACTGCCAGTAAGACAGCGTCCCATCTATAAAATTTCCCGGAACTGCCCTTGCCAATAAAGAAGTTTCCGTATAACCGTCCATCATTCGTAAATATCCGGCCAAATGCACCCCCATTACAACCACCATTCCGGCAGTTCCCGAAAGCAGCAGCGCAGCAACATATAAAAGCACCCCCATAAAAGCAAGATACAGATAAAGGAACAAAAATGTCACTGCAAATGCTTGCGGAACAGACATGGCCTTCATCATCCCAAGCCACGGAAACGTAATATTGTATTTGGCTCCGATATTGTTTGTGACATCAAGCGCCAGAGAATATACCGGGCTGCTCCACATATTCCCTGCAAACCCGAAAAAACTGCTGATAATTATGGTAAATGCCGCCAGAGCCGCGGCGTAAAGAAATGCCTGTATCAATATATAGAAAAGCATCCCCATATTCCAGCGTTTTCTGCCGCACCGGTATAAAAGCAAATAAATATTCCCTTTCATAAACGGAACGTCCGCCATGATCAGAAGCCACCCTAAGACTAAAAACAGCATATTCACATAATGCTGTTCAACCACGCAGAAAGTTTCCAGTATGTTGATCGGTTCTCCTGCATCAACCGCATACCGCAGGAAATTGCTCATCCAATAGCCCACGATTGCACATCCCAAAAGATATCCCATCATAACCCTGCCGCTTCTTTGCTCCTGCCGGAGCATCCCTTTTGCGATTACTGCAAAGCTACCCATTCCGATACCTCCTCACAAGTCCTGCCATAATGACGGTTGACACGATAATGATATAAACACATTCCACTCCTGCCGCCAGAGGGTAACTTCCCACATCATCTCCCCGCAAAAGCCGGATGGGATTCAGCCATACAATCCTGTCCAGTCCGATCCACATGGATTCATACAGTACAAAGGGCGCAATCAAAGCAACATAGCGGTTTGGAATCCATACCGCAAACATAAATCCCATAAGCGCCCACGCACAGCCAAACAAAAAACCGAGAACGGTTTTCCCTACGGCAATGTACCAATCCCCATATTGGATGATATATGTAAGCATAACGGTCCCATCCAGCAATCCCTCGTCCGAGCCCTGCGGCGCTCCCGGAACGCCAAACACATAAGCCATGATGCAGACAGACGCAATCGGGACTGCCAGCATGACGCCCCCGGACAACGCAACGGTGCATATGCGGATTCTTCCAAAACGTACCGGACTCATCCTTGAAAAAATCATACGGTAATATCCGCTCTGGTATTCTTCACAAAAACGAGCCGCATAAGCCAGCACGGGAAAGACAGCCGCAAAAGGGCCAAATCCCGAAGCGCCAAATACATTGAACAAAATATAGTAACTGCTCCGTATACGTTCCGGCGGCGTCCCCGTTACCACCGCGGCCGTCAAAAGCGCTGCCACCGCAGCCATCCCGGCAAAAAATCCGACATTCAGGAAACTTCTTTTCATATCCTTCCAAAAAAATCCATTCATTTTTACCTCCATGCCGAAGCGTTTTACGCTGGGGACGTCTTTACTCCACCTTTATCAATTCTCCCGTCACAGCATCCAGATAAATGTTCCACGCCGCTCCTTTCTCAACCGCATCCTGCCACGCTTTATCGCCGGACTCCAGCGCCTCTATCATTTCATTCAACGGAATGCAGATATGCCATGCCGGTGTTAGGATCAGTTCCGATTCCCGAAGCGTTGGATAATACACAAGCTCTGTCTGCGTCAGTTTTGCCTTGGAATTTCCGTAGAAAATATTATTTTCCAAATATTTTTCCAAAATGTCTGTCACTTGCGAAAACGTCAAAATTTTTCCGTTTTCGGACTGCCCCGTAATTTTACCGCAATAATCATCCAAACTCATCGCTGCTATGCCATCTTCCGTAATCCATGCCGTTCCTCTCGGCTGAACATCCCCGAACTCAATCTGCCCAAATTCTGATGCCACTCCAATCGTTTCGTAAGAAGGAGTAAATACCAGTTCATAAAATGCGGTTCCGTCAAGTTCATAATACAAAATCCTGGAAATATGTATTTCCATAATGTCCAATACTGCCAGCTTCTCCAGAAGAATATCCTTCATACGGGACACAGAAAATTTCGCGGGAATACCCTCATCGTTTCCGGCAGCATCCATTTCCGGGGCCTTTTTATAAATGGCATCGCAACTCTTCTTTAATATTTCATCCACATAACTTGCAGATGTATTTCCTCTAAAAGATGCTTTCTTCTGCCCATCTGATAGCATCATAAAAGAATCATCACCAAAATTCAGCCATTCAACCGGTTTATCATCTTCATTCATTTCACTTAACTCTTTTTCCATCTGCGCAAGATATTCCCCGGTAATGTCCTGCACATTTGCGTCTCTGCTGTCGAGCAGTTCCCTCAGCTTTTCCGCAGTCCAATCGTCCCGTTCCCGCAAAGTCAACGTGGGAACTGCCTGCGGCACGGCAGGAACTTCGGCACAAATCCAAATACCATTTTCCTCCGTTCCGACCAACGCATCGCAGCTTCCGTCTTGCTTTGCCCCGTCCATTCTTGCTGTATTTCCATCAGGCTCCTCTGCCACGATATTCCCCACCTCGCCTTCCAAAGAACTTTTTGCATGGTAAACATCGCTGTCCGCAGACGCTTCCGGCGCTTTCCGGCATCCCGTCAAAGCACATATTCCTAATGCCCCTGCCATTAATGCGCTTAAAAATCTTTTCTTCATTGTTTTTATGTCTCCTATCAATTCCCTGCATGGGTTATGATATGGATTATACACTTCTTCCTCTGCATTTTTTTATTCCGCCGAAATTGTACCATGTTTTTTCCGAAATCAGCCCAAAAGAACCTTTCCTTATAGGTTTTTCATGTACAGCATAATCTCCGTTTCCATATCGTTGCCTTTGCAATGCATTTCCATATCGCCATGATATTTTTCCACGATCCTCTGAACGTTTGTAAGCCCTATGCCATGCCCTGCCAAAGACTTCTCTGACAGTCTGCGTATTTCGCATACACCTTCGGGAATCCCCATGCAGCTATTTACCATATAGAGAAATAAAACACCATTCTCCATCCGAATACTTAATTTCAAGAACCTCTCGTCTGTCTGAATCGATGCCGCTATCGCATTGTCCAAAAGGTTTCCAATAATTACATTGAAATCGAAAGAGTGAAGATTCATATTCTCCGGAAGCACGATATCCGTTTCCACCTTTTCTAATTCTTCTTTTGCCCTTTGCAGCTTGAAATTCAGCAGACTGTCCAAAGCTTCATTCCCGGTATCAATATGTTCTGACGGATTTTTCATAAACTCCTGTATGGAATCGAGATATTCGATCACTTTTTCCGGCTTTGAACTCTTCACCAATCCCTCAAGCGCCAGCACATGGTTTTTCATATCGTGCCTTAATGCCCTGATACGGCTCTGCGACTCTTTCATAAGTTCAAACTGGTTCTGATAAGCAATCGTCTGCTGTTTATAAATATCCTGCTCCCTTAGCTGTACATAATTTTTCAGCAAAATATGATACAAATAAAACACACACAGATTAAGTACCAGCACCACAACACACACAAATACCGCTGTCAGTCTGTCAATGCGTCCATACATCAGCCCCCGAAATACCGTCACGCTTAATATGGGAATTGCAGACAGCAAAAACATCTGCTTTTGGTCAAGCGCTTTTTCCCTGCTTTCTTTCGGATCGGGAATATGGCAGACAACCACCACGCAAATCAGCAGGAGCAAGGCCGAAACCGCACTCTGCTGCATTCTGATTATCTCTGAACCGGCAAGAGATACCGCTGCCCCGCTGCCTGTATCCATACAGAAAAAGACCATAGAAATCCATAATTTTTTCTCCCATGCCCCGCGGTAAAAACACGCCACGCCAATGATACCCGCCAAATTACACATTTCATAGAAAAGTGATACATGAAATACATGGTAGGCGGCTGTCGTCAACAGATAGTATCCCGCAAAAACGATGTTCCATGCCAGCCTGTTCTTATCCCCTGCGGGCAGAAAAGTATCCAAAACCTTTTTCAATAACGCCGTGCGGAAAATACCCACGATCAAAACCACGATCCATTCATATCCTATTTTATAATACATTGTACATTTTTTCCTTCAAATATTGTTTGATTTTTGCCCTGACTTCTTTCCTGTACGGTTTGCTGACACTCAGGACATCGCCGTTCATCATTTTGATGCTTTCGTAGGAATACTCGCTCACATATTCCTGATGTATTACATAAGACTGATGTATCATCAGAAAACCTGCCGGAAGCTGCTCCATGACATTTTTCAGCTTCCCGTAAAATTCCTCCTGTCCATCCTTTTTTATCATCAAAACTTTTTTATCCATACTCATGAAATATAATATTTCCTTGATCGAAACACGAAAAATCCGGCTTCCTCTTTGATATTCAAAGCAGCTTTCCGCATACTTTTTCCTTTTCATGCTTCTTTCAAGCACTTCTTTCAGCCGTACGGCGGAAATTGGCTTTACGAGAAATTCCAATGGCTGCATTTTGAAAAGTTCCATCGCATAACCCTGTTTCGAGGAAATATAGACAATATGGGTATCCGTATCCCCCATCTCGTCACGGATAAAAGCTCCTATTTCAATGCCATCTTTCTGTAACAACTCAATATCAAGAAAAAGAATATCCAATGTAACCCCTTTTTTCAAATCACGCTCCAAACTCTCTCCACAATACCATACCTCTATTTCAAATTTTACTAAAAATTCTGCCGATAGCTCTTGAATCTGTTCCTCCAGCAAGGAACACAAAATTTTATCGTCATCGCATATCCCGACTCTGTACATATTATCTTTGCTCCCTTAAACAATATCGCTTTTATTGTACTTTGCCTGTTACCTTTGCACATGAAAATACCCCCAAAGCAACAGATCTTTATCTTCCATCTGTTTGCTTTAAAGGTATCATATCGGCCAACCGTTTGAATGTTTTTCATTCCGTTATGAATCAAACCATCCCGCAGACATCAGCCGCGACTTCTTGTTATGCTTTGCACCAGTTATAGTTATGTACTGTTGATTGCGTTTTTATCTTTGATTCATACTCATTGCTTCTTCCAGAGTATTGTAAACTGGTATATGTTCGTCGAATAACTCTATGGTTGTCTTAAAATACCGACCGTCTACATATATATCATAGGTTCCATCTTTGTTATCCACATAACAAATTCCCCCTCCTTTTATCCCTACACTTCCTTCTACCTTCTCCTCTGGTATTGCATATGGTTCAAAAGTTAATACATTTGGCCCTACTGCTATCATACATAATATTCCTGCTGACAAAAGAAAACTTGCCGTTGTTTTCTTGCCGCTTATTTCCTGATTTTTAATCATCAAACTAATTCTCTTATGTACCTCTGACGGACTTTCCTTCCGAAAACTGATTTCCCACCGGTTTTCCCGCTTCCTTTTCACCCTGTGCCGTGCCACCTTAACTAGACAGTCCACGTATTCCAACTGCTCCATTTTCGACAATCCCTTCACTATTCGGAAATCCACATTGATTTCCTGCATATTGGATACCAAATCACCTAGCATATATACACACGGATTCCACCAGTAAACGGCTTTAGATGCTTCGCATAATATTTTGACAATCATATCGCCCCGATAATAATGGAGGATTTCATGTTTCATTATCAAATAGATTTCCTCTGGCTCCAGCTCCAATTCTGGTATTCCTATGTACGGTCTGAAAACGCCAAATATACAAGGTGTTACTAATTCCTCCGAGGTTACAAGGCAAAATTTCGCTTTTCTTCCCAATTCCTTATTTATCCGTTTTACCGCTTCAGAAAATTCTAAAGCTCTAAGTCTTTTATAATTCCTGATCCGTTTTTTAGTTATAATATATGTGTTCATGCGGTATAGTGCGGAAGTCACTGCACCAACTATCCACAAAATCTGTAAAATCATTACGCTACTGACAGACACTCTATTCCAATAAAACAATGGTTTCCTTAAAAATCGACAAAATTCTGGATACACGCTGAATATTGGAATATTATTCGCTACTGGGGAATCCGCCAGAATAAACAAACGCAATGTCATAGCCAACATGCATCCAAACAAAAGTCTAACATCTAGCCACAAAATTGCGTTGTTATTTCTGAATATTATTTCCAGCAAGATTACGGCAGCCCCTGTCAGAATCACCATATTCACCAGCTCTGAAAATCTGATCATTTCTCGCTGTCCTCTTTTCCTTTGTGAATCTATCTGCCTTTTTCTTTTGCCTTTATCTTCTCTCTCTGCTCCTGTATCATCTTTTCCAGTTCGTCCAGCTCGTCCATTGCTTCATCACTTTCCTTCGCATCCAGAAGGGCGGCTACAAAATTAGACGTAGTAATATCCTTACAACGTTTTTTATTAAAACTATTGGATAATCTTTCCATCTCAAATTCCTGCAAACCGAAGGTAGGCTGGTAGCATCTGCCATATACATTCCCGCTTTTCGCGAAATCAACCACTTCGATCAGCCCCTTTTTCAGCATCCTCTTTAAAGTAGTATGCACAGTAGCCAGCTTCAGTTCTTCTCCTTCATCCGCCATTTCCGATGCTAGCAACGGTCTGTCCGCGTCCCATAGAGTGTAAAGGATCTCTACTTCGCGTTCTGGTAAATCATACTTATTTTTTTTTCTTCCCATAATCGTTATCTCCATTTTCATCTTTTGATATTGTGGACTTTGTATTGGCCAAATACAATGATGAATTGTCATATCCGGCCCATCCGGTTTCTAGTATACCACAAATAATGGTAAAAATACTACTAATTTCTAATTTCTTTTTACCATTTTTGAAAATGAAAATTTCCCTTTTACCAACTTCCCCATCGTCTCCCCATTTTAGCATATTTACTATTATGTGTAAATCCATCTTCTATAAACTTAACCAAACTTTTAAGAGATACACGATATGTTATCATAAATCTTCATCTTTTATGCATGATTTTAACAACAAATTATTTTATAAGTAAAAAGCAACATATAGCTTATAAAATATAATAAGCTATATGCCGCCTTATATATCATAGTATAACCAGTATTATTTATCATTTCTTATGTTTTACGGCTCTTTAATCGGAACCTTTTCCCATTCACCAATCCAACATTCGTCTGAGTAATTAAATAAACGACGATACAATTCTCCGTCTATTATTTTATATCTATATTCAATAATCGGAGAACGAGCTACACCACTTTCCGAAAGTACATCTGTATCCTCTACTACTTCTACTTCAAGGGCATATGAATTTATATTGCAAGTACCTGCTATCATAAATGGCACTACCAACGCCAATGCTCCAAGTATAATATTTTTTCTCAGTGCTTTTTTAATCATTTCCTAATTACCTCCTCTAAAGTATTATAAACTGGTATACCTTTATCAAATACTTCTATTGTTGTCTTGAAATACTGGCCATCTACATATATGTCATAAGTACCATCCTTGTTATCTAAATAACAAATTCCCCCACCTTTTATTCCTACGCTGCCTTCTACTTTCTCCTCTGGTATTGCATACGGTTCAAAGGTTAATATATTTGGTCCAACTACTATCATACATAATATTCCAGCGGATAAAAGAAAGCTAGCCGTTGTTTTCTTTCCATCAATCTCCTGATTTTTCAACATTAACCTGATCCGTTTATTTATTTCTGACGGACTCTCTTTCCAAAAACTAATCTCCCATTGTTTTTCGCGTTTCTTTTTCTTCCTGTGCCGCGCTACCTTTACCAGACAATCCACATACTCTAATTGTTCCATTTCTGGTAATCCCCTTACAATCTGAAAGTCCACGTTAATCTCTTGCATACTAGCAATCAACTCTGCCAGCCTATACACAAACCAGTTCCACCAATGAACCACTTTCAAGGCTTCGCACATTATTTTAACGATCATGTCGCCCCGATAATAATGAAGCATCTCATGTTTCATTACCAGATAGATTTCTTCCGGTGTCAACTCCATTTCTGGCATTCCTATGTATGGCTCGAAAACGCCAAATATGCACGGTGTACTAAATTCTTGTGATATTACAAGACGAAACTTAGCCTTTTTCCCAAGTTCCTTGTTTATCCGTTCCACTGCTCCAACAAATTTTGAATCTTTCAGTCTCCTATAGCTTCTGATTCTTTTTTTCGTTATAATATATCCTTCAATACGGTATATCGCAGAAAAAATCGCTCCTGTTATCCACAAAAATTGGGAAACTATTACGATATTGACATCTATTCCGTTCCAATGAAATAATGATTTCCGTAAGAACCGGCACATTTCCGGATACACCCGAAACACCGGAACATTATTCGCCACCGGCGAATCCGCCAGAACGAACAGGCGCAATACCATAGCCATCATGCATCCGAGCAGAAGCCTGGCATCCAGCCACAAAATAGCGTTGTTATGCCTGAATATAATCTTCAACAAGACCACAGCCGCACCCGTCAGGAAGAACATGTTTGCCAGCTCCGAAAATCTAATCATTTCTCACCATCATCCTTTATCTTTCGTTTTCTTCCCCTCCTCCCCTTTATGCCGTCCGGCCTCTCGACGCATGAAGTAGACTTTTGTTTTTTAGTAAGATTATTCGATCAAATACTCTATAAGAAAAAAAATAGTAGACATCTCCGCCAAAACTTCAACGTCTACTATCTCCCATGTAAAATTCCCCTCTTACATAACCGCTTTATCGGTTAAGACAATACTACCACATTTTTCCATTTTTGTAAATACAATTTTTAGAAATACTCTTTACAAAAATATATTTACTATTCCCTATCATTATTCATTATATAGAAAAAGTTTTCTTCGGCCAAACGAAAAATACTTTTTTCCTCTTTATTTCTTTCTTTTATTCAACATAATCTCAAATTTCTGCCTCCTGGCAGCACAAACCATCGCCAGGAATCGGGCAGGAACCTCCAACACCACCGTACATTTATTTTCTTTCGGTTCACTTTAAGGTATCGTTTCTCCTCAATAAACGGAATGATATCTCTTAGGGTTCTCTCTACACTCCTTCTGCTTTTACAGAAAATATGGCGGATGTATAGGTTTAACCTCTTTTGCATAAAATATTTGTGTAGTATTGTGTATTCCCCTTGACTCGTTGTGTATTATTGTGTATGATATGTTTATAAGGAGGAATACAATGAATCCAAGAAGCACAGCAATCAAAGACCTTAACAATAGTGGCTATCAATTCAAACGGAGCGGTGGCAACCACGATATTTACTACAATCCGGAAACAAAGTATTCTATTCCTCTAAAACGTGGCCACTTTGATGAAGACGATCTCCGCTACATACGCAAAGAAATCAGACAGGGCGGGAGGTAAAGCCTCCTTGCCGCCAGCAAAGGAGGCTGACATATGAAATATATCTATACTGCAACATTCGTACCAAACGAGAACGAAACCAAATACTACTGTAGAGTGCCTGATCTTCCCGGATGCATTACAACCGGCAACAGTATTGATGATGCTATTGAAATGATTACCGATGCCGCCAGTGGATGGCTCGTTGTGGCAGAGGATGAGGGGAATGAGATCCCGGCCCCCACTCCCCAGCATAAACTTGATATTCCGGAAAATGCCACCTGTTCCATCATCCGCATTGATACATTCGCATACCGGGCGGCAACCGACACCAGAGCAGTCCGTAAAAATGTCTCACTCCCTGCATGGATGGCCACCCTGGCAGAAAAGCGCGGGGTAAACTGCTCCCAGGTTCTCCAGGATGGACTTATGCAGCTGCTTAATGCTGGCCATGCAAGACAGAGCTGATTCAGCTAATCCACAGGAGGTCATAACCATGTTAATCTGTTCGGGTTATAGCCAAAAAGAAAAGGCGTATTTAGATATGATCAGCCCCTTGTCTACTTGGCAAGGGGCTGATCATACCTAAATACGCCATAACGATTTTATTTAACGCATCTATTTCTTTTTCGTTTAAATAATTCTTTGCAACTTCTACATCAGAACGTTTAATCTCCTTTCCAGCCCACGCTGTTAATCCCATATTGTCCTTATCTGCATCTGCCCGCTGATAGATTACTTCTGCCGCTGTGTGCTTATGAGCCGCCCAGTGCATTTTATTTTGTACCTGCTTAAAAAATATAATCGAACTTTCTGCTTTTGGGGCATAATCAATACTTGTTGCATATATTTCCAGAACTTTTCTCCAAAATACTTTTTTAGAAGAACGAATATCACGGATACGAGCTAGCAATTCATCAAAATAGTTTCCGCCTCCAAGATTCTTAAGTCGATCATCATCTAATGCGAACCCTTTTTTCATATATTCCTTCAAAATAGAAGTAGCCCATATTCTAAACTGTGTTCCTCTCAGGGATTTTACCCGATAACCAACGGAAATAATAACATCTAAATTATAGAAATCCTCCTGATAGGTCTTACCATCAGAAGCAGTGTAGGCAAATTTTGCCCAAACTGCTTCTTTTGCCAATTCTCCTTCTTTAAAAATATTTCTTACATGTTTTCCAATTACGCTTTTATCCCGTTGAAATAATTTGGGCATTTGAGATTGAATTGAACGAACTTCCCAACTGTGTGGCGGCATGGGAAATGCTAGTCACAGGAAAAAACTTAAGATAATCATATACACGCCAAACACTTTTGGGTAGCAACTGTATATCTTCTAATTATTTTATATCTTTTGCTACAATATCTTCATACTGTATCAGTAATTGAGCTGACCGTTTTGCAGTTTCATTTATAGCATTTATACAAAATTTGATCCACCGAATATAACCACCACTGTATTGAATAGTTTGAAGCAAGTCGAAGTATTCATTCTTGTTGTGATACAAATGCTCGGACAGACATATTAGCGGTTTTGCTTCTCCAACGATATTGCACAATATCGTTAGAACAATGATTCGTCCTACAATCCCGTTATATTTCTCAAACGGATGTATCATCTCAAACTGATAATGCAATTCCGCAAAGTTCACTTAGAACTGGAGCTGAAATTGTCCTATCTATCGCTTTCTTGTATGCTATTTTAAGATTATTAATTGATGTAATATCGTTTTTACCACTCCCGCGACTGGCAAGTACATCGTGAAAAGTGAGAGTATCGTAATCAATCATTCGGAAATATGTGCATTCTTTTAATAGCATTAATTCGACGAACTCTTCTCTATTTGGGGCATATTTAAAAAGTCCCTTTAAAAATCCAATATTTCGATGAACAAGTTTCATGACTTCGGCACAAGCATATATCAACATTATAGCAAATTGGCGTTTCTATCTTTTGGCCGCCATTTACACCAAAATTGACACCATTTTTCCTGTTTACAACCATAATTAGTTCCGGGTAGTTATTGAACTTCGACTTGTGGTGCAACCTTGTCCTTAATTGCAGCCTGGCGCGTTACGGACTTTCACCGATTAGATTGCGCCCATACTAGGCGCACACGCAAAAATGGCAGATACCTCAGTATCTGCCATCTCTTATATAAAATTTCCCTTTTACATAACCGTTTTACGGGTCACACTAAGAATAACATACTTTTTCATTTTTGTAAAGGAAATTTTTTCAAATATTCTTTTTTTAAATTATTTTTCTCCGATTCTTTTCTATCGCCGGATCAGATGCCCGTATTCCTTTTCCGCCGGGCCTATTTCACCCACTGCGCCCACTTCATCCTGTACTCTTCCGCCGTCATTCCTTCCCCGTCCTGGAAAAGCCTGCGGAACAGGTCGTCATTCCCGATTCCCGATTCGTCTATGATCTCTTTCACCGGCTTTATCGTAAACCGCAGCAATTCCTTGGCCGCGGTAAATCTCCTGTTCAGAATATAATCCCTTAATGTAATTCCATACGTCGCTTGGAAGCACGCATCCAGTTCATCCTCTTCCATCTCATATTTTCCCGCCAGCGACGCAACCAGGTTCGTCTGCCTGTATCTTTCGTTTACGCTTTCCCTTATTTCCCTGCATATCTCCTTATACCGGTCCTGGCGGCTGCCCTTCTGCCGCATCACTGACAGAATGCAGCTATTCAGCAAACGAAGCAAGGTTTCCCCGCTTTGCAGCTCCGCCTCCAGATCTTTTTCTTTCTGGCATTCCATCAGTTCCTTGATATATGCCTTCATATCTTTGATGCTTCCCGGGCGGAACACGCTTTTCTGTTCATTCTGTTCCATAAATAAGCGAAAATATTCCTCCGCCCCGTTCCCGTTAAAATGAACCCATATCAACTCCCACGGTTTTTCCTCGCTGCTTTCATGGGCATAATAATTGGAACAGTTGAGCAGGGCGCAGTCCCCTTCCCCCACTTTATAGCTGCTGCCGCCCGCAAACACGGTTCCTTCTCCGCTTGTTACGCCAACAAACAAAAAGGAATTCAGGTTTTCCCTCTGTGATTTATGCGGCTGCAGACTCTTCAATCGTCCGACCTCCTGCACATACAACAGGTTTTTCCTGGCAAATTCACCCGGCGTATGCAATATCCTTACCGAATCCGTAATGCCCTTTGTCGAAAACAATGAATGAATATCTCCCATAACTTCTCTCCTTATATCGTCCGGCGCCAATAATTTAAGGTTTCCTCAATCGTTTGCTTCAGCGGAATCTTCGGTTTCCATCCCGTCAAGCTGCTGATTTTTGAAATATCCGCTTCGATGATCGGCACGTCCACCGGGCGGAGCTTATTCTTATCTATCTCGATCTTTATATCATGGCCGGACAAAGCGATAACCATATCCAATATCTCCCTGATACTTACGGCTTTCCCTCTTCCTACATTATAAGTTTCCCCCGGCCTTCCGTGTTCAGCCAGAAGCCCGTATGCCTCCACCACATCCCGGACGTCGGTAAAGTCCCTTCTGGCATCCAGATTGCCCACATACATGACAGGCTCCCGAATTCCCTTTTCGATCTCGGCAACCTGCCGGCAGAAATCGGAAACTACAAAAATAGATGCCTGGGAAGGGCCAATATGGTTGAACGCCCTTACCATCATCACTTCCATATCATACGCCTGTGCATAAATGTTCCCAATCATATTCTGGCACGCTTTCGTGGCGGCATAAATATTCCCCGGGCGTATTCTGTTTTCCTCCCGTATGGGTATCTCGCCCTCCTCGATATGCCCGTACTCTTCCCCGGAACCGATCAGAAGTATCCTTGGCTTATAGTACAGCTCCCGAATCGCATCCATCACATTCACGCTGCCTTTGATATTAATATCGATCGTCAGCGAAGGGTTCTTCCATGCCACTCCCACCGAACTTTGGGCCGCCAAATGAAAAATATAGTCCGGCCGCGCTTCAAACAGCAGCGATACGATTTCTTCCTTATTTAGAATATTCAAATTATATACCCGGTCGCTGTCCCCCCGGAATTCCTCCCGCGGCAGCTTGGTAACAGATACTTCCATTCCCCGTCTTTCACGGAGATGCCCGGCCAGATAACCGCCTACAAATCCCGCCGCCCCGATAATCAATGCCTTTTTCATAGTCGCATACCTTATAAGGCAAACAGAGGGAATTCCGTTGGAAATTCCCTGTCTGCGCCTTTTCTATAATTGATTATAAATTGCTGGTTTCGATCTCTCTTTTTACAAGCTCCATATCATGATTCACCATACGTTCCACCAGCTCATTGAAGCAGATCTCTCTCTTCCATCCCAGTTCCTTCTCCGCCTTTGCCGGATCTCCCAGAAGAATCTCCACCTCTGCGGGACGGAAGAATTCTTTATTGACCTTTACCAGTATCTTGCCGTCTGCCCTATTTTTCCCTACCTCATCGACGCCCTTGCCGCTCCATTCGAGTTCAATGCCAACTTTCGAAAAAGCAATTTCCACAAATTCCCTGACCGTCCTCGTTTCATTGGTTGCGATCACATAATCATCCGCATGATCCTGCTGGAGCATCAGCCACATAGCATATACATAATCTTTGGAATGCCCCCAGTCCCGTTTGGAATCCATATTGCCCAGCTCTATATGATCCTGGATCCCCAGCTTTATCCTTGCCACCGAATCCGTTATCTTACGGGTAACAAATTCTTTGCCCCTGCGTTCGCTCTCGTGGTTGAATAAAATGCCGCTGCATGCATACAGTCCGTAGCTTTCCCTGTAATTCTTCGTGATCCAATGCCCGTATACCTTCGCCACGCCATAAGGGCTGCGCGGATAAAACGGAGTCGTTTCGCGCTGCGGGGTTTCCTGTACCAAACCGAACATTTCTGACGTAGATGCCTGGTAAAAACGGCAGGAAGGCTTCACCATACGAATCGCCTCCAGCATATTCGTAACGCCCAGCGCATCGATCTGCGCTGTCGCCAGCGGCTGCTCCCAGGAAGTAGCTACAAAAGACTGGGCCGCCAGATTATATACTTCATCGGCCTCTGATATCCTCATGGCATTCACCAGGGACACCAAATCCGTCATATCCGCATAGATAAAATGTATCCTATCTTTCATATGCTCCACATTGCCATAATCCACAACGGATTTGCGGCGCATAATTCCATATACTTCATACCCCTTGTCCAATAATAATTCCGCCAAATAGGAGCCATCCTGGCCGGTTACGCCGGTAATCAACGCTTTTTTCATTTTTTAGTTCCTTTCTTATCTCCGATCGATAAACAATCTGTTTCCTTTTATATATTGATACTTTATCACAAATATATTCATTAATCAATGTCGGCAGGTTCCCTTTCGTTCTCTTTTACCCCCAAATCATGCTATTTTTTCCGTACTTTTCCCCCTTTTAAAAAATTTTTACATATTTTCGCTGTATTATAGTGCATATTTGTTGTTTTTGTGTTATGATTTTGTCATCCGGAAAACAACATTTGAAAGTGAGGAGTGATAAAATTGACAAGCATTCATGTTAAGATCAAGAATCTACGGGACGAAAACAACTACAAACAGAGACAAGTAGCCGATTATCTCGGCATATCCCAGCAAGCATATTCTTATTATGAGCTGGACAGACGGGAACTCCCTTCCAGGCATGCAGTAGGACTGGCCCAACTATACCATGTAAGCACCGACTACCTTTTTGGTATAGAGCCGGAGCGAGCGGGCGCCTACGATTTAAACGCATCCTTTATTCAGGATACTACGTTAAAGGATGTCATTATCAGCCTGAAAAAATTAAATAACGATAATAAAGCGGAAATGATGCGCTTTTTATCTTATTTGATTCATTCTCAGTCCAATGAGAAAAAGAAGAAGTAATCTTTATTTTCAAAATGGCAGATGCTTTGGTCCGGCCCGACTTCCGCACCTGCCACTTCTTTATGTTTACCCTTTTACATCTTCTACATCATACCATATATTTCTATTTGAGTAAATATTATTTGATAAAATATTTATGTGTTTATACTCTTCTTTCAATCATGTCAGCAATCGTTTTTTTGATTGCTTTAACTTCATTTTATTGAAATACATAAAAATACTGGTCTTTTTCCCTTCTCCGGTTCCATTCCCGCAGTATTCCCAAAACATCCAAATAACTGACCCCGTACCCCGGCATCACCGGAACCAGTTCTATCGGAAGCGAACCCATCCGCATCGCCTCCTCATATACTCTCTCGAAAATATTATAAGTCAGAATATGGGAGATATCGTTCTGGCCTTCGCTATATATTTCATCCGGGGACGGAATATTCTTTAAGATATCAAAATCAGCATCCCGTAAATTGCTGCAGTCGATCATAAAGCTGTCGCATATGGACGGATCCGACAGATCCTGCACCAGATTATATTCCATATCGGTATTCACCCCGGCCGGATACCCCCACAGCCCATGCATCTGCAGCATCCCTTTGCCCGGAATAATATCCGGAACCAACAGCGCCCCTTTCTGCACCGCAATGCGGCTTTTTGTCCGGGCTTCCTCCGGGAGCCTGATCAGCTCAAACGGCCTCCAGTCCGGCAGGTCGAATTCCAGGCTGCCCCAACGGATCGCATTTAAATACCGTTCCAGGCTGGCAATACTCTCTTCCCGGGTTTTGCATATCCCGAAATTTTTAATGATTTCCAGGCTTGGAATCAGATGCGCTCTTTTATAATAATTATCCTGCAAAGAAAAACTATCTTCCGGCTCCTTCCACCGGTAAATTACCGATGGATGCCTCCCTGCCTTTTTTCTTTTGTATTTTCCTTTTTGGACATCAAATTCATATAATGCAAAAAACAGCGCAATACGCAGATCATAAGACACATCCAGCCCTTCCGATGAATAACCCGCCTGCTGGAATAGGGCTTGTGTGAGCGGATAACCCAAAGCATTGTTCATATAAACGCTCATGATGCGCCTGACAGCATGGGATCTCTTCCTCCCTTCATCCCCAAACAAATATTCGTTGTCCGTGCGTTCCAAATAGAACTCCCGCCCCCAGTTCCTGACCTGATATCCCGGTTCTCCCTTCATCGCAAAACGAGAATACTGGCAAGGACGGTATGCGCTCGGCCTGAGGGGCTGCTGGTACATTTTTGTCTGCCCGCGGTATATATATTTTTGATCCTGTTCATCCCTGCGCAATCTTTCATACAATTCCCGCACTGTCATAACCGGTATGTTTTTCCGGCGCGGAAGCTTTTGGCCGGCATACCGGAGCAGCTGCTGAGCCCTTTGATCCTGACAGCGAGCCAACAACTGCATGCCCGACTGCCAGAAACGCATATCCACATCTTCCGATCTGCTTTCTGGCCGCGATTTCTCACTTTCGCAAAACAGATCGCAGACTCCCGCCATATACATACTTTCCCGGTCGCCACATTCCGCTGCTTTATGATACCATTTTACTGCTTTTGCAAAGGAAGGCTTATGAATCATCCCTCCCCGGTAATTCATCTCGGCTGTCGCTCTCATCGCTTCAACATGCCCCATTTCCGCGGCTTTTTCAAAACATTCACAGGCCTTATCCGGGTTTCTCTCAACGCCTTGCCCAAGCGAATACATATTCCCCAGCATTGCGTATGCGTCCCGGTCATTATAGTATTGATCCATAAGCTTCCTCCTTTGTAATAAATCATAAAAAAACGGAATCTCTTTCCCACAGCAATATGGTACTAAAAAATTCCGCTAATACTTTCTTTTATTCAAAATTATTCATAGCATCAATCACATACGCCTGCTCTTCACTCGTCATACCATTATATAACGGTATGGACAATACGGTCTCTGCATACCTCTCCGTTATCGGCAGACTCCCTTTGGGAATGCCCAAATACCGATATGCCTCCGACAGATGTGGAGGAATGGGATAATGTATGATCGTGCCAATTTCCTTTTCATTCAAATAATTGATCAGTTCCTGGCGTCTTTCTGTCCGGATCACAAACTGATGCCAGATATGGTCAGCTCCCTCCCTTATTGTTGGCAGAGAAATATTATTATTCTTTAACTCTTCCAAATACCTTATACACAGCTTCCGTTTGTCCTCTTCCAGCTCAGCCATGTGTGAAAGCCGTACTCGCAACAGCCCCGCCTGAAGCTCATCCAGCCTGGAATTAGTTCCCACTACCCTGTTATAATAACGTTTTTCGCTTCCGTAATTCCTGAACACCCTGACATCATCCGCAATTTTGGCATCATTTGTCACAATAGCTCCGCCATCGCCAAAGGCTCCAAGATTTTTAGAAGGATAAAAAGAAAAGCAGCCAATATCTCCAAAGGTTCCCGTCATCTGCCCTTCGAAACAGGCTCCATGGGATTGCGCACAATCCTCTACCACCCGTAAATTATATTTTCCCGCAATCTCCATGATCGGTTTCATATTGGATGCCTGTCCATATAAATGCACAACCAGGATTGCCTTTGTCCTTTCCGTTATTTTTTCTTCTATTTTGGACGCGTCTATATTGTAAAACTCATCCGGCTCCACAAAAACGGGTGTTGCACCGTTCATAGTAATTCCCATCACGCTAGCAATATATGTATTTCCTTGAACGATAACTTCATCACCGCTGCCAATCCCCAATATGCGGAACGCTATCCATAATGCATCCAGGCCGCTTGCCAGACCGACACAATATTTTCCCCCTGTATAAGCGGCAAACTCTTCCTCAAAAGACGCCACTTCTTTTCCCAGCACATACCAGCCGGAGCGAAGCACTTGCAGCGCCTTCTCCTCAAATTCATCCTGATACAAATAAAATCCTTTATCTAAGCGGTTTGGCATTATTTTCATAATCCTTACTCCTTATCTTCGTATAGGTTCTGTTCACATACTCAAAAGTTCCGAATCCCTCCTTAAACTGTGCAAGGGATTTATTCAATATTGTTCCATGCTCTAATGTCGATGTTCCAAAAGACAATTTTTCAAATCCTTCTTCTCTTGCCGTTTCTATCAAATTCTTATATAGGAACTCGCTTGGATACAACGAAAGCATGTTTTGGTTCGCCGCAAGATATTGTGTATGGAATACCTTTTTTCCGAACCGGAATACCATGCTGCCCGCCACCATGCAGTCATCCAGATAAACGCCATAAAATGCAATATTTTCTTTTAATCTGACGTTTTTAAACTCCAACAACTCATCCAAGGTATGCAATGGCACTGTATCAAATTTTTTCATATTATCGGATAAGATGGTATAAAACTCGCTTACTTCATCATCCGATGTCAGCATCTTAAAACTCAGATTCTGTTTCAACGCGTTTTTGTATCCTCTTCTTCTAGATGAATTAAAGTTGGAAGGGATATCCTGGCCATATCTTAGAAAATCCACTGCATATCCGACCTCACAAGTCATTTCATAATGATGCAGAAACAGAAAATAATCTAAAAGTTCCGAATCCATTTCAGCATACAACCGACTTGTCATTTTTAAGGTTATGCTGGAAAATCCGTTATCCTCCAAATAATCATCCAAACCGTCCAAAATCGCGCCGGCTTCTTCTATTTTCTTATAATGTTTGCCCAGAACGATTCCGCCAAATGTACTCCCCATATGGGAAATTAATTTTTTACCTCCCCCATCCTCTGTCTCATTTGCCGGAATCACTGCAATTATATTGTTTCCTTTCATAAGCATCAGGGAATGATCCTCAAATCTCCCGGTCGGATGGTAATTCAGAAAATTCCTTGTCTGTAAAAAAGTTCCGTTGATACTTTCTTCCAGTACAAATCTGTCCCATGCTTTTTCGTATTTATCTTCATATTTTACCAGTGTAATATTATCCATCTTTAAGCCGCCTTTCTGCCACAAACACTATCATCCAACCAATGTGGCCTGGCCGACGGCTTATAGATACAAAGTTTATTTATACCCCCCCCCGGTAATTTTTCTATATTTTCCATCTTATCTTCTGCACACCATTTTTTTGTAAAAGTCCTGTTTACATATTCCCTAGTTCCAAATCCCTCTTTAAACTGTGCTAAAGACTGATTCAACACCCGCCCATGTTCTAACGTGGAAGTTCCAAATGACAATTTCTCAAATCCTTCATTTCGAGCTGTTTCTATCAAATTTTCATACAAAAACTCATTTGGAAATAAGTACAACATATCTTGATCCGTAGCAAGGTATTGTGTATGGAAGACCTTCTTTTCAAAATAAAATATCATCCCGCCTGCGATTAATCTATTCTCAAAATAAACACCATAAAATCTTATATTTTCATTTAATCTGTCATTCTTCAACTCTTTTATTTCGTCCAACGTATGCACGGGTACCGTGTCAAATTTTTTCATATTATTTTCTAATACTTGGTAAAAACATGCAATTTCTTCATCTTTTTCCAATACTTTGAACTCTAATGGATTTCTCAAAGAATATTTATAATCCCGCCTCTTAGACGATGTAAAATTCATAGGTATATCTTCTTTATATCCCCTGAAGTCAATGCAGTAGCCAATCTCACAGCTGGAAACATAATCATTCAAAAATAAAAAATATTCTATGAGTTCCGATTCTTCTACCGAAAATAAAGAACTCGTCAACTTCAACGTTATCTTTGTAAAGTTATTTTCCTTTAAGTAATTGTCCAGTTCTTTAAATATTATCTGCATATCCTTAATTTTCTTATATTTTTTCCCAAGGACAATTCCTCCAAAGGTACTTCCCTTGTGCGAAACCAGGTGTTTGCCATCCCCTTCTGCCTCTACATGCGCTGGAATAACAGCAATAATATTACTTCCTTTTAAAAATAGCAACGAATTATCCTCAAACCTTCCGGCCGGATGATAATTCAAAAAATTCCTTGTCTGCAAAAAAGTACCATTGATACTTTCCTTTAATACGAATCTGTCCCATGCTTTTTCATACTTATCTTCATATTTTACCAAAATGATATGATCCATCTTCAAATTGCCTCCCATCTGTTTCACCTCCTGTTCAATCCTTATCTTTTTTATTTTCATCCTCAATAATATACGGCGGTCGGTTTCTGGACGCATCAAATATTCTCCATAAATATTCTCCTAAAATACCAAGCGTCAACATAATAATTCCAAAACTAAATAAATTAAAAATAAACAGCGTCGTCCATCCGCTCACGTCAATTAATCCATTCAGCTTGGCTGCAAGCACAGCTACTGCCCACACCAAAGCACCAACAAAGGACAATGCTCCGATCGAAGATACCACCTTGATAGGCAATGTCGAGAAGCTAAACAGCGTGTCCGCTACCAGCCTTATTTTTTTCTTCAATGTCCATTTACTCGTTCCAATCTCTCTAGCTACACGCGTATAATATACTTCGCTCGTTTTAAAGCCGCTCCACAAAATCTGTCCCGTCAGCGCACTGTTCTTTTCGTCTAATGCCATCAACACATCAATTACTTTCCGGTCAATAAGATATGCGTCAAATCCACTCTTCGGCATAGACGGCAGCGATGTTTTTCTAACCATCCAATAATATAAATTTGCAAATAAAGTCTGCCCTTTACTTTCTTCACGCCCTTTGCGGACAGCAAGTACCACATTATATCCCTTTTTCCAGCTATCCGCCATTTCCAGAAGAAGTTCCGTAGGCTCCTGTAGATCAGCCGCTTTTACTACCGCACAGTCTCCCGTACATTTTGACAGACCACATAAAATAGCCGCATGAGACCCGAAGTTTCTTGAGAGACTTACAATCTTAATATTTTCATCCTTTTCCGCCAACTGCTTCATTACTTGATAACTATTATCCTGCGAACCGTCATTTACCATTACGATTTCATAATCATAGTCGATCACTTCTATTATTTTTTTCTTTATGTCTTCATATAATGGTATCAAATTATCTTCGTTATAATATACAGGTATTACTATTGACAATTTCATTTATTCTCGCCCTCAACTTTTTAGCACAATTCTATTTTTTATATTTAACCCTATTTTGACATAAAATGCAAGTGTCTATTTTTTTATAAAGCACTATTTTTTTATAAAGCATATAAGGGCAGAAACCACAATATGGTTCTGCCCATTCGAAACTACTTATAAATTTTATATCACTTCCTGCATAGCTCAAAACTTAAAATTCATTCTAAACTCTTACTTTATTTCTATCTCCTCAAAATTCCAAAATTCATTATTCCCGTTTGTTGTCTTTAAATAGTACATAACCGTATAGGTTCCTGGTTCTATGAATTCATACTCTATCTCTGCTTCGTTTTCTGTTTGCAGACTCTCATAATACGCACCATTTCTATAAATATACCAACGAACCCTGTACTTCCATGCATATTCAAAGTTTACTTTAAATCGGAATATATTATCATTCATTTTATCGTATTCATGGCCTAAATATACCAAATTGAACCCGGCAGCATCTTTTAATTCGTATGTCTTTGCTTTTTCATCATATAGAATTTCTGCTACTATATTTGAGCAACGATATCTTCCATTTTTGCTTTTAGTGTATGCCTTAATCAAATAATCACCCTCTGTTTCAAAAGTATATTCAAAATCCGGGGCCAAATCATACTCTGTTCTTATAACCGGAGTTGCTGTTTTCTTATCAATAACATACCATGCATATGAGTTGCCTTCATTTAAATTAGTAAACACAAATGTATGATCGGCCTTTTTTTGGCACGTAATTGCAGATATATCAACTCTTTCTCTCTCATGCAATTTTATCGTATAACTTTCCTCTGACGGCTTAAAGACTGTAAATTCTCTACCTTCCTCGTCAAATTTTATATCTGAAATCCCTTCAATATTCCCATTTTTATCCTCTATGGTAATCAATGTTATGATATCAACATTTTTTCCCCTCACATCATATTTTAACGTATCAATGGTATCCAAATGATTCATTTCCCTTGATATATAGCCAAATTTTTCTTTTTCTTTATCTCCATGTATCAATATATTATTGCCATCGTCCAAAAGCTGCTGCACTCTGACAAAATATTCTTCTCCATCCATATCTATAGCAAAAAGCACTTCACTATTTGTTTCTTCGACCACTTTCATTTTTTCCGACGCATGTAACAGCTGAGAATAAAGGTGTTCGGAACTCGATTTCATATTATCATATATAATAATAGCATCCCCTAAATTATAAAAATGTCGATCAAAAGAAACCCCATGATACATTTCATTAAACCCAGACACATAATCATAATTTTCATTTTGCTCATAATCATATATTCCCACTTTATCGCTATTTTCTACTGTTGGAGAATACGTTTTACCATCAACAATTACTGTATTATGCGCATTTGATGATATAAAATAATCTCTGTAAAAATTGCCGGCCATATAATTATACCACCCTGGATCTACAAATATATCAAATCCTTTCGAATATAACATAAATGAATTATCATCGGCATGCTTATGTGTGTTGAATACATATCCCGATTTAAACATCATCCAGGTTGACGATTTTGCATCTTCCTGATCCCAATTATTACGACTAATATAATATCCAGACATAGGGTATACCTTGCTTTTTTCTTCAGGTTTTGTTCCTTCCGTACCCAATGAGGCAGCATATATTAAATGTTCATTGCCCAATGAGTTGATAGTATCCAGTGAGCAATTAGCGTCACCAATCTCTGCTAATACCCCATCCGGCTTCATTATATATGTCATAAATTCTCCGGCTTTTTTTATGTCCTCATACAATGTAGCACTAAGTTCATCACCGACCGTATCCAGAAATTCAGCCACTACTCTAAACAAGTCCATAACACCTAGCTGATATGCCGGAGAGTTCTCTACATGAACCATTTCTTGTGTAAAAGCAAACTCCTTCTGTTCTAACAGTCTTTTTTCCGCAATGGAAATCCATTCGTCTTTGTTTTCGTCATTTAAAAAAAAAGCACAATATAGCAATGCCTGATCCTGAAAAATTCCATGATTATGATTACTTGTATAATTTACCTCCTGTGCTAAAAAATCAGCATGTTCTTTTATCAAATTATAAATCCATTCTCTTTCTTCAGAAGAAAAAAAATCTTTGTCTGCTTTTTCTGCAGTTAATACCAGATAAATTATATTATCTGCACGCAATGCCGTTCCATGGTCATACCAAACAAATGAATTATTTGCCGCTAATTCACTCATTCTATATTTGTCCCATTCTTCCAAAAACTTTTTTCCCATATCCAAATATTCTTTTTTATTTGTTATTTCATACGCTTTTGACAAATACATAATTGGATTCAAAGATTGAAGATATAATTGGTACGTGTTTGGAGAATCAGAAAAAGCCACATTCCAATCAAAATCATCAAAACTATATGGCCGACTGTCCATGGTATCCAAAACAGTCAATTCACCATTCAATAGTCCTTCTGCAATATCCACAACATACTCATCTTTGGGAAATTGAAAACTATAATTATATTGTTCCCGATCCAACCCCCACTTTTCAGTATTTTCAGTATATTCTTCCTCATTCACCCCCGATTGTTCCTCAACAGGTAATTGATTAATATAATTAACGCCTACTAATAAACATAAAAAAAAAGCAAGAAATCCTAAAGCAACTTTTTTCTTTTTACTTGTCATACCTTTTTACTATGATGTTTTAGAAGCAAAAACAACATATTCCTTTCATTTTTCTTATTCTGTACTCTTAATCATTTAAATAGTGTAACTCTTTGGTTTTTGTCATATACCGCACATTCGGAAAATGTTTTATTTTTTAAGTATAATATAGTCAAGTATTTTTTTCAACATTTTATTTACAATTTATAATTTTGTACATAATTCTGGAATTGTATGCGTGAATATGACATATCTTTATCCATTTTATTCAATTAAATAAATATTGAAAAAAATACTTGACTATATTATACTTAAAAAATGAAATGATTCTTATAGCAGAAGAAAAGGAAGCATGCATGATGAAACCATCAAAAAGCTATTTTTCCAGAACCATACTTATATTATGGTGCCTTTTTATTATTTTTATTTTTTTACGATTACGTGAAAACTTCGTACACGTATTTATTCAAAAGGATCGCCATATACGCCTGGTTGAGATAACTGTAATGTTAGCAATTATAAGCGAAGCACTTCTTTTCAAAAAATTCTTTCATAAATGGTGCGACAAACGGAAAGGAATTTTTCTTTTCATCATAGCATTTGTGGTCAGGCTGTTTTTTTTACAATTTTCAGAGTATGTTCCTTCTGGTGATTTTGCCAATTATTTTTATGGTGCATGCCAGTTTTCGGAAGGCGGATTAAAGGCGGGTGCCTATAAAGGCTTATGGGCCTATGGAATTCCCTCTTTTGGTGGTCAGGCTATTATTAATGGATTGCTTTTAAGAGTGTTATCACCAACCCTCTTAGGAATGCAGATATTAAACAGCATCTACACTTCAGGAATCTGCTTGCTGATATACT
Organism: Lachnospiraceae bacterium 28-4; assembly: GCA_000403275.2. Lineage (GTDB taxonomy): Bacteria > Bacillota > Clostridia > Lachnospirales > Lachnospiraceae > Kineothrix. Next base: position 754,957 of record KE159599.1, read on the forward strand.
TACTTGGCAAAGGCATCAATGAAAAATCCGCTATTATTGGTTCTATTCTTTACACCTTTTACCCCGCCAATATATTAGCAACCCAAATTACAAGCAATCACCATGGCGCTACCTTTTTTATGTTACTTAGCATTTACTTATTTTCATTGGAAATAAAAAATAAAAAGTTAAGCAGCAGACTAATATTATTAGTTGCATGCGCTATATGTCTAGTAATCAGCAATTATTATCATCCATCTACTATTTTAACCATATGTGCCTTTCTAGCGTATATGATTATGTATGAACTGGATATGTTGATCCGATCCCCCAAAACCTTTCTAAGTACATTAGGGAGTGAAATTAAACGGGCAGAAGGAATATTCGTATCAGTCTTTATTGTTTTATTAATGTATTTCATTCTTTACAAAAGTTCTCTGGCAGCTATAACACAAAGTGGTTATATAGACAGTAAAAAACTAACTCCTATATCAAAAATTGTTGTGGGATTTAATTTTGAATTTGGAGGAGCATACAATGGAGAGGATGGAATTATTATCAAATCTGTACCGGAAGAAGAGCAAACAGCGTTATGCATTAATTTAATCAGGGAACGTTTATCAGAACATAGTATTCGTGAAATATTAGGATTAATGATAAGAAAAACAGAGCGTGCATGGTTTGATACGGATAATTATTTTTTTTCAGCTTACCAAGGCGGAAAGCAAACAGAGTTAGCCGAAAAAATTGAGGCCGCAACGGATCCTGTATTAAAAATATCATATGAAAAACAATTAAATGACCTTAAATATAATTTAACAGATATCTATGTAACGGATGTTGTATTTATATATTCCATATGGCTTTTAGCAATAGCCGGAATGTTTGTAATTGCTTTTCAATATCAGCAAAATCATATTTTGTATCTGCTTATGTATATTCCTTTGGGCTGGATGGCTTTTATCATGATCACCGAAATGCAGCCAAGATACAGATATCAAGGTATGACAGTAGTGATTCTCATGGCAGGATTTGGCCTACAAGCTATACGAGAAAAAATAAACAAATTGCCAATAAGAAACAGAGAGGATAAAAATGGAAAATTTTGAAGGATACAAACTCGATTTTGAGCAGAAAGGGGACACCCGAGGTCATTTGGTAGTTGTCGAAGGTATGAAAGATATCCCATTTGACATAAAAAGAATTTTCTATATATATGGTTCCAGTCCAACGGTAATTCGCGGGCAACACGCTAATCGCAAAACGGAATTCGTTCTGATTAATGTTTCCGGCCAAAGCAAAGTAAGAGTAAAAGATGGCAAAGGGAATGAGACCGTTTTCGTTTTAAACAGACCTCATACCGGGATTTATCTTCCTAAAATGGTATGGAAAGATATGTATGATTTTAGCGTTGATTCTGTTTTACTCTGCCTGGCCAGTGAACATTACGATGCAGCCGAGTATATTAGAGACTATCAGGAATTCGTTAAAATAGTGGCACAACAACAGGAAATTTAGATCGAGGTCGCATAATTGAAAAAAAAAGTCTTTGCTAAAATAGATGAAGCAGTATATAAATTCTTATTGAATAATGTTAACATTATGCCTATGCGTTTTATTAAATATATCGCATTCTTTTATACTGATGCAAGGGTCAGAAAAGTATACTTAAGAAAGCTCGGGGTAAAGATGGGGAAAAACACTTATGGAAACCTTGGACTTCGAATTGTATCAGATGATTATAACACAAGAGTTATAATTGGCAATAATGTTTCCATTGCCCCCAATGTAACTTTTATAGTCTGTTCTTCTGCAAATAACGGGGAAAAAATCAACAAAATATCATATGTAAAAAAACATTTATGGAAAAAAGATAAAATAATTATTGCTGATGATGTGTGGATCGGAGCCAATGTAACAATATTGCCAGGAGTAAATATCGGTGAATGTTCAGTTATCGGTGCCGGGAGTGTTGTAACAAAAGATGTGGAACCTTATACGATAGTTGCCGGGAATCCTGCAAAAGTATTGAAACATTTTCTTCACAATGCAAATATTTAGAAAAGGATTAACAGATAAATTATGAAAAACGTCGACTTGACAGACAACCGAATAAAATGGATTGATTGCGCTAAGGCTGTTGCAATAATCGCGGTAGTACTTGATCACTGCAACGGTCTGCTTTATACTAATGCTCTTATCGCACAATCATCTTATTTTTCAGTAAGCCTGTTTGTTCTTCTATCAGGTATGTCTGCCAACCTTTCTTCTTCAAATAGAAAAAAAACATATGCCTATCAATTAAAAAAAGTAGGATTGCTATATGCACAATATGCATTGGCAACTTTTATACTTTTAATTTTTTATACACATATGTTTGATTTAAAAACATATATTTTACATTTATTAAATTTTTCTATTCAGGGACCGTATTATTTTCTTGTATTCTTTTTTCAGTTAATGCTAATATCTCCTATATTATTATCTTGGCATAAAATCTGCAATAGTCAAAAGTGGAACGGTATATGGCATATTGCTACCATACTATTTCTTTGCTTTTGTAGTTCGCTTTTTATACGATTTACATACATATTGCCTGTACATGGGGGAGGAAAATATTTATTTGGCGGAACATATATTATTCTTTACTATTTAGGAATTTTATTTGCCGATGCGCGCATCTTTAAGACCCTCTACCCCCCCCCAGGCACCGTATCCTTATTTTAATTATTTCTTCAATCCTTTATGTAACATGGTTATTAATGGGGGCAAATGGAAGTCTTCCATTTGATCAATGGCTTATGCCGTATTATGGAAATGGATTTAACCCTCCAAGCATTCGTTTTATAGTTTTTTCAATCATTACGTTGTTTGTATTATATTCTCTTTTTTCATTGCTGGAAGAAAACACTTGGGAAATCATCCAACAAGTCGTTGACTTATTTTCTTTTATTGGAAAACATACATTGTATGTCTTCATGTATCATTTATTTGTTAAAGATATGATTCTAAAATATTTTTCGGCTGTGCTTGTCAACAAATGGGCAATGCGAATATGCATATTCGTTCCAATGATTGTAGCTCCCGTAATTACCGTATACTTAGTAAAGAGAATACGGCATATTTTAATCCCCAAAGAAGGATAGCTATAATAAACTTGAATCTACGATTTCCCCAACCCGCTTCGCAACATCCAAATAATACTCTTCTTGGTAATGCATCGTCGCTAGCCCCCACTTATTTTTTTCATCTGCATAATACAAATCAGCCACATTAATGACATGCGGATTGATGAGTTTTTTTTCCAGCTCATCGTACATATCATTTAATAACTCATTTGTTTTCTTATTATCTTCCAAATATGGCTTTGAAAACTTCTGTAAGTTGCCCTGCTTATCCAAATACTCATCCTTTATCGTAGCACGGTGGATAATGATGCTGTCTGCCCCATATATCTTTTCTAATTCTTCTGCAAACATGGCAACCTTATGGCGTAATTGAAATACCACATTTTTATTAAACCACTTTCTCTTATCCAATACACTATATTTTTTTCCTGTAAGATATTCGCTCATCATTAATTCTGCCGAATACGTAAGATATGTATTCCTGAATTTAATCGTATGAAATCTTTCATCTATAAAATCTATAACTATAAAGTCCCCTTTGCTAGTTTTCAATTTCTCAAAAGTAGTTTTTTCAAGATCATTCTTTAACATTCTCTTCTGAAAGCTGGAATTCAATCTATCGATCTCCCTTTCTTCATAAGTCACAGGAGACGCAAAAATTGTCGTAATAGATTGCCTAGCGATATATTCCCCCACTTTTACACTGCTATTCATTCCATAATTAAAAATATCCCGTGTTACACAGCTGCCAAAAATATCGATTTTCTTTATGTAATCACTGTTATCTCCCTCTCTCACTTCTCCAAAATATCCATCCTCTCTTTTATAGAACTGCCTTAAACTACTTGTTACTTCCTCCTTTTTATATGTCGGAGCTGATTTATACTTTTTTGAATTATATTTCTTCCAACTATTTTTTCTATTTCTTTCACTACATCCTGGTAATATTCTTGTTGAAAATGCATTGTTGATAATCCCCATTTATGATTTTCATCCGCCAGATAGTTCTGTGATATATTTATCACCCCCCCCATTTCTAAAATTTCACAATTTAACCAATCATACATTTTATCCAATAAATAATTCACTCTTTTATTATTTTCGATATAATTTGGCGCAAATTTATGAATTTCTCCATCCTTTCCCCGATAGTTATCTACCATCTTGGCCATATGGATAATAATATGGGATCGCTTATATATGGAACAAAGTGTTTCCGCCAATTTAGCAACTCTTGGCTTTAGCTCCTCATCCATTGTATGTTCCTTCCATCTTATGGGATTGACCTCTTGAAAATCCTTTCCACTCAAATATCCACTTGCCATGAGTTCATTAGACATAGTCAGATAAACATTTGATATCTTTGCTGTCCTGAACCGCTCATCAATAAAATCCACAATAATATAATCACTTTTACTACGTTCCAGTCTCTCAAAAGTTGTTTTTCGCAAGTCATTCAAAACCATTGCCTTCTGAAAGTTTGAAGTTAATGCGGAAATTTCATTCACTTCCACCGACAGCGGTTCTGATAATAATGATAGTACCGATTGCCTCGCAATATACTCTTTGCATTCAAAACACACTGCCTCCGGCATCGTAAATAAATCCCGGGATACACAACTTCCAAAAATATCAAATGTTCTTTTTTTATTCCGCATGCTATCGAACATCCCCATAAATCAGTTCAATCTCCTTGTTAATTGTATACGGTTTTGCAGTTTGGCTTTCTACCCTTTTTCTGGCATTAGCTGAATATTCCAAAAAAGTATCAGGATTTTTATACAATCTTTCAACCATCTCTGCCATGGCCTTATAATCATCAGGATCCACTACCATTGCACACTCTTTATCTGTAAACTCTAATACTGCGGGAATTCCATTTGTTATTACTACCAATCCGGAGGCCATAGCCTCATCTCTTGATACTCCTTGAGTATCTATGCGCGTAGGAACTAAAAAGACTCCATATTCTTTATGCAATTCTACAATTTCATCATGCCGCAAAAATTGTTTATGAATGCTAACATTTCTATATTTCTCTATTGGCTTAACCGTTTCATCAAATAATGTTCCATCGCCATATATGCTAAATTCTAACTCCTTAAAAAATGGTTTCTTGGCTAACTCCAAAATGCATTTTACAGTCAAATCATTAGCATATCTCCTTGTTGCATATGGACGTATCGATAAAATCTTTTTTCTTTGTTCAATACTCTTTGGCTTATATTTGAAAAAATCAGTATCAATATAATTATGAATAATACTATATTCTTCTTTTCTTAACTCTAGTGCATAGTCTTCACAAACCTCATTTGCAAATGCCTGTGAAACAAATACAAAATGTATATTATAATTTGCTCTGTTTTCAAAAATTTCTTTCCACATCGCTTCTCGCCGCTTGGAAGCTATTTTTTCATTTTCTTCATCTTCCTTCGTTATAAAATTACATTTTTTTCTCCACCATGGCTGGCTCTCCGCTCCATGAAACCACAAAATTATTCTAATTCTATCTTTAAATAATTTTAAAACTTTCCACATTCTTTCATCCAAAAAATGTACACAAACTGTTTCAATGGTGCTTTTTGATAGAACATTAAATAACATGTCTTCTTCACCAGATACAATATTCACGCCCTCAAACTCCCGATATTGTTCGCCACTTCTTGTATTAAATTCCATTAAATCGCAAACCAAGCCTTGCTCTTTATATGACCTCACCCTTTTATGGACAAACATATTCCTATATAGATTATTCCCACTCGGATATACATTTGTTAATACTAGATTTTTACCTTTATTTAAATAACACATCAATTCTTTGGGATTTCTTTTTAATCCTAAATTTATTTGCTGAAGAGTATAATTTCCTGTTCCACTTAACCGAATCCCAATTCTAAAAAAGCGCGCTTCATCTGGTATCTCTATGGAATTAACTATATTACCTTTTGAGAAATACGGAGAAATTTTATTTTTATCTGCATCCAAAAGAATACAAACTCCTAAAAAGTCTAAATCTCCCATTCCTCCAAAAAAAACATTTAATTTTCCGTTTTTTGCATATTCAGAGATATCAAATATTTGATTAAAATATACATATCGCTTTTCTTCCGTTCCCATCACGCTAGTAATACTAAGCCCATTATTCATTCTTTCACATGTAAGGCCATTCTTCCAAGTATTTCCCGCCCATAAAAGCATTTCATCATGGCTCAAATTTCGTCCATTACTTTCTATCAAGCTTGTTCTAATATTTTCAGCACGTTCCTCCAATTCATGCATGCCAATTCCCTGATCCGCAATATATAAATCATCTACCATAGCGCAAAAATCTTCTGCATATCCTTCGCAAAACTGATATTCATCTGTAGAAAACATTTCTTTTTCTTTTATGCTGGTTAAGCTTGCAAAAGCACCTAAAGTAAGATGCTGTATACTTTCAATCTCCTTCCCAAATATTCCCCTATCAGTCAGCAATTCATCTACAAATCCGTAAATATTCTCTTTATTATGCAACTGATAATTCTCCTGATCATATGTATAATATCCGAATTTTCCATATGCTTTTGCTTTTACATATTTTCTGGAAAGAGCCAAATCAGTTAAATAGTTTTCTCCATAATAATTATTCGTAGAAAAATTTCCAACATAGCCATCTTTTATTATTTCATTGACCAGTAACGTATTGGCCTGTTGCTCATCAATAACAACTATATTCTCACTATGTTCATAATCTTTCAAATTATCATCTATAATATATAACTTTTTATTTTTATATTTTAACTTATGAAAACTATTTATGATCTTATCCGGACTTTTTCCATCCAAACGTGCTATCAAATTAATCTCAGGAAGCTCATTTTTCAAGTCTACATTAAAAACTTTACGTACCACATATGCCAATCTATCTTCATACAAATGTTCCGATAACACTTTTCTCAACCCTAATAAACGGTATTTTCTATAAGTATTTTCTTCCTCTCCCAATACACTTAATTCCTGCGTCAACGTCTTCACATCGTCGGTGCAAATAGTTAAATCCCCAAAAATATTTTTTACTCCACGTGAAAAATTGCCTATTGTGACAGTATTGGACGCTAACATTTCAAATACTCTGCGGGCACACATCGTCTGTGATTGCTGAACAGAATTCATATTAATGCCGTAGTAATATCCTTTATACGCAACATCTATTTCTTTCGGTTCCAGCCTCCCCAAAATATACGGATTATATATTTCAGGAAACGCATGCTCTGGTCTGCTGTTCTGATAATTTCTATCATATATATCAAATCCCTTTAAATCTATAAAAACTTTAGAAAACTCATCAAATACTTTTGCTCTTTTCGGATACCTGTGATAATATGCACCTGCAAAACAAAACTTATCCTTTCTTTCATATTTCTCAATCGGATTGTGTATTTTGGGTTGTGCAGCGAAATGCAGTAAATACACTTTATCATTATTTAAATATTCTTTATATTTAGGAATACAATCTATATCCGTCGTGAAAACAATATCTGCACATTTGGCAGCCGGCATAAATGTATCTGTCCAAACCGGATCTTCCTTATTCCAAAAAACTACAGGAATTCCTTTATCTTGACAATAACTTGTCACGGCAAAATACTCTTTGCTTATATTAGCAATTTTTTTATGCCATAAATTATCCTTTCCCTGCCACGCCGATTCTACAAATAACATATCCGGTTTAAATCTATTCATTTCTTCCTTCCAATTATCCGGTGTTATCTGCATTAAATTACATTCCTCTTTATAGCTGTCATAAGAAAATGTATCCATAATACACGCGACTCTTAATTCCTTAAGACTTTTCCGATCTCCTAATTCAAAAAAAGTCTGTGGAACTTCCGATATAATGCTTCCAATATCGACTCCCATCTCAGATAACTCATTTTCAATACACGCTTTCTTTTCTTTCAGATATTGTAAATATTTCTCCACTGCACCCATTCTTCTACCCTCTTGATACTTTATTTTTTATTGCTTTTAATTTTCTGTATACTTTTATCTCAGCTTTCCAAATAAAATTACTTTCTATTTTTTCTAACCGCAAACGATATTGTTCGTTATCTGCTGCCAAATTCCTGTTTTGATCGTCCAATCTCTGCACTTTCCTCTGAAGTTCGCTAATGAACTCCACCGTTGATGCCAAATCCTTATATTGCTCCTCTAAACTTTTTCTATATTTTTCTTCCTGCTCCTTACATAATTTTTCCTGTTCGCTACACTTCGCTTCCTGTTCCTTATATAGCTTTTCCTGCTCTTTGCACTTTGCTTCCTGCTCCTTGCACTTTGCTTCCTGCTCCTTGCACTTTGCTTCCTGCTCCTTGCACTTTGCTTCCTGCTCTTTGCACTTTGCTTCCTGCTCTTTGCATTTTGCTTCTTGCTCCCTTCGTTTCTGAATTTGCTCTTGATATTTCTCTTCTTTTTCCTTTAGCGCATTTCTATATCTTTCTTCCTGCTCATTCATTTTAAGTTTAAGTTGGCTATAATTAGCCGTTGATTGTTTATATTTACTATTGGCATTACACATATTGTCATATAATGACATTATTCTTTGACTCATTTTTCTGTCTAATATCTCAAAATTGCTTTCTTCCGCTTTAATCGCATCCTGATCAATCTGAAAATCACTTTCGCTGTTTTCCATAAGCCCGGCTGTAATTCCCATCCATCGTTCTACAAAGTCAAAAGAGTAAATATGAAGGTATTTCTGCAATAAGCTATAAAAATTTGTTAAATAAAATGTACTGACATGATCCGGGTGATCCATTACACCAAACGGCACACTGATTATCATTTTTCCACTAGGCTCTAAAAAACTTACCGCTTTTTCTAAAAATTTATCCGGCTCCTCCAAATGTTCCAAAACCTCCGTTATGATAATACAGTCATACTTTACATCGCTTTCATATAGCATAAAATCGATACATTCAAACTCAACGCATTCTCCAACATGAGCATATTCATTTTTTAATAATCCTTCTGCAAACTCTATCGCCTCAGGCTGGATGTCAATTCCCTTTACCTTGCTTCCTTGTTCTCCCAATAATAGTGAGACAATCCCCTGAGAACATCCGATATCCAAAATCTGCCCGTACGCTTTTGCCTGCTCCAGTATCCACTCGATTCTCCGTTTTGTTGTTCTTTCAAATTCTTCTCCCAACTGTCCGGAATATGCTAAATAAACTCTATCATTATTTGCCATAAAATCTCCCTTCTATACCTTTCTCTCACTATAAATATTTTTCCTGATATTCCTTCAATACAGGCGTATAACTATTTCTTTCATCTATAGTCATAGCGTTAAATTCCCTTGCAAAACCGCAATAAGGCATTATTATATCCGCTGGATATTCTATTCCTAATATTTTTCCTCGATGAATCCACATCACCTTATCACAAAAATCATCCATCTGTGTAACCGCATGACTTACAAAAATTATTGTTTTTCCATTATTTTTAAATTCATTCATTTTATCCATGCACTTGTCTGCAAAGCTGTTATCCCCTACTGACAAGGCTTCATCAATAATCAATATATCCGGATTAATATGCACAGATATTGCAAACCCAAGCCGAGAACGCATGCCGCTGGAATATGTTCTAAGAGGCTGGTCTATATGTCTTCCAATATCTGCAAATTTAATAATATCAGGCATAATTTCTTCGATCTGTTCATTACTAAAACCTAATAAAATACACTTATATCTGATATTCTCTATGCCGCTCAAATAATTATCCATTCCCGCATTTGCCGATAGCATGTTAACTTCTCCGTCCGTTTCAACACTTCCACTGCTTGGATAAGTAATGCCCGTTATAATACTGGACAAAGTGGATTTCCCTGAACCATTCAACCCAATCATCCCCAGAATTTCTCCCTTTTTTACCTGAAGATTAATTCCTTCCAGCGCTAAAAATTCTTCCGGTTTATATCTGGGCAGCAACATACCCTTTAACCTGTCATAATCCCCGTGGTACATAGGATATTTTTTATATATTTCTTTACATTCAATCGCTAAGTTTTTATCCATTCCCATCCCTCTACAACAAATCCATAAATTTCTTTCTGAACTTCATATGAACAGCTGAACCATAAATAAATAGAAACAAAGCGCATGCCCAAAACCACAATCCCTGTCTCCAGTGTACATTTAAAGACACCCCATAAAGTATGCAATTTCTATAGCCATCAATAATATAGGCCAATGGATTTAGCTTTAATACAAGTTTCAGGTCTTCCGGCAGCCTGTCCTGAACCCATACCACCGGAGTAATATAAAAGAGCAGCCTTACAACTGCAGAAAACAATTTCTGATAATCCTTAAAAACAACATTGATCGCCGATGCAAAAAGTCCGTAGCCTACCAAAAAAACAATTAACGCTATCATATAATACGGTAACTGATAAACCATGGAATTCACAGGGTTTCCTGAAAAAATAATGATGGAAAATACTACCAGCATAGACCACAAATGCCCAATAAACGCAGATATAATCGTTTTCACCGGAACAATCGATAATGGCAAATACATGCGCTTCAATATAGCGCTATATGCATAAATTGATGTTGCGCTCGATGTCATCGCTGTGTTTATAAAAAACCAAGGTATGATTCCTACTATCATCCAAATAATATATGGATAATTTCCCTGTGGAGGTTGCGTATTTAAGCCAATTGCAAATACAAACCAAAAAACAGCTATTTGCAAAGCCGGATTAAAAAAATTCCATAAAAAGCCAAACACTGTACCACTATTCTGCCCCTTTAATTCATAACTTGCCAGCCGAAGCATTCTTTTTCTATTTGTCCAGTTTTCCGTTATTACCGTTCTTACTCCTTCAAACATGAATCTTACTCCATTTGATAATTTCTTCCGTAATTCTTTCGCTGGCATGACCGTCTCCGTACGGATTTACTGCGCGCGCCATCTTCTGGTATGCTTCTCTGTCATTTAACAGACGATTTACGATGGTGTATATCTCTTCCTCCCGAACTCCTGCCACTTGTACAGTCCCCGCTTCCACAGCTTCCGGCCGCTCTGTTTCCGTTCTTAGAACCACCACTGGAATACCAAAATGAGGTCCCTCTTCCTGAAGGCCTCCCGAATCGGTCATCACAAGAAAGCTTCTGGACATAACGTTATGCATATCTTCCACATCGATTGGATCTGTTAAATATATTCTCTCTTCATTTCCTAAAATTTCAAATACGGTTTCCCTCACTGCCGGGTTCAGATGTACCGGATATACTATCTGAATATCCTTATTATTCTCAACAATACGTTTTACTGCCTTGCAAATATTTTCCAAAGGCTTTCCTAAATTTTCCCTTCTGTGGGCAGTCATTAAAACGATTCTGGAATTGTCAAAGTCAATTTCCTTTAACACATTATTTTTGAATTGATAGTTCTCTTTTACCGTATATTGAAATGCATCGATTACTGTATTTCCTGTTACAAAAATATTTTTATATATATTTTCTTTTTCCAGGTTCTTTTTATTATTTTCCGTAGGCGCAAAAAAAAGTTCTGTAATTTGAGAAATTATTTTACGGTTCATCTCTTCCGGAAACGGAGAATAAATATCATATGTCCTAAGCCCTGCTTCCACATGCCCCACCGGAATCTGCTGGTAGAACGATGCCAGCGCCGCCGATGCCGATGTAGTGGTATCTCCATGTACCAATACTAAATCCGGCTTGATTTCCGGCAGCAATTTTTCCAAGCTTATAAGCACATCGGTTGTTATCGTTGTCAGCGTCTGCTTGTCCTTCATTAATTTCAAATCATAATCCGGAATTACCTGGAAAATATCCAATACCTGATCCAGCATCTGCCGATGCTGCCCTGTTACGCATACAATATTTTCAATTTCTTCATGCTTATCCAGTTCTTTTACCAATGGACACATTTTAATTGCTTCAGGCCTTGTACCAAAAATACTTAATACTTTTATTTTTTTCATTTTTTATACTCCTATGTCACAACAAGGAGAAAAGTTCTTTTCAAAACTATTCTCCTTGTTGGGCCTACCTGGTTTTATATTTATAGATATTGCCATAATTAATAACAGTCAAACCCGATCCCTGCTGCTCCTGAATCATATTGCGTGTATCAAACAGCCTTGCATTTCTCATCAAACCTGCTATATGCTTATGGTTCATCTCTTTATATTCATTATGATCGGTCAATATAACAATCAAATCCGCATCCTTTACTGCCGCATCCAATTCCATGCATTCCGGCCTGTCCACATGAGGATCATATATTGCCACATCTATTTCATTTGCTTTTAATAAATCAATAATTTCAATAGCCGGTGATTCTCTGATATCATCCACATTTCCTTTATATGTCATGCCAAATGCTGCCACCTTAGGGTTCTTTGTCTCTCCCAATAACATCTTCACTTTATTCACAACATATTGAGGCATACTTCTATTGGTATCCCTTGCCAGACGGATAATCTTAGCCGTTTCCGGTGCCTTTGCACAAATAAAATATGGGTCAATGGCCAGACAATGGCCGCCCACTCCCGGCCCCGGCTGATGGATGTTTACTCTTGGGTGTTTATTCGCCATCTGAATTACATCCAGACAATTAATGTCCAATTCATCACATATTTTTGCCAGTTCATTTGCCAATGCTATATTCACATCCCGGAAGGTATTTTCCATGCACTTAGATAATTCGGCTGTTTTAGCCTCCGTCTTTATAATCTCTCCTTCTACAAAGGTTGCGTATACTTCAGCTGCATGTTCCGTACATTCCTTCGTAATGCCGCCAACAATGCGGTTATTATGGCGCAGCTCGTACAAAATCTGGCCAGGCAATACTCTTTCCGGGCAATGCGCCAGATACAAATCACTTCCAATCGCAAAGCCAGCCTCCTCCAAAACGGGCTTAACATGATCATCCATCGACTTAGGAGCAATGGTTGATTCCACAATGACAGTATTTCCTTTTTCCAGATAAGGAATTATTTTTTTAATGCCCTGTATGACATACGTCAAATCACAGCTTCTGAACTCATCATCAAGATTAGGCGTCGGTACTGCTACAATAAACGCATCCGCCTTCTCCGGCGTTAATGACGCCCTGAAATTGCCTTTTTCCACCTGTGTTTTAATTACTTCTCCCAGTCCGGGTTCTTCAATATGGATATGCCCCTGGTTTAACATATTAACCACTTTTTCCGAAATATCTACTCCGACTACTTCGCATCCGCTCTCAGCAAAAACTGCGGAAGTAGGCAGACCAATATAACCTAATCCAATCACACATATCTTTTTTCCCATATTTTCTTCCTCTTCTGCTTTCACATAATATCTTATACTCATACTTTTATTCCCAAGTATACTCATACAATATATCACAGAATTCCCGATAATACAACAATGACCTTTTCTACTTCTATCAGCAATCTTCTATTCCATATATCTGATCATAGATTCCGCACAATTTTGAAAAAATATAAACCAAACGTCTCATATCCGTTTTCACACATTGAATATAATAATACAAATGTTCATCAAAATACTGGCCAATATCTTGTCTTTTCCTTAATATATTATAAAGATCCAATGTATTATTATATATCTGTAAAAGCAATTCGTTCTCTGTAAAACCCGGATTTCTCATCGGTCTGCTATTATTATCCACAGCCGCCTCATAATCACTTTTGTCGTTATCTAATTCTACCTCCGGTAATTCCCCCTGGTCAAATATCACATTTCCCCATTTTTCCCTGATAATATCATTATCACTGGAGCCATACGATGAGAAGGGAAAACTTAAGACTTCCGGATATAAAATATAACACATGTCCAACATAATTTTATTGTTGCATCTCTCTTCCATACTCAGCATCCTGGAAGCTTCAAATAAATACGGTGACATAAACAATGAATAATAATGTCCATCCAGCCAAAACCTATTAATTAAGTCATTAAAATGATAGCGCAAATAGTGAAAAGTAAAAAGATTATCAAACTTTTCATAAGCGCTTCCTCCAGGAATAGCAGTAATCTCGCCATACAGAGCCTTGCAAAAATCATCGTCTCCATAATAAGTAATACGATAATTATCCAATTTGTTTGTCATCTTTCTGGCAATTTGCATCACATTATCGCTGTCCTTAATCAAGTTTCTGGTTCCCATATAATAATGGCTTCTCATTGTTTCTCCAAAAGCTCCGACAAAACTCATCGTCTGGTTTTCAAAGTTGGATTCCATAGTAAATCCTGGCAAATAAAAAATAGCATGATATATACCATTATTAAAATTTCTATACCGTTCGACAAAATCGTCCACACTATATTCTTTAATATGGATCCCGTATTCTTCATTTCTTGCATATGGTATATTATAATGATTTGTCAACTGCACCGATACTCCCAGGTCATTTGCCGAAGGTACATCCCATGTAACTGCTCTGGTTTGATTTAACATTTCAGGATCACATAAGAGAGCCGCCAAATTAAGCCTGCTGTCAAATCCTGCCGACAAGCCTATTTGATAATGCGTCAGATCCTCACTATTCTTAATATTTTCCAATTTGCACATTATATCATTTTTAGCCTTTTCTAATAACTCGCGATACATAGTATCATTATACGCAGTTTTTTTGTAATTAATTGGCTTTTCCGGGGTACATAAACCATATTCCGTAATTTCTATATAACGGTTCACCGGCAATACATATAAATTTTTAACTGCCAGCTCAGTTAAAAAATTGGTACCTGAAATCATACCATCACTAAAAGTCATCATCGCTGCAACATATTCTTTATTGATTTTCAAATCAAGTCCGATCGCCCGAATCACTGTCAAAGCCAAATTTAATCTATTGGAAACTACCACTGTTTCTTCATCCCAATAATAAAATACAGAATTCGCACTAAAATAATCGCAAGTAACTGTTATCACATTTTTCTTTCTGTAAATCATAAATTTCCCGATCATAGTTAATACATTCTGACCTTCGTCTATGCAATCTTCCAGTAAACGAATATCTTTCTGACCAAATATAAGATGCGATCCTTCATTTATCATGCCGGATAATATCGTATCTTGCCCAATTACTTCTTTATTGCCAATTTTATATAAGTGGGATTGATACCAGCTTTCTTCATCAAGATCCAGTTTTGTATGTTTTTTGATAACATCTAGAGACGCATCTTCAAGTATATTAGGAGTTATGACCAAGCAGAAATCTGTATAGGGATCCTTAAAAGGAATATACTGTAATTGCCCCCCCCAAATGGTTCACAGATATTTGTCTCCAGGCCAAAAGTATTTTCCGCCCTATACCCATGGAATCTGGACATTTTGACCATTAATTCCTGCCCTCGCCGGATAAAACATTTTACGGAATAAATTCCATCAGCAGTTAATGGAAAACATGCTCTGTTATAAGGCGAATAAGAAACTGTTTCTTTTTTCTCAAATCTATTCATCAGATAAAAGGCAAATTCAATATCCTTAAACTTATTATCCGATGGATGCACATCACATTCCAAAATACCACCTTCTATCCGTGAACAAATTGAAAATTGACTCTCCGATAAACTTTTCTCCTCAAATACTGCTTTTTCATTCTCTTCCCCCCAAGGATAAGTATATAACCGCGTATACTTGCTTGCCATATCATTTTTATTCTCTATATTCCTGGCAAAACATGTCACATAATACGCCCCCGGTTCTTCCAACACAAATCGTTCCTCATAGTTTGCCGAATACCATTTCGTCAGCATTCGCTCTCCATCTTTTATAAAATAATAAGCGTATTCATACTGTGGTAACTTTTCTTCCGGCAATACCACACGAATTATCAGTGTATCATTTTCCACTCTCGATTCCAAGCTGATTTCTATCATTTTGCGCACCTCTTCTTTCGCTTTTCTCTATAACATTTCTATAGCTCAGCCTATGATCACGAACTCTTCCGATAACTCTGAAATAATATTTCCCCAATTATCTCTCACAAACACTCTGATTTGATATGTTCCTGCTTCTGTAGCAGACCAGTCATAGTAATTTTGTTTCGAATACCAGATCGTACCTATTCTCTCCGCCCCTTTGTAAATGTACCATGCATATTCCAGATCTGCGCCAAACGCTTCGATCGACCACCTGACTACTGTATGAATATTCTGCGGGCTTGGCTTATCCGCTTTAATTTTATAAGAAACTAAAGCCTGTCTTTCCTTAAATTCACCGCCATTGTCCTGAGGCTTCAATATTACTTCAAAGAAATCCAGTTCCAAATCCGAAATGGGATAAAGCCCCAATTTTTCTTCAAACCGCTCATAAAACTCTAAATCTAATTTCCTTTTTGCCAGTTTTTCATGTAAAATCTCAAAATTTAACAATTTAAAATATTCTTTGTATTCACTGTAAGTCAATTTATTCACATAATAAAATGCATCTATCCATTCCTGGGTTACTCCATTTTTCAAGCAGTAATCAACCACCACCTCATCCGGAAACAACAAATGCGGATACGGAAAATATACCGTCCTGTAAATATGGGAAGCCATTGCTGAACGATACAGATTCGCATATATATATATCTTTCCTTCAGGCTTCAGTATCTTTACACATTCTTGCAAAACCTTAAAGGGATGCCTGATATGCTCCCATGCCACATAAGAAATAATCAGATCAAAAGTTCCTTGCGGAAAGGGATTATTTTCACTTAAATCTACTACCATGTAATTTAAGTTCTTTTCTTTCCCAAGTTCGTTCCACACAGGGCTTTCATAAATATCAGTTCCTGTTACTTCACACTCATACTGCTCCGCCAGCCTTCTTGACGTATACCCCCCCCCACAACCAATTTCAAGGATTTTTACCCCATTTAAATTTACCAGTTTCTCAAGGTTTTTGATCCTCTGATCTGCATAAGCCAGTTGGGATTTATGATCATATTTCAAAAACTCTTTTGCCAAAGGCTTATCTTTATACTCCTCGTTTAATTTTTCCAGTAGTTCCATATTATACTTGTATTTCATCATATCTCCGTTTTCTCCCATTTCTTTTACAAACTCTCTAACACTTTTATATACTCTCTATTCTGCACTTCCCGCGAAAACCTGAAAACCTCCTTCCCGCCAGTTCTTCTCAACTTCTCAATCCCCCCCTTTTGCTTTAACCCGATCAGCCGGCGCAGCATTCCTTCCACGCTATCCGCTCTATTTGCACAGCTTACTCCCAGCTCATACTCGTTTAAAAATTCAGCCGCCAGTCCGTCCTCCTTTCCAATATTCCATACCACGCGGCCGCTTCTCATATAATCATAAAATTTACCCGGTACCAGATATTTACCTGAATCATCATCCGTATCATGAATACTCAACAGCACATCGCTCTCCAGCATATACAGAAGCGATTCCTCCTGGGTTACTCTTCCTATATAACTTACATTATTTCTTTTTTCCATCTTTTCAACGGCAGCTACTCCTACAAACCTTAACTCCACAATCCCCTTTTCACATTTCTCAGCCGCTCTTATTACAATATTAGGATTCCTGTAATTTTTCTTATTATCATTAAAATCCATGCTTCCCACATATGTGACCAGCAGCCGGTTTCCATCTCTTTTCTTCTTTCCCGCACGCCTTTCCGCTTTTTTCCACTCATCATCCGAATATCCATTGTATACCATTGCCGTTTTACTGCTTTCTATTTTAAATGTCCTGCACATATCCTTTCTAAATGCTTCCGAAAAACATACAATACAATCCGCATTTTTCAAATACTTTTTTTCTTTTAAATAAGCCAGATTTTTCTTCTTCTTCCACAAAAACCATGGATCGCGGTAATCAAATATAATTTTTATGCTCCCGTCTTTTTTCTTTATTTTTCCTGCAACAGAAAATAATGCAAAGCTGGGTCCGCTAATGATGACTTTCTTAATTCCTTTATGGAGAATGCATCCCAATATTGTCTCTTCATAATTTTTCAGCCATTTTTTATAAAATATCCCCTGGAAACTGGATGGTTCCCCATAAAGAAAATAGTCGGCGGCTGCCATAAACATATAAATGGTTCTTTTTATCTTGCCGGGTAAAAAAATCCATTTCTTCCGTTTCTTTTCTTTTTCTCCTTCGGAGCATTTCTGTCCGTTTCCTTCCTCATCGCCGCCCCCTGCATCTCCTCCCAAATAAACCGGTTCGTATAATACTTCTTTATTTACACATTCCGGAGCCGTTTGAAAACCCGGAGATATAGTGATAACATTTCTCCCTTGCTTTTCCAGCATATCCGCCAAGTAATACATCCTCTGGCTCCCTCCCCATGAGTTAGCTCTCGGAGGTATTTCAGGCGCTATGATCAATATGTTATTATTATCCGCCATTTTACTTCCCCTGCCTTATCTTTTCTGCCAGTCTGGGATATTCCCTGGCTTCATAATGCTGTTCCCGCAGTATTTTTCCCCATTTCGCCGCGAATTTTTCCCTGTTTGCTTCTATCTGCCTCTTTTTTCTCTCATCCGCCTCCCGGGTTCCTCCCTCCGTCACCCCTTCAAAATGTACTACCTCGGACTTCGGCTGATAGACTACTTTGTATCCTTTCTCCCTCACCTGAAATGCTAAATCCACGTCTTCATAATACGCAGGGGCAAAGCATTCATCAAATCCGCCGATTTCATCCCACAATTCTTTTCGGATGATGATGGAAGCTCCCGAAACATAATCCGTTTCCCTTTTTATATTCAATTCTTCCTCGCCCGGCTGTCTGTTATTTCCAAACTGCAGTACCGAAGCATCCTTCCAGACAATCCCTCCGGCCTCCTGAACCAGTCCCGTAGGATAAATAAACTTAGAACCTGCCAGCCCTATCGTTTGATCCTCCTCCATCAGATTCACCAATGCTTCCAGCCATCCTTTCTGCACCTGTGTATCGTTGTTTAAAAATACAAGATATTTTCCTCTCGCTTCTTTACTAATCTGATTACAATTTATCAAAAACTGACAATTCTTTTCGTGGCGGATCACCCGAATTCCCGTTATTATCTTTTCCAACTCTTTTGTTCTGTCCGAAGAGCAGTCATCACCTACAATAATCTCATAGGCAATATTATCCCCATATTTTTTAATATGCTCCAGGCATTGATAAGTATAGGCAAACTGATTATATACCGGAATCATAATCGATACCACTGGAACCTCATACTCTTCAAAAAAGAGTGACAAATACCGCTCCTCTTTCTCCATTTTATCCTCCAAAACAGGAGTTATATCATATTCTCTGCCGCAATCTTTTCCCAATCTTTTTTCTTTATCTCTCACCAGATAAAAGTGATACTTCACTCCGGCCAACCCTTCTTTTCTGAATATGGAAAAGGCATGGATCACTCTATGAAGTTTTAACATCTTAAAATATAAAAAAACCTTTTTTTTCATTCCTGTCCCCATAGGCTCCTGTTAAGCCTTATCTTTATATGCCCAATATTTATTCAGTAAAAAATTCAGCGGAATCGTCACAAACAGATTAATCACCGGGCCGAGCATCTCATGAAGCCCTATCACATCCACCCAAAGAATGAGCAGAAGATTATTAAGGACTAAACCGGTTCCCGCGTAGGAAGTAAACGTCTTCAAAAAAACCTTCCACCATGCCCTTTTTTCATCTTGTTCCGCTTTAAAAACATACCGGTCATTCCAATAATAAGCATTTATAACGCTGATCAAAAAACCCCCGATGCTGGCCAAAAGATAATGCCACCCCAAGTTTACCAATACTACATACACTATGTAGGAAATCAGCGTATTGGACAACCCCACTACGCCAAATTTGACAAACTGACATAATTTTTTCCATGTTCCGTCATTCATCCTTAAATGAAAGATACGAAATAGGATAAAATGCAGTATATTCTCTATAAAATCCCAAAATTTATCCATCGTTTTCACCCATTATGCCTTTTATCCGTCAAACCCGGAATCCAGCAGCTCTTTCCACGCCTCCGTCACTTTATCCCACCGGTAATACTTTTCCACATATGCTTTCGCTCTTTTGCAGTACGAGTCATATCCCCCGTCTGCCAGTGCCTCCATCGCGCCGGCGAAGGACTCATAATCCTCATACCAAAGCCCGCCTCCGCTCCTTTCGCAATGCCCTTTTAAAACATCGCATTTTCCATTTACGATAACCGGCCTTGATAAAGCCATTGCCTCCAAAACGGAAATCGAAAGGCTTTCGAAGCGCGAAGGGAGCCATAACGCCACCGCTCCTGCCATTCCGTCATACTTATCCTCATCCGGCACGAATCCCAGATAATGAATATTTTCCAGATCAGGGATCTCCATATACTTTTTCCCGAGAACTACCAGATGCATTCCGCCTTCCTCTTTCCACGCATGCCTCTCCTGTTCCTCCGCATACCGCCGGAAAAAGGCAAACATCTCCCCGCAGCCCTTCTCTTCGTCCACTCTTCCCGCATATATAATATAGTCTCCTTCTATTCCATATTTCCTTCGAAACCGCTCCGTATCCACGCGTTCCGGCAGATCTATTCCGATGCCAATCACCTTATGCTCTATTTTTTCATTGTGGAACTGCCCTTCGACAAATGCTCTTTCCTCTTCGGTCAGATAGACGATCTTTTGGGGCATATGGAACATTTTCTCATAGACTTTAAAATAAATATTGTACTCATCATGGGCGGTAGGCACAAAAACTGCTTTATCCCTTACTTTTTCCATTCCGAATACGGCAGGATAATACATATAAGTGACAAAAATAAATACATCATACTCATCCCTGTGCGTTCCAATATAATCCACCAGATCGGGAACATAGGGTCCTAATGCTTTATTCCACAAAGCTGTCATCGCCAGACTGCCGCATCCCAATCTGGTAATCAATATCTTAAGCAGTCGCTGCACATATCTGTTTCTCTTTTTTCTGACACCGAACCGCCGTACCTTGATTCCGTCGATTTCCTCTATATCCGCTTCGTAATAGTCTTCCCACTTATCATAAGTGAGCGCTTTGGAAGTCAGCACTTCCACTTCATATTCAGCTTTCAAATGCTGAGCCATCTGCATCGTGTACGATTCGGATCCTCCGTTTACTTCCCTGCCGTAACGCTGATTGATAAACGCTATTCTTTTTTTCTTCTTATTTTCCCTGCCCATTGATCGCCTTTAACCTGTCTTTGATTATGTCTGCCGCATATTCATATGTCAAATGCCTGTCCATATAATTTTTCGCATTGATGCCTATTCTATGCGCGCATTCCCTGTCCTCCCACAGTCGCCTCATATATCGTGCCGCATGTTCCACATCGGCTTCCGCCCAATAGTTCCCTTTTTCATAAGGTCCTGCCGTCTTCCTGATTTGCACTAATTTATAATCCACCGGGCAAGCGCATTCCTCATCCGTAAACTCCGCCGTCGCCGACCAATTCGTGGAAATCACAGGTTTCCCCAAAGCCATTGCCTCTGCCACCGGCAAGCCGAATCCTTCGGAACGGTGAAGAGAGACTAACACATCGGCGGCGTTCATAAGGGAATCCACCTCTTTTCTCGTCATATTTTCCGTAATAAAATATATGTTTTGATATTCTTTCAGCCGCTCCTTTAACTGCGCCAGCTTTTTTTCTTCCACATGGTTCACTTTAATTACAAGCCCCGCGTCCTTTTTCTCTTTTGGAAAAGCTCGGACGTACGCTTCAATAACCGCCTGTGGATTTTTTCTCTCGCTCACGCTGATAAAATCATACATAGTTAAAAAAAGAAACTTTTCTTCCGGCAAGCCGAAATATTTCCTCTGAAAATATCCTTCTATATCCGTTTCTTTTCCTCTCCTGCTTTCCATATCAATAGCATAAGGAACCGTCACCACCGGTTTTTTCGTCTTTTTCCTAAGCGCATTGCTGCTAAATTCCGAAGGAGTCCATATTTCGTCCACCGTCTGAATGCAGGGCAGCCAATAATCGGGAAATTCCTCCAGTTCCCACAGCCAATAAGCGATATTATACCTTTTATCCAATACTTCTTTTTCCAGTCCGCAATAATCTTTCGCCCATGTCCCTGGGATAATATGGATGAGGTTCACCGCATATTTTACGCTAGCTTCCACCTTTTTTGCCCACGCTTCATCATTATGCGTCAGCACTCCATGGGAATTGATCTGCTTCACACAAAAAGGAGTGCTGCTTTTTTCCATAATAGCGGCCAATATTCTTACGCTTTGGCCCAATCCGGTTTCGGCACTGATATCCCCGATCAGGTTGATGCCAATGGGATATCGTTCTCTGCAATATGGCTCGGTCTGCTTTTTCCATTGCAGCATTCTGCGGTTCTGCTTTATGGCCAATAACTTTTTTATTTTTAACTTTATATCATCGGAAAGTATTCTTCCTGCTATTTTATTGGCTCCCATATATGTTTTTCCACCTCCGAACCTACGCCTGACGTCTTTCTTATTTTCTATTATCCGTCTTGTTTTTATGTGACTTATAACCTAAAAAACTCTTATATCTATCAGTAATATACTAACATGGTTTCATTTATCTTACAAGATTCATTGCGGAACGGCGGGCATATGAGGGGATATGGATAATTAAAAGTTATCCGTTG
>KE159599.1:783982-785071 GCA_000403275.2 Lachnospiraceae bacterium 28-4
CAACGGATAACTTTTAATTATCCATACACATCACAAAACATTTCATCCAGCCCGCTATCATCATTCACCCTCAAAAACTCAGCCTCGACAACAGCAAAACCAGTCCCGACGAAGCGATATCGCTCATCACATTACAGAAAAAGCTCTCCTTATTTCTTGCCAGAAATCCCTTCAGCCCTTTCTCATCTCTTCTCTCCGCATAATCCAGCCCTTTTTTAGCGAGCGCAAATGAATTTTCATTCCCTGCCAGATCAGCCAGCCTTATATTCAAGAACTTTTTCAGTTCCTCCCAATCTTTCTCCCGCAAAAGTTCCTCTTCCCCTTCATGTATCACTGTCATCAGATTATTATCACCTATCTGCATATTTCGGGCATTGATATCCCCGTTTATCTTAAATCCCATTTCTTTTATCTCCTCGTAATGTTCATATTATTGCCCTCTCCCATCTGCATCGCCTCTATCTTGCAGTTTTCCATATTTACCGCGTAACCTGCACCCGAATTGATGCAATTTATAATAACGTCCATAACTTCAATCGTAAAATCATGATTACTGCTGTAAAGATAAATATCCTGCCCGGAATTTAAATTCAATTTTAAATATTCCCCAAGCCCCTGATTGTGCTGGTATATTTTATATAGCAGCCATACGGCAATGACTATCAAAGGCAGACCGACCACCGCTCCAATACCCGTACATGACAAAGCGATCCCAATAACGATCATAATAAACAAATTTTTGTCGTACGGCTTTTTCGCTTCATTCACCACGCTGATTCTGGATATATTACATAACGGTATCACCGTCTCATTATAAATAAACACATTTTGATTTACTTTCAGTTCCCTTGTAACTATTTTTTCTTCCTGGCTATTCCCTATATTTATTTTCGGTAAATTCATGACTCTTTCTCCTTGTGTGTTTTATACCATATTTAGATTCCTCATTTTTATTCAGCAATATAATTATGGTAAATTTTTCTTGTTTTATTCATTATACAAAATACTATCTTTATTGACAATATTTTTTTGAAACCCATGTCTTGTGAAGCAGCAGCAAAAATATGGATAATCTTGTATTATCCGTCG
>KE159599.1:785081-790692 GCA_000403275.2 Lachnospiraceae bacterium 28-4
TATGGATAATTAAAAGTTATCCGTTGAATTTGGCAGCGGGGAGATAGAGTGGAGAATAATTCCTGATTATTGGGGATAGGAAAACTTGCCGGCTAGTTCAAAGGATAATTCAGAATTATTTTTTATAACGTAGATAAATATCTTATATTATGCAAAGAGGATGAAATGATAACGAATAGATTTACTGCTTTTACGAAAAAACAATTAGCCCTAATAAAAGCAATTGATATTTTCCAATTGCTTTTTGGGTTGCTTTTATTGGGAATTGTTTTTGCTGCTATGATCATTAGTCAATATGATACAGAAAAAGGTTTAAGTATATGGGCTATCATAATGGGTATTGCAGGCATTATCAGTTTAGTCGAAATAATAGTAAGAAAAGCTTTTAATAAACAATCCATCGCATATTCATTGCTGTTACAAATCTATAGAAATCGTACAAGCTTATTTTCACCAACAAATATTCAAATGGAGATATGTTCTTGGATTAACAAACAAATTCAAGGTGATAATGGAGTTTTAATTTTTGGAAAAGCTAATATGGGGAAGACTACTTCTGTTTTTATTTATCTTTCTCAATATATAAAACGCAAAGAAATTTTAAAACAATTCCAATGGATAAAAAATATTATATATATTGATTGCAAAAATGATAAAAGTGATATTTTAGATTTTTTTGTTCAAGGCAATGAAAATGCATATGAAAAATCTCTTATCATCATTGATAATATAGAAGCAATGGGAGAAACATTTTTTGAAAATCTTGTTGAAATAATTAAGAGCTCAATAGGGACATTTATATTGTTAGCAGATGTTAAAAACATTCAAAGTGATATATATAAGAAGCTTGAAACTAAAGAAGTAAAAGAAAAATTTGGCATAAATCTTTATCATAATGATGGTAATTTTATTCAAATATATGAAACATTATCAAATAAAGAAAAATTGGTTTTGTTGATAATTTTCTATATTTCCATGTCAGTTACTCTAGTTTCAGTTAGTGATCTACTTGTTGTGTTAAATAAGAGAACACGATTCAATTATGTACATATGGCAATAAAGTCCTTAGTTCATAAAAATATTATAGCATTTTTCCCTTTTGACCACAGCTATATTTTGCTTGTAAATCAACAAGAAATTGTAAAAAATCAATCACAATTCTGGGAAACCGAAATAAACACAACAGCTATATTTAAATTATTACAAAATTCAAGGAAATTTCCGGAAAGCGCTTGGTTAAGCTACATTCATTTACCATATAATATTCTAAAAGAAGAATCTGAAAATAAAAAGAAAGATTTATTTCAAAATGCTTTAAAATGTGGAAATTTCTTAACGTTACACAAAGCATTACAAAATGAATTGATTTATTGCCCGGATAAAGAATTCCTTTTCCTTTATGAAATAGGCACCTTATATTTTTATAACAGTTGTCAAGAAAAAGCTTTCTCAAAATACAATCAATTATTAAGTAGAACTATCAGCGTAGAGCAACAACACTCTGTAAGACTTCGTATAATCGAAACTACTCATGGAGATATAAATAGTCTTACGAAAGATAATATTGTATCATGCTTAAAAGAATTACAGACAGCTGGAGAACCCTATTCTTTATTTGCAGAGTATTGGATGATTCATATCGAAACAGAAAGAGGTAATTTCAGCATTACACAATATAGTGTTTTATTGCAAAAATTGATTGCGCTAGATGAAGTTGCAGATGTAAAGGATATACAATTAGAACTAATAAAACGGTGTTATACAGACATCCTTCGTAGCCATCATATTTTATATAGTTTACCAGATCAAGAATTAATAAATTATTTTTTAAAATTTATATCGGGAAATTATGATGATACAGCTTTCAGCTATTATAAAGCACTTTATGTGGATGCAAATACAGAACACTATGTTAACATATTAGATAAGATATTAAAAAAAGAAAACTGCGAATATACTTATAAACAAGCTGTGGATGATTACAATATAGCTATGAGTAGTGGATATGAAAATATAAAATCCGTAAGCGCATGTGAGTTAAAGCTTATAGATTTAAAATTATACAATCCCGATAATATAAAGGAATTCGACAATTATAAAACAAAAATAAATAAGTTTTTATCAAATGCTGAGATTAATAAAGTAAGTGTACATGTAGCATATTGTAAAACTTTGCTAGCTAAGTTATGTATGATTAAAAATTTACATGATGAAAACTACTATCGGGCTAATAATAAAAAAAATATGGACTCAAATATTAAAACATATTTAAGAGATGCAAAAAAAATATATACTGCGTTTTCAAACGAATATGGACTTATCAGGATCGAGTTTTTAGAATCACTTTATAAAATAGCTACCTATTCTCGAAGTGAAGATATCAAAATCTTTCTAAGCAAAAGTGCTGATATTCTAAGAAAACACTCAGAATATCAGCGTGAAAGTGCGATTATAAACGCAATAAAAACTAAAATAGAAGAAAATGACAGTTTACATATGTTTGTTATTGCCATAATTAAAGCGTATCCAATTATTATGCAGTAGATTTAATATTTTTTATAAATTTATAGCACATTTTTTTTAAACGAGGGGTAATGTCACCATAATATGCATCCCTCATAATTTCAGCGAGTTGAGAAATATGTTTTTCATTCAAACCACAAAGCACGGAAGCGTTTAGTCCTATTCGTAAACCATAACCAAGATTGTAGGGAAGTAAACGATAATTTGTAAGAAGTCCTAATTCTTCTAACTTTAAGTAATATTTATAACTTTCATGTTTGTTTTGACACAGAATCCAAATATGTTGTGTTGGTACCAACTGTTTCAATCGTGTTATTACCGGTATTCCAAAATTTGCAAGTAAATCTTCCAAAAGGTTTATGCATTTTTCACATGTAATACAATATGTTTCGAAAGTTTCCTTATTTAGTATTGGAAAAAGCGAATCTGCAATTGCTTTTGGATGTGTATTGCTTATATAAGTTTTGGCATGTGTTAAATAATTATTCCAAACTTTATCATCTTTGTTTTTTACAGCAAGCAACCCTTTTTGGGGTCCTGGGTAGTTTTTATGTAGTGTACTAATGATCATATCAAATCCCATATCAAAAGGGTTAAGGAATCGTTTGCATAATATAGAGCTAATATATTGAGAGGCATCAAAAATTTTGTAACACGGATAGCTGTCTTTTAACCATGAAAAATCCTCATAATAAAGTCCTTCACTACGATCAACAAAAACATAATTTATTTTTTCACTTTCGATAAGTTGAAGAGTTTTTTTGGAATTCACACACAAGTTTTGTGAATCACAAACCATTTGATAAGTATGAGCACCTATATTTTTTAATATTTCCTCCGTTGCAAAATGTCCACCACATACTTCTGGTAAAACCATGACTTTATCATTGGGTTTTAGAATGCAAAGGAAAAAAATCAAGTGCGCATTTAAACCAGATAATGTTTTTAAATCAACATCATCAGCACATAGTTCTTTTTTCCATTCTTTTTTTATATAATTAAAGAACTTGATGTAATCATTTCTTCCTGCAAAAATGACTTTATCATTTACATCTTTAAAGCATTCACTTACATAAAGACCAATAAAAAAATCTGTTTTAGATGAACTAAAATAAAAAGGAATATTTTCAGTTGGATTTAATATTAAAGAAGATTCAAATTTGTGTTTCAAATAATTTAAATGGTAATTATAGATATTTTCCCTTGTTAATTCAAATTGGAAAAAAATATCGGCACTGCTATTATTATATCGCTCTGTTCGTGTAAAACCCATTTTGTGAAATAAATGTTGTGAAATATAACAATTATTTAAAGTTGCAGCTTTAACCAATAAAAACCTGCTATCTATTGCGTAGTTTATTGCAATATTTAATAAGTTACTACCATAACCATACCCTTGGTATTTTCTTAGCACAAAAAAACGACGGATTTCATAGCAGTCTTTAAGTTTTCGAAGTGCTATTGTACCACAGATATTATTTCGGGAGTCAATCAAACACCAAAAATTACCGTTTAGCATATAATTATCTGTTATATTTAGTATGTCCGAATCTTTGTCATGGGGAGCAAATTCCCTTCCGTTTTCTTTAAAAACCTTTTCAAAATAGTTTTTTAATTCGATATTATATTTTTCTGTAAATTGTATAATCGTCATTTTGTTCCTATTGCCACCTATTCGATAAGAATATAAGATATTTATCTACGTTATAGAAAATAATTCTGAATTATCCTTTGAACTAGCATTTCATCTTTTAATTAAATCGACTTTTTGACAGGCAGAGTATCAACAATGATTTCTTCCGATACATCAATGTCATCAAGTTTATATTTCCAGTGGAACACAATCGGTTCTTCGTTTATTTCTGCAAAATAGTTGTAGATGCGATTAGTAAGTTCCTCCTTAGATTTGACACGGATGCCTTTAAGCATCTGACGAGTCATCTTGCTGAAGAAACCTTCAACCATATTAAGCCATGATCCATGTTTGGGAGTGAATACAAATTCGAATCTTCCTGGTACGGTTGCCAGGTATTTTCTGGTTGCCTCCGATGTATGAACTTTAAGATTATCGAGTACTATGCGGATTTTGTCTCCCTTTTGGTACTTGTCGTCTAACAGCTTTAAAAATTCTATGTATTCCCTGCTGCTGTGCCTGTCTCTTACAAGCGGAATCGCTTCTCCTGTTTGGAGATCGATTGCAGCTAATAATGAAAGAGTACCTAAACGTTTGTATTCGTAATCCCTACTGATGGTCTGATGCCTTTCGTCCGGCATTAAATCATCCGATGTTGTTGCAACAGCCTGTATTCCAGGCTTTTCATCATAAGACAGCACATGTACAGGTGAATCATCAGATACAATAAGTTCTCCGGATTCGTTAAACTGCATTTCAAGCTGCTTATACACAAGCAGTACATTATGCATTTTGGAATCAAAATCAGGATCTCTGTTCTCACAATAATAAGTTATTTTATGTGGTTTTATGTCTGCCTCGTCAAGAATCGTATTTACTGTACTTTTATGAATGGTGGAAAGTCTTGTGTATCCAGCTGCTTCAGCAGTTTTATTAATATGTGAGGTCAGCCCTGCATAAGTCCAGGTTTCGGCAGCATATCCAAAATCAACTGGCTTCTGGCACGCGGTGTTAATGATCCAGGCTTTTTCTTCGTCTGTAATCTCAGCATTTCTTCCACGGCCGGGAGCATCAAAGAGTGCGTTTTCAATGCCTCCTTCTTTAAACTTTTTAAGGCAGAGCATGACGCTGCAGCGGTTGAGACCTACTTTATCAGCAATCGCATCTATGGACATGGCATCCGCACGTAATAATAAAATTCGCGCTCTTGTAACGGTTTGAGCTTGAATTGTTCTGGCACGAGTTTGAAGTTCCAGATATTCTCTTTCTTCATTGCTAAGTTCGATTGATGATGCTTTTTTGCCCATGAAAATGTCCTCCAAAATTTTTATAAAGACATTATAGCACAGGTCTTAAATATAGTCGAGCTATTAAAAAGATATTATACTAGCCGGCAAGTTTTCCTATCCCCGATAATCAGGAATTATTCTCCACTCTATCTCCCCGCTGCCAAAT
>KE159599.1:791547-1198136 GCA_000403275.2 Lachnospiraceae bacterium 28-4
TTATACAAAATACTATCTTTATTGACAATATTTTTTTGAAACCCATGTCTTGTGAAGCAGCAGCAAAAATATGGATAATCTTGTATTATCCGTCGTAAAGCAGCAAAAACCCGGAAACATTTATAAATTTTGAACAAAAGCGATAAGAGAAGGGAAAATTTATGTACAAAGCCAGCATAATTGTAACTATCAGCAATGAATATGCATTAACAGAAAACTTTTTTAAGAATTTATTTCAGATTATCAATGACGATATCAATATTTTTACTGTTGTTGACGGGGAAACAGATGTTAAAACCGTACGCTTTTTGCAGGAATTGCAAAATAATCATTCCAATATTTCCGTTATTTTCGAGAATGAAAACCTCGGTTTTTCTAAAGCCAATAATATCGGTGCGTTTCGATCCGAATCCCCGTATTTAATTTTCCTGAACTCCGATACATTTCCTGTCGATGATGCTTTATATAAAATGATAGAATTTATGGACAGCTCCCCGGATACAGGAGTTGCCCAGGGACTTATTTTATATCCCCAAAGCAATCTTGTTCAAAGTGCCGGTCATATATTTGGATTTTATAAGACGACACATGTTTTTGATGGTTTGGAACAGGAGAACCCCGTTGTACAGAAAACGGCAGAACGCCAGGCTCTTGCATCCGGTTTTTATATAACGCGCCGCCAGCTCTTTGTGGCGGAAAAAGGTTTTGATGAACTGTTTTACAATGCATGGGAAGGGCTGGAGTACTCTCTGAAAATCCATGCCAGAGGTTATAAATGCATGTATTACCCCGAAGCCAAAGCCTACCATGTAAAAGGCTCCGGGCGCAACCGCCGGTTTCGTGATGAATCCTATCAGACAGGATATTTTTGGCATCGATGGGGCGAAAAAATCAGGATAGATCTCCCTGATATATATCGTTTGCAGTTGCAGGAGGGAGACTATAAATATCAGTATCTTCTTGTGAATGGAAGTTCGATAAGAGAGGATATCTGGTCGATTCTCCTGAAGGAGATTCCATTTCACATGATAGGGCAATATCACATTGAAAAATCAATGTCTAAAAAAGCAATATCGCTTGAGGATTCTGTACCTGCGTCTTTTTTGCAGAGCCGGACAAGCCTTTTGTTTGTAGTCGATAATTTCAGGGATATTATCAATAATTATCGGGTTTTTAATTATAGGCATTCTTTTAGACCGCATGATATGATCCTTGATCTTCATGGTAATGTGAAATATCCATCCGAATAATTACCATACTCTCGGATCCAGATAAAAGCAGGCATTGCTATTTTTATCCTGATGCATGCAATAAAGTACTGCTTTCTGCTTTATACGGGGACATTGGCTATTGTCAATAATTGTCTGGTAGGAAGTTCCTGATAGTTCGGAATTCTTATAGGACATAG
The DNA here is from genome assembly GCA_000403275.2 of Lachnospiraceae bacterium 28-4. GTDB lineage: Bacteria > Bacillota > Clostridia > Lachnospirales > Lachnospiraceae > Kineothrix. The sequence goes on from KE159599.1 coordinate 792,956, forward strand.
GAACTTTATACAAAAACGATTCTATCATACTGCAGAGGTATTGTATCCGCTCATCATTTTTCATGATAGGGGATGCTTCTGCCTCCAGTAAATACTTTTTTGCCTCCGCAAATTGTCCTTTCAAAATATAACACACGGCTAGTTTTAAATGGCATTTATAATATTGAATCCAGTATTGATTTTCAAACAGCTTCTCCTGCGCAAGCAATAACTGCTGGGTACTTCCTTTTCCAATAAGGCATTTGACATATTGAATTTCACATAAGCAATCAAAATGTCGCCTTTTTTCAGAAGCAGTTTGAAAATAGGAGTCTGCAATCTGTAAATATTGCAAAGCCAGAAACAGATTCATATGGTAAATCCCTTTGGCATAATCCATAAAACTATAGCCAATATGTTCACACGAGCGAAATCTGACAGCTGATTTCAAATTTTTCCGCAGCCATTCACCCGCCAGCTTTACATGATCCAGTGCAAGATACGTCACCATCATACGGTTGGCGGCAGTCAAATAGGCACGATAGGGCAAATGGATGATCTCGGATTTTAATTCCATCCAGTCTTTGCGGAAATTGTTAATTTCTTTTGGCAGACTCTGAAAACTTTTGAAACCCCAATACGCTGCATCAATTTTTTCAGAGGCGGCATTAAAATATAATGCGGTTTTTGCCTTTGCATGGTAACTATCTGTAATTTCGCGAAAAATCTTTTGCGCATTTTTGCTTGCGTCACAATGCATGTAGCTGAATGCTAAATAATATTTTATATAATTTGATTTTTCGTTTTCCTTTACATAAAAGCTCTTTCCCTCCATCAATGCTTCGCATAAAAATACAACTTGGCTGTACTGGTTTTCTCTGAATTTCAATTCGATGGATTGAAAAACGGATTCGAAATATTGGCAGTAATATTCAGAATAATGGCTCATTAAGGAACATTGATAAATTTCCCTGCGGCCAGGATCCATATCCATAAATTTATGGATATAGCCGGTCAGAGCTTTTTTATGCTGATTAAGAATGGATGCCGGCATTTCCCGATCCCATTTTTCATAGTTGGGAAACACGTAATCATTTTTTATTATAATAAATTGTCTGTCATAAATCCTGTTTAAATCCGCCTCATTTATCTCTTCCAGAAAATAAACGGGTATCCCTTTTTGTACGAAACAAACCAGTATAAGAATCATGCTTTCAAAAGCAAAACTGCCTCTGATATATTGCAGCGCGGATGTTTGAAAGTCATCGATGTAATAGTTTTTAACATCCTGTATAGTACGATCACCGCGGACATCCCGCAGGAAAGAATATAACAGCCCTGGGTATTTTAAATAGTGATTCGGCGGTACAATTTCATTTAACTCATCAATGCAGAACGGGAGAGCTTCATTGATTGCCCTAAGGATTTCGGTATTATCAATATAATCTAAAAATATATTTTCTATATGCGGAATGTTCATTTGATTTCTGCTGGTCAATACAAATGAAATCTTTTGCAGCGGATCAAATGCGCGGAATACCGCTTCCAATATACAGCAGTTATCGGAGTCCAGCAAATGTATATTGTCAAGAAAATAAGTTTTTTCATACGCAAAACACTGATTTATCTGAAACAGGCTTTTGGTATTTGAAAAAACGGAACCCATTAATATATTCTTAACCAGCAGGTAGTCCTCACCCTGTAGCGCCTGAATGATTGCTTGAATATTATTGGGGCTGAAAAACGAATTTTTTGCATTGTTTTTCTTGCAATAATTCGAAAGAGCCTTCGCGCTCATACTTAAATTGTAGTAGTCAAATGCCAGGGTAAAAATAATCCTGCATATATCTGCAATATCAGATTCCTGGCCGTTAAAATTCACATAAATAATGTGCCGATTCTCTTGCGCGTTTTTTAAAAGATCATTTTTTAAATTATTCAGAATCCAACTCTTCCCTGAACTTTGCGGGCCGTATAAATTATAAATTTTTTTATAATTCGATTTTATACCTGTCTCAATCGTTATATAACTTTGTACTTGATTTTGGTATAATTCTCCAAGAACAGCAAATTTCAAACTATATTTCCTGCAATCATTCCTTTTATCGTCTAATATATAATATATATGAAGCGGATATTCTTCATCCACACGAAATCTTTCCCCTGTTTGGGCAATATCCAGCGAAAAGGACATGATCTCCGGCAGGGCATCCCCTTGATATAATAAATGATCATTGCAGTAAAGCGTTAAAGGCTTATCGCCGAAGCCGACCGCAATAAATTCGCCTTCTATCGTATAGCATTTGGATAGATATAGCGGATATAGCTCCTGGTCTTCCCATACATTATCTATCGTATAAGAATCACTTTTACAAATCAGGCGAATGCACTGCAATGTAACGTTTGGAGCAGAAGGCTCGGTAAATGAGATCGGTTCTTTGAAAAATCTCCGTTCCACATCGGGATGCTTTTTTACCCAATAGGATAATGCATAACCATCTATAAAAGAAATTTGTTTTATTGCAGAAAAATAATAAAATTTTCGGATGCGTCCTATTAAATTAGAACCTATGGATGTATTGGTGATAAAGAAAATTTTTATCAGATTATTTTCGAGAAGTGAGGATACAAGGGTTGAATCATACTTTCTTGAGCCTATATTTTCTTCCGTATGTATGGTATATTTGGCTTCTGCCCACATAGACATACCAGTGAATTCACAAACATTTTCCAAGTCCCTGTTCCCGTCCCTGGTAGCTTTCGTCAGCTTCCAATTTTCCAAAGGATACCTTTCTTTCAGATATGTTTCTATCAAAATCTCAAATTTTCTTGAATCAGAGGTTACGGTTTTTTTCTGATACAATATTTTTTCCCGAAAAGTCCACTCTATCATTTGACCTCCGACGGATAATACAAGATTATCCACTTTATTATAAAAAAATAATCAACTCTCTACCTTTTTATTATTATATCTTTTAATACTATTTTTTACAATAGTATTATTCATCAACCAACATTTTTCTTTCGTATTCGCCTCTATCCTTTCGTCTTCTCGCCCAAAATCATCTTTTTTTACCATTTCACCATCTATTTATTCTCCCACCCCTCCCAAATGCAATTTATATGATATAACATTTTCATACTGTTACATTTACTAAGGAAGAATTCATCATATACAAAAATTGTCCTTTTATGTCTTTTTTCTTCCTTTATGTTGGAATTTTTTTCCAATCCATTATGCTAATAACAGAAGCAGCATTATTATTTTCACAAAGGAGGAATTAACCATGGAAAAAACTATTGTTTCTGAACTACTAATCCGCATCGGCGTTAACCCTTCCTACAGGGGATATCCTTATCTGGCCCATATTATCTGCCAAGCAGCATCTGATGAAAGCAGTCCGTTTCTTACCAGCAAAGCACTTTATCAAGCTACTGCCGAATATTTCCACGTATCTCCGGATTCTATTCAGCACAGCATACGAACACTCCTTGATGCCTATTGGGAGCAAGGTAACGGTTGCCATTTCTGTTCCGTTACCGGATATCCCAATGCCGGGCCGCTGCCTCCCAAAGAATTTATCGCAGTTCTTGCGGACTATATGCGTAGAAACAAATCACGTTAAAAAAGTTGGCCCGCGGCCAACTTTTTTTAATAACCTCATAATGCGCCTCCATACTCCCCCAGCTTCAGCGGACCCTCTTCCGGCCAAGTTTCTGCGCAATCTTCTTCGCCGATATCTCCCACTGGAACATGCCGATCCTCTTTCTGATCTCTTCCACCGTCACGTCCCCTACTTCCTGCCGGATACCCATCCGCATTTTTTCTTTTAACATTTGCTTATTACCCAGATGGAAATAGGAAGCCGCTCCTCCTAAGACCTCTTTCAAAGATAAGGCATCGGAAGAAATCACCATCGTTCCTACCGCCAAAGCCTCCAGCGGCGGCATGCCGAACCCTTCATAAATGGACGGAAAAATAAAGCAATCCGCCATATGGTATACATAAGGAAGATCCTCATCCTCGATAAACCCGGTCACGATAATTTTTCTTCTGTACACGTCCTCTATCCGATTCAGAAACTCGTCCATTTTCCAGCCTTTCCGTCCAGCCAGAACAAGGGGAATGTCCAATGCTTCCTCCTCCTGCAGCTCCACATAAGCTTTTACAAGGAATGGCAGATTTTTCCTTGGCTCCAGCGTAGCCAGGCAAAGAAGATACTGCTCCGGCAAATGGTACTTATGGCGTATCTCCAGCCGCTTATTTGTTTCCTCCTTGGATAAGGGGACTTTCTGATCCCTGACGTAATTCATAAACACATCGGAAATTCCACAATATGCAAGGATCAGTTTATCCTTGCGGTAATGGAATTTTTTAATAATCCGGTTTCCCGTAAACTTCGATATCGTAATAATTTTCTCGCTGACCCAAAGCGCATTCAGTATGGACAGTTTAAAATACCACTCCATATGCTTTTTCATCGTCTCCGGGCAATCCCAGCAAGTCAGATCGTGAACTGTATTGTAGATCCCTTTATGCCGGAACAAAACAGGGCTTTGGAAGGCCAGGAACAAAAAGACATCCGCTTTTATCCCATATAGATGAAACGGCATCAATATCTGTGCAAAGAGCAGTTTATTTCTCCCCTGCCATACTTTGCAAACGACATTTTCCAATTCCTGATATCGTTTGAACGCAGGATGGATTTTTCGCTTAAATAAGAGAATATACGTATTTTCCCTTTTCTTGTCCAACTCTATCAGTTCTTTTGCTATGTTCATGGCATATCTCTCTATTCCCGAAAAATTGTCATCCAGAGAGGTCAAATCGATCGCTATCCTCATTGCTGCCTCCATTCTGTTTTTATCCTACGCGTTTTTTAATGAAATGCAAACTCCCCAGCAGTATCATCCCCGCTATTCCATAAAATATCCCGTTTCGAAAGTGTTCCATCCGCACTATATTTCCATCCTTCTCCACGAAATATTCCTTTTCTCCGCTCATATGCTCGATTCTGTCTTCCCCAAAGCTTTTTGCAATCCTTTCCTGATAAACGGAATCAGCATCCGCCTGATATGACGCTTCCTCCGGCTGTTGTTCCAGCACCCGTATTATCTCTTCCATCAGCCGGGCATATTCCTCCTTCCCGATCCCGCAGTATAGTTCCAATAGCCGGATACGGAACCGGTCGTATTTCCCGCTATTGTATACGGACATCGGAATGGAATATTCCATGGCGGCAGCCGCTTCTTCCGCCGACAGCTTCCCTTCCAGCCCGGCTTCCCGTATCGCTTCCTGCATGGCTTCCGTCCCCTCGACCAGCGACTGGCACCGGGCCATCAGCTCCTTTAACTCCTTTTTCGTATATTCTTCGTTCCCGGCCGCAGCCGTTGCGGACACCTCCGCGCTCCATGCATCCACGTAAAGCAAAGAATCCAGCGGTACCCGCACAAATTCCTTTGCCGGCACAAATGCCAGATAAAAGGCTGCAATCGCTGCCCCTGCTCCGATATAATAAGCCCATTGCCGGCCTTTCGGCCAAGCTGAATCCTCTTTTTCTTCTTTCGCAGTATGTTCCTTTTCCGTATATATATTTTCTTCCCCTTCAGCTCCGAACAGCACTTCCCCTAAAAAGAGCAGGGATAAATTCATAAATGCATTGGAAATAAACTGCTCCATAATTCCATATAATAAAAATGAAAAAATAATACTAAGTTCCGGCAGACGTTCTCTTCCTGCGCTGCGATCCCAACCGGCCGCCTCTTTTTGTTCCCCGCGCCCTTTTCTCCCGGAAAATCCGCTGTATCTGGCGATCAATACCGCGTACCCCGCGCAGAATAACGCAAATACCACGATTCCAAAAGTCATAAAAATATATACATAACCGTTATCCATAATCACCCAGAAAAAGGGAATATCCCTCATTCTCGCGCCGAACAGCGAGATCGGCTGGTTTTTCAAATAATAGGCGGAAAAAGAAAGCCTTGCCTGCAGCATGGCATCCACTTTCTGCATCAATGGAATATCCAGTAAAAACGGCCCCCCGAATGAAAAAATCAGGCAAAGGGGGAGCGGCAGCTGAAACAATATCCGTTCTGCCAGGCTCAGTTCCCTTCTTTTTACCCCATAAAAATACATAAGCAAAAAAAAGGTGGTGACAATCACTCCCGTATAACTAAGCGAAAACAAAAATACGGCCAGATTCCCTGCCATCAATGCAAGCATCCGTCTTACATCATATCGTTTCCCCCATGTATAGCATAAAAACACTGCCAGAATAAAATAAGATACATGGAACACATTCCCCGTACTATAACCCATTCCCCAACGGATCAACTCCGTCCCGCCCTTCATATGCACGTCCAGCGGATTATGAATCACTCCTGCTTTCGCCATAATTACCGTCCATGCAAACGAGCATCCATAAATGGCCAGTCCCATGCGGAACAGTTTTTTCAATTCCATATCTTTCAAACCGATAAGGGCAAAAACTGTCAGAACGATCCCCAGCCGCCCCGAATTTTTGTATGAGACAAAGGCAATGATGCACAAAAATGCCATAGCCCCGATCTGCCTTATACTATATTTTGTAAGAACCAGCTTTATTCCAAGGCACAGGCATGCGGCCGCGCTTAATATATAATAAAAGCGAACACCGCTGTCCAAACCGATTCCCTTTGCAAGAACCATAAGCCCGAAAAAAAGGTAGTAAGATAATTCCTTCACTCTGTTTTTCGTCATTTCATACCCTCGCATTTGCTTTATCCAGGAAATATTGGGCGATTCTGCCCACTTTCAAATCAATCCTTTTAAAAATCAATTCTCTAAAAAATCCTGTCAAAAGACATATTAACAAAATTCCGAATACAATTCCGGATAATATTAAAAATCCACCCATCCCGCCAGAAGTTTCAACCCTTTGTTCCTGCAGTATTTTCATTGTAACAATTACCAATGAATTTTCCAGAGCAAAGACTGCAAAAATATAAGCTGAAATTTTGTTGATGAATTTCGAATGAATAGTCAGCTCTTTGAATAAGTAAAATAAAATAATAGCCATTACAAGGTTTGTAATACTATTGTCTTTGCATAAATGATGATATACTCCACCCACCTGAACGGGAAACTCATGCGACACCCCGTTTATACTCCATAGAGCTATGAATAGGACAAACTTCGTCTTCTTTTCTATCAAACCAAAAACAGACCTGTCACCGTACATTCTGATATACCGGCCAATCATATAAATCATGATCATTTGTACCAGCCCTTTTCCATTGTTAGGAATTAGCTCAAAATAAAACAAAGTAGGCAATACGCTAAATAAAAAAACTAAAAGAAGGAGCAGCTTCCTGAATTCTTTTTTGCTCAATATATCAATAAACTTCTGTATATAACCGCTAAGGAAAAATAAGCAAAGATAACAGGAGTAAAACCAGTACTTTCTTGTAATAAAAGGAAGCATTGCCTTCACCATTTGTTCCAATAACGCAGCCCCCTGCATTTGCCGGGGCAAAGCGATATATAAAATGACAGTTTCCAGAATGGAATAAGTAATCATCATACATTCCATTTTAACCAGTTTTTGCAAATTGAATCGAATACCATAATACCCGGAAATTAAAATAAAGCAGGATACCCCTATATTACATATTCCATTTACGAATCCATTGAAGAATATCTGAGTTCTTCCTGTACAGAACATTCCAAGATACATATTGGCGTGAATGAAAATAATCATATACATTGCAGCAATTCGGAGCAATTCGTGACCTGAATTTCTAACAGACTTTTCCATTTCTATCGTTTTCCTTTCCCGGAACAAAATTCGTAAATATGAAATCTGAAACTCCTCTTTTTCCAGTTGCTTTTCAACGCAGATATTCTACTGATTGTATGTTTTTTCGTAAATCACATAGCCTTCCTGCTTCCATATGGACAAATACTTTTCTGCACATAGATTATTCAGTTCACTGTCCTCTTCCACATAAATGTATTTGCTCTTCAATGAATCGGTTATTATGGCATTTTTCAGATAATCTTCCGTACACATGCCAAAAGCCGTATGAGTCGGAAAGCAATACAATAAATGCAAATCCACATTGGGCGGAACTAATGCCACCGTGTTATCCCATCGGTCATTTTCCGAAAAATCCAACACTTCTTCCAAAGAATCCTGGAGAAATCCGTAATCGACCGCTTTTTCTGCCTTTACCGGCAATGGCAGAGACTCTTCCTTTGATACCGGAAGCAATATAAAACATACAATCTGCAAACACAAATAAACAATGTTCATTTTCTTTCCGGCCATTACGCAAATCATATAAGCAAACCCAACTACACATACTAATAACATGCGGTCCATTTTCCCCGGCAAATATAGGATAATCACTGCCTCATAGATCGCAAGTCCTATAATAAGGGATGCGGCCAGAAATATTTTTTTTGCTTTTTCTTTCTCTTTGATGCATAAAATAACCAACAGAACGCATTCTATGAGAAAGCCCGATACCACGTATATAATACCCTGTTTAATGGTACAACTTTCCAAAATTAATTTTACGGCATCAATGTTACACTGATAAATCCATTCTATAATCTGTTTGATATCCCCCTTTTGGAGAAGCTCCCCAAAGTATGTCATGCCGTTACTATGGAAAAATTTTGCCGAGTGTGTATTGGCAAGATAAAAATACAAAAGCAATGCCCCTATTGCCAAAAAAAACAGAATGCCGGAATATATCCATTTACTCGTTTTATTTTTCCTGCTCAGCCATACCCCTCCCCACACATACAACAAAAAAGCAAGCAAAAAGGGCCGGCTGATACCAAAGAAAAGGATCAGAAACGAAGCTGCACCCAATAAAAGAAAATCTTTTTCCGAATCCCTCATAATCCGTAATATAATTCCCGTAACTACGATAATCATCGCGCATATGCTTCCTTCATTCATCCCCGACCAAACGTACCGTTCATAAGTCAGCGATAATATGGAAAACATAGACAAAAAGAAAATCTGCCATCCTTTCGGCCTGGCCAGCAGACAAAAAGCAATGTTGGCTATAACGACCATGAGTACGTTGGCTATGACCATGAAACCATGGGTATGAATACCTGTCAAAAAAGAAAACAGCCAATAAGGAATATAGGCGGTAATAATCCATGTGCCGTAAGCCGGATATTGCGGTTCTATTTCATTATAACTGCAAACCCCCGTAGGATAACCATATTCCCGCATCATTTTTACGATTTTATGATAAATTACCTCGTCATTCCATGTAGAATTCCACCAATCAATCTCAAACAAACTGATCCTTTGTATAATACACAACAGCAGAAGTGCAAATACTGGTGTTATGAAAAAAAGGAAATATGGTATATATTTTTTATAATTCCTTATCTTTGCTATCATCTCTATTTCAGCTTCCTTCCATAAGCTCATCTTCTGCCTTCATTTCCCAGCCCAGAATAACATAATCGAATCATTATTGTCTCTCTATGGGTGCGTAACGCTGTACCAGTAAAAGATTCCGCAGATGACATGCGAAAACAATAACGCACTTCCTCCATATAAACAAATATTCTTTTTTATCGCGCCCGCCTTATCGCCGGATATGATATTAAAATATTCAAACAGAAACAGCATCCAGACGATAAACATGGATAAATAGGAACCCCAAAGCCAATTCCCATCCAGTTCCCGTTCGCCAGCCTCATAAAGCAGGGCGCTCTCCGCCCATGCGCAGAATTCATAGCACAATGCCACCTGTATCGGTATTTTTTTTATTAAGTTCCTGAAATCCAACACTAAAATAAAAATCGGAAATGCAAAAGCCAGTATAAAGGAAATAAAAAGGTTCGGTGTCCAGTTATGCAGCACACGGCCGAAACCAATTCCAATGCTTCCGCCGCTATGAATCTTGGTATCTGCAAAAAAGGAAAAAAACAACTGATAAAACAGCAACAGCACTGCCGGAATAAATGTTGCTACAATCGCAAAATACTTCACTATTTTTTCTCTGTTCCCTTTATTTATGATGACAGCAATCACAAAATAGAGACCTAGTCCCGGAATCATTCCTTGTAAAAAGGACGGCTTTGCAAGGGCGCTGCAAAATATCAAAAAACTTAGCAAAACATATCTTCTTTTATCCTCTTTTATCGTTTTTTGCGATTCCAGAAGACGGACAATCATACAAAAACAGAGAATACAGAATCCCTTTACCGCAATATTGCTTGGATTGTGCCATGTATTTCCAGTTCCCTGTCCCAAATAATAATAATTGTTGAACCATGGCGCATACAAAGGACCGACCACTAATAAGCAACAGGCCCAAAACGATTTCGCAGCGGCCGGAAGCCTGGAATCAGAAAAGGAATTCCATACGCCAAGCACACACCAATAAGCGAAACAATTAAAAAGAGCTGTTGTTGTCGCCCTTGCCCACAACAGGCTGAAACCGAATGTTTTATAAAATGTCTTTGTTACGATGTGCCACAAGGGATATGCCACATAATTCTGCATAAAGCGAAATAAATGGCCGATACTGAGTTCCCTGGCCCATAGGGAATGTTTTTCATAATCGCTGCTATTTACATGCAATACGGCATAAAACGTAATGATAAAGATAAATACTGTCCCAAGGAAACAGACTGTCATACGATTTATGCTGTTCTCTTTGTCTGAATTCATAATACTTCTCCATCCCCCAACAACAAAGCATTTTCTGTTCTTCTATCCAACGCATCCATCACTTTTCCCCGCTGCCCGTTTCCGCAGACAAGCGCAGGATCTCTTCCACTACGCTGTAATAATTCGCAAACTGAAAATGGGCAAGTACATGCTCATATCCCGCTTTCCCCATCCTTGGAATATTCTCTCTGTCACATACGACCAGTTCCAGTTTTTTCTTTAAGTCCTCCAGGCTGCAATCTTCAAATACATAGCCGTTAATGCCTTCTTCAATGTAGCTGGCCGTACCGTTATCCGTACCGCTGATGGCCGGCACGGAAAAAGCCATCGCCTCTATCATCGTAACGGAAGCAGCCTCGTGCGTACCCGGCAGCACATAAAGATCGGCCTGCTCATACTGGGCAAACACCTGCTCCTTATTCAAATTCTGCAATAAGGTGATATGCTCCTCCAGGCGGTGTTCCCTGATATATTCTTCCAAACTGCGAAAATGTTCCCTGTGGAAATCGTTGGACACTTCTCCTGCAATCGTAAGATGCAGCGGATACCGGTCAAGCAATCCCTCTACCGCTTTGATCATCATAAAATGATTTTTCTGCTCCAAATATTTTCCGATACTGAAAATATTGATCCTGTCGTTCTTGAAATAGTTTTTCCGCTCCGGCGAAACTCTGGGTTCCATCAAAAAAGGGGCAAAAAATGCCTTTTCGTCTTTTACTAAGCCGCTATAATCCGCTCCAACCAGCATGGAAGGCGTCATTCTGTACTCAGGAACCAGTTTCCATACAATTTTATGTGCAAGATCCATTTTTTTCGGCTTGTCCCAAACCGGGCTTAAAATATACAGGATGGTCGGTATATGAAGACGGCGGCAGATGGCCGTCATACAGATCGTATAGATGGAGCGTTCCCTCAATATCGCTACATCCGGCTTAAAATCCTGAATTAGCTTCCGCAGCTTCCTCAGCGGCGGTATCCCGCACTTTAACTTCATATCTATGGCATATGGATTCTTACGAAATAAAATGTGAACATAAATATAATCGATAAACCGGAAAAAAGCGGAATAACCGACAATTATGGGCCGCACGTAAGTATAATCTTCTATTTTTCCGGCATATTGACTCAAAAAACAGACTTCATGCCCGTTTTCCACCCAGCCCTTCATAATCGTATTCTGATTGGTATGATACCGATGCGACATATATAATACACGCATTTTCACTTCCTCCATGATATCCGGTCTTCTCTCAGTTCTTCCAATATTTCCGCAAATAGTCTGCTCCCGTAAGCCGCCGATAATTGTTCTCTGTATGCCATGCAATTTTGGACAAATTCCTCATTCCGTCTGCAGACCATTTCCAGTTCTTCCCTTCCCCACTCTTCCTTTACGATTCCAAGACATTCTTTTTGGATATAAGCCGCGTTAAACGGAACCGGCGTGGTAATAACAGGTGTCCCCGCTGCAATACTTTCCACAATGGATACCATGCTGTTATCCTTTTCGGTATAAACCAACATAGCTTTGGCTTTTGCCACCATAGGCGCCAACTCTTTATGGGACAATTTTCCATGAAATACTGTTTTCTCCCATATGCCAAGTTTTTCTGCCAACTGTCTTAATTCCTGCTCCTTATCGCCGGATCCGATAATATCCAGCATATAGCCCTGCCCCTCCCCGCCTTGCGCTGAAAAGCCGGCAAATGCTTCCAAAATCCTGTCGATACGTTTTCGCCCGATCAACTGGGAAACTACCACAAAACGATTTTCTTTCCCGGTATCCGCCTTTATCCGGCGAAGATCCACGCCGTGGTCGATCACCATTTCCCGCACCTGCGGACAAAACCTGCTGATAAACTGCCTGGCTTTCTCCGATCTGGCTACTATTGCGGCCTTACGGAAAAATATTCTCGCTACCATATGATACCATATTTTAGACGGTATGCAATGCATTATTTTATTATGTGCCCCCAATTCATGCCATACCACCGTCTTTTCCGGCGCTTTGCATACCGCTGTCAGGGAACATAGGGAAAACACCTCGCTTGTAATAATACCGTCCATTTTTTCCTTGTTCTTTTTCACATATCTGCTCAATCCCGGCATCCAGGGCAGACATCTGGGCTTAAAAATTTTCCTAAGCTTCGTATCCATCCAGACTATCTCAAACGGGTACTCTTCCTCCGTCTCCGGTTTATAATCCGATGCCGCAGCCAGCACGGGAACATCCCCGTTTTCCAGAAATCCCAAACACATCGTGTAGATCATGGTATCTTTAATGGATTTCACCTTAGGAATTTCATCCGTTTCAGCCGTATATAAAATGGGGTTTATCAACAGGACACGCATCGTTCCTCCTCCATACATCCCAAAAACTGTTCCGCTATCCGTTCTATAGCAAATTTTCCCCTAAGTTCCCCCGCATTCCGAGCCAGCCTTTGTGACAATTCCTCATCTGAGGCCAATTCTTTCATGGCCGCAGCCAGCGCCTTCGGATCTTCCACCGGAACCAAAATACCATTCTCATGATCTTTGATGCACATCCTTGATCCGCCCACCGGACAGTCTGTCGCTATCACAGGCATGCCCATGGCCAGCGTTTCCATCAAAGCATTGGATATTCCTTCAAATTTGGAAGACAGGATATACATGGCATGATCCCGGATTTCTTCTCTCACGGTCGGACAAAAACCATGGAAATTTACCTTTGCGTCCATTCCCATTTCCTTTGTCATAGCCTTCAGTTCCCCCTCCAAACTTCCTTTCCCATAAATCTCCAGCGTATAATCCCCAAACTCCTTTTGAAAATCATAAAATGCCCGCAGCAATGTTTTATGATCCTTAGATGGTTCCAGCCTGGCCGCCGCGCATATTTTTTTCTTCCTCTTTCCCTTATATGCCGGCGGAAGCATCGGATCGACAGGATTAGGAATAACTACTGCCTTTTCCCTTATTTTCCTGCCGAAAGATTTTAATACATCGTCTGTCTGCAGCACCACCCGATCAGCCCTGCCGTAAAAAAAATCCCGAATCCACTTATGCTCGTACTCATTCGGGTCACTTCTTTCCGACACAAGCGTCCAATGCTTTTCCCCAATAGTAGCCACCGCTGAAAACACTGCCCCCATAACACTAAAGGCAAAAATAGCGCAATCTCTGTTTTTTCTGTAATATTCCCTCATAAATCGAATTCTTTTTAAGCGAATCCACGGATTTCCCCCTGACGGTCCGCCCGCCATCACTACCTCCACACGTTCATCCAGCGAATATTCCAGTTTGTTTCCGGCAAATACGAGAACGGCAGCCTCTATTCCTCTTTTCACATATTCGTTGGCAAGCAGGGATACAATCCGCTCTGTTCCTCCTCCAATCATATCCGGAACTACAAATACAATTTTCATTTTCAATCCTTCTCTCCAAAAATATCTTTTTTATCCCTGGCAATCACTTTCCCTTCGGAAACTTCATAAACAATATCCACATTCTTAATCGTTGTCAATCTATGGGCTATGATAATCATCGTCTTTGTCCCCTGAAGGTTTTCTATGGATTCCATTACCGCTTTTTCCGTTTCATTATCCAATGCAGACGTAGCCTCATCCAGCACAAGGATTTCCGGGTCATGATAGAGGGCCCTGGCAATCCCGATCCTCTGTCTCTGTCCCCCGGATAAACGAACTCCCCTGTCTCCTACAAAAGTATCCAGCCCTTCCGGAAGCGTCTGCACGAAATCATATAACTGGGCTTTTTTCAAAGCCCCGATTACCGCCTCATCATCGATCTCATCCTTATACACGCCAAACGCGATATTGTTCCTTATGGTATCGTCCGATAAATAAATCACCTGCGGAATATAACCCAGAGAATGATGCCATATATTCAGATTCTTATGCACATCCATTCCATCCGCCAGCACCTGCCCCTCGTTCGGTTCCAGCAGTCCCAGTATAATATCCGCCATGGTTGTTTTACCCGCCCCTGAAGAACCGATAAACGCTATCGTCTTCCCTTTGGGAATTACGAAACTGGCTTTATGAATCACATTTTCTTCCGCTTCCGGGTAATGATAGGTGACGTCCCAAATGGCGATCTCCTTTTCAAACTCCCAGCTGCGCGTTTCATCTTCCGCCCTTTTCGGAACGTTTTCTATTTCCTTTAAATCATGGTAAATCAGCTCAAAAGAAGGAAGGGAATATAAAATATCCGCCACATGCACCGTAATTTTCCCCACCGAAGGCAGCAGACGGAAGGCAGCCACCGCAAATACCGTCAGCTGTGGAATATATACGGTAATACCGTTATATCCGAAAAACATTTTCACCAATATCGCCACCAGGAGTCCTGTCATGCATGAAGCTTCCACAAAGTATCTCGGCATTTCTCCAATCAACCGGTTAATCCTCAGGCCATGAACATACTTTTGAAAATAGTTTTGATACTGCGTGGTAAAATATTCCTCCCGGTTTAAGATTTTTACCTCTTTAATTCCTCCCAATGACTGGTTCATCCACTGGTACAGCTTTCCCTTATATGCCTGGCACTCGGCTCCCAGCCGGGCCGAATATTTTCTGGATATCATTGCAAAAGTTCCCGTACATAAAAGAAGCATAATCAATACCAAAGCCGCTATCGATTTGCTCACGATAAAAAGATAAATTCCAAGAACTCCGCATACGGTCAGTTCCATAATCAATTCCAGAATATGGATAATGCCTTTTGCGAATAAATCCGTATCTTCCTGAAGGCTCCTTTGCAGTTCCGCTATATTCTTCTTTAAATGGAATGTATACGGCTCATTCATATAAGACTTTAACAATTTGGTAGAGATATTAAGCTGTGTCCTATAAGAGAAACGGTAAATAATATTTTTCTCCAGTGCGAGAAAAACATTTTTGAATATATATATGAATATAATCACTCCCGTCAATCCTGCCAAAAAGGTATGTTCTGTAGTAAAATGGAATAACTCATAAAAAAAATTCAAATATTCATTTTCATGAATAACAGCGGGATCCATCAATATTTCAATAAACGGCATAAAACTGCTGACACCGATTAATTCAAAAAAACTTCCTATCACGACGATAATTAAAATAAATACCAGTTTTACTTTCTCTCTTGTATTAAAAATATATCTTAGTTGCTGAACAATCCTCTTCATGGCAGCGCCTCGTATCTTTCTTCTCTCTTTTCAGTACTATATAAACCGGTTCTCTTTCAGGCTGTATTTTCCCCTCTTTAAAAACTTATGCTTGATTACCCACCAGCCGGGAACCCATATATATTTGTGCATAGCCGGGGAAGCACTTCCTATCATCCAGCAATTCCTGTCACAGTTCTTCGTGCATTTCCTTACCTGTTCCGCCTGATCGGAATTCCACAACTCTTCCCAGCTCTGTTCTCTCAGGTTTCCCATCACCGCCTTTTTTTCCATACCATTGCAAGGTATCACATCGCAGAAAGGATCAATGAAAAAAGCATTCTTCGACATATCGCACGGAAGCAGCCGTTTATTTCCATAAATATAATTAATCAGCCCGTGATTGAAATAAGCGCGGAACCATTTTTTCGGCGAATTGCTTTTCAGAAGCTCGTTGATCAGCTTTTCGAAATTCCGGGCTACTTTTAATTTATCATCAATTTTATTGTCCGTCTTGCGAAAATAAAAGGAATTATGCAGCGTTGCCGTCGCAAACTCCATTCCAAACTGATTGGAAATCTCATAGAGCGGTACCAGATCTTCGCAATTCATATCCTGTACCGTCATGCCGAAGCCTACATCGGGATGTCCCATTTCCACCAATGTTTTTAATGTTTGATATCCCCTGTTAAATCCGTCCGGTATTCCCCGTATTTTATCGTTTGTCTCCTGCAATCCCTCGATGCTGATCCGAATGCCTACCTGGGGAAATTCTTTGCACAAATTGAGAATCCGCTCCGTGAAATATCCATTCGTTGATATGACAATACGGTCGGATTTCTTATACAATTCCCTGACAATATCCGGAATATCCTGACGTACAAAAGGCTCCCCGCCGGTAATATTGGTAAATGCCATTTCCGGCAGTTTCTTTATATCGTCCAGCGTAATCTCTTCTTCCGGTCTTGTCGGATCTTTAAAGCAATCGCACATATTGCAGCGCGCATTGCATCGATAGGTCACAATAACAGTTCCATATAATGTTCTTTTTGCCATTTTATTTCCACACTTTCCCTCGTTATTTCAAATGCTTTTATATATCTCCAATACTTTTTCCGCATATTCCACCAATGTATCAAAGACGATTTTCCGGCAATTCTCTGCATATTTTGCACACAGTTCTTTGTCATTCCACATCTTTAAAATCTTTTCCATCAAATCGTCCTTGTTTCCTCCCTCAAACAGCTCCCCAGTCACTCCATGGCGTACCAGTTCTGCTGTTCCGCCTAAATCGGATGCTACTACCGGTGTATGGTACATCTGTGCTTCCATTACGGAAAATGGACAATTTTCATACCATTCCGAAGGAAAAACAACAAAACTTGCTTCCTGGATTAACTTTTTTAATTCCTTACCCGAAAGAAATCCTTTATCTTTTATATTAGGGCATGTCCCTACTTTCTTTTTCAGCGGCCCGCTGCCCGCAAATATAAAAGGAATATCCGGAAGCTTTCTGCAAACCTCCAGCAACGTTTCAACTCCCTTTTCTTCCGAATATCTTCCAAAATACAGGATATATTCTTTTTTTTCAACACCCTGTCTATCCTCTGCTCCGTCGATAAAGTTATGCAGGGTCACCGTTTTGTTCCGCAGCGATGGACGGCAGGACAGCGCCTTATTCATAAATTCGCTCGGGCAAATAATTTTATCCACTTTGCGATAAGTTTTCAGCGCGTGATAAAGCGCCCCCTCTATGCTGCCTAACACACTTCTTATCTTAGAGTTATGAATGCACCTGTATTTTATACAGTTCCCAAATCCCCCCTCTGCACACCTCATACAAAGTTCTCCGCTCTCCGGTATACGGAACATATGATTCGGGCATACCCATTGATAGTCATGGGCAGTATACACCAATTTTGTTTTTTTCCCCCGTTTTTTATCAAAATTACGTATTTCATATATAATAGAAGGAGTCAGTTGAAAATTAAAATTGTTTAAATGCACCACATCCGGCACAAAATCTTCCAATATTTTTCTTATTTTTTTCCTTGCCTCTATGGAATATATAATTTTGAAAGGGTAAAGCAGCCTGTTCCATCTCCCCGTATGGAAATCCAATGTGCTTGTATAACTTCCGACACGGTTACCCACAATCCGTCCTTCATGCTCCATTCCAAAATACTCCACCCGATGCCCCTGCCTGACCAGTTCTTCTCCCAATTTAAAAATATAAGTTTCCGAACCGCCGTTAGGATAAAGGAATTTGTTTACCATTAATATTTTCACCGTTTATCTCCTATTTTATTTTGGCTGCCGTATATTGCCAAATATATAGCCGGTATCAAAACCCCCGCCCATAATCCGCAGCTCACAATCCCTCTTACATATTCCACTGTTACAATATTCCCTTTCAATTCATACATCGGTGTCTGCGCGTCCTTATAACTAATTATCCTGCTGTGGAAATTTTCCGGAAGATTATTCTCATCCAGATAAACTACCTCATCATACCGGTCGCTTCCCTGGCGCAATATATATATGCTGTCCGGTACATCTGCCATAAAAGCATATGCCGTTCCGCCACAGATCGCGGCGGCGATTCCTATTCCAGCGATCTGATATTTTCTTTTTTTCATCTGATACCGCACTTCATCTGCCATATTCTCCCATACGGCTGCTGATATTCCGATCTTTTTTCCACCTAAGTGCAGAATCTGCAAACGGAATCCTTCCTTGCTTTTCTCTTCCAGCACTTCGAATAAGTAATTTCCCATAAAAATAAGAGATAAATTTTTATAAGCGGTATTAAATAGAAAAGGTTCCGAAATACCTGCAACCAGAAGCCCCAGGATTACCGCCAGCTCCTTCTTCTTATTTTCTTTTACGTAATGCCTGATCAGCATAAAATAACCGACGCACATTATGGAAAAGATAATAATGCCTCCATGCATCAACAAATAAGTATAAGAACAGTCCAATGTATAGTTTACGCTTTCTGCGCGCACCTGCGCCTGTCTGTCACCCAGCAGGGACCAATTCCCATGATACATGAAATACCGCGAAAGAGAAAAACGGGTATTTAACAACTTATCACAGATTTCAAATAATTTCCCCTGCAAAACAAGAGGACCCGCAACAGAAAATACCACGCAGCATGGAAAAACCGCCTGTAGCATGATGTCTTCTGCCTTCCGGCGATTTTCCCTGAGATTGAGATATAAATTGCATATGAAATAAACCGCTGTTAAAAGAAACCCTGTATAACTTACCGAATACAGGAAAATATACAGATTCCCGATAAAGCCAAGCACTGTGGCTCCCACCAGTTTCTTCCCTTCCAAATGCAGTACATAGAAAAGAAACGCGATGAAAATTACATAAGATATATGAAGCACATTGGGATGAGGATAACCAAATGACCACCGGAGGATATGCCCAAGCCCCAATTTATTATGCGCCATTACCGTTCCTGTTCTGATCCCGGTCAAAGCCAGCAGCATCTGTAAGCCAAAAGCTCCCCCCCATACCAGCAGCCCTATGCGGAACACTCTCTTTACAGGAATATCCTTCATACCAACCAGCATCAAAAGGTACAACAAAGGTCCTTTTTCCCCCGATTTTCTCCATATAATTACCCCTAAAGACACCAATGCAAATATACATGCCGCTTCCCGCAGCGAATAACTGTCCATAGCCATTTTTAACAGCAAGACACCTGTAGATACCGCCAGGCATAAATTGAAAACCGGCATTCCTTCATACAAGCCAATCCCCTTCGCCAGCAACATAATTGAAAAATAAATATAATAAATAATTTCTTTCCCGGAATACATTCCTCTTCTCCTATCAGCCTAGCTCCTGTAAAAAGATAGCAATATAAGTATAAACAGCAGACTGCTTCGAATATACAATATCGCTTTCTTATTTAACTTTTCGCTCCCCCCCCCATTTACCGGTTTGTACTTTGGGGAATTGATCAGGAGTATCAGTACAAACACTGCAAAAATTACAGAAGACACTACGGTGTAAACCGGATTGTCATACAGCATCACATTTTCCTTAATTCCCCGTATTCCACGCAGCCACTGCCCCGTACGCGGAATCAATTTCCGTACGAAATCAAATACAAACCAATTAGAAAAAAAGCCGCCGTTGGTTAAGTAAAACTTCACCGCAATACCCGCATTCATAATGCATTCCAGCAGCAGGTTATAGACAAGCCTGTCGGTATTTACCGCAAATAAAATATATAAGAACGGGAAAAGATACACCACTCTGTAAAATTTATATTCCGTAAACAGGAAAAACAAAAGAATCGGAATGATGACTGCGTAGATTAAAGTTTTTGGGCTTTTCTCCTTCCACGGATGAATGTAAAAGTAAAAATACGTGCAAATAACAGCCACCAGAAACAGAGAAATATTCATTCCCAGAAAATTACTCACCGATAATCCCAGAAGAGAATCCATCTGTTTTGCCGAAGGACCTCTGCGCAAGGATTCCAGATACATAGGCGCACGGAGATAACAGATATGAAACAAAGCCATCACACTTATTCCTGCCGCCGCATCCCTTATTATTTTCCATACATTTTTTTCCGTTAAAAGAACTACCGCTGCAAAAGGTATTAATACGTATGGCTTAGCAGCAATGCTGCAAACGGAAAAAAGTAAAAACAGTTTCCTGTTACCGTTCAGCAGATGATAAATGGCTATTACAAACAGGCAAATGGATATAATGTCCGTCTGCCCTGCATAATAAACCGCAATCATAGCAAAAGGAAAAGAAAGCGACAGATAAACGGTCTCCGCGCCCTGGCCTCCCGGCTTTACGATCCTGACTATTTTATAAGTATAATAAAGCGACGCTGCATGGACGAACAATAAAAATATTTTCGAATACAGCAGCGTCCATGCATGTCCCACTGCAACTACACCAAAATATCTTTGCAGAATCCATATGGGAAGATTCCAAACAGCCCAGGGAATCAAGGCGAGATAATTGGCCCCCATATATTCGCATTCCAGATGATATATATTTTCCGCGCAATATTCGTAATAATTCCATAGATTCCCATCAAAAAGGCAATCCCACAAATTCAGAGACCAAACTGTCCATGCCTTTAAATCCATATAGCCATAAGACAAAAACAGCACAAGGCCCGCTGTCAACGAAATTAGAAACAATGGAAACAAGTAGCTCTTTCTTCCTTCTGCCAGTTTCTTTATCGCCTTGTCCATCCTATTTCCCTCCATTGTACAAAACACACGTCCTGTTCAATACATCTTCCCAATTATATTTTGAACATATAAAATCACTGGCACTCTTTCCATAGTCCGCTGCCTTCTCCTCATTCTTCAGAAGCAGCGCCAGTTTTTCTTTCAAGTCCATGACGTTCCCCTTTTGGAAAGAACATGCTTTATCTTCCACCACTTCCATATTTTCGGCAATATCGCTGACCAGGCAGCAATTTCCATAACTCATAGCTTCCAGCAGACTGATCGCCATTCCTTCTACATCACTGGGAAGCACAAACACATATGCGTTAGAGTAGAGTTCTTCCAACACCTGTCCCTGCACAAAATCCGTCATAATCACCCGGCCGTCTTTTGCCGCCATTTCTTCTATCTTTTTCATATACTCTACCGAATGGCTGCTCCCACCCGCAATTACAAGCTTTTTATCCGTATCAATCTGTGAAAACGCATCGATCAGATAATGGATGCCCTTTTCCGGCACCAGTCTGCCTAAAAAAAGAATATATCCGTTTTTCTCCAGCCCGTATTTTTCACGGATCAGCTTTGCAGGACGCCTGGCTGGCTTGTAAATCCCATTGGGAATAAAATGCGTATTTCTTTTATAAGTATCCATAAAATATTGCTGTACATTTTTCGACAGGACAATTACTTCATCGGCATGTTTTGCCGCCATTTTTTCTCCGAATTTCAAAACATACGATGCAAAATTACCCCATTTAGCCCGCTTCCAGTCCAATCCGTGTATGGTTGCAACAACTCTGATGCCGAATAATTTGGGAATCCACAGCATGGCGCACGGCCCCTCTGCATGATAATGTATTACATGATATCTTCCAAAAACAGCTCTCAGACTGGCTAACAGGGCATACACGATAGCGTTCAGCTTCCCGTTCCTGAAAGTGGGTACTACAATAATGCGAATTCCTTTATAATATTTACCTTTTTTTCCATCTATATCAAATTCTTTGCCGGAAACATGATAGCCGGATCTGTTATAAGCATCTACTTCATATCCTTTCGCTGCCAGACGTGTCGATAGTTCATTCACAACTATTTCCACTCCCCCTTCCCTGGAAGGTATTCTTTTCTGGCCGATCATCGCGATCCTCATTCTCTTACTTTTCATTGCCCACCTTTGCTTCTCCATCCATCCAACCGATTTTATTTCTCATATATCATACCATACATGGCACTCCGATAACAGCAGAAAAACAATCCTGCCTTATAATTTCATTACCGTCTGCAATTCCTTTTTCCTTCCTTCGGAGCAGTAAAATGGTTTCGCTCCTTCAGCAATATATTTCCCTTCCATCTCACTTTTCTGTGTAAATCCCGGATGGAAAAGGATTTCCAGCTTCCTTCCTCTCCTTTCTGCTTCCCGTTTCATGAGCGGAAGCAGCTTCCTCACCCTTTTTTCATCCATGCATCCGCTGAAAAGCACTCCCCATAAAAACATCGGCTCCTGTTCCGGCACTGCTCCCGCTACTCTTCTCTCCATCTCCGGCGCAAGCATGTTGAGCAGCAGGTTTTTCACCCAGTTCTTCGGACAATATGTCTTCCAAAGGGATGCCTCTTTGATAAAAGGCAGCACCGGCTCTTTGGTCACACGAATATATTCCGCCGAATAACCTTCTTCCTTTATGACTTCCAAAAGGGCATGCCAGACGATCGGCAGCATCTGGGTATGCTGATGTCCATCGAAACGCAGCGGCCGGCTGCCCCCATAACAGCGGATAAATTCATCTGTCTGCGCCTTTATCTCCCTTTTCAGTTCTTTTTTTACCTGATGATACTTCCACGGGCAGAAACTCCAAAAAAACAGTTGTCCCCAACTCGACCGAAGGTATCCTTCTTCGTCCGTCAGATGAGGTGTTTTCCTCTTTCCGGCCATGCTCCGCCCCTCTACAAGATTCAGATGAACGGAAAGCAACGGCTCCCGTTCCCACTTCCTGCTCTCTTCCTTATACCGTCCGGCATATTTCTCACAGTCTTTCATATTTGTAAGTACGCTGATACTGTCCAGCCTTTTCCTGCCGATACATTTCAAAATATCTTCTGATGCTCCCGCCGACAATCCATAATCATCCGCATGTATATCTAAATGTCTCATTCCTTATCTTCCTTATCTTTCCATATCACCGCATCCACAATATATCTTGGCCGCGCCTTCGTTTCCAGATAAATTTTTCCCACATACTCTCCTACGATACCCATAGAAAAAATAGTCAGTCCGCCGATCAGGCAGGAAACTACGATCATCGTCGTATATCCCGGCACATTTTTTCCTATCATCCAGTCAACCAGACATACGATGATCATAAGGGCGCTGAGCATGCTTACCAGAAAACCAAGTGCTGTAATCATTCTTATAGGTCTTATACTCATCGATGTAATGCCGTCCACCGCCAACCCTGCCATTTTCTTAAACGTATATTTAGAATGCCCTGCTTCCCTCTTTTTTACATCAAAGTACACCACATCGGACTGAAAGCCGATCGTTGGAATCAATCCGC
The DNA here is from genome assembly GCA_000403275.2 of Lachnospiraceae bacterium 28-4. Lineage (GTDB taxonomy): Bacteria > Bacillota > Clostridia > Lachnospirales > Lachnospiraceae > Kineothrix. The sequence continues at coordinate 816,543 of KE159599.1, forward strand.
GGAGAAACAGGTTCACTTCCTTATACTCCGCCAAAGCATGCAGCGCTACGCTGGAAAGCAGCCGATAATCCGCATGATTGGGAATCACGTTGCACCCCAGCCAGTTCATCAGCCTGTAAAACCAGGTGGCTGTCATCTTTTTCAAAAAACCGTCCGTATCCCTGCTGTTCCTAATGCCATATACGATCTCGCACCCTTCCTGATAACACTCAATAAACGCATCCAATGCCTCAATATCCTGCTGCAAATCCCCATCAATCGTTACCACCATATCCGCATGCTTTACGGCTTCCATCATTCCCGCCAGGATGGCGCTTTGATGCCCGTAATTCCTCGACAGGCAAATACCGGTAAAAACGGCATCCTCTCGGCACAACTCCGAGATAATTTTCCATGTATGATCTTTGCTCCCATCGTTCACAAACATGATCTTACTTTTTTCCGAAGCCTTGCCTTCCTTTATCAAACGGGAAATCTTTTCACGCATTACCTCTGCCGTACGCTCCAGAATCTCCTCTTCGTTGTAGCACGGAACTACCAAATACAGCACATTACCTCTCACGTCTGTCATACCTCTGTTCCTCTCTCATGGCGGCTGTACGCCATGCACACCAGCCGCCCTTTATCTTTCCGGCAATATTTATCTTATTCTAACAGATATTTCCTCTATTATCAATAAACACCCATCCCTTCCACAATTCATGCATCAGCTCCGGTTCAAATTTCTGGGAATTTTTATGGATAAAAGGCCGCATTACGACTTTTCCTTTATTCCGGTTTAATCTTGCCCCCCAGAAGCTAAACGTGGAATTAGCGCAAATATTATGTCTGCATCCACTCATCAGCCAAATATCGAAAAAGCTGTCCTTTCCCCTGTTAATATCCACCACCGTAAACTCTTCCCCGCTATATGTTTCCTTCGCATAAGGAATATCATCGGAAAAAACAAAAAAATGCGCCGAAGGGTAAATCTTCTTCATTTCCCGAATCGCACCCGCGTAATATTCTTCCGTGCATATATTGCCAAACATGGCCATGTTTTCCGCATCTAAGTAATCGCCCCGCCTGATGTGGAGGCTGACCGATTCCCCGTCTGCTATCCGTTCCGCCATCTTTTGATTCTCCGGATTGCCGCTTGGGGGGAATACAAACTGCTCCTGGAGAATCTCCATAATATCCGCATAATATTTCTCACAGGCAAAATAACCGTACAAATACCTATCCTCAAAATCAAAGATTTCGGGATGGTACATTTCCGTTTCCCGGAAAATTTTCCTCGTCCCTGGAAACAGCTTCCCTTTTATTTTTCCGGCAAATCCCCCTTCCCCGACCAGGGCTTTCCTTTCTTCCTCCGTACACGCTTCATATTCCGCCTTTTTAAAGTAGTTTAATTCCAGCTCCCTCCTGGCGTAAACATTTTTCTGCCGGTTCTTCTCTTCAAACCACGAGATATCCAGTTTTACTTTTTTTCCAAGGCTTAAAAGTTTTTGATACATGGCATATTGCTGCATCTGATTTCCAAGCCCGCCTGCTAATTGTATAATAATCATCGCTTACACGCCTTTCTTCCTCAGTACTCCCAGGCCAGGCCCCAGCGACCAGGGATAAGCTCCATATACCTGCGGATATTCAGCAAAACCTATGCATTCCGCAAGGCAATGGTGGATCTTCCCGTCCTTTTCGCATCCTGCCAGATAGGATGCCGCCCGGCCCACCAGTTTTTCCGTATTTTTCCAATTCTCTGTTTCTGTCGGATCCTTTGCATCCGTATTTCCTTTCCACGCATTCCTTCCCATCAGCACCGCATAGGCGATCATCGCCGTAGCCGAACTGTCTTCCGGTCCTTCCGCCGCCTGCAGCTGCCACGGGAAAGCGCCGTTTTCCTTCTGATACGGCATTACCGCTTCCAAAAGCTGCTGGTATTCTCTGCCGCATTCCTCATACCCGGCTCTGCATATATCCGCAAATGCACCCGTCTTTTCTTCCTCCAGGCATTTCTTCAAACTTCCAAGGCATCTGGCAAGTCCCATAAGAAGCCATCCGACAGCTCTCCCCCAGCCTATAATCCCGTATTTCGTGCTGCCTTGGAATCCATGGTAGGGAAGCCCCGTTATCTCGTCCATTCCAAACAAAAACATGTTGCGCATCTGGAGCAGCCCAAGCTCCACGCTGTGGGCATTGCCGAATGCCGCCCCATATTTTACAAGAAACGAGCATACCATCCCCACGCCGTCTGCGAAGACATAGCCGTTTTTCTGGGAAGGGCGGTACGGAATGCTTCCGTTGCCGTCAGCTTCTTCCTTTTCCAGCCGGAACAAATATTCCGCCATCTTGTCTGCACCTGCTTTATATTTTTCCTCCCCGGTCGCCGCATACAAATCCACCAGCGACACTCCGGCAAGTGTATCATCTATATAAAAAATCGGCATTCCGGCATCAATCCAACGATGAAAATAGGATTTTACGGCGGATAACGCTTTTTCGTCTGGGGAGATTTTCTCATTAGTGAATGCTTTTTCACTCACCGGCACCCCCCCCATTTTCCATTCTGTCAGGCAATTCGCAATCATCGCCGTCGGCCAGAAAATCAGATCCTTCGGTGCCACATAACGACCGGCCGCTCTTTTTACTGCATCTTTTATCTTTTGTTTGCCGCTTTTTTCATGATAATGCAGCATTTCATAGATCGCTTCCTCTTCCATGCGCCGCAATATATCTGCCGTGACCATCTTTTCCATCCCTCCTGCCAATCTTCTTCTCTTATCAAAATTTATTCTCACCTTCGACTCTTTTTCCGCATTTTATCCACAACCAGCCCCCATAAATAAGCAAATTCCCTGCATCGGCCGAATATTGCCACAAAAAGAGCATTATATACTACCGTTATAACCCCAACCATCAGGATAAACATCGGAATCGTCACCGATGTCATAATACTGTTTTTCAAAAATAACAACAGTATTACAGCAATGCCATTCACCGCAATATACTTCAAAGAGTCTTTAAAATAGACTGCCACAGATTCGTCAAAACATACCTTATAAATAATAAACGGCCTGGTAATATTTGCTATGAGGCCGGACACAATCGTCCCGATATAAATGCCGACCAGCCCTACTTTCTGCACAAGCACAATAGAAACCACCAGATTCACCGCGCCCTGTATCAGAGGCAGATACTTGTCCTGCTGGAATACTCCGGCCGCCGTTTTGTAATTCGTCAGCACAATGCGTTCTCCCTTAAAATAATAATCGAACATAATGCAGCCGATTACCAGATCGGATAAGGCTCTTTCTTCCCCAACCCACAGGATAATCAAGGGCGTAAGCATGAGAAAGAAACCGATTGCCGAAAAACCATAAATCCAGCAGCCAAGGAAACGGTATACCTGGAACATCCAATATTGTTTTTCCTTTTTTTCCGTAGCAATCAGATTGCCGAAGCTGGACAATACGGAATTAAAAATAACATTGACAAAATTGGAAACGGAAGATATGACATGATTATAACTTCCCACAAAGTTTACCGTGGTCACATCGATAAAAGCAGCAATGATCATCGCATCCGTCTGGGATCTTGCCATATCTCCCACCCTATGGAGTACCAGCGCTTTCGTCTGCTTGACAATGCCCCCCACTTCTTCTTCGGAAAGCTTTTCCACTTCCTTCTCTTTCAGATAAGGATACAGTTTATCCAAATACAAACTGACAAAGACCTTCTGTATCAGTTCGATCGCCACAGCCGTAACCAAATACAGATAAAAATTGGGAAAGAAATAAAGTCCTGCGATTTGCAGGGATATGGTAATTGTTTTTGTGATCGTAATCACATTTGTTTCAATGTAGTTTTTCTGCTGAGCATTTGCCAGGCTATACTTATAAGCCACAAAATAACTGCTTACCGTATTAAATAATACAATAAAATAGCAAATAGTAATATCCCTCAAGGAAACGCTGCCCGGATCCTTGATCAGATATTTCAAAAAAGGCGCGATCGCCAGGCCGATCACGGCGATTGCCGCCGCGATTCCCCGGTAAGCCTTTTTATACAACTTCATATAAGATTTGACTTTTTCTACCTCGTTTCGAGCCACCGGTCCGTACAAGCTATAGTTAAATGCGGTGCTGATCCCGAGTTCTGCCAGAGACAGTACCGTAAGGATACTCGTATAATAGTCGCTGATTCCAAGCAGCGTATCCCCCAGGCGGTTGATAAATACCTGGCGGAGTGCCGCCCCAAGAAACAGGGTAATGACATTTCCCATCCACCCGAAGGCTATATTTTTTGCTGCATATCTTACTCTTCCCATAATTTTCCTGCGTCTTTCCCCGTCTTTCCGGTTTTAGTCTGCAAGACTTCCTCTTATTTTTTTCTATACTTTTGAAAAGCATACCCATACAATCTCATATATATTTCCGGCATGTAGCGGTACACAAGAACCTTGATCCGGTATCCTCTGTCCAACTCCCGAAAGGCACCTTTATGGCTTCCGTATTCCCTGACAACACGGAGACACTTTTCCGTGTATGCCCGCTTTTCCTTCCGTTCCCTGCCAGTCAGCCCGGCCAGCTTGCCGACCACCAGCATTGCCGACACGAGCAGGACGGCCTCTGCTTTGTCCGCAAGCCCCGGATCGGCCGATACCAGCACCGGCATGGCTTTCTCCCAACATGTAATCTGATCCATATAACTGTCCCGGAATCGATGCATCATAGCTCCTCCGCCGTTGATGCAATAGCCATATCCTTTATAACCGCTCCGTGCAAATTTCTTCCCCATCTTTGCCAGATCCAGCAAAAACAGCATATCCTCTCCGATCGCCAGCCCTTCAGCAAAGCGAATGCCGCCTATGGACTCTCTCCGGTAAATCTTGCTCCAGCATCTGGTATCACTTTTCAGAATTCCTTTTTCCATGAATTCCAATCCTGACAGTATCTCGGTTTGCCGCAAACAAATCTGCACTTCTTTCTCTGTCTGCGCCTGCATCGGTGTCTGCAGGCCGCGGTTTTGTTCCTTTTCGAAATCTGCCGGCCGAAACTCCTGAAAATCGCAGCCCGCCACATCACAGCCCGTTGTTTCCAGAAGCCCTGCCAGGTGTTCCACCATATCCGCCGCCAGCAGATCATCCGCATCCACAAAAGTGATATAGTCTCCTTCGCATATCTCCAGCCCCAGATTCCTTGCCGAAGATACTCCTCTGTTTTCCGTATGAACTGCCTTTACCCTTCCATCCTTCCGGGAAAACTCATCGCAGATTTCCGCGCTTCTATCCGTGGAACCGTCGTTTATCAACAGAATTTCCATAGTTTCCCATGTCTGTCCAAGAATGCTCTCCATGCACCGCTCTAAATCACGTTCTCCGTTATACACAGGTACAATGACGCTTACTGTCTTTCTGTTTCCTTTTTCCATAACTTTCTGATTTCTTCTCCTGCTTCTCCGGCCCTGGCGCAATAGCCCGGCATCATCCGTTCCAATCTCTTCCGAATCTCCTCTTCTCTGTCCATTATCCAGCCATAGGCGCCGATCAGCTGTCCTTCTTTCTCCAGTTCCTGCACCGGCAGAACATAATGTTCTTCTTCCCCGAACAGATCTCTGGCGATACCACGCGCCTTTACCGAATATCCTACCACCAGAGTAGGTACGCAGCTGGAATAAGCGGCGATCGTCGCATGTGTCCTGGCACCGATAAAAGCCCTGCACTTTGAAATCACATATTTCAACTTCCGGCAGGACATATCCGGAAACAGAACAACTCTTTCATTCTTCTCATATCCCTGGTAAAGCTCTTTCAGCGCCAGCCGGTCGTCATTATTCTTCCACATGACATGGGGAATCAACGCCACGCTGTTATCCGTATCCTTTAGGATATGATCTATCAATCTGCGATAATTCTCCACCGTAATCCCCTCTACCTTTTCGTGCCTTACGATCATCGGGCTGACATTGATACCTATCGTCCGGTCTGCCACAAAGCCCTCAGGCAGTTCCGTCTCCTCCGGTTGAAGGAAAAACGCCGGATCCGGAAAGTATTTCACATTCTCCACAATCCCTGCATCCCTTAAAGCTTTTTCCGTGATGGACTCCCTGGGCGTAATCAGCGCATAACGTTTCATATCTTCGACCATCTCCGGTTCTTTCAAAAGCTCCGGTTCGATCGAACATCCCCATAAAACCGTTTTTGCCCCCGCTTTGCAAAAAGTACGGTTGGCGAGAATCGCCTCCTTCTTTGAAATATCATAGCAATACATATCCCCGCCCACGGACACATACAACGGCTGCAGTTTTTTTCCGAGTACGCGGCGGAAACGATATCTCATAAAAGATTCCGGATCATGAAAAACAGCCCGCCATACATAATAGCATACATGGGCAAAAAAATGTTCCGCAATTTTATTTTCCTGTAAAATATCACAAAGAGGAGCGAGGGAATAGAATCTGTCTTCTTCTTCACTGTTTGTGACAAGGAGCTTCGGTATTCCTTCTGTCATACGGCAGGTACCGTTTACGATTGCTTCGCAGCCATGATTCCCGCTCCCTCCATGCAGATACATCACTAATTGTCTCTTCCTGTCCATTTTCATTCCTTTCGCTTTTACCGTGCCCGATCGTAAGTATTCATAATAAACCGCAGGATGGACAAACGAAGTCTGCCGGGATGTTTCATTCCCGCATACAGAAGTTTATTCGCCCTGTTTCCGATCCGAACCGGCGTCCTGTCTATTCTTTCCCGCACTTCCGGCTTTGAAAAAATATCTCTTATTTTCCCTATATAATTTTTATCCGGGTTCCTCAATTCGTTCTTCATAACGAGAATCATCATATAAACATATTCCCTTAACAATTTTTCCTCTCCACCGGCCATCCCTTTATCCCCGGCCGCCCGGAGGGCACATGCATACCACCGCTCCACGCTCTCTTCCATACGCGGGTCATAACTATGGACGATGGAATCCTCCACATACCGATAATGGTAAAACAAAGCCTGTTCCATCACCACGATTCTGCTGCAGTTCAATAATGCCGGAAACATCAGATTAAAATCGTCCCCCATGCGGATTTTTGTGTCATAGTATTTCTCATTTCCGTCAAAGATGGATTTTTCGCAAAGTTTCATACAGCGGGACATCGGTATTTTTCTGTTCTCGCTGCCAGCCAGCCCGGCTTTTACCTCCCGTTCCAGCCGTTCTCCCTCATAAATCCCCGGGGCAAGCCCCTGAACCACGGGAACTGTTTCCTTCTGCTTTTCCAGCACATAATTACAGCAGACGATCTCTCCTTTCTGTCCCCGAAGATGTTCGGCCATCTCTTTCAGCATTTCTTTGCTGACATAATCATCGCTGTCGATAAAGACATAATATGTTCCTTCCGCCTCTTCCAGCCCTCTTAGCACCGCCGCCGTGGAACCCGCATTTTTCTGATGAATCACCCGGACTCTTTTATCCTGCTTTGCGTATCTGTCGCAAATCTCTCCGCTGCCGTCGGTAGATCCGTCGTCCACCAGCACTACATCCAGATCGGAATATGTCTGCCCTAAAATGCTGTCAATACACTGGCAAAGGTATTTTTCTTTATTATAAACAGGTACAATAACGCTGATTTTATATCCTTCTTTTCTCATAAGCCGCCCTCCGGCGTCCAATAGCTGCAAAGCAGACCATAAACCTTTTGATTTACCCTGCGATAATCATAATCTTTGGAATTTTTATACGCATTGCGGGAATACGTATCATAGCAAGCATTGATACGTTTCACCGCTTCCAAAATACCCTCCGCCGTTCCGTCCGTCTCCTCCGAATCCTGGCCAAAACGAAGCACCTGGCCAATCCCTCCCACATTCGTGCTGACCACCGGAAGCCCGTAGCTGATCGCTTCCAGAATCGTCATGGGAATTCCTTCAAAAGCGGAATTCATTACGAGGATATCCGCCTTTTTCATATACTCTTTTACCGCTTTTGGCGTTACCGCCCCCGCAAAATGAATATTTCTCCCTTCATATTGGATCAGGTTATGATGCTCTTCCCCGTCTCCCACAATCGTCAGGTTCAGTTCCCCGAAACTTTCCTCTCCGCCAAGTACGGCCTGGATGATTGGCTCCACCCGCTTGTCTTTGGACAGACGGCCTACAAAAAGGATCTCTCTTACCTTACCGCCCTCTAACACATGCCTTTCTTCCGGCAGTTCCGGGCATATTACGGAATTGCCCGCCTGCACCAGATTGGAATTATAAGGTGCGTAATCCCTCAGGCTGTCCTTATCCAGCAGAAAAATCATATCCGCATTTTTTAATATCCACTTCAAATAAGCCACAAACCCTTTTTTGACCAGCAGATTCTTCTGAAAAAAGCGAAACCCCCGCTCCATATTGAAATAACTGCCGTGGGAAAAAATAACGCAGGCTGCTTTCGGGCAGAAAAGTTTTATCACTCCATAAGCTTCCGGCGCATGGAAATAATTGCAGTCCTTTTTCGTAATGCCCAGCATTTTCCCATATTTTAAAAGCCCCTTCGCATACATCATCCGAAGGGAACGGGTGGTATTCCCAAGATCCCTCTCCGCAGCCGCTACCGGCAGGAAATCAATCTGCCTCCCATAAAGGCTGATTTTTTTCCTTTTTCCCACTTCCTCCGGACAGACCGTCACTCCCACAAGCGTAACAGCGTCCGTGCGCTCCGGATGATCCTCGCAAATATAGCGGAGGAAATTGCCGATGCTTGTCACCTGCCCGCCAATAGGAAAATCTATAAAATTAGAGTTATCATATATAAATAATCTACCCATTCATCAGTTCCTTCCAATACAGATCCGTTCTGCTTTCCCAGGAAAAACGCCCGATATTTCCATAACCTTTTTCGATCAGCTCTTTCCTGAACTCTTCCTGTTCCGTAACCTTAAGCAGCGCAAGAACCACCCCTTCCAGATCATCGGGATCCACCAGAACTCCGGCATCGGCCACCACTTCCGGCAGGGAAGCCCGGTCGGAGCAGACGACGGGAACTCCCAGCTGCATCGCCTCCAGGGGCGGAAAGCCGAACCCCTCCATATAAGATAAAAACAAGTACGCCTTTGCTCCCGAAATAACCCTGCACATCTCATCGAATGCCTGGAAAAATTTATCACATTTTACATGGGAGGCCGCTTCCGCATCCATTTCTTTATAAAAAGAAGTATCCTCTATCCCGATGACTCTAAGATCCAGCGGCCTGTCCGCCTTCCTGCGGTACGCTTCATAAGCCCTCAACACGCCTCTGGCATTTTTATGCGGAAGCCCTGAGGTCATTGCCACAATATACTCTTGCTTTTCTTTCTTTGGAGCGCCTCCCGGCACATAGCCTTTATCCTGTTCCGGCTCAAAGGAGACATCGTTCATCCCGTTATGGATTACCTTTATTTTCTTTCCACAGCCCGGAACCTTGTCCATAATATCCTCTTTGGAATATTCCGAAATGGTAATAATGCTATCCGCTTTTCTCATAGACACTTTCAAACGGTACATAATATAAGCATTTTCCATCTTATGAAAAAAACCGGGATAATGCTTATCATAATAAAAGGGAATCAAATCGTGGATAATGACCGTATCTTTGATCTTCCGTCCTCCCTTGCACCTCCCAAGGCTTCCTTTCCTTCCAATCGGCCGGTATCCGCGGGGAAACAATACGCGGTCCGCCTGGTATCTTTTTGCATATTTTTTCACCAGAAAAAGTTCCCAAAGGACGCAGTATATCTTATTCAGCGGATTCCCCTTCATTTCCACGAAAGTCACGCCAGGCACGTCAAACTCCGGCCGGTTATGAGCGTTTCCAAATACGATCACCGTATGGGAGGCCTTGCCGTCTTTCCTTTTTGCAGAGGGTTTTTCCTCCTCCAGCGCCAATGCTCTCTCCCCCAGATGTTCCGTCACGCTTTTCGCCAGATTATAAATGCCTATGCTCTTTCCCGCACCTTTCACGAGTTTAAAACAGTCGATCACAAGATTCATTATTTCGCTCCTCTTCCAAACAATACCACGCCTACTGTCTGGAACAGAATCTTAATGTCCAGACGCAGAGACCAGTTGTCGATGTACTCCAGGTCGTATTTTACCACATCATCAAAGTCCTCAATATTGCTTCGCCCGCTCACCTGCCACATTCCCGTCAGCCCTGGCGTCATACTGATCCTTCTGCGGTAATACTGATTATATTTTTCAAACTCATCCGCCGTAGGCGGCCTTGTTCCCACCAGACTCATATCCCCTTTAAACACGTTATAAAATTGCGGCAGCTCGTCGATGCTCGTCTTCCTCAAAAACGCTCCTACCTTTGTAATCCTGGGGTCATTTTCGATCTTGAACATCAGGCCCTGCATCTCGTTCTTTGCTTCCAGTTCCTTTTTTCTCTCCTCCGCATCAATATACATAGAACGGAATTTATAAATTTTAAACCGCCTTCCGTTCCTCCCTATCCTGATCTGGGAAAAAAATACCGGCCCCTTGGAATCCAGTTTAACAGCAATCGCCACAAAAGGAAGGAACAGGAGAGTAATAAACATTCCTACCAGCCCTCCTGCAATATCCATGACTCTTTTGATCATCATCCTCTTATAACTGCTTTGGAATCTGGTATACGTAATCACCGTATAATTGCCGAAGCTTTCCACTTTGCTGCGGTTAGAATCCCCTCCCGGCAGTTCCAGGCTGTAGTGGCAGTCCACTCCCATTTCTTCAAAGCCGCGGATAATATTTTCCATGCTGCTCTGGGAGATCCCTGGAAGATTTAAAAACGCCTCATCCAATGCCATCTGGGTAGCCACTTCGATCAAATCCTCTTTCCCTGCCACGACCGGAATATTTCTGATCTTTTTCCCTTCCATATTATAGTCCACACAGGCCAGGGCGACGATCTGATAAAAAATATCCAGATCCTTCTCCAGCCGGTCCAGCGTCTCGTCAATCAGATTGCTCTGTGTCACTACCAATACCTTAACCACATTCTGTCCTGAGGAGTAATAGGTATGCATCGCCTTTTTTATGATCATATGAATCAGGAAAGACAGCAGTATATTCAGGATAAGAAAATACATCAACACCAGCCTGGAAAATACGTCCGCCCACTTCATCATTGTCATCAGCAGATTCACCACCAGAAGCATAATCGCATTATACTGAAGAACAGCCATCCCTTCTTTCCACATGCTTCTTCTAAGAAAATTCCTATTCCAGTCAAAAAAGAAACTGTACATCGTACAAAAAAGCATCAGGCACAGACATACGAGAAAATGTACGCTTTTATCGCCCATATCCCGGAAATTTCCGAAACGGATATAGGTAGCTATAATAAATGCCGCCAGAATACTGACTAAATCTGCAAACCATAAGCCATATACTTCTATAATCTTGTTCTTCTGTTTCATAACTCTTCCCGCTCCGTCATTTCTCCGCTTTTAAAAAAAACATGGGTATCGACCATATATATCTTTCTTTATCACCACCGGAATACCCCCCTGGCATACCGACGGCATACATTCCTGTCAAAAACAGCAGATAATTCCTCCCGATATATACGGAAACAAGATGCGCCTCGACTACCGTATAAACGGAAAGCACTGCCAGCATAACAAGTCCCATGCCGTCCCTGTTTTTATAAAACCGCCAGATCAGCCATATGTTGGAAGCCACAAACACAATCCCTGGCACGATACCATACCAATAAAATACCCTGACCAATCCCATATCAAAATAATGGTCATTCATAGATTGGGAAAATAGCGACCAAGTAGCAGCTGTCCCATGGCAAAGAGCCGATCCGAAATACAGATCCCGGATCCGTCCGTTTAAATGAAGCTCCACCTCGGCAATCAAGGGATTTCGAAACTGGTAAATAACATAATCCGGCTTGGCAAATTCTTTGTCCGCTGCCAATACCGAAAAGCCTACACAGAACAGAAAGACCAAAGCCCCCGCCAGATAAATCCATTTTTTTCCTTCCAGCCCTTTCCAGTAATGTATCACGCCGCTGCCCAAAATCCCGCACAAAGTAATCAGCATCCCTGTATTCGAATCCGTCAAAAGATACAACGCATAATTCATGGCAAATAATATAACATAAGCATACCACTTCATTTTCTCATTATACAGATAAAGCCCCAACAATACCAGCATCATAAACATACAATGAAGCGCATTGGGGTGCCCCAGCCCGAAACAATATCTGACCTGTGTATATCCTCTCCCGAAATCAGCCTCCAAAGCCAGACCGCCATAAATACCGGAAATCGATAAAACCACAAGCAGAAGGCAGCCAAACGCCGTTGTATAAAAAACATATTTCAACAGTTTTTTCACATCCGTTCCTTTACACGCGGCAATAAATGCAACAATGCGCAGTATTTCATTCCGGCCTGTGGCTTTATAGGATACTATCCCCAGAATACCAAACAGCATCAGAACAGCCCATTCCTTTATGGAATATTTGGTACACAGTATCTTCCCGGCCGCCAGAAGAAACGTAACACGGAATAACTGGCCCTCGATAGGATTGATATAGTTGCTTTTATCCACAATCACAAGGATGATTTCCAGCGTAACGCTCAAATACAGCAGCCAGATACCGATTCTGTCAATATGAAACTTTCTCTTTTCCGTTCCTTTTTCCACGCTCATCTCCCCTGCAACTCCTGCCATACCTCTCTTGGTATGGCAACTACGCTGTTCTTGTTATAATACAGTCTTGTCACCATGTTCGTCCACTCATCGGGGTTTTCCGTCAAAGGCATATGCATTAGCGGCCCCTGGTCGTCATTAATCATCGGAAGAACCACATCTTTTACATCATCGTCCAAAAGCACCGAATTTTGCAGTTCCATCTGCGCTTTAAAATCTGCCGCCTGGCCGCTCGTGATATATTCCAGCGAACAATAAGCCAGTGTGGACTTCAAATCCCCTTTACAAATATAAAGATATACTATGGCCAAAAGCGCAGCACCCAACAGCAGTCTCCTTCCTGCGGGACTCGAATTCCCGCCCCGGCATGCCAACCGGTTCCTGAGCGCCCCCGCTATATATATCATATTGCCAAACGCCATAAACAAAAATATATAATAATTCATATTATACACGCCGCCAGACACTTCTACACCGGCATATATCTCCGGGGCAAACATAGAACAGTACACGCAATAGGATAATATTGCGAAAAGCCAGGGATGAGGATATCCCCATTTTTCTCTGTTTTCTTCCGGCATATGCCAGAGTACAACCGCTGCGGCCGCAAAAAGCAGCAGAAGGAGGGGATGTTTCTGTGTATATTCCCATGCCTGAACCGCCCCTCTTACAAAACAAGATACCACGGTCTCCACGGCCAGCGAAATATCCATGCCAAAATCCGCGCCTCCCCGCACTTTATTGCCAGGGGCCTTCATACTGACCACCAGTCCGGCCATCTCTAATAACAGCGGAAAAATGCATAGCAAAACCCGGCCTCGCTTTCTCTTCTCCTTCCACCGGCAGAATGCCAGCAGCAGAATAACACCTGGTGCCAACAGCGCCGCCTGGTAATTACCGCCGCCCAGCAATGCCAGACAGACGGACAGCCCCACATAGCTCCCAACCCCCAGTCCTTTTTTCATATCTACAAAACGAAAATAAAAATATATGCCCAGCAATGCAATGGCATAAGGAACGATATAGTGGGCGGTTCCATTATACCAGAAAACAGCCGATTTCGGTTTCGGCACAAATTGGATGCCCGCCATAGCGAACAATACGTACAATATTACAAAGGATATGTTCGAAAACCCTGCTTTTTTCACCAGCAAATAGCGGCATAAAATCCATGTTGATCCCATCCACAGCGCCAGCATAAGGAATGGAACAATGATATACCCTCCTTCCGGCAAAAAAACTTCGGGTTGAAGGGAAAAAAGAAAAACTGACAACCATGTTCCCTGCCATCCATAGTAATAATCCCGTACTGTTCTTCCCGCCGCCTTTGCCACCTCTGCTATGGAATGTGTCTGCACCCATGCTTCACGCGTCAGCCTTCCGTAGCCAAAGTCATCGCCGGTAGCATGATTGACCGGCGCAAGCCATAATAAAGGAAGCAGACTCAATATAAACAAGATAACCAGAAGAAACCGGATATTCTTTTCATTGAACAGATGAGTTATTTTCCACCGAATAGCGCTTAACAGCTTCTCTCTCTTTATTTTCCGGTATTCCTCACTGCGGATTCCATAACTTTCCGCCTCCTGTCCGCTCTTTTTGGCATCTGCCAGTATAACAGCCAGTTTTCTCCGGTACTCCTCTTTCTTCTCCAACTGATATTTCCTGCATATATAACCATATTCAAAAGCATTCAATTCTTTATTATCACGGCATGTTTCGGTCAGCTGCCCCGCATCGATTCCTATTGAAATCAAAGGTTTTTCCGTATATACAAACCGAGGGTTCCCCTTTAGAATATGCATATAGTATTCCATGTCCACGAGCCAGGTCAGTTTTTCGTCATAAACAATTTCTTCTGTCCGCAGCGCGCTCCTTCGCACTATTACCGCACTTGGCGCTCCTATGGTATTTCCGAGAAACAGATTCCGGTAGTCCTCCCTGATCAAAGCAGCATCATCGGCGGATATGGAGCGGTCATAGCTTCTCTCCGCCTCTTCCTGGCGGCTTCCTGAAAACGCAAGATCCGCTTCAGGATGTTGTTCCAGCATGTCCACAAAAGCTCCCAAACTGTTTTCATCCGTAAACCAGTCGTCGTGATGCATGATCTTCACATACTCGCCGCCGCTTTTTCCAACCGCTTCATTCCAGTTGGCCGCTGCACCAAGGGGAACCGGATTTTTATAATATTTTACATAATCTTTTTCTTCCGCCAGCTTCCCTATTCCGTCTCCGGTGGAATCGTCCGTAATAATGACTTCATAATCCTGAAATATCTGTTTTTCCACCGACGCCAGCAATCTTCTTACCGACTGCTCATTATTATAGGCCGGAATACAGATGGATACCTTTACCATAACAGTGTAACACTCCTTTTTATCTATCCCCGGATTCTCAATCGGTTCCTCACCTTATCCGTCCAGTACAAAATCCTATCCTTTTTCTTTCTGATTCCGATCTCTCTTTCCGTGTAATTGTTACCCCCGGTTTCCAGGCCTCCCCTTTCTTTATATGCCTCCCATTCCCGCCGGCATTGCTCCGCATCTAAAAGTTTGCCGTCCCTGTCCTGATACAAAAAGCCCTCATAAATATTCTGCCCGGAAGCCCAGTAGCCATCCGATACATTATGCCTGGCCCAGTATTTCGGAGCAATCACCATTTCCACCGTCTCGCTGGTGAAAGCCGGAAAAAAGGCAAAGGAAGAATTGGAGAGAATCAAATACCTGGCGTTTTTCAGCGTTACATAATCTTTTGCCAGGTCACCATGGCTCACCTCGATCCCGGGCAGCATGCGCTGTGCCGCCTTTTCATCGTCTGTGACGATCTTGAATTCCATATCCGGCCGAATATTCCGCATATTTCTCATAGCATCCAGCCAATATTTCCTGCGCAGGAAGAGCGCATGGTCATCCGCATATTCTCCGCCCCGTACATTGATTACACAGAGGTTGTCCCTTGTATATTCATAACTGTCGTATTCCTTTTTTACTTTCAGCCATTCCCTGATTTCCCTCTTATGGGAGAGAAAATATTGTTCCGCCTGCAAATTTCCGTAAATCAACGTGTCATCTTCTATTTTATAAATTCCCTCATCCGCATCCGCCACATAGCATCCATGGGTCATATCGTGAACGCTGTTTTTCCGGAATATCCTGCTTTCCTTTTCCTGATAGATCCGGTACTTTTCTTTATCCCTTATCGGCGTGCCAAGTTCCATATCCATAAAATACATACCCTTCCGGCTATGGATATTTACCGCCAGCCACTCCTGGCCCACCGTGCCGAATTCATATCCAAGGTCCATAGCGATGCACCTCGCCGATACATAACAGAATAACTGGTTTCCCAAACCCTGCCCTTTTATAAATTCCGTTCCGATCATATGATTCCTTTTCCTATACACTATCGTCTGCAGCAGTTTCTATTTCCAAAATTCATACCACTTTGGCTTCCGATAGAGCAAATATTGGTATTTGTCAATGTTCTCCCTCAAATATGCCGGAAAAGTCTCGTCGATTTTTACCTGTACCATCTGAGCATCCCTGCCGAAAATGTCCTGGTGATTCTTAATATTCTTTCTTACTTTTGACAGCGTGGAGCGATTGTTATATTCCTGATGTGCCGCGCTCTTTATCTTATATTTCACCCTGTCTTCCACCGACTGGTTCCTGCCGCCTCCCATATAGCTGAAATGCCATCCGCCGTCCGGCACCCGCACTCCGACCTCTTTCTGCTCTTTATTCCTCAGTTCTTCCGTCGTATACTTGTCCAACATGCTGTAACGGCATATCTTCGTTCCCAGCCACATAGGCTTCTCCACTCCTTCAAACTCTCCCGTTACCGAAAGCAGCCTCCCGGACACCTCCTCCATATCGAGATAGCAGTAAAAAAGCCGCTGGGCCAGCATATAAATCTTTCCCTCTTCCACTTCCGGCAGCAACTTTTTCAGCGTCTCCGGGTTGGGAATCTCATCCACATCGCTGAAAATCACGATATCGTCCGGTCTGCATCCTTTCAGCCCTCTTGCCACCGCGCATTTCTGATGATGGTCCCGCATAAAAGCGTTGCAGTCCATCGGCGTATCGTCCACTACATTATGAATAATCTTATGTTCAAATTCCTGAAACATCTCCTTATTTTCTTCATAATAAAGTGGTTTAGCGTCTCCCGAAAATGTAACTGTGGATTCGCTGATCACAAATTTATCCACCACATCATTTAAAATATGCATCCTCAAAAGCAAGATGTCTAACTCGTTAAAAAACTGAAAGCTATCGTAAACCATCCCTGCTCCTCTCCTGTCAATAAAACTTAGGGTATTCTTTATTGGTTCCCGCCCATTTATGGAATACAAAAGGGCGTATTCCCTCCACTTCCGGTATCATGGATTCATGTCCGAAATATTTCGCCACCTCCAGCGGCGCATATCTCATTCCCTCCGCTTCGAACAAATGCCTGTTCTTGCAGCAGATAAATCCGTCTTCATTAAAAAACCCGTGATCCGCTTCAAAAGGAATTCCCGCCTTTGTCGGAAACTCCAGCAGCCGTTTGCTCCTTATAGATACGCTGTTTCCCACCCTGCAGATATTCCCGCCCGCATCCCGATAAGAAAAATCATCCTTCGGCAGCGGAAACGGCGAACCGATATAATCATAATCCAGAAATTCATCCCTCCACATATCCGGGTTCACCACAAAGCCATCATAATGCACCAGCAGCATATAGTCCGTATGGATATATTCGTGGATTTTATAGATCATATTGTAATTAAAAGCATCTATATTTTTCAGCTTGCCGATATGCCGGTACTGGATTCCTTTCGGCAGAAAAAGCGGCTTTCTATGGGTAATGATCAGCACTTCCCCAAAATCGATATCCTTCATGCTATATTCCAAAGCCTTTACCGATGCTCTTACCCTGACGCTGTCCATAGCTGCCAATGTAACATTCGGAAGCTGTAATTTTCCGTTTTTATATTCGCTCATAAAAGGTAAATCCTCTCCTCATCCGTTTCCTATTTTTTGCTTCGCAGCGGAATCACATACCGGTCATAAATTTTCACTACGCGGTAATATGCTCCTGGCAGCAGCAGCGCCAGTTTCATCCGCGCCCTGTCCCCCATCGCCACATAGTCCTTGTGATATATCCCGCGGATTTTCTCCCTGTCCGCCCGCAGCAGCCCGACAATTTGATCCGCAAATATCCTGGTTTTCTTATTTTCCATAAAATCAATATAATAAAATAACAGACGCCGGTAAAAATGATAGGCCGCTTTATCCGACAGATCCGGCATTCCGGCCTCCCTGAAATAAGCGATCTGCTCCTGCCAGAAGGGAATTTCATCCTTAAGCCTCCGCTCCCCGGCTTTTTCATTCATAATGCTTCCTTCCCGGTCCAGCACATAATTATAATACGCTTCGTCCAAATATACGAGCCGTTCCATCCGGCAAAAGGCTCTTGTGGTAAACATAATATCTTCCGAGTTTTTCCCCACCGGAAAACGCATGCCCTCCACCAAATCCCTCGCAAACAATTTGCTCCACACAGAATTGTAAATCAAATACCGTTCGTCACCGCATACATATATTTCCAGCGCTTCATCTCTTGATAAGGATACACTATTTCCTGCCGAGCCGTCAATAATGCCTGATTTCGTTATCTGCTTATAACGGCAGACCGCGGCCTGGGCTTTTTCTTTTTCGCAGGCGAAGTACATAGCCCGGTACATATCCGGCTCGATCCAGTCGTCCCCGTCCACAAAACCGATATATTCCCCCGTTGCAGCATCCATCCCCGCATTTCTCGCATCGGACAAACCGCCGTTCTTTTTATGGATCACCTTGATTCGACGGTCTTTTTCCGCATAGGAATCGCATATACTGCCGGACTGGTCCTTCGATCCGTCGTCCACCAGAATAATCTCCAGGTTCCTATATGTCTGCGCCAGAATGGAATCCACACAGCGGGGCAAATATTCTTCTATATTATAGACTGCTACAATTACTGAAACTAATTTTTCCATTTGAACCAATTCTCACCATATCCTCCGTATAAATATCGCGGCACTCCCGAGTGTTGATCCATTTGACCGGAGCAACCACGCATTTGTCGGGGGATGCATCCAACCATGCCCCCCACCAGCTAAAACTGCTGTTGGCAATAATATGGGCCTTGCAACGGCTCATCAACATAAGATCAATATAGCCCGTCTCTTCATCCGTTCCTTTGATCACCGTAAATCTTTTCCCCGTCTCACGTTCCCTTACCTCACACCATTTTTCCGCCCAGAAAGTATCGTTGGTAAAAACAAAAAAACTGGGGTTCTCATATTTTTTTATCATATACCGGATCGCCTGGTTATAATAGGCGTCGGTGCAGATCCCCCCGTACACGTCCGCAGCATCCAGGTAATCCCCCCGCCGGATATGTATGCTGACAGACAGGCTTTCCCCGATCTGCCTCTCATAAGTTTCTATCCCGCCCCGTATTTCCTCAGGAACCACAACATTCCGAAAACGGTACGCTTCCCTCACTTCATATTCAATGTCTTTAAAATACCGTTCGCTCTGAAAGCATCCGCATAAATAAGCATGTTCTTTTTCCAGCACCGTTTCGTCATAGTCCGCAGAAGCTTCGTGATATTCCCCGCTCTTCCTTCCGAATATCTTGCGGCGCACGCGGCTCAAAAAGTCCATGGATGCATCTGTGAGTTCAACCAATTCTTCCCGGGACGCTTTCGGATAATCGATGCCGAACACCGAAAGCATAATAGGCCGTGCATTGTCTAGCTCATATTCCGTCACATCGTCAAATTTTACCTCTTTTCCCAGCGAAACCAGCTTCAGATAGAGCGCGTATTGAAACATCTGATTGCCGATCCCCCCTGACATTCGTATAATATTCATTTTACAGCAACCCCCATTCCTGGAACATCAAAATAAACCAGATCTGAATCCGCCAAATCCCCCTCTCCGTAAAGTCCTCCCAAATCTTCCATACCACGTCCGGATCCAGCATCCCCTGCCGTTTCAACGTATCCCTGTCAATCAAATCTTCCGCCCATTCCCTCAGCCCGGGCTTCAACAGCCATTTGTCGATCGGAATGCTGAATCCCTTCTTCGGCCGCTCCATCATCTCCTTCGGCACATACTTATAAAGCACGTCGCGCAATACTTGTTTCCCAATCTTACCCTCCCTCTTATAGCCGATCGGAAGAGACCAGGCAAACTCCACCACGTCCTTATCCAGCATTGGCACCCGGGTTTCCAGGGAAACCGCCATAGCCGCCCTGTCGACTTTGACGAGGATATCGTCCGGGTGATACATCAGCATATCCATCAGCATGATATTATGATTTGTTTCCTTCAGATATCCCTCCTGGAATTCATTGTATTTATAAGGACAGAACACATTGTTTTTACTGATCTGCCTCGTCAGAGGATCCGTTTCATAAGATATTTCATAGAGCCTCCCCGGCCCTTTCGCCCCCAGCAGAGTTCCTTTCGTCCGATAAATGGGATTTTTCACCAAAGGGCTGCGCAACACCAAACTGCTGCAAGGTTTTCGTATCCAGTAAGGAACGCCTTTCATTTTGTTCCAGATGCGGTCTACCGACTCATAGGAAGTATAGCCGCAAAACAGCTCGTCCCCGCCGTCCCCGGAAAGGGACACCGTCACATGCTCCCTCGTCATCTTGCTTACAAGATAGGTGGGAATCTGGGAAGAATCCGCAAAGGGCTCCCCGAACATATAACCAAGACCCGGAATCACTGCTATTGCATCTTCCTCCGTAATATACAGCTCCGTATGTTCCGTCCCAAGATGTCTTGCTATTTCCTTTGCCGCTTCCGCTTCGTTATATCCCTTCTCGGTCATACCGATCGTAAAGCTTTTCACCTTTCCGCTGTTTAAAGACTGCATAAGTGCTACAATGGTGCTGCTGTCGATCCCCGCCGATAGAAATGCTCCTACCGGAACATCCGCTATCATCTGTTCCCTGATGGATTCCTTTAACAACCGTTCCAGTTCTTCCGCCGCCTCTGCCCGGCTCCCCTGGAACAGGTTCTCCTGCCCTTTCTTTGCCGCTTCCCTCATGGACCAATAAGCTGTAACCGATATGTCTTTTTTCTCATAAGGACATTTGATCCGAAGCACCGTTCCCGGCTCCAGCTTATAAATATCCCTGTAAATAGAATAAGGAGCAGGAATATAGCCATGGGTAAAATAAATATCCAGCACCTCCGTATTGACCGCATTTTCAAAACCGTCCAGCACAGCAATGGAGCCAATTTCTGAAGCAAACACAAAAGCTTCCTTGCTGAAACCATAATAGAGCGGTTTTTCTCCCACTCTATCACGCAGAAGAAACAGCTCCCGCTCTTTCTTATCGTATAATGCAATGGCAAACATACCCTTACACATGGAAATGGCTTCTTCCACCCCGTAGGCTTCTATGGCTTCCAACAGCACCTCCGTATCCGAACTTCCCCGAAACGCCGCCACTTTTTTCTCTTCGATTAGTTTAGCGGCTATTTTTTTATAATTGTAAATTTCTCCGTTATAAGCAATGGCATACCTGCCGCTATGGGATTCCATGGGCTGTGCGCCGTTTGCAGATAAATCCACAATAGAAAGCCGCCTGTGCCCCAGAGCCACACGGCCTCCCTCTAACGACAGAATTCCTTCCCCATCCGGCCCCCTGTGGGCCATCCTCCGGTTCATTTTCCTGATATTTTCTTCCCAATCGCCCTTCAGATTACAAAATCCCGCAATTCCGCACATTCTGTCCTCCTTATCCCTTGCCGCATTAAGCCTTGCGCCATTCTCTTATTCCGGCTCTTCCACCGGCGCATCGGCAAAGTCCTTTTCCTCAATTCGCCTGGCAATCGTCTGTTTCGCCTCCGCCAGCTCTTCCTGCCATTGCAAATAAGCCGCATCCCAGCTTTCGCATCCTTTTTCTCCCCGCCTGTCCGCAATTCCATAATAATCTACGATATATTTGCTTAAAAACGCCGTGCACTTCTGCGCCCCCACCGCATTCACATGGCCGCCGTAATCGCTGAAATCCGCAGAAAAGTCCAGGCCGATTTCTTCATAATAATCATTCATATTTAAAAATTCATATCCGCGTTCTTCCACAATATCGCCAATATAATTGTACATCTTCTGCTTTTCTTCCTCCATTACCGTAGGGGAAAGAATAAACAAAGCCTGTAACTCGTTTTCTTCCAGATAATCCAGCAGCCGTCTCAGGCATTCTTCCTGAAATTCCGGCATGGGAAGCCTTTCGGTAATGCCGGAGGTATCCACTGCCTCGCAGGGACCCACTTCGTCCGTCATAACATACCCTTTCTGGTCATCCGCTTTCTCATACCGGAAACATGCGATCTGCTCCGGCAGCACCATGGTTTTCCAGTTGGAATGATATTTAAAAATATCAAAATAATACGTATGCCTTTCGGAAACATCCTCCACCATATCGTTGATAACCTTGATCCGGTTCCAGGAATATTTCATATTATCCGTCACGCCTCTGGTATATGCCATATTATTTGTCAAATCCATCTCCCTTGCGGTATACATCCTCATCTCAAAGATATAAAGGGAGGGCGATTGTGTCTTTCTCACCTCTTCCAGCAGCCCTACCGCAGCTACCGGCCTCTGCAGATTCGTAGAAATAGGATATGCCCGGAAACCATATTCCCCCCACATCATCGGAGCGGCATAGTAAGGATAAACCGGGCTGGAACCTACCATGGCCACATCGATCGTATTGTCTTTTTCGGCATAAAATCCGGTAAATCTGTCCTTAACGTCCCCGTTCGTCCTTATGATATATGTCACTGTCATAAGAAGATATAAAAACACTGCTATGAAAATAATCGATTGTATTACCTGTTTACGTGTCATTATCTGTTACGCCCCTTGCACCTCGCCGGAAAGAGTTTATCTTCCCATCCAATTATAAAAATAGTCTTCCCACATTTTATTAATACGATCAGGATTCAGTTTTTCCTGGATTTTTGCAGCGTTTCCCCCCACTTTTTTTGCAAGATCAGGATCATCCATCAATTTTTGCAGGATATCTTGCAATTTTTTCCAATTTCCAGGTTCGATTAAATACCCGTTCACTCCGTCTTCGATCAGTTCCGCCGGGCCGCCGCAAGGGCAATCTGTGGAAATCGAAGGTATCCCCAGCGCCATAGCCTCTATGAGAGTATTGGGCATTCCCTCCGAATAAGACGATAATACAAAAAAGGAAGCTCTATAAATCGCAGATGCCACATCGGCCACGCTTCCCGGCAAAAATATCCTCTCTTTCAATCCCAGCTCTTCCGCCAGCCGAAGCAGCGACGGGCGCAGCTCTCCTTCGCCGTATATGATAAGGCTGTAATCCGGGTATTCTTCCGCCAGCCCGGCAAACGCCCGAATGATCATTTCATGGTTTTTATTGGCGTCCACCCGGCCCACCGCCACGATCTGTTTTTCCCTTTCTCCATCGTATATCTCCCGGATAAACGCCGGATTCAAGGGATTTTTCAGGCAGACCGCCTTCTTTTTCACCGCCTTCGGGAAAAATTCCGCGCTGTTTTCTACCGGAAACACGATGCCGGCCGCAAATCGGAACAGAAAGCCGGCCGCTGTTTTCAACAGCGGAGAATAGTATTCTTCCGCCGGTTCCCCCCGCACGGACACTACTACCGGAATATCCAACAGACGGGATGTCATGATCGCCATCATATTATTCTTTCCGATAAAGGAAAGGATCAAATCCGGCCTTTCCTTTTTCCATATCCCCCGCAGCTTGGCAAAGCGCCGGAAAAAATTGGAGATCCTCCCATTTCCCATTTCCTCCTGCGTAATTTCCGAAAAAATCCGACGGATGCCATCGCTTATTTTATACTCATTTTCCGTTTTATACTGGGTAACGATAGTCACCGCATATCCCCGGGAATAAAAGTACTCGGCAAGGTTGACAAGCACCCGTTCCGAACCGCCTTTATTCAAGGAACTGATGAACATCGCAATATGTTTCTTTTTCATATGAACCATCCCATCCCTTTTGCGCGCATTTCTGTGAAACGCTCATAAGCGGCCTACAAATATTGCTGATACCACTGTTCAAAGATAAAAAACGACCATGAAAGTTTGGAATAATTCGCCCCGGTTGCCGGGCCGCCGTCTCCGGTTCTTATATAATCCCTTATCATCCCCGACACATATTCCGCGTCGAAAATCCCCTGTCTTTCCAGATATCCCTTTTCACTGTAATCTAACAGTTGTTCTTTCAGCGGCCCCCGCAGCCATTTGTCCAAAGGTACGCCAAAACCTACCTTCGGCCTGTCCAGCAGTTCTTTTGGAATATAATCATAGGCGATATCTTTTAAAATATGTTTCTTATCCCCCTTATGGAACTTAAAGCTATGGGGGATACGGAACGAATATTCCATCACATCCTTATCCAGAATGGGACAGCGGGCCTCTAAAGAATATTTCATGGAAGCCCTGTCCACTTTGCAAAGAATATCCCCGGGCAGATAAGTATCCATATCCAGCAGCATCCGGCGAATCTGCCATCTGTCCTCCCCGTAGCCGCTTTCCGTTTCGTAATGGCAAGGCATTGTATGCCTTTGCATTCCGTCGTTGCGAACCATCTTCTGCGCCCTGACGATATAATTGCTGGCTCCGAACTGGGTTTTCGTTTCCCTGTTGCGGTTTTCCGCAATCACTCTTACACGGAAAGGTAGTTTATCCCCTATCCCTGTTCTGCGCACAAGGGGAAAATTGCAGACGCCATGGACGATTCCGCCCAGACCATCCAACATCTGTGCCTGAGCCACATTTTCATAAATATTATAGCCGCAATAGAACTCATCCCCTCCGTCGCCGGAAAGGACTACCGTCACTTTCTCCCTTGCCAGCGCCGCTACGAGCATGGACGGAATCTGGGAACTGTCCGCAAACGGCTCGTCATAGTATGTCGGAATACTTTCCACGAGACCGAACATTTGCTTCTCATCAATATACAGTTCCGTATGGTCGGTCCCCAAATAATCCGCCACCTGTTTTGCGTACTTCGCCTCATTATATTTTTCTTCATGAAATCCAATGGAAAATGTCTTAACCGGCTCTTTGGAATGTTCCTGCGCAATAGCCGTAATCAGGGAAGAATCATATCCTCCGCTTAAAAAAGCCCCCAGCGGCACATCGGAAATCATCCGGTATGCCGTAGCCTTTTTCAACCGTTCTTTCAACCCGGACTTAGCCTGAGCATAATCCTCCACCGGATTTTTCTTCCCTCTATGATAAACCTCTTTGATATCCCAATACTTCCGGGTTCTTACCTGTCCGCCGGAAAAAGTAAGAACTGCCCCCGGTTCCAATTTATACACATCTTCAAAAATCGTTTCCGGCGCATTAATGTATTGCTGGTACAAATAACGGGATAATATATCCTTCCTTATTTTTTTCCGAAAACCCGGACATGCCATAATCGGTTTCAGCTCCGATGCAAAAACCAGATTTTCCCCGTCCAGCCAGTAATACACCGGTTTTTTTCCAATGCAGTCCCGCACCAGATACACATCCCCGCTTTCCCGGTCCAGCAAAGCGATCGCGTACATTCCCACAAACCGCTCCACGCAATCAATGCCCCACTTCAGATAGGCGGCGATAATCACTTCCGTGTCGCAGTTGGAACGAAACATATAATCGGAAAGCTCTTCCCTGATATCTTGAAAATTATAAATTTCCCCATTGAACACTACGCTGACCCGGCCGTTATCCGAATGCATCGGCTGATGTCCCAATGCGGACAAATCCATAATAGACAGCCGTCTCTGGGCAAATCCCGCCCGATACCCCCCGGGCAACTCATAAATTTCCTCTCCGCTGTCGTCAGGCCCCCTATGGTACATTGTATCGTTCATTTCTTTTAACTGTGTCAGGCTAATCTCCCTCTTTGACACAAAACCGCATATTCCACACATACCGTTTACCGCCCTCCGCTATATCCATAATCCACGTATCTACCCCTGCCTCCCCACAGCCCAAACCATCCCCGGGAAAAACACCCACGGCATGAACTTAAATTGCTAAGGTAATCAGAAATACTACTCACATCCGCTAAGGAAACTATCCTTATATTCCCCAAAATCCTTGCATTCGTTGTCAATACTGTCGATCAACTCGATATACTTTTCTTTTACCAGGCTCTTAAAGTTCCCATAATTGTCATACCCTTTTTTCGTCCATGCAAAGGGATGGGTCAGGATCTGTACCTTATCGTGTCCCAATATATTTTTCTCATCCGGATAGCCATACCTCCAAATATGGTTAGCATCGGACATATATTTAACCGCCAGCTTGGAGTCTTCCGAAGCGTTCTCCGTAAAAGTAAAAAATTCATCTTGATAGGCATTGATAATTCCCGGCAGCTTAATATTCTCCGCAAGAATGGATGGGGAAGGACGGTGTACCGAAAACTCGGATATTTCAAAACCGAGCATCTCGCTGAGCATATGCATCTCCTTTACAATCTGCTTCCGCACTTCCTGCATATCGGTGATGCCGTTCAACGCAAAATGCAGCCCTATATTCTGACCCCTCTCATGCATATCACAAATCAAATCTCTGTTCTTTCTGGACAACAGATTATAGGAATTGTTTGTCCATTGGAAAAAGAAAGTGGAAGTAAAATCCATGCTGGATTCCACTTTTGCCAAAGCATATGCCCTTTCCACGCTGTATTCCACATCATGGCGCATAATAATAAACTGATCCCGATGCAGGGCATCCCCATAATTCGCCTGTCGGCCTGTGGACTTAATAATCCTCAATATTTCTTTGTAATCGCCGTATGAAAACATGTCTACCTCTTTCCCGCGCCTTTTTTTACGCATATCTCTTCAATATAATCCTGCCACTGTTCAAAAACAGCCGTCCCGTTGGCAATTTCACCGATCTTTTTCGCATTTCTCCCAAGTTTCCGGCCAAGTTCCGGATCTTCGATCAATTTATTGATTCCATTTTCCATCGCTTTCGGATCTTTGATCGGCACCATCAGCCCGCTTATCCCGTCCTGCATCACCGTGCGCGGGCCTCCACAGGGGCAGTCCGTAGCCACAATGGGAAGCCCCAGCGCCATCGCTTCCAAAAGGGCATTGGGAAGCCCTTCCCAATCGGAAGAAAACGCATATACGGCCGCATCCACCAGATCTTTCTCCAGACAGTCGCTGGCCCCCATCAATTTGATATAATCCCCGGCCTCGTTCTTTTCAATGATGGACTCCAGTATCTCCTTCGTTCCGTCAAATGAATCTCCGCCGTATATTTTCAGCACGTAATCAGGGTGCTTCTTGTGAACCTCTATAAAAGCCTGTAAAAGCATAGGCTGATTTTTAAAATCTACCAGTCTGCCGGACTGAACCACTTCTTTTTTCCTTTTTTCCGGTTCCGTCACTCCAATATATTTATCATGGATCGGATTTA
Organism: Lachnospiraceae bacterium 28-4; assembly: GCA_000403275.2. Lineage (GTDB taxonomy): Bacteria > Bacillota > Clostridia > Lachnospirales > Lachnospiraceae > Kineothrix. The sequence goes on from KE159599.1 coordinate 843,676, forward strand.
ATATGATTCTGGAATTCTTTTGCAGATAAGGAGCAAAAAACTCCCGCTGCCCCTCCGTCTGGAACACGCAGCCCGCTGCCCGTGGAAACAAAAGCGGGATCTGTATTTTATCCGATAATGCGTCATAATGCCCTACGGGATCCGTCCGAATGGAAATCATTACCGGAATCTTTGTGCCGGGCGCAGCCATAAGCGCACGATAATTCGCCCTCTGGGCAAATGCAATCAAAATATCCGGCCGTTCCTTTTTTATAAACTCCCTTAAATATTTCACCCGAAGGAAAAATTGTGCGATACGCGGTTTCCTGTCGTCGCCTTCCCCAAGCCCTACATGTACCCGGCGGACTTCCCTGTCGATCTGAAATTCATTTTCCCCATACCATTCCGTAGCAAGAAGAACTTCATAGCCTTCTTTTGCAAAACGGTTTGCCAGATTGGATACAACCCGCTCCGCGCCCCCCTGCTCCAGACAATTTAAATGAAATGCTATTTTACGTTTCATTCTGATAACCATGCCTTTTTATTTTTTACCAGACTTTTTTTTGCCGGGAAGCTGCTTATCGGTTGTGCTTTTACCGCTGTCACGGTATATAGTCTTCCCTGCCTTTTTCAGCTGGAACAATATCCGCAAAGCCTCTGCTACCACTTGGAAGCGGAAACTGGATTCCGAACCTACATAATGGATCGGAACCTCTACCGTACGGTAATTCCTGCAATAATACCGCATTTCCGTCTGGTACATATGCCCTGTGGATAAAAACTGATCCAGCTTCAAGTCTTCCAGCACATACCTTTGAAAGCCCTCAAAACCGCTGGTCATATCTTTCAGCCGCGTTCCCAGCACCACATTAGCTAAAATCGTTCCGCCGGAACTCAATATTCTCCGGTATAAGGGATGATGGCTGATACCTCCTCCTTCCACAAAGCGGGAACCCCAGACACAATCATACCCTTCGTCCAATTTCTCTATAAACCGCGGGATTTCCTCCGGCAAATGGCTGCCTCCCCCGTCCATCTCGATCACACGTTCCGCCCCGTCTTTCAGGGCATGGCGGAAACCCTCCAGATAACAACTAATCACTCCGTAGGATTCCTTATAAAATATAAGTTTTACCCTATCCGTCTTCTTCTCATATTTCTCTATAATGGCTCGCGTACCGTCCGTGGAATAATTGTCCATCACCGGATACAAATATAGATTATCATAGGGCAGCGCCAATATTTTCTCGATAATCCCTCCCATTGTGGTTTCTTCATTTGCCACCGGCATAACAATAATTGTTTTCTTCATTTTTCTTCTATTCCTATCTTTCATCCCAATCTTATTTCTTTTATGTTTTTCTCATCTGCATATACTTCTATAGTCTACCATATTACTAATCTAAGCGCAAATAAAACACGGGAAACCGCCTCGGCATTCATTTTAAATGAATGTTGGGGCGATTTCCCGTGTTTTATTTGCCGATCCATTTTCTTATACGTTCTACATAACCGGCATTGGAAAAATCTTCTGCCCTTTCCGCAGAAGCTTTTTTATATGTTTCATGATACTCCCGATCCGTCAGCATCCTTTTGATTTCGTCCGCCAGACGTTTTTCTTCTTCGCTTATTTCCGAAGGTTTCAAGTTTTTTACCGGACTCATGTTCGGAATCAATACGCCATAAGAAGAATCCCCTTTGCGCAGAATTTCCCCAGGGCCGGTCAAACAGTCCGTAGCAATTACCGGAATGCCCAAGGCCATAGCCTCTACCAAAGCATTCGGAAATCCTTCGTTATAGGAAGTCAGCACATAAACCCTGGCCTCATGCAGATAAGGGAACGGATTTTTCTTCATTCCCGTAAAATAAACCTCATCTGCCACGCCCAATTCTTTTGCCAGCGTCCTGTATTCTTCGAATTCCCCCTCTCCGATAATCATCAGCTTCGCGTCGGTAATTTCTTTTTGTACAAGGGAAAAACTTTTCAACAGATGCCAGAAGCCCTTTACGTCGTCCTCCCTCCCCATGGAAACAATGATATTCTCCCGATCCTCCCAGGGCAGCCTTATCCCTTCTCTGACAGCATTTTGTTTCAAAGCCTCCACGTCCAGAGGATTATATAACGTCACCGCATTCCGACAATGGTATCGGGATGTTATTTCCTCCTCGATCTTCTTCGAACAGCATAATACCCTGTCCGAGTATCGGGAAAACAACCGGATCAGCCGGGGATTCCCCATATCCATATAGCTTCGGACGCCTGTCCAGACTTCCCCTTTCGATTTGGAAAATACATTCACCATATTGGCGGATGGGCCAAAGCTATAGGCGATATCGATCCCCCACTCTTTTTTCAACTTTCTGACGGCAAGACTTCTTTTAATAACATTCAGTACCTTGCCGGCTTTCCCTTCCCTCACGCCGAGATGCAGATCCGTCACATGCAGCCCTTTGATATCATAGGCAATATCTTTGGAATCAAACATAACGATAAATACATCCGCATATGGTTCCAGCAGCCGCGCCGTCGTTACGCAGACGCGTTCAAAACCACCTTGATGAAGCATCGGTACGATTAACATTAATTTTTTCTTCATGTACTACCTCATTTCCGGGCTGTTTTTCTTCACACCCATTCGATTCCCCCGCCTGATCGATCAGCCCATCTTCCCCGATACATAAAAGTGTTCCATCCGCTTCGCCTGTTCCCTCACATCAAAACCGGCTTCCGCGATGATCCGGCACATATTTTCTCTTTCATAAGAACCCCCGTCCAGGATTTGTTCCGCCCAGTCCTTTGCCGGAAGATCAATATTTTTATAAGCCACCAGATCCGTAAAACCAACCTCCCGCGTAATCCTGTCCGAAATCAGGCACTTAAGGCCCGCCGCCTGGGCCTCCACCACGGTTCCCGGCAGCCCTTCAAAGCGGGAAGGAAATACGAAATAATCCATTGCCTGGTAATAATCCCAGACTTCCTTCCGGTTTCCCATAAAAAATACTGATTTTCCTATACCAAGCTGCGCCGCCTGTTTCTTTGCCGCATCCATGCCAGGGCCTTCCCCGAGCAGCATAAGCGCTGCCTCCGTTCCCTTTTCCTTCAGGACGTTTTGTACCGCCGCAAAAACTTCCAGCAGAAACTCATGGTTTTTTGCATAATGGAATCTTCCCACATGTCCTATCACAAAACGATCCTCAAGACCCCATTCTTTTCTGATCCTGTCCCGTACTTCTTTCTTATACACAAATTTTCCGGCATCCACCGCATTCGGGATCACCAGGGCTTTCTGAGAACTTTTCCACTTTTTTCCGAATACCGCCTCCCCGGCCTCCCCGGAACATGCAAAACAATAGTCTGCCTGTCCCAGCAAGGGGATGCGAAGCAGCCTTGTCACGACTCCTTTGATTCCCCGGTCTACCCCCGCACTTCTGGCGTGCGCCGCCCGCACCGGAATACCCGCTTTTGCCGCTTCCGGCAGATAAATAGCCGCCGTACTTGTCATATGCCCCTGCACGACGCGGTAATAATCATGCGCGGCAAAAAATTCCCTTACCGCCTTTCGATAAGAAAAATAGTTATATCCTTTAAACTTGGGCAGAAGATAGATTCTCCCGCCCAATTCCTTTACTTCCCCATCATAAAATTCGGGAATGCGCTCCCCCGCCGCGCTCTGATGCACAAGAAAATCAAACTGCACCTTTTCCCTGTCCATGCAGCGATAAAGATCCATAATACGGCTTTCCGCGCCGCCAAGGCTGAGACCCCCGAGTACATGCAATACGCGAACCGGCTCTCCCATGGTCATTCCCCTCCTCTACAGAAATTTCACCAAAATACGCTTTCCGACCGCCAGCAAATATTCCACGCCATGTCCGGCCCATCCCCTTTTGACCGCTTCTGTCTGCAAATAATCTCCATAGGATATGGTCTCATATTCCCTGAATATTCTGCGGTAATTCTCCATATCTTTCCGGTTCACCGTATTCACATGCACTACCATTGTGGTTATTCCATGATTTTTTTTCAGACTGCTTCCCAGCCGGAATGAAATCGGATAAAAGCACATTTGTTTCCAAAGATACGGTTTGCTTCCAAAGCCATCCGTTATTCTGCCAAATCCTGCCTGGCGCAGAGCCTTTAACGTATTTCTGTCATAAGAATGGGCCGGAGCCATAAAGATATCCGTCTTTATTCCATGGGAATCCAGGACGCTCCTTCCTTTTTCCAGCATAGCAAGCTGCTCTGCCAGAGGCAGCCCCGCAAATTCCGAAAAAAGATTCAATGGAAAAACCCCTCCCTTTTTCTGCGTATAAACATGCCGGTAACCATGCATGGCAACGATCCACCCTTGCTCCTGCAATCCTTTGACATATTCCCAGAAGTCCTCCGGCATATGCTCATGCCGGTCTTTCCCGTTTTCTTCCGTCCGTTCCAGATTCCTGTCCTGGTTATCCGGCACCACGCCAATCAACGGCTTTATTCCATATTCATCCAAAAGCGCCTTAAAATCCGCAAACTTCTTCCAATCCATCCCTGGCGCAATATCATCCATTCGAACCGCTATCTTCATACAGCTTTTTACTCCAGAATATCTCCCTCTTCTATCTCCCTGCCGCATTCATATCTGTCAATCAGCAACGAGCCATCCACCGTCCTTACCACCAATTTCCCGTCAAAAATATCCACCACTTCCCCCGGCGCATAGGCAGAAAAATCTATGATTTCATCAAAGGGATGCGCTTCCCATACCGTCACTTTTTCCCCGCCGCACATGGCAAATGCCCCCGGAAAAGGAGCCGTCACGCCGCGGATCAGGTTATAAATATCTCTCGTTCGCCCTTTAAAATCGATCTTGCCGTCAGCCGCCGTTCTCTTGCTATACCAGGAATCAAAATCTTTGGATTCCGTCCTGATTACAATATTTTTCTCCTCATAGGCTTTTAGAAGCTTCTGAATCAGATTTTTGGAACAAATCATGTTTTTATATTGGGCCGTCCTGATATCGTCGTGGCTCGTGATAGAAAACATTTCCGTGGCAAATACATTGGGACTATCCGCTTTTTCATCATAACGGAACAAGTTCAAATTGAACCGGGTATCTCCCTGAATAATCGACCAGTTTAAAGGCGACCTTCCTCTTCCAAAAGGAAGGTATCCGCAGTTGCCGTGAAATCCGTATACGCCATAGCTGAACCGATCCAATACGTATTTGGGGATCAGCCTTTGCCAACCCATGGAAACCGCAATTTCAAATTCGTTTTCTTCCATAAATTTTTTTGTTTTTTCATCCGTTAGGAAATAACTGTCCGCTTCGAATACAGGAATACCATATCGCTCCGTCAATACCGACAAACCCTTAAAGCCGGAAACCTGATTCTTATTCAGCACCTCTTTGCTGATCGTAATCACCAATTCCACCGGACAAATATTTTTGTGAATAAATTCCACAATATTTTCCGACGTATCCTTTACCCCAAATACCACGACCTTATATCTCATAGATTCTCCTTGTACCAATCAATGGCCAGACTGATTCCTCTTGCGAAATCATACTCCGGATCATATCCCAACAGCTCCCTGGCTTTCGAAATATCTGCATTGGAATCTCTCACATCGCCCAGCCTCGGAGGGCCGAATTTCGGTTCCACTTCTTTTCCCAACGCCTTGCAAAGATCATAATAGACGTCAATCAGATACTCTCTGGCTCCTGCGCCGATATTAAATGCATTCCCCCCCACTTTACTTGACGCAAGACAAGCCTTCAAATTCGCTTCAATGACATTATCAATATAGGTAAAATCCCTCGACTGTCTTCCATCGCCATTAATTGTAGGAGTCTCCCCGTTTAAAAGCATGCGGATAAACTTGGGGATCACCGCCGCATATGCCCCATCCGGATCCTGTCTCCTGCCGAAAACATTGAAATAACGCAATCCGTAAGTATCCAATCCATATAACTCTTTATATAATCTGCCATATTCTTCATCTACCTTTTTTGTCAGGGCATAGGGCGAAAGCACCTTCCCTTCCACACCTTCCTTTTTAGGGAGCTGGGGATGGTCGCCGTATACGGAAGAACTGGAAGCATAAACAAACTTCTTTACCCCGTTCTGCCGGCTCGCCTCCATCATATTCAGCGTACCCCTGATATTGATTTCTTCATACAAAAGCGGCATTTCAATGCTTCTCGGCACACTTCCCCACGCTGCCTGATTCAAAACATAGTCCACCCCTTTTGTCGCTTCCAGGCAAGTATTCAATTCCCTGATATCGCCTTTGATAAAAGTAAATTGATCCAATTTGGTAAACGGTTCTATATTCTCGTATTTTCCGGTAGAAAGATTGTCCAGACACCGTACTCTATACCCCATGTCAAGAAGCGCCTCACACAAATTAGAACCGATAAATCCCGCGCCCCCGGTTATTAAAAATACACTATCCGCATCGAATTTTAAATCTTTATAGCTCATTTTCTTCTTTTATGCACAAAATGCATATCTCCTTTCCTTCATTATCTCTCCCTCAAACTCAAAAGCAGCAAAAAATATCCTGTGTAAAAAGGCGCAAAACCATAAATCATATAGCGGGACAAACACATGATAGTTATGGATACGGCACCCACATTCGCCAATATCGCTAAAAGAGAAATCAACATAACCGGAACCGCCGGATTTTCCCTATTCTTCCTCCATACAAACAGCGTCAGCGCCAATGCCGATACGTAAATAAAAAATGCTGCCCAGTTGACCAGCGGGTGTACTACCGCAATGCTCCGAACCGCCCCATAAGAAGCAATGAGCAAATAATTTCCGAACCACCGGAAAAAACAGCCGGGCAGAATGCCGCGGATAATTTTTCCCGCCGTCTCATCCGCCATCAAGTTTTGGATAATATAATCGCTTGTCACCGTCTTATCATATGTCTGATAAAATACGTCTTCTATCATTTCATATTTGATCGTATCATGCCATGCCTCAATATGCTCCGTTTTTTCCCGAAGCGAAGAACCGGCATATTTATAATTGGCCCGGCGTTCTTCGGCCAGATCGTACATACGGAAGAAAAATTCCCTGGCTTCCTGATCCCGGATCCGTTCTCCGTCTTCCCGGTCCGCAGCGTATAGAATATTCGTCAGAGTGTTTACGGTTCCGTATGTATTATTGATAAAATGCCCGTTAAATACAAGATTATAACTTTTTACTGCAAGCGTCCGCAAGATAAATACAGCCGCTACTATAACGACCATTATAAGCAAATGCCTTATTTTCCATTTTCCGTTCCTTGGGTTCTGCCATGTTCTGCGCCTCCACCGGTTCTTCGACCATAACACAATTCTGGCTCCCGCCACCGCCAGCCATATCAGTATCGTCACCATCATCTGGGTTCTTGCCAAAGAAATCAAAAAGGCCAGGAAAAGAGAACAAGCCGCCGCTTTCTTGCACTCTCTTTCTTTTTCTTCCGTAAAGATTTTAAAACATTCTAATAAAAACAAAGTAAATAAAGGAAGGCAAAGGGCCTCGCTCATAACGGAATTTGTCATAAAAAGATGCAGCGCTGAAAAATATTTTGTCACCATATGAGGAGCAAGACAGATCAGCACCACTACCGCTTCCCCGAGCCAATTCAGGTCAAACCTTTCACCGATATAATCCGCAAAAAGCCATATGCTCACCGCCGCAAAAATGTTCTGGATTACCCCCATAGCAATCAGCCATCCATTCGGAAAAACCGTTCGGAGGGCAGCCAAAAACAAAGGGTATAAAGGCTCCCTGTGAATATGCATTTTTAAATACTGATCCGAATCGTTATATACGCCCGGCCCGAACGCAACAAACATTCCAAGGAAGACTGCCATCAGCAGTACGAGGAATGCCCCCGATCTTACCTTTTTTACCATTATAATCTCCAATACAGATAATCTTCTCCATAATCTTTCTTATTCAGCAAGCCTTTGATATCCATCAGCACTTTCACTTCATGTACCGGATTAAAAAATCCGGAGATATCTTTCGTGGACAATTCCATGAATTCGGAATGAGCCACCGCTATGACTACCGCATCCATATCCCGTATCTCTTTGATATCATGGAAGTCAATCCCATAAAGCCTTTTCGCTTCATCGGCATCCGCTGCAGGATCTACCACGATCGGCCGTATCCCGTATTCCCCCAGTTCCTTATAAATATCGATTACCTTCGTATTTCTTGTGTCCGGACAGTTTTCCTTAAAGGTAAACCCTAAAATAGCCACCTTCGCCCCTTTCACCGGAACATCTGTCTTAATCAGATTCTTTACCAGGCTTTCCGCCACATATCTTCCCATGTCGTCATTGATACGCCGGCCGGACAAAATAATCTGGGAATGATAACCAAGCTCTTCCGCCTTATATGTGAGATAATAAGGATCTACTCCGATGCAGTGCCCGCCTACCAGTCCTGGGAAAAATTTCAGGAAATTCCATTTCGTTCCGGCCGCTTCTAATACCGCCTTCGTATCAATTCCCATCTTATGGAAAATAATCGATAATTCATTCATAAATGCAATATTAATATCCCGCTGGCTGTTTTCAATCACCTTCGCCGCTTCGGCTACCTTAATTGATTCCGCCCGATAAACCCCGGCTTCCACTACCAGTTCATATACCTTTGCCACCGTATCCAGCGTCTCCTCATCCATCCCGGATACAATTTTCGTGATTGTTTCCAGCCTGTGTACCTTATCTCCCGGATTGATCCTCTCGGGCGAATATCCTATTTTAAAATCCACACCGCATTTTAAACCGGACTCCTTCTCCAATATCGGAACGCAAATATCTTCCGTCACTCCGGGATATACGGTGGACTCGAATACGACGATGGAACCTTTTGTCAGATTCTGTCCCAGAAGACGGCTCGCCCCCTCCACCGGTGAAAGATCCGGCGTATGGTCATCGTTTACCGGCGTAGGAACTGCCACAATATGGAATTTCGCTTCTTTCAGCCTGGAAGCGTCTGCAGTAAACTCTACTTTCGTATTCCGTATGACTTCTCCTCCTACCTCATTGGTAGGATCCACTCCAGCTTTATACAGATCAATCTTCTGCTTATTCAAATCGAACCCTATCACTTTTACCTTTTTGGCAAAAGCCACCGCGATAGGCATCCCCACATACCCCAAGCCCACCAGGGAAAGCTTCTCTTCTCCATTTACCAGTTTTTCATATAAATTCATTTTTCTTTTCTCCTTCTTTGTATAATCTCGTTTGCTGCTTCCATATATGCATCTATCACTATCTTCCTGTCGAACTCCCGTTCCATTTTTTCTCTGGCCGCTTTCCCCATAGATGCTCTTTCCTCCCCGGAAAGTTCCAAAAATTTCTCCATCGCCCGTATCAAGTCGTCCGCATCTCCTGGCGTAAAGCCATATCCTGTTTTGCCTTCCTCAAAAGCCTCCCTGCAGCCGCTGATATCGGAAGCGATCACCGGCCTTCCCGTGGCTGCCGCCTCTATAAGCGCATTAGACATCCCTTCGTGAAAAGATGCCACCACAATCGCATCCGCCTTTGCCAGAAAAGGATGTACCTGTGTATGGAATCCCCATTGGCTGATAATCCCCTTTTCTTCATATTCATTCAGCAATTCCTGATAGTCTTCATCACAATAGCCCAGAATGGCAAACTCCACATCTTCCCTGTGCAGCCTTACCGCCGCTTCCAGATATTCCAGAATTCCCCGCTCTTTCATCACTCTTCCCACAAAAAGAAAAATTGTTTTCCCGCCATGGGGATACTCCTCAAAGCAGTGTCTTCCCAGATTTACACCGGAACCGTTTACCAGCCGCTCTCTTTTCCCGTGTATATGATAACCGGCAAAAATATCCTTGTTTTCCTTATTCTGAAAAAAAACGTATTCCGCCTTTTTCAGCCCCATCCGGTACATCATGACGATCATTTTTAAAAACAACCCCTGCCGGTCGAAAGCTCCTCCCAAACCGGTAATGGTCGCAATATAAGGTATTCGGGAAAAACCGCACACAAAGCCTCCGTAAACATTTGGCTTTATCGTATAAGTAATCACCAGATCCGGTCGGATATCCCTGATCAGCCTTCGATAAGCCAAAAGCAAACCGGCATCTTCTTTCGGATTTACGCCCCGCCTGTTAATGGGTGTCGTAATAATTTCGCACCCTTCTTCCTCCAGCTCCTTTACCTTCGTCGTATCGGGCAGACTGACGACCACCCTATGCTGCTCAAGCAGCCTCACCAACAGTTCGTTCCTGAAATCATACAAACCGCCGGAAGAATTTGTTAATACAAGTATTATACCCATTTATCCGATAATCTCCGTATCTTCCATATCCTTTATCATCACTTCGTTATATTTCATCATGCAGACTCCCGCTTTATAATGGCCAATCTCCTCTTCGCCGCAAACTCCTTCCAAATTATGCAATATCCGAACCGGCATATTCACTCCGCATTCATAAGCATGGGGATAGCCCCCGCCAAACCGGGGATTCACTTCCGAAATATAATATTCGTCCTCTATTTTGAAAATATCGATATCTATCATACCGGCAAATCCGCATTTCTCCACAAAATTCTGAAGCAGCCGGAACAGCTCTTCCTCTTTGACTGATACCGATTTATCCGTCTCTCCCGCCCGCATCTTTATCTTTTTTTTCAGGAAAATCGATGTGCATCTTCCGGATATTATATCCACATAAACGTCTGCACCGAATTCCGTCCCGTCCATATATTCCTGTATCATCAAATCATCGTATAGATCAAATAGAACTTCTATCTCTTTTCGTCCATACACCTTATTAATATTGATGCTCGCGCTCCCCTTTACCGGCTTTACAAATACGGGATAAGAAATGTCTCCCTTTTCCACCCCCCGATAAAATTCTTCCTTATCCACATAGCACCTGCCTGTAGGTATTCCCATATCCATCAAAAGCTGATACATCCGATACTTATCGAAACAGGTCTCCACCAATTCATAAGGAGATACGATGGGGCATGTGCCGATCGCCAGAAAGCGTTCCCTTTCTTTTGCCAGCAAACTGAGTTCCGGATCAATCAAAGAAAAAACACCTGCAATTTCCTCCTTTTTACAAATATCTAGAATCGTTTCTATATATCCGGGTTCCGATATACGCGGCACAAGGTAAAACCGGTCCGCCTCATATACCGCAGGAGCCAGATTGGAACAGTCCGTGGCAATCACCTTCCCGCGTCCTGCCAGCTCCCGTTTAAAATACTGTACTATCTTATTTCTTGTTCCTGCGCTCAAAATTAAGATATTCATGAATTTTCCGGCACCTCCTGTTCCGGTTTCTTCAAACTTCCCGTCTCCTCCAGCCGCTTCTGCCGGATTCGTGCAAAGTTTCCTTCTACCGCATTAGTATCCTCCGCCACCTCATCGCTATGGCCGAATACAGTCTTCACCGTCAGCCACAACACTTTTACGTCCATGGCAAAAGAAAGATTTTTTACATATTCCACATCCTTTTCCAGCCGCTTGTCCCAATCGATAAAGTTCCTTCCGCTGACCTGCGCCAGCCCTGTCAGGCCTGGCCTCACGCAATGGCGCATCTTCTCTTCTTCCGTATAGTAAGGAAGATAAGAAATGAGAAGCGGACGGGGGCCTATGATGCTCATATCACCCTTTAAAATATTCAACAATTCCGGCAGTTCGTCCAGACTGGAAGCTCGAAGCAGTTTCCCAAACCGAGGCAGACGCTGGCTGTCCGGCAAAAGCCTTCCTTCCTCATCTCTCGCATCCGTCATCGTCCGGAACTTGCAAAGCGTAAAAATCTTCTCATCCTTTCCCGGCCTTTCCTGTTTAAAAAGCACCGGGCTTCCCAGCTTCAGCCGCACCATTACCGCCAGTATCAGAAGTACCGGGCTTAAAACAATAATTCCCGCCAAAGATAAGGTAAAATCCAGCCCTCTCTTTACAAAACCTTTGTACATATAAATCCATACCCTTCCCACAGTGTTCTGTCAGAAATTATACGAATAGTTCTCTTATGATACGGATAATCCGTTCCATGTCCTCATCCGTATTTTTAATATCGCTGGGCAGACAAAGTCCCCTGTCAAAAATATCTTCCGACAGGCTTTTCCCGCCTTCATAAAGGGTAATAAAATCACAGTCCGCAAAAACCGGCTGCAGGTGCATCGGTTTCCATATGGGACGTGCCTCTATATTTTCCTCTTCCAATGCATCCAATACCATATCTTTCGTCACCTTACTGCCTTTCGCTATCGTCATACAGGACAGCCAGCAGTTGGCATCTCCCTCCGGATTCAGAGGATTCATCCTGATTTCATCCAAATCAGAGAACGCTTCCCTGTATTTTTCATATATCGCCTTTTTCAATCTCTTATGCTCTTCCAGAGACAGAAGCTGTCCCCGGCCGATCCCGGCGGTCACATTGCTCATACGGTAATTATAACCGATCTGTGAGTGCTGGTAATGTCTGGCAGGATCCCTCGCCTGGGTGGAAAGAAACCTGGCCCTCTGAATCAGTTCTCCGTCTTCCGACACCAACATACCTCCGCCGGAAGTGGTAATGATTTTATTGCCATTAAAAGAATAAATTCCGAATTTTCCGAACGTTCCTGTCTGTTTCCCTCTGTAGGTGCTGCTTAAGGACTCTGCCGCATCCTCGATCAATATGGTTCCATATTTTTTACAAATGGCCGTAATTTCATTCAACTTTGCCGGCGTGCCATATAAATGAACAACGATCACCGCTTTCGGTGAAGGATATTTTTCAAAGGCTTTTTCCAGCGCCTCCGGCGACATATTCCACGTATCGACCTCAGAATCAATAAATACCGGCACTGCCTTCTCATAAGCCACCGGATTACAGGTCGCAGAAAAAGTAAGCGTAGGTACGAATACGATGTCCCCCGCTTTCACCCCGGCCAGTTTTAAAGCCAGATGGATAGCCGCTGTTCCTGAGTCCAGAGCGGCTGCATGATCTGTGCCGACATATTCCGCCAGTTCTTTTTCAAATCCGTTCACATTCGGCCCAAGAGGGGCCACCCAGTTCGTGTCAAACGCCTCTTTTACAAATTCCTGCTCCTTCCCATGCATCGTAGGGGAGGAAAGATAAATTCTTTTTCTGTTTTTAGTCCTATCCATGACAATGCCTTTCTCTGCCAATCCGGCTAACGCTTTTTCTTGTTCCCTTTTCCTCTGTTCTCAACGGTAATGATATGTGGGTACAATTTCTTTGATCAGCGGGCGTATATCCCTGCTTTCATTCTTAGACTCCTCTTTCAGCCGTTTGAGCTGCTGGAAAAATTCCATCTCGTCTATCTCAATAGGCTTCCCCACATGAATCAGCTTATTCGCCGTCTCTTTCATCCCTTCTTCATCCATCAAAAGTTCTTCATACAGCTTTTCCCCGGGACGCAGACCGGTAAATTCGATTTTAATATCCTCCCCCACCCGATAGCCTGACAGGCGGATCAGATTTTCCGCCAAATCCAGGATTTTTACCGGTTCCCCCATATCAAGCACAAAAATCTCTCCACCCCTGGCATAAGCGCCGGCCTGTAACACAAGGGAAACCGCCTCGGGAATCGTCATGAAATAGCGGATAATATCGGGGTGAGTCACCGTCACCGGGCCACCCGCCACAATCTGCTTGCGGAAAAGCGGAATCACACTGCCATTGCTGCCCAGTACGTTTCCGAATCGCACAGCTACAAATTCCGTATCGTAATGATTGTTAAACGTCTGAATAATCATCTCACAAATGCGTTTGCTGGCTCCCATGATATTCGTCGGATTCACCGCCTTATCGGTCGAAATCAGGACAAATCTCCGCACACCATAGAAAGCGGCGGCCTGTGCCGTCTTCCAGGTTCCAAATACATTATTCTTCACCGCCTCGTTCGGGCTGTCCTCCATCAAGGGTACATGTTTGTGAGCGGCCGCATGGTAAACGATTTCCGGCCTGTATTTTTCAAAAATCCAGTTCATCCGGTTCGTATTGCGCACGGAAGCGATCAATACGGTCAGCTTTAACTCCGGATACTTGGTTTTTAATTCCTGTTGAATGTCATATACGTTGTTTTCATAAATATCGAGAATAATCAGATGATTCGGCCGATGGCAGGCAATCTGTCTGCACAGCTCGCTGCCGATGGAACCGCCGCCTCCGGTTACCAGAACCGTCTTATTCTGCACATAGCCAAGAATGGAGTCAAGATCCACACTGATCGGATCCCTCCCCAGCAGATCTTCCACTTCCACATCTCTCAGCTTGCTCACATTCACTTCCCCGTTTACCAACTGATACATACCAGGCAAAGATCTGAGCTTGCAGTTTGTTTCTTTGCATATCTCCAATATTTTACGCAATTCCGGCCGGGATATGGACGGCATCGCCACGATAATCTCATCGATATCATAAAGATCTGCGCATTCAATGATCCGGTCTCTTCCTCCTGCCACTTTGATTCCTTGTATATATCTTCCCCATTTTCCCTGGTCGTCATCAATAATACAACGGATCACCATTGTGCTAAAGTTGCTGTTCACGATTTCTTTAATAATTACGTTAGCGGCCTCTCCTGCTCCGATCACCATAACCGAAATGCCGTTTTTCTTATTCTGCTGTTTATGTTTCTGGCTCCGCAGAAAGCGATAGGAAAACCGGCTGACAAACATCATGCTGATCAGTACAAACATATAAAGAAAATAATAGCTTTTCGGCACCGGCTGTTCCGATACTTTAAAAAACTGCAGACCTACGCTGTTCAGCAATGCCGATATCGCACAAGACACCACCAGATTCTGCAGTTCTGTTTCCCCTGCAAAGGCCCACAGGCTATGATAAAGCCTGAAGATATAAAAAATCAGCAGAGTCAGCAGAATATTCACTGGCAAAAAACGGTTGATTGGTGTCAGGAAATGCTCCGGCACCGTATCCAGGTGAAACTCATAACGAATCAATACCGCTATATAGCTGGAAAAGATCACGCTGATAATATCATAAATAATCAGATACGTTCTCCGATAAAATAACTTTGCATTAAAAGGTTTCTTATCTTTTTTCATTTGCTTTGTCCTTTTTATCTCCCATATCAAAAAGCAAAGGTGCCAATACGAGCATTAAGATAAATCCTGCCGGATGGCAAAGATGGAATATCCATTCCACCAGCCCGGCCATAGCAAACGCCGCAATGGCCGCCGCCGGCAAAGCTGCACATGGAATATTTCCCTTTCTTTTCTTATAGAAAATACATCCCTGTACAAAAGATGCGGCTCCCACAAGCAGGAAAACAACTCCTACGACCAAGCCATGATCATAGGCCACCTGCAAGTATATATTGTGAGCATGTACTGCCAGTTCGCCGTTCGGCAGCATGGCACCCATCTCATCGTGTCCGGTCAGATTCATCTCTCCGATATAAGCCCGGAAAATATCCATCCTGCCGTTTGCATATTCTTCCGTTTTTTCATATACGCTCATATCCTCTTCCGGCTCTTCTTCCGTTGCTTCCTCTATTTCTTCGGCTTTGCTGTTCTTCGCTTCCGCTTCCCGCCTGGCTGCCTCTTCTTCCTCCGCCTGGCGTTCTTCCTCCGTCTTGATACCGATAATATCCAACTTACGATCTGGTATAGCTGCACCGTCTCCGGTCATATCCGCTCCGTCAGTGTTCCCGCTTCTTTCCGCTGTCTGAACACCTTTCGACGTCTGACCGTTCTCTTCCTCATATAACTCATCGATGCCGCCTTCCCAAACGACTTCGCCCTTATTATTATAACGCTTTGCCCTGTATTTCTGATATTCCTCGCTTCTTTCATAAGAGGAGGAACCGCTTTCCGGTATGCCGAATATCTTATTGTTGAACACTTCTGCAAATCGTTCCACCGTAATATAATACATAGAATCCCACTCATCGCCTCTGGTTATGGCATCCGGGAAGGTCTCTACTTCATATCTAAAAATATTGCTGTACAGGGCAGGAACCACTCTCTGGGCCGTGAATATCCATGGGAAACACCATATGACACCGAAGACCATCATTCCGACCAATATCGCAACATGCTTTAATTTTTCGGTTCTGGCATCTATCGCAAGAAAAATGAGAGCCACCGCACCCATAACCCCCACTGCCAGGAATCCCGTTCTGGAAGCGGTAAACAGCATATACGTTCCGGACATACCGAACAAAAGAAGTTCTTTCCAAATACATCTGAGGGCTTCCGCTCCTCTCGGCCTGTCTTCCCTTTCCACACAAAAACACTTTTTATACCGATCTGCCAACCGGATCAACGCCGCACACATAATAAATGTCATATATACGGCCGTCACTGTCACCGTATGGAAAATGAACGGAAATCTGGGATAAATCCATGACAGGAAAGGCCTTCTGGCAAAAGCAAATAACATTGATGCTACAAAATTCAGCAGCAGCCCGTTACATATATTTTGCAGAAAATACATTTTTTTATCCCAAAGGGCATATCGAATATAAAATAAAGTAAATGCCGCTGCCAATGTCACCGTCCACCATCTGGTATTACGAAACGCAGTAATAAGAATAAAAAACAATGCTAAAATAGCACCATACCACCAGGAAATGCCCGCCATTTTCTTTTTCCGCAAAATCACCCGGACAATCTGCGCTATGATATTCACCAAAAGGAAACCGGACAAAACCACCGCCCCAATGCCCCATCGTAAGATCCGCAGATCCCATTCGTCCATCGCAAGGTAGTCCACGTAAATACTTCTGTACCAGAGCGTCCCTCCCAGCGCCCCCAGGGCATACACGATCGTCAGTTTGTTAAAGATCTCCTTTCTTTCGCACATAACAATAGCGGCCAAAGCCAGAAATACAATAAACTGACGTTCCGCCACTCTGTGGTGAATATCGTAAAGACCATTCATATAATTACAGCATGCCCACACTCCGGCCGCAATAAAAATTGTCTGAAGCACATTCTGCCAGCTGGCTGCAAATCTTTTTACCAGCGGTATATAACCCTTCCTGTCCCGCCTCACATTAATCATATAGAACAGAGCGCTGAAACCAAGCAGAACACCGACTGTATAGAATACATTATCCACCGGATTCCCGCTGAAAAATCTCCGTATACTGATATTCCACAGCGCATAGGCCAATCCTGCCCCCGCCAGGCAGTTAGCGGCAAAGCGCAGCGCTTTTTCCACCGTAATCAGCTTGTCCTTTCCGATCATCCGGTAATAGATTTCCACTGCCCCGACCAAAAGCAAAGCCGCTGCAAACAAAATAGCATCATATAAAAATACCTTTTCTTTACGCAAAGGCACCGTATAATTATAGTTTCCTATAATATTATAGCCTTCCAGTTCATCATAATTATAGATCAATCTGCTGACATAAGGTGTCCCTGCCTTTTCCGTTTCTTCCAGGCCGAACCACACCCGGCTCCCGTCCATTCCCTGGAGGAAAAAGTAATAATCCCTGCCTACTTCCACTTCCTCGTTAATATATACCGTACAGAAACCTGGAATATCGCAGAATCTCATATCGATCTTTTCCTCGAACATAATTTCCATGTCCGAATCTAACATACGGAATATAAATGAATCCACCCGTTCATCTCTGTTCCATCCATTCTCAAAATCCACCACATACAGATTGATGGTGCCAAGATGATCGTATTGGGCAATGAAACGCTGCAACATGTAATCGTCACATATACTGTCAGAAGATCCTGCCAGAATCTGATTGCTTGTCGAAGGAATATTCTCCTTCCACATCCGCAGTGGAAATATAGTAAACATCGCGAACAACGCTGCCAAAATAATAAAACTCTGTATCGCCCGGCTTTTTTTTACAACTTTATACATATGAAACCTCCACGTTACGAGTCAGAAACCTGTAACGCTTTTTTTACTCTTCTTCCTGATACTTGGGTAAGTATAGCACAGTTGCCAGAAGTTTACAAGAACGTTACGGCCCAGGGCAGGGCAAACCACAAAATCAGCACATACCTTGGCAAATAAGTGGGACCCAATATCACGGTCAGCCATAGCAAAAATATCATGGCAAAGGGCAGCAAACGCCCATAATCCCTTCTATAAAAAGCATACCCAGCCAGAAACGCAAATATCCAGAAAAGAAAGCCCGGAGAAAACAACATGGAAATCAGCGGTATCTTCTGCTGGGCGATTTCCAGCGACATTCTCCGATACCATTCGTTCAGCCAGGGAATCTTGCTTTCCCTCGTTCCCGGCTGTTCCACCTCATAACCGAAAAAGGAACTGTCTTCATAAGTAAATGTAAATACACTGTTCCCTCTGTATACATCAATGACCGTATCCGGGTACCAGAATCCGTATGAAGTCATAAACCAGGCATTCAGATAAGTAAAGGGATGCCGTACCCCTGTTTTCAGCCAAAGGTTTCCGTATTTCGCCGGATCAGCAGCAAAGGCATCGTTTCGGAAACCTATCTTCACGCCATCGGATACTTTCGGCACATAACGGGATAAAACCTCCTCCGGCAATATTTCGTAAAGTATCTCCTGTTCCTCTTCGCTCAGGCTTTCCTTATCATATTGATGAACCCTGGCCAGTTGCTGGATCGGCACGGTAAGCATCTCCTGATTTTCCGAATCCTCCGCAGACAGGACAGATACCAGCCCGGCAGATGTCAGGAAATAAGCGGCAAAAATACCGCTCAGGCAAATCACCAGTTTTTTCCGGCATCTCTTCATAAAAAAGAGAAGCAAGGGAACCAACGCCGCAAATGCATATGTTCCGTTATGCCGAAAACACATCATTACCCATGCGCTGAAACAAAAAAACAGCGGTTTTTGCCATCCCGTAAAAAATTTTTCCCTTTCCCTCCCCATCTCATCCAAGGACAGTAGAAGCAAAAGCAGCGCTCCGGCAAAAATCCCGTCCTTGGCGGAACAAAGCGTAAACATAACAATCACCGGAAAAAAACCGAAATAAGCGGCTGTTGCCGCCCTCATCCAAAGCCTGATTCCATGTTTTCTCATATAAGAAATTACAATCGTAAATACACCCGCCATCAGGCACATCTGAAAAAGGGTATAAACCGCAATGCCCGCATTATAAGAACCGAACAGCTTATTGGCTGCCGACAGAATTCCCCCTAAGAGCAGCACATGGGGCAGGGGATGATGGGTGGTAAAATTCCTCGTCTGCACCTGGATGAATTCATCCTGAGCATCATATACAAAAAATCCGGGATATACGGCCAAAAACACCGGAAGCCAGCATAAGAGCAAAAAGCAGAACAAAATAACCGCTCGTTTCCTCACGGAAAGGCTTTCCCATCTCTCCGCCGCTCTTTCCGGCACGAAAAAACTCCCGGGAATCTCTTTACTTTCTGCCAACAGTTCCCATCCCTTGCATATCCAAAGAGAAAAAATTACAGCCCAGACCGCCGCTGCCAGCCACATCATTCCATCGCTGAAATCCACATTTTCCGCCCGTTCCAAAGCTGCCCCAAAAGCAAGGCACAGCGAAAAAGCACCTCCCAACAGCGCCGATGCTATCTTCTCACGCCCATTCCTGTTTTCGCTTCCCTTCGCCGCCCTGTCCGTCATCCTCCATAATGCAGCCCAGACAAAAATGCCAAACCAACTATTGCTTAGGGCAAGTCCGTTTCCCTTCAGGTTCAATAGATAAGGCAGACAAAAAGTCCCTGCAAAAGCCAGCCCGGCACTTGCCCATCCGCTCATTTTGGGCCCCATTTCTACGCGGCTTTCCGCGCGTGTCAAGTTTGTGGATGCCCCGCAGATACAAACTTTGGATCGAAAATTTTTTATTTTCAATCTTCTATTCCATTTCATCATTGATCGTTTCCCTAATCACATACTGTGGAGAATTATTCATGGAAATATACATCCTTCCCACATATTCCCCTACTAATCCCAACATTACCATCATCATCCCGCCCATGAACACGACAGCCGCCATAAGAGAGCTGAAACCCATCGGCACATTAGGATTCACCAGTCTTTTCACCACGGTATATATCCCATACAAAAACCCGCCCACCGAACAAACTGCCCCTAAGGCCGTGGCCAGCCGCAGCGGTTTTACGCTGAACGCCGTAAATCCGTTGAACCACAGGCCGATCAGCTTGCCAAAAGTATACCCCGAAGTCCCGATTTCCCTCTCCCTGTGGCAAACCGTCACATTACTGATCCTCTTTGTCGTCCGCAGAACCAAACCAATCACATAGGGATAGGCGTTGGTATACCTTTTTATTTCCTCCACCACAAAACGTTTTGCCGCAAAATAACTGGAAACATACAAATCCTTTGGTTTCCCCAGCATAATATGCGCCATCTCCTCATTCACCCAGCTGCCGAAATTGCGAAACAAGGAATGTTTCTTATGCTCATATTTCGCATATACCACATCGGAACCCTTTTCAATCTCTTCCAGCAGTTTGCCTGCCTCCGCTGCCGGTGTCTGTCCATCATCATCCAGACAAATAACCACATCTCCTTTGACCTGATGAAATCCAGCCATCAAAGCCGCATGCTGTCCAAAATTACGAGCCAGGTTCACTCCTTTCACCCTCCGGTCCTGCTGGCAGAGTTTTCTGATCACAGAAAATGTATCGTCCGGCGAACAATCATTTACCAGTATTATTTCATAATCGTATTCCCTTCCCTGCTCCCTTAGCGCCTCCATTGTTTCCCCAATCTCCTCCGTTACTTTGGGAAGCGTCAATTCGGAACGATAGCAGGGGATAACAAAACTAATTAATTTGTTCTTGTTCTCTGCTGAACAATATAAAGACATAAGCAGCATATCCTTCCTTTCCCCATCGGAGCATTCCACATCTTTCAATACCCTTTCCTCCGTAAACCCGGCTCTCCGGTAACTTCTGACCGCCGCATCGTTATCGGTAAACACGCGTAGAATCAGGCGTTTCAGTCCCATTACGGAAAACGCATACTCTACGGCCAGTCCGGCCGCTTCCGTACCGTATCCTTTTCCCAGCGCATCATCCTCTCCCAAAAAGATTCCATATTCGGCTTCTTTTTTTTCCCCATCAATATCCCGAAAGTATACGCTTCCTACCGGGCGCATCCCTTCTTTCTCGCAGATGATAAACTGAACTGCCTTTCCCGTATCAATCATCGTCTTGATCCAGCCGCGATGCCCTTCCACAGTAAAAGGTTCCCGGTAAATAAAGCGTTTTTTTACCCTTTCCCGGTTCCTCCATTCCACGATTCGATCCGTATCTTCATATTCCATTGTTCTCAAAACGATCTGAGAGCCTTCTATTCTCCTTTTCCGGGTCAACATCTATCTGTCCTCCGCCTTTATCCGATATACGCCAATGATATCTTCTATCTTATCCACCAGTTCCACTCTTACACCGGTTCCGCGTTCCTGAAAGTAAGCGGCGATCCCGTCCGCCCCCTTCTCTAACTCTGCCATCACATATATATTTTCCTGTTCCAGCAGTCCTCTTTCTATGGAACTTATTCCAAATTGCTCCAGTTTTTTCTTCTGAGAAGGACTTTTTACCAGCCATCCTCCCATAAGGTCATAGTTCGCCAGCCCGTTATCCACTCCCACAAACATTTTTTCCGAGTAGGGTGTTGCCGTATACGGTTCTGAGGGATAAGAAACGGCAGAATACACATCCTGAAAATAAAAACAGTCTTTATGAGTTTTTCCGTATTCCTTCATTCCCTCATAGACGCCGTTCGCTATCTCCCGATTATGAAACTCCCTGTCAACAGTATTAACCTTCCCCGGAACCGCCAGCACTGCTGTCAATGTCAGCATAACCGGAAAAAGAAAGAAATACCCCGCTCCTTCCAAAAAAAGCATCCCCATAAGAATCACTAATTCCATCATGTATAAAGAATGGGTAATCCTTACCGGCTCTCTCCCTCTCATCAGGATAAACATCCAAAGAGCTGTTCTGACCGCGGCCAGAAAAAAAAGAAAGAAAGCATTCCTTCCTATATGAGCCCTCCTCTTTCCGTTCACATTCCGGCTCTTCCTCAACCCGGCCAGAAAAACAGCGGCATATCCCAGAATCACCATATAATTCCATGGATAGTCATCCTGTACGGCGGAATCCCTTCCTTCCCTGTGAAAAATCCGATATCGATACCATCTGAGGCTTTCTTTGAAACGATCTGCCGCATTCCCGGCAGATTTTCCAGTTTCCGCCTGATACCGTACCACAGCGTCCAGCGTTTCCCCATTTAATGCATCATCCAGACCAAAATTATACTGATCCAGCAGCACGTCTTTTGCTTTCTCCGTCATCCCCAGCTCTTCATACAGCTCTTCGTTTCCTTCATAAGAAGGAATCCCCTGGAAATCATAGAGTTCTGTTCTGCTGTTAAAGAACTCCACATAGGGCTTCCACTCACCGCCAAAAGCGATTCCATTGGCTATCCAGGAAACTGCCATCCCTGCCAGTACAGCCCCCAGAACCGTAAAATATTTTTTATAATTTTCTCTTGTAAAAATCCTCTCTTCCACCGACCATCGGTACAATCCGGCCACACATAAAAGCGGCATAAGCAATCCCATCATTTCCGTCCGCAGTTGAAAAGACAACACCGCTAAAAGAATGGATGGTATGTTCCGCTGGATAAAACGTCCCACCGTTTTCCCTTCCGGCACAACCTCCTCTTCAGAAAAGGCCGAATTCTCCTGCGAAGTCAAAAACAAAAACGCCGCAGCAGCAGAAAGCAAGGCGGATGTCACCGTATATTGCACAAAAACCAGATGCTCCAGAAACAATCCGCAGACCCCGGTCACTTCCGCCGCCGCCAAAAAGATTTTTCCCTGCGTTCTCTTGCAAAAGCAAAGGCTCCGTTCCATTATCAACCACAAACAACCATACTGGCACAGGCATAAAAAAATTCCATACACCGGCATCCTTGGAAATATCCGGTATCCCAGGCTGATTGCCAGGCTCAGGGGATATAGCACCTGTATGTTATGCCCCTCCGGTTCTCCGGTATACACGCCGGCCATCAAATCCTTTATCAGCACATCATCATTTAAATCATAATAATAATCATAGCGGACGCCCACAAACAGCAATAAACCCAACAGAAAAGCAGAGGCCAATATGAAATTCTCATATTTTTTATAAAAATCTTTAAACCCCATAAAATTCCTTTACTTTACGGCTGATATATTCCGCTTCCTCTTCCGTCAGCTTATAGAACATGGGCAGCCGCAAGATTCTCTCGCTTTCCCTCGTCGTATACTGATCTTCCCCGCAAAAGCGCCCGAAGCGAATGCCGGCCGGAGCTGTATGGAGGGGAACATAATGAAATACCGACAATATTCCGTTTTCTTTCAGGAAGTGAATCAATGCGGTTCGCTCTTCCAGATCCTTTGTCTTAATGTAAAACATGTGTCCGTTATGGATACACCCTTCCGGAATAAAAGGAAGTTCTATTTTCCCCGCATCTTCCAGAGATTTCAAATTATCATAATAGTTCTTCCATCTTGCCAGCCGAACTTCATTGATCTCATCTGCCAGCTCCAGTTGCGCATATAAATAAGCGGCGTTCATATCGCTGGGCAGATAAGAGGAGCCATAATTCATCCAACGGTACTTGTCCACCTGCCCGCGGAAATATTTGCTCCGATCCGTACCTTTTTCCCTAAGGATCTCCGCCTTCTCCACATATCCTCCATCCCGTATGAGCAAAGCGCCTCCTTCTCCCATACTGTAATTCTTTGTTTCATGGAAGCTGAAGCAGCCAAAATCCCCGATCGTTCCCAGCGCTTTTCCCTTATAAGAGGCCATCATTCCCTGCGCAGCATCTTCCACCACAAAAAGTCCGTGTTCTTTGGCAATCTCCATGATCTTATCCATCTCGCAGCCCACGCCGGCATAATGAACCACCGCAATCGCTTTCGTCCTCTCCGTAATCGCTGCTTCAATCTTATTTTCATCGATATTCATCGTATCCGGGCGAATATCCACAAACACAGCCTTCGCTCCCCGGAGTACAAAAGCATCTGCCGTGGAAACAAAAGTGTAAGAAGGCATAATTACCTCATCCCCCGGTTCGATATCCGCCAGCAAAGCGGCCATTTCTAACGCATGGGTACAGGAAGTGGTCAGAAGACATTTTTCCGTTCCCGTTTTTTCTTCTATCCACCGGCTGCATTTCATAGTAAATGAACCGTCCCCGCAAATTTTTTCATTTTCCACCGCCTGTCTGATATACTCCATCTCTTTTCCCGTATAAGGGGGTACGTTAAAGCTGATCATATATTTCCTCCCATCCTAAAGTAACCGATATACTTTATAACAACTGTTTTCATATATACACGTATAATGATATTCCGCAATATAATCCAGAATCAAATCTGTTTTCTCCCCTTCCACTATATCCCTCCCAGGTTCATTATGCAAGATAATATCAGGATTCCATTCCAACTCTTTCAGCGCTCTATCCAATTCCCCATAACTATTGCTGGGAATCTCCGGCCATGTGGTAAAAATGGCTGAAGGCGTGTCCAGAATATAACTCAGTCCCGGAGCGTCCCCCCAGAACAGAAGAGGTTTCTCCCCCACGCCGTTCTTTCCGCAAAAATCGATCAACCCCGTAAGGCTTTCCGCATTTTCCTCCGTGGTATACATTCCTTTCAGCACCGGACTGTTATTCACCGTATACAGACGTTCTTCTCCGTAGATTCCATCCCTGAACACATAATGGCATCCAAACCCGATCCCCTGAACCAATGTCATAAAAAGAATCAGACCTGCAAAAGCCTGCCAGGGGAAATGAATACTCTTATTCCCCGTTTTTTTCCATAAGAGCCAGCACATCCACCAAGTATAAGGAGCAAGCAAAAACATATTGTTCATATTCTGATACGTATAATTATTGCTTCCCAACGGCGTAACCAACAAAATAACAAGAACCGCTGCCGACAGAATCCGTTCCTTCCGTCCTCCGGAAACCAGTCCGCCCAGCCCTGCCATACAACATATCAACGTTAAAATCAAAAACAACATCATCCATTGGAAAACGCATCCCTCGTTATAATAACGGAGAGAAAACATTCCCCTTCCCAGATAAAAACGAAGCAGCACAAGGATACCGGCGCAGTAAAGAATCTTTTTCGCTTTCTCATACCTGCCCCTGCCAACCAGAAACATCACAAACCCCGCCGCCATGCAAGGCACCATATATACCATCCATCGCCCTCCTGCCGCATAAGCGGAGACCGTAGCGGATATCATGCCGGCCAATGTATAATCCGAAGCTTCTCCGGTCATTCCGAATAAGCTTTCTATCATTCCTGTAAAAGCGCCTCCCCCATATTTCAGCACGATAACAAGAAGCACGCTTCCCACCCCCGCCAGATATCCGGCCAGGCACAGCCCTGTCTGTCTTGCTACCGCCACCCCTTTTTCATGTTTCAGCCATCCGGCATACCAAACTACCACAATTAGCGCCGCCTCCACCAGATTAGGAAACCGCACCATGACATTCAGCCCCAGGCAAATACCTGCCCCCAAAAACCAAATATCTTTCTCTTCCAAAAGGGCCTTGCACAAAAAGACAGCCCCCGCTGCAAAGAAGAAATATGTCAGATAATTATAAAGAATCGTCGTCGGACACCAGCACAGACTGAGCGCTGTCACTTCCCCCAAAAATACGAGCCCAAAAGGCATCCACCGGGACAGGGCATAATAGCAGATCATCGCAATCGCCGATACCAGCAATCCAGTATAAAAATTCATTCCCAGCAATGTATTCCCCATGGGCAGTTTCAATAAAAATGCTCCTGCTATATTAGCCAGGTAAGTAGCCAGTACCCAGGTAATATCCATTTCTCCCATAAAGCGATAATATCCCAGGGAATACGTCGTATCCGAAACGTCAATTCCATGATGGATGAGAAGCAGGGGATAAATAAGCAGAATCGCCGGGAATATAACTCTTTCCGCAATTCGCTTTCCCTTATGCAGTTTTCTTTCCATTGCCACATCCATTCCCATTGCCGCAAACTCCCTTTACCGGAATTCCCCGTCTACTCCGCGTATCCATGCCGATAATTTCCCTTTTCCTGAATATCTGCCGATAAACCGGAAGATATTCAACCGTATGGCATCAATAAAGCTTCCTGCCGCATAAACCACAAATACCGATACCAGCAGCCGGAATACAAATCCCAAAACACCTGTCTGCGCTGCCGGCCCTGTAAATTCCTCCATCCATCCTACCCATTCATTCCGTATATCGATATGTTCATGGAACAGATACACGCCAAAAGTAAGAGGGGATAGTTTACAAATCAGTTCCGAAACCTTTCCTTTCGGAATCCTCACATAGCGGAATGCCATAAACAGTCCCGCCGCCCCCAGAAGACACAAAATAAAATTATAGTGATAAGGAACTTCCATATAATAAGCAAACTGTCCCGTTTTCGCATTTATCATATACAAGCCCGCCCCCATAGCAAAGATCAGCAGACAGCAGCCAATGTACAGCCTCCATGCTCTTTTTGCATCCTGGATAAACGGACATCCATAGAGCCTGATGTATGCTGCCAGAAGATATACGCACAAAAACCAGCCGAAATCATAGCCGAACCGATCCATAGCAAACCGTATGGGGACAACGCTTTTCAGTCCGCAAAATAAAAGGAGCAGCCCTCCTGTCGTTATCTGCAACTGCTTCCTGCTCATCGCTTTTACCGCCGCATTTAATACCGGAGTAAATAAATACAAATATACGTAAGACGCCGCAAACCAATAATGCTCTGACTGTAACGGAAACAGGTACTGCTGCAGCCTGTAAATCCCGCTCTCCCCGCCTCCCACCGCCAAGCCGGAGCCCATCATAATCAGAGGTATCATAACCGCATAGAAAAGCACTTGGCACACCAGCGTCACAATCCTCTTTACCTTAAATCCGGCTTCCACCAGAAAATATCCGCTGATCATTACATATACATTAACGGCCACGATACAGAAAGATTCCACCAGCATTCCGAGGAATCTGGCGCCCCCGCCTTCTCCTCCCGCCGTAAGAAGCATCCCCGTATGGTTCAAATAATGAAGCGTAACAACCATGAACATCGCTATGATGCGTAACAGCTCATAATTTGCCTGCCGCCCTTCCTGCTCTGTTTCTCTCTCCATATTCTCCTCATTTCTTCCCTTCATCCGCTTTCTTGAATACAAAAAGTTTGCTGAATATATAATTGGAAATAATAACTACCACATTACATACAAACTTAGCAATCATATGATGGACGCCCATCTGTTTTACCATAACAATCATAATCACCTGTTCCAGAATCCCCGTAGCGATCCTCGCTCCTACAAAAGCACAAAACTCTTTCCAGATTCCCTTTTTGTCCTTTATCTCGCTTTTAAATACAAACGTCCGGTTCGTCCAGTAGGCGAACAATACTGCCACTACCCACGCAAAAGCCGTAGCAACAGATACCAGAAGCGCCTGTTCATTGTCCGCGCCCAGCACCCATGCGGCCAAAGCGTAAGCGGCCATATTTACGAGAAACGCCAGTACCCCAAAAAACAAATAGTTTACCGTCTCCTCATACTTTTTATATATGCTCCATACAAACTTTATCATTCCCTGTTTTTCCTTTCCCATTTGTATACAGACTCGGCGTACAACCTCTCCGCGAACCGTTCTGCCATCGTCAGCGAACCTTTGTGACGCTGCCTTCTTCCACCCGGTATACGATATCGCATTTTTCGATCGTCTGCAATCTGTGGGCAATGATAATCAATGTTTTGCGTCCATGCAGATGATTAATCGATTCCATAATTGCCGCCTCCGTATCGTTATCCAACGCCGAAGTCGCCTCATCCAGCACAAGTACTTCCGGGTCTTCAAACAACGCCCTGGCGATACCGATCCTCTGCCGCTGCCCGCCGGACAAACGTATTCCCCGTTCTCCAATGCCTGTATCCAGCCCCTCCGGCAGTCCCCGCACAAACTCGTCCAACTGTGCTTCCTTTAAAGCCATCCACACCTTTTCATCATCAATATCTTCATCCGCACAACCAAAAGCAACATTTTTTCTTATGGTGGAATCAATCATAAAGATTGTCTGGGGAATATAACCGATATTTTTCAGCCAGGATTCGTAGTGTTCCCTCACTTCCACGCCGTCCGCCAGTATTTCGCCGGACTGCAGCCTTAAGAGCCCCAGCATAATATCCACTGCCGTCGTTTTTCCCGCACCGGAAGTTCCGACGATGCCTACCGATTTTCCTACCGGTATCTGCATGGTCGCCCTGTCGAAAATCAATACATCCGAATTCGGATATTTGTAAGTGATTCCCTTTAAAAGAATCTCCTTCTTAACGGGAAGCTTCTCCACATCCTTTTTCTTCCGGTAAGCCTCCTCATCGTAATTCACGCTTTCATCCCTTATTTCTTCCTGTAAATTATCCGTAACGCCCATAAAGAATGGTTCAAAATAGGCGATGGATGTCAAATAATTATTAATGCGGTTTGCGCTCGGAATCAAACGCATCGCCGCCACTGCCAGCGTCGTCAGCTGAGGCATGATTTCCGTCACAGGCGTTCCATTCGCGATCCTGAGCATCATATACAGAATCATCCCTGCAATAGCCACTGTCTCGATCAAAAGCCTGGGAGTCGCATTATAGAGATTGTACCGCTGTACCGCATTCACATATCCCGCGCCGCATTTACAATATTCATTAATAAAATAGCTTTCCTTATTCGCCACTTTTATTTCTTTGATGCCCATTACCGACTGGTCGATCCACTTATACAAACCGCTGTAAAAATCCTGGTTTTCCTCTCCCGCCTTCCTCATAATAGGTTTCAAAATCCATTTGATAACCATCAGCACCACAATCAGCAGCGCCGCCACAGTTCCCGTCATAACCACATCCATTGTCAGGCAGTAAACCGTCAGAAATACAAATACGATCATCTCACTGACAAGCTGCAAAAGATTCAAAATAAGCCCGTACATATTATTGACATCGGAAGTAATACTCCTCTGGATCACAGAAGTATCCGCATTCAGATAGTACTCGTACGGCCTTTGCATAAAATTGATCATCATTCTTCGGGATGTAGCGAACTGGTTGCTGTACACAAATTTAAACTGAAGCTTGTTCTGGAAAAAAAGATAAGCGTTCTTCAATGCAAATACCGCCACAAGAGCTCCCATAATAAACATGGTGAACTCTGCCATATCTTCCATATGAAGCGCCCCGTACACTCCGGCCAGCGTTTTACTGTTTTCCAATATATCGGGATCCGTAATGATCCCCGCCGCCTGGTAAACAAGACCGACGCCCAGCAACTCCAGCGCCGCACCGATCAGCATAAAAAAAACGAGAAGGAGCATCGTCCTCTTTTGTTTGTTATCCAATAAAATATCCAGTTTTTTTAGAATTTTTTTCACGGATTTTTACCTCTGTCTGTTTTCTTTTCCGCATTCCCCCGCGTTTTGCGGCGGATTTTAGAACAGCAAAATATTCTTATATTCTATCATAGGGGAAGCGGGATTGGCAATGATATGAAGGATATTTGTTTTATCCATATAGTTTAAAAAAGCTCCAAATCAAATTTATAACACCATAAAAAGTGTCCCCGCCCCAATTAAAAGACATCCAACTGCTGACTTCACCGTAAACTGTTCATGTAAAAATACAAAGGCAAGCACTAATGTAATGACAACACTCAGTTTATCAATCGGAACTACTTTTGATGCTTCCCCAAGCTGCAAAGCCCTGTAATAGCATAGCCATGACGCTCCCGTAGCCAGCCCGGAAAGAATCAGGAATATCCAGCTTTTACGGCTTATGGAGGAAATACCGTTTCCCGTATGCGTCAAAGTTCCTTTAAATACCGCGCATTGAATCGCTGCCGCCGGCACAATTTGCAGGAGGCGCCTTCCGCCCTCAAATCATCTCATTCTGCCTATGCTTCTCCGGTTCCTCATACCTATCCATGAAATCTTCCCCCAAATATACGATCTCCTCCGCAAATTGGATCGCATGTACCACTGTAAACACGGAAATCACCCTGCGGAACTTCAGCCCCGGAATATAATTCAGCACTTCCATCGGAAATTTTCCGTCCAATACGATATATTCGGGAAACACTTTTCTGTAGTCCAATATATCCCTGGGATGGGGCTTGATCAGAACCACCGGCTCTTCTCCGTCTATTTTCCCATATATTTCGATGCAATCCCTGAAAATACGCTCTCTTACGTCCAGCTCACAAAGCGGTTCCGTCAGAAGCAGTATCTGGTTCCGTCCGCCGCCTTCATGAATCTTTTCCAGAATTTCATCCATATCCTCAATAAAAAGGCGTACTAATATATCCTTTCCTTCTGCGTCCAGCCCCTCCGTCAGTTCTTTTCTCGGTTTTTCGATATACTTCGGACAGGGATAGGGCAGCACCGACAAATCGTTTACTTCCATATCCAGGCAATATTTTGCCCATCCGTTTTGAATAAAAATCAGATTTCTTGCCGCAAGAAAAGCTTTCAGGCCAAAATGCCCCCGGTTATCGTACCTTGCCGTATCATACGTGGCCAGACAATCCAGCCCGTCTTCCAACGCATGGTAAGGAATCTTTTTATAACTCAAATAATAACCGATAGGATCGGAATCGCAGAATACATATACATCCTTATACTTCCCGAAATCCACCGGCACATAATCCCGCTGCATCTTTCCCAGAAGTTTTGTATATTTCATTCTGGCAAGCATATTAAAAAATAAATTCCCCCGATCCTTATGGTACTTCATTACTTCCGGGAAATTCACGTCCTCTTTTTCTTCAAACATATACACTTCATCAAAAAGTCCGCATTCCAATGCCCGGCTCCGCAGATTGCCAAAATCATTGGACATGGTGCTGAGTACCAGATCCGCATTTTTCCGTTCCCGCACCGGCAGATTCAATTCCTTTAAACATGCCACATATACGTGATAATATGTATGGCACACATATATTCTATTCTTCATATTCCATGCAAATCCTCTCCAAAGCCTTTCTTCCTCTTTCCATAGCCTCCTCCGGCGTCCGGCCGACCGTTATAATATGCCCCAGTCTGTCGTTGCTGGATTTGGTGCCGTCCGTGGTATCCCCTGCTTTTTTATAAAGAACCGCTTCCTCCACTCCATCCATGCGGAAGATTTCCTCTCCTATCTCCAAACGCCTGAGCTTCCCTTTCCCGCTTTGAATAAAATGTATCGCCGCCGCCCGCTGCCATTTCGCAGACAGATCCGGCGCCTCCCCGGCCGCCAGCCGTACCGAGGCTCCTACCAAATCCACGCCTGTAGACAGCGGCACCAGCCTGGAAGTAATAAAATCCCCTCCCAGCCTTGCCGCGATCTCCACCACTTTCGGCCCTTCCTCTGTTACTTTTATTTCCGTATGTGAAGGGCCGTTCTGCAGCCGAATCGCCCGGATCGCCTGTAGGGCGACTTCCCGTATCCTCTCTTGTATTTCTCCCTCCAGCCGGCTCGGCTCGCTATGGGCGATCTCCACAAAATACGGAGGCTGCGTAATATATTTATCGGTAATGGATATAATCTCCGTCTTTCCATTGACGGTCATCGCCTCCACGCTTACTTCCGCTCCTGACATAAACTCTTCCACCATAACGATGCCGTTTCTGGAATTTCCTTTGCTATAGTCATAAACCCGACGCAATTCCTCTTCCGTTTTTTCTCCGCCTTCCAGAAGAGTCACCCCCCGGCTTCCTGCATTATCCGACGGCTTCACGATGCAGCGGCCGTCCAGCGCCTTCACCGCCTCCCAAAATCCCGCCCAATTCTCAACCACATAGTAAACAGGCACCGGCACATGATTTTCCTCCAGCCGTTTCCTCATATGGCTTTTTATCGTGGCACACAGAGAATCTTCATAAGACAAATCCGGTTTCTTTCCCAGCCTTTCGTTGACATAAGCCGCCGTCCTCACCGGCCCGTCGCTGGTGGAAGTGATCACTACGTCGGGCCGGTAAATCAATGCCTGGCGGTATACCTCCTCCTTGTCAAGAGTGCTGACCACCAGCTTTACATCTGCCAGAGCAAAGCCTGTCGCATTTTCATCATAATCTACCAGAATGATCTCATAGCCCAGCTCCTTTGCCGCTTTAATCGCCGGAACCTGGAGCGCGCTCCCTCCCAAAATCATCATCTTTTTCCCCATCTGTCCTTCCTCCCCGCCCGAGCATTCTTTTTTCCGCATTGTGCATTTTATACCGCTTACCCATTTATAAACTTATAAAATATATTTCCAGTCCAAAGGCGTTCCCTTCGCGATATCCACCCTGGCTTTTTTTCCGATGACTTCATCGTAATACATTGTATGCATGCCAAAGGCAGGACGAATGGAACGAACGTTTTCCTCCGTAAATATTTCCCCTTTTCCGATATCTTCCACCACAAAAAGAGAGCGGCCGTCCTCTCTGCTCTTTTTTTGTTTCTCCGTCAATTCATATGTGACCCGGCCCAAAGCCTTTTCCACAATGCGTATCTCTTCCGCCATCTTCCTGAATTCTTCCGGTTCCATGGAAAATGCCGCATCCGGTCCGCCGTCCGGGCGGGATAAGGTGAGATGCTTTTCCACCATTTTCGCCCCCAGAGCTACACTGGCCACCGCCACCGCCGTTCCCATACTATGATCGGACAACCCTGCCAGGCAATCGAAAGTTTCCGCCATATGGGGAATTACCTTCAAATTCATATCTTCGTAAGGAGAAGGATAAGTGGAAGTGCATTTTAATAAAATTACCTGTTCATTCCCCTCCTCCTTGCAGACTGCCAGCGCCCTTTCGATATCTTCCAGATACGCGATCCCCGTAGCAAAAATAATAGGCTTCCCAATCCTTGCAATTCGCCGTATCAAAGGAATATCGTTGATCTCAAAAGAAGCCACCTTATAGGCCGGCATGTCCATCTCCCGCATAAAATCCACCGCGGTAGCATCAAATGGCGAAGAAAAGCATTCCATTCCCAGCCCGTTCGCGAGTTCCATCAGCTTCGGCTGCCATTCCCAGGGAGTATATGCCTCCTCGTACAATTTATGGAGAGTAGTTCCATCCCAGATCGTCCCCTGCGTAATCTGAAAATAATCGTTATCACAGTCAAGAGTAATCGTGTCCGGCGTATATGTCTGTAATTTCACCGCATCCGCTCCGGCCTCTTTCGCCGCCCTTATAATGGCTTCGGCCCGTCCATAATCCTGCAAATGATTCGCAGACACCTCCGCCACGAGAAATGTTCTTTCTCCTTCTCCTACATACCGGTTTCCTATCTTTATCTTTTTCTTCATAACCGTTCCCTCCTCTCCACAAAAACGTCTTCGCCCTTGCCGCTGTCCCTACGCCCGTTCCTGCATCATCCTGTACTTGATCTCCGCCAATTTCCAATCCGTCATATGATCGATATCCTGCACTTCCGTTTCCGGCACCGGAAACGGAACATAGCCGTCTTCCAGGTCTCCCCGGCAAACGCGGTATTTTTTCACATCATAAAAATAAAACTGTCCGCAATCATGGTACATCGGCTCCAAATCCTGGGAACGCTTCATCGCATTTTCCGGCTGGCAATATTCCAGCCTTCCGTTTCTCACGGCCATCCCTCGCTGGGGAGGAAACGAAAAACGCACCACCGGCATTACCCCGGATGCCTCTTCTTCCGCCAGCAACCGAAACGCGGCCCGCAGTTTTTCCGCTGTCACAAAAGGCGCGGTCGGATAAATACATGCCATATAGCTGAAATTTTTCCCCCGCTTCTCATATTCTTCCAATACCTCCATCAGAACATCGTCCGTCGTGGCATAATCGTTGGCCGTAGCCTCACTCCTCATGAAAGGAACGCTTGCTCCTGCATTTCTGGCAATCTCCGCGATCTCTTCATCGTCGGTGGACACCATCACTTCTTCAAACAAGCCCGAGGCCAGCGCCGCCTCTATGGAATAACAGATGATGGGCTTCCCTAAAAACTCCTTTTTATTTTTCCCAGGTATTCTCTTGCTTCCGCCCCTGGCAGTAATTACCGCAACTGCCTCCGTTCTATTTCCGTCAACATTTTTTCCGCTTCCCACTCTTCCGCTTCCTCCTGTCCTATTTCCCTCCGAACTACCGCATAGCCTCCGGCACTTTTTGCGGCACTATCTGTGACCACTACCTGTGGACACTAATTGTGGACACTAGTTGTGTCGCGATCCGAGCCGCGCCGCATCCATCCGTTACACGCCCAAGAGCTTCCTTCATTCTGTCTCTCATCGCCCCGTCTTCAAGCAATGTCTTCAATCCCTGATAAATACGTTTTAGGCATTCCTCTCTGTCCTGCCTGATATCCCCTGCAAACAGCATCCTTTCTTCCTGCCCGAAAAATTCGCTGTCATACTGCTGATTGTCCGCACTGACAAAAAATATGGTGGGAATCCTCATCGCACACAGTTCAAAGAGCATCGTCCCGGCCGCCGAAACGGCCATATCGCACCTGCCCATTAATTCCGCCATATTATCTACATGATCATGTAATTTTATATTCCCGTTCGTTGCCGCCAGCTCTTCCAATTTTTTCTTATTCGGATGAAAACGTCCCACCACTACGTGAAATACGATTTCCCGTAAAGTCTCTTCTCCCTCCAGTCCCGAGAGAATGCTCCACAACGCATCGCAGACATCTCCACCGCCGGAACTCAGCAATACCTCGCACCCTTCCTCCCGGCATGCGCACTCCCGTTCCCCGTTTTCCCATTCCAGGATCTTTGCCCCCTGGCATTTCTCCCTGAACTCCTTCTGAAATTCCTCGCGGAGAGGCACATACTCCGTGCCGAGCAAAAGCCTGGACTTTCCCTTGTAAGCCTCCTCATAGGGAAAACGCACATGGTATGCATTATAGTTGATCACCATATCCACCGGATAAATATCTTCAAAACAATCGTCTATATAAATGATTTTACATATATCCCTTATTTTGTCAAAGTACTTCTTTGTCACATGATAAGAATCCACCAGCAAATTCCCGCAGTCCGCCCGCTCCAGTTCTTCCCGCAGCCTGTCCGTCTCTCCTTCCATGTCTTTCCAGGACGTTTCCAGACACCGGTATTCCATCCCTTCCTGTTCCAGCAAGCCCCGGCCATAATGGTCGGCTGTGAAAAAAATGACTTTCCGGCCAAGCTTTCGAAGTTCTTTGGCAATCGTTATGCACCTCATGATATGTCCCATGCCGATCTCTTCATTGGCATCCGCCCGAATACCCGTCACCTGCTTCCTGCTGCTTTTCCGGCTTTCATATTCTTCCAGAACTATCGCCGCCCGCTCCATCTCTTCCATACCATACCTTTGATCTATAGGCAGAGCCAGCATATGATCATAAATATACCTCTCATCATTTGTCAGGCCGCTTTCGTTTTCTTTGCCAACGGGCCACAGTACCGGCGCGTAAATATCATGGGCTGTCAAAAATCTCTGCAATTCCTCCCGTTCTCTGGCATAAACTGCCAGATACAAAGGTGCAGCTCCTTCTATTTCGGGCAAAATCGGCCAAAACCATGTCTTCCCCTGGATCTTTCCGTATAAATAACGATAATTCCTCTTTCTTTGTTCCTTACATGCCTCCTCATCGATACCGTCCAGCATGCACAAAGCTTCCGGGGACATTTCCCCCGCTCCTTCATGCCGGTCCAGCCATTCTTCCATTTCCCGGTTTCCTTTCAAAAATCTGTTTTTTACGCCCTTTTTTTCTTCCGCACTCCCCTCTCCATACAGATAATTCCATTTCTCCGTCAGAAGTTCTATTCTTTTCTCCGTAAACTCTTTTTCCGAAGTCATCCCTTCCCGAAAAATCGTTTCTTCCGCCGCCACAAAGCCGCCGTCCGGAATAGGATACCATTTCCGCAGACTCCCTACAATATAATCGGCCTCCGCCCCAATATCTTCCAAATAATAGGACTGGGTCACATCCTCCATGATGCAGAGCCCTTCTTTTTTCCACTCTTTCAACAAAGACCGCATCGGCTTCCATGTATCCACACCATAATAAGCGTGAATAAAAAGCAGACCCGGTCTTTCCAGCCCGATCAGGCGGCGCAGTTCTTCTTCCTCCGCCTCCAGATTCTTATTCAAATGATAAAAACAAATCTCCCATCCTTCCCACTGAAAAGGAAAAAAAACGGTATCGCACATATAAGCCGGCAAAAGGCATTTCCTCGTTATCCCCGGCCTGTTCCGTACCAGGCTTTGCAAAGCAAGCGTAATGGCTGACCTGCCCGATATGGTAAACGCGGCATTCCTTTTTCCATACTTTTCGATTTCCTTTAAAGAGAAAGGCTTCTCCTGCATTCCTGTCCTGTACGGAACCTTTGCCGGATCTATTTCGTAAATACTCCCGATCTCCATATTCAGCTCTTTGCCCCCCGTCCTTTCTTCCATTTCCGATACGCCCACAGCAGCTTATAATACAACATAAAAAAGAGCGTAGACCTTTGCTGCATCCGAATCAATTTCTTTTCCTCCGCATGGGTTCTCTCCCGATAATAAGGATTGTCCTGAAAATCAGGAAAAGTCCGCTTTATCTCCTTTCCCATCTCCTTGACAAACCTATATCTGGTCTTATCCACTCCCGCCATATAGGTAAACAATGTATTGACGTAAAACAGCAGCGTAAAGCTATATTCCAGTTCCTTTTCAAATTCCCCGTAATAGCCATGACGCTTCGCTTCTTCCAACATCAGCCGCCCCGCTTCCATACGGTCCTCACATCTTTTGGGCGAAATCGTATGCACCGTAGAGGTGTCATGCTGGTAATAGTAATACATCGGTTCTTCTATATATTCAAAATGCTTTGCCAGCACAAGATAAGAATTGCCCAGGGCGTTGTCCTCATAAAAAATATCCTCGGGAAACCAGAGACCGTTCTCTATGATCATAGAACGGCGGAAGATTTTCACAACCAGGCTTCCTCCGTCCAGAATCAGGCTGGCACGTTTCTCCCTGTCCAGAATCCCGCTCTGGCTTTTTTTATTATTCGGAACCACCTGGCCTGTCTCCATGGAATGCCGATCTGTCAGGCAATAATCACAGCCCGCCAGATCCGCGCCGGCGCTTTCCGCCTTTTCGATCAGACGTTCATACATATCGTTAGTGATCCAGTCATCGCTGTCGATAAATCCGATCCAATCGCCCTTCGCCATTCGGAGTCCGATGTTTTTCGCCCCTCCCTGATGTTTATTCACCTTCGAATGGACGGCATGGAACTTCTCCGGGAAAC
The DNA here is from genome assembly GCA_000403275.2 of Lachnospiraceae bacterium 28-4. Classification (GTDB taxonomy): domain Bacteria; phylum Bacillota; class Clostridia; order Lachnospirales; family Lachnospiraceae; genus Kineothrix. The sequence continues at coordinate 880,923 of KE159599.1, forward strand.
GCGCTTCATAACGTTTCAATATCTCAAAGGAATGATCGGTGGAACAATCGTCTACCGCGATGATCTCATAATCCTCCACCGTCTGGCCGATAAGGGAATCCAGGCAATATTCCAATTTTCCGTCCGACGCCATATTATAAACAGGCACAATAATACTAAGCTTCATAACCTTATCCTATTCCCGGCCATAATATCCCGCAATCTTTCTTACCGCCCTGATCACATCTTCCACATCCCGATCCGTCATGGCATAGTAAAGAGGAAGGCTGATAATTTCTTCATATAGTTTTTCTGCCTTAGGGCAGATGCCCTTCCGATAACCCATTTTCTGATAATAAGGAAAATAATAAGTCGGAATATAATGCACGTTACAACATATATTTTCCGCTGCCAATGCATCGAAAAATTCTTTTCTCCCTATCCGCAGCTTTTCCGGCACAAGACGCAGGATATACAAATGCCTTGTAGTATCCGATTCCGGTATCTCCTTCTGCACTACGATCTGCGGCAATGCGGAAAAAGCCTCATTATATTTCTCCACGATTTCCTTCCGGCGTTTGGAAAAAAGAGGCAGCTTATCGAGCTGACTGATGAGCAGCGCCGCCTGCATATCCGTCATCCGGTAATTGTATCCAAGGTCGATCTGCTCATAATACCAGCCGCCTTCCGGTCTGCCTTCCATCAAATCCGTATCTCGCGTAATGCCGTGGGCTCTGTATAACAACAATTTTTGATAATAGGCTTCGTTATTGGTCAGCACGGCTCCCCCTTCGCCGCCGGTCACGGTTTTTACCGGGTGAAAGCTGAAGGTGGTCATATCCGCAATCGACCCGTTTGGCCTTCCCTTATACTTTGTCCCGATCACATGGGCCCCGTCCTCGATCAGCACCAATCCTTTTTCCCGGCATACCTCCAACAGCTCGTCCAGCTGCACCGACTGGCCGGTAAAATCCACCGCCACTACGGCCTTTGTTTTTTCGCTGGTTCTTTCCGCCACCGACTCAGGATCGATATTATAAGTATCTTCGCAGATATCGGCGAATACCGGCTTGGCACCGCAATACAGGGCGCAGTTCGCCGAGGCCGCAAATGTAACCGGCGTAGTAATCACTTCATCCCCCGGCCCTACTCCGGCCGCCATACAGGCCATGTGCAGGGCCGCCGTTCCGTTACTGCATACCACCGCATATTTAGCGCCTGTAATCTGGCATAATTTCTTTTCCAATTCCCCAATCTTAGGCCCGCAAGTCAGATAATCGCTTTTCAGCACATCCACAACAGCCTGAATATCCGCCTCATCAATATATTGATGCCCGTAAAATAATTTCGTATCTCTTACCGGTATTCCTCCGCAGACCGCCGGTTTTTCCATTCCCATCGTTCTATGCCTTCTTCCTGTCCCATGCCTGTCCGACCTCTTATGCGGGCAGGATGCTTTTTCTATTTTTCCAGATCCACCGTTTTCAGCAGTTCCCTGATTTCCTCCACCGAAAGCCATTGTGCGTTATTATCCGAACTGTAGGAAAAACCTTCCTTAACTTTTTTTCCGCTCAGATCCGGCTGCTGTTTGTTATTCCACACCATCTGTGGATAAACGATAAAATGTTTATCATATTCATAAGTCGTCAACGAGTCTTCCGTCGTGATCATAATCTCATGAAGCTTCTCTCCGGGACGGATGCCTACCTCCGGCATTGTGCAGTCCGGCAGCATCGCTTTCGCCAGATCGGTAATCTTAAAAGAAGGAATCTTGCTGATGAATGTTTCCCCTCCGGTGGCCTCTTCCAACGCTTTGATCACCAGTTCCACGCCCTGGGTCAGACTGATCCAGAACCTGGTCATCCGATAATCCGTGATCGGCAACTCGGTTCCGCCGTTTTTCAGGATATTATGGAAAAACGGAATGACCGACCCCCGGCTCCCCGCCACATTCCCATATCTTACAATGGAAAAGTTAATATCCTTCGTGCCTGTATAAGCGTTCGCCGCCACAAACAGCTTGTCCGACACCAGTTTTGTTCCCCCGTAAAGATTTACCGGGTTTACCGCTTTATCCGTGGAAAGCGCCACCACCTTTTTCACGTTGGAATCCAGTGCGGCATCGATCACATTCTGCGCGCCGTGAATGTTGGTTTTGATCGCTTCGTTCGGATTATACTCACAGGCGGGAACTTGCTTTAATGCCGCCGCATGCACCACATAATCCACGCCTTCCAGCGCCCTCTTCATTCTTTCCTTATCCCGCACATCGCCGATAAAAAACCGCAGTCTGCTCTCATATTCCTTAAACTCATTGGCCATAATAAACTGTTTGAATTCATCCCTGGAATAAATAATAATCTTTTTCGGCTCATAATGTTTCAGCACATATTTTGTAAAGCATTTTCCGAAAGAACCCGTTCCTCCGGTAATCAGAATCGTTTTATTATTTAACATTAATTTTCCTCCAATATCACTTTTGCCCTTGCGTTTTCCACTTCCTGCCATTTTCGCATCTTCACCGCACAGTATAACACAAGCTTGCGTAAAAAACCATATTTTATTCTATTGTTCCGTTGAAATCAATTTCTTCAGTATAAGATATGGCATGGAGGGGCAGGGAAACTGGCGGCGGGAGGCAGGGCGGGATTTTTTGACTGGAGCTTTCAATCAGATTTTACTAATGAAATGGGGTAAGCGTTTCAAACCGGACGGGACGGAAACAACGGGCATCCTGCCCTGCGTTTCCTAAAATCGCCCTCCATGGTAATGTCATTAAGTTAGGCTTTGTAATACCGAAGTGATCACAGCGATTGCTTCGGTATTATTTTGCTTTTTTTGAAAAAGGTATTGACAAATCATCAAAAATGTGTGGCGGAGCCCTTGATGAAAACATACCAAGGAGGACTCCATGAAACATATCACACATATTAAGGCCAGCCTTAGGAAGGCCATCAGGCACATATCCGACCAGAAAGAACAATTCGTCTGGAACAGCAAAACCGATTTTACCCGCAGAAAAAAACTCGACTTCCCTACCATGCTGCGCTTCCTTCTCCAGATGGAAGGCAGCACCATCCGCAACGAACTCACCGATTATTTTCATGACAGCCCGGACTGCCCTTCCCCTTCTGCCTTCTACCAGCAGCGCTTAAAGATAAAGCCCGATGCGCTCTATATGCTTTTCCGTACTTTTACCGCCCAGTATAAAGGGACCCGCTGGAAGGGATACCGCCTGCTGGCTGTGGATGGGTCCACGATTTATACCCCCAGGAACGAAAAGGATGCTTCCTCTTATCTCTTTAACGGCGCCGGAAAGAAGGGATGGAACTGCGTACATATGAATGCCCTTTATGACCTTATGGACGGCCTGTATGTGGACGCGGCCGTCCATCCCGGGAAGAAGCCGGGGGAGCAGGCGGCGCTGAAGCCTATGCTGGACCGGCTCAGCGACCCGGGGCATTCCATCATCATCGGGGACCGCGGCTATGAATCCTTCCAGATGGTTGCCGACCTCGAGGCCCGCGGCATCCCGTTTGTCATCCGGGTCAAAAAGCCTTCCAGCAACTGGGGGTTCCTTGCAAAGGCAGACTTCCCGGAGCAAAAGGAGTTTGACCTTCCATTCACCTGCAAAATAGCCCATGCCAATTCCTTCAAGGGAAACAAGAGCCGCGCCAGAATGCTGGGGGAGGGATACCGGCCTGGCAACCGCTGCTTTTCCTATGTTTCCAAGGACTCCCCCACTTACCACTTCCAGCCCATGAGGGTGGTCAGATGCGGCAACGACCTGCAGGAGGGGGAACCGGTATACCTCCTTACGAACCTGCCGGAAGGACGCTTTGGCTTATCGGAAATCAAAGAGCTGTACAAGCTGCGCTGGGGGATAGAGACTTCTTTCCGGGAATTAAAATATGCCCTTTCGCTGCTCCATTTCCATTCAAAAAAGATGGACCTTATGATGCAGGAGATCTTTGCAAGGCTTACCATGTACAACTTCAGCCACATGATTACCAGTCAGTTGAAGCCTGAAGTGAAACCGGGGAAAAAACACGCCCGGCAGATCAATCATACATATGCGGCAAAAATATGCAAGGAATACTTCCGCAATAAAATCGGCCCATCCCATTTGAAAGCACTTATACTGCGCCATACATTGCCCATCCGCCCTGACAGGCATTACGAACGTAAGGCCAACAAAAAGCAGCCAAGGACTTTCCACTACAGGATATCATAATCAGATAAAATTTATAGATAAAATTCAGGCAGTGGAAACTGTCTTTTTGGCATGCAAAAAAGGGAGAAGAAAAATGCGAATTGTATGGTCTCAGTTATTCTCAAAGCCTAACTTAATGACATTACCCTCCATGGCGATTTTCCCCTGCTTATCGACCATTTCATAAGTAAAATAGCTGATTGTGTGCAACAGTCAAAAAATCCCGCCCTGCCTCCCGCCGCCAGTTTCCCTGCCCCTCCATGCCATATCTCCATGCTTTAGCTGCATTACGGCTAAAATCCGCAATAAAAATTACTCTAACTCATATATGCTCCACAACCCCTTTTTCGCAATCAGCTTCCTGCTTTCCAGCTTGGGATTGGCTTCCTGGATCATGTTTAAGCTCTCCTCCTGCGTTTCATAATCCGCCGCATAGACGATCACTTTATCGCTGCCGCAGATCGTCTCATCCTCGATTTTTTCCTGATTCCCCTGACTGGCAAAATATACCCTGTCATATTGCATCAGTTCCCGGGATCGCCACCAGACATGGTACGGCGTTGCATCGTTATAAAAAATGACCACCGGCGTATGCTCATTTGCTTCGGCATACTCCATAACCGCCCTGTCCTCTTCATAGAGAAAAATCACCTTCCCCGATGCCAGCCCATAAATATTTCCGGCTAAAAATAATACGAAGCAAAGAATTGCGGCCATTTTTCCGATCCCGGAGAAGCCTCTTCCCGCTTTATCGTAAAATAAAAATACCGCCCCCCGGTTCCACAATCCATATACCGCCGCCATCACCAAAAGCAGAAAAATACCATAGACCGGAAGTTGATACCGGTTGGAAGTTTCATATAACAAGAGCGCCGTTTTTGACACCGTAAAAAAATAGCCGGCCGCCGCAAGCAACAGCATAAAATAAGGAACCGCCTCTATATGGACTTGCCCGGCATCCTCCGGTATCCTGCCTTCTTCCCCCGTTTTTTTCCATCTTATAACCGCCGCACATCCCAAAACCGCAATAAGAAGCAGCCAAAACCATAAATACCCATTAAACAGATATTCATTCACCAAGCCGGCAAAAAATCCTAACCGATCCCAGGTATTGCCGGTATCCAGAAATTCCGAAACCGCCCCCGTCCCCCGGTATCCTCTGAAAATATGGGAAAGACAGGAGGGATAGCTGGCCACAGCGAGCAACAGGGAAATTCCACAAGCCGCTCCGTAAAAAATACAGTCCTTCCACCGCCTGTTTTTCCACAAACTCCACAGGCAGAACCCTCCCCCTATAAAAGCCAGAAATATAATATAATAATACTGAGTCAGAAACCCGAGATAATTCACCGCCATCAGCGGGAGCAAAAACGACTTTTTATTTCCGCCGTTTTCCAACACCGCCCTCACATGAAGACAGGCGCACAGCAATACAAATACTGACAGCCATTCGTACATTCTGATAAACATCACGCCGGAAACCGCGGCCGCATTACATCCATATACCGCCGTAACGGCAAAAGCCAGCTTTTTATCCTTTCCGCCCACCATATAAGCCAGCCAGGAGAGCAATGCAAAATGAATGGCAAATGCGGCAATATTCACGCCAATGCCCAGCCATTTACTGAACACCCCCGGAAAAACAGAACAAACCGTATGCAGCAGAAAATAGAAAAAAGGCGGATGCACGTCCCAGGACTGTACGGTTGCCACCAGGCCGTAGCGAAAGCCTTCGCCCTCCAACACGACGAATTCATTCCTGAAAGAATCTCTCTCCACCCATTCCCTGTCCGGTTCAAATAACCCGGCAGTACGGTTGGTGGAATAATAGGAATAATATTCATCCTCGTGAAACCCGGCCTTCCGGTTCCCAAAATAAACCAGCAGCAATATTTGCAAACACAATAAGGCAAGAAAGGCAGCCACCCAAAGCCGCCCTTTCTGAAACCTATTGCTTTTCATCGTCATTTTTTCCGTCATTTGTCATTGATCCCTCATTTTTCAATGGCTTTCGCCTGATTACCCGGTTTTTTCCTCTGATCCGCCAAATAACCTCATTTTCCACCCATGTATCCGGCGCACCGTCTTCGGTGCTGCTGTCAGCAATAATAAATATCCTTTATTTTTAAGGCTTAAAAACGGATTCCGTATGGTATCCCCTATATGCCTTCTTAAATATTTTTTCACCGACCGGTAAAAATCATCCTCTTTTTTCATTTTTTCCACCGGAATATGGAGCATGTAATCCAGCCTTTGGTACAGTCCAAAGCGAACTGCCTCTTCCCGCAGCGCCGGATATCTTTTTTCCACGATTCTCTCCACCATATCCGCATTGTCCACGATATCCATAAAAACGCGGGAAAATTCCTTTTTCGATTTTTTTCTCGTGTTGCTCCCCGTCCGGTAAAACACATGATAATCCTGCTCCGGCAGAATCGCGATCCTGTCGGTTTCCCCAAGCATTTCCACCAAAAGATGGAAGTCCTCGTTCAGCGCTCCCTCCGGGAACCGGTTCTTTTCGAACAATCTCCTGTCCGTCAGTTTCGTGCAATAGGAACAATCCCCTCTGTGAAGCAGCAATTCCCGCATAAAATTTTCCCCGCTGCATAAATATGCCTCCTTCGGCGGTTCGCAGACATTGGGAAGGCGGTTCCCTGACTCGTCGATCTCGTCCCTGGATACCTGGGCAATGGAAACCCCTGTCTCCCCGATACATCCCATTAACCGTTCATACATCCCCGGCTCAATATAATCGTCGCTGTCCACAAAACCCAAATACTTCCCGGCAGCCTGGCAGATCCCCATATTCCTTGCGGAAGAAGATCCTCCGTTTGGTTTATGGAATGCCCGTATCCTCCGGTCTTCCCGAGCCAGTTCGTCCACCAGCTTTTCCGTTCCATCATCGGAACCGTCGTCCACCAGCAGAATTTCCAGATTGGAATACGTCTGCTTGCAAATGGACTCCACGCATCTTCTGAGGCAATCCTTAATATTATAAACCGGCACGATTACACTAATTAAGTCCTGCATGCTTCCACCCTTCGCCCGCCTTCCACTTATACATGGAAAAACTCTATCATCTCATTCAGCGTAGCCGCCTGGGCAGAAAGCTCTTCACTGGAAGCCGCGCTTTCTTCCGACATCGCCGAATTGTCATTCACTACATTGGATATCTGATCCAATCCTTTTTCCACTTCTATCAGACTGTCCTTCTGGCGATCCGCAATGGATGACAGTTCATTGATAGAATTCGTCAGATGCACTACTCCTTCCACCGATTCCGAAAGCCGGTCTGCCGCACTGCCGACCAAGTCCATCCCCCGTTTCACGGCGTTCATGGAGTTCTGTATCAATTCTGTGGATTTTTGTACCGCCAAAACACTTTCCCTGGAAAGATTCCCGACCTCGTTGGCAACCACGGAAAAACCTTTTCCCATTTCTCCGGCTCTCGCCGCCTCGATCGATGCATTCAGGGAAAGAAGATTCGTCTGGTCTGCAATTTCCTCTATATTGGAAATAATCGCACTGATTGCGTTAGAACATTCATTGATTTCCTCCATAGCATTTACCAACTGCTTCATTTCCTGGTTGCTATATTCGATATTGTTTTTAACGCCATCCGCATCCACCGCAGCATTTCGCGCATATTCCGCATTTTCGCGAACCTGCCCGGATATATCCGTAACGGTAGCCAGCAGTTCCTCCACAGCCGCCGCCTGGTTCACTGCGCCTTCTGCAAGAGCCTGGGCCGCCTGGGCGATCTGTCCGGCGCCTCCTGTCACCTGGGCCGCTGTGGCGTCAATTCCCTCGATCGTTTCAGCCAGCTTGCCCGACAGGCTTTCCAGCCCTTCCTTTATCTTTCCGAATTCTCCCGCATAATCCTGTTTTAAAACATAGTGAAGATTCCCATTTCCTATTTCACCCAATATTTCAGCAATCTCGTCAATATATTTTATGTAATTTTTTAAACGCAATACGGTCTTATCAATCGCTGCCGCCACTTCGCCGATCTCGTCATTGGAAGAAACCTTCACTTCCACATCCAATTCCCCTCTGGCAATCTTGTCCGCTACGCCGTGCAGTTCTTGTATGGGCCTCACGATTCCCGTCGCGATCTGCATAATCAATACACACAACACGGCAATGATAATGGCAAACAGCAAAACGCTGCTCCCCGCCAGTTTATAAAAAGGCAGATTATATTCCAGGCTCGGCATGCCACTCAAAACTACCCATCGGCTTTCCCCCGCCTGTGTCATATATCCGTAATTCTTCGTCCCCTTATACCGGTATTGGTAAGCCCCGTACTGGTCGTCCGCAAAGCCTTTCTTTACTTCTTCCCCGATTTCAAGATCCTGGAAAGGCGTATGCAGCACCGCCTGGTCGTCCGCATACATAATCGTGCCACCCTCCGTCAGCAGCAGAAGAAAACCGGTATTTCCCAGTTTCTGTTCCTCCATCATATCCGTCACTGCGCTCAGGGAAAGATCAAGAGCCGCAACACCCGTCATTTCCCCCGATGCGTTAAATACCGGGGAAACGATACTTGACACCATCTCGCCGGTAGAACTGTTCTGGTAAGGTTCTGTCACAATCGTCGTTTTCGCTTCCAGCACCTGGTCATACCAGCTCCTGGATGTAATATCCCACTCGCCGATCTCGCTGATATACCCGCTGTCCTCGATACACTGGCTGGAATCCACATCTGCCGCCCACATGACCAGGATATTCTTTGGATCCGTTTCGTGCATATTTGCCATCGTCGCAATCACTGAATCATATTGGGGCGCTTCCCCGATCTTCTCCCCCGGTTCCAGCCCGTCAAACAACTCTATCAACTCCTGATTCGCCCCAAACTGTCTGCCCACCTCCATATATTTTGTGAAATATTCGCTGATCTGGCAAGAAGCATTCAGAGAGCTGTCCTTAATATTCTGATTGTTCAAATGCTGGATCTGGCTGCCGGCCATAAGAGAAATCAAAATACCTGCGATAACAAGGCCAGCTATGGTCGGGGTAATCGTCCTCGTCAACATTTTCTTTTTGATCGATTCCCGGTTTCCGGCCTTTCCTTTTTTTATTTCTTTCCCCATAGTTTTCTCCTTCCTCTCCCCGCCTCATTTCACTATTCCACAGTCCTTCCTGCACCTTTCCATATAGTATAGCCTATCCCCAGCCCGGAGTCAAACGCCTTGCCGCGGCAAAAAGCACACTGCCGCTCTTTTAGGAGACAGAATAACGGCTTCGCTCAAAGGCCCCTCTGCCGCGGGGACAATTCGCCCGCTTTCCATCCATTCGCCGCAAAACCGGAGCATTTCCCCCGCCGCATGCTCCGCGTTCCACATGCCTGTAATAGTATCATAAGCAGCCTTGCCCAAGGCTTCCATCCTCTCCTTGTCGGATACAAGCCCTTTCACCAACCCGGCAAACTCCTCATAAGAGCTCTTATGATATATGAGCCCATTCTTCCCGTTCTCGATCAAAAAAGGAACTGCCCCGGCCTCGCCGCTGGCAACTACGGCGCACCCGCTGTTCATGGCCTCGTTCACGACAGCCCCCCATCCTTCCAGATGATTGCTGGTGAACAGATGGATCTGGCACTTCTCCATGATCCGCCGCACCTTCCCTGGTTCCGTATATCCATAAAAGGTAAAACGATCCTCCAACCCCTTTTCCCTGACCTGCCTCTTGATATCCCGCTCCAGTTCTCCGCTGCCCGCCATATGGATATGAAAAGGTTTCCCCGCCTTTTCCAGTTCTTCCCCTATCCTGACCGCGAACTCCGGGTGCTTCAACGGCATAAACCGTCCCGCCCAGACGATATGCACCTTTCCGTCCCTTTCCTTTAATGACCGGAATTCCTCTTCCGTATAATGTACCGTCTCCGGGAAATAACCGAATTTCAGCATTTTTCCCGGATATGCTTTTACAATATGAAAGTCCGATGCCACATAAGCCCCGGCGCATAGAAGGCAAACCTGTTTATTGCGGAACCGCGTATGGTCTTTATACTTTTTCAAAAGCCCTCTTGGCGAAACTGCCCTCCACTGCCCCTCCCGATACAGCCTCTCGCTCAGGCGCAAAGACAATTTCCCGCTTTTTTCCCTTTTTTCTATCATATCCGTCACATCCAGCAAATCCTCCCTGCTGATCCATCCGAATATTGTAATATCGCTCTCCAGCATCCGCTTCCTGCATACTTCTTCTTCCTCATAAAGACAGCGGACATAAGAAGGCCGCCCGTTTCTCCCCCAGCCCATAGCCAGCCGTTCTTCTTCCATCGGCTCCGTCTGGACAAAACAATACCCTTCCCCAAGCTTCCGGTAACAGGCATCTGAAAAGGGAATCTGATGATGGTTGATATAATTGGATACAAAAGTAATCGTCATTGCACAATCTCCTCATAGATCGCCAGCAGCCTTTTAAAATTCCGTTCCCCGTCATGGGCCGCAAGCGCCCTTGTTCTCGCCGCCGCCGCCCTTTGGGCCGTTTCTTCCTTTTCCTCCCATGTGCGAAGCACGCAGCCCGCCAGCATTTTCACATTTCCGGGTTCATACAGCAGACCTTCCTTTCCGTTTTCCAGCATGCTCGGAATCCCTCCCGTATCCGCCGCCACCGCCGGCACTCCCAACAGCATCGCCTCTCCAAGGGAATTAGGGGAGTTTTCCAGGGAAGAAGGGCAAATGAACACGCTGCTTTTTAAAAGCCTCTCCTTCATCTCATCGGCTGAAAGCTTTCCCAGCGCCTTTACATGTCCCTCCAGCCCCAGCGTTCCGATCAGTTCCAGGAGATATTTCCCATAGGAAGAAATCTTTATCTTATCCATAACGGATTCGTTCCTCATCACGTCGGCTCCCGCTACATACACGCATACCCGGGGATAACTGCGCAATATTTCCGGCAGGGCCCGCAGCACATAATGAAAACCTTTCAGCGGATAATCTCCCTGGCTTAAAAAAATGCTGTAAGGCACACACTCTTCCGCCTTCCATCTTCCGCTGTAAAACGCGGGCCGCATCGTCTCGTTCATAAAATGATACTTCGCTTGTCCGTTTATCTTTTCCGTCTCCCTGCGGTCAAATTCCGTCCGGCCTGTAATATGCGACGTTTTTCCCAACGCTTCTTTTTCCCGTTCCCCCCGTATGCGGAACTTTTCCTGTTGCTGGAGAATACCGTCTTTCCTCAGCCAGTCACGGAATGTCTTTCTGCGGACGACCCGCTCCGGCAGATCCGCCATATAAGCTTCCGCACAGGCAGAACAAAGCCCCTGTATCCCGACCAGCGTCCGTTCCGGCCTCCCGAACGCCCGAACCATAGCCAGTGTATGGGGGAATTCCGTTCCAAAGATATGCACCATATCCGGCTTGAAATCTTCCAGAATTTCCTTCAAGCGCTCTTCCAGTCCCGCATCATACCTTTCCGGCACCGCTAGGTTTTCTCTGAATCCGTAGCAAAAAACCCCGCTTTCTCCCAACCGGAATTCTCTCTGTTTTTCCTGCCGCCCCATGGCTTCTTCCGTCCCTTCATCCATAGGAAAACAGATCCCCAACTCTATCCCCATGCCGTTCCCGTTCCGTTTCTTTTCCCGGCAGATCCTTTCATAGATTCCCGTCAGCCACCCCTCCCGGTTGCTGTAAGGCAGTTCCAGTTCCTGGGCAATCGCCGGAAGCATAATATTGCATAACCATAATACTTTCATTCCTCTGTCCAGTCCTTCCCGTTAGCCTGTGCATAGGCGATCACAAAGGGATTGTGGAATTTCTTATAATCCCAGATCTCCATCCCCTTATAGTTACCTTCCCCTTCATATTCCAGATATCTGTCTCCACCGTATTCCTCGTAGGTAGCCGCCGTATACAATGCCAGATTTTCCATATTGGCATCGCCTTCCCCTTTTTTTATCCCGATAAACTCCAGCATATACCTTTCCCCGAAGCGGTAAGCCGCGCTCACCACCCACAAATAACCTCTTTCATCATGAAAAGCACATCTGAAATGGTAGACGCCCCCTCCGTCTTCCAGAAAATACTGATCCGCCGTAAACTCCGCCAAATTTTCCCCAAAAACCGTTTCCGCCGTATTCTCCACGGAAGCGCATACGCCTTCCCAATCTTCGGAAAAAGCGTTCTCTCCCATATCATTGTCCTCAATCGCCCAAATCAGGCAGGGGATGTCTTCCTCCTCCCAAAAGCTGTCCAACCTCTCATCCAGCTCACAATAGCCCCATATCCAGCCGACCGGAATCTCAAAACGGAACGCGCCTTCGCTTTCCAGGTAACTCGTATCTGTACGGTTTTCCGGCCTCCGCATATAACGGGTTCCACCCTCAGATGAAAGGGCAATATATTCCCCCTCCCCCGGCTCATCAAAAAGCCGATAGGCGTCTTCCCCCTTGTCTGGAATCTCCTCCCGCCCGATATCCGTAAATTCCTCCGTCAGCCAGCTTTCCAGCGCCTCCGCATACCAGTCAGCCTCCGCCAGCGCTTCCTCTTCCTTCTCTTCCAGCATTTCCGCCATTTCCTTCATCGCGGCTTCCACCGGGATTTCCCTGTTGCTTTCATTTACAACCATCCGCATACTGGAACATGCGCAAAGAAGCAGGGATAAGACAAGCAGACTTACAAGCATTGCCATCCTTTTTTTCTTCATCCTCTCTCCCTCCCGTCTCAAACCTGTAGGGCTGCCGTTTGTCTACCGCCCGTACAATCTCCTCTTCAGCTTTTGGTAAAGATGGGCCGTCGTTTTATTTTCCGCCAGCCAGGTACGAAACCGCGATAAGGTCAGCAGCATCACCGCCCTGTATTTGAAAATCTGTCCCGCAGACATATATTTTCCCGTAATTTCCCTGTGTTCCGCCGCCGATATCCTGCGGTTCTCCCTTGTTTCCGAAAAACCGCCCCCTTCATAGTCCGCGATCAGGAAAGGCATATAAACTGTCCGGGCCTCTCCGCGGAAAAAGCACCAAAGAAAATGTTCGTAGTCCGCCCGCACCTTATAGCCCGTATCGAATCCTTTTTCCTCCATAAGAAGCTTTCCATAAAAACAAGCCTGATGGCATGGTACGTTCCGGTAACAGCCGAATGCATCCATGGACGGATTCGACGCCACCCGTTCTCCGGTCAGGCGTTCATAAATATCCCCATAAAAAATATACCGCCCGGCTTTGCCTTCCGCCCCATTTTGATCCTGGGAAATCTTCCTCATCTCCGCTTCCACCCGCCGCAGCACATCCTTGTCATAAAAAAAGTCTCCGCAGTTCAGGAAATAAATATATTCCCCTCCGGCCCGCTCCACCGCCTGATTCATCCCGTCATAAATGCCTCTGTCTTTTTCCTGAAAAACCCGTATCCGTTTATCTTCCGGCAGACCATTCAGACAGCCATCGGAAGACATCCCGTCTTTTACGATAATCTCATAGTCTCCGTAAGTCTGGGCCAGGATGCTTTCCACCGTCATTTTTAATTTGTTCCCCGCATTCAGGCAGACTACCACGATACTGAATTTTGCCATGCCCGCACCTCCTAATTCACATCCGACAAGATCGGCACCATATCATGAAACATAAAGGTCTGATAAGGCAGCACCCGGATTCCGTCGTTCCCGGCCCGCAAAAGATAAAGGGCAAAATACCCGGCAGCCGCCAGCCCGACCGCAATACTCCAGAACCTTCTCTGCCTCTTGTCTTCGATTTTTACCAGCACCGCCGGAATAAACAGAATCTGCGTCACATTCAGATAATAACCGATCCGTGTAATAATCGGCAGAAACGAGCAGCATGTATACAGGACAAACGCCCCCAGATTGCAGAAAAAGTAAAACCGGTTCCTTCTGCTCCCTTCCACCGCCCGCTTATAATAAATAAGGGAAAACACGAGTACTCCCAGACACCGGAGGATATTAAACCAGCTGATCCCGCCCTCCAGATATTCCGTATCTTCATAAGAAGGATATAAAAATATGACTACTTTCAGATAAAAATCCTGCAAAAAGAAAAACGTGGTGCAAAATAAAGCCATCAGCCCAAGCTGCCATTTTTTCCATGCCAGCGAAGCAAGAAAATAAAGGGGGATTACCACCAGCATCGACTTGTGGAATAAAGAACCAAGCAGGACGAGCAGGATAAATTTTCCCCATTCCCCCTTCAACACATATTTTATCGAATACAACGCCAGCGCCAGCACCAAGTAATACCTCACCGTATTAAACGTGGAAAAATAAAACCCGAATGCCATGAACAAAAAAAAGCTCCATCCGAAGCTGTCGCTCTGTTCATACATTGCCTTCAAAAACAGCCATAGAGTGAAAAAAGCAAATACCGCGAAAACAAGCAGAAAGTTCTCCCCTCCCGCCAGCCGGTACAGCACTGCCACCAGCAAGTTAAACCCTGTTTCGGTAGGAACATACTCATACGCTCCACAAGCGATCAAATGCATAAACTCCACATATTTTGCATAATCGTTTCCCACATTCATGCGGCATGCGGACAAAGCGAACAAGACCATAAAAACCGTAAACAGGCACAGCCCGTTAAGAACCTGCCGCCGGCTCATTCCGGTCCCCCGATATCCTCTTCCCGCCGGCGCCGCTTCCACCAATGACGCCAGCGCCACCATTCCCGCCGCTATTATTACATATAAAGCCATACATTTCCTTCCTGCCGCGCCCTCACCGCGCCTTTCCCGCCGCTTCCCTGATTCCTTCCATCATAAGGGCATACGCCTTCTTCCATCCGATCTCCCCGCACATTTCTTCCTTATGCGCCCACAAAAACCGGAGAGAAAAAGGAATTGCCATCCGTCCATACAAAAAGTGGTACAGCACACCCCTGTCTTTAAAAAATTTGTCATTATATCCATGGAACCATGTGGATTCCCTCTCTTTCTCTTCCCCGACCACCTCCGGCGACGCCATGATCTTAAGCCCCTGCCGCAGACAATCTCTTAAAAAAAGGCTGTCCTCTCCATTGCTGTATCTGGCTCCTCCGCCGAACAGCAAGGAGAAACCCACATTCGCCCGGTGCAGGGATTCCGTTCTTGCCGCAATACTGTATGCCGGATATCTGCCATAATTGTACCAGCGGACACGCTTCTCCTTTTCATTCCAATAAGTCCTTCTGGAAGGAGCTACTTTTACGTTAAAAAGGATCATATCCATTTCCCTGTTTCCGGCAAAAGTTTCCTCTATCTTCTTTTCATATCCCTCGTCATATACGATATCCTCATCTGCAAAAACGGATATCTCCGCATCGGCCCGCATCAATGCGTTGTTCCGGGAAAGGCCGACTCCCCGTTCCCGGAAACTGTAACACCGAATCGTATGATTCCCGCGCTCATACTCCTCATAGCCGAACGCACCGCATTGGTTAATAATAACCGCATCCGTCCTTATATTCATTCGTTCCGCCAACGTCCGCACATCCTGGTTCACGGCAGACACCAACATCTGTATCTTCATTCCGGCTTCCCTCCACGCGCCATTTTCAGCGTTTATAATACATCCGCAAAAAATCCGCTTTCGCATCCACAATCACCGCGCCAAGGATCTTACAATCCTGTTTCCGCAAATTCCCCAGCAGCCGTTCCATAGCCTTGCCGTTTTTCCCTCCGAAGCGTACCGCCACCAATACGCCGTCCGCTTCGCGAAGCCTGGCATAGGCTTCCGTATCTTCCTCCGGCATCCCCCCATTCCAAATCTCCATCTTTTCCGGGCACCCGTTTTCCGCCCCTTCGCTTTGCTCCAGCAACAGGCTCATTCTCTTTCCGGCCTTTTCCACATCCGCTTTCGCATCCACGCCCACAAGAGCTAATCTTTCCATATTTCTGCCGAGATAACGGCAATTCACCACAAATTCCGCATCAAATCTTTCCGTCCATTTCCCGCTTCCTTCCGCCAGAATCCCTATCGCCGGTATTCCATAGCGCCTTTCCACATCCGCCGCCACATATACGGAGTCATCCATCACATAATAAAAAGCGGCCGCAATCAGAGCGGCAGACAAAGCGATAACGGCTCCTGCGACCGCCGCCCGCAATGTGCGGTTATCCCACAGGATCTGCTTTGGTTCCGTCGTACTATAAACCTCTATGTTTTCAAACAGCGGATCCGTTTCTCCCAGACGGACGAGGGCCGCCTGAGTCGCTTCCATAATCTGCCCCGCCAGTTCCGCTCTGTCTGCCGTAATCGTTATTGTAAGAAGACGGATATCGGATAATATTTCCGCCTTCGTCGCTTTGATTACCGTCTCCCGATCCACCTCCGGCGGAAGCTTCTCCATCGTATAGTCTAAAATCGGATCCGTCGCCATCAAATCGTTCCATGTATATCCATTATAGGCAAGCTCATTAAAATCTTCGGGATCACAGTTAAAATGTAAATATATCTTAGATACTGCCTCGTACTCTCTCTGGGAAGCCAATACCAAATGAACCAGCAGGTAAATGCCGCCTCCCAGTACCGCTCCGGCGAAAACAGCTCCGATAAAAAACCATATCTTTTTCCCGATCAGCCAGAGAACCCTTTTCCCGTCAATCCCCTCCTGCATAAATCTTTCATTTTCCATTCCTTATTTATCCTCTTCCCGCCTCATTGCCGTTATCTGGCTGCCCTCTATTCCTTCCGTACTCTCGGGCTTAAATAAAATTTTCAGCGTCAGCAGCATCAGCTTAATATCCAGCCACACCGTATAATTTTCTATATATGCCAGATCCAGCTTCAGCTTATCATACGGCGTTGTATTATACTTCCCATATACTTGTGCATAACCGGCCAGCCCTGCTTTTACCTTCATCCGAAATACGAACTCCGGCATGTCCTCTACATATTGGGCAATGATCTCCGGCCGTTCCGGCCGCGGCCCGATAAAGGACATCTCTCCTTTTAAAATATTAAAAAGCTGGGGCAGCTCATCGATCCTCACCGCTCTTATGAACTTGCCCACAGGCGTTATTCTGGAATCGTTCTTCGCCGCCAGCCGGGCCACTCCGTCTTTTTCCGCATCCACCCGCATACTGCGGAATTTCATAATGGAAAATTCTTTCTGATCCTTGGTACAGCGTATCTGTTTATATAACACCGGCCCTCCGTCATACAGCTTAATGACCGCCGCCGTTACCAGCATGACCGGAGACGCTATGATAGTAAGCAAAAGCGCACATACGATATCGATCAGACGTTTTACCGCCCTCTGCTCCACCTTGAGGGAATATTCCCTTGTCAGAAAGATCGGAGTATCGAACAAATGCATCTTTTCCGAACCTTGCACAAGCACATCTGGAATCTTCGGCATCATATATACGCGAATCGATTTCCCATAACAGAATTTCAGCAGCTTGTTCCTGTCCAAAGTAGGGATATCCCATAGCACGATCGCATCATACTCCCCCTGCACCTCTTCTTCGATGGCGGCCACCCCTTCTTTGATGTTCATACACCTTGTTACTTTATATTTATCCTTCCTCGTAGCGAATTTGCCCAAAATATCGTCGATCGAACGCTCTCCATAAATAAGAAGCATCTTTCTGGGCGGAAAAAACTTCCGATAAAACATATCGCACATATAAGTCCAAATGCCGGAAAGCACAAGCTGAGCCGCCAGCACCCCAAGAATCGGACCCGCTGGCGCGATCCAGTTCCTAAGCAGCGATATCTGTATATAGGAGATCACATTCACCGCCAATAAAGAAAAGATCTGGGAAAAATAAACCTCAAACGGTTTTAAATATCCTATTTTCAATCCCCCGTAAGTATTTTCAAAAAAGAAAAGAAGTACGAAATAAATACCGAGCGTAAGGCGGTGCCCCCACGAATAAAAATTCACCTTTCCAAATTGCGCCAGATAAGGATAATAAATTTCCATCCAGGCATATACATATACCGCCATCTGCATGCAAAGCCCCAGCAGGGACAGCAGCAGCACGATCGCTCTTTTCTTTGATTCCATCTGTTTCACTTTTGCTCCTCTTTCTTATATCCGCCGTAATACCGCCCGTATTGCCCACCATATAAAATTCCATAGGCTCGTGTGCAGCGGCAGTTTTTCCACATTTCTGTATAAATTCCATATCCGTTTGATCGCCTTCAGCTTGTTGGAGGACAGCGACCTCTCCGGTCTGCGGTACACCACATATTCCTTGTCCAGCCCGTACGCCGTATACCCGCTGCGCAATATCTTCCACCAAGTGGCCGTATCTTCGCTCGGCACTTCGGGCATCCTGATCATTTCCTTGCTGATCTTCGTCATATCGAACATAACTGTACTTGTAAAAATAATAGTTCTCGACAACGCCTCTTTGTAGGTAAGGGTTTCCGGCACCGCAACCCACTGATTCGTTTCATAGCCTTCCTCATCTGCAAACTCATAGGCCGTAAAAACGAAAGCCGCCCCCTTTTCCTCCATAAACTCCAATTCCTTTTCCAGCTTATCGGGTCTCCATATATCATCCGCGTCGAGAAACGCAATATACCTTCCCTTCGCATGGTCGACGCCGGTATTCCTCGCCCGGGCCACGCCTTCGTTTTTTTCTTTTACGATCAGGCGGATTCTCTCATCCTCCCTGCACCACTTTTCGATCTTCTCTATTCCGTCATCTGACGACCCATCGTCCACGAGAATGAGTTCCCAGCAATCGTAAGTCTGGCTCCGCACCGTCCCTATCGTTTCATCGATAAACTTTCCCGCGTTAAACACCGGTATGACTACGCTTACCAGCCTCTCCGTATTTGCCAGCCTGTCCAGATCGGCTGCTCCGCTTTCCTTTCGTCCCATCTTTCGCTCCATTTCCCAGGAGTATTCCCCTGCTTTTACATTGATTTATATTTCTTCTTTGACAAGATAAATCGGACGTCTTTTTACTTCCATATAAGTTTTTGACAAATATTGCCCTACTATACCTACGCAGAAAAGCTGGACACCGCTGCAAAACAAAATAATACATACCAGAGACGGCCAGCCGGAAGTCGGATCCCCAAACAGCAATTTTCTTACAATGATAAAAACAATCATAAGAAACGCAAACAAGCAGAACAAAACCCCCATAAAGGAAGCAATCGCCAAAGGCACCGTAGAAAATGCCGTAATTCCATCAAGGGAATACAAAAACAATTTCCAGAACGACCACTTCGTCTCTCCCTTTTTTCTCTCAATATTTTCATATTCCAGCCATTTTGTTTCGTAGCCAACCCAGCCGAATATCCCTTTTGTAAAACGATTATACTCCGCCATTGCCAGAATGGAATCCACCACCTGTCTTTTCATCAGCCGGTAGTCCCTGGCTCCATCTACGATTTCTGTCCTCGATATCTTATTCATGATCCGGTAAAACATTCTGGCAAAAAACGAGCGGATAGGAGGCTCCCCTTTTCTCGATACCCTTCTCGTAGCCACCGAATCATATCCCTCATCCATATTGCGGAACATCTCCGGCAACAGGGAAGGCGGATCCTGCAGATCGCAGTCCATCAACACCGCATAGTCCCCTTTCGCCTTTTGCAGGCCGGCGTAAATAGCGGCCTCTTTTCCAAAGTTTCTGGAAAAAGAAACGAGATGCACCCGTTTATCCTTTCCTGCCAGCTCCTTCACTTTCTCCACCGTCTTATCTTTCGATCCGTCGTCAACATATATTATTTCTACATCCAGTTCCCTCTGTTTAAAAAATGCTTCGTTTTTCATCAGCTCCGCATAAAAATCAAAAACATTTTCTTCCTCGTTATAGCTGGGAACTATTACACTCAGCAGTTTCATGATAAACCCTTTCCGCATATTTTTCTTTTCAGTTTATATTCAGAGTTTATTTTATCACACTTTTTGGAAGAATGGAAGAATTTCAAAAAAGAGCGTGTACCCACCGGGTACACCAAAAAGAACGCCAGCAGATATAAATGCCGGCGTAAAGTCCGAAGATCGGAGGGCTGGTGATGTGTTTATGGAAGACAGAATCATATTCCGAACAGCAAGAGAAAAGCTTATGGCAAACCAACGCCGCGATAAAATACGGAACCCCAGGCTCTATGCCATCTCCAGCCGTATCCTGTCCGCAATCTGTGCAATATATTCGCTGTTTGTCGGTCTGGTGTTGCCTGTAAGAAAGGAATATCCGAACAAATCTTCAAATGTATCCGCATTTCCTCTTACCCAGGAAACCTCTA
Source organism: Lachnospiraceae bacterium 28-4 (assembly GCA_000403275.2). Classification (GTDB taxonomy): domain Bacteria; phylum Bacillota; class Clostridia; order Lachnospirales; family Lachnospiraceae; genus Kineothrix. The sequence continues at coordinate 901,258 of KE159599.1, forward strand.
TCGCATTCCTTATGGCACGTTCTACTTTTTGTTCCGTAGTCTTAAACAGTTTGGCTATCTCAGGATATAAAAGCTTAGTCACGCTTCCGACCACTTCCATATCTTTCCCCGCCATCAAAATCGCCGTCCGCAAATAATGATATCCCTTTAAATGCGCCGGAACACCCATATCCAGCATAAATTCCGTTACATATTCCATCAATCCGGGGTCGTCCGTCCGGTTTAATTCCATAGTCTGCACCAAAATTCCCCCTTTACATGCAAAATCATCCTTGTTTCTCCTATATCATACCATATATCTTCTTCTGCTGTAAATTGTAAGGCATCGCGGTTTTAAAACAAACAGGAACAGTTTGCGAACAGCTTTAGCTGACAAAAAGCAAAATAAAGCAAGAAATTTTTTTGGTAATTTTTTCTTTTAATGCTGTCAAGCAACAAAAAACATGGTATAATTTTCACAAAAAATTATAGAAATTCGATTCTATAAACAAGGAGGAGAAAGAAAAGGATGTTCAGTACAGAAAAAATTGAAAAAAGACTTACCAAATCTTTTGTAATGGTCTCGGCCATTTCGGCAATCGCAGCAATCGCAGGCCTGATCGCGGTGATCGTCATCTCCAACAGGTATTCTTACGCATTAAAGAATTTCGGCTTTGCACAGGGGGATATTGGGAAAACATTATTTACATTCGCGGACTCCAGGTCATCGCTCAGAGCGGCTATCGGCTATGATGATGCGGATGCGATAGCGACCGTGGTGGAACAGCACGCACAAAACAAAACGCAGTTTCAGGAATATTTCGCTCAGGTAGAACATACCATCGTATCCGAGGACGGGCGGAAAACCTATGATGAGATCGAAGCATTGTTAGACGAATACTGGGCATTGGACCAGGAAATCATGGATCTCGGCGCAACCACGGACAGGGAATTATGCAAACAGGCGCAGGATCTGGCTTTAAATGAACTGGCGGGAAAATACAATGATATTTATTTAAGGCTGGAAGAACTTTTAACGGTAAAAGTGGAGGAAGGAAATGCTCTTTCTTCTACGCTCCGGATATTGTCCATTATATTACTGGTTGCAATTATTGCGGCAATTATCATCGCCATAACTCTTTCCACAAAGATAGGAAAAAGCATTGCAAAAGGAATCTCGCTGCCTTTGATCGAATTAGGAAACCGGCTGAATACATTGGCAGCAGGAGATTTTTCATCCCCGTTCCCTGTGGTTGAGACGGATGACGAAGTCGCTGCAATGATAAAAGAAGCAAAGGAAATGTCGGTCAAGCTGAACGAAATCATCGATGATATCAGCTATATTTTAGGCGAAATGGCAGACGGGAATTATGCAGTATCTTCTTCCATGCTGGACAGATATACCGGCGATTTTGAAAAGCTGGTAGATGCAATGAGAGGTTTAAGAAATCAAATGACGGCTACGCTGCGTTCTATTGCAGAGGCATCAAACCAGGTATCCGCCGGTGCATCGAATCTGGCAGAATCCGCCCAGAACCTTGCGGAAGGCGCAACGGACCAGGCCGGCGCAGTGCAAGAACTGCAGGCAACGATCATCAACATTACGGAAACGATGGAGCGAAGCGCAGAGGATGCGGAAGAATCTTATTTACAAACGCAGAAATATGCGGATGAGGCGGATAATAGCCACAAAGACATGAACACTGTTGTTGCTGCCATGAAAAAAATCGATGACACTTCGCAGAAAATCGGAAATATTATTTCAGAGATAGAATCCATTGCCTCCCAGACAAACCTGTTGTCTTTGAACGCATCTATAGAAGCGGCAAGGGCAGGAGAAGCAGGGCGCGGTTTTGCAGTCGTTGCGGATCAGATCAGACAACTTGCCGAGCAAAGTGCAAAAGCGGCGGTGGATACCAGGGAACTCATCGAAGGATCCTTGCGGGAAATCGAAGGCGGAAACCGCGCGGTAGAAAGTGCATCGGGATCTATTGAGATCGTAGTGGATGGAATCAAGCAGATTGCTGAAGTTTCCAAGAAATTGAGCATCATGATCGGGGATCAAAACGAAACAATGCGCCAGGCGGAGCAAGGGGTCAGCCAGATTTCCGAAGTAGTGCAGAACAATTCGGCAACTGCGGAAGAAACCTCTGCTACGAGCCAGGAACTGTCCGCACAGGCTGTGACATTGGATGAACTGGTAGGACAGTTTAAACTGATGGAAGAATAGTGTGGAATGGCTTGTACCGTCAGGATCTGCATGTAAAAGAGCGTAAGTTGCCGAAACAAGACTTACGCTCTTTTTTTATTATATTACCCCGAATTATGAAATCATATTTGTTCTTTTACAAATATTGATCCTTTCCTCTTTCCTGCAAAATCTCCACTACCCTTTTTACCTCCTGGGCTTTCGATTTATCGCATACCAATACCGCATCTTCCGTTTCCACAATAATAATATTTTCCAGGCCGATCGTTGCTATCAGTTTGTCCTTTCCATAAGCGATACAGTTTTTGGAACCAATATGGATCTGTTCCCCATAAACCACATTGTTATTCTCATCCGTTTCATACAACGTGTCCAAAGCATCCCAGCTTCCAACATCGCTCCACCCGAAGTCACCGTCCAGCATAATGACCTGATCCGCTTTTTCCATGATCCCGTAATCGATCGATATTTTGGGAATCGTCGGATATACTCTCTCGATCGTTTCCTTTTCTTTTTCCGTTCCAATCGCTTCTTCTATTTCCATCAGGCACTCGTACACATCGGGAAGAAGCCTCTCGAAATATTTCAAAATCACTGACGTTTTCCATAGAAACATTCCGCTGTTCCACAAATAGCAGCCTTGCTCCACATATGATTTTGCAATAGGCAGACTGGGCTTTTCCACAAAGTCCGATACCGGATAAGCTGTAATTCTCTTCTGGCTTACGCTGCCGACTCTGTGTGCAATTTCATCGATACGTTTATTATATTTAATATATCCGTAGCCAGTGGCAGGTTCCGTTGGTTTAATCCCAACCGTCACCAGCCTGTCTTCTTTCTCGGCCAGATCCATTGCAAAGTCCATAACTTCCCTATAGGCATCTTTGTCTTTTACATAATGATCCGAAGGCAGTACACACATAACGCTGTCCCCATATTTTTTCCTAATGGCTACAGCCGCATAGCCGATACAGGCCGCCGTATTTCTTGCCGCCGGTTCCGCCAGTATCCTGTCTTCCGCCAATCTGCCGGAAGTCACTTCATTCATAAGCCCCGCCTGGCTGGCATTCGTCACAATATAAATATTTTCCTTGGGCATGTTGCCGGAGATCCTTTCGATTGTCTCATTCACCAGCGCATCCCTGCCCGTCAGGTTTAAAAACTGCTTCGGCATCTCCCTGCGGCTCAACGGCCAAAACCGTGTTCCGCCTCCTCCTGCCATAATTACGCCATATCTGTTCATTTTTATCCGTCTGCCCCCTGTTTATCTTCCGTTCATCCTGGCCGTATCAATGTTCTCCTTAAACCATTCATAAGCCAGACGAACGCCTTCCTCCAAGTCAACCTTGTGCTTCCATCCCATATTATGCAGCTTATCCACATTCGTCAGCTTTCTCGGCGTGCCATCCGGCATATCTTTGTTCCAGATAATTTTCCCCTCAAATCCTACTGTCCGGCATACCGTTTCCGCCAGTTCCCTGATCGTGATTTCTTTTCCTGTTCCTATATTCACATGCTGCTCTCCGCTGTAATTCTCCAGCAGGAATACACAGGCATCCGCCATATCGTCCACATATAAAAACTCGCGCAGAGGACTTCCCGTCCCCCATAACTCCACCGCGTCTGCTCCGTTTACTTTCGCCTCGTGGAATTTCCGTATCATAGCCGGAAGGACATGGGAATCCTTCAAATCATAATTATCATACGGGCCATATAAATTCGTAGGCATACAGCTTATAAAATCATCCCCGTACTGGCGTTTGAAAAATTTGCACATCTCCAGCCCCGCTATCTTAGCAATGGCATATGCCTCGTTCGTTTCCTCCAAAGCCCCCGTCAGCAGCGCATCTTCAGGTATCGGCTGCGGTGCCATGCGGGGATAAATACAAGTACTTCCCAAAAACAAAAGTTTCTTCACCTCAAAATCATGGCAGCATTTGATCACGTTGCACTGTACTTGCATATTATCATAGGCAAATTCGGCAGGTTTTGTATTATTAGCGTTGATCCCCCCCACTTTTGCCGCTGCCAGCACGACCACATCCGGCCTTTCCTTTTCAAAAAAGTCCCTGACAGCCGCCTGTTCCAGAAGATCCAGTTCCTTATGCGTCCTGCCAATAATATTCGTATAGCCTTTGGCTTCCAGGCTCCTTACGATCGCGCTGCCAACCAGCCCTCTGTGTCCCGCTACATAAATCTTATCCGACTTATTCATTCCTGTAACCTTGCTCCTTTCGCAAAAAACTTATTCTAAAATATCCTCTTGTTCTTTATTGATAAATCCGTCCCCAAGCCCGGCTCCCCGAAGATATATTCCGGCTCCGGACGGCGAAGACGGAAACGCATCGTATCCTGTTCTGTCTCCTTCTGCCGGACGATAAAACGTGATTCCTTCTATCCGGTATTCTTCCACCTTATAATTTTCATAATCTTTTTGGTAAATAAAATATTCCGGCGAATACCCCGCTGCCATTTCTTTTCCCCATGCCTGGAACTTATACAGTCCTGCAAGAACTGCCAAAATATAAACGCCCCGCCAAAAATATTTTCCCCATCGCTCATTTGGAACAAGCCATAGTGCCAGTCCTCCAAAAGTCAGCGGCGCGGCCAGCCATACATAGACACAGCCGTAACGGATCAATGGTGCCGAAAACATCCAGAACAAAAAAGACAGGTTCACTGTCACTGCCGCCAGCATCATGTCCCTTTGCTCGTCCAGCCTCTTTACCGCCCCGGCCGCCCATGCTCCAAAAGATGTCGGAACCGCAGCCAGCCCGGCTAAAATAAACAACCGATCCAACGCTGTCTGGGATGCAAACCAGTCTTTCATCCATTTCCCTGCCGACTCTCCATATCTGGAAACATCATAAATCCCCCGTCCCCACACCTGTATTTCTTTTGCATCATAATCCGCTATCTCTTTCGGAATCTTCCAATCCGCCGAAAACAGATCTACGGCGGTAAAAGGATAGACCAGCCATCCTGAAATCAACACATTCCGTATAAGAAAAGGCAGCAGAACCCCTATTCCAAGCGCGAGAAATCCGGCGATTCCCTTTCCATTTTTCTCCTTTATCAGCATTCCGGCCGGTTTTACTGCCAGCAATACGACAGGAGCCGCCGATAGTTTCAGACTTACCGCATAAACACCAAGCAATGCCAGCAGAGCAAAAGGCAGCCATTCCTTTTCCCCTTCTTCCACCAATTCCAGATAACGAATCACAATATAAAATACGGTCAATACCATAAAATAATCCGAAGCCGGAGAGATCATTTCATCAAAAATAATCATAAGATAGTATATCCCTATCAGCCTCGCAATATCAGCCAAAAACAGCCGCTTTCTTTTCCATGCCGACGCCACCTCGCCGCACATTCCTGCCAGCAGCAATGCAAAAAATCCCGCTGCGCAATGATAAGACTGCCCGCCTAGAAAGGAAAAGCTATACAACGCGGACAGGCAAAAAGCAGAGCTGTTATACGCTAATCTACAGTGCAGATTGCCTAACCCTTTCACTACACCGTATTCTTCTATCCAACGGATGCTTTGCGCGTGATAAAGCCCCGTATCATAATGAATGATTCCCCTGGATGTTCCATAGGCAAATAAAAGAAACAATATAAGATAAAATATCTTTCTTCTTCCGCTTATGCCCATGCACTGTTCTTTCGCAGTCTTCCATAGCTCCTGCCGGAATAAAACCGCCGTCATGAGGCAGACAAATACCAGCAGTAAATTAGCCAGCAGCCCTACTTTATAAAACAAACTAAAAATCTGGGCATATACCGTCACTGCTGCCAGTCCTGCCATTACATAAGCATCCGGCTTTATTTTTCTTTTCCGGCAGCCTTCCCGGCCAAACACGCGGCCAATTACTGTCAGAACCAGAAAACCAGCGATATATGCACTCAGCAATATATATAGAAAAATAAGACAAACCGAAAGCATATATCCTCCCTCTTATCAATCAAAGATATATGAACAACGCTACCAAAATGCCGAGCAATGCCCCCATCAATACTTGAAGGGGGGTATGCCCTACGAATTCCTTCAGTCTGTCTTCCACACTCATTTTCTTGCCCATCTTAACAAACATCTCGATCATTTCATTCAATACTTTTGCCTGAATTCCTGTTTCCCGCCTTACGCCCATAGCATCATACATAACCACAATAGCAAATATAGCCGCCATGGCAAACGGAAAGCTTCCGCCTCCGTACTCCATTCCTGCAGCAGTCGCCAAAGCACATACGGTTGCCGAATGCGAACTGGGCATTCCCCCGCTTCCCACCAGGCGTTCTGCCACAAATTTACGGTTAAACCACATATGGATCGCCGTTTTTAAGATTTGCGCTACAAACCAGCCGCAGATTGCCGCCATGAAAACACGGTTGCCCGTCAAATCGCTTAAAAAGTCCATTTTTTAAATCCTTTGATCTCTTTCCTCTAATCGTTTTTCAGATACGCCGCAATCGCATCGTGCCAATCCGCAAATTTAAAATCGGTAGTCAGGCGCAGCATATAATTATCCAATACGGAGTAAGCCGGCCTCGGCGCGGATGCCGGATTGTCTTTTTCATATTCCTGAGTGGTAATCGCCTCCACCACTGTTTTTCTCCCGGCCAGCCGGAAAATCTCCTTCGTAAAATCGGCCCAGCTGCAATCTCCTTCACAAGTTCCGTGGAAGATGCCATAATTATCCGTCGGCAGCAGATATGCGATCGCCTTTGCAAGTTCATCCGCGCTGGTAGGCGTCCCCATCTGATCCTTTACTACCCTTACCTTATCATGGGTTTCCGACAAACGCAGCATCGTCTTTACAAAATTTTTCCCTTCCCCGTAAAGCCATGCCGTACGTACAATAAAATAATTTTTTGCAAAATCCCTGACAAAATTTTCTCCCGCCAGCTTTGATCCTCCATATACGCCAAGCGGGCTGGTAGCATCAAACTCCGTATAAGGCCTGTCCCCGTTTCCTGCAAATACATAGTCTGTAGATACCTGCATCAGCTTTGCGCCTGTTTCCGCCGCAGCGATGCTCAAATTCCGCGGACCGATGGCATTGATGCGGTAAGCATTATCCACATCCTTTTCACAGGCATTCACATTTGTATGGGCAGCACAATTAATAATTGCATACGGCTTTACTTCACGCACAAATGCAAGTACTTTTCCAATGTCCGTAATATCGAGTTCTTCCACATCCGTATTCACAAGCTCTATCTCTCTGTTTCCTTCATACAGCTTATTTATAGCAATTCCCAACTGTCCTTTGCAACCGGTCACTATTATTTTGTTCATCAGTCCGCAGTCCTCTCTATTTTTCGTTTTTAATATTCTTATCATACATCCCCTGACTTTTTTGTGCAAGAAATATTTATCATTTGCGCTTCTTCAATTTCTCTAACTTTTATTTGTAGCAATATTGTTATAAATTCTTAAGATTTTTGTTTATATTTTTCGGCCTTATTCTAGTGACTATCCTCATTTTATATGATATAATGGCGTTTGTGGTCTTGTATAATAATATAAATACCATTATTTATGAAAGCGAGGATTACTCATGAAAAGATTACAAGCGCTTCTCCTCCTGAGCCTGGCCTCCACATTTTTACTTTTCGGCTGTGGCAAGAAGGAAGAAGTTGATGAACAACCTGCGGTTTCACAGGTTATTGAAAAGCAACCGGAACTGGAAGAAACAAATGAGACTGCTGAACCGGCAGCAGAAGAAGCACCTGCGGACGACGAAGCTCCTCCAAAAGAAGGCATGGTAAGAAGTACTCTAACCAACGAATGGATTGAAGGCGACCTGAAAGATGCCCGTCCTATTTCCATCATGGTTCCCAATGATTCCTCTGCTCTGCCTCATTATAATCTTTCCAAAGCGGACATCCTTTATGAATGCCCGGTAGAAGGAAATATTACAAGAAGCATGGCTGTCATCAAAGACTGGGAAAATCTGGATCGTATCGGCAATGTAAGAAGCTGCCGTGATTATTTTGTTTACTGGGCTTTTGAATGGGATTCCATATATCTGCATTTTGGCGGTCCCTACTATATCAATGAAATCATCGAACGGAAAGACACAGACCACATCACCGGATGCGCTTATGGCGACAAGAGAACTGACGGCTTGTATGAAGGCACTTTCTACCGCTCCACCGATAAGAAAGCTCCCCAGAACGCTTATGCCAGCGCGGAAGGCATCAACAAGGGAATCAATAAATTAGGAATTTCCAAGACATACAGAGACGAATACTACAATGCCGATCATTTTAAATTCGCTTCCTCCAAGGAACCGAACACATTGGAAAAATACAGCGACGCCATTACTGCAAAAGAAATCGATATGGCATCCGCTTATCCGATAACAAAAACTTCTTTTACCTATAATGAAAACGATGGCTTATATTACCGTTATATGTACGGCAATCCGGATGTGGATGCTGCCAACGACAGCCAGCAGCTGGCGTTCAAAAACGTTCTTGTCCAGTTTACATACCACGAAGTAAGAGATGCCAAAGGGTATCTGATCTTCCAGGTACACGATACTACAAGAGATGGATATTTCTTCACCAACGGAAAGGGCATTCATGTAACATGGAAGAAGAGTGGGGATTACGAACCTACCAAGTTCTATGACGACGACGGAAATGAAATCGAAGTCAATACCGGAAAAACGATGATCTGTATCGTAGAAGACGGCGATTCTTTCAAAGCAGACGGAGCGACTCTGAAAGCAAAATAGAAAAAGCAACCCAAAATCAATTTTAGATAAAGCAAAAATAATCCGGTTCCCAATGTAACCTATCGTTTATTGGGAACCGGATTTTTATATATCTTATCATTATTTATTTTCTGCCCTGGCCGATACCGAGACGGTTCACCGCGGAGAAAATAGCGCGGACGGACGCTCTTGTAATATTGGAACTTACACCTACGCCATAAGTAACGCTTCCATTATCCGCATCCAGTAAATGGATGTATGCGGCTGCCTGGGAATTGGAACCGCTCTGAAGAGCATGTTCTTCATAGTCCAAAATCTTCATTTCTTCGCCAATGACTTCCTGAAGCCCCCGTTTTACCGCGTCAATCGGGCCGTTGCCCACCGCCTCAAAGCTTTTTTCCACGCCATGATCGGTATAAACAACGACTACCCTTGTATCGAATTCGGATGTGGTCTCATCGCTCAGGTCATCGATCCGCAGTTTTTTGAAATGAATCGGTTCTTTACGATCCAAATATTCTTTCCTGAACTGCTCCATAATCTCGTCCGGGGATACCTCTCCCTGCTTTTCCGATATATTCTGGATCACATTGGCAAATTCCCTGTGCATTCCCTTAGGAAGCTTGAATCCGAAGTAGGTATCCATAATAAACGCAACGCCGCCTTTTCCCGACTGAGAATTGATTCTGACGATCGGTTCATATTCTCTTCCGATATCCGAAGGATCGACGGGAAGATAAGGCACCTGCCATATCTGGCTCCCTCTTTCTCTCATCGCCCTTACGCCCTTATTAATCGCATCCTGATGGGAGCCTGAAAAAGCGGTAAATACCAGTTTGCCTGCATAAGGATGCCTGGGATGGATCGGTATTTTGCAGCATCTTTCATACATTTCGATAATATCGTTAATTTTTTCTATGTTCAATTTGGGATCAATCCCCTGGGAAAACATATTATAAGCAATGTTCAGGATATCCACATTGCCCGTCCTCTCCCCATTGCCAAACAGCGTGCCTTCTACCCTCTGCGCTCCTGCCAGAAGAGAAAGCTCCGCGCTGGCCACGCCGGTTCCTCTGTCATTATGCGGATGCACGCTCAAAATAATACTTTCCCTGTTCTTAAAATGTCTGTTCATCCATTCGATCTGATCCGCATACACGTTCGGCGTCGTCATCTCCACAGTAGAGGGCAGATTAATGATAATGGGATTCTCTTTGTCAGCCCCCCATGTTTCCTGAACGGCAGTACATATCTCTAATGCAAAATCCAATTCCGTTCCCGTAAAGCTCTCGGGAGAATATTCCAGGATAATCTTCCCTGGAAATTTTTCCGCCCGTTCCTTAACCCATTTCGTTCCCTGCACGGCTATGTCGATAATTTCTTCCCGGCTCATGCCAAATACCACATCCCTCTGAAGAGTTGAGGTGGAATTATAAATATGAACAATCGCCTGGTTACAGCCCCTGATGGATTCAAAAGTTCTCTCTATCTGCTCTTCCCTGCACTGTGTCAACACCTGGACGCAAACATCCTCCGGTATCATCTTCCGGTCCACAAGCTGGCGCAGAAAATCATATTCGATCTGGCTCGCCGCAGGAAATCCTATTTCGATCTCACGAAAGCCCAGCTTAATCAAATGCTGGAACATCTCAATTTTTTCATGCACTACCATCGGATCGATCAGCGCCTGGTTTCCATCCCTAAGATCCACGCTGCACCATACCGGCGCTTCCCCTATCTCTTTTCCCGGCCATTTCCGTTCCGGATAATCCACTACCGGATTTCGTTTATACCTTTCATAATTCACCATGCCTCATTCCTCCATTCCACACAATATGCAGCCATGCATTAAAGTGTATTGAAAAGCCGGCTCCAAAGAGCCGGCCAGCTTTTATTATCTTTGTTTTGCCCCCAAACAGCGATTACTCTCCAAGACCGCTTTCGATTGCATGAATCAGTGCCTTCAAAGCCTCTTCTTCATCTTCGCCCTCGCAAACAAACTCTACTTCATCGCCGCATTTTACACACGCGCCAAGTACACTCAGCACACTTTTTGCATTTGCCGTGTTCTCTTTAAATGTAAATGTGATTAGTGATTTAAACTGCATCGCTTCCTTACATAGAATGCCTGCCGGTCTTAGATGTAGCCCAGTGGGGTTTTTTATAGTTACCTTTTGGCTTACCATACCCTCTTCTCCTTCACTGCATATGCCTTTGTTTATATTTATCGTCTGAATGCATATACTCTTCTTTTACTATACCACTTTTTTCTCCTCTTGTGAACCCTTCTTCTTAAGTAAAAATATGCTTTTACAGCATAATATTCTGAATCAGCTCCGCCAGTTTTTTCGCTTCTTCGTCAATCTGCTTTTTGTCCTTTCCTTCTATCATAACGCGAACCTTCGGCTCCGTTCCGGAAGGACGAATCAGCACCCTTCCTTCACCGGCAAACTTACTGTCCAGCTTGGAGATTGCTTCGGCAATTTCCGGGTATTCCATATAGCGTTCCTTTTTGTGGTTGGGAACCTTCGCATTCACAAGTGCCTGGGGCATTACCTCCATTACTTTCGACAGCTCGGATAAAGGTTCTCCGGTCTCCACCATTACCTGTAAGAGATGAAGGGCGCTCAGCAAACCGTCGCCGGTCGTATTTTCATCCAGAAAAATAATATGCCCCGATTGCTCCCCGCCAAGGCTTGCTCCGATCTCTTTCATCCTCTCCAAAACATAGCGGTCACCCACTTTAGTCTGTTCTATTTTTATGTCGTTTTTATCTCCCATCAAAAAGAATCCCAGGTTGCTCATGACCGTAGCTATAATCTTGTTGTCTTTCAGTTTTCCCTGGTTCTTCATATGGACGCCGACGATCGCCATGATCTGGTCTCCATCAATAATGTTGCCAATTTCATCTACTGCCAGCAGTCTGTCCGCATCTCCGTCAAAAGCCAGGCCGATATTCGCTTTTTCATATACCACCCTTGCCTGCAGTTCTTCCATATGGGTAGAACCGCAGTTGGCATTAATATTTGTTCCGTCCGGGCTGTTATGAATGGCAACAATCTCTCCGCCCAGCTCCTTCAATGCTTCAATCGAAGTATAATAAGATGCGCCCTCGGCACAGTCAACCACTATCTTCAATCCCCGCAGATCGATATTTACCGCTTTGATCGAATGATTGATATATTCTTCTCTTGCATCCGTACGGTATTTGATCTTTCCCACGCTGGCGCCGGTAGGAAATTTCACATCCTTCATGCCGTTCCTGATCAGCGTTTCGATCTCATCTTCCAGTTCATCGGGCAGTTTATAACCGTCCCCGTCAAAAAATTTGATACCGTTAAATTCCACGGGATTATGGGAGGCGGAAACCACCACCCCTGCATCCACCTTATATTTCCTCGTCAGGTATGCGATTGCGGGAGTGGGAAGCACCCCTGCATATACACAGTTCGCCCCTACCGAACATGCTCCTGCCATCAACGCATTTGCCAGCATATCACTGGATATTCTCGTATCACAGCCCACCATAATCGTCGGTTTATGCTCCTTTTCCTTTGTCAGAACATATGCTCCTGCCTGACCCAGCTGCATAGCCAGCACAGGGGTCAGTTCTTCATTCGCAACACCTCTTACTCCGTCAGTACCAAATAATCTGCCCATACAAGTTTTCCTCCCTGATCTCTTCCTTTATTCCCCATTATCATTTTCCGTTGCCGCTCTTTCCCGTATGTTTAACCTCACTGTTATATTTTCACGCAGACTCACGGTATCCGGCAGGTTAAAAGCGAGATTCACATCGTAATATCCTTCGCCCAGTTCCTCTATTACACCAGTTTCCAACAGCCGGTTGATATCGACCACGCCTCTGATCTGTTCTGCATCCAATGCATTTACTTCTTCTGCCAGTCCTCTGACCTGTATCGGGAATTCTTCTTCATAAGTAGAAATCACTCCTTCATATTGTTCCGGAAGATTTTCAATTACGATATTGCTCTCCGAAATAGTAATGCTCCTCGTGATTTCCTGCTCCACATTTACCGTCACGGCTACATTTCCATCAAATCCGGCCTCCGCCAGTTCCACACTGCCGGAAAGATAAGGCCTGATATCCACGGTTGTCGTCACATTCCCTGTAGCTCCTGTAATATCAACCTCCGTATCCGGTATTTCAATTACCGATAAATTTCTCAGCGCACTTCCTTTTCCTGCAAGCAATACCGTTCCGGGAGAACTACTGATAACGCCGGTCGCCCTATATCCGTTGGCAGGTGTCCCTGACGCCGCAAACCGTAGCGGCACCGACTTGGTTCCTAAGATCTCCACATTAACGCCCACCGTATTGATATTCATCGTCAGCTTATCTTTCGGCACCTCCGTACCATTGGCGTCATACAGCTTTATTTCTGCATTCGTTCCAATATCTCCGGTAAATCCTGCAATGCCCACGCTTACTTCTGCCGTCTCAATCATCGAGATCAATGATTCGGGCCCCGATACTCTCACCAGGTTCTGATCCGTCGTTACATCCCCTACAATATAGCCTTCCTGCAAAGTTCCCGATGTTTCAGCCCTCAAAGGAATTGAAATACTCTTACGGTCTTCCACCTTAAGCTTTACCACGCCGGAACTTGCCCGGATGCTGTCCAGGCTTTCGTTATACTGTACCGTGGACAGTTCGATCGGAATCGTATTATCTGCGGTCAGCTTATTCATATCTGCAATCGCAACGAGGTCGCCGCCCCCTATATTGTTCATCACCGTTTTCGGTCCTGTGATCGCCACATAATCGAGTACATCCGAATCGTCCAGCACTTCATATATTTTTCCCTGGCTGGTAAGAACTTCCCCGTTGATAATTGTTACTCTGACATTGTTCACCCTCCGGGTGGTGGCAGGATTATTTATATTTGTTACAAGAAGCCATAAAAGGGCAGCAAAAAGAACGGAGCCTATTTTCAGCCCAAGGTTGTCAGTCAGTTTCTTTTTCATTCTTTTCCCTTCCCTTCCAAAGCTTACGCCGCTTTCCTTCCTCCTGTTTCCCCTGAATCTCGCGCAGCCTTTCCTTTAATGTATCCCCGTTCAGGTTCCTTTCCAGATTTCCCTCATAAGCAATGCTGATTCTCCCCGTTTCTTCAGACACGATCACCGTCAGGGAATCGGTTACTTCCGAAATGCCCACGCCGGCTCTGTGCCTTGTTCCCAATTCCTTGCTCAAGAGCATATTATCGGACAACGGAAGATAACATGTTGCGGAGGTCACTCTGTTTCCGCGTATAATAACAGCGCCGTCATGCAACGGCGTATTGTGTTCGAAAATATTAATCAAAAGCTGACTGGTAACAACGCCGTCAATATCGATCCCTGTTCTCTCGTATTCGGCCAAAGGCTGCGACTTTTCAATGACGATGAGCGCTCCTGTCTTCACCTTTCCCATTTCCACACAGGCTTTTGTGATCTCGTTGATTGTGCGGTCAGAAAAAAGGCCGGATTCCGATTTTCCCGAATCAAAAGGCAGAAGGGAGGCAATAAAGTTTTTCCTGCCCAATTCTTCCATTGCTTTGCGCAGCTCCGGCTGCAGGATTACAATGATCGCTATCGAGGCTATATTAACCATATTCTCAGCGATCCATAAAATCGTTTCCATATCGAAAATTGCCGCTATCAGCCAAAATATAGCAATTACGATAACACCCTTCAGCAGCGACCATGCTTTTGTATTTTTTACCCACACCAAAATACTGTACACAACAAAGGAGAGTATGATGATCTCCACGATGTCAGTCCATCTGATGTCCGGCATACGCCTGAAATATGTGTCCATAAATTCTTGAATCTGCTGCATTTTAAACCATTCCAGTCCTAATATATTATCATTTCATCATTATCATTTTATATGGACAAATTTATTTGCCCGTTTTTTTCTCCTCTGCGCTCTTCTGGGAAGAACGTATCTTTTTCGGCTGATTAATTTTTTTCACCTTTCGCTCCGGGGTTGAAACCGTCACCTTCGGTACCGCTTTTACATAATAATAATATTCATCGTCTTCAAACTGTACCTTTTCCGTCCTGCCATAGTCCACATGAAATGCGAAAAACTGTATTACTGCAGCGATCAGGGCAGCCACAGCAGTGCCGAGAATCACTTCTCCGATAGCCACGTTGGTATCGAACATTAAATCGCCTACCAGAAGCAGCATAATATTTACCAAAGACCCTGCCACAATAGCGATCGTCCATGAATGGCCAACGGAAAGCCTTCTGATCAGGTACACAAGGATCAGGGTCATCGCAAAAACAGCCGCCGTAACTACCATAATACGGTTATCCAGCATGCCATCAATGATAAACCGGAACTTGGCAGTAATTTCCTCCGCTTCCATAGATATGAGCGTCGTCGTACTCTCATTCACATAAGCGATCAAATAATATACCACGGTTCCACACGCCACCGATACCGCGGAAGCCGGAGAGCCGAGAAGCCCCATCGCAATCGGAATCACATAAGGTATATGCATCCAGAAGCATATGGGCGTCAGCAATACCACAGCGGTATCCCTCGGCGAAAAGCGGAAATAAAGTAAAAACATAAGCAGGAATGCCGCCAGTACTACTACAGCACATTCCAGGGATAGAGCATACACATGCAGCAGCACAAACGCCGCGGCAACAATAATAATAAAATTCATCGGCATAAAAGAACACATCAGCGCTACGATGAGCACGATCGTCATTTTGTCGATCTTCTCCATAAAGCCCAGCTTTCCGTTAATCAGTATCAGGCTTATGAATGCGAGCAAAAACTTCCACAGTGGTATGAGATAAACTTCATATCTCCCGTAAAATTTTTTCAGATATTGTTTTGCAACAAGTAATGATGTCATAGTAACTTCCTTTCAGGGCCTTACGGCCCTGCTTTATGTTTTATCATACATGCTGGCAAGCCTGCGCAAATTGTTCCTATACAGCCTTACACCGTTCTTTGCCTTGGCATACCGATAGCAATATATAGCGTAAGATATTACGGAATATATTCCTATTGCAAGTAAATATTTCATTAAAACGGACTTACCGAACTCCATCAGATCCATTTTATAAATATCCATCATGAAAAATTCGAAATCATAAAAAATATACATTCCGAATATCACTCCGAACGCAATGGTACCGCAGACAAATGATTTCAATACCTGCAGCCATACATAGTCCCCCCGGAAATAATTCATAATCAAATTATTTTTCTTTCCTTCGTTTTCCTCATAAGATGCCATCTTTGTCATCAAAATGATTCTTTCCTGATTTAACATAAGTCCGCTTCTCCTAGCGATCCAAAAAATGCATTTTAGGATTTTCCTTCGACTCTTTTGGTTTCTGAACCGTTACGGCAGCCTTCTTATATGCACTTTGCAGATTGTGTGTCATGTCGTTTTTACATTTATCGCAGAAACGCCCGCTGCGAATCGGCGCACCACACTTTTCGCAGTTTATCATCACCTGGGAATCCGATGAGAACTCCAAGCGTTCCTCTTTCAGCCACTGTTTGATCTGCTGGGTAGAAACTTCACATTCATCAGAAACCTCCTGGATACCGCATCCCTGATGCTCATACACATATTTTTTCACTTCCTGGAATTTCTCCTCCAAGTCTTCCTTGCATCTCGGACATACTGCAGGTCCCATTGCATAGTTAAACATTCTTCCGCATTTTTTACAATTACGTACATCCATATATAAACCCTCCAATTCATTGTCCCCGGCCGATTGCCAGAGCCGCATAGTAAATATTCTTTACCCCTGCTGTCCGCAATATAGCGGCCATAGCGTCAACCGTACTTCCCGTTGTATATATATCATCAATAATTACAATCGTATTTAATTTTACATCATTTTTAAGGATTTTAAAAGCCTTTTTCAAATTATTTTGTCTTTGAACCCCGTCCAGGCTCTTCTGAGGCATGGTTTTCTTGCTTCTTGCCACAATATCGCAACGCATCGGAACTCCTGTCCTGACCGCGATTTCCTTCGCCAGCAGTTCCGCCTGATTATATCCCCTTTCCCTTTTTCTGGATGGGTGGACAGGCACGGGCACTAATGCTTCCGCTTTCCATTGTTTGATCTTCTTCTCCAGCTTCCGGGCCATGCATCTTCCGAAAAAAGCGGCATATTCCTGCCTTCCCCCATATTTAAAACGATAAATAGAAGCCGCAATATCGCGGTATTCAAAGGCGCTGATTCCCTGTACATATAAATGTTTCTTCGTTTTGCAATCAAAACAGTATTCCTTCTCTTCCTCCAGCGGTTTTCCGCATTTCATACAGACAGAACCGCTTATCGGCTTTACCCTTTTCACGCATTCACCGCAAATATCTCCTTTGCGGAATTCAATGACATGATCGCAAAGCGGACATCTCGGCGGAAACATCAGATCCAGAACAATTTCACTTATCCTATATTTTTTCTTCATTTTTCCTCATAACGTTTCTCCGGGCAGGAGTCCGTTACCTATGATCAGGAAATGCCATTTCCCTGATTCTGTCGCATAAGCTGGTATATCTTCTATTCTGGCTCTCATTGGCAATCATATCGCCAACCACCTGTCTGCTGCCCAAAATAGTAACACAATATTTCGCCCGCGTCACTCCCGTATATAAGAGATTACGGTTCATAAGCATCCTCGGGCCGGATAAAAGAGGCATAATCACTGCCGGATATTCACTGCCCTGGGACTTATGGATCGTTACCGCATAGGCCAGCTCGATCTCATCCAACTGGTGGAAGGGATACGCCACCCGCCGGCATTCATCGAATTCCACCACTAACTCCTGGGAAAATTCGTTGATTTCCCGTATGACACCCATATCCCCGTTAAATACACCTAACCCTTTATCCACGGGAATACCGTATTTGCTCACCACTTCCCATTCCATTTGGTAATTGTTCTTGATCTGCATCACCTTATCGCCTGCGCGGAACAGACCGTTCCCATATGGATGCTCCTCTTTGGAGGCATCGGGAGGATTTAAATATTGCTGTAAAATCCCATTCAGGGTTTCCACCCCCAGACTTCCTTTCCTCATCGGCGTCAGCACCTGTATATCATAGCTTCCGGCATTAACATAGGGGGGGAGCTTCTCACGGATCAGCTGGATCATATGCTTATAGATTACATTGACATCGTTTCTTTCCAAAAAAAAGAAATCCCGGCTCTTATTATCCAAGGCAATATTTTTTCCCTCATGAATCCGATGGGCATTCACCACGATATCGCTTTCTTCCGCCTGGCGGAAAATCTTTTGCAGCATTACTTTTGGAAAACATCCGCTGTCGATCAGATCACTCAGAACCTGCCCCGGCCCTACCGGCGGCAGCTGATTGATATCCCCTGCCATGACCAGCCTTGTTCCCGGCATAATCGCTTTTAACAATGCCTGAAATAAATGAATATCCACCATGGACATTTCATCAATAATTATAACGTCCGCTTCCAATGGATTTTCTTCATTTCTTTCAAATTTTGCCAACCGTTTTTCTTCCACGGAAGCACCGTTCAGTTCCAACAGCCTGTGAATGGTTTTCGCCTCATATCCGGTAGCCTCCGTCATTCTCTTGGCCGCCCGCCCCGTTGGAGCGGCCAGAAAAATATCCATCCCCTCTTCCGCAAAATATCCTATCATAGTATTAATCGTTGTCGTCTTTCCTGTCCCGGGGCCGCCGGTCAAAATCATAATCCCGTTTTTTATACTTTCCAGCACCGCCTGTTTTTGCAATTCGTCCAACCGGATCTTCTGTGTCTTTTCCAGCATGCCTATACGCTGCTGAACGCGCTTTTCTTCCGATGCTTCCCATCCATTACCTTGTGTCATGGATATGTTCAGATCATGCAGCATTTTTGCACAGTTCAATTCTTCGTAATAAGCGGAAGCGGCATATATTCTTTTTTCATCGGCCAGCTTTACTACGATCTTTTTTTCCATTGCCAGATTGGAGATCTGTGGCTCTATCCCTTCCTTATCCACTTCCAGCAGCGACGTACATCTTTCTAACAATATGTTTTCCGGCAAATAGATATTCCCTTCTGCCATAGACTGCGCCAAAGCATATAAAATACCGCTTCTGATGCGATAATCGGAATCCATATGAATCCCTGCCTTACGGGCGATCTCGTCCGCAGCCCGAAACCCGATACCTCCCACATCTTCTGCCAGGCGGTAGGGATTCTCCCTCATTACGCCGTATATTCCCTCGCCATAGGTATTATATATCCTCACTGCCATCGCATCGGATATTCCGTATTTCTGAAGAAATACCATAGCGCTTCGCATGTCCTTTTTTTCTTCCATCCTGACGGCAATTTCCCTCGCCTTTTTCTCACTGATTCCCTTTATTTCCGCGAGCCGTTCCGGTTCTTCCTCGATTACCCGGAAAGTGTCCTTTCCGAACTTCTTTATAATCCTCGACGCCAGTGCTGCTCCGATCCCTTTAATCGCCCCGGACGCAAGATACCGTTCCATGCCGGCCTCATCATCCGGCTCCACCACACGGTAACTTTCCGCTTTCAGCTGCATACCATACATGGGATGTTCCGTATAATTGCCGAAAACTTCCAACGTTTCCCCCAGGTCTATCGTCCTGAAATTTCCTACGCATACGATTTCTTCCTCCCCATTCATCAGGTTCATAACGGTATACCCGTTATCATCGTTGCGGTAAATGATATGCTCTACATAACCTTTTACCTGTTCCATTTTCCATTTCCCCATAATGCCAAAAGGCTGCCATAACAAGCAGCCTTTTATGTATGTCAATATGATTTACCGTATACTGATATTACAAATTATAATTACGCTTCATCTGCTCGTAAAGCATCTGTGCCAGTCCCAGACCCTGCTTCTCCGTCGAAGTGCTTGCCAACTCCTGCAACGCATTGTCTTTAAAGAAATCTACCAGCGTATCGTTGGGATTGGATTCCCCGTCGCTGAAAACATCCACCGTTTTCTGCATTTCCTTAAACATTTGTTCTACAAAATAAGATTCAAATTCCTTACAGACCGCCAACAGCTCATCATCCGAAGACTGGGTATAATCTTTTTTTCTGATCTGTCCGTCCAATTTCGAAGAAGTTGCCTGTGACGATATATAATTGGCATATGCCGAAGAAACTCCGTTGCCTATATCCATGATCTATCCTCCATTTCCATTTCCTGTTCCGTCTAAATAAAAATGTTTTCCTGCCCCTCAAAAACTTATCGTTTCAGGTTATTTGCCTGCTGAAGCATCTCGTCGGTAGTGGTAATCGCCTTTGAGTTCATTTCATATGCCCTCTGCGCTACGATCAGGTTGACCATTTCATCCGCAACTTTTACGTTTGATCCCTCCAGATATCCCTGTACAAGCTTGCTCCGGCGCACATTCGGATTTGTCGCCTCATTGATTACCGCCCCGCTGGCCGCCGTAGCCGCATACAAAGTATCTCCCTGCCGTTCCAGACCTGATGGGTTCCTGAACTGGAAAGCTCCTATCGTCATTCCCAGCGATTGCGGATTATTATTTTCATCGGGATACATAAGCGTGCCGTCCGCGCTGATCGTTATTCTGCTGGTAACAAAATCACCCGCGAGTATAATAGGCTGGTTTGCCGTATTTAATACCGGCAAGCCGTCCGAAGTCGTCAGCATAAGGCGGTTCGTCCCGCCGATTCCCCAGGTAAAATCGCCGTTTCGCGTATAATTAATTTCCCCGTTCGCATTACGGACAGCAAAGAAGCCGTCGCCTTCGATTGCAAATGAAGTCTTGCTTTCCGAAGCGAGCAGACTGCCCTGGCCAAAAAGCTGATTAATAGAAGCAGTCCTGACACCCAGCCCAACCTGGGACGTAACCGGTTTCGGATCACCGTTTGCAGTCGTCGTAGCCGTTTGCAGCGTCTGATATAATAACGATTTAAACTGCGCGACCTGGGATTTGTATCCGGCAGAATTGACATTTGCCAGATTGTTTGCAATCGTATCAACATTTGTCTGTTGTGCATTCATGCCTGTCGCCGCAGACCATAAACTCCTAACCATAACTTATACCCTCCTATAATCTGCCGATCTGAGTAACGGCAGTCTCCAATGTACTGTCATACGTCTGGATCACTTTCTGATTCGTTTCATAAGCCCTTGATATATTAATCATATTTACCATTTCCGTTACTACCGAAATATTGGAACTCTCCAGATATCCCTGGTATACCTTTGCTTCGGCATCCTGAAAAGCCGCGCCCTCCACGGTCTGGTAATAATTCTCTCCATATTTTTCCAGGTAATTATAATCCTGGAAATCCCTGATACCGATCTGCGCAACCGGCGTATTGTCATCCCCCTGCATAATATTGCCGCTAGTATCTATCCTGACATCCAGCAGGGGATCCAGACGTATTCTGGCATTGTTGGTACCCATAACGAAATCACCGTCATGCGTTACCAGATATCCCTGTGTATCCATTCGGAAGCTTCCGTCCCTCGTATATTTCAGGGAAGTATCATTATTCCTGTTTGTATAAGATACAACAAAAAATCCCGGCCCCGATAACGCAAGGTCAAATGCATTTTCCGTACCCTTTATCGGCCCCTGGGAATAATCCGTATAGCCTTCGCCGATCTTCACGCCCAGGTTATTTACGCCAAGCTGCCTCGTCAACCTTGCCGTCTCCGAAGTATCCTTTAATTTATAAGCCAGCACATCGTTAAACGCCTGGCTGGTAGCCCCTTCTTTTTTATAGCCATTGGTGTTCGCATTTGCCAGATTGTTCGTCATTACGTCCATCCGGTGCTGCTCGTTCAACATACCCGTATATGCGGTATATAAACCCTTAAGCATTTTTCTCCTCCTCTTTTCCGTCCCCATCCTGCAATGAAAAATTATGCCGTTCTTTTATGCTGCGGCCTTACGCCGCCATTCCCTCTATTCTTCCCGATATCCTGCCAGAAACTCCACATACTTTCCGGTTCCGATCGCTACTGCTGTCATCGGCTCTTCCGCTGTCATTGTATTAATCCCTGTCTTGGCCTCAATGAGATCTTCCAACCCACGCAGCATGCTCCCGCCTCCGGTCAAAACAATCCCCCGGTCTGCAATATCCGCCGCCAGCTCAGGCGGTGTTTTCTCCAATACGCTATGAATAGTCTCCACGATCTGCGCCGTCGTTTCCTTAAGCGCCTCTTCGGTCTCTTCCGAAGAAACTTTAACGGTTCTGGGAAGCCCGGTGACGAGGTTACGCCCTCTGACATCCATGTAATCCACTTCGCTCCGTTTATAAGCCGATCCGATTTTTATTTTTAAATCCTCCGCCGTTCTTTCTCCGATCAGAAGATTATGCTTTTTCCTCATATACCGGATAATCGCTTCGTCAAAATCATCACCGGCGATCTTAATGGAAGCGCTGACTACCGTTCCTCCCAATGAAATAACCGCGATATCGGAAGTTCCTCCTCCAATATCGACGATCATATTGCCGCAAGGCTTATATATATCAATCCCGGCCCCTATCGCTGCCGCAATAGGCTCCTCAATAATAAATACATCTCTGGCTCCCGCCTGCTCCGTCGCATCCTGAACGGCTTTTCTTTCCACTTCCGTCACTCCGCTCGGTACGCAGACCGCGATTCTCGGCTTGCGGAACGTTTTTTTGCCGATCGCCTTCTGGATAAAATATTTCATCATTTTTTCCGTCGTTTCATAGTCGGAAATAACTCCCTGGCGCAAAGGACGAATTGCCACGATATTTCCCGGCGTTCTTCCGAGCATCAGCCTAGCTTCTTCCCCGATCGCTTTAATTTTATCCGTATCCCTGTCAAACGCCACGACAGAGGGTTCTTTCAATACTACCCCTTTTCCTCTTATATATACTAAAATGCTTGCTGTGCCCAAATCGATCCCGATATCCGTATATTGCATGGTAAGCCCCTTTCTTTTTACAGTCTGTATTTTTACTGAACATCTATTTTAATATTTTCCATTTGTCCATAAACTAAACACACAAAACCATTATAACCTAAAGAAAGAGTTTTTCAAAGAGGTTTCTTCAATTTTTTTAAAAGATTAATATTTCTAAATACATCGGTTTCTTTCCCTTAAAACTTTAGTCTTTCCTTCCATTTTCCTTAATTTGCAAATCTTATTTCCCAGGCGTATGCTGTTTTTCAAGCATCTTCTTCACATATGCCCCCGTGTAGGATTTTTTGCTCCGGGCCACTTCCTCCGGTGTTCCGCTGGCGATCACGGTGCCTCCCCTGTCTCCGCCTTCCGGCCCGATATCGATAATATAATCCGCCGTTTTTATCACGTCCAGGTTATGCTCGATCACAACTACCGTATTGCCGCCATCCGCCAGCCTGTGCAAAATCTCCGTCAACTTATGGACATCCGCAAAATGAAGCCCCGTAGTCGGCTCGTCCAGAATATAAATCGTTTTCCCCGTACTTCTCTTGCTCAATTCCGTGGCCAGTTTTATCCTCTGCGCTTCCCCTCCGGACAGCGTGGTAGAAGGCTGCCCCAATTTGATATAAGACAGTCCCACATCGTTCAAAGTTTCTATTTTCCGCCGGATTGAAGGCACGTTTTCAAAAAATCCCACCGCTTCTTCTACCGTCATATCCAACACGTCATAGATACTTTTTCCTTTATATTTCACATCCAAAGTTTCCCTGTTATACCTCTTGCCCCCGCATACTTCGCAAGGAACATAAACATCAGGCAGGAAATGCATTTCTATTTTAATGATGCCATCGCCGCTGCAGGCTTCACACCTGCCCCCTTTTACGTTAAAGCTGAAACGTCCCTTTTTATAGCCTTTCGACTTAGCGTCCGCCGTGGCGGCAAACAAATCCCGAATCTGGTCAAATACGCCGGTATAAGTGGCTGGATTGGAGCGGGGTGTTCTGCCAATGGGGGATTGATCGATATCTATTACTTTATCCAACTGTTCGATCCCTTTGATTCCCCCGTGTCTGCCCGGAATCGTCCTTGCTCTGTTCAGATCTTTTGCCAGATGTTTGTATAATATTTCGTTGACCAGGGAACTCTTTCCCGACCCCGAAACTCCCGTTACGCAAGTCAGCACTCCGAGTGGAAATTCCACATCGATATTCTTCAGATTGTTTTCCGCCGCTTTTAGCACCGTTAATTTCCCGGTAGGCTTCCTCCTCTTTTCCGGTACCGGAATCCGCAGACTTCCGCTAAGATATTGCCCCGTTATAGATTCGGGTACAGCCATAATCTCCTCCGCCGTTCCCACAGCTACCACCTCGCCGCCATGGGAACCGGCTCCCGGGCCGATATCTACTATATAATCCGCTGCCAGCATCGTATCTTCGTCATGCTCTACTACGATCAGCGTATTTCCCATATTTTTTAAATTCTCCAGCGTATTCAGAAGTTTATCATTATCTCTCTGGTGAAGTCCGATGCTCGGCTCATCCAAAATATAGCATACGCCTACAAGGCCGGAGCCTATCTGCGTCGCCAGGCGAATTCTCTGCGCCTCCCCTCCGGAGAGCGTTCCCGTCGCCCTCGCCAGGGAAAGATAATCCAATCCTACGTCAATCAGAAATCCGACTCTCGCCCGAATCTCCTTTAATACCTGTTTCCCGATCACCTGCTGCTGCCTGGTCAGCTCCATATCCTGTAAAAATCCATGAAGCTTCCCAATGGAAACGGAAGTGATTTCAAAAATATTTTTATCGCATATCGTAACGGCCAGAGATTCTTTTTTCAAACGCATTCCTTTACAAAGCCTGCACGGAGTAATACGCATAAAAGATTCATATTCCTGTTTCATGACATCCGAAGAAGTTTCCCGGTAACGGCGCTCCACATTTTTTATCAGTCCTTCAAAGGCAACCGGATAAGTCCCCTCCCCTCTCTGTCCCTTATAATATACCGTGACTTCTTTTCCTTTTGTTCCATGCAAAATAATGTCTACCACTTTATCGGGATAATCCTCAAACGGAGTATCCAGATCAAACGCATACTCTTTTCCGAGAGCCAGCAGAATAGCATTAGTAAAACTGGAAGGATCGTTACAGGACTGCCATCCCATGACGGCGATCGCTCCTCCGTTGATACTGAGACGTTTATCCGGGATCATTAGCTCCACATCGAATTCCATTTTATATCCCAGGCCGAAGCAATCCGGACAAGCGCCAAAAGGATTATTAAAAGAAAAACTTCTCGGTTCGATCTCGCTGATGCTCACGCCGCAATCCGGGCAGGAAAAACTCTGGCTGAAATTGACCGGCTCTCCCCCTATGACATCCACAACTAAAAGGCCTTCCGCAAGAGCCAGCACATTCTCAATAGAATCCGTCAGTCTCCGCTCAATCCCTTCCTTGACTACCAGACGATCCACCACAATCTCTATGTTATGCTTGATATTTTTATCCAGTTTAATTTCTTCCGACAGTTCATACAGATTGCCGTCCACACGGACGCGCACATATCCGCTTTTTTTTGCACGGTCGAATACCTTCGTATGTTCACCTTTCCTGCCTCTGACAATAGGCGCAAGAAGCTGGATCTTCGTCCCTTCCGGCATTGCCATGATCTGATCCGTCATCTGATCCACCGACTGCTTTTTGATTTCCCGCCCGCAGGAAGGGCAATGGGGAATCCCGATCCTGGCATACAGCAGTCTGAAATAGTCATAAATCTCCGTTACCGTGCCCACCGTTGACCTCGGATTGCGGTTGGTCGATTTCTGGTCGATGGAAATTGCCGGAGAAAGCCCTTCTATTTTTTCCACATTGGGTTTTTCCATCTGCCCAAGAAACTGCCTCGCATAAGAAGAAAGAGATTCCATATAGCGCCTTTGCCCCTCCGCATAAATGGTATCGAACGCCAACGAGGATTTCCCGGAACCGGAGAGCCCGGTAAGAACCACAAACTCATTCCTTGGTATATCCACATCAATGTTTTTCAGATTATGTTCGTTCGCCCCACGTATCCTGATATATTCCCTGCGGGGCAGCATTTTCTTATTCGTCTCTTCCATATCCATCCTCATTTCCGCTCTGCCAGCTGTTTCTTTAATTCCGCCATTTTATCCCTGAGTTCCGCTGCCGCTTCAAAGTTAAGGTCAGCTGCCGCCTGTTTCATCTTCTTCTGGATCTTTCCGATTAGTTTTTCCAATTCCGCATCGCTCATCGATTCGGGATCTTTCCCGAAGTTCACCTCTTCTTTGGCGATCACTTTGGAAATGCTGATCAGTTCCCTCACCGCTTTTTTGATCGTTTGAGGGGTAATCCCATTTTCTTCATTATATTTATTCTGTATTTCCCGCCTTCTGTTTGTTTCCCTTATTGCTGCCAGCATGGAATCTGTCATATTGTCGGCGTACATGACCACTCTGCCTTCCGCATTTCTGGCAGCGCGCCCAATCGTCTGAATCAGGGAAGTCTCCGAACGTAAAAAACCTTCCTTATCCGCATCCAATATGGCTACCAGCGATATTTCAGGTATATCCAGGCCTTCTCTCAACAGATTGATCCCTACCAGCACATCAAACACATCCAGCCGCATATCCCTGATGATCTCAGCCCTTTCCAACGTATCGATATCCGAATGAAGATATTTTACCCGGATGCCCACTTCTTTCATATAATCGGTCAAATCTTCGGCCATCCTCTTCGTCAATGTCGTTACCAATACTTTATTATGTTTCTCCGTCTCCCTATTCACCTCGCTGACCAGATCGTCGATCTGCCCCTCCACCGGCCGCACATCCACTTCCGGATCCAGCAGCCCGGTAGGGCGGATAATCTGTTCCGTCCGCAGCAGTTCATGCTCCTTTTCGTATTCCGCAGGAGTCGCCGAAACAAATAGCAGCTGATCGATATGCTCTTCAAACTCCTGAAAGTTCAAGGGCCTATTGTCCAGCGCGGACGGGAGGCGAAAGCCATAATCCACCAAAGTATTTTTCCTGGAACGGTCCCCGGCAAACATACCCCTGATCTGCGGGATCGTCATATGGGACTCATCGATAATGATCAAATAGTCATCTTTAAAATAATCCATCAATGTAAGAGGCGTCGCCCCTTCCGGCATCCCGTTCAAATGCCTGGAGTAATTCTCAATACCGGAGCAAAACCCTGTTTCCCTCAACATTTCGATATCGAAGTTCGTCCTTTCGGATATTCTCTGCGCTTCCAGCAGCTTGTCCTCTCCCTTGAAAAAGCGTACCCTCGCTTCCAGTTCCGTCTCTATATTTTTACACGCCGCGGCAATTTTATCCTGGGACACTACATAATGAGATGCCGGAAATATGGAAATATGCTCCAGCACCGCGTGTACCTGGCCGGTCAGCGGATCGGTTTCCGCAATTCTGTCTATTTCATCCCCAAAAAACTCTACTCTTACAAGATAGTCCCCCCCCTGTGCGGGATAAATCTCCACCACATCTCCCCGTACCCGGAAGCATCCTCTCCCCAAGTCCATATCATTTCTGTCATATTGGATATCGATCAGTTCCCTGATCACCGAATCTCTGTCTTTTATCATTCCCGGACGCAGGGATACGATCATCTCCTGATAATCGTCAGGACTTCCTAAGCCATAAATACAGGACACGCTGGCCACTACTACCACATCCCGCCTCTCCGTAAGGGATGCCGTCGCCGACAGCCGCAATTTCTCGATCTCCTCATTAATGGAAGAATCCTTTGCTATATAAGTGTCCGAAGATGGTACATAGGCCTCCGGCTGGTAATAATCATAGTAGGAGACAAAATATTCTACCGCGTTACTCGGAAAATACTCTTTGAACTCACCATAGAGCTGTGCCGCTAATGTTTTATTGTGCGCTATTACCAAAGTCGGCTTGTTAAGCTGTGCGATCACGTTTGCCATGGTAAAAGTCTTCCCGGAACCTGTAACCCCCAGTAAAGTCTGGAATTGATTGCCTTCCTGGAACCCTTTGACCAGGGCTTCTATGGCCTGGGGCTGGTCGCCGGTGGGCTTGTATTCGCTGTGAAGTTCGAACATTTTTTGTGCAGTTTGCACAAATACCACCTCCATAAATTCAATGCGAATGACACATTCGCATTATAAAAAAAGATGCGTATATGCCACAAATTCGTCAAGGAACTTTTCATTTTCGTCATGGCATTTACTCAAATCGAAGGAAAAAAAGTCCTTGACGAATTCCGTTCACAATTTGCTATTTTTGCAACTCAGCGCACCGCCGTAATTCTATATGGACGAAACAGCACTGAAGAGCTTTTTTATCTTACCACAAATCGTTAAATTTGTATAGATGCAAATCGAACTTTTGTTCTTTTTGTCTTTTCTATCACACTGCATCCGCTATGATGCCTCTATTATCTGCATAAACATCCATTATTATGATTTCTTTGGCATGTCCCATGAGCTTTGATACTGCCTTTGGATTAAAAGACTCTTTCAGCAGAAGCGCACAGTATATAGCAAACCGTTTTCAGCAAGAAGCTGCTTATAATACCTGCAATGGAACCCTTTGCTCCTTGCCCTGCCAAGGGTGGAACAACAGATATAGCCCAGATCCTGAAACCCTCTCTTTTTGCGGTTTCTGTTTTTCTCATACACCTGGCGTTCCACTTTTAAGGTGTGGTTGATATAATTTACGTCCGAATATTTTACCCCATTGATCTCGGATCTGCGGAACCCCATAAGCACATTCAGCAGCACCTGCATACGGATTGGGGTATCTTTGCTTTTTTCCAGCAGGACCTGGATCTGCGCATTCTCATCCATGACCTCACTTCTCGGATATGGCATTGTTGCTGTTATTGGGTTTCTCTTGATGTATTCTTGTATTACGGCCTCTTCCATTGCCATATTCAAGAACTCTCTGGACTTATTGCCGGCGGACTCGCATGCCTTTGATACAACAGCCAGCCGGGAATCAAAATACTCCTCATTGGCATATCGCAATTTTATATCCTGCTGCATATTCGGAAGGATCAGGTCATACAACACATAGGCACATACCATGCGGGTTGTGTTTTCAATCCTCTGTGAAAATACATCCTCAAACCAATAAGCCAATAATCTTTCAAGTCAATATCTGCATTAGGTTTTGCCGACATCTGATAAACTCCGGATGCCTCCTTGCATTCTTCTTCGTATTTGTAATAGCTTGCCTCCGCTTCTGCCTCGCTCTGAAAGCCTCCGCGCTTGCTGTACTTTACAGAACCATCTGGCTGCACTCCGGCTCCGGTATCTTTTCCAGTTTCCGGATGGCATTCTCTACGATTGCCTTTGTCAATATATCTTTTATCACTGGCACGATTCCTTTCATGCCCGCAAGGGTTTCCGCCCTGGTCGGTGCGACATACTGGTAGATAATATCCAGCTCGCTTTTTGAAAATTTCATTCCGCGTCCTCCTTCCGATTTTCGGTAAGAACCTGTACTACAAGGCGTTGGGTGTCGCCCCAGTGGAACAATACTTTTAAGATGGTGCTGACCTGCTCGTCTGTCACGGATTCCTCCGTTTCCCTGCCGGAAGTCGTTGCGCTACATCGCCGGGGAGCATATCCCATACAGGCCGGTCATTCGATTGGAATAATCCATCGATGAACTGCCTATATCATAGGACATTTTTGAGCCTTGTGCCGTATGTCCACAAAGCAGGAATTAAGGGCTAAATCTGGAAGAACTGGCACGACTGACGCAGATTTCTATGGAGTGTCCGTTGATTATCTGTTATGCCGGACAGAAAACAGGGAGCAGACCAACACGCCTTTAACAGAACTGCATTTGAGTGATGAAATGGTTGCGCTTCTGAAAAGTGGCCGGAGAAGATGACCCGTACCTCCGGATTTTGCAGGCTGCGCTTTACTGCAAGCTGCTGGGTATCAATTATAGCAGGCTGTCTGATGCGGAGTTCCGGCAGCTTGTACATAGCCTTGAAAAATCGAAATTCTTCAAAAGCTATGTCGGTCAGAGAAAGAAACGGAAATAAGAAAACCTCTGTTGCATGGTATATGTTTCCATGTAGCAGCGGTTTTGTGCTGGTAGTATTTAGTTGGGAGCGTGGCTCGATAAACCGGAATCTATGCTTATATTTTTTTCTTTTGTATAAATATAAAAAATGCAATCAAAATCACATTGACAATTAAAACAATAATGCTTCCTTCAATTTTGCAAATTCCGCCGGACAAAATATCGCTTCCGGTAAAAGTCGT
This sequence comes from Lachnospiraceae bacterium 28-4, assembly GCA_000403275.2. GTDB lineage: Bacteria > Bacillota > Clostridia > Lachnospirales > Lachnospiraceae > Kineothrix. Next base: position 931,369 of record KE159599.1, read on the forward strand.
AACAAACAGATTTGGATAGTCATCAGCAAGTGACACACCACCTAAAACTAATGCACCAATTCCATTCCATAAAAAGTGCATAATAATTGGTGCTATAATAGAGCCACTATATTCAAGGACTACTATCATAAGCAAACTCATAGTAAGTACATTTAAAACGGGAATAATACCCGCTTCAAATGCCCCTCCATGCAATGCTGTAAAAAGTATTGTTGTCACAATCGCAGCAGCAATTAAATTGTGCTTTTGCTTAATCATTTGATACAAATAACCACGAACAAGAAGTTCCTGCATAATGGTATTTAAAAATACTGCCAGCACCCAGACAGGGAATAGGTTAATTAAGTTAGTTCCGTCAACATGGATAATTTTTGCTACATACATTACCAAAACAGGGATCGCTAACCATACAATCCCTGCGATTACTCCCAATACCATTCCCTTTACTGGATTATCGAATAAATGTAACTTTACATTTTTCTTTTCAGCAAGCCAAAAGATGAGAGTAAAAGCTGCTACTGCCAATAGAGGTGTAATTTCTGCCCATAATCTCCATATAGCTTGTTCCTTTGAAGATGATAACGGCAATATAGAAACCAATATTGCCCATCCCAGAAAAAAGCCTATGGATTTTAAAATTGTAATACCGATTTTTTTCAAAATGAATACCCCCCAAACTCCCATTTGTCAATGGCTCCATTATACTGCAATAACTTTCCAAAAGGAATAGACTTTACAAAAAATTCATTTAGTTGCAATAAGACGTTATTCCTCTGAATCTGCTCTTGTTCTGTCCTTTGTAATAACAAGCTGCCCCTGCTGGCATTTTACGGTAATTTTATCCCCAGCAGAGAGTCCGGCCTGTTCTAGCCAGTTCCATTCTGTTGTCCCCTTTTATATTCTATTAGCTAATCAGATGCTAATAGCTTATGAAATGGGTAGGCATTATGGAAGAAAAAGGATTAGGCAGACGTATCAACATGGCAAGAAAAGACCGGGGATTCACGGCAGACAGGCTCTCGGAACTGTGCAATATCAACGCAACTTACCTCCGGCAGATTGAGGGCGGGACAAAAGTTCCCAGTCTGCCCGTATTGATCAATATCTGCAATGCGCTGAAAATCTCCCCTGATTATCTGCTGCGGGATGGGTTCTCCTCCGTGTTGTGATTAAAGTAACAGAGCAGTAAGCATACACAGCCAAGCAAATGTCTTTTGAAATAACTTCTTTTTTCATGGCCCTATTTGTCCCCCAAGGACATCTACCTTACTGTTGCGCCAAAAGGCATCAACGCCAGCTTTGCCATTTTGAAGCACTGTATTCCGAAAGGAATACCGATAATCGTACAACACAAAAGCAACCCATTCAGCAACGCCACCAATGCCAAAGGGATACCGCTGATAAGCAGCCACAAGATATTGGCAATCGCGGACATAGCACCGCCGCCATAATTCACATCTTTTCCAAAAGGGAAAAAAGCAAGTGATGCAAACTTAAAGCATTGACAGCCAATCGGAATACCGATGATAGTAATGCTCCATAAAACACCGGCAACCAGCCAAGAAATTCCCTGCCACAGCCCGCAGCACAAGAACCAAATAATATTGCCCAACCAATTCATCAGTTCTACCTCCACTCTCAATCGACTGACCGATTTCCGCTATATTTGGAAAACCAGAGGACTACAATTCCTATTATAGCACAAGTTGACAATATGCAAAAGATGATACCAAAATCCATCCCTATTCTGTCTGGTGACTTTATTCCAAAAGTTGTTTCCAGAACGTAAGAAGAAAAACGAATACCATACATCAAGTTCCTTCTCATCAGTTTTCTTTATGGCATCAATTCCGAAAGAAGAATATCAGAAGAGATTCAGCTAAATATGGCATACCGCTGGTTTCTTGGTCTTGATATTATGGTAAGGTTCCAGACCATTCTACAATTTCCCAGAACAGGCGCCGCCGTTTCAACGGCAGTGATTTTTTTCGGAATATCTTTCAGAAAATTGTTTTCATATGCGTAGAAAAGAGTCTGGCAGACGGCAGACTGTTTTTTACGGATTCGACACACATAAAGGCAAACGCATCCCGAAAAACAGAATACATCAAGCAAACAGAAGAAGTCACAAATGAATACCTTAAAGAACTGGACCAGTATGAAGAAACGATACGCAGCCATCTGGAGTCGGAGGGAAAGATCAAGCCTGCCCGCTGCAGGAAGCGGAAAGAAAAAACCGAAACAGTCCACCGCCGCGTAGGCAGCACAGACCCCGAATCAGGATTTTATAAGCGCAAAGGGAAAGCCGAAGGGATGCATTACTTGTCGCACGAGACAGTTGATTCTAAAAATGGTATTATCATTAATGTGGCAGCAACAGCCGGCAATGTACATGACAGCCAGCCATATATCAAAAGGCTTGATTATATTGAGGAAACGATCGGGCTAAAAATACAGACAGCCTGTGCTGACAGCGGATATGACACAAACCTTATCCATCAACAGTTGTCAGAACGAAACATAGATTTTTACACGCCGAAAAGACCAGGGTCAAAAAGAGGGACTGCAGAGTTTCAAAGGAAAGACTTTCAGTACGATGAAGAACAAGTTGAATTTATCTACCCTGGCGGAAAAGAACTCCCCCTAAATCGGCTGAACAGAACTACCAATACGGTAACAAAAGAGTACCGCTGTCCCAAAGCCGTATGCAAAGACTGTCCATTGCGCAGCAGGTGTATAGGAGAAAAAGGCGCTGAAAAAAGAATCCAGGTAAATATCTTTGAAGAAACCGTACAAAAGAATCATAAAAAGGATGGCACGGAAACACACACCAGGGTTCTGCTGCTGCGGCAGATATGGAGTGAAGGCTGCTTTGCGGCGCAAAAAGCAAGACCTAATTTTTTCTTTGGAATATTTTCTTATTTATTGTTAGAATTTTACCATAAGAATTCATTCTTTTTGCTTTTCATACAGCTAGGGTAAAGTTTTTGTAGGAAAACAGAATAGAAAGAAATAGGAAAGCACCTTTTTCTGTGTTAGGATTTGATTGGCGAAAAAATCCAAAGAAAGAGGTGCTTCCATGATCAACAGTATACAACAGTTTCAGGCAGAAGGGGTAAAAAAGTTAGAAAAAGTTTTTAACAGCTATGCATCAGACATGACAAAGGTTGCGGAGATGGTACAGGGAGTGACGGACAGTGTCATTGGATTGGGACTGTCCATGATTGCGGAGGAATGGGAGTTCTATGATACCCTACTCCATGACAGAAAAGAACTGAGACCGGGATGGCGGGTGGTGCGCAGGGATGAAGTGTCCAAACTGACATCCCTTGGTGAAGTGACCTATAAAAAGACTTACTTTCATAATCCTCAGACGGGGGAAAGATGCTACCTGTTAGACAGGCTGATGGGATTAGGATCAGGGGAACGCATGACAGAGGATGCCGTGGCAAGGATCTACGAAGAGGCGGCGGACAGCAGTTACAGGAAAGGCGGCATGAATGCCAGCATATCAGGTGTGGCAGTGAGCAAGGAGACCGTGATGGAGAAGCTGCACTGCCTACAGTTTCCCAAAGCAGAAGATACAAAAGAAAAGAGACAGGTAAAGGTGCTCTACATAGATGCGGATGAAGACCATGTGGCATTGCAGTATCTGGAGAAAAAGGGAGATACAAAAAGCGCCCTGAAACATACCTTCATGCCAAAACTGGTGTATGTCTACGAAGGCATACGGGCAGAGGGAGACAGACATGAACTTGTTGGAGTAAGATACTTTGGCGGCGGCTGTGAAGGGACAGAGGGGACGCAGCGGTTATGGAGAGAGGTATATGACTATATAGCAGGGACTTATGATGAAGAAGTGCTGGAACGCATCTATGTGAACGGGGACGGGGCAGAATGGATCAAGACAGGGGCGAAGGTACATGCCAAGGCGAAGTTTGTGCTTGACAGATACCACATGCATAAGTACATCATGGCGGCGACCTCCCATCTGGGGGACAGTGCGCAGGATGCCCGGAGTGAGATATGGGGCGCGATAAACGGGAAGAGGAAAAAGGATGCGGCGGAGGTCTTTGAGAGGATCATCGGCATCACAGATACAGAGAGCAAACAGAAAGCGGTAGGGGCATCCAGGGATTATATCCTGGGGCACTGGTCTGCGATCATGAACGGGGTGAGGAACAAAGAGGATGACATTCATTGTAGCGCAGAAGGGCATATCAGCCACATCTATGCGGACAGGATGAGTTCAAGACCCCTTGGGTGGTCAAAGACAGGAGCGGATAAGATGGCGCGCCTTAGGGTGTATAAAAAGAATGGCGGGGATATGCTGACGCTCGTAAGATACCAGAAACAGGAACTGCCAAGGGCTGCGGGGATGGAAGAAGTGATCTGTTCAGCGGAAGAAGTATTAAAGAGCGAGCGAAAGAACCGAAAGGCACAGGGAGCGCTGGCAGAGCTGCCTGTCTACACGATACCGTATACACAGATCAGAAAGATCGCGGCGCTAAAGAATCATATCTGGGGCTTGTAGGAAGAGAAAAGAACAGGTATAGTAAAGAAGGTCAATCAGTCTGACCAGATCAAGGGACTATTCTGTCTATCCTATTCCTACAATAAACTTACGCTATCTTTCATACACAGAATCTTGTAAATGTTCTATAAATATGCTAAATTGGACACAACAACAAATGAGAAGTTGTACTGGGAGAGATAAAATTATTTTGGCAATAGATAATAATGGGTATAAAAAGATTTAATATTTAAGATAATTATGCAGCGTTTCACATTTCAAAGGAGCGTTTCTTGAATATGGTGTTTCTTATGATATTATAAAATCAGAAAGAAGGTGAAAAATTTCCAGATGTATCTCTTATTGAACCATTAGCTGCATCCCTGGGGATTACCATAGCAGAATTATTCAAAGGCGAAAGAACAGAAAACAGCGTTGATAACGAATATGAAAGTCTGTTGTCAGATGTTGTAAAAGTATCAGCTAATGAAATAACCAGGAAGAAAAAAACAGCGAATTGGATTATTGCTATTACCGTTGCTGTTCTTTATTTGATGATTTCTGTAATATCACACAAGTGGGAGATAACCTGGGTGGTCTGGATTGTATATTGTTCTTATCGGATTTTTACTGAATATATCTATAAAAAATATTAGCAATCTACAGAAACGTAAGAAATGGAGGAAAAAATGGTCGATTATTCACAATTTGAGGCAAGTGTAAAATCCGGCATCCATGCAGATGTGAGCCGGATACGGCAGAAGGATGAAATAATAAAAGCCGTCGTCAAAAAGCGGAGAAGCTCCGCGATAATCTGCGTGTGCTTCCTGTGCATGGCAGGAATTTCTTTATTTAAAAGCTGGATTCCTGCCGTTATCTGTTTCCTTCTTGCATTGTTTTTCCTATGGCGGGCTGTCGGAAAATTTTCTGACGAATATTTACGGGAAATGTACGAGGAAGGGCTTTTGGTTCCTGGCATGATCGTGAAAACGGAACCCCTTACTATCATGGCAATCGCAAACATGACCGCACGGGATGGTGCGGCAACCGTAAATGGGTGCTACTGTCTGGAGGTGAAGGAGCTTGACGGGGCGCAAAAAATTCTATTTGAAAAAATCCCCTGCTCCTGTTTTTTCTGCTATGAGGGCGGCGATTACCATTCTTCCTTCCAGCCCCATCCTCTCTATTGGGGAACGGCAGATCAGCAGTCTATTCAAGAAGCGCTAAGACAAGTGGAGGAAGACAACAAAGAAAATACCAGAAACGAATGGGAAGTGCTCAAGGAGGTTGCGCGGCAGTTCCCTGATTTGGGAAACGGAAACTTGATTTTATTGGATGAAAATTACGTTCCCTTCGGGAAAAAGAACTACATGGACAGCAACTATAAGCCCCTCAACGAGGAAGCTGACCCCAAATAATATGTTCCATTTAAGGAAACGCTGATGAAAGCGTTTCCTTAAAATTGAAAGAAAAAGCGTTTGCAATAAGAGATTTGATTAGGGATACAAATGAAACAGAGAATCCGGAGTACCCAAAAGTTGAACTAAGTTATTGCTGGCTGCATTTTAGGCAGGAACTGAAAGAGATAGATTGTGTTAGTGAAACGATTGGTTGGGAAGGTATGCCTGCAAAAATAAAAGAACGGTTATCTTATGATTGGAATAGAAAGGTTTATTTAATTCTTTCTGATGGTTGGGTTTATGAAGGATGTATAGATACTATAACTGATGTACTTAATGAAGTTGATGGATTGTTGGAGGATTTTTATATTGTTACTCCGCGATTTGATAAATTTGCAGCATATACGGATGACGGTCAGTGCTTATGTATTTATGAAAAATAGTAATAGTTATAAAACGGTTAATATATTTTATCTGCACAAAAAATGACAATTCGGTAATTATATACCCGCAGATATTCAGTTCGATAACTTCAAATCCGGCGGTAAATGAAAATGCACGAATCATTAGTGGCAGACACACCTTGTCGGGTAGTAAAGTAAGGCATTTCCCGCTTTGTGTCCTGTTCTTTATCAGGCAGTTCTGATAGGATTTTTCTGAAAGGAGGAAAATAATGAATCAAGAAAAAATTGGAAAATTCTTAAAAGAACTCCGTAAGCAAAAAGGACTTACCCAAGAACAAATTGCGGAAAAATTTCATGTATCAAACAGAACAATATCCCGTTGGGAAAACGGCAACAATATGCCAGACTTAGATATTTTGATTGAACTATCAGATTATTATGAAGTCGGCCTGCGGGAAATCCTAAATGGAGAAAGGAAAAGCGGGAATATGGATGAAGAAATGAAAGAAACTGTATTGCGGGCAGCAGATTATACAAATACAGAAGCGGAACACTGCAATAGGCGTGTACGCATATGTAATGGAATAGCATTGCTTTTCGTATTAGCCTATATCATTATGAAAGACACAAGCCTTTATAATAACTCAACAGTTGTGATAGGATTGGATATTGTACAGGGATTTGCAGTCGGAATGCTTTTAGTGGGTTTGTTATATTCCAGCCGCTATGGCGCAAGGATTAGGGCATTCAAACATCGACTTATGAAAAAGCAAGGATAATCGTAAGTTGTGGAAGGTGTTGCTTATGAAAAAAGCAGATATAAAAGCAGTTGCTGAAAATAGGTTCCGTGAACTTGGAGCAAAGCAATTAGAATTATACCCGTCAGGTATTTGCTGGACAATGAATGGCGAATTTTTCAAAGTATCTTTATTAACAGACTTTTGGGTATTAGAGTGGACGGATAATCATTCTAATGCTTCAAATTGCTGCTTTGAAGATATTGACCCAATGCCATATGATATATCTGAGCAAGAAATAATCTGGCAGGTGGATAAACTGTTGCTGTAAATCGGAATTAGTGGAATAAAAATGAACGAAGAACAAAGATACCCTCGTCCAATTCCTGTATCGTGGCATACTGCCGGATTTCCCGGTTCCTTGCTTCCAGCCGTTCCCGCTCCTTCTCCATCTCCGAAGCGTCCGCCAGATACATACGCTTCTTTCAACAGGCATTCTATGAATTCCTGCTTGTCTTCCGTATAGCTTCTTCGGTCGCCTGGAAATTGTAACGCCAGTTTTTTCTTATAGGCATCGTATATCATTGCTTTATCAGAATGGCAGTTCAGATAATCCCGAAAATTGATATAGTTATTCCATTCTGTCCCATTTCATTCCTCTTGATGGGACAAAAGCTTTACGCATCCTCTTTTTAATCCTATCATTTTTCTCTCCATGCTGCTTGAGGCTCTGTCGTATTTATTGTACCAGTATGGCTATTCCGACAGAGCGATTCTATAAATATCCGCCTGTTCTCCATCAATTTCAAAGCTGCGCTCATAGACTCCGCCATTCCGGATGATTGTTTTTACCGAAGGTTCATTCTTCTTTTCCACAGAAAGATACAGTTCGTCCATCCCCGCCTTTTTGGCAACCCCTAATAATTGCCGCAGCATTTCCGTGGCAAAGCCCTTTCTTCTTTCTGATGGACGGACGCTATAACCGCAATGGCCGAGATCTTTCAGAAAATCGTTCAGCATATGCCTTAAGTCAATGATGCCCACAATTCTATCCTGATCATCAACAGCAAAGAATGTGTCTGTTATGACCCAATTCGGATTCACCGTTTCCTCTTTCGTGTTTGCGTCTATGGACCTGCACCATTCTATATAATCCTCCGTTTTATCAAATAGTTCACTTCCGTTAATGACGAATTCCCCATGATCAAAAAATTCCTGTCTGAATTCGATTGCCTGTTCTTTCCGTTCTTCTGTTGGTCTCACTAAGTAAATCATTTTTCACACTCCTTTATCCGCTAAAATTTTATCAACAATGAAGCATTTCCCCTGGACATCGCCTTTTAAAAATACAAGCTCTTCGTCCATCCTGTCTTTCAGTCAGTTCTTTTTAGACATGACCTGAATATCCTTGTTATTGGAGATTGCACAGCAGATGTGTTCTTTATCAATATTTTCGCGTGTCAGTTTTACAAGTTCCATATTCTATTGCCTCCTTATCGTTCAATCTGCATTTATGTAAATAAAAAATCATCCTAACCACCCCTGATAAAACGCAACCGCTCCCAAAATTGCTCCTACAACCATATTGATAAAAAGTACACTTGGAATACCTGTTATATCCATAAACGCAATGATCAAGCCAAAACTGCTATATAAATAAACTCTCGCTTTTTCAAAGCACTCCCCCAGACTTCTATCTATTTCCTTTTCTGTTTTTGTAATAATAAATTACCAACACAAATGCAAAGGAAATAATTTGTGCAGCCATGATCCGGACAATTTGTAATTCGTCTGCGCCATTTAGCGAAACGACATGCAGCATGTTTGTAGCAACGGTATTATTGAATAAATGGTCGCCAAGCCCTGCCCATAGATTTCCTGTTATACGGTAAAGAAGCCCCCATTTGATTCCCATAATCCCGGCAAGAATCATGTAACCGATACCCATTAGAAGCATTGCCGCAAATGACATTTCGCCATTTATATAGCTTCTGATTGGCATTACAATGTGCCAAACGCCAAATAGAAATGCGGCAATATAATTTGCTTGCATAAATGGCTTTGTTTCAGAGAGCGTTTTCAGAAACAGACCGCGAAAAACCCCCTCCTCCATCCATACATTAATAACATTGAATAGTACGCATAACAGAAAGAAAACGAAATCCGTATGATTTATTTGAGAGCCGGTTAGCGAAAAACTGCTGATATACAGTTCTAAATGTGCAGGATTGCCTTGCAGGATAAAAATCGCCAATTCCAGGCCATATGAAATAGCAAAGCAAACGCTTCCCAATAATAAACCTTTCAAAATACCTCTTACAAAACTGTTTCTATGAAATCCAATATCGCTCCATGAAAGATTTACCCTTTTTAATACCAAAGCCAATATGATAATTCCAACTACTTTATGAAGCACATTTTCTCCAATAGCCGTTTTATCTGTTTCAATCAGAAAATATTCTACAAACCTCGCAGACAAACAAAGCGCGAATATTGCAATGCACAAATGATCTGGTTTGCATTTCATGTTTCTTCCCATACAGTTACCTCTTTTCATTCCTCTTCCTTTTTCTGCTTCAACTTTCTCCAAAGAAACAGCTTTATGATAACGGCTATTATCAAAGGAACAATCGTAAATATACCATAATACAAAATGCCTGTGTACCATGGTGCCGATTGCATATCATATAAGCCAGGATATGTCCTGTAATCCAGATATACATATATTGCATGCCCTACAAAGGCTCCCATCAATAAGCTGATCAATATATTCAAAATTCCGTCCAGCTTCTTTAACATAGAACAAGCCCCCATGAGATTCCTGCAATTCTTTGAATCAATCAAATCTTCCCATTTACGTCTTCATTTCCTGTCTTTAAATCGCTGACTGTTTTATCTTCTTTTAAATTCTGCTGTGCTTTCTTTTCTTCTATCTTTTTATAGGCTTCCATCATCCCACTTATAACCGCCCATTTGATTACAAAATACAATGCAGCCAAAACAACAATTGCCGTTCCCACGCTGATCCCCAGTTCCTGCCACAGTTCGGCAATCCTTTCGCTCATCCCGAATTTTTCCCATAAGTCCATTTTGCGTTCCTCCTGTCATTCCTTTTTACCTTTTCCTTCCTGCCCTCTTTTTTTCTTAAAAACATAAACGAGAGTATTGATGAAACATAACAGCACAAAAAGGCCCGTAAAGTTAATCCAAATATCCCTGTATGCTGTTTTCGCCAAAGGTTCCCGCAGTCCGCTAAACCAGACATACGCGAATGCTAGCAGCTGAGAGGGAATATAGGCAATCAAATATCTGAGAACTAAAGGCTTAACAGGCAGATTTGTACACAGCTCAAATGCAGCTATCCCAATCAGAAGGATCATAGCCCTGTCTAATTCATGCCAGTTACCGCTTGGATCTTCATAAATACCATTACAAAGGTACAAAACGCTGTTCAACAATGTTATTACTGTATATATAATCGAGTAAATCGATACGATACGGATCCACTTTTTCTTCTTCATTTTCCCCTCCAGTTTCAACTTTCCAAATCTGATAACACGATTATTCCGCTCCGCCCAAATTATATATAATAGCCAGAGCAATCTTTCCGGCCATATCTCTGTCACTTGTTTCCTGTGATGACTTCCCATAAATAGCAAAATAGTATTCATCATATGTCCAGTCTATCATAAACATATCTCCGGTTTCATTAACTCTCATATAGGGAAATATATATTCCCCTTCTGCGGTTGATGCCGTCCATCCGATTTTGGTGGAATCCACAAAAACTTCATCTGGCAGAACGGATGCCTTTTCTTTACCGGCAGCAAACGTACAGAGCCCCACATTCTCTAATTCAAATTCAATCTGTCCTTCTGTATCATTTTGTGCTGTAGTAACATTAACGTCAGACTCGATTGCTTTTTCCTCTGTCTGAATTGATTGAGATTGCATGCTGCCACACCCTGCCAAACCTGATAACACACTGGTTGCAAAAACTATACAGCTTAATACTTTAAAACTTTTGTTGTGCATATGATAGTTCCTTCCTGCATTCTGGAAATCCCGATTATTCGCTTTCTATATCTTTCCTGTAAGTTTTAATTTTAGCATTCCCAAAGCACCGGAACAATCTGTTTGCAGCAGGCGGTTTTCTAAATGAAGTGAAATGTCCAGGCATCCCAAAATCCGCCTAAAGCCAGGATCACTCAGGATATTTCACCAAGTTAAATTTAACTTTGCGCCCGCATCTGTTCTACCAGGGATTGCTTTTTCTGTCTGCGTACCATCCAGACTGACAGGATTACCTCCATGCCAAACAGCACAAGGAGGAACAGCCCCATTTGCAGGAACGGGAACCGATATGGGACAACTGTACCGGCAAAGGATTTCTTACTTACTTCCGCACAAATTACCATGGAAAACGGTACCCCCAGAATTAAAACCGTAAGCGACGCAAAAAGCGCATAGCACATTCCCTCAATGACACTCATCCGACACAGCTGCTTCCCGGTCAGTCCAACGGAGCGCAGGATGCTGTTCTCCCGCTTCCGGGATATCTGGTTGGAAAGCGTCGTATTGATCAGATTGACAACGCCAAACAGGAAGAGCAGCCAGGAAAGAGCCTGTAGGCTGCCAAAAATTATGCTGCTCTGCATTTTCTCATATTCGATATGTGTGGCTATGGTATCCATTCCAAGATTGCTGCGGCCGGATACGATCTCCTGCAGACTGTTTTCCACGGACTCTGCTTTTTTCGGGTCGCTGACAATGCTCCAGGAATAGTCAAAGCTTTCGATTTCGGGATGGAGTTCATGAAACAGCTCTTCCGGCGCAAACAAACCCGCGGAATCTATCGTAAGCGCGCCATGTCCGTTTGCCGTCTTTGCCGTATCAAACAATCCGGATATAGTAACTGTCACGGTTTTCTGACCCAGGGTCAGTTCCATGGTGGATCCAACATCCATACCGGTATAGTGTTTCTGATAATTTGTACCCAAAAGGATGCTGTGGGTATCCGCCGGCATGACGCCGGATACCAGCGCAGCTTCCACATCCATGCGGTTTGAGTCCGTCAGCATATCGCACATACCGGCTTCGGCTCTTTCGGAAGTTCCGAATTTTGCGTGCAAAGACCGGCGGGCGGCCAACACATTCCTCACCCCGTCCACAGAAAGGAGCTCCTGCCGCAGTTCTTCATTCAGCGGATTGCCTGCAACCATGATCTCTTCCTCCGGCTGCTCTGAGGACAGATAAAGCTTATAATCTCCGTCCGGGAAAAACAGCCTTGCGGCCTGCTCCGGTGACCGTGTCAGAGCTATGGAGGATACCACCAGAAGAAGGATTCCGCCAAGACTTAAAGATACTGCAATACTCACTGACTTCTTGCGGTCACGTCCAAAATTTGCAAATCCCATAGTCACAGGGCTTAATTTCCGGTGTTTCTTTCTGCTATGAGTCTTTTCCTGCCCTGCCAAAAAACGCATTGCCTCCAGCGGTGAGATGCCCGCAGCTATTTTGACCGGCCTATGAACGGAAGACGCCACCATGATCCAGCAGATTGCCGCAGTCAAAAGCACAGCTGCCCCATAATAAGCCCCATGAAACCCTTTGGGGAACAGGAGCAGACCGCCGCCCACACCCAGCAGGATGCCGATCAGCATTCCAATGCCGCCCAGCCTCCGGCTCTCCTTTTTCACAACGCGCCGGATCTGTTTTGGTGTTGCACCGATAGCGCGGAGCTGCCCATAGCTTTGTATTCTGTCGTTTACAGAGATACGGAAAATACTCTGGATGACCACATATCCGCCGGCCAGCACAAGGGCAGCTATACCAAAAATGGTCACAAAGTCAATGGACCTGGAATTAGAAGCAAAATAATTGCTGTTCATTCCCACATGTGAAGAGCCAAACTGTGCTGCAATCTCCCGGCAGCGGGCAGCCATAGTCTCCTGGCCCATCTGCCTGTCATTTTTGAAATGTACATAGGCGCGGTACCCAGCAGGGTCGAATCCAGGCCACTGCGTCAATGCCGCTTTGGATACAGCAACAGCAAAGATATTAGCTTCTTTTTCGCCTGCACCCTCCAGGATGCCTGTCACAGTATAATCCCCATAAAAACTTTCCGTATCCAGCCGGACTGTCTCACCGATTTTGACATTCAGTCCGTAAACAGACAAGAAAGATTCGCTGACAGCGATTTCATCCGCCAGTTCTGGGAGCCGCCCCTTTACCAGTTCCATCTGGCTGCGGGCAATATACATCATGTCGCTGTCGCAGTACACATAGGAGGCATTGTATCCCTGCCTGGAATGCTCCTGACCCAGCAAATAGTATTCGCCCACGCGGGCAAAATCTGGCAGCTCTTTCAAAGCCGCAACCTGGGATTCATCCATGCCACCCAAAACCGCTTCATAGGTATCAGCCACCTGATTACGCTGGATCTGTACAATAGAGACAGATATTACCGCTGCAAAGCAGACAAGGAATGCCGCCAAAGCGACAGCAACCACCACCATCAGGTTCCGGCGTTTCTCGCTGGCAAGGCTCCGCCTCGCCAACTTCTTCACAATGGCACTGGTGTCATTTTCAAAAGGCCATGTCATATTCGTTTCCCTCCTTTGTCTGTAATACCGCTATTTCATATGAAAAGAATTCAGTCCGCCGCCCTGATCCGCTCCACAAGGGAAAGCCTTCCGATATATCGAACCGCACAGACCGAGAATACCGCCTGTACCAAAAACAGCGCAGCCGCAAACACCAGTACCTGGAACACCGGGAAATGGTACGTGAGTTTCCCAAACATGCCAATCTGATCAAACACCCTGCACAAGGCCAGGCTGCACACAGTTCCCAGTGTCAGGGTCACAAGCAGCGTGATCCCCACGTAGTACAGACACTCAAAGGACAGCATCCGGAACAGCTGATGGCCGCTCATGCCAACGGACTGGAATACGCCAAATTCCTGCTGGCGGGTAAGAAGGTTGGTAATCAGCGTGTTGGCAAGATTGATCAGGGCAAACACAAAGATAAAGACCAGAATACTGTAAAGCCGGGTCAGTTCCCCACGCATGCCGGTCTTAAGTTCAGCCGTCAGATCATAAAGACCGTAGACTCCCACCCGTTCATCGGGTATAGCGCCAAATACTGCCCGCCGCAGCTGTTCACTGTCCTGTTCTGTGTGGAGATTTACGCAGCCTGTAAAATCCGATATTTCCGGATAAAGGACGGACAGTTCTTCCTCAGGCAGAATAAAAAAATGAGCTGTGTTGCAGATTGGAACATTCTCGACAATACCCATCACGGTATAAGTCTTCCTCTGTCCGTTGTAACAGGAAACGGTGACGGTATCCCCGACCTGATAATCTGTCCTGTAAATCTCTTTCAGCGTGCTGCCTGACGGGCAGACCAAAATGCCGCTTCCATCCACCAGCTGCCGGTAATCTGCGGTTCCCTCAAGAACTGCTCCGCCAGCATACATCTTCGCCATATCCTCCCGGTCAATTCCCCTGACAATAAAAGGCTCATGCTCACGGTTGCCCGGGATTTCGCTGATGGCAGGGATTTCCACGCAGGCCATGCTGTATGCCGTGACGTAATCCACGTTCAAAATAGAGGCGAGTTCTTTTTGCTGATCCTGTCCCAAAGGATTATTTTTCTGCATCTCGTAAAATTCCCGGCCTGCGCAGTCTTCATATTGTAAAAGGTACTGGCTCCTGTCCCCAAACTGGGATCTGGCCATTTCTTCTACATCCACCGAATTTGCATAGGCGGAAATACACAAAAGCAGAATCCCGGTCAGGCTTAAGGACAGAGCCGTCACAAAAGCCTTTTTGCGGTTCCGGGAGAAGTTCATCAGGGCCAGCCTGGTTATGGTCAGGCGGCGGTGCCGCTGTCCGGAAATGCTGCGTCCCTGATACCCGGAATAGGCAGTGGTCCGGATGGCTTCAATAGCAGATACTTTTCCTACCATAGATAAGGGTTTTCTGGTGGCAGCCAGAACCATTCCATAAGTCAGAAATAGAATGACCATTGCAGACCGGATATTGTCATGCCAGGACCAGTAACCGGGTACGGCGATCAGGGCGATCACTGCGGCAAGAATCAGTCCAAGGGGAACAGCCAGGACAGTCAGGAATCGCCTCTCCCGCTTGACCACCCGCTTTAACTGCTGCGGCGTTGTTCCAAGCACTTTTAAACGCCCGTATTCCCGCATTTTTCCCATCACGGAGATGTAGAAAATATTGTAGATCACAATCGCACAGATGACGGCAATCAGTACCGACAGGGCATAAATCTCCATTCCGCTTCCCAGATAAAGATCCATCATTCCAAAATAGTTGGAGCTGTAAAAGGTCCGATCCGCCGGTATTCCCATTTCTGTGAAAAACCTTTCGATGTCTGTCCGAAGCCTTTCCGGCTCCATTACCTGGCTCCCTTCAAAACGGAAGCGCAGCTCATAAGGAGCCTGGTGAATGCCTGTATCCACGGCAATTTCCGGAATCCAGACCGTGAAAATCCGGCTGCTATTCTCCGATTCCAGAATTCCTGTGACGGTATAGAGATTCTCGCCGCCGCCAAGGTTCAGGGTAACCGTCTGGCCGATTTCTGCCGGAAGGTTAAAATAGCCGAAAAAAGAGCGCTCTATACAAAGCTCATTTTCTGCCTGGGGATAAGCCCCGGCAATTTTGCCGTATCCCATCAGGTCGATCATCTCAGGACTCACAAAGCTGACGTTCAATACGCTGTCCTCATGGCGGACAGAAGCGACATCTGCTGCATACCCCCATTTTTCAAACTTGCCCGCATCCACAAGCCGGGTAACCTCTTCTCTGGTCAGCCCGTCGCAGCCGGCCTGATACTGTCCCAGAATATTGTCCAGTGTCTTCTTCTGCTGTGCCGAGTAGATAAAGCAGAGGGTTCCCATCAGACAGACGGCAAGGGCAATCGTAAGAATGATAAAAATGCTTCGGCGTCTGTCGGCTTTTATACTTCGGCCTGCCAGTTTCTTTTCCACCCTGCTGGTGTCATTTTCAAAAGGCCATGTCATAATCCGCTACCTCCTTTATCCCATGATCCTGCCGTCCTCAATCCTTACAATCCGGTCGGCAAGCTGGGCAATCTCGTTATTGTGGGTAATCATGACAATGGTCTGGTTAAACTCCATGCTGGTACGTTTTAAAAGCCCCAGTACATCGGCGCTGGTTTTGGAATCCAGGTTGCCCGTGGGTTCGTCAGCCAGGATGATAGCAGGTTTAGTGATCAGGGCGCGGGCAATGGCGACACGCTGCTGCTGTCCGCCGGAAAGGTTGTTTGGCATATTGTTAAGCTTATCTTCCAATGCCAGCATCTCCACAATCTCGTCCATGAACTTCTCATCTGCCGTGTCACCGTCCAGTTCCACAGGCAGGACAATATTTTCATAAACATTCAAGATCGGAACAAGGTTATAGTTCTGGAATATAAAACCGATGTTGCGGCGGCGGAAGATGGTCAGCTCCTCATCATTCTTTTTTGCCAGTTCATCCCCACGGACAATGACGCTGCCGGACGTGGGCGTATCCAGCCCGCCCATCATGTTAAGCAAGGTGGATTTACCGCTGCCGGATGTTCCGACTATCGCCACAAATTCACCCTGTTCCACAGAGAGGTTGACGCCGTCTAAGGCGCGGGTAATGTTTGGCTCGGCGCCATAATACTTTTTCAAATCGATTGCTTGTAATACACTCATAATCAAATGCTCCTTCCAAGGCTTTTTGCCTGTCAATAAAGAGCTTTCGCTCTTAGAACTCCGTTCTTCGGACATTATAAAATCCAAATGTCACAGAAATGTCCGAAGCGGCATAAAAAATACGGCTGAAATGTTACAAGCCTCGGACATTTCAGCCGAAAACCCACCGCTGGCAGCTTTACCGGCGCACTGCTGCGAAAAAATTTACATCGGACAACTAAGAATGTTCTTCTGCCATGTGCTATCTTGTAGGGAGCATAATGGAAAATTCCGAACCCTTGCCCGGCTCCGAAGCAACTTTGATATAGCCGCCCTGCCGTGTTACGATCTCGCGGGCCAGATACAGGCCAATGCCCACGCCCTGCTGTTCGTGTACTTCTTCCTCACGATAGAATCGCCGGAAAATAGCGGCCTGATTGCTCTCGGAAATACCCTTGCCGGTATCGGATACACTAAGTTTTACATACATTTCCCATTGCTCTACCGAAATTCGGATTGCTCCTCCCGCCGGGGTATACTTCACCGCATTGTCCAGCAGGTTGAACACTGCTTCCGCCGTCCACTTGCTGTCATGGGAAAGGAGAAGATCCTCCGGACAGTCCACCGTTACGGAAATATTCTTTTTCTCCGCCGCATATACGATGCCGCTACAGGCCATCGCCAGCGTATCGATCAGAGGGGCGTCTTTCTTTTCCAACCGGATTGCCCCGGTTTCCAACCGGGAGGTTTTCACAAGGGCCTGAAAAAGAAATTCCAGCTTGTCCGTCTGGTTCCGGATGCCCTGTAGGAACTCCTGCTGTTCTTCTTCTGTGACAGACTTTGAAAGCAGCGTGTCCGTCACCATTTTCAGATTGCTTACCGGTGTTTTCACCTGATGGGAGACATCTGACACCAGCATCTGCAGCTCCTGCCGTTCCTCATCCACCTTCCGCCGGTTCTCCTGCATGATATCGTACAACCGGGACAGACGGTAACCGATACGGGCAAAAAGTGTTTCTCTGTCCGCAACACGCATCGGTTCTTCGCTTCCGCTTATCATCTGATCCATTGCCCGGCACAGTTCCCTGGTAAATACGGAAAGCCGTTTACTGAAAACAACTGTCAGAAGGAACATCCAGGCAAGAGCACAGAGCATCAGCAGCCCGCCGCCGACCAGCACCCAACTCTCGCCTGTCATCCATAAGAGAACGGCACAAATGGCCAACATGGAAATCGCCATACCAACCCAGGTCAGCAGGAATATCTTTTTTACAGAGATCCTCCCCAGACTCATTTTCTCTCGCCTCCCATCCACTGATACCCAATTCCGTAAATCGTTTTGATATAAGTATCGCCATCAGCCTCAATCTTGCCCCGTATCCGGCTGATGGAGGTAGTCAGGGTGTGTTCGTCCACATAGTTTTCATCTGCATCCCACAGCCGTTCCAAAAGGCGCTGCCTGGTCAGGATCTGTTTGGGATTTTTGCAGAACAGGTACAGCATCTTATACTCCATAGGGGAAAGGATAAGGGATTTACCATTCAACGAGGCGGACTGTTCCGAAAAGCCCAAAAACAGCCTGCCGTCATCATAGAAATCTTTTGCCAGCCCCCGGTGTTCCAGCATGGAGAACATTGCCCGTATTTTCCGCAGCAGCGCCCCAATGGAAAAAGGCTTGGTGATATAATCCACCGCCCCGACTTCATACCCCCGGATCTGGTCGCTCTCCTGATCATTAGCCGTCAGGAAAATCACCAGCGTGTCAGGATTCTCCGGCTTTATGAGCCTGCACAGGTCATAACCGCTGCCGTCCGGCAGGTTGATATCCAGAAGTACCAGATCATATTCCGTCTGCGTCAGTAACTGGGTAGCTGTGCCTGCATTCAGGGCTGATACGGTATCGTAACCCTCAGAAATCAGGTTGTAAGTCAGCGTTTTATTTAAAAGGGCGTCGTCCTCTACCAGCAAGATCTTTTTCATATCCACACTCCTTTATATTTTATTACAATAAGCTGACCCGCGGAGCGTGACAGCGTTTGTTGTGAATGGCCGATTTTTTGTCATTCACTATAGTTTAACAGGCAAATGTCCGCGAAATGTTACAACTGGCAATTTTCATTTAAAAACAAAAATTTCTTCAATCGGTACTTCTACGGCCCTGGAAATATCGATTGCCAGCTTCAACGACGGATTATACTGCGCCTTTTCCAGACGCATGATCGTTTCCCGGCGCACTCCTACTTTTTCTGCCAGCTGCTCCTGTGTCAGATCCTTCATTCGCCGGTACTTTTTTAATCTGCATTCAAATTCTGCCATATCCTATTCCTCGCCTTCCTCTGCCTGGTCGTCATGGTCATATCGGTACAGCAAATATTCAGAGAGGAAAATCCCCAAAGCGAATGCAAGGGAAAAAGTAATAATTGCAGCAATCAGGGTATACTCAAGATTTCCAAAAAGTTTTCCCTGACAAAGAATTATCAGAGCAATAAGCATGACTCCAAAAGTAATTTTATACGCTTTCAGCTTAGCGCGGGCAATGTTCTCACGAAAGCGCTCATCCATAAATGTCCCTGACATCTTTCCCTCATAGTAAAAACCAAAAAAACCGAAGAACAGAAAAAACGCAAACGGAAAAACTGTACCATCCACAGAGTATGTCCAAAAACCGGCAAACCCCAAAAATCCCAATACACCTAAACACCCCAGTTTTGGATTTATCTTACGAGTGATGCCTGTTTCTTCTGCTTGCCTCTGCTTTTTTCCTGCATGGATAAAAAGCATGACAAACAATGCAACAAGATAAATGCAAGCGAGAGAAACCGAAACAATCATCGGCAAATCCCTTATCTCAAATACATAATTCTTGAAATCCATTGGGACTACCAGGCGGGAATCATTAAAAGCAATCGCATACCACAACGAAAGAAACACACTCAGCACACAAACTCCCCCACAGCCGATCCAAATTTTCATCTTATTCGTTTTCATATTATTCCTCCTTTTGTAGAGATATATTTATCTCTTTATGTGATAAATATATCTCTACCCTTGCTTTTTGTCAATAGAAAAGAGAGAAATATATCACATTTATCATATATTTTCCCACGCCTGGCTCCATTTTTTCACATTTCCTGTCCACATTTACTCCCAACAATAATACCCGCGCCAAATACCAAAATAAAAGCGGACTCCAGGCACCAATGCCTGTTTTCCGCTTTCTTCCGTAATCATTATATCCTTTCCTGCCGCCTGTCATTTCGTATAATCGATATCGTACCTTACTTCCACTTCCAGTTTCGTTACCGCCCCGGCGGCTCCGTTCTCCCGCGTAATACGCAGGATCCTGGAATCCGTCACACAGCTCTGGTAATATTCGTTCGATTCCAGTTTCGGCTCGATTTCCAACGCTTTTTCCCCGGTCAGTTCCGTCAAAGGAACCGAAGCAATCGCAATTTTATCCAGACCGCCTTCCTCACTCTTCAGGAAATAAACTACCCCATCTCTTACCGCGCATGCTTCCCCGGTCACTACGCTTACCGATGCATATGGTTCACCGCCCTTGCCAATATATATATCCGTATATACACTGTCCGCATCCAATGGCATATCAGCCTCTATCTCATACCACTGCACGGAGCCGGCCGAAGTATCCATTACCGACACTTCAAACCCCGCGTCATAAATCGTCTGCATCGTGGTCTGATCCAATGTAATTTCCGTTCCGTCCACCGACAAGGGATAAATCGCTTCCTTTTCACCTCCGCATCCGGCTGCCGCTGCCAAAAACACCATAGCCGCCGCAATTCCCAAAGCCTTCCTCCAATTTGTCAATTTTATCATCGGCTTTTCTCCCTTATTTCATCTTCTCCGCAATCACTGCCTTGGCATGTTCCAGCTGGTTGTCATAGCCATTTTCATAATATTCCTCGCTGTCAAATTCATACACTTCATCCGGTTCCACCCCGATGCCATGAATATTATTGCCCTTCGGCGTAAAATAAGTGCTTACCGTCAACTTAAGCGCGGTTCCGTCGGATAAAGACATTACTTTCTGCACGATACCTTTCCCGAAAGTAGTCGTCCCGATCAATTCACCGATTCCATAATCCTTAATGGCTCCCGCCAGGATTTCCGATGCGCTGGCCGAATAACCGTTGATCAAAACAACAAGCGGCTTATCAAAAACATGTTTGCCATCGCAGGAGTATTCGGTTCGGTTCCCCTCCCTGTCTTCCGTATACACGATCAAACCTTCTGGAAGAAGCTGTCTGGCAATTTCCACTACCGCGCTCAGGTTTCCTCCGGGATTGGCCCTAAGGTCGAGAATCAGCCCTTCCATTCCTTCGCTTCTGAGTTCCGCCATGGCATCCTGGAACTGGCTCACGGTGATCTCATCAAATTCCGTAATTTGAATATATCCCGTCTTATTATCGTACAATTCATATTTTACCGTCGGGCTTTCAATCTTTCTGCGCTCCACATCGATCTGCCGATAATCATTTTCTCCCTCCCGGTAAATGGTCAGATGCACTTTTGTGCCTTCCTCCCCTTTTATTTTTCCTACTATTTCAGACAGTTCCATTCCCTGCATAGGCTCTTCATTTACCATATAAATTACATCGCCGTCCCGCAGACCGGACTCTTCCGCCGGAGTCCCTTCAAAAACTCCGCTGATATAAGCCATACCCGTCTGGGCGTCCATTCCTACATATGCGCCGATCCCATAATAGATCCCTTCCGTCTGCTGCATCAGATCTTCCAGATCTTCCTCCGTATAATAAGTGGAATATGGATCCCCCAGAGCTGCTACGACTCCCTGGTACATGCCGTCAATCATGTCTTCGGTGCTGACGTCTTTCTGGTAATAATATTCGGAAATCGCCTTTTCAATTACCTCAAGCTTATCCATCGTAACGTCACTGACAAGACTTTCCGGTTCGCTTTCCTCTTTGCGCCGCGCAATATTATCCATACGCATCCTGTGAAGGTCGCAAAGTTGCTTCACCGTATACACACAGCATAAAATAAAAAGGCATAAAAGTATTCCGGTAAACATTCCGTTGCAGAAATGTTTTCTATCCTTTTTTCCCTCTTCCTTTCTGTCTCCTCCCTTATTGCCATCCCCTTGGTTCCAATACCCGTTTAAATTATATTCCACTGTCCTTCATCTCCACATTATTTGCTCAAATAGCTCCAGGGGCTGACATAACTTCCATTCAGACGTACGCTGAAATGCAAATGGTTGCCCGTAGACCGCCCCGTTGAGCCTACCGCCGCAATATTCTGCCCTTTCACTACAAAATCTCCCTTTGAAACGTACAAAGCTGAGGCATGCATATAAATCGTATACAGCCCGTCTCCATGATCGATCATCAAATAGTTTCCCATAGAACTGCTGTAATCCGCCGCCACAACCTTGCCGTCATAAGCCGCCAGAATCGGCGAACCGCCCGGCGCTGCCAGATCCACTCCATTATGAAACCTTTCCATCCCGAGAGTAGGATGTATCCGGTTGCCATAATCACTGCTGATCGCCGTGTAAGAGGGAGCAGGCCATTGAAACATCCCCCCGTCATATTTCATCCTGTTTTCTTCCGCCAGCTTCGCCTTCTCTTCCGCCACCACCTTTTCCAGCATGGCAATCGTTTCATTCTGCTCTTTAATATACGCCTCGTATTCCGCTATCGCCGCCTCTTTATTCTGAATATCGTCGCTGACCTGTTCGATCGCATCTTTCTTTTCATCAATCAGGGAATTCAACGAATCCTCTTCGCTTTCCACCCCTGCCTTTGCGTCCTCCAGGTATGCCCTCTCCTCCTCCAGCTGCTGCTTATATAGTTCGATCAGTTCCCTGGTTTCCACATATCTGTCCAGCATCTTTCTGTCATAAGAGGAGAGCATTTCGATATACTCCGCCTTGTTCAGCATATCTCCAAAACTTTGTGAAGAAAAAATAAGCTCCATGTACAGATCATCGCCTTTTTCATACATAAACTTAATTCTTTCCTTCATCGCCTCATATTGTCTCTCCTGATCCTGTATCGCATCCTCCAGTTCGCTTTGAGTCAATACGATCTCGCCCTCTTTATCCTCTATCTTTCCCTTCAGATCCGCTATCTTCGCCTGTATCGTCGCCAGTTCCCCGTCAAGCCGCTCCACATATTCGGCCAGATCCTGCTTGGAAGCCTCCAGTTCTTCTTTTATTTTCTTTACATCCGTAAGATTCGACTGGAGCTGTTCCTTCATCTCCCTGGCGCTTTCGATCTCTTGTTCCTTCTCTTTGATCAAGTCATTCGTCAGCCCGGATGCCTTTACTACCGCCGTTCCGGACAAGCCTCCTGCCGCCAGGCATGCCACAGGCAGTATGCATAAGATCGCACCCAAAGCTTTCCTCCATCGTTTCATGGGCAGTACCTTTCTATGATTTTTCAAAAAGTTATACTCTTAAATGCTTCCTTACCGTAGTTATACTTCCGATAAAACCAATGCCCACTCCCATCGCTATCGATACCGGAAGCAATATATGGAAAATTTCTTCGACCGGAAGGAAATTCAGCAGATCGGACAACATGGCAAACCGTTCCGTCACATAAAAAATCACATTATTATATATGAAATAAATAATACCTACCGGCAGCAATGATCCGATCAGCCCGATCATCATCCCTTCGATAACAAATGGAGAACGGACAAAAAAATCCGTCGCCCCTATATATTTCATAATATTTATTTCTTCTTTTCTTACGGATATTCCGATCGTTACCGTATTGCTGATCAGGAATATGGAAACCGCAAATAATATCCCGATAATGCCAAGAGAAACATATGCAATCAACGCGTTAATGCCGCTCAGCGTCATTGCCGTAACTTCTGACTTGTTGATCCTCCTGATGTCCTCGATCGACTCCAGATATGTAACCAGCGCGGGCTGCAACGATACGTCGCTTAAATAAATTTCATAATGGGCCGACTCCGATAGCGGGTTTTCCGTAAATCCATCCACGTATTCCCCCAGATAATCGTCCTTAAAGCTTTCCCACGCTTCTTCTGCCGATACAAAATGTACGTTGGCAACCTCCACTCTCCGGTTGATCAAATCGCCAATCTCTGCAATTCTCGTATCGCTGACCCCTTCGTTAAAAAATACCGTCACTGACACGCCTTCTTCCATCGATTTAACAATATGCTGGAAATTCGATAAAATTGCATAAAAGATACCGAACAAAAACAAACATGCGCCGATCGTCGCTATGGAAGCCAGTGAAAACCATTTATTTCTTATAATATTACGGAACCCCTGCCCTATCGTATAAAAAAATGTACTAATCCTCATCGATGTAACCGCCCTTTTCTTCATCGCTTACAATGACGCCTTTTTTCATCGTAACGACTCTTTTCTGCATGGAATTTACGATTTCCCTGTTATGGGTAACTACCAGAACCGTAGTGCCGTTCTCATTGATCTGCTCCAATAGTTTCATGATCTCCCATGAGTTTTTAGGGTCCAAATTACCCGTCGGCTCATCGGCCAGAAGAATTGTCGGCTTATTGACAAGCGCCCTGGCCAGCGCTACTCTCTGCTGTTCGCCTCCCGAAAGCTGCTTCGGCTTCGCCTTGTACTTTCCTGCAAGTCCCACCGTTGCAAGAATGCTCGGTACATTCCTCTTGATTTCTTTATTGGATACCTGGATAATGCGCTGGGCAAACGCTACATTTTCATAGACATTCCTGTCTTTCAGCAAACGGAAATCCTGAAAAACAATTCCCAGATTCCTCCTGAACTTCGGAATCTTCCTGTGTTTGATTTTTACCAGATCATATCCCATCACATTAATATTTCCGGACGTGGGGGTCAATTCCCTTAAGAGAAGTTTGATCATCGTGGATTTGCCGGAACCGCTGTCCCCTACAATAAAAACAAATTCCCCTCTATTAATATGTAAACTGACACCGTTTAATGCCGGAGCACCCGTGGCATATGCCTTACTGACATTATCCAAAGTGATAATCTCATTTTCCAAAACCGTATATTTCTTTCCTCTTTTTCTTTTTCTGCCTTTTTCCGTCAAAGTATTTCACCCACCTGCTTTTTATCTTTATCCCTTTTTGTCAAATTCTAATATTCAAAGGTCTCCATATATTTCATATATTTAACTACCATCAGGGCGATTTTAAAGGTAATGGCATCCTCAAAAACCCTCAGATCAAGCCCCGTACTCTTCTGAAGTTTATCCAGCCTGTAAACCAGAGTATTTCTATGGATAAATAACTGTCTCGATGTCTCCGAAACATTCAGGCTGTTTTCAAAAAACTTATTGATCGTAGTCAGCGTTTCTTCATCAAAGTCATCCGGGCTCTTTCCGCCGAATATCTCTTTGATAAACATCTTGCAAAGCGGTATCGGAAGCTGATAGATCAGACGCCCGATTCCGAGTTCGCTATATGCGATAATATTTCTTTCGTCAAAAAAGATTTTCCCTACATCCAGGGCCATCTTCGCTTCTTTATAAGAGCGGCTCACATCCTTAAGTTCGTTTACGATCGTTCCATAGGAAATCCTGATCCCCTGCATCCCCTCTCTCGCCAGGACGCTTTCCATGGCTTTTGCCGCCTTCTCGATTTCTTTGCCCGCCTCGCCTTCCGAAAGATCCTTTACTACTATAACATTATTTTCATCCACTGCGGTAATGAAATCTTTGCTATTATTCCCAAAATTTGCCCTGGCCATTTCAAGAACGTTGTTATCCTTGCTGTCTTCCGTCTCAATAATCATAGTCACGCGTTTCACGTCTGTCTTTATATGCAGCTTCTTTGCCCTGCTGTAAATATCTACAAGCAAAAGATTATCCAGCAAAAGGTTTTTAATAAAATTATCTTTGTCAAAGCGTTCCTTATAAGCTACCAGCAGGCTCTGGATCTGAAACGCCACCATCTTGCCAATCGTATATACATCCTCACCCGGTCCTCCTGCGATCAAAATGTATTCCAGCTGCTGCTCGTCAAAAATCTTAAAATACTGGTATCCCTGAATTTCCTGTGAATCTGCCGGAGATCCTGCAAATCCGGCAGCCGCTCCAGCACAGCTTTCCATGTCAGGCGCCGTAGATGCCACTTCCTTCCCATCCACATCCATAACGCATAATTCCACCCTTGCAATAGATTTTAAACCGTCGATCGTATTCTGTAAAATTTGATTTGAAATCATGTCCCCACTCCTTCTCCTATCTTCATTATGCGTCCGTTCTTCCGATAAATTATGCAAAACCTACAAACCATACCTAGAACATCCATCTGTTTTTCTATGCCTTCCCCTAATTTTAATAGAAAACCACAAAAAAATCCATACTCTTCCCGCATAAATTTGTATATTTTTTCAATTCCGCCTCTTTTCACTACATTATGGGGTAATTTCCTGTTCATTATTTTCTGTTATACCATCAAACCCGGAAAATCCTCCTGTGCTGCAAGGCAATGGATGTTCCCATGTGCCGAACATAAAAACAAACAGACCTGAAATGTACTCCATCCCAAATCTGCTCACTCTCCCCTCTCATTTTCATCCCTGAACCGACTCATCTTCCTGTGAAAAATCCCTTTGTAAATCCTATCCGTAACTTTTTTGCGGAAAGGTCCCTTCGTTCCGTCCAGTATCATATCCTTTGAAATGCCAAGCCATACTTCCGCATTAACAAAAGGTTTTGCCCGGATCATCCAATTTTCCTGTATGCCGGGAGCTATTCTGGATATAATTGCAGTAGGTGCAATATCGTTTATTTTGTTTATTACTTCTTCCAGCTCTTCTTCCCCGTCCGCAGTCACTCCGCTTCCGCCAATCAATATTCCTGTCTGAAAAGCCTCCAGTTCCTCTCTTAAAACCTCAGTCTCCGATTCCGATTCCGCAAGAAGATATACTTTTCCTCCGCTCCGTGCCAGCCTTCTTAAAAACTCCTTCAGGAAAACCAAGTTTTCCACCTCATACTGTCTGCTCACGGAACGAATCTCTGCCACTCTGAGGATATCGGCATCCCCGCATAAAGTCATATCCATAGACTCTATTTCTTTTTTCTCTTCTTCATTTTCCCCCGCCATAATAAGCACGGGCGTTGTAATGTATAAAATGGTGTTGAGCCCTCCCCCCCTGACATAACCGTCCAGACGAAGCAACGATTCTTTCAGGGAGTAGTCGGTAAGCTCGACTCCTAATATATTTATTTTCTGCATATCCCACCATAGTCCGCCTTATATTCTGAAAAGGCAGCCACAAATTGTACTCAAATCTCCGCATCCTGACTTGCCAATTATATCAGAAATATGCTATACTTGCAACACAAGTATTTATGCGAATCAGGATTCGTGGCTCCATGTATCCGGCAGCATAAAATATAACAATAGTTAAAATCGGGAATTGTGTCCGTGCAGCATCCGCAGACCCGGAATATATAAAAAGCTGCGCAGAAAGGAAGAAGCGTATGGATATCCCTTCATTATCTATGGGGCTTGCCCAGTCAAGAACCCTCAACGAAGTAGGAACGGCGATGCTCGCAAAATCTCTGGATAATCTGGAATCCACCGGAGCGCAAATGGTCAATATGATGACTACCTCCATGGAGCTTTCCGTAAATCCCGCCGTAGGCGCAAACATCGACGTTTATCTGTAAAAATATCATTTTAAACAATTATATAGCGGTAATTATCATAACGGCAAACAAGATAACAGCCGCTATCAAAAGAGGAACGGTAACTACCTTTCCTTCTTTTTTGTATTTTCTTGTTTTCCAGACAGCGCGGAGATTTTCTTCGCGCTTTTCATTTTTCGCAATCCACGCAAGCGCGCACCCGGCCAAAGCCGTAGCGACGGCCGCTATCACCAAATATACGCTGATCACTAAAAGCAGCAAATCGTTGGTAAGCAATTCCTCTGCTTCCTGTATATCCGCCCCGTCTTCCATATACATCAGAAATACGGGCTGCATATTGATTGTCACATGGAGAAGAACGGAACTCCACAGGCTTCCCGTCGCCTCCACCAGCAGTACGGCAATCATCCCTATCACAAACGCATATGCCGCCTGGTTAAAATTCATGTGCATCAGCGCAAAAAGCATCGCCGACAGCAGCATCGCCTGCAGCATCGTGCCGGATCTTTTATAACTCTGGTAAAAAATCCCCCTGCATACCAACTCTTCATTTAGAGGCCCTAAGATACCCATCAGCAGGAACATAGCCATAAACGGCGTCCCTAAAATATCGCTGCTCATGGAAGCCACCGCATTATCCACAAAAAGCATGGAAATAGCATTTATCAATGTAATCAACGGCATACACAGGAACGTAAAGAGAATAATCATAAATACCGACGACATCTTAATCTTATGAAAGCCGGCAAGCTTAATAGGGTTCTCTTTTGCAAGCAGAACCCCAATAGCAGCCGGCAGCAATACGATAAGCTGGCTCAGTATTAAATTAGGCACCATTCCTAATTGAAAAACCGGATATAAGACTGACAGCAGCACGATTGTCGTTATATTGAAAAACACCACTATCAGAAAAATCCAATTTACCTTTTTACCATTCATCTTCTCTTAGCTTTCCATCATGAAGCTGACTAACCTTGTAATGTCTTCGGGTTCATAGGCAATCAGTTCCAGTTCGGCAATCGTACCGTCAGAGAAAATATTTGCCATGGAAACATACTGGGAAAGCTTTGATTTCAGATTCAGCCTGTCTCCTTCTCCTGTTACCAGTTCTACTTTTCCTGCGCAGCTATCGATCACCTTAAAAAACTTATCAATATCCGTAATGTTTTGTACTTTCATAATAATCTCCTTTCTTCAAGAGCAATTTTATTCTCTGCTCTTGCTTACCACTGATTATACTGATATACCAAAACGAATGCAATCGTAATATTGCCTAATTTAAACGGAT
This sequence comes from Lachnospiraceae bacterium 28-4, assembly GCA_000403275.2. Classification (GTDB taxonomy): domain Bacteria; phylum Bacillota; class Clostridia; order Lachnospirales; family Lachnospiraceae; genus Kineothrix. Next base: position 960,057 of record KE159599.1, read on the forward strand.
ATTTTTTTCGGTTATTGTGATTTTTCCCTCTTTCAAAAGATGTCCCACCGCGCGTTTGAATTCATTTTTACTCATTTGCATCTCACGCCTTATTATTTCCGGGGATGCCTTGTCGTTGAACGGCAGCACTCCGTCATACTTCTCCAATATATCCAATATTCTGATTACGTCTTTTCCTATCTGGAGATAAGACTTTTCCCGGATGCTCAAATCCAGCTTTCCGTCCTCTTTCACTCCTGTCACTCTTGCCGAAATCAGATCTCCCACCTGGATATTCCCATAGATTTCTTTCATCGGAATCAAACCGGAATATTTGTCGTCTACCGCCACAAAAGCCCCGAAATTCTTGCTTATTTCATAAACATGTCCTTCTATCCTGTCGTCCTTCTTATATCCGCTTTCCGTGCTCAAATAAGTATATACCTTCATAGTAGCGCATAAACGGTCGCTTTTATCGATGTAAAGGGCTACCAGGCATTCATCCCCTTCTTTCAGCTGCTTTGTCTGCTCCCTGAACGGAAGAAACAAATCCTTTTCCAATCCCCAATCGAGAAAAGCGCCGATCGCCGCGACTTGCGAAACCTTCAGCAAAGCCACTTCACCCAAAGAAAGCTTCGCTTCATTCGTCGTTGCGATCAGCCTGTCATTTGAATCCCGGTAGATGAACACTTCCAGTTCATCGCCAATTTTCGTTCCTTCCGGCACCTGTTTTTTCGGAAGAAGAACCTTTTCCTCCGCTTCCCCCACCGCCGGAGCAACATATACCCCGAAATCCACCGTCTTTACTACTACCAGCTTCTGTCTTTCACCTAATTGAATCATGATCACTCACTCCCCCATATTCCTAAACTCAAACTCTACGATGCAATATGGCTGCCCTTCCCTATCGTTAAGAGAAACCGCAGCTATCTCCCCATTTTCATAAACAACAGGATAAATTTTATCCCCAAGATATGCCTGTTTTTTATACTCCGCCCTCATCTGCCTCAAAAATAAATCCAAACTCTCTCCCATATATTCCGTAGGAAGATGTTCTCTCGCCATACGGATATACTGCCCGTTATTTACATGATTGTTCGTATCCAAATGGCGCCGCCCAACCTCCAACGGTTCTTTCTCCGTTCCTCCCTCCGCCGGAAGAGCAATTTTTCTCGGCGCATAATCCATCGGCAGCCTGTCCTCAATCCTGTAAGCTTCTGTCAGCTCTTTTGTCAGCCTCGCCGGACACATCTTTTCCATGTCCATCAGCGTCCATAAAGTATTGGCACAGGCCAGTCTTTCCCCATCCTCCGTTTCCATCAGGAAATTGCGGTACCCGAAAAATCCTTTAAAATCATACGGCGCAGTACCGATCCTTACCTCTTCGCACAATCGCGGATAACGGTCCACCACAATCTGCCATGCAGATAATACCCAGGCCAAATGCCTTTCTTTCAAATATCCCAGGCCAACTCCCACATCTTCCGAATGGAAAGTGGAGCAATCCTGAAAATAATCCAACAGCGACTCCAGAGATAATATCCCTTTGCTGTCCACTTCGCTATATCTGATACGGCTGCTGAATTTGTACATTCCTCTATCACTTCTTTCCTTTTTCTCCTAAAACGCTTCTCTGCTTCCCTCCACTGCCTCTCCTTATCCTATTATGTAATTTTCAACAAATTTATCATAGCATATTCTGTTATTTTTCTCAACATTTTTCAAAACCCCGGCAGATTATCATTACTGCCGATGCCGTATAATCAATTTCATAAATTCTAATTGAACAAAATCGCTGCGCGATGGCCTGCCAAGGCTGTGGCATAGCAATTTTCTGTTTTCTATAACAAAAACAGTGGAAAGCAAGTCCTAAAAGTAGTATTGTTAAGTCACCACAACGAAACAATCAAACAGGATCGACCTTCCCACTGCCTATGAAAAGAATACCATCCTTCCGCTTGGTTGGCAAGCGGTTTTATGACCCAAATGCGCCTCCGTGTAAAGCAGTGTTTTTGATTACTACTGATTTTACATGGAGGATTTTATTATGTACGAAAAATATTTAGAACAGCTTGAGGAAGCCGGAAAAATCCGTAACCTCAAAGAACATTCCATTACCTGCTATAAAAACTACGTCTCTTATTTCCTGAAATATCAGGGTAAGAATCCAGAACAACTTACCTGTCAGGATGTCAGGGCTTTTCTTCTTGCGAAAAAGGACGAAGGGCTGAAAGCCACCACCCTGAACCTTTATAATTCTGCCATCCGCTTTTTCTATCGGAATGTCCTGCATATCCTTTGGGATGACATTACAGTCCCGCGCATGATTCTGGAACACAAACTTCCAACTGTTTTGACGATTGATGAAATCGACCGTCTGTTGGGCGCTGTTGATGACATAAAATATAAAGCTATGTTTGCAACGATGTATTCTTCCGGAATGCGTGTTTCCGAAGTCATCCATCTGCATTATGATGATATTTCCCGCACAAATATGCAGATTCATGTTCGGGATACAAAGAACCGGATGGATCGCTATACGATTCTTTCCAAGCGGTGTCTGGATATCCTTACACAATACTGGTTTGAGAAAGGACGGCCCCGGGGAATCCTGTTCCCTAATAAATTTACCGGTAATTACCTGACTGTCAGTACTCTGGAACAGGTGATGCGCCGTGCTGTATCTGATGCTGAACTCCCAGCAGGAGCAACTCCCCACTGCCTCCGACACAGCTTTGCAACACATCTGATGGAGCAGGGCGTGGAACGGCAAAATATCCAGGCACTTCTTGGTCACCGTGATCCGAAATCTACGGAGGTTTATCTTCATGTCAGCAACAAATCCCTGATGGGAATCCAGAGTCCGTTTGACCGGAAAGAAGGTGCTGGCCATGAATAAGCCGACCGTACAGGATATTTTTCTGCGTTTTTATCCGGCATACATTGAAAAGTATTCCCCTTCCCCCGGGCAGGCAAAAGTTTCCCGGAACATCATGAACTGTAAAACCGGAGCTTATGGTGCAAATGTCAGCATATGTGGGGACTGTGGTACTGTTCAGATTCATTACAATTCCTGCCGCAACCGTTGTTGTCCCATGTGCCAGGCTGTCCCGAAGGAAATGTGGATGGATGCCCGCAGGGAAGATGTACTTGACGCCCCTTACTTTCATCTCGTATTTACAGTTCCGGATATCCTCAATCCGGTCATTTACAGTAATCAGAAGCAGCTGTATGATACCCTGTATCACGCCGCTTCTGCTACAATCAGTGAACTGGCGGCTGACCCAAAGCACCTTGGTGCTTCTGCTGGATATATCTGCATCCTGCATACATGGGGGTCTGAAATGAACTTTCATCCCCATATCCACACAATACTGCTCGGAGGGGGATTGACACAAAAAAATGAATGGAAGGATAACGGCACTGAATTTTTCCTTCCAATCCAGATCATTTCCAAAGTATTCCGTGGAAAATACATGGAAGAATTGAAAAACCTTTGGGAGACCGGTCAGCTCAAGTTTCACGGGACAGCCGAAAAATACCGTAACCATTACGCATTCAAAGAACTGCTTAATGCCTGTTATTCTACAGAGTGGATTCCTTATTGTAAGAAAGCCTTTAATGGCGCACAGTCTGTGATTGATTATCTTGGAAAATACACTCATCGGATTGCAATTAGTAATCATCGTATCATCTGTATGGATGAGGAAACCGTCACTTTTTCTGTGAAGGATTACCGGAACAAAGGGCAGTGGAAAGAGCTGACCCTTTCTGGCATTGAGTTCATACGGCGTTTTTTGATGCATGTCCCACCAAAGCGTTTTGTACGAATTCGGCATTACGGACTTCTTTGTTCCCGCAGCAAAAGAAAAAAGCTTACTTTATGCCGGAATCTTCTCGGATGCAGAAAATATATTTCAGAACTGCACGGTAAGGGAATGCCTGAAATATTGAAACATCTCTATGGCGTAAATGTCTGCATGTGTAAAGCCTGCGGCGGTAAACTTGGAAAGCCTCAGCTTCGGATACCACAAAGATGCTAAATATTTCATTTCCCAATAGTTTTTTGAAACCTCAAAATTTGAGGTTTTGTTGTCATGCCCATTTATCTGGAATCATTTGATTTCTATAGCTTCTGCACAGAAAATCCTGTATAATTATGGGTAAGAACAAAAGATTGAAAGTCCATAGGTAGTGGCTACCCGGACGCTTACTTTGTTCAATTAGGTCAAATCGAAAATGGTGTAAACGAAGGGGCAGTTCACTGGAATGCCAAAACTGCTTTTTCGTTTACCCCATCATCGATTCTAACCTAAAGAATTTCATAAAAACAGACATGATCTATAACCGTTTGGTAGAATTAAGCCGCCACAACAAAACCTACCAAAGAAGGCATAAACCATGTCTTATAACGCGATACCACTAAGCGACGGCATCTACTGTCCCTATATCTATGTAAATGGCATTACCGCAAGCGTAGTTTGGAAGAAAAGAGCTAGAATATTTTCATTTTTGTTGCCATTGGCAGCAGCAGTGGAATCTGTGCAATCATTGGAACGCCCATTTGATCCTTAAATCCTATATCTGATAAATCAAATATATAATTTAATTAAAGTTCAAAATGGACATATAAACTTTTCTTCCACTAATAATACTGCTGCTCTTTTCTTAAATAAAATCAGGCAATCCAAATTGCTTTTATTATATAAAATGAGCATAACTACAACATTATCTCTTCAAATCAGTATTTAACAAGGCATCAAATTTTAATTTTGATCCAACAACATTTTCAACTAGTTTGTCGATTATCTGCACGTTCGTATCTTTACTTCCTAGTGGAATATTGTACCTTTTTGCAATAGCTTTTAAATCTACTTTCAACAACGAAAGTCCTTCTATATATTGTTTTGCTTCTTCTCTAGTGGTAAATTTTTCAATCTCATCGCAGACTTCATCTATACATATCTCTGTCGTAAACTCTTCCCTCACTTCACGTCCTATATCCAATTTCAGTCGAGCTCTTTTTGAAATTAATAATTCTAATTGTTCCTCCGACAAATGTTCCAAAAAGTCGAACACAATCTTTAATAACCGGACTTGCTTCTTCACTCTTTATATACCAACCCTAATACTATGAAATGCAAATATACCTTTTGTCACTTCTTCTGAAACGGATTTTCCTTGGAATAATTAATCGCTACTTCATTAAACTCCTCAGAATCCACATTATCAAACCGTTGTCGCTGCCATTTTGTATAATCAAATTTCTCTCTATTAATCACAGAAATAAACCTCTCTGTCTCAATCACTCCTAACTTTTCCAACAAGCAGTTGATTCCTCTATTCATAATTTCAATATCACTTGTCATATGCTCCATCCCCCATCCTCCTTATAAAATCTATTGGATTTAACACTTTGATTTCATCCGTATAATATTTTAGCAGCCTGTCACTGTTTTTCCGCATAAATTCACTTATGGCTTTTCTTTTTGTCTCATACGGATTCTGACTATTTTCATACCATAAAATATATGACGTGACCAGTTTTACTTTTCCCATTCTCACTAAATCCTGTATATATAATTTAGCCTGTGTTTCCAATGATATACGAATTTGTGTTTGATCATCATACGGACGATTGAAACAACAATTATCCAAGTATACTTTCAGTTCATTCATTAATACTATCCCTTTTCTTTAATTTTATTATAACAAAATGCTATTAAAATGCACCTCTATTTTTATATTTTATACTGTTTCATTTCATATCCTATTGTTCCAAAAACTGTATATTCTCCCCTAAACCCATGCAAACACTGCATTTCCAGATAATAAAAAAACTTGGTGAATCTATTCTATTCCACCAAGTTTTTCTAACTGGGCTACAAGGATTCGAACCTTGAAATGACGGAGTCAGAGTCCGTTGCCTTACCGTTTGGCGATAGCCCAATATTCTGTTTGCTCGCTACATTTTGGTATTATACACGATTTTTTTTCTCTTTGCAAGTACTATTTTTTATTTTTTTCAATTCTTATTTTTCTGCCTTCTGTCCTCCGCTCCAAAGTCCGCAGAAACGCCAAAAACCGGCGCCTCCGTCCCGGATGGCGAAGGTACCGGACTATCAGGCAGGTATATTGGAGGCGCTTTTTTACATTTTCCCATGCCCGTGAAAATTATTTATACCTCAAACATCAGATCCCCATATGTAGGATACGGCCATGCTTCTTTTTCCACGATCATTTCCAGTCTGTCTACCGGTCTGCGCAAATCTTCCATTGCCGTACATACCACATTTTTATAGAAAAATGCCTGTTCTTTTCCTTCCTGCATCGCTCCTGCTTCCTCTACGGCTTTTTGCAGTTTTTCGAGGGCTGTTTTCGTCTGTGCCAGCCCGGAAGACACCTGATCCAACAGCTTTGCCTGGACAGAGGCATCCGCTCCCGCACCTTTCACGGCGATAACCGTATCCGCAAGGCTTTTTGTATATCGTACCACTGCCGGGATAATCTGCCTGGAAGCCATATCGATCATAGTGAGAGCTTCTATATTGATCGTCTTCGCATATGTTTCATAAAGAACCTCTTCCCGGGATTCCAGTTCCGCTTTCGTAAAAATATGGAATTTTTCAAACAGCTTTACCGCTTTATCGGTAGTGAGTGACTCCACCGCCTCCACCATGGACTTAATATTGGGCAGCCCCCTTCTTTCCGCCTCCTTGATCCACTCCTCGGAATATCCGTTTCCATTGAAGATTATTCTTTGATGCTTTGTCATATATTCTTTGATCAAATCATGTACGGCGAGGTCAAAATCTGCCGCCTTCTCGAGAACATCCGCCGCCTCGCAGAAGGCCTCCGCCACAATCGCATTCAAGATCGTATTCGGGCTGGCAATCGAATCGGCCGAACCGACCATGCGGAATTCGAATTTGTTCCCCGTAAATGCAAACGGCGATGTCCGGTTTCTGTCGGTCGCATCTTTTGCCAGATTCGGAAGCGTGGAAACACCCGTTTCCAACACCCCGCCTTCCTTGCAGGTTTCCGCAATTCCCGTTTCCACGAGCTGCCTTACCACGTCCTCCAACTGTTCTCCAAGAAACATGGAAATGATTGCCGGAGGAGCTTCGTTCGCGCCGAGCCTGTGATCGTTTCCAACATCGGACGCGCTCTGGCGCAAAAGGTCGGCATGCGTATCCACCGCCTTCATAATGCAGGCCAGTACAAGAAGAAACTGTATATTTTCATTCGGCGTATCGCCCGGATCCAGCAAATTTACTCCGGTATCCGTTCCCAGCGACCAGTTATTGTGCTTGCCGGAACCGTTGACCCCGGCGAAAGGTTTTTCATGAAGCAGACATCTCATATCGTGATGGATTGCCACCCTTTTCATCGTCTCCATCACGATCTGGTTATGATCTACCGCAATATTGGCCGTCTCATAAATAGGCGCCAGTTCATGCTGTGCAGGGGCAACTTCGTTATGCTGTGTCTTGGCAGTTACGCCCAGCTTCCAGAGTTCTTCGTTCAGATCCTTCATATATGCGCCGATGCGTTCCCTGATTACCCCGAAATAGTGGTCCTCCATCTCCTGTCCCTTCGGGGCGGGAGCGCCGAACAGAGTCCGGCCCGCAAAAACCAGATCCGGCCTTTTCAAATATTTCTCCTTATCCACAAGAAAATATTCCTGCTCAGACCCGACGCTGGCCACCACCTTTTCGGCCTGTTCATTTTTAAATAAGCGCACGATGCGCAAAGCCTGTTCGCTCACCGCCTCCATGGAACGAAGCAGCGGCGTCTTCTTATCCAGCGCTTCCCCCGTATAAGAACAAAACGCCGTAGGAATACAAAGGATCACACCGGTGGCTGCTTCTTTCAGAAACGCCGGGGAAGTCATATCCCATGCCGTATACCCCCTCGCTTCAAAAGTAGCCCTGAGCCCGCCGGAAGGAAAGGAAGAAGCATCGGGTTCCCCCTTGATCAGTTCCTTGCCGGAAAACTCCATGATCGTTTTTCCTTCTTCGTCCGGATGGGTCACAAAGGAATCGTGTTTCTCCGCCGTAATGCCTGTCAGGGGCTGAAACCAGTGCGTATAATGTGTCGCCCCATTTTCCACCGCCCAATCTTTCATCGCTTTTGCCACTACATCGGCCGTTTCCAGAGAAAGCTCTCCTCCACGGTCCATTACGGCTTTTACTTCTTTAAACACGCTTTTTGGCAAACGCTGCTTCATTTTGCCCAATGTAAATACATTTTTTGCAAAAATTTCTTCTACGTTAAAAGCCTCGCCCATCATTCCCTTTCCTTTCTTTACCATTCATTTTTATTGTTTGCAATTATTTTTTCTTCCCGTCTTCAGTTTATGGCTTTTACCCTCAAAATATCGTTCTTCTCCGCCTCCGCAGACAACCGGACAAATAATACCTGCCCGGCATGGGGCGCAGATTCCACGCTTTCTCCTTCCTCCGTCACCAGCGCCAGAACCTCCGCTTCCGCATTCCTCCCGTCCGGCTTCATGATCTCAATACGGCCGCCGACGCAGAACTTGTTCTTCTGTCTGATTTTCGCCCTGCCTTCCCCGTCCACTGCTTCTACCGTTCCGAGATAAATATATTCATTCACATAAGTACTGGAATCATAGATCTGCATTTCTTCATCCGGTTTTCCAAAATAAAACCCCGTAGTAAAATGCCGGTGGGTGCATTTCGCCGCCTCTTCTCTATACCACCCCAGATTTTTCCGGTATTTTTCCTCCGACTCAAAATAATCGTCGATCGCCCTCCGGTATACTCTCGCCACCGTGGCTACATACAGGGCTGTTTTCATCCTTCCTTCTATTTTAAAGCTGTCGATCCCCGCTTCCACCATTTCCGGTATATGCTCTATCATACAAAGATCCTTGGAATTAAAAATATAAGTTCCCCTTTCATTCTCATATACCGGAAGATATTCACCCGGCCGTTTTTCCTCTACCAAAGCATATTTCCAACGGCAGGGATGGGTGCATGCCCCCTGGTTCGCATCTCTTCCGGTAAAGTAACTGCTGAGAAGGCATCTGCCCGAATAAGAAATGCACATCGCCCCATGAATAAAGCTCTCGATTTCCAGATTTTCCGGTATTTTCTCCCTGATCTCCTTAATTTCTGCCAGAGAAAGTTCTCTCGCTGAAACGACACGTTTTGCCCCCAGCCGCTGCCAGAAGCGAAATGTTTCATAATTGGTATTGTTAGCCTGTGTCGAAATGTGAATGTCTATTTCAGGGCATATTTCCCTCGCCATCGTAAATATACCCGGATCCGCAATAATAAGCGCATCCGGTTTCAGTTCCTTCAGTTCCTTCAAATATTCCCCCACTCCTGCCAGATCGCCGTTGTGGGCCAGAATATTGACGGTAACATGAACTTTTGCTCCATGTTCATGCGCGAAAGAAATCCCTTCTTCCATCTCTTCTTTGCTGAAATTTTTTGCTTTTGCCCTCAACCCAAACGCGCCGCCGCCGATATATACCGCATCCGCGCCGAAAATCACCGCTGTCTTTAACACTTCAAGGCTTCCGGCAGGAATCAAAAGTTCCGGTTTCTTCATCGTTCATTTCCTTTCCATACGCTGACCGCAACGCCGTCCCCTACCGGCAAAACAGCCGTTTCCAAATTCTCGTTATGCTTCAGTTCATACAAATATTCCCTCATCCTGGAATGGATCGTACGGTTCCGCCTTGTCACCGCGAATCTGGATTCTATAATATCCCCGTCCTGAAGCACGTTATCCGATACTAGGATTCCTCCCGTTTTTAACAGCCGCAGCACATCCGGCAAAAAAACCGGATACTGCCCCTTGGCCGCATCCATAAAAATAAAATCATAAGTCTCCTGCAGTTCCTTCAAAATCTCCGCCGCATCCCCTTCCAGCAGGGTAATTGCATTTTCCTTTCCCGCCCTTCGGAAGTTTTCCCTCGCCAGCGGAATTCTCTTCTCATATTTCTCTATGGTCGTGATCTTGCATCCTTCCGGCCCGTATTCATTCATAAGAAGTGCAGAAAAACCAGTCGCGGTTCCCACCTCCAGAATGCTTTTCGGCCTGTTCATTGCCAACAGCAGCTTTAACAGGCTTTGCATCTGAGGGCGTATCACCGGCACATTGGTTCTTCTGCACTCAGCTTCTATCTCATTTAAAAACTCCGTATTTCCTCTGTCCAAAGAATCAATAAAGGCGCTGATCCTTTCTCCTGTAATAATATGACCGGCCATAATTACTCTGCCCCCGCTTCCCCGCCTTCCGGTTCCAAGCCTTCCTCACCCGGTTCCGCTTCTTCTCCTTCCGGCGTTTCTTCAGAAGCCTCTTCCTCTTCGGATGGCTCCTGCCCGCCGCTTTCGGAAGACTCCGTTTCTCCTTCTGTTGCTTCCGCAGACATGACGGCCAGCATCTCTCTCGCCGTCATATCACTTCTCAGCTCATAGATTCCCGGTTTAATTTTATTATGGTAACTGGACAGCAATTCCTGTACATAGAACAATCTGGCGTCCCGGATCATCCCTTTTTCTTCCAAAACGCCTCCGATCTCCTCAATGGTCGCATTCTCTGCCACCGAAATGCTGATCGCCTTTGCACTGTCCGCCGCAGATACCGGTTCCTCCGCGAAAACCCGGTATCCGAAATCATACGCCTGCATGGCATACCGATAGGTATACACTACAACTACCACGATCAAAACAATTCTAATTATCGTATCCAGTACGCTTCCAATCAAATTCTTTACGTTCATCCCGGCAACGCCCCTTTCATCCTCCAGCCTGTTCCAGTCCTTCCCCTCACTTTTGTTTCCGTCTACTGAAAGTCAATTTCCTCCCAGACCAGTTGGTTGATCTCCTGCATCATTCTGCAAAAGCCCAGCTCTGCCGCCAAAAAATCATCCACCATGGGAATCGCCCTGACGTCTTCAAATTCCCTGTCCAATTCTTCCAGGCGTTCTATATAGTCCTCGCTGTCTTCTGCATTTTGCAGCATATAATTTTTCTTCCGGAATTCATTCACCTTATCATATAAATCCGGTTCCTCCTGAATCCTCTCCAGCCCCGCCTTATATTCGCGAAATTCCTCTGATCCTTTTATTCCCCTGATAAAGTCCATTGCCACCCGGTACATATGCCCTTCCACCATAACAAGCCTCCGCCTTTTTATCTAGCCGTAAAACTCTTTCATTTCTTTAAACTTCCATGATAATCGGAAGTATCATCGGTCTGCGCTTCGTTTTTTTCCATACATATTCCCCAAGGGAATCCTTAATGCCGCTCTTAATCTTGCCCCAGTCGCTGATTCCCCGGTCAAGGCATCCCCTTACCGATTCATCCACAATATGGCGCGCCTCTTCCATCAATTCGTCCGATTCGCGTACATAAACAAATCCTCTTGACACGATATCCGGCCCCGATACCAGCTGGTCGGAATACCCGTCCAATGCCAATACCACGATCAGAATACCATCCTCCGCCAGATGCTGCCTGTCCCTGAGAACAATATTTCCCACATCGCCTACTCCAAGACCGTCCACAAGTATCCCGCCTACGGGCACTTTTCCCGCTATCCTGGCATTTTCCTTATTCAACTCCAGTACGTCCCCTGACGTCAGGATGAAAATATTTTCCTTCGGTATCCCCAATTCCTTCGCCAGCTTCGCCTGAGCCTTCAAATGCTTATATTCCCCATGTACCGGAACCGCATACCTGGGATGAAGAAGGGAATACATTAATTTGATCTCCTCCTGACAGGCATGTCCGGACACGTGTACATCCTGGAAAATAACGTCCGCGCCTTTCACCAGCAGCTTATTGATCACATTCGTCACCGTTTTCTCATTTCCCGGTATTGGGTTGGAAGAAAAGATCACCGTATCTCTCGGGCCTATGGATATTTTTTTATGAATATCCCCTGCCATGCGGCTTAACGCGGCCATACTCTCTCCCTGGCTTCCTGTAGTGATGATAACCGTTTTTTCATCGGGATAATTTTTCAGCTGTTCAATATCGATCAGCGTCTTATCCGGAATATCCAAATAGCCCAGAGAAGTTGCCGTCTCGATGATATTTACCATGCTGCGCCCTTCCACCACCACTTTTCTGCCGAATTTATACGCAGAATTGATAATTTGCTGTACCCGGTCCACATTGGAGGCAAAGGTGGCAATAATGATCCTCGTATCCTTATGTTCCGTAAAAAGCGTATCGAACGTCTTCCCTACCGTCCTCTCGGACTGGGTAAAGCCCGGCCTTTCCGCATTGGTGCTGTCGCACATAAGCGCCAGCACGCCTTTTTTTCCGATCTCCGCAAACCGCTGCAAATCGATGGCATCGCCAAACACAGGCGTATAATCCACCTTAAAATCGCCGGTATGCACTACCGTTCCGGCCGGAGAATAAATAGCGAGCGCCGCAGCATCCACAATACTATGGTTCGTCTTAATAAATTCGATACGGAACTGTCCAAGATTGATGGACTGTCCGAATTTGATCACTTTCCGTTTCGTATTGCCCATTAAATTATGCTCGGTCAGCTTGTTTTCAATAATCCCCATCGTCAGCTTTGTCGCATAAATCGGCACATTAATATCCCGCAGAACATAAGGCAGCGCGCCGATATGGTCTTCATGCCCGTGGGTGATGATAAATCCCTTTACTTTTTCCGCATTTTCCTTTAAATAGGCAACATCCGGTATTACCAGATCGATGCCAAGCATATCGTCATCCGGAAATGACAATCCACAGTCAACCACAATAATACTGTCTTCATATTCGAAGGCAGTAATGTTCATGCCGATCTGCTCCAAACCACCCAAAGGAATAATCCTCAGTTTGGACGCATTTTCAATTTCTTTCTTCTTCAATCAATTTTCCTCCACATTCTGCACAGCGCCCGTAGAGCTTTACTTCATGATCCATCACATGGAATCCCGTAGTCTCCATGATTTTCTCTTCCAGTTCCTCCAATAAATCATCCTTGAAGGATATCACTTTACCACAATTTACGCAAATCAGATGATGGTGATGGTGTTCTGCCGTACCCAGCCCCACGTTACCAATTTCGTACCGGACAAAGCCGTCGTCCAAATTGATGCGATCGATCAAGTTCAGCTCCAAAAGCAGCTGTATCGTTCTATAAACAGTAGCAAGTCCTATCTCGGGATAGCCCGCTTTTACCATTTCATAAATTTCTTCCGCCGTTAAATGCTTATCAGGGCATGACGCAAGAGCCTCCAGCACCAAAAGCCTCTGGTTGGTTATTTTTAACCCGTTATCTTTCAGCAACTGCTTGAATTGTTCTCTGTCTACTGCCATCTGTCCCATTTCCTTTTCTGTTTCAGGAAAGCTCCACATCTTCCAGCATATCTTCAAAAACTGCCGCCACCGCGCTCAGTTCCGTTTCATCCTCCACGATCTCATAAACCGCCTCTTCTTCTCCCGGCTTCGAAATGTCCTTCAGGATCAACGCTTCCCCGTCGCCTTCCTCTTCCTCTGTCACCAGAATATACGGAATTCCCCCCAGCATAGTCTGTTCCAACACATAAAACTCAGCCGGGTTCCCCTCCTCCGGTTCAAAAATCAGCTTTTCCACTCTAATAACCATGTCCTTTCCACAGCCTGCAAACTTTGGGCCGCAGGCGCAAATTTGCGTGTGAAAAATTTATTTTTCACATTTTCTCCTTATTTTTCCTGCAATCCAAATATCCCTGCAAAATAAGACATGCGGCAATCTTGTCCACATGCTCTTTTCGATGTTCCCGTCGTATGCCGGCTTCTATCATAGCCTTTTCCGCTGCCACCGTTGTCAGCCTTTCATCCCATAATGTGACAGGAACCCCTGTCCTCCGCTCCAGCCTGTCCTTAAACTCTATAGTAAGTTCTGCCCTCGCGCCTATCGAATTATTCATATTCTTCGGAAGCCCCAGCACGATTTCTTCTATTCCGTATTCTACAATCAACGCCTCAATCCTGGCTAACGTTCTTCTTAATTTATTTTCTTCTTTTCTCTCTATGGTTTCAATCCCCTGGGCCGTGATGAGCAGCTCGTCACTGATCGCCACTCCCACCGTCTTAGACCCGAAATCCAACCCCATTATCCGCATATATACTCCCTGTCCGCCCTTATTTCCAATGCTTCGCCTCAATATACTTTGTCAAAAGCTCCTCCACCAGTTCATCCCGGTCCACCTTCATAATAAGGCTTCTGGCGCTCTTGTGGCTCGTAATATAAGTAGGGTCTCCGGACATAATATACCCCACGATCTGGTTTACCGGGTTGTATCCCTTCTCGGTCAACGCCTCATATACCGTTGTTAAAACTACTTCTACCCCTGTTTCCGGTTCCGTATCAACGCTGAAAAATTGTGTGTTTTCTAAATCCCGCATATCGTCACGCCCTTATTTTCTGTTGCTATCGCTTCTCCGCCATCATTGAAAGTTATTCTTATATAAATTTATACTTATTTTACCATCTTACTCTATTTAAACAAAAATTTCAAGTGACTACTCAATCAACATCATATCATCGGACAAAAAACCTTTGATTTTTCCCAAAACCAACTCATTCGTTAAAGATTTTTCTGACTTTTTTGCCACTTTTACATATTGCCTTGTATGTCCGGTCTGAAACAAGGTTCCGTCGATATTTTTCTCTTCTTCAAACAAAACCTCTTGTTCCCGTCCTAAAATCCTCTCTCTGAATTCCCTGGAATGCACTCTTTCCATAGCCAGGAGAATGCCGCTTCTTTCCGTCTTCGTCTCATCTCCCACCTGGCCATCCATCGCCGCGGCGCGGGTGCCTTTTCTCCTGGAATATTTGAATACATGCATTTCATAAAATCTGATTTTTTCCAAAAATGCCGCCGTCTCGGCAAATTCCTCTTCCGTCTCTCCCGGAAAACCTACGATTACATCCGCCGTAATTGCCGGATCATCAAAAATCCTGCGCAAAATTTTTGTTTTTTCATAGTATTCCCCTGCCGTATACCGTCTATTCATCCTCTTTAACGTAGCGTCACAGCCGCTTTGCAGCGACAAATGGAAATGAGGGCAGACTTTCGGCAGCTTTCTTAATTCCTCCGCAAATTCCTCCGTCACGATCCCCGGCTCCAAAGACCCAAGCCGGATCCTCTCTATCCCCTCTGTTCCGTGGATGGCCCGAACCAGGCGCAGCAGCTCCGGCTCCCCTCTGTCCGTGCCATAGGAACTGATATGAATCCCCGTCAATACCACTTCCTTATAGCCTCTTGCGGCAAGACCTCCGACCTCCCGCAGGATATCTTCTTCCCTCCGGCTTCTCACCCGTCCTCTGGCATAAGGAATAATACAATAAGAGCAAAACTGGTTGCAGCCGTCCTGGATCTTGACATAAGCGCGGGTATGCCCGTGAGTCTCCTTCAGTTCCATATTTTCAAACTCACCGGCCTTTGCAATGTCGATAATAGTCGTATGCCGGAGCGTTTTCAGGGAATATATATCTTCCTCTCCGTTTTGACGGCATTCCCTTTCCTCCAGAAATCTTTCCAATATTTCCACCAGGTCTTTTTTCCTGTTATTTCCGATCGCCAGATCCACTCCCTCGTCCTTCAGCGCATCCTCCCCTCCGGTCTGCACATAACATCCTACGGCAACGACCACGGCTTCCGGATTTTTTTTCTTCGCCCGGTGAAGCATCTGCCGGCTCTTCCGGTCCGCAATATTCGTCACAGTACACGTATTTACAATATATATATCGGCCCTTTCATCAAATGGCACAATTTTGTAATCCCTTTCCCGTAACATTTGTTGCATTACATCCATTTCGTATCCGTTGACCTTGCAGCCAAGGTTATGAAGCGCTACACTTTTCATTTGATTCCTTTCTTTTTTTGTTGTGTTTTATCATTGACTTTTACCCCTTTACCCTTTAATATTGAAGCAGAAGGTATGAATAAATTAAGGAGGTAAAAACCAATGAAAACCGTTCAGATTTCTTTAAATTCTATTGATAAGGTAAAATCTTTTGTGAACGATATTACAAAATTCGACTATGATTTCGATCTGGTATCCGGAAGATACGTCATTGATGCAAAATCTATTATGGGCATCTTCAGTCTGGATCTGTCGAAGCCGATCGACTTGAATATCCATGCGGAAGATAATGCGGAAGAAGTTCTTAATATATTAAAGCCTTACCTGATCTAAAAGACGGACTCACACCTATGGGTATACTCATACTTACGGGTGTGTTCTTATCTACAGAAAGGCAATACATAACGGCGTTTCAGAAGAGCCCGGACAACCGGGCTCTTTTTGTTACAATAAGCTGGCTCGCAAAGCGTGACAGTGTTTGTTGCAATAAGCTGGCTCGCAAAGCGTGACAGTGTTTGTTGCAATAAGCTGGCTCGCAAAAGGATCAGCCGCGCACAACGATCAGTTCATCATTTTTCAAAGCCATTTCCACTAATCCCTCTATTTTTTCTTCCAGATTTGTCTCATGACGTTTGATCACACCCAAATTCGGCTTCGTAACGGGATGCTTTGCCACAAATATCGTGCAGCAGTCCTCGTAAGGAAGAATCGACGTCTCATAGGTATTGATCTTTTCCGCAATATCCACGATCTCCAGCTTGTCCATGCCGATCAGCGGCCGGTATACCGGAAGGGTGCATACTTCGTTGGTAACTGCCAGGCTCTGCATCGTCTGGGACGCCACCTGCCCGATGCTTTCCCCCGTAATAAGCCCAAGACATTCCGTTTCTTTTGCAATATGCTCCGCAATGCGCATCATATATCGGCGCATGATGATCGTAAGTTCGTCATGAGGGCATTTTTCGTAAATATAGAGCTGGATATCGGTAAAGTTGATCACATGCAAATAGATAGGGCCAGTATACCGGGACACGAGCCTGGCCAGATCCACCACTTTTTGTTTCGCCCGCTCGCTGGTGTAAGGGGGTGCATGAAAATATACCGCGTCAATTTTCACGCCGCGCTTGGCTATCATATAACCTGCCACGGGGGAATCGATACCACCGGACAGAAGAAGCATGGCCTTGCCTCCGGTTCCTACAGGCATCCCGCCGGGACCCGGAATTGTTTCCGAATAAATATATATTTTCTCACGGATTTCTATATTCAGCATAATATCCGGGGAATGCACGTCCACTTTCATTCTCGGATAAGCATCCAATAGAACCTCTCCGATCCTGCTGTTGATTTCCATGGAATTCAACGGATAATTTTTCCTTGCTCTTCTGGCATTTACTTTAAAAGTCTTATCCGTGCCGGGATATACCTCCCCGATATATTTCACGATATCCTGCCCAAGCTTGTCGAATCCCTCGTCTTCCGCATAAATGACGGGACAGATGCCGGAAATGCCGAACACTGTTTTCAGGTTGTCCACCGTTTCCTCAAAATCAAATTCCGTCAACGCCTCTACATAGATCCGCCCCTGCGTGCGGGTCACTTTGAATTCGCCTTCGCATCTTTTTACCGCATACTTAATCTGCTGTACCAGCGCTTCTTCAAAAATATATCTGTTCTTTCCTTTTACGCCTATTTCGGCATATTTTATCAAAAATGCTGTAAACATTTTTCCTCTCATTTCTGCGCAGCTTTTGTCCTAACTTTGTTGAGACAGTGTACCGGCAAGTTTGTAGACGCCGCGCGGACACAAACTCGAGTCTTCTTTCCTTCTATCCAACAGGCAATTTTGCCGCAGACAGTCCCGCCGCCGAAGGCGGAACTGCCCGTCGGCCTGATTTCGCAATCAACGCCGCGTAATTCGCTGCAGAACAAACCACCCATGAGAAGAATGCCCGTATCTTGGGCATTCTTCGGTGTGAAGAGCGGTTCGCGTCGCAAATTACGATGCGAACTTTAGAAGTTCTTGGCGAAGCACCCACTGGCGTGGGCTTAAATTGCTAAAGCAATTCAAACTTCTCTTCACACTAATGACGCGCATACTTACGCAGCATAGGTATTATATCATACATTGCCTGCAATGTATAATCTATTTCTTCCTCTGTCGTAAAAATGGAAAAACTGAAACGGATGGTAGATTCCAGCAGTTCTTTTTCCACGCCGATCGCTTTCAGCGTAGCCGAAGGCTGCGGTTTGCGGGCGGAGCATGCGCTTCCTGCCGATACGTAAATGCCTCTGTCCTCCAGGGCATGGAGCAGCACTTCGCTGCGGACTCCCCGGACGGATACGCTGACTACATGAGGGGCTGACTCTCTCCCGGTATAACCGTTGATTTTCACATGGTCTATTTTTGTCACGCCATCCACAAACCTTTGTTTCAGTCTGTAAAGTCTGTCTACATCCATATCCAAGTCCGCATATACCATCTCCGCGGCCTTCGCCATCCCGGCGATGCCCGGTACATTTTCCGTTCCTGAGCGCAGGTTGTTCTGCTGCCCCCCGCCATATATGATCGGCTTGATCTTCACCTTTTCGTTAATGTATAAAAATCCCACTCCCTTTGGCCCATGAATCTTATGGGCGCTGACAGAAAGCAGGTCGATATTCATTTTTCTCGGGTATATTCTGAATTTTCCAAACCCCTGCACGGCGTCCACATGGAACAGCGTACGGGAATTCATTTTTTTGATCAGCGCCCCCGCCTCCGCTATCGGCTGCAGGGAACCTATTTCGTTATTGGTATGCATGATGGACACCAGTATGGTATCCTTACTCATGGCTCTCGACAAATCCTCCAGGCGAATGCGCCCTTTATCATCCACAGGCAGGTAGGTAACGTGGAATCCCTGTTCCTCCAAATATTTCATTGTCTGCATAACCGCCGGATGCTCGATCATGGTAGTGATCAAATGCCTTCCCGCCCGATGATTAGCAAGCACGCAGCCGATCAGCGCAATATTATCCGCTTCGGTACCTCCTGATGTAAAAAGAATTTCCTTTTCGTTTACTTTTAACAGTTTTGCTATCGTTTCTTTGGCATAACGGGTATAATTTTCTGCCTGGACACCTTTCAAATGCAGACTGGACGGGTTACCGTAATCGTTGCACATAATATGCGTCATGAAAGCCGCCACGTCCTCAAAACACCGTGTAGTAGCTGAATTATCCAAATATACTTCCATATTTTGTCTCCTAATGTCATTTGCTAAGCATCTGTCTGTTTCTGTCAGCCACACGCTATATACTATTATACTATATGCCCTTTTGATTCAGTTGGTAACGCCCTGGCTCATCCTATCTATGTTTCCAGTTGATACATAATCCATGCCAGAATGGTAAAACCCGCCGTTTCCGTCCGCAGGATGCGTTTTCCCATGGTAATCGGGCTAATTCCCGCCTCCCTTGCCGCCTCAATCTCGCTTTCTTCAAATCCGCCTTCCGGGCCGATAAAAACCGCAATGCTCTGCCCGGGCCTTAATCCGCTTATCATCTTCTTCGTTCTGTCCATTCCTTCCGCCATCTCATAGGGAATCAGGCGGATATCCATTTCCGATGCGTAGGCAATCGCTTCCTTCATCGACATTACCGCATTTACGGCCGGAACCGTCTTTCTCCTGCTCTGTTTTGCCGCTGCTTCGGCAATTCCCTGCCAGCGTTCCCTTTTATGTTTCGCTTTTTTTTCATCCAGCTTTACCACCGCCCGTTTGGCCGCTACGGGAATAATCTCGTAAACCCCCAGTTCTACCGCCTTTTGGACGATCAGCTCCATCTTATCCCCTTTGGGCAGCCCTTGGAAAAGATATATTTTGGAAGGCAGCTCCACATCCGCCTCTTTTATAAAGCGAATCCGGCAGAGAACTTCTTCTTCCCCCAGCTCCGCGATGCCGCAGCGGTATTCCTTCTGATCCACGCCGTTGCTTATGGACAGTTCTTCTCCCACTTTCATCCGAAGCACGCTTTTGATATGCTTCACATCGCTCCCCGTTATCCTTACTTCATTTTCATGTATTTGTGAAGGTTCTACAAAAAAATGGTGCATACCCTGCCTTCCTTTTCTCCATGCCTTCCGGCCATTTTATGCCTTTCGCGCCGTTATGGAAACCCACTCTCCCTGATAAGTCGTTTCAATCACTTCCATCCCCGCTTTGCGAACCGCCTCCGCCACTACGCTTTCTTTCTCATCGATAATTCCCGAAGTAATATAAATTCCTCCCGGCTTCAGGCAATCGACGACTACCGGGGTAAGCGCCACCAGTACATCTGCCAGAATATTTGCTACAACAATGTCATAGCATTCATAACCAATCTGATCCTGTACTTCTTTTTCCGTAATCAGATTCCCGGTCAGCACCCGGAATTGGTCGTCGGGAATATGATTCGCTTTTTTATTCTCCGCCACCGCCTCCACGGCACAGGGATCCAGATCAGTTCCTGCCGCCTCTTTCGCGCCGAACATCAGCGACAGGATGGATAAAATACCGCTTCCCGTTCCAACATCCAGAAGCTTTGTATCCTCCGTTATATGCTTCCTGAGTTGGCGGATGCAGAGCTGGGTCGTCTCATGCATGCCCGTACCGAATGCCGTTCCCGGATCGATATGAAGGATCATCTTATCCCTGTCCTCTTCCTTCACTTCTTCCCAGGAAGGAATCACCAATATGTCGTCAATATAAAATTGGTGGAAATATTCCTTCCAGTTATTGATCCAGTCGATATCCTCCGTCTCGTCCACCGATACCGTACCCTCGCCGATATCCATAAACGCGCGCAGGTCTTCCAGTTCCTTTTCCACCTGCCGGAGAATCTCTTCCGCCGTAACGCTTTCCCCGTTCACCTCCAGCATTCCGCCGTCTTTTTCTTCCACAAAAAAGCTAAGATACGCAACGCCGTCGTCTTCCTCCGTTTCCGGCAGAATGTCTACAAACATCTGCTCCTTTTCCGCCGCCGTCAGCGGAACCTTATCCTCGATCTGCGCGCCTTCCAGCCCGATATCATACAATGTGCTGATAATAATATCCTCCGCTTCCGTCAGCGTTTTGATTTTAAATTTTACCCATTTCATGAAAGATCCTATTCCTCCTAATCCTAGATTCCCGGCCGGCTCCCGCTCTTCTCCGGAAAACAGCCGACCCTGTACAGCAGTCTCTTTGCATATGTAAAGGAAACATACAAAATCGCGCTGTCGATCGGCAGCATGATCGCGTTTTTCAATAGTCTTGCCGGAAGCAGTACAAAAAACCCTTTTCCGTATAACATCGATATCCAAAGCGTATTAAAAAGACAGTTTACAATAATCTTCACAAGCAGCTCCGCCACCGCAATTCTTTTTATGCTTATCGGCTTCTTATAAAAAGCAGAACCATATATAATTCCCGCCAGCATGGCATTAAAAGTAAATCCGAAAAAGAAAGGACCCGTAGGCTTCAGCATATATTTCATAATATCCAGCGCGCCGCCAAACAGGCAGCCCGTTACCGGGCCGAACAAAAATTCCACGATGCGGTTTGGTATGCCGGAAAAACCGATTCTGATATAAGGCCCGACCTCTATGGAAGTCGTCATGCTTAACCCAACCGCCAATGCGGCCATAAATCCGCACAATACCATGTTTTTTGTAACGAACAGCTCCTGAAAAGAACTTCCGTACATTTCCTTGCATTCTCTTATTTTTTTCATGAAAAATACCTCCTTTATAGCAGTTTTCCTGGACTACATAAAGGAGGAACATGCGCTCCATATGCAGCAGCGGGATGCGAATTCCGTACCGCAAGCCTTACCGGCTTTTCGTCCGCATGACAACTCCCCGTTCATGCGGCACTTAACGCACAGATTTCTACTCTGCTAATGAATATAGTTGTTTTTTAGAATACATATGTTATAACACAGAATCCTGATCTTGTAAATAGGCTCCATCCTTCCCACAGAAATCCATTTTTATAAATGCCATGGTGGAGGGGCAGCCAACGGGGGCGAAGGGAAATGCCGCGGCCGGGAAAGGAGCTGGCAGGGGGCCGGTTTTCTGCTGGGGCTTCCAATCAGATTTCACTAATGAAATGGATATATGGTATCCAACCGGACGAGCCGGAAGCAACGGCATCCATGCCTATGCTTCCTAAAACCGCCCTCCCTGGCGGTTTTGCTCTGGTTATTGGCCATTTCATAAGTGAAATAACTGATTGTACGCAACAGCAGAAAACCGGCCCCCTGCCAGCTCCTTTCCCGGCCGCGGCATTTCCCTTCGCCCCCGTTGGCTGCCCCTCCACCATGGCATTTATAAAAATGGATTTCTGTGGGTTCCTCCATTCCTCTTTCTCACTTCAGTTTCCATATGATCGAGTCTTCCGAATTCCGCTCATAGCGCCCCTGGATCACCATGTCCAGCACCGGGCAAAAGCCTGTCTGGCCATATACTTCTGTCTCGGGTTTGTAAATCAGCACCCTCGGCTTCTTTTCCTCCAGGTCTTCCAGCGTATCATATTCAAACCAGTCCATATACCACGGAAGAATATAACAGTTCCGATTCGCAGGATATCGCTCTTTATACAGCAGGTAAATAGAGTCATGGACAAACGCATCCATAAAGATTTCCTCTCCCGGTTCCGTTATGGCAACGATCTGTTCATCGATTCCTGACACCGGCTCCCGGTCGTATACGATATGATCCACCACCATTTTCGCGTAAGGCGCGATGAGATAGCATCCGATCAAGCAAAACAGCGCTGCTTTTCCTTCTCCCAGTTTCTTTTCCCCGAATCCCCTTCCCATACCTATCAATACAATTAATGCAAGCGCCGCATTCCATAAAGCTGCCGAGTGAAAATCGGTTCCGCTCCTCGTCCCGTTTCCGCTCATGCACAAAAGAAGGGCAAGGCTGGCAACGGCTCCCTCCCTTTTTCCTATATCCTTCCACCACAGCAGCAATGCAGCCGCAGCCCCTACGGCCAGCAAAAGCTGTATGACCGATGTGCTGCTCCCCGTCGCGGTCAGCATGGCGTTAAAGTTATCCCCTATGGCAAGGAAAAAATTTTTTAATCCAAGGAAAAAGGGCTTCCATTTTATCCTGCCGAATTGTTCCTGATAATTGTTGTAAACCATAGTATTGAACCGGTATGCCATCAGGTACAGCTTTCCGGCCGCATGGTTGGCCGCAAAATAGACAAAAGAGACCACAAATGGAAGGCAGACTGCTGATGCCAGAAAACCATATCGCACCAGCATATTTTTACCGTCTATACGCCCCTTTTCTTTCCATAAAAGCACTTCCTTGAAAAGTACGCCGATTACAACCGGCGCAATGGCAAATACGCTGACAAAAGTGGAAGCAATGCTGGCAAAAATGCAAGCCGCCACAATCGCGCACCGTCCTTTCCCCAATTCCCCGTCCTTCCAATAACGGATATATTCCATCATCAACACAACGATACAAAACCCCTGGATATTGTCCCCAAGAATCTTTGACGCCTGAAAAAACATCGGCAGAATAATAACGATCCTGACGACAGGCAGCAAAAACATTTTTACTTTCCCGAAGAAACCGCAATGCCTGTAATAAAGCCCGCCCCACAATATGGCGGAAAAAAGATAATACAGCAGACGGAACTGCTGGATGCTTTTAGCGCCCAGCCAGGCAAAAAATGCACACAAATAATAGCCGAAAGGGGTATGCTGGGTATAATAATCCCGGTAAAGCACTCTTCCTTTCGCGATCAGTATCCCTCCCCGTATATTATCGCATTCATCGGTAAAGGTTCCCATGTTCTCTCTCGTAAAAACATATGTTAAAACCATGCAGACAAATGCTGCCAAAAAAGCGCCAAGCAACTTGCCCGCCCGTTCCCCATCCTGCTTTTTATACATGCAAAAAAGGGCATACAGCAAAACTCCGGCACCGGAACCTACCGTCAAACAATAGAAAAATCCCCAAAAAGGATCCCTCTCTCCTCCGTAAACCCCGATGCATAAGTCTCCTTCCACCTCTTCTCCGTTTACGAACAACTTTCCGTCCTCGTATTCATCCCCTTCCGAGGCGTAAAAACTTAACGCCGAGTTGCCCGTTGCATCTTTCGAGCGGATCGAGACCGTGTATAGATTGCCTTTCTTTACTTTAACCGGAGTCTTTACACTGCGAAAATAATTTTCTCCATCAAACACCTGACTGGCATTGTATTCCCAATCATATATTTTCTTTCCGCTTTCCTTTTCACGTATGCAAATCTCCCAGAAAGAATTATTATTTCTTCCATAAGTACCCGTTTTTACATCAATGCCCCAAAATAATCCATACGGCATACGGATTTCCTGTTCGATCACCGTATGCCCATCCATGACCGCTATATTCTGCCCTTCCTGACCGTTCAGAACCGTTCGTTCTATATACGTCAGCCTGTTGCTAATAAGAAAAAATCCCCATACAAGCAGAAGAAAAAATGACATTCCAATTATTCCAAATAAAACCTTTTTTCTAGCATTCATTGCATTCCTCGTCCTTTGCATTTCCTATCACTCTGTTGATCACAATAAAATCCCGGAAGGCTTTCGCCCCGATTCCGCATATTTTTTTCAAATTGATCGAATTCACGCCTCCCTGACGCGCCCGGAACGTAATCGGTATATATTTTGTTTTCATTTTTTTCTTTTCATAAATCACGGCAATCAGCACGTTGGGAAGGTTAAATTCCTTTGGAATATATTTCATCTGCTTTTTCAAAGCCTTTGCATCCATCAGCCGAAATGGCGTATTGGCATCCGTCACTTTCACGCCAAAGCAAACGCGGATCGCCAATTTCAATACCTTCGTTACGAATATACGCGTCCATCCGTCCTGCCTTTTGCTTCTGTTTCCAATTACCATATCGTAATTCGCCCTCAGCTTCCAAAATCCCCTGAATTCTTCCGGCCTTGTCTGTCCATCAGAATCCGTTTGAAAAATATAGTCTGCCCCTTCTTTCAGAGCATACCGATACCCGTAAAGCAAAGTCGCCCCGTGGCCGGAATTGGGCTTCGTCACTGCCAGCAGTTTCGGTCTGCCCTCTTTCATTCCGTTTAAAATTTGAAATGTTTCATCCTTGCTTCCATCATCGATCACCAGAAGTCTCGATCCTTCGCCAATATCTTCTTTTTCCAGAATCCGGTACCATTCATCCACCACGGTATATATATTTTCCGCCTCATTATACGCAGGAATCACCATATAAACCTTATCCGTTTGTTTACCATCTTTTTTCTTCACTCGTTCGCCCACTTTTTTTCTTCTTTCCTTGTTATTTACATTCCGTATTATTTCCGCCTTGCCAAATATTTATAAAAAAAATCATTTTCCAGATCATATGTATAATAGTTATATTTCCAATCATCCTGTATATCTTCATTGGACGGATCTGCTAATTGTTCCAGCGTCCCATAACCGTCAGTCCGGTAAATCTCTCCAATCTCATTTTTCGTAATGCTTTCCCTCAAATTTAAAAAAGGATAAAACGCCCCAATTACCAAACCAGCCACCAGCAAAGTTTTTCTTATGGTCAGGCTCTTGTCCCTTTCTTCCTGCAATCCAAGAAAACGCAAAATAAGAATCATAAGAACGAACAAAGCAGGAATACTCGTTCTCATCGTAAAGTCATTGTATAGCCCCATGGAAAACCTCGGATAAACAGAAAGCGCCGCTATGGTAATCCAGTACAGGTAATTCTTTCTGTTTTCTTTAAATAGGAGCAACGCATAAAATCCGAACATAAAAAAACAAAAGATAAAATAAAATTCCGGTTTCTTCCCATAGTCAAGCCAGTGAAAGCCTAAGTATTCCGGTTTTGATCCTGAAATATTTCCCCAAAAATAAAATACTTGAACGCAGCCCGCAGCCGCCAAAAGAATATTTGATGCGCTAAATGCCTTTTTTGCCCGCTGCCATCCCCCCTGGACTATATCACACAAATAAACCGCCAACATCATTGCCGCAACTCCGACCATAGCAAACCCGCTATACAGGAGGACGGGCAGACCAATCAAAACATAATTCTGCGTTTTATGAGGACGAAGCAGCAGCAAAACAGTCGCCAGCCAAGGCACGACCGCCTGTCCCGGCACCCATTTCAGCAGACTCCAATTCGATGTATATTGAATTCTTACGGTTTCCGGATTCATCCATTCATGGCTGCCAAATGGAAAATTATCAGGATACAAGCTTCCGCATACCGTCTGCCCCAAGGGCAGCATACCGCTGCTAAATACGAACAAAAGCCCCAGGCAAAGAATCTGCCCCTTCCGGCTCTTTATCTCCCCCGCTTTTATTACAAGAATCCACAAAAGAAAAATGCCTGCCGCCGCCAACGCGTATTGAGCCAATTCCGCTGCCCGAAAAGAACCGAAAATTTTTCCTGCTATGGCCGGAAGCAAATAAAACCCCGTATAATAGCACAGCATGGATTCGCCGTAATCTGTTTGATATATGACCGGCCATTCCTTTTCCGCCAAGTCATGCATGACCGCATTATGTTTCATCCAGTCGCCCGCCTGTCCGGTAAACGCCCCGATTCCGGTATGCCAGCAGAAAAAAAGAACAAGCAGCACGCCTATACACAGCGTTCTTTTTGATAGAAATACCGTGTCTTCCATTTCATGGCACCACGACCGCATTCCAAGAATAAAACCAATTCCCAGAACAACACAAATTCCGATTGCCCATGCCGGCCTCAGCCAGCCCGCAAAAAAAACCGCCATTGCAGAATACATGTAAATAAATGCAGCAACCGCTATGCCTTTTATCTTAATTTCCATATCACAAATCCTTCACTTCTATTTTTTAAGATATAAAATATCTTATTTTTGTATTATACGATATTAAATATCTTATTTCAAGCATATATTGCATTAGAATCAATACAAATGCCTTTACCAGTTATTAGATACATCATTTCAGAAAGGTACGGTTATTCTATGTATGAAGAGGAATTATTTGCAAAAAGGCTGGAACAACTCCGGCTTGAAAAAAATGTTTCCGCCCGGGAAATGAGTCTTTCCCTCGGGCAGAATCCCAGCTATATCAACAGGATAGAAAGTGGAAAAGCTCTCCCTTCCCTTTCTTTATTTTTTTACATTTGTGATTATTTTCAGATTTCACCCAAAGATTTTTTTGACGAAAGCCAAAATAATTTTTACAGCACCGGGGAATTGATCAAAGAGATACGGAAACTGACGGGCCCGCAGGTCCAACACCTCCTTGCGGTCATCAAAGATATCAATCATTCCCACTAGCGCCACATTACGCCTGTTTTGGGAAATTTACAGCATGGACAGCCCTCATGGTTCCATAGTATAATGTTCTCGCAACTTTCAGTTTCATTTACAAATAGAGTGAGGAATCAGCTTATGAAAACTATGAAAAAGATACTTTCATCCGCATCCCGGGCTGTTGGTATTTTATGCCTTTCGTTTCTCATATGCAGCTGCGGACAGGGAGCGGCGGAAGAACTTCCACTTGGAGAAGCCAATGAAAACCCGGCAGATTCCGTAGAAGATACTTCCACGGATATTTCCGCAGATACTACAGCAGAAACAGAAGAAGAAACTTCGGAGGAAGAAGCAGAAGAAGCCCCCGGCCTCCCTGTGATCGGAGAACGGGAGATCAAAAGCGGCAAGATGCAGAGTTACCTTACCGGGGAATGGATTGAAAAAGAAAAAGCAACCAGGCGGCCTATCGCCGTTATGATACCAAACAACAAACCGGCCATGCCTCAATACGGACTTTCCAAAGCTGCCATTATTTACGAAGCTCCCGTGGAAGGCCGGATTACCCGCCTTATGGCAGTCTTTGAAGATTATGACGAACTGGACCATATCGGCCCTGTCAGAAGCAGCCGCGATTATTTTGTCTATGTCGCCATGGGGTATGAAGCCATTTACTGCAACTGGGGATTGGCAAGGCCATATGTGGAAGAACTCCTCAGCCGGGACACCGTCCAGAACATCAGCGCAGCCGTGGAAGGTATCCACAATCCCTCCGACGAAGCTTTCGGCAGGCTCAGCCGTCCGGGCTACGCCAAGGAATTTACCGGTTATCTCTTTATTGACGGCCTGGAAAAAGCGATCAAACGTCAGAAATATGAAACGGAATACGATGACCTCTATGTTCCTCCCTTTACTTTTATTGCCGATAATTACAGGGCGGAATATGAGGAAAACGAGGATGCCGTTCTCATCTATCCCGGTGGAAAAAAAGATAATTCCGGCGGTTACGGCGCATATCGCCCTTATTTTGAATACAATGCCCAGGATAAACTTTACTACCGTTACCAGGACGGAAAAAAGCAGATTGATGAATACGACGGCAGCCAGTTGGCCGTTTCCAATGTGATCCTTCAATATTGCCACGGAGAAGTAAGGGATAAAAAGGATTATCTCGCTTTTGGCGTTCACGGCGAAGGCGATGCCCTCGTTTTTACCAACGGCAAAGTGATAGAAGCCACATGGATGCGCTATGACGGCGATGCCACTCCCGCCAAATTCTTCGATCAAGACGGAAATGAAATTATTTTTAATCAGGGAAAAACATGGATATGCAATATCTGGGATGAATATAGCGAATTTGTAGAATACGAGCAGGAGAAAGACTCCTGAATCTTATGCCAAAAAAGAACTTCTAAGCGCACACCGTTTGGTGTTTCGCTAAGAAGTTCTTCTTATGTTTTGATTGGTTATTTATTTCCAAAACTTCCTTTTTTTGTCTTTCACTTCTCCGGCATCCGCTGATGCTTCCTTCGCCGCATTCAGGGAATTTCCCGTTTCCGCATCAAACTGTTTCAGAAGTTCCTTCGCCTCATGGGAAAGCTTATCCGGCACGCGTACTACCAAAGTAACATAATGGTCACCCCGGTTATCTTTATTTCTCAGGGATGGTACGCCTTTTCCTTTTAAACGCACCCTTGTATCGGTCTGCGTCCCCGCTTTCACGTCATAAATCACCTTGCCGTCAACCGTATCGATCACAATCTCTCCGCCCAATGCCGCAACTGCAAAAGACACCGGCACGGTAGAATAAATATTGTAATCCTGCCTCTGGAATACGGGATGTCTGCCTACAATCACTTCTACAAGCAGATCCCCTCTCGGCCCGCCGTTACTTCCTGGCTCGCCTTTATCCCTGATACGCACGCTCTGCCCATTATCGATTCCCGCAGGGATGCTTACCTTTATCTTCTTCCTGTTGGCAATATATCCGCTTCCATGGCAGTCAGTACATTTATCTTTGATCACTTTGCCCGTTCCGTTACATTCCGGGCAGGTCTGTACATTCCTAACCGTGCCAAAAAAGGATTGCTGTGTAAATACGATCTGTCCCTTGCCGCCGCACTTCTGGCAGGTTTCGGGACTCGTTCCCGGTTTCGCGCCGCTCCCATGACAGGAAGCACATTCGTCTTTCAACGTAAGTTCCAACTCTTTCTCAATGCCGAATACGGCTTCCTCAAAGGTAATTCTTACGCTGGTACGAATATTGGCTCCTTTCATTGGGCCGCTGCTTGCCCTTCCGCCTCTTCGGCCGCCCCCAAAGAAATCACCGAAAATATCGCCAAAGATATCGCTGAAATCCGCGCTGTTAAAGTCAAAACCGCCAAAGCCGCCCGAGCCGCCTTCAAATGCCGCATGGCCGAACTGATCATATTGACGTTTCTTCTCCGGATCGCTGAGTACGGCATATGCTTCCGAAGCCTCTTTAAACTTTTTTTCCGCCTCTTTATCACCCGGATTCATATCCGGGTGATATTTTTTGGCCAAAACACGGTATGCCTTTTTGATCGCCGCTTCATCCGCATTTTTATCTACTCCGAGAACCTCGTAATAGTCTCGTTTTTGCTCTGCCATAACTAACTCCTCTTAAAACTTTTTTTAGAAGCCTTCTATTTATACTTCGCGGTAATCTCCGTCAACCACATCGTCAGCTGCGCCCATATCAGAGCCTGCAGAATCTGCATTCATATCCGGCCCCGCACCCTGCGCCCCTGCAGCTCCCTGTGCTTGCTCATATACCTTTGCAAAAAGAGCCTGTGCATCTGTCATCAGTTTTTCTTTTGCCGCTTTCATTTCATCAATATCGCTGTCGGACATTTCCTGATCTTTCGTTCTCTCCAGCACTGCCTTCAGAGCCGTAAGGTCATCCTCTACGGTAGCTTTTGCAGAAGCGTCGATCTTATCGCCCACTTCATTCAATGCTTTTTCTGTCTGGAATACAAAGGAATCCGCCTCATTTCTCGTATCGATCGCATCTTTTCTCTTCTTATCCTGCGCTTCGTACTCAGCCGCCTCCTTTACTGCCTTATCGATCTCATCGTCGGACATATTGGAACCTGCGGTAATTGTAATGTGCTGCTCTTTGCCGGTGCCAAGATCCTTAGCGGATACGTTTACGATACCATTTGCATCGATATCGAACGTAACTTCGATCTGCGGAACCCCGCGCATTGCCGGAGGGATACCGTCCAGCCTGAACTGTCCGAGGGATTTATTATCTTTTGCAAACTGCCTTTCCCCCTGTACCACGTTGATATCTACTGCTGTCTGATTGTCTGCTGCTGTTGAGAAGATCTGGCTCTTCTTTGTAGGGATCGTCGTATTTCTTTCGATCAGCCTGGTTGCAACGCCGCCCATTGTCTCAATGGAAAGGGAAAGAGGAGTAACGTCCAGAAGAAGGATCTCCCCTGCGCCGGCATCGCCCGCGAGCTTACCGCCCTGGATGGATGCACCAAGTGCAACGCATTCGTCAGGATTCAGGCTCTTGGAAGGTTCATGTCCCGTCAGCTGCTTTACCTTTTCCTGAACTGCCGGAATACGTGTAGAACCGCCTACCAGCAATACTTTTCCGATCTCGGAATTGGAAAGGCCCGCATCCTTCATCGCGTTCTGAACCGGAACGGCTGTTCTTTCCACAAGGTCGTGAGTCAGCTCATCGAATTTCGCTCTTGTCAGATCCATATCAAAATGCTTCGGCCCTTCTGCCGTCGCCGTAATGAAAGGAAGGTTGATATTGGTTGTCGTGGAAGAGGACAGCTCTTTCTTTGCTTTCTCCGCCGCTTCTTTTAACCTTTGCAGGGCCATCTTATCCCCTGACAAATCAACTCCTTCTTTCTTCTTAAATTCATCCAGCATCCAGTTAATAATTTTCTGGTCAAAGTCGTCGCCGCCCAGGCGGGTATCTCCGTTGGTGGAAAGAACTTCGATAACACCGTCTCCGATTTCAATAATGGAAACGTCGAACGTACCGCCGCCCAGATCGTATACCATAATCTTCTGTTCTTTTTCGTTGTCCAGGCCGTAAGCCAACGCTGCCGCCGTAGGCTCATTAATAATACGCTTTACATCAAGGCCGGCAATCTTGCCCGCATCCTTTGTCGCCTGGCGCTGTGCATCGTTAAAATAAGCAGGAACCGTGATAACCGCTTCCGTTACTTTTTCGCCAAGATAGCTCTCCGCATCCGCTTTCAATTTCTGAAGGATCATTGCGGAAATCTGCTGGGGGGAATATTTCTTGTCATCAATCGTGCGCCCTCTGTCCGTACCCATATCCCTTTTGATGGAAGCAATGGTCTTTTCCGCATTCGTTACCGCCTGACGCTTTGCAGGTTCGCCCACAAGCCTTTCCCCGTTTTTAGTAAATGCCACTACGGACGGTGTGGTTCTGGCGCCTTCTGTATTGGCGATCACCGTAGGTTTACCGCCTTCCATAACTGCCACGCAGCTATTCGTTGTTCCCAAGTCAATACCAATAATTTTGCTCATAATCAAGTCCTCCTAAAAATTATAAAATTATGCTATAAAATTACCCTATTAGATAGTTACCAAAAATCTATATAACAGAAACCCATTATATACTTATTCTTTATGCGCGCCGGCCAACCTAGTTTTGTTCCCGGCCATCCGAACCGTCAGCTGACTACGGCCACCATGCTGTGCCTTACGACGGAATCCCTGTAAGTATATCCCTTTTGCAACTCCTGAGCCACGATGCCGGTCTCATATTCCTCGCTCTCCACCTGCATAACCGCGTTATGGTAATCGGGATCAAATTCCTGCCCAATGGCCTCTATCGGCTTTACTCCGATGTTTTCCAGCTCTGTCATAAGCTGTTTGTAAATCATCTGCATTCCATCCGCGAATCCGTTTCCTTTTTCCTCTTCGGGAACGCTTGCCAAGCCCCTTTCGAAATTATCCACTACCGGAAGGATTTTTTCGATTACGCTCTTCGCCCCGATTTCATACATCGCTGTTTTTTCCTTATCGGTGCGCTTTCTGAAATTATCGAATTCTGCCATCTGGCGCTTTACCCGATCCTCCAGTTCTTCGATCTTCTGCTTCAGCGCATCCTGCTTCTTATCCGCCTTATTTTTCTTTTTAAACAGCTTCTTTCCTGTCGTTTCTTCCGAACCGGCCTGGTCAGCAGCGCCATCTTCCGTATCCGCTTCCCCTGCCTCTTCCGTTTCAGGGCAGTCATTCCCTTCCTGATTTTCTTCTTCCAGCTCTTCGCCCTCCGCTTCTTCGATATCCATATCTTCGCGATTTATCTCATTGTCATTCATATCCTCGATATTCATATCTCTCTGCTCTGCCAATTTTCTCATTCCTCCCTTTATTCTTTTTTATTATACAGCTCATCCAACTGGTGCATCAGCGTCTTCAGCGTTCCAACCACTTTATCGTAGTCCATCCGCTTCGGCCCGATAATACCGATCGTGCCCTTCATTCCTTCCTCCAGCTCGTAAGTCGCCGTTACCACACTACAGTCTTTCATTGTCTTTACCGGAGTCTCATCCCCGATATAGATCTGAATACCCGTATTGTTCTCATCGGAAAGTCTATCCACTACCAATTCATTCAGCAGCTGTTTTTCTTCAAAAGTATTGATCAGCTCGCTTGCCTTCTGATTATCCGCCAGCTCCGGATATTTCAGAATATTGTTGGCACCGCTCGTATATATTTCCAGATCTTCATCCGCCTTAATAGCTTCCGCCACAGCATCGATCACATTCCCTACAATCGAACTGTGTATCCCCGCCTGTTGTTTCATTGCGGTTATCATGCTCAAATTGATTTCTTCCAGGGACAGCCCGTTCAGGTAAGTATTCAGCAATATATTTAGTTTGAGCAGCGTTTCATCATCCAGGGCATCCTCCACGCTCAGAATGTTATTCTTAATCACATTCCCCTCTATGACGATTACTGCAAGAAGCTGATTGATATCCACCCTCGATAACTGGATAAATTTCACTTTGCTTCTATGGATCTGGGGTGCCGATATCATGGTGGCATAATTTGTATTCTGCGCGAGAACTTTTGCCACCTGTTTGAGAAGATGATCCATCTTATCTTCCCTTTCCAGAAGAAGCTCCCTCAATTCCTCCACTTCCCGCTCTTTCTCTTCCATCATATGATCCACATACAAGCGGTAGCCTTTATCCGATGGAATCCTCCCTGCGGAAGTATGAGGCTGGACAATATACCCTAATTCTTCCAGATCCGCCATTTCATTTCTTATCGTTGCGGAACTCAGGTTCAAATCCGTATATTTCGAAATCGTCCTGCTCCCTACCGGTTCTCCCGTTTCAAGATAATTTCGGATAATGGCCTGCAATATTTTCATCTTTCTTTCATCTAATGTCTGCATTCTACCATCCTCCTTCCTTATCTTATCTGTTAGCACTCAACCTTTTAGAGTGCTAACATCTTCTTACCATAAAATATCACTTACCTACCGTAATGTCAACACATTACTTCAAAAATAATTATAAATAATTCTTAAAAATTTTATTGCCCTCTGTATAAGCCCGCACATAAAAATGACTTTGACATATATCATTTCCAAATATGTCAAAGTCATTATATTTTTTGTCCATGCAGGCAAATATGAAACTTAAATAAAGAAGCTTCCCGTAATATCTCCGTTGAATACATAGTATACAATGCTTTCCTCCGGCTTTACATAGAGTTCCAGGCTGGCATACTCTTCCTCTTCTTTGTGAAGGTCATATTTCCACACATCCTTTGCGATCTTCTGAAGATCTTCTGTAGAATAGGATTTACCGGAAAACTGAAAGTGAACCGCCATATTCACTGCTGTATCTGCTTTTGCTGCCTTCGGCTCTGAGCTCTCTGCTTTCTTTGCCGTCGTTTTCTTTACTGCCGTCTTCTTTGCCGGTGCTTTTTTCGTCGCTGTTTTTGTCTCTTTCTTTACCGCTGTCTTTACTTCCTCTTTTGTCTCAACTGCATCCGCTTTTACTTCTGCGGGAGCTGCTGTTTCTGTCTTCACCGTCTTAGCGGCAACCGTCTTTTTCTTCGATTCTGCCATATGTTCTCTCCTTTCACTATCGAGACTCCCCTCGAGAGTATTACAAAATTTAACTTCTCATATCCTCCGGCAGCATGATTTTTCACCATCTGCGATGCAAACAGCCTTTTGGCTTCCGTTTACGATAAACAGTTTAGCTCAATTCTACTGCCTTGTCAACTTTTACGCGGCTTTTTCCCTGAAAAACGGCGTTTTTAAGCAAGAAACATAAAGTATCCCAACACGACGACGCCCAACACGATTCTATACCATCCGAAGACTTTAAAATCATGCTTCTTAATATATCCCATCAGGAAACGGATCACGGCTACCGACACCCCAAATGCCACCGCCATGCCTACTAAGAGAATGGACCATTCGGTCGAGCTGAAGGCCAGTCCGAATTTTAACAGTTTCAGCAAACTGGCTCCAAACATAACCGGAATCGCCAGAAAGAAAGTAAATTCCGCTGCCGTCGTTCTGGATATCCCGAGCAGAAGCGCGCCTATTATCGTCGCTCCTGATCTGGATGTGCCCGGAAAAACTGCCGCCGCCAACTGCCATATTCCTATCACAAATGCCATTTTATATGTCACTCCAGCAAGATCCGTTACTTTGGGCTTTACCCTTTTATTCCTGTTTTCCACCAAAAGAAATAAAACGCCGAACACAATTAACGCAACAGCGACACATACATAATTATAAAACAATTCGCTGAACAAATCATCAAAAGGCAGCCCGATCACAATAGCCGGAATACAGGCTACCGCTATTTTAAACCATAAAACAAAAGTATCCTTTTTGATCACCGGTTTTTTCTTAAAATCAAACGGGAAGATCTTATTCCAGAATAAAACGACTACCGCAAGTATGGAGCCAAACTGTATGACAACAAGAAATGCATCCCAAAATTCAGGGGTAACATTCAACGTCACAAATTCGTTCACCAGGATCATATGTCCCGTACTGCTGACAGGCAGCCATTCTGTGATACCCTGCACAATGCCGAACAATACCGCTTTTAATATTTCTATCATTGCCTTTCTCCTTTTTTAGTTCAGTATACGCCTTGCCCTCCCGATAAATGCTTATCAGGATAAGTACTCTAAAAGTTCCAGGTAACACTCTTCCGCATCCCGGTAGCCTTCTTCATAAAGCGCATCCAATTTCCGCTTATCCTTTTCCACTCTTCCTACCGCGCTTTTTCTCTTCGGACGGATAATAAAAGCTTTTCCTTCCTTTTCCATTTCCTCCAGAAAATCCAGCGTTTCATTATATTGCTGATCCCTTGTTTTCATCAGCTCATATACTTTCGGATACCTGGCATAGCGGGCCTTGACCGCTGCCAGGGCGGACTCGGGTCCTCTTCGGAATCCGGTTTCCTTCGTCATAATAACCACATTCTTTTCATTTCCGTCATCAATAGAACGGGCAATCGGAATAGAATCCGCCAGTCCTCCATCCAGATAATATTCTTCCCCTATTTTCACTTTTCTGGAAACCAAAGGCATAGAGCTGGAAGCACGAACCGCAAGAATATCCTCATGCATATCCTTAAGCTGCATATATTCCGCCTTCCCTGTCCTTATATTTGTCACCACTGCATAAGCTTTTCCCTCATATTTCCCGAACGTTTCAAAATCATACGGATCGAGGTAATTTGGGATCAAATCATAACACATATCCGTCCCGAACAAATCCCCTGTCGTCAAAAGGCTGAACATGCCGCAATATCTTTTATTGTCCAGATAATTCACAGCCACCCTGTATGCCCGCTTTTTCTGTTTGGACAAAAAACTGCACAAATGGCATACCCCTGCGGAAACCCCATAACAGGAAGCAAATTCTATTTCTTTATCCAGAAAAAATTCCAGCACGCCGGCAGTATATATCCCTTTCATTCCTCCGCCTTCCAAAATAAGGCCCGCTTTATACATACTCATATTTAACCTCTTTTCTATATTACTTCTTCTATTTGTCACCATATTCCGTTTTTACAAATTTTCTCAGCGCCGGAAGCGACCGCTCCACTTTCTCCGTATCGATACAATAAGCCATACGGAAATACCCCGGACACCCAAAAGTATCCCCCGGCACAAGGATCAAATCGTACTTTTTCGCTTTCTCGCAAAAAATTTTCGCATCTTCCTCCAAAGCTTTCGGGAAAATATAAAAAGTCCCCCCCGGTTTCACACAGGTGAAGCCAAGTTTCGTCAACTCCTCATA
The DNA here is from genome assembly GCA_000403275.2 of Lachnospiraceae bacterium 28-4. Classification (GTDB taxonomy): domain Bacteria; phylum Bacillota; class Clostridia; order Lachnospirales; family Lachnospiraceae; genus Kineothrix. Next base: position 996,483 of record KE159599.1, read on the forward strand.
AAGAATATTCATGTTCTTTTCATATACGGAAAGATCCGATGTCTCATCCACTGTCTCCGCCGCCGCCAGCTGAATGATCGAAGAGGGACAGTTATGTCCGATTCCTCTCGAAATCTGCCCGCACATGTTTACGATCAGCTCCGCGTCCTTGCAGGAAGGGTTCACCGCGATATACCCTATCCTTTCCCCCGGAACGGACAGCGATTTTGAATAAGAATAGCAGCTTATTGTGTTCTCATACAGTTTCGATACATAAACCTCCTCCACTCCTTCAAAAAGGATTTCCCGATAAGGTTCATCGGAAATCAGATAAATATCATGCCCATATTCTTCCGCTTTCCGCCGCATCATATCCGCCAGTTTTTCCAATGTATTCTTTGTATAAACAACCCCCGACGGGTTATTCGGCGTATTGATCAGCACTGCCGCCACTTTATCCGTCAGCATTTCGGCAAAACGCCCGAAGTCCACCTGGAAATTCTCCGTATCCGCCGGAACTACCTTAAGCCTCGCCCCGCTCAAATTGATATACGGATTATACTCCGGAAAGAAGGGTGCAAAAGTCAGCACTTCGTCCCCCGGAACCGTCACAGCGCGAACCGCATGGGCGATCGCTCCCGCCGCTCCCGCCGTCATAAAAATATGTTTCCCGCTATAATCCATCCCAAACCTTCTATTTAAAGAGGCTGCCACCTTCTCTTTCACGGAAGCGATCCCCAGGCTCGGGCTGTACCCATGCACCTCCATGGAATCCGCCTCTGTCAGAAGCCTTATCATCGCCTCTTTAAATGCCTCCGGCGCAGGTACGGAGGGGTTGCCCAGACTGTAATCAAAGACATTCCCGTAACCGATTTCCTTCCCTCTGGCCGTGGCATATTCCGAAAGCTCCCTTATTACCGATTTCCCATTTAACATTTCTTTATATTGAGCCGCAATCATCTTTTTTCCTCCGTCCGCTCCGGCATAACCTATTCCTGCCTGAAATTTAATGACTACATTCTATCACAGTTGTATAGATTATGGAATACTGGATTGAGGGATATGCAATGAGAACGTAGTGAGAATAAATCATCGCCAGCCAGTTTTTTCATCGTCAGCGGGTACTTGGCCGATGGCGCGTTGGGAGCTTCCGTCTGTGTTCATGCGGTAAAAGGGGTGGGGGGCGTCTCCATTGTATACTTCCACTATGATTTCTTCGTTGTTGATTTCAAAGATGAGGGATAAATATGGCGGGTATTTTTCTTTGATTTCCTGATCCGCTTCCGGATAGCGGTATTCAAATAATGTTTCTATCCCGCTGCCGTCTATACCGACTCTGCACAGCCGCACTCCAACGGTATCGTTTTCTTCTTCAATATGTTCCGTTCCGTCTTCCGTCGTTTTATATTTGATATCTTCGTTTATTTCTGTGATGTAATATATGTAATCTCCGTAGCGTTGCAGACCGCCTATGGACATTTCCGCTTCCGTTTCCGCCATGGCAAATAAAGATTTATCCTGCCATCGGTACATGCCGATATAATCATTCCCGCCATGCCGGAATGTGTATAGCGCGCATTCTTCATCGCAATCATAAAACCATGTGCTTTTTCCCGGCAGTTCTTCCGACAGTTCCCAAGGGGCTATTCCTTCCGCAAACTCCACCTTCTTTACTTCCCAGTCCCTTACCCTGTCCGTAGCAGTCCACCACCGGCTGGCCGCCTGTTGGAGAGTCATTGGTTGATCCAGTCTTACCTCATAGACAATGTCGTACGCAGGATCCTCTTCCTCCCAATGCTTCTCCATCTCCGCAAATTCGGAGCTGCGTTTCTTCCGTATCCCGATTCCGCTTTCCCAATCGTTCTTTTTATAATCCGTTTCATACCATCCATATCCGTAAGTCTCCTCCGATGACGTCAGATACCAGGCTCCTTCTTTGTATGTATATGTATAATCCTCCGACCATCTCCACGCGCTCCCTCCATAAGTATGCGTCGTAAAAGAACATCCTTCTGCTGTCAGAGGCAGATAGGGATCTCCATATACACCTCCTTCGCCCCTCGTGCGAATAAGTTTCTCGTCCTGAAAATCCAAGCGATACTGCCCCTCCCCTTCACTTGCTATGGCAAACAAAATACGCGGAGGCCAGCCCAGCTCTCCTCCGCTTCCCATCGAACTCTCCGGATCAAGCACTCCTATATGATCCACGATCCCATCCCCGTTAAAATCGATCCCGACATCGTCCATGAGTTCCCATCCATCCGGCACAAAATCAGCAATTTCCTTTCCATTCCCAGGCAATTCCGGCGCGGAAACCGCTCGCTTTTCCAGCGGTTCCACCCTCTCCCGGAATTTCCTTTCCATCACCGTTCCGGTACTATCCTCTATCTGCGCGGAAGCCGTCATTCCGTCTCCTGCTATCAATACCGCGCCCAGGATTCCCGCCATAATGAAGCCCGCCTTTTTTCCTCTCCGCATCATAAACCTCCCCCAGCGCTCTTTGGTAAGCGTTACACAGCTATCCATTATCCATCCAAATCCTTACACCACAAACCTGCTGATCGACTGATCCAGCGCATCCGCCTCCTGTTTCAGCAATTCTACATTTTTTGCCAGATCGGAAACGATCTTCACCTGCTTATCCAGCGTGGATGTGATCTCTTCCGTAACCACCGCCGCCTGTTCGGTCACGATGGAAATATGGCTTATGGAATCCTGTACCTGCTCTTTTTCTCCGCTCATCAGCTGCATATTATCCGCAATATCTTTCAATCCGTTGACAAGAGTCTCCACGCACTCGTTAATCTCCCCGAATACTTCTATCGTCTCCTGCAAAGCACCTGCCTGCTCGAATACGATCGTCTCCGCTTCCCTTGCGGACTCCGTCGTCTTCTCCGTTGTTGCCAGAATGCTTTCCACAATTTTCTTTATATTTCTGCCCGCCTGCATGGACTCATCCGCCAGCTTCCGGATCTGTTCCGCCACCACCATAAACCCTCTGCCGTTTTCCCCGGCTCTTGCCGCCTCTATGGAAGCGTTTAAGGATAAAAGATTGGTCTGTTTTGCAATGCTGTTTATTGTATCGATAAATCCTTCGATCGCCGAAGAACGTTCTTGTACGTTGTTGATATTCTCTACTAAGGTTTTTGTAATGGATACGGTCGTTTCCGATTTTCTGTTCAGTTCATCCACAATGATCCGCCCTTGTTCCACTGCTGTCGTAGCTTTATCGATCGTATTGCCCATATCATCTGTTCCGGCGCATATCCCATCCACCTTTTCAGCGAATCCGGTCATCATATGATTGCTTACATCCGCCTCCTTCGCCTGTCTTTGCGCCCCTGCCGCTACATCATCCACCGCAGTGGAGATCTCACGGATGGAAGTATTGATAATATCCGACTTTTCTGCCACTCCGTCAGCCATTTCCTTTACTTTATTTCCAAACTTCTGCATATCGGCCATAAGAACGCGCATGCTGGAAAGCATATCGTTCATCCCTCTCGCCAAAAGGCTGAATTCATCCTTGCGTTTAATACGGAATTCCTGTGTCAGATCCCCTTCCGCAACTTTATCCATACCGCTCGTCATGAGTTTTACCGTACCGCTTATTCCCATCGCAATCCTGCTGCCAATGACGAAAGCAATAACCGAAGCAAAAATGATCATAATAATGCTTAAATTCCTGATCGACCGCACCTCTTTGACAATATTATCCTGTGGAATCAAGCCGCAAAGCATCATTCCCGTCTTCCCCATAGGCGCGTATACATACAAATATTTTTCTCCTTCATACTCCACATACTCGCTTCCGGCCTCCGTCTGCCCCCTGCTGGTTATGTAAAATTCTTTATCGGTAAAAACCGGTCCGCCATCGCCGTTTTCCATCTTCACGTCCGCGTCGCCGCTCTGTCTGCGGATGATTTCACGTCCATCCTGCGAAATCAACGCCTTAATGCTGTTTTCGCCGAAGTCCATTTCTTTCAGCATTTCTTCCACTGCTTCGGTTGTGAGATCCAGCACCAGATACGCGTTCGTCTTCGGAAACTTCTGGTAGAAAACAGCTGCATATCTGTCCTGGGAAATGGAAAGCTGCTTATCCAGATAGCTGTGATAACCCAGCCATGCCGTACTCTGCATGGAATTGTCCTGAAGATATTTCCCCTCTTCCGAATCCATAAAACCCTGCCACGGATTATCCCCCATGCTTGCCGACAAAGAAGTCAGGTAAGTACCCTTCTCCGGTATTATATGGTAGCTATAAATATATCGTACACTCGCTTTCATTTGCAGCAGGTCTTTTTTAGCATCGCGCCAATACTGCATCGCCTGGGCATCCTCTATCTTATAATATATTTCGTAATATGCGGAAAGATTGCCCCCTATCACCTCTTCCAACGCTTTTGAGGATACGTTGCCTGCCAAAAGCTCCCCGTACATTCCTACGGCGGATATGGTATTTCTGGACGATTCCTCCACTTTATCTTTAATCGTATTGGAAGCCGTTATATAGGAAATGCTTCCTAAAATGATAATCAGTATAATGGGAACGAGAAAAGCTTTCAGCAAAGTCCCCATAATACTAGCCTTTCCCAGCATATTCCAAGCAGAACCCTCCCTCCTGCTTCCTTCTCTGGCCGGCCTGATTCGTTCCGGTTTTATTTTACCCGGTTTGATATCCTTAATCTTAATCTTAGGCACTCTCACCTTTTCCGGTTTCGCTTTCCCCCACGTCCCCTTTTCTCTCTCCCCAAACGTAAATCCTTTTCTCGTCCCCATAGCAGCAACCATACCTTTCTCTTTATCCGCAGATGCACCTGTCATTAAAGTATTATTTTCTTCCGTTTGCCCCATAATCGGACATAACCCCTTACCCCTGATTCTTTTTATTATTTTACCATTTACAGGTTATAAATTACAAGTATTTTTTCGTTTTTTTTCGTAATTTTTTCGTTTTTTTTCGCATTCCGGTATTTTGTTTTACTACTTTAGATTATAACAGTTATTCACATATAATTTAAGCATTAAGTTACAATTTCCCTATACAAAATGATACGAAAAAGTTACAATATAAACAGATATCAAATATTTCTGCCGGCATCAGAAGAATCTGCCGGCTCCAAATGAAAAAAACGGGAGAAAATCAAATGATCCATGAAGTGAAAATTATGGGAAGCGTGGAATATTTATCTATTATCATTCGCCTTATGATGGCTATGATCATGGGCGCCGTAATCGGATATGAACGGGCCTCTAAAAAAAGTACGGCAGGACTCCGCACATTTTCCATCGTCTGCGTAGCCTCTGCCTTCACAATGATTATTAACGAATATCTGGTTGGAAATTACGGAACCGGCGACAGCGCGCGCCTCGCCGCCCAGGTCATCAGCGGCGTCGGCTTCCTTGGCATGGGCAGCATTATTATGACCGCCAGAAACCGAGTCCGCGGACTCACCACGGCGGCAACCTTATGGGCAACCGCCATCCTCGGCCTTTCCGCCGGAGCCGGCATGATCGTTTCCAGCCTTATCGCGTTCACCATCATGATGTTTATTATTATCGTAATGTCGCCCATCAGCAGACATATTGAGAAATATAACCCCAAAATCACTATTTATATAGAAATAGACAAACACGCCGGGCTGCAGCAGATCACGGAATTTTTTGCGGAAAAAAATTACGAGATATTACAGTTGGAAAAACATATGACTTCCCCGGAAGGGGACCTCATGATCCAGCTGGAACTTAACTTAAACGGTAAATATCTCCATTCCGATATTATCCGCCAGCTCAGCCATTGGGAAACCATACATTACATTGAGGAAGTAAGGAAATTATAAGCGTTTTCCGTTCTTATTCCCCCTCTTCGCTGTAAGCGACCGTACACCGGACGGCACGTTTCCACCCTTTCAGCAGCGCTTCTCTTTTTTCTTCGTCCATGGAAGGCTCAAAAACCTTTCCCAGTTTCCAGTTTTCGCGTATTTCTTCCTTGCTTTTGTAATACCCTGTGGCAAGTCCCGCCAGATATGCGGCTCCCAGGGCGGTAGTCTCGATGCACTCCGGCCTGTATACCTTCGTATGAATAATATCAGACTGAAATTCCATTAAAAAGTTATTGGCGCTGGCTCCCCCATCCACTTTCAGCTCCTTCAAATGGATGCCCGAGTCCTCTTCCATCGCCCGGAGTACATCGGCAGTCTGATAAGCGATGGATTCCAAAGCGGCTCGTATAAAATGCTCTTTTTTGCAGCCCCTCGTAATCCCCGTCACCGTCCCGCGCGCATATTGATTCCAATAGGGAGCCCCCATCCCGGCAAAAGCGGGTACGATATATACTCCGGCCGTATCATTCACGGCCCGGGCATATTCTTCCGTTTGGGCCGCATTTTTTATCATACGCATTTCATCCCGCAGCCATTGGATCGCCGCGCCCGCCACGAATACGCTGCCCTCCAGCGCGTACTCCGCTTTATCGCCTGTTCCTGCCGCTATGGTCGTCAACAGCCCGTGACGTGATTCGATCGCCGTATGGCCGGTATTCATCAGAAGAAAGCAGCCTGTGCCATATGTATTTTTCACCTGCCCCTGTTCAAAACAGCATTGGCCGAACAAAGCCGCCTGCTGGTCTCCTGCCGCTCCTGCGATGGGAATATTCCCTCCCAGGACGCCCGCATCCGTATAACCATATACGCAGCTGGATGGTTTTACCTCCGGCAGCATGCATTCCGGAATATCTAACTTTTCCAGCAGTTCCTTATCCCATTGCAATTCGTGGATATTAAACAGCATCGTGCGGGAAGCATTCGTATAATCCGTCACATGCACCGCCCCTTTTGTCAGATTCCAGATCAGCCATGTATCCACAGTCCCGAACAGCAATTCCCCCGCCCTGGCTCTTTCCCTGGCATTTTCCACATGATCCAGTATCCATGCAATCTTTGTTGCGGAAAAGTATGCATCCGGAATAAGGCCCGTTTTCTTTCTGATAATCTCTCCGCAGCCTTCCGCATTCAAGGCGTCAATCCGGTCCGCGGTACGCCGGCATTGCCATACGATCGCGTTATATATGGGAATTCCTGTTTTTTTATCCCATACGATCGCCGTTTCCCGTTGATTGGTAATGCCGATTCCACTAATATCCTCCGCGCCCGCTCCTACCATGGCCATAGCTTCCGTTGCCACTGCCATCTGGGAAGACCATATCTCCATAGGATTATGCTCCACCCATCCCGGATTCGGATAGATCTGCGAAAATTCCTTCTGCGCCATGCTCAATATTTTCCCTTGCTTGTCGAACAAAATACATCTGGAGCTTGTCGTTCCCTGATCCAATGCCATAATATACTTTCCCATATCTTACCCCTTGCCCTTCTCTTCTTTTAATCCGTTTTTTCTTTACCAATACTTTTCGTGGCCACAATATCCACCCCGGTTCCCGCCACATTCTTTAGCAAAATATCCCCAATCCGCACCGGAGCTTCCGCTTCGGCCCTTTTTAATGCTTCCATGCAGTCTGCGATCTTTCCTTTCGGTATATCCCCCTTTGTTTTTACCGGTACTACCGGCCGGGTTCCGTTTTTTACCTTCATCGTTGAAGTCACGGTACGTGTGGGATCTTTCGTTTCTTTCTTCCCGTATTCCTCTCCCCTGCTGCAGGTATTTCCCGTTACGCCGATCGTACCGTCCTGATTTTCCGTTACCGTCAGCATGCAGCCGATCGGGCAGCGGATACAGGTCAGTTCCGTTTTCTTTGGCCAGCCTCCTGGCAATTTTTCCTTTTCCTGCACTTTTCTCTCCCTTTCTCTTTCTATCTTTTACGTCAATCTATTCTCAGGAATCTTCTTCTTGTACAGACAGGGTAATCTCACGAAGCCCCTCAAATTCCTCCAGCCTGTTCTTTTTCAGCTTAATCTGTTCCATCTCCCCCGGCGCCATCACCCTTTTATTCATCTTCATCACTACCTTATCGTTAAACCGAACTGTAAGGCATGCATTTTTATAAACATTTCCTACCCGGAAACGAATTACCTGTTCCTCCGGCATATAAGCGATGTGTATTATGGAGGGAACCGTATAGCGTACCCCTCCGCCGCACCTGACTGCAACAGATTCTTCTCCCGTTTTATTTTTCCCTCCCTGCACATAAACCGCCGCATTTTTTCCTGCGTTTTCCGCTTCCTCCGATACATAATCCACCAAATCGTGGACATGCAGCACATTGCCACAGGCAAATACTCCCGGAATATTCGTTTCCAGGCTTTCATTGACCACCGGCCCCGACGTTGCCGGATTCAACGCAACCCCCATGTCCAGCGATAGTTCGTTCTCCGGTATCAACCCGCAGGAAAGCAGCAGAGTATCGCAGCTGATATATTCTTCCGTTCCCGGAACCGGTCTGCGGTTTTTGTCTACTTCCGCCACCGTTACTCCTTTCACCCTTTCCTTTCCATCGATATCGACAACGGTATGGCTTAACTTTAAAGGAATTCCGTAATCATCCAGGCATTGTACGATATTTCTTTTCAGTCCTCCTGAGTAGGGCATCAATTCCGCCACCAGCTTTACCTTCGCCCCCTCCAGAGTCATTCGCCTTGCCATAATCAGCCCGATATCGCCGGAGCCTAAAATAACGGCCTCTTTCCCCGGCATCCGCCCCTCTATATTCACATAATGCTGTGCCGTTCCGGCAGAATAAATGCCAGCCGGACGATAGCCCGGGATGTTCAACGCCCCTCTCGGGCGCTCCCTGCATCCCATCGCCAGTATAACGGCCCCCGCCTCTATCTCAAACATCCCATCGGAGCGGTTCATTACCGTAACTTTTTTTCTGCCGTCCGCCTCCATGCGGATATCCACCACGATCGTGTGTAACAGGCAGGGAATCCCCATTTCTTCCACCTGTCCAATATACCTGGCCGCATATTCCGGCCCGGTCAGCTCTTCTTTAAACGTATGCAGTCCAAAGCCGTTATGAATGCATTGGTTCAAAATACCTCCTAATTCCCCGTCGCGTTCTACAATGCATATCCTGTCGGCCTTTACGCCTTCTTTACATGCCCCGGCCGCTGCCGCCAGCCCCGCCGGTCCGCCTCCCACAATCACAATATCTGCTTTTTTGTCCATATATCCTCTCATTCTGCCATCCGTGGCACAATTTCTTATCTTGTTAAAAACCCGGAATTTCCTCCTGCTTTTGTAATCTCTCCGATATCCCTGCCAAGTTCCCTCGCCAGAATCTCCACTACCTTAGGAGCGCAGAATCCCGACTGGCATCTTCCCATTCCGGCTCTTGTACGGCGTTTTACCCCGTCCACCGTCGTCGCACCAAGGGGTCTGTGGATCGCATCCATAATTTCCCCCTCTGTCACCAGCTCACAGCGGCAGATCACATTGGCATAAGCCGGATTTTCATGAATCATTTTCTTCCTTTCCTCATGCCCGGCTTCCCACATTCCAAAAATTCCCTTTCTTTCCCCGATAAAATCTTCTTTTCTCTCCGCAGGAAGAATGTCCTGGATGATTCCGGCCACATATTCCCCTATCGCCGGCGCACAGGTCAGCCCCGGCGATTCTATCCCCGCCACATCGATAAATCCCTTGGCATCCTCCGCTTCCCCTATGACAAAATCGTTCCCTTCCTCATGCGCCCGCAAACCGGCAAACGAAGTAATTATTTTTCCTGCCGGCAAATGCCCGACGCTCATTTCTCCTCTTTCCAACACAGTTTCCAATCCTGAAGCTGTCGTATTCACGCCCTCCTTATCCGCAATATCCTCCGCCGTAGGGCCAACCAAAAGATTTCCGTGAACCGTAGGGCTTACCAGTATCCCTTTTCCATATTTTGTCGGAAGCTGGAAAACGGTATGGGAAACGTACCCTCCCATCGTTTTATCAAACAGGCAGTACTCCCCCTTTCTCGGGGTAATATGCAGCTTGTGACCGCTTATCATATTATGAAAAACATCCGCATACACTCCCGCCGCATTCACGACAACCTTTGTACGGAATACTCCTTTTGATGTCTCCAGACGATACCCTTCTTCTATTTTAACAATCTTATTTACTTCCGTATCCAGATGAAATTCCACACCATTGACGGATGCATTCTCCGCCAAAGCGATCGTCAGGCCAAAGGGGCATACAATTCCTCCTGTGGGCGCATATAACGCCGCAATTACCCTGTCGGACAAATTCGGTTCCAACACGGCCAGTTCTTCCCTTTCCACGATCCGCAATCCCTCTACGCCGTTTTCTTTTCCTCGTTCCAGCAATTCCTCCAGTTTTCCCCTGCCTGCTTCCTCAAAACAAAGTACCAGGGAGCCATTCCTTTGAAATGGAAAATCCAGCTGCTTAGAAAGGCTCTCCATTAAAATATTCCCCCTCAGATTCAGGGCTGCTTTCCTCGTTCCGGGCTTCGCATCATATCCGGCATGGACGATACCGCTATTCGCCTTGGAGGTTCCCTCGCAAACATCAGAAGATCTTTCCAATACCGCCGTTTTTCTTTTATAAGCGGATAACTCACGGGCAACCGCACAGCCGCTTACTCCCGCTCCAATAATGATTACATCATACATATCTTTCCTTTTCTCCTTGCCTTGCCGATAACATCTCATCTATTTTTCTTTTTCCCGCTGACCACGAACAAAGCAATGCCCGCTGCCACCGTAAAAATAGAAATGAACTGGGACGTAGACAAATAGCCCACGCTTCCTCTTATCAAGTCGCCTCTGTAAAATTCCAATATAAATCTTCCAACGCTATATAAAATCAAATACAAACCGCCGATCTGGCCGTCCCCTTTCTTCCTTTTCGCATACCAGATCAAAGCGAAGAAAAGCAAAAAATCAAGGCCACTGGAAATCAACTGGGTCGGCAAAAGCCGGATGCCATTCGGCGCATACTTCGACTCGTGAAATACAATACCCAAAAAACCGTCTGTCTCCTTTCCATAACAGCATCCCGCCAAAAAACAGCCAATCCGTCCAAATCCCTGCGCCAATGCCACGGAAGGAATCAGCATATCAAAATAAGCGAGGAACTTTAATCCTTTTATTCTGGAATAGAGCATAGCGGACAAAATGCCTCCTATAATTCCCCCGTAAACAACCCATCCATCCGCTAAATGGCTCATAATATCCGGGTTTTCCACTATATTTTTTATATTTGTAATAAAATACAGCAGTTTCGAACCGGAAAATCCGCCCACTACGCACCAAATGACATAATTAAATACATGATCCGCTTCCAGCCCATATTTTTTTGCCCGGTATTCCCCTGCCAAATATGCCGCAATAATGCCAATCGCAATCATCAGCCCATATCCGTATACGGTAAAGGGACCGATGGAAAATAACTCATTTTTCATCTATATCCTCCATTCTTTTTGTTTCCTGTCTCCCGATTTATTCTCTTCCGATACAACACAAACAGTGTAGCACAATATGATAGATGTTTCAATGATTCCCCTCTTGACGCCACAGAAATCAATTTTTATAAGCGCCCTGACAGATGGAGCAAAACGGAGCCGGGGCTGCCGGGAAGGGGACTGGCAGGGGACGGTTTTCTGCTGGAGCTTCCAATCAGATTTCACTAATGAAATGGATTATGATATCTAACCGGACAAGCCGGAAGCGACGGCATCCATGCCTATGCTTCCTGAACCCGCCCTCCCTGGCGGGTTCGCTCTGGTTATTGAGCATTTCATAAGTGAAATAGCTGATTGTACGCAACAGCAGAAAACCGTCCCCCGCCAGCCCCCTTCCCGGCAGCCCCGGCTCCGTTTTGCTCCATCTGTCAGGGCACTTATAAAAATTAATTTCTGTGTCTTGACACCTATGTACTTATTGATTATAATGTACTTTATCAACAAGTACATTAACACACAAAGGAGTACACATGTGGAAATTATAATCAGCAGCAACACGAATAAGCCCATTTATGAGCAGATCACCTCGCAGATCAAAGCAATGGTGATTAGCGGGGAACTGCAAACCGGAGATCCGATTCCTTCGATGCGTTCGCTGGCAAAATCAATCCATGTGAGCGTCATCACCGTACAAAAGGCTTACGAAGACTTGCAACGGGACGGCTTTATAGAAACTACCGTTGGCCGGGGCAGCTTCATATCCGCTCAGAACAAAGACTTTTTTCAGGAAGAACAGCAGCGGCAGGCAGAAGAACACTTGCAGACAGCTGTCGATATCGCACGCACCTGCGGTATTCCCCTTGACAAGATGATAGAGCTTCTTACTATCTTCTATCAAGAAGAAGAATAAAAAAGGCGCAGAAACGGAGGCAAAAATGACAGATGCAATTCTACAGATCGAAAATTTAACCAGGCAATATCCCGGCTTCCTGCTGGATCACATTTCTTTTTCCATACCCAAAGGCTCCATCATGGGATTGATCGGTGAAAACGGGGCTGGCAAGAGTACGACCATTAAGGCCGCGCTCAATTTAATAAAAAGGGATGAAGGAAAAGTAACATTTTGGGGGCAGGATCTGTCCCTGTCCGAAGGTTTAAAGGAAGATATCGGCGTTGTGTTTGACGGTATCAATTTTTATGAAACTCTGACACCGGCCAAAGTCGGCAATATTTCCGGCGCTGCCTATAAGCAATGGGACAGCAGTCTCTATCATAATTATCTCCAACGTTTTCAGCTTCCCGCCGACAAAGAAATCAAAAACTTTTCCAAAGGGATGAAAACAAAACTATGTATTGCTGCCGCCCTCTCCCACGATCCTAAGCTGCTTATCCTGGATGAAGCCACAAGCGGCCTGGATCCTGTAATACGGGATGATATTCTGGATGTCTTCCTGGAGTTCGTCCAGGACGAGAACCATTCTATCCTGATGTCCTCCCATATCTCCAGCGATCTTGAGAAAATAGCGGATTACATTACGTTCATTCACCAAGGCAAGGTTCTCTTTTGCAAATCAAAAGATGAACTTCGTTACCGTTATGGAATTATCCACTGCAAAACGGAGGTCTTCCATACGATCGATCCATCGGAAATCCTCGCCTTCCGAAAAGACGATTATCAGTGGAATGTATTGACCAGCGACAAGGAAAGGGCGCGCCGCAAATATAAAAACGCAGTAATCGACGACGCATCGATCGACGATATCCTCTTATTATACGTGAAAGGAGTACAGCAAAAATGAAAAGCCTTATTTTAAAAGATCTATACAATATTATCCACAACAGTAAATCCATGTTGTTTATCCTGCTTTTTTTCGCAGTCGTATTTCTTCCCTCTTCCGGCATACAGGGCTATATTTATACGTGCGCAATCCTGTGCAGCATGATGATCGTCACCACCCTATCTTTCGATGAGCGTTCTGACTGGATGTCCTATGCATTGGTTATGCCCGTGTCAAGAAGGGATCTGGCCGCCGGCAAATATATTGTCCTGTTCCTTTTTTCCTCCATCGGGGTCCTGTTCGGCCTTATCGTCGGAATTATCGGAAGTTTTATTCATAAATCCGTGGGGCTGTTACCGGAAAACCTTTCCGAAATACCGCTTCCCATGGCAGCCCTTACGGCTCTGGCATTTTCCACCGTCTTTGGCAGCATATCCATTCCTCTCACGCTGAAATTCGGCGCTGAAAAAGGCCGCATTCTTGTATTTGCTTCCTTTTTCATCCCTGTTGCTATCTGCTATATAATATACCGTCTGCTGGCCGCTTTGGGCATTGCTATAACCGGTTCCTCCCTGGCCATCCTCCTTTATTGCTCACCGGCAGCCGCAATCGTCTGGAATTATTTTATGTTTCAAATCAGCTGCTTTATTCTTTCCAAAAAAGAATTTTAAAGCTTGTTCCAAACTGTATAGATACCATATCACCGATTGATTTTTTATGTCTGCGGTGGTAAGATAGCTTTGTAGTTGCAATGGTATTAAATCTAATCAAGGAGATGTTATTATGTACACAATGAAACCAGAGTATTACACCGGAATCGAATTTATTGACAAAGAGCATACGCGTCTGTTTGAATTGGCACAGGAAACCCATGATCTGCTTTATAATGATCTGCTGCAGGACAAATCCGACCGTATCGTGCATTTGGTATCCGAACTTATTGACTATACCAAGGTACACTTTGCCCACGAAGAAGCTTACCAGAAGAGCATCAATTATGCTTACATAAAAGAGCACGCTTTGCAGCACCGCCAGTTTGAAGACAGTCTTTTAGAAATCGATCTGGATGAAATAGAACACGATTTCGAAACCCAGAACGACACTGTGGAACAACTTCTGGAATTCCTTATCAACTGGCTAATTAATCATATACAGAAAGTAGATATGTTTATCAAATAATAAAACAATATAAATGATCGGGCAGGAAAAAAATATTCTTCCTGCCCGATCGTTTATATTATTTCATTATGGCACTTACCGGAGAAAATTTTCTATAATGACAGCCTCCGCTTCCTCTTCCGTCATTCCAAAGGAACGCAGCTTTAAAAGCTGCTCCGTATTGATCCTTCCGATGGCCGCTTCATGAACGATCTGGGCGTCCACATTTCTTGCATCGATCTCCGGTATGGAGCATACCTGGGCTTCGTCCATAATAATAGAATCGCATTGGATATGAGCTTTGCACAGGGCATTCCCCACCGCATTCGGATGAAAGATCTGGCGCGAAGTTCCCTTTGCCACGGAACGGGATACGATCTGGGCGGAACTGCCGCCGCCATTCATTCTTACCTCCATATTGGAAACCGCCGACTGGCTGCCATGTGTCATTAATTTTTCCATAACTACCAGTCTGCTCCCCGGCCCCATATCCACGTCCGTTTTTCTTTCCGTAGAATCTACTCCCCGGATCTGGACCGTATCCAGAGTAAACATTGCACCTTCCTCCAAATAAATCTGTGTCACAGGATTCAGAATATTTTCGCCGGTTCCTTCCCCTTCTCCATAATGCTTTTCCTCATAAACCACTTTTGCATTTTTTCCTACATGAAAAGCGTGTATCCCGTCATGCCGCGTCTCATTGCAGCCGCTGTTATGAATACCGCATCCCGCCACAATAACCACGTCGGCGCCTTCCTCAATATAAAAATCATTATATACGATATCCATCATGCCCGATTTTGAAATCACCACAGGAATATGCACCTGCTCTCCTTTCGCCTCGCTGCTGATATATACGTCGATTCCCTGTTTATCTTCTTTTCTTCTTATTTTAATATGCTCGCTGTCGCCGTGGCAAAGAGCCTGTCCGTTGTATCTGAGATTGTATGCCCCTTCCTGGCGGAAGCCGTTCGTATCTATTGCATTTAAAACGCTATTTGTTACCGCATCCAATTCCATATCCGCCGCCTCCTTTCCGATTCATGCACGCGCATTCCTGTCCCTCTCCAAACAATCCTGGAAGGATATCCTCCGCGCTGCCGCACGCATCTACCTTTCCTTCCCTGATGACCAATATCCGGTCTGCCATGCGGATAATCTTTTCCTGATGGGAAATCAGCAGCAAGGTTTCTTTCTTTTCCCTGTGAATCCTTTCAAACTCATCAACAAGCATGGAAAAACTCCACAGGTCTATGCCCGCCTCAGGCTCGTCAAAAATGCATAGCTTATGGTTTTTTGCCAAAACCGTTGCGATCTCTACCCGCTTTCTTTCCCCTCCTGATAAAGTGGCATCTACTTCCCTGTCCAAATACTCTCCCGCGCACATGCCCACGCTGCTGAGAAGGCCGCAGCATACATGCTCCGGCAAATCTTCCCCAGCCGCCAGATTCAGCAGCCGCCGGATCGTCATTCCCTTAAAGGCCGGTGGCTGCTGAAATGCATAACCGATCCCCGCATTCGCCCTTTCATCCAGGCTCATCCCGGTAATATCCTTTCCATCCAGCAATATCTCCCCGTTGGAAGTGGCAAGAACCCCCATGAGGAGCTTGGCCACCGTAGATTTACCGCCTCCGTTCGGTCCGGTAATCACCAGCATTTCCCCGTCCCCGACCGTAAAATTAATATCTTTCACTATTGTAATTTTTTCACCATTTTCTATGACCTCATAAGTCAAATTGCGCACATCCAGCATTCTTCATCCTCTTTTCTATTGATACAATGACTTCCTGCTTCCGATCCTGTTTATTATACCTTTTCTTTTTTCTTCATGCAAGATGTTGAATGCGATCAGCAATTTCAGCAATTTCATTTCCACGGCCTATACTGCAGGAAAAAGGGAAAAAATTGTATACAGATTATTTCGAAAGTGATATGATAGATTTAATCAATCTACATACTTCATCAATCAGACTTGGAGGTAGGGGCTTGGACGGACAGATCAATCAATGGGACTACTTGGCGACTAATATACAGGCGGCCGACTATGTGAGAAAACTTGCCAATAGGATGCCTGGTGGTTTTTTTATTTATCGTGCCACCGGGAATGAAGATATCCTGTATGCCAATAAATCCATGTTAAAAATTTTTAACTGCCAGACAATGGAAGAATTTCGGGAGATTACCGGCAATTCCTTTCGCGGGCTTGTTCATCCCGAAGATATAGAGGGAGTGGAACGCAGTATCCGCGAACAGATCGCCGGCAACGATGACGATATGGATTACGTGGAGTACCGGATCATTCAAAAAGGCGGCGAAATACGCTGGCTCGAAGATTATGGCCACTTTACCCAGCACGATAATGAAGGCGATATTTTTTACGTATTCGTGGTAGACGCCACCGAGCGAAAAAAACGCCAGCTTCAGGAAAAAGAAGAGCAGCTCCAGGAGCAGCTCCGGCGTCTTAGCATGATTGCGGGCCTCAGCATTGATTATGAATCCATTTTTTATGCTGATCTGGATCTGAACAGAATCCAGGCATACCAAATCAGCCACCGCTTTCGGCACAAATTCCAAGATATTAATACCGTCTGTCCGTTTATCGGATTTGACAGTGAATATATACAAATGTGGGTACACCCTTCTGACCGGAATATTCTTTTGAAGGCTACCGATGCCGCATATATCCGCCGGAAATTATCCAAAAATAAGACTTTTCATACCAATTACCGGATTATTCAGAATGGAAAAGAAGAATACCTCCAGCTCCGCGTCGTAAACATAGGAAACGATAATCACGTTTCCCAGATTGTCATGGGATATCGAAGCGTAGACGATGAGATCAAGTATGAACTGGAACAGAAAAAAATGTTGAAAGACGCTCTTGAACAGGCAAAATCTTCCAATATTGCCAAAAATACATTTCTTTCCAATATGTCCCATGATATACGAACTCCTATGAACGCCATCGTAGGATTTGCGGCTCTGGCCAAAAAACATATTGATGAAAAAGGCAAAGTACAGGAATACCTGAATATGATCGAAACGTCCAGCGACCAGCTTCTCCGGCTGATCAACGATGTCCTGGAAATATCCAGCATCGAAGCCGACAGAATCCAAATAGAAGAAAGCGAATGCAGCCTTCTCGATATCATTCAGGAAATACAATCCGCCATTATGCCGAGGGTATCCGCCAAGAATATCGACCTCTCGCTGAATATTTCAGGTCTGAAACATTATATCGTATTCAGCGACCGGCAAAAGCTTTTCCAGATCCTTTTGCGACTTACGCGCAATGCGGTAAAATATACGGAATTCAAAGGCCAGGTTTCCATTACCGTCAAAGAAACGGAATCTACGGACAGGGAGTATGCTTCCTATCAATTTATCGTTCAGGACAACGGCATAGGAATCAGCGAATCTTTTATACAACATATTTTTGAACCTTTTGAACGCCAGCAGAATACAACTTTAAGCGGTATTTACGGTACGGGGCTCGGGCTTACCATTACGAAAAATATTGTAGACATGATGGGCGGAACCATTGAAGTCGTCAGCGCTTCCGGCCAGGGGAGTACTTTCACTATTTCCCTCAGTCTCCGTATACAAAACAGACAGTTCCAGCCTTTCAGCCCTAAAAATCAGAAACAGAAGCCCGCATCGGAACACCGCAGGATTCTTTTGGTAGAGGACAACGAAATTAACCTTGAAATCGAAGTGGAACTTCTGCAGGATGCAGGTTTTCTTGTGGAGACAGCTACGGATGGCAGCATAGCCATTGAAAAAATTACTCATTCGGAACCCGGATATTATAACCTGGTACTTATGGATATCCAAATGCCAGTCATGGACGGCTATCACGCCACCTCCGCTATCCGCCGCCTCGAAAACCCTCTGTTGGCCAATATCCCCATTGTAGCGCTATCGGCTAACACGTTGGACGAAGACCGCAGAAAGGCCATGGAATGCGGCATGAACGCCCATCTTCCCAAGCCTGTTAATATGCCCCAGCTCATGGAGCTCGTCGAAAAAATATTAGCTGCCTTTTAACCTCATCACCCAAAAGGAGAACATAAAATATGTACGGCCATCGTTATGATCAGATGCAATACCGCCGCAGTGGAAAAAGCGGCTTAAAGCTCCCGGTACTTTCCCTCGGCTTATGGCATAATTTCGGGGATACCGGAAATTATGAAAATATGAAGCAGATGTGTTTTACCGCTTTCAGCAACGGCATCACGCATTTTGACCTGGCAAACAATTACGGGCCGGAGCCGGGCAGCGCGGAGAAAAATTTCGGAAGGATTTACAAAGAAATCCTGAAGCCCTACCGGGATGAACTTCTCATCAGCACCAAAGCAGGTTATCTCATGTGGGAAGGCCCTTACGGCGACTGGGGCAGCAGGAAATACCTGATCGCCAGCCTGGATCAGAGTCTGCAGCGCATGGGTCTCGATTATGTGGACATTTTTTACCACCACCGTCCCGATCCGGAAACGCCTCTGGAAGAAACTATGGGCGCTCTGGACAGCGTTGTAAAAAGCGGCAAAGCATTGTACGTCGGCCTTTCCAATTACAATGGCCCTCAAATGGAAAAAGCTGCCGCTCTCCTGGACGATTTAAAATGCCCCTTTGTCATTAATCAGAACCGTTACTCCATCTTCGACCGAACCATAGAGCAAAACGGATTAAAAGATTCGGCAGCCGCAGCGGGGAAAGGCGTCATTACCTTCAGCCCTCTTGCGCAGGGACTGCTCACCAACCGTTATCTGCATGGCGTTCCGGAGGACAGCCGCATCCGTACGGACGGGCGTTTCTTAAAAGAGCAAAACCTTACGGAAGAAAAGCTGGCCCGGATCAAAGCCCTGAATGAAATCGCCATGGCCCGCGGGGAATCTTTGGCGCAAATGGCATTAAAATGGATACTGAAAGACGACGTAATCACCAGCGTGCTGATTGGCGCTTCCAAACCTTCCCAAATATTGGAAAACCTTAAGGTACTGGACAGCCAGCCGTTTACCGGGGAAGAACTGGCAAAAATAGACGAATATTCTCTCTGAATCTCAAAAGGCAGCCAAGAGTCACATGGCTGCCTTTTTCAATAAATATTTTTTTAAAAACTCATACATTTCCTGTTCCGTAGGCGGACAGCCCGGCAGACTGCATTGAAAATCCTTCGTACAGTTTCCTATGCCAAGTTTTCCGCTTTTTCCGCGGAACCCCTGGCCGATGCAAATCTTTTCAGGGAACTCCCGAAGCAGCCCTTCTTTTTCCAGCATATCCAGAGCCGGCAGAAGATACCCGTAACATGCGCTGCAGGAATCCACTTCCTCCGTCACTTCCCTAAGTTTCATGATCCTCTCTTTATCCGGTACCGCCACGGAACCGTCGGAAGCGTTCAATTCCCTGACCAACGCCCCCTGCACGTCCGCTTTTCCGGCCCCCAGTTTTTCCGCCAGCCCGATATAAGGCACTTCTTCCGCCTTATATCCCATAAGTTTACATACATAAGCATCGCACAACACAGGATCTGCTGCCGCAAAGATTCTGTTCATCACCGTAGGATTCCCCCCATCCTCAAAATTCAAATCACCGCATATACTGTCCACAAGAATAAAATCCTGGCGGATTCCCACGGCCAGATGCGCAATAGGCTTATGCAGACCCATCGAATGAAACCTTCTTTTTTCCCCGTTAGGAATAAGCCCCTTCATATTTTTCAGCGCGCACGTGATCCTTGTCTGGCAATGTCCTTTCATTACCGGCACATTGATCATATAATCCACATCAAAAGCGCACTGGCAAATATGAAGTTCCATTCCCGCGCAATCCACCGCTTTTGCCTTTTCCTTCTGTGTATCAATCAACTCTGCCCCATAGCGGGCGGCCAATCCCCTGTATCCGCACTCCAGAAAGGCATGTTCCGTTTTTTCCCCTACCCAGGAACCCTCCATAATTGCGATATTATGAAATCCATTCTCTCCCAGATATTGAAGCAGCCCTTCCACCACTGCGGGATGCGTCGTCGCCCCCTCTTCGGCCCGAACAGGAGAGACCAGATTGGGCTTGATCCCGATCCTTTTCCCTCTGTCGCCGATCCTGCCGGCCAGATCCGCCGCTTCCAGCAGTTCCCTTGTCATTTTTTCATATTCATTTCCATATATAACCAAAATCTCATTATTTTCCAAACGATATTTCTCCTCACTCACCAGTTATTTACCGCATGTTCCGCGAAAGAAACCAGATCTTTTACTTCCAGTTCCGTTCCATCGTCCAGCACTGCCCGGCCGCAGAATGTCCCGAACATTTGATGGCAGCAGTTGTCCACCCACAATAGTCTGACAGCCGTCGTCCGGTCGTAAACCGGCGTCATCGTCAAATCCAGCCGCCCTTCCCTGTCTCTTAGCCGCCATGGCTGCATGTAATCCCTTCCCAATATAAAATCCACCTTTCCGATCTTATGGCTCTTCCCTTTATAAAAAAGCATATTCTCACTGGCCGTATCGGTATTGCCAAAGCCGCACCCCAGATTAAAACCGAACATTTCCCCGTCCAAATATCCGGTTCCGTTGCTCCAGTACCACTCATTATGAAACGGCCATACGCCGCGCCCCCAATCCAGAAGGCCGAAGGACTTTTCTTTTTTGAACTTCCATTCCTTTTTACCCGAACGTATATACCCCTCCGCCGTCATGCAGTTTATTTTATGATTATAATAAAAAGCCCGGGGCGACTCGTCAAACGGAAGGTTGACCACAAGGGAGTCCGGGTTGCACCGCTTCAGGCAGACTTCCGCATCCACATTCCCCCACCGGCAGCTCAATATGCGGATGTCCCCATCCACTTCGAATCTCATCGACACGCCGTTTTTCTCATACGCCAGGACATGACTGCGTTCCGTGTCGGAAGGCATATGCAGCGCCCCAAAAGGAAGCGCCAATATTTTATTCAAATCCAGCAGTTTCCTTCCCTCACGGAAGTCAAACAACATCAAACTCACCTGCCCCGCATAAGAAGCATGCCCGATGGTAAACTGGAGGCACAATCTGTCGTCGGACACCTGATAAAAGTCCCACTCCTTGATCCTCCATGGCGGAGCCTTAATCGCCTTCCTGTCATAAACCAACACACTTTTCCTGGAAAATCCGGGATTCGGCCGCCCTTTCCGATCCAGCACCGGCCCCCTTTCCAGCAGTTCCCTTTCCACAGCCGCATCTTTCTTTACCGTAATATATCTTGCCATGGCAATACCTCCTTCCCTTCCCCATCCATATACTTCCTTTTCTTTACAAACCGTTCATACCCGATTCCCCTATCCACCGCTTCGCTCTCCCACCGAAACCCCAGTTTCCTGCACAGACAAACCGAAGCCTCGTTCTCCTTTCGAACCAACGCCTGTATTTCCTGAAATCCGAGTTCATTCTCTCCATATTCCACGATGGCTTTGCATACTTCATATGCATATCCCTTTCGCTGGTGGGAAACGGCGGTCAAAAATCCAAGCTCCGGTACATCGAACCCTTCTCTCCAGCTAAGGCCGGCCCGGCCGATTATCTGATTGCTTTCCCTGTCCAGAATCGTCCACATCCCATAACCGTAAAAGCCATAAATTTCCCTTATATAATTTTTGACATATTCCCTCTCGTCTTCCGGATCGGGAAATAAATCTTCCATATAATAAGTAATGGAAGGTTCTGCATAAATACGGTAAAACTCTTCCACATCCTCTACCATCGTCTCCCGGACAAGGCACCGTCCCGTCTCCAAAATTGTCCATGGTTTCCCCGCCTGGCGCAAATACGCTTTTTCCAAAGACCCCCATTCCAAATCCTCAATATCCGTTACCGCATAAGAAGCACCAGAAAAATCCTCCTGCCGATTATGATCATGCAAAAAAGCAATCCCATAATTCCCCCTTTGCCTCAGTTCGGAAAGCATAATGGAAGAATCCGTCACAAAAAGGATATCCTCCTTTGAACATTCCTCCATATCTTCCTTTTCCCAATCATCCGCACTTCCATAAAAAACGTGTTCCCCCTCAGCGCCCATATTTTTTTTCATCTTCTCTATCGCGCTGCCCTGTCTCTCATCCGCCACAAGAAAAACTACCTTCTTTAACATTTCACTCCCTCATACCGCCACTACTTTTGGAAATCCCATTCTTCCTATTTGACCCCCGTCCGATTTATCTATAATATAAATTACAATATAAAATATACCATTAAACCCCCACTTTGTGAATGGGATATAGTAGCGCGGAAATGAATTTTTATAAGCGCCCTGGCGGAGAAAGCAAAACGGGGCGGGGACGGACGGGAAAGGGGCGGGTGGGGGAGGCAGTTTTCTGCCGTTGCGTACAATCAGTTATTTCACTTATGAAATGGTCAATAACCAGAAGAAAATTGCCACGGAGGGCAATTTTAGGAAGCATAGGCATGGATGCCGTTGCTTCCGGCTCGTCCGGTTCCATTATTTTACCCATTTCATTAGTGAAATCTGATTGGAAGCTCCGGCAGAAAACTGCCTCCCCCGCCCGCCCCTTTCCCGTCCGTCCCCGCCCCGTTTTGCTTTCTCCGCCAGGGCGCTTATAAAAATTCATTTCCGTGAGACAACACTTCTATAGTTTTTGAAAAAAGGCATTTTGCTTTGCTATAAAAAATGCCATACAGATGAATACAGTCCGCATGGCATTTTTCATTATATGTTACCGCCCTTTTCGTTTTTGGGACAATCAGCATTGCCCAGGTTTGAGATCTGTACGCTTCCATATTCGGCTACGGTCTTCATGGAGCCTTCTGCAGCCAGGGTATCCGGTACTTTTTTATATGCCGCTGTATGATTTTGAATGGCTTTCAGGCATGCCACGGCATCCGGTAGAACTGTGTCTCCCAGAGGAGAACCGAAACCTCTGAAATCATGATGGCTGTTGTATACCAGATCGTACTCGGTTCCCTTTAAGGCGAGAAGGCGCTCCAGTCCCTTTCCGGCCTCCTCCACCATGTCATCGGGGATCAGCAGATTTCTGTTACAGGCATCTCCGGCCAGCAATATCCTGCTTTTATCATCAATTACGGCGCATTCCCCCGCTGTGTGGCCGGGGCAGTGATAGATCGTCACTTTTCTTCCGCCCAGGTCAAAGACCTGCATATCCTGAAGAATATGCTTTACAGGCTCTTTCGGCCATTCGACAATATCCCTCTCTCTATCATAAGCATAATTTTTGTTCTCCCTGTCCGCAATCAATTTCGCATAAAATTTACGTCCTGCCAATGTAGGCGGTACCGGCAGATTGCTCCAGTCGGCATCTGCCCCATGAATCCATACTTCGTCAAAAAATCCCGCACCGCCGATATGATCCGCATGGTTGTGGGTAAGTACCACATCGTAAGGCTTGTCGGTAATTTTATGTTCGATCACCCAGCGCAGATCCCCGATGCCCGTTCCTGTGTCCAAAACAAGCGCCCGCTCCTCTCCAACGATCACGAACACGGAGGCACAGTCAAATTCATCTATTTCAAATAACCCTTCTGAAAATTCATAATACGGTAATGCGCGTGTCCTCATATTTTTCTCCCCTTATTTTATTTTTTTCTTTTTGCCTCCCTGATAGCAGTCAATAGCTACTGCAACCAGGAGAATCAGGCCCTTTACTACGCTCTGGAAGTTGGAATTTACTCCCATGAGTACCAGGCCGTTGTCCAGAATCCCCAGAATAATAACGCCCACTACAACGCCGCTGATCTTTCCTTCTCCGCCGCTGATACTGATTCCGCCCAGGCAGGCCGCCGTCATGCAGTCGAAAGGATAACTGCTTCCCGCTCCCGGCTGGGAAGCATTCGTTCTGCCCACCATAATAACCGCTGCAATGCTGGCTGCAAAACCTGTAAATGCATAAATAAAGATCGTCAGTCTGTCCACGTTAATACCTGCAAGCCTTGCCGCTTCTTTATTTCCGCCAAGCGCATAGATTTGTCTCCCAAGATAAGTTTTATTCATAACAACCCATCCAAAGACTACAAACAACACGAAAATAATAACGGGAACCGGGATGATGCCGATATACCCCTGTCCTATCCTGGTAAAGCCTTCCGGCATTCCTGTGATGGGATAACCGCCGGTAATCAAATAGGCAACGCCTTGCAGCACTAACATCATGGACAGCGTTACGATGATAGGAGCCATATGAAGTTTGATCGCCAGAATACCATTTAAGCTTCCAAAGATACAGCCTGTCAGAATGCCGATCAATATAGCGGGAACGATCCCCAGATTCAGGTTTACCATCAGATAACCCAGTATCATGCCGACCACCGCCATTTGCCCGCCCACCGACAAATCCATGCCGCCGCCTATCATTACTGCGGATACGCCGACTACTACGATACCGAACATGGACACCTGGCGTAAAATATTTATGACATTATTCGATGACAGAAAGTTCGGCGCAAAAATTGCAAAAAAGACGAAAACAACCGCAAGAAAAATATAAATACCAAATTTCTTATAATAATCAACCCATGTTTTTTTAGTCTGTTCCATTTTCTTTTCCTCCAGATGCCAAATCCAGAATATAATTCTGATTAAATTCCTCTTTGGACACTTCTCCTGTTTTTTCCCCTTCATAAATGACGATTACCCTGTCTGACATTCCCAAAAGCTCGGGCATATCCGATGATACCATGAGAATAGATTTGCCGCTCTCTACCAGCTCATTCATCAGCTTATAAATTTCCTGTTTTGCCCCTACATCAATTCCCCTGGTAGGCTCATCAAAAATTACGATTTCGCTGTTTGCTGCCAGCGTTTTTGCAAGCACCACCTTCTGCTGGTTGCCGCCGCTTAAATTCCGCACCCGCTGCTCTAAACTCGGTGTTTTTATGCGGAATTTTTCCCGATACTCTTCCGCGGCCCGGTTTTCCTTCTTTGTATCCACAAACAATCCGCTGGAGAACGCTTTCAGATTATTGATCACCGTATTCCATTTAATCGTCATCGGCAAAAAAACGCCGTGGGCTTTGCGGTCCTCGGGAATATAACCGATTCCTGCCTGAATGGCGTCGCCGCAGCATTTAATATGTACCTCTTTTCCATGGATATATACTTTCCCTGATTCCATCGGATCGGCTCCGTAGATCACCCGCATCAGTTCTGTGCGCCCCGCTCCCACCAGTCCGGCAAATCCAAGGATTTCTCCCCGGTGCAGGGCAAACGATATATTCCTGTCTCCGTTTCCATAAAGGTTTTCCACCCGCAATACCTCTTCGCCCACATCTACTTTCCTGGATGGATAACTCTCCTTCAGCTCTCTCCCGGCCATCATGGCGATCAGTTTCCTGCGGTCGATATCCGCCATCTTTTCCGTTCCTACATAAGCGCCGTCCCGCATAACTGTCACCCGGTCCGCTATTTCGAACAGTTCTTCCAGGCGATGGGAAATATAAATGATCGTCACGCCCTTTTTTTTCAGATCCCGCACGACGCGGAAGAGCGTGTCCACCTCGCTGACCGTCAAAGGTGCCGTAGGTTCATCCATAATCAATATCTTTACTTCTTTACTGACTGCTTTTGCGATCTCTACGATCTGCTGGCAGGCCGGGGATAAATCCCTGACCGGTTTAGACACATCGATTTCCACCTGCATCTCATCAAACAGCTCTTTTGCCCGGCGTTCACGCTCCTTAATATTTACGAAAATTCCTTTGGAAGTTTTTTCACCCAAAAAAACATTTTCCGCCGCGCTGATCCCGGGTACCAATGTAAATTCCTGGTAAATGACGCCGATTCCCTGCTCTTTTGCCAGTTTAGGAGTCATTTCGGAGAATTCTTTTCCATTTACGACAATCGTACCCGCAGTCGGTGTGATCGCACCGGATAAAGTCTTGATCAGCGTCGATTTTCCCGCTCCGTTTTCTCCGATCAGAGCATGAACCTCCCCTTCCTCCACATCAAAGGAGAGATGATCAATGGCGCGCACTCCCGGATAATCTTTCGTGATCTCCCTCACACTTAATATTGTATTCGCCATACTCGTTTCCTTTCAAAAAAATGCCCGTTTCCCGGGCATTTTTTGTTGCTCTTGTCCTGTTTATTCTGTATAGTACTCATCGATATTAGCAGCGGTAACGCTGACTGTCTCTGATGTTACAACATCATCAAATGTCTCGCCATTTAAAACACGTTCCGCATATTCCGCCATCATAGGCGCAAGAGGAGTAAACATTACCGTACCCTTCTGTGGGTCTCCCGCTTTAATTCCTGCCATCGCCTGTGCCGTACCGTCACAGGAAAAAATACCAAAGTTTTCCGTATCAACACCTGCTGCTTTCGCCGCTTCCATAGATTCTACTGCCGCAGCATCGCCGTAGCAGACAATACAGTTCAAATCCGGGTATTTCTGCAGCATATTTTCCGTAGTGGAAGTACCCGCGCCGACCACATCTTTTCCGATATCCACAACTTCCAGTATTTCCGCATCCTTTGCCTTCTCCGCGATCGCATCCTGGATGCCCTGTCCGCGGTTCTGCATATCCTGGTTCTGCACCGTCGTATAAACTACCACTTTTCCCGCGCCGCCAAGCTGGGAATTGATCCACTCGGATGCCATCTCGCCGATCTGCACGCCAACCGCATATTGGTCAGTGTTTATACACACATCATAAACTTCCGTCTGTACGCCGCACTCCATAATCTTTACGCCCGCCGCCTGTGCATCTGCCAAAGCGGAATCGCAGGAGCTGTCGGATACCATGGCAATAATTACATTACAGTTCCCCGTCACCATATTTTCAATGCTGGTCACTGCCTTTGCAGAATCATTGTCAAAGCTCACGGATACATATTCCCATCCTCTGTTCGCACATTCCGTTTTTAATCCATCGTCAATCGAAATAAAAAATTCTGTCTGCAAAGTCGGCGCTAAAAATCCGATTTTATAACTCTTGCTTCCCTCTGCCGCCTCTTCGCTTTGTGCCGTTTCTTCGCTTTCCGAAGCTTCCTCTGTTCCTGCTTCCGCCGCGGGTTCTTCTGCCTTTCCGGCTTCCGGTGCGGAACCGCACCCTGTCAATACAGTTACTGCCAGCGTCAGGCCAAGCAGCATGCTCAATAATTTCTTAGTCATATGATACCTCCCATTGATTGAATTGATAATTTTACTTTACCTTTTCAAGACGTTTCTTTCAATGAGGGGATTTTTGGAATTAGGGGGACGATTCTCGGTTCTTTTTTCTGACGCCGAGCGCCAGCGCCACAAGGATAATGCTTCCCTCCAGTATATTTTCAAAACGGTACAGGTAGCCGCTCCCTGTCAGGAACGTAACCGCCAACGTCACCGCCAAAGCGCCGGACAGCATTCCGAATATACGTCCTTTTCCTGTATTTGGAAGAACGCCGCCCAAAAAAACCGCCGTGAGGATTTGATAGAGATAGGTCGCGCCCAATGCGCTGTTGCTGCTCCCTGTGCGGAACATAAGAAATGCGGCAGATATGGAAAAAAATAACGAAGCAAATAAATGGACCGCTACGGAAATGCCAAAACATTTCACGCCGCTTTCCCGGGCCAGCGGCAGATTTTCCCCTAACATCCTGCAATACTTTCCATAATAGGTCTTTTCCAGAAAAAAAAATGCCCCTGCCACACAGAGAACAGTTACCGCCAGTTCCATCCCTATATAAATATTACCCCGGTAGCTTTCCCGCAGTTCGGGTATGACTATGCCTGTATAATCTACCGTTGCCAAAAGGAAGTTAGACAGGATAACCTGCATGGCCAATGTAAAAATAATAGAAGGAACACGCAGCTTCACGAGAAAAACTGCCTTCAGAAACCCGAGAAAAAAATTAAAGAAAAGAATGCCGATGCATCCCACCCAGACGGGACAGCCTCCGGCAATCAGAAAAATTCCAATCAGGGCGGATGCGGAAAGCTGTGCCGCAAAAGCAAGATCGATCACTCCGCCGATCATCTCCAGCGACACGCCCACCGTCAAAAGTGTAATCAGTGATATCTGTCTGATGAGAAAAGAAAGATTTATCATTTTTTGCCTCATTTCTGCGCGGTTTTTGTCCCCGCTTTGTTGGGACGGCACATGAACAAGTTCGTGAATGCCGCGCAGATCCGAACCTGTTCCATGCTATTTTATATGGATCACTCGATCCGCGATGCTTCTGGCCGCTTCATCAGCAGTCTCCAGAAGAACAAATGCAGTCCCGCGCCCGGCCATCTGCAAAAGCTGCCCGGCCATCCACCGCTTCATCTCTGGGTCAAAACGGGACAACACATTATAAGCAATTAACATTCTGGGGTGATATAGTTTCCATCGATAGCACAGCAGTTTCCACACGCCTTCGTCCGTAAGGCTTCCTGTCTCCCTGCCTTCCTCCAAAATCTCCGAAAAGTCCATATCCTGCAAGATAAACCGCTCCCCGGCCCGGTAAAATCCCATACGGCTGATCCGCTTCATGGACGGCATCAGAATATTATCCGTCACACTCATATTCGGAAACAACTCATCCTCTATCCTCTCTTCGCCCCAGAAAAAAATGTTATGTTTTTGTAAAACCTCCGGTTTTTTACAGACGGTCCTCCGTCCTTTTGCCTCCAGCACCACTCCGCCTTCGCCGAGCCCCATCATCCCGCGGCAAAGCGCTTGCTGATGCTCCCAGCCGTCCGATGGAAAATATAGGATTTCCCCGGGATGTATCTCAAAGCTGCGCAGTTCTCCATTTGGAGAATGCCAGGAAAAGCGAAAATATTCTTTGCCCTCCGCTCCTGCCGGCTCCTTTTTGGCCACTCTTTCCGATATTGATCTCGAGGAATGTTCCCAGTAAATTTCAAAAGCCTCCCGGTCATAAAATTTTTTTACGACCTGTCCCTTCTTTACCAATAAAATATGATCTGCCAGAGATACGAAGCAATTCGGATTGCTGTCATAAACCAACATGGAAATACCTGCTTCCCGTATTTTTCCCAATATTTTCAAAAGCCGTTCCAAGTCTTCCTTATTGCAAATAAAGGACAGGTTATTGATCACCAGCATCTTAGGCTGCAGATCCGCTAATCTTACTAATTGCAAAAGCACTTTATCAATCGCCCGCAGCGATTTCACTTTTTGTTCCGGTTGGAACGGCAGCCCGTAGCGCCGGAACAACTCCTCTGTCCGCAAAAGAACCGCCTTCCGGTTCAGCTTTACTTTTTTCAGGCTGTTCGGCCGGAGCAGAAAAATGTTTTCTGCCAGATTCAGGGAATTCATAAATCGGACATGGCTGTCCACATAGTAAATTTTTTCCCTTTGAAAAAAAATTTCCGTACAGTCGCCCGGCATTCCTTCCGCATCAAAGATCCTGCCGCCCACAATGCGGCTGTCCCCGTTGAAGATTTCAGCCAGGCTCCTTCCTGTATGATCCAGGCTGCAGAGCAGATAACTTTCTTTTTCAAAAAATACCATATTCAGCCCCGTCATTTGCTCCTGATATTTATTTCTGACAGAAAGCTCATGGAATCGCAAAAAATCCTGTTTCATATTTTTCCTCATTTCTGCGCGCCTGTATTGCATAGTTCAGGCTTGTGAATGCCGGGCAGACGCAAATCCCGAATTAAAAATTTTTAGCTTTTAATCTTTCCTTCCGGTGCGTACAGGCATCTGGATTTCCACATCGGTTCCCTCTCCCTCCATGCTGTAGATATGCAGACCGTAGTTTTCTCCGAATAAGAGCTTCAGCCTCTGGTTCACATTATAAAGAGCGATGCCATTTCCATGATCGGCAATATCCCCTCCTTTTTCCCTTTCCCGCTCCGTCCCTTCACGAAGTTTTTTAAGCTGTTCCTCATTCATGCCTATGCCATTATCGGACACCACAATCAGAATCAAATGCTCTGTCAGACGAATGCGGATGATCACGTGACATTCTCCCTGCTTTGTTTCCAAGCCATGAAAAATAGCATTTTCCACAATCGGCTGCAAGGTCATTTTAGGGATCTGACAAGCATATGCCAGTTTATCCTCCGGCTCCACTTCCACTTTAAACTGAAATTTATCTTCAAACCGATAGTTTTGAATCATAATATAATGTTGGATATTATTCAATTCGTCCTGCACTGTCACCACATTTTCATTTCTGCTAATGCTATAGCGAAAGAAAGAGGCCAATGCTTTCGCCATTTTTGCAATGCTGCCGCATCCCTGGCAGACGGCCTCGCTGCGGATGCATTCCAGCGTATTATAAAGAAAATGCGGATTAATCTGGCTCTGCAAAGAATTTATTTTGCTCTGTCTGTCCTCCACCTTTGCACTGTATCTGCTCTCCAGATCGCGGGCATAGTCCAGCAGCGTCTGCCCCATCAAATGCAGCACCGGATTAGAGGAACTTTGGAAATATTCTTTCGTCTCCGATGATTCTATCGGCAGCTCCTCTACCCGTTCCAGTTCCCGCCAGAACACTCCTGCCCTCAGACAGCCGTATGCCGCCAAAAGCAGCGTAAGGATACCGGACAATATCCGAATATTCCCATGGCCTATCCAGCTCATCAGGATAACTGCGACCAGAAGCACAAAATAGGCATATATTTTAACAGAGGTTTTCATATCGATAACCATGCCTTTCTCTAATAGTAAAGACGTCTATATTCCTTTGGTTTGATCCCCACCATTTTCGTAAACTGCTGGCTGAAAAATTTTGCATCTTTATATCCTACGTCAGCCGCTATCTCATAAATGGTTTTTGTTGTATCCCTTAGCATAGTTTTGGATTCTTCTATCCGCACCTCCAGCAAAAAGGTGGTAAAATTTTTCCCGGTCTCTTTTTTAAAGATTTCAGAAAAATAGCTGGCATTGAACCCGACCATTTCCGCAACGTCTTCCAGCAGTATCTTCTGTCCATAGTTCTCCTGCACATAACGAATTGCATTCAGAACCGGCTTGCGCTCCAGATCCTCCCTGCGTTTCCTGATCGTTTCCAGATCTTCCTTCAAAGCATCCTTTATATATTTCTGCAACGAACTGACCGTTCTGCAGTGGCCGACCGCCTCCTGCCACTGTGCTGCCTTTTCCGGCTCTGTCTGGAATAATTCCAGTACAACCGCGGCATATTCCGCTATCAGGCCATTGCCCAAGCCATAGTATTCGCTGGCCATCAGCTGCATCCGTTCCGCTTCCTCAAAACATTCCTTTATGGTTCGTCCCAGTTCCCCCGTCCGGAAAATAGAGATATCTCCCTTTATCTGCTCCCTGCGGCCGGAAAGAATATCCGTCCAGCTTTTTGATGCGGTTTCACCGCCCGAAGAATCCCCATAATTTTCTATGCGCTTGCCGCATCCCTCAAAAATCCTGCGTTCCGCCGCTTCGCGGGATATTTCCAGAATCAGGTTTATTTTGGAAAACTCCGTTATCCCCGGACTACAGCCCATCGTAACCGCACATCCTTCAAATCCGCTGATATAATTCCGCATTTTATAAAACATGGCATCCAGCGCTTCCTGAATGCGTTCATTATCATCCTCCCTGAAATTTAAAAGCAGCATCAGCCACATGCCGCCTTTCACGGAGACTACCAAATCTATCGTCAATGCCTGTAAACTCTCCTCTGCCTTTTCCGCAAGTTTCTGCATAATCAGCCGCTCTTTTGGCACGTCTCTTTCCCCGGTAATATCCCTGTCCACTTTCAGCGATACGGCCTGGAAATAGCCTCTTCCCACAAGTTTCTCCTCAGCCGGAAGAACAAGGCTCTTTTCTTCTCCCCCATGTTCATTTTTTTCTGAAAAAGCACGCTCCATCAGCTCCTTATGGAGCATATGCCTGCTGTGAAACAGATCCTTTTCCAGCGTTTCCACTTTATTTTCCAGATTCTGCTTCTGCATTTCTTCCGCATATACCTTCTCCAGAATTTTATTTAATTCCGTTTCATCAATCGGTTTTAACAGATAATCTTTTACCCCGTATTTCAAAGCTCTCTGCGCATATTCAAAATACCGGTACCCGCTGACCACAATAAAGTGTACCTTAATTCCACTCATCGACACTTTTTCAATCATTTCCAGCCCCGTGAGTTTCGGCATACGGATATCCGTAATCACAATGTCAGGATGTTCCCGCAAAATAATATCATAGGCACTTTGTCCATCCTGTACCAGTCCCAGAAAATTAAGCCCCAGTCTCTCCCACTCAATCAAGTTTTTTATCAAAAGTCCAACTTTTTTTTCGTCATCCGCGATCAGTACACTAAGCATCTTTACCTAAGCATTCCTTTCAGCATCCCGTAAACAGGTATTCATCCCCTTTTCATAACAGTCAATTTTTGTTTCCGATTCTTTTTTATTATAAATTCTATGGAAGAAACGGTCAAATGTAATTTGGAAAAGCTGGGGAAATCAATTTTTATGGGGGCGGGGAAGGCATGGCTGGGCAGGAGGGGCGGGAGGGATAGAGAAAAGAGGGGGCGCTGGCGGAGGGGCGGCAAAGAAGGGCGGGACAAGTTGGAAATGGTTTTCCGTGCTGGTTGCGGAAAATGGATTTTCTAAATATTCCGGTAAAATAGCAGCAAACGGACGCAACCGCCCGCTATTCGCCATCCAGGCTCATTGCGGGCTTTTGGTGACATCCATGTCACCAAATTGCTGTTTTCGGACGGAATATTAAGAAAATCTCATTTTCCTTCACAAAGCAGCGGTAAAACTGACCACCCTCATGGGCTGGAAGTGGTAAGTGGGGGAGTCCTTGGAAACATAGGAAAAGCAGCGGTTGCCAGGCCGGTATCCCTCCCCCAGCATTCTGGCGCGGCTCTTGTTTCCCTTGAAGGAATTGGCATGGGCTATTTTGCAGGTGAATGGAAGGTCAAACTCCTTTTGCTCCGGGAAGTCTGCCTTTGCAAGGAACCCCCAGTTGCTGGAAGGCTTTTTGACCCGGATGACAAACGGGATGCCGCGGGCCTCGAGGTCGGCAACCATCTGGAAGGATTCATAGCCGCGGTCCCCGATGATGATGGAATGCCCCGGGTCGCTGAGCCGGTCCAGCATAGGCTTCAGCGCCGCCTGCTCCCCCGGCTTCTTCCCGGGATGGACGGCCGCGTCCACATACAGGCCGTCCATAAGGTCATAAAGGGCATTCATATGTACGCAGTTCCATCCCTTCTTTCCGGCGCCGTTAAAGAGATAAGAGGAAGCATCCTTTTCGTTCCTGGGGGTATAAATCGTGGACCCATCCACAGCCAGCAGGCGGTATCCCTTCCAGCGGGTCCCTTTATACTGGGCGGTAAAAGTACGGAAAAGCATATAGAGCGCATCGGGCTTTATCTTTAAGCGCTGCTGGTAGAAGGCAGAAGGGGAAGGGCAGTCCGGGCTGTCATGAAAATAATCGGTGAGTTCGTTGCGGATGGTGCTGCCTTCCATCTGGAGAAGGAAGCGCAGCATGGTAGGGAAGTCGAGTTTTTTTCTGCGGGTAAAATCGGTTTTGCTGTTCCAGACGAATTGTTCTTTCTGGTCGGATATGTGCCTGATGGCCTTCCTAAGGCTGGCCTTAATATGTGTGATATGTTTCATGGAGTCCTCCTTGGTATGTTTTCATCAAGGGCTCCGCCACACATTTTTGATGATTTGTCAATACCTTTTTCAAAAAAAGCAAAATAATACCGAAGCAATCGCTGTGATCACTTCGGTATTACAAAGCCTAACTTAATGACATTACCCTGGATGGCAATTTTAGGAAACGCAGGACAAGGATGTCCTTCGTTTCCGTCCCGTCCGGCTTGAAGTTCTTACTCCATTTCATTAGTGAAATCTGATTGAAAGTTCCAGCAGAAAATTCCCGCCCCTGGCAGCCCCGTTCCACCCCCAAGCTTTCCACCGCCCATCCTCCGGCGGCTATGGCTCTTGCAAGTCTTGAAAAAATGGATTACCACGACCTCCTCTCAGATGCGGCTCCGCCTTACCAGCCGTTCATACCGTATCCCCTTATCCGCCGCTTCATTCTCCCATATAAATCCCAGCTTCCTGCAAAGGCAGACCGAAGCCTCGTTCTCCTTTCGAACCAGCGCCTGTATTTCCTGAAATCCCAGCTCCCTCTCGCCATATTCTATAATCGCTTTACACACTTCATAGGCATATCCCTTCCCCTGGTAAGGAACGCCGATCACAAATCCCAGCTCCGGCGCATCAAATCCCTGCCTCCAGTTAAGCCCCGCACGGCCTATCACCTCATCATTTTCTTTGCGCAGAACCGTCCACAACCCATAGCCGTAAAAACCATAGATTTCTCTAATATAATTTCTAATATACTCCCTTTCGTCTGCCGGATCGGGAAATAAGTTTTCCATATAATAAGTAATAGAAGGTTCTGCATAAATACGGTAAAATTCTTGTACATCCTCCACAGTCGTCTCCCTGACAAGGCACCGGTCCGTTTCTAAACCTCCATGCCCGCACACTTGGCACCACCATAAATGAAACTGTGCAGACGATAGGTTCTTGATTTTGTTTGTGCCGTTATTTATACTTATGGCAACGGCAAAAATCGTGTTTATTTTGGGCTGGAAGCCCGTTTTCTAAACTGATTTCAGGTACTCTCATTTGCACCACCACCTGTCCAGCCATTTAAGAACCCCGGTTCACGGCAAAAGGACGTATAGTAAAATGATAAGAGACAGAGTACCGTGCCGTAAATTCCACCAGGAGGTGCCAGTATGGATAGAATTTACGACAATTGTTGTGGTATTGATGTTCACAAAAAACTTATCGTTGCCTGCTTCCGATGCGGCAAAAAGCAGGACGTGCGTGAGTTTGGCGCAACAACCAGAGAACTCCTCTCATTGGCTGACTGGCTCAAAGAAGGCGGCTGTGAAATGGTCGCTATGGAGAGTACAGCCTCTTATTGGAAGCCTCTGTACAACATCCTTGAATCTTCTGACTTGAATGCCATGGTGGTCAATGCCCGCCATATGAAAGCTGTTCCAGGTCGAAAAACAGACGTAAAAGATGCGGAATGGATCGCTGACCTTTTACAGCACGGTCTGCTTCAGCCCAGTTACATTCCCGACAAAGACCAGCGGGAACTGAGGGAATTAGTCCGTTATCGCAAAAGCCTTGTAGGTGAACGTACCAGAGAATTGAACAGGCTCCAGAAGATGCTGGAAGGAGCCAACATCAAGTTGTCCGGGACCGTATCTGACATCAATGGCAAAAGCGCCCGCAGCATCCTGGAGTATCTCCTTACCGGGGAGCCCATCGATGAGGCAAAATACGATGAGATGTATAATCAGAAGGTCATTGCCCATAATCTCAAAGCCACCAGGGAGCAGATCATTGATGATCTCAATGGTGTCATGTCATCTCTCCAGCGCCGGATGATGAAGGAACTTCTCATCCATTTGGACGAACTGAATATTCACATCAGAAATCTGGATGATGAGATTGACAACTTCATGAAACCGGAGGAAAAGCAAGCTTCCCAGGCAATCCAGGACGTGACTGGCATAGGCAATACCAGTGCCCAGGCCATCATTTCTGTCATTGGTACGGATATGGAGCGTTTTCCAACGGATAAACACATTTCATCCTGGGCAGGGTTGTGTCCTGGAGACAATGAAAGCGCCAAAAAGAGAAAATCTGGAAAGACCAGAAAAGGGAACTCTCTACTACGGACAACATTGATCACCTGTGCGCATGCAGCTGTAAAAAACAAGAAGTCTTACTTCCATGCTCAGTTTATGCGGATAAGTGCCCACCGAGGGACAAGGCGTGCCTATGTGGCCGTTGCCCATTCCATGCTCATTGCGATATACCACATCCTCAAGGATGGTGTTGTTTTCAAGGATCTGGGAGCTGATTATTACAACCAGTTCAACAAGGAACGCAAGATCAATGCATACCTTAAAAAGTTAAAAGCGCTTGGTTGGGAAGCTCCAGTAGTTGCCGCATAAACCTGTCAGTTAAGTTTAAAATCAGCTTTTTTGAGTTTGACAGGGGCAGTCTGCGCTTTTTGGGCTACCCGGAAGGTTGTGTTTCATAGTAAAATCGTCCACGGTTTTCCCGCCAGACGCAGATATGCTTTTTCAAGGGACTCCCATTCCAAATCCTCAATATCCGTAACCGCATAAGCAGCACCGGAAAAATTCTCCTGCCGGTTATGATCATGCAAAAAAGCAATCCCGTAATCTCCTCTTTGCCGCAGTTCGGAAAGCATAACCGAAGAATCCGTCACAAAAAGGATATCCTCCTTCGCGCATCCTTCCATGCCATCTTCCCTCCAGTCGTCCGCATCCTCGTAAAAAACGCGCTCTGCTTCCATGCCCATATTTTTCTTCATCTTTTCTAATACTGCGCCTTGTTCCCTGTCCACTATAAGAAAAATCACTTTTTTTAACATGCCGATCCCCTCAGAAATCTCCGTTCTTCCTATTTACTAATCTGTCCGTATCATCTAAAATATATGTTATCGCAGATAATACATTATTGCAAATAATACATTATTGAAAATAATGTGATCAAGCAAAACAGAAAAGAAGGGAAGCAAAACAATGGCACAAAATCCAATCGTTACATTCACAATGGAAAACGGAGATATCATCAAGGCGGAATTATATCCCGAAATCGCACCCAATACCGTCAACAATTTTATCTCTCTGATCAACCAAAACTTTTATGACGGCCTTATCTTCCACAGGGTCATCCGAGGCTTTATGATACAGGGTGGGGATCCGGAAGGTTCCGGCATGGGCGGCCCCGGATACAGCATCAAAGGAGAATTCTCCCAGAACGGCGTGGAAAATAATCTGAAGCATGAAGAAGGCGTTCTCTCCATGGCAAGAAGCATGCATCCCGATTCCGCCGGATCGCAATTTTTCATCATGCACAAGAACTCCCCCCATCTGAACGGCGCTTATGCGGCTTTTGGCAAAGTCATTGAGGGTATGGAAGCAGTGAACCACATTGCTGAAACAGCTACCGATTATTCCGACAGACCCCTTGAAAATCAAGTAATGCAGAGTGTTACCGTCGATACTTTCGGTGTAGAATATCCGGAACCGGAGAAGCTCTAAAGAGTTTTTCAAAAAAGTATTATTCGGTACTATTAGTACGGTTTTTATAAAATTTGTTGTCAAAATTGTTGTCAATTTTTATCTTGAAGAACAGCGTCAGACACTCCCTTGAAGATATTAAATTGCAATGTTAAAAGATTTTCATGTTTTTGGACAGTTCGTCCAATACTTGTTTTTTCTTTTCCTCCGTAGTTTTGGCATATATATCCATCGTTATGGAGATGTTCGCATGGCCCATTATCTCCTGAATTACCTTGATATTCGTTTCATTTTCGCAAAATCGTGTGCAAAACGTATGGCGAAAAACGTGGCAACTGAAATGAGGGATGATAATGGGTTCTCTGTTTTCTTCCTGAGCTTTTTGCTCTTCCTCTTTGTTGCACCATCTTGTTATTGTGTCGATTGCTCTGTTAATTGCCTCCGGGGAGCGCAGTCTACCTTCCTCATTCACAAATATGAATCCAGTCATTCCGCTTATTGTAGGAGTGGGGAAACCTCTTTCCTGCTGTACCTTATATTCCGCTTTTAAAGCATCATATACCTGATCAATCATAGGAATATCCCTAATACCTGCCTTTGTTTTTGGCTCCGTAATCATCCATTGTACTTTATCGTCTGTTCCCGGACGGTACTTAGCAGCGTTGGTAATATGAATAATGCGATTTTCAAAATCGACATCATCCCACCGCAGTCCTAACGCTTCCCCCATACGGCAGCCTGTACCAAGATAAAAAGTAAACAATGGTACATATTTCACATGAGCAGGATCATTGGCAGTAAAATTCATAAATCTTTGCTGGTGCCATTGTCAAAGGATCTTTCGTTTCTCGTGAATACCCCGTTTTTTTCTTTATTTGCGCCATAATCCCATGTGTCGGGTTCTGCCGGATAATTTCATCTTTAATCGCCATCTCAAATACAGAATGAAGAACAATATGGATATACTCAACAGTACGGACTTTAAGCTGTTTTTCCTCAATCAGATAAAAATAAAAGTGAACCATATCCGCATATCTAAGTTCTATCAGCTTTTTCTTACCCAGCATTTCTCCCACATAATGCCAATAAAGATATTTGTATGTATGAAATGTATTAGGACGCAAATCATATTTCGTAGCAATGTAGCGCTCAAACATCTTATTCAGTGTAATATTACGGGCTTTTGCCGAATCAATTCCGTCAAACTGATCTTTCATTAACCCCTGTTCTTTCTTTCGGAGTTCAGCTAAATCGTTTGCATAAACGCTTCTACGTTTCCCATACGCATCTGTATACGTATAAACATATCTTTTATCAGATGCACGTTGACATTCCCCTTTCCAAAGCGCTCTCCCTTTAAGGTCTTTTCTTGCTTTTGCCATGCTTCTCCTTCCTATTCTTCAAGAAAGAGAGTTTGCAAGTCAGTGTTCGGCTTTCTGATATTGTTGGTATAACAAATCTAAGCCTTTCTCAATAGCTTCTGTTTGGGTCAAATTGTGTTCAGAGGCAAATCGTTTCAGTTTCTCATAATCTTCTTCTTTCATTCGGAAGCCTGCCGAAACTTTTCTTGGGGATGCAACTTTTGGTCTCCCCATTTTTGACATTACATTTTACCTCCTTCCTCTTTTTCCCAATTATACTAATTGCAGAACGCAAAGTCAACATTTATGTTCTGCAATTAGTAATTTGTAATTCTATTCTTGCAAACTCACTTTCCATACTTACTCTCTATTGCTCATACGAAAAGTTTCTAAACCTCCATGCCCGCACACTTGGCACCACCATAAATGAAACTGTGCAGACGATAGGTTCTTGATTTTGTTTGTGCCGTTATTTATACTTATGGCAACGGCAAAAATCGTGTTTATTTTGGGCTGGAAGCCCGTTTTCTAAACTGATTTCAGGTACTCTCATTTGCACCACCACCTGTCCAGCCATTTAAGAACCCCGGTTCACGGCAAAAGGACGTATAGTAAAATGATAAGAGACAGAGTACCGTGCCGTAAATTCCACCAGGAGGTGCCAGTATGGATAGAATTTACGACAATTGTTGTGGTATTGATGTTCACAAAAAACTTATCGTTGCCTGCTTCCGATGCGGCAAAAAGCAGGACGTGCGTGAGTTTGGCGCAACAACCAGAGAACTCCTCTCATTGGCTGACTGGCTCAAAGAAGGCGGCTGTGAAATGGTCGCTATGGAGAGTACAGCCTCTTATTGGAAGCCTCTGTACAACATCCTTGAATCTTCTGACTTGAATGCCATGGTGGTCAATGCCCGCCATATGAAAGCTGTTCCAGGTCGAAAAACAGACGTAAAAGATGCGGAATGGATCGCTGACCTTTTACAGCACGGTCTGCTTCAGCCCAGTTACATTCCCGACAAAGACCAGCGGGAACTGAGGGAATTAGTCCGTTATCGCAAAAGCCTTGTAGGTGAACGTACCAGAGAATTGAACAGGCTCCAGAAGATGCTGGAAGGAGCCAACATCAAGTTGTCCGGGACCGTATCTGACATCAATGGCAAAAGCGCCCGCAGCATCCTGGAGTATCTCCTTACCGGGGAGCCCATCGATGAGGCAAAATACGATGAGATGTATAATCAGAAGGTCATTGCCCATAATCTCAAAGCCACCAGGGAGCAGATCATTGATGATCTCAATGGTGTCATGTCATCTCTCCAGCGCCGGATGATGAAGGAACTTCTCATCCATTTGGACGAACTGAATATTCACATCAGAAATCTGGATGATGAGATTGACAACTTCATGAAACCGGAGGAAAAGCAAGCTTCCCAGGCAATCCAGGACGTGACTGGCATAGGCAATACCAGTGCCCAGGCCATCATTTCTGTCATTGGTACGGATATGGAGCGTTTTCCAACGGATAAACACATTTCATCCTGGGCAGGGTTGTGTCCTGGAGACAATGAAAGCGCCAAAAAGAGAAAATCTGGAAAGACCAGAAAAGGGAACTCTCTACTACGGACAACATTGATCACCTGTGCGCATGCAGCTGTAAAAAACAAGAAGTCTTACTTCCATGCTCAGTTTATGCGGATAAGTGCCCACCGAGGGACAAGGCGTGCCTATGTGGCCGTTGCCCATTCCATGCTCATTGCGATATACCACATCCTCAAGGATGGTGTTGTTTTCAAGGATCTGGGAGCTGATTATTACAACCAGTTCAACAAGGAACGCAAGATCAATGCATACCTTAAAAAGTTAAAAGCGCTTGGTTGGGAAGCTCCAGTAGTTGCCGCATAAACCTGTCAGTTAAGTTTAAAATCAGCTTTTTTGAGTTTGACAGGGGCAGTCTGCGCTTTTTGGGCTACCCGGAAGGTTGTGTTTCATAGTAAATATTCCTCGAATATATCACAGTTCACTAATACCATTTTACCTATCTTATATTTTGCACCCGCTTTCTCTGCCAAGTCTTCAAAACTACTCTGGCTCATATCATAAAGTGCTGCACCAGTTTTATATCTTACAAATCGTTTTCTTCCATATTTTTCTTTAACTACACTTATCACTTCGATTTTTTTCAAATTACCTGCGTTTTTCATGTTCCTCCTTCCTCGATATTATCTACTAATAAAAAGATAGGCAGGAAAAGTCCTACCCTTTTATCAGCAGATAATAGCCACTCAAAAAAATACATACAGGTGACAGGTCATTACTCTGCCCACATCGGTCTTGCACCGTCATTTAATTGACCGGATTACAAATCTCTTTGCAACCCGGAAGTATCATTATCACAGATATGTTTCATCGCCCCATGTAACTGCTACATATTTTGCCCGATCTAATTCGCTTCTTACCTTTGCTTCAATGTCATTTTCAACATTTCTTCACGTTCACCCTGCCATAAGGCAGAACAGGTACATCGTTGCGCATCTGCTTAGTGGCTCTACATATCCTCATGTCCTGTATGCAATACAATATTTAGTTGTCATGGTACATATGCATACACTCTAGTCAGCCAACGGAAAGGGACACCGCTGACCTGCTGTTATGCAACTTCAAAAGTCAATATCTTAGTAATCAGCTTTGTTTCTAATCTGCGACGTAAAGTTTCATCAACACAGTAATGCAGATTACCGCATTCGTCATAGAGCTTTCTCGTAGCCAGAGCTGCAATATAACCTTTATAATGTTTCAGAACCTTATTGATTGCTTCCACATCGCCGGAAGCCGCTGCCGCTATGATATGGTAGGGCAGCAATTTTGAACACTTACTTGATTTCTCCATTTCTGATTCCTTCCATAATCTTTTTTAATGCCTGAAGTGAGCTGACACGATGATGATGGATGGTACTCCTGACCAAATCCATGTGCTTTGCAATTTCCGTATCTGTCATATCCATGAAAAAGGATAGCAGAATAACATTCCGCTTTTTCTCCGGCAGATACTTCAATGCTTCGCCAATAAGCTCGTCCTTTACCTTGATGTCATAATCAAGGACACGAAACATTTCTGATTCCACTATGTACTCATCATCAGTTTTCAACTGTTCCAGCTCCCCTTCTGTTAATTCCGAGAAAGAAATTTCATGCTTTAACCTATAGCTTCTTGCACGTTCATAGTCAATCATTTCATTCTTCAGTACGGTCTTGTAAAAGCTGTCAAACTGTTTCTTAATTCTTAACTGCTTTTCGGAAGAAGATTCCTCCATAAGAGTTCACCTCCTTCCGTACCCACCTGAACAGAGTGAAATATCTCCCTTTCACTCCATAGCACGAATGGAAATTGTCAGAGCGTTCATGGAATGCCGATTTTCTAAAAAATTTTAGAAATATATAAAAAACGCCCTGGCAGGCTGGTGTCCGTTGGACGTTATTCATATCTGATATTCTAATTTTTCCACATGCTATAAGTGTGCATAGTTCACTTTTTAGGTTATAGCTTGCTATATTGCCATCAAAACAAACTATAAAAGTTCCTTTCCACGTCAAAAGCAGAATATACTCCAAATGTCATAAAAATATCCTTTAAACTGTTCATAACACATAAACTCCCCTAAACGTACCCAAAGTCTTTCTGTTCTGCCATGTGCATTATACCCCTTTGGTAAAGTGAATTATTAGTGCATTTTTAAAGCAAAATGGGAAATATACACTATACATGGAAGTGCATATATGGCAAGGACTAAGAAAATTGACAAGGAAATGGGATTCCGTCTGAAGAAGGCTAGCACCGGCCAGAAGCTGACCTATGAAGAATCGGTTGAAAAATCCGGTGTTTCATCACACTATATCAAAGAATTTGAGAATCATGGAAATGTACCATGCCTTGAAATGTTAAGGAAAAAGCAGCAATTCCGAATTAAACACCTCGATCATTGCTGCTTTGTTCAAATTCTATAACTGATTAAATTTCACTGCCATTCGTCTCAATGACATGTTTGTACCAGTAAAAACTATCTTTCCGGTAGCGATCATAAGTGCCTTTTCCATAATCGTCCGCATCTACATATACAAATCCATAGCGTTTCGAGATCTCTGATGTAGTCGAACTTACCACATCAATCCATCCCCAATAGGTAGCACCAATCACATCAACTCCATCTTTTACCGCTTCCTTGATTTGCTTTAAATGAGCTTTCACAAAATCAATACGTCCCTGATCGTGAATCTTATGATTCTCATCCATCTCTTCATACATGCCAATTCCAAACTCCGAGACCAAAATCGGAAGACCATATCGATCATACAATTGATTCAAATCTATTCTCAATCCAACAGGGTCAATAGACCATCCCCATTCTGTCATTTTCAGATGAGGATTATTTCTGGTCATATCCGGTAATAAGCCAGTAAACTTCATCGGTTCTCCCTGATATTCAGATATGTTTGACATATACCAGCTACAGGAAATGAAATCCACTTTTCCTTTTTTAAGGCTCTCTAAATCTTCCTCCGAATAATTTCTGGTAATTCCTTTTTGCAGAAAATATCTATCCAGATAATATGGAACCACGCCTTTGCATTGAATATCAAAAAAGTAGTAATTGAGATTCATATCAAACATCTGCTGCAATGTATCTTCCGGTTTTACAGTTTTGGGATAATATAAATGTTTCCATACCATATTACCAACAAGCAGCTCCGGATTCGTCTCATGTACAATCGCAACAGCTTTCGCACTAGCTAACAGCATATTATGAATTACTTCAAAAGTAAGCTGTTCCTCATTAAGCCCCTTAAGCGAATGATCCGGCATTGCTCCCGAGCAGGTAGACAGACTTTGAAGGCTCATATTGATTTCATTGAAAGTCAGCCAATATTTTACTTTATGCTGGTATCGACCCACAATTGTACGGACATACTTTGCAAACAATTCAATGGTCTCTCTTGATTCAAAACCGTTTAACTTTTCACAAATGGTCAAAGGATAATCATAATGCAGCATAGTGACTAATGGTTCAATTCCATATTTATGGCACTCGTCAAATACATGATCGTAAAATTCCAAGCCCTCCTCATTCGGCTCCTCTTCAAAACCTGTTGGAAAAATTCTTGACCAGCAAATAGACATCCGATAAACATTGAAGCCCATTTCTGCCATAAGGGCAATATCCTCCTTATAACGATGATAGAAATCATTTCCCCTTCTTTTCGGAAACTGATACTGCTCCTCGTGTTCCATAGCTGTCTTTAGAGATTCATATGTCTGCGCAAACGTAGCGCCATCAACTTTCCGCTCATTAGGAGCAACAAATTTCAGAAAATCCGTATTTGCCAGACCTCTTCCACCTTCATTGTAAGCTCCTTCTATCTGATTGGCAGCGGTTGCACCACCCCAGAGGAAGCCTTCTTTAAATCCTTTCTCTTGCATTTTATTTTTCCTCCATATTTTTCAGGCACTGATATAAAGTAGAAATCATATAGTTTTCACTCTCAATGGTCATCAGGGTATCCTGAGCATGTGAAAATAGTACCGTCATTTGAATTCCATTTCCACTAGCTTCATTTTGAAGAACTTCCGTCTGAGCCC
Organism: Lachnospiraceae bacterium 28-4; assembly: GCA_000403275.2. Lineage (GTDB taxonomy): Bacteria > Bacillota > Clostridia > Lachnospirales > Lachnospiraceae > Kineothrix. Next base: position 1,040,757 of record KE159599.1, read on the forward strand.
TATGAGCCAGAACCAGTTCTTCACCAGCCTTTTTAAGCAAATCATCAATTCCTTCATAATCTTTTTGTGTCAATTTGCTACCGGCTTTTCTGATATAATCCCTTGCATCACCGGCATGCATAATCACTTTCATTGATATCTGAATTAATTTTTCATTATCCATTATTATTCTTTATTCTCCTTTACTCTAAAAATATTATATTTAAAAGTTTTTATCACTTATGCCTCTTCCTGCGCTTCTTCCTGCTCTCGCTCAATTTCCTGCTTTTCGTAAGCTTTAAAGAAAGGAAGGTAAACAAAATATGCCAGTACGAACAGCAATGCCCAAAGAATAATACCCTTAAAATCACTATTTACCATAAAGGTTGAAATAGGCTGTGGCAGGAAGTTCATCATCATGGCAACTGCAGGAATCGCAACCAACCCAAGCTTAAATACAATGTAAGTCACTGTCGGGATGATAAAGGATACAACCATAAATCCTAACATCATAACCGGATTCAAAACAACTGGCAAGCCATACATAACCGGTTCATTAATGTTAAAAATCGAAGAAGCAATTGCCGCCTTTCCAATAGTATTAATTTTTTTTGACTTGGAACGAAGCATTAAAATATTAAGCGGCAGCGTACACCCCATACCTCCAAGACAACACCACCCCATAAATACAACCTCATCCGTTGCAATATAAATCGGTGGCTGGCCTGCTGCAACAGCCGCTGCGTTTGCAGCAATATTAGTCAGATACAGCGCACATGCAATTGGCCAGACTGCCCATGCAGAAAGACCACAGCAATAGCACAATGCCATAATCATGTATAACAACACAAATCCAAGATATGTATTCCCAATATTTGCCAACGGCGCAAACACAACTTCTAACAGAGAAAACAGATCAAAATGCTGCCCAATAAACATACATGCCAAAATCAAAAGAAATACGATCAAAATGGATTCAAACCATACCACAACTACAGAAGGAAGTGAAGTATTCTTCTTAAACAAACCATGTTTAAAGTAAGTAGAAAAGATTGCTCCAATTACCAGCCCCAGCACCAATGCAACCGTCATACCTCCGGTGCCAACATATCCGGAATTAACTACCAGATTGCCATCCACGAACTGTGGATTTGCCAGCGCCACCAGCGCTGATATGGATGCAAAACCTGTAATCATTTTTTGTTTATGAAGCTTTTTACTTTCCATGACACTATAAGGAATTAAAAATGCCATAAAAAGCGAAATCAATCCAAAAGAAAAAGAATTAATCAGGCTTAAGTCCGGTATCCAATCCCAAAAATTCCTAAATGTATTAATCAAGCTTGCCAGAGAGCCCACCATAATCATCGGCAAAATCGTAGAAAAGCATGTCTGTAATGCACGCATGTACGGGTTCTGCATAAACTTCTGCATCTTTTGTGTAAAGGGCCCTGCCAACCACTCCTGTAATTTACCATAAAAGCTCATTTGTTTTACCTCCTTTTTTAATTTTCCAATAAGTTCTTTGCTACTTCAAAACATTTTGTACCATCCAAGGTAGAAAATACATAATTATCAATGATTGCATATTTTCTATCATGCTCTTCGCAGATCTCCTTAATCATATCCTCATTACATTTCATCTGAGGAGCTGCCATAATTACATCAAAGTCATCAATCACCTCGGATAACTCCGCATAGCTGTACGCTTCTGTCGTCACATCATACCCCTGGCTCTCGCCTGCCTTGACTGTACGAGTTGCAATCATACCACTGGATACTCCATTGCCACAAATAAATAAAATTCTCATTATTCTTTCCTTCTTTCTATCGTTTTTTATTCTCGAAAAAGAGTTGTTGGTATCATTATTACTGATTTCAAAATAAAATTCTATCCTCCCTTTTCCTGATTGGGTAGGAAAAAGTATATTGGACAATCTTATCGGATACTTCTATGATAATATTAAAAAAAAGAAGGAATTGCTATGAATAACTATAAAAAACTAATAGAAATCCTAAAAAATTCAAATAAATCCATTTCCGCTAAACAATTAGCCGAATTATTATCCGTTTCAGATCGCTCTATAAGGAATTATATTAAGACCTTGCGTGACTGTGGTGAAAAAATCATTGCCGACGAAAATGGATATAGATTGGTTGCATCTGAAAAAACACAAGAGCCCGACGATGAAACAAACCTATTTAACTTTGCTTCATCAGAGGACAGAATCAATTATATCATTGAAAAAATCATATTAGCTAATTCAGGAATTGATCTTTACGATCTAGCTGACACTATTTATATTAGTTATTCAACAATCGAAAAGGATATTATCAGAGTCAAAAAGAAAATTGCACTTTTTAATCTACATTTAAACCGGAAAAATGGAATTGTTAAAATTATCGGTAATGAAAAAGATAAGCGGAGTTTGATTTCTCACTATCTGTCATCGGATTCTGCCGTCTCTATGGAACTGACTGTGGAATCACTGTGCAATTTTTTAAAAGTATCTCAGGCTTTTATTCAGTCTACTATATCTGCCGCATTAAAAAAAGAGAATCTTTACGCCTCGGATTATGCATTCCGAAGCATTCTGATCCATGTGATTATCAATATAGCTCGAATAAAAATCAGTCAGTATCTGCTAGAGAAACCTCTCTATGATATAGTTGGTTTTGATACCACCGAGCATAATTGTGCAAAAACCATTTATGAAAAAATAATCGAACGCTGTCCTATGGAAATCAATGAATTTGAAATTCAGCAATTAGCATTTATCATTGCTGCAAAAACCAGCAGTATAAATATCAATCAAACGATTGATCTATCCAAAGTTGTAGACAGCAATCTCATTTGCTTTGTAAATAATATTATCCAAAAAGTAAACGACGTCTATTCTATTGATTTGAATGATGAAGATTTTGTTAGTTTTTTTACCCTGCATTTATCCAATATGCTGTTTCGATGCAAACATAACATGTCCTTTACTACACCTCTGTCAGATGAGATTTTTATTCAAAATCCTTTGATTTACGATGTTGCTGTCTATGTTACACAACAGATTAAAAAATCTTTCGGCTACCACCTTAGCAGGGACGAAATTACGCTTATTTCTCTGCATATTGGTGCTGTTCTGGAGAAAAAAATAGATGAAAGCAACACCTTAAAAGCAGTTCTTGTTATAAACAATTATTACAACTATCATAGCCAATATTCTTTAGAAGTTCTAAATAAAAAGCTTAACGGAAATTGTAAGATTCTGGATGTTATGAATACTATTGATGATGTTAACCCTATTTATTATGATCTGATTATTAATGCTACAGATTCTGGCAAGCAGGGTGATTTCCTTCCCATGGTGCAAACGCATGCTATCATTACAGACAGAGATTTTGATAAAATACGAAATTATTGCGAAAACTTATTATCCAAAAATAAGAACCAGGATTTTAAGGGGAAACTGCAGGATTTTATTGATCCCCGTTTATTCGAACGAAACCATTATGAAAATTCCATAGAACAAATGATTCAGTATATGGCACAAAAAATTATTGAGATGGGATTTGCTCCCGAAGAATTTACTGCATCCGTATTGGAGCGAGAAGCAATTACGCATACCAGCTTTGACAATAAAGTGGCAATCCCCCACTCCATTGTTTGTTCCACCGAAAAAAATATTAGCTTCATTATCATCAACGAAAAACCCATGAAATGGGGCTTATTTGATGTACAACTTATTATGATGATTGGTGTAAATCACAATCAGAGAAAAGATTTCAAGTATATTTATTCCAATCTTCTGGAACGATTTGAGGATCAGAACATTGTAAAAAGATTATTAAATTCACGTAATTATCACGAATTTATTGAAATACTAATTAGCTCAAAGTAAGCATCAAACCTGTTCTTTCATCGAATTCATTCAATACAATTATATACAGAAAGCCAGCTAATATCAACTTCTTTCTACCACGGTATTTTGTATGTGTTCCAAACAGATTGCCTAAGCAATCGGAACACCGACACGTCCTTCGGGATTGTCGAAAACAAACTTAGCAGGCTCCGATTCCTCCGGAATCGGGCTTGCAGGGGGATACGGAATTCAAATATGTGCCAATCCCTCCTTTCTCAACCCTAAAAGGTAGATCGTGTCCTTTTTCGTATTTTCTTAAATTATCAGCAGATAAACTATTTAAAACAAACTCATCTGCTGATACTCCGCTTCCGCACATTTCTTTTTCTGCAATCTTTCAAAATGCATTTTCAACAACTCTATTGCCTCTTTCTGCGAAAACAGCCAATTTCCCATATCTTCCCTTTCCAAGATCAGTGGCATTCTGTGATGTACTCCAGCCATACACCCTACCGCTTCGCAGGTAAGAATCGTAAATCTGTCCCCCGACGGATCTTTGTGACATATCCCTGCCAGATACATGATCTTCTCCGGCGAATAGAACTCATACTTCTCTTTCTTCTTGTTATCTATCCGTTTCCACTCATAAAATCTATTCACCGGGATCAGACAGCGGTGCCTTTCAAAATCACACCGGAACATGGGTTTTTCCTGTACCGTTTCAGACCTGGCATTGAAGATCAGCGATTTCTTCCCATGCGCTTCATATCCCCATTTTAATACCTCCGATACTATCTCATCATGATCTGCCCGCAAAATAAGAGCTGGCTGGGATGGGCGCACATCTCCCGTTGTTGCCAGTTTCTGGTCAATCTTTCTGGCAATCTTCTCTATTTCCCTCATCGTATCATCATCCACATAAAATACGCCGCACATCACTAATCCCCCGATTCTATAATAAAGCCATAATCCGTACATCTGTCATAACACTATCTGTCTGTTTCACAGATTCCTCACTTTCTCGCGTTCCACATCTATTCCTAATGTTACCCCGCTGCGTCTCTCCTTATCCAGGCCGCCGCTCATATGGGCCACATTGCCCTTCAAAAAACTCGCCCTGAACACAGCATTCTCGCCGTATTTTTCCCTGATCTTATCTACGGTTTTATTCACGGTTTCCAGCCTGTCATATTTCTGTAGGTCAAAAAGATTGTACTGCCGTCCGGTATCACTTTCTACCTTTGAAGTATGCACCCCAATCTGTCTGATCGGCACTCTTCCATCCCACAGCTTTTTAAACACCTTACATGCTACCTCATAAATTTCTTCCGTCACATCAGTGGACGTCAATAACTGCATCTGCTTATTAGCATACTGAAACTCACAGATAGTGATATGCACGCTGACCACCCTTATCTTTACATAGTCACTCCGCAGTCTCATTCCAACCGTTTCGCTGAGGGAGAGCATTAAATGCCGCGCGTATTCTTCCGTCACAATATCCACTGGCGCTGTCAGGCTGTTCCCATACCCTTTATTTGCTTCATGGGTAAACATATAGGGCTGCAGATCTTCTCCTCTGGCATATCCCTGTATGATCTTCCCCGGTGTCTTTAAATGTGCCTGGATCATTTCCTCATCTGCCTGCGCCAGCTCCCCGATCGTATAAATTCCCAGCCTATGCAGCTTTGCTGTAGTCGCTTTTCCCACAAAAAACAATTCCGAGACAGGTAGCGGCCACATCTTCTTTTCTATCTCTTCCGGGAAAAGCGTATGCACCTTATCCGGTTTTGAAAAATCCCCTGCTATTTTCGATAAAAGGAAATTGGTTGATATCCCGATATTGACTGTAACCCCCAGTTTTTCCTTTATCTCATCCTTTAGTTTATATGCAAAGGCCACCATCTGTCCCTGCCCGTACAGCTTTTCATATCCGTCAAATACGGCCCACGCCTCATCAATGCTGTACTGGATTACCTGATCCGTATACTGATTCAGCTTCTTGATAAACGCTCTGGAAGCACTTACATATAAGCCATAATCAGGTGGTATCACAACAAGTTCCGGACACTTTTGCTTTGCTGTCACAATGGCTTCACCGGTCTTGATGCCATATTTTTTAGCCGGTATACTTTTTGCAAGAACAATCCCATGCCGTTTTTCCTGATCTCCTCCTACGATGCTCGGAACCAGACGCAAATCCGTCCTTTCCCCGAATATATTCACCCGGTATGCCGCACTCCAGGAAAGAAAGGCACTGTTTGCGTCTATATGAAATATATAAGGCCTCATGTTACAGAAACTGGAAGATCCGCCATTTCTGGGTTGCTATATTATATCTCATTTCCAACGTCCTGTTCATTTCCCCCTGTTTAATTCTGCATACAAACTGTTTTTCTTTTATTCCAACATAATTCTTTTCCCCCCGCGATATAATATCTTCTATCAGGAATTTTTTGATTTCATGTTCTTCTGTTTCCAGCCGGAAGCATAAAGGTGTTATCCTGCCATCACGGTCTGTAACAGACAATATCTGGATTGGAATATTGACTGCTTCTGTATGATATACTCCTTCAAGAATCTGATCTCCCATTTTTTCACCTCTTTTCATACCATACATTTATTTATATAATATAACAAACATATGTTCTATTGTAAAAAGGAGATTATTCCCAGTCCTTACTTTTTATCCAACTCCATATTTTTTCTATAGTTATTAACAAGAATAGTCAACTAATATCAACTTCTTTCTATCACGGTATTTTGTATGTGTTCCAAACAGATTGCCTAAGCTATCGGAACACCGGCACACCCTCTGGGAGTGTCGAAAGCAAATGGATTGTCAACACTTTTTTAGACAACTTTTTTAAGGTTGTTTTCCCTGTATTGTACCGGTGTTTGATATCCCAAAGCGGAATGTATTCTGTGATGGTTATACCAGTTCACATAATCCCATAACTTCAATTTCAGCTCCTTCAGATCTGCAAATGTTTCATTCCATACGAATTCTGTTTTTATAATCTTAAATGTCGCTTCTGCTACCGCATTATCATAAGGGCATCCTTTATGGCTCAGGGAACGTTCTATATCAAATGCCTCCAGCAGTTCTTCGATTGTCTGGTTTTTGAATTCGTTTCCACGGTCAGTATGGAACAGGCGGATATCCTGTAGACTTCCTTCCACACTCTGGAATGCCTCTTTTACAAGTCCTGCCGTTTTATGCTCTCCGGCACTGTAGCCTATGATTTCCCTGTTAAAGAGGTCTACAAGTACACATATGTAATTCCAGTCTGTCCCTGCCCTTACATATGTTAAATCGCTTATTACAACGTCCCTGTATTCCCTGTCCTGAAACTGACGGTCCAGGACATTTCCTGTTTTGGATTCGTTGCAGGTGTCTTTGTGCGGCTTAAATTGTGCGGTTGTGTAATTGGAAACCAGGCCTTCCTGCTTCATGATCCATCCAATCCGGCGTCTGGATACCTGTTTTCCTGTTTTCATCAGCTCCTCCTTTATTTTGCGTGTGCCGTAATTGTTACGGCCTGCCTTGAAAATTTCTGTGATTTCAGAGGAGAGCTCTGAATCGTCGGGCGTTTGTTTTGCTTCGTAATAATAAGTGCTTCTGTTTACCTGCAGGACGCGGCACATTGCTGATACAGAGTATTGTGGGCATTGGCCTTTATCACATTTACTTTCGTCCTAAGATCAGCGCCGCTTGTTTTAAAATATCGTTCTCCATCTTAAGCTGCCGGTTTTCCTTACGGAGTTTTAGCAGTTCTTCCTGCTCTGATGTGCGGTTGTCCTTTTCGTGGAAAGAGCCGGAGTTTTCCGTCTGCTTTACCCATTTATCAAACAGGGAATGGGCAATATCGTATTCCCGGCAGATATCACATCTTCGTTTACCGGAATGGTATAAATCCACCAGCTGCTGTTTAAATTCATCTGTGTACTTACGAGGTTTTCTTTTCTGTTTTGATTCGGTCATATTGGCTGCTCCTTTTCTTACTGGTTTTATATTATATGACCTTAAAAAATCTGTCCAGTTTATTGTAACCTATCCATGTTCCGCGCCGTGCAGGAGCAGGTATACTATCTCTACCATGAGAAAAAACGCCCGCTCTGCCTTGCCATTGATGAATGCCAGTACCTCTCCCCGGCAATCCTTAATGACCTCAAGCTGATCATGAACCACGGCTATGACTCCTTAAACTGCTTTTCCCTCATCCTCTGCGGGGAATCCTATTTTAACCGCACCCTTGCAAAGCCCGTAAACGAAGCGCTGCGCCAGCGGGTCGTTGTCCATTATGATTTTGAGGGTCTCTCAGACGAGGAAGTGGCAAAGTATGTCTCCCATAAGATACAGACCGCCGGCGGCAGCCTTTCCATCCTAAGCGAAGCTGCTTTGTCCGCCGTCCACGGCTACGCCTAGGGCAATGCCCGCATGATCGACAACCTGATGACCGATGCCCTGATCATCGGCGAACAGACCGCAAAACAGGTCATTGACCCGGAAACCATTCTTGCCGCAGTCAACAACCAGCAGCTCTGAGGCTTTCCGGTACCGACGCTTTGGCGCATCCGGACATCTATTCGTTAAATACCTGTTTTTTGAAGTGTTTCAGAACAGGGGACAATTCTGAAAAAGGGCAGGAACCTAATGTCATTAAGTTAGGCTTTGAGAATAACTGAGACCATACAATTCGCATTTTTCTTCTCCCTTTTTTGCATGCCAAAAAGACAGTTTCCACTGCCTGAATTTTATCTATAAATTTTATCTGATTATGATATCCTGTAGTGGAAAGTCCTTGGCTGCTTTTTGTTGGCCTTACGTTCGTAATGCCTGTCAGGGCGGATGGGCAATGTATGGCGCAGTATAAGTGCTTTCAAATGGGATGGGCCGATTTTATTGCGGAAGTATTCCTTGCATATTTTTGCCGCATATGTATGATTGATCTGCCGGGCGTGTTTTTTCCCCGGTTTCACTTCAGGCTTCAACTGACTGGTAATCATGTGGCTGAAGTTGTACATGGTAAGCCTTGCAAAGATCTCCTGCATCATAAGGTCCATCTTTTTTGAATGGAAATGGAGCAGCGAAAGGGCATATTTTAATTCCCGGAAAGAAGTCTCTATCCCCCAGCGCAGCTTGTACAGCTCTTTGATTTCCGATAAGCCAAAGCGTCCTTCCGGCAGGTTCGTAAGGAGGTATACCGGTTCCCCCTCCTGCAGGTCGTTGCCGCATCTGACCACCCTCATGGGCTGGAAGTGGTAAGTGGGGGAGTCCTTGGAAACATAGGAAAAGCAGCGGTTGCCAGGCCGGTATCCCTCCCCCAGCATTCTGGCGCGGCTCTTGTTTCCCTTGAAGGAATTGGCATGGGCTATTTTGCAGGTGAATGGAAGGTCAAACTCCTTTTGCTCCGGGAAGTCTGCCTTTGCAAGGAACCCCCAGTTGCTGGAAGGCTTTTTGACCCGGATGACAAACGGGATGCCGCGGGCCTCGAGGTCGGCAACCATCTGGAAGGATTCATAGCCGCGGTCCCCGATGATGATGGAATGCCCCGGGTCGCTGAGCCGGTCCAGCATAGGCTTCAGCGCCGCCTGCTCCCCCGGCTTCTTCCCGGGATGGACGGCCGCGTCCACATACAGGCCGTCCATAAGGTCATAAAGGGCATTCATATGTACGCAGTTCCATCCCTTCTTTCCGGCGCCGTTAAAGAGATAAGAGGAAGCATCCTTTTCGTTCCTGGGGGTATAAATCGTGGACCCATCCACAGCCAGCAGGCGGTATCCCTTCCAGCGGGTCCCTTTATACTGGGCGGTAAAAGTACGGAAAAGCATATAGAGCGCATCGGGCTTTATCTTTAAGCGCTGCTGGTAGAAGGCAGAAGGGGAAGGGCAGTCCGGGCTGTCATGAAAATAATCGGTGAGTTCGTTGCGGATGGTGCTGCCTTCCATCTGGAGAAGGAAGCGCAGCATGGTAGGGAAGTCGAGTTTTTTTCTGCGGGTAAAATCGGTTTTGCTGTTCCAGACGAATTGTTCTTTCTGGTCGGATATGTGCCTGATGGCCTTCCTAAGGCTGGCCTTAATATGTGTGATATGTTTCATGGAGTCCTCCTTGGTATGTTTTCATCAAGGGCTCCGCCACACATTTTTGATGATTTGTCAATACCTTTTTCAAAAAAAGCAAAATAATACCGAAGCAATCGCTGTGATCACTTCGGTATTACAAAGCCTAACTTAATGACATTAGGCAGGAACCTCTTTATTCTGCCTGAAATATTTTTCAGACAATTCCAAATCCTGTCTCCAGACTGTCCCGCATGTCCGGTCCACATGCTGCGGGCAGCATTATTGTACACACAATTCATGCAGGAAGATTTCTATTTGACTGCACAGTTCAGTTGACAGCAGTATGCGGTCAGCGAAAAGAAAGTGCCGTAATGGTGTTTATACTGTCGAAATTAAAATGCTTTTTCCGTCTACTACAAAGTGCCGCGTTACAGTATTATCCGGTACCATTCAAAACAAAAATTGTTGTCAATTTGTTGTCAACAAACTCTAAAAGTGATAAAATATCCAGTAAATATGCGGCTTTCCGGCTCCACACTTCTTTGTCATGCATAAGAATTCCCCCCATTTGGACGGAGCCTACGCCGCTTTTGGCAAAGTCATCGAAGGCATGGAACATGTGGACAATATCGCAGAAACGAAGACCGATTATTCCGACCGCCCTATGGCTCCGCAAGTCATGAAAACTGTCACCGTGGAAACTTTCGGCACCGAATATCCGGAACCGGAAAAGGTTTAAGTTCATATTTTGTTCATATTACTTTAAAAAAAACTTCAATTCATTATCATTCTTTAGACATTTCTTTCTCATATACTAAATTCATAAGATAAATACATGAGAGCCAGAGTTAATTGATTTTTTAAATAACTTTTTCATAATAAATGCCAGGTAAAGTCAACTTTACCTGGCATCCTCCCTTTTAGAAGACTTTTTTCTCAAACTTTTGCTCCATTTCATATTGACATACGGCACTTTACCGTAATAAAATATATTCATTACAAAGAGCGTAATAACATGCGCTCTTATTTTTATGAAGGAGGTGCATCATGGTATCGCAGGATGCCATGAAAATGTATGAATGGATTTATTCAAATCGTAACAAATATCAACAGCGTCCTGAACAATTTTATCTGGGGGCCTGTCATGCTCGTTATTTTCCTTGCGGTAGGACTTATGTTTACGTTAAGAACCAAAGTATTTCAAATCTCCCACTTCAAATACTGGATCGATGTGACATTTCTCCAGCTTTTCAAAAAAGATTCGGCACATGTACGGAAAACAGACGACAAACACGCCATTTCCCAGTTTCAGTCACTCTGTACCGCGCTGGCGGCGACAATAGGCGTAGGAAATATTTCGGGGGTGGCGATCGCCCTCGCACTTGGCGGCCCAGGTGCTATCTTCTGGATGTGGCTTTCCGCCTTTCTTGGCATGATGACAAATTATGCGGAAAATACCCTCGGCATTAAATATCGTTATAAAAACGAAAAAGGCGACTGGGTCGGCGGCGCTATGATCTATATCGAAAAAGGATTGGGCTGGAAATGGCTCGCCGTCATCTTTTCCATTTTCTGCGTCTTAGCTTCCTTCGGCATAGGCAATATGTCGCAGGGAAACGAAATCGCCAACGGACTATATAACTCTTTTTCCGTTCCTAAATGGGCAACTGCGCTCATCGTTATGCTTCTGGCCGGCCTCGTTATCGTAGGCGGCATCAAGCGCATTGCCTCCGTAACGGAAAAATTAGTGCCTTTTATGGCGGTTACATATATCCTTGGCGCCCTTATCGTTATTTTCTCTAATGCTTCCGCCGTTCCCGGAGCCTTCGGCGCTATTTTTAGCAACGCTTTCCGATTTTCTTCCGTAGGGGGCGGTTTGGCAGGATTTACCGTTATGGTCGCTATGAGAAGGGGAATTTCCAGAGGTGTATTCTCCAATGAGGCCGGTCTTGGCTCTTCCGTCATGGTTCACTCCGCTTCCAATGTAAAAGAACCTGTCGTTCAGGGAATGTGGGGCATTTTTGAGGTATTCGCGGACACGCTGGTAGTATGTACACTGACCGCGCTCACGATCCTGACCTCCGGCGTTTATGATTATACGGAATACGCAAAATATGTCGGTACGGATCTTCCGGAAACTTTAAAAAGCGGCGTCGCCCTTACCAGCGCGGCATTCGAATCCGTATTTGGTTCCATCGGGGGCGGGTTTATTTCCGTTGCGGTTATGTTATTCGCCTTTTCCACCATCCTTGGCTGGTCCTATTACGGAGAGCGGGGCATCGAATATTTATTCGGCCTGAAAGCCGTTCCCGTTTATAAGCTGGTTTTCATCCTTATTATTTTCATCGGCTGCAACGCTTCCTTAAAGCTGGTAGTGGATATTTCGGATACTTTCAACGGTTTTATGGCGTTGCCCAACCTGATCGCCGTCAGCCTGTTGTCCGGCCAGGTTATCGCTATGACAAAAGAATATATTTCCAAAGTCAAAGCGGGCAAAGAGACGGTTAATGGGGACGAACTCTAAAAACGCTGGCGGATGATTATCTTTTATTTAAAGGGTATTCCAAATACCATGATGCCTTGGAATACCCTTTTCAATATTACCTTATGATTTTTTGCCCTCTTTGCACTTTATTCATTGTCTGAAACTGAATCTTCTTACCATTGTCATCCGTCACTATCAACATAACGGACATATCGTACTGCACACTTAATTTTTTCAACGAGACTTCCACAATCGGCTCTCCCGCACGTACCTTATCCCCCTGCTTTTTATCCAACAGGCAAAAACCATCCCCCTTTGCATTGACTGTCCCGATACCAATATGCACCAAAAGCTCTGCGCCATTCTTCATACGGATCCCGAAAGCATGTCCTGTGGGAAAGAGTACAGCCAGTTCCCCATTGGCAGGCGCGCAAATCACAACTTTGCTTCCCTCATAACAAAAGGCCGTGCTTTCTCCCATCATTTTTCCGGCAAATACCGGATCAGATACAGATGCCACATCAATCATGGTTCCGTCCGCCATTGCAACAATATCATTATCACCGCAGGAAACAGGGGGTAGCTCTTTATCCTGTGTTATTTTTTTCCACACTTGAAACATAATTTTTACCTAATCCAAATCTTTTCCATTTGAAGCAATTACCTTTTGATAATAGTAAAAGGAATCCTTTTTCAATCGTTTTTGAGTTCCATTTCCATAATTATCCCGGTCAACATAAATAAATCCATAGCGTCTGCTCATTTCCGAAGAACGGGAAGACACAATATCAATAGGCCCCCAACAGCAATATGCTATAATTTCTGCACCATCCATAATGCATTCCTTTAACTGTGCAAAATTCTGCCGATAGTAATCAATCCTATATCCATCGTGAACTGTACCATCCTCTACCTTTTCTTCCATGCAAATTCCAGCTTCCGCAATCAGAATTGGCTTATGATATCGCTCCCACATCTGCATTATTGTATAATAAGTAGCTCCAAAAGCATCTACAACCAGATTCTGAGTATAAGGATTTGTCGTAAATTTCATGCAGCTAAATGGTTCGAGTTCATACTTTGAAGAATCCAGAGTAAACATGCAGTAGCCTGTACATGCAACAAAGTCACAGGTATATTCTTTCAGCAGCGCTTCATCTCCCGTTTCCATTATAATCTGAATATTATGCCGTTTAAAATACCGCAGCATATGGACCGGATATTCCCCGCGGACATTTACATCGGCAAAGAAGTAATTCATGCGATTATGCTTGAATGCAAATTCCATGTCTTCCGGCTTGCAGGTAGCAGGATAAGATTCTCCTCCTGCAAGCATTACACCTATCTGCATATTGGGATCAATCTCTTTTGCAGCTTTACATGTTAAAGCGGTTGCAATAAACTGATGATGTACCGCCTGATACATTAACTCTTCCATTTTCTCTTTCGGTGCCTGATCCTCCAGCAAGCCAACGCTTCCAAACAACACTCCCGGAAGAAGATTCACCTGATTAAATGCAATCCAATACTTCACTTTTCCCTTATATCTTTGCAGAATAGTACGGGCATATTTTTCAAACATTCCTACTACCTCTCTATTTGCAAAGCCGCCATATTTTAAAACAAGGTTCATAGGAATCTCATAATGGGACATAGTGATAATCGGTTCCATTCCGCAATTTATAATTTCATCAATGAGATCGTCATAAAACTGCAATCCCTTTTCATTGGGTTCTTTATCATCACCATTAGGAAAAATTCTGGCCCATGCAATGCTGGTTCGAAAAGCCTTTAACCCCATCTCCTTTAGAAGTGCTAAATCCTCTTTATACGTATGATAAAAATCAATCCCGTAACGCTTAGGAAAATAAGAATCAGTATCTCTGATCAATGCTTCTACATCAGCTCTTGTTCCCCCGCCTTCACGCTTATCAGGATCAGAAGCCTTGTTATACTTATGAATTAAATCTGCATCATAAGCATGGATATCAGAAGTTGACATCCCCTTTCCATCTTCGTTCCATGCTCCCTCAATCTGGCAAGCCGCCACAGCCCCACCCCAAAGAAAGCCTTCTGGAAATCCTTCTGGCACTTTTTTCATAAAAATCATCCTCCTTATTCTTTCTCCTCTTTATAAAACAGGCAAGTTAATACAAATGTAGTAATACATGCAGCAACTATAGCAACAGCCGCATAAATCAAATTTTTCCCTGTCTCTTCTACAAAAATCGGAAAAGCAAACAAAGCCCAATTTGCAGGAATATTATATACAACAACCTTGAACAAACCGGCAATGGCTCCCCCCGCAAAACAGCCCGCCATAGATGTAAACAGCACACTCTTATTTTTCAGCAAAACACCGAACAATGCCGGCTCAGAAGTACCGCTTAAGATAGAGGTCGTGCCGCAGGAAATTCCCAATGCTTTTAACTGCTTATTTTTTGTCTTTAAAGATAAGGCCAAGCATGCCACACCAATATTAATATTATAAATAATATTTGACAGCAAATAAATTGGCTCATAACCCAAGGTAGCAATCGATCCCAGCCAATAAGGCATAAAGGAATAATGCATTCCCGTAACAATCAGGAAAGGCAGTACAGCACAGAAAATTGCCACTCCTAAAAAGCCTGTCAGATCATATAACCCCATTAAGGCTGCCGCCAGATATTTCCCAATAAACGAGCCTGCCGGAGCTAAAACACATAGCGAGAGCGGAACGATAATAAGCAAAGTAAGAAGGGGCCGGAGCAATGAATCCAGAATCTCATTCTTTATCAGTTTTTTTAGCATTTTTTCCACCCATGCCAAAACTGCCACCGAAAGAAACGCAGGAAATACAGTTGAAGTATATGTGCCCGCATAAACAGGCACCCCAAAAATTGACATCGGCACTTCACCGGAAACATTTGCCACAAAAGTCGGATTAATTAAAATTGCCCCTACAAAAACTCCCATCAACGGAGTTGCATTAAATTTTACCGCCGTGGTATATCCTACTGCCACCGGCAGGAAATAGAATGCTGTATCCGATACCCACGAAAGCACTTGATAAGTCTGGCTTTCCGCTGTCAGGAGATGCATCATTGGAAGAACAGTCAGCAATAGCTTAATCATACCAAAGCCAATTAAGGAAATCGCAACCGGCAGCAAACTGGCAGAAATAGTTTCAAACACCTTTGCAATGGAAAATTTACCTTTTTCATCCAAGTTTTCCTTAATAGCATCAGCTCTTGCAATACCACCGACTTCGCACAAAATATCATAGACATCCCCTACATGCATGCCAATAATAATTTGGAACTGATCACCAAACCATGATGTTCCCATAACATCATCAAGCTCTTCGATCGCTTCTTTCTCAATCAAGGATTTATCCTTAATATTAAACCTCAAGCGTGTTGCGCAATGAGCCAGTTGAGTAATATTGGAAGCTTCGCCAACCAGCCTTAAAATATCTTTTGCCAAACTCTCATATTTTTTAGACATAAACTTCTCCTTCTCCTTCGTTTTTATACAAACAGACTGTCGCGATCAATCTGTAATTGCCAAATGTATCTCTATGATTCCTGGTCACAATTTTCCCTTGAACAGACACGATTAATATGAAGTATCAGATAGAGCATTTCTTCTTTATGAATATTCTGATTAAACTTACTTTCCAGATACCGAACTATAATGACAGCCGCGGAATATTCCTTCGGACACTGCTCTATCATAGCATCCAACAACCCACTATTCCCGCTTTCTATACATTCTCCTTTGGTAAGCCGCTGTAAAAAATAATGTATATGTGTAGCATAACGGGCATAATTTGCCGTATTCCGATTGATGGATATGCCAAAAGCATTTTCAACAATTTTTGTAATATGTTCAATAATTTTTTCAGCATCTAAAATTTCCTGATGCTTATGGGGAGTCATTTCATTATTAATAATATTAATTGCGATACCTGCCGCTTCCGTACGCGGAATGGCCGTATGCAAACGATAATTAATTAATTTAACCGCGTCTTGGGCAATCATAAACTCTTTCGCATAAATCTGTTGCAAATCATAAGTCATTGGATATTGTATATGAATATTTTTTTCCATCCTCTCAACGCAAAATGCAATATGATCCGAAAGGGTAAATACCATATTAGGATTAAACAAAGTATCTATCTGATTCCGGCAGACATCGGCAATCTCAGAAGAAACCAGAATGATTTCATCACTTATATGATCGAACAAAGAAATATTTCTTATATCTACACTGTAGTATGTTCGTTCGATCTTTGATAAGTCTTTTAATTCATAAGGCATCGTTGGAAAACCAACACCTTTACCATAGATAATCAGCTCTTCTAAATTGTTATCTACAGCAAGTGCAAAATTATTATTGATTTTTTTTATAATCCTCATAATTTTTCCTCTAAACAGATACAATTTTCCTAAACAAAAAAACCTCGCAGACACACTCTAATACTCTAAGTACTATAAGTGATGCCTCCGAGGAGTTACAACCTTATCTTTTATTGTTGTAGTATAGCAAATCAAAAATATAATGTCAAGCCATTTTCCGGAAAAATCATGTGTGGCATGAAAAGCTGATTTCCTTAACTTTTTCTTCTATTTACATCCATGTCCTGTCATCAAACGAATAATGATTCCCCTGGTTTCCCTGGTTCATTTGCTGCTGGAGCAAATCCGTCTTCATCCCCTTAATCACTACTCCAAGAATAACAACGGAGATGCCAAAATTAATAATCCAGAAATACGGAATAGTAAAGGGCAGCCATGAAACACAGGCCTTAATCAGCAATGGAAGCACCCTGCTGTAAATGCCAAGCAAATACAACTGCCCGAAGGTGAGCTGGTATTTCATAGAGGATGCCACGATCATCCCGATCAGGGCCACAAACAAAACGCCGAAGAAAAACAGCATAGTCATAACGACATACGTAATAATCATGACAACTACAATAATAAAATACATGGAAGGCACCAATGCCTCAAGATCATCTTTTGAAAAATTGATTCCTAATTCGTCAAACCGATACTGCTGCATCGCGCTGCTGGAATTTTTTATAATTACTTTCTCAGAATCCATCAGTATAACATTGATATAACCGGCATAATATGACTCCATCTCCGACGCATCATAAAATACCTCATCCGGGTTCGTATCCACCCAAATGCAGTTACTGCCGTCATCAATCTGCACTATTTCATCTACCCATAAAACCCCATTGCTCAGTTCAAAATCCGGCACTTCTTCCCGAATCATAGCCCCCAGCCCCGAACCCAGCTGGAAAAATGGAACGATAATGGTCAGCACAAAATAAATGAGCATAACGACAATGGCAAATAAGAAAACCTTCGATTTCCTATTATTCAGAAATTCCTTATAGCTCTTAAAACTATAAACGGACAATGACATTTCTCGAAATATATTCATCCTTTTTCTCCCTCATACTACAAATAACGGACAGCCCGCCAAGCGTTCTGCCCATTATTTGCTGCTTTATATCAACTCTGTTTTTAAGCTTTGCCTACGGAACCGAATAATTCCATTTTTTCTTTTACCGTCTGCTTGATCGCTTCAAAGCCGGGCGCTAACAGCTTACGGGGATCAAATCCCTTGCCCTGCTGATCTTTTCCATCTTCAATATACTTACGTGTAGCCGCTGCAAAGGAAAGCTGGCATTCAGTATTTACGTTGATTTTAGCTACGCCCAGGGAAATCGCTTTTTGGATCATATCCGCCGGGATGCCTGTACCGCCGTGAAGTACCAGAGGCATTTCGCCTGTCAGCTGCTGGATCGCATCCAATGTTTCAAAGGACAAACCTTTCCAGTTTTCCGGATATTTGCCATGGATATTGCCGATGCCTGCTGCCAGGAAGTCGATACCGAGGTCTGCAACAGCCTTGCATTCCTTCGGATCTGCGCATTCGCCCATACCTACAACACCGTCTTCTTCTCCGCCGATAGAACCAACTTCCGCTTCCACGGAAACACCTTTATCATGTGCTGCTGCAACAACTTCTTTTGTTTTCGCTACATTTTCATCGATCGGGTAATGGGAGCCATCGAACATAACGGAGGAAAATCCCGCTTCGATACATTTATAGCAGTGTTCATAGCTGCCGTGATCCAAATGAAGAGCTACCGGAACCGTGATGTTCTGATCTTTGATCAATCCGTTTACCATGCCAACGATTACATCATATCCGCCCATATACTTGCCTGCTCCTTCGGAAACGCCAAGAATAACAGGGGAATTATTTTCCTGAGCCGTCAAAAGAATTGCCTTTGTCCACTCAAGATTGTTGATGTTGAACTGTCCTACCGCATAGTGGCCAGCTTTTGCTTTTTGAAGCATTTCTGTTGCTGATACTAACATTTTATTTACCTCCATGTGAATTTTTAAAATAACCTGCATTTATTATAATACATTCTTTTTAAAAAGGAAATAGTTTCTTATTTTTCCGGTATTCTTATTTTCACCGCCTGTTTTCTGTTTGTGATTTCCACCTTTTTATGGCAGCCTCCAAATTCCCCGTCCGTAGTCCATGGAATCTCTTCTTCGGATTCCAAAACTATTTTCTCCGTTTTAAAACAATACATATGATCCGTATTGATCCTGCGGTTCAGCAGCGCGGCTATAATTGCATTTAACTCTAACGGGTTGGATGGCTTGCGGATCAATGTTACTTCAAATTCCCCATCATCCAGTTCCACATACTTTCCTGTAATGCGTTTAAAGCCTCCTACCGAAATGGAATTCGTCACCATGCCGAAAATAAATTCGTCCTCTATCACTTCGTCCTTATCGGTCCATTCCCTATGGTTCCCTTCCTCGTCTTCCTTCTCCGTTCTGTTTCGATAAGTTATTTTGAAACGATAGGATTTAATAGAAGAAAGGCGTTTCATTCCTTCCAATATATAAGCCATATGCCCCAGTACATTTTTAATCTCCTGGCTGGTCTCATAAGACACATCCGTAAACATGCCGAAAGCAGCGATATAAACAAAGCTCTCTCCGTTGATTTCTCCTATGTCACAGGCGTAGTCCCGGCCATTTGCAATGGCTTCGGCAGCCTTCACCATGTTCTTTGGTATCCCGAGGCTTTTTGCAAAATCATTGGTACTGCCCGCCGGTATATAGCCGATGGGAATCTGCTTCTGGCATTTCATCATGCCGTTCACCACCTCGTCTAATGTGCCATCCCCTCCGCTGCATACCACCAGGTCATAATCTTCCTTCTTATCCCGGACAGCCCGCACGGCATCTCCTTCCTTTTGCGTAGGGTATACCGTGATTTCGTATCCCGCTTTTGCAAAAATATTGATAATATCGCATAACTTATTCTTTATTTTCGCCTTTCCCGCCCGGGGATTAAAAACAAATAGTATTCTTGTTTCTTCCATGGCAATACCTCTGCTCTCCTCAATATCCTATTTTCTTATGCCTCATGCCATTAGACGCACAATCCGGCATTAAAAACGGGAGCATCCGAAGACGCTCTTTTGCGCCCGCTCATGCTCCCTTTCACCCTAGCTGACTTTTCCTTTTAATAAGTACTCCTCGATGTCCTTTACTGCCTGCTTCTCATCCTGCCCGTCCGCAATAACAGTAATTGTTTCGCCGCTGTCAAGTCCAAGGCTCATCATTCCCATAATGCTTTTCGCATTTACTTTTCTGCCTTCGGACTCAATGTACACCGTGCATTCGTGCTTGCTGGCCACCTGAACCAGCACCGCGACCGGTCTTGCCTCCATTCCTGACGGCAGCTGCACCTGCATGCTCTTTTCAATCATAATAATACTCCTCCTTTTAATTTCTAAGCCTATCAGCGATTTCACTTAATTTCCTCAGTCTATGATTCATTCCCGACTTTCCAACTGTCGGACTTAAGATTTGTCCCAGCTCTTTTAATGTTGCATCCGGATATTCTAATCTTATTTCTGCCGTTTCTTTTAAGTTGTCTGGTAGATTTTGAAATCCATAATGTTCTCTTATGAGGAGGATATCCTCTATCTGTTTGGATGATGCATTTACTGTCTTGGTAATATTCGCCGTTTCGCAGTTTACTTTTCTGTTAATGGAGTTACGCACTTCTTTTACGATACGGTAATTCTCGAAGTTCATCAAAGAAATATGCGCCCCCATAATATTTAAAAGATCGACGATCCCTGCGCCTTCCTTTAAATATACTACATGATATTTTTTTCTGATGACAATTTTAGCATCGACTCCAAAGCCCTGTATCAGTTCCTTTAACTGTTCCGCACTTTCCTGATGTGTACAGACAAATTCCAGGTGATAACTCTTCTCAGGATCGCTCATAGAACCTATACATAAAAAAGCACCTCTTAAAAAAGCTCTTTTGCAACAGGCATTCTTTATCAACAATGGATTAACCTTTACGGCCTCTGTATTTTCTCCGCCATCCGGCCCTCTCATTTTAACCGCCTGAAGTATTTTATCCGCCTCGCCGCTGTCCTCCGTAATGGTAACATATGTATGTCCTTTTCCTTCTTCACGGGGAAACTGCAAAGCATCTCCATCTATATTAAAGGTTTTTTTCAATAATGTAAAGCATTTTCTTAGAACTGTTTCATTTTCTGTCTGAATACCAAGCCGTATCCCGGATTTTCCGCCCATTTCCACCCTTCCGAGGAAACAGATGACCGCGGACAGCTCTGCCAGCTGGCAATGTCGCGAAGAACTGACGTGTCCTGCCAACTCTTCCTTCACTTCGCTCGAAAAAGACATATTTCCGACCATACTCCTTTCAAAGGCACCCCCTGGCTCACCGTCTTACAGCCCCTGTTTCACATCTCTGTGGTAAAGCTTAAGGCCGTAATTCCCTTTATCTTTCATACGCTTGTACAATTCGTTTGCCAGAGTCACGCTTCTATGTTTTCCGCCCGTACATCCAATTCCGATCACAAGCTGGTATTTTCCTTCTTTTACATAATTCGGTATCAGAAAATGTATCATTTCTTCCAGTTTCTTCATAAATTCCTCCGATTCCGGAAAGCCCATCACATAATCCTGTACCGCCTTATCATTTCCTGTCTGCAATTTCAATTCATCGATATAATAAGGATTGGGAAGAAAACGCACATCGAATACAAGATCCGCATCCGCCGGAATGCCGTTTTTAAAACCGAAAGAAAGGATCGTCACCATAAGACTGTTATATTCTTCATTCCTGACAAATATTCTGTCAATCTCTTCTTTCAGTTCCCTCGTCAGAAGATTAGACGTATCGATGACATAATCCGCATCCTCTTTTATCGACTTGAGTATTTCCCTTTCTTTTCGTATGCCATCCTCTACTCTTCCCTCCGGGGAGAGCGGATGGAGCCTCCTGCTTTCTTTATAGCGCTTCATAAGAACATGCTGGGAAGCATCCATAAAAAGTATTTCATATTTATAACCGCTTTTTTTCAAATTGTCCAATACACGGCACGCTTCTTCAAAGGGCTGGTCCGCACGGACGTCAAGCCCCAACGCTACCTTATTGATTTCCGAACTGGAAGTCACAATCAATTCCACAAATTTTTCAATCAACGGTACCGGCAAATTGTCTACGCAGTAAAATCCTACATCTTCCAGCAGTTTTATCGCCGTCAGCTTTCCTGCGCCGCTCATTCCGGTTACGATTACAAATCTCATATGCTCTCTGTTTTTCCTCCGTATCCGTCAGGCTCATCCCTCATTTCGCCTTCCAATGCCTTCCGGCCGGCATGAACCTTAAAAATCACCCAGATAAATGATCTCCCTTTCCAGCGTCACTCCAAACTTTGCCTTTACGCAATGCTGTACTTCCTCGATCACCTCTCTGATATCCTCTGCAGTGGCATTTCCCGTATTGACAATAAAGCCGCAATGCTTTTCCGAAACCTTAGCGCCGCCTATGCCAAATCCGCGCAGCCCTGCATCCATAATTAATTTTCCCGCAAAATATCCTTCCGGGCGCTTAAAAGTACTTCCGGCGCTGGCATATTCCAACGGCTGCTTTTCCCTTCTTTGCTTTGCCAGTTCGTCCATCCTGCCGCCGATCTCGTCCTTGTTTCCTTTGTTCAGGGCAAGAACGGTATCCAGCACGATAAACGGGCGGCTTTTTACCACACTGGTACGGTATCCAAATTCCATCGTATCGTTATCCAGAACTAGAATTTCCCCTTCCATGTTCATTACTTCCACGGATTCTACAATCTGCTTCATTTCTCCGCCATATGCCCCGGCATTCATGACGATAGCGCCGCCCATTGTCCCCGGAATACCGGAAGCAAATTCCATGCCGCTCAGCCCATGGTCACGGGCCTTTGCCGCCGCCCTTGCGAGAAGCGTTCCGGCAGAAACCTTCATCCGCTCTCCTTCCACCGTTATGCCGTCTTTGCCGTCCTCCAGCTTTACTACGATGCCGGAATATCCCTTATCGCCGACCAGAAGGTTGCTGCCGTTCCCAATAATAAAATATTTCTGCCCTGTGATGTGCAGATAAGGCACCAATTTTTTTAATTGCTCTTTATCATCGACCCTGATCAGGCATTTTGCCGCTCCGCCTACCCGGAAAGTCGTATGTTTGCTCATTGGCTCGTTAAATAATATATTTTCCTTAGGTACTATCTTTTCAATATAATCAAAAATGGATACGCTCACCTTAGATTCCCGCCTGTTTTTTATTATGGTATGTAAATGGGTGACAACTTATTCCAATACCAGTCTGGCCGCCCCGTAAATACCCGCGTCATTCCCCAAAGTGGCCAGCGCAAACTTCACATCGCTGCTGCCCCTGAATACCGTCTTATAAAAATAAGGGCTGATATATTCAAATAAAATTTTTCCTGCCTTGGACACGCCGCCTCCGATTACAATAACTTCCGGGTTAATAATGCTGGCTACGACTCCCAGCCCTTTGCCCAGATATTCGCCGAACTGCTCTGCGATCTTAACCGCCAGATCGTCCCCATCCTTAACCGCGTCGAATACTTTTTTTGCGGACAGTTTTTCTTCCGGTACGTTTCTTAAAACGCTGGGATCTTCACAGGAGCGGAGCGCCCTCCTTGCCAGTCTTACGACTCCCGTTGCGGAAGCATATTCCTCCAGGCAGCCTGTGTTCCCGCAGCCGCAGCGTTCCGTTTCATTGTCCTCCACATGCATATGCCCGATTTCTCCGCCCGCGCCCACCGCGCCGGTAAGGATCTCGCCATTTACAATAATTCCTCCGCCCACGCCGGTTCCAAGCGTAACGGCTATCAGATTCTTACATCCCTGGCCGCCGCCCTTCCACATCTCGCCAAGAGCCGCCACATTTGCGTCATTTCCGGCTTTTACAGGAAGGTCCAGAAGTTCTGCCAGCGTATCCCGGATGCTGAAAGTACCCCAGCCCAGATTTACCGCGCCATATACCGTTCCTTCTCCGTCAATGGGGCCGGGAGCGCCCAGCCCTACTCCGACCACATCTTTTTTCAGCATATCCTTTTCTTCCATCTTTGCTTTGATGCTTTCCGCCGTATCCGCAAGGATCAGTTCTCCTCCGTTTTCCTTTCTGGTAGGAATCTCCCATTTATCCAGTAAATTTCCTTCTATATCAAAAAGCCCTAATTTCACCGTAGTTCCGCCTACATCCACTCCAAATACATATTTACCCATCATTTCTCCCTGCCTTTCTCTCCGACTCCTTAATCTTCCTCATCCCTGCGCCTTGCCAGCGAATTCTGCACACGGGTGTACAGTTCCTGCGCCGCGTTATATCCCATCTTCTTCTGGCGGTGGTTGACCGCCGCGGACTCACATATGATCGCAAGATTACGTCCCGGACGAATCGGGATATTGTGGCATACGATCTTATTGCCCAAATACTCCGTATACTCTTCTTCCAGGCCAAGCCTGTCATATTCCTTATCTTTATCCCAGTCCTCCAGGCGGATGACAAGGTCGATATTCTGTGTATCCTTTACGCTGGATACACCGAACAATGTCTTTACATCCACAATGCCAATGCCCCGCAGCTCGATAAAATGCTTCGTAATATCCGGCGCAGTACCGATCAGCGTATCATCGCTTACTTTTCTAATTTCCACCACATCATCCGTCACGAGGCGGTGGCCTCTCTTAATCAACTCCAGAGCCGCTTCCGATTTACCGATACCGCTCTCACCCGTAATCAGAACACCTTCGCCGTATACATCCACCAAAACTCCATGAACGGAAATGCACGGAGCGAGTTTTACGTTCAGCCAGCGGATAATCTCTGCCGTAAATGCGGAAGTCGCTTTTTTCGTCATAAGCAGCGGTACTTCATTGGCTATAGCCATCTCCAGGAACAAAGGATCCGGCTGCAGCTCACGGCAGAATACGATGCCCGGAATATCACAGGAAAGTAGTTTCGTATAAATCTCCTTTTTTCTTGCCTCCGGCAGACCCAGCATATAAGTATATTCCACAAAACCAATGATCTGCATACGAGTCGCCTCAAAATGTTCGAAATACCCCGCCATTTGCAACGCGGGCCTGTTGATATCCGGCTGGGTAATTTTCACCTTAGTAATATCCAGCTCCGGTGTCAAATTCTCCAGCTTCATTTTTGCGATAATGTCCTTCAAACTTACGCTAGCCATAAACCTTCTCCTTTTCCTTTATTATAAATTTTTTCTTTTATTTCACGGTGTTCTCTGAATATAAATTTTACCATAGAAAGATGGGAATGGCAATAAAAGCGAAGGGGGACGGAACCAATTTTTATGAGCGCCCTGTCGGACCAAGGCAAACGAGTCTGGGGGCTGGGAAGAGGGCCGGTGTGGGAGCGGTTTTCTGCCGGAGCTTCCAATCAGATTTCACTAATGAAATGGGCATATGGTGTTCACCCGGACGAGTCGGAAGCAACGGCATCCATGCCTATGCTTCCTGGCCCGCCATCCTTGGCGGGCTTACTCTGGTTATTGACCATTTCATAAGTGAAATAACTGATTGTACGCAACGGCAGAAAACCGCTCCCACACCGACCCTCTTCCCAGCCCCCAGACTCGTTTGCCTTGGTCCGACAGGGCGCTCATAAAAATTGGTTCCTTTGTGTCTAGTCTATATCCAACTTACAAAAACGGATTATAGTAGCGGCTGCCGTCCCGGAAAGTGATGAGAAGATCCAGTGCGATAATGGCTACGGCAAGGCCCATGGCAATCCAGTCTTTTTTCTGGAATTTCCGCTGGACATACCATGTCCGTTTGTTTTTTTTGCCGAAGCCTCTCAGTTCCATTGCATTGCTGACGGTTTCAATCCGGTTCAGACTGGATAGAACCAGCGGGAGAAGGATGGCTGCGGAGTTTTTGATCCTCGTCCAGAATTTGTCTTTACCGGAAAGCTCTATCCCCCTGGCCTGCTGGGCCTGGCTGATATTGGTGAAATCCCTTTGCACGTCGGGGATATAACGCAGCGCAAGGCTGACCGAATAGCCAATGCGGTAGCTGACGCCGATACTTGCCAGGCTTGCTGCAAACTCACTTGGGTCGGTACAGGCGATGAACAGCAGGGCTACCGGCACTACGCATACTACCTTCATCGTCATATTAAAATGATAAAAAAGCTGCTCCAGCGTAACCGTATAAGGACCTGCAACCGTCAGCAGGACTGTGCGGCTCCTATACAGGCCGACACCGTATTCCGGCGAAAATAAATAGACAAACAAATTATTCATCAGAAGAAAAACGGCTGCCAGTCCCAGAACGAAACGCACTTCCCGGAAACGCACTTTGCTGATCTTGAAAATGACAAAGCTTCCTGCCAGCATGCAGAGCAGCACCCTGGTATCATATGTCACCATTGCCGCCACGCTCCATAGAAGGAAAAATACAAGCTTCGTCGTCCCGGTCAGTTCATGCACGAGGCTTTTTCTCCTGATATAACTCATAATCGCAACTTTTGCCATGTCAGCGCGCCTCCTTCCGTTCATATCCGATAAACCGCTCCGTAAATGCCTGTGGATCTTCCACTCCGCAGGAAACGCTTAAAGTATACAGGCTCGTTTCCTTCAGATTCGCTTTTTCCACCAGGGAAGGGCTGTTCAGCACATGCGCCGCACTGGTATCCGCCAGCAGTTTCCCTTCGGAAAAAACAATGGCTCTCGGCGTATACTCCAGCATCAGATGCATATCGTGCGTCACCATCAATATTGTATAACCCTGGCGATTCAATTCCACCAGGAACTCCATGATTTCCGTATAATGAAAATAGTCCTGCCCCGCCGTAGGTTCGTCCAGAATCAGTATCTGAGGACGGCATACGAGAATGCTGGCGATCGTCACACGTTTTTTCTGTCCATAAGAGAGTGCGGATACCGGCCATTTTCGGAAGGGATACAAGCCGCAGATCTTCAACGTTTCCTCCACGCGTTCCTTTCGTTCCTCCTCTGTCATTCCCATCTTTAGCAATGCCAGTTCCACTTCATCCCATATCATCGGCTTGGATATCATCTGGTTGGGGTTCTGCATTACGTAACCGATTTTTTCCGCCCTCTCCCTGATCGTATCATTCAGCAGATCCCTCCCCTCCAGGAGAATCCGTCCCGATACGGGAAGTTCAAAACCGCAGATCAGCTTGGCCAGCGTACTTTTTCCCGCGCCGTTCCGCCCCACAATGCTTATCATTTCTCCCTTATATATCGTAAAATCAATATCTTCCAGAGTATTTTTCCCTTGCTGGTAACCAAAGGTCAAATGTTCCACCTGCAGCAGCGGTTCTGCTTTCCCGGACTGCATCTTCCCCTCTTTCCCGCTTTGATACCAGGTTCTTACCATCCCTTTCTGCTCGTCCGTCAGTTTCAGGCTGTCCACATGGGCAGGGCTCATCTCAGGAGTCACCGTTACCCCTGCATATTTCAGCGCGGTCAGATACAGCGGTTCCCGGATGCCATGCTCTGTCAGCAAAGCGGAACATAACAGCTCTTCCGGCCTCTGATCCGCTACAATTCTTCCCTCATGCATAAGGACGATGCGATCCACGCTCCGCCAAAGCACGTCTTCCAGTCGATGTTCAATAATAATCACTGCCGCTTTTGTCCGTTCCTGTACTTTTTCGATCAGTTCAATCGTATTTTTCCCGGCCGCAGGATCCAGATTCGCCAAAGGCTCATCGAACAAAAGAACCTTTACTTCGTCTACCATAACGCCCGCCAGGCTGACCCTCTGTTTCTGTCCGCCGGAAAGCTCATGGGGTGCATGCTGTAAATGATGATCGATGTCCACCAGCCGGGATACTTCGTCCACCGTCAGTTTCATCTGTTCCTGGTCAACGCATTCATTTTCCAAAGCAAATGCGATATCTTCCCCGACCGTCAATCCGATAAACTGCCCGTCCGTATCCTGAAGCACCGTGCCCACCGAACGGCTCATCTCAAAAATGCTGCTCTCTTTCACTTCTTTTCCGTCCACAAGCAGTTTTCCCGTACTCTGCCCCGGATAAGCAAAGGGAATCAATCCATTTATGCAGCTTGCAACCGTGCTTTTGCCGCTGCCGGAAGAACCCGCCACCAGCACCCTTTCTCCCGGATAAATATCGAGATTGATCTCATATAGGGTTGGTTCCGCCTGTGCCGTATATTGAAATCCAAAATTCTGAAACGAAATAATGGGTGAACTCATGGGTTTACTCCTTTTATCTATTGTCTGTACCGCCATCGGCGGAATAATATACATAACAAAAAGGTAAAAGCTGTCGCCCGGACAGCAACAGCTTATACTCTTCCTCTTCGTACATAACGGCAACTGCCATTATTTCATTTTATTCCTTGTTCAATGAACCTTTCTTTACCAATGTCTTAGAATACGCGATCAAAAGCAGCGTACCCACAACGCCGGTAGTGAGCATATTGCTGATGCCCGCAACCAGACCCTGCATAAACAGCTTTTCCAAAGGTTCCGCATAAATCAGGATATCCAGGCACGGAGCGATAAAGCCCCAGGAAACCAAATGGGCAATCACCTGAGCCACATTAAACCGAATCAGCTTTTTGCCGTCCAATCCTTCGGACATATCCAGTTTCATTGTAATAATACCAATAATCAGGCCTGCCATCCCGGAAGCAATGATCCAGCTCCACCATGGGCCATAATTCGTCGCATCGATGAGCGTATGGCCGACCAGCCCGATCAAAAGCCCCGCTATCGGGCCAAACAGCATTGCAAACACTGCCTGAACCGCATACTGCAAACTGATATATGTATTAGGAACAGGCGTGGGAATAGAAATTTTTCCCAAAACAAAAAATAACGCCGCGCCGATGCCAATGGCAACTACACTTTTTACAGATAGTTTTTTCATTTCTCACTCACTCCATTTCTTTATAGAATATTTATCTACACAAAAACATTATAGTGGGAATGTCAAACCGTGTCAATATACACACAATGATTTCCGTGCAATGATAGCATCATTGATATGCGTCATTTTAACGCCGCTTTAAAAGGCAGTTCTCTTATCTCAATATCTGCTGGCCGCTTGCAGTATAAATTTCATACCATTCATAATGTTCCAATTTAACATCCAGCGCTTTGATTGCCAAATCCAGCCTTTCCAATTTGTTGCTTCCGGAAATCGGAGCGGCTCCTGCCGGATGATACATCAGCCATGCATAAATAATCGTTTCCGGCTTCTCATTATGCCTCTCTGCAATTTCGTTTATTTTTTCCATCGCATGACAGCAAAGAGGATCTTCTTTCTTAAATAATCTTCCTCCCGCCAAAGGCGACCATATCATTGGATGGATATGCCGCACTGTCAGATAATCCATCATTCCGCTGTTAAAATGTTCAAAGCATACCGGATTCCATTCTATTTGATTTGTTACAAGTTCTCCGTCCATCGCCTGATTGAGAGCATCAAATTTAAACGGATCAAAATTGGATACTCCGACTTCCTTTACCAGCCCTTCCTTTTTCAAATCTTTTAAAGCCCTTGCCGTCTCCCATGGGTCAAAACAGGGGTCTTCCCTGTGTATTAAATACAAATCCAAATAATCCGTCCGCAGACGCTGCAAACTTTCCTTACAGGACTGCATCACTCTTTCATAAGAAGTATTATAATACCCAAAAGTTTCCCCATTTACTTTTTCCTGGAAAATACCTGTTTTTGAAATTAACTGTATCTTCCCGCGAATAGACGCATCTTCTGAAAAAGCATCCCCCATCAGCCTTTCGCATAAAGTTGACGAATAAATCTCCGCCGTATCAAAAGAAGTGATTCCTCTGTCAATGCACGCATTCATAAACTGCGCTAATTCCTTCGACGTCCATTTCCAGTCTTCCAGCCTCCAGAACCCTTGTACAACCGCAGAAAGCGATAATCCTTCCGATAATTTTACTGTTTTCATATAAATGCCCATACCTTTCCCATAATCTGTTCCTTTATGTTCTGCTCTTTCTTAAGCATTCTTTCTCATATCCAATGCAACCGCGCTGCATATAATAATACCTTTGATTACCAACTGCCAGTTAGCGTTTACACCGATAAATGCTAAACCATAACTAATAAATGTAAAAATAATGACGCCTATGACTGCCCCTGACACTTTGCCGATGCCCCCGCTCAAAGAAATGCCGCCCACTACGCAGGATGAAATAGCATCGAATTCATAAGCGTTCCCATAAGAACTATTGGCGCCGCCTGTCCTGGCCACCTCCATAATACCGGCCAGACCCACCAGACAGCTTTCAATAATGAACACGCACATGATCACTTTGTTTACGCTTACGCCGGAAACCTTGGCCGCTTCGGGATTGCCGCCTACAATATAAATATTTTTTCCGAACACTGTTTTATTGAGGACGAACCATACGATAACAACTGCCGCCAAAGCGATAACAACCAACAAGCTGATCTGCCCAAACAACTTATAGCTGCTTAAAAAACGCAGATCATCCCTGATTCCTCCAATTGGTTGTGAATTATTGGGTTTTTTTGCAAAATAAAGGCAATTAATTCCATATACAATCGTTGACATCCCAAAAGTTGCTATAAAAGGCGCCATCTTCAGTTTTGAAATCATAAACCCATTGACCGCTCCGATAACGGCAACAGCCGCAATCGTAATAAGAATTGGAAGGATAATCGGAAGTTCCGGCAAATTGGGCCAAAACCTGTTGGAGTACGCCGCCATTTGGGACATAGACGCCACCAAAACCGCCGCCAGACCCACCTGTCTTCCGCCCGCCAGATCGGTTCCTCCTATCAGAAGCGGAAACATCAGCCCAAGGGCACAAATCATCTTTACCGCAGATTGCGTAATAATATCGGTAAATACCCGCCATTGCAAAAAGGAAGGCTCTATTATTATAATCCCTATAATCATAAACAGCAAAACGATAACAAGAGCCTTATCAATTAATATCTTTTTCAAATTTATCGTCTTCATTCAGAATCCTCCTCTTTCGCTTTATTGGAAAACATCGTAGCATACTTCATTACCTCTATCTGCGTAGCTTCCTTCTGCTCCAATATTCCCGATAATTTCCCCTCACACATAATCATTATCTTATCCGACATGCCAAGCAGTTCCGGCATTTCCGAAGAAACCATAATAATTGCCTTCCCCTTCTTTACCAGGTCTCTCATGATTTTATAAATCTCATATTTAGCGCCTACATCTACGCCCCTTGTAGGCTCGTCCAGGATAAGGATATCGCAATCCGACAAAAGCCATCTTCCTACCAACACCTTCTGTTGGTTTCCCCCGGAAAGATTTTTTATCAAAGTATCCGTATTTGCCATCCTCACATCCAGTTCCCTGCATATATCATCTACGCTTTTCCCTATTTTTTTCCTGTGAATTAAC
Organism: Lachnospiraceae bacterium 28-4; assembly: GCA_000403275.2. Taxonomy (GTDB): domain Bacteria; phylum Bacillota; class Clostridia; order Lachnospirales; family Lachnospiraceae; genus Kineothrix. The sequence continues at coordinate 1,071,967 of KE159599.1, forward strand.
CCTATTACATTATCCGCCAGTTTTTTATAAGCTACTACCAGTGCATTATCCCATACGGAGAGCATCGGTATGATGCCTGTTGCCCGCCGTTCTTCTGTCAATAAAGCGAATTTATTTTTTATGGCATCCTTCGGCGTTTGATTTTTAATTATTTTCCCATTCATAACCAGCGTCCCTGAGCGGATCTTCCTCAATCCGAAAATCGCTTCTACCAGCTCTGTCCGCTGGGCTCCTACCAAACCGCCAATCCCTAATATTTCCCCTTTATGAAGTTCAAAATTAATATGTTCAAATGAATGTTCCTGCGCACTTGTAAAATCTTCTACCTTTAAAAGCACTTCTTCCTGAATCGTATCTTCCGCGGGAGGAAACCTTTCCTCCATATTACGTCCAACCATTTGATGGATGACTTCATCGATTGTAATATCCCTGATCGCCCACTTTCCTACATATTGTCCATCCCGCATAATAGTGATCTCATCCGTAATCTCAAAAATTTCTTCCAACTTATGCGATATATAAATGATAGAACGGCCTTCTGACTTCAACCTGCCGATAATCTTAAAAAGATGCTTTGTCTCGGCTACCGTAAGGCTTGACGTAGGTTCATCCATAATAATAACTTTGGCGTCATAAGATACTGCCTTGGCTATTTCAATGGCCTGAAGCTGGGAAACGGATAAGCTTTTTGCCAAAGTATCCGCCGGAATATTGAATTCCAAATCTTTCAGCAGCTCCTCCGTCATTGCTTTCATTTTTTCCTCATCTACTACCATGCCTTTTTTTACAAATCTTCCTACCCATATGTTATCCACTACACTCCGGTAAGGAATCGGGTTCAATTCCTGATGGATCATGGATATTCCCAATTTTAAAGCGGTATTGGGATCTGCCATTTCCACTTTTTCTCCATCCAGTTCTATAGTTCCTTCTTCCGGATGATATAATCCGAACAGGCATTTCATCAGTGTCGATTTTCCGGCGCCGTTTTCACCGATTAAAGCATGTACCGAACCGGGTTTCACCTCCAGCTGTACCTTATCAAGCGCCTTTACACCCGGGAATGATTTAGACATATTACTTACTCTCAATCTATACTTTTCCAAGTAATATTCCTCCCTTCTGGAAGGCGGCTGCCCGTTTCCGTTCTTTTGCAGCCGCCCATATGATCACAGCTTCTTTCGTGTTTATTCCGAAATGGAATTCATCAGTTCCAACGTTTGATCCAAATTGCTGCTATCCACAATTACATAAGGAACCCACACGTATTTTCCTTCTACCGTACAATCCACTCCCACTACGTCTTCCGTAATTTCCTTGCCCTCTTTTACGGCTTTTATTACGTTAATGATGGCATCGGACTGATTCAGCCTGTCGTTTAATACTGTGCCAAGCAGAGATCCCGCTTTCATTGCTTCCAAAGCGTCAATATTGGCATCAATTCCTACAACCGGAACAAATTTTTCCGGATCGCCGCTGTTATATCCGTTATTGATGCAGGCCTGTACTGCTCCCATTGCCATACTGTCGTTGTTGCAAAGCACGCCTTCAATCCCGTCAATCCCATATGCCGTAATCCATGCGTTCATTTTATCCAATGCCTGAGCCTGATCCCAGTTCGCAGTATCCATTGCCAGTATTTCATATTCAATTCCCTGAGCGCTTAAAGTTTCTTCATAAGCCTGTGTGCGCAGGACAACATCCTGCTGCCCGATTTCGCCTTGCAGCACTACCAGCTGTAAAATGCCGTCGCCGTTTTTATCCGCAATTTCTTTGTTTGCATTCCAATAATTAATTAACGCCTGTGCGCACATTTCTCCCGATTCTTTTGCCTGGGCTCCTACATAAAGAATATTGTCATAATTTTCCATTGTCGTTTCCATAGGCTCCATATTGAAAAATACGGCCGGCACTCCTTCTTCGCTGCACTTTTGAGCCATGGTTTCCGTACTTTCTCTATCGGGCGCGCAGATCGCAACCACATCCGTTCCTTTCGTAAGCGCCGCTTCCAATTTGCTGATAGCGGTAGAAACATCATTTGCCGCATCCTGCATATCAAGGGAAATTCCCCCTATTTTTTCCTCTTCATTCTGCATGATAATACGGAAGCCGCTCTGGAACTGGTCGTCAAACGCCCTCCATATAACGGTAGCATTTACAGAACTGTCTGCTGCTTCGCCTTCTGCAGCAGCATCTTCTGCAACATCCGCGCTTTCTTCTGTTTCATTTTCCGCAGCATCTACAGCGGGAGCTTCTTCTGCCGCCGGCGCCTGTTGGGTTTCATTTGCCGTGCCGCATGCAGCGAGGGAAAATACCATTGCAGTTGCTAATATTGTGCTTAATAATCTTTTTTTCATATAGTTATCCTCCGTTTTTTATTTACCCAAATTAGCTTTCAAATCTGAAATCCTTCATTTTTCCTTTGATAAATTCCTTTGCGGAATTTTTGGAATGAATAAACATTGCCGTATTATATTTAAATTCCGGCTGCTTTTTTAATTCTTCAAAAGAATCCGCGACTGCCGTAAGCACATCCGTCGCCACATTGATTTTTCGGATACCATTACGGATTGCCTCCTGAACCTGATCAATAGGCGTCCCCGATCCTCCGTGAAGCACTAACGGTACGTCTACCGCTTCTTTAATCGCTTTTAACCTCTCTATATTAAGATGCGGCGCTGCAATATAATGTCCATGCTGCGTTCCGATGCTGACTGCCAGGCAATCCACGCCTGTTCTTTCTACGAATTCCCTCGCTTCTTCCGGATCGGTCTGCGCTGCCTCAGGGCCTTTGACGATCAAATCCCCCTCTTCCCCTACCAGTTTGCCCAATTCTCCTTCCACCGTAATGCCAAGGGTGTGTGCATAATCTACAACCTTTTTTGTCAAAGCGACATTTTCTTCAAACGGCAGGGAAGAACCATCAATCATAACGGAAGAATAGCCCGCCTGAATTGCCGCAACACATTCTTCATAGGTACGGCAATGATCCAAATGAAGCGCAATCGGTATTTGAGCATTTGCCGCTGCCCTTTTTACAGTCTCCACCGTTCCTTCAAATCCTCCCATCAGGTCGCAGCAATCCGTTCCCGTGATAAAAATAACCGGGCAATTCAATTCGGTTCCTGCTTCAATAGCCGCCAAGGCCGTCTCGTAAGAAACCGTCACATAAGCGCCATACGCAACCTGCTGTTCCTCCGCCAGTTTTAAAATTTCTTTCATTGGTGCAAATTTCATAATCTCCATCCTTTCTTTATTTTATTTATAAAAACTTTGATATAAATCAAAAGCTTCTTCATAATCCGGTATTCCTGCAGTCCCGCCTACACTCCCCACATTTTTTGACGCCACGCAGGAAGCAAATTCAGCGCCGGAAAAGATATCCATCCCATTAGCCAATCCACTCATCAGTCCTGCCATAAAGGAATCCCCCGCCCCTGTTGTATCTACCACCGGCAGCCCTTGCGGACATTTGATAAACCTCTTCTCCTTAAAATCCGTAACAAAACATCCCTCGGCCCCCATCTTGATCCCAAATACCTTCATAGGGAATCTTTTAAAGCATTCCGCTATTAATTCCGGTTCCGTCCGCCCGGTAATTTTAACCGCTTCATCCATACTTGGGAAAAAAATATCCGTTTCCATAAATGCCGGAGCGAGATAGGAAAGCCAGTCCCTCTCGGGATCTTCCAAATTAAAAGCCGCATCCATAACCGTCATCTTTCCGCGGCGGTGCGCCCTGCAAAAAACATCCTTTATGCCTCCCTCATCCATTTTCCGCATTGCCATAGCAGAACCGATGTATATCATATCCGCTTCTTCTATCAGCTGATCGCCGATATCTCTTCCGGAAAGCCTTGCAAAAATAGATTTCTCCGATAAAAAATGCCTTTCGCCCTTTTCATCGATCAATGCATAAGAGGCTGCCGTAGCGCATTCTTTTTCATAGATTACACCCGAAGTATTTATCCCCCGGCTATCGCATTCCCGCAGAATAAACTCCCCGTTGGCATCCTTGGCAACCCTTCCGGCAATAGAAACCGAATTTCCCAGCTTCGCAAGGCCTATCGCTACATTAAGGGCATCCCCGCCGCAGCAAACGGAGGGCTTGTCAATCTTTACACTATCCAAAGACAAAATATTGGATGGTACAGGAGAAAGCAGCGTATCGCATACCATCATTCCTATACAAAGCATCTTCATCCGTCCACACTCCTTTTCTCTTCTTTCCTTATTTTCTTTCTCCACATGCTTTGATTATTATTTCGTTCATTCTAATGTACGTACATTTGTATGTCTATATATTTGCATATTCAACAAAAAATGTCAATATATTTTTTTCATTTTATTTATTTTACTCAATTTTATTTTTCTTTCCTAAAGAAAATCATATAAAATGTCATTTTTTCTCATTATCTATTGCATTTTTTCATATAATATCATATTATAAGTATATATTTGTTTTATTGTCCGTACATAAAAATACAAAAACGGTAACTAAATAAAACTTAAGGGGGAAAATCTTATGCAGTTATTTCAAAAGAAACTTGATAAAAACACACCGATACCTTTGTACTTTCAGTTAAAAGGCATTATATTAAGCGATATTCAAGACAATTCGTTTTCAGTAGGGGATGCCATCCCTACCGAAAACGAATTAGTAGAGTATTACCATATCAGCCGCTCCACCGTAAGACAGGCGATTTCTGAACTTGTCCAGGAAGGCTGGCTGACACGAAAGGCAAGCAAAGGGACTTTTGTGACAAAACCGGAGCAAAAATCCAGTTATATCCGCTCTTTCGAGCCTTTTTACCAACAAATTTCAAGGCTGGGGAAAACTCCCCGTACCGAATTAATTGATTTGAATGTAATCACACCAAGGCCGGAAATTGCGGAAAAGCTGAATTTAGAGCCGGAGCAAAAAGTAATTTCCATGTTCCGGAGACGCTTTGCCGATGATATCCCTATGGTAACTTTTCAGAATTATATACCTTATGATTTATGTTCTTTTATTTTAAGCTATGACTTCAAAGTGCATTCTTTATATGAATTGCTGATGAACAATCCGTCCACACAGATTGCTAACACCAAAACCATCGTCTCCGCCATGAATGCCACTACAGAAGATATTGAATTATTGAATGTAAAAGTAAACACGCCTATGCTCTATTTCCATAATATTTCAACGACCGGAAACGGAACTATTGTAGACTATGCTTTTGCACATTATAGGGGAGATTTGAATAAGTTTGAGTTCGATGACAGCCCCAAACGATAATCCCGGCGGATTGCTCCCATTCACTATGCATGAAACTACGGCTATTTTCTATCCGCCCCAATCAAATACCGCACAGCTTCTACCGCTACAGCCGCAGACGGCCCGCCGATACTGGTACTAGTCACGGAAACCTTTACTCCGTCCTTATAATCGTCTCCACCACCGACATCCTCCTCACGCGCCTTACCGGGTGATGCACGGCCGCCGCCAGGGAAACAGCCACGACAATAAGAATGACTGCCAGGCTGGCCGTTGGAAAAGTCCATTCCTCCCCCCAGCGAACCGTCACCATATAATAATACAGTATCCGGTTCACCGGCAGACCTGCCCCGCATCCGATGATCATTCCCCACAAAGCATAAGTCCCAGCCTCAGCAACGATCATCTTTTCCATCTGGGCGCATTCCATGCCGACGGCCCGCATAGCCCCGTACTGCCTCATGCGCGCGGATACGCTCATCGCGATAATATTGATCACATGGAAAACAGTAATCAGCGCAATTACCGCCAGAAAACCATATACAAACACGATAACGGAATACATCGCCCCTTTTGCCTGTCTGTTTTTCATCCTTCTGTCGGATAAATGCACATCATCTCCGGCAAGGGCGCGGATTTCATCGATCGTTGTATTGGATGCCCTTCTATTCAACTGAATATCTATAATGGTATAATCCTCTTCTCCCGTCAACCCCTGAAAAGTGCTTTCCGAACATATTAAAATCACTTCTCCGTCCGCGCTGTTAAACGGACACTGGCTTAAAACCCCGGAAATGGCGAACTCCTCTCCTCCATTTCCCGTATCAATCTGCAAGACGTCTCCTTCCCTTACCGGCTGATCCGGCCTGAACACCGCCAGCATTCCCCTCCCGTTCACCGCTTCTTCAAAAGAACCCTCCACTAGATCCTCCTTCGCCCACCCAAACTGATAATCTTCATAGGATATAATACAGGCAGAGCCTTTTTCCCCCCTGATCTCCACTGGCACATCATAGGCAAACATCCTTCCATATACCCGTTTTACCCCTTCTATCTTCGATATCCTCTCTCCCAGCTCACCGTCCATGGAGCTGTCCCCCTCTTGACCGATGAGAGAAATATCCGGCGTATAGGGCTGTAATCCATTCAGTGCATGTCCCATAAAATCAACCGTTGTAGCAAACGCCAGAAACAGTATGATACTGAAGGCAAAAGAAGATGTGGTTAAAATAAAATTTTTCCCGCTGTATAATGCATGGTGGATTCCTAACGCCGTCTCTATTCTGCCAAAACCCTTTCCTGCCGCTTTACGAACTCCCATATTACTGTGGGCATTCCCCGAGACTGCTTCCAAAGGCGAAACTTTTGCCGCCCGTTTCGCCGGCGCACGGGCTGCCATAAGCACGCTGGCCACTCCTACTGCGGCTCCGCATGCCATACCGATCCAACTGATCCCAAACCCCGGCATCTTTCCAAAATATTCAGGATTGGTCAATCTCAAAAAAGCACAGAGCAGCCAGATAATGCCAGTGCCAATCCCAATTCCCGCCGGAACTGCTATCCTGCACCAGCCAAGCGCTTCCTTTCTGACAAGCCTGGATATCTGCTTCCTTTCTGCCCCCAGACAGGAAAGCAGTCCGAAAAACTCCGTCCGCCGGACAACATAGCTATTCATACTGCTGCTAATCATCAATACTCCTGCTACCGCTGCCAATATGGAAAGAAAAAGGGCCGCGCCATATAAAATGAGTATGGTAGGATCATCGCTCTGCCCCATAGTCGCCAGCAGCAGTTCATTTCCTGATACCTTATCCTCCGGGATTCCGAATTGATCCCGGATACTTTCCTCCGCTTTTCGAATGTTGCACCAAGGCAGAAATTTTACATATATCAAGGACTCCCTCTCTTCTCCCTCTTTTGCCCGGATATTTCTGAAGCCCTCCATATTCATTATCAGTCCAAAAACCCCTTTTTCCGCCAGCATCGGCGTCTGCTCCAAAATCCCCGTCACCTGATAAACAAACTCCGTTCCATCCGGCCCGGAAAGAACGATCCTGCTCCCGACCGTAAGTCCCAGCCTTTTTTTCATATCCGCATCTATCATCACTTCGCCCGGCTCCTCTGGAAATACCCCTTCCTGCATGCGGACGCCAAAAACATCCAAACCGGTTCTGTCCAAACCAGCAATCAACGCCTCCTCTCCTTCTATCCGGTAATGCATATCCAATCGGTAATTCAAAACATCATACCGGCTGCATGTTTCAATTTCCGGTCTTCCGGCGAGTATTTCCATCTGTTCATCATCCATTCCCCGGAAAGCAATATGCCATTCTCCGTAGTCTTCCTTCGCCTGTTTACGCATGGTACGTATTTCCATATCCGCCATACCAAAAATCGTCATAACAAGAAATACGGAAAATATAATACAAAAAACCGTCATTCGGTTCTGATCCTTACGGACTTTGGCCGAGATAGAAGCGAGTTCAAGATAATTTTTCATCCTCATTGCCCCTTTCCAAACTGTCAGAATGATTGTCGGCTCCGAAATATCCTCCCATATCTTTCAGCACCCCGTCCGTCACCCGGAATACCCTGTCCATATCGGACACCAGATTCATATTATGAGTAATCATCAAAATAGTCTGCTGGTAACGGCGCGAAGCCCTGACCAGTAGTTCCATAACATCCCGGCTGCTTGCCGAATCAAGATTTCCTGTGGGTTCGTCCGCCAGAATCAATGTCGGCTGCATGATCAGGGCTCTTCCAATCGCGGCTCTCTGCTGCTGTCCGCCGGAAAGCTGGCTCGGCAGATGCTTCCTTCGATCTGCCAGCCCAAGCACTTCCAATATCTCCTCCACCCTTTCTTTCTCCGGTTTCCTTCCATCCAGAAGAAGCGGGAAAGTAATATTTTGTTCCACATTCAACTCCTCAATCAGATGAAATTCCTGAAAAATAAAGCCGATATTTCTTCTCCTGAATATGGTACGCTTTCTTTCGTCCAGCTGAAACAAATCCTCCCCATCTACAAAAACTCTCCCGGCCGTAGGCGTATCCAGCCCTCCAACGCAATTCAGCAGCGTACTTTTCCCCGATCCTGATTCCCCCACTATCGCCGCAAATTCTCCCTTTTCCATGACAAAACTTACATTTTTCAAAGCATTGATCTGATTTTCTCCTTTTCCGTATATCTTGCTTAAATTCTGCACTTCTAATATTTTCATCGTTTCCGTCCTCCTTATATGGAGAATACCACCCGGGACTTACAATAGCGTGAATATTGCCTTACAATTTTGTAAGATAATATATTGGATAAAATGCTCAAAATATTAAATTATAATTCCTTAAGCTTTATTGGAAAAGTCATTACAAAAGCTGCCCCTCCCCCCGGAATATTATGGGCAGACAACATCCCTCCCTGCCCTTCCATTACTGATTTCGCCAAAGGCAGACCAAGCCCGATGCCATTTCCCTTTCCCACGCGGTAAAACCTCTTAAACATATGATGAAACATTTCCTCTCCGATCCCTTCCCCATCGTCTATTACCGAAATCCTTACTGCGCCCGCAAGCTCTTCCCACGAGATCTCGATTTTTGCCCCCTCCCTCGTATAATCCAGCGCATTTTTTACCAGATTTCCCAATGCTTCTCCCGTCCATTGCAAATCGCAGTTCACACTTACTCTGTCCTGGCCGGACAAAAGAATCTCTTTCCCTTCTCGCTGTGCCCGGACTGCCAGTTCTTCAATTCCCCTTTTCACCACATCCACGACCGGATGATCTTTCTTTTCAAATATCACCGCTCCTGCATCCAGCCTCGTGATTTTCAGCAACGCAAGAATCAGCTGCTCCATCCGTATAAGCGCTTCCGAGGCTTTTTTCGTAAATTTTATGACGGTTTCCGTATTTTCAGGTTCTGCCAATATAATTTCACAATACATTTCCAGCGCTGCCAATGGCGTTTTCAGCTGATGGGAAATATCGGATATCGTATCCTTTAAAAACGCTTTCGCCCTCCCTGTCATTTCACCTTGCGCCGCCAGCGCCTTTGCCAAATGATCCACGCTTCCAAACAACTGATGCAGACGCCCTTCTTCCAAATAAGAAAGATTTCCGGAAAAATCCCCTTCTGTAAATTTCCGCACCATCTTCTCCGCCTCCGCATATACTTTTTCCCTGTCCGAAAAGAAAAAGCCTGCCCCCGCCATCTGGACAAGCCACAAACTCATGACAAATCCTGTCATGAAAACAGCCATCTTGCTTTGCATACCGGCTATGCCGGGCAAAAAAGCAGTCTCCGCATCTTCGCCAATCCCCATCATCTCTACAAGAGCCTCCCCCTCCGGCGATGATGCATCTGCCGCAAACGCCCTAGCAATAACATTCCTCTCCACTCCGGCTTCCAACAAAGAAGATACGACAGAACGGTTATGCGAAAGATATATTTCTTTCGATAACCGTCCGTACATCATCCATATCACTGCGGCAAAAACAGTCAACGCCGCCAATACTCCCATCAAAAAAACATAAAAATGCCTGAACTGCCTATCCCGCCAAAAACTCATTTTTACTTTCCGCCCCCATTATTCCATTTCTTTTCATTCCCAACAGTAGCCAATCCCTCTGATTGTCACCAAATGCTCCGGACTGGAAGGATCTTCCTCTATTTTTTCCCTCAGACGCCGTATATATACGGAAAGGGTATTATCATCCACAAACTGTCCCCGCCCGTCCCACAGCTCTTCTAATATCATGTCTCTCGTCACGACCCTGCCCGCGGATCGAACCATCAGGCACAGCAGCCGGAATTCCACGCCTGTCAGCTCCAGCTTCCGCCCCGCCAGCCATGCCCGGTTCCCTTCCAGATCAATAAAAATATCGCCACGGGCTAACTCGGCCCTGCCCTCCCGCTTTTGGATTCCCGTCCGGCGCAAAAGAGCCTGGATTCTCGAAAATAATTCCCCCAGGCGGAAAGGCTTGGTAATATAATCATCCCCGCCGCTGTCCAGTCCCCGGATCACATGTATTTCATCATCGGAAGCCGTGAGAAAAATAATCGGCGTCTGATTTCCCTTAGCCCTTAGCATTTCGCAGACTTCAAACCCCGTTCCGTCCGGCAGCGCCACATCCAGCAACAGCAAGTCATATTCTTTTTCCCCTAAAAGCTGCTTTGCCTCCCGGACGTTTCCTGACAGCTGAACATCATATTCTTTTTTCTCCAGTGAATAGATCAGTCCATCCGCCAGGCTTTCATCGTCTTCCAGCAGCAAAATTCTTACAGCCATCTCTCTTCCCTTTCTCCCCTTATTCCCCTCTTTCTTCCCTATTGGCCGTCCGAATGAAAAAACCGATAGATCCCCTCCGCAATATGCTCCGGTATCTCCGGCACTTCCATTAATTTCTCCACATCCGCCTCTTTCATTTCCTCAATGGATTTGAAATGCCGCATCAGCGCCTTCCTTCTGGCGGGTCCGACTCCCGGTATATCATCCAGCACAGACTTCACCTGCGTCTTTCCCCTCAGGGAGCGGTGGTATTCTACGGCGAAGCGATGGGCCTCGTCCTGTACCCTCGTAATCAGTTTAAATCCTTCCGAACTCCTGTCAATAGGAATCTCCTGATTCCGGTAGTAAAGCCCCCTCGTCCTATGGTTATCGTCTTTTACCATACCGCATACCGGAATATCGATCTGCAGTTCCTGCAAGACTTCCAACGCGATATTGACCTGCCCCTTTCCGCCGTCCATCAAAATCAGATCCGGGAACTTGGTAAAACTTCCGAATTCCTTTTCCATCTCTTTCAGAGCCATCTCCTCCCGCTCCTCCATGCCATGCACAAACCTTCTCGTCAGCACTTCCTTCATGCATGCATAATCGTCCGGCCCCGATACTGTCTTTATCTTAAATTTTCGATAATCGCTCCGCTTCGGCTTCCCCTTTTCATAGACCACCATCGACCCTACATTGGCAAATCCGCTGATATTGGAAATATCATACGCCTCCATCCGATGAATTCCCTCCACGCCGATCAGGGCCGCGATCTCCTTTACCGCGCCGATTGTACGCCCCTCTTCCCTTTTTATCTTCTCCCTATCCTGGCTCAGCACAAGCGCCGCATTTTTGGCCGCCAGTTCCACCAGTTTTTCCTTAGAACCCTTTTTCGGCACGCGGATATAGACCCGGCTCCCTTTCCTTGCCGACAGCCATTTCTCCAGCACTTCGGTATCTTCGATCTCTTCCTGGATCATCAGCTCCCTTGGAATAAACGGAGTACCCGCGTAAAACTGCTTCACAAAGTCGAGAAGCACCTGCTTCCTCTTATTCCCTGACACATGTGTCATATAAAAATGCTCCCGGCCGATCAGTTTTCCGTCCCTGATAAAAAATACTTGCACCACCGCATCATTTTCATCCAGTGCCAACGCGATAATGTCCTTGTCCTCCCCGTCGCTGTCCGTGATCTTCTGCTTTTGCGCTATCTTCTTCACACTATTGAACATATCCCGGTATTTGATCGCCTCTTCAAACTCCATGTTTTCGGAAGCCTCTTTCATTTTCCTCTCCAGTTCCTTCAAAACAGGGCTGAAATTTCCACTCAAAAAATCCAGGGCATGCCCCACCTCTTCCCTGTATTCCTCCTGGGAAATGGAACCCTGGCAAGGCGCCATGCACTGTTTGATATGATAGTTCAAACAGGGCCTGTCCTTCCCGGCCTCCTTCGGGAGATTCTTGTTGCATGTCCTGAGCATATAAAGCTTATTTATTAAATCGATCGTATCCTTCACCGCCGCCGCGCTCGTAAACGGGCCGAAATACCGTGACTTATCCTTTTTCATCTCTCTGGAAAGCATCACCCTCGGATACGCGTCCCCCAGCGTCACCTTGATATAAGGATAGGTCTTATCGTCCTTAAGCATTGTATTATACCGGGGACTGTACTCCTTAATCAGATTGTTCTCCAGAACAAGGGCCTCCAGCTCGGAATCCGTAATGATATATTCGAACCGGGCAATCTGCGTCACCATCTTATCGATCTGGGGCCCTCTTCCGATGTTTTTTCGAAAATAAGATCTGACGCGGTTATGCAAGTTGATCGCTTTACCGACATAAATAATCGCATCGTTTCCATCATGCATAATATACACGCCCGGCTTTGCGGGCAGTTTTTTCAATTCCTCGTTAAAATCAAACATATCCGCGTTACTCCGTTATATTCAAAAGCTTCCCGGCGTGTTGGAAAAGCGTCCGACTGTCCCGGGATCCTTTTCTTCAGCGGTTTCCACGCTTTCTTCCTCTCCGACGCCCGCGCCATCGTCCTCTTTCTTCTCCGGCACATCCTCATCTTTCCGGCCGGGAAGCGCTGCATCAGCTTTCTCTTCTATCTCTTTCCCTTCTTTATCATCCTCTTCCGGCTCGGGAATTCCCTTCTCTTCACGGTATATTTTCATGAATTCCTTTCCGGTGATCGTTTCTTTCTCAATCAGATGGGCTGCCAGCTTATCCATCAGCTCCCTGTTTTCGGATAAAAGCTGCTTTGCTTCTTCATAACAGCCTTTCAGAAGATTCATGACTTCCGTATCCACATCCGCCGCCGTCACATCGCTGCAATTCAGCCTAGATCCCCCGCCCAGATATTCATTCTCTATCGTAGCCAGCCCCATCAGTCCGAACCTGTCGCTCATCCCGAAGCGGGTCACCATATTCTTAGCAATATTCGTCGCCTTCTCGATATCGTTGGCCGCGCCGGTCGTTACCGTGTCGAACACGATCTCTTCCGCCGCCCGGCCTCCCAGATAGCCTACCAGCATATCGTGGAGTTCTGCCTTTGTGTTCAGATATTTTTCCTCCTCCGGCACCTGCATAACATAGCCCAAAGCGCCCATCGTCCTTGGAACAATCGTAATTTTCTGCACCGGTTCGGAATTTTTCTGCAACGCGCTGAGCAGGGCGTGCCCCACTTCATGGTAGGATACGATTTTTCGTTCTTCCTTGCTCATAATGCGGTCTTTCTTCTCCTTGCCCACCAATACCTGTTCCACCGCTTCAAACAAATCCTGCTGGCAGACATAATTCCTTCCTTTCTGTACCGCATTGATCGCCGCTTCGTTGATCATATTGGCAAGATCCGAGCCGACCGCTCCACTGGTCGCCAAAGCTATCGCTTCCAGATCCACGCTTTCATCCATCAGCACATCCTTCGCATGTACCTTAAGAATCTCCGAACGCCCTTTTAAATCCGGTTTATCCACGATGATCCTGCGGTCAAAACGGCCCGGGCGCAGCAGCGCCTTATCCAGTATTTCCGGCCGGTTCGTAGCCCCCAGAATCAGAACTCCCTTGGAAGTATCGAAACCATCCATTTCGGACAGAAGCTGGTTCAAAGTCTGTTCCCTTTCCTCGTTTCCTCCCCCGTATTTGCTGTCCCTGCTTCGTCCGATCGCATCGATCTCATCGATAAATACAATACAAGGCGCATTTTTTGTAGCTTCCTTAAACAGATCCCTTACCCTGGAGGCGCCCACGCCCACGTACATCTCGATAAAATCCGAACCTGTCAAAGAAAAAAACGGCACGTGTGCCTCTCCTGCCACCGCTTTTGCCAGCAATGTCTTTCCTGTTCCCGGAGGTCCCACCAGGAGGGCTCCTTTGGGCAGTTTTGCCCCGATTTTTGCATATCTGCCCGGATTATGAAGAAAGTCAACCACTTCCTGCAGGGATTCTTTCGCTTCATCCTCCCCTGCCACGTCTTTAAAACTTACCCCTGTTTCCTTTTCCACGTACACTTTCGCATTGCTCTTCCCAATGCCCATGACTCCGCCGCCGTTCTTTGCCATCCGTCGGAATAAAAGGCTTAAAATAAGCCACAAAAGAAGCACCGGCGCGATATAAGTCAAAATGATCGAAAGAATCATCCCCGAACTATCAGGAACCACTCCCTTGACATCCACGTCATTTTCCAGAAGGCGCTGGGTCAAGCCTTCATCCTGAATCTTTCCTGTGTAATAAGTAACCGTCACCCCGTACCCATAAATGCCAAGGGCATTTTCCTGTTTCTTCGGTTTGATGGAAATGCGGTCAGACTCAATTTGCACGCTTTCCACTTCGCCGTTTTCCACCATCTCAATAAATTCGTTATACGTGATCTCTTTCTCCGTATTGCCGGTCATCGCCTTCATAAAATAACTCATGCAAAAAAGAGTGATAAGAGAAGCGATCAGCAGCAGGAGAATGCTCTGCTTCTTCGGATTTTCCCCATTGCCTCCCGGCCCCTTATTCCCATTATTATTCTGATTTCCTCCACGATTGCCGTTATTGTAGCCGCCCCCATCGTATTGGCTTAAATTGTTATTATCCATAATGACTCCTACGTATCCTTATTTTTCAGCTTTTCAGCCGCTTATTTCATTATAGGGATTGGGTTTTGATAAATCAATAAGATATTTATGAAAATATTTTACCATGTATAAAAGATTTCTAAATTTTTTTCATGGAAACTCTGGATTTTTATCCTTCATTCATTGTATAATACAAAAGTTGTTTTATTTTTCGGCATCTGAATACCATGAACCGAAACCAAGACCAAACAGGCCGCACCTGCTATTCAGGGGCTTTATTGTAGCGGCCAAAAAGAAATACGAGGACTGACATCATATGAACTTAGGATTTGACAACCATACTTATTTAAAATTGCAATCAGAACATATCAGGAAAAGGATCGCCCAGTTCGGGAACAAATTATATCTGGAATTCGGCGGCAAGTTATTTGACGATTACCATGCATCACGCGTCCTTCCCGGTTTTCAACCTGACAGCAAACTGAAAATGCTCCTGCAGCTCAAGGAACAGGCGGAGATCATCATCGCCATCAGCGCCGACGCGATTGAAAAAAATAAGATACGCGGCGATCTCGGTATTACTTACGATATGGACGTCCTGCGCCTGATCGACGCATTCCGCTCCATGGATCTATACGTGGGAAGCGTAGTAATCACCCAGTACTCCGGCCAGCCGGCCGCCGACCATTTCCGCAAACGCCTGTCGCTTCTCGGAATCCGGTCTTATCTGCATTATATTATTGAAGGCTATCCAAGCAATATCGCTCATATTGTCAGCGATGAAGGCTATGGAAAAAACGACTATATTGAAACGAGCAGACCGCTGGCCGTCATCACCGCCCCCGGTCCCGGAAGCGGGAAAATGGCAACCTGCCTTTCCCAGTTATACCACGAACATAAGAGAGGCATTGCGGCTGGCTATGCCAAGTTTGAGACTTTCCCTATCTGGAACCTGCCATTGCGCCACCCGGTCAATATCGCCTACGAGGCCGCTACTGCCGATTTGAACGATGTCAATATGATAGACCCCTTCCATCTGGAAGCCTATGGGGAAACTACCATAAACTATAACCGCGATGTTGAGGTCTTTCCTGTCCTGAGCGCTATGTTTGAGCAGATTTTGGGCAACAGCCCTTATAAATCTCCTACGGATATGGGAGTGAACATGGCGGGCAAATGCATTATTGACGATGAAATATGCCGGGAAGCATCCAGGCAGGAAATCATACGCCGCTACTACCAGGCATTGTACGACCAGAAAAAAGATACGATGGGTTCCAAAGAAACCGTGTACAAACTGGAACTTCTGATGCAGCAGGCTTCCATTACGGCCGAAGACCGGAAAGTCATCCCTGCAGCCATGATGCGTCAGGAGAATACAGGCCACCCGGCTGCCGCCATCCAACTGCCGAACGGGCAGATCATCACAGGGAAAACCTCCGACCTTCTCGGAGCTTCCGCTGCCGTCCTGCTCAATGCCCTGAAAACGTTAGGAGGCATTGACCACGACCGCCATCTCGTATCGCGGGCAGCTATTGAGCCTATACAGGCATTAAAAACCGGCTATCTTGGCAGCCGCAACCCAAGGCTCCATACGGACGAAATACTGATCGCCCTGTCCATCAGCGCAGCCACCGATGAGGCCGCAAAACTGGCGCTCAGCCAGCTTCCGAAGCTCAAAGGCTGTGAAGTACATTCCACGGTCATCCTTTCCTCCGTGGACGAAAAAACGTTCCGCCGGCTTGGCATGCACCTGACAAGCGAACCGGCTTATGAGACAAATTCGATGTTTCATTGAAGCAGTGCGCATTGTCCGCAGGGTTAAAAAATTGAGGGGAGCAGAACCTATTCCGCTCCTCTCAATTCACTGTGTGATCCGCTGTTATTCATCGCTGATATCATCGACTGCAAATACCAGATCAGAATTCCCACATAAGGAGTCCTGGGATTGGTCTCTGCTTGAAAATCTTTTAAAACACCGGAACAATAAACAACCAAATCATCATCCGATACCTGCCCCATCTCATCGATCAAGCTCTCCAACGCCGCTTTTCGTTCTGCTATTAACGGTGATGAAGGACAATTCAAATTCAATGTATGTATTAAGTCAAACCGAACGTCCGGATCCGCAGCATCAATCTTCCCATCTATTGTATATGTAATCGATGTTAAAGTTTCCGGTCTGCACGGATTTACTTTCCTGAATTCATCATTTCCTTTATGCCCATCGCATGTCAGATCTGACATTGTCCGGCTTCCATGCGCCCCTCTGTTCCCATGGCATACAGCAACAAAATTATGATAATCAAGCCCCTGCCCTATATTTCTCCCATCACCAGGGCTGCGCGGCACCATATGTTCCAAAATAATTGGTGTTATTACAGGATCCGCATCCTGGCGCGGGATCCGGCACATGCAATATGCACATATCTGCCCCTGTTCTTCCACAAGTCTGTCTCTGACCTGCTCTTTTAACGGATTTTTTAATAAAGCATACGCTTCTTTCGGTGAAAGTTCTTCATCTATTGCCTTCCGGCGCAGCTGTGCCAGTCCTTCCGGCTCGCTTTTCTTCTGAATTGCTATCATTTTTGACCTCCGCGTATACGTTCCAGCTTTAGTTTTACACGGCATCCAGCCACCTCTGGGTCATGGTAATCCCGCAATTTATCAATTTTATCCAATATCTGTTCTGCCAATCTGAATTCTTTCTTTTCAAGCAAGCTATAAAAACTCTTGAACAATTTTGAAACTTCCGGCGGCCGCTCAGTTACCCCCATTATTTCATTTAAAACTGCATTAACCTCCTTGCCATAAACCTGACTGCCCGCATTCATAATCTGATAGTCTTTTAAAATCATCAAATTCTCGCTCTTCACCGACTGGATCACCGCCGGTGCATGTGTGGTGACAATAAACTGTACTTTCGGAAAAATATTTATTAAATCATAGATGACACGCTGCTGCCAAGCCGGATGCAGATGCAGATCCACTTCATCAAGCAAAACAATTCCATCCGTCTCCGATAATACACGCTCCGACAGCTGCGGATTCAACACAGCCATCCGATAAGCAATATCCGCAATGAGGCTGATCGTTCCTTTATATCCGTCGCTTAACTGATTCAGCGGAATTTTTACCTTGCCTTCTTTTTCGTCTTGATAAATAATCACAATCTCAGACGTATCCAAATCCAACTTCACTTTTACATCTGTAATTCCGGTCATGAGCGCAAAGCAACGTTCCATGGCGCCCCTGACGGCGGAAAATTCAGGACTGGGGATTTTTTCATCCAGATCACGTCTCGCCATTTTCCTAAACCAATTCATCATCAGTTTTACGTTTGCCGTTCCGTCTAAACAATCAATGTACCCATTCGTTCGCGTATTTTTCTTAAAAGTATCACTTTTCTTTTCCCGGTGGTAATCCCACATACGACCAGTTCCATAATATGCTATCATCGGAAGAATAAGAGATGCGTCCCCATTCATCAATTTTTTCCGATAGGCTCCTGAAATGTCAGTCATTTCTCTTGCATCCACTACTGTCGTTTTTCCGTTTTCACCGTTTAATGCCCTCATCCATGGAGTCATTTTCCCGTCAATATTTCCATATGCAAACACCTCTACCGGATATTGCGGCTGTACGTCAATCACGCTTCCCATGGAATAATATTTATTATGTGCATCGTTTTTATCTATTGTTCTCAATCGAATCCCATCGAAAGAATACAACAAAGTCCCTGCGGCAACAGCCGCCGCTTCTAAAACCGTCGTTTTACCAGCTCCATTTGCCCCAACAATTACCGTCAGCCTATCGTGAAATTCCACTTCTAACTTCTCAAAACACCTGAAATTATGCAATACCAATTGTTTCAGATTCACCCCATGCACCTCCGATCGCTTTCCGTTTTCCTACAGCTTCTTCAAAAAATGCCCGTCTACATTCACGCCTTCGTTCACGACAATAAACGCTTTCGGATCATACTTCCGGATAATATGCTTCAGTCTGCCTACCTCATATTTGGACACTACCATATAAAGCACTTCCGTATTCTCATCGGTATATGCACCAAGCCCCTTCCATGTAGTAATACCCCGTTCCAGCTTCTGGAAAATCTCCTGCTCCATCTCCGTACAAGCATTCTTGGTAATAATATTTACCTCCACATTAATATTCTGGGAATGCACCTTGTCCACCGCGAAAGCGCTGACCGATGCATAGATCAGGGAATAAATCACCGTCTGTACATCAAACAGGAAAAGACATACCGAATACAATGCAATATTCACAATCAGATTGACCTTCCCTACGCTGAAATCCTTCTTCCAACGGATCAGCAATATGCCCAGCACATCCGTACCGCCGTCAGAACTTCCCATTTTCAGGGAAATGCCGATCCCCGATCCACATAAAATACCGCCAATCAGGCACGACGCCAGAATATCCTCCATCACCGGCGTCCTTGGAACCGTTATGATAAACAGAAAAAAAGACATTGCTGTTACACATACCAGAGTTTTTGTAAAAAATATCTTTCCCAGTTTTTTCATCGCTATAATAAACAACGGGATATTGAAAATATAATAAATCAGGCCCGCGATATCAAAACTTTCCAGCGGCAGCCCCGCATATTGGATCAACAAAGTACGGATGACCTGACAGATCCCCATCATCCCGCCAGTATACAGCCCGTGCGGAACCACAAATAAATTCATTCCGACGGCGTAAAGAGCCGTTCCGGCTACCGCGCCTAGCAATCTTCTCGTTTCATAAATAACAAGCTTCCGCTCCAGCTTTGGAATTCTGTTCATCAAATCTCCTCCCTGACAATACGCTTCCAGCAGCGTCTATTATGCTCCCAATACATCTGCGCATATATTTTCTCCATTTGCGCAAACTAGAATTTGTTTAAACTGTGGTTTGAACAAACTGTAGTTTGGCCAAACGGCCAGCGCCATTCACAATAAAACTCTAACCAATATTATACCAAAAAAGGAGACAATGCAATATGAAAAATATCGATAAAGATTCTCTCAACGACGCGCTTGCCAGAAATACGCTGGATGATATTCCCACGCCCAAAAGCGACGCCAAGGAAATCATCGGCCTGGTAAAAAGCGGCGGACGGGTCACCGGCTACCAGCTTTCGGACGGTGCCACCGTTTCCAAGCAGGAAGGAGTAGATCTTGCCAAAGAAGGGGGCATCAAAGGAGTCGGCATCGCCCACCGAAAAGATACGGAATATTTAAAATCCCTGCCGGACGGCACGGAAAACAACAATCTGAATAACCTCCCTTCCATATCCGGTTGATTTTCGGCAGCAGCCGCTTCCTTTCCCATAAACTCCCATCCATGCATATATTATAGAAACATTGCCATATAAAGGATAGCGACTATGTACCAATTTACGCCACGACTGACCTTTGTACGCATATTAGATAAAAACTGCCCGGCCGCCATGGCATGGGTTACCGGCAAAGGCGCTTATTCCGAACTAAGCGGACTCGTCAAGTTTTACCGCACCCCCTACGAAGGAGTCCTCGTAGAAGCGGAAATATTCGGACTTCCCAATATTTCCACGCAGGATTCTTCCGATTTCTACGCTATGCATATCCACCAAAACGGAGACTGCTCCGGCTCTTTCGAAAAAACCGGCGGTCATTTCAATCCTTCCAACACCGTCCATCCGGAACATGCCGGCGACATGGTTCCCTTGCTCGGAAACCAGGGCTATGCCTGGACGGCCTTTTACGACAAACGCTTTACAATCGAGGATATTATAGGAAAATCCGTCATCATTCATTCCCGGCGGGATGACTTCACCACTCAGCCCGCCGGCGACCCCGGCGAAAAGATCGGCTGCGGGGTCATACGCCGGGAAGAATAATTCCCCACAGTTTTCAAGCAAACAGGTGCGGCGGTCAATCCCTCTGCACCTGTTTCCATTACAATAAACCTCTCCTCCGGTCAATCCATATGAAAATGCACCGGTTCCACCTCTTCGGTCAATGCCTTCATTTCATATTCCGGCAGTTCATCCAGCAATTCATCCAGACATATCCCCGTGGCGTAAACCACGTCATGGGCCAGCATCACCACATTCTGCCTGCCAAGAGCAGATTCCCTGGCATTGGTGATCAGCTGTTTGGGATCGGGGTTTTGAACCGCATCCTCCAGGCTGGCATTCCAGTCGTAATAAATAAATCCCATTTCTGTCATTTTTTCCGCAATATCCTTGCACACACGCTTATTATATGCATTAACGCTCCCTCCCGGAAAACGGAAAAGTTTTGCCTCCACTCCCGTCGTTTCTTTAATTACCTCATAAGCCTTTTCAAAGTCCCGGACATAACTGTCCACGCTCTCATATATTTTCTCATAATCATGGCTATAGCAATGGATCCCTATCGTATGCCCCTCCTCTGCTATCCTTCTTGCCATATCAGGATTCCTCTCCACATTTTCTCCAACCAGGAAAAAAGTAGCCTTTATATTCCTCTCTTTTAATATTGTTAAGACTCTATCTGTATTTTCCACATATGGGCCGTCATCAAAAGTAAGATACATCGTTTTCGGATGAAAATAAAGATCGATGCCGCTCACAATGCCATCCGCTATTTTTTGCTGGTACTCCGATGTTATCAGCTTTCCCCCTTCTTCCGAATTGGACAAAAAACCGGTCTCAACCAGACAGGACGGCATAACCGTTTCCCGGGTCACATGAAGTTCGGAATCCCCCCTCAGCTCCCTTGCTTTCGCTCCCGTACTTTTTAATGTTTCCTGATGGATCAGCCGGGCCAGCCTTTCGTTATCCGCTCCCTTTCCTGCGTCATACCATGTCTCAATGCCTTCCACGCTTTCATCCTCAAAAGTATTCTGATGGATGCTCACGTAAATATCCGCTTCCCAGGCATTGGCATTTTTAACACGCTCTTCTTTTGCCGTATAAGTATCATCCTCCCGCGCCAGGACTGCCTGATACCCCATTCCCTCCAGCCGGTCTCTTACCATTTCCGCAATCGCCAGGTTGATATCTTTTTCCTGTATGCCATTTTTTTCGCATCCTTCGTCTTCCCCTCCGTGCCCAGGATCGATTACCACAACCGGCACGCCCGGTTCCCTTTCCATTGCTTCCGGCAAGGCCAGATTGCCGGATATGGTTTCCGCCGTCGTTTTTAATTCCGCCTTCCGGTTTTCTTCCGCTTCTATCTCCGGGTTTTCAGGAGCCGCCAGCGTATTCAATGCCAGTGCCATTGACGTTCCTGCCGCTGCAGCCGCCACCAGCAGCGCACAAGCGACCCGCACTCTCCTCTTTCTGCGCGTCTCACGCTTTTTCATTTGTTCATATGATATTCTTTTGTACATATTTTGACGCTCCCTTCTTCCCGAAAAAACACCCTTGCATCATCCGCCTTTGACTGTTGTCAATAAGTAGATTACACAAGGGCTGCATCAAAATATCATCATACTTGTATCATACTTGCATCATTTTGCAATTTTTAAAAATAACTCGTTAATCCCTTCATAAAACCCGACCGTTACCACCGTATTGCCTTCGCCGATGCCGGGAAAAGTATACTTTTTAAAATAAGGCGTTGTCTCCAGCAGCGGATTGACCGATTCATAAGGGACAGGCTCGCTGATCCCCATATAGCCGCTCCATTTTTCCACGATCCCGTCCGGGTCGATGTCCTCCCATGCAAGAGGCGTCCTCACATAAAACTCATAAATTTTACCGCTGTCGGCATCGATATACGCATCGATCAGACGGTTATCCTTATCGGCATTTTTTTGGCTGTTTGACAGACTCAGCTTCCAGACCGCCACATTATTTCTCGGTTCCAGCACGTCGATCGCCGAATACAGAACCGCATCATAATATCCCTTTTCTATTTTTTTCACGCCCTCCGGCAAAATCCCGAGGCCGGCCAGCATTTCCAGGCTGCTGTTGCATGTTCCGTATATTTCCTCATCCGTAATCTCTTCCCCGGAAGGTCCTTTGTGATTGACGACAAACGCATAAGTACCCCCCAATCCCTGATACCCCGTCTCCGACGTTTCATTCCTCGTCCATGCATTTTGCTCGCTTTCCGGCAGAGCCTGGCTGTTAAGGCATTGGGAAAGAATATATAACTTCTCGTTGCCGTTCAACGAATACCGGTATCCTTCCCCGGCCTCCTCGATTTCCTTCCAATGCGTCTCGTTCAATATCTCTTTATCCTTATATCCCGTCAACGCTTCCGGCCCCCAGACGGACGCCGCAATAACCAAAGCGGTAAAGGCAAGAAAGAAAATGGCAACTCTGTCCTTCGGCAGCGCTTCTCCGATCCGGTCGGATATTTTATCCCTTATTCGCTTCATATGCCCCTCCTCTCTCCGGGTTCGGCAATACAAAGCCGACGCACGTTCCTTTGCCGGGTTCACTCTCTATCTCCAACCGGCTGTTATGCAGCCTCAATATTTCCGCGCAAAGGGCAAGCCCCAGTCCTGCCCCGTTTTTGCTCCTTGCTCTGGATTTATCCACCATATAGAACGCCTTGACCACATTCTTCTGCTCTTCCTCAGGAATACCCACTCCATGATCCCTGATTTCAAACCGGTATCCCTCTTCCGTCCGGCATCCTCCGATCTCTATCCGCCCCTCCGCTTCCGAAGCTTTGCAGGCATTATCGATCAGGTTGATCAAAACCGTTTTGATCAGATCCGTCTCCGCCCATACCGTACCCTTTTCGAACTGATATACCAACTGCTGCCCGCCGCTCCTGAACATATCCTGCAAATACAGGAATATGGATTCTGCGGATACTTTTTGGAACTGCGCCTCATCCCGTTTCGTAACGATAATATCCAGCAGCCGGAACGCCATCGTTTCCAGCCGCTTTCCTTCCGTATAAATATAGTTGGCGGACATAAAACTCTTTTCTTCATCCAGCTTATGGGAACGCAGCATATCCGCGTAACCTATGATCGCTGTCAACGGAGTCTTTAATTCATGGGCAAAAGCAGCTACAAAATTTTCCCTGTCCTGGATTTCTTCCTCCAGTCTGGCAATATTCTCCTCCAAAGCATTTGCCATATAATTAAAATCCTTCGTCAACTGCCCGAGTTCGTCGCCGCTTACCTGTCTGGCCCGGTAATAATAATCTCCGGCGGCCATCCTTTTTGTCGCTTTCGTCAGCAGACGGATCGGCTTTGTCAGCCATGAGGAAATCAGATGCATGATCGCCGTACCTGCGACCAGCATGGCAATCGTCACCCTGCGGTAGACGGAAAAGCCCGTTTCCCTCTCCCTGAACACATCCGAAATATCCCGCATCGTCTCCAGGTACAGAAGCCGGTCCAGCGTATTCAACACCACTCCTGTCTGCACATAATATCCCCCCGCCATTTCAATGATCCGGTAGGCCTTCGTACTTTCATTCGTCTGTCCGAGCAGAGTATCATCCGCATCAAAGCCATCGCTGGCATACAAAATATTTTTCTGTTCATCGGAGATCCGCAGAAGCCGGCTCGTGCTGTTTCCTCCCTTTTCCAGATTGGAAGCGATCTCCTCTATCGTATTATCCTGCAGAATATCATATTTTACCGGCACATTGAGGGCTGCCGTTTCAAAGGCAAAACTCAGGATGCTATTATCATCCAACGCCTGTCCCACTTCCCTTGCAAGGGAAGTTTCAAATACATAATTCACAAAATAAAATCCGCTGAATCCCAATGCAATCGCCAAGACAATAATGGTCCACAGCAGCAGTTTTAATGAAAACTTCATTACTGCACCTCTAAACGGTATCCCACTTTATATACCGCTACCAGATTATGTTCCCACCCCAGTTTTTTCCTGAGGCGCTGTACATGAAGGTCCAGCGTCCGGCTGTCCGCCAGGTACTCGCCCTCCCAGACCTTTTCATATAAATTTTCCCTGAACAGGGCAACATTTTTGTTTTGTATGAATAACAGCAGCAGCCCGAATTCTTTGTTCGTTAAAACAACAGGCTTCCCCCCCTTCATCACCCTGCGTGCTTCCACATCCACAACCACATCCCCCGCCGTCAGAATCTGTTCCGTCTTATTATACCTGCGCAGCACGGCTTCCACCCGGGCAACCAGTTCCACCACATCAAAAGGTTTTACCAGATAATCATCCGCCCCCAGTTTCAGCCCCTTTACTCTGTCCTTCACCTCATGCTTTGCGGTTATAAAGATAACAGGGATCTTCAATGGCCGTATATATTCCATAATATCATAGCCATCCGCTCCCGGAAGCATGATATCCAGAAGAACCAAATCAAAATCCTCCTCTTCAATCCGATTGATCGCCTTCAGCCCGTCCTGCACGGAAATGCAGTGATAGCCCGCCGAAGAAAGATTCAGGTCAATCAAATCGCAAATCGGTTTTTCATCATCTACAATAAGTATTTTTATCATTTTTCTGATTTCCACCCCCAATATGCTCGTGCCTTTTTCACAACTTCTTCCATCGTATCTTCATCGCCGCAGCGATAACTGCCCTTAATCTCCGTATCCGCCGAAAAGCCGCCTGTTCTTTGGTAATAAACGGCATAATCGCTTTTCACGATCAGCTCATGCCCGCTCCCTTCATAGCTGTATCTCGCCAGCACCACGATATCTTTCAGGCCGTCCCCGTCGATATCCCTGCAGCTTATCCCTTTCAGCGCATAAAGATTGTCGTATTCCCCCATAGGCTGCAAACTCGACACAATGTATCCCTGTTCGTTTACAAGATAGATCATAAAAACTCCATAATCCGCAATGCTATAAACTCCCGGCACCACCTGCAGCCTTCCCAGTTTCTCAAAATTCCTGAAATAGCATTGTTCCGAAATAATCCGCAGTCCGGCCTTTTCCAGCTCGTCCAGCGTCACAGCCGTATATAAAAATTCCGTAGAATTACCGTCCCTTACAAAAGAAGCGATCAAATCTATGCTCTTGTTCATGCTAAAACGATTGATCTTGTCCGATATCCGATAATCCCTGTAAAATTTCGTGCCTTCCTCGTTCTGGAAAAGAACGTCTCCCACCTTATACGTTTTTCCGGCATAGTTCCCTTCCTCATTAACGCAGGATGTGATTAACACGATATCCATCAGGCCGTCCCGGTTCACATCCTGGAAGGAAACCGCGGAAATCCCCCTGTTCGGCTGCTCCATCCTGCCCCTGTTCCGCCCGTTTGTTTCCAGCTGATCCGTTTTATAAAGAATCTCTCCATCCGCGGCCACAAAAAACAACAGCAGACGGTCATAACCCTCATCCATTGCGGGAACAAAAAAAGCGTCGCCATAGCCTCCCATCTCAATAGGAAATATTTGGTCTTCTATCACACGGAAGCCGCTGTTCCCGATATCGTCCTGATATTTGACCTCATCAAAACGCCGTTTATATTCATTATACTTTTCCGCTTCCTCCACACCGGGAGACATTGCCTCTGCCGCCTCCGCCGCATAAACAACGTTCGGGCCGGCTAAAAATGCCAGCGCCAGCAGCGCCGCTGTCATCATACATTTCAACAAATGCATGGTTTTAAAAAAACGCATATAAATTTTCCCTCGTTTTGCATTTCCTGTGCGTATCCATTTTATCATAAGCTATTGGTTATTTAAAGTCAATCGCACGTCCAAATATAAGAATGTTTCGGTTTGCGTATATATTCCATTCTTTTACATAAACTAACTTCCATGATTCCCCTTTTGGGAATCTCAAATCAAAGACAAGAAGGGAAGATATGCTCATGAATCGTGCAGAGAAAGAAAATAATTCAGTCAAACTGCCTGAAGAGATCCATACGACCCCGGGCGGGCAAAAACCAGCAAATTTTAAGAATGATGCCAAAAATGTGATTCCTGACGAAGTTCCCCGCAAAGACGGGCCAGGCGGAGAAGGAAAATAAACGGGCATCCGTCAGACAGAAATGCATCGAAAAGGCAAACTTGTAACACAAAACCAGAGCGTATAGGGATTGATCGACCAGCCTATACGCTCTATTTTCTTTTCTATATTCGAAAACCATTCCCTCACACCAACCCAAGCGTCTTAAAAACCGCCCAGACATAAGGAGCCCCAAAGCATCCCAGGCTCTTCGGCCCTGTCACTTTATGCTCTCCGTCCTGCTGTATCTTCTGGTATGCCTGTTCGAACGTAGCCCTGGTGATAGACTTTTTCTTTCTGTCCGAAAACAACTCGCCGCCTTTTACCGTATAAGTAAAAGGCAGACCCTTCGCCGTATAAAAAGTCTCTCCCTGCCGAATCGTAATGGCTTCCCATAGCTCGTCCTTTGTTACCGTTCCCTGCCAGTCCGTTTCTGTTTTTCTCCTCCCCTGTGTTCCCCCCTCACGCAACGCTATTTTTTCGTATTCCATGAGCTTCTCCTCTCTATACCCTTTTCCGGTATGAGAAATGCTCATTCACTCAGGGCATAAACAGATTTGTGTTGTATCCATCATAATCTATTAAAACCATAAAGTCAACAATCGTGATTATTGATCATGGAAATCAATTCTGCAAAAAAGGATATCCGCCAGACGGATACCCTTTTATTTTTATTATGTAATGTTGCCTTATTTTTTCTTCTTATCCGTCTTGCCTGAAAGCTGTTTCAGAAAAGCTGCCTTGCCCAGATCCCCCTCCGCTTTCAGCTTGCCGATCAGGTATGCCTTCACCGGATCGATCTTGCCATTGGCAAGCCCTATGACTGTATCCGCATTTGCAGTAACCAGAATATCACGGTCATGGTATTCATAAGGTTCTACGTTCACTTTGCCGTCTTTGATCTCCACGTAGAAAGCGCCTTCGCCTTCCCCTGTCACATTAAACTGAAATGCCACATGATCCGTAATATGGCTTGCATCCACATCCGCATACGCCGTCTTTACACTTGCCACTATTTCTTCGTAAGTCATTGGTTCCTCCTCTCTGTTACACATGATTTCATATCCCTATTCTTAGTATACTATCCTAAGTTCATGATTTCAAGAATAATCGCAAAAGAGGAAGTTCCTCTCACGCTAACTTCCGCACCAATTCTATCACACGGCCCGCGCTGCTCCTGATATCGCTTTCCGAAAGCATGCCCTGTTCATACGCCTCCCGGATATTTTTGTCGTCCTCTGCATTTCCCGGCATAATGATATCATTGCCCGCAGCGGCGCACTTCCACGGAATGCTTCCGTCCTTTGGAACAGTCGTATTCCAGTCAGACATAATTACGCCGTCAAATCCCCATTCCCCACGTGCAATCACCGTACACAGGTCTTTATTGTTCGCCGCATGTATTCCATTCACCAGATTATAAGAACTCATTATGGCCATCGGCGCACTCCGTTTTACTGCAATTTCAAATCCGCGGAGATATATTTCCCTCAATGCCTTTTCGGATACACGGACATCCACGCCCATGCGGTTATCTTCCTGGTTATTACATGCAAAATGTTTCAGCGTCACGCCGCATCCCTTTCTGCTCTGCACGCCTTCCGTCACCGCCGCCGCCATCACTCCTGACAATAAAGGATCCTCGGAATAATACTCAAAATTCCGCCCGCATAATGGATTCCTTTGAATATTCATTCCCGGCGCCAGCCATAAATCCACATAAAATTCCTTCATTTCCTCCGCTATCGCCCTGCCGAATTCCTTCAAAAGCTCTTCGTCCCAAGTCTGCGCCATTAATGTACCCACCGGAAACGCCGTACAGAACTGATAATATATTTCCGCGCCTTCATGGTGTTCCATCGGCTCTAAAAAGCCGTTTTCCAGGCATCCCAGGACTCCCGCCCCATAAACCGTTCCGCTCTCCTTATCCGCCTCATAGCTCTGCCTCAGCCTGAGTCCCGCCGGTCCGTCCGCCATAACCAGCGAACGTATGCCGTATTTTTCTTCCGAAGTTTCTGCAGTCTCTCCCGCAGACCCCGGCACATGGCATCCTGCGGAACCGAGCATACTGGTATTCTGCGTAATGTTGCCGTATAGAAGAGGAATCAAATCCTCCACAGGCCAGTCCGCCGCAAAATACTGCATACAGTCTTTATGCTCTTCCCTGCCGGGTACAAATATATATTCCGCAGCCTCTTGTCCCCATGCGCCTCCGAAAGAAGCTTCCTGCGCATCTTTCCTCCGGCTGTCTCCTTCCAGCTCCTGAACCTCTTGCTGCAACGGGCAAATCCGGTTCGTACGTTCAATCACTGCCCGCTCCATGATATTTAATGTCGCCACATGCCTAAGGGAAGCGGAATGCTCCCCGATCCAGATCCCATATGCTCCCTGTTCCATCACCCATGCGCTTTCCTGTTCCGAAAATACCGCCAGCTGCTTTTGTTCGACAGAAACCGTCAGTCTGCATGCTTCCCCTGGCTGAAGCAACGGCGTTTTCGCAAATCCCGCCAGACGGCGGTATTCCTTTTTCCTCCCTATCCCGGGCAAAGTTACATACACCTGGACAACTTCCCTTCCGGAATAATACCCCCCTGTATTCTGTACCTCCACATCAATTTCCATCCCATTTTCCCGGACTCTCCCTTCCAGAAATTCCATTTCAAACGTGGTATAAGAAAGTCCATATCCAAAGGGGAACAACGGTTTTACCCCAAAGCTGTCAAAATATCGGTAGCCTACATAAATCCCTTCTTTATACTCTTCTTTTTCCAGATTGCCGTTCAAATAACTGAAAGAGTCCGCACACGGATAATCTTCATACCGTCTGGCCCAGGTTGCTGTCAGCCTTCCTCCCGGAAATTTTTTGCCAAATAATACATCTGCGGCCGCGCGCCCCCCTTCCTGCCCCGCCTGGGAAATATTTAAAATTGCCGATATATATTCTGCCTCTTCCAAAATATCCGTAAGCTCCACAATCCCTCCGGCATTCAGGACAAGCACTGTTGGAATTTTTTTTGCGCTCAGGTACAAAATATCCTCCCGTTCTCTTTCGCTTAAATAGTAATCCCCCTCTGCCCTGCGCCGATCCCTGCCTTCGCCGGATATCCTGCTTATGACATAAACAGCAGCTTCCGCCCCTCTTACATCTTCATCCATAATCGGACGCCCTTCCGGCAGGGCAAATGCATTTGCCGCATACGCGTCAAATGGATTTTCCACATGCTTTGCATCCTCCAATATTTTTTTCTTCCATTCATTTCTTGCAGCATCATAGCATTTTCCATATTCTTCCAGCCATCCGCTGCTTACCAAAACGGCGCCGATTTCTTTCATCCCCTGAAAAATAGAAATACTTTCCCGGCTATTCACGTCGCCGGACCCTGTACCCCCTTTGACAGTCTTTACCGCGCCGCTTCCCAAAAGAGCCACAGGCATGGATGCGTCCAGCGGAAGCAGGCCGTCATTTTTTAAAAGCACCATTCCCTCCGCCGCTATTTTCCGCGCCAGTTTTCCATGCTCTATTTCCCTCTGCGTAACACGGGAATCCAATGTTCCGCTATGCACCCGGATTTTCTTTTCCATAATAGTTCTCCTTTTATTTAGTCCTTATATGCTCATTATGCCTCCTGGCGTATTGCAACAGCATATGAGCCGATTTTGCAGGCATACATATCCAACAATACGCCGGAGGCATTTATAACAGCTTATAACAGCAATTATACCTTATTCTTTTACACCGCCAAGAGTTACCCCTGCGATAATATATTTGGAAAGAAGCAGATAAATAATAACAATCGGAACAATCGCCACCATGATCATCATATAAATTTTTGCGCTGTCAAAATTCATATAATCCGCCCCCCTGAGCGTTGCGATCAAAATTGGCACCGTCATTTTATCCTTTGACTGAATAATCAACGCAGGAACAAAATAGTTATTCCATGAACCTACAAAAGTGAAAATAGCCTGTACCGCAATAGCCGGTTTCATGATCGGAAGCACGATCTGGTTAAAGGTCCTGAACTCCATGCTTCCGTCGATCCTCGCCGCTTCCACCAAAGACAGCGGAAGGGATGACTGTAAATAGCTGTACATAAAGTAGAACACCGCCGGCGAAGCAATCGATGGAATAATGAGCGGGAGCAGCGAATCGTACATCCCCATCTTGGTAATCAACCGCAGGAATCCCATTGCCGTAACCTGCGTCGGCATTACGAGGATTGCCATAATAAAAGTAAACGCAACTTTTTTCAGTTTAAAGTCATACGCATAAAGCC
The DNA here is from genome assembly GCA_000403275.2 of Lachnospiraceae bacterium 28-4. Lineage (GTDB taxonomy): Bacteria > Bacillota > Clostridia > Lachnospirales > Lachnospiraceae > Kineothrix. The sequence continues at coordinate 1,102,714 of KE159599.1, forward strand.
CATAAGCCGTCAAGGACGAAAAGTATGTACAAAGTGCAGCCGAGACACCCGATACTACCAAACTGTTTAAAATCCCCCGGAACATAGGGAAGGTTCCGTCATTCGCAACTTTTTTCAGATTGACCAGAAAATCCTTTCCCGGAAGCGCCGAAAACCCCTTCTGCAAATCTGCATGCGACCGGGTCGCATTAATAATTAAAATGTAGAAGAAGAACAGGCACATGATCGACAAAATAATCAGCACTAAATGTGCAACAATGCTCCGCAAAGCATTTGGCTTTTTTGATTCCATACCTCTATTTCCTCCTTCTCTTTTCTTCTTTTGCGCGCCGTTTTGCCGCCGCTTTTGATCCATCCTCGTCAGTTCCATTTGTCATCTTGTATACAACAAAGCACAAAGCCCCGCTGACAATAAACAGGTAAACGGATAACGCGCCCGCCATGCCATAGTTCTTGCTCTTTAAATGGCTGTTCAGGAACATGATGAGCGTCATGGACGTACGGTCCGGAGTTCCCTGGCCATTTGTCAGAATCTGTGGAACATCAAACATCTGAAGCCCACCGATAATCGCTGTAATCAATGTATAGGCAAGAATCGGCCGTATCAGGGGCAGGATGATGGAGAAAAACCTTCTTAGACCGCTGCATCCGTCTATTTCAGCAGCTTCAAAAACGTCCACGCTGATGCCCATAATGGCCGCCATCAACATAATCGTCGTATTTCCAAACCACATCAGAAAGTTCATGAACCCTATCAATGACCGGGTGCCAAACGTCGATCCCATAAAATCAATTTTTTCATGGATTACTCCCAAAGACATTAAAATCGAATTAATCGGCCCATTTGTGGAAAATATGGTAAAAAACAGCATGGCAAATGCGGATGCCATAATCAGGTTCGGCAAATAAATAACCACTTTAAAAAATTGTTTTCCACGTATTTTTAATCTGATATCCGTAAACCATACCGCCAAAAGCAGCGCAATCAGAATCTGCGGAATAAATCCTATTACCCATAAAATCAAAGTATTTGCACCATACTTTAACATATCGGACTCCAGCAGACTTCCATAATTCTCCATACCGATAAAGGTTGGTCCGATTTCTTTGATTCCCGAACGATAATATTCAAAAAAGCTATACCGGATCGTATCCGCCAATGGAATCAACGAAAAAATGAAATAGCACAGGAAAAACGGAAGAATGAAAATGTATCCCCATTTCGCATAGCTGATGCTTTTTTGCTTTTTCTTCATAGCACATCATTCCTTTCTAACCAAGGCCACCGGCCAGGCCGATGACCTTGATTTTTTACATTCAATTAGTCCGGCCAGCGAATTTCCGTGATATCCGGATAGCGTTCCTTGATTGCCGTTTCAAAATTTGTTTTTGCTTTGTCGTACTCAACCAGTCCCTGAAAATAATCACTGAATGCATTCTGGATCAGTTCCACGCATCCCTGGTCGTAAGCGGACAGCGGGGCAATTTTGATATTCTCTGCAACCGGCGCAAAGTACACGAACGGGTTCTGCCCGCCAAGGAATTCGGAAGAAAATGTATCGTCTCCGGCCGCCTTCTGCATACCGACTGTCGTATTCGTAAAATCGGAATAATCCCTGGAAATCTTTAATAAGTTATCTTCTGAAGCCGTTACCGCAAGAATGATATCTTTTACATGCTCAGGGTTATCCGTTCCGGTACATGCGTGGACATAAGAACCTCCCCAGTTATATTCCTGAGGGGGATTGGTTACTGCCCATGCCCCTGCATCGCCATCCCAGTTTGGCTTTAAAGTGAAATCAATTCCCCATGCCGGAAACAGGAATGCAAATACTTTGGAAGCAGATCCCATGGATTTGTTCCAGTCGTCATTCCATTGCCCCTTCACGGTTTTATCCAGATAACCTGCATCCAGCCATTCTTTCGAGTCGCTGATCCAATCCATGATTTTCTGGTCAACGTTGATCACCGTCTCTCCCTGTTTTACCCATGAATCTCCAATGCTGTTTCCATAAAGCCGGAAGGTATCCGCATAAGAAGCAAAGGTATAATATCCTTTTGCCTTCAGCTCCTCTGCTGTAGCCTTCATTGTATCCCAGTCTTTTACCTTTTCTCCAATTGCCTCCGGATCATCCGTCCCAAATACGTCCATCGCAATATCGCGGCGGTATACCAACAGTCCGGGGCAGCATTGCCATGTGGAACCCCTCTGCACTCCGTTCATATCAGAAGCCGTTGCTTTCGTAAACTCATACTGGTCTTTCAAATCTGTAGCCGGATCAATTCCAAGATCAGCAAGCGGCATAGCCACATCCGCATCCGCATCTGTATATTTATTTACATAATCCGTCTCGGATAAGAAAATGTCTATCTTATCATCCGCCGCCGCATCTGCCTGATTCAAAAGCGCCTCATCCAGTTTCTGCTGGTAAACTCCATCCTGGTTCGGGTTAATAATCCAGTGGATCTCCGTTCCGTCCTTTAATGTCGTTACAGTTCCGTCTTCAGATGTTTTCTCCACTTCAGGATAAACCGCTTCTACTCTCTGCCGGAATTCATCATTCCATGAATAAATATTGATTACCTTCCCCTCTCCTGTCGTTCCTGACTGTCCTGAATTGCCGCATCCGGCTAATGTCCCGGCACACATGCTTGCAATGAGCAGGGCAGCGATTGCTCTTCTCTTTATCATACTTTTCTCCTCCTTAATTTTGTGAGCTGTCTCCCTCACGTTTTCATGTATTATAGTCTACTTGCCACTGTTGATATATTATAATTTTTAACAAAATATCAGATTCATGACACGAATTAAAGTTTCTTCTTAGATTTAATGTCATGAATCTGATATTTTTCACATGGTTCTTATTTCTTATTAAATATATGCCCCTGTATAATAAACTCACATTAATCATATAGAAAAAGCAGCAAAGGAGGACGATGCTATATTGAAACATTTGCAATTTATTGATACAAACGGCAGTTTTACAATGGAGAATCCGGAAAACACCAGTTATCTGTACTTCCCGCTCGCTTCGGAAACAGGACTGAAAAGCGCCGTCACGCCAAATCTTGGCGGCGATGCCAAACTCAATCAGGACAGCTTCCTTCTGGAACCCGTCAGTGTTGAAAATCTGCACAACAACCGTTCCGTACGTAATTTCTGGTGCGCGATTGATGACGGCGGCATCTACTCGGCCGCCGGGACTTCCCCCGCACAGGAAGCCGCCAAGTTTTCCTCAGACCAGGATAAAAGCAGACTGACGGCCGGATTTATGTGGCATATTATGGAAAGAACCTCACAAACATTCCAGATTGCCTCTACGGTAACTTCTTTTATTCCTTATAACAATAACGTAGAAGTCATGCATGTGGCTATTCGGAACCAATCGGAAGCATGCCGGACGATAACCGCTTATTCTGCTATCCCTATATATGGAAGAAGCGCAGATAACTTGCGGGACCACCGCCATGTCACTTCCCTCCTGCACCGCATCGAAGTAACGGAAAACAGCATACTGGTATGCCCTGCCATGTCCTTTGACGAAAGAGGGCATCAAAGGAACTACCGCACATATTACGTATCGGGATGCACAGGCAGCGGAGCCGCGCCTGTAAGTTTTTATCCAACCGTTGAGGATTTTATCGGCGAAGGCGGATCCTATACCCATCCCCGTTCCATATACGAACATCGGGAAGGATGTCCTGCTTTCCGCCGCTTTGACGGAAAAGAGGCTATGGGCGCTTTCCGCTTTGGAACAATTACCCTTTCTCCCGGCGAAAGCGCAGAATACATTGTTCTTCTCGGCGCGGAGGATGATCGTGAAAAGATTTTTGACATTTTATCTAAATACGATACCTCCTCCAAGGTACATATGGAGCTGGAAAAAACAAAAAAATATTGGGAGCAGAAAGTAAACGTCGCATTTCATACAGGCAATACGGATTTTGACCATCTGATGAAATGGATCAGCTTCCAGCCGTTTCTGCGCCGCCTGTTCGGTTGCTCCTTTCTTCCTCATCACGATTACGGGCGCGGAGGCAGGGGCTGGCGCGATCTCTGGCAGGATTGCCTATCCCTGCTTCTGATGGATCCCCAGAATGTCGGCGAAATGATTGTCAAAAATTACGGCGGCGTCCGAATCGATGGAACCAATGCTACCATCATCGGAAACGGGGACGGGAATTTCCTTGCGGACAGAAACGGCATTGCCCGCGTCTGGATGGATCACGCCCTCTGGCCCCTGATGACAACCAAACTCTATATAGACCAGACCGGTGACATTGATATCTTATATAAAGAAGCTCCCTATTTTAAAGATGCCCAGGCATTGCGCGGCACTGACACCGATACGCTTTGGCACGATGCATATGGCAGCCGGCAGCGGGCAGAAGACGGATCTGTCTATGCCGGAAGCATTCTGGAGCATCTTCTGATCCAGCAGCTTACTGCTTTTTACGAAGTTGGAGAGCATAATATCTGCCGTCTCAGAGACGCGGACTGGAACGATGCCCTGGATATGGCGGCAGAACGCGGGGAAAGCGTCGCTTTTACCTGTGCATATGCCGGAAACCTGAGGGATCTCGCCTCCATTATACAATCGCTGAACCTCCGGCGACCAGGGCAGTCCGTAGAGCTTCTGGAAGAAATTACAACCCTGTTGGACATGGATGCCTCGGTCTTTGGCGATATAGCCGCCAAACAGAAGACTCTGGAAAAATATATGAATCAATGCAAACATCATATCAGCGGCAGGCGCATCCGTGTCGCCCTTTCCTCTCTGGCTTCCAACCTGATGCAAAAAGCCGTCTGGCTCACCGATTTTATCCGAAGCCAGGAGTGGATAGAAGGCCCGGACCGGGAGGGCTGGTTCAACAGCTATTACGATAACCACGGCCGCGCGGTGGACGGCTTCCAACCGGATCACGTGCGCATGATGCTGACCGGCCAGGTCTTCTCCATCATGAGCCATATCGCCGACCAGGAGCAAATTGCCAAAATAACCAAAAGCGCCGACCACTATCTTTATTCACCGGAAATTGGAGGCTACCGCTTAAATACCGATTTTCATGAACTGAAATTCGATATGGGACGCATGTTTGGATTTGCATATGGAGAAAAAGAAAACGGCGCCGTATTCTCCCATATGACCGTCATGTATGCCAACGCACTATACCGCCGGGGATTTGCCGCGGAAGGATGGAAGGCTCTGAAAGCTCTTGCGGACGCGGCCCTTCACTTTGAAACCAGCCGGATTTATCCGGGGATCCCCGAATATTTCCGCAGCGACGGACGCGGCATGTACCACTATCTAACTGGCGCTGCCAGCTGGTATATGCTTACTATGATCACTGAGGCCTTCGGCGTACGTGGTTCTTCCGGCGATCTGGTACTATATCCGAAGCTTCTGGCCGGGCAGTTTGACACCGAAGGAACAGCCTCGATCTGCCTTTCCTTCGCCGGCAAAAAACTATGCATTACCTATATCAACAAATCCGGCCTCGACTATGGTTCCTATACCGTATCCGCCGCTTCCTGCAATGGGATCAAACTGGATATCCGCGAGCATTCTTATGCCATAATCCCAAAAGAAATGCTCTCTGCGCTCTCCGACGGAACAAATAAAGTTACCGTGGCTCTTCTATAGATTTACTAAATAAAAAAGGACAGGTATGACAATATGAAATATGGATATTTTGATGATAAAAATCGGGAATATGTAATTGAACGGCCAGACACTCCGGCTCCCTGGGTAAATTACCTTGGTTCGCCGGAATACGGGGCGATCATTTCCAACAATGCCGGCGGCTATAGTTTTGCCCAGTCCGGCGCAAATGGACGGATATTGCGCTATGTATTCAATCATTTCGACCAGCCGGGACGCTATATATATATTCGGGATAACGATTCCGGAGACTACTGGTCTGCTTCCTGGCAGCCCGTTGGGAAAAATCTGGAACTCTATAAGAGCGAATGCCGCCACGGCATAGGATATACCAAAATGACAGCTGAATATGACGGGATTTCCTCCGAAGCGCTTTATTATGTTCCCTTCGGACAATCCCACGAAGTATGGTCGCTCACCGTCAGCAATCATTCCCGGAAAACGCGGAATCTTACTCTGACCGGATACGCGGAATTTACCAATCACAGCAACTATGAACAGGATCAGGTCAATCTCCAATACTCGCTGTTCATTACCCGGACGCTCTTTTCCCAAAACCGCATTATGCAGGAAATTCATGGAAACCTGGACGCGCTTCCCTCCGACCAGCAAGTGGACAGGAAAAATGTAACCGAACGTTTCTTCGGCCTCGCCGGTGCCGAAACGGATTCCTATTGTGGAGACAAATCCTCCTTTCTCGGCAAATACCGCGGATATGGCAATCCGCTGGGCGTAGAAGCCGGAAATCTTGGCAATATCACCAGCTATAATGAAAATTCCTGCGGAGCCCTCTCCTGCCGCATTACATTGCTGCCGGGAGAAACAAAGACAGTCGCTTTTCTTCTTGGCATGAAGCCCTCAGAGCAGGCGCATTCCATAATATGCTCCTATGAAAATACGGACCAAAGGATACGCAAGGAACTGGAAATGCTGAAAGAAGACTGGAACCAAAAACTGGAGAATCTATCAGTCAGCACCCCCAGCCAGGAATTTAACACCATGCTAAACACATGGAATGCTTACAATTGTTTCATGACCTTTATCTGGTCGCGGGCCGCCTCCTTCATCTATTGCGGACTCCGCAACGGTTATGGCTACCGCGATACTGTCCAGGATATCCAGGGCATCATCCATCTGGCCCCTGAAATGGCATTGGAAAAGATTCGTTTTATGCTTTCGGCACAGGTTGACAATGGCGGCGGGCTTCCACTGGTAAAATTTACCCATAATCCCGGTCATGAAGATACGCCTGACGATGCTTCTTATGTTCAGGAAACCGGGCATCCGGCCTACCGGGCCGACGACGCGCTCTGGCTGTTTCCTACCGTTTATAAATACATCGCGGAAACAGGAAATACGGCATTCCTTGACGAAGTAATTCCATTTGCAAACAAAGGGGAAGGCAGCGTTTACGAGCATCTCAAGAGAGCCGTGCAATTTTCTTTTGACCATCTTGGAAGCCATGGAATGCCGGCCGGGCTATATGCCGATTGGAATGACTGCCTCCGCCTTGGCGCAGGAGGCGAATCCTCCTTCGTTGCTATGCAGTTTTATTACTCTATGATTATTTTAAGGCGTTTTTCCGATTATAAGGGTGATACGGATTACACCCGCTACCTGGACGAAAAGCTTTTAGAAACCGGCGCCCTTATTCAGAAGCTATGCTGGGACAAAGACCGCTTTATCCGGGGGTATACAGAAGCCGGAGACAAGATCGGCGCAGCGTCGGACCCGGAAGCCAATATGTGGCTGAACCCGCAAAGCTGGGCGGTAATCAGCGGGCTTGCCTCCAAAGAACAGTCGGATGCCGCATTAAATAACGTATACCAATATTTGAACACGCCGTATGGGGCCATTTTGATGGATCCGCCTTATCATGCCCATGCCTTTGAGGGTGCGCTGGCGGTAATTTATAACCAGGGAACAAAAGAAAACGCGGGTATCTTTTCCCAGTCCCAAGGATGGCTTATTCTGGCGGAAGCGCTGTGCGGGCATGGAGAAAGGGCTTTTACCTATTTTATGGAAAACGCCCCTGCCGCCCAGAATGACAGGGCGGATATCCGTCGTCTGGAACCTTACTGCTATGGGCAATTCACTGAGGGAAAAGCCAGCGAACACTTCGGCCGTTCCCACGTCCACTGGCTGACCGGCACCGCCTCCACCGTTATGGTCGGATGCGTGGAAGGAATCCTCGGTCTCCGCCCTGATCTGCAAGGACTCCGCCTGGCTCCATCCATCCCAAAAAGCTGGAAAAAATTTGAAATTCATAAGAAGTTCCGGGGAAAACAGCTCCACATCCTGGTAGAAAATCCAAGCCAAAAAGAATCCGGCTTCACGAAGCTTATCCTGAACGGTACGGAACTTTTGGACAATTACATTCCCGCAGAACTTTTGCAGGAAGAAAATGAAATTAAACTTATACTCTGACCGCCAAACAACGGATTCCAGGCTTTGTCAGCCATCCTTATGTCCGGCAAACGCTGCTACATTCCGTAAGTCAGCTTATTACAACAGAAATTGCTGCAAAAGGAGCTGCCACTTTCATGTGGCGGCTCCTGTATCGTTTCCATTATCCGGTATCCCCGTATTCCATTGTACCATATAATTTTCATCCCTGTATTTTTTCGGCGTTACTCCCACCGTTTCCCTGAATTGCTGTATAAAATGGCTCTGGGATGAGAAGGATAATCTGTTTGCAATCTCAATCATGGAATAATCGCTGAACCGCAGAAGGTTTTTGGCTATCGCAATCTTCTGCTCCCGGATATATTCACTTACAGATACGCCCGTCTCCTTCTTAAATAAACGGGACAAATAGCTGGCGGACACGCCAAACTCATCCGCCAGATCCTCGATGGTGATTCTGTCTTTAATATGGGAGTATATATATTCCTTACATGCATTAATATGTCTGGAATTTGTATCTTTCCTGAGGTATCTGTTCATTTTCTCTGTATAATCCAATACCATTTTATCATGCAGCTTCCGCACTCCCTGCACTGTATGAATATCATCCAGTTTCTGAATATAAAAATCACTCAGCCGAAACGCCTGTTCCAGCTCCATGCCGTTCTGTCTGCATAAGCGAGTCACCATTGCCGTTGTAATAACGAAATGGTACTTCAGATTTACTACCGGGTCTTTCGACAAAATCCCTACGCCGTCGCTCTCTACAAACCTCCCCATTTCGCAGTTTTCCCTTACTGCCCCCACATCTCCTCCGGCTACCGCATGATAAAACAAAAATTCTTCCGACGGCTGTCTGTGTTCCATTTCATCTATATCGTCTCCGGACTCAAAAAGAAGCCATTCATTCCCATAACCCATATATGACAGCACCTCCACATAATCTACAGGCAAATTTTTTAAGGCAAAACCCCTGATTGTGCTGCATATACTTTCAGGAGTTCCGCTTTTGCCGCAACAGACTTTTTATTTTCCTGTCTGATGCCATTATGTCATATGCTGTTCTTGATTACAAGATGTATTTCATATGCTTTTTTTTTGAAAACATTCGGTTATCTCTTATTCAAAAACCCCCATCCTTTTCAACTCATAGTAAACGCCGTCTTCCTCCACACATTCACAGACGATATCCGCCGTTTCTTTCAAATCGTCACAGGCATTCCCCATCGCCACGCTGACATGGGCATATTTCATCATTCCATAATCGTTCATGCTGTCTCCAAACGCGATCGTATCTTTTCTGTCCGCCCCCAAATACCGGCATACCAATTCCATCCCTTTGCACTTATCGATCCCTTTGGGGATGATCTCCCCGTTAAAGCAGGAAGAACTGTTTCCATACATATGCACCGCATATGCAAACCGGCCTTCGAGATATGGCTTCGTTCTTTCAATGGCTTCCAGGGTCGTACTCGTAAAACAGATTTTATATGCTCCTTTCCCGGGATATTCCTCATAAGGTAAAATGCCGATACCTTTTTCGATCTCTTTCTGCATGCGGATCAATTCCGAATTCCTTTTATCCGGCTTCGCGCTTTTTAAAAGAGCTTCCATTTGCAGATCCATGTATATCCCTTCCCGCGTTTCTATCCTGCAATATACGCCGTGATCGTGAAATACATCCAGGCATTCCTGTACCGTTTCTTCCGGCAAAAGGCTGTCGAACAATATTTCCTCTCCGACCTCCACATGCCCCCCGGCACTGGATATTACCCCGTCAAATCCGATTTTCAGAATATCATCCCCAATGATAGCCATATTCCTTCCTGTGCAAAGAAATACTTTATGCCCCATTTTCCTCGCTCCTCGCACCGCCGCCGTTGCAAGGGCAGAAGGTTCCGACATAGCGGCAATCAACGTTCCGTCAATATCCAAAAAAATTATTTTTCTATCCATATATGTTACCTTGCATTGTATACAACAACCGCCCGTACATCCGGTTTCACCGAACCGGGTTCTTCCTTCTCCAATACTCTCCCCTCCTGCAAATCCGTAAATATCATTGGGATAACCGTATCGTACCCAGCTTTTTCAATTTGCTCTCTGTCAAATTCTATCATAAGCTGTCCCTTTTTTACAATATCTCCATCCTTTACATGAGCCGTAAAATATTTTCCTTTTAAATTCACCGTATCAACCCCGATATGAATCAAAATTTCCGTTCCGCAGCTGCTTTGGAAGCAGACCGCATGCCTGGTATCGAATACGCTGAGTACTGTCCCATCTGTAGGAGCATATACCTTTCCTTCAGAGGGGATCACCGCAATGCCGTCACCTAATACTTTATTGGCAAAGGTCTCGTCTTTTACGTCCTCCATGGCGATAAGCCGCCCCTCCTCATATCCATAAAAAGTTTCTCTTTCCGGCACTTCCATCTGCATTCCGCTTTCCGCCGGTTCTTCCCCGATCTCCTGCCTGTTCACGCCGCTGTCTGTCGCGCCTGATACTTTTTCCTGCGGCTTATCCATAAATTTTCCTAATACCAGCGTCATCACAAACCCGCCCGTAATAGCCACTCCGTGGGCGATGATATAATTGATATAACCGTTTCCGGCCGGATCTGCCAAGGCAATGCCCGGAACCACCGTGGTACCGAAGCCTACGGCCGCAAGATTTGTAAGATAAACTACGATGCCCCCCAACGCGCCTCCGATACATCCCCCGATGATCGGAAAGCGATACCGGATATTAATACCGAACAACGCCGGCTCCGTAATGCCGAACAATACGGAAACAAAGCTGGGAATGCACAATTCCCTTACCTTTGCATTTTTCTTATGGAGAAAAAGATACCCCAATACCGCGCCGCCCTGGGCGATAATCGCTACCGACATCAACGGATTCAGGAAGTTCCTTCCCGTATCCGCCAAAAGCTGTGCCTCAATAGCTCCAAGAATATGATGGAGACCGGTAATGACTACCAACTGCTGCAACCCGGAAAACACGCTATATCCCACTACCCCAAGATTTTGTGTCATCCAGACAAGGGCATTTGTAATCCCCGAAGAAAGCCCACGCCCAACAGGGCCGATCACGGTAAACAAAAGCAGCGCCCCCACCAGTGTCGTCAAAAGAGGGGATAGGAGCAGACGGATGACCTCCGGCACTTTCTTTTCAAAAAACTGATCTAATTTTGCCGTCACAAACCCCATCAATAACGCTACAATAATGCCTCCCTGAAAACCTACCAACTCCACACCCAGGCCAAATATATGTAAAGTTGTGACCTCAACGGCTCCCTGTGCCGCCGCATAGGCATCGGCAAGGCTGTTGCTTAACATAATGCATCCAATGACAATACCAAGGATCGGCCGGCCGCCGAATCTTTTACAGGCGCTATACGCAACCGCAAGGGGCAGAAAACCGAAGATCGCGCCGGAAGCGATATTGATCAGCGTATTTATTCCATATAAAGTATCATTCCCTTTCACAAACTCCATATTCCCCAATACTCCTGAAAGCCCCGTAAGCAATGCCGCTGCCAGGATTCCCGGCATAATATCCACAAATACATCCGACAAAGCCTTAATGATTCTCTGGAGAGGATTCATCTTCTTGTTCGCCTCTGTTTTTAAGTCGCTCAAACTCATATTTTTCATGTTATTATTTTCTGCAAACACTTCATAAACGTCATTCACCAAACCGGCTCCGAAAATGATCTGAACCTGATCGCCCGCTACAAATACCCCTTTTGCAAGGTCAACGTCCTCCATCGCCTTCAGATCTGCCAGATCGTTGTCCTTCAAAACGATTCTAAGGCGTGTTGCACAGTGCGCTACCCCCTGAATATTTTCTCTCCCCCCAACCAATTTCGTAAGCTCCTCAGAAATTTTATCATACCTCTGCCGCTTGCTCGCATCCATTTCCTGCTCCTCCTTTTCATTTCTTGTAATTCTTATTATATTCCTATATAATGAGAATTATATGGATATATGTGACCCCTGTATTGGTTTCTGTGACGAAATGGAGGTTTTGAATTTGCAGGATTATATTTTTTCCAACGACTTCACAAGAAATATTGATGCCATGATCTATACCTGTGGTTATGAAAACTGCGCCCCGGGGCACAGTTACGGGCCAGTCATGCGCAACGGCTACCTGATCCACTATATATTAAGCGGCTGCGGCATCTACAAAGCAAGGGGGAAAATCTTCCATTTAAAAGAAGGAGACGCTTTCCTGATCTGCCCTGAAGAACTGATCTATTATGAAGCCGACCGAAAGCAGCCATGGAGTTATACATGGATCGGCATGCAGGGAATCAAGGTCAAAGGTTATCTGGAGCGGACCTCCCTCCTGAAAAGTCTTGTATTCCATTACGACCAGGATGACCGAATGCGTTTATGCCATGAAAAAATGTTTGAAGCAGATCAAATAAAAAACAATAAGGATCTAATCATGAACAGCATCATGTATGAATACCTTTTCCTTTTAGCGCGCAAATTCCCCGGCGGCCTTCCCGAAGAGAACAAAAAGAAAGCCGGTTATGTTGACGAAGCCCTCAAATATATTGAAAGCGCCTACTGCGATCCTATTACCGTACAGGATATTGCGGATCGCCTCAACATCAACCGCTCCTATCTCTCCCGTCTTTTCAGAACAATAACCGGCATTTCCATTCAGGATTATCTTCTGGATTACCGGATACGCCAGGCATGCATCCTGTTAAAAAACAGCGATTTATCCATTCGCACGATCGCCCATTCGGTCAGTTACATGGATGCTCTCTATTTTTCCAGGCTCTTCCACAGAAAAAAAGGAATGACTCCCAGCGAATACAGGAAATATATTCGGTAAATTATACAAAACATATGCGCAATATTTTCTCCAAATCTCCAAAAATGCGCCTGACTTATTGACAATTTTTGTTCATTATGATATTGTCATATCAGAAATAAACGAATGGCTCCTTCAGGCTTGTGACTATTTCATAGGCAAGACCTGATATTACATGCTTATTATGCTATGCATGTAATGGGGGTCTTTTTTTATTGAACATAAAGGCAGTCTGCCCATTGTTTTTCATCCGCAGGTTGATATGTATACAGAAATGAGGGAAAGTATGAACCCAAAAAAGTGGAGGATCAAAAGTCCAATCAACAATAACGTAGTATGCGCCAGAAATGAACGCAACCAGGAAAGGATTCTGGTCGGCAAAGGCATCGGTTTTAAAGTGAAGGCCGGCGACGAAATAGATTCCTCCAGGGTGGAAAAGGAATATTTTTTAAAATCCAAAAATATCACCGGAAAATTATATGCCCTTCTGGCGCAAACGCCGGAGGTCTATATGGAAATCGCAGACAATATTATGAAACGTGCCCAGGAAACCCTTGGAAGCGAGTTGGATGAAGCCATTCTTCTGCATCTGATCGACCATATCTCCTTTGCCGTTTCCCGTATGAAGCAGGGCCTGGATTTTAAAAATGCATTATTGTGGGAAATTAAAACCTTTTATCCCAAGGAATTTGAAGTTGCCCGATACGGCCTCTCACTGATCGAAGAAAAGACAGGGGCATCCCTCCCCGAAGACGAGGCGGGTTCCATTGCCATGCACATATTGAATGCGGAATTCGATTATAAAGACATCCATGACTCCGTCCGTATGACGGAGCTCATCCATAAAATTGTCAATGTGGTGCGCTACCAGCATCATATGAATTTCGATGAGGAATCCTTACATTTTGTGCGCTTTATCACCCATCTGAAATTTTTTGCCAAGCGCCTTTTTACCGATTCCATGCTGGACGAAGATGATTTGGATTTCCATGATCTGATAAGGGGCCAATATGCGACAAGCTATGAATGTGCGGAAAAAATTGCCAAGTTTATCTGGGATGACTATCAGATTGCAGTTCCGGAAGAAGAGCTGATTTATCTGACTGTTTACATCCGAAGGATGACCACTATGGGAACAGAGGACTGACGGCTTACTGCAGGAGCCGGATTTCCTTTCCAACTATATAAAAAAGTGATTTATGGAGGTAAGGTATGGCCTACAAAAAAACAGCCGCAGAGATTTTAAAACTCGTAGGCGGAGAAAAAAATGTGGCAAGCGTCACGAACTGTATGACACGCCTGCGCTTCAATTTAAATGATGCGAAAAAGGCGGATGTGGAAGCAATCAAAAAAGTAAAAGGCGTTCAGGGCGTAGTAACCAAGAACGGGCAATTCCAGGTTGTGATTGGAACGGATGTCGGGAATGTCTGCGATGAAATAAGAAAATTAGGCAGGTTTGAAGAAAATGCCGCTGCGGACAGCACTGAAAAAAGCGGTATTATCGCGGCATTCTTCGGCACACTGACAGCTATTTTTCAGCCGATTATCCCGGCGCTGGCCGGCTCCGGTATGATCAAAGCCCTGCTCGCCCTGCTGGTGGCTTTAAAACTGGTTGACCCCGGCTCCCAGACTTACCAGATATTCAACGCTTTCGGAGACGCGCTTTTCTCCTTTATGCCTTTTATCCTGGCATTTTCGGCGGCTAAGCGTTTTAAATGCAATCCCTACGTTTCCGCGGTGCTGGCCGGCGTGCTTCTTCACTCCAGCTTTACGGGGCTGAATACGGGCGATCCGGTACACCTCTTCGGTGTTATCCCTGTCACCATGATTTCCTACGGCGGCAGCGTCGTACCCATTCTTTTGATCGTATGGGTACAATCTTATATCGAAAAATTTGCGAATAAAATATCCCCGAAGCCGGTCAAAATATTCCTGGCGCCTATGATCACCATTATCGTAACCGGCATTATAGGAATTACCATAGCGGGTCCTCTCGGCAATCTGGTAGGCCAGGTCATCGCTGTCGGCTTCAACTGGCTCAACGATTATGCCGGCTGGGTCATCCCGGTATTAATGGGTACTTTCTGCCCGTTCTTTGTTATGACGGGCATGCACTACTGCTTTGCGCCTATCCAGACGATCCAATATGCAACACTTGGCTACGGCACTATCTTGGGCCCCGGCATGCTGGCGTCCAATATCGCCCAGGGCACCGCGGCTTTGGTGGTAGGAATCAAATCTAAAAACAAAGATATGAAGCAGCTCGGTTTTTCCTCCGGCGTTACCGGCCTGATGGGCATTACCGAACCCGCCCTTTACGGTGTAAACCTGAGATTGAAAAAGCCTCTGTACGCCTCCATGATCGGCGGCTGCGCAGCAGGTTTGTATGCCGGCATTACGGGTATCCACACCTTTTCATCCACTACGGCCGGTATCTTCGCCCTTCCCGTCTATATCGGAGGAGAAGGCTTCGGCAATGTAATCAATGCTGCCGTTACCATTGTTATTTCCATGGTTGTAACAGCTATTGCAACTATGGTTATCGGCTTTGATGACCCGGCGGACGAAACGACGGACGAAACGGAGCAAGGCATTCCTTCCGCCGGCGAAGCGATGAAAGAGTCCGCCAAAGCAGGAAGCATTAAAATCACTGTTGACTCCCCGCTAAAAGGCAGCATTATCCCTTTGTCAGAGGTACAGGACGAAGTTTTTTCCGGCGAGATCATCGGCAAAGGAGCTGCTGTCGTTCCTGAAAAGGGTGAAATCCATGCTCCGTCCGAAGGGGAAATCCTTTCCGTTTTTGATACGGGACATGCGCTCGGCATGAGAACCAGGGACGGCGTGGAACTTTTGATCCATATCGGCCTCAATACGGTAGAGCTGAAAGGAAAATATTTTCAAACCCATATTAAACAAGGCGATCTCGTGAAAAAGGGCGATCTTCTGATTTCCTTTGATATAGAAGAAATTCAAAAAGCCGGTTATGATATCACTACCCCGGTACTCGTAAGCAATACCGCTGATTATTTAGATATCCTGGCTAAAAAAGAAGGAAAGGCCGGAGAAGAACTGATCACTATTTTAAAGTGATTCTCCTGCCATGGCCGGAATGAATATTGAAAAGGAGCATGGATACTATGAGTTTTCCAAATAATTTTTTATGGGGCGGAGCTGTCGCTGCCAACCAATGCGAAGGCGCTTACTTAGAAGACGGTAAAGGATTATCAATCCAGGACGTTATGCCAAAAGGCGTTGTCGGGCCGGTAACGCCGGAACCTGTGGCGGAAAACCTGAAATTGACAGGCATTGATTTTTACCACCGCTACGAGGAAGACATCCGCCTTCTATCCCAAATGGGATTTCGGATTTTCCGCATGTCCATTGCTTGGAGCCGGATTTTTCCAAAAGGCGACGAGGAAACGCCAAACGAAAAGGGACTCGCTTTCTATGATAAAGTTTTTGATACGTGCAAGGCATATGGCATAGAACCAATGGTAACGCTATCCCATTATGAAACGCCCCTCCACCTGGCTAAAACCTATGACGGATGGCGGAATCGCCGTTTAATCGGATTTTTTGAACGTTACTGCCGGACTGTTTTTCACAGATATAAAAATAAGGTCAAATACTGGATGACTTTTAATGAGATCAATGCCCTATGGCATTTCCCTCTCATGGGAGCCGGCATCTGGACGCCCAAAGACCAGCTCACAGAACAGGATAAATACCAGGCCGCGCATCACGAGTTTGTAGCAAGCGCCCTGGCGACCAAACTGCTCCATGAGATAATTCCGGATGCCAAAATGGGCTGCATGGTACTGGGAGCCCTGAGCTATCCCATGACTCCCAGGCCGGAAGATATGATTGCCATGATGGAAGCTGACAGAAATGTCATGTTTTTCTCGGATGTGCAGGCAAGGGGATATTATCCGTCCTATATACGAAAACGCTGGGAAAAAAATGACATCCGCATCAAAATGGAACCAGGCGATGAGGAACTCCTGCATCATACGGCAGACTACGTTTCTTTCAGCTATTACATGAGCAAATGCACGGCCGCCGACTGTTCCTTATACAGCAAAGGCGCCGGCAACTTAACAAGCGGCGTAAAAAACCCTTACCTGGAAGAAAGCGAATGGGGATGGCAGATTGATCCCGCCGGACTCCGCTATACGCTCAATTATTTTTATGACCGCTACCAAAAACCGCTTTTTGTGGCGGAAAACGGCCTTGGGGCCGTAGACACATTAGTCACGGACGATACCGGCCATCTTACCGTAAAAGACGACTACCGGATCAAATATCTGAAAGACCATCTGCTCGAAGTGGAGAAGGCTTTGGAAGAAGGCGTGGACGTAATGGGATATGCGGCCTGGGGATGCATCGATGTAGTGAGTGCTTCTACGGCGCAATTAAAAAAACGGTATGGATTCATCTATGTAGACCGAAACGAGGACGGTTCCGGGACTCTGGCACGATATAAGAAAAAAAGCTTTCATTGGTACCAGCAGGTCATTCAAACCAACGGGGCCTCTTTACATTCGGATCAGTAACCATCATAACTTTGACAAAAGGGCATTTCCCGGAAAGGAAATGCCCTTTTGCTCTCTGGCGTACATAAAACAATTTACAACAATAATTCGTAAAATATCATTTTTAACAACAAATACTTGCACATATACCTCTCATGTGTTAGACTATATACAACAAAATATTGTTTCAGAAAAGCAGAAATAGCAACCGGTAAAACAACTGTCAGAAAATATTGTCATCATCGAAATGCTCCATAATATCTTCCACCCGGCAGTGAAGGATATTGCAAAGCTTATCGATAGTGTTCATTTCCACATTTTTATTATGTCTTAACCTGTTGATCTGGGAACGGTTTATATTATGGTACGTATATAACGCATATTGGGTAACCCCTTTTGCTTTCATGGTCTCCCAAAGCCGATCATATCTTATCATATATTTTCCTGCCCGCTTTCAAAGGAACAATCATTGATACTTGTATCCTTCTCAATTATCAATGCAAAATCAGCGCAGCAATAGTGTTCGCATATCGACACTATTTGATGCAGGAAAAAATACAAATGGTTTGTTAAAAATATGAAGAAAATTTTTTATTTTTTTAAATATTTTTGAAAATAGACTTGTATTGACACAATTATCAATGTAGAATAGTAAGATGGTAGTGTTCGTATACCCATACTACCGTCAAACCGATTTCAGAATTCAGAAAGGGGATTTTTAAAGAATATGTCGAATACGAAAAGCCAATACCAGCTCACGCCCCGTGAAATTGATATCCTGTATACCATATGGGATGCAGACAGACCTCTGATGGCATCCGAGATGGCCAGCGAAGAATTAAAGCTGGCAACCGTGCATACCACTTTAAAAAGAATGCTGCGGAAAAACCTTCTGGAAGTTGTCGATTTTGCTAAAAGCGGCAACGTGTTCGGCCGGTGCTACCAGCCTACTTTCACAATGAAAGAATTCGAGCTCGACATGCTTTCCACCGCTTTTAAAAACAGAAGATGCAAGGAAATCACCGTCGCCAATTTTATCGAAGAGCTGCTGAAAGACATGGATGCGGACGAAGCTCTGGTCATGCTGGACGAACTGGAAAAAGCGGTAAAAGAATTGCGGGAGAAAATTGTTTCCAAAGGAGCATAATACGGCTCACATATATCCATATTCTATTTGCCGGCCTCCATTTCCTCCCACTGCAGTTCCTTCCGCTCCATCCATTCTTCCCTGATGCCAAGCTGCCTTATTCTTTCCCTTAATATTTCGATGTTCCAGTTTTCATCCGCCTCAAAGATCACATTTTTTTTGCAATCAGCATCCAAAAATAAATTACCAAAACCATAGTTGCCCGCTCCGCTGTCCACCAATCCATAATAGTAGAGTTCTGCCCAGCTTCCGCACCCGGTTTCGAATGTATTGCACAGTTCCAGCCTTCCGCTTTTACAGGAAATAAGAAGCGTCAGGCCGCTGTCATCGGCCATTCCACATATCTCTGTTCCTGAAAGCCTGACGGCCAGCTCCCGAAAGCCGTCTCCTCCGCAATCCAAATAAGCATATTCTATTTTTGCTATCCCTTGCTCTTCTCCCCCTCCGTCCATCCAATAGTACAGCTCCAGTAGATTCAGAATATCTTCCAATGTATACCTGTCCCATACCGAAAAATAACTTGCTCCTCTGCACAGAGAACCCATCCTTACATATAACCCCCGTTCTCCTCTCAAAAATTCTTCATAAACTTTCATTTCATCGGCGGCCGCTTCGTTCTCCTCCCCCTCCAACGCTTCTTTCTCCTGGTATTCTTCCAAAGAATAAAGTTTTACCATGTCTTCTCCGGCATCCTCACCAGCAAAGATTTTTCTCTCCACTGCTCCCCCTGTTCCATACCCCCAAGCTTCCCAGCGTGCCTCGGAGGATCCCTGTTCTCTCTCTCCATTTAACAACAGTTTGCACCTTATCCCGCCGCCTTCCTTCCATTCAAAAACTACCGTCTGAAATCCGCGGAATACCTCCCCGCCTTCTCCCGTTATCACTATTTGATTTCCCAGAATACTGATTTCCGAATGGTAGAGGCATTCATCGTCCATCATAGACAGACTCTCTGTGAAATCTTCCGGCAGATTCCTTCCTAAGCCTTCCATTCCATCCGTTTCCTCCGCTTTGCCCATATAAATATGAAGCCCGTATCCTCCCTTTTTCCTCATTTCTATTACAGCCCTATCCTCCGCGCCATCGCCGTCCAGATCTCCAAAAGCCGCCCGATGTACCATGATTTTCCGTTCCTGGTCGTATTCATCCTTTCCATCCCGCCTCGGCATATTCGTAAAGACTGCCAGATATTCTTCCCTGTTTATTTCAAACCCTTCCTCCGACTGCAGCAGCTTTTGGGCAAATTCTATCTTCCTTTCCATTTCTCTTTGTATTTCTTGCTCCGTGGCTTTCCTTCTTTTCTCTTCCGTTCTCCTCCCTGCGGCTTCCTTCCGCACATTCGTCCAATCTTTATCCAACCGCTGCAATGCTTCATTTCCTGACGGGGAGCCAGCCACAACATAATATTCCATATTTCTCCATTTCGGATAAAGATGATTCCACAGCCAGACCCCTTCCTGCCCGGGAGAAGCTTCGAATACGCCCGCCGTATATTCCTTTGGATTCCCATAATCCCTGCGCTTACGGAAGATTCTGACAATTTTTTCCCTCCCGTCTTTACAAAATACCAGTTTTAACGATTGATCCGGTATCAGATCCTGCAAAATGACCTGTCCGCCTCCCGCCTTGCATTCCCACCAGATACGGAGTTCTGCCTCATCCGCCAGTCCGCTCCAGAAAATATCTTCATAATCCTTCTCATCTTCAAAATCCTCTTTCCCGCTCCTGCCCCACGAGCCTTCATAGAGAATTTCCCCGGATCTGCCATCCATGATCGTCTGGCTATGCGCTCCTTCATCAATTTCCCACCAGCGGAGCTTATCCAGCTTCCCTTCCCCGTCTATCCTATAGAGCACCCGTTCTTCCACATCACCGCCGCGGATAACGGCACGGAACATTTTTTGCTCTTCCGCTTTTTCATACTCCATAGGAATACATATCTTTTCCCCGCTGAATTTCCCCTCTTTTGTATCCCAAAGATACACGCTGCAATAATTCGTGTCATTTTTCCAATTCGAATACCCTATTTTCAGATCCGGAAATCCATCAAAATTCAAATCATCAAATCCCAAGCTCACCACATGTCTTACCGGTACTTTACAGGCAAATTCCTGCACGGCATCCCCTGCCCCGTTCCTCACGCAAACCCTGAAAATGCCATACTCCCCGTCTTCTTCCCGGCAAGTCTCCCTGGTGTCCACTGCCGTCACCGTATAAGCCTTCTGTTCCTGCAAAAACTCTGCGCTGTACTTTTTGCCGGCTCCTATCCTTTTGACTTCCTTTTCGCTTCTCTCTTCCTCTTCATAAACCCGGCCGCCCGACCCGGCAGGAAAAACAACTCTTTCCTCCCATCCCGCCGCCGCGTAATATATCATTGCCAGACACAATAATAATGCAAACACGCTGTTACTTCTCTTCATCCCAACCTCCATACCGCCTCCGGCATCCTTGATCTCCCATGAAAAAATGCCCTGATTCCGGTCTTTTTAAGAATAACGCATGTTTGCATCATATTTGCATCTTTTTTATTATTTAAAACAATAGATTCATAATCTCTTATAAAAACCAATCCGTATAAAAGAATATGCCAACTAAGAATATCAGAATAACATCAAGCCATTTCCTCCACTTTTCGTATTTGTCTCTTAAAATCAAACCAATAGAAAATACCAAATACAAAATACTTTTTAAGATATTACCTTGAAAATAAATTGCCAAAAACAAATCAATGACTGATATAAACAAAATTATTTTATAAAACATATCCTCTCCCCCGGTAGCTTTTTGTTATTCTACCACCCAATAATAATTAGTTTTATTATATTGATGGTACTGATAAGAGTTGGGCGGATACGGATTTGTTATTCCTCCACTTACCGAATATAATTTCATTGTTTTTGCTGCCTCATAAAAAGGAATTATTACATTTTCTCTGGCCCATTCTTTTGCGTCAACTCCTGTAAGAAGATATGTCACATCTACTACCAGTGTAATTGCGCCATATGCTGTGAGTGCAGTCATTATCCACGCCGGTACAGCTCTCTGTTTGCTGTCTATCCCTAAAATTTGACTTTTTCCAACAGAGTGTTCACCCAGCTTCACAGCAAAGTTTCCGATAAAATTTGTGACTTTTTCTTTCATCCCCTCGTACCCCCTCTCTTTTGTATTCTGTTATCCTGATTATAATATACTTTAATGCTTAACGAACAAATTCGTCGTAAAAGGCAGAAATTGGAGAATTTTCGTATACCCGTAAAATGTTTTGCAACGTTTATTATGAATAATCGTTGCTTTTCTGCTTTGTTTATATTATAATCCTGAATGCAAACGCTATGAAAAGGTGAAACGATATTATGGCGCTGATAAATTCTATTCCTTTACTAACACTGAGTGTACTTGGTTACTTTATACCCACCTGCTGTTTTTTACCTTCCAAACTTACCTTAAAACAAAAAGCAGGTTTTTTTTGTATTCTTCTTGTTAATCTGTTTTTTATGATGCACGGTTTGGGGAATGCAGGAGTTGTTTTTCTACTTCTCAGTTCCTGCATTTATTTTGCTCTTATTTTCAAAAACCGCTTATTAAATATCTGTGCTTTTATCGCTATTTATTTATTTTGTGTTCTTTGTGATCATGTGTTTTCTCTGTTTTGGAACACTTTGATTTCTTCTTTTTCCAATTTTCAGACTTTTACAATGGATTATTTTCTATATGTGTTACTTTATGTCATCCTGATGGCCATCATCTGCCCGCCTTTAGGGAAACTGACTCATCGTTTTACTATAAAGATAATTTTCGGTATTCCGAAACAGGTTCTTGCATTGATTACAGCAAATTTACTGGTTTGCCTGTTTATTTTCCTGTTTAATATTATCGTAGGGCAATACATTGGCTACAGTGATAAAATAATTACTTTTAACTGCATTTTATTCGGCTGCTATTGCATCATCAGCACGGTACTAATTGTAAATCTTTTAAAAACACATATGGCTAAGATGGAATTAGACATGCGCCAGGAAAGCTATAAGAGGCTTCAGGAATACACAGATCAAGTAGAAGAAATGTACTCCTCTTTACGTTCTTTCAAGCATGACTATCGAAATATTATGCTTTCTATGTCGGGATATATCGAAGCAGAAGATATCAAAGGATTGCGGACTTATTTTCATAATGAAATTCTTCCCCAGAGCCAGTCCCTCTCTAAAAACACCGCTCAGTTAAATCAGTTAATGAATTTAAAAGTGACAGAATTAAAAAGCATTGTCTCCTCAAAGCTTTTGTATGCCATAGAATTACATATTGCAGTCACAATCGAAATGACTGAAGAAATTTCAGAAATCTCTGTAGATGCGCTGGATTTATCAAGGGTTCTTGGTATTTTCCTCGATAATGCCATCGAAACCGCTTTAGAGACAGAGCATCCTTCTATCCGCTTCGCAGCTATCAGTCTGGATACGGAATATTTATTTATCATTTCCAATACCTATATCGACCATGGTTTGTCTCTCGCTTCCCTGCGCCAACCGTTGATTTCTTCCAAAGGAACTACCCGCGGCATCGGACTGTATAATGCGCAGAAAATCCTCTCAAAATATCCCGGCGTTTTATGGAATACTGCAAAAGATGAAACTTCCTTTACCCAGCAGCTCAATATTGCAAAATAGCCTCAGTACTTCTTTCTGAATTTTTCTGGTAACAGTGAAACCGCTTCAAACGCCACTGAAAATAAATAACCCTGTACTGAAAAGGCATTGATAGCTTTTTTGAAAATGAACTCCC
This sequence comes from Lachnospiraceae bacterium 28-4, assembly GCA_000403275.2. GTDB lineage: Bacteria > Bacillota > Clostridia > Lachnospirales > Lachnospiraceae > Kineothrix. The sequence continues at coordinate 1,126,077 of KE159599.1, forward strand.
CCAGCAGTCATTTTTAATATTCCGAAAGTAGCAAAAAGTACCGCCGAATTCTTAAAAATTCCCAGAATTTTCGCAAACATTAAAATCAACCCAATCATAAAAATATTGTGGAACAGCACCTGCACGCCTAATTTCATTTTCATCAATTCCAACTCTGTCCACTCGCTGTTCTCAGTCACAATGTAGGTTACAATTTTATCTGCCAGTAATTCCATCTTTTTGCTTATCCTTTATCTGATTTTATTAATGCATCCTGCTTCTATATAAATCAACAACAGTAAGTATTTATATTCATTTTATCACGAAATCATCCTCTTGCTTCTATTTTATCATAAACGTAAAATTTACTATAATTTTCGTCATAAAACGTTCGTTTTTCAAGCAAAATAAAACGTTTATTATTTTTCTTTCCATAATCGCACAAATTTCTGTATAATAAGTATATCTAAGGGGGAAAATGCCATGCTCGATGTTTATGTATGTGAAGACAATTTAAAACAGTTAGAACTTATTACAGACCTTATCAAAAAATCCATTTTAATTGAGGAACTAGATATGCAGATTGCATTGTCCACCAGAGACCCTCATGAAGTACTCAAGGCTTTAGATACTGCGGAGCATACAGGTCTGTTTTTTCTTGATATTGATTTAAAGTCGGATATGGACGGTCTGACGCTGGCGCAGCGCATTCGAACCATACAGCCCCGCTGTTTTATTGTTTTTATCACCTCTCACTCTGAAATGATCTTTTTAACCTTTCAATATAAAGCGGAAGCTCTCGATTGTATTATCAAGGATACGCCGGAAAAAATGCAGCCGAAAATTCATGACTGCCTGTTAAACGCTACCGAAAAGCACCTTGCCCAGAATGGCCCGGCGAGAAAAAACTTTATCATTCATTACGGGGAGCGGTGCATGACGGTCAGTTATGATGATATCTATTTTTTTGAAACTTCTAATCAGATTCATAAGATTATCCTTCACGGGAAAAACAAGGTTCTTGAATTTCATGGACAGCTCAAGGACATCGAACCGGATTTGGATTATCGGTTTTACCGCTGCCACCGCTCCTACATCGTTAATACTAATATGATTGACCATGTGGATTTTACAGAAATGGTTATCTATTTTAAAAATGGTGAATCCTGTCCTATCGCTGTCCGCATGAAAAGGGGGCTTAAAAAAATATTAAAATGACGCAGCCCGGAAGCCCCACCACCGGCGTTTCGTTGTCGAAATACGCCAGACAGAAATGAGCAAAGGAGCAACCAGCATGACCGAAACAAAACAGCCGCCTTTTCGTTTATCCTCTTTCATATAAAATCAAGGCTTCATACGGCCTGAGCCTCATCTCTTCTTTCACTTCACACCTTTCATAATTTCCCAACAGTCTTTGGAAACCTTGAAGGCTGACAGGGCTTTTCCAATCCCTCTCTTTTTCATAAAAATTGCATATTACCGCAAGTTTCTGCCCTTCATATTCCCGCATGTATGCCAGCACTGAAGGATTCCCTTCATCCAGCGCCTGAAAACTACCATACGAAATAACATCATACTCTTTTCTCAAACGGACCAATTCCCGGTAATAATGGAAAATGGAGTCCTTATCCTCTATCTGCTGCGCCGCATTGATCTCTTTGCAGTTCCCATTCACTTCGAGCCAGGGAGCAGAGTCCGTAAAGCCTCCGTTTTCTCCTGCTTCCCACTGCATCGGCGTGCGCCCGTTATCTCTGGAATGAACTTGCAAGATACGGTAAGCGTCTCCTTCGGTCAGCCCTTTTTCCTGTAAAATACGGAAGTGGTTCAGGCTTTCCACGTCCCGGTACTGGGAAATATGGGTAAACCCCGCATTCGTCATCCCCAGCTCTTCCCCCTGGTAAATATATGGCGTTCCACGCATTCCATGAATAACTGTGGCAAGCATCTTCGCGGATTCCTTCCAATATTTCCCTTCGCTGCCAAACCGGGAAACCACTCTCGGCTGGTCATGGTTGCACCAGAAAACGGCGTTCCATGCGTTATGCCTCTCCATTCCTTCCTGCCAGCCAAACAATATCTTTTTCAGCTTCATAAAATCCGCAGGAACAAGCACCCACTTTTCATTCCCCATAAAATCCACTTTCAGATGATGAAAGCTGAATACCATGGATAACTCCCCGCTGTCCTCCCCGGCATATTGGAAACAATTTTCCATGGACGTGCTGGACATCTCGCCTACTGTAACAATTTCCGCATCCCTGCCAAAAGTCAGTTCATTTAATTCCTTCAGATATCGATGGATGTTCGGCCCGTCCGTATAGAATCTTCTTCCGTCCCCTTCCGTATCGTCCGCGAACTCTCCCTTGCTTATAAGGTTTACCACGTCGAACCGGAAGCCTTTCACACCCTTGTCCATCCAAAACAGGAGAATCTTTCGGATTTCCGCCCTTACTTCTTCATTATCCCAGTTCAGATCCGGCTGGGAAACATCGAACAAATGAAGATAAAATTCATCCATCTCCGGCACATATTCCCATGCGCCCCCTCCAAATTTGCTTTCCCAATTCGTCGGCGCCTCTCCGCCCCCTCTGCCTTTCCTGAAAATATAATAATTTTTATATTTCTCATCCCCGGCCAAAGCCTTCCGGAACCATTCATGGCGGCTGGAAGTATGGTTAAACACCATATCCAGCATCAGGCGGATTCCTCTCCGGTCCGCCTCGCGAACCAATTCCTCAAAATCACCCATCGTCCCATAGCGCGGATCGATCCGGTAATAATCCTCCACATCATAGCCATTATCATTTTGAGGCGATACGAAAAACGGCGTCAGCCAGATGTAATCCACCCCCAATTCCCTGACGTAATCCAGCTTTTCTATCACTCCCCGCAGATCCCCCAGCCCATCGTGATTACTGTCATAAAATGATTTTGGATAAATTTGATATACCACACTTTTTTTTAAATCTGCCATTGCCGACCTCATTTCCGCGCTGCTTCCGGCGCATAACTTTTCTTTTTCCGCCAACCCCCATGCCGCTGCTTCACAGCGGCACAAACCATCAGTAGGGAAAAACTTGCAAGCAAGTCTAGAAGTTCTTAGCGAAACGCCCTCTGGCGTGAGCTTTAGAACTTCTTTCCACACTAACTACCACCGTCTTTCCTGCCACGGCATCTATTCCCGTATGAAAAGATGCTTTTCCCCCGTTTCCCTGCTCGGTTATAATACATACTGTCGTATCCGGGTGCCCGGCCGCTTTGATTTTATCCCTGTCAAACCGGATCAGCGGGGTCCCTGCCGCCACGTCTTCCCCCTCTTTTACCAAATATTCAAATCCGTCGCCCTTCATATCCACCGTATCAATTCCTACATGCAGCAAGATCTCCATGCCGTTTCCCAGCCTCATTCCGCATGCATGGCGGGAGTCCTCCATTAAAATAGCGATCGTGCCGTCCACCGGCGCATAAAGGATATTGTTCTCAGGTATGATCGCAAGCCCCTCCCCCATAACGCCTTCGGAAAATACACCGTCTCCTACTTCTTTCAACGGAATCGCTCTTCCGCTCAAAAATGCTTTCCATTCTTTCGCACTGCTTTTCACATCACCTTTTTGTCCGTCGCCTTTATCCGAATTTCCTTCCCCTCCGTTTCCATCTACGGAAAAAGCAGAATGTGCCGCCTGTGCCTGTGCCATTTCGGCAAATTTCTTTTTTCCAACCATAAAAGTAAGGATAAACGGCACACCTGCCGCAATCGCCATGCAGATTGCAAAGCTGACCATATATTTTGGCTGGATGGACAAGATTCCGGGAAGCCCTCCCACGCCGATCGCATTCGCTGTCGTTCCGGTAGCCACGCACACCACCGCCGCACAGGCCGAACCGATCATACCGCATATAAAAGGATAAGCAAACTTTAAATTAACACCGAAAATAGCCGGTTCCGTTACGCCAAGATAACAAGAAATACAAGCCGGAACGTTCACCTCCTGTGCTTCCGCATCTTTTCTCTGGAGGGCAATCATTCCTAATACCGCAGAACCCTGGGCGATATTGGATAATGCGATCATCGGCCACAGCATCGTTCCGCCGTAATCCGCAATCAACTGCAAATCAATAGCATTTGACATATGATGAAGCCCCGTGATTACCAAAGGTGCATAAACAAAACCGAACACTGCCCCGAAAATAACTTTAAACGAACCCGTAATCCCTGCATACACTACGGAAGAAATCACAGAACCTATTTTCCAGCCCACCGGCCCGAGAATAAAATGCGCTGCTATTACCGCCAGAAGCAGACTGCAAAACGGAACGACTATCATCGAAACCACCTGAGGCGTTATCTTCCGGAAAAATCTTTCCAAATATACCAACGTAAACGCTGCCAGTATCGCCGGGATTACCTGCGCCTGATAGCCGATCATGTTCACCTGGAAGCCTCCGAAATTCCATACGGGAATATCCCCTGCCGCAGTCCCTGCCACAGCGTAAGCGTTCAACAACTGTCCTGACACTAATGTTAGTCCAAGTATAATACCTAACATCTGTGTCGTTCCCATCTTTTTTGTCACCGACCAACAGATACCCACCGGAAGCATATGAAAGACCGCTTCTCCGATCAGCCATAAAAAGCTGTCGATCCCCGCCCAAAACTGGCTGATATCGCATAACGTCTTCGTTCCGTTTTCAAACAAATACAGACTATCGATACAATTTCTGAATCCCAAAATCAAACCGCCCGTAATAATAGCTGGAATCAGCGGAGCAAAAATCTCCGCCAGAGCGGTCACGATTCTCTGAAGCACATTCTGGTTCTGCTTTGCCGCCTGCTTTACCGCATCCTTGGAAACCCCTTCGATTTCTGCCACAGCAACAAAATCATTATAAAAATCTGCTACCGTATTCCCGATAATCACCTGGAACTGCCCTGACTGTGTAAAGCTCCCTTTTACCGCCTTCATTGCTTCAATCTTCTTCACATCCGCCTTTGCCGGCTCGTTCAAAACAAAACGCATACGCGTCATGCAATGCGATACCGCCGCAATATTCCCTTTACCTCCCACCAAACCGAGAAGCTCTTTCGCATCCTCTGCATACTTGCCCATAAGTTATCCTCCTTCAACTATATATGAACCCGCTCCAACATGTTTAAACAAGTGCTATAATCCATTTATATCATACTTGTTTAAACATGTCAACCGTTTTTTATTTTCTTTTTCATGATAATATGAGGCTGTCATATGTGGAAAGTTTGGAGGCCGGCAGGGCGGGGAATGGGATGGAGGCAGCCGGGAGCGGGGGTGGGATTTTCGGACTGTTGCGCACAATCAGCTATTTTACTTATGAAATGATCGATAGACAGGGAAAATCGCCAAGGAGGGCGATTTTAGGAAACGCAGGGCAGGATGCCCGTTGTTTCCGTCCCGTCCGGTTTGAAACGCTTACCCCATTTCATTAGTAAAATCTGATTGGAAGCTCCAGTCCGAAAATCCCACCCCCGCTCCCGGCTGCCTCCATCCCATTCCCCGCCCTGCCGGCCTCCAAACTTTCCACATATGATTTCCACATATGATCCCCGCCCTTATTGACATCTTTCTTCTGCGTATTATAATAAATTTGTAATGTTTAAACAAATACCACCATTCCAAAGATTTTACTTTTTTCAGGAGGTTTTTTATGCCAAAAGCGAAGTATGATTTCATATATAAGGATTTAAAAAGCCGCATTGAAAATGGCGAATACGAGTTCCAGGAACTCCTCCCTTCGGAAAACCATCTCGTCCTCACTTACGGCTGTTCCCGCAATACCGTCCGCCGGGCCGTTGCGGCTCTCGTTACGGACGGCTATGTCCAGACGATGCAGGGGAAAGGCGTGCGCAATATATTCGAACCCGCGCAGCAGACTTCTTTTACTTTAGGAGGCATCGAATCTTTTAAAGAATCCGCCCTCCGCAACCGGCAGACGCCGAGAACAAAAGTCCTTTGCTTTACCGAACTGACCGCCGATGAAAAAATTTCAAAAAAAACCGGATTTCCCCCCGGTTCGCAGCTTTACTATCTCCAACGGCTCCACTATCTGGATGATAAAGCACTGATTCTCAACCACAATTATTTTTTAAAGGATATCGTGCCTTCCCTGACTCCGGAAATCGCTGAAAATTCCATCTATGAATATTTGGAAAATACGTTGCGCATTTCCATCGTTACAAGCAAAAGAGTCATGACTGTGGAAAAAATGACGCAAATAGATGAAAAATACCTGGAGCTTGGGGATTATAACTGCCTTGCCGTCGTCAGCAGCCAGACATATAACAGCGACGGCATCATGTTCGAATATACCCAGTCCCGCCACAGACCGGACTACTTTCGGTTTCAGGATAACGCAACGCGGCGGCCAGCATCACACTGACCGCCACCGGATCCAATCTCTAAAAAAGCATCGGGCTTTCTATTCTATCCCTCTCTCTAACCAGTATTGCCATACTCCTGCATCTTCGCCAAGCCACAAGTTCTCCTGCCGATCAGGGCATTCCAATACTCTGCCCGCCGTTTCCGATTCCTCGTATTTGCTCCAGAATTCGGATTCCGTCTGGTACGGCTCCACATCGCTCCAGGGCAAAATAACGCTGTAAACATTGTTTTTCGGCGCACTTCCGGTAATTCCCTCCGGTTTCGGATCCACCGACAAACCTATGGAAAAATTTTTCTCGGACGTAATGTGGAAAAAAGGCCGGAAATCATAAGATTCGCCCTCTTCGCCGCCCTCCCCAGAAAACCATTCCAGCAAATAACGCCTCATTTCTTCCTCATACGGCATTTCTTCTCCGTATTTCCTGTTGGCGGCCTGAAGCCACAAATCAATAAAATCTTCATCGATCCGCAAGATATCTGCCAATTCGTATACTTCTCCCGTCATCAAATCCAGATTTATTCCCCGCTCCGCACTGTAAACGTAGTAAACCGGATCGATAGGCGCATATATTTCCTTGAAATCCACGCTCAACAAATATTGGCTATGATAAGCCACGTCGCATCGCACGTCGCTGCTGAAAATTGTATACTCTTCCTGCAATTTGCGAACCTCTTCATCCGGCTCAAAATGCCAGTAATTCACCCTGTCCATGGCAGTATCATACAATAACTGGTTTATCAGCGTCTGTGTTTCCTCTTCCGTTCCCTCCAGTCTGGGATATTCCACTGTCAGCACTTCCAAATAGTCATACTGCTCCGAGTACTGCACATAATACTGTTCCTTCTGTACCGTATAATCGCCCTGCCCCTTCGGAGAATGTTCTGCCAGCATCGTATATGCTTTGATTCCTATGATCAAGGCAATACAGACGGAAAAAATCAGAACAACAAGCTTTTTCTCCTTCTTTCCCTCCGACTGCCCCTTTCCTTCCAGATCCATTTCATTCATACCAGCCTCCATGATATCGCCGCGCGGCATCCCAAATCTAAGCAAGAAATACCATTTTTCAGGTATTTCCCCCTATAAGTCGTAGTACATCTTGAACTCCGCCGGATTGGGGATCTGTTCCATCTTTTTCAGTTCTCCCCGTTTGCGGGCAATCCACACATCGATCAGGCGCTGAGGAAATACACCGCCCTTTGTCAAATATTCATGATCCGCCTCCAGCGCATCCAAGGCCTCTCCTAAAGACTTTGGCAGCCCTTTGATCTTCTTCTGCTCCTCTTCGGACAGAGAATAAAGGTTGAAATCATAAGGCCCCCATCCATTTTTTTCCGGGTCAATCTGATTCTCGATCCCATCCAGCCCCGCCATAAGAATTGCGGCATATGCGTAGTACGGATTTGCCGTCGCATCCGGGTTGCGCAGTTCAAACCGTTTCGTCTCCGGTGTCTTGGCATAAGCAGGAATACGGATTACCGCGCTGCGGTTAGAAGTCGCATAACCCACTGTAACCGGCGCTTCGAATCCCGGAACCAGCCTTTTGAAAGAGTTGGTGGAAGGATTGGTAAATGCGCACAAGGACGCAATATGTTTCAAAAGTCCTCCGATAAAATAATGCGCCGTGCGGCTCAATCCCGAATAACCTTTTTCATCGTAAAACAGCGGTTCTCCATCCTTCAGCAGCAGCATATGCACATGCAGGCCGCTTCCCGCTTCCTGATAGATCGGCTTTGGAAGAAAAGTCGCCGTCTTCCCTTCTTTCGCCGCCATATTCTTAATGATATATTTAATGACCATCGTATTATCCGCCATCGCGGGCATATCCGCCAGTTCCACTTCGATCTCCATCTGGCCGGGGCCGCCCACCTCGTGATGATGGTATTTTACTTTGATCCCCCAGTCTTCCATCATCATGCACATCCGGCTGCGCAAATCGTATCCTACATCCTGCGGGGAAGCCACATGGTATCCCCCTTTATAGGGTACTTCATAACCATTATTTCCTTCCGTATCCAGACTACAGTTCCAGTCAGCCTGTTTCGTATCTATCCGATATCCGCACTGCTGAGGAGTCACCTCATAGCGGGCGCTGTCAAATAAATAAAATTCAAACTCCGGCCCGATGATCATTCTGTCCGCGATCCCGCTTTCCTTCATATATTCCAACGCCCGCAGACTCACATTTTTCGGGTACTGGTCGAACGGCTGATTCTCCCCCTTCCCGATCATACATACGTTGCCGCACATTGTCAGCGTTGGCACCTCCGCAAACGGATCCACATAAGCCGTGTCCGGATCGGGCAAAAATACCATATCGCTCTTTTCGATCGGAGCATACCCATAGTTGGAACCGTCGAAGCCGATCCCGTAGGTAAACGTGTCCTCGCAAAACCGCTCTACCGGAATCGTAATGTGCCTCCACCGGCCGTCGATATCCGTCATTTTAAAATCGATCATACGGATATGCTTCTCCTCACATAATTTTTTAATTTTTTCCATCTTGTCCATAATTGGAACCCCCTTCCCATAACGTGTTTTTTATTATAACATATCGGCTTCTTCCGCACTACTTTTTTTATTTTTAATGTCCGCCGTACCTGCCAGCCCATCCCTTGCCTTCCAACAGTAACTATTCCCGTTCCTCTTTCATATTTATATCATATAATCGGCATAGAGGTTTGCGGAAATGATGGATTTGCAGAATATCCTCCCTGCCCCCTATCCCCCCTCTATCCCCATCAAAAAAGGAGAATCACAATCATGGCTATCGGTTATCTAACCATACAGACACGGACAGCCCAGGATGCCGTTCCATTAAGCGGTGTACAAATCCGCATCATGGACAACCAGGGAAATCCTGTCTACTCTCTGACAACGGATGAAAACGGTGAAACACAAAAGGTTCCCCTGGAAACGGTCAGCAAAAGTTTTTCCCAGAATCCATATTATACGGGAACGCCGTACAACAGCTATTCCGTTCTTGCCCGGGCGGCAGGTTTCAATTCCCTTTATGTTTCGGATATCCCTATATTTGAGGAAGAAACAGCCATTCTTCCGATCGCCCTTATACCGATGCAGGAGTCTCAACGCAGCCCCATACAGGCCGAGATTTCTATCGGGAAACCAGCGGTCGCCATGCAGACCCAGCGCCAGCAGGAAGGAACGGTAGCAGAACCCTATGTGCTGCGGCAAGTGGTTATTCCCAATCCTATTACTGTCCATCTCGGCCCGCCAAGCGCATCCGCTTCCAATGTCCAGGTTTCGTTTCCTGATTATGTAAAAAATGTAGCCAGCAGCGAAATCTATCCTACCTGGCCGGAAGCCTCTCTGAGAGCTAACATTTACGCCATTATTACGTTCGCGCTGAACAGGGTCTATACGGAATGGTGGGGAAACCACCGCCCGTATCATACAAACTCCTTTCCATTAACTCTTTTCCCGCCATAGCTTACCCATTTCCCGCATCTTCCGAATGCAATTTCCATTCCCTGCATAAAATGCAGTAAATAATAGAAAAACCAAAGGACAGCATATGTTCTCACAATCATTTATCTATCCATTCCAAAACCAAGAAGTTAGGGTCACTATCCAATCCCCCAAACAGCCAAACCCCAAAAATGAACAAGATCTGATCCGGTACCTGAAAGAAATTTACCTGCAAAAAACAGAGGAAAATTTCCATGCGTAAAAAAGTAAGAACTCTCTTAAGAGTATCTTCCAGGCAGCAGCTTCGCGATAACGATATTCCCATCCAAAGAGCGGAAGCGGAGCAATATATTTTAAGCCGCCCCGACTGGCAATTCGACAAAGAATATATGGAAAAAGCCGTATCCGCTTATAAAAACGGCGTGGAAGACCGGAAAGTCCTTCAGGATATCATGGCCGATGCACAGAAACATGAGTTTGACGTGCTGCTCACTTATATGTCCGACCGAATCGGCAGACAGGAGGAATACAGCTTTTACGTAGCAGCCCTGAACAAACTTGGCATCGAGGTATGGACGATCAAAGACGGCCAGTTGAAAACCGGCGACCACGTCGATAAACTGCTCAACTACATACGCTTCTGGCAAAACGAAGGAGAAAGCAAAAAAACCGGCATGCGGGTACGGGATCATCAGATTGAGCTGGTAAAATCAGGAAAATTTGTAGGCGGCAAAGCCCCCTTTGGCTACCGGCTGATTCCATCCGGCATCATCAGCAGCCATGGCAGAGCATTGAAAAAGCTGGAAATTGTGGAAAAGGACGCCGAAATCGTCAGAAAAATATACTTTTTAGCAACTCATTGCGGCATGGGCTATGGAAAAATTGCAAATGCCCTGAACGAAGACGGGATACCCGCCATTCTCGCAACCCAATGGAAACCTTCCACTATAGCCAGTATCTTGAAAAATCCGATTTATATGGGATACTATGCCTTGAACCGCAGAGTCAATCACGGCAGTTTTACGAGATTGGACCGCAAAGACTGGATCTATTCGAAAGAACAAATACCGGAATTGGTAATTATCCAAAAACAGGACTGGGAAAAAGCCCAGCAAATCCGGGAAGCCAGGAAGGCAAAGCTGCATTCCCATGCAGCAGGAACATCCTGCGACGCCCCTTTTTCCTTTCCCCTCCGCACCTCTGGCAGACTCGCCTTAATAGGACTGGCCTATTGCGGTTACTGCGGGAGCAAATTAAAAAACGGAAGCTATTATCAACACCGAACCGGAAAACCGTGCCAGGAGCAGCCCGCTTTTACCGGAAGATACCTCTGTCCCCAAAAATGCCCGGCCCGTTCCTGCTACTCCCAGAACTATCTGGAAAGCGCCGTCTTCTGGGCCGCAGAGCAGATTCTGGAACAAATACAAAGCATAGATATTTCGGAAGATCTGCATCAAATATATGTACAAAAGCAAAAAAAGCTGCGCCAGGAAGCGGATATGCTTCAAAAAAAGAAGCAGCAGCTCCGGCTCGACATATCCTCCCTGGAGGAAAAAATACCCGAAGCTATTCGAGGAGACTACTTTTTCAGTGCGGAAAAGCTATCCTCCATATTGTCAGAAAAAGAACTGTCTTTTTCCGCTTTACAGGAACAGGAACGATCATTGCTCGCCGAACTCCGCCGGGCAGAACGTGAGCAAAGCGAACAAACACCAAAGGAACCATATCTTCCCGACTGGAAAAAAGAATTTCAAAACAGTGATACCGCAGCAAAACAAATGCTCTTATTTCACCTGATAGAAAAAATTATAGTAAAAGATAACGATATTACCATAAACTTGAAAATTTGATTGATTCCGCCGTACCGGAACCAAGGCTATAGTTTTGATATTACCAACAGCACCGCCTACGACCAATATTTCATCTATGGACGTCCCATTTACGAATCCATCAGCAGGGTCGTAGACGATATTTTCAACGAATACGTGCGCCGCCAGGGGCAGCTCGCCCCCTATTTCACTTCCTTCTGCAATGGAACCACCGTTTCCTGCCAGGGCATGTCCCAATGGGGCACGGTTACTCTGGCAGACCGGGGGTACACACCTTTGCAGATCCTGCGTTCCTATTACCCCAACGATATAGAAATCGTGCAAACCGATATCATTACCAACGTTCTCTCGTCCTATCCCGGAACGCCTCTCAAACAGGGAAGCAGCGGTCTTGATGTACAGACCATCCAAACATGGCTCAACCGGATCCGGCGTAACTATCCGGCTATCCCTTCCATTACCGATCCCGCTGGAACCTTTGGAAGCAGTACCAAAGCGGCGGTTACAAAATTCCAAAGCGTCTTTAATCTGACACCCGACGGTATTGTTGGAAAATCGACCTGGTATAAGATATCCCGCCTTTATGCTGCAGTTACCCGGCTGGCGGAACTGGACAGCGAGGGAACGACTCTCGGAATCGGAACCGTTCCCCCAAACTCCGTACTCCGCCAGGGATCCCGGGGTCCTGACGTCATTACCCTGCAATACCTTCTGGATGTCATATCCGAATACTATCCGGGCATCCCCGCCCCTGCCCAGGACGGCATCTTCGGCAGCGGAACGCGCCAGGCAGTTATCGCCTTCCAGCAGATCATGGGATTGCAGCCGGACGGCATTGTAGGGAATCTCACATGGAAAGCCCTCTATGATGCCTATCTCGGAATCAATCAGAACATTCCTCCGCAAAAACCGGAGGGCGGAGCCGACACCTATGTTGTCCGGGCCGGCGACTCTCTCTGGCTCATTGCCCAGCGGTACAATACCACGGTGGATGCTATTAAACGACTGAACGGACTGACCAGCGACTTGATCAACGTAGGCCAGGTATTGAAAATACCCGCTTCCCAGGAGGCGTCCTATATCGAATACACCGTCCGTCCCGGAGATACTCTCTGGCTGCTCTCCAGGCGCTACAATACCACGGTGGATGCCATCAAAAAAGCCAGCGGGCTGACCAGCGATCTGCTGAGCATCGGGCAGATATTGAAAATACCGGCAAGATAAGCCAAAACCGGGCAGGGAAAATATTTTCCCTGCCCGGCACTGTTTACCGTCTCTTCTTATTCACTGTCATTATACAATATAACTATTCAGATATTTCTCCTGTTCTTCCGTCAGAACATCGATCTCTTTTCCAAGGAACGAGAGCTTGCGCTTTGCTACATCCATATCCACTTCCCTCGGCACATCGATCAGTTTTTCATTCAATTCTCCGCCATGCTCCACCAGATATTTTGCGGAAAGCGCCTGAATCGCAAAACTCATATCCATAATCTCTGCCGGATGTCCGTCACCCGCCGCCAGATTTACCAGTCTGCCCTCTGCCAGCACGAAAATCCACTGCCCCGTCGGCAGCTTGTAACCCATAATATTCTTTCTCTGCTCTCTCGTTTCCACAGCGATCTCACGCAGCCTTGCCATATCGATCTCACAGTCAAAATGTCCGGCATTGCAAAGAATAGCCCCATCTTTCATGAGTGCAAAATCTTCCTCGTCAATCACCTTGTCACATCCCGTTACCGTTACAAAGAAATCTCCCACTTTGGCCGCTTCTTTCATCGGCATTACGTCGAAGCCGTCCATAACCGCTTCAATCGCCTTGATCGGGTCGATCTCCGTCACGACCACCCTTGCGCCAAGCCCTTTGGCCCTCATCGCCGTGCCTTTGCCGCACCATCCGTAACCGGCAACTACCACGATCTTGCCCGCCACGATCAGGTTTGTCGTTCTGTTGATTCCATCCCATACGGACTGACCCGTACCGTATCTATTGTCAAATAAATGCTTGCAATCCGCGTTGTTGACGCGCACCATAGGGAACTTTAATTCCCCGGCCTTATTCATCGCCTCTAGCCGGATAATGCCCGTCGTCGTTTCCTCACACCCGCCGATGATCGCGGGAATCAGTTCCTGCATATTGGTATGCACCATATTGACCAGATCGCCTCCGTCGTCAATAATAATATTCGGACCCGCTTCCAGCACGTGGCGGATATGTGTTTCATATTCTTCCGGTGTGCAATCATACCATGCATGCACTTCCAGGCCGTCTTTTACAAGAGCCGCCGCCACATCATCCTGCGTGGAAAGGGGATTGGAACCCGTCACATACATTTCTGCTCCGCCCGCCTTCAGTACCTTGCACAAATAAGCCGTCTTCGCCTCCAGATGTACGGAAAGCGCTATTTTCTTTCCGGCAAAAGGCTTTGTCTCCGAGAATTCCTTTTCCAATGTACGAAGAAGGTCACAATTCCTTTTTACCCATTCGATCTTGCGTTCGCCGGATTCGGCCAAATTAATGTCTCTGATTTCACTGCTCATTTCTTACCCTCCAATAAAATTATGAGATATATTCAGCCGAATTTTTATTATAGTGATGGTCGTCTGTCCTATCATCACTTTTATGCAAACCATAATGCCAGCCTCATTGGCAAACACTACGCAATTACATACTATTCATATTCTTTTTTATCCAGCCCCATACGGACAATGATTTCATTAATCTTTTTATACACCAGCTCTTCGTCCATCGTCAATACTTTTCTGTCCTCCATGACTATTTTACCATCAATGATTACCGTTTCTACCTCAGACCCGTTCGCGGAATAAGACAGACCGGCAATCAGATTATTCCTCGGCGTTAAAGAAGGAGTATTCAAATCCAAAATAGCCAGATCCGCTTTTTTCCCCGCTTCGATAGAACCCGTTTCCTCTTCCAGCCCAAGGGCTTTTGCCCCATTTATCGTAGCAATGCGGAAACCTTCCCTCGCGCTGATGCATTGGGGCGTTTTATTTACTCCTTTATGGATCAGTGTCAGGAGCCCCAGTTCCCGGAACATATTCAAACTGTTATTGGATGCCGCCCCATCGGTGCCAAGGCATACGTTTACGCCCATTTCCACCATCTTCCCAATCGGCGCAAAGCCATTCCCAAGCTTCATATTGCTGGCCGGATTGGTTACCACGCTGACCTTCTTTCCTTTCAGGATAGCGATATCCTCATCCGTAACCTGCACGCAGTGGGCAGCGATGGCCGGCACGTCAAAGAGTCCGTTCCGATCTGCCATTTCAATAGGCGTGAGACCGTACTTCTCGCGAATCTGTTCGATTTCGCTGACGCTTTCCGACAAATGTACGTGTATCCGCATTCCGTTTTTCTTTGCTTCCTCCGATACCACCCTCATAAACTCGTCGTCACAAGTATAAGGAGCGTGCGGGCCTAACATAAAACTCAGCCTGTCGCAGTCTTTTGCCGCGTCCCGCTCTTCATAAGCCTGCCTCAACCTCATCTGCCCGGCCTCGTCGTGTCCGCTCCCGATTAATCCTCTGCTGATAACAGCTCTCATGCCGGACTCTTTCACCGCTCTGGTCGTCTGGTGGATATTCATCTGCATATCATTAAAGCAGGTCGTACCGCTTTTTACCATCTCTATAATAGCAAGACAGGCTCCCCAATAGGTATCCTCATCCGTCATCTGCTGCTCGATTGGATCGATCGTTCCGAAAAGCCAGTCCATAAAAGACAGATCGTCGGCTACATTTCTCATAAATGCCATATAAGAATGGGTATGGCAGTTGATCAGCCCCGGAATTACCAGTCTGTCCTGTCCATCGATCACTTTATCCTCCCGGAATCCCTTCGGTTTTTCTCCTACCGCGGCAATCCGGTTTCCCTCAATATAAATACACGTCTTCCTTACCTCGTCTTTCTCTCCGTTCGGCAGAATTGCCAGTATATCTTTTAAAACGATTCCCATAAAAGTATCCTCCACACCTTTTTGTATGCCTTAAACCAGAAAAAGCTGGCCGTTGCATCGATTGTATCAAATTATCAATGCAATGACCAGCCCTATTGTCATTTTTTACTCCATTTCTGCGCAGCTTTATTGCGCAAAGCCAGCCTGGCTTTCAAGTTTGTGGATGCCGCGCAGACACAAACTTGGTCTTTCTCTTATCCGTTTACAGCTGGAACTTACTTCCCTGCTCATTCAGAAGATGGCTTAATTTTACCAGCCCTTCCGTATCTTCGGTACATTCGCCCAACGTCTGGGAAAGAAGCGTCATGCTGGCGCTCGTTTCTTCCGTAGAAGCCGCGTTTTCCTGCACTACGCTCGCCAGGCTGTTGACAGAATCCGTAACAATCTGTTTCAAAGAACCAAGAATCTCCGTCTGGCTTCCGATTTCTTTCGTCACCTCTTCCACCATAGCCACTTCTTTATTCAAATGCCCAAACGCTTCCCGCGTCTCATTCAGGCGGTTTTGCTGGTTTTGCACGTTGCGCGTTACTTCCTCCATCTTAGCCACGGAAACCTCTACATTGCCGACCAGTTCTTTTACAATGCTTTCTATTTCCTTGGCGTTGCCCGAAGACTCTTCGGACAGGTTCCTGATCTCTTCGGCCACAACGGCAAAGCCCTTTCCTGCCTCTCCGGCCCTGGCCGCTTCTATGCTGGCATTCAGCGAAAGCAGATTGGTCTGGTTCGCCAGCCCTTTGATGATTTCGATCGCCTTGGTAATATTTGCAGCAGAATCATTATTTTTGTTCGTCTGCTTGGATACTACCTCGATCGCCTCGATCGTCACTTTTGTGATCTCATCCAGCTCCTTAATGCTTTCGGAAGCCTCTGTGGAATGCTGCATCATAGCGGATACCGCTTCTCCAAGTTTATTTACACCGTTCTTTTCCACTTCAATGACGCTGCCAAGCTCCACAATCTTCTCATTCACTGTCTCCGTCTCGTTGGCCTGGTTGGTAGCTCCCTGCGCCAGATCATCGATAGCCTGGTTGGTATTTCGAATGCTGTCCGAAATATATCCGAACTTCTCGCTGAACTTTTCACTGCTCTGGTTCAAGCTTTCTCCCGTATGGATAACGCTGCCCAGCATATTTGCCAATGATTGGCGGACATTTTCCAGCGAACGCGCCATCCCGCCGATCTCATCGCCTCGTTTCAATAAAGCAGGACTGACCGTAAAACTCAAATCTCCCATAGCCGACTGGCGAAGATGGCCCTCCACCAGTTTAATGCCCTTCGTGATCCGCATACCGCTCCACGTAGAAATCGCAAAAGCCGCAATCAGCATCACCAGCGCAGTAACGCCATACATCATAAGCATACCGGAAAACTGCTCCTCGATATATACCTTCCTGCCGTCAATCTTTTCATTCATCTCATCCACATAATTCCCGGTAGCCACCGCCCATCCCCAGGGCTCAAACAATTCGCAGTAGGCGATCTTAGGCGCAACCGTAACACCGTCCGACTTCGTAAAGTAAAACTCGTTATACCCGCCTCCGGCCTTTGCCGTTGCCACGATATTCTGTGTCACCTTCACACCATTCTGATCCGTCAGGTCATATCTGTCATCCCCTTCCTGATCCGTCAAAATCGGATGTTCGACCAGTATATAATCCGTTCTGTCTATCCATATGTACCCGGATGCATCATCCCTGTAACGCATAGCCCGAACCGCATCCGCCGCCATCTTCTGTGCCTCTTCTTCCGTCAGTTCTCCGCTCTGGCTCCGGTCATAATAGCTCCGTATCACGGAAAGCGCCGACTGAACCTGCGATTTAATCTCCATCGAATATCCATCTGTCATAGATTCTTCATACAACTCCATGGACTCGTTCATTGACTTACTCAGATCAAAAACACCCAGACATGCCAATCCGATCGTAGGAATAGCAACCATAACGCAGATAATTAAAATCAGCATAACCGTCAGGCTCCGAAATCCACTTGTCTTCTGTGTGCCAGCAACTGTTTTTTCTTTCATGTAACCCCACCTTCCAAATTTTTATTTCCGATGTTTCCTTATATGGATTCAGATACGAAAAGCCCTTTTTATGGATGCTGACAGACCGCATCCATAAAAAGGGCTTTTGATACTTGAATCTCATACATACTAATTTTATTATACACCTTTTACCATTGAAGTCAATAAATCGGAAACAAAAAAATGGTAAATTCGTACTATTCTTCATCTTCCTCATCAAAGCCGCCCACTAATAGCCAGCCGCTTTTATCCTTTAAATAGAGCTGTCCCGTTCCCCATCCTATTCCGTCTCCGCAAAAAACAGCACAGTCCGGGCACATAATCCCCCAGGCAGATGTCCCCTTTATGCTGCCATCGACCATATATTTTCCATCCGCCAGTAAGCATCCGCACAAATCACATTCCGGCGAGGCTCCTATATAATATTCCTTCAATCTCTTTCCTTTACTGGTATCCGCAATCTGATCCAAAATCCGTTCGGCCGAACTGCCATCCATAATGCCGTTATTATCTCTTGGCAATATTTTACGGACAATTTGCCTTACCAACTTCTCATTCTTTTCAAGATATTCCCGATACATATTTATCGGATCATTCGGCTCGCATACCCTCCATCTTTCATCCTTCCATGCGAAGAATGAACGTTCTTCCTCTTGCATATCACAGCGGAATGTACGGTACGCGCAGCCCAGATCCTCCGCAATATCCACATCCCGTTCATCCCGCCCTCCCCAAGTCATACTCATTAATAATGCGCTAAGGCTGCCCTCATAGTATTTATCGAGGATTTCCCGGAATGGCAGGGACTGCCCGATATCCTGAAGTCCGCCATAATACACTCGAACCGGCTCCGGGTCATGGACTGTTAAATAATAAGACGGTATATACAGAATTCCGTTTTCCTTCGAGACTGTTAAATATATTGTAAAAACTCCGGTAGCAGGATTATACACCGATATTTCAATCTTTGCTGTCGGAAATTCCTCCTCAATTTCATCCAGACATCTTAAAATATGGTTTCTCCAAACCGCATTTTCCGAAAGCGTCTCTTTCACTTCGTTGCGAAGCGATTCCATATGAACCCGATTACACACATCCGCTGTCTTTTTCAGCCTCTGTCCCGTCGACCCGTCTTCCGCAAAAAGTTCGGAAATGATCGTCGCATCCGATAATAAATTATTTTTTTCAAAAATCCCGTACCGCCGTATCTCCTGGATGGTATGTCCCGTATCTTCTATAAAATCATGGATCTTTGCCGGATATCCAATTTCATAAAAATCCTGATAAAAAGATGGCTGTAGCGCCACTACGGATTCATGGAGATAACAGAGCGCCTCTCTTTCCTCCATATCCGAAATTATTTCCTGTCCTTCCCTATATTGTTCTTTGTCCGAAGATAAAATATCCAGGCACTTCTCTTTTGACAAAGTCTGCATCGCAAAATATGCCACGAATTCATAAACCGGCAATTCCACATCCGCTTTTACCTTCATCCCATTCTGACTGGCCATTTGCATAATTGCCTCTTTCATTTCGGCTTCTTTTTTTGAAGTGACCGGATGAGCCAATCGGATTATCATAATGATAAAATCATCAATGCCTTTGGCTTTGCACGATTGTTCCATCGATTGAATGCCTTTCTGCAAGGCATCTTCATTCAAGTACCAACACATAGCATGCCATGGCGCTATGAACCGGCCATTCGTTATAGGAAGGACGGCCACCGGAAAGGTATTGATCCCTGCCGGACTGGCCATTTCAATCTGCAAGCCTTTTACATCCCACTTTGTATCACAAACAAACCGGGAAAAAGGAACGATCAGTTCTTTCCAATCTGTCGAAGCCACAATCACCCTGATTTCATGATCCCTTGCCCCTAAATATGATTTCACGCCTTCTACATATTTAAACACTTCGTGTATGGCCTCTCTGGCAGATGCATCGCTTTTTTTTAATTCAATAATCACATGGTTCCCTTTTTCATCTTTTGCATATAAATCAATAAACCCCTTTGTTCCTAAACCTCCATGCCCGCACACTTGGCACCACCATAAATGAAACTGTGCAGACGATAGGTTCTTGATTTTGTTTGTGCCGTTATTTATACTTATGGCAACGGCAAAAATCGTGTTTATTTTGGGCTGGAAGCCCGTTTTCTAAACTGATTTCAGGTACTCTCATTTGCACCACCACCTGTCCAGCCATTTAAGAACCCCGGTTCACGGCAAAAGGACGTATAGTAAAATGATAAGAGACAGAGTACCGTGCCGTAAATTCCACCAGGAGGTGCCAGTATGGATAGAATTTACGACAATTGTTGTGGTATTGATGTTCACAAAAAACTTATCGTTGCCTGCTTCCGATGCGGCAAAAAGCAGGACGTGCGTGAGTTTGGCGCAACAACCAGAGAACTCCTCTCATTGGCTGACTGGCTCAAAGAAGGCGGCTGTGAAATGGTCGCTATGGAGAGTACAGCCTCTTATTGGAAGCCTCTGTACAACATCCTTGAATCTTCTGACTTGAATGCCATGGTGGTCAATGCCCGCCATATGAAAGCTGTTCCAGGTCGAAAAACAGACGTAAAAGATGCGGAATGGATCGCTGACCTTTTACAGCACGGTCTGCTTCAGCCCAGTTACATTCCCGACAAAGACCAGCGGGAACTGAGGGAATTAGTCCGTTATCGCAAAAGCCTTGTAGGTGAACGTACCAGAGAATTGAACAGGCTCCAGAAGATGCTGGAAGGAGCCAACATCAAGTTGTCCGGGACCGTATCTGACATCAATGGCAAAAGCGCCCGCAGCATCCTGGAGTATCTCCTTACCGGGGAGCCCATCGATGAGGCAAAATACGATGAGATGTATAATCAGAAGGTCATTGCCCATAATCTCAAAGCCACCAGGGAGCAGATCATTGATGATCTCAATGGTGTCATGTCATCTCTCCAGCGCCGGATGATGAAGGAACTTCTCATCCATTTGGACGAACTGAATATTCACATCAGAAATCTGGATGATGAGATTGACAACTTCATGAAACCGGAGGAAAAGCAAGCTTCCCAGGCAATCCAGGACGTGACTGGCATAGGCAATACCAGTGCCCAGGCCATCATTTCTGTCATTGGTACGGATATGGAGCGTTTTCCAACGGATAAACACATTTCATCCTGGGCAGGGTTGTGTCCTGGAGACAATGAAAGCGCCAAAAAGAGAAAATCTGGAAAGACCAGAAAAGGGAACTCTCTACTACGGACAACATTGATCACCTGTGCGCATGCAGCTGTAAAAAACAAGAAGTCTTACTTCCATGCTCAGTTTATGCGGATAAGTGCCCACCGAGGGACAAGGCGTGCCTATGTGGCCGTTGCCCATTCCATGCTCATTGCGATATACCACATCCTCAAGGATGGTGTTGTTTTCAAGGATCTGGGAGCTGATTATTACAACCAGTTCAACAAGGAACGCAAGATCAATGCATACCTTAAAAAGTTAAAAGCGCTTGGTTGGGAAGCTCCAGTAGTTGCCGCATAAACCTGTCAGTTAAGTTTAAAATCAGCTTTTTTGAGTTTGACAGGGGCAGTCTGCGCTTTTTGGGCTACCCGGAAGGTTGTGTTTCATAGTAATGAATTGGGTATATACTTCTCTTTTTTCAGTAAAACCAAGCCATTCTCCAATACTTCAATATGATCCGCAATCCTATCCCTTAATTCCGCTTCTTTCATTACCTATCTCCTTTTTCGAATAACCGCTTTTCTTCTGTTTTCTCTTTTTTATTGTATCACCAGCCAGTACGCCTGTCATGTATGATCAGAATTTCCTGCCCGTAAGCATTTATTTCTAACCGGCCAAAAATGAAAAGGCGCAGAGCCTTTCTTATGAAAGACTATGCACCCTTCCATTTATTTTTCTTTTATCATTTTTTTACTCTGCCAGCTTCGCTATTTCCAGCCCTTTCTCCTGCACTTTTGCTGATGGCAATTCCTCCGGTACTTCCGCTATCAGTACTTCTTCTGTCAATACTGCTTCCACCAGAAGCCGGCGCTCATCCCTGCCGGCATAGCAAGTGGATAATACCAGGATCTTCGGTTCCTCCGGCAATTCCGTTTCCGCCCTAAAATTCCCTTCGCATTTTCTCACATCTTCCAAATGTTTCTGAACCTCGGCATTTTTTGTAAAATCATACTCATAGGGCAGGAGATCATCGGAAAAATCTATTGCGGCAAAGATCTCATAAGTAAATGTCTTCTCCGGCGTATAAATAATGACCTGGCTGTTCCGTTCAAAAAAATCTTTGTCCGCAAAATCATGGAGATCGCTGAACATTCCTCCATTTTTCAAGTTATGCCCGTACAACACCGTAACAGCATCCATAAAGTCCCGGCGATTGACAGGCTGGGAATAAATGACTCCGGGAAACCCTTCCGACAAATCCACCTGATGGTTGAGATAATAATTATCATAGGGGTCTTTGGCATCGCTCTTCTGTAAAACCGGATAATCGATTCCAGTCCCCGGAACACTAATCCATGCATAAATATCCGGATTCTGCGCCTTTAATTGTTCGAAATCAACCTTTGCTCCGCCGGGTTCACTATCATTTCCCACCGCATCAGCAGCACGCTCGGACGGATCCTGCGCATCCGCCGCATCTTTCGTGGCACCGGCGTTTTCCATATTTACTGCATCCTCTGTCCTCCCTGTATGCAAACCAGCCAGACAGACCGCCACACCAAAAACAAGGACTGCAAAGATTGACCATATTTGTTTTTTTCCAAACTTCATCTTTTCTTATTCTCCTGTTTTTGGACTCTTTAGTCTGTCAGTGTCATTCTTTTGTTCCGCCTCGGCAGCAGGAAGCATATCGTCCTCCGCCTTTGCGACGGAAATTACTTCCTGTCCACTGTTGCCCTGGCCGCTATTGGAACTGCCGCTTCCGCTGGCATTTCCGTTATCATTGTTATTCTCATTGTCATCTTCATTTTCGCTGTCATCGTCCTCTTCGCTGTCATCTTCTTCCTCGCTGTCCGGCAAAGTTTTGTCGATCACTACCACATACTCCGACGCATGGGAGAAGGACAGGCTGATATTTCCATCCTCCCTTATCTCCCCGGCATCCATGAATATCAGCTTCCCGGCGCTGTCATAATAGTATAAGTTCCCCTTGCAGCCGCTGTTCTCCCTGCCCAGGTTCACGGTAAGGTCTGCCCGGAACCCAAATTCTCCGTTATGAACCAGCGTGATCTGGGTGGAAGGTTTTCCTTCCGCAAGAGCCTCCACAATCGTCGGAGGGATATCGTCCGTATCCACGATCACCTCCAGGTCAATGTCCTTCAAGTCGGAGGCAACTACTTCATTCCCTCCGATCGACCAGCTGTAAGCGCCCATGTCAAGCACAATGTTGACTTCCTTCCCTTTGATGGCCTCCAGGACTTCCTTCGGCACCACGGTAACTTTCTTCATGTCCACATGTACCGTCCCGCCGCTTCCGCTTTGTTCTATATCCGTTATGATTTTATCAATCTCCTCCTCCGTAAGTTTCCCATCGGAAGGCTGCTCCGGTTCCTCTATGTCTCCGTCCTTCGGTTTCGCTTCCGCCACGAGGAATTCCTTGTCCTCAGTAATCCTCACGGTTTCGCCCATGCTATGGCCCTGCCACACAATGTCCATATAATTTTCATTCTCTACAGGCAGCGTAAAATCAGAATTCTTCTCCACGACTACGTACTCACAGACACCCTCGGGGTATTTCAGGATAACCGCACAGTTAGCATACTCTGCCCGTATATTCATTTTCTTGTATCTGGCAATGTCCGTGCCGCCTGTCACTCCTGTCCACTTTGCCAGCACAAGCCCTTCCAAGTGTTCCAGTTCTTTCAGAACCCCTTCCACTTTTTCCATGGCTGCGGGATAAGTGAGGTCTTCCCCGTCCAGAGCCATCAGCCTGTAGCCGGAGGCCAGTCTCCCGTCCGCCCCCCGGTAGGTATAGGACACCTCAGCCGTAGTCTTTCCCTGGTATACGGCGATCACCTCCAGGTTCGTCATCTCATGGAGCAGTATTTCCTCCCCGCTGATCCCCGGCAGGGCCCACTGTTCAAACTCAAGCCCCTCCGGCGCCGGCTGACCCTCCAGCTCTGCCAGGGCATCTTTGACTTTAGTCCCTTTCGCATACGTCCTGAAAACAATTTTTGAGACTTCCCTTCCATTTTCGTCCAGGTATTTCACATCCCACGCCACCACGCAGTCACCATATTTCCCCACTACGCCGACATAGGCTGTGTCTTCCACCTGCGCCGCTTCCTCTTCCCCCTCCAGCTGGTATTCCACCAGGAGGTCCGTATCCGCATCCGCCGGAGCTACAAAGGCAGCCAACATTTCCCCGTATGTGGCATCCTTGTCCACAAACTGCGGCACCACCGCCATTTTCATTCCTTCGTCTTTACTTAGATAGGTAAGAACCACGTTGACGCAGCTCTTGTCATACACTGCCTGGAAATCATAGGACGGGTTTGTCGTATTTCCGAAAAATATCTCCGTCTCCCCGTCCATCTCCCTGCCGGAGACTGTATCCAGAAGTTTCATGTTCACTCCTTCTGCCGGCAATGGCGGGCATAGGCCGAGTCCTTTTAAGGAATCTCTTCTTCCCACCTTCACTGTTTTATTTTCCATAAAATAACCATATTGATAGCTGCCGTCTCCCTGACGCACTAATCCGTATATGGAAAAAGTGGCATCTTTCACATCTTCCCGGTAAGTATCATCGGTTTCTACCCTGTAATACCATGGGCAGGTGTCCCTCCAGTCCGGTTTGAAGTTGTTCAGGTATGTGTAGTGTCCTTTGATATCAGATACATACAATTCGGTAAGCATCCATTCACAAGGATATGTATTATCAGTTATAGAAATAGTTCCCTTATACTCTTTTGTATCATCATTATAATACAGCGTAATCCTATGGGAACTGGAGACATTTGATACCTGTGGATAAAAATAAGCAGTTCCCGTATTGGATGGATTTTCTTCATCTACTTTCACAGTAATGGTAACGGTGTCCCCCGGATAAACCCATTCCCCATTTTTATCAATGGTAATGCTTTCAATAACAGGTGCCTTCGTATCATCCAGATACCCTTCCGGATCCACGTTATAATACCACGGGCGGGTCGTATTCCAGTCCGCCTGGAAATCAGTCAGGGATGTACTATTTCCATTTGCATCAGACAAGCTTATAGAGGTAAGCTCCCATTTCGTAGGATAAGTATCCCTTGTAATATTTATTGTTCCTGTATACTCCATAGTATTTTTATTTAAAGATAAAGAACAATAATTACTTCCAATGCCCGAAGCCTGTGGGGTAAAATATACTGTCATTGAACTGGAAGGATTTTCTTCCTCCACTTTTACCTTAACGGTAACTTTTTCCCCTACCTTTACCATTTGTCCGTTCTTATCAATGGTAATGCTTTTAATGACAGGTTTTTGCTTATCATAATTAGCATTTACGACTGTATAAGTCAAATCTTTATTCGGCTCAATATTGCTTGGGTAAAAATACTGATAACCATTTGCCACATATGTCCTAATATAATTCAACTTCCATTTTGACGGATATGTAGTATTTTCAATGGTATAGGTACCTGTCAGCGTCTTAGTTTGCGCATTATATTGCATAGATACGGATTTGCTGCGTGTAACGCTGCTGTCCACCGTTTGCATATACATATACGTACTTCCCAGTTCTGCCCCTTCGCATTCTACATGCGCCGTATATGTCACCGTATCTCCTGGTTTCAGGGTTCCATCCGCATTGGAAGCATTCTTTTGTATTTGGAAATCGGAAATAGATACCTTTCTGTTATTACTAATCGTAAATGTATAACGGTATTTTCCATTTTCTTGCACATCCCAATCTATATAATTGTTTCTTCTGTCTTCCAGGCGAATCTGTCCAATATAATATTCTCCTTCATAGCCCGTAAACCTGCTGCATGGAAGTGTCCCAGTATACAGGTTTCCGCCTTTATTTTGGAGCGTTACTGTCTGTGTATTACTGGAACCGCTTTTTCTATATATCTTAAGAGTAATGGATTTGATCTGGTCGTCTGCATCATAGGCTGACATGTTAAAGTGAAGAGTACCATCCTTTGTCAATGTCTGCCCATTTTCCTCAAATTCAAAACTTTCTATAACCGGCTGGTTAATGTCATAAGAAAACGGCGCAACCAGGAAATCTTCCAATTCCGCTTCCGGCAGTATATTGGCCGAAACCGTTGGTTCCGGCACCTTCCCCTGTGTTGCGTTTTCTTCTTTCTGTTGCACCTCACTTTTTACTCCACGGTCAATTTCTTCTGCCGCCGTACCCTGCATTGGAAATACCGTCGCCGCTATGATGGACGCTGTCAGCAAAATTCCTAACAATTTTTTCCTGGACTTTTTCATCCATGATACCTCCTTTGTAAAATACATTATTTGAAATTATACAGGGAAGATCCCTGTCTGCCGCGCGAAGCACATGCTGTATTCACCAGCAAATTCCTTCATGCACCTCTATGCGCCATAAAAAGTGTACATCCTTATGTATATCCGTACTAAGGCAAAGCTGTTACAACATACTCCTTTCCTTTGCATCGATCTGCACGATGCATTTCACGCATAAAAAAGGAAACAAATGCGGGTAATCCCTCACGTGTTTCCGTTACAATCCATTCTCCCCCCTTCCTTTTTGGAATAATATACTTATATATTATGATTATACATTCTTTTTCCAAAAATAAAAGTGGTTTGCAAATATTTTTTTATTATTTTAATTTTATTTTATAACATAATCAAGCTAATTTATGAAATTAATATTCCTGGCATTGGATACATGTCCCCAATTATTAAGATCGCTTACTTTTGTCACTTTAAATCTTACTATTTCTCCAACCTTATAACGCGGTTCCTGTCGGTTCCAGTCCGCCAGCCAATGGCTTTCATCCGGGATATGGGAATCTGCCCCTTTTAATTCGGACAACGGCAGTAATCCATCCAGCTTATAAAAATAATGCCCCTTATTTTTATTGCAATATGTATCAAGAATAGCAACTTCATAAAATCCATTATTCGGATGAAGAATATGGCTTAATCCATTTCCGATATGTAGACGGGCCGATACGGCCCTTAGCGTTGCAGACAGATCCGAAGACAGTTTTCTGTCCCATCCAATCCCGCCGGAATTATATTGCAGATAGCGATAGTGACGATAATCAGACGGAACATCTTCTGAATTGGATGTAATAATAATTACCTCTTTATCCAAAGCATGGGCTATTCCCAATTCATAATTGACATTCGGATTGCGCCCTGTCACTTCTGCCAGAATGATATCGGCATTTTGTATTGACTGTTTGATATCCTGTATAATGGGTCGGTTATCGTAAATATCATCCGCCCGAAGCGGTTTTAGTCCCATCGCTTGAATGGCCGGTTTATAAATTTCATGATATATCTCGTCAAACTGCCCGCCAAAGGGCATAACAACAAAGCATGTTTTTTCCATGTGTTTTTTCTCCCTTTCATGAAAGTGCCATATCTTGTAATTCTTCCACTCTGCCAGTTACAGCATTCGCCAGCGCCTCTATGCGTTCCTCATCAATAAATTCTGTGGGCATAAAAATTTCTTTTATATCATCTTCTAAATGCCTTAACTCTTCAAACGGAATCCAACTAAAATCTGAAACCAATTTCATCTGTTTTGAAATATTGGAATAGAACGGCTTTGTTTCCATTTCCTCTAACGGATTAATTGCTCTCGTAAGTTTATCATGCCAAAGGCTTGTTCCACTGTCAAACACTGGTGCCGGTCCTATCCATTCCAAAGTTTCTACATTTCGTATCGCTCCCAAATTTCCAAAATGCCGATCCGTATTTGCCATTAAATAATCAAATACCAACATATAATCAACAAATTCTTTCATACCTGGGATGCCAAGTCTCTGACAAGCATTCAGAAAATGCTCATAAGAAGAAAACTGATTGCTCTTTTTCATGCTGCGATTAATACTTACTGCACTTACCAATTCCGTATTATGATTGATAAAATTTTCGCATACGCTATAAGGGATGTCCCCCTCCAAAAGCACTTTATAAGATACATAATTTTTACAGCCAAGTCTTTGATGGAGCCTCGTTCCGAATACTTCATTAATTGGTTCCTGCATATAAGGATTGCTGCCAGCCTTCACCAAATATCTCTTCGAGTCAATCATGACCCACTTCTTTTTCAACCATCCGTCTGAAGTATTACATGGAGACATTAGATCAATCCCCTCTGCTACAGGTCTGCCAAACAGAATATTGCCTACATCATCCGAAAAATCATTTTCAAAAAAATTGATATTTTTCCACTTCAATTCGCTATCCACAGGTTTCATCCAGTATTGGTCAGAGAGACTCAGCCCATAACATCTTAGCAGCAGCTGCTCCGAATATCGAACCCCCAGTTGCTCCAATGCAGGTGTGATTCCTGATCTGCTTGCAGGAATACATCTGCCAAACCACCACTCATTCAGTTCCTTTTTATTCGGAATACCTGTTTTTACATCTATTCCAATCGGCAGGAAATCCAATTCGTAATTCTTCATTACTTTTAATATTGTCGCCGTATCATCATCCAGTTCCACCTCTACTACAGGCACATTTTTATTCATCAGTATACACCGCATTGGATTTCCACCTCCCTGATTCTATGCTGAAAAAAATTTGTATTTATTATATCCAATGCGTGTTAAAAAGTACAGAAATAAAATTCATTTTGAATATGAAATGATTTTAATTATTCTTCTGTTGCATTTTCTTATATTGGCTAAAAATTTTACAACAGAACGAGCAATATATAACCTCACTCTATCTATTCATTTACCCCTATAGTTGCCCTTATTCTTCTAACAAGCTTGTCTTTCAAGCTCTGTTCATCTTTCCAAAAAATAGTATTAATTTGTGCAACATCAAAATGAGGATTTTCTCCATCTTTGCAGCAAAGAATCAAATCTTTACCTTTGGCCACTGCATAGCCAGCCTCATAATATACTCCACCCCGTTGACCTGTCAGATCTGCAATAACAAATATACTGTCACTTATCTCTTTATATATTTCAGGTACAATTTGATTATTATGCTCTTTATTATCTATTAACATTGGATCATAATTAAAACTCTTAATAGCATCTACTATAGCATTTCTAGCTTTTTTCATAGAATCATCAAAATTCATAGCAATAAAAACTTTCTTCTTTTGTTCTCTTCCTATCATATCTATTACAGAAAACAATTCATATTCCTTTAACCCTTTATGCAACTTTTTTACGAACTCTGTATATAAGCTACAATCTATGTCTACACCCCTTACAACAGATAAAACTGCATAACTAAATTCTACATTATCCTCTACTGTTTGGATTTTTTCATATATATCTGGAAATGCGACACCACAATACAAGAACCCTCCTTTATCATAGAAATTTTCTGCCCCTTTCATTTTTGCATCCCATTTCCATCCCATTTCAGAATATGCCAGCATGACATCATCATAATATATACTTTTCCAACTATGTTCCAAATTCTCCATCTTTTTAGAACCCGAAGCAAAAGCCATCGCTTGTGATTTTTCCAAATCATAATTCTTTTTATAGGAATTATAACAGTTCTCTACCCATACGCGAAACAATTTGAAGTTTTCCTCACTGTTCTCCCATGTACTTACAATTTCCTTAAATTTTCCTATATTCATTTTCTACGTCCTTTCCACCAGATCCTGCAGTAATTTAGATTCTATCGTCTTTGTACTTCTGCCAATTTTTCTTACCAATTCATCTTGTCCAACAGCTTTTACAATATTTGCTTCATCCATTCCACAATTATAAACATAAGGTTTAAGCATTATATTTATTTTATATTTTCTATATATTCCTGTCAACTAATTTCAATATGCTCTTCCATTATTTCACGGAATATAAAAGAGTACTGGAAACTGAGATGACCAAGCTTTTTATAACACTTATAGCTAATAAAATTCGTTTTCATGAGGACATTATCGTAGGATAATGCCGCCCATTCCGCACCACAAAAGTGCCAGAATGAACCATCTACGGAGCATATATGACACCTTTAAACTCCAGATAAGGCATTTTGTTTCCAGGCGGTTCTCTCCCTTGTATTGCACAGTAAAAATCTGCTATAATAAACGAAATAGAAGATGGATAAAGAGAGAATTGGGTATGCGAAAAATGCTGTAAAGTATATCGAATCTTTAGACAGGCCGACAAAACAGCAAATCAAAGCTGGCATCGAAGGGCTGGCGGAGACTCCCCCAAAAGGCGACATCAAGACCCTGCAAGGTTATCCGAATGGCAGGAGACGGTTAAGGATAGGAAAATACAGAATCATATATAATTATAGGCAGGATGGGGGAATTGAAATACTGTATATTATGAACGTTGACACCAGAGAGGACATCTGCAAATAGGAAAGGAGTGTTTTATATGAGCGGAACAGTCAAGAAGGCAATAAGCCTTATGGAGATGTTGCCGGAATCCGGCCAGAACTTTGCCCTTGAGTTTATTAGGAAGCTGGTAGCTGCATGGGACCCGGATTTTACGAAAGTAACACCCGCAGAAAGAAATGCGCTGGAAAAGGCAGAAAAAGATATGAAAGAAAACGGCACTGTTCCCCACGATTCCATCAACTGGGATTGACAGAGACAGCATGAACTGCTATCAGAAAACCATCCAAAAGGCTACCCCCTTCTCGGCTTAAGCCCCTGTGAACTTCCTGTAGGCTCAAATCCCCATTTATTTATATGCCGCCACTTTTTGACGTCACTTCTTCTATCTGCCTCCACTTTTCAACCCCATTTCTCCAACGGTACAGATTACTGTCTACCATTGCGATTGCCGCTTCGGCATCCTCCATCTACACAATGACCGCTGGAACGGTATCCAGCCCTGCCCATTTGCCGGCGGCTTTTCTTCTGCGTCCTGCAATAATTTCATACCCTGAACCAGCCGGATCCGGCCTTACAATTAAAGGAACCAATATCCCCTTTTCCCTAATCCGCCCGCTTCACCCTTTGTAGACAACACACGACTTCAGCATGTTCATCGTTGTCCAAACTCAAATTTTTACCAACCTCTAAAAAGGCTCTTTTATGGAAGCCAATTCTTACCGTTTTTCTTTACTGTACTGTGAATATTTTTAATGCTTTCCAAGTATTCTTCTTCAACTGGCGATAAGTTCTGCATCTGATATTTCTTATATTCTTCTGTTGCTTTTTCAATTGCCTGTGCATGACTGATCGTTCCGGCTCCTTGCAACACTTTTTCACCTGTAGTTTTTAAAACATTGTCAAGGTGTTCCACATAATCTGCCATATACATAGGATTGTGACGCATAGCTTGAATCTCCGCGAAATCAAAATATCCTGATACAATATTATTTAGGATTTTTAACTCATCGTCATCAAGATAATTCTTTGCAATACTTATATCTTTTAGTGCGGGGAAATCACCAGAAAAACTTTTCAACCCCATAAAAGGCTGATCGGCGTCCGCACGCTCATATATAACCTCCGCCGCTGTATGTCCATGTGCAGCATAATGTAATTTATTTTGTACCATTTTGAAAAATGCAATGGATTCTCTACTCTTTGGATCATAATCAACACTTGTTGCATACAAATCCAGTACCTGTCGATACATGACCTTTTCAGATGAACGAATATCACGAATACGATCGAGTAACTCTTTCCAGTAATTACCGCCACCCAGATTTTTCAGTCGTTCATCATCCATTGTAAAGCCTTTTATCATGTACTCTTTTAATCGTTCAGTAGCCCATCGACGGAAATTTGTGGCAATTTTAGATTTTACTCTATATCCAAGAGAAATAATCATATCAAGATTATAATGTGTTGTATTATAATTTTTTCCGTCAGCAGCAGTTGTTCGGAATTTCCGAACAACTGCATTTTCTTCTAACTCTCCTTCTTCAAAGATATGCTTAATATGCTCACTAATATTGGATTTACTCGTTTGAAAAAGTTCACCTAATTGTATCTGTGTAAGCCAAACAGTTTCGCCTTCCATCTTCACATCAATTTTAGTGTGTCCATCTTCCGTTTGATAAATAAGAATTTCATTCTCAACAATATTTGAACTATCTTTGCTATCCTCCACCTCGCAGCCCTCCTTTAACCGTTCTATTAGTTTTTACGTGAATATGTTCATAATCATTGCTTTATCAACTCATAAAATTGTTCTCGTCTTTTCTTTACTTGTTTTTCTTTTCCCCTACGTATAGCTCCTTTACTCCAATTATTGTCAATTTTTGTAATGTCCAGTTTGAGAACAATCATACCGAAAATTTCGCTATCTATAGCTTTTATCAATTTTAAGAATTTCAAAAAATATTTCTCGTCAAAATCCAACGCAGTAATAGAATTTATTCTTTCAATAATTTGAGAAACACCCTCCAAAAGTATTTCCTTGGCTTTCTCTACATCTGTTTTATTCAATCCTTGTAACGCATATAAACTAACACTCCACCAGTGTTCAGTTAACAAATCAATCTTAATCCCTCTATCAAAGGCTTCTATAGCACATTTAGGTGACATCATTATAAATGACGAATACATTGTTTGAATATTATCTAAATTACTTTTAATGAATCTCTGTGCCACATTATAATTACCAATGTAAAGGATGTCACATAGTTCTGTTATTTCATGGCTCCTTCTCCAACTATCCTTTGTCCTCTCTGCAAGACTACTCACATCGACAATGTCAATGATTCTCTTTGCTTTCTCTCTGTCATAACGACCTATAAGATCCATAATTGGATGTACAGTATGCCAATCTCTAGGCCGGCATTTCATAATAACCTCCGCAAATTCTTTTTCCGGGATTACTGATACTATCAACTTTGCAGATTTCTTTTCTACACTTGTGGTTCGGTGTCCACCTAACAAGTTCAAACCACATACATACCCCAAAAAATCAAAGTCAAATAAATAAATTGCCTGCGACATATCTTTTTTGAAGTAAGTGGCATATATTGGAATCAATTTTTCCACTGTTTTATGAACATAATCCGAGTTTATATGCATAACAGAACAAAGAAAGCATGTTAAATCTTCAATATTTAAAACTGAAACTGAATCACAGAATTTTTCAATAGCATTTTCCAACATTTTTCCTACTGACAAATACTCCTTTTTAGGAAGTGAATATAACAAACGATTATATAATTTTCCCCACGAATACAAATTAGACTTATTTTCTTGTATCATTGATTCTTGTAATCTTGTCCAATTTATTTGCCGTACAAATTCTCTATGTAGCTTAATATCTGTATTTATCAAAGTGTTAATAAATCGAGAATATGCATATGCAGTTTCACTATCCGCATTTTGAATCCATTCAAGAAATATTTTTTTATGCTGTAAAAAAAAGTATTTCCCATTTTTCTCGTATGGTGTATCAAAAACCTTTTCTATAAAGCTTAATAGTACCTGCTTCTTACTCTCAGAACTACCTTTAAAAAATAATGCAATAATTATCTTCGCGCTTTCCATATGTACAATACGTACATCGTCTTCTGAAAGCACAATCATTCTATCTACCAAATGACGCAAGTCTTCTTTGCTCCATATTAATGAATGTCTTTCAATTGGATGATCCAAAAAATTCATTCCAATACTCTTATCAAACTTATGTACAATCGGAACTATTTCCTCTTTTTTCTTCACGAAATCAGAATAAATGAGTTCAACTGCTTCTTTATTCGAAAGTAAAATTGTATCCTGTTTAACCACCGATGAAATCGTCTTTGCAAATAAAATTTTTGCATTTGGTCTTGCCTGCTTCTTTAATGCATCAACTAATTTCTCCGATAATTGTTGTGCATCATCAATTATGTATAATGACAACTCTGTATTGTCTCGAATACTTTTCGAATCAATAGTTTCTGTCTCTTTACACTGATACACCCTCCAGCCATCCTGGTAAAAATCATAGGCTGCTTGATAAATAGATATCGATTTTCCACATCCGGTTTCTCCTTCTATTACTGTGTAATCAACAATTGACAGTAGTTTTTTAATTTTTTCTACTTGAGGAAAACGAGGACACACCTCAACATCCGCCGGAGTTAAGCGATATCCCATTATTGCATGAGACAAATCTCGTTGATAGGAAAAATCTATTTCTTCCCAAATCCCGGTATAGACCGGTTCATAAAAAGTTTCCTTTGTTTCTTTTAAACCTTCAATTATTTTTAAAATCTCTGCAATATGCCCACGTACTTTTTCATGATAAAAACGTAAATTAGAGGATGTGAATATTCGATTAGTTTTGCCAATGTTACATGCCGGATAGGACGGCAAATAATTTTCAATTGAATCTACAACAAAACCTTTTTCCTGTAACTCTATAAGGTAATCCCTCACTTCATCATCAATTTTTTCTTGCCTATTAGAGGGAATAATATGATCTATATGCATATCACGTTGTTGAATTGTTCTCCCACAATATGCACACTTTTCTTTATATGACTTGAATATAGCTGCACGCAAATATGAACTATCTTTTCTATATGGGTGAAACATTTCATCACTCCTCCATTATAATTCTCGTCCAAAAATTTCAAATCATTTTCATCTGATATAAATTTTTAAATCATACGAAAATATTCCAATGCTCCTCTTATAGCGGCTTCTTTCTCTGGCGAACATTGCGGCTGTTTGACATTTTCAGATTTTGGCCTATTGTAATTCTCACGCTCAATAATCCCACATTTCTCCTTGACCTGTGCGATATATAAATTGCTAACCTTCAATCCCGTATGCTCCAACACATAATCCTTAATTTCTTCATAAGTGGCTTTGCTCTCTGCCACCGTCAAATCAAGCTCATTCATCTCTAATTCCACATTGATATGCTTCAACTTATTTGATTTAAGTTTGGAAAGCAAGGCGATACTTTCAACATGCACCGTCCCCCCAAACTGATCAACAGCCCTCGCCCGCTTCAACTCATACCCCCCGTCGCACAACACCCTGAGGTCTCTCGCCAGCGTCGCCGGATCGCAGCTCACATATACAATCCTTTCCGGCCGCATCTTCAGCATTGTTTCCAGGCACGCCTCGTCGCACCCCTTCCGCGGCGGGTCCACCACGATGACATCCGCCCGGATTCCTTCCTTTTCATACTTCTCCGGCAGAATTTCTTCCGCTCTCCCCGTAAAAAACTCCGCATTTTCTATCCCATTATATGCCGCATTCTCCCTGGCATCCTCAATCGCCTGTGAAACTGCCTCAACACCATAAACTTTCTTTGCCTCCCCTGCAAGAAAAAGAGAAATCGTTCCGATCCCGCAATACAGATCCCACACCGTTTCCCTGCCGGTCAGCCCTGCGTATTCCAATGCCAGGCTATAAAGCCTTTCCGTCTGCACCGGATTCACCTGATAAAAAGAAAGCGGCGATATATGAAAAACAATTCCCTGATCCGTGCGGGAAAAGTCTTTTATATTTCTCCTGTGGATAGTATCACATATCTTATCCTTTCCCCATATCGTATGCACCTCTTCGCCCATGATCACATTCGTTCTATCCCTATTGATGCATACTGACACGCTTGTCATTCCCTGTATTTTTATTAACTCTCCGATCAGTTCCTTCTGAAAAGGGAGAAATTCCCTCCCTTCCCCAGCCGCTGCCCGTTTCCCAAATTTCCCTTTTCTTCCAACCTTCCCCTTTTTCCCATCTTCTTCCCTGTAATTTATCACCATGCATACCATAATTTCCCTGCTGGTAAACCCCTTGCGTATTAAAATATGCCTTACCAGCCCCGATCCCGTCTTTTCATCGTATGCCGGAATATGATATTTCCGCATATGGGCAAGAATAATTTCCAATATCTCCTGATTCTCCTCTGCACCCAGGGCGCAGTCCGTATTGGCAATAATATCATGTGTTCTGCCCGCATAAAAACCGGCGATTAAATTGCCCTCTTTATCCGTTCCCACCGGAAACTGCGCCTTATTCCGATAGCGGTATGCATTCTCCATTCCGATGACCGGCTCCGTCACCTGCTCCACAAGTTCTTCGGCAAAGCCTCCGATCCTCACCAGATCATTTTTTACTTTTTTCTCCTTATAGGCCAGCTGCGCCCGATAATCCATCGCCTGTATCTGGCAGCCTCCGCACTGCCTGTGGTATTTGCATACAGGCTCCACCCGCACATCCGACGGAACTACAATTTCTTCCAGCTTCGCATAGGCATACTTCTTTTTTGCCTTCATGACCTTGCATCGCACCACATCGCCAATTACGGCATCTTTTACAAAAAGGGTATAGCCGCCCGCTCTGCCTATACCCTCTCCGCCGTTTCCGATATCTTCAATTTTTACTGTAAAAACATCATTCTTCTTATAAAGAATGTCATTTTTTTCATGCCCCATCTCTATTCCATCCTCGTTGCCCTTAAATTAGATTCAAACAAACGGTTGAATCCCAGCCAGCCCGTTTCCTTTGCATGATTCAGGATTTCCGTAAAAGTCTGCATTTTAGCGTCCGTATTGTCCGCAAAATTAAGCGCCATCGCCTCCATGATCGCCGGCTTTTTCGGGGAGCCGAATTCATATTCCCCATGATGGGCCAGGATGCAATGTTTCAATTCCCCGGCAAGTACGGTCGGAAACCCTTTGATCTCCCTGATCTTTTCCCCCACCATTTCCGTTCCCATCACAATATGGCCCAAAAGCTGGCCGTCATCCGTATAATCGTTTTCGGGAAACAGAGACAACTCCTTTACCTTTCCGATATCATGGCAGATCGCCGCACTGATCAGCAAATCTTTTTTCAACAGCGGATACGCCTTGCAATAATATTCGCATAACTTCGTCACGCTCAACGTATGCTCCAGCAATCCGCCCACAAAACCATGATGTACCGTCTTCGCAGCCGAAGATTGTTTAAATGTTTTGGCAAAATTTTCATCTTTTACAAAAAAAGCTTCCAGCAGCGCCCTCAAATACGGATTTTCCACTCCTTTTATGTAACCCAGCAGCTCTTCGTACATTTCCCCGATATCCTTCCCACTGACTGGAAGATAATCCGCAGGAACATATTCCCCTTCCTGGCATTTCCGTATACGTTTCACATTGACCTGAAGGGCATTTTGAAAACATGTCACATCGCCGTACACTTCTATATAGTCCAGCGAATCAAACTCTCCGATCCCCGGATTATGGGGATCCCACACTTTTGCATCCAGCGTGCCTGTCTTATCCTGTAAGATCACATTATCATAAGCCTTCCCGTTCTTTGTTACCGCAGACTGCTTATGCTTGCATAAATAAATATCAAATATTCTGTCGCCTTCTTTATAGTCCTTAATATACTTCATCTTTTACTCCATTTCTGCGCGGCTTTTTGCGCATATCAAGTTTGTGGATGCCGCGCAGACACAAACTTGGGATTGAAAATTTTCAATTTTCAATCTTTTATTCCCTTTCTTTGCCCGCCTTCATATCTTACCGGCAAAATCATTTCTGTCATTCCAAATTTCCCAATGTCACATCCACTTCCATCCGCACATACTCTTCCGGCCCCTGACGCATCAGAACAATAGCCGCAGTCTCATTTGGCTGTCTCTCTGTCAAAGCATTTACCAAGTCCCCATAAGTGTGAATTTCCTTTTCCCTGATTCCCACAATCACATCGCCGCTCTGGATCCCGGCCTCCATAGCGGGCGAATCCATCTCTATTTCCGTAATATAAGCTCCATACGGCACTCCGAGGCTCTCGTTTGCCTCCGGCGTCACATCAATTCCATGCGTTCCAAGATAAGCCTGTTTTCTGCCGTTGCTCATTCGCTCGATCACCCTCCGCAGTTCCGTAATCCCTATCGCCGATACAAGATTTTTCATATCGTCGCTGTTATGGGAGCCGTCAATGATGCCAAGCATCTGCCCTTTCAGATTAACCAGAATCCCCGACGCTTTCTGGCTTCCGTAAATATCCGTGGTGATCAGTTTATAATAAGAATCCGTCATATTTATGCTCATATTATTGGAGGTCACCATTCCATAGCAGACCGAATTCCCGTTTCCCAAAGGACTGCCGAGAGCAATCACTGGATTGCCGACGATCGCACTATTGCTGGAACTGGCTGTCAAATCCGCAGCCTTCACCAGTTCCGCAGTTCCTTTTGCCACTTCCTCCAGCTGAACGGAAATAACCGCCAGTTTTGTATTCACGTCTCTTTCCTGTATCTGCGCTTTCCCCTGTGTTCCATCGCAAAATGTTACCACGATGCTTTCCGCATCAATTACCTTCTCATAATTCACAAGAATCAATATTTCCTTCGGCAGTTTTGCCACAATCACTCCCGAAGTCTGCCCCTTACTTTCATACGGATTGTTAAACCAGTCCACATTCGACACGGAACCTGTCACTGTAACTACCGCCTTCCCTGCCTCCGCAGCAATCCCGGACAACGATCCGTACATCTTGGCATAGTCTTCCATATCTAATTGTATTCCGTTCAATATTTTCTCAATCTGCTCATCCTGGATCACGGTCTCCGCCGGCGGCTCCGGTTCCGGCTCCATTTCCGAATCGTCCGCAATCATATCCTCCGGCAGAATCTCCTCCGTTTCTTCCGGGAACTCGATGGGTTCCGGCTCTTCCTCCGGATATAGCCAGTTACTGATCACCGGCTCCAGCAGAAGAAAGGTCAGACACGCCACCAGGGAAAAAACTACCGCCATTGCCGCCGTAATCAAAGTGCGTCTGAGCAGTTTCTTTTTATTAATCGGGCGCTGCCTGATCGTTTCCGTTATAAAATCCGAATCCTGTTTCTGTATTTTTATCTCCTGATCAATATCCTTTTTTTGCTTCCCACTATTCATAAAAACACCGGTCTTCCTTATATTTACAGGGTTTAAGTGAAGCGTATGCTTAGCTTTATTAGTATAGCCTGTTTTACGGGGAATGTAAATGGCGATATAAAATATAATGCCAATAGCAAGTTCGGCAAAGGAATCCATTTCACGAATCCGACACGGGAAGCCATTCCCACCCCGTTCCCTCCGCGGTTCCTTTCCTGCCGTTTCCCCCTGCCCGCCGTCCGCCGCTCCTTTTCCGCCCCTCCCAGCCGGGTAAAATGGATTCCTTCACAAATTTAATAAAAATTCTTGACAAAAAGTACGGACGGATTTGCGGTCTATCCTGACTCTCCAAGGATTGTATCGCCGATCGACGGCACCGTTACGGTGGTATTTCCCTCCGGTCATGCCTATGGGATAGAAAATGACAAAGTGGAAATCATTGTCCATATAGGCATCGACACCATCCAACTCGGCGGCAAAGGCTTCCATAGTTTTGTAAAACAGGGAGACACCGTGAAAAAAGGGGATTTGCTTGCAGAAGTGGATTTTAAACATATAGAGGAAAAAGGGTATGATCCGACAACAGTTGTCATTATATCCAATGGGTTAGTTCCTGAATTGTTAAAATCGGACGTAATAGTTGAAGAGGGCGAAGATGTCGCCATTATAAAATAAGCATGTGTTTCTTATGACAGAGAAACGCAAACGAGGGGAAAAGGGGCTGGCAGGGGAGTGTTTTTTGCTGTTGCGTACAATCGGCTATTTCATTAGTGAAATCTGATTGGAAGCTCCAGCAAAAAACACCCCACTGCCAGCCCCTTTCCCCACCGCTTCAAACTCGTTTGCCTCCCTCCGCCATGGCACTTATCAAAATGGATTTCCGCGTCCCCCATCCAATCCTCCATAGTATTTTTTCCTCCCATATGCTATAATGAACCATACTGGCATAAGATCCTCTATATTCGGATCTGCATCAATGGTATCGATGAAAGATTCCCACAACCTGCCATACCTATGTCACCCAATTACATTATGAATCATATATCAGGGAAAAATAATATGAACGAAAAAGTATTGCAAACCTTAGAATATAATAAAATCATTGACATGCTTACGGAAAAAGCCGATTCGGATCCGGGACGGAAATTGTGCCGGTATTTGAAGCCCTACAATGACATCAATGTCATAAATGAAGCCCAGACACAGACTTCTGACGCGCTTTCCCGTCTGTTTAAAAAAGGATCTACCTCCTTCGGCGGCAATAAGGATCTTGGTTATGCGCTGAAATCCCTGGAGGTCGGGGGCGTTTTATCGGTTACGGAACTGCTCGGCATCGCCGGGCTTTTGGAAAATGTGAGCCGGATTAAGACTTATGGAAAGCGCGAACGGGAAGAGGAAGAAAAGGACTCTCTGGATGATCTCTTCGAACTTCTGGAACCGCTGGCTCCGCTTTCCCAGGAGATCCGCCGCTGCATTTTATCGGAGGACGAGATCAGCGACGATGCCAGCCCTGCATTGAAGCATATCCGCCGGAGCATGAGGCTTGCCAATGAGAAAATCCATTCCCAGCTTACGGGCATGCTGGGAGGCTCCTGCCGCACCTATCTCCAGGACGCCGTCATTACCATGCGCAATGACCGGTATTGTATTCCCGTAAAAGCGGAGTACAAGAATCAGGTTCCCGGCATGATCCACGACCAGTCTTCCACCGGTTCCACCTTATTTATAGAACCGGCGGCCGTCGTTTCACTGAACAACCAGATCAAGGAGCTTGCCCTCAAGGAACAGGAGGAAATCCGGCAAATACTGACCGGTCTGAGCGCACAGGCGGCCGGGTATATTGACGCAATTTCCCAAAACCAGGAAATTATGACAAAGCTGGATTTTATTTTTGCCAAGGCATCCCTTGCCATGGAGCAAAATGCTACCGCTCCTGTTTTCAATACTGACGGTTATGTCAATATACGGAAAGGCCGACATCCGCTTCTGGATAAAAAAAAGGCCGTCCCGATCGATGTTTATCTGGGCAAAGATTTTGATCTGCTCATCATCACCGGCCCCAATACCGGTGGTAAGACAGTTTCCTTAAAAACAGTCGGTCTGTTTTCCCTCATGGGGCAGTCCGGCCTCCATATTCCTGCCCTGGATCGATCCGAACTGTCGGTTTTTACGGAAGTATATGCGGATATCGGCGACGAGCAAAGCATCGAACAAAGCCTCAGCACCTTTTCTTCCCATATGACGCGCATTGTCTCCATTCTGGAACATGCGGACGGCGGCTCCCTTTGCTTATTCGATGAACTCGGCGCGGGAACGGATCCCACCGAAGGCGCGGCCCTGGCGATTGCCGTTCTCGATTATCTGCACAAAAGAGGCATCCGCACCATGGCGACCACCCACTATAGCGAGTTAAAAGTATATGCACTTTCCACTCCCCAGGTGGAAAATGCCTGTTGTGAATTTGACGTGGATACTTTGCAGCCCACTTACCGACTTTTGATCGGTATTCCCGGTAAAAGCAACGCTTTTGCCATATCTTCCAAATTGGGACTGCCGGATCACATCATTCAATCGGCAAAAGCGCAGATCAATCAGGAAAATACCAGTTTTGAAGACCTGCTCGCCGACCTGGAACATAAGCGGATCACCATAGAAAACGAACGTCTGGAGATCGCATCCTATAAAAACGAGGTCAAACAGCTCAGGGAAAAACTCCGGCAAAAGGAAGATAAGATCCAGGAAACAAAAGACCGGATTTTAAAAGAAGCCAATGAAAAGGCAAGGGATATCCTGCAGGAAGCAAAAGATGTGGCTGACGAAACCATACGGATTTTCCAAAAAGCCGGCCCCGGAGCTTCCATGAAAGATCTGGAAAAAACGAGAGAACAGGTACGGGAAAAAATTTCGGATAAAAACAGCAAGCTTTCCTTAAAAGCCAAACAGCCCCCAAAAAAGCAGCTCTCTCCCAAACAGTTGAAACTGGGAGACAGCGTTAAGATCCTTTCCATGGGACTGAAGGGCACCGTAAGTTCCCTGCCGGACCACAAAGGGAACCTGTTCGTCCAATGCGGCATTATCCGTTCCCAGACCAATATTAACGATATCGTCCTCATCGACGACGAACCGGTGACAAAAACGTCATTTTCTGCCCGCTCCGGTACAGGCAGCATGAAAATGTCTAAATCCTACACTATTTCCCCCGAAATCAACCTCCTGGGAAAAACGGTGGACGAGGCCATTGCGGCACTGGATAAGTATTTGGATGATGCCTACCTCTCCCATCTTTCCACAGTTCGCATCGTACACGGCAAAGGAACCGGAGCGCTTCGGAAGGCAGTCCAGGGACATTTAAAGAAAGTTAAATATGTGCAATCTTTCCGGCAGGGGGAACACGGAGAAGGTGACGCAGGTGTCACTATTGCAACTTTTAAGTCCTGACAGAAGTTCGCACTCATTTGCAGACTAAGAGAAAGGCATGGTTATTGATATGGTGAACAAACAAAAAATATTGATCGTAGATGATGATAACAACATCGCAGAGTTAATTGCTTTGTATCTTACCAAAGAATGCTTTGAAACATTGATTGTCAACGACGGAGAATCAGCCCTGACCGCCGTGGATTCCTTTGCCCCCAGCCTGATCCTTCTGGATCTGATGCTTCCGGGCATCGACGGTTACCAGGTCTGCCGGGAAGTCCGTGCCAAATCCGCAATTCCAATCATCATGCTTTCGGCAAAAGGAGAAATTTTCGATAAAGTCCTCGGACTGGAGCTTGGAGCCGACGACTATATGGAAAAACCCTTTGATTCGAAAGAACTGGTAGCCAGGGTCAAAGCCGTTCTGCGGAGATATAAACCGTCTCCGGCTGCCTCCACGGCTTCTAATGTAAAAAGCGTGGAATACCCGGACCTGATTATCAATCTCACCAACTATTCCGTAATTTATATGGGAAAAACAATAGATATGCCTCCAAAAGAACTAGAGCTTCTCTATTTTCTCGCTTCCTCTCCGAACCATGTATATAACAGGGAACAGCTTCTTGACCAGATATGGGGGTATGAATATATCGGGGATACGCGTACTGTGGACGTGCATATCAAACGTCTGAGAGAAAAAATCAAAGACCACGCCTCCTGGCGCATTAATACCGTCTGGGGGGTAGGCTATAAGTTTGAGGTAAAGGCAGGGGTATGATCATGAGAAAAACCCTCTATTTAAAATTCATACTGGGATATTTCATTTTCGGCTTTTTTGGCTTCGTCGTAGTCGCCACTTTTGTATCCAATATGACGCTGGAACATCTGAAAAGAGAAAAAGCCGATGCTCTCTATGAAGAGGCAACCCTGGTCGCCATGACCTATGCTTCGGATCTGTATAACAGCGAGACTTCCCTGGATACGGTGAAGCATCAGCTGGATGCCTTGGACATTTACCTCTCATCCACCATATGGATCATCAATCCTTCCGGGAGGATGATATTGGACTCTTCTTCTCCGGTAAATGTAGAAAACGAAATTGTTATCGAAAATTTTGATCCCACCGTGTCCTCCGGTTCTTATTATACTGTGGGC
Organism: Lachnospiraceae bacterium 28-4; assembly: GCA_000403275.2. Lineage (GTDB taxonomy): Bacteria > Bacillota > Clostridia > Lachnospirales > Lachnospiraceae > Kineothrix. The sequence continues at coordinate 1,169,224 of KE159599.1, forward strand.
AACTTCTTCGGTTCTTTTGATGAGCAGATGCTCAGTGTGTTTTCGCCCATTACTTCTAATTTTAAAGTAAGGGGATACGTTGTGATCCATACTCCCATGAGCGCCATCCAGGCGTCCTGCAACAGTTTGTTGAATATTTCCTATATTATGCTGGTTATTCTGTTCCTTCTTTCTTTGATTATCCTTATATTTTTTACGGAGATCGTGTACCTCCCTCTCCGCAAAATCACGGAGGCTACCGAACAGTATGCCAGCGGCAATATGCATTACGAATTTCAGGTGGACAGCGAGGATGAAATCGGCTATCTGGCCGCCACCCTCTCCTATATGGCCAGCGAAATCGCCCGTTCCGAAGACGACCAGAAAAAATTTGTCGCAAACGTCTCCCACGACTTCCGCTCTCCCCTCACCTCTATCAAGGGATATTTGGAAGCCATGCTGGACGGCACGATCCCTCCCGAAATGCACGAAAAATATTTGAATATTGTACTAAATGAGACTGAACGCCTTACCAAACTGACGAACAGCCTCCTTACCTTGAACAATATAAACACGAAAGGCATGCTCCTCGACAGGACAGACTTTGAACTGAACCGCATCATCCGCGATACGGCGGCCTCGTTTGAAGGAACCTGCCGCCAGAAATCCATCGCCATCGAACTGCTCCTGACCGGGGACTTCATCTATGTCAATGCGGATATGGGAAAAATCCAGCAAGTTTTCTATAATTTGCTGGATAATGCGATCAAATTCAGCCACCAGGATTCCGTCATCCGTATCGAAACCAATGAAAAAAGCAATAAAGTCTATATTTCTGTCAAGGACAGCGGCATCGGCATCCCAAAAGACGATCTGAAGCTGATCTGGAACCGTTTTTATAAATCCGACGCCTCCCGGGGCAAGGATAAAAAAGGAACCGGCCTGGGACTTTCCATTACCAGGGAAATCATTCATGCTCATGGCGAACATATCAATGTCATAAGCACGGAAGGCGTCGGTTCCGAATTTATTTTTTCTCTTCCCGTTTCCGATATCGACGATGATATCTAGCGCTTATTGTCCTTATCCTTGTTTTTCAGATGATCCTCCACTATCTTTTCCACGCTTTCCCGGGAAATCGGATAGTGGAATTCCCTGATAATCCGGTCTGCCGTATATCCCTTGTCCACCAGATGGCGGATCGCTCCGCCATAGGCAAAATCTTTTGCAAAATTAGACAATGCTTCGTTAAAATAACTATTCTCCATTTTCTTTCTTCCTTTTTCTCATTTCCAGAATGATCCCCGCCGTCAACAACAGCCCTGCCGCTATTCCGTTTCCCAGCCCGTCCGCAATCAATCCGATGTCCCAGCCGGGAACTCCGCGATAGTCGCCCGCCAGATAATCGGTAAAATAATTTCCCGGTATCGCCAAAAAAGAAATGACAGCCAGAGAAATCAGCGCATTCATATGGAAACAGCTATGAAACGCCACACCGGCCCACACGACCGCGATCCACAATAAGGTAACCGGCAAGCCGATTTGCATAAACCATATTCCGCCAATATCCATCAAATAATACAGCACGACCTGTATCGTCCCTACCAGCAGGACAATGCATACGCTCAAGGCTGCCAGCGCCTTGACAAGCTTGTGTTTGGAAGCGGCGATCCATACACAAACAGGGAAATAAGCCGTAATAATACCGGCTCCCACGATATAAAACCAGGAAAGCCTCCGGTTCACCGCCAGATTTACAATAAAACATGCCACAACCGCGATCAGTGCCGCTGCCCCCGCTATCCAATAAAGCAGACTCATTTTCGATTTTTTTAAAAACTTCCGAAACTCCTGTACTTCCGGCGCAGCCTCCACACTGACAGGCTGCCTCATTTGCTCCAGCGCATCCCTGCATCCCTGGCATCCTTCCACATGTTCCTCTATGGATTCATTCGACGCCTCGCTCGTCATATGATCGATATACATCGGAAGCAGATCCCTTACCGTATCGCATACTAATCTTTGTTCCATTCTTTTCTCCCTTTCATCAATTTTTGTTTGCCTCTGTAAAAAGTAACTCTTGCCCAGTTCTCCGTTTTACCCATAATATCGCCGATTTCAGAAAAGCTCAGCTCTCCGGTCAGCCGCAGGTACATTACCTCCCTCGTGGTTATATCAAAATTATGAAGCATCCGAAACAACTCCACCTTCTCCACATTCAGCAGGTAATCATTTTCCATATCTCCAAATCCAATATTTTCCTCTACGGCTTCCGATACCGGTATTTCCCTTTTTCGCTTTTCCAGCTCTTTATACCAAAGCCTTTTTCCAATCTGGCACAGCCAGGTCGAGATTTTGCATCCGCCTCTGAATTTGTCGATTCCTTTTGCCGCCTGATAAAAAGTTTCCTGCGTCAATTCTTCCGCAAGATCAGCATTATGAGTTAAGCAGAACAGGTATTTGTAAACAGCCTTCACATTTTCCTCGTATACTTCCTCCACCTTCCGCTTATCCACTTTTTCACCTCCTCTTATCCATAAGTGCGGCAAAATCTCTTTTCGTTACAAACAAAAACTAATTATTTTACAGGAATCATTTCCAATGCAGCCTGTGCAATTCACCTTCCAGCTGCATGCTGGAAAAATGATTTTGCCGCAACGCTTCATATAATATAATCGCTGCCGAATTGGAAAGGTTCAAAGACCTGATCTGACCCAGCATCGGGATTCTGATGCATGTCTTTTCATAATCCACCAAAATCTCCTCGGGAATTCCGGCGCTCTCTTTCCCGAACATAATATAATCATCTTCCCCAAACTCCGCGTCCGTATATGCCCTTTTTGCCTTAGTAGTCGCCATCCATATTTTTGCCCCCGGATTTTTCTCCAAAAATTCCGAAAAATTCACATAACGCCTCACATCCAAATGTTCCCAGTAGTCCATTCCCGCCCGCTTAATCTCTTTTTCGTTTAAACGGAAGCCAAGCGGCTCTATCAAATGCAGCGTCGTACCTGTAGCCACGCATGTCCGTCCGATATTTCCCGTATTTGCCGGTATTTCCGGCTGATGAAGCACAATATGCATGATTTTACCTCTTTTCCTTTCATTCATCCTGCCGTGCCGCTCAAATGACACATTCCAATCATTATTGATAACATAATAAATCATCCTGTCTACGATTTCAATATTCCTCTTTTCCCAATTCCATGTTATAATTGACACTATAAAAACGAGCAACGATGTCTGCCAAGGCTTATTGCGCCGCATGGCAGCGTATGCCACTGAGGAGGAGAGTCATATGTACAACAAAGTGAAACAATACGCGCTTAACAATGGTTTTACCGTAGAAGAGAAAAACGGATTGATTTATGGTAAGATGAACGGATTCTTTTTTTCCATACATCAGGATCCTGCCACACCAGCAAAACATACCGTATACCTGTGGGTCAAAGAGGACGGGACGACAGCTGTCCCTGCCATCAGTGATTTTCTGAACCAATGCACTGCCAAGCATCAGTACTTGCAGTCAGCTTCCTATAGCGGTACAAGAATCACTGCGGAGTTCCAGGGACTCGGTTTTAAATGGGGGAAAAATTATGTTCCTTGTCTGGATGCCTTTTTACGGGATATTACCTCCTATTGCAGTTCCAACCAATTAGTACCCTGCTGCCAATCCTGCGGTTCATCCGCCGGGCTGAACCTTTATCAGATCGAAGACTCCGAGCATATGTTTTGTTCTTCCTGCTACGCCAGCGCATCGGATAACCTTCAGCGTCAGGCGGCCGAAAAGTCGAAAAAAGGAAGCGGCAATATCGTAGGCGGCATCGTAGGCGCCCTGCTTGGCTCCGTACTTGGCGTTATCGTGTGGGTATTGATCTACCAGCTCGGCTACATATCGGGAATTGCCGGCCTTGTTATGATCATTTGTGCATTAAAGGGCTATGAAATGCTGGGCGGACACCTGAGCAAAACCGGGATCATCATCAGCTGTATCATCTCCCTTATCATGGTTGTCGTTGCCGAACAAGTATCCGTCGGCATCGAAATATACAACGTATACAAAGAATATTATGAAATCACTTTCTTCGACGCCTTCCGAAGCGTACCCTCTTTCCTGGAAGAGCCGGAAATAAAAGCTGCTATTATCGGAGATCTCGTTATGGGATATATCTTAATGGTAGTCGGCGCATGGGGAACTATCCGCCAGGCATATAAGAGCAGCTCCGGCACGGTAAAGGCAAGAATGGTTACCTCCGTTACCAGCGCAGGATATGCGGATCACAAAGAATAAATCAACAACATGACTCGCGCAAGAAGCCGCACAGAAATGGAGGGAAATATGAACAGAAAAGCCAAAAGAAAACTAATATCACTGGCATTTAGCATTTCTGTCCTTTGCACCGCCTGTGGCAGCGCTGTTGAAGGCAGCGCTAACGGGCCTGCCGGCAGCGAAACCATTCCTGAAACGGTGTCGGCGTCCCCTGCAACCAATACAAACGTCTCTTCCGCAAACTCCGAAAGAAACGTAATATCCGTCAACAGCAGCGAAACGATCACTGTCGTTCCCGACATAGCCGAAATCGTTTATGCCGTACGCACGGAAGCAAAGGACGCTGCCTCCTGCCAGCAGAAGAATACGGAAGATGTTGCCAAAGTCATAGAACTGTTAAAAGGCCTGGGCGTGGAGGAAACCTCCATACAAACTTCCGACTATTATATGTACCCGATATACAATTACAGCGGGAATACCCAGCGGATTACCGGCTATGAAGCATCCACGTCTTTGACGGTGTCAAAGCTTCCCATTGACAGCCTCGACACTATTCTGGCCCAGTCCGTGCAGACAGGAATTAACAATATCCAGTCCATTACATATATGTCCAGCAAATACGATGAAGGATATTCCAACGCCTTAAAACTGGCCATGGAATCCGCCCGGGCAAAAGCCGAAGCTCTGGCCGAAGCGGGCGGCTGTTCCCTCGGAAGCGTGGTTGGGGTCCGTGAAAACAGCAATTACAGCGAAGCCCGCTATACGGACAACGCCTTAAGTTCAAAAATGCGGAGTATGGAAAGTCTGGCCGCCGGCGCGGAAGACGGTTCCTCTATCATGCCGGGGGAAGTAGCGGTAGAAGTAAATATTACCGTGGAATACCTCATCCTTCCCTAAACAAATCGTCTGTTCTTTTGGAGGAATATTCTTTCCGGCTAGAAGAGGCTGTGAAAAATGGATCAATAAAGCTCCATTTTCCACAGCCTCCTTTTTCACAGGAAAATACCCCTCCCTGTACGGCTTTATCCCATTATGCTTCTTTTTCTTTCCGAAGCCTTTCTATAAAATTTTTCAGCTTCCCGATCGCAATTTTCAGGTTTTCCAGGGAATATGCATAGGATATTCTAAGAAATCCCTCTCCGCAATCTCCGAAAGCCGTTCCCGGCACAACGGCGACTTTTTCCTCCCGCAGAAAACGGTCGGCAAATTCTTCGCTGCTCATCCCGAATTCCTTAATACATGGAAATACATAAAATGCGCCGAAAGGCTCAAAACACTCCAGCCCCATTTCCTTAAATGCATACATCAAATACCTTCTCCGCTGATTGTATGCCTCCCGCATCTGATTTACATCTTCATCCCCGTTCTTTAGCGCTTCCACCGCCGCATACTGGCTTGTAGTCGGCGCGCACATAATGGCAAACTGATGGATCTTCAACATCTGCCCCAAAATTTCCTTCGGCCCGCAGGCATATCCAAGCCTCCATCCGGTCATGGCATAAGCCTTGGAAAATCCATTGATCAGAATGGTTCGCTCCCTCATCCCCGGAAGAGACGCAATCGACACATGTTTGTCCTTATAAGTCAGCTCCGCATATATTTCATCCGAAATCACAAAGATATCCTTTTCGATGATCACTTCCGCGATCTTCTCCAAATCTTCTTTTTCCATAATTGCTCCCGTAGGATTGTTAGGAAACGGCAGAATTAAAATCTTTGTCTTATCCGTGATCGCGTCCCGAAGTTCCTGCGCAGTCAGGCGGAACTCATTCTCCGCTTTCAGCTCGATAATAACGGGAACCGCGTTTGCCAGAATAGCACAAGGCTCATAAGATACATAACTCGGCTGGGGGATCAGCACTTCCTCCCCGTCATTTATCATTGCCCGCAAGGCAATATCGATCGCTTCCGATCCTCCCACCGTCACAATGACTTCATCATTATAATGATATTCAATCCCCTGGGATCTTCTCATATAATTACAGATCTCGATCTTCAGATCCTTCAATCCCGCATTGGAGGTATAAAAAGTACGTCCTTTTTCCAAAGAATAAATTCCCTCATCCCTGATATGCCAAGGCGTGTCGAAATCAGGCTCACCGACGCCGAGTGAGATCGCATCCTCCATCTCGCTTACAATATCAAAAAATTTACGGATGCCTGAGGGTTTGATATCTACCACTTTATCAGCTAATGGGTTTCTCATGGCGTAATCTTCTCTCTTTCATCTTCATATTTTTTTGCCAGTATCGTTCCATGATCTTTATATTTTTTCAAAATAAAATGTGTCGCTGTGCTGAGTACCGTATCCAGAGCAGACAGTTTATCCGATACGAAGGCCGATACCTCCTTCAGCGATTTTCCTTCCAATGTAACCAGCAGATCATATCCGCCTGAAATCAAATATACGCTGTTCACTTCCGGATATTTATAGATCCTCTCCGCAATATTATCGAATCCCTGCCCTCTTTGGGGAGTCACCCGCACCTCAATCAAAGCCGTCACTTTCTCCACTGAAGTCTTTTCCCAGTCAATCATCGTATGATAGCCGCAAATAATCCCTTCTTTTTCCATCGCCGCCATCTCGTTTACTACATCCGTTTCCTCCACCCCAAGAATAACAGCCAGCTCTTTCAAATCGATACGGCTGTTCCTCTCTATAATGGACAATATCTTTTCTCTCATACTTCCTCCATTCCGCTTCTTTTATTTTCGCATTTTTATTTTTACGCTCACCCAAATACTTTATAAAGTTCATCCGGTTTCGGCATCTCCAGAAAACGCCGTTCTTCCCCATTAACGACAACCCTGTCATTATTATCTGTCGTTTTTCCGATCACGGATGCGGCAATCCCTTCCTTCTCCAAAACTCTTACCAAATCATGTCCTCGTTCCGTCGTCATCAGCAAACACCCCACCGATGCCAGCTCATAAGGACTGATTTCAAAAAACTCGCAAATCTCCACCGTTTCCTGCTTTATCGGAATTTTTTTCCAATCGATTTCCAGTCCAACGCCTGCCCCTGACGCCATTTCCCAAAGAGCGCCGAAAATACCGCCCTCCGCAATGCTGTGCATAGCGCAAACGCCGGACTTAACGGCGGTGGCGGCCTCCGGGACGGCGGAAAAGAACCGGTCGTATTCCTGTGCTTCTTTTATAAAGCGGCAAGGATATCTGGCTAACAAGTCCTTTTCCTTGTTCTTAGCCAACAAATAAGTTCCTTCCAGGCCAATCCATTTACTCACCACGATATCCTGGCCAGGTTTTATTCCTTTCAGCGATATTCCTTCTGCCGCCTGTCTGCCGATTCCCGCTACGGTAATCGCCGGACAGCTTATTCCTTTCGTCACTTGTATATGGATCCCCGCTGCCTGAATTCCCAGCAGCGCGCATTCTTCTCCCGTTTGTACAGCCATGCTCCGAACGCTTTCTTCCTCCGTTCCTTCCGGCATAAGCGCGGAAATATTCACCGCCACAGGTTCTGCCCCCGAAGCCGCCAGCATATTTACACTTCCATATATTGCCAATCTGGCCGTGTCCTCGCCGGGCCGGCAGACAGTACACAATGACACACTTGTCATTTCTTCGCTTCCAAACGAAAAAACGGCGCAGTCTTCCCCTATTCCTGCGCCGGTCTTTACTTCTTCCCGTTTTGTTTTATTGATATGCCTGAATACGGAACGTTTCCAAACGTTCTCAGGCAGCTTTCCTATTCTCATCTGTTCTCCCGCCTTATTCGCCGCAGTCAAGCCCTGCATTCCAGCTACATACCGGCCAGCCCTTTCCTGGAATCCCTTCCCTCCGAATCTATTTTGCCGGAGACTGTTATTCCGCCGCCGGCTACCGGTCAACCGGGGATGGGACTTGGTCAGCCGGGAGGTGCTTGCTCTGCCGCCGGCTGCTGGTCAGCCGGTGGCGCTTGGTCAGCCGGTGGCGCTTGGTCAGCCGGTGGCGCTTGGTCTGCTGGCGGTGCTTGCTCTGCCCCCGGCTGCTGGTCAGCCGGTGATGCTTGGTCAGCCGGTGGTACCTGTCCTGGCTGGATCGCAAACTGGGCCAACGCTGCTGCCACATTTTTTACATGGTCAATATTGTTCGTTGCCACCGCCGCCAGCATCTCATTATACGCATTTACATCGTTCGTAGACAGCCCTACCGTCGCCGTTCTCGGCGTCATTTTATAACTGCTGCTGTTTATCTGTTCGCGGCTTATCTCCGCTCCATTTTCTTTTACTACCTTCCACAGCTCCGCTTTATAACCCGTATGGGCGGACTGCGTCACCACCTGCCCGATCGGCATCGCCACATCCGTATAGATCACTTCATGATCGGGGTGCGTAACGGAAAGCACTTTGCTTTCATAGATGACTTCCCGGTTTGCCGGTCTCGTTTCCACACCGTAAATGGTGAAAGTTATATTTTTATTCTCACAGTATCCGTCAATATAAACGGGATGCCCCGTATTATTTACAAACTTAAAATCCTTGCCCGCAGACTCCGCGATCGCCGCATCTGCGGAAGGGTCCACATAAGTTACGATCATCGAATGGTTATGCCTCTCCGTCACTTCCAGTTCGGATAAAAGAACCGCATTATATAATGTGGTGGATACCTGGCATATTCCTCCACCCAAACTGTCCACTAACTGTCCGTTCATATAAGAACCAGCCATAAAATAGCCATTGTCTACCGAAAAAGGCGACACCATTTCATACGTGGAAAATTCATCTCCCGGATACAAAGTAGTTCCCGCGATCAGATTGCAGCCATTGGACACATTGGCGCTTCTGGAAGAACCGGAAGTGCTGTAACTCGTTGTAAACGTTCCAAGCACATCTTTTACCTGGGCCAGTTCTTCCTCCGATCCTCTCGGTTCCTGTACTTTAACTACCATATCCACCGAAGCATCGCCAAAATCCCATTCATTCATCATGTAATCATATATTTGGTTCAAAGAAGCTTCTTCGTCTACAACGCGCCCGCTCTCTCCTGGCGTAACGGAAAATACCCCGTTTACCCTGGTCAGCGTCGCGTCCTTTGCCTCCGTATTATATTCCCCGCACTGCTCTGACAAAATCTGCCGGATCGATTCCTTATCAAAATCATATGCCAAATCGAACACCTTGTTTTTGTGCCTCAAATCCTGCAACGCCTTATAACGCTGTACGATATTTCCTTTTTTTCCAAGAGCCACCGCATCCTGCACCGCATCCGGGTTCGTCCACTGCAAGCCCATATCCCCGACGGCCACCTCTATCTGGTTCCCATCCATGATATGGAAAACCACTGTCAGCCCTTTCAGTTCCTCCACATACGCTTCGACTGCCTGTTTCGCTTCCTCGGCCGTTTTGCCGGATACGTCCACGCTGCCGATATAGACTCCCTCGGAAACCGTATTGCTATTGCCCATAGTCGTCAATGGCCCGGCTTCCGCCGTATTGGTTCCCGCTCCCCCGGTCTGTGCCGCTCCGCTTTCCTGATCCTGCGCCGGTTCCTCCGGTGTTTCTGTTCCCCCATCCGGGATTTCTTCCTGTTTTTCCCCTTCTCCGGGTTCCTGTGCCTCCACTGCTTTTGAATCCGCCTCCAGGGCATCCTCGATAGACTGGGCTTTTGCCGCCTGTACCGGCCATAAAACTGCCAACGCCGCCAGCACCGCAGCCGCAACTATCTTCTTTCCTTTAATTTTCATGACCTCTCCTCAAAATATATTGTACTAAAAAATAAAATATGTTAAAGTTGGTATAAACATCGCAATGACAATCAATATAATAATAATAGATGAAATAATCTTCTTCGTTTTACGGTTATGTAGATTAAACATACGCGAACCCTCCTGTCTATGAAAGGAATTATATATGAAAATGCCCTTTTTTGCAAGTTTTATCATTTTCCTTATATGGCTTTCCTATGAGATCTCCAAAAGCAGACGCATCGGTGAAAAAGCCCAGGATGCTTACTGGGAAAGGGAAAATGCCGCCAACAATACAAGACGTAAGTCTCTTGACAATCTGCGCTACATCGTTATTCCATTCGACTCGCTCCCCATGGAGACATTGAAAGAAGACGAAAAAATAATGGAATTCCATAAAACCCTGTATTATCTTTCGGAATCTCCCATCGTAAACTTTACAGGTTTTAGCAACACTGACCTGAAACTGGAATACGGAGCGCCCAATATCGATTTGTTGGCGCGCTACGATCAAAGTTACACTACTCTTGCGCGCACCTTGCAGCAATGGGCGGAAAAACTATATCAAGCCGGATATGTCCAGGAAGCAAAGCAGATTCTGGAATTTTCCATATCCACCGATACCGACGTCAGCGGTTCTTACCGTCTGCTTGCCAGCATATACTCTAAAGAAGGAGAAACCGGCAAGATCAAAGAACTGGAAGACCGAGCCCGGCATTTAAAATCCGCCAGCCGCAATATTATCGTCCGTATTTTGCAACAATTTGATCCATGATCCGGTCAGCTTCGCTCTTGGTCAGTTTATCCACCTGGTATTCTATAGTTATTCTATGCCTGTCCAGCAATTTATATAACCGCTCTTTCTGGCGTTTTGTAACAGGCATCTCTTTTTTTGCCTCAAAAAGCAGCTTCCGGGGCATAAAAGCCTCTTCATTCCCTTTATAAAACAATTCCGCCAGTTTTTGGTACAGGCCCGAAGATGCCTCCGCATCCGCCAACGCCCTGTGCGCCCTGTGCGCTATACCATAATAATTGCACAAATCCCCAAGCTTCCGGCTCTCCAGATCCGGCAATAATTTTCTGGCCAGTTTCAGCGTATCGATTCCCTCTTTTTCAAAAACTAAGGAACGGTTTACAGCCGCTTTCTTTACGAACGAATAATCAAAAAGAATTCTGTGCCCCACCAGTACATCCTCCCCGATAAAATCGATCAAAGGTTCCAATACTTCCTCGATCCCCGGGGCATCCTGAAGCATCCCGTCATCTATCCCTGTCAGCAGACGAGTCTCTTCCCCCAGTTTTCTCCATGGATTCACAAAACATTGAAAACTGTCCACGATCCTTCCTTCTCTTACTTTCACCGCCCCTATTTCTATGATCTTATCCTTCTTCGGATTCAAGCCGGTAGTTTCCAGATCCAGCGCAGTGTATTCCTCTGTCATTTTTTTCTCCATTTCTGCGCGGCTTTTTGCGCATATCAAGTTTGTGGATGCTGCGCAGACACAAACTTGGGATTGAAAGTTTTCAATTTTCAATCTTCTTCCCCATTTCTTTTCTTACGGCTTGTACTCCGGCCCCCCGGCTCCGAATGACTGCCCATGCAATACTCCGTCAAAAAGCATTCCCCGCATTTCGGCGTAGGAGCCTTGCAGATTTCACGTCCAAAAGTGATGAGATGGATATTCCATAAAATCCAGCGCTCCTCCGGCAAAGCTTTCATCAGATCCCGTTCCACTTTCTCAGGATCATCTTCTTTTGTCAGCCCCAGTTTCTTCGATATTCTTTTTACATGAGTATCCACTACAATGCTCGGCTCATGATATATATTCCCGCGTATCACATTAGCCGTTTTCCTTCCGACCCCCGCCAGGGATGTCAGTTCTTCCAGACTGCGCGGCACTTCCCCGCCGAACTTTTCCATCAGGTCTTTGCAGCATGCAATAATATTCTTCGCCTTATTGTGATAAAATCCCGTGGAATAAATATCTTTTTCCAATTCTTTCAGATCCGCAGAGGCGAACGCCTCTACCCCCGGATATTTGCGAAACAAATCCCCGGTTACAGTATTTACTCTTGCATCCGTACATTGGGCGCTCAGAATCGTTGCGATCAATAGCTGCCATGCATTCTCATGGTTCAGATAGCATCTGTATTCCGTTCCGTATCTTTGATCCAGTAAATCCAAAATCGCTTTTGTTTTTTTCGTCATATTTCATCCCATTTCCGCGCGGCTTTGCTGCGCATTTCAATCAAGCGTTATAGTTCTCGCCTCTTTCGTCAGGGGATTCCTTTCTCCGTAATCAAAAACTACCTTCTTTTCTTTGTTTAGCTTGTCCATGCTCCCCCCTGTTTTCCAGACCGGATAATGAAACATTTCTATATGGGTCATACGCGCCATTTCCCTTGCCTGACAACCTCTATAAGCAGAAAGGACTTCCCAGCGTCCTTCCTCCCCGCTATAAAAATTCCGAAATTCCTCTTTATATCCCGACAAATCCCTGGCAAAGCCGGGGCGGCTTTTCATATTCTCCCTAAGATATATATCGTAAGTCAGCAGCTCTTTATAAAGCGCCTCCTCCTCTCTTCCGCAGCAAAGGGCAAACTTCAGCAGAATATCATAGCGATACGCTCTGGAAGGGCTGTTCAAAAAATATCCGTTTTCCTCATAATATTCCGCCAGTTTTTCAAACATGGAAAAAGGACTGGAAAAACTTTTTTCCAGCACCGGTAGGGTATGCGTAAACTGATTGCTGTTATAATACAGTTCCACCATTTCTTCGATCTGCTTCAGCCGGCAGATTTCCCCGTAAGACAGCCAGTCGGTACACAGTACTTCATAAGGCGGCAAAGAAGTGTATTTTATCCCGTATTTTTCCGCACGCTCATGCATAGGCGAACCTTTCAGCACTTTCAAAAACCCAAGCTGCAACTGTTCCGGCCTCATGGCATATACCGTATCAAAAGAGCGTCCGAAGCTGGCATAATCTTCATAAGGAAGCCCGGCAATCAAATCCAAATGTACATGTACATTCCCTCCGCCGCGTATTCGCCCCACGGTTCTTTCTAATTTTTCCATATCTGCCTCCCGGTCGATTTCCCGCAGAGTAAGCAAATTGGCCGATTGTATGCCGATCTCCAACTGAACCAGTCCTGGCCGCATTTGTGACAATATCGTCAGTTCTTCCTCATTCATTCGGTCCGCTGCTATTTCGAAATGAAAATTAGTGGTTCCATTATCATGAGCATCGATATACTTCCATATTTCCATGGCATGCGCAGGAAGGCAATTAAAGGTTCTGTCCACGAACTTTACCTGCGCTGCCTTTGCATCCAATAAAAACTGCAACTCCTTTTTTACCGTTTCAATATTTCTGAAGCGCACTTTCCGCTCCACGCTGGACAGGCAATAACTGCACTGGTATGGGCAGCCTCTGCTGGATTCATAATAAATGATTCTGTTTCGGAATTTCTCCGGCTGATGGTACAAAAACGGAAGGCTGTTCATGTCCAGCGGTTCCCTCTGTCCGGTTCGAACGATCTTCCCCCCCTGCCTGCAGACAAGCCCCTCTGTCTTCCCCGGATTTCCTCCGATAGTTCCGCCATCTGCCAATGCCCTGCGGCAGAGGCAGAAAAGCTCGCGGAACGTTTCTTCCCCCTCCCCGATCATAATTCCTGTGATCCATCCGCATTCTTTGAGAATCTCTTCCGCATCAAAAGATACCTCAGGACCCCCCAGCCAGATCGGAAGCCCCGGCATGATCTTAGAAAGCTCCTCTGACAACTCACGTATGATCCTCCAGTTCCATATATAACAGGAAAATGCCACTGCATCCGGCCTCCGTTTGTATAGATCGGATAATATATAGGACTGGCTGTTGTTGATCGTGTACTCCGCAATTTCTATTTCCTTTTCATATTCCTCTCCCGCATATGCCTTCAGGCTATATACCGCCGGATTGGAATGAATATATTTCGCATTGACCGCCGCCAATAAAAACTTCATACATCCACCCTCTGAACAATCTCTTCCTTTCCTTGAAAGTATAACATATATTGCTGTTTAGTCCCACCATTTTTGCTTGTCGGTTTCCACCGTTTATGCCATATTGAAATTGTAAGTATCAGCAACTATATCATTTATTTTATGGGACCAGAAAGGGGAAACCTTCCAATGAAAACAAGAATTAAAGAACTAAGACAGGAGAAAAAATACACACAGGAGCTGCTTGCCTTGAAAGCGGAAACAAACCAGACGCTCTTAAGCCGGATCGAATGCGGGCTCGCCGTCCCGGATGCCGATCTGATCGTCAGGCTTTCCACCGCCTTTCACGTATCCGCCGATTATATCCTTTGCTTATCCGACCAGCGCAATCCCGGCGGCCAGCACAGTTCTGCCACCGCCGAAAAAAATGCGGAAAATGCCGCATGGCAAAAAGTCCATCTTTCCCTCTTCCAAAGACTGAATCCCACCCAGAGGGCGCATTTGAATAATTTTCTGGAAAGCATTACCGGAGGCATCTGAAAAACATGAAAATTGCCGCACTAAACGGTGAGTGCGGCAATTCTTCTGTCCATGCCTTTGCTTCTTTCCCATTCCTCAAACTTACAATCCAAGCCACTTCACACATGATACATAGATGCTTTATCCCTTGCTGCGTTTTACAATCTGCAACTCATACCCTAATGCGCCTAATAAATTGCAAAAGCTTTTTAAGGACGGACTATTTTCCTTTTTCTCAATTCTGGAAATAACCTGCTGCTTACTGCCTGTCAATTCTGCCAGTTCCTCTTGCGTCACTTTCTCCAGCTTGCGCAGAGAAACCATTTCCCCTATTAAGCGATACTCTTCTCGGCTATCATCCCACGCCCTTTTAAAATCAGGTTCATTTTTGCGCTTTACTCCAACCACCTTATCCATATCAGCACTTACAAATGGCATACCCAAACCTCCTTCAAAGGAAAGACTTACCAACCAGCTTTCCCAATTCTTTTGCTCTGGCTTCGACAATTTTCTTATCTTTTTTCTCCGTCTTATTTTTCTGCTTTTTACAAGCGTGGAGCAAATACATATTACAATTATCAATCGTTATATAAAATATGCGGTTATGTTTATAAAAGTATACTTCATAGATTTTCTTTTCCCATCGTTTGAAACGAACTTGTTCTAATTTTCCTTCTTCCAGACATTTCAAAACTGAATATCCGTCTATTTGTTCATCCATTGGAAGCGAATTGACATAATCTAATATCAAGTTCTTTCCTGCTTTCGACTGGTAGAAATGCAATTTCATCTTCAATCTCATTTCTGCGCGGCTTTTTGCGATATCAAGTTTGCGGATGCCGCACAAACACAAACTTATTCCCATCTATAAATAGTTTACAACTTATTTATTGTATTTTCAATAGATTTTTACAAATATTAAAAAACATCTGAAAAACATGAAAATTGCCGCACTAAACGGTGAGTGCGGCAATTCTTCTGTCCATGCCTTTGCTTTTATTCAATCACATTTAAAAATCTCTCGAAGGCGGCCCGGCCCTCTTCCGTGCGTTTATAAACTCCGGAGTCTTCCAATACCTGCATAAATACATATCCTATTTCTTTATGGAGCATCCGCATGATTTCATCTTTGTCCGCTCTGCTTTCCGGTTCATACTTGGGCAGGAATTCGTCCACCCAGTCCGCATGTTTCTCCAACATTTCGTCCTTACGGATATCCTTTCCGGCCAGAATAGCATCCGCCAGTTTATCCATTTCTCCTTTCAGCCTCGCCGGCAGTACCGCCAGTCCCATAACTTCTATTAAACCGATATTTTCCTTTTTAATATGATGAAGCTTTGCATGAGGGTGATATACTCCCAAGGGGTGTTCTTCTGTCGTAATGTTGTTGCGCAGCACCAGATCCAGCTCGTACTTATCCTTGCGCTTACGTGCAATAGGTGTAATCGTATTATGGGGTTCACCATCCGTGTATGCATAAATAAATGCATCTTCATCCGTATATCCGCGCCATTTTTCCAATATCTTATCCGCCAGGGCGACCAGTCTGCCGCTGTCTTCCGACGCAATGCGGATGACCGACATGGGCCATTTCACAATTCCTGCTTCCACATCCTCAAATCCCTTTACCGTAAAGGCCTTTTCCACTTCCGCTTTCGCCATGGCAAATTCATAATGCCCGCCCTGGAAATGGTCATGGCTCAGGATCGAGCCTCCCACGATCGGCAGATCCGCATTGGATCCCACAAAATAATGCGGGAACTGCTTCACAAAATCAAATAATTTGCAGAAAGTATCATGCTCAATCTTCATCGGAATATGCTCCGAATTAAATACGATGCAATGTTCGTTATAATACACATAGGGCGAATACTGGAATCCCCATTTCGATCCGTTGATCTCTACCGGAATCACTCTGTGGTTCTGCCTCGCCGGATGATTGACACGTCCGGCATATCCTTCATTTTCCACGCATAACAGGCATTTGGGATAACCTCCCTGCTTTGCGTTCTTTGCCGCCGCGATCGCCTTCGGATCCTTTTCCGGCTTTGACAGGTTGATCGTAATATCCAACTCCCCGTATTTGGTATCCGCCGTCCATTTCTGGTCTTTACTGATTCGGTATCTTCGGATATAATCCGTGTCCTGGCTGAATTTATAATAAAAATCCGTCGCCTTTTCCGGGCTTTCCCCGTAAAAATCCCAAAACCTGCGAATGACTTCGCTCGGCCTGGATACCAGCATACTCATAATCTTTGTATCGAACAAATCCCGGTAAACAATGCCGTCCTCTTTCATAATCCCTTTTTCCACGGCATAATCCATCATGCGGCCAAGCGTTTCCTCTAATTCCTCTGTTTCCATGGAAACTTCTTCGTCCTCATTCTCCAATTCGTCCAGTTCAAAAAGCTCCAACAGCCTGTTTATCGTATAAATTTTATCTTCTTTTTCGATCAGACCCGTTTGCAGCCCATACGCTGTCAGCTTTTTTATATCCTGTCCTATCCGCTGCACCATTTCCCCAGCCTCTCCTTTCTTTCCATCTATCTTCGGCTGCTGCTTTTACAGAGCCACCGGGCCGCTTCCGATCTCCACAACGTAAAAATCAGCAGCGTATCCGATCTTCTCCTTATATGCTTCGCCGACTTTTCCGATAAAGGAATCAATAGCATCCGTCCTTACAATACTTACCGTACAGCCTCCAAAACCTGCCCCCGTCATTCTGGAACCGATCACGCCATCCACTTTCCACGCTTCCTCTACCAGCGTATCCAATTCCACTCCTGTCACTTCATAATCATATTGGAGCGATGTATGGGAAGCATTCATCAGCTTTCCGAACAACTCCACATCGTTATTCTTCAGCGCTTCCACCGCCTTAATCGTCCTCTGATTTTCATATACCGCATGTTTTGCTCTTCTTACGCGCGTTTCATCTTTAATAGCAGATTTATATGTTTCAAACTGCTCCTCTGTCAAATCTCCCAGACCGTTGATCCCAACGACCGTCTGCAGTTCGGCAAGAGCTGTTTCGCATTCGCTCCTTCTCTCATTATATTTGGAATCGCCAAGTCCGCGTTTCTTATTGCTGCATGCAATCACGATTTTCGCATTCTCCAGCTTGATCGGCGCATATTCGAAAGACAGATCCGCCGTATCCAGGAAAATAGCATGGCCTTCTTTTCCCATAGCGATAGCAAACTGATCCATAATGCCGCAGTTTACACCGTTAAAATTATTTTCCGAATACTGTCCGATTAACGCCAGATCCTGATTGCTGACATCAAAGCCAAAGAAATCTCTCAGAATAAACCCTGTCAGCACTTCCACCGACGCGGAAGAAGAAAGCCCGGAGCCATTGGGAATATTTCCGTTTAACAGCAAATCCATGCCGCAGGGGATTTCATAGCCCCTCTTTTCAAACGCCCACATTACTCCCTTTGGATAATTAGTCCATCCCGCTTCTTTTGCCGGTTTCAGATCATCCAGGCTGGACTCGATCACTCCCAGATGATCAAAGTTCATGGAATAAAAACGCAGTTTCTTATCTTCTCTTTTTCTCGCCACCCCATAAGTACCGATTGTCAGCGCGCAGGGAAATACATGTCCGCCATTGTAATCGGTATGTTCACCGATCATATTCACACGGCCCGGCGCAAAATACGCCTTTGCTCCTTCCCCTCCAAACACTTCTGCAAATTTTTCCAAAACCGTTTTTTTCATTTCTGCTGTTGTCTTTTCTGCCATAACCCATCCCTTTCCGTCCGACTTCCACCGGACACCCATATTTTTTGTTAATTTAAATTATAATAGCCCCTATCTGAATTTCTATGACCCATTGTTACCATTAACTGTCAAAATGTTGACTTCTGGCTGGCAACCCGCCCATACCGCCGAATATCTCTTTACTGAATCCGGCTGATAAATTCCTCCACCTGCTCCAAATGTTTTTTATTTTTCCTTGTTTCCCCCATTTTCATCTCTTTACGGTATGCGGAAGGCGATACTCCCTTCATCTGCCGAAATGCCTTTGTAAAAACAAGGGGATCCTGATAGCCGCAGGAAATGGCGATGCTTTCCACCGACAGGGAAGTATGCTGCAACAACTCCGCCGCCTTGGTGATGCGAAAAGTCATAAGGAACTGCTGGGGGGACATTCCCAGGGAATTCTGGAACAAAGTATACAAATAGCTGCGATTAATGCAAACATAATCAGCGACATCCGTCACTTTAATCGGATTGCAATAATTGCCCTGGATAAACTCCACCGCCTTATTGACATAGGTATTCGCCCAATCGCCCTGGTTTTTTTCCTTTGCCGGACCTCCCTCCGCAATAATGGAGAGAAAAAGGGAAAGCTGTCCTGTCCTGCGCAGCTCATTGGCAATTCCGTATGTATTATGTTCCATCATATCCTTTACCGCCCGATACAATTCCTCGGACCGCAGGGACGCAAATACCGGGCGCTCTGCCGAAAGCCCGATCGCTTTCATATATTCCTGCGCCTTCGTTCCGCTGAACCCTACCCACACATATGTCCACGGCTCCTCTTCATCCGCCTGGTAAAAAGCGAGTTCTTCCGGCACGATTAAAAAACCGTCCCCCGCCTCCAGCGGATATGTCCTGCCTCCGATCATAAACCTTCCTTTTCCGCTCAAAATATAATGGATCAAATAATGAGGCTTCCAGGCCGGTCCAAAACTATGTAAAGGTTCCGTTTTCGCGCAGCCGCAGCAATTTACATACAAGCTTCCCGACTTTTCTCCGGCAAACTCCAGCTCATAAGCTTTTTCCATTCTCCTATACCCTTCCTACCGCTGTATGGGATAAATTATACCACAAAACACTCTTTGCGAAAATTATTTTCTCAAAATTAATTTCCCGGAAGTAAATATCCCCGGTATATGAATCAAAGCGCTGCATAAAACAGAAATTACCACGGTAGCCAGCGCGCTGATCAAAAACCTCCATACAGTATCCCATTCCAAATGATTCACACACCACATAAAAATATAAGTATGCGTCAAATAAATATATAAGGAATGTCTGCCAAGAAAAGCAAACCCTTTTTCTTTTATCCTGCATTTGGAAGCCAGAACCAACACAAGCAAGACCCATATTACCGTTGCTCCGATTTGGAAATGCATTTGGTATTCTTCCAAACCGCTGCCAATGCCGATACTTCCCTCCAATCCCCATTTTGTTACAAAAAACATTCCTACGGCCAAAATCAAGGAGAACGGGATCCATATCTGATCCACTGCCTTTTTGATCCACTCTTCATATTCTCCTGCCGCTACTCCCAAGGCAAAAGCAATATTCGATACATACCAAAAATCCTGCATCCCCTTTTGATAAAGAATATTGGAAAAAATATAAGTAAAAATGGAAAACACAACGACTCTCGGCGTTTTCCCTCCCACTACCGTATAAATGACGATAAACCCAAGATAAAAAATGAATAAAACAAACATGTACCAATAATCATATCCACTGGCAAAATGCAGAAAATCCTGTAAGGAATCAAAGCCTCCTTCCAACAGCTCTATGGCCCCCACCACGATAAGATATGGAATATACACATTTTTTACTCTTTTCCATATAAACGCCCCGTGCATCCTTTCCCTGCCCAGAGACTTTACCATGGCGTACCCCGAACAAAGGAAAAAAATATCAACGCCATACACTCCCAGTTTTGTCAGCGCCAGCCGGAAGACTTCCGCATTTCCTTCCAACGGAACAAACCATGACCACCACTCCGCATAATGGGATACAACCACCATTACTACCGCAATTCCTCTGAACCAATTCGTTTCCCGCTTTTCCATGAGCTGACTATTTTTCATCTGTTTTCAACCTCCCCGCCGGGCTTTTTATCCATTTGCAACCATCTGCATCATAACAATCCCCGAAAACAGGGTCAATGTAGACGGCTTTAAGATTTTCTTAATTTTTCTTTAACAACCGATTTCTTCATTTTTTATCTGGTAAATTTCCATAGTTTATGTTACTCTGGATAAAGTTACATATGTCACAGACGATAGATAGAAGGGTACAAGAGATTCATGAATAAATGGAAAAAAGCAGCCGCACTCACCTTATGCCTTTGTTTCCTGTCCTGCACCGCGGTACAGGCAGCCGAATCATCCTCCGGCAATATCGATTATTCGGCGGTCTTTGATGCGGAATACTACTATAATACTTACCAGGATGTGCAGCAAACCATCGGTTTCAATGAAGAGGATCTGCTGGATCATTTCATCCGTTCCGGTATGGCCGAAGGACGCATGGGCAAAGCTGATTTTGACGTACGCTCTTATATGAAAAACAATCTCGACCTGCTGGCCGTTTACGGCATCAAGGATCTGAGCGCTTATTATTATCATTATATACAGTCGGGAAAAGCGGAAGGGCGGACAGTGGGATATCCTTCCCGCAATGCGGATGAGATCGCTTCTTTTTCCACCCAGTACAATACTGAAGAAGACAGGGCAACCAACGTGGAGCTGGCGGCGCAGCGAATCGACGGTATCGTTATCCAGCCCGGAACTTCCTTTTCTTTCAGTAATTCGATCATGTCCAGAACAACGGAAAACGGATATGTGGTAGCTCCTTCCTTTGCCTCAGGCAGAGTCGTTTCCAGCGTAGGCGGAGGCATCTGCCAGGTATCCTCCACCTTATACGTGGCTATGACGCTCTCCTCCATTCCTGCTACGGAAAGGTATGCCCATTCCCTGGCAGTGGACTACGTTCCAAAAGGATTGGACTCAGCCATTGTCGAAGGTGTAAAGGATCTGCGTTTTAAAAATCTTTATGATTATCCTATCCGCATCGACTCTTCTGCGGAAAACGGAACGCTGACCGTTGCTATCAGCAAAGCGGAGTCATAGAATAAATTTTTCGTATTCGGCAAAAAATAATAGTTGACAAATTTGTAAGGTATATGTAAAATAATAGATGTTGGTGCTACAAATACCAATCAAAAATGCGCGAGTGGCTCAGTTGGTGGAGCGCGACCTTGCCAAGGTCGAGGCCGCGGGTTCGAGTCCCGTCTCGCGCTCTTTTTTATTGTTAAGGAATCTGGCATAAATGCCGGATTCCTTAATTTTTTCCGTTTCTTTATTGGAAATCCGTTGAAAGCAGCCGGCTCCATCATACATAAACAACCATATCAACCACTGGTATCAAAAACCTCATCTGTCAGCATTTTTTACTCAGTACAGCCTACCAACAGGAACGCAACTGTACTGAGTTGTTACCTCGCGCAAATAGCATAAGCGCTCACTCCGCTTCACTTTATATTTACTCTTAACTTTACCTAAGACCCTTATCGAATTTATTGCGGACTCTCTCTTTACCTCAATGCCGTATGTTTCCGTTCCTCCTCCTCAAAAACCCGGCGAATCCGTTTCAGCAGTTCTTCGGAATGAAAAGGTTTCAATATATAATCACGGATCCCTAACTTTGCACTCTCCAGAACAGTCCCCTTATCTTCCACGCCCGTAAGCATGATCACCGGTATGTCCGCCCGATCCGGCATAGCGCGCATTTCCCGCAGCGTCTCAATACCATCCTTTTGCGGCATTTGAATATCCAGCAGAATAAGATCCGGCTTTTCCTGCTCCAGATATTTCAAAGCCCTTACCCCTGAATTAATAGTGATTACTTCATAATCGTCCCGCAAAGTACTCGAAATACGCGTTAAAATAATTGCAGTATCATCTACCGCTAAAATACATTTTCTAGCTTCTCCTCCCTCTGTTTGGCTCATTTGTCTTCCTCCTCCTCTTCAAGTATATGTAAAAGCTGATCCAAAAGTTCCTCCGCATTGTCGTCCTCATATAACTTCAGTTGTTTCCGAATCTGCAAAAGGCGTTCTTCCATATCTTTTGGCAATTCATAAAGCAATATTTTCTCTACCCTTTCCGAACTCTCCTGTGATCGAAAATGCTTCAATTCTTCCAAAGCTGTCGCTGTTTGTTCCCGCAGCTCCCGAATCGGCGGACAGGGAAGTTTTTCTTTTCTGGCAGCCTCCTGTCTGCGCTGCTCCAAAAACTGTCCGATATTGGCCAGAAGAGTCTCATATTCCGCTAATAACGCCGGAAATTGATCGGAAATAAATTCCCTGTCCTCCTGTACGGCGGCATTTTCCTGCGCGCGGGCCATAGACGAGACATTCATAGCCCCAATATTTGCCGATGCGCTTTTTAGTCCATGTACTTCTATCTGATAACGCAAAATATCCGACTCCACCAGCTCTTGCAGAAGTTTTATCTTTTGTCTGCCATCCATAAAGTAAAGCTCCAGCAGATCCACAAAGCCTTCTTCATCGCCGGAATAATATTGCATCGCCACTTCCATATCCACTCCGTCAATCCGGAAATCTGACGGATCCAGCGGATTAGACTCCCCTTCTCCACTTTCCCTCTGTCTGTATTTTTCAGGAACCCAGCGCAGCAAAAGCTGATTCAGTTCCTTCCTATCAAGAGGTTTTGCAATGAAATCCTGGAAGCCGCATTCCAGAAAATGTTCTCTCATCCCCTCCATGGCATTAGCGGTCAACGCTACCATAACAGGCGTAATCCCGTTTTCGCCGCAGTCCTTGCGGATGATCTCCGCCGTTTCAATACCGTCCATCCCAGGCATCATATGATCCATAAAAATAATATCATACCGGACGGAGCGTACCAATTCAATCGCCTCCGGCCCGCTCCCCGCCTCGGTCAAGTCAAAAGCATAATTTTTCAGGAAGCCTCTGGCCACTTTGCGGTTGATCACATTATCATCCACAATAAGCACTTTTACGCCAGGCGCAGTAAAAATATCCGTCATTTTCCGTTCTGACTGCGGAATCTCCGGCATCTCCGAAACCGGGCGCACATCGACAATCTTCTGAGGAATCATGATCGTAACCGTCGTCCCTTTGCCATAGGTGCTTTCTACCCCAATGGTGCCACCCATCAGTTCTACCAGCTGTTTCACAATGGCGAGCCCCAAACCGGTACCTTCCGCGCTCCGGTTCCTTTTGGAATCCACTTGCCGGAAATCTTCAAAAATCTTGCCAAGATCTTTTTCCTGAATACCGCAGCCGGTATCCTCCACATGGAAAATAAGCATTTCCTCGTCCGTATCCCTTCCGGGTTTCCCTGTTATATATACGCGCACATATCCCTTTTTCGTAAACTTTATGGCATTGTTGATGATATTGATCAGAATCTGCTTGATTCTGCCATCATCGCCTTTGTAACGGCAGGGAATCGTTTCGTCACATTCATATTTCAGGATCAGCCCCCGCTGGGAAGCAGCCATATCCATCATTCCTATAATTTCATCCGCCATAACCTTTATGTAATAGTCTACATACACCAGCTCCATTTTGCCCGCTTCTACTTTGGACAAATCCAAAATATCGTTGATAATGGCCAGCAGACTTTTTGCCGCGGACTGCACATCCTTGGCATGGGCATAGATTTCAGTGTCTCCGCATTCCTCCATGATAATATCATTCAACCCGATGATAGCATTCATCGGAGTCCGTATCTCATGGGACATATTGGCAAGGAATTCACTTTTCGCGATACTCGCCTTCTCCGCCTGATGCCTCACCCGCTTGATTTCATCAATATAAGTCTCCGTATCTGTCATATCCAAAATCAAAATAACGCAGCCTTGTATCTTGCCGCTTTCATCTACGATTCGCTTGTTATGGCTTTCGTAATGCTGCTCATCAATCGAAAAACTTTGGGGGGTATCCCCATTCAGCATTTCCTCCCGGAAATCTTCCACTACCCGGATATTCTCTCCCAGCCTATGGGCCGGCAGACGGGTAAAAATCTTCGCAGCCGCACTATTATAGCTGACCAGCCGTTCATGATCGTCCAGCACGATCACCCCGTCGCCCAGGCTCTCCAGAACTTTTGCTGCCGCCAAATGGCGGAAATCATAATTACGGCGGCTCCAGACCACAATAACCACTAAAGCCATAGATATAGTCACCGTCACCGGCGTAAAATCAAATACTTCTACAAATTTACAAACATAAGCTGCCAGCACAATAACAGGCACGGTGGAAATTCCGAGAATCGTCCAATACTGACGATTGACCTGCTGGTCTAAGCGCTCGCGGATGGCTCTTATCAGCGTACATATGCAAAGAGTATAGGGAATAATAATACGGCTGAACATAAAAAATATATACAGAGGGCCATAGGTAATGCTGATATGGTAAAATCCATTCGCATCTGCCCCCCATTGAACGTCCTTATAGAAAAGGCCATACCAGTTAAAAAATACGGAAGGCAGGGCAAAGAAACTGATAGCGCCGAGAACTCTTAATAACTTTTTCGGCGGAACAATATAACAATAAATATAGATAAACCAGCAATAGCAAAGCGGCACAAAAACGGAACCTACATTTTCCACTATCACCGCCGTCATAGCCGCTTCAACCGTCTGCGCAGTCAGCTCCAATAAATAACCCACATTCTGTACCATCGAACCGCACAGAATGAGGATCAGCAACTTCTGTTCTTTTGCTCCATCCCCATTCAGCAGAAGGAACAAAGCTACCATAGTCAGGCATATACCAAAACATTCCAATCCAATGACGAAATCTACCATATTACCTCTCCACCTGTTTGCGCCTTTATCAGCCGACATAACAACTTTTTATTTATTTTCGCAGACAGTAAGCCAAGATGCCATGTTCCCATGAACATATGGCAAATGCCTCCTGATATTTCATACTAAAAATACAATATTACAATTTTTCCACAGTGTCAAGAAATAGCTATAACGGCCTTATAGCGCCGGTTTTATGCAATAAATAAAAAATAACATTTGGGGGATTATGCAAGAACACTCGTCATTGAAAATGGTGTAGTATGCAATGAAATTGATGGAATAAAAAAAGAGGAATGGCGCAACAGACTTCAGATGGAGGCATATCTGCATAAAACTTTAATTGATGTGATAGCGCCAAACATGACATTTGAAGAATTATACTATTGCATGAATGACTTAATTACGAAAAAAAGATTTCTTAACCTGGATTTTCTCGGAAACCTTGGACATTCCATTGTAAAAAATAAAAATGACAGAGTGTATATCGAAAAAGGAAATGGCAAAAGACTATCGGCTGCCGAAATATTTACTTTTGAACCACATATCGGTATTCCTGATTCCAAATGTGGATACAAGAGAGAAGATATTTATTATTTCGAGAATGGCAGCTTAATAAAATGCATGTAAAAAGCGGGTGATGGGAATCGAACCCACGTGTCCAGCTTGGAAGGCTGGTGTTCTACCATTGAACTACACCCGCAAAAAATATCCTAACTGTCAGCAAATGTATAAAAGCATTCACCGACAGTTAGGATATTACCATATTTCTTTCCATAATGCAAGACCTAATTTAAAATTTAGGATCTTAGCCTGTGTCCTTTATGTCTGGATTGCATATATAAAAAGGCGATGTGCCTTTGATGCGGCTGTAGCAGGAATAATTCCCATGTTCGCCATGGTACCTCGCTCCGCATTTGCCGCAGTAGACGAGCCCTGATAACAGGGTGGACGCCTTAAAAGGAAACCGCCGGAAAGATGCGGCCCATGGTAAAGCGCTCCTTGATCTGGTCTTTTTCCAGCTGGCTGTCCGTAGACACCCTGACGTAACATGCGCCCCTTACCATGGCGGCTCCTTTCCGTGGGTTGCAACGTCGCAATTTTTTCTCAATCCCAGTTTATATCCCTTTCGTTTACAAATTCATGGCATTCTGGATTATTGGCTATTTCATCAGGCCTTTTTAAATCCCGTACGGCCCCCAGCGTTATTAGTTTTGAGATATTTGTCTGAGAGATGTTATTTGATACCGACTTTTTGCATGAGGGCTTCCTGTAGAACTTGTGAAAAGTTAATGCCGAGTGCCGATGCTTCTTCGTTTAACCATTCCGGAATGCTGAGGGTCTTTTTCACGGCTTTTGAATTCGTACGTTTTTTGTATGCGAGCATGTCAAATTCGATAACCACACAAAATTCATCGTCAGAAACCTTGAATTTGCAAGGTTCGGAAGGGGCGGGGATTTCCTGCTTTTCTTCTTCTCGACTGGCAAGCGCAAGGCCTAAAGCTTCAACGGCCATTTCATAAGACTGCTGCATATCGTCGCCCTGAGTCATGCATTCGGGGATATCGGGGAATGTAATCCAAAAACCTCCCTCTTCTGCTTTGTGAAAAATAGCGGGATAAAATAACTTTTGCATATAGTGTACCTCCTGTATAGGATGCCGAGCTATTTCAACCCGGCCTGTTTTAATATTGCCTGTTCTATTCCCTTTTTCAAGTCTTTGGAGTGATAAGGAACAATAACTGTTTTTCCTGTAGCAGAATTTCTCATTTTCATATGTGAACCGTTCTGGCCGACTGTTTCAAAATTGTTTTCTTTCAGGAATTTAACCATTTCCTTTGGAGTCATTGGCATCTTTAGTATCTCCTTTCCTTATCTGACAATACAATAACACGTAATAATACGTATGTCAATAGAGGGCACGTAGAAATACATAAATAGGAATAGGGTAGAGGGAGAATAGTTTCTCGCCCCTCCCATTGAACCGTACGTACGGGTCTCGTATACGGCTCTACAACTTATATTCCAACTTTTACTAAGTAATAGGATAGGGGATTGAGCAACCCAGCTCCATCTTTTATCCTATTTTCAAGTAAATCTTTACTGATAATGAAATTCACTACGTTCATTCCACTTCTTTTGTACCACCCAAGTCTTGAATTCGCAACTTTATAAATATCCTCTTGACTAAATCCATTGTGGTTCTTCCTGTTCAGGTAACAAAGGTTTCTGTAAATGGTTTTCGGCTTCTTCCATTGCTTCATGACTATCACTCTTATCTTGTGTCTAAGCCATTGTCCAAACTCTTCCATAAACTGCTTCATCAGCCCGATGCGAAAGTAGTTTATCCATCCTCTTACAATCTCATTTACACGTTTGATTGTAACCACCAGCGGTCTTGCTATCGCTTTTCCCCTTTTCAGATATTCACTCAGCTTCTCCTTAAGCTTCTTTTTCTTTTCTGTAGTAGGTTTTACTTTCCACTCACCACCATTTTTCAGAAATGTGAATCCCAGATATTTGCTTCGCATTGGCCTGACTGCCTTTGTTTTGGCTGCGTTTACTTTTAGGAATAATTTCCGTTCCAGCCAGCTGCATACAGACTTCATTACCCGTTCA
This sequence comes from Lachnospiraceae bacterium 28-4, assembly GCA_000403275.2. Classification (GTDB taxonomy): domain Bacteria; phylum Bacillota; class Clostridia; order Lachnospirales; family Lachnospiraceae; genus Kineothrix. The sequence continues at coordinate 1,196,899 of KE159599.1, forward strand.
GCTGACTTTTCACTTCTTGTGAAAATCAGTACATCATCCGCATATCTTGTAAAGCGCAATCCTCTGCCTTCCAGTTCTTTGTCCAATTTATCCAGATAGATATTTGAGCACACGACGGAAAGTGGTCCGCCTTGTGGTACTCCGGTGACAGTCGCTTTTTCCAGACCGTTTTCCATTACGCCTGCTTTCAGATATTTCCGAATCAGATTTAATGTGGTACTGTCATTTACCTGTTCTCTTAGTATCTGAATTAATTTGTCGTGATTTACCTTGTCGAAAAACTGTTCTATATCTATATCCACCACCCATTCATATCCATCATTTAAGTATTCCAATGCCTGTCTGATGGCATCATGACAACTCCTCCCTGGTCTGAAACCATAGCTGTAGTCACTGAATATTTCTTCATAAATATCCGATATGGGCTGTGCTATTGCCTGTTGTATGGTTCTGTCAAGTGCTGTTGGGATTCCCAAAGGGCGCTGTTTCCCATTATCTTTTGGAATATATACCCTCCGGACTGGTTTCGGTATATAAGTTCTATTCCTAAGAGATGTAACTATCTTCTCCCTGTTCTCCCTTATATAACTTCCCAGTTCTTCTACCGTAACTCCATCTACCCCGCCTGCACCTCTGTTGGCAACTATCTTTTTATAGGCTCTGTTCAGATTTTCTTTTGATAAAACCACTTCAATCAATTCCATTGTTGTTACTCCTCTGGCTTATCCCAAAATTCATACATATCGCCCCTCTAAGTATAAGCAGTTCCTCTCGGTTACGTTCCTACCTTTCCTGCCCACCCGATTTCTGGCTCATATATTATTTTAAACATAACGATTCGTACTATAAATCGTTTCAGTCCTTCAGCTTTCGCCTACTATGACATCATCTGACTCCCTCTCCAAACCTTTTTCGACCATACCCTTAGGTATGTGAGTAGGGTCTCCCGAGGTAAGACACTAATCTTTCGTTCCACAACCTCTTGATTTACAATTTCGGTTTACGTTTACCCTTAGGGCTTCGGTTTGTATTGCAACCTTACCCACCTAATCGCCTTATCAAGTTTCTGTTCGTAGGCTCAAGAACTTTGCTACACCACTTCCTTCATCCATACCATTACTGATACCGACTTGTGGTTCGCTACACTTGGCGGTAAATACCCGTGACTGGACTTTCACCAGTAAGATTAGCGCCATGCTCGGCACACAATAAAGGAACTGCCGCATTGCGACAGTTCC
>KE159599.1:1198146-1282007 GCA_000403275.2 Lachnospiraceae bacterium 28-4
ATTTCGGTTTACGTTTACCCTTAGGGCTTCGGTTTGTATTGCAACCTTACCCACCTAATCGCCTTATCAAGTTTCTGTTCGTAGGCTCAAGAACTTTGCTACACCACTTCCTTCATCCATACCATTACTGATACCGACTTGTGGTTCGCTACACTTGGCGGTAAATACCCGTGACTGGACTTTCACCAGTAAGATTAGCGCCATGCTCGGCACACAATAAAAAGTCCCAGAGTTGACGCTCTGGGGCTTTCATATGCTGTCCGCTATGGATCGCTTATATCTTTTTTCCAACTGGCTGTCCGTAGGCACCCTGACGTAACATGCGCCTCTTACCATGACGGCTCCTTTCTGTGGGTTGCGACGTCGCAAATTTTTTTAGTCCTGGTATATATCTTCCCTCTTGATGGATTCAGGGCATCCATTATCAGACGTATATTTCCTCATAAGCGCAGCTGTGTTCGTATACATATTCTGGCGCACAATCTATTTCCCCATCCATGTAAGGACTCCGTATACGATTTCGAAATCTTCAAACATAAATGGATTTCCTACAATGGATTGATTCTGTCGAAATGGTCGCTGCTGACCGCTTTGTTCCAAGCGGCGTAATAGATCAGAAACAATTGCCGCAGGTAGTGTATCCTCGTCCTACGAGTTCTTCAACAGAGCTGTCTGACGTAGCATAGTTTTGCGGGGCGATTTTTCTTACACTATGACAGGACGGGTAGTGTATTTTATGCGTATTTGTATTCAACACATAGGTGGCACTGGTCTGCTGCTGGGAAGCATTGTCGTAAGTATTGAAGTTGTTGCCTGTTCCGGCTTGCTCCTGGGAGGGCTTCTGCTGCGCCGTTTCTGCGGCCGCTTTCTCTTCGGCCGCTTTTTTTTGCGCTGCCGCTTCCCGTTGCGCTTCTTCAGCCGCTTTCTCTTCAGCCGCTCTTTTTTGCTCCGCTTCTTCGGCAGCCTTCTCCTCCCTTAGCCGCTTTTGTTCTGCCTCCTCGGCCGCTTTTTCTGCTTCCTGCCTTTTACGTTCTGCTTCTTCAGCCGCTTTTTCTTCTTCTAATCTTTTCTGCGTCGCTTCTTTTAAAGCCTGTTCTTCGGCGGCACGCTGCCGCTCCGCTTCTTCGCGGGCAGCAATGTCTACAACATGAATGGATATAATGTCGCTGGTAACATCGCCGGATTTTACATAAATATTGAATGAGCCTTCCAGTGAACCGGTGATAATACCGGATTCAGAAAATGTCAGGGCTCCGCCCTCTGATATGTATTCGAGGGAACCGGCATCTGCATTTTCCGGAAGAACGGTAATATTTACAGGTATTTCTGTATTGACATCGTATTCTTCCTGATAGCCGGGGATCGACAACACGATATCCTCCGGCTCAATGAGTTTGTCCATTGTAATCCCAAAACCGATAAGGCCAGCCACCAATACCAGTGCCGATGCTCCTGCATATTTAAAACGTTTTTTAGAGGGGCGCTTTCGGATCATGCAGATGACAGCCCACGCCATAAAAAAAGGAATCCCTAAGAAGCTAATAATTGTTAGTAAAAGAAATATATTGTTCATATGCTTTTCCTTTCTTATGTATTCATATTATTCTGATTGGTATATAATTAACCTTCCACACAAACAATATAACATATGAAAGTTTTTCCTACAATGTAATATCATTTATTTTTCGTAATCGATAATTAGCTTGGTTAAGAAAAAAACTGTTGCCGGCTGGAATAGAAATTTGTACAAACAGTACATACATAGAATAAAGAGAGGTGGTGTGATGGCAGTAACAGTAAGAATCATTACAAATGATGGCAAGGTGCATCTGAAGCCTGAAGAGGTGCATATACCGAGGAACGAGAAATACGAGGCATTCTACCGGATGGTGGAAAACTACAAGCCTGTACAGAAAAAGGATGAAACCGCTTAGGCGGATATATCCCTTACAAGAGAACAGAGCTGAATAGAACAAATCGTTTCCAAAAAGAAAATGGCTACAACCCGCATAATTACTGGAGCTGTAGCCGCTTTTTACTTTCACAAGTGTTAAGTTCGAAATATTACCATATTTCTTTCCATAATGCAAGACCTAATTTAAAATTTAGCCTTGTCCCCTTTCTGAACCATACGGTTCGCGATATGCTCTTCCATCTGTTCTTTGGGTACTCCTAACGCAACCGATAATTCGGAATACAAATTATCTTCTGCCATCCGAAGGTATTTTTCATCCATTGCTGTCGTTTTTTTCCCCTGGGCAATCCTTTCCTGCTTGCGCAGGTATAACGTTTTAATAATCCTTATCCAATCCCTGCATTCGCAGCTGCGCATCGTCTCCTTGTATTTTTCTTCGCGGAGTTTATCGTTGCCCACCCACAGTTCTTCGATGTCCCTAATATTGTCGATCAGAATATCTGCCTCTTCTTTTGTCAAAACCGCACGCATAACCGTCTTGTTACCTTCTACCGGCGTGAATATTTTGCTGTCCCTGTGATGTCTTGGACTCAAAATATAATAGAGCTTATTTTTTGCCGCCCCCTTCATGTCCAAAGTCGTTATATCCCTTACTTCACATACGCCTGCGTTGCCATACACAATAAATTCACCTTTCTCAAACATTTTATCCCTTCTTTTTCTTTTCCCAAACCAAATCGACAAGTATCCTTCTAAATATTATTTTACCCTAAAAAATGGGCTTATGCTAATCATTTTTAATTTTTTCTTAATTTTTGTTGGTTTTTACAGATAATAAAGGCTTTTGTTTGTGTATTTTTCAAAACCTGCGCCGAATCGTTCCGTCAATGGACTTCCACCCATCCCTCCATGCTGTCAAAACTGAATTTCATAACAATCGTTGCTCCACTTTCGATCTTTTCGGAAAGATCGATATCCACGGACGCTACCACCTTGCCCGAATCTTCTACCGCTTCCAAATGCCAGAGTGTTTCCTCCTCCGTCATATAAAGGTTTAAAATATTCAACGTCTGAAATCCGCCCATGCAGCCCATATCCTTTAATAAATTCTCTCCCTTATCTTCATCGGAAGCTTTATATAAATATAAACTGTAAATCTCAACTCCGGTATTGTTTTCAATCGTTACGGGCACTTCCCATATTTTGTCTTCCGTCTCCCCGTTTTTCATTCCCTGCATGGTTTCCAGCATTTCATCATATTTCACTTTATAGCCATTCATTTCATCTGCAACCGCATCTAATTCCGCATTCGTCATTCCCTGCGCATCCCTTTGCCCGATATCTTCTATCTTTTCTGCCATCGCATCCAATTCCTCATGAAAGGAATCGTCTTCCAGACTTGCATATTCTTCCACTACTTCATTATGAAGATTCACCAGATCCGCATATATCCCCTGTACCTTTGCTATTTTTTCCCCGGACGGACTGCCGCAGGCAGAAGCCGCCATCATCGCCAGGCAGATCAATACCACTTTTCCTTTGTTTCTGATTCTCGTTTTGTCCATATTCCCTGTTGTTAGCCCTTTCTCCACATCATCCTGTATTCCTGCTGTCCCGTGCTGCCGTCCAGCCGCTTCTCATCTGTTCGAAAACCTTCCCTCATATAAAAATTAAGAGCCTTTTCATTTTCGGCATATACATGCAGCGATAATTTTTCATATTTTCCTTTGCAAAAATTCAGCAGACTTCTTCCTATTCTTTTGGAACGCATCTCCTTCTTTACAAAAATCCCCTGAATATATCCATTTTCCAGCCCTACGAATCCCTCTATTCCTTCATCGTCCTCGTATATATAAATTTCCGAATCCGATAGCTGGCGTTTTACTTCCTCATAATTCCCCTTCCAATATTCTTCCGGCACAAAACCATGGGCATCCAGATTTCCTTCCAGCCATATGCCGGCTGCTTTCTCTTCATCCCCGGCTTTCATTTTCCGTACCATGACAAACTCTTTGGCTCCCTTTGGCAAGACAGAAGTACAGTCCAGATATAGTCTGCTATGATGGGCTTCCTTTTCATCATATGAATAGCCCAACTCCCGGCCCACCTTCCTTGCCGTTTCATCGAACAAGCCGCACATCTCGAAAACCGACTGCCATATGGCCTCTTCTTCTGCCGGAGGATAGGTCTTCATCAGCCTTTCATAGTGATCCTCCGCCAAATATCTGTGTAAGTATTTTCCGAACTTTCCCACGCTGCATGCAAAATCCCTTTCGGTTCCCACATTCCAGGCAAGCATTTTCACAAGTTCCGGCCGCCCATGCATATTCAGCATGTCCATGACATAGGGAATTTCACCTCTCCACAACCCTTTTCCGATGCTGTTTAAAATCCACCAGAATTCATTACAGCAATGCAAATAGTCCTCTTCCTCCGGCCGCTTCACCCAATGATCCTCATCTGTTGACCGGGGAATCTCCGGCAAAACCATATCCTTATCCATCAATATCCTGCATAATCTGTCGTGCGCAATATCCTTCAAGGCAAACTCCAGCGTTACCACATGCAAATCCAGCCTGTTCCCGTCCGCAAGCTGCATCAGATATCCATAGCACTGCCCGATATCCGTCCCCGGCTCCGGCCTGTCGTCCGGATACTGCATATACAAGCGTCTGCCAAACACATCGATCCACTCCCTGTCTTCCCGGAAAGATCCCGTTTCGCGCACGATGTACACGATATCATAATCCTGGAAGACATCTTTTGGGGCATTCGGATTGGTTCGCGAGCCTGTCATATACACGCCCCGGATACGCTCGTCCTTTTTGGCAACTCCCAATATCAAATCCATCATTTCTTTTTCATTTCTCACAGGCATTCCTCCCCGCCCCAGCTGCTTTTCCGTTTTACGGATTCTACTCCCATGATTATAGCAGGAAAACATAAGATTGAAAAATGTATTTTATGTACTTTTTTTAATACCCGGAAAAAACTTGTGCAAAAAGTGTTTTCATCCGTCCTAAAATCTGATACATTCATACTATAACTTGAAGGAGGTTAAAAATGAGGTATTTCTTTAACGGTAAAATCGAAAAACTAAACGACATTTATTCTATCCATATTCCTTTTAATGTTTGGGAAGTCTGCAAACAGCGCGATGTGATTCAGGCGGCGATCATATTTGATAATAAAATCATCGATTGTGAATTGCTTCCGGAAGACAAAGCGGGCAATTACAAGATCCACCTCCAAAGCGAGTCTTTGGTTCATGCGGATATTACAAGAACACATAAAATCCTTTTACACATATCCGGCAGCATTATCCAGATGAACCAGAACAGCCCTTACAGCTTTGACAACCCCATTCGCAAAATCGACAGCATGGAAGTGATCATCCAGCCGGAAGACGGCCTCTGCGGCCAAACTTGTGTCGCCATGCTGGCCGGAATCACTATTGCAGAAGTCGTCAGCGTAATGGACTGCCGCGAATGGCAGGCAACGATGGGCAGAGTCATTTCCGCCCTGAATTATTACGGCATCGACCATTCCGACATTATCATCTATACGGAAGGCCAGGAAGCGACGCTCCCCAAATGCTGCATTATGATGGAAAGAATGGGACGGTACTGCCACTATCTCGTACATTATGACGGCAAATTCTATGATTCCAACCTTGGCGTAATCAGCCACTATGATATGAGCAAACTGCTGGGATATCTGGAAGTCAAAGTAGAATAGCTATCAGCTCTTTTTTATGAATTCCGTTCCGCACTGCGGACACTTTACCGCAATTTTTCCTTTTCCACGCGGTATTCTGATCTTCTGCCTGCATTGCGGACATTTATAGATATGATGCGTCTTTCTTTGGCGCATCATATTTTTTTGTCTGCCGATCCATCCTCTGATTTTTGCCGTATGTTTTATAAACGCCTGGTTTTCCGCATACCGTTTCGTATAATTCTTAGAAAACATTCTGAAATATGCATATGCGAGAAAAGCCAGCGCCCCCCAATATGCAATCCTCCAGCGCACAAAAAGCGACAATACCATGAGCGCCAGCGCTCCTCCCAGTAAAAACCTGTTTAACAGGTCCGGCCCATATGCCCCATACCTTCCCTGCATAAACCGTATCAATTTTTCTTTCACAATATATAACCATGCCTTTCTGTCATCCGATACTGCAGTACGGATTTTATTTCCGCCGGCAGCGCTACGTACACGCCCCTGACTTTCTTATATTGTAAATCTTATCCGTTAAAATGCAATAAAACCATTCACAAAAATCCATTAAAAAACGCTAAAGTCCGCCTATCGCAGCATAATATCCCCTAATCCCATAGCATATGCGATACCATACAGCAGCAGGATATGAACCGGATAAAAAATATAGAAGAACCATTTCAGGTTCCATCCTCTTTTTCCATTGTACTTATGAATCGGAAGTAATACAAAAAAGGCAGTCACTTCATTTAATGACATCATTGTCAGAACTGTACATCCAACGCCCGCCTCCAGCACTCTGTTTTTGCGGAATAAATACATCGCCGCAATCGTCAGCACTCCCATGCCGCTGTAATCTGTCATCAGCCAGTTGGCCGCATACATTCCGGCCGCCAACACGAGAAAATCAAAAATGATCAAAAGAGGTTTTCCCCACTGCATTTTTTCCTCCGCAAAACGGAAGCCGATCAACACCAGCAGACCGATAAACAACGTAAAAAATACGTTCTGGTACTGCCAGTAAAATGCTTTTCCCATAAAGCCAAGGTCAAAAGGTATCTCCGATATGAGCGCAAACAAAAACAGCCTCAATGCATATTTTTTCACATTCCGAGTATAACAAAAGCCCTCTATCAGCAAAAAACAGAAAATAGGAAAACCAAGCCTTCCGATCAGCCGCATGACGGCATAAACGATATACAAGTTCACTGTGTCCATCGAAAATCCCTGCACATACAACATTCTTTCCAAAATAACAGCCGCCGCATGATCGATAAACATCGTAATAATCGCTATCATCTTCAGCGAGCTTCCCGTCATCCCGTTTTTCTTTTCCATTACTTCCGTCATATTCTCCATGCCCTTACCCTTTGCTATCCTCCGATTCCGCCTTTTGTTTCCGTTTCTTATTGTACCATGATTCCTGTGTTCCTACAATATTACTATTTCTTTGGGGTATTGCATGAATTCATTCCAGCATCAAAACAACGATGTTATTGCATGAAATAATATGCAGATCGTGCTGCCCAGTATGGCGGGAATCAGGAAGGCCAGCGCCGTCCATTTTATGCTCCCTGTCTCTTTACGGATTGTCAGGCATGTCGTCGCGCAGGGCCAATGCACCAGCGTAAAAAGCATGACGCTTACCGCTGTTTTCCAAGTCCACCCGTTCGCAACCAGCAACTGCTTTAAGACATTTATGTCACCTATTTCTGACAAACTTGCCTGGGATAGATACGCCATAATGATAATCGGCATAACGATTTCATTTGCGGGCAGTCCTAAAATAAACGCCAATAAGATCACCCCGTCCATTCCCATGAGCCTCGCCGGAATATCGAGTACGCCGGCAAAATATGACAATAACGTCATATTATTGATTTTCCAATTCGCCATCACCCAAAGAAGAATTCCCGCCGGAGCCGCCGTCAAAACCGCCCGCCCGAGTACGAACATCGTCCTGTCCAAAACCGAGCGGATAATCACCCTTCCTATTTGCGGCCTCCGGTAAGGCGGCATTTCCAATGCAAAAAAGGAAGGCGTCCCCTTCAGGAATGTAACGGACAAAAACCAGGAAGCTAAAAATGTCAATCCTACCCCTAACAGAATCACTCCTGTCAGCATTAGCGCCGCCCCAAAGGAACCGCCAAGCCTTTCTCCCGCAAAAAACATCGCAATAATGGCGATCAAAATCGGGAACCTACCATTACAAGGAACAAAGCTATTGGTAATAATCGCAATCAGCCGTTCCCTCGGAGAATCAATAATGCGGCACCCGACCACTCCCGCGGCATTACATCCAAATCCCATGCACATCGTCAACGCCTGTTTCCCGCATGCATTGCATTTTTGAAAGCACCGGTCCAGGTTAAATGCCACTCTCGGCAAATAACCGGAATCTTCCAATACCGTAAATAGCGGGAAAAAAATAGCCATCGGCGGCAGCATGACGGACACCACCCACGTCAGCACCCGATACAATCCATACACCAGCATTTCCCTTACGCTTTCCGGCACACCAAGCCGGCAAAACCCGTTCATAAGTTTTCCCTCCAAAGAAGAAAAAAAGGCATGCAAAGCCTCCGAAGGATAATTCGCCCCCACGATTGTCAGCCAGAAAACAGCAAAAAGCAAAAACAGCATAACCGGAATGCCCGTTATCTTTCCCGTAAAAAACCTGTCCTTTCTTCTGTCACCCGCCGCATATTTTTCATCTTCACACTTCACGATTCCCCTGCATATCTCCTCCGGCGTTTTCAGGCTGCCATTGGGTTTTCTCCTTCCATACGCTCCTTTTTCCCTTTCCGAATTCCCTCCCGCCAACTTTTTTATTGCCCCGTATAATTCTTCTATTCCGCTCCCGTTCCTCGCCGCCGTGCCGACCACCGGAATGCCCAGCCGGTTTTCCAACTCCTTCAGGTCGATTCTTATATGCTTCTTTTCTGCCTCATCCATCAAATTCACACATACGACTACCTGCCCCGTCTGTCTCAAAACCTGAAGTACCAGCCGCATATTACGTTCCAGACACAAAGCGTCGCATACTATTACCGCCACATCATATTCCCCGGAACGTAAAAAATCGCCAGCCACCTCCTCTTCTGCCGAATGAGCATCCAAAGAATAACAGCCCGGGATATCCACCAGGACATATCCCTGCCCTTCATAAAACGCATACCCCTGGACGCCCGCCACCGTTTTTCCGGCCCAGTTTCCGGTATGCTGCCGAAGCCCTGTCATCGCGTTAAACACCGTGCTCTTACCCACGTTCGGATTACCCGCCAGCGCCGCCACGATATCGTCTCCCCTTTTCTTATGTATCTCCAGTCCAACATCCAATGCGCCCAGTCCTACCGAAGATTTACTTAACCCCATTTTCCATCCCGCTTTCGATTTCTACTTGAATCCTCCCCGCTTCCCCCCGCCGGATCGCAACCAACGCTCCCATAACATAATACGCCGCCGGATCGCCCCACGGACTTTGATAAGCGCATTCCACCGGCCTTCCCCGCTGAAACCCCATATCCTCCAGCTTCCGCCCTGTCCTTTCTTCCAGCAGCAATTCCTTGATCCACCCCTTTTCTCCGGGCTTTAACCGATCCAGGCTCACCGTCTTTTTTCCCATTTCTTCCATATGCCGCCTCCTTTTCCCATCAGGCATACCCGTTCCCCTTATAGTAACTTATGCCAGGAAAAAGATATTGCTCTTATCATATGCTGTTCCGATTAAAAAAACCAGTTCCATCCATTTCGGTATATCTTCCTGTGTTGCAAAGACAATTTTATCCTGCCATTCTTTTTCATCTGAATTTGCAGGATTTTCGTTCAAAACATATCTGAGTAACAGTCTACTCCAAGCAGGAAAGATTTTTAGCCATTTTTTTCACGGAGGGCAATTTTAAGAAGCATAGGCATGGATGCCGTCGCTTCCGGCTCGTCCGGTTGGATACCATATACCCAGGCCAAAACGCCTCAGCAGCCAGCGGACGCCGAATTCTTTGTTATGCTGTTCAATAAATCGATAAGCCTCTAATCGATTTCTTTTGCGAAGAATGCTGCTGATTTTTGCCAATTAATTTTCGCTGGCGGCAAAATATTTACACACTTCTGTTTTAACATTATAATAATATTATGTCCGCCCGGTTTGGACGGCGGAACGGAGATTGTTATGGGGATTATAATAAAAGACATTGCCAGAATATCGGGGATGGGTATTTCCACCGTATCCCGTGTTCTTAACAATACAGGATATGTCAGCGACGAAGTACGCCAAAAAGTTATGAAAACCGTGCGGGATCTGAATTACATCCCAAATATCAGCGCGCGCAATCTGAAATCCAACGATTCCAAAAATATTGCGATACCCGCCAAGGGAATCACCAACCCCTTTTTCAACAAAATAATCCGGGTTATCGAAGAAAAAGCGGCACTGCGGGGCTATTCCCTCATCATCCAAAACGTAGACGACCATGTCAACGAACTGGATCTCGCCATCTGGGAAGCCAGAAGCTGCAATCCCGAGATAACGGCCGTCTTTGCCTTCACCGATGTACTGGCCCTGGGCGCCATGAAGGCAGCTTTCTCCATGAGCCTTACGATGCCGTACTCACCAAAAGGAGATCCTGCAAACCGCCCAAAAACTAGCACAGGGAGTCCCATTGGCAGTCTCTACAGACTGCCTTTCTTTTTCCCTGATCCAGAATCTTCTTTTTCACAAGCTCCTCAAAGACCTTCCATTCCAATTCCGCACCGGCCTCCAAACCGCATAATGCGAGAACCTTGCGATCATAAGCCGCAACTTTTTCCGCGCTCCGGCAGACCGTTGACACGCAATGGGGACAGCACACGCATATATCATCCGTCTCATCCTCAAGACAAACCATGGGATTTTTCTCCAGCTCCCGCTTTATCTTTTCCATATGCTCTGTAAACTCCCTGCTGTAACCCTTTCCCTGAAAAAAAGCAAGGCACATCCCATGATGCGCCCTTATCCGATAAATTTTCATCCTCTTCCCTTTCCAATATTTCCTTCATTACTGCATCTTTATAACCGTTGTCAGCCTTTTGCTCAAAACAAGAGCCAGCGCGATCTTGATCAGATCCGGAACCAAGAATGGAAATACACACCATCCCAGAGCGGTAGTAAGCCCTATCGCTCCCGCCTCTTTTGCATATATGGCCATAAACCATACTGTCCCAAAAGCATAGCAAACTACCAGGCCGGCCACCATGGACAATGCCAGAACCCACATTTTTTTCCCAAGCATCATCTCCATCGCCCACATCACCAGCGCAGAAAAAAGAAATCCCACAATGTAGCCGCCCGTATTTCTCAACAAAATACCGATTCCTCCGGTAAATCCGGCAAAAACCGGAACGCCGATCGCTCCCAGAAGGATATAAACCAATACTGCCAGGCTTCCTCTCTTCCCGCCAAGCACGCCGATTGCAAGAAATACTCCAAAAGTCTGCAAGGTGAATGGCACTACGGTCGGAATGGAGATCCAGGAGCATATCGCCATCAATACCGCGAATACCGCTATGTACACCATATCATATGTTTTACTTTTCTCTGCTGTCATTGTCGTCATAATTTTCCTCATTTCTGCGCCTTCTTTTGTATCGCGCTTTTCTTGAATTGGGAAAAGTATAACATTGGCAGGTTTAATTGTCAACTTATTTTTTAAATAAGTTGACAATTTGGAACGTTATGTCTGTTTTACATCCATCAATCATTAGAATCTAAACAATACCTATTTCTGCACTCGATATTATTGGCCATACTGTATATAATTATATTGATAAACTTTGAAAAAAGGACGGGTAAAAGCCGATTGGCGGCAGGACGAAAAAGGAAGGGAGAGGAATAACAAATGAAGCGATTATTTTTACTGGAAGATGATTGGAGCTTAATCAATGGTCTTTCCTTTGCTGTAAAGAAACAGGGGTATGAAATAGACGTTGCCCGTACCACACTGGAAGCTGATACATTATGGGCAAACGGGAAATATGATTTAGCTATTCTGGACGTAGCACTTCCCGACGGTTCTGGTTTTGACCTCTGCAAAAAGATAAGGCAGACTTCAAAAGTGCCTATCATGTTTCTTACTGCTGCTGATGAAGAAACAGATATTATTATGGGGCTTGATATTGGCGGCGACGATTACATTACAAAGCCGTTCAAATTGGCGATATTCCTGTCAAGGCTTAATGCGCTGCTCCGCAGGAGTGAAAATTTCAATACCGACGTTACAGAATTGAAATCCAACGATATAAGTATAAGTCTTCTGAAAGGCGAGGTTTATAAACAGGGGAAGCTGCTTCTCCTGACGGCGAGCGAGTATAAATTGTTATGTCTGTTCATGGAAAATCCCGACCAGATACTTTCCCCGGAACAGATTTTAGGAAAACTCTGGGATTGCAGCGGACATTATGTAGATAATAATTCCCTTACCGTATATATCCGCAGACTCCGTACAAAAATCGAAGACAATCCGGGGGAACCGAAACGGATTGTTACAGTTCGCGGCATGGGCTATAAATGGAATACGGCAGATTGAGGTGTATGATGAAACTATTAGCGAACCGAAAAATCAAATCCCTGTTTGTCGGTATTTTGTCTTGTATCATGGTTTTTATACTGGTTTCAGCGGCATTGGTAATTTTTGAAATTAGAAATGCGGTATACTATATTATTATTTGCGGCGTATGTATGGGGATTGTAGTGTTGCTGCTCTGCTATGGGTATTTCAAAGAGCAGCATAAAATCATGGAATTCGCCATAACGCAGATTACAGAATATATATCCGGCAGCAAAGACGTTACGATTGAGTGCAACGACGAGGGCGAGCTCTACAGGTTATTCCATGAGGTAAATTCTTTAGTAGCTATCTTGAACGCCCACGCTGAAAATGAAAAAAGTGCGAAGAAATTTTTACGCAATACCATATCGGATATTTCCCATCAGTTAAAAACGCCGCTTGCCGCCCTTAATATTTACAACGGGCTTATACAGGACGAAGCAAAAGAACTCCCGGCCATACAGGAATTCAGCCAGCTCTCCGAACAGGAACTTGACCGTATAGAAACCCTGGTACAGAACCTTTTGAAAATCACAAAACTGGACGCGGATACGATTATATTAGAAAAGTCTTTAGAAAATGTATCCGAACTTGCCGAGGATATAAAAAGGCATTTCCTGTTCCGCACCGGACAGGAGGGAAAAGAAATCTGCTTATCGGGGAATGAAGATATTTCGCTTTTATGTGATCGTAACTGGATAATAGAAGCTATCAATAACCTTGTAAAAAATGCTCTTGACCACACAGAAAAAGGCGGTGTTATCCGTATCGAGTGGCGGGCGTTTACTTCTATTGTCCAGATAACCGTAAAGGATAATGGAAGCGGCATACACCCGGAAGACTTACACCATATTTTCAAGCGGTTTTACCGCAGCCGTTTTTCCAAAGACACACAGGGCATTGGGCTTGGCCTGCCGCTTACGAAAGCGATTGTGGAAGCTCATAACGGGACGATCGAAGTTGACAGCACATTAGGCACAGAGACCTCTTTCATAATGAATTTTTTGAATCCTACAAAATTGTAGGCTGATTGTAATATTGGTGTAGGATTTCTTTGTTATATTGAGGCTATCAAAACAGAAAGAGGTATTTACACATGAACTTATTAGAAGTCAACAATATCTGTAAAATATACGGAAGCGGAGAAACTGCCGTACGCGCTTTGAAAAAAGTCAGCTTTTCCGTTCCAAAGGGCGAGTATGTTGCTATCATCGGGGAATCCGGCTCTGGAAAAAGTACGCTGCTCAATATGATAGGCGCGCTTGACACACCTACATCTGGCAAAGTAAAGATTGGCGGCAAGGATATTTTTTCCATGGACGACCGCAAACTGACCGTTTTCCGTCGGAGAAATATCGGCTTTATCTTTCAGGCGTTCAACTTAATTCCCGAACTGACTGTTGAGCAGAATATCATTTTCCCGGTGCTGCTTGATTATCAGAAACCCGATAAGAAGTATCTGGAAGAATTGCTTACGGTTCTTAATCTGAAAGAACGGCGTAACCACTTACCGAGCCAGTTGTCCGGTGGACAGCAGCAGCGCGTGGCAATCGGACGCGCCCTTATCACGCGCCCGTCCTTAATCCTTGCCGACGAGCCGACCGGAAACCTTGACACGCAGAACAGCAGCGAAGTTATCGCCCTGTTAAAAGAAGCGTCAAAGAAGTATGAGCAGACCATTATTATGATTACCCACAACCGCAGTATCGCACAGACCGCAGACCGGGTGTTACAGGTGTCAGACGGCGTTCTGTCTGATTTAGGGAGGTGCCGGGAATGAAAAGTTATCTTAGTCTTATACCTATTTCGGCAAAGGTGAATAAGCGGCAGAACAGAATGACCATTTTATGTATTATTTTCGCCGTTTTCTTGGTGACTGCCATTTTCAGTATGGCAGAAATGGGTATTAGAATGGAGCAAACAAGATTGTTAAATAAGCATGACGATTTAACATTGCAGGATATCATAAGCAGCACAACCGGGCAATCGCTCTGTAACGTTGCTATTGTATTCTTTGTGTTAGTGTTGATAGTAGGCGCATTGATGATTTCAAGCAGTATCAATAGTAACGTAACACAAAGGACAAAATTTTTTGGAATGATGCGCTGCATTGGAATGAGTAAACGGCAAATTATTCATTTTGTAAAACTGGAAGCTCTGAATTGGTGCAAAGCAGCTATTCCGATAGGCGTTGCACTTGGCATTATCATCACATGGGGTTTATGTGCTGTTTTACGTTTTCTTGTCGGAGAGGAATTTTCTGACATTCCTCTTTTTGGTATCAGCATGGCCGGTATCATCAGTGGAATTATCGTAGGTATTGTTGCAGTATTGATTGCTGCCAGAACCCCGGCAAAACGGGCAGCAAAAGTATCTCCTGTAACGGCGGTTTCTGGAAATTCAGAAATCACAGGAAGTATAAACCATGCGGCAAAGGTCAACTTATTCAAAATTGAAACAGCTCTGGGTATTCACCATGCAGTAGCGGCAAAGAAAACTCTGATACTTATGACGGGGTCATTTTCCCTTAGTATTATTCTTTTTCTGAGCTTTTCTGTTTTGGTAAAATTTGTTGGTTATATCATGCCACAATCTGCCGCCACCGCTGATATTAACATTTCAAGTGTTGACGTTTCAAATGGTGTAGATAGTGCTTTACTTGATACTATCGACACAATGGACGGAGTAAAACGTATTTTCGGACGCCGCAGCGTTTTTAACGTTCCGGCGCAGCTAAATGCAAATGCGGTTGAAATTGACATGATTTCTTATGATGATTTTGATTTGAACTGTCTTGTGAAAGACAATATGCTGAAAAAAGGCAGTGATATTTCTAAAGTATATGGAAACAGTCATTATGTGCTTGCGGCATGGGGCAAAGACAGTTTTCTGGAAATTGGCGATAAAATATTTGTTGCCGACGAAGAATTTGAAATTGCGGGTTTGCTGAAATATGATCCGTTCAACAGCGACGGGCTTACAAACGGAGAAATAACCCTTATTACTTCTGGCGATACCTTTATTCGCTTAACGGGAATAACGGATTATTCTCTCATTATGGTACAAACAACGAGTGACGTAACGGACGAAGATGTAACGGCCATTCGGGATCTCTTAGACGGCGACTGCACCTTAAACGATTTACGCGACCAACGAACTTCTGGGACTTATACTGCATTTGTGTTCTGTATTTATGCGTCTTTAGCCATTATTGCTCTGATAACGGTATTAAATATTGTAAACAGCATTTCTATGAGTGTGTCCTCAAAAATTAAGTCATACGGAGCAATGCGGGCAGTAGGGATGAACGAACATCAGATAACTAAAATGATTGTTGCTGAAGCATTTACCTATGCTTTGTTGGGAGGTATTGTTGGCAGTATAGTCGGGCTGATAGTTTACAGGCTACTATACACCATTCTTATAGGCACTCATTTCAGCTATGCAATATGGAGTTTTCCAGCAATTCCTTTACTAATCATTTTGCTATTTGTTTGTATGGCAGCTATCATAGCAGCTTATATTCCGGCAAAACGCATTCACAACATGGCAATAACCGAAATAATCAATGAATTATAATTGCATTCCACTTTTGAGAATTTAATGTAATATCTGCCGGACGAAAAACATGTCACGATTCTGCTGTACTACTTTTTTGATATGAGCGACCCAGACGCTATGAAAATTGTACTGAACCGATATGACGGCAATATGATTGTCCTATCTACCCGTAAAATGCATGACGAGCGCGAAAATACATATTACGGCGTAGACTAGGACATTTATGACCGTTTACGGTCAAGACTTATCCAAGTTATTTTGGACTTTAGGATTTAATGCTGGCTATTGCTTGCGATTTCCCTTTCCGCAAGCACAAAGCATTTAACCGATTTTGAACCTTGATAAAGAAAGTGGGGTAAGAAAACGGCGAGAACGCAGCTTATCGTTGACGGGTACAGCCGCTTTTTATTCCTTAACCGAAACGGCTTACCGAAGATAGCAGCAAGTTATGAAAATATGTTCCAGGAGCTTGTGAAGAAATACAACAAGCACCATGAGGAAACCTTACCAAAAGTAATGACGCCGCACACCTTACGTTACCCAAATATCAAGTCCAAGACATAAATTTTTTGCTTGAAAAAATCAATCTATATCTCCCTATTCTCGTAATTTTCTATTGTCCTCAATATTTTGTAGTGCCTCACTATGATAAAGCTTTGCTAAAAGGCGTAGTTTTTCTGCAAACCGAAATAACCCTAACGCATCAATTTGCATAGCATACTCATTATATTTCTTTTCTAACACAAACTCCGGGGTACCAGATGGATCAACAAAATATGCACCTCTTGACTTGATGGCTTCACTATAATATCCTTCTCTAAGATCACCTCCTTCTTTATGTAAAAGTTCTGCAATTGAATGATGGATGAATAATCCATCCGGGTCCGGTGGACTGTAAAAAAATGATGCTCCAATGAGTTGCATTGCAGCCTTATACCGATCTTTTTTTTGGCTGGCTGTTTTTACAGATGAAAACCATGTGTGCAGTTTACTAGTATAATATCTTTTTAATAGCTCGACTATATTTAAGACCTGTGCTATAATGTCTTTATAAAAATTTTGGAGGACATTTTCATGGGCAAAAAAGCATCATCAATCGAACTTAGCAATGAAGAAAGAGAATATCTGGAACTTCAAACTCGTGCCAGAACAATTCAAGCTCAAACCGTTACAAGAGCGCGAATTTTATTATTACGTGCGGATGCCATGTCAATAGATGCGATTGCTGATAAAGTAGGTCTCAACCGCTGCAGCGTCATGCTCTGCCTTAAAAAGTTTAAAGAAGGAGGCATTGAAAACGCACTCTTTGATGCTCCCGGCCGTGGAAGAAATGCTGAGATTACAGACGAAGAAAAAGCCTGGATCATTAACACCGCGTGCCAGAAGCCAGTTGATTTTGGATATGCTGCCGAAACCTGGACTTATGCAGGGCTGACCTCACATATTAATAAAACTGCTGAAGCAGCTGGATACACAAGACTTTCCACCATTCATAAAAGTACAGTAAATACGATTCTTGACGAGGCAGACATAAAACCACATAAAATAACTTATTATTGTGAGAACAGAGATCCTGATTTTGATTCCAAAATGCATAATGTACTGCTTGTGTATAAGCAGCTTGAAATGCAGTTTAACGAATCCGGAGAACTTATTGTATCTGATGATTCACCCGTACATGTGCTGTCTTATGATGAAAAGCCTGGAATACAGGCTGTTGCAACAACATCGGATGATTTAATGCCGGACGAAAGGCATCAGGCCATCAGTAGGGATTACGAATACAAACGTTTAGGTACTCTTTCATTATTAGCTGCAATCGATCTCCAAACAGGAGAAGCGATTCCGCTTGTAAGAGACAGGCACAGCAGCAGGGAATACATAGAATTTTTAAAGCTGTTAGACGACAAGTACCAAAAGGGAGACAAAATCCGCATAGTACTCGATAATCTTAAAGTTCATACATCGGAGGCAACCAGAAAATACCTGGCAACCGTACCAGGAAGATTCGAATTTGTATTCACTCCCAAACATGGATCATGGCTTAATATGGTTGAAGGTTTCTTCAGCAAGATGACTCGTCAGATGCTTAAAGGCATCCGTGTCAAATCTAAGGAGGAACTTACTAATCGCATCTACAACTATTTTGCAGAAATAAACGAAGAACCGATTGTGTTCCACTGGAAATATAAACTTGATGACATTGATGTATCGGAAGAAATCATTGTTGATACTCTGCCTGTCAAAAAGTCGATTTAATTAAAAGATGAAATACTAGGGTCAATTCTTCCATCTTTATTTGTTCCAGGAGTAAGATTCCAATGATATAATACATCAAATGAATGCTCTCTAATTTGGGATTCTTCATTACTGATTTCTTTTTTTTCCTCATGATGGCCTTTAAACGCATGGCAAAGCATTTCCATAAAGAAATCTGGATTATTTGCCAGAGTCATATACAATCTCCTTGGCCCTTTTGAACCGTAAGATTGAAACAATTTGAAATACCACCATTCGAGCAGTATTACTCTTTCATCATCCCAGTTTTCTTGAAGCCATTCAATCAAATTGACAACTGTATAAGCATCGTGCTGAATAATGTCGTTATGCTGTACAGTGGCAAGGGATTTTAATGTTTCAAAAATAGTTTCTCCCTCAAGAAAATGTCCTGCATAGTACATAGCACCAATTAATTCTAATGCATCTGACGGTCTTTCATACAGCAAAAGCTTTTGGATTATATAGTCTGCTTTTGTGGCATCTTCTAGTCCCCAAACAGGAACTTGCTTCCAGTATCCATCAAGCTGGTCGGTTAGGAGTTGTTCCGCTAAGAACATGCTTTCTAATGTAAGAGGAATTGATCTTAAAACCATAGCGATTTCTTCGTGACTGTGCCCCTCCAATTGCGTTTTGAGCCAGGAAATTCCATGAATTCGAAATCTCTCCTGTAAATATTCTTTTGCTAATGCCTTGCGTTTGTCATGTGAAGAGGCTAACCATTCATAGATGTTGTTGTCGCATTCGCCTGTAAAGTTCAATCTTGCTAAAATGGAACCGACAGATCGCACTGAGTCAAATGAATCAATACAACAAACAAGTAATTCCAATCCATAGGTTTGATAACACCAGTCCAACTCTTTTGAACGCAACATGATTAACACTGTGTCCCTTTCAACATATGAATTATACTTCTCTGGCAAAATATCGTGTGTCTCATTTTGAAATAGCCGCCGGATTTTTATTCGCCGATCTTTTGGAGCTATCTTCTCTGCCAATGACGCAATTGCATCTAAGGGTTCTTCTGGCATTGTCCAGTCTGCATCAGAAAACTGTTTGTGTTTACAGAAAAGGTTCAATAATTCGTTCCAAATATCGTATTTTTCGTCATCTGTGTAGTTTAAACTGGCTGTCTCAACTGCGATCAACATCTTGTAAAATATATCTTCCGGGGTTTTATCAAGAAATTCCAGCAGCGCCAAAAGCCGTTTTTTATGACTGGTACCTTTTTCGATCGCAAGTTCTAAATAAGCATCAGATTCTTCCCAGTAAGTATCTGAGTTTGAGTTTCGTTCTTCAATTTTGCAGGCCAAATATTTAGGCTTCTCAAATGCTCCGCAAGTTGTTGTTTGTCCAGGCAAAAGTGTGCATAAAAACTCCCACGCCAAGGCATCATCCTCTTCAAAAAACTGCTTGATTATTGAAATACGTTGTGGAAAAGGAGCCTCTGTTTTGGACGCCCATGGCAGAAATATTGATGTCAAAGTCTCAAGATGCTCAGGCCGTATTTTTAGAACACAGAAAGCAGAAAAACACGCATGGGAAAAGAATTCCTGTTTACAGGAAACTAGTGTAAGTGCGTAAACCAACCGGGAGCCATAAAACTGTTTACCAAATAAATCTTCAGATTCCGACAAATAGGAACACAGACCGCTATCCTCAGCAGTAATAGCATCCTGAACGGATTTTGTAAAGCATAATGGACTTGCCTCAGCAAAAAGCTGAAAATTGTTCTCCATTGTCGCTATAATCCGCCAATCAGAGGACTCAATTACTTTTCTAATCATGTCATCAATCAACTTTTTCAATTTCCACGATGAGCATGATGGAAATTTCTCTGGAAAGTTTCCAGTAATAGCAAGAAAATTGCTGAGTCCATACCGGATTGATGCAGAATATTGAGAGGACTTATAATAAAGAGATGCTGCAAAGCGATCAGCTGATTTTAAGTCATACTTTGTATCATAATCTGAAAATGCCCGTTCCATAAGTACACGGATTTTTGCAATGTGGCTATCGTATAGCTGGATGCCCAATTCCTCTAAAATTGCTTCTGGATTCTTAACATTCCAAATATTATTGCTAAAATTTATGGTGAATTTAGATTATCTCTTTAGAAGTTCTTATATGTCGGTATAGCCCGTATTTTCGGGCTTTCCCGGCATTTTAGATATGGGGAGAAGTTCTTATATACCCTCAAAACTTCTTAGGTTTTCCCTCTCAATGGTAGTAAAAGAAGTAGTAAATCCGTCTGCGGTTATGCTGCAATCAGCCTTTCCATTTCAGCCTTTGCGGAAGCGAAAGTTGCGTGTGCGTAATAGTTCAGCGTCATGGTGATGTTGGAATGTCCCATGATATACTGTAACGCTTTCGGGTTCATGCCCGCATTGGCTAAGTTGGTGCAGAACGTATGGCGCAGGGTGTGGGGTGTCATTACTTTAGGTAAGGCTTCCTCATGGCACTTGTTGTACTTTTTCGCAAGCCCCCGGAACATGGTTGCGTAGTTCACATTCGTTTTCGGGCAGCCGTCCCGGTTGAGGAAAAGGAAATTGCTGTAACCGTCAATGGTGATCTTCTTCGCTCCCTTGCGGTTCTCCAACACGCGCCCCAACGCTTCATACACTTTTTCACTCATTGGAATTTGTCTGATACCGCTCTGCGTTTTGGGTTTCTCTATGTAGTAGCCTGTTTCCGCGCTCCGTAAAAGCTGGTGGTCTACATTGATTACCCGGTTTTCAAAATCAAGGTCGGTTTCAGTCAGTCCGCAGAGTTCGGATATCCTAAGCCCTGTCCCCAGCAGTATGATAACCTCGTCACGGTATTTCTGATAGACGCTATCACCTTGCATAAAGGATAAAAGGCTTTCTTCCTGTTCTCCTGTGAGGGGTACTTTCGGCTCCGTGTCGTCCTCGATCACGGTGTTTAGCTGGAAGTCAAAGGGATTTTTCCTTATGCAGTCGTCCTGTATCGCTGTGTAAAAAGCAGCTTTTAGAGAACGCTTGTCATTGCTTATGGTCTTGTAGGATATTCCCTTTTCTTTCATGCGCAACGCCCATTCTTTCGCGTCGGACAGCTTCACACTGTCAATGGGGCAGGAACCAAGTTTATCCGCTTCCAGCAGCTTCATCAGCCGTTCGCGCCCCTTTGTGGTGTTGTGCCTTACATTCCCCCGGTGGCGGTTCTGCTTCGCGTAAAGCTCGCAGACGGTCATTTTCTTTCCGATTGTGTCTATCCCGTCGTCAAGGTCTTTCTGTATCTCTTTTTCCTTTTCTCTAAGGGATATGTCGTCACGCTTCCCGGCAGGGGTCTTGTCCGTAGGCACTAACTTCCACGCATAGACAAATTGCACTTTACCAAAAGTATCGGTATATTTGTAAGCATATCTCCCGTCTTTTCTCTGGCTCTCTCCCGAACGCAAAATGCGGTTTCTATTATCACGTCTTTTCTCCGACATTGTTTTTGCTCCTTTCCGTGTCGGAAAGAGCCTTGATATGCCTAATCTTATTATAGCACATTCAAGGCTCCTTTTCACTATCTTTTTCGCTAAATTGCGTCCAGCGTGTCAATGATCTTTTCAAACTGTTTCCTCTTGATCTGAATACGGTTGCCGTTCAAGAATATCCAGCCCGCCGTAGGATTTTCTTCTGCAAGTTTCCGCAACTTGTTTTCCCCAATGCGGAAATATTTTGACGCTTCCTCAATGGTAAGCGTGTACTTTTCCCAAATAGGCACATCAGCATTGCTCATTCTATATATCCCCCTTTCAAAAATGGGTAAAAGGTTAATTGTGAAAAAGGGGCTGTGATCGGACGGTTATCAGCGTAACCTCACGGGAGTTTCACCCCTGCATGGTTCTCATGCAGCCCTACCCATTGCCTGCGACGCTTTTAACGCTCGGACTGTGGCGGTAAGGGAGTATCATTATATATCCTGCGCTGTCGTCGCCCGCAAGCTGCTAAACTTGCTCCCCGGCGCGGTGTTGGTCGCTCGGCTGTCCCGGCAGGGAAAAGAAAACCCCGCCGGGATAGCGTCGTGGCGCACCCGCCGTATGGCTCGGCGCAAAAGGGACGTATCCGATCTGCCCTATGCTGCGCTGCCGTTATCTTGCGCCGCTTTCTTTGTCAAGGTTCAAAATCAAGAGCTTGTCGGCTCACGGAAGCATACCGCGCTGGGCGGTATGCCCCGGTGAAATGACAAGCAGCCCGGAAGCGGAAGCGCGGAAAGGGGGACGCGCCCCGCTGGGGACAGCCTGTGTTTAGCCTACGTTAAAGGCAAGGGTGCGGGTAATCAGCCGCACTTGCAGCCTGTTCTTCATTTCCTCGTCAACGTAGGAATAAGTATTGCCCGCGTCGTCTTTCAGCGTCCGGGTGCAGAGCGTCGCTATGTAACCCTCGTAATGCTTCAAAACTGCGCACATGGCTTCCGTGTCGCCGCCCGCCGCTGCTGCAATAACAGGGAACGGCAACAGGGCAACGGATTTTTTATTTCTGTTCATCTGTTTTTCCCTCCATATACAGTTTGATTTTTTCAAGCGCGGTTTTCCTGTGCCGGAAAATCGTACTGCGCACAACATTCAGCAGACCGCCTATTTCCTCGTCGCTCATATCCAAAAAGTATGACAAAAGGATAATGTCACGCTTCTTTTCGGGCAGGGCTTGTAAGGCTTCGCCAAGCAGCTCATTTTTCACAAGCACATCATAGCCGGACACTTCAAAGCGGTAGTAATCGCTCTCGTACTCGTCCAGCGTGTAAAGCTGTGAGAGTTCCGCTTCGCTCATTTCCGAAAAATTCACTTCAAGGGCTGCGCGTTTGGAAAGCTCCCGGTAATAACTTCTTGCTTCGCCTTTGAGGACTTTTTTTGCAAGTGCGTCATACTGATGTTGGATCGTTTTCATTTCAGAAGAAGATAGCTCCATAGAGTTCACCTCCTTCCTTCGTGGTGTAAAAGACAAAAGGCTTGTCCTTCCGTCCCCTTTCACACCCTATCCGTATGGAAAAGGCTCTTTTGTTGCGCTTTCCAAGCAGCTTTTTAAGAAAACCAAAGGGCGCAAAAAAAGCCCGCCCACAAAAAATGCGGACAGGCAAAATAGCATTGATAACTGTATTAAGATGATTAGACAGTTCATATTGATAAGCGGAATTTTCCCCGGTGGTGGACGGGCTTTTTTTGATATGTCAATGACCGTCGGATTTTGTCGATAGGGTGTGTGCTTCATGGCGGCTACCTCCTTTAGCCGCCGCTTTTAACAGTGAAACCACGTCATTCCTTGAGAAGATAAAAAAGAAACGGCGGCTTTGATTTCTCAAAAGCCGCCGCATAAGAATAGGAATGTGAAAATACTTCTGCTGTACGACGGCTTTTTTTCTTTTGCCGTCGTGCGGCAGATTTGCTATTAACTTAGCAGACGTTATTCTTCACTGAATTATTTTGGTAAGGTATATTGCTCTTGAACAGCTATCGGAAGCTCGTCATATTGTATCTCGCTCCATTCGAGGACACCGCGAATAGGCATTACCGTCAGACGAATAAAAGCGTACTCTTTCAATTCCCTTGACGTTCCAAAGGTAATGTCCTTTTCGTTTCCGTCCTCGTCATAGCAGCGCAGCGTATAGGAGAAATCCATGCTCCCTTCGAAGTTAATTACACCTCCGGCAGATTCCGTCTGTTCGATCTTGCTGTTGTCAATCTGCGAATAATAGTAGGTGCTGCCTGCCCCTGAAAGCAGAAAAACGCCAAAACAAATTACAATTAAAAAGACAACACCAATTCCAAATAATATTTTTTTCTTCATGTGAAAGCCCTCCTGTTACCAACCTTTTTTGGGAACGGTTTTTTTTACCTTTTTTACGATTTTTGCCGACGAAGCATTTTTTGTTGTGGCTACAATAGCCGCAGAAATCAATAAAACAGTAATCATGCTAATACTACATAATCCAATATTCCAATATACGGCTGCGTCGTAGCTCCGATACTGAATTAGTCCCATACTTGCTGTTATAGGATAGATGTTTGCAAGCGTCATGTTTCCTGCCGCAAACATTCCTCCATAACCATAGACAAATGCAAGAATGACACCTATCATGTGTCCGTTAGGGATACGGGCGGTAAAGGCTATAATCGGCGTTACGGCTATATATAAAAATAAAGTATTAAGAGTAATCTGTATCAAAGCCTGTATTACGGCTGTTGCCGAAAATCCCGGAAAGCCAACAAGTAATTCCGCAGCGACAGTAAAAGCCGTACTCGCTATACCCAAAAATACGGACAGGAAGCCGCAAATAATCAGTTTTCCTCCAATCAACGCGGGATAGGAAACAGGTATTGTCATAATGCTCTTTAAGGTATCATCAGATTTCTCACGCGCAATAACATATCCTGCAATCAGAGTAATACACATAGGAAAAATGGTTGTCGTATTATTTTGAATGACCCGCTCTGCCAAATGCGGAAACGTCCAAACTGTACCGTCTAATGCGGTAGAACTAAAAAGAGTAATTCCGACAGAAAGAAACATTAACAGAACACCTGCCCAAATGACATGGTATCTCTTTAGCTTCCATAATTCTGTTTTGATAATCCGACACATCATTATTCCCCCCTTTTCTTGTATAAGAAATCTATTAAATAGATTGATATAACAGCCATTAGCCCTAAAATGAGAACCGTCTGAAAGGTTGACGGAATAATCTTTTCCAAAGCTGTTACGTTTAATGGAAACCCGTGTTTTACCATATCTCCCGCACCCCAGAGCGTTGTCATGGGGATCGGCAGAAGCCAACATAACCATTTAGGCAATGTCCCGAATAGTGTTTCAACGGTAAGGCTTGCCACACTGTAAAACACACATAATAAAATGGAAAAAATATATGTCTTGCTGAAAAAAACAACAAGTACAATTATAGGCAAAGTTCCTGCTGTAATAAAAATACCAAGCTCGATTGCAACTAATAGTTTATAGGCAATCCCATGTATTTCCATTGAGAAACTACCACAAATAACAGTAGCAAACATGGAAGCAAGACAAAAAATAATTCCAAAAGCAAACAGGACAATGATTTTTGCCATAATCATTTGAGTACTTGTTATCGGGATTGTGCGTAAATTTTTGAACGTGTCATTATCACGCTCCATAAAAAACAACATAGCAGCAATGACCCCAATAATACATGGCAGAAGAAAGATAACACCATATCCCATAACCATATTGAATAATCCGTCAAAAAGAACCGTTTTGTTCGGATACCGTTCCAGCATCCTCGGTGTTGCCATAAGGAATGTGATAGGAATAGGGAATAAAAAGGCAGACAAAAACACAAAAGGGATAAATTTCTTTCTCTTTAATTTCATAAATTCACACTTTATAAGATCAAGCAATCCCTTCACCCCCTGTTACACGCTTAAAATAATCTTCAAGGCTTTCTTCGCAGATATAGGCTTCTGATACGGTAAGCCCGTTTTCGACAAAGGCGGTTACAATTTCCCCGACAGAAATATCTAAATTATGCAGACGCATCTTGTAGTCGTCCTGTATGGTAAACTGCGTTTCATGGAAACCTCGTTCTAAAATTCTTGCCGCCTGTGTTGTACTGGAAACGGTAAAACGGATATGTCTGCTGCTCTTTGCTTCCAGTTCTGCAAGGCTTTCTTCCTCCAATAATGCGCCGTGGTCGATAATGCCTATATCATCAGCCAACAATGCAATCTCGGAAAGAATATGGCTGGAAATCAATATTGTTTTCCCTCTTTCAGTACAGAGGTCACGGATAAAAGAGCGCACTTCCGCAATTCCAATTGGGTCAAGACCGTTAATCGGTTCGTCCAAAATCAAAAGCTCCGGGTCGTGCATAATGGCAAGGGCAATCGCCAACCGCTGCTTCATGCCAAGGGAATATTGGGAAAACAGTTTTTTGTCTTTATAGGGAAGCCCCACTAAATCAAGCGCATTTTTAATTGCATTACGGTTCGGCACTCCCCGTAGGGTTGCAAAAATGCGCAGGTTTTCTGTGGCAGTCAAGTTCGGGTAAAATCCGGGGGATTCAATCAGACTGCCAATCCGGGGCAACAGCTTTTTCTCATTTGTCCGTAAAGGCTTTCCCCAAATTGTAACTTCCCCGGAAGTGGGCTGTGTCAGCCCAAGCAGCATTTTCATGGTCGTTGTCTTTCCGGCTCCGTTTCTGCCAAGCAGACCGTAGATGCGTCCTTGCCTTACATGGATATTCAGATCTGCAACGCTTTTTTGTGTTCCGTATTGTTTGGTAAGATTTTTTGTTTCGATTACATATTTGCTCATTGCGAAACCTCCTTTTCATATTTGCTATTCTATCACGCTAACCTTGCCAAAACCTTGCCGAAACCTTGCTTTTTTCATGTTTTTACAGTTAAGCGAAATTTGACAAACTGAAAAATCCCCGTATTATTACAGGGATTTCGGAAGTAATACGGTAAATGCAGTCCCCCTATTGGGAGTGCTATCAACGGTGATTGTTCCTTTGTGAGCAGCTACAAGTTCTTTTACGATTGATAAGCCTAATCCATTTCCACCAGCAGACCGTGACTGATCGCATTGGTACATTCTTTCAAAAATATGTGGCAGATGATCGGGAGATATTCCTTTTCCATTATCTGTTATAGTGATTTTAGCTTGCAAATTATCTTCAAAAACATGGAATACTATTTTACTTCCCTTGCTATGGATAAGAACATTCTGCAACAGATTGTTGAGGATGCGACTATAAGCGTTTGCATCTATACGCATAAGATATTCTGCTTCCGGTATATCAAACGCATAGTCAAAATTACTATTTTCTAAAATAGAAATCCAATCAACTATAATATTCCGGGATAATTCGTTTAGGTCTAAAGTTTCAAAATGAAAAATCTGTTCCCCGGAGTCCAGTTTTACCCACTCAAAGAGATTTTCCACGAAATGCTTTAGGTAGTGAGCTTTCTCAAATGCAACGTGAACATATTCGTCTTTTTCTTCTCCTGCAACGATCTTACATTCTATTGCTTCCAAATAACCAACCAAAGAAGCAAGGGGAGTTTTTACATCATGGGAAATACTTGTCATTAACCGTTTATATGCCTGTTCAGATTGTTTTTGCTTGATAAGCTGTGTTTGGCTGTTCATTGCAATATCGTTTATACCGTAGCAGATTTTTCTTGTCATATCGTTCTTTTTAGTCAACATACGGCGGTTTAAATTCCCGGATTTTATATCTTCAAGGGCTTCTTCGATAATAGATAGTTGTCCCCGTACACTCCTAAGTTTTTTGACAAGAAACAAGATAAATAAAAGTGCGATACAAAACGCAATCAATAAAAACAGATTAACATTCATGTTATGCCTCCCTGTTAAAACGATAACCAACGCCACGGACGGTTAAAATATAAAAAGGGTGTTCCGGGTCTGGTTCAATTTTTTTTCGTAATTTGCTGATAAAAGACATGATATTGCTATCATCAAAAGCATATTCTTCCTCCCATACATGGGTATAAATCTGCTTTTTCGTAAATACTTTCCCTTTGTTCGCCGCAAGAAAAGAGAGCAGATCAAATTCTTTTCCTGTAAGCTCCACTTGTACGTCGTTCATAAAAACAAGACGATTAAGATTATCAATAGTCATTCCTTGAAACACCATACAATCCGTTTCGGTGCTGGAAGTTGGATTGAGCAGGGTATAACGCCGGATAAGGGAATTGACACGCGCCATAAGCTCGTTAATGCTAAATGGCTTTGTCAGATAATCGTCTGCCCCCATTCGTAAACCGGACACTTTATCTTCTTCATTGCTTTTTGCAGTGAGCATAAGAACGGGGACATTGCTTGTCTGCCGTATTTGCTGCAATACTTGAAAACCGTCTAAATCGGGCATCATAATATCAAGAATAATAAGTGAACAGACATTTTTGTTTTCCTCCAACATCTGCAAGCCCTCTATACCGCCGCCTGCAACAACCGCAGTAAGGTTTTCCTGCTCTACGCATTTTTTCATAAGTGTGCAAAGCTCTTTATCATCATCAATAATTAAAACTTTATTCATGTTTTTTCTTCCTTTCTGCTTTCAACCGGGCATCTGTTGGTTTTTCAGCGTCTTTTGGTATCAGCCATAGCCGACTAAATTTTGCTACACCCGGTATACGGTTTTCCTCACATAGCTTTTGCACCCGTCTTTCTGAAATGCCCCATTTTTGCGCTGCTTCCGGGGCAGAAATATACTCTAACATCTTCATTCACCCTTTCTCTAACTTCTATCAGTATAATTATATGCGTCCAGCCGAATAACTTCAAGACAAATTTTGCTGGATATAGGAATTATTTCAGCTAACTGATAGAACTGTGTAAACATATCCAAAAAGAAAGGTGAACAGTAAAATGTAGTAGGGTGAATGAATATGGCAAAAAGACCAGTACCACAATATGATTTTAAGGCTTTTGGTGAAGCAATCAAAGCGGCGCGTAAAGGGCGTAAGGAAAGCAGGAAAAAGGTGTGCGACGAAATGTATATATCCCCGCGTTACCTTGCGAATATTGAGAACAAGGGGCAGCACCCCAGCGTACAGATATTCTTTGAGCTTATGCTCCGCTATGATATATCCGTAGACCAGTTTCTTTTTTCGGAAAAGGAAGCGGAAAAGTCCACGCAGCGGCGGCAGCTCGATACATTGCTTGACAGCATGGATAAGAAAGACTTGACGATTATCACTGCTACGGCAAAGGGAATACAGGAAGCCAAAGGGACAGACGATTAGACCGCTGTTCCCTTTTTCCGTTGCTGGTTAGGATAGTTGCAGCCGTTTTTGTG
This sequence comes from Lachnospiraceae bacterium 28-4, assembly GCA_000403275.2. Lineage (GTDB taxonomy): Bacteria > Bacillota > Clostridia > Lachnospirales > Lachnospiraceae > Kineothrix. The sequence continues at coordinate 1,227,007 of KE159599.1, forward strand.
CTGCAATATTTTTTTGCACCAAATTCAGAGAAAAATGCAACAAATAAGCTCTTTTCAAGGGGATAGTGAGTAGGATAGCAAGCATAGGAAAAGAGTACCCTTTTCCGTATTTCTGCCCGCCCCGTCGGTCAGAAATGGCTTGTTGGGAAGTGTCCCAAACCCTCTATGAGAACGGAAAGGAGCGAAAAACTATGAACGGACGCAAAAGGACGGTACAGGTCAAATTCTATGTGACAGAGGAAGAACGCAACTTGATTGAGGAAAAAATGAAGCTCGTCCCCACAAGCAACATGGCGGCATATCTGCGCAAAATCGCCATTGACGGGTACATTATCCAAGTAGACCACACGGACATAAAAGCAATGACAGCAGAGATACAGAAAATCGGTGTCAATGTTAATCAGATCGCACGTCGCGTAAACGCGACGGGAAACGCCTACAAAGAGGATATAGAGGAAATCAAGGGGGTGCTTGCGGAAATATGGCGGTTACAAAGATTAAGCCTGTTAAAAGCACTTTGAGCAAAGCCCTTGACTATATCGAAAACCCGGACAAGACGGACGGAAAAATGCTGGTGTCCTCTTTCGGGTGCAGCTATGAAACGGCAGATATTGAGTTTAGCTATACCCTCTCGCAAGCGCGGGATAAGGGCAATAATTTAGCCTTTCACTTGATACAATCCTTTGCGCCGGGGGAAGTGGACTATGAGAAAGCCCATGAGATCGGGCGGCAGCTTGCCGACGCGGTGACAAAGGGGCAGCATGAATATGTACTCACGACGCACATTGACAAGGGGCATATCCATAACCACATTATTTTCTGCGCGGTCAACTTCGTAGATCATCACAAGTACGTTTCCAACAAACGGACGTATTATGGCATACGGAACATGAGTGACAAGCTGTGCCGGGACAACGGGCTTTCCGTCGTCGTTCCCGGTAAAGGCAGCAAGGGAAAGAGCTATGCAGAATATCAAGCGGAGAAAACCGGGACAAGCTGGAAAGGCAAGCTAAAGATTGCCGTGGACGCGTTCATTCCCCAAGTTTCCAGCTTTGAAGAACTATTGCAGCGGTTACAGGCGGCGGGCTATGAGATCAAGCCGGGAAAATATGTGTCATGCCGCGCACCGGGGCAGGAACGGTTTACCCGCCTTAAAACCCTCGGCGCAGATTATACAGAGGAAGCCATAAGGGAACGGATAGCGGGCAAGCGCACCCGTGCCGCCAAAGCTCCCAAGACAGAGCGCAGGGGCGTTAATCTTCTCATTGACATTGAGAACAGTATCAAGGCACAACAGAGCCGGGGCTATGAACAGTGGGCGAAAATCCACAATCTGAAACAGGCAGCAAAGACTATGAATTTCCTTACCGAAAATAAGATTGAGCAGTACGCCGATCTGCTGTCCCGGATAGAGGAAATCACCACGGCAAGCGAACAGACGGGGGACAGCCTAAAGGAAGTGGAAAAGCGGCTTTCTGATATGGCATTGCTGATTAAGAACGTCACTACCTACCAAAAGACAAAGCCCCTTTATGAAGTCTACCGCAAAGCCCGGAACAAGGAGAAGTACCGGGCAGAGCATGAACGGGGTATTATCCTCCATGAAGCGGCGGCAAAGGCACTAAAGGCAGCGCAGATCGGCGGCAAGCTCCCCAGCGTCCCCGTTCTGCAAGCAGAGTATGAAAAACTCCAAGCGCAAAAAGAAAGCCTTTACGCCGACTATGGCAAGCTGAAAAAACAGGTTGCGAAGTACGACGTTATCAAGCGGAACATAGACAGTATTTTACAGTCAGAAAAACAGCCGGAACGGGAACGGCAGACAGAGCGCGGATAAAAGCACAAAAAAAGAGCCGGGACGCGGCAGCTTTTCAGTAGCCACCGCGCCCCGGTTTTCTCATGGGTGCAGAGATTGGATTGTTACGCAATAGAACCGCATTTTCGGGGGTAAAGGTATAAATCCCTTGCCGCCTTATTTTCCCGCCCGGAAAGCCGCATAAATCAAGGCTTATTTCGTCCCTATCGCGTCACATTCGCCCGTAGTTTTCTCATACGCTCGGCGGTCTGTCTGCGGGTGATACGCTTCCGGCAGTCGGGGCAGTAGATCGCCCGGTTAGAGCTGGACGCAAAAGGTGAGCCGCACACGCTACACCGCCGCATATCCTCCGCATGGTAAAGCTCGGCGTACAGCTCCTTATCTGCGGGCAGTACGGCGATACGGAACCATTTACAGAGCAGGGAATAGGAAATAAGCTGCGGACATACGCACTCGTCCCCGTCGTCCAGCAAGATACAGTTTCCACTATCATAATTGCAGCACGTCCGGCGCACAAGGGCGTTGACTTTCCGGCTTTGGGGCGGCGTGAGCCGCTTGATCCCGTTCATACCTCGTCGGCGGGGTAAAGGGCAAGCCCCGCAAATTCCGCTTCGGTCATGCGCCCTACTTTGGCAAGGGTACGGGCGGCAAAGTCCCGCATTTCCCCCTCCATAAAGGGCAGCGCGGCGTTCATAGCCACCAAAAGCCCCTCCTTGCTGCCTGTCATGTAGATACTCAAAAGGTTGGTTTCCTCAACCGTAAAATTATTATATGTGTTCATGCTCATACCTCCAATCCGTGATTTTGTGTTTTCGCCGCCGCTTTCTTCGGGGCGGTTCTCTTTTTGTCCTGTGCAAGCTGCGCCCGGACAGAGGGGCGGGGCTTCCTTATCTGCCTGTCCCGGTTCTCGTCCTTGCCGATCAGCGCGTATGTGCCGTAGCTGTTCTTGATTTGTGAGAAAGCAAGGGTCTTGTAGGGCAGCATGGAGAAAAGACGTTCTGTGTCCTTTGTGGAAGCAAGCCGCATAAAGGACGGGGACAGCTCCACCATGAAATGAGATTTGTCCGGGCTGTTGGGGGCAGACAGCTTTTTCATGTCTGCCACAATGCGCCGCGCTTCCCGTTCGATCATGCCCTCATGCAATGCGGCGATATGCTCCTTAAAATCCCCCGGTTTCAGTTTGTCCCGGCTTTCCTTTTCCTCCTGTAACAGAAATTGCAGGGCTTCCGGGTTTTGGGGCTGTACCTCGAAGCGTTCAAACTTCCCAAGCTGGGGGTCGGGATAACCGTCAAAGCGTCGGTCTGCGGGCTGCTCCCGCGTACCATGCTCATACACAAGCGTCACCGTCCCGGCTGCAAGGGTATTGTCTTTGACGCGCTCATAGTGCTTTTCATAGTCCAGCTCATACAGGTTGCCCTTGATCTTCCCGCCCTCTGTCCCGGTCAGCTCTACGGCATACGCAAGAATAGGGTCGCGGCTCTGCTCCTTGTAATAACGCCATGTGTTGTGCGGGGCGGTGTCGCTGATGAAAATGTCACGCTCCCGGAAACAGTACGTCCCGGACGGGCGGGAAAGCCACAAGAGGGTTTTATCCTCCTTGCTGGGGCTTGCCGCCTTTTCCGCAATGATCTGTTTGTCAATGTCAAAATCGCTCTGATAAAATCCCGTGTTCTGTTTCAGAATGGCTTCAAGGGAAGCCAGCACATCCACATTTTCAAATTTATTCCGTTTCCCCATAGGGTCAGCTCCTTTCCAAGTCCTGCGACTTACTTCTTGCCTGTTTCTTTTGCGCCGCCCGTTCCTTGTCGGCTTTAAGCTGCGCCCGGATAGAGGGCTTCTTTTCCGGCTTTTTCCCCGGCTCCGCTTTCTTGCCCTGTTCCTTATCCGCTTTCAGTGCAGCGGCATACTCGGCAAGGGAGATCTGTTCGCCGCTTCTCGCCTTTGCTTCCAGCTCGTCGGCGGTAGGGGTGGGCGTGTTGTTGATGATACCGTCAAAATTATTGTCGTTCTGCTCGATAGCGTCCTCGACGTGCTTTAAGGGGTTTGCCTTTTCCGGCTGCTCTGCGGCGACTGCAAACGCCTGTGTCCCGTTCCCCATAATGAGATATTTTCCGTCCTCCGACGTGTGGTGAAGCCCGTACCCGGCTTCCCGCATTTGCTCGGCGGTCATATCGGTTACAGAAAAGCTCCCCCGTGGCGTTCTGATCTGCTCCCCGGTCATGCGGGTGTCGGGGGTAAGCTGCGGTGTCTGCTCCTGTAAAAACTCCGGCACTTCCCGATAACCGTAACTGTCTGCATAGTGGGCGGTGTCCTGTCCGTTCTGATGAAGCACTACCACGTCAGAGGTTGAAAGGCTGTGTCCCTTAAAATCTTTCGGGTGGTCGATATTGAAACGGACGGAAATATCTTCAAGCGTCATATCCGGCGCAAGTGGCGCGGTATAGATAAGGTCATAATTCGCCGCTTCCACGGAAAGCCCCGCCGCCTGTAAGCGATCGTAAGGTTCAAAGCGGTAGTCCCTTGTTTCGTCGCCGCGCTTTAGCTGGTAAATGGTAAAGGTGTCCTTGTCCGGCTCTTTCTCTGCGGCGGTCGGCTCCGGCGTTTCCTGTCCCGGCTCGGCTGCGGGCTGTACTTCCTGTGCCTTTGCATAGAGTTCTTTCACGTCGCCCTGTGTCAGCTCCCCGGCTTCCAGCTTCCCCAAAAGCTCCCGGCATTTCTCCGGCGTTCCTGTGTAGAGAATGTCCCCCAGCTTTGCCATGCCGTTTTCCTGTGTCACATACTCCTGCAAGATAGAGCTGTTTTCCGGACTGTCGCTGTATGGGTTCTGCCGCACCTTATAAATGCTTTCCGGCTCAAAAGGTTTCTCCGGCGTGTCCGTGGTTCCCGGCTCCGCGCCCTGTGCTTCCTCCTGCGGCTGTTCCGGGGCGGCTTCTTTCTGTGCGGCGGCTTCCTGCCTTGCCCGCTTCTGTAACTCGGTGGGGCTTTCCCCGGTAAGGGGCTGTATGCACCCTATACGGTCGGCGGCGTAGATCGCATTTTCGTTTAGCTGCCGCTGCCATGCTTCCGCGCTGGGCGCATAGCGGAAGCCGTTCCCTTTGAGTTCCTCCCGTATCTCCTTATCCGGCTTTTCATCAAAGAAAATCTGCAAGCGGTTATCGGCTGTGTTGGCTTCCACACGTCCCCCGTCAAACTCCCAGCCCACATATCCAAGCTCTTTCCTCCGGGCAAGGGCGGTAATGCGGTCTTTCAGCCTGTGGATTTCCGCGTTGTTGTTGGATAGCTGGTAGCTCTCAAAAGGTTTCGGGTTCGCCCGGTAGCTGCCGGACATGGACGCTTTCAGCTTTTCGATCTGCTCCGGGGATAAATGGGGGCAGCCGTCAAGGGTCTTATTCTTTCGGTAGTAGGCGTTGACCGCTTTCATGGTTTCCTGCAAGGCTTCCAGCTTTGCAAGTTTGCTTTCCAGCTTAGAAACAGCGTTGGGGTCGTCGGCACTGATACCGCCCATGCCCGTACTGCGGATTTTGTCAAGCAAGCCCTGTATCTCACGGTATTCCTCCATGTTCTTATCTGCGGCGGCGTTCTGTTTCTCCTTTTTACGGACAGGGAAATTGCTTCCCCCTGCAATAAGGATAGAGGGGACGCGCCCCGCGATTTCATAGCCCTTATTCATGTTTGCCGCCAGTTTCCGGGCGTAAGCGTCAAGCAGCCCGTCAATCCGTTCATGGAAAGAGGGGTCAACACGTCTTTTCTGCCTTGCGGCAATCTCGGCGGCTTCGTCTACATAGTGGCGGTATTCTGCCGTTGCGCTTCCGGGCTTGTAATCATAAAAGCTATTTACCGTATTTGCATGACGGGCGGCGTTCTCATTGATCGGGTAGTATGTAACCGTTGTTTCCGTCGGCTCCGGGGTAGAAGTCTGCGCCGCTTCGCTGGTGGTTGGCTCTGCCTGTTCCGGTGTGTCTGCCTTTTCGGAAGCGGTGCTTTCCGGCTCCTGCGGCTTTTCCTGTGCTTTGGGTTCTCCCGGCTCCTGCGGTTCGGCGGTCTGCGCTGCTTCCGGCTCCGGCGTGGTGTAAGGCTCATACCCATTAGCGGCGTATTCCTCCACGGTCATTCCCGCGTCTGCCGCTTCCTGTGCGATTTCTGCCTTGACGTGTTCCTTGTAGGCGGCAAGCTCCACGTCAAAATCTTTGAGCTGTGGGACGGGCGGCAAATGGTATTCGCCTTGATTGATAAGCCCCCGGCACTCGGCAACGTAGGCTTGCATGGCGGTATGGTAGGCGGTTTCCGTTGGGGTAAGGCTCTCCCCGGCTAACAAGGCTCCTCCGGCGATACGCTCCATTTCGGATAAACTGCAATGCAGTTTCAGATAGGGGATAAACTCATTCAGCAGCATTGCCCGCTGTTCCTTGTCGGCTTCCAGTGCTTCCTTGCCCTCATGCTGTAAAAGGTAGTTTTCCCACTCTTTATCGTTCAGATAAAAGGTATGGTGCTGTTCGATATGCTCCATAAGGGAACCGTCCCCGTCGCCAAAATCCTGTTGCCCCTCGTAATGGTCGGGCTTTCCGTTCATTACATAATCAATCTGAAATCTCGTCTTGAAATAACGGGGCGTATCAAGGCTGGCTTCGTCCAGCACCGCAAACAGGGTATCGGCACGGGACAGGGGGATTGTTTCGCCCTCCCGTAGCTGGCTGCTTTCACTCCAAAGGATTGTGACCGTTGGCTCTGCCGAAAGGTCGGGTGTCGGCTCTTTTTCAGCTTCCTGTGCTTTCTCCGCTTCCCGTTCTTTTCTGATTTCCGCTAAATGCCCGTCAATGGTGTTAATCAGATCGGCGGCGGTGCTGCGGATTGTGGCAAGGGATTTTTTCAGCTCTGCAAGCTCCCGCCCGCTGCTCCATGTGGCAATGTAATTGAAAGAGTAGTCGGACGTGTCAAGCCCGTAGTGCTGGCATACGGTGTAAGCGATACTTTCCGCCTGTACCTCCCTTGTGCTTCGGTCGGGGCGTTCCGGCGCGTCCCGGTCTATGTTGTGCAGCGTCGCGTGGGCGATTTCATGGATAGCGGTCTTTACGTTCTGAAGCTCGCTCATTCCCTCGTTGATCGCTATGCGCTGCCCGTCATAAAAGCAGCGTCCCTTTACTGTACCCTCCAACGCTTCAAAGCCCATAGCAAAGGGGGAAGTCCTTTCAAGGGCGGTAAAAAAGTCCCGGTATTGCTCCACGTCGCCTGTCAATTCGTTATCCGTAATGCCCGGTATCTCTTTCCCCTCGGTCTGTGATACGTCAAAAACAGACACTATCTTAAAGGCGGGGATTTGGATTTCCTTTGTTTCCGTGACGGGCTTCCCGTCTTTGCCGATTATGGGCTTTTGGGTTTGCGGGTCAATCTTTTCAACCTCCCGCTTGACTATGTAGGGGGACGGTGCAAGTATCTTGATAGATTTCTCGTCGGGCTTTACATGGCGGTCAAATTCCTTTTTCCATTGCTGGTAGCCTTTGACAAACGTTCCGCCCTGCATGGCAATCAGTACGGTGTTGTTAAAGCTGTAATTATGGAACTTTGATAAGGTTTGCAGATAATCGGTGTACCGCCCGTTTTCAAATACCCCCATAATTCCATGCTCCAAACGGTCTGTGATTTCTTTCATTTTGTCGGTGGAATTTTTGGAAGTAAGGATAATCGGGGCAACCGGGCGCGGCTCAAAAACGGGTTCCGCTGCCGCTTCAAAATCCGATTTCTCCGGGGCGGGGCGTTCCGGCTCCGGGAAGCTCATAACCTTGTATTCTTTCGGTATGTCATTGTCACGCCCTTTGTACCACTGTGAAAAGGTGTTGCCGTTGTTGTAGATATAGCCTTGATCGGTAAACTGCCCTTTATCTTTCTGAACCGCGTCCCGCCCGTATTCCTCGTACTTGAAATACTTCTTTACTTCTTCGGGCAGCTCCAATTCGTCCAGCTCGTCAATGAGGTAATAGCCGTAGTCGGCTTCGGTTCGGACAGCAGGGTATATCCAGTAGCAGTCAAGGTTCTGTGCAAGGTTGATAAGGTCTTTCACGCTCCCGGCGTGTTCCCCCAGCGTTACCGCCGCCGTGAATTTGTCCCTGTCCTCGTCGCTTTGCATTTCTAAGAGCTTTCCTAAATAATTCAGCTCGTCAATGGTGCTGCCCTGTATCACGGAAAGCGGCACGTCAAAGGGCTGCTTCTCGGTGTTTGCAAAACCGTTGATGAAAAAGTCCTGCGGGTTCTCTGCGGTAATGCCGACGCTTCTCATAACGGCGTGAAGCTGCTCCGTAGTGGTCGGCATGGAAAGCCACTCGCCGCCCGGTTTCCCGGTTTCAAAGCGGGTGCGGCTGTCGATTAGAATTGAAAATGTTTCGCTCATGCGTTTGCTCCTTTCTTTGTTCATCATGCGGTGCATAAGCTCGAAATCTTCTATGCTCATGCTCCCGTCAAATACATAGGGGTTAAAGTCCTCCCCGTCCCGGTAGGGCTTTTCCGAAAAGGGAAGCCCTGCGGCGTGGGCGGCGGCTCTTGCTTCCTCCAACAGCTCCGGGGGTAAGGTGTCGTCGTGGGCTTCGATAAAGTCAGCCACGTTGTTATAGCCGTTCTCATAGTGGCGGCGTACCCCGGCGGTCAGCTCCGCAAGGTTCATGTCCTCGCCCAAGTAACCGCAATAGTAGCCGTTTAGGACAACGGCGGCGGGGTCTTTTTCCTGTATCTCCCGCAAGCGTCCCCTGTCCTCCGGGGTGAGGGTGTCGTCCGTTTCAAGGTAGATATAATCGCTGTGCCATGAACGCCCCTCCCGCCAAAACGCTACCCATGCAATCCCCGCTTGCAGTTCGTCTTGATAGTCCCTTACGGCTTCCCGTAAACCTGCCATAGCTTCATTCCTCCTTTCCGTTGGGGCAGAAAAAGGGCGCGGCGTTCCGGCTCCCTTGTCCGTCCTACACCGCGCCCGCGCTTTCTGCCAAAGTTTTTTATTTTTTCAAAGAGGGTAAAACCCTCTAAAGATACAGAGGGTTTGGGACACTTCCCAACAAGCAAAATCCCCGTCCGGCGCGTCAGCGTCGAAAGGGGATTTACGGAAAAGGGTACTCTTTTCCTATGCTTGCTACGCTACGAAACTTATTTTTTCTTCGGTATCTCTATCTTGTAGTTGACATACTTCCCGCCCGTATCAGTTAAAACAACGGTTCCGTCATATGTTTTGCCTGTTTTCGGGGAATACAAGCCCTTGACATTCGCCTTGCCGGACTTTAAGAGGGCGGCGGCAATCTTCGGGGTAAAGGTAACTTTTCTTTCCTCAAAGAAACGGTCGTTTTTCCACATGGTAAAGGCGCAATCCCGGTTAGAGCAGTAGAAATTCTTCTTGCCCTCATAGACGGGGGAACCGCAACGGGGGCATTTCCCGATAGAGGGCTTTTCCTCCCCGCCCGTGAAAGCCGCCTTGCCTTTGTCGGCGGCGGTGTTTTCCTTTACCAGCTCCCGCGCCATAGCTTCAATGCGCTGCATAAACTCCCCAGCGTCGGCGGCTCCCTTTGCGATCTGCGTCAGATTGTTTTCCCATTCGGCGGTAAGCTGCGGGGAAGTCAGCATATCCGGCAGGACAGACACAAGGGCGGCTCCGTTCTGCGTGGGGATAAGCTGCTTGCCTTTTCTTTCCGCAAAGCCGGACTTCACCAGCTTTTCAATGACAGCGGCGCGGGTGGCGGGAGTGCCAAGCCCCCGGCGTTCCGCGTCCGGGTCGGTGTCCCCGTTCCCGGCGCGTTCCATTGCTGAAAGCAAAGTTGCTTCGTTGTGGGGCTTCGGCGGCGTTGTGAAATGCTCTGTCACCTTTGCCGTAGGGCTTGTAAAGGTCTGTCCCTCGGAAAGCTCCGGCAGGGTGTTTTCTTCGTCCCCGTCCTCCGGGTCGGGCTTGCCTTTGAGGGTTGCCCGGTAGCGGCGTTCAAGCTCTTTCCAGCCGCCCGCAAGCACTGTCTTTCCCCGTGCCGTAAACTCCGTACCAGCGCATGAGAAAACCGCCGTGACCGCTTCAAAAATATGCGGCTCGGCGGCAGCGAAAATAAGACGCGCCCCGGCAAGGGTGAGGATATTCCTTTCACTTTCCGGCAGGGCGGCAGGGTCGGTCTTTGCAAGCTCCATAGTGGGGATAATGGCGTGGTGGTCGCTCACTTTGCTGCTGTCAAGCGTCCGGGAAACGTCCGGGGTAAACTCCGCGCCCTCCATAAAAGGCAGCTTGCCGGACAGCATGGTAACAGTCTTTGCCGCCGTTTCCCCCATGTCATCCGTCAGAAATGCGCTGTCTGTCCGGGGATAGGTAAGCAGCCGTTTTTCATATAAGGTCTGTGCAAGGTCAAGGGTCTGTTTCGCCGTGTAGCCGTAGATTTTATTGGCTTCCCGCTGTAAGGAAGTGAGGTCAAAGAGCTTCGGCGGGGCGGCGGTCTTTTTCTCTTTAGTGAGGGAAACACATACCGCCGTTTCCGCTTCACAAGCCGCTTTCAGTGTATCGGCTCCCGCCTTATCTGAAATCCTTTCGCTGGCGGCTTCTGCGCCGGATAAGTCAAGGCGCACATGGTAGTATTTTTCTTTCTTGAAATGGGAGATCGCTTCGCCCCTCTCTACCAGCATTTTCAGCGTGGGGGTCTGCACCCGCCCCACGTTCAAGGTCTTGTGATACAGGCAGGAGAAAAGGCGCGTCGCGTTGATACCGATTATCCAGTCGGCTTTTGCCCTGCACAATGCGGAAGCATAGAGCGCGTCATAGTCCCGCCCGTCTTTGAGGTCGGCAAAGCCCGCCTTGATCGCCTTATCCTCCATTGAGGAAATCCACAAGCGGCGCATGGGCTTGTTACACTGTGCCACGCCATACACAAAGCGGAAGATCAATTCCCCCTCGCGCCCAGCGTCTGTTGGATAGTTGGAATAGGTGACTTAGAAAATATCCATTATTCAAGGGTTTCCAGTGCCCCTATGAACTTGTAATGGATAGTAAGTCGTTGAATTTTCTGCCCGTCTATCTCTACGGGTTCAGAAACAAGAATTTTTTCTATAAGTTGGTTGATTATCTTAAAATTGAGTTCCGTTATTCCTGCATAACCGCTTATCTGCTCCGCAAAATGCTCAATGGAAGATAACTGTTCTTTGTCCGCTATGGCACTTTTTTCAAGTTCCTTTATCTTGGCTGTCAGTTCTTCCTGCTCGCTGTCATACCTTGCCGACAACATTTGGAAACGCTTTTCCGTTATCAGTTCCCTTGTCAAATCCTCATACAGTTTGGCATACAGGTTTTCTATTTCCGACACTCGCTGTTTACATTGCCTTAGTTCCTTTTTCTGCTGTTCCTTGTCCGCTGACAGTTGGAGATTAAGACGCTCCGCAATTTCCGTTACCATTGCTTTCCTGTCCGCCAGTGCCTGTCCTGCGTGCTTCTGAATGTCCGCAAGCACAACTTCGTGAACCGTCCTCGCCTCAATGGTGTGTGATGAACAGCCCTCTTTCCCAAACTTGCGGTATTTGGTACAGCAGTAGAAAGTCTTGTCCAGTACGTTGTTCCGCTTTCTTTTCTGCTCGACTTTGGCAAGCATGGCACTCCCACAATCAGCGCATTTTATAATCCCTCGGAAAATGTTGTCATATCCGCTTGAGCTTTCCCCGATAACGGGCGGTCTGCCGTCCAAAATCTTCTGTACGGTGTTCCAACGGTTCTGTTCAATGATTGGCTCATGTGTTCCATAGATGATTTCACGCTCCGCATACGGGATATACTGTCTTTTCTTGGAACGCATGGTCTTTGTCGGTCTTTCCGCTACGGTGAGGTTTCCTGCATAGACGGGATTGCGTAAAATCTTGCTGACATAGGCAGTATCCCAGTCATACATTTTTTCCTCGTCAGTGTACCGCTCAAACATTTCCTTTTTGTAGAAACTCGGCTTAATGACTTTTGCCTTGCGCAAGCGGTTACAGATAGTGTGAAGCCCCACACCCTCCTCGGCAATTGAGAAAATCAGTTCCACAACAGGGGCGGTCACTTCATCAATGACAAGGTGGTTATGGTCTTTCTCGTCTTTCTGATAACCGAACGGGGCGGTAGTAGCCATATACTTGCCCTGCATTCTCCTTGCATGGAGTGCGCTCTTGATTTTCCTTGACGTGTCCTTTGCGTACATTTCATTGATGATGTTGCGAAACGGCGTAATATCCATTTGTGCGTTGTCTATGGAGTCCACACCGTCATTGATTGCAATGTACCGCACGTTATGGTTGGGGAAAAACACCTCGATATATGTACCCGTTTCAAGATAATTCCTCCCCAAACGTGACAGGTCTTTTGTGATGAGCGTTGACACTTCCCCGTCCTGTATGTCCTCGATAAGCTGTCGGAAAGCGGGGCGGTCATAGTTCGTACCGCTGTAACCGTCATCAACGTAAAACTGGCAGTTGAGAAAACCGTTGCGCTTGGCATATTCTTTCAGCATGGTTTTCTGTGTGCTGATACTCATGCTCTCGTTGTTTGTGCCGTCGTCTTTGGAAAGCCTGCAATATAAAGCAGTGATTTTGTCGTTATTCAGTTTTGCCCTTTTCATTTTGTCCTCCTTGATGAAAAGGGACTTCCTCTTAACTCATATTATACTATATTCCCTTTTCCGTTTCCAGTGCTAATTTGCGTTGTTTGCCGCTATCTCCTTAACCTTTTTTGTTATCTGTTCCTCGGCTATCCGCTTGAATACTGTTTCCATTTTTTCAGTGCCTACATAGTGCCTTTCCACAATAATTTTTGTGGGTGGGTGCTGTCGGGTGGCTCTTTGCTGTGTATTGCTGTCTTTGCTCATAAATCTGCTCCTTTAAAATAAAATAGAGCGCATAGATTTTCCTATACGCTCTGACGCTGTGTTACTTATTCAGTTCTGATTGTGGGAAATGGTTGTTTAGATACACAGGAATTTGTATCAGCTTTGCAGATATTCAATCAGCTTATTTGCATATTCATCGCTATGCTCGTGTAAATACTGCCCATGTCCCATATGTTCAATCTCTATATCTACTATAGCAGGCAGATATTTCTTTAACAAAGTAACGCTCTTTCTTGGATATTGCTCATTTGAGCCTCTCCAGAACAAAATAACCCCCTTGTAATTTCTTATACTTTCAGGAATATGATACCTATACACAAATTCACACGCATTTTTTATAGTATTTGAGGTGATGCCCGTATAAAGCATTTCGATAATACTGTTGTTATCTTTTCCCATAACGGCGTCCATCATAAATTTAGGGATTGCTTTTCCGTTTTGAATCCGCTTGATTGCTTTGCAGAATATATATTCATATGGCTTTGTCAACAAGCCCATCTTTGTCAGAAACGCCGCATCCAAATGTGTTTTAGCGACATTAACATTGCCTCTTCCAATAATTTCAACAGCCATTGTTGCTCCCATAGAAAATCCAGACAGACAATACAAATTACCAGATAGATTATTTATTATGTAATTTTCTATCTCGTCGCAATTGTTTTTAAGACTGACAAGTTCATCTGTTCTTTCACTGTGACCATCCACTTCTGCCAATATCACATAATAATCTGCCAAATGTTTTAAAATTGGTTCATAGCAAAGCATTGCTGTGGAAGCCATTCCATGTATAAATAGTATTGACCTATTATTTTTATCGCCAAAACATAAAAAATTCATAACACTATCCTCCATCAATTCCGATTTTGTACCTTTAACAGAATACCACAATCAAACCCATATTTCTATTGAATTTCCATTAAATTTCTTCCTCCCTCCGCTTAGTCTTGTTTTGTTGTCTGCTATGCTGTCGGCTCTCGTTCTGAAGCTCCCTTTCAAGGTTCTTTCTGTTGTAGCTGATTACTTCCGCATAAGCTAATTCTGTGGCGGTTTTGGTCTGCTCCTTGCCGATACTGTCATATTCCGATTGCAAAGACTGTATCTCTGCTTTCCACTGTTTAGGCGTTATCTTCTCGCCGTTCTGTAAAAGGCTCTGCATACGCTCCTTTAGTTCGGGGTACTTTGCAAGGCTTTCTTTATGCTCCTTATCGTATCTCATTTTCGCAAGTCCTTTGAGTGACTGGCTCTCTTTATAGGTAGCTTGGATTGGCGCATAGAGGGCATACATTTTTGACAGTTCCTTTAATCGGTTTAGTTTCTGCCCCTTTGAAAGATGTACCGTTTCCAACTCTTGGTATCTCTGTTCCTTATCCGCTGTGAATTTCGCAAGGCTCTCAAAGCTGTCTATCTTCCTTGTCGTGATGAATTTTTCTGCATTGTCGGCTGACTGCAAGGCGGTTCTGTCGGATATTCTTCTTAGGTGCTTTCCGCTGACAATCGGCAAATCAAGTCTGCCTTTGCGCTCCCTTACTTTTGCAATCATTTCCATGACTTCATTCTTCACGCTGACCGCTGTATTTTTAATCTTGGCATACTGTGCGCTGTGAAGTTCCTGCTTGGCAAGCATGAGCATTTCTTTCGCCTGTTCTAACAGCATATTGTTTTTGATGATTTCCCGATTGATGTTTCCCCTCTCGGTCTGTATGCCCTTACGCTCTAAAGCGTTGGCAACTGCCCCGATATGGATAGTTGGCTCTTTATCAATGCCTTGCTCCTTAAAAGAACGGTGTTCCCAGTGAAGCGCAATCCCCAACTGCTCATTGGTGGCATTGATTGTGTCGGCTAAATCCTTGCGCCACATCTTGGCGTTTTCCTTACTGTTCCAGTCGGTGCTGTCGGCGGTGTGGCATTTCCACTGTTTACGGTTTTGCTTGTCAACTTTCTGCTGACCTGTCTTTTTATCAATCACTGGTATCTTTTCGCCGTTTTCGTCAAGGTCATAGATTTTCTTCTGTTTCGCTCCCCATTCCCCGTTTTCAGTGAGAGGGCGCATTGTGAGTAAAACATGGATATGGAGATTGCGCTGTCCTTTATCATTCTCGCTGTCATGTATCGCCCAGTCAGCGCACATTCCTTTATCAACAAAATTCCTCTGCACATAATCCCTCACGACTTCCTCCGCAAGTTCATAACTCCATTCGTTGGGAAGTGACGCTTTCAGCATTCTTGCAAGCTGTGATTTCTGCCCTTTCTCTGACAGTTCAACAGCGTTCCATAAGGTGGCTCTGTCTGCATACTCTTTAGGTGCGTTGGGTGGGAGAGAGATTTCACTGTGGACTAAATCTTCATGGTATTTAGGGCGGTAGGTCTGCCCGTCATACTCACTCACAAGAATACTCCTGCTGATGTATGATGCTTTCTCAACTGCCGACTGCCCCTTGCTCCGTTTGACTATGGAAAAACGTGTGCTTGCCTGTTTCGTGACCTTACCCATACATAACACCTACATTCTGCCGACAGGGTAGTGGGGCGCATGGACAGACTTTGTGGGCAGATAAAAGCCGCACTTTGGCTTTTGTCTGAACGCAAAGTTCACTAAAGGGTAGCAAGCGCAGCTTGCGAAGGGGAATTGTCGTTTCCCCTTTTGGCTGTCGCAAGACAGACAACGCCCTCCGCAGGAGTCCATGCAAGTGAAACTTGCCCCTCGGAGAGCGCACATACCACCTCTGGTGGTATATCTGTGCGCACCCCGTAAACGGGGTGAATATGTTACCTCGGCTTTCCAGTGTCCTTGCCTTTGTCATTCCGTACCGCCCTCGCTTTCATTTTCGGCATTGGGGAGAGTGGATTGTGGGGGAGTGGTTTCTCGGCTTTCCGCTTTGATTTTAGAGATAATCTGCTGACACTCCCTTGTCTGCAATGCAACCGACAAGATACGGTTTAACTCGCCCTCGTCATAGCGGTAGCAGTCGGGGAAATACTTCACAATGATACCGCCCATGATGTACTTGTGGTGGTTCTCGGCTTTGCGTTTTTTCTCGTTCTGCTTTTTCTTCTCATTGGCTACACGCTGTTTCGCCTGTTCCAATGCCTGCAATGCTTTTTCTAAATTTCTGCTTGCGTCATTTTTGCTCTCAATCATCTTGATACCTCATTCTTTCTGTACTGTGTTGATTAGTTTTGGAAATAAAAAAGGTAGCTGATTGTCTGTTAAGATAATCGCTACCTAAAGGTAAACAATATTTAGTTTTCATATCATTTTTCTGTCTTGATTTTTCCCGACAAACTGGAATTTATTGAAATGTAATTCTCAAAAGACAAAAATCAAATCCTTGCCGTATGCTTTGCACAATTTCTACATAGACAGGTTTTTCAAAAACAATCTCAAATAATTTTTTGTTATATCCAGCAGTGCAGTGACACCATGTTAATGAATTTGAATTTTTTGCTTTTTCTAACATAGGACATTCACAAGTAAACATTTTTGTATACAGTTGATTATCTTTAATAAACCAACCGGCACCATTTTCGTTCAGAGCATTGACAAATCTATGCAAATCCTTATCCAAAGAGAGATAGAGTTGTTTCAAGTTATTTGCTGTATCTTCTAACCTACCATTTTCATTACAATAGCACTCTTGGCGAATGTTTTTTACCGTTTTTTTATCAAATCTATTTTCAAGAATAGCAGATAGCTTTTCTACCCACTCGGCTCGAATGTCTGGTGTTGAATTTATAGATAATGGAATTTCCTTTATTATGCTTTCTGCAACTTCCCTTGATACATTCTTTTCCAAACTATGTTTCAACCTCATTAACTCATCTATTTCTAATGTCGGAGAAACTTGCTCTGGCATAGAAAAATTTTTCATATTCTTTCTCCTTAAATTCGATTTGTTAAATTGTTCAATGTCATTATCTTACCACAAACGCATACACAATTCCATTAAATTTTCTTTAATTTCCCTTTGCCTTGTTATTTGCAATCATCATCTGCCTTGCCCGTTCCCTCTGCTCTGTACTGAACGCCCTCGGCTTGCGGTAGCAGACGTATGACTTTGGAAAAGAATAGGTCTTAGATACCTCGTCCTGCCCTGTCAGCTTGTATGTGTCGGGGAAGTCGGCAACAAGCGTGTCAAGTTTCCGCATAACCGCTTTATCCCTTGTATAGAGGGTGGCGGTCTTTTCTCCTGCATTATAATTGACAATCGTTTCCTGTTCGTATCGGGAAAGTTTCATAGTGCCATATCCCCCTTTCCTTTGCTGTGGGTTCTGTGCTTTTTTCCCTCGGAAACTGTCGGCTGTTTTGCCTGTTCCTTTGCTCTGGCTAACCTTGTCCTTATGGAGTGGTCACGCTCGGTCAGTTTCCGTCTTTTGGTGGTGGCGGTCAGTTCCGCACACGTTTCTTCTGACAGGGAATTTAATTTCTTTAAGGTGCTACTTACTATCTGCTTTGTGTTATCGTCTTTTATCTGCGGAAGAATAGCAGACAGACTGGCGCACGTTTCCGCTTTTCCCTGTTCTCCAAACTGGTAAATCAGATTGATTTCATCAGCGTTAAAAGGTATCTGTATATTTGCGCCCTCACATAAACGCTCCACGCCCACGCACTTAGGGAGATTTTTTGTCAGTTCGTAATTATCCCTCGCTGTGATTGTTCCATGCCTGTCGGTCTGCCTTACCTCGACTTCACACTGGCTTTTCTGTTCCAACACAAGCCACTGGTATTTATCGTTTTCTTTCGTAAATACAGTCTGATGCGCATTGGAGTGTGTCTTGCTACGGATATATTTGTCGGCGGTACTGTAATAGTCCAAAATCTGTTGTTCCTGCTTTTTATTCATGGTCTTTGCCCTCCTGTGATATGGATTGATATGATTGATTGGTTTCGGTGTTGATATATGATTTTTTCTCGTTACTTGTTGGGAGATTTGATTGCGGAATACTGTTGTTGGGTATTTCTCCGCTTGGGGAATAGGAGTTCATTTCATACGGTAATTACCGCATGAAAAAAGACTATAACCGATACTGTCATAGCCTTTTAAGGATTGAGGAAGTCCCTTTTTTATTTGTATTTGTTTGTCGCCCCTCCGCACTATCCAACATCGCAAGCATTGACTACCTCGGAAACGTCGGCGCGGTGCATAAGCTCTTTTAAGGTCTTGAACTGTTTCCCTTTGTCGGCGGCGACGGTGTACTGCCATTCCTCCGGCAGAATGGGTAAGCTCTCATAGCTCCACTTTTTATACTGCTCCCCGTAGGCGGCAGCGTCCGCAAGCTCCACCAAATGACCGACACACCAAGAAATGAGGTAGCCCCCGCCCTCGATATATCCGTCTTTCTTTTCCTTAACGCCAAGCGCGGCGGCGATACTTCCCGCGACGCTGGGCTTTTCTGCAATCACTAATCTATGTGAAGTCAATTAGAAAATCCTCCTTTCATTTTCTTGTGGTTTTCTTTTCTGTCAGCTTCTTGATACAGTACCCCACGCAGGGCGGCTCCCGGTTGTAGGGACAGTCTTTGCAGCGCGGGGGAATGGAAGCGGGCGGCGATTTTCCACGCCGCCCGTCACCCGGTTTCTGTATCATCATTCTTTCTAAGGGGTTGTCGGTGAACAGGGTCATTCCTCGTCGTCCTCCGTTCCCCCGTCGTCCCCGGCTTCGTCCTCCTGTTCCGGCTCGTCCTCGTCGTAATCGTCAAAATCGAAATCGTCAAGGTCTGTGCCGCCCTTTACGTCCTGCTTCGGCTTCATAACCTTAAAGTAGTAGAACGCGCCGCCGCCCCCGGCAACGGCGACGATCAGAAAGAGCAGCAGCCCGCCCGTGCCTGTTTTCTTCTCCGGCTTTTCTGTGGGTTCCTCCGTTTCCGGCTCCGCTGCCTTGCCGCTGCAAGCGGTCATGTTGGTGCTGCACACCGGGCATTGGGTATTGACCGCGCCCGCTTCGCATTTCTCCGTACAGTTGCAGACTGCGGGCGGCTCCGTTTTCGTTTCCCCGTCCTCGATCAGTGCCATAAGGTCGGCTTCGTCCACTTGATTGAGGAAATGCACGGTGTTTTCTCCCTCGTCGTCCCGGTCAATGAGGATATAAAAGTAATTGCCGTTTTTGGTCGTCACGGTGATAAGCTGTTTGTTGCCGCCGAAATCGTCTACAAGGGTCGCGTTCCCGTCCGGGGTGAGGGGTTCTTCCTTTTCGGGTTCCTCGTAGACAACGCCGCTGTCGTCGGTCGCGTCGTCCTGCCCCTCCGGGGTCTGCGCGTAGGCGGTGACGGAAAAGCCGCCCATGAGGATAAGGGCGGCGCATAAGGTCAAAAGCATTTTAAGGGTTTTCTTATTCTTCATCTTCGTTTTCCTCCTGTTCGTCGTTGTCTGCGCCGCTATAAACGGGCGCGAGTGTCATGCCGGGGATTGCGCCCCCGGACAGCATGGAAGTAAGCTCTGCGGGGGAAAGCCGCATGGAGCGCACAAGCTGGACGATCTGCAAATTCTCCGCTTCGGTTTTCTGCGCTTCCAGCCCTTTCAGTTTGTTCTGATACTCGGTGATCTTCTCGCGGGTCTTTTCAATTTCCCGGTTGATACGGTCAATCTTGTTTACTGCCATAGTGTAAAACTCCTTTCATAGTCAAAAATGTTTTCAGTTCCAATTCATCAGCCCATAGCCTTTAATACAGCCATAGTCAAGGGGATAGCTCTTGATCTTGCAAGCGTCCCCGGAATTGCCCTCGACGGTGTAAACGCGCTGCCCGTCCGTGCCGATCACAAGCCCTACATGGTCTGCGCTCCCGTCACCGTCCCAGTCAAAAAAGATCGCGTCGCCGGGTGCGATATTCGCGTAGCCCCTCGCGCCCCATTGCCCCCGTGACTGGAACCACGGTACGCCCTGCGACTGGCACGCGGCAAAGCGCGGCTCGCTTTTCCCGGCTTGATTGTAGCACCATGAAACGAAACAGGCGCACCATTCCACACGGCTGTTGAAGCCGTACCAGCTCCAATAGGGCTGTCCCCCTACATTGCCTACCTGTGACTTTGCCCGGTCTACAATGGCGGTGTTTCCGGGGCGTGTGCCGTTTACAAGCTGTACGCCGCTTAAATCCTCGGACGCTCCCGTGTCGGGAGTGCCGCCGCCAAAAATAAGGGGCTTGTTCCCGCTGGTTTCCAAGTACACCCGGAACATTTCAAGCTGCTCCGGCGTGAGCAGCCCCGGCGCAAGGTCGGATATGGGCTTGTTCTCCAGCTTGATATTGAGGATAAAATACTCATAGGGGACTTCCTCGGTGGTGGTTTCCCCAGTGTCCGGGTCTGTGCTTGTTTCTGTGCGGTAACGTATTTCCACTTCCTCCGTCAGCGTGAGGGTATATTGAAGTTCAAAGATACGCTGTATTTCTGCCTGTGCGGTCGCCGGGGTGTAGGTCTGTAAAAGCGCGGTCAGATAGGACGCTAATTCATGGGGGTTATGCCCGATACTGTCAAGGTCATAGCGGTACTCGTCATAGCCGGGGTTGTCGCGCTCGATATTGTCAATCCTGCGCTGCAAGTCCGTTTCCAGTGCCGCATAGTTATTTTCCACGGCGACTAAATCCGCGTCCTCCGACGTGTAGGAAGTCCCGACAATGCCGTTAATCATGCCGGAAAACATAGCCCCGCAAGAAGATAATGCGGAAGAAATCATAATGAAAAGCAGCAGCGCACCTATGGCGATACATACGCCCGCCGGGTGTCGCCCGACAAATGCGATTGCCTTTTTGGTTCCCCCGGCGGTCTTTTTGGCGGCTTTTCTTGTGTTCTCCGCTGCGTTCTTGACAGACTTTGCGCCCTGTGCCTTGACAGTCTTTGCATACTGCTTTTTAATGCGCTGCTTCTGCATATACCGGGAGAATGGATTTGACGCTGCGATCTGCGGGTTGTCATGGAGTGCCTTTTGGTAGAGATAGTTGGCGTTTGCTTTCTGCGCCGCCTTTTCAGCCTTTGCCGCCGCCCGGTAGGGTTTGAGCTTGTGGCTGCGGTAGCCCTCCTTGACTTTCCGCGCCCCGTACTTCGCGGCTTTTTCGGCGGTTTCCTCGGATTTGTGCGCACCCTCCACGCCGGAATTGTCCTTTTCCACGGAATGTACCTTGTTATGGACGAAAATACCCGCTTCCTGCGCGGGGCGGGATAACGGGTTTTTATGTGCCTTGCCGCCGTTCATTGGCTTTTCCCGTTCCTCGAAACGTAGGCGGGTCTTGCCTTTCCCGGTGGCTTCGGCAAAGGTGCGTTCCCTTACAAGTTTCTTTTCCTTTGGGATTTTCGCCCTTGCTTCGTCCAGCCTGTCAGCGGCTTTGTCGGATTTTTTGATATACTTTTCAAGCTCCGGCGTTGCCCGTTCTTCCTCGGTGAATTGCAGCCGGGAGGTGCGGGCGCGGCTTTCGGCTTCTGCCTGTGCTTTCCGTGCCGCCTTTTTGCTGGCTGCGCGGGTATGCGCCCCGTCGATATGCTCTAAGACGCGCTCGGCGGTTCCCGTGTCCTGTGGGGCTTCCGTCCCCGGCGCATGGGGCAGGGGCGGCGCATTGGGGGATATGTCCGGGGCGGGATTGCCCGGTATGGGCTGCGCTGCCTGTGCGTCCTGTGCCGCCTGTTGCTCCGGCGTTTTCAGTAAGGCAGCTTCCCGCGCCCGTTTGCTGATACGCTTTTGTTTCCCGGTCGCCGCGTTTACCTCGATAGCCCCGTCACGGGTCATTTTCTGCGTGATCTTGTCGCGGGCTTTGTACTGCTTCATGGTGGTTCACCTCCAAACTGCGCCCCAAGAGGGCGCAAGGCTGATAAAATAATCTGCGGGTTACGCGCCGCCCACTTCCTCCGGCTTTGTCGTCATAACACGGTACAGCTCGGTATCTTTGGGGAAACGGTCTACAAAGGGCAGAATGACGTTGCCATAAAATAAAAGCCCCTCGCCCGCTTCGGAATGGGTGACATAGCTCATTTGCTGCGGGGAAATATTAAGCTGCTTCGCAAGGATAGCCCGGTCGCCCGCCGCTTGATTGAGCATGAGGACAAAATCGCTGTTCTCAAAGATATTTTCCACTTCCCGGCTTGCTAAAAGGTCTTTCACGTTCTGCGTAATGGCTGTGGGTATGCCGCCCCACTTTCTGAAACGCTTCCAAATTTCGACGCTGTAAGCGGCGGTCTGTTCGTCTTTCAGTAACAGGTGAAATTCGTCCATAAAATACCGCGTGGACTTCTTCGCTGCCCGGTTCACGGTGACACGGTTCCACACTTGATCCTGCACAATCAGCATACCTAACTTTTTGAGCTGCTTTCCAAGCTGTTTAATGTCAAAGCAGACAAGGCGGTTGTTAAGCTCTACATTTGTCCTGTGGTTAAATACGTTAAGGCTCCCGGAAACGTAAAGCTCCAATGCCGCCGCGATACGCGCCGCTTCCGGCTCCGGCTGCTTCAAAAGCTCGTCGTAAAGGTCGCCCAAAATCGGCATTTTTGCCGGGTCGGGGGCTGCAAGGAAAGGACGGTACATGTTCCTAACAGCTCGGTCAATGACGGTCTTATCCACGGGCTGCAAGCCCTCCTTGCCGCCGACGATCAGCTCACAAAGGGAGAGGATAAAATCGCTTTTCAGCGCAAGCGGGTTGTCGTCCTCGGAATAGTTGAGGTTTATATCCATAGGGTTGACGTAGTGCGGGCTGGTGGGGGAAAGCCTTATCACCTGTCCCTGTAACCGCTGCACAAGGGGGTAATACTCTGCTTCCGGATCGCAGATGATTATATCGTCGTCCGTAATGAGGAAAGCGTTTGTCATTTCCCGCTTTGCAGCAAAGGATTTCCCGCTTCCCGGCGTTCCCAAGATCAAACCGTTGGGGTTTTTAAGCTGCTTGCGGTCGCAGAGTATCATGTTGTTACTAAGGGCATTTAAGCCATAGTAAAGGCTTGCGCCCCTCTGAAAAAGCTCCTGCGTGATAAAGGGGATAAAGATCGCCGTGCTGGAAGTCGTCAAGCCCCGCTGAATGGGGATAAGGTTCTCACCGATAGGGACGCTGCTCATAAGCCCCGCTTCCTGCTGGTAGTCAAGCCGGGTGAGGGCGCAGTTATATTTCTGTGCGATACCCGCCGCCGCGAAAATGTCATTTTCCAGCTTCCTTTTTGTGTCTGCCATGTTCACCACAAGGAACGTCAAGAGGAACATTCTTTCATTGCGGCTCTGTAAATCCTGCAATAGATTTTTCGCTTCGCCGCCGAACGTGGCAAGGTCGGACGGTATAATATCCATGTCGTACCCGGCGCGGACGGCTTTCTTCTGTTCCTCGATCTTCATCTTGTCAAGGTCGGTGATCTTGCGCTTGACGGTCTTGATTGCTTCCGTCTGGTCGATACTGCGGATATGCAGGTTTACGATTACGCCCGTTTCAAGGTCTAACATATCCGCTAAGATACGGTCGTTTAACTCCGGCGCAAGTATCTGTAAGAACGATACCGCGCCGATCTTGCGCCCCATACGGAAGTAACGCCCCTCGCCAAAACGGAAAGAGGGCGGGGCGATAAAGTCCTTTGTGGTAAGCCCGGACGGGGCAAGCCATGAGAAATCAAAACTGAACGGCTCCCCCTCCGGGTGGAATACCCCGTGCATGGTCTGTAACCGTTCGTACCCGGTCATAGGGCGGGCAGATACCCCCAGCACCTTGAAATTGTTCAGTATGTCCGTTTCGATACGGGAAAGGCGGGATTTTGCCGCGCTCATGTTGTCGGCTTCGATAGTGAACGTGATATATTTGTGCTTCACAAGCCCGTTGTTCCCTTTGGAAAGCTGGCTCCCCAGCATATCCCCGTATTCGGTACGGATAGAATTGAAAGCGTCGTCCTGCGCCGGAATGTTGATCGCCTTTTCCGCTTCCTCCCGTTTAGTCCCTTGATTGATGAAAGAAAGCTGCACCGATACGGAAGCGTCAAAGTAGTTGAGGAAGTCGCACCAGTTCTCAAAAATGGCGGTCTTGTCGTCTGCCTGTGCAAGCTGGTAGTTTATATCCTCAAAGACAATGCTTTTGCTGTATTTCCGTTCCGTTACCCGGCATATCCCGTCCGGGTACAGGTTGATGTAGGGGATCGTCTGCTGGGCGGTGTGCGCCTTTCCGTCCCCTTTTGCCTGTCTGATCGCGGCGGCGATCTGCTTCTTCTCGCTGTGGGTCAGTTTCCGCTTCGCCTTAGTTCCGGGGCTTTTTCCCGGTGCGCCGCCTTTGGTTGGTTCCTTTGACAATCGCTGATACCTCCTTTTCCAGTTTCCGTTGCTTCTCCAAGACAGCGTATAAATTCTGTGTCTGATAGGGTCGCTCCTTTGGTCGGACAAACTTTGTCTGAATGATGTTCTTTATCACGACTTCAAGGGGCTGTCCGTGCTTCTCGTACATTGCCATGAGGAAGCAGGGGAGCATGACGACGATCATCACAAACGCCGCTGCGCTGGTTCCCGCGCTGTCCTTTAGCAAGAAAAAAAGCGGCAAGCCTATAATGAGTGCTGCCGCAAAACAAACGATCTGCCGCTTCGTGAGATTAAAGGCGACTTTCGTTTTTATCTTTGATAAATCCTTTGGTACGGGTACATACGCCATACCGAAAACCTCCTTTCTGTCAGAGTTCTATGCTGTTTTTGGTTTCGTTCCCCCATGTGTCCCAGCCCGCCGTTTCCTGCCTTGCGAAAAGCTCTATCCGGGGAATGTCGCCCATAAGGGCAACGATTTTGTCCCGCGTTATATCCGGCTTTTTGCTGTGCTGCTCAATAGGGGAAATAATGAATTGATGTATTCCCGCAGACTTCCGCTTCGGGTGTCCCCGTGTGGCAAATAAGCAGAGTTCCGCGTTTCCCCGCGTCCAAAATCCCAAACCATAAAACCATGTATAGGATTTTTTATTGAGTTTCAGCCATACAAAGGCGGCGGTCTTATAGGTAAAGCCCCAAGCCTTGATAAGCCGCAGGGCTTCGGGAAGCTGGGGAAATGTCGCCCACAAAAAAAGTGCGCTGTCCTCTGCCGCAATATCCGCGACTGAAAGCGCACATAATTCCTCTATGCTCATGGTCGGGTAGTGGTGTTCTGCCGCGCCGGAAAGCCGCTTCTGTGCGTACTTCCACGGGGGATCGGCGTAGATTATGCCGTATTTCTTTTCAATGGGTTCTCGTACCTCCTTTCGTCTGTGCTTCCTGCAAGTCCCCCATTATGGCAGTCAAGGCAAAGGTCAATGTATGCCCTTTGCCCGTCCCTATTGTATGGGGTTTTTCCCGCGTCAAGGTCGGGTCGTATTTTCGCCGCTTCGCTCTGAAAATCTCCACCCTGCCCTTGACACGCCTTTAGTGCGCCGCGAAAATTGACTTTGCAAGTGCGCCGGATTTGAACAGGGAAAAGCAGAGGATCACCGTATAAGCCGCAAGGGAAAATATCGCGCTGTGTAGGTTGTCTGCCACGGTGATATTGTTCACCAACACCGCGTAAATGCCGACGCACACCATAATGAGGAAGCCTTGAAAACCGATAGCGAACAGGGCTTTTAAGTAGTTGTTGCCGATCTGCCCCCATTCTCTGTTTGTCATTGTTGCAAATGGGATAGGCGACACGGAACAGTAAAGGTAAATTTCAATCATTCTGCCGTACAGGATAACCGTAATAAGCACCGACATAATTTTCATGCAAAGGCTTACAAGGCTTGTTTCCATGACAAGCAGGAGTAATTCGGGGATTTCCATTGCGTCAAGCCCGGACTGCATGGAAGCAAGGGCGGCGGCAACGTCAATTTCTGTGCTGCCGCTTATCACCCCCGCCGCGCCGGAAACGACGTGCTGCGCAACGTCAAAGACTGCCATAGTAATATCAAAGGTGTGGGTGACAAGGTACACCGCCACCCACGCCTTGAAAAACCACTTGAAAAACATAAATGTGTCAACGTCGTGCATATTGTTCTTTTCCGTTACCATGCTGATTAGCTCCACGCATAGGACGTAAGTAATGACAAGCCCCGCTATGGGGACAATGACATTCTCTGATAACGTGCGTATCATGCTGAAAATGCCCGCGTTCCAGCCCTGCGGGGTCTGCCCTACCTCTGCGGCAATCGTGCCGACTTTCTCGTTTACGTCCCCGAACATAGTTGACAGATTCCCGTTAATGGCTCCTATGAGGATTTCCTTTATCCATTCCGTGATCGCGTCAAGTATGCTCTGCATAGGCTCTTACCTGCGCTTTTTAGCCGAACAGCCCGGAAAGCAGGGGTACAAGGGTCATGCCGATCAGGGCAACGCCGCCGCCCGCCATAAGCTGTGTTATCCCCAATTAGTAGAAACAATACAGCTTTCTGGCGGGCGGCGGCACGTCAAGAAATATATATGGAGTTTTTAAGAATCCCCCCGGAGCGGGGAGCGGTCAGCCTGTGACCTGCTCCACTTCCGGTATGGGTTTGAGATTAAAATGAATTTCGATAGAAATGTGTCTTGTCTTATCGCTGTCTATGGTTTCATGGACAACGATTTCTTTAATCAGGCGGTTTAAGGTGGAAGCATCCAGCTCGTTGATGTCCCGGTATTCCTGTATGGATTCCACCCACTGCCTTGCGTCCACGGCAAGCCGGATTTCATCGGCAAGGCGTTTCCGGCCTTCCTCAACCTTGGCTTTTAATTCCGCCTGTTCCTTCTGTGTCTTTTCCAGCAGGAGATTGAAGTTTTCTTCTGTGATTCGTCCGGCTACCATATCCTCATAGAGCCGCAATACCATCTTTTCCAGCACTTCAATCCGTTCTTCGTCTTTGGCAAGAGTGCGCTCCATCGCTTCCCGCTGGTCTTTCTGCTCGGTCTGGCAGGTGTCGGTCAGCCGTCCGGCCACCGCTTCGCTGTCGGTCAGGGCAGCGGCGGCGCACTCCCGGATTTTGTTCAGCACAAGAGAATAGAGCGTGTCAAATTCAACCCGGTGCTGTGTGCAGTGCTGCTTCCCATAGGCATTATAGGTCTTGCAGGAGAAAATCCGCTTCGGGAACTTCTCATGCGTGGTGCGGATGGTGAGAGCCTTTCCGCACTCCCCGCATTTTATCAGCCCTGCAAAGAGGTTGATTTCCCCGGATTTGCCCGGTCGCTGGCGGGATTTCAGTTTTTCCTGCACAATCGCAAAGTCCTTTTTGTCCACCAGCGGCTCATGCGTCCCCTCCACCACAATCCAGTCCTCCGGCTTCTTATCCCGGATAGTGCCGATTTTAAAGCGGTACTCGGTCTTTTGGGAAGCGATTGCGCCGGTGTAGACGGGGTTCATCAGGATTTCCTTAATCACGGAGAAGTCCCAGACGTACCGCCCGTTTTCCGGGTCTTTCTTTTCCCATTTGGTGCGGATGTTCCGGTGTCCCCGCTTCCGGTTCCACCATGTCGGGCAGGGGTGCTTTTCTTCCTCCAGCCTGCGCCGGATGTAGTTGGGGCCGTGGCCGTCCAGCGCATATCCGAAAATCAGCCGGACAACCGGGGCGGTTTCCCCGTCAATGAGAAGGTGGTTCTTGTCCTCCGGGTCTTTCTTGTAGCCAAACGGGGCGATACAGCCGGTGAACTGGCCTTTCTGCGCCTTCAGTACATAGGAAGAATGGACTTTCTTGGAAATATCCTTGCTGTACATTTCATTCAGGATATTTTTAAAGGGCGCAATGTCGTTGTTGTCCCGCATGGTGTCGATACCGTCATTCATGGCGATGTAGCGCACACCGTTTCTTGGGAAGAAGTCCTCGATAAGCTGCCCGGTCTGCAAGTAGTTCCGTCCTAACCTCGATAAATCCTTTGTAATCACAAGGTTTACCTGTTTCCGCTCAATGGCTTTCAACATCCGTTTCAGGTCGGGACGTTCCATGTTCAAGCCGGTAAAGCCGTCGTCCTGATAGACTGCCGCAACCTCCCATCCCTGCTTTTCGCAGAACTTTTCCAGCATATCCCGCTGGTTTGCGATGCTGGCACTCTCGCCCTGAAGGTCGTCGTCTTTCGAGAGCCTGCAATAGATAGCTGCCCGGAAACTCCCGGCAAGGAGTGCGTCCATCCCTGTATATTCCATTGTGTTCATCATAACCGTTTACCCGCACAATCCAGACGGAACACGGTCACATGGAACCTCGTCTTTATTATATCTCATTTCTTGTGTTTTAGCAAGATATTCTTTATCTATTTTTCTGGTGTGTTTCTGTGCGATAAGGCTCACGAAAACGTCCGTAGCGTCCAGTTCGCCGTCAAATATTGTGGTGACATGAATCTCTGTTTTATTTTTCGCCATAGGCAGTTGTCCTCCATAGATGAAAACAGCCAGACAGGGAAGGCCGGCAACGAAGTCCGGCAACGGGCTTCAAAAAACCTTGGAACTAATCCTTGTCTGGCAGTTGGGTTATTTTATACTTTTTCTTTTATTTTTCTGTTGCTTTGGTTGTTAAAGGGGAGAAAAGCCGACAGTTACGGGATTTTGCCTGGCAACCGGCCCGGCAACGGGACAGCAACGAAGTGTGCAACGGGCTGTCATTTGCCGGATTTTTTCAGAATGGAAGCTCCATCTGCTCCGGCACTGGTGTAAATCCCTCCGGGGTTTTTCCCGCCCCGTTGCCAGTGTCCGTTGCCAAGGCACAAGCGTCAGCTTTTGCCTTTTGTTCCCGCTCCCATCCTTTTTGTCTGCCGTACCCGGCAAACATACGGGGATTGGAGAAATAATTCCAGCCGGTGACGCACTGGTTCATTATCTCGTTGATTTCCCGTATCTCCCATTGTTTCGGCTCGTCAAAAGCGTGGTTTAAGGCTTCTTTGTAAAGCTGTTTGGAGCAGACGGTATCGCCGGGGTAGCTGTCAAGGAAAGCCTGAATCATCCCGGCTTTGGTGTCCTCCGGCATAAAGTCCCGCTGGTGTTCTTTTAGATAGCGCACCATTTCCGGGCTGAATGTCAGCTTCCATCTGCCGCTTCTGTAAATCTCCATCGCTTCCGCCCATACTTGGTTTAAATAGGCTCTGGAAGCGGCTTCGTCCTCTAAAATATGGATTTCCGCCTGCTCCGGGCATACCTGTATGGGAATAAAACGGCGGTTGCCGGAGCGGTCAAGGGGCAGGAAGTCAAGGGCGTTGGACGTGCCGCCGAACACGCACTGCCTTGGGCGGTCTGCCGGGTGGGTTTCGTAAGGTATCTTGTAGACTTCCTTCTGGCGGCTCAAAAATGACTTGATTTCCTCTATGCTCTTGGCGTTTGCCGTGGCAATCATTTCCGACATCTCGATTATCCAGTGGCCTTGCAGCTTGCGGTATACATTGTCATCGTCCAGCTTCCGCAAATCATCGGAGAACCACTCATCTTTGACCGCCAGCAGACGGAAGAAGGTGGACTTCCCGGCTCCCTGACCGCCTACCAGACAGAGCATGACTTCAAACTTACAGCCGGGAGAAAATGCCCGGTGGATGGCTCCCAACAAGAACAGGCGCAGGGATTGGAAAGTATAATCGTCCTCACCGGCTCCCAAAAAATGCCGCAGGCAGGAGCGTATCCGTTCGGTTCCGTCCCATGTCAGGCTGTTTAAATACTCCCGGACAGGGTGGTAGCTGTTCTGGTGGGCGGCAAGGTCGGCGGCATCCTGTATCTTTTTTTCGCTTGTCAGGCCGTAGGTTTCTTCCAGATACAGACGGATATATTTCATGTCCGTATCGGTCATGGGGCTGCCCGGAGTCCTCTTGTAGCCGACAGGCTTTAAAATATCCGTGCGGTCAGTCAGAAGGTTATAAGCAACCGCCCCGGACAGGAGCGGGTCGCACTGGAACACGGTCAGGCAGTTGCTTATGCTGTTGCGGAAGCCGCCTTTTTCGGTGGTTTCCAGCAAAGCCTTGACGTCCTCAACGCTCCGGGGCGGCCCAGTGCTGTCTGCCATGTTCACTAGTTCCTGCCGTATCTGCGGCGGTAAATTCTGCCATTCGCCTTTCAAGGTTCCTCACTTCCTTTCCGTGTCCTGTGATAAGCGCCGCCCGCTCCGGAAGATCCCCCGAGAGAAGCACGTCCATCAGGTATTCCACCCGGCTCATGTTCTGCATGGCTTCCACAAACCGGGGGTTCCATGCTTCATCGGGCTGGCGTGGGGCGTATTCCTCCTTCCAGCGGCGCAGGAGATGGTAATAGTCGGACAACACCCGGAAACAATGCCGCTCCATACGCTTAAATTTCTGTTCCTCCCTTTCCCTCCGCAAACGTGGCCGGATGGGCGGCTTCCCGGCATTCCTCCCATCCTCATAGGGGATGGAGAAGTCCTGCGCCAGCATGAGGGCGGCTTCCTTACTGCCGATTCCATAAAAACGGGAAACAAAGTCAATCACGTCCCCGGTGGCTCCGCAGCCGAAACAGTAAAAGCGGCGGTCAACCTTCATGCTTGGGTTCTTGTCGTTGTGGAACGGGCAGACGCACATCCCATTCCGGTTTACATGGATTCCATAATGCTCCGCAGCCTGCCTTGTGGTGACGGACTGCTTCACGGCTTCAAATACGTTCAATAGGCGTTTCCTCCTGATAATCCCAACGTGAGCGACACAATGTCGTTCACGTTGTCTGTAAATCCATCTTGTTTAAAATGAAAAAGCACCTGCCAGCGATTTCCAATCACAAAACAAGTGCCTGTTTAAAGTTCCATATTCTGTTGTTTCTGTGTCCGGGGTGGCTGGCGTTTCTCTGCCTGCTCCTGCCGGATGCGTTCCTGCCGCCCTTTCAGGTTCCCCTGTACGGACGGTTTCTTCCCCGGCTCGGCGGTCTGGCGGTACTGCTCGGACGGCAATACCTGATTGAGCCAGCGGCGCACATCCCGCAGCACTTTTACATCTGCCTGAACCGCTTCCAGCTCCTCCCCCTGTTCCGGCAGGGCAGAAGCAAGCTGTTCCCGTTCGGATTCCAAATCTTTGCGGGAGTAAGAGTTGCCTTTCAGGTTGGCTTTCAAATACCGGATGGCGGCATTGTAAGCGTCCAGTTCCTCCCGGTGGCTCTCCGCAAACTGCTCCTTTTTCTTCTTCCAGCCGATGGCGGCGTACTCCTTATGGACTGGCTTGTTGGCTTCGTATTTGTCAATGTAGGACAGCATGGTGTCGATGGCTTTGATACGCTTCTCGCTTTTTTTCACGCCCTCCATGACAGAAACGGCGGTCTGGCTGATTTCGTCCAGCCGGGTGTCAAGGCTCTCCACGGTGGAGATTCCTTTTTTCCGCAGAAAATCCATTGCCGCCTGTACCTTGTTGAAATCGGCAACTGTGCCTTTGAGCTTCCCTCTGGAAGTCCAGTCGGCACGCTGTCCGCTCCGCAGTTCTAAATACTGTGAGAGCAGCTCCGGTATGGTCGGTTCCTTCGTCTGCTCCAATGCTTCCATCAGAGCGGCTTTTTTCTCTTTTAAATCGGCAATCCAGCCTTTTAAGTGGCGCACCATCTGGCGGATGGACTGCATGAGGGAGTTGGCGGCTTTGATGTCCCGGTTCAGGTTGCCGATGCTGGTCTGGATTCCCTTCTTCTCCATCTGGCAGGCGGCTGGCCCCATGTGGACGGTGGGGATTTTATCAATCCCCTGCCGGGCATAGGAGCGCAGGTCAAGCCGTTCCGGGCGGTGATTGGCTTCTAAGTAACGGTTAGCCGTGTCCGCCCATCCCTGCCGCCAGATTTCGGCGTACTTCTGGTCGTTCCAGTCCACGGTGTCCTCCTTGTGGCTTTTCCATCTGCCGGACGGGAGCCGGACTCTTTCGCCGTTCCCGTCAAGGTCGTATACCTTGCGGCACTTGGGGAGCCATTTGCCATTTTCGTCCATCGCCCGCATGGTGAGCAGGATATGGGCGTGGGGGTTCCCGTCCCCTTTGTCATGGATGGCAAAATCGGCAATCATGCCTTTGGAAACAAAAAACTCCCGGCAGTAGTCACGGAGAAGGTCGGCGTACTGTTCCGACGGGATTTCCCTTGGGATGGCAAGCACGAACCTCCGGGCAAGCTGGGAGTTCCATTGTTTTTCCTGCGCTTCGGCGGAGTTCCATAAGGTGTTGCGGTCTGCAAACTCCGGCGGTGCATGGGGCGGGAGCATGATTTCCTTGTGGGTGACTTCGTTCTTGTAAGGATAGTATTTCTGCTCTTGGTCGTATTCAGAGAACAGCTTCTCGCCGCTCTGGTAGGCAGCGGCGGAAACGGCGGATTCGTTATTACTCCGTTTGATGATGGTGATTTTACAGTGCGGGCATGGCAAGAGTGCGCCCTCCTTTCTCCCGGATTCCGGGCAAAAAAATAGCAGGATACCTTTTTAGATTTCCTGCTTGGTTGTGCCGCTGGTGGACGGCGGATTATTTAGTTTTTTGATAGGCTGTCAGTTCGACAAACTGGAATTTTAGAGTGTTTAACAGATAATAAGTTTATTCTCCTTGACTGTAATAATCTACTACTAATCTAAAATAAAGCGATTATAAGCTATCCTTTTTCCTGTGTTTGTTTTAAAGTTTTCATCTATACACTTTTTTATCTTTTCCTGTTCTTTTTCTTTATCCATAACCGTTAAATTTTCAAGCAAATCAGCTTCCCATTGTATTTGAAAATCAAGTCCATCAATTTTAGATGGAGTATGATGGTTGCCTATTATAAAGCATATTCTATCAATATTTTTGTTATAGCCTACCTTTTTTAATATTTCTTTCGCTACTTCTGGTCCTTCCTTTTCTTGATAAACACCATCAATAGAACCGTATTTTTTTTGTGCTTCAACCGCACCAATATCATGTAGTATAGCAATAATACTGATGAATTCTTTTTCTTCCTCTCCGATATTTTCTCCTTTCATTATATCTTCTGCATTTTTCAAAACTTTGAGAGTATGCTCTATGCCAAAAGGAATTTCTTTGAATACTTCTTTCATCTCTATAATAATTTTTTCTTTAAACATAAATTACCTCCATTTATACCTTATAGGTGTTTTAGTTCTATCTATCCACTTTTTTGTTCGCCGATACAATCAGCATCATGGGACGACGCATTTCATCCTGCATTCCCGGAATATCCATCATGTTTTCTGGCGGCTGCGGCTCCACAATATGATTTATTATAAAACCATTTGAAAGCAGTGTATTTAGATATGTGGTCAGTGTTCTATGATATTTTGTAACCTTTTCTCCCAAAAACACAGCTGTCCGTTTGCCCTCATAATAATAATTATCCACCGGAAAATGCAGTATTTCTCCTTTTTCGTTATAATGCCAGTCTTGTGTTCCATAGGCAGTAAAAACAGGATGTTCAACCGTAAAAACTAGCTTACCACCAGACTTCAGTATTCTATATATCTTTTTTACTAAAATCTCATAATCTGCTACATAGTGAAACGCAAGTGAGCTTAATATTACATCAAAACTCTCCTCTGGGAATTCCACATCTTCTATAGCACAGCATTTATATTCAACCTGTGGAAAATGTGTTTTTTCTTTGGCTACCTCGAGCATTTTATGAGAAATATCAACACCTACAACAGAAGACGCTCCGTGTTCCATCGCATAAATACAGTGCCATCCATAGCCGCATCCTAAATCAAGCACACGCTTATCTTTAAAATCCGGCAGCAGCTTTCTCAATGTTTCCCATTCTCCTGCACCGGCTAGTCCCTGCTGTGAGCGACTCATTTGACTGTATTTTTGAAAAAATATATTATCATCATATTTGTTTTCTTTCATCTGAATTCCCCTCGTTTAAAAAATTATTTATCTCCGTTCTTCTTCGCTTAGGTTATGGCAATGATATTCAAACAACTGCCACGCGATATCTAACTGAAATAATATTTCTTTTTTCATAGGATTGTCCGTTTCTTATCGTTCTTTTTTCACTACAGGAATCCATATCTCGCTATACGCATGTCCTTGTCTATCAGGATTCATTTTTGCAAACGAAAACGAAAGGGATTCTGCCAGCTCATAATCCGCTGTCATAAACCATTCTGCATAAATTCTTGCCATTGTATTTTGAAGTGTGGACGGAAACTCTCCTTCATTTGGAAATACCGCCCATGTTCCTGCTTTCATTGGCAAAGTTTCTAAGCCTGCACCGATTTCTTTTTCTGTTGTCAAAACACCAATCAAATGTGTCAGATAACCTTCTTCTTTCTTAAACTCTGTGTCTGAATTATAGGAAACATTGACAACTTCAAACGGTTCCATATTTTGCAGACGATGCATTTCTTCTCTTTGTTCCTGCGTGATGCTGTTTGCAAGATCCACAATTGCGTTATTAACTCCTTCAAACTGCATCGGTACTCGTTTACTTACACCGACAAAAATGAATGCCGATTTTTCAATAATTCTGCATTCCATGCTGTTTCCTCCGCTTACTTTTACTATGAAATTAAATTTGGGAAACACTTTATGTTCCCCCCTCTTTGAAATCTCGGAGGGTAAGAAACCACACCAGTTTTTAAATGCTCGTGTAAACCCATCCATCGATTGATAGCCATACTTAAAAGCAATATCCGTCACTTTTTTGCCATGAAGCAAATCATAGTTTGCCTCAGACAATCTTCGGTTTTTAACATATTCATTGATAGACATACCTGTTAGAAAGAAAAAAACATTTTTAAAATGTAGTTCCGAAACGCTGACTCTTTTCATTGCTTCGTCAATCACTTTTTCATCCAATAAATGTTCTTCAATATAATTGATGGTGTCGTTCAATTGCTTAAGCATTTCCTTACCTCCTTGCCACAAATTATAGTAGCTTTAGGAAACCATTGCTCGACTTTATCATTATAAAAAAAATCGAATTATATTTTTACACATCTGCAAATTTCGATTTTTTGATTCATCAAACAGGAATTTATCTACGAAGCCCTTCTTCTGTAAAAGTTCTTTTTAATGCCTTCTCTGTCGGGAATATAGAGCCTATCAAAACAGCAATTTGAATAAATGTCAAAATCAAGCCGACAATTCCAATAGCATCATCTGAAGCTCCATAAAATGGAAGATGAATAATAAGTGACGGAACTAAAATAATCCAGCCAATTCGCCACCAAAGTTTTCCACAGTAATGATGAGCAAAATGCCATGTATCCATATTCTTCATAGAACGAGAGGTTCTATATCCAATCAGAGAATTTATCTTTTGCGGCGGACGCTTCCACATAAGCCGTCCAATAACTATCATCAGCAACGGAATCATTAAATCACAGCAAAGCATAAACCACCAAAACCACATTACATTCACCTCTACAATTTGCGATTTGTCGCTGGCTCTATTATACAGCTTTGACTTGCCAAATGGAATAGACTTTCTGAAAGATTTTCGGGTGGCAAGTTCACAAAGGGGTAGCTGGCGGAGCCAGCGCAGGGGAAGGGTAGCTTCCCCTGTGATGATTGGAACAGATTGGAAATCTACGGAAATCATCCGCTGTCCGCAGGACGCTCCCGGCAGGGCGCAATGCACCACTTCCCCAAGTGGTGTATAATTGCGCCCTATCCAAGAACTCGGATAGGGCGCATTATCCGAGATTTTTAATTATCCGAGGAAATTCTTAAAAACCTTTTGTATGCGGGGGTTCATGCAAAAAATCTCGGATAAAATTTATCCACATGGGCATAGTACAGTTAAAGCTATCAAACAGGAGGTTTTAACTATGGGTTACCATACAAGGGAAACCAACACAGTGCCATGCGGATACCACGAATTGAATCCGGAAATGGAGGCTCTTTTAGCGGAGTACCTTGAAGACGGGAAACGCAAGGGACTTCAGGAAAGCAGCATCCATCTTCACGATAAGATTGGGCACTACTTTTTATCCGCCCTGGCTGATACAGGCTGCGCAGCGCCGCAGGCAATGAACGCCCAAAATGTAGGAGCCGCGTGTTTAATGGTCAGCAGCAAATGGTACCTTTCACACATCCGGACATTCCTCAGATATGCATATCAGGCCAGACATACCGACAGGGATTACAGCGGCATCGTTCCTCTTTTCAAGAGGCCGCAGCCGTACCCTTCTGTTTATACAATAGAAGAAATCCTGAAAATTGAAAATAGCGTAGGCCGGGACTCCCCACATGGAAAGCGAGATTACGCAGTGCTGCTTCTTGCGACACGGCTGGGGATCAGGAGCGGGGACATCTCATCCATGACATTCCGGGAACTGGATTTTGGCAGGAACCTGATTCTGCTTACACAGCACAAAACCGGCG
The DNA here is from genome assembly GCA_000403275.2 of Lachnospiraceae bacterium 28-4. Classification (GTDB taxonomy): domain Bacteria; phylum Bacillota; class Clostridia; order Lachnospirales; family Lachnospiraceae; genus Kineothrix. The sequence continues at coordinate 1,262,820 of KE159599.1, forward strand.
TTGACATTGAACTTCCCATGGTCCCGGATGTAAAGGCCGCCCTGAAACAGTATTTAGAGGAAGAACGGGCCTGCTATGACAGCCCGTATGTATTTCTCCGCATCGTTCCCCCTTACAGCCATATCTCTGTGCAGGCAATCACCAAGATCGTCAGGACTGCCATTATGGCAGCTGGAATTGATCCGGCGGGACGCAAACAGGGCGCACATGCTTTCCGGTCGTCCCTGGCAAGTTCCATGGTCAATGACAACATCCCTTATGAGGCGGTAAGGAAAGCCCTTGGGCATACAGACCAGAACGCCATCCAATCCTATGTCAGTCTGGATGTGGAGCAGCTGCGGAACTACGCCCTCCCGGTCATGGAGGCGACAGGTACATTTGCTGCTTTTCTGGAGGGGAGGTGGCGCCTGTCATGACACAGTTCCAGTCGGTTTTCAAACATGAGCTTGCAGAATATCTGGAAATCAGCCAGGGGACTGTCAGCGATGATACTTTGCGGAGTACACGCAGAACCCTTCTTTCGTTCGATTCACTGCTGGTGGCAGAAAACGCCGACAGGGTTACGGAAACAGCCATCAATCACTGGATCAGGGAACTCCAGCAGATAAACGCGCCCAAAACGGTCAGCGATAAGGTAAGCTATCTCCGCAAATTTTTGCGGTACCTTCAATACAAGGGGTACAGTGTTTTCATGCCCGCCTGCCCCAAAACATCAGACAGCTATGTCCCATATATTTTTTCGGACAGGGAAATCCAAACGCTTCTGTCCTGCGCCGACAGCTGGGCCAACAGGCATACAGACCCGAAAACCCGCCGGACGGACATGGAGTTCTGTATGCTGCTCCGGATGCTCCTTGGGTGCGGGTTCCGCCTGGGAGAACCGCTTGCCGCCAGGGTAAAAGATATAAATTTCCGCAATGGGACCATCCTGATCCGCCATGCCAAGAACAACAAACAGCGTGTTGTTCCAATGGACAGGACATTGACAGAGATGCTGGAAAGATACTGCATTGCTATGGGGATCAAAACAGAACCGGAAAGCTGTCTGTTCCCGGCAGCCAGGGGCCAAGAGTTTTCCGTCAGTAAAGGAACCTTTGATTTTCGGTTTAGGAACCTCTTGCGGGAAACCGGCCTGTATGTACAGGAAAAATCCCATTCCAGAGGGCAGTGCCTTCATTGCTTCCGTCACTATTTTGCCATCCATTCATTTGCGCAGGCAGAGAAAAACGGACACCCGACAGATAACTCTGTTCCTTTCCTGTCAGTCTATCTTGGACACCATGACATGGACGAAACGGAGAAATATCTGAAATTCAGTGGTGATATGTTCCCTGAATATACGGAGCTGTTTGAAGATTATGCCGCTGGCGTATTCACGGAGGTGGCGTATGAGGAAAAATAAACTTCCTGAATTCATGCTCCTCCTGGAACAGTTTTTTACGGAATATATGCCGCTCTCGTCAGGGCTTTCCCCTAATACCACGAGATCCTATAAACATACCTTCCGCCTTTTGTTCCAGTATGTTTATCAGGAAAAGAAGAAAAATGCTGGTGAAATCCTCTTCCGGGATTTGAATTTCGAGACTATTGACGGCTTCCTGAAATGGATCGAAGCAGAACGGGGATGCTCAGTATCCACAAGGAATCTCAGGCTTTCAGCATTGGCCTCTTTTGCCGGTTACGCACAGAACAGGAATTTTGAAGCAGCGACTGTGTTTGCAAATGCGGTGAAAAGAGTGCCTGTAAAAAAAGAGGCCGTCCAGCCGAGGACCACCTTTACGCTTGATGAAGTTTCAATCCTGCTCCGGCTTCCTGAACCCGGGAAACGGATGGGCTTCCGTGACCAGGTCCTTTTGAACCTGATGTATGCCAGCGGAGCCAGGGCACAGGAAATCTGCGATCTCAAAGTCAGGGACTTCCTGGCCGAGAAAAACCTCTATAAGCTTACAATTACTGGAAAGGGAAACAAAACCCGGAGGATCGTGATTGCAAGGCCTAGCGGAACTCTCCTGGAACGATATCTGGAGGAAACGGGAAAGGCCGGTCGGTTGGAGGCCTACATCTTTTCCAGCCAGACCCATCCGCAGATGAGCATTTCCTGTATTGAGGAGATTTATAAAAAATATATCATGCTCGCAAGAGCAGGGCATCCGGAAATGTTCCTTGAAAAACGCTACACCCCGCACACCATGAGGCATACGACCGCCACACATATGTTGGAAGCCGGGGTACCAATTATGGCAATCAAAAATTTCCTCGGACATTCCTCGATCTCCACAACAGAACGGTATGCTGAACTTTCACAGGGAACCGTAAACAGGCATATCCGGGATTGGAACGAAAAGTGGTTTTCCCATCAAAAAGAAAATCCTATTACACAAAAGAAAGAGCATCAGCTCCCTGACTTCCTGAAATAGTTCTTACATTATCCGAGGCAACTTCTCTGAAAGCCTTTTATGCTGGCGGTTTTGAGAGTTTCCTCGGATAATTGATTATCTCGGATAATGCGCCCTCTTTCAGAGGGGGATTTTCCAGCTTGTCGCTTTGGAAGCCAAAATTGCAAGCGGAGTTTATTGCAGTTGGAAATCATCCGTACCAATTACGCCATAGGCGGCATAAATCAGAACGCGCCCGGCTCGTTCTGATTTTTTACACATGGAAAGCCGCCAATGTGAGCGCGCCCGGCTTGTCCACGTTAAAACTTCCCTTGAAAAATCAAGACGCGCCCGGCGCACTTTGATTTTGGTCAGGCTTTTTACCGTTCCTGCTGTTTCAGCTTCTTGTCGGGATAGAGCTTCCCGGCAACAACGGCGGCATGGCTCTTTATCTTGATTTCTCCCTCCTGCTCGCTGCGTTTTGCGTTCTGGTAGCCTTCATCGGAAAGGTAGAAACGGAACCGTTCCCCCTTAAAACCGACAAAACATTGCTTCTGTACTTCCAGCGTAATCATGTGCCGGGTTTCCGGGCGGAATCGTTCTATCCCGGACAGGTCATGCCCCTGCATGATTGGCTCCTGTGCCTTTGCCGCAGCAAGCCGCTGGCGGATGGAATTGTCACGCTCTGTCAGGAACCGGGCTTTTGTTGCGGCAACAAACTGGCTGCACTCCGGCTCCGGTATCTTTTCCAGTTTTCGGATGGCGTTCTCCACGATTGCCTTTGTCAGTAAGTCCTTTATCACCGGCACGGTTTCCTTCATGCCCGCAAGGGTTTCCGCCTTGGTCGGTCCGGCATATTGATAGATGATGTCCAGTTCACTTTTTGAAAATTTCATTCTGCGTCCTCCTTCTGATTTTCGGTTAGAACTTGTGCCACAAGACGCTTCGTGTCGCCCCGGTGGAACAATACTTTTAAGATGGTGCTGACCTGTTCGTCCGTCACGGATTCCGGGTGGGGGAGATAGCTTTCCAGCATAGCCCCTCTGGTGCAGAGCCGGTGTGTCCGTTCCTTCCGGTTCAGGGTCTTTATCTGGTGTTCCAGCATTTTCTCCTTATGCTGCGCCCGCCGCAGTCTGGCTTCGGTCTTTTCAATTTCCTGATTCAGTTTTTCCAGCTTTTCATTCATGGGCGGTGTCCTCCTTCGGGAGCAGGATATACATATGGCTGACCTCCCCGATGCCCTGACGGACACGCATAATCATCCCGGCCTGTTCCAGCTCGTTCAGGGAACGCTTGCAGGTCTGGGGGCTTCGGGAGAGTGCGGCCGCTATCTCCATGACGGGGAAGCGGATGAACAGAATCCCGTTGCAGTCCTCGGTTCCCCTTGTCAGGATTTCATCCAGCAGGCGGGCGTACATGACCTTTGCCGTATTGCTGACCGGAAGCCGGAGCATTGCCTTTGGGAGCGGCATACAGGGCGGCAGAGGTGTACTGGCTATCATAAATTCACAATTCATTGGATGGTGTCCTCCTTTTGGCTCGTTTGGATAAATAGCGGGGGCAGTCGATAATGACAGCCCGGAAACTTTGCTTACATTCATGCTGGCATTTCCGGCAGAGTTCATTGTAGCTTCTGCGCCCCCGGTCGATCAGGAAGAAAGCAAGCTCTTTCTTCAACTTCTTTGACATTCTCGGCATAGTGCCTCCTCCATAGAAAAACCGCCCGATTCAGCAGGTACAGCCGGAATGGGCGGGCAGTGGTTTTTTGTGTAGCGTTTCGGGGTGATTTTCAAGGGGAATACAGCCGTAGAGCCGCCCCAAAATCCCCCTTGGTATTACGGACAGGGCAGACTATGCCCCGTGAAATTGTTGTGTTTCGGTATCGTTTCGGTGTTCATTTTGCCGGTTCCCTCTGCTGTCGTTCCTGCCCCCGTCTTTGGCGGCGTTTCGCTCTCCTTGGTACGCTCGTTCCGGTCAGGGTTCCTCCGTTTCCCTGCCGGAAGTCGTTGCGTTACATCGCCGGGGAGCATATCCCATACAGGCCGGTCATTCGATTGGAATAATCCATCGATGAACTGCCTATATCATATGACATTTTTGTACCATGCGCCGTATGTCCACGAATCAGGAATGAAGCCCAAAATCTGAAAAATTCCACGATTGCGGAAAAGGCTTCCTGCTGGACGGGTGCAAAAATCAGATGTGCATTTTGCACTTCTGAAAATCCGGGCAAATCAAAAGCGCATTTTGCGCCTTTGAAAAGAATCACAAAGGGAAATGCGCCCAGCATGGATATGTGGTACAATGGGGATGGCGGCAAAAGCTGGCCGCAGGGAAGGAGCAGGAAGCCATGAAACAGGGGATAACGGTTCAGGAGCGGTTAAAGGATTTAAGGACGGAGCGGCATTTAAAATTAGAGGAACTGGCGGCGGTTACGGGGATTTCCAAATCAGCCTTGGGAAGCTATGAGAATGACGAACTAAAGGAAATCAGCCACAAAAATCTTGTGGAGCTGGCAAAGTTTTACGGTGTGTCAACGGATTACCTGCTCTGCCTGACAGAGAACCGGAACCATCCGGGCATGGAACTTACGGAGCTGCATTTGAGTGACAGCATGATGGAGCTGTTGAAAAGCGGGCGTATCAACAACCGGCTGCTGTGTGAGATTGCCACACATGAGGATTTTGTTACCCTGATGACGGACACGGAAATTTATGTAGATGGTGTGGCAACCGCCCACTTCCAAAACTTCAACAGCCTTCTGGAAGTCCTGCGGGGGCAAGTGCTTTCCCAATATCAGCCGGTGGAGGGAGATGCTGCGTTAAAGGCATTGGAAACCATGCAGGTACAGGAAGAAGATTATTTCTGTCAGGTCACGCACCGGACTTGGGACACTATCCTCCATGCCATAAGGGAAGCGCACAAGAATGATACGGACAGTGCGCCGGACGGCTCCAATGGCATGAAGCTAATCAGGGACGCAAAGAAGGCGCTGGCCGTGCCGGGTTCCTATCTGGATGTGTTCACCGCCCTGATGTGTACGCAGCTTCAAATCCGGTATGAGAAACTGTCGGAGCAGGAGCGCACAGTTTTGAAGAATGTTATGAAGAAAACTCCGGCATATAAGGATTCCCCGTTGAGCAGGATGAAGCGGAGATAAGGAAATGCCGTTGCTTGGGCTTTTATCCATGCAACGGCATTTTGGGTGGTTCTTATTCAATTTTTAAGCTCACAAACTGGAATTTAGATAGCCGTCAGGTTTTTGCTGTAACTTCTGGTATTCCATATTTCGTCAAATTCCTCTTTGGAAATAATCGTTGCATAAAAACCTTCTCCCCATACCTTTGTATTAAATTCATCAACTGTTGGAATTGGACATGCTTCTATGACATCACAATAGAGGTCATTTTCAAGTTTTACTGTCCTGTCTGCAAAGACTTCTATTTCTCTAAGCGCAAAGCGGTTATCTTTTAAATTGACTTCATAAAAATATACCACAGGCATATCATCAGACTCATATTCCATAAATAGCTGTATATATTCAATGTCATTTTCCACTGATAAGTACCCCTCTATCAACTTCACGAATACAGCAGTTAATTCTGATCAGTTAATTTTTGGGAACCACGGTTAAAATAATAACGCATCTGCTCTTCATCGTTACAGGCCGCCCTGAGATATCTGGAGAACAAACTGATATCATCTATATACTGGGAATATACACAAAAAACGTCTTCATCAGAATCAAAATGAAAGAGATCCACGCCGCTGTTTTCTTCTTCCCACTCATCGATAAATCCTGTTACAAGAGTTTCCCAGTCCTTACTACTTCCTTCAAGTCCCATTTTGCGGAACGTATCAATCTTAAACTCATCACTGATTTTTAGCAAAAGCGACATAGCATAAGGGTGATGATCCACGAAAAAGAACGGAGCAATATCTTCTGGCTTGGTGCTTATTTTGAATAGTGGGCGGGTTTCGGGAGGCCACCAAGGCAGCCAAGGAAACCATTCCCATTCCTCATCTTTTCGCTGCCCATATTGTTCGAATTTTTTCATGTCTATTACTCCTTTAAAAATTCCGATTTGTCGATAGCTCCATTATACCACAGTCACTTTCCAGAGGGAATAGATTTTCCGAAAAAATCATTGTGTCATAAACATTATTCTGTTGAATCTGCTCTTGTTCCGTTTTTTGTGATGATAAGCTGCCCCTGCTGGCATTTCACGGTGATTTTGTCCCCTGCGGAAAATCCAGCCTGTTCCAGCCACTTACCTTGTAAAAGAATCTGCGGCGGAGATTGCTTGTAATTGCCACGTCCATAGCATACGGTCAGTTTGCGGTCGTCCATCCGTCCTCCTTTCCCGCCGCCTGTCGGCATACGATTTCAAATACATTCCCGTCCTCCGTCCTGACAGTAAGAAGGCTGTTCTGCTCGTCTGCGTTCAGGTCAACAATCCCCATCCCCTCACTGTCGTTCAGTAAATCAAAAAGCCTGTCCCTAAAATAGTTCAGTTCCATTCTGTTGTCCCCTTTCATAATTTATTGTCTATTAGCTAATATTATATAGTCTTTTAGAATCTATTGCAATCCCTAAGTGTGATGTAGTCTAAAAGTGTACAAAATAAATGCTGATAGCTTATGAAATGGGTGGCATTATGGAAGGTAAAGGATTAGGCAAACGTATCAACATGGTGAGGAAAGACCGGGGATTTACGGCGGACAGGCTCTCGGAGCTGTGCAATATCAACGCAACTTACCTCCGGCAGATTGAAGGCGGGATAAAGGTTCCCAGTCTGCCCGTATTTATCAATATCTGCAACGTACTGAAAATCTCCCCTGATTATCTTCTGCGGGATGCGCTGGAAGATAATGAGGTCAGCAAAATACGGGAGCTGGCAGAGCTGTGGGAAAGCACGTCGCCCAGCCAGCAGGAAATCGCCGTTGCCATGATTCGTGCGGTATTGGAGCGTAAGGAAGGTTAGAAAGACCAGCCGGGTGTCGGCTGGCCTTTCCATGTCCAATCAAATATAAATCAGTTCGCTGTTTATGATTTCCTCTGCCCGGTTGCGGATATTGTTCATCCGCCCCACCCATTCAAGCTGGTTCCGGGCTTTCAGTTCCTCAGTCACTCCTTCGGCGGCTTTCATCTGCTCAATGATTAAGTCAAGCCGTTCTTCCGCCTGCTCGTTCAGGTCGGCAAGGTATGTCCATAATGTCCCGGTCAAAATAAGGGAACTGTACCGTGCCGGATGCTCCTGTTTGAGATATTCCCGGTGCAGCCTCCCATAGCGTCCGATGGGGCGGTTCTCCTCCGGCAGCTTCAAGTCCGGGATATAGTAATCACCTGCCAGAATATAATCAATGCCGTTCTCTGTGATTCTTTCTTTCAGTTTTTCCATTGTCATTCCCTCCTGTGGCGGAAGGCTCGTCACTGGCCAGCTCAATCACGTCCATAATGCCACAATCCAGTGTTTCACAAATACGGGCAAGTGTGTCCATGCTGATATGTTTCCCTTCTTTGCCCATGTTGGCAATCATATTTGTGGTCAGGCCAGCGGCAAGCCTTAAATCCTCTTTCCTCATGTTGCGCTCTATCAGCGTGTGCCAGAGCGGTTTGTAGCTGATGTGCATATTTCTCCCTGCCTTTCTGCCCCGGATGGGCGCTTGCCCCCATTATATCAGGATTCTTGCCAACTCACAAATATTTCTTGACGGTATCGCCGGTTCCGTCTGGATTGTGCTTTTCCTTTCCTCTTTTGATTACCTCTAATTAGCCATGACCTGTTTCATGCCCTGTGATTTTGCTCATGTGAGATAAAGAAGTAAAAGAAGTGTAAAAAATTTTGCCGTTCCCTGTCCGGCTGACTGCCGGACGGGTCGGCTTTAGTCGGGCAGCTCTACCTTGCCGACAAAAGAATAATAGATTTCGATTTCCTGTCTGCGGAGCTTCCCCCGGCGTTTCCCGTCAAGGGCTTCCGATTCGTGGATTACGATTTTCTCCACAAACTCCCGCAACAGGGTAGGGGTGAGTTCCTCAAAGCTGGTGTACTTGCGGACTACTTTCATAAACTTTTCAGCGTTTGCCGTGGCTTCCAGTGTCCTTGAAAGCTCGCCCTGCAGAACGGCGGCTTTCTCTTTCAGTTCCTTTTGCTCGGCTTCGTAGTCTGCCGAAAGTTCCGTGAAACGCTCGTCCGATATGCGCCCCGCCACGCTGTCCTCATACAGCCGCTTGAAGATAGCGGAGAGTTCCGCAATCCGCTTTTCTGCCGCTTCCAGTTCTTTCTTCTTGGCGGCGTTCCGGCGTTTGCTCCCGTCCTCGGTCTGCTCGGTCAACAGCTTCATAAACCGGGCTTCGTGCTTGGCGGCGTAGCTGGTGACTTTCCGCAGGTTCTCGGTCACTCCCTCGGTCAACAGGTCGGTGCGGATAAAGTGCGCCGTACAGTCTGCCGTGCGCTTCTTGTAGCTGCCGCATATGTAGCAGTCCTGCCGCCGCTTGTCCGTCTGATACCTCTGTTGGTACATGACGCTGCCGCAATCCGCACAAAACAGTATGCCGGAGAACAAGCCCACTTCATCATAGCGGTTCGGGCGTTTGCGCTGCTTGCGTAGCTCCTGCACACGTTCCCATGTGTCACGGTCTATGATTGGTTCGTGGTGGTTCTCAAATACCGCCTGTTTCTCCACGGGATTTTCTACACTGTGCTTTACCTTGTAGGACACTTTCTCGGTCTTGAAGTTCACAAGGCAGCCCGTGTACTCCCGATTTTCAAGGATATGCGCCACGGTGTTAGTCGCCCACTTGCACTCATAGCCGGGGTGGTAGCGGCGTGTGCTTCCCGTCCGGCGGTATTCCAGCGTTCCCGGCGTGGGTGTCTGCTGCTCCGTGAGCATACGGGCTATCTTGGTCGGTCCGTTCCCGGCAAGGCAAAGGCTGTATATCTGCTTCACCACGGGGGCGGCTTCCTCGTCAATGATGAAATTTTCGTCCTCGTCCATGAGGTAGCCGTACACGGGCTTGCTTGTGACAGGCTTCCCACTCATGCCTTTTGAGCGTTTTACCGCCCGGATTTTCTTGCTCGTATCCCTCACCAGCCATTCGTTAAAAATGTTACGCAAAGGGGCAAAATCGTTGTCGCCCTGTGCGCTGTCAACGCCGTCATTGATTGCAATGAAACGGACGTTTTTCTGTGGGAAAATCATTTCCGTGTACATTCCCACTTGTAAGTAATTTCGCCCTAACCGTGACATATCTTTGACTATGACTGTACCAACAAGCCCCGCTTCAATGTCGGCAAGCATGGACTGGAAGCCGGGTCTTTGAAAATTCGCCCCGGAATAACCGTCGTCCGTGTACCATTTCAGATTGCCGAAGCCGTTCTGTTTGGCGTAGTTTTCAAGGATTCGCTTCTGGTTGCTTATGGAATTGGATTCCCCGGAAAGCTCGTCCTCATGGGATAATCTCGGATAAAGGGCGGTGATAAGTGTTGTGGTGGTCTGTCTTGACATAGATTCCTCCGTTTCCGACAGCCAGCCCACTATTCCGTAGGTTTATTATACCATAGGGCGGGGCTGGCTGTACAGTCCTTTTTGCTACTTTATGGGATATAATGTCGAATATTTTTAATCAAGGAATGTCACTTTATATGGCGTGGGCGGCTCTTTCCCCGGCTGCGCTTTCGGCTTCCAGCACTTTCATCATCTTGTCGGCTGCGGTGGCGGTGGTGTCCTGTTTGAAGTAGCCGGAAACCACAAGGACGGTGTTCCCCCGGCGTACCTCGGTCACGCAATCCGGGCGGCGGGCGGTAGTGGCGGTGCTTCTGTTGGGGGTGTCGGTCATAGGCTCTCCTTTCTGTTCAGCAGCGTTTTAAGGCGTTCCATTTTCGCCTGTGCCTTGGCTTTTCTGAAATTCTCCCCGGTAATACGGACGGGGGTACACATTTCAGTAAGGCGGTCATATATCCGGGCGTGGGCGGTGTCCTCCGGGTTCTGCAATTCTTCCAGCGTCAAATTCGTTGTGACAATCAACGGCTTTTGGCTGCGGTATCGGCTGTCAATCACGTTATAGACTTGCTCTAAGCCGTATTCCGTGCCACGCTCCATGCCGAAATCGTCAAGGATAAGCAGGTGGAAACTGCAAAGGCGGGATATGTATTCGTTCCTGTCCTTGAAATTGGCGGCAAGGTCGTTGAGGATAAGGGCAAAATTTGTCATGCAGACAGGCACTTCCAGTTTCATAAGGGCATTGGCGATACACCCGGCAAAAAAGCTCTTGCCTGTGCCGACATTCCCCCATAACAGCAGCCCGTGGTTCTCGGCTTTCATATGCCCCCATTGCTCCACATATTCACGGGCAAATTCCATTTGCGGGCATTTCCCGTTGTCATTGTCAAAATTCCATTCCCGCATAGCCGGGTCGGTGAAGCCTTTCCGTTTCAGCCGTTCAACCGTGTCAAAATGTCTGCGTATATCCTCGGCGGCTTGCTGTTCGTCAAGGATTTTCCGCTTGCAGTCACACGCCCGTGGGTGTCGGTCACGTCCGAAAAGGGTCTTGCCCTCCGGAAAGTAGGCTTCTTTGGGCTGGCAGCATTTCCCGCAGTATAAAAGCCCGTCCTCGCCTATGTAGTCCTCCGGCTCTGTTTCCTGTGCCGTGGCAAGCCGGAAAATAGCGTTATCATAATCACACATAAAATCGTTCCTCCTTGTTCATGGTCTTTTACGCCCTGTTTACGGGGCGTTGTGTCTATGCGGTCAAAGGCTCTCGCCCTCTTTGTAGGAATAATCGGGGATTCCCTTTTTCGGCTTCCCCTTTGCCCTGTCATCAGCCGCCCAACGCCGGATAGTGGCGGCATGGTTCTTGTATTTCTTCCCGCTGGAAGCGATATAGCCGGATAGGCGGTCTATGTAATACTCCCATTTGCCGGGAAGTTCCTCTTGCAGCTCCGCAAGCTCTTTTTCTGACAGGAATACATTTTCATATCTGCCAAAAGGGGCGGGGGCTGTCTGTCCTGTTTTTATCTCTCCCTCTCTCTTTATCTCTAACTCTATATCTATCTCTTTCTCTATCTCTATCTCTGGTGGACAAATGTCCGCCCCATATGGTGGACGTTTGTCCGCCACGGCTTCCGGCAAGGCTTTCTGTTCCTGCAAAGCCCGCCTTGCCCGGCGTTTGCGCTCCCCCTCGGTAGAGGACTGACCGATTAAAAGCTCAATGTTGCTCATGTATAAAGCCCCGTTCTGCAACGGTTCTACAAGCCCCAGTTTCATAAAAATCTGCAAAGCCCTCTCCACTGTGCCGACTTGCTGGCGGGTGATTGTGGCTATCATCTGTGCGGTGTAGGGGATATTTTCGGCAAGCTGGAGCTTTCCCCCGTTTTTCAGTGATTTTAGGTACAGCTTCAAGAGAATGTTTGAGTAGAGCATACCGTCCTGCATACTTTCCAGCAGCACGATAGCGTCCTCGTCAAAATAGCTCTCTTTCAGCTTTAGGTAATAATATTTGCGGTTGTCTGCCATTCGTTCCTCCTTTGGTCTGTTCTGTGGCTTCTGTTACGCAATTAAAGCGGCTTTTGTGGGGGTAAAGGATAAATGTACCGCCTACCCGTTGAGGGCGGTCAAAAAAGCCTTGATTTACGGGGGTTTGGAATATCCTAAAGCGTGACATTTATCCCTCTGTTTCCGCTTGCGCTGTGTGGCTCTGATTCTTTTCATGCGTCCGGCGCAATCCGGGCAGTATTTCCCCCGGTTGGACTTAGGGAGAAAATACCCGCCGCACTCGGTACAGCGTTTCCTGTCTGCCCGGTGGAGCAGGGCGGCTTCCAGTTTCCCGTCCAGCGGCAGCACGGCGGCAATGAACCAGCGGCACAAGAGGGAATAGCTGATACTCTGTACACATACGCAAGGCTCGCCGTTATCCAGCAAGATACAGTTGCCGTTATCGTAGTTGCAGCACTCATGCACAAGCCGACACGCCGCCCGGTACTGGCGGTAGTCCATGTATGGTGTTTTTGCGCCCATGCCTTTAACGCTCCCTTTCCGGCTTCCTGTCCGGGTACAGCCTCCCGGCGGCTACGGCGGCATGGCTCTTTATCTTGATTTCTCCCCGCCCCTCGCTGGCTCTTGCGTTCTTATAGCCCTCATCAGAGAGGAAATAGCGGTGGCGTTCCCCCGGAAATCCCACGGGGCTGTCGCTGGTCTTTACGTCAAGGACAATCATGTGGCGGGTTTCGGGGAGAAAACGCTCCATGCCCGTCAAGTCATGCCCCTGCATTATCGGCTGTTTCGTCTGTGCCTTTGCTTCCGCAAGCCGCCGCCGGATAGAGTTTTCATGCCCCGCAAGGAAACGGGCTTTGTTGTCGGCTATGAACTGGCTGCACTCCGGCTCTGGTATCTTTTGCAGCTTTTCTATTGCGTTCTCCATGATTACCCTTGTCAAAAGGTCTTTAATCACGGGTACGGTTTCTTTCATGCCGCCTATGGTTTCCGCTTTGGTGGGTGCGGCGTACTGGTAAATCATTTCAAGCTCGCTGTTCGTAAATCTCATTGTGCTACCTCCTGTGGCTGTTTTATTATCGCTCCTGTTCATGCTTTTTCTGCTGGCTCGGTGCGCCCCTCAAAATCTGCCCGATATTTCCCTTGATTGTCTGTAATTCCTTTGTTTTTTCCCGCTTCTCCCGGTACTCGTTGTAAAGCGTGTTCTTCTCCCGTGTAAGCTGCTCAATCTCCGCTTGTAATGTCTTGGACGCTGGCAGCTTGGAGATTCCCTGTGCCTTGAAATACCGGGCGGCAGATTCAGAAATGATAAACTCGCTTTCATGCTGCTCCCGGTAGGCTCTCCGGGCTTTCTCCGTTTTCTGCGCTTTAAGTCCGTCACGGGCTGGCTTGGTCTTGATGTACGCTAATAGCTGTTTCTGCAAGTCTTTTTTCTCCCGTAAAGTGCTTTCCACGGTTTTCAGTTCGGCGTGGACGCTGTTCAGTCCCGCACTGGCGGCGGTAAGGGCGGCTTCCAGTTCTTCCGGGGAAGAAAAGCCGGATTCCTCGTATACGCTCATGGTCGCCGCCATTTGCTTCAGATTGTGCAAAGTCGCCCACTTCTCGTAGCCTTTCCCCTTGCCCTCGGCTCTCTTGGCGGCTATGTCTACCATGCGCTGTACTCCGTCATTCTTCGGGGCATTTATAGCGGCTTTATTGCGCTGTAAGCGGTCTTTTATGCTGCGGGGGTATTCCTCTTTGGGTGCGGGTGTTTCGGCGGCTCTGGCGGCGTTCTGCGTGTTTAGGGTGAGTGCTTCCAGTACGGCGGCACGGTCAAAATCATCACCCAATTTCCGGGCGGTGATTGGCTTTGTCCTGTCCGGCGTGAGATACGATAACCTCCCCCGGCTCTCCTTGACGGTCACGCCTTGCTGTAACAGCTTCCCGGAAAAGTCCTCAAAGGAAACAGCAGAGGACAGGGCGGTGCGGATCGTGCGCCGTAACTTCTCCTTGTCCGTTTCAAATTTCGTAAGTTTGGGCGGCTCTCCTGTGGCGGCAAGGGAAGCGTTCTCTTTATCCAGTGCGGCTTGTCCTTTCCGTTTCGCCCAATACTCACGCTCGGTAATGCGGTTCTTGCTCCCGTTCAGCAGGTCAATCTGATAGAGGTTTTCCCGGTGGCACATCTCCATGACTTCCGCTTTGAAATATTCCATAGCTGCGTCCGTACAGCGGTGCTTGCAGCCCTCCCTTGTGTCCGCTGGTCTTTCCATGTAGGGAAGCAGCGGCACTTCCGCAATCCGTAAAGAATTGATTACGATATGCACATGGATATTGCCGCTGTGGTTATGCCCGTCCGGGTGGGTGCATACAAGGGCTTGGTGTCCGGGGAAATGCTCTTTACAGAACTGCTCGCCTAACTGTTGCGCCCGGTCTACGGATAGCCCATTGTCGGCAGCGTCACGGGGGTCAAAACTGATAATGTAATGGTGGCTCTTTACGTCCTCCCGCTTTTGGTTCTTGCCGTATCGAAGATTGGAGCGCATACACGCTATGGCGAAATCTTCCCCGCCGCAATTAAGGGAAGCTATGCGGTAATCGTCACGGGGAAGAAGCCGCCCATTTTTATCAAGAGTGGGCTTCATAGTAAACTCGTCATGCTCAAAAGTTAGGTACTGTTCAGCCGCCCCATAGTCGGCATTTTTAGAGCTGATATGTTTGAACGTTGCCAACGGCTTCACCTACTTTCTGCAAGACTTCAAACTTCAAGGCGGCAAGCTCCGCTATGGCGGCTTGTACCTCTTTTGAGAGTGCGTTATAAGGTGCGCCGTACTCGTTCAGACAGCGGGCAATCTGATTCAAGTTGCCGCCGATTTTCCCGTACTCGGCGGTTAGCTTCCCAACGGCAGAGAGCAATTCATCATTGACCGGGGAAACGGTGATAACCGGGCGTATGCTTGACTTAATGAGGGCTTGCCGGATAAATTCGGCTTGGCTCATTTTGCAGAGGGTGACACGCTCGGCAAACTCGGCGTATTCTTCCTCGGTTAAGCGTGTCTTGATTACCCTATGGCGGTGGGGCGTGTTATATTTTTTCATGGCTGTGAACCTCCTTTCGTGGGTGGATTTTTTCAAGCGGCGCAAGCCGCAAAAAGGCGGGCTTGGGGTGGCAACCCCAACAAGATTCCCGCAGGACAAAATGAGCCGGTAGGCGAAATTTGGTACTGTGGTAGAATCTTGCTCTAAGAAAGTGGCGGCTTCCTCTGTGTGGGCTTTTGCTGATACCCCCGGCTTGCGTGGCGTGGATTCTGCCAACTATGCGGCGGTATTTCTCCCTCTATTACTTACTACGCACGGCAAGGCAAATCTGGCAAAGTTCCCCGGAATTTCTTTTCGTGTTTTCGTAACAGAATTTGACAAAAACGGAAAAATCAGCTCCGTTTTGCAGTGATATACGGACGGTTTCAAAAAATGCCAAACTTCCCGACAATTATTTTTCCCCTTACTACCTACTACGGGAAAAAAGAAAATTTTGGCAATGTTTTCCGAAAGTTTTTGAATTAATTTATTGCGGCGCAAAATCCGGCTTGGTTTTGGGCGCAAAAAAACAGGAAACCTTTTCTTGATTTCCTGTCATTGGCTACCGCTGATGGGCGGCGGTTATTCTGTTATCATTCCCCGGAAGCAAACTTGTAGCCCACGCCTAAAACGGTTTTTATGTAAGTGGGCTTGCCGCTGTCCGGCTCTATCTTTTTCCGTAGATTGCATATCACATTTGACACGCTTGACTGGCAGCTTTCGCTTTCCATGCTCCACACGGCTTCAAAGATTTGCGCCTTTGTGAATACCCGCCCCGGACTGGCGGCAAGGTAGCAGAGTGCGCCGTACTCTAAACGGGTGAGGGGAATGTCTGTGCCGTTTTTTAATACCCGGCGTTGGTGTAATTTTATTTCCAATCCCGGAAAAGTAAGTGCCGGGGAGTGGGGCGGCTGCATGGCTTCCAGCGGTATCATATCCGCAAGGGCGGCTATGGCTTTCTCAACCGCTTTTTCTTCTGTGTCGTTAAATATAAGCATGACTATTTTTGCGACAAATCTCACCTCCTGTTAGGTAGGCTGTCCGTCAAAGCGGAACTGGAACAGGGCAACGATAAGCCGCCGTTTGATATTGTCCTCGGTGTCCTTGTTGACGTGTCCGTTTTCAAGGGAAGCAAGCCGGATTCGCTTGCTGTAATGCCGCAAAACCTCGTCAATGGCTTCCGGCTCGCCGCTGGTCGCCCGGACAATCGTTTCATACGGCACAAGTTTAGGATTCCTCACGGAAAAGCACCTCCATTTCTTTATGCAGCATTTGCAAGGCACTGTGTATGTGATGCCACGCCGTACTCCGGCAGCGTCCGTACATTTCCCCGATTTCCTGTTGTGTATAATCTCCGAAAAAGTAAAGGAAAATAATTTCCCGCTTTCTTTCCGGCAGAGATAACAGGGCGGCGGCAAGTTCCCCATTGGTGAGGATAACTGTCTGACCGCATATCGTAATGGGATATTCTTCATAGGGTGCTTCAAAATATTCGTCTGTCGTGCCTAAAGGGTAAAACTTTTCTTCTGTGAGGTATTCAAGGGATATTTCTTTTTGCCGCCGTCTGCTCCTATCACGCCATGCGTTGAGTGCCGCAAAGCGTATGACGGTCTTGCAAAAGCCATTGAACGTATACATGATATGTTCCTTGTATGCTTCTGTGCAAGGCATAGATGATTCCCCCTTTCTCCCACATAGGGCGGTGCATGGTTTATGGTTGCTTGTTTATAATTCAAAGTAACAACAACTCTATGCGCAGGTCTTAACTCGTTTCGCTACTTTAATTATCTTCTCCCGGTATCACATTTTACCATTCACAAAAAACAATTTCAGCATTTTCGTAAATAGGACATATATCTTTCAAGATATTCCTTTTGACAGTTTGTATTTTTTTATAATCAATATTATTGGTAATATAAATGCAAACTTTTATGTGCATACCAATTTTATATATGTCACATTTTTGCAATGTCATAATACCGCTAAGATTCTTTTCTACAAATTGGAAAACTGTTCTTTTTAGTTCCTGATTCGTTGTCAACCCTCCTGACAATTCGCGGAAAGAAGATATGAAAACACTTATCGGTTCTTTTATTGCAGGCAAGACTATAATTGTCGTAATGAAAAAATCTCCAGTATAATGAAGGAAACCCAAACTTCCGTTAATATCTATCAGTTTTATCAAGAACGCAGACAGTGCTACGCCCAAAGATAATATGCCGTCGATAAAATTTCCTTTCGATTCTGTTGCTAAAAGTGTACTGGAATCATTAGTTTTACGGCTCTGGCTTCTGTTAAAAAAAGACAGCCCAAAACATATGATACACATAAGTATCTCATAAGGAATTACAGGTTCAATCATCAAAGGGGTTCCAACGCCATATGCAAAATACCCCCATGCTGCTTTTGCAGTACGAGCAACAGAAGAAAACAGCAGCACCAATGTTAATAAAGTTCTAAAAATAGAATATAATGGCTCTAAAAAATAAAGACCGTCCGGGTAATTCTTTGTCTTTTTATTACTAATTTTTGAAATTTCCAATGCTGCCAAACAAGAGCAGGAAGCAATCATTGAAAAGGAACAGTCTAAAAACAGAGCTTGAATATTTGTTATCGAAAAAATCCAAAACCCACCTATTGCCATTATTAAGTTTACAATGCAGCTTACTATCAGCGATTTGCGTTCAATTTGTTTTTGTGTCATGGTTACCTCCATTGCCTTGGAATTTTATAGTATTCAGATTGACATATCCGTACAACAAGCAGTATACTATAACATGTGTCGTTTTTCTATCTTCAATTTTATCTATAATTGTTGCCTAAACGACACTGCCGCTCGAAACTGTTGTTTAAAGGAGAAAACTATGAATAAACATGATAGGCGGGTCAAAAAGACAATAAAAGCATTACAGTCTGCTCTTGCTGACGCAATGCTTGATAAGGAACTTCAAAAAATTACAGTACAGGAATTAGTCAACAAGGCAGACATACATAGAGCTACTTTTTATTCGCACTACCATGATGTGTATGACTTATATGAGCAAATGGAACATGACGCTATATCTGAGTTCACTAAATTTATTAACGATAATCCAGCAGGTCATTACGAAAATATTTATAATTCCATTATTGATTATATTTATGAAAATCCTGCCCTAAGCCGTTTGCTTTTTTTCGGAAAGGGAATTGACCACAAATTTCAAGAGCATATGTATGACATCATCGAAGAAAAATATCTTGAAATATGGATGCAAGAAGAAAATATATCTTCCGTTTCAGAAGAAATGCTCTATATGGCGACATATCATATTCAAGGCTGCCTCTCAATAATCTCACTTTGGATTAAGAATAATTTTTCTACCCCAAAGGAAAAAATAATCCAGCTTATTTATTCTATTGACGCAAGTTGGAATATGCCATAAAAGAAATAATCTGTGTGGAGATAAAGAGGGATTCCGTAGTAGTCGGCACTGTGGGAATGTGCATAACTTGCTGTCTTATGGAGTTGTGGGAAAGTCCGTTTGCAGAATGTGGGAAAGCTGCACTTTAGCTTTTCCATGTTCTGTGAACGGACTTTTCCATGACGGAATAGCAAGTTATACACATTTCCACGGTGCTTGTCTTTTGGTCTTTAGTTCTTTTGTTCGGAATAGTGTGGTGCTGGCGGTCTATCTCTTGTTTTCGGTTGCTTGCTTCTTTACCGTACATGAGCATTCGCGCCCGGATTGTCGTTGCCGTAACCCTCCATGAGATTGATAACGCCCCAAATGCCAAGTCCGGCTCCAAGTGCCACAACAAGGGTCTGCAAAACGTCTACTGCTGAATTAAAAAATGCCATGTAAAATCCTTTCTGCCGCGTCTGCGGCTGTCCGGCAAGCGGACAAAAGGCGGTCAGCGTATGGTCGCCGCCGCATAAAAAAACCGCCCTGTGATAAAGGCGGTGTCCCCGCGCTGCGTAAGTTCTGCGGCGCGGCGGTATTCAGTTGTAAGGGTTTGGGCGGTGCGTCCCCCGGTAGGGGCGCGTACCATGTAGCCCGTGTTTACGTTCTTGATTTCCGATCAGCTCCTTAAAAATATTTTTTATGAATGACAGGTAGGAAAGGTTTTTTTCCGTAGTCGTCGGCGGTGTGGGAATGTGGGTAACTGGCTGCTCTTTTGGGGCTGTGGGAAACGCTGTTTGCAGGACGTGGGAAAGCCGCACTTTGGCTTTTCCATGTGCTGTGAATGGCGTTTTCCATAGCCCCATAGCCTGTTATCCACATTTCCA
>KE159599.1:1284337-1285441 GCA_000403275.2 Lachnospiraceae bacterium 28-4
GCAAGGTCAAAGCGAATGTCGTAGCGGTCTGTGCGCTCGTCAAATACCAATGCTCCCGTCATTTTCTGTGCCATAATAAAATCCTCCTTTTGTGGTTGTGGGTGGTTACAGGCTTTCGCCCGGTTTGAATGAATAGGGGTCGTGCGGCTCCTGTGGCGCAAGTGCGCCGCTTGCCATGTCGTGAGCCACAAGGGACGTGTAATAATTGCCGATTGTGGACGGGGCATTGAAAAGCACCACCCGTAAATACTGCTTGATGTTGCGGATTTTGGTTGTGTTCTCTTTCATGCAGTCCAGCACAAAGCGGATATGTTCAGCGTCCAGCTTCATAAACTTTGCTTTCACCAGCTCTGCCGGGTAGTCGTCCCCGGCAATGCGGATCGTCTTTCTCCGAGTACAGACGGTTTCCAGCATGAGGTCTACAATTTCATTCAGCCTGTCCCCGTCAAACTTCATATCCTGTATGAGAATGTCATAGTCGATATTTTCCTTGATGATCTCCCGGTAAATCTCAAAAGCGGTCTGTGCTTCCGCTTCCTTTCGTTTCTGTTCCGGCGGCGTAGCCGCTTCCTGCTCCAAAGGAGAGGGGTTAGGGGAATGGATAGGAATGGAATGGGTACTTTGTAAATCCGTATTTCTTTTTTCTTTTGTTGGTAAGTCAGTTCTTTGTATATCTTTATTTAATTGCATTGGATTTTCCGTCGTCGGTTTACCCGGTGTCGGATTTTCCAATATCGGGTTGCCCGGTGTTGGATTTTCCAATATCGGCTTATCCAATCCCGGCGGGGTGTCGTCCGGCGGCTGGGGCTGCTCGTATATGGTGTATTCAATGGCGGTCATTTTGCCTTTTTCGTCGCGTCCCTGCCGCCGCTTGATATACCCGGCTTTTTCCAGCTCCCATACGGCGGTACGGATAGCGTCGATACTTTCCCGGTTGATCTGTGACAATCCCGCAAGGGTATAGTCCCAATCTTCGGGCAGGGAAAGCATTTGCGACAAAAGCCCCTTTGCCTTTAAGGTCAGTTCCTTGTTGCGTAAATGGTGGTTGCTCATAACGGTATAGCCCTTGTTGCGCTCCACTCGGAAAACTGCCATAGCTTCATC
>KE159599.1:1285451-1287385 GCA_000403275.2 Lachnospiraceae bacterium 28-4
AGTTCCTTGTTGCGTAAATGGTGGTTGCTCATAACGGTATAGCCCTTGTTGCGCTCCACTCGGAAAACTGCCATAGCTTCATCACTCCTTTGGTTATGGATTTGTTACGCGATAGAACGCCATTTTGCCGGGGTTAGATATAAATCCTTATCCCCGGCAGAACCGCGCCCGCAAAGCCGCATATAGCAAGGCTTTTTTCGCCCCTAATGCGTAACATGAGGGCATAAAAACCTGCTAACAAAAGTCAAGACTTTTTAGCAGGTTTTTTATAAATTTTTAATATGAATTTTTTCCACGACAATTAGACCGGTGGAAAATCCGGTCTGTCGTATTCTCTGCTTTAGTTCTTTTTAATTCTGGTATACTTCCATTACACGTGCATAATAAATCCTGAGAAATTTATTTAATCCTGCTATCTTAGCTGCACGTTTCGATTTCCCTTCTTTTTCTTTCTTCAAGATAAACCTATACACTGCTGCGTCTTCTGGTTCTTTATGTGTTTTCAGGCATCTCATCACTTCATATCCAATCTTACGCAGACTGGAAGATCCTCTCTTGGATATTTTTCTCTCTGTTCCAATGAACTGCCCTGATTGATATGGAGGCGCATCGATTCCTGCGTGGGCTATCAGGGCTTTTCCACTATGGAATCTCCTCACATCCCCAATCTCTGCGATCAATTTGGGCGCAAGCACATTTCCAACACCTCCCATTTCCCTGACAACCGGATATTCCGGCAGACTCTTGGCTAATGCCTGCATCTGTGTTAGAATGGTCATCAGAGTGTTATCGACTTCTCGTAACACCCGTACTGCCTCCTGTACCAGCATTTTGGTCGATGGGGTATCGGAGGGTACTGTGGGGATGCCTTCTTTTGCCAGTGCATAGATCTTGACGGCTTTATCCTGGCTCTGATGGTATCCCTTCTCTTTTGCCCATTTCAGATAGCTCTCTATAAACTGTTCCTCCGATTTCTTCGTGATATTGTCATAATGCCAGTATTCTTCCGCAAAATCCCCCAGCTTATCTTTCCCATTTGTTTCATTCCAGCCTTTCAGCAGCGTTTTGATCCCAGGCATCGTATAGTCCAGAAGATGAGTCAGTTCCAAAACACTCTCCACACGCATCCGCATATAGTGACGGTACTGCCTTCCCAAAAGCTTCAGCTCCGCATAGACGCTGTCTTCTGCCTCATAGTTCTTCAGCCTGTACCAATGGTCAATCCCATAGTTAGAGATTGTAATGGCATCCTGCTTATCCGTTTTCACACGTCTTAACCCCTGACAGCGGTATTCCTTCATCTCAAATGGATTAATCACTGCCACAAACAGCCCTTTTTCTTTCAGATAGCTTAATACAGGCAGATGGTAGATCCCAGTAGCTTCCATGACCACACGGATGTCATCATTCAGACGCAGCAGCATGGAAGTCAGTTCGGACAGTTCTTTCTCCACATGACAGACTTCAAAAGGCCTGCTCACAACCTCACCATAAGGCTTTAAGATACATACGGTACTTTTTTCTTTTGAAACATCAATTCCTACACTTATCATCTGTAACCTCCAAAATAAATCTGTAATTGTCCCATCCACACTTATTACCACTCATTTTAGTTCGTTACACGAAAGCACCTTACGGGTTTCAACCTGCTTAAACGACTGCTTATAATAAGGGGTGGTTGACGGTTTTTATGACGGATGTGGTTAATCCAAAAAGCACCTCGCCAGACCAATTACTCCCTTATCATAAAAAAATAAGTGCAGAAGGTAAAGCACTGATGAAATGCTTTATCTCTTACACTTATATGGTACTAAAAAGCGGCGTTCCTGTTCTCCCGTATAGGGATAGAGAAACGCCGCGTCTGCGTCGTATTCAGTTTTCATTTATTCTTTCTCAATGCTGTGTGCTGGTGGCTGGGCTTGCAGGGTTCCGGG
>KE159599.1:1287395-1373521 GCA_000403275.2 Lachnospiraceae bacterium 28-4
TAGGGATAGAGAAACGCCGCGTCTGCGTCGTATTCAGTTTTCATTTATTCTTTCTCAATGCTGTGTGCTGGTGGCTGGGCTTGCAGGGTTCCGGGCGGCATATCAAGGCTCTTTCCCTCAAAAGTAGTAAATTGGTAGTAAATTCAGCTTGAAATCCTGCTTGTATGCCCGTAAAACAAGGCTTTTTTGAGATAATCAACCATTTTATTCTAAAATTAATAGACGGATCCCCATTTTCGTACAGCTTTCGCAGGGACTGGATCCAACTGCTATACGGCACGCCAGAGAGTAGTTCAACCAAAGCGCAATCATTTCTGTTATTTTCATTCCAGCAACTGATTATAGCTGCAATTAGAATAGGATCGATTTCACTTGTAGCGGTAGCGTACCAATTTTGATTCCATCTTAGGGATAAAGGCGTTCCGCAAACCTCTTTTAAATGATCTCGATCCTGTTGCATCATCACATAATTTTTGCTTCCCCGTCGCATAAACGCTTGTCCTATAAAAACACCCAATTTAGTCGGTGAAGATTTGGAAATAAAGGTCTCCTTCACTTCATAAATCCACTCGCGGTTCATATCGGCATCCATAAGTACATATCCAAACGTTCGCCCCTGATATGTTACAGTTCCTACAGTAACATGCGGCCGTGGCGTAATCCGGTCAAAAACCGTTTGATATGTTGCATCATCAAACTTTTCAGTCGTATTTGCTAAAAAAGAATCAATTCCTATTAAATGACATGGAGTACTATCAGAAACACCAAAGATAATTGCTTTATTGCATCCAATTCCTTCCTCAGAATTAAGCATTGCAATAACATCTTTAATCAAATCATGATAATGATCTTTTAGATAAGGAATCTCTTTATAATCTAAGTAAGCGCACTCGCTTGGAAGCTTAATTAGTGTTTCAGTGATGAAGTCATCAGCGTACCGCATACGTTCACCTCTTGCATCTGTAGCCTTAAACTGCCAAGGTTATAATTATCAAAGATTTCCGTCCGTTTTCCAATATTCGCAATTCAAGGACAACCCCATTTTACCACAATTTTTCCGGCACCGTCTACTACAACCTTATCAATACAGTCCACAATTTCGCTGAGCGAAACATCTCTACTGCTGGCAAACAGGAGCTTGCGGAATTTGACATATTGCTTTTCATAGGCGGTCTTACATTCTGTCGCCTGAATAAAGGCTGCTTTTACCTGATTGGCAACGTCTTATACTGCGCGAAATTCTCCCTTGCTGATCTCTCCCTACACATATTTCTCATAGTACTTCATTGCATTGATCTAGTCCGTTGCCTTGCGCTGTGTAAAATCAGCAATTTAGCTTGTGAACTTTTGAATCTTCTGCTCATATGTTGATTTATCTCTGTTGATCATACTATCGGTGGTATCAAACTGATCGTTAATCGATACAAATCGGATATTTTTACTTGGAAAAAACATCAATATGATGTTGAACTACTACGCACACACGATACCGAATAACGCAATGGCTGAAATAAAATGCCTGATTGCATAGTAGTAAATCGAGGTTTTACTACTCTACCTACTACTTTTGAACAGGAAAGCAGGAGGGAAAATAAGAATTTCTAAGAACTTCTAAAAAAATAATCAATTTTTCTATATAGATTTACGTATACATAATTGCACACCGTTTATGTCTATTTCAACTTTCTCTTTCTTTATAATATCTTGTCTTTAATATTTCTACTACTACATTGCTGTTATCCGAAACAATTATACGTTCAATATATGTATCATCAATATTTTTGTACACTGAATCATCGGTAATCCTTTGGATGATAACGGAATCATCTGAATGGCGAGAAAATAAATCGTTCCCTGCACTCTTCTCTTTCCCTGTTTTGACAGCTTATCGTCACCTATTCCTCTTGTCTTTCATTTTGGTTTATTACAACTTTTAAATATCTTATTTGTTTTTTACTATGAAACACAACCTTCCGGGTAGCCCAAAAAGCGCAGACTGCCCCTGTCAAACTCAAAAAAGCTGATTTTAAACTTAACTGACAGGTTTATGCGGCAACTACTGGAGCTTCCCAACCAAGCGCTTTTAACTTTTTAAGGTATGCATTGATCTTGCGTTCCTTGTTGAACTGGTTGTAATAATCAGCTCCCAGATCCTTGAAAACAACACCATCCTTGAGGATGTGGTATATCGCAATGAGCATGGAATGGGCAACGGCCACATAGGCACGCCTTGTCCCTCGGTGGGCACTTATCCGCATAAACTGAGCATGGAAGTAAGACTTCTTGTTTTTTACAGCTGCATGCGCACAGGTGATCAATGTTGTCCGTAGTAGAGAGTTCCCTTTTCTGGTCTTTCCAGATTTTCTCTTTTTGGCGCTTTCATTGTCTCCAGGACACAACCCTGCCCAGGATGAAATGTGTTTATCCGTTGGAAAACGCTCCATATCCGTACCAATGACAGAAATGATGGCCTGGGCACTGGTATTGCCTATGCCAGTCACGTCCTGGATTGCCTGGGAAGCTTGCTTTTCCTCCGGTTTCATGAAGTTGTCAATCTCATCATCCAGATTTCTGATGTGAATATTCAGTTCGTCCAAATGGATGAGAAGTTCCTTCATCATCCGGCGCTGGAGAGATGACATGACACCATTGAGATCATCAATGATCTGCTCCCTGGTGGCTTTGAGATTATGGGCAATGACCTTCTGATTATACATCTCATCGTATTTTGCCTCATCGATGGGCTCCCCGGTAAGGAGATACTCCAGGATGCTGCGGGCGCTTTTGCCATTGATGTCAGATACGGTCCCGGACAACTTGATGTTGGCTCCTTCCAGCATCTTCTGGAGCCTGTTCAATTCTCTGGTACGTTCACCTACAAGGCTTTTGCGATAACGGACTAATTCCCTCAGTTCCCGCTGGTCTTTGTCGGGAATGTAACTGGGCTGAAGCAGACCGTGCTGTAAAAGGTCAGCGATCCATTCCGCATCTTTTACGTCTGTTTTTCGACCTGGAACAGCTTTCATATGGCGGGCATTGACCACCATGGCATTCAAGTCAGAAGATTCAAGGATGTTGTACAGAGGCTTCCAATAAGAGGCTGTACTCTCCATAGCGACCATTTCACAGCCGCCTTCTTTGAGCCAGTCAGCCAATGAGAGGAGTTCTCTGGTTGTTGCGCCAAACTCACGCACGTCCTGCTTTTTGCCGCATCGGAAGCAGGCAACGATAAGTTTTTTGTGAACATCAATACCACAACAATTGTCGTAAATTCTATCCATACTGGCACCTCCTGGTGGAATTTACGGCACGGTACTCTGTCTCTTATCATTTTACTATACGTCCTTTTGCCGTGAACCGGGGTTCTTAAATGGCTGGACAGGTGGTGGTGCAAATGAGAGTACCTGAAATCAGTTTAGAAAACGGGCTTCCAGCCCAAAATAAACACGATTTTTGCCGTTGCCATAAGTATAAATAACGGCACAAACAAAATCAAGAACCTATCGTCTGCACAGTTTCATTTATGGTGGTGCCAAGTGTGCGGGCATGGAGGTTTAGAAACTATTCGCGAATTAGTTTGTATCAAATTTAATCTCTCTTCGCTTGCTTCAGTGTACAAAGGATTACAATAAAAATGGACTGCCAACCTACAACTTCTACCGCTCTTCCAAAGAGCGGTATTTCATTTTTCTGAAATGTAATGATTATATGCTCCAGTTTCGAGCCAAGTTGGCCCGAAGGTCGATAAGCTGAATATGACACTGACGTATTTGAATTACCAACCAAATATTCTTTTCCAGCTGGTAAAAATGATTAAAAAGGGAGTATGGATGTTACGATTTGGCCGTATAGAAGCCGTTTAGTTTCAAGCATTATCTGCTCTGTTTCCAAAGGCTGAGTACTTTTATACCTTTGCCCCTTGTTTTATGGAATATTTCGTAACACTAAGGTATCAAAATTTAAACTAAGCCGGTATAACATATTTTCAAAATGGAAAAATATATTTTCATCTTGAACATATTCCATGATATAATTACCCAAACAGACTATCGGAACGAGGGAAATGTATGGACGATTTAGCATTAAACTATCAAAGTGATTTTAATGCCATTCTGCAAATGATAGCAGATGCCCGCCGGAAAGCTGCCTATCAAGTGAATGCCACAATGATTGACCTTTATTGGGGAATTGGAGAATTTGTTTCCAATAAGGCCGTGCAGGATGGCTGGGGACGTTCTACCGTAAAAGCACTTTCTGAATACATTCTGACGCAGGAACCAGGGATTAGAGGCTATTCCCCACAGAATATCTGGCGCATGAAGCAGTTCTTTGAAACTTATTGTGACAAGCCAGAGTTAGGAACTCTGCTAAGAGAAAATACATGGTCAAATAATCTGCATATCATGTCAAAGACAAAATCGGATGCAGAGAGATTATTCTATTTGAAGCTGGCCTCTCGGGAAAAGTATAAAGCAAAAGAACTGGAACGGCAGATTGACAGCGGATATTATGAGCGTTTAATGCTATCAGACGGTAAAGCGCCTTCCGCCATATCCCATGCTACGCCTACGAACATAATCAGGGACATGTATATGTTGGAGTTTTTAGATCTGCCCGAGCCTTATAGGGAATATGATTTGAAAAAGGCCATTTTGAAGAACATGAAAAAGTTTTTACTGGAAATTGGCAGGGATTTTATTTTTATGGGAGAAGAATATCATCTTCAAGTAGGAAAGAACGACTATTATACGGATCTAATCTTTTTTCATAGGGAGTTACAATGCCTTGTTGCAATTGAGTTGAAAATTGATGATTTCAAACCGGAATACTTGGGAAAAATGCAGTTTTATCTTGAAGCGTTAGACCGGGATGTAAAGAAGCCCCACGAAAATCCCAGCGTTGGCATTATTCTTTGCAAGAGTAAGGACGAGGACGTTGTTGAATATGCCCTGAGCCGGAACATGAGTCCAACCATGATTTCCGAATATAGGACGAAACTAATCAGCAAGGAAATCTTACAAAAGAAACTTGAGGAATTAACGGAAATGGTGGATGAGGATAAAAACTCTCAATGACGTTGAGAGTTTTTCAAAAAATCAATTTATTATGTTAGTACAAAAATAGCAACTGTGGCTACAGTTGCCCTGCTTGTCATTTAGCGGAACCCCGAAAAGAGTAGAAAAAACGGAGGTCTTGCTTTCTTACATATCCTCCGTTTCCTTGGTGGCCAGCATCGCTTGGATGGTGGCCTCCACAATCTTTAATTCCTTTTCGTCCAGCAAGTTCAGCATTGCGTCAAGCCGCTTGCTTTTCGTCTCTTTTTAATTTCTTTGCCTATATCGTGAAAATCAAACCGTCGTTTGTCCTATTCTATCTTCATAACATCACCTAATGTAATTTTACATTTCATCTGATATTATGGAACGATTTTAATTTTCTTATTACCGACTATTTAACTTCATATATAAATCATTGAAATTATTCGTGATTGATTTGTGGAGGTAGGATATAGATTTTATTTCGGTACAAGAATCTACAAAAAACTGGGGAATTTCAGAACGTCGCATACAGAAATTATGCGAAGAAAATCGTATAGAGGGTGTCATAAAGTTTAGTAAGTTGTGGATGATACCTCGAAATGCTCAAAAGCCCTCTGATCGCCGTCGTAAAGAATTGCCCAAAATTGAAAATATCATTGAAAGTTATGGGCAATATGTTTACAATTTGGCATTAAAGCTATCAGCTAACCCTGAATATGCAGATGACCTAACGCAAGAAACTTTTATTAAAGCATGGCTCCATATAAAGGAGCTTAGAAGTAAAGAAGCAATTAAGGAAGAAGCTCTTAAATTAAGCAGCTCCTATTCCCTCGAAGAATATATCCCAATAGCTTCGGAATTGTATTGCTCAGAATATTTTCAAATTCAAGAAATCGGTGTGTTCTTATATGGCTATGCAAGCGCAATGCGCCCGACTGCATTAGAGTTTTTGCGCGAAACTGTAAGTACGCATCTGAGTTGGAAAGTCCAAGAAGTTTTGGCTATGGCTTTCGATATATATTGTTCTACAAACGGATATAAAGACTCTTTACCAACTATTGAAGAATGGTTGCAAAATAGTCGTCCTAATGTCCGCCGAGCTGTTTCGGAGGGACTTCGTATATGGACAAACCGCGATTATTTTAGGGAAAATCCTCAAATTGCAATTTCCCTCCTATCCAATATAGCACCATCTGAAGCTTTTCCCTAATATTTCCCCCCTATACCCCATAGTAGATGCCATTGTAACATGGAGTTCGGGGAAATATTGCAGAATTATTACATCTTTGAAACTTCTATTGTTGGTTCCCATTCAGTAACAATATCAATATTGTAATTCCGAGTAATTACAATATAATGTTTTAAATTTAAAGCTTCTCCATAGCCATCAGAAATTTGATTTATTTGTTCTGCAAATTCACCATCTTGCACTTCATAAATTATATTCTGAAAATCATTATCTTTATATTTCTGTATTTCATTGTCCGAGCAAAGGTTGCTTTGCACAATTCCTTCATCTAACATACGTACTGCTTGAACCATACCAAAATTAATCATTACGCATGTGTGACTACTTGATAGTTCTATAGTTAGTCCTTGTTTCTCACCATTTATTAACTGTATTTGATAAACTGCTTTTGGAATTGTATCAGCAAATACTTCCTTCCATCTTTCCATATCTTCAATCTCTCCTAATATCGAATATTATGTTTGAATTTCTTTAATCGGGTTCTTTTCTCTTTCTTCCCTCGTTGAAAACTCAACTGGAACTCCTAATGCATTTCCAACACAAAAGCCAACTAACCCACCGTATATTTTATTTTCTTTATCGCTTTGTATCTTCAGGTTCATCGGACTATTATTATGATATGCAGGACATTCCTTTTTAGGAAATAATACGTATTTAGGTTTTCTCTCACTATTATAGCAGTTACAATGTAACGCATTTCCTTTTATATAATTGGTACATGTTTCGCATTGGGGAACTGATGTCAATATTTTGGCACCACTTCTATATGATTTGACATCTACTTCCCAACGTTCAATTAATGAATTTGCTTTATTATTTTCATGCATTCTTTTTGCCGCCTTTACTCTATAATTACAGTTATGTATAATATTTCATTCTTTACTTCTGCCGATGTAATCAACATTTTTTGTCCTGTATTAAATAACACCTCTGCCTCTGTAATATACTGACTAATTGACGAAATATCCAATGCCTGTGCTCCTTTAAAAGCCTCTATTTGCTCGTTGCTTAACTCACTTACATTGTGGATTACTCCTGAACCACCCTTGACATTGAGTCTGACTGCTTATGTTTTTCCAAGCAGTTCCATTCCCTTTGAAAAAAATCACCACTCTCCAAAACAATGGTTTTCACTGCCTAAAATTTTACCATCTTTTCTCTGTATTTACTACAAAAAATTGTCTTCAGTCCCAGTTTTCCTGAATCTTTGGCATCCGATACTCTGTCTTGTTTTTCAGCATTACATAAATACATGATTTCTTAAGATACTGCCAAAATGAACAGGGGCGAAAATAGTGCAGGTTAAAGGAGTGGTGCCAAAAACACGGCACCACTCAATGAAACGCCCATCGGCAGGACCGTTGGGGCTATCCGTTATGGCATAACTTTTCCCTAAGTCCGGGAATTTTTATGCCATAGACATTTTTTTGTCTATTCTGCTTTATTTTCCCTGCGGATTTTCATTGGATTCTGTGAATGGATGGATTCCGATTTCTACAGTATCGTGTGTTGGCAGAAAGGAGGGTTTACTTATGGTAAACATGGATATTTTTCAATTGTTCTTCAATTATCTGGAAGCTGCGACGAAAGAAACCGAACTCGGCCAGCAATTCAAAGAATTGGATTTATCGGATGAACAGAGAAAAATAATAATGCAGTGGACCGATGCCATCCAAGCACAAGAATCTGCTTACACAGCAGTTGTTTTCCGGATGGGTATGCAATGCTGTTTTTCCCTGTTGATGCAACTTGCAGACACATAAAAGCAAACAGAAAATCAGCGGTATTTCATGACTTATTAAGGTCTTAGAAATGCCGCTGACACTGTGTTTTTACTTAAACTCTTTCTTCCCCCTTATACCCCCCTGGTGTGTGCCGTTGTAACATGGGGTTTAGGGGAGTGTCAAGAAAAATGTTGCAAAATTGTTACGCTTGCTAAACAAATATGGGTTGAGCCCAAACGGCTTTTAATTCGCTTGTATTATCTATAACCGCAATCATATTATTAATAACTCAAACTTCCCACACCAGTTGGTGTGCTGAACCTTGAAAAATCAATACTGTAGCCCATAAAAAAGGCACAAACCTGCACTTGATGGTATAATTGAATTGCGAATAACAATCGTACAGCAAGGAGATTTATACCATGTCAAGTATACCACAAAATGCTGAAAACGGAAATGAGATTTCTAACTCTGTCATAAATTTTATGACCCAATTCCAAATCGGGAAACTTCTTTTCAAATGTAATGCCGGTAAAGCAAAAGGGATTCCGGTAATCGAAGTGTTTCGATATCTGTTCTGTCTCATTTTCTCGGATCGAAGCATGTATATGCAGTGGAAAACAGGCATATTGGATGGTTCATTCTGCAAGAACACCGTTTATCGCTTCCTCAATAATGCGAAGATTAACTGGTCTCGGTTCACAACCTTGCTTTCAAGCCGGATCATTAACGATTTCATGAAGCCGCTTACGGATGAGAGCCGCAAAGATGTCTTCATTATTGATGACAGCCTGTTTGACCGTTCCCGTTCAAATAAAACGGAACTTCTGGCGAAAGTCTTCGACCACTGCTCTATGAAGTACAAGAGAGGTTACCGTATGTTGACACTTGGATGGTCCGATGGCAACTCCTTTGTTCCGATCAGCCATCGTCTTCTGTCGGCAGCCGATGATAAAAATCTGCTCTGCAAAGCTGCGAACTTCGATGGACGTTCTCTTGCCGGGAAAAGGCGGAAAGAATCCAGACGAAAAGCAACGGAAGTCTTGATTGACCTGATCAGAGCAGCACAATCATCCGGAGTTTCTGCAAAATATGTGCTGTTCGACAGCTGGTTTTCATCCCCCAAGACCATCACCGCCTTAAAGACAAACTGCGAATTGGACACAATCGCAATGGTTAAGAAAAGCAGTAAAATCAAATATGGCTATCAGGGTGGCAGATACAGCATCAAAGAAATCCATAAACAGTGCAAAAAGCGCAGAGGCCGCTCCAAGTACCTGCTTTCGGTTGATGTAACCGTTGGTGATGAAGCAATTCCGGCAAAAATCGTCTGTGTCCGGAACAAAGGCAAGAGAAAAGACTGGCTTGCCATCATCAGCACGGACACAGCTATCTCAGCGGAAGAAATCATCCGTATTTATGGGAAACGCTGGGATATAGAGGTGTTTTTCAAAACCTGTAAATCCTATCTGCATCTGGTAAAGGAGTGCCGGAGTCTGTCCTATGATGCTTTGACTGCGCATGTATCCATTGTTTTTGCGCGATATATGATGCTTGCAGTTACACAGCGGTGCAATACCGATGACAAAACGATTTGTGAACTATTTTTCCGTCTCATGGATGAACTGGATGACATCACTTTCAGTCAGTCAATGAGGATTATCATAGATGCACTAATGGGTGTCGTTATGGAATATTTCCACATCACAGAACAACAGCTGGAGAAATTGACCGCCAGCTTTGTTCAGAGACTGCCAAAGTACATGCAAAAAGCATTGGAGTATGGTTCAGCGGCTGCTTGATTGCTATTTTATGATCTATAGTATTGATTTTTCAAGGAGCAAATCCCATTTTTAATGTGGGAAGTTTGAGTTAATAACTTTCACCACTGTATCTTCATCGTCTAACATTGAATTTCCAATACAATACCAACCGGATTCTTTATCGAAATATGATTCCCACATCTTATTTTTATCAATTCTCCAAGTCAAACCAGCCTCGTATTCTCCGATTAATCTCAATTCTCCTTCTATTGCAGATGGAGCACATAAATCGACTTCTTTCCAACTTTCTTTAGGACTAAATCCCCAAAGACATTTGACGCACATATCTTCTGAATCTATACCTAAATTTAAGTATGCTATCGCTACATTTATATCCACATTTGCGGATGGATTGCAATCAAAAGACCTCTCATTTATAAAATATTGTTCCTCTGTATTTCCAATCTTACTGCCTGTAATTATTTCAAATTTCATCTTTTTCCTCTACTATTGTGCAACAAAATTAAAGTGAACTACAGTATTTGTACTCGTGTCTACTACTAATTCCAAGTGCCTGTTGAACCTCTAAAGGTTCCTGAAACATCCCATCTAAGACCCGATTACAAAATTACATCTGGAACAGGATCTGCTGATTACATAATTTCATTTAATAAAAGCACTTCAGCTTAGGCCGATTGCCCCTGATGAAGCCAATCTGACACCTAAGCTGAGAAAATATAGCCGAACACTCTTCTTCCGTTTTATCTTGCCGCAATCGCTGCAAATTAATTATTAGCCTCCACAAATTTATCCGCTCCAACCCCGCAGATCGGACACTTATACCCTTCCGGCAGCCCCTCAGCTTCCAGTTCAAATCCGCATACCTGGCAGACATATTTTTTCTTTTTGCCTCCCGCTTCCGGCTTTCCTTCCGCCGCCTCGCTCTTCTCCTCCTGCAAATAAGTAGGCGCATTCTTCGGGCTTTTTCCTTTTACCACCTTATGGTAATAAGCATACGTCATAGCCTCTCCCATCCCGTCATAAGCCTTGGCATCGATCACTTCCCCCAGAAAAACGGTATGCGTATCGGTTTCCATCTTATTGATCACCTTGCAAACCACATATCCGCACGTATACTTCACCGCCGGAACGCCTTGCACCATCTCATAATCCACATGCTGGAACTTATCCACATCCTTCCCGGAGCGAAAACCAAAGTTCCCGATCAGCCCGGTATCGGAATCTTCCGCCAGGATGGAATAAGAAAACTTCCCTGTCTTTTCTATACAACCGTTCGTATAGTTATCATGGTTTATGCTGACCGCCACCGTAGCCGGTGAAGACGTGATCTGCATAATGCTGTTGGCGATACAGCCCGTGGGCCTTTCTCCGTCCATCGTTGAAACAATGTACACCCCGTAAGACATTTTTGTAAAAATATTTGTATCCATTTTTTACCTCCTTTTTTAATGTTTCTATTGAACAAATCCTCCCTACAGAAAACTCTTATAATCCTCATAGTTTTTCCCAAGAAGAGCCGGAGTATCCAAGCCATAAGGGCATTTTTCCCTGCACTTCCCGCAGTGGAGGCATTCTTCCACCTTCTTCATCTTTTCCTGCCATTCCTCGCTCAAATAGCCTTCCTTCGGCGCGCGCCGCAGCAGCAGGCTCATCCGCGCACAATTATTGATCTCGATTCCTACAGGGCAAGGCATGCAATAACTGCAGCCCCTGCAGAAATCCCCTGCCAGCTCTTCCTTCTCCTTCTCTATTTTCGCCTTTCTCTCCTCCGTCATTTCCGGCGGGCAATCCTGGTAAGAAAGGAACTCATCCAGCTCTGTTTCCCTCTGGATTCCCCAGATCGGCTCCACATGCCCGAACCCGGATAAATATGCATAAGCCAACGCCGAATCGGTGATCAATCCGCCGGATAACGCTTTCATGGCAATAAACCCTATATTTTTCTCCCTGCACATATCTACAATTTTCATTTCCATCCCGCCCGATAAATAGGAAAACGGAAACTGTATTGTTTCATATAAATCCGACCTGGCCGCCTCTTCGGCTACCCAATATCTATGGTTCGTAATTCCAATATGGCGTATCTTCCCTTGCTCCTTCGCCTGGAGCATCGCTTCATACAGTCCCGAACCGTCCCCCGGCTTCGGGCAAAACGAAGGATTATGGAACTGGTAAATGTCGATATAATCCGTTTGCAGGTTCCTCAGGCTTTCCTCCAGATCCTTCCAAAAGCCCTCCGCATCTTCCGCCCCTGTTTTCGTGCTGATCACAATCCGTTCCCTGATGTGGGCAAAAGCCGCCCCCATTTTTTCTTCGCTGTCCGTATACATTCTGGCCGTGTCAAAATAATTTATTCCATGATAAAAAGCTTTCTGGAGCAAATAAACAGCTTCCTTTTTCGTTACTCTCTGCACCGGCAATGCACCGAACCCGTTTTTATTCACTTCCAGCCCCGTTTTTCCTAAAACTATTTTCTGCATATTCCGTCTCCTCCAGCCATCCTTTGATTCCATTGTCAATAATTCATTCTACCACAAGAAAACCCACAATTCCATTCTATATTGCCCCAATTCATTTATAACAAGCCATTCATAAGCAAAGCTGCCGTAAAACAGACATTTTCCTCCTGTTTTACAGCAGCCCTGCGCTGCATTGCCGCCGCCCTTTTCAGCCGCAATACTATATAAAAGCTCAAACCCTCACAAAATAAAGTTGGTATGACTGATATTCGCCGATTCTCCTTGGAAGCAGGTACCCTCCATGCATCAAGGTACTTCCCTGATAAATCTTTCCGGTATCCGTTTCCATGTAACGGCTTTCCGGTTCCAAGCCCCTGAACCGTACAATATAATCCGGGGCATTGGCCCTGGCGCTGGTCATAACTGCATTTACCAGACTCTTTCCCCGATCCTTGGAGACAAACTGCCATGTAGCAAAATCCTCTTCCGGTTTTGTCAAACGGTAGTAATCCCCATCCTGAATCAGCTCAAAATATTTCTTATAATCTTCGATTTGTACTTTGATCTCTTCCTTGTCTTGGGCGGACATCTTGCTGATGTCCAGCTCGTAACCAAAAGTTCCGGCCATAGCCACCACTCCCCGCGTATGCAAAGGCGTTATGCGGCCGTTCTGATGGTTCGGACAAGTAGAGACATGGGAACCCACCGTGCTGACCGGATAGCAGAACGAAGTGCCGTATTGGATTTTCAGCCGTTCGATCGCATCCGTATCATCGCTGCACCATATTTGAGGGGAATAATAGAGCATTCCGGCGTCAAACCGTCCGCCTCCCCCGCTACAGCCCTCTAACAGCACATTCGGATACCTGGAAGTAATTTTTTCCAGAAGATTATATAACCCGAGGATATATCTGTGTCCCGCTTCTCCCTGTTGTTCCGGCGGCAGTTCCGGGTTGTACACGTCACAAATACTTCTGTTCATATCCCATTTTACATAAGAAATATCTCCCGTATCCAATATCCTGCAAATCGCCTGGTAAAGATAGTCCCTCACGCATTCTCTTCCCAGATCCAGCACGAGCTGGCATCTGCCTCTGCCCGGCGTTCTTCCCGGCAGGGCAAAAGCCCAGTCGGGATGCTCCCGGTATAGTATGCTGTCCTCGCTCACCATTTCCGGTTCTATCCATATGCCGAAAGCCAGCCCTTTTTCTTTGATTTTCCCGATCAATTCATGCAGGCTCATCCCCAATTTTTCTTCATTGGGAATCCAGTCTCCCAAGCCGGACTCATCCAGATTTCTTTTGCCAAACCAGCCGTCGTCCATAACAAGCATTTCTATCCCTAGTTTTGCCGCTTCTTCGGCTATGGAAATCAATTTTTCCCCCGTAAAATCAAAATAAGTCGCTTCCCAGTTGTTGATCAGCACCGGCCTCCTGCTATTCTTATATTTTCCCCGGCATAGATAATTCCTGATGGCCCGGTGGAATTGAATGGAAAGTCTGCCAAGGCCGCTTCCTGAATAACTCATGATCACTTCCGGCATGGTAAATACCCTGCCCTTTTCCAGCAAAATCCGAAACCGGGACGGATGGATCCCCATCGTAAATCTCAGCCTGTCTAACTGGCTGATTTCCGCTTCCGCCAGAAAATTGCCGCTGTAAACGTAAGAAAAGCCATAGCATTCCCCATGCTCTTCCTCCGTATCCGGTCTGCACAAGATCACAAAAGGATTGTGCTGGTGGCTGGAAGTCCCTCTTACGGAGCCTACGGAAGCGACTCCTCTCCCAAGCCTTCTCCTCTCCACTTCCCGCTCCATTTCATGTCTGCCGTTAAAAGTATAAATATCCATATCCGCCGTCAGGAAATCCATGCTCATAGAAACCGCCTTGTCCATCACAGCGGTCTCTTCTTCTCTGTTTTCAATCAGGCATGCCCTTGTAATAATATCCAGTTCTTCATAAATGCCGTATAACAGCGTGACAAAAAATTCTTTTGTCCTGTCCTTCAGCACCACTCTCAGCGTCTCCGCTGTTTCATTGCCTCCATACATCGCCGGAAGCCCTTCCAGTCCATACTTTCCTTTCACGATTTCATGGGAAACATATCTCAGATCCAAAGCATAACTGCCATCGCCATGCTGCACTCTGATCCCCTCCACCCTGTAATCGCCCACATTAAAGGAAGGCATTTCCTGCGGCATCGTGTCCAAAGATACCGTTCGGTCCATTCCCGCGTCCCCCATCGCCGTAGAAAAACCGATATCCGAATATCGGAACAAATATGACATATCTTCGCCGGAAATCCTTTTTCCATAATAGGTATGCAGTAGCACTCCATAAGGGCCAATCTTCATCTGATAAGTCGTATGCTCCGTATCTATTGAAATCGTTTTAGCATTTTCGTCATAAAAAATTGCCATATCCTATCCTCCTGGCGCGGAAGCCGCCTTGTTTTTCCATACAGGCAGCGCCCCAGCCTTTTTCCTTCTTATGACACGGACTGCCGCTATGACCGGCAGTCCGTATCCCATAACCATATTACTATCTATTTTAATCTTAAACGCGTACTAAAAAATATTTTTCTGTTTCCGATTTCTCCCGGTATCGCATCACCTTTTTATTTTACCGCTCCGTTTACAACACCGTTCAAAATCTGTTTCTGGCAGATGATATAGAAAATCAGGATCGGTATCAAAGCAAGCAGATAAGATGCAAATGCCAGATTATAATTCGTACCGAACTGCGACTGGAAGTTCAACTGTGCCAAAGGCAGCGTATTCTGCCCTGATCCTGCCATGATAACAAGAGGTGTCATGACGTCATTCCATACGGACAATGCCGTCAGGACAGCAACCGTCGCGTGCATGGGGCGCATAATCGGGAAAATGATCTTCCAGTAAGTTCTCCATGTGGAGGCTCCGTCCACTTTTGCCGCTTCTTCCAACGCCATCGGTATATTTACCAGATAGCCCGAATACAGCAGGACATTCATCGGCATATAGAATACAACATACAACAGGATAACACCGAACCAGTTTGCCAGCCCCATCTCCGCCGTCTGTTTTGCCAAAGGCATCATCAGAATAGCAAAAGGCACGAACATACCGCTGACAATAAACAAATATACAAAACTATAAAATTTACTTTTTGCCTTATTTCTTCCAAGCGCATAGCCCATCAGGGAATGTACTACAATGGATAAACATACAGCCGCCAGAGTAATCAGCAAACTGTTGCTCAGGGAACGCCAGAAATCCGTTACTTCCATCGCTTCCCTGAAATTGCTCAGGCTCCATGAACTCGGCAAAGATAAAATACCGCTGATGCTGTTTGTCATTTCGGAAGGCTGTTTAAATGCGATTACAATCGTCAGGTACAACGGGAAGATGATCGTAGAAAGCCCAAGAGTCAATAAGACCATTGCCACCTTGTTTGTATGCGTATTTGCATTATTCTTTGTCATAGCTGTTCCTCCTTACTGCTGGAAAATTTCATCTGTGCCACAGAAACAATTACAATTACTATAAAGAATACAACTGCATTGGCGCTCTGGAACCCGAACTGTCCGCCGGACATACCATTGTTATAAATCAGGTAAGAAATGGATTCCGTACTCTGTGCCGGGCCTCCTTTTGTCAAAGCCATGATCTGATCGAATACCATCAGGAAGTTCTTTACGCAAAGAACCATGTTGATCGAAAAGAACGGTATAATCAACGGGAAAGTCAAATGCCGGAACTGCTTCCAACCGGTAGCTCCGTCCAGCCCGCCGGCTTCATATACATCCTCAGGCACCGTCTGCAGCCCGGAGATATAAATGATCGTATTCATCGCGATCGCCTGCCATGCGCATACTACCATGATGCCAATCCATGCAGCGCCGGGATTTGACAGGATGCTCGTACTCAATCCCTTCACTCCGATCATCTGTGCTACTGCCGGAAGTATGTAGGTGAAAAAGTAATTAAAAATGTAACCGACTACCAGCGCGCCCAATATATTCGGCAGGAAATAAGCCCCGCGGAAAAAGCTTTTTGCCCTTATCTTGCTGTTCAGGCCAAGAGCCAGGATCAGGCTGATTACATTGGTGACAACTGTTGACACGACCGCCAGCTTAAAAGTAAACCAATAAGATTTACCGACACGGCCGTCCGTGAACAAATCGATGTAATTCTGGAAGCCAACCCAATTATATTTTCCAAATCCTTTAAAGTTCGTAAAGCTGTAGATCACGCCGCGAATCAGCGGAATGGTATTAAAGCAGACAAACAATGCCAAAATCGGAATCGTGATCAATAAAAAAGTTCTTTTTCTTTCATTTTTCATCACTTCTTTCATAGCTCTTCTCCTTTCCTAATTCGCGTTCCCATGTTGTTTTTCATATTCCTGTACCAGACGGATAATATCCCTGTTATACCTCGGCCAGTCGTTATCGAATTTTGCCAGGAAGGCATCCACATCTTTATTCAGCAGGAAAGTCTGTATCTGTGCATCCACCGCCATTTCGGACGGATAATAATGATCCTGGTAATCCTTCATATTTCCGCTCGTTATGTATTCGCTCATGCCGTCCAAAATAGAAGGCAGTTCGAACTCGCCGTTCTTGCACGGAATCGCCGTCTGCGCGTCGATGTATTTCTGGATATTCTCATCGGCAAAAAGGAAATCCAGCACTTCGTAAGCAGCTTCTTTATTTTGGCAGTTAGCCATTACGCAAAACTGGAGGTCGACGCCGGAGTTCAGCGTATTGCCGTCTTTGGAATCATTTGCCGGCATAACGAAAGAGTCCAAGTTCAAATCCGGGTTTACGGATAATATCTGGGGAGCCGCATAGCTTCCGATCGGATACATCGCCGATTCCCCTCTTGCAAAAGCGGTACATGCATCGTTATACGCATATGCGAACGGATCTTCCGGCCCATATTTTAAGAGTTCCAAGTATTTTTCGGCTACTTCCCTGTATTCCTTGGAAAATGTTGTCTGCCCTTTGTTTACCTGCTTCGTCGTATCCGCCGGCGAAAGGTCTACTGCCATAGAGTTCCAGGGCGCCAGACAAGTCCATGTATCCTTAAAGCCAAAATAGAACGGAAGAACCCCCTCTGCCTGAATCGCATCGCATAAAGCTATCAATTCTTCCCAGTTCTCCGGTATCTCCCATCCATGTTCCGCAAACATATCGCGGTTGTACAGGATTCCGGCCGCATTCGCAACATAAGGCACTGCGAATGTTCCTTCCGTCGGAACCAGTTCCAGCGCCTCGCCAATATCCAGATACCCCTGATTAATATTCTGAAGTCCGCTGTAATCTGAAACATCTGCTAAAATTTCCGCATCCACAAAATAGGAATAATTAATGTCGCCGCCAATTCCTATGATGTCCGGATAATCCTCTCTGATAAATCTCGTCTTTAAAATCGTCATTGCATCGTTAGGGGAACTGATTTTTAAATGTATATTGTCGTGCGTTGCATTGAATTCATCTTCCACCGTTTTAAAGTAATTTGCCGCTTCCGGCTTATACTGGACGATTTCAATTTCAATTTTTCCGTCGTTGGCAGAAGCCCCGCATCCGCTGGCAAACAATGATGCCGCCATACAGCATATTGCAAGTCCCAAGCATTTTATCCTTTTCCCTTTCATAGCATTTCTCCTTCCCTATTTTGATAGTTGTATTTTAACATACCAATATGCTACTAATAAATACCATGGTTTTGCATATTATATACCTTTATGCTATTTTTAGGCTATTTATTTGAAATCAACTAGCATTTTGGTATATAATAAAGTATACGAACTTAAGGAGCCGCTTATGAGTGAAGTAATTTTTTCCGTTTTTCCGAGTGAAAATTTTATAGATTTAGGATTATACCAGTTTGGCTGGGAGCAGTGCGATCCCTCCCATTCCTTCGGTCCCGCCGCCAGAAACCATTACCTCTTCCACCTGTGCCTTTCCGGCACAGGTACGTTAATTGCGGAAAACAGCCAGGGGATTTCCGTCACCTACCAGATCAAAAGCGGACAGGGGTTCATGTTATTTCCCCATCAGATCTCTACTTATATCGCAGACCATGAGATTCCCTGGGAATACGCCTGGATGGAATTCGACGGACTTCGCGCCAAAGAAGCGATCGACCTGGCCGGCATCAGCCGCGACCAGCCGATCTATAAAGCGCGTTATAAAGATATTGCGGAGACGATGAAATCCGAAATGCTATATATCGTCAACCATAAAGAGGAATCGTCCTTTCACTTGATAGGACATCTCCACCTCTTCATCGACAGCTTTATCCGCTCCTCCACTTCCATTCCAAACCGCCAGGGCAACAGTCTGCGGGATTTTTATGTCAAAGAAGCGATATCCTATATCGAACAGAACTTCCAAAACAATATCTCTGTAGAAGATATCGCCGCTTCCTGCGGCTTAAACCGCAGTTATTTCGGAAAAATATTCCATGAAAATATGGGAAAATCCCCCCAGGAGTTCCTCATTTCTTACCGCATGTCCAAAGCGGCCGAACTCTTGAAGCTGACAAAACTGTCCATCGCGGACATAGGAAATGCAGTCGGCTATCCAAACCAACTGCATTTTTCGAGAGCTTTTAAAAATGTATACAGTATTTCGCCGAGGCAATGGCGGAATGAAAACGGCGTCGGCGTTCTGCCTGACTTCAACCGTTAAAAGTTAAAGCTGGAATTCCTTTCCTCTTTCAAAAGCATATCGTAAATAAAGCTAAAATTTTTCTTCCGCTCTCCGCTGATCGGAAGCTTCGTTCCGTTGCATAAAGTAACCTCCGTCTTTGATCTTGCCCTGATCCAGTAGTAATTGACAAGATAAGACTGGTGAATCCTTAAAAAAGGGATTTTTCCGTTTCCCAGCCTTTCCGCCACATCGGACAGCTTTCCCACAAATATTTCCGCGTCCCCATTCATCAAGTTCACCCGGATCTTTTTTCCCGCGCTTTCAAAATATAAAATTTCCTTACAGGGAAGCTTATATTCCTCGCCTTTATAACGAAACATAAAGTAAAAATTATTCTTACAGACCCTTCGATTTGCCTCCAGAAATAATTCGCCAAAAGTTTGAGAATCCACAGGTCTTTTAATAAACGCAAAAACGTCAAAGCGAAATAGTTCTATCATATGTTTATCGCATTCCGATATATAGAGAATCAGCACATTTTCATCGAGCTTCCTGATCTTCCCTGCCGTTATAACCCCTTTTTGATTTTCCATTAAAAAGTTTAAATACAGCAGATCATACCTTGTCCCTCTTTCTATTTCCTGCTTCAAAGTATGTTCGTCATAAAAAACCTCCGTTTCTGCCGGAATTCCTTTTGTTTTACATAAATCAAATACCAACTTCTCTATTTCCCC
Organism: Lachnospiraceae bacterium 28-4; assembly: GCA_000403275.2. Taxonomy (GTDB): domain Bacteria; phylum Bacillota; class Clostridia; order Lachnospirales; family Lachnospiraceae; genus Kineothrix. The sequence goes on from KE159599.1 coordinate 1,307,024, forward strand.
GGCAGCTGTTACCTTATCGCTGCATATTGCAACTTTTATCATATTTATCCTCATTTCCGCATTCTTTTTCAAAATAATATCTTTAATTTTATATCTAATATATTTCTTTCATTATATACATTATTTATAAATACAATGTATATTCACAAATTTATCAGTTTGTATATAAAATGTCAATATTTAATTCTAATTATTATTGACAAAGAAACAGAATACACTGTATTATTATAAGATATATAACTCACTAGTCAGTTTTATGGGGGGCATTCATGAAATTTGTACATCTCACTTCAAAAGAATTTGAAATAATGAAGATTTTCTGGCAATATGATAAGCCTCTTACCGCTGCCGAAATCATTGATCTTTCCAAAGAAAAAACGTGGTCCTTCAATTCGCTTTATCCGTTATTAAATAAATTATTAAAAAAACAATTTATAAAAGTGGTTGGCAACATCCGCACCGTGAAAGCACCCAGCCGGATATTTACAGCCAATATTTCCCTGCTGGAATATTCCAACATGCAGTTCCAGTCCATTTTTACAGACTCAGATAAAAAAATGAATATCGGAAATATGCTGTCTTATTTTTGTAACCATTCCAAAAATTCAGACGCTTTGATTAAAGAAATAGAAGAGTGGATAGAAGAACATTAATATAGTTTCCGGAGGATATTAAGGTGGCTTCTCATGTTCGATATTAATGTTTATTCTGTAATTAACAGCATTATCGGAGCATGCATTCTAATGATCCTTTGTTTCCTTTTGGAAAAACTTGTAATCAGGGGAACAATAACAAGTACCGTTTATTTTTTGACGTTTCCCTTAATTTTATTAAGATTGCTGTTACCGGTTGAGATTGTGGATAAAACAACTTTGATTCAGATCAATAAGATTCTTCCCTCCGTGATACGGCTGTTCAGAGCAGAAATATTTCCTATGTCGCTTCCTGTTGCCGGCCTGAATATTTCCATTAATACGATCACCTTGGTTGCATCCTGTCTTTCCTTGGTATCAATGATAAAATGCCTGAAAATAATCAGTGCATATTATAACTTATATATCCGTTTAAAATATATTTCGTCAACCCAGGATGAAAAAATATTAAGAATGCTGATATACATAAAAGAAAAAAATAATTTTAAGTTTAATGTGAAAATCATACAAAACAGATTAATTGACAGCCCGTTTGAGTTCGGCTTTTTCAAACAGACAATATGTCTGCCCTCCGCCAATTATTCGGAGGAAGAACTTTACTTTATACTGTCGCACGAACTATATCATTTTAAAAACAGATCAAACTGGTTAAAACTTTTCAATAATATTTTAGCCGCTGTTTTTTGGTGGAATCCGTTGATTTCATTTTATCATACGTCCCTCTTATCCATGATTGAGATCAACTGCGATGAGCTTGCTACAGCCGGTTTCAACGATCACTTAAAAGCCAGATATTTAGCTTGCCTTCTCAGCGAGTCCCACCAGCAGCAAAGAAACAGGGAAAGCCAGACGATTCATTTTTTAAGTTCTGATAAAAGTTCGCTTTCCAAACGTTTCAGGTTTATTACTGAAAAACATAAGAAGTCAAAAATTCTATGTTGCTTATCAGCTTTTATAATGGTAAAAATATTTTTTGCTTCTTATTTTTTTATGGTTTTGCCGTACTTCGATGTTCCTGTTACAGAAGTAAAAAGGCCTGAGTTTACAAAAGAAAACTCTTATATTTTAAGAAAGGGGGATCGTTATATTATCTATTTCGAAGATGAACCTTATATTTTTTTAGATTCTATCAGCGAATCATTTTGGGACTTACCAATCGTTATTGAAGATTAATTTTAAAAAGAAAGGAATACTATGAAGAAGAAAAATTTATTATTTACTTTAGGCTTTGTTGCACAGATTGCACTATCTTTCCATATTGCTTATGCAAATCCTTCCTACCCTGGCACTCAGATTGTAGTCAATTCCGTAAACGCCGGCGATGAAATAACGCCCAGGGCTAATGTTACCGGATACCAGTACATGGAAATTGATGGTATCCTGTACAAACGTTTATGGTCCTATACTTACGGAAGATGGGAAGATCCCTATTGGTATCCGGCATAAGCCGTACCATACTTCCAAACTAAAATCGATACTTAATCGCCGCCACCCATAAAATAATGAGTGGCGGCGATTTTGACACCTGGATTCATGTTTTCCAATACTATATTGCCATCCTGGCAATCGTTCTTCATCCTTTACTGAAAATGCAAAAACTTCTTCTCTCCCTCCGCCCGATGCTTCAACACAATCGCCGAAGTCGGCGGCATCGTTACTTTGACTCTTCCCGATACAATAGGGTACTCTGCCTCTTCCGTCGTATATCCCTCCCAAGTAGTCAAGATCAGGCGTTTCATTGTCCCTGTCTTCGGTGTTCCGAGATACCATACCGACAATTCCTTTGTAATCTCATAGTCGTTATTATTGATCAAAATAGCGGACTGCTCCTCCTTATTAAACCTTCCATATCCGATTACGTTATGCTCGCCCTCCATATATTTTAAAGATCCGGTTAAAAACTCCCTGTTCTTTTTATGGATGGCGATCATATCCTTATGGAAACGGATCAGCTCCTTGTCTTCTCTGCCCCACGGATAAGTCCGCCTGTTATCGGGATCGGTAAATCCCGTAACGCCGGCCTCGTCGCCATAATAAACCGTAGGCGCTCCTGGCCATGTCATCTGGATAACAACAGCTTCTCTTAAAACAGCCTTGTTCACATTATTATTAGCTGCCTCGGGCCCATGGGAATTCGTTCTTCCGACAAAATGATTCGTTCTTGTCAAAAAGCGGGAATGATCGTGGTTGGAAAGCTCGTTCATCGCCATATAAAGGGAAGGCATTGCCATATTCGCTCCGTTATAATGCATGGAATCCCAAAAGCTGTCAGCATTCCCCAACATATCCTCCCTGAAATCATCGCTATGTTTCTGCATTCCTGTCAAAAACCATGTGACCGGCTCCATAAAAGCATCGTAATTCATAATAGAGTCCCATTCTTTCCCGTTCAGCCACTCCCTGGGATTTCCATAATGCTCCGCCAGCACCACGGCATTCGGATTTGCCTGTTTTACCGTCTTATAAAATTCTTTCCAAAAATAATGGTTATACTCCGGCGAATGCCCCAGATCCGCCGCCACATCCAGTCTCCACCCGTCTACATTATAAGGCGGAGACACCCATTTACGGGCAATGTGCATAATATATTCGAACAGATCCTTAGATCCTTCATAGTTCAGCTTTGGCAGCGTATCATGCCCCCACCACCCGTCATAATTATGGTTATAAGGCCAGGCCGCCTGGTGATGAAAGGCAAAATAATTATGATAAGGGCTGCTTTCTTCCACATAAGCTCCCTTCTCATATCCCTCCGCATTTTCATAGATCCGTTCCCGGTCCATCCATTTATTAAAGGAACCGCAGTGGTTGAACACTCCGTCCAAAATAACCTTGATTCCCCTCCTGTGAGCCTCTTTTACCACTTCCGCGAACAGTTCATTGCTCGCCTCCAGATTCGCCTTATTGCTGACCCGGTTAATATATCTGGTGGCAAAACGGTTTTCCTGCCCAGGCTGCAGCAATTCCCCCTCATCCATTACGATCTTTCCAAAATGGGGGTCTATATAATCATAATCCTGAATATCATATTTATGATTCGACGGCGACACGAAGAGCGGGTTAAAATAAATCACATCGATACCCAAATCCTGCAAGTAATCCATTTTATCCAGAACTCCCTGCAAATCCCCTCCGTAAAATTCACGAACTCCCATGGCGTCAGGATATTTGTTCCAATCCTCTACCTTCACCGTATTAGCGCCAATATATCTGTATTCATCCGTCAGCACATCGTTTTTGGGATCTCCATTATAAAAACGGTCTACGTATATTTGGTACATCACGGCTCCCTTTGCCCATTCCGGCGTTTTGTAACCCGGTATCAGCCGGAAATCGCATTCCCTGACCGCTTCCTTTTGTACACCGCGGTAATTGAAATAGCAACTCATCTTTCCCGCATATATTTCAAAATAATAATGGATCTCCCTGCCCTCCAGCTGTATCTGCTGGCTATAATAATCAAAAAAACTATCCGTCTCCGTTTTTAACATCAAATATTTCTCATTGCCGCATACCAAATATACTTTATCCACATTGTTTTTCTTCGTGCGGAATTTTATCGTCACTTCATCGTATGCACTCGGCTCCGGGGGATCCAGATAATCTCCCGTCATATCGCTGAACAGCGCTTTCTTATCCAACAGAGGTTTCATTGTAGCAATATACATCTGGTCATACCTAACTTCCAGAAACTTGTTTGTATCCATCCGTTATTCTCCTGCGAACTTTTTCACTCTTTGTGAACTATTTTATACTATATGCTATTATTATTCAAGCAGTTCTGTCAAGGCAGTAAAAAAGACAGCCAAACGATCTGCTGTCTTTTTTAGAGAAGGTATTTCTTTCTTATGGGGTATAGCAAAAAACTATATAATGTATTGGGGGGTTACAAGTAGTATAATAGCATAACCTGTTATTTGCGTAAATACCAAGGATTCACAAATATCACAAAAACCAATTCCATTTTTTGTATATTTTGCACAACCTCTATGATTTTTTAAAAAAGTCTTCCGGTTCGTAAGGCTTATCCTCCATCAGCGCTTCGAATTCTTCTCTCGTTATTTTTTCTTTTTCCAGCAATAATTCCGCACATTTATGAAGAACGTCTTCGCGATCCGTAATAATAGCCTTTGCTTTTGCATAGCAGCCGTCGATAATTTCTTTTACTTCCCTGTCGATCTCTCCCGACACCAGTTCGCTATGGCTCTTTGCATGAGCCAGATCGCGCCCGATAAATACTTCGTCGTCGTCATCATCGTAATTGATCACGCCGATGTTATCGGACATACCGTATCTCGTCACCATCCGCCTCGCCACCTTCGTAGCCTTTTTGATGTCGCTGGATGCCCCGGTCGTAATATCATCAAAAATAATTTCCTCCGCAATACGTCCGCCAAGGGAAACCATGATTTCCTGAAGCATTTTTCCCTTTGTCATGAACATTTCATCCTTTTCCGGCAAAGGCATGGTATAACCGGCAGCCCCCAGCCCCGTAGGAATAATGGAAACCGTATACACCGGCCCGACATCGGGAAGCACATGGAACAAAATCGCATGGCCGGCTTCGTGGTACGCCGTAATCTTTTTCTCTTTGTCGGAAATAATGCGGCTCTTTTTCTCCGTACCGATTCCAACCTTAATAAAAGATTTCTTAATATCTTCCTGCTTCACAAACGCCCGGTCACTCATAGCCGCATGAATCGCAGCTTCATTCATCAGATTTTCCAGATCAGCACCGGTAAATCCCGCAGTCGTCTGAGCGATCTGCTCCAGATTAACGTCTTCGGCCAGCGGTTTATTCTTGGAATGTACGGTAAGAATTTCCTTCCTGCCCCTCACATCCGGCGGGCTCACCGTTATCTTTCTGTCAAACCGGCCGGGACGCAGGATCGCCGGATCCAAGATATCCACACGGTTAGTAGCCGCCAGCACAATAATTCCTTCATTAACGCCAAATCCATCCATTTCCACCAGCAGCTGGTTCAACGTCTGCTCCCTTTCGTCATGTCCGCCTCCCATACCGGTACCTCGCCGCCTTGCCACCGCATCGATTTCATCGATAAATACAATACAGGGCGAATGCTTCTTGGCATCCGCGAACAGATCCCTTACTCTGGAAGCGCCCACGCCTACGAACATCTCTACAAAATCAGAACCCGAAATACTGAAAAACGGCACATTCGCTTCTCCTGCAATGGCTTTTGCCAAAAGCGTTTTTCCAGTACCCGGAGCGCCTTCCAGCAAGACGCCCTTTGGTATTCTGGCTCCTACTTTCGTGAATTTTCCCGGCGATTTCAAAAAGCTGATAATTTCATCCAGCTCTTCCTTTTCTTCCTGCAAACCAGCCACATCGTTTAAAGTCATTTTATTGTCCAGAGACAGCTTCGCCCGGCTTTTACCAAAATTCATCATCTTGCCGCTGCTGCCGCCGCCCGCATTCTGGGAATTCATCATTACAAAAAAGAAAACCCCTATCACCAGCACCAAAAGCATCGGAAACACGCTTGTCATAAACCAGTTTTCCCTTGGGATATCCCTGATTTCCGGATCAATGCCAAAAGATGCAAACTCCGCTTCCACTTCCTTCACATCCGTTACGTATAAGATCCTTTCTTCCCCATTGCTCAGAGCCACCCTTACCGCTCCGGTAGGCGTTTCCTTATTCGGCTGGATAACAGCCTCCAGCACCTTTCCTGATTCCAAGGCTTCCCTTAATTCACCCTTCGTATAATCCGTCTCCTGACCGTTCAGATTCCGAAACATCCATGCTGCCAGAAAAAGCAGCACGAAAATCACTACAAAATATGTGTTCAAATTCTTTCTATTATTATTCAACTCTAACCTCCGGTTCGCATCTGTCCAATTCCCGCGAACATTAATTGTATCAATCCTTTAATCCAGTTCTACCACGCCAATATAAGGTAAATTTCTGTATTTCTGATCATAATCGAGACCATATCCCACGACAAATTCATCCGGGATCTGGAATCCTGTATAATCCACATGGACATCCACCACTCTTCTCTCCGGCTTATCCAACAGTGTACACAGCCTCAAACTCCTGGGGCCTCTGTCCCTCAGCATTTCCAGCAGATAACTCAGCGTCCTTCCTGAATCCACGATATCTTCCACAACCAGCACGTCCTTATCCTTCAACGGTTCATCCAAATCCTTCACGATTTTGACAACTCCGCTGGACTTTGTCTCGCTGCCATAACTGGATACCGACATAAAATCAAGGGACACCGGTACGTCGATCCTTTTGGCAAGCTCACACATAAAAAAGCTGCCCCCCTTTAGCACGCATACTAGATGCACCTGCTTTCCTTCATAATCCTTGCTGATCTGATCTCCGATCTCCTTAATCCGCTTATCCACTTCTTCTTCGGAAAGCATAACTCTTACTCTCTCTGACATTCAAAGACCTCCTCTTAACTGTACTCTTAAAATATGCTTTGTCTCCCCGGTAATTTTATAATATTCGCTGATACGGTGGCCCGGCACCCAGATAATATGGCTTCCATCCGCTAAAATATAAAGATTTCCTCTGTCGCTCTTCGGAATTTTCCTTTCGATCATATAATCTTTCAGCTTCTTTTTGGACAACTCTTTATTGATAGTAAGATAATCGCCGGTTTCCCTCGTACGAAATACTAACGACTTAGTTATTCTATCATAATCCAACCATTTCGTATATGTCTTTTCGGGAATAATTTCCGATTTATTATAAAAAAAGGAAATTTCTTCCTTGTGAAAAACAGCAAATTCCACCCTTCCCAAACAAGGAATGTCAAATTCCTGCGATTGCCCCGGCAAATCCCTCCATTTGATCCGAATTTCCGGAAGAGGAACACCCCCTCCACCCCCATTCGGTTTTCCCTCGCGGTACAACGCCAAATGCCCGCATTCCTTTTTTGCCCTGAGCCCACAAGGCATAAAGACCTGCTTGCTTTCCTTTTTTCCCAGCAGATCTTCCAGGCTTTCCATATGCGAAGAAGTAATATCCCGTCTTCCCTCCGCAAGCCTCTCCAGACATTGAAGAAATACCTGTTTTCTTATAAAAGGCTCTTCTTTCCCGAGTTTTTCCGTATCCAGTACGATCTCTTCCCCGCCCTCCCGGACGATACAGCTTCTGCACGCCTTCTCCGCCTGTCCGCGGATATAGGCATCCGCCTCCAGAAACAGGTCGCCCGCACGGCACATATGGTCGATGGCACCCGCGCATATCTCCTTTTCCGCAAAAGGAAGAATATGGTTGCGGATGCGGTTTCTTGTATAAGTATCCTCTAAGTTTGTGCGGTCTATACAGAAAAATACCCCTTTTTTTCCAAGATATTCTTCAATCTCCTCCCGCCGCAAACATAAAAGCGGCCGCACAATATGCCCCCTTACCGCCCGGATACCGCCCGCTCCGGTCAATCCGGTTCCCCGGAAAAGATGGAACAACATCGTTTCCGCCCTGTCATTGGCATTATGGGCGACTGCAATCCTTCCCTGCCCTTCTTTTTCTCCGGAGCAAGAACCGTATTTGCCCAACGCCTCCTCAAAAGCCTGGTATCTCACTTCGCGTCCGGCCTCTTCTTCCGATAAATGTTTTTCCCTGGCATATTCTTTTACATCCTTTTCCTCCAGTATGAAAGGAATGTTCCTGCTTTTGCAAAGTTCTTCCACATAAGCGGCATCCGCCGCTGCCTCCGGCCTTATCTTATGATTTACATGTACCACGGCCAAATGGAAATCTATCTCTTCCGCCAATTCGCAAAGCATCAAAAAAAGACATACGGAATCAGCGCCTCCCGATACCCCTGCCACAACGGTATCTCCCGGCGCTATCATACGATGTTTATCCGCATATCTTTTTACTTTTTCAAATATCTTATCGTCCATTCTGCCCTTATCTCATTTTATCTTATAACCGTTAGCCCATCTTACTCTAATTCATAAGAAAAGTCAAATATTACAGGTTTTCCCATATTCCTGTCACCATAACCGTCATATCGTCCCTTACTCTTCCTTTGCTCTGGTGCAGGCAAAAATTAAGAATATGGTTCGCTATTTCCGCCGGATTTTTCAATGCAATCTTCCCCAGCATTTCCGGGAGCATCTCCTCCCCGATTCCTTGCGACAAAGCATCCAATATCCCATCGGACAGCATAATAACATAATCCCCGTCTACCAGACGCCTTTTTACCGTTTCCATATCTATTTCATAAAACACTCCCAGAGGAAGGTTTCTTGCGGATATCTGCTCCACCAGATTTTCTCTTTTTATATAAGAAGGCGCGGAACCGATCTTAATAAACTCGCATACCCCGGTATACAAATCCATCTGGCACAGATCCAGCGTGGACATATTCTGCGATTCCCCGCCGGCGATAAGCGCGCCGTTTATCATTTGTACCGCTGTCTCCTTTCCAAAACCTGCTTCCAAAAATTTTTCCATAAAATCTATAACAAATTCGCTGTCTTTACATGCCTTTTCTCCTGAACCCATACCATCGGACAACACTGCTGTCAGCGTACCCTCCCTGACTTCCAGAAAGGAGTAATTATCCCCCGACATACGTTCCGTCTCTTTTACCGCCTTCGCCACTCCCGTCAGAACATGAAATCCCGGTTCCTCGATATATTGATAGTTTCCCCATTCCTTTCCTACGAATATGGATGAAGACTTCGACGGCACCAACCTTAAATTTAAAAGCACGGAAAGGAGATTTCCAACCTCGTCCACAGCCGGGCTTGTCCCTTTCCCGGATCGCATAATCAAATAGATTTCTTTATGGCCGTTTTCCTTTTCCAGCAAATATACCTCTTTTAACAGGACATCTTCTTCTTTCAGCGCATGGGCCAGCTGTTTTACCTTCCGTTCGCTCATATGTATAAACCGGTAAGCTTCCTCCGCTACCTTCGTCATGATCTGTGCCATCTCGTTTAAATGATCCGCCATCAAATCCCTGTTTTCCACCAGCCTTCTTTTCCACAAATATTCCTGCCTGTCGCCCACTGGCTGGGCCTCTTCCTCCTTTTGTATATCCAGGAACGTATTCGCCAGATCCCTGAATGAATCCGCATACATCAATAATTTTTTTCTTCCATACTCCGGCAATACTCTGTCAAAATCCGTATCGCCTCCCATAAGCTGCTTTTTCATCGCATATCCCTCCATTCCCGCTCTTACGTTGATTCCTGTAAGGGAACATTATACAAGACAAGCCTCGTCTTATTTGTCAAAATAAGTATGGAAAAAATATTTTTTATGCGACAAAAAATGCAGACACCGGACTTTCCGCTATCTGCACTTAATTTCCTTCTTTAAAAATGATCTCACCTTCATGTACCAGGCCGAGTTTATCCTTTGCTACCTCTTCTATATATTTTTTTGTCTGTGTATATTTTTCATATTCTTCAATTTCTTTCGTGCGTTCCTGTTCCGCCTCAATCTGTTCCTGCAGCAGCAGCTCCTTTGCCTGATAGGTTTCCAGCTTCTGCTGAAGTTCGATACTCTTAATAGCTACTACAACAAGCATCATAACGACTACCGTGGTAACAAGAAACATGCCAAATCTATTATGTCTTTTTTTACGGTAAGCCGCCCGTCTCGCCATAATATCTCACCCCGATCTTTTCAAAAAATCCCCCAATTTTACTAATTTTTATATACTAGTATTTTAAACACTTTCTGAAACCACGTCAACTTCTTTTTCATATATCTTCCTGTTTTTTTTGCTCTTCCGCCTAAAAAACGGCAGAACCCCATTGCCTTCTTTACCAGCCATCCCAATGGCCTGAAAATAAATCCAAGGATCTTGCTTATAATATGTATTTCCTTTTGTATGAGAACGGATATCAACTTCACAAAACGGACTCCGATTATTTTTTTATAAAGCAGCATCCCCAAAGCCGCTCCGAAAACTGCAAACCATCTCAAAATCCCATTGTTCTCTTTATACAGCATATAAAATACTGCCACCGCACAAGCTGCCCAAAATAAAAAATCTTCCAGCGAAATAAAAAACAAGTTATGCCTTATGATCTTTCTTCCTATTAATATAAAATCATAAACAAAGGTGATCGCAATTCCCATTATCACCGAATAAGCCAGAAAATATACTTCATTTACAATGTCCTGACTCATCTGCCACCTACTTAAAAAGCCTGGAAAGCAGGGATTCCCCTTTATTCCCATATCCGGTCACTTCGGAATAAGTGAAGCTGTCTATCTTTCCATCCACATCCACTTCCCCTTTGTCCAAAGTCAGCCGGCTCACGTGAAGATCCTCGCCTTTGATCATAAGCATCCCCTGATCCGTCTCCAGAAGCACCTCTTTTACATCGAAAGAAAGCACATCGCACACTCCACTGATAGTACATGTCCTTCTGTTAGTAAGCAGCAATTTATGTGTGCGCTGTTTCGCGGCATTCAAATCCTCCATATAAATCCCCCATTCTCGTTCGGCTTATAAGAGATTATATGATTTTCCTGCTTTAAATATACCGGAAAAGATCTTTTGCCGCTTCCTTTTTTACCGTCTCCTGTACATCCAGCACCTCTACTTTTACTTCTTTATTGCCGAACTGGATTGTAATAATGTCCCCCTGCTTTACATTCGCGGAAGCCTTTGCCGGCTTGTCATTGATCATTACCCTCCCAGCATCGCACGCCTCATTGGCAACCGTGCGCCTTTTAATAAGACGCGACACCTTTAAATATTTATCCAATCTCATAATTTCTTACTCCTTCTTATCATACGGCATATTTCCCCTTTGCACGGAGTGCCATCCTCAGAAAAATTTTCCTATGATATTATATGACAAAAAAGAGAACCCGGCGAAAGGTTCTCTTTAGCTTCATGACCAACTATGCGTTTACAATATCCTTTAAAGCCTTGCCTGCCTTGAATTTAGGAGCCTTGGAAGCTGCAATCTCCATAACCTTGCCGCTTTGAGGATTTCTTCCCACTCTGGCTGCCCTTTTGGAAACTTCAAATGTGCCAAAGCCCACTAACTGTACCTTGCCATCTTTCTTCAATTCATCTGCAACAACGTCTGTGAAAGCTTTTAATGCTTTCTCTGCGTCTTTTTTCGATAAACCAGCCTGTTCTGCCATAGCTGCAACCAATTCTGTTTTGTTCATTTGAACTCCTCCTATTATACTACCTTTTCTGTTATTTTCTAGAAGTCTCCTATTTTCGAAACGTCTATACATATTTATAGACGCTTTCCACATATTTGTCAAGGAAAATCTGCCTTTTCCGGCTATTTATCAGGGTTTTTGACCGGTTCATACCTCTCGATCACATCCTCCACCCTGTCTGTCAGAATTTGTTCCTGGTGAATTTTACATGACCCGGCAATATCCGACAAACTGATCAGGATATCTCCCATGATTTCCTCCAGCTTTTCTCTCTCCCGCTCCGGCTCCACTTCTTCCAGCTTTTTTGCCGCTTCTTCCAGACGGAGTACATTTTCCTTATAACCGCTGCCCGCCTTATAAAGCTTGTCCGCTTTTTTCAGCACTTTAGCAGCCCGTGTAAGGGCGGGGAGCTCCTTCGGAATCTCTCTTAAAGGAGATTCTATCCACTCTTTCCCCTCCTTTTCCCTCCGTTTTATCTCCTCCCAATCCGCAGAAATATCCTCCTCTTTTTTCTCTCCGGCCTTTTCGCCGAATATCCGCGGATGCCTTCGTATCATCTTTTCGCTGATTCCGCAGATCACATCTTCCAAAGTAAAAATCCCTTCCTCTTCCGCGATGCAGGAATGCAGCATCACATGAAGAAGAATATCTCCCAGTTCTTCCCTCATATTCTCTGCATTTCCCGTATTATCATAAATGCGGATGGAGGACACCAGCTCCGCTGCCTCCTCCATCATATAAGGTTTCAGGCTTTTATGCGTCTGCCTTCTGTCCCAGGGGCAGCCGTTTTCACTCCTTAAAACCTTCACAATATTCATCAAATCTTCAACAGAACATTTGTTATCCATTGTCTTCTCCGTTTTGTTTCCGGCATTCTTCCTAATTGCCGCTGACCGAACTGTTTTCACTCACCGTCTGGTTCTTATTCACCGTATTGCCGCTGATCGTGCTATTATTCTTTTCTTCTTTTACCAGGTCGGTAAAGGAATAAGTAACGTCTTTTTCCTCATCGTCGATCTGGATCGTATAACTTTTCGTCACATACCCCGGTTTGCGCAGCGTTATCGTATGAGTACCCGGGTCTTTCTTAAAGTTTACCGGAGACATTCCTATATAAATGCCGTCCAGATATACTTCCACATCGGAAGGAGAATCAATATATACCTTATAATTGCTGGCCGCACTGTTATATTCATTCGCCGATACGCTGGAAGGATTTGTGTAATCCGCCGGATAATCTTCCTCCTCTTCCAACGATTTCTCCAATGTAACGCTGATGCTCGCCAAATCCTGGCTCACTTTAATATATTGGGAAATAGTATCATAGCCTTCCGCTTCCACGCTCATCCGGTGAATGCCATATTCGATCTCCACCGGCCCGCTGATATCCACTTCCTTCCCGTCAATACTTACCGTTGCGTTGCCAGGCGTCACCGCGAACAGTATACGGCCCGATTTAGGCTCTTCTATTTCCACATCGCCGACATCCAGCGTTGTTTCCTGATTTCTGTATACCGTAACTTTTCTCGTCTCATCAATGCCGGACGCTGTCAAATGCACGTCATAAGTCCCCTCGGGAACTACCAGAAGCATATCCTCGGTGACCTGCTGTATCACCGACTGCCCCACTTCGATCCATCCGCCTCTCAAATATTCGTCGTTGCTCAGTTTCAAATATCCGTGGCCTTCTTCCACAACAACGCTGTAAATGCTGTTTCCTATTCCGCTGACGGAAACCACATCCCCCCGCACAATATCCTCCAGTTGGGAATCCGCCCCTTCCGAAAAAACTACCAGATTATTTCTAAGGCTGTAAGTGCCGCCGCCGACCTCCGCATTCTTGCCAAGAACATCGAAGCTGTATTTTTCCACTTTTTCCAAAATCCAGGCATTCTCCGAAAGCTTTATACTTGCCAGCTTCTTTTTATTTCTTAAAAAAGCCACATCCACTATATCCCCTTCGTGAATCTGCGCCATTGCCATTCCGCTTCCATACTTATCCTGAATCACAGTAGTCCCGTCATAATCCAAGGTATAGTATCTTCCTGTTTCCACATTCATAAAAGTAATTCTGCTCTTATCCACATCCATTTCTTTCACCACGGCCGTATCCACGGAGTCGTAGCTGCCCGGCTGGGCAATGACAAATCCCGAGTCATGTTTTTCGTATGTGGATTCACGCGCAAGTCCTATACTGTCGCTGGCCGACAATAATCCGGCTGCCACAAGCCCTGCCGTCAATATGGAAAGTATAGCCACCGCCAAAACTATCGGTTTATTTTTCCTCTCTCTACCGCTTCTATGCATGGATGTTCCTCCTCTTTCGAATGGGTCTACCTGGTTATTATATACTAATGCGCCGAAAAAGAAAACCACCCATTAGTACTTTTATAATTTTCCAGAAATCCCGTTTTTTGCTCCTCCTGCCCCAACAGTCTTTCCAGTTTTTCCAGATTTCGCCCGGGTATCCACGCCTTTCCTGAATTATAGTAAAAATTTACAATTTTCCAGAATTTCTCAGGATAGCGGAAGCGGTAATACAGCTGTACACGATCCTCCTCCGACATTTCCCGTTCCCCATGATAAGCATTCAGCAAAAGATTTCCTAATTCTATCGGCCAATTTCCTTTTTCCAGAAGCTTTCTCATAAAAAGATAAAGATCTCTGACAGGATTATCCCGGATACATTTTTCAAAATTAATGATTGCCATCCCGTCCCGCTCTTCTGCGTTCCCCTTTGTCACGAGAATATTATGGTACTGGTAATCTCCATGGCAGACGATGCCGGCCTTTTCCTCACTCTTAGCCCTTTCTCCATTCTCCCGCAGATAACATCCGACTTCTTCCGCAACCTGAAGCGCCAAATCCAAAAAATAATCATAATGTTTTAAAAGAAAAATTTCAAAGTTGGTTTTCTGACTCTTTTCTTTTAAAAATTTTCTTACCTTTTTTAATTCCCTGTTATGCTTTTCATATTCCTTATCAATCCGGCATTCCGGCCTCTGCCCTGCCCCCGGAAAAACGCCCGACGTATCGATAAACGACGCCTTATGGAGCCGGGCCAATGTCTTCACCGCCTGGATACATTCCTTTGTATCCCGCACATTGCATTCTCTGCCTTCAAAATAAGTCTTTAATATGTAAGGAGTCCTATCCTGGTCATATACGATAAGTTCCCCTTCTTTCGTCTTTAAAATGCTTTCTACCGAAGGAAATCCCTGCTCGCTGATCGATTTAAGCAGTGCGTCCTGAAAAATAATCTTATCTTTCGGCCCCGTATATTCCTTCAAAATCAACAAACCTTTATCGGACTCACACAGCATAGCGCCCCGTCCTTTCCAGGTACGAAGCACCTCTATCTCATAATTTTCCAGTACGCTGACTGCCCTGTCATTCACATAAATTCCTCCCATATCACGCTTCACAAGCTTAGTCTATCCTATCTTATGAAGCGATATGGCAAAGTATTCATGCGAACTATGAAGTCATTCCTTTCACATATTCCATCAATTTTTCCCTGCTGTTCTCTTCTGGATCTTCCAGCACGATTTGCAGGAGTTTCTCCAGCGTCCGCCCGATTTCCTTTCCCGGTTCCATTCCCGCCTCTATCAGGTCTTTCCCTGTAACGGCAAGCGTGCGCAAAGACACGCACTGCCTGTCCTCCAATATTTTCTCGTATATCCTGCGGATCTCTTCCAGCGCCTCCAGCTTCTCCGCCCTGCCATATTCGCTTTGCGCCCCGATATCCGCCCTTTTCACATCGAACAGGCAGGGGAAAATATCCTCCCCAATCTTATTCATAGCCCTGCGGACGCTCCTTGCCGACGCTTCCACGGAATAGTCATGGTACAATACCAGCCGGGCCGCCTTATCCCTTGTGGCGTTGTCAAACCGCAGCCTTTTCATCACCCGCCGGGTTATGTCTTCCCCCGCCTGGGCATGCCCGTGGAAATGATCGATGCCCTTTTCGTCCGTAAACTTCGTTTCCGGCTTTCCGATATCGTGAAAAAGCATGGCAAGGCGCAGCGCTTTGTCCGCTTTCACCCCGTTCAGGGAATGCAGAATATGTTCGCCCACCGTATAACAATGATGGGGGTTCTCCTGCTCCGTCTCCATGCATCTGTCAAACTCCGGCAGAATGACCCGCGTAATCCCTGTCTCATAGCAAATCCTCAGGTCTTCGGGGCGCGGGGATGTCAGCAGTTTTACGAGTTCCGTTTGTATCCTTTCCGCACTGATATTTCTGAGGTTTTCCGCCATTTCCTTTACGGCGGCTTTCGTTCCTTCCTCCATCCCATACCCAAGCTGCGCGGAAAACCGCACGGCCCTCATCATACGCAAAGCATCCTCTCCAAAACGTTCCCTTGGATTCCCCACACAGCGAACCAGCCGGGCTTTCATATCTTTGATCCCCCCGAAAGCATCCACCAGCCCTTCCCTGTCGTTATAAGCCATAGCGTTGATCGTAAAGTCCCGGCGTTTCAAGTCTTCCGTGAGATTGGATGTAAATGTCACTTCCTTCGGATGTCTGCTGTCCTCATATTCTCCGTCAATACGGTAAGTGGTTACTTCAAACCCCTCCCGCTCCATGATGACCGTCACTGTTCCGTGCTGAATCCCCGTATCGACTGTACGGCGGAAAAGGTTTTTGATTTCCTGCGGGCTGGCGGAGGTGGTAATATCCCAGTCGTCAGGCACCCGCCCAAGAATGGAATCCCTTACGCACCCGCCCACCGCATAAGCTTCATATCCGCCGGACTCGATCGTCTCTATAATCTTTTTCACTTTATCCGGTAGATGAATATGCATAATCCCTCCTTGCTTTCCGCCTTTAGACAACCAGCCTCACCGTCTCTCTTGCAATAGCGAGTTCCTCATTAGTGGGAATCAGCATTACCGTCACCTTTGCTCCTTCATCGGACAGAATGACTTCCTCCCCGCGGACTTTGTTCTTTTCTTTATTGATATTTGCCCCTAAAAATCCAATATATTCGCCGATTCTTTCCCGCACTTCCGCATTATTTTCGCCGATTCCCGCCGTAAACACAATGGCGTCCACCCCGTTCATAGCCGCCGCATAAGCACCGATATATTTACCTACCCGGTATGCGTAAGTATCCAACGCGTCTTCAGCTTTTTCATTTCCTTGCTCCGCAGCCTGCACCAAATCCCTGAAATCGCTGGAAAGGCCGTCCGACAACCCGAGGACGCCCGACTTTTTATTGCATATATTAACGACTTCTTCCGCAGTAAGCTTCTCCTTTTCCGCTAAAAAAGCAACGATCGCAGGATCCATATCCCCGCTCCTCGTTCCCATGATCAGCCCTTCCAGCGGCGTCAGCCCCATGGAAGTATCTACGGATTCCCCATTCTTTACCGCCGATACGCTGGCTCCGTTTCCCAAATGGCAGACAATGATTTTCAGTTCCTTCTTATCCTTTCCCAATAGCTCAGCCGCCCTCTTCGATACGAAATCATGGCTCGTCCCATGGAACCCATAACGCCTTACCTTATACTTCTCATAATACTCATAAGGCAGCCCGTACATATATGCTTTTTTCGGCATCGTCTGATGGAAAGCCGTATCGAATACGCCCACCATCGGCACGTCCGGCATTACTTCCTTGCAGGAACGGATGCCCACCAGATTCGCCGGATTATGCAAAGGCGCCAGATCATTGCATTCCTCCACCTGCCGCAGTACTTCGTCGGTAATAACGACAGAAGAAGCGAATTTTTCCCCGCCATGCACGATACGATGCCCCACCGCGCCGATCTCATCCAAAGAACCGATCACCCCTGCTTCTTTATCCGTCAGCTTTTCGATCACCAGCTTGACAGCCACCGTATGATCCGGCATGTCGATCTGCTCCGTCCTCTTCTCCCCGCCATCCGGCTGATGGGTGATCGCGCTGTTATCTATCCCAATCCGTTCACAAAGCCCCTTTGCCAGTACTTTTTCGCTTTCGCTGTCTATTAACTGGTATTTTAAGGAAGAACTGCCGCAGTTTATTACTAAAATGTTCATAAGAATACCTCCGTTTTTTATATATTTTGTTATATTGCATTTTACAACACATGGGGGAAGATTTCCAGATGTAATTGTTCGATTGGGGAGAGGAGGAAAGGAGATGAGTCCATTTTTGCGAGGGGGAAAGGCGGGGCGGAAGGGGAGCGGGGCAGTGGGATGGCGGGGGAAGCGATGGGCAGCCAGCCGGGCAACAGGGAGTGGGGCAGCCGGGAAGCCGAAGCCGGCGGGGCGGGGATGTTTTGGCTGGAGCTTCCAATCGGATTTCACTAATGAAATGGGGATATATTGTCAAACCGATCGGGGCGGAAACAACGGGCATCCTGCCCTGTGTTTCCTGAAATTGCCATCCGTGGCAATTTCCTCCTGGGTATTCGACCATTTCATAAGTGAAATGGCCGATCGGAAGCAACAGCGCAAAAATCCCCGTCCCCGCCCCACCGGCTCCGGCTTCCCGGCTGCCCCACTCCCTGTTGCCCGGCTGGCTGCCCATCGCTTCCCCCGCCATCCCACTGCCCCGCTCCCCTTCCGCCCCGCCTTTCCCCCTCGCAAAAATGGACTCCTTCGCCTCTTGAAGAAAAATCTTTCCATTTTAAATATCAAAAAAGAATAAAAACCCGGAAACCTACAAAAAATCTAACTAGTCAATCAGATTAAGCTATCAATACTAATCCGGCGGTCGGTTATTGGGGAAGGCGATTGTTTTGGCGGAATATTCTGATCCTGTCTTCTATAAAAATCTTTTTTGTGCCATGGAGCCAAGACCAGAAAAACAGGAGGACCCTTGTCCGAGTGTTTTTGCTTTACTGGTCCTGGCGGAATGTCCGGCACAATTAGATTTTTATAGAAGACAGGATCAGAATATTCTCACAATACCTCCCCCTCCCCCTAATCACCCCGCCAGCACCAACATAGCAAGGAGGAACCCTTTATGATGAAACGGGAACAAAAAACAATAGACGGAAACCAGGCCGCTGCCCATGTGGCTTATGCTTATAGCGATGTGGCGGCGGTGTATCCTATTACGCCTTCTTCTACCATGGCCGAATATGTGGATGAATGGGCGGCGGAAGGGAGGAAGAATATATTCGGGCAGACTGTCAATGTCGCGGAAATGCAGTCGGAAGCAGGGGCCGCAGGGGCCGTGCATGGTTCGCTTGCGGTCGGGGCGCTTGCCTCTACTTTTACGGCTTCCCAGGGGCTGCTCCTTATGATTCCTAATTTGTATAAAATGGCGGGGGAGTTGCTGCCCGGGGTGTTCCATGTGGCGGCAAGGACGGTCGCCACTCATGCCCTGTCCATCTTCGGCGATCATTCGGACATTTATGCCTGTAGGCAGACCGGGGCGGCTATCCTGGCAAGCGGCAGTGTACAGGAGGCGATGGATCTTGCTCCTATCGCCCATCTGGCGGCTATTAAAGGAAAACTTCCTTTCCTGCATTTTTTTGACGGTTTCCGCACCTCCCACGAAATGCAGAAAATCGATATATGGTCTTATGATGATTTGCAGGAAATGACCGACTTTGAGGCAATCCGGGAGTTTCGGGAACATGCCCTGAACCCCCGCCGGGCAAAACTGATGGGATCCGCCCAGAACCCGGATATTTTCTTCCAGGCGAGGGAGGCTGCCAACGGTTATTATAATGCCATGCCTTCTTTGGTGGAGTCTTATATGGAAATGATTAATCGGAAAATCGGGACCGATTACTGGCTTTTCCGCTATTATGGAGCCAATGATGCGGATCATGTCATCATCGCTATGGGTTCCGTTTGTGAAACGGTAAAAGAAACGATTGATTATCTTATGGACGGAAAAGGCAGTGGAGATGTGAGGCCGGGATTGGTGGAAGTGCATCTTTACCGGCCTTTCAGCGCCGCCCATCTGCTCTCCGTCCTCCCGGAGTCCGTCCGGCAGATTACCGTCCTGGACCGGACAAAAGAACCGGGCGCAGCGGGAGAGCCTCTTTATCTGGATGTGGCCGCCGCTTTAAGGAATTCCAGGTTCCGCAGCGTTCCCGTTTTTTCCGGCAGATACGGGCTGAGTTCCAAAGATACCGATCCCAGCCAGATTTATGCCGTTTTCCGCAACAGGGCGCCGGCGGGCAAACAGGTTTTTACTTTGGGGATTACGGACGATGTCACCCATTTGTCCCTGGATATCAGGGAATTTATAAATGCTGGTTCTTCTTCCGCTATTTGTTGTAAATTCTGGGGGTTGGGAGGGGACGGTACTGTCAGCGCCAATAAAAATTCCGTCAAGATCATAGGAAACCATACGGATAAATACGTACAGGCATACTTTGATTATGACTCCAAAAAGTCCCGCGGCCTCACCGTATCCCATCTTCGGTTCAGCGACTCGCCGATCCGGTCCCCTTATCTGGTTCGCCAGGCGGATTTTGTGGCGTGCCATAATCCTGCCTATCTTCATAAATATAATATGGTGCAGGAGGTAAAGGATGGGGGCATTTTTCTGTTAAATTGTTATTATAAGGAAGAAGAACTGGAACAATACCTGCCGGGCCAGGTCAAACGCTATATCGCGCAGCATAAGATTAAGCTGTATGTGATCGACGCTATCCGCATAGGAAAAGAAATCGGATTAAATAATAAAATCAGTACGATCCTGCAGGCCGCTTTTTTCCGTCTCGCCAATATCATTCCGATCAAAGACGCGAGGCGCTTTATGAAGGAGGCCGCCGCCGTCAGCTATCGGAAAAAAGGGGATAAGGTGGTACAAATGAACTGGGACGCCATCGACAGAGGCATCGAGGATATTCTGGAAATCCCGGTTCCGCCGCAATGGAAACAGTCGGAGGATGAGCCGCTGGATGCCCGGCTTCTTCCCGACCGCCCCCAGGTTCTTGCCTATGTGGAAAATATACAAAAACCTGTCACCTTGCAGCAGGGCAATTCCCTCCCGGTCTCCGCCTTTCTCCCTTACGCGGACGGCTCCTTCCCTTCCGGAAGCTCCGCCCATGAGAGGCGCAATGTAGCTACGGAAGTCCCGGAATGGAAGCCGGAAAACTGCATCCAGTGCTGCCGTTGTTCTTTCGTCTGCCCGCATGCGGTCATCCGTCCCGCAGCTATGGATGAGGAAGAACAACGCAATGCCCCGGAAGGCATGAAAACGCTCGCTATGGTCGGTATGCCCGGCTACTCTTTTTCCATTACCGTTTCCGAGACGGACTGTACCGGGTGCGGCTCCTGTGCCGGCGTATGCCCGGGAAAGCAGGGAGAAAAAGCTCTTGTCATGCAGCCGGTCAAAGAACATGATGAGCGGCAGCAATACTTTGATTACGGAAAGTCCCTGCCCGTAAAAACGGATGTTGTGGAAAGATTTCATGAAAATACCGTGAAAGGCAGCCAGTTCAAGCAGCCCATGCTGGAATTCCACGGGGCCTGTGCCGGATGCGGGGAAACGCCTTACGCTATTTTAGTCACCCGCCTTTTCGGAGAGCGGATGTATATTGCCAATGCCACGGGATGCTCCTCCATCTGGCCCAATTCATCCCCCACCACCGCTTATACCGCAAACTCCCTCGGCCGCGGCCCCGCATGGTCCAACTCCCTCTTTGAAGATGCCGCGGAATTCGGCTATGGTATGGTTTTGGCGCAGAATTCCATTCGAAAGCGTTTAAAAGAGACCGCGGAGAATCTGTTGGAAGCATTAGGGAAGACCGATACCAATTCCTCCGAAAGTATTTTGCGCTCTGCCCTGGAGCTATGGCTGGATACTTTTACCGACGGCCGCAGGAACACAGACGCCTCCGACGCCTTGATTGCCGCCCTGCAAGGCTATATGTCCCATGCCGGTCAGGAAAATAACGATTTATGCGGGCAATTATGGCGTGCAAAAGATTTTCTTTCCAAAAAATCCCAATGGATTTTCGGCGGCGACGGTTGGGCTTACGATATCGGCTTCGGAGGTTTGGATCATGTACTCGCCAGCGGCGAGGATATTAACATCCTCGTTTTCGATACGGAAGTATACTCCAATACGGGAGGCCAGGCTTCCAAGGCAACTCCTGTAGGTTCCACCGCCAAATTCGCCTCAGGAGGCAAAACCAAAAAGAAAAAAGACCTGGCTTCCATGGCTATGACCTATGGCGATGTCTATGTGGCCCAGATCGCTATGGGAGCGGATTACCTTCAGACAATAAAAGCCATTACCGAAGCGGAGGCTTATCCCGGCCCTTCCCTCATTATTGCCTATTCCCCCTGCATCAGCCATGGCATCCGCTCCGGCATGGGAAGCGCCCAGCATGAAGAAGCCAAAGCGGTGTCCGCCGGTTACTGGCATCTTTTCCGCTTCGATCCTTCCCTGAAAGAGCAGGGAAAGAACCCTTTCCAGCTGGACAGCAGACAGCCTTCCATGGATTATGAAGAATTCCTGTCCGGCGAAAACCGCTATAATGTCCTTCAAAGGATGCATCCTGAAGCCGCCAAAACATTATTCGCCCAGGCAGCGGAATGCGCGGAAAAAAGATTTCAATATTTCAATAAACTTATCGACCTGTACGGGGAAAATCTGTTATAATGGTCTATGTGCCGGCACGCATGGGAGCAACAAAACTTATGCGGACCGGCGCAACATCAGAAAAAAGAAAAGAGGTATCTATGTATGAAAGCAACAAAACTAAAAGAGGGCATTTACTGGGTTGGTGCTGTTGACTGGAACATCCGTAATTTCCATGGTTATAGCACGGAACAGGGAACCTCTTACGGAGCTTACCTGATCGTAGACGAAAAAGTTACTTTGATCGATACGGTAAAGGCACCCTTTGCGGAAGAAATGATTTCCCGCATCAGCGATATCCTTCCACCAGAAAATATTGATATTATCATATCAAACCATGTGGAAATGGATCATTCCGGCGCTTTACCCGCCATTAGGAAGCACTGCCCCAACGCGTCCATTTATACGAGCAGCCCGGCGGGTGCAAAAGGACTTGCCGCTCATTATGGCGACTATGGATATCTGTCTGTAAAAACCGGCGATTCCCTTTCGATCGGAAAGAGAACCCTTTCTTTTGTATCCACGCCTATGCTCCACTGGCCGGATAACATGGTGACATACTGCCCAGAAGAAAAAATTCTCTTTTCCAACGATGCTTTTGGACAGCATTATGCTTCTACCGGACACTTCGACGACGAAGTGGATCTCCCTATTCTTTTGGAAGAAGCCAAAAAATATTATGGCAATATTCTCATGTGCTTTGGCCGGCAAATACAAAACACGGGAAATGTTCTGGCCGGCATGGATATCGATATGATTGCTCCCAGCCACGGCATTATATGGCGCAGCCATATCGAAGATATTCTCAAAGCCTACCATTCCTGGAGCGCTAACGAACCCTCCACAGGAGCGGTCGTTGTCTACGACAGTATGTGGAATTCCACGGAAAAAATAGCAAAAACAATCTGCGAAGCCTTTGCGGATAAAGATATACCGGCAAAACTCTATGATTTGAAGACCAATCATATTTCCAATATTGTGCCGGAAATATTGACCAGCAAATATATTGCGGTGGGTTCCCCCACGCTGAATAACCAAATGATGCCTTCCGTTGCCGCATTCCTTTCTTATCTGAAAGGGCTTTCTCCTAAGAACCGGGAAGCTTTCGCCTTCGGTTCCTACGGCTGGAGCGGGCAAAGCATTGAATTAGTTGAGAAAGAACTGGAAGCCTGCGGATTCCATATATGTATGGACAGAACACGCATCAATTATATTCCATCACAGGAATCTTTACGCGAAATATATAATAACGTTCAGGAAATGTCAAAATAAAAAATATTTCGAAAAAGGAGTGATAGAAACATGGCTTGGAAAAAAACGGGCTCCCACAGCCGGAAAATCAGAAAAAGCCTTAATAGACGGATATTGAAAAGCACCACCTTCAATATCCTGATTCTTGTTATTGTATGCTGCGTATTCATGGCGCTGGCCATGCAATCGCTGGCCAACAACATTCTGCTGGATAGTCTGCAGCCCATGGCCCGCCAATCGGCCAAAACCGTAGAAGCTAATATCCACATGCTGGCAGACCGGATGATGACCCTTGCAAACGACCCCCGGATGAACTTATCCATTAATGCCGAAACACAGGAAGTCTCTTCCGACGCAGCGGCGGTTCGGGAAAGCCAGAATTCAATCCTGCTGGAAGCCGCTGAAACTTATGAGCTATATACGATTGCCCTGTATGATTTGGAGGGGCAGCTGATACAGGAAATCGGCGATTCGCCGGAAGAACTGGATCATGACTTTTTTGCGCTCCTCCGAGAAACGGACAATTTAACCACCTGTTCTTCCACTCTTTTTCAGGGGAAGCCAGGCATTACCATGGGTATGCCCGTAAAAAGAAACGAAGAAACCATTCTCTACCTTGTAGGGATTTACAAATACGACACCCTCAGCGATGTCATCAGCAATATTAACATAGGAAAACATGGAACAGCCTACATAACTAACCGGGAAGGGCTGATTGTCGGCCATCCCGACCAGTCTTTGATCACGTCGGGCTATACGATGACCCAGCTCAACGGCGATAACGAAGAAACCTTTAGCCGTGTCACTACCGGTGAAACCGGGGCGATTGAATTTCCCGTAAATGGCGAAACTATGCTGGTAGCCTTTTCTCCTGTCCGCGGTACTCAATGGTCTCTGGTCATTCAGATTCCAAAATCGGACTACAGCCATTTTATTAATACGGCAATGCTGTTGGCGGTATTAGCTACTCTGGCAGTATTAGTGATTTCGATCCTTCTGGTTCTCCGCCTTTCCAGATCCATTTCCCGTCCGGTGAAAAACGTCACCGAGCGAATCATTACCCTATCGGACGGTGACCTCCACACGGAAGTAGCCTCCGTCCGGTCCGGAGATGAACTGGAAGTGCTGACCAGAACCTTAGGGGATACCATAGAGAGCGTCAACTGCTATATATCGGATATTCAGCAAGTATTGACTCATGTCGCGGACGGCAACCTCTCCGTGGAACCCCAGGTAGATTATAAAGGAGATTTTTCCCTTATCCGGGCAAGTTTGGGTACCATTCTTCAATCCATGAACGAAACAATTTCCGGATTCCGCTCAGCGGCCACCCGGCTTGCCGACATGTCCGAGGAATTGAATGCGCAGTCCGGCCAGCTGCACCAGGCTTCCATGGAACAGAACCAATCCACCGAGGCCTTGGTTCATGAAGTATCCAATGTGAAAGAACGGCTGGCCAGCGTTACGGAAAGCACCGGCCAGACCCGTGCCAAATCAGAAGAAATAGCCCAACGCGTCCAGGAAGCAAATGCGAGAATGACCTCTCTTTCCGATGCAATGGATAATATCAGCTCCAATGCCCAGGAAATTACGAAAATTGCCAAGGCGATTGAAGATATTGCTTTCCAGACCAGCATTTTAGCCCTCAACGCTTCCGTAGAAGCGGCCCGGGCCGGCGAAGCCGGAAAAGGATTCGCTGTCGTGGCTGAGGAAGTCCAGCAGCTTGCTGCCAAAACCTCCGCCGCCGCACAAAGCGCTACGGAAATGGTAAGCAATACGAGGACAATTATCCACACCGGCGTGGCATTGACTGCGGACACTGCAGAAGCTCTCCGCGATATTTCCTCTGTTTCCGACCAGATCAGTTCCATTTCCGATAAATTAGTGGCAGCGGTACGGGACCAGGAAAGCGCGCTTAGCAGCATGGAAGAACGGATCGAAACCATTTCCTCCATCGCCGACCAGAATCTGCAAAATGCGGAAGGAACGGAACAGTCCAGCGGATCCTTGGCAAAAGAAGCCGAAATCCTTCAGACCCATGTGGAAAAATTTATTTTAAAGGAGGGACGCGACAGATGAAACGGATAAAGATATGCATCCTCTCTTTTCTGCTCATGGCCGCTTTTTTAACAGGCTGCGGAGATCAGACGGGCCTCCAGGATGGTTATTATACGGCCCAGGCCGCCGATTTCAGCCACGGATGGAAAGAATATATCACCATCATGGTAAAAGGAGGAAGCATTGTCTCCGTAGAATACAATGCGGAAAATCCCAGCGGTTTTATCAAAAGCTGGGACAATGCTTACATGCAGACAATGCTCCATTCCAACGGCACCTATCCCAATGAATATACCCGCTATTATGCCAGCCAGCTTCTGGAAGACCAGGGAGCCGACAGCATAGATGCCATCAACGGAGCTTCTTCCTCCCATGCTTCCTTCCAAATATTAGCTGCGGCCGTATTGGAACAGGCCCGCCAGGGAGACTCCAGCATTATAGTCGTTGATACATCCCATTAGATGCGAGTCAGCTTATGTAAAATCGGGCAGGGAAAATTTCTTCCCTGCCCGATTTGCTTTGCCTCATTCTTTGCTGCCTTCGTATATTAATAAGCCTTTCCCCAATAAACCATCTTTTTCGCCGGTTTTCCACAGTATACGCATGTGTCCGACAAACATTCCTGTTCGTAGGGCATACAGCGGCTCGTTACGCTCATATCCTCCTTGATCTTCTCCTCGCATTCCTGCTCTCCGCACCACATCGCTTTCACAAATCCCGATTTTTCCGCAAACAATTTTACGAATTCGTCCTTTGCCTTCGCCACATAAATATGGGATTCCAGATGCGTCTTTGCTTTTCGGAAAAGATTCGACTGAATATCTTCCAATATCTCCGCTACCGCATGTTCCAGTTCATCCAGCGCCGCTTCCACTTTTTCTCCATTATCCCGGCGGCAGATCACGCATTTCCCTGCTTCAATATCTTTTGGCCCGATCTCTACGCGGATCGGAATTCCCCTCATTTCCTGTTCGGAGAACTTCCAGCCCGGACTCTTATCGGAATCGTCCACCTTCACGCGGAAATTACTGAGCCTGTCTTTTAATTCATAAGCCTTCTCCAGCACCCCTTCCTTTTTCTGCTGGATCGGAATAATCATTACCTGCGTAGGAGCCACTTTCGGCGGCAGCACCAGGCCGGAATTATCCCCATGCACCATAATAATCGCGCCGATGATTCTCGTAGACATTCCCCAGGAGGTTTGATGCACATATTTCAGCTTATTGTCTTTATCCGTAAACTGGATGTCGAACGCCTTTGCAAAACCATCCCCGAAATTATGGCTCGTTCCTGACTGCAGCGCCTTGCCGTCATGCATCAAAGCCTCTATCGTATAGGTCGCTTCAGCCCCTGCAAATTTCTCTTTCTCCGTCTTGCGTCCTTTTACCACCGGGATCGCCAGCACTTTTTCACAGAATTCCGCATAGATATCCAGCATCTGCTCCGTTCTTTCCTGCGCTTCTTCCGCCGTCGCATGGGCCGTATGCCCCTCTTGCCATAAGAATTCCCTGGAACGGAGGAACGGCCTCGTTTCCTTTTCCCACCGGACTACGCTGCACCATTGGTTATAAACCCTCGGCAGATCCCGGTAAGACTGGATGTCCCCTTTATAAAAATCGCAGAACAATGTTTCGGAAGTGGGCCTTACGCACATCCTCTCCTGTAATGGGTTCAAGCCGCCGTGCGTCACCCAGGCCACCTCAGGGGCAAACCCCTCCACATGGTCTTTTTCTTTTTGCAGCAATCCTTCCGGTATAAACATCGGCATATATACATTTTCCACGCCGGCCGCTTTAAACATATCGTCCAGCTGCCTCTGGATCAATTCCCATATCGCATATCCTGCCGGTTTGATTACCATGCATCCTTTTACGTTAGAATAATCGATCAGTTCCGCCTTCTTCACCACATCCGTATACCATTGGGCAAAGTCCTCGTCCATCGATGTAATTGCTTCTACTAACTTCTTATCAGCCATTTTTTCTCTCCTTTTCTCTATCTTAAGCCCCCGCCGCATGCTGTTCTTTTAAAAGAGTAAAAAATTCCTCCTCCGGCATCGGTTTGGCATAATAATATCCCTGCACCTGGTCGCACCCTATATTTTCCAACAGGTCAATCTGTTCCTTTGTCTCAACGCCTTCCGCCAGAAGTCCGAGCTCCAGCTTGTCCGCCATCAGAACCACTTGTTCCAGTATCAGTTTCCCTTTGTTGGACACCATCATATTTTCCATGAACTTCTTGTCCAGTTTTATCACATCAAACGGAGTTTCCAGCAAAATATTCAGGGAAGAATAACCGCTCCCAAAGTCATCCATCAGCAGCGTAAAACCGGCTTCTTTTAACAGAAGCGCCTTCATGGAAATCTGCTGGTCGTCTGCCGATTCCGTGATTTCCAATTCCAACAGCTCTTTGGAAATATGGTTATCGTCTATCATTTCGGAAAGCATCCGTATACATTCGTTATCCTGCAGGTGGACTCTTGATACATTAACGGAAACCGGGCAGGATCTGATTCCCGCTTCCTCACATCTCCTGATAAACCGGCAGGCCTCTCCCCATATATAATAATCCACTTCTTTGATAAAACCGTTCTCTTCAATAATCGGAATAAACTGATTGGGATAGATCATACCCCTCTCAGGATGACGCCACCTCACCAAAGCCTCCGCTCCGATAATCTCATTCTTCGCAATGCTGTACTTTGGCTGGAGATACATCATAAACTGTCTCTCCGCAATGGCGGACTGCATATTTTCCTCTATAAATTTCCTGTTATACAAAGATACTTTAAACTGTTCTTTATAAAATACAACGTTTGTCAGAATATTATTTTTAGCGGCTTTCCGCGCCATGGCAGACCGGTCTTCCATTTGCCGCAGCTCCATCGTTTTATCTTCCACAGTGTATATGCCATAAGATAATTGAAGCTTTACATTTTTAAAATTGGTGATCCTCTCATCCAAATGCTTTACCAGTTCCGTCAGTTCTTCCTCATTGCCATACTCCGTCACGATCATAAACACATCGCTGCGCAGATTGATAAAAAACTGTTCCTCGTGGCAATATTCCCCCAGCCGCTTTATAATAAAGTTTAAGATCTCGTCTCCAAACTTTTCCCCATACAGATCGTTAATCAGTTTAAACTTGCGGATATCGAACTGGATAAATGCAATATTTTTTGACGAAGAAAAGATAAGGTTATACACATTCCTTCTAAAATGACGGACAGCGCTGATATTTTTGATCATGCTCTGCATCTCGTCCATTCTTGCGATGTCTTCCAGTTCAATGCTGCTCTCTACCGTATTTTTAAAATATTCCTCCAGCATCTTTTCCAATATCTCAATGCTTACATTAAGAGCTCTTGGGCATCGCTTTAAAATCAGCCCCTCCTGGCGGATCACCGCCATCTCTTCCGGCTTCGAAATATCGTTTCCAAGGATGTCCCTGCAGTTGATCGCTCCATCCATTCTTTCCGTAAAAAGTTTTATAAATTCATCCGTCTTCTTATTTCCATATATCTCCAATTCCCTGTCCTGGGAATCATAAAAACCGAGAGCGATTCCCAATACCATCAAGGACGCCGTGATACAGCCGCAGACCCCTCCCTGGCGCATTCCTCCTCCAAAACATGTACTCAATTTGAGCGCCATTTTCAGATCCATCCCAAACTCCTCCGCAAACGCCCCGAATAACGCCTGCGAACAATGATACTGCTGGTGCAGCAGCTGTTCCGCCTTTTCCCGATGTGTCATACAATCCCCCATTCTTTTCCGGCAACGCCAAAACCCATTTCCTGATTTCGATTTGCGTTCCTATATAACTTGAAAAATACCTATGCTGTTATTTTAACAAATTCAGCGGAGATTGTGAAGCAAAGAATATCTTATTAACCGGAATTTGGTCATAATTCCAATATTTTCTTAAAAATTAGTCCCATTCCACCCCCATTTTTCCACTTCTTCATATTTAATGTAGATCCTGTTTTGTTTTATTTTCAACTCCTTTTCATATATCCCGCTTATAATCTCTGTCATTTTTCCGGCGGCAATATCCTTGATTTCCCCGAATACTTTCACCTCTATAAACGCCGTCGGCAGTTTTTCATCGCCCCGGAAATACAGATCGCAGTTATCCGCTATTTCTACCATCAGCCAGTCCTCCGTCTTTCCCGGAATTATGGATATATTTTCCCCCAGCTTCTTCCTGATCGTTTCCTTCTGTTCTTTTGTCATGGCAATATTCACCTTCGAACTAATAAATGGCATATTTGTTCCTCCTCAACTTAATATTCATTATATATTTACTATTTTTTCTATATTCATTTTATCACAATCTTTTTTCTTTCCATGCTTTCAGCACATATGGCGCTTTTTATGGCACTATTTGCCATAACCTCATTTCCGTCCGGCTTTTGCTTAGTTTGAAAATTTCCCATTTTCAAGCTCTGCCTTCCCTTGCAAGCGCTTCCCCCATTCCAAGCATCAGAAAAATAAAAGGAGTACTCAATATCTGCTGAAAACTTACAATATTATGTATTGTATACGCAAACGCACTTAAACCAAATATATACAAATATTTTCTTCTGCCGTCCAGCGCCTTTTCCGCAAGGCGCACATACCGGACAACCGCGCTGCAAAATATACCTCCATAACAAAGAAGTCCGAACATCCCCTGGTTCACTAAGACTGTCAGCCATTCGTTGTGGGCGTTCGTCAGCCTGGCCCCATCAAACTGTTTGATTACCGACTTGGCCAGATCCGGCAGTGTATACAAATACATAGCAAAGCAATCCGGCCCTACCCCTGTCAGTTTCCTCCATCCGTGCATATTCCTGTAAATCTCCATACCGGCGGACCATGTCGCCCCTCTCGCGCTGCCCCATTGCTCGCTGAATACCAACACTGGCAGTCTGCCCATAAACCGGATGCCGCCTTCAATCCTCGTATTCAGCACCAGCAGAAAAATATACACGCCAATTACGACCACCGCTCCCAATAAAATGATCTGCCGTACAACCCGGAAGCTCTTCATATCCGCTTTTTTTCTCTTGCTCATCAGACAAAACAGCAGGTAAACGATGCAAAGCGGAGCCAGTAAGAATAAAGTGATTCTCGAAAGAGTGATCCAATCGCTCCATGTACCGCTATAATAATCAAAGGCGTCCGGCCGCCATACCCTCCACAGCCTCAATCCCTGACAAACGGCGCAAAATAAAATGGCCAGCTCCAGAAAACGCTTCATCCGCCCTGCATTTCTAAAAGAAAGGCAAAATACAAAAATGTACAGCCCGGCAAATACAAGAAACGCGCTGTTGCTCCCCTGGCTGACTCCGGTCGCAATCCCCACCAGAGTATATAAAAATCCGCACAAACGCTGCCACATTTCCTCCCCGAACCAGTAAAGAATAAATCCCACAGGGAAAAGCACCGACCAAAAACCACAATACCAGTTAATATTCCCCAGCGTAGACAAAAAACTGCTGTTTGCCCCCTGTATCTCCACCGGAAAGATCGAAAAACGGTTCAACAGTCCAAGAGAAAAAACTACCGCCGCTGCCGCCATAAACGCCAGCAGCAATTTTTCTTCATATTCCCAAAAATGAGCCACCAAAAAATAAGACAACACAAAAGCAAGCTGTGTCACGAGCCCCATATTCCAACCTTTTTCCCCCCAGAGAGCCATCTCCTTAAACTCAGAACATATGTATGAAATCACTACGCTGACTCCATAAGCCGCTACCGCCCAGTCCGTTGCCGACAAACGGATTCCACTAAATATCCTGCCGGCTCCCCCTTCTTTCCCAATATTTTCTTTTACCCTGAACGAAACACATGCCAAAACGAGCGGAAGAATCAAAGAAAAACCGCCGATCGTCATCACCTTATAAAAATTAAATTTTTCCTTCCCCACATCCGTATATCCGTCTTTCAAATAAAAAGGATACAAGCAGAAAACAATAAACAAATATGCCGTCAGAAGCAAGGGAAGCGCTTCTTCACAAAACCCACGGAAAGAAAATCCTTCCTCATTTTCCTCTATATCCTCCGATATTCCATCCGGCCCTGCGTCTTCCGTTTCCCTGTCATATTCCTCTTTTTTCCGTACTTCCGTCATTCCCGTCCACTCCTGTCCTGTCTTTCATAAAACGATAGATTTCATAAACCGTAATTAGCGCCAACGGCCCTTTTATTATGCCGGATACCCCGAACAATTTTACTCCCGCATACACGGAAAATAAAATTGCCACCGGAAAGATCCCCATTCTTTCCCCGATCAGCTTCGGTTCCAGGAATTCTCTCATCAGGGCGCAAACTACATATAGAATAACACATATTACCGCCTTTGCATAATATCCGTTTAAAATCTGCCAAAAAGCAAGAGGCATCAGAACCAGTCCCGTTCCGATAAACGGCAGCATATCCATAAATCCCGTAAACAAACCGATCACGATACCGTCTTCAAATCCTCCCAGAAATAAAGCAACCGCGCATAGCAGACTGATAATCAGCAAAATAATAAACTGCGCCTTTATAAAAGTGCCGATATGAAAAAATACCCTTTTTCCTATCTTTATCATATCCCTCAATTCCTTTTTCCCGCGTACCTTTTTCATGATCTCGTTATAATCTTTTGCCAGCAGCACGGCCGCAATGATCATGATTGCAAGAAAACTGACAAGCCCCGCAATATTCTTTACATAGCCTACCGACTCATTCATAATCTTCGGCACTACCTGCACCTGGAAATTTTCAATAAATACATCCACTCTTTCCATAATAAAGTTTTCAATCTTCGCCCCGTCCATGCCGAACTTTTTTTCCATTCCATCGCAGCAGCTTCCGACAAATATAAAAAACTTCTCTTCAAACAAATCGATCTGCGCAAACAAATCCCCCAGTTTCTGTATCATAAAAATGACCAGGCACCATATCCCCATTCCCGCCGTCACACAGAAAAGCAGCAAAATGCTGGCGGCTAATATCCCCTTTTTTATATGATATTTATTCTGCACTTTTTCCAGCATGGGATGCAGAAGCGCAACAAAGGCAAAGGCAAAAAGAAAAGGGGAGGCCAACGGGCTTAAAAACCGGAACCCTATGTATACCCCTGTAATTATCGCAGCAAATGTTGCATATTCTTTTAACTTTGCAGCCGTTTTTCCTTCCATAACCATCCCGTCCTTATACCTTCTTTCCATACTTTAGTATAAGTCATTTTCGGGAAATTATTGCTTCCGTGCCTTTCTGTTTCTTAGGTATTAACTGGCAAAAACGGTAAAAAAACAGCCTCCGAAGGCATAATATCGAACCTCATTTTCTTTCCCGTGCCGGGATGGCCAAACTCCAGCCCATAAGCGCACAAGGCCGTATTTCTTACCCGTTCTCTGCGGCTATATTCTTTGGATCTTTCACTTCCATACTTCACATCCCCCAACAGCGGCATCCCCGCATTCGCCATCTGCACTCTGATTTGATGATGCCGCCCTGTCTTCAGCCATATACGAGCCAGCGCAGTTTCCGGTTCCCCTTCCTCCGCCTTCCTTTTCTTTAGGATTTCATAAGAAAGTTCCGCATATTTTCCATTTCCTTCCCCTGTGACTTTCGAAATATTTGTTTTCCCATCCCTTTCCAAGTAATCTGCCAACGTATTTTTTCCCTCCGGCGCTTCTTCTCCCTCGAATAAAACCACGGCATAATATTGCTTGTTCATCGCCTGTTCCCTGCTCTGCCTATTGAGATCCGCCGCCGCCTTTTTTGTTCTGGCAAAAACCAGGACGCCCTCCACCGGCTGATCCAAGCGATGCACAGCCGTCATATAAGGCGCCCTGAAATATTTTTTTAGTTCCGTTTCCATATCCGGTTCTCCCAGACGAGCCGTCTGGACTGCGATCCCGGCTCTTTTACGGCATACGACAATTTCTTTATCTTCATATAAAATATCTTCGCTTCTGATTCTCATCCCCGCCTATCCCTTTCCTCCAGCTTTGCCTCAATATAACGGTTCAGCCCCTTTACCGAATCAATTCCGTACTCCCGGGCAACCTCTCCAAAATATTCCTTCATATTTTTCTTTGCAATCACCCTATGGGATGGTTCCTCGCTTCCGCACCCCATTCTTGCATCCGTCCATGGCTTTTCATTGTGAGTAATGGCTTCCAACGCTTTTCCGCCATATTGTCCAAAACTATCAATCACCAGATCGGCGGCCATCCGTTCCTCTTCCGACAACCCGCCCTCTTTCCCTGCAAACGGTATCAGTCTTGCATCTTCGATCGGATTATACTTAAAATCGCGGAAAAGAAAATATACTTTCTCATATACCGGCCCATGCTGCCATGCACAGCAGTCCTCCGGAAAAAACTCCCGGTCAAAAAGCGCCATATAAATTCCCTGGATATAATAAAGAAGCTTCTGTAAAGCCAAAGGCGTTACTTCCTGCTTCTTCTCCAGTATATAAGCTATGCCGGCCTGCATCTTACCGGATATTTTACAGCAGCTCCCGTAATACTGTTCTTCCCTTTCCCTGATATTGGCGTCTATGAGACCCGGTATATGCATCTTTTCCCCGCATTCTTTACATATAGCTTCCGTCAGCACAAATTCATATTCCCTATCCCGGATCGTCTCTTTATATATTCCCTTTTGAATCTCATATTCCGTATTTTTTCTGCATCCTATGCAAAAATCCACTTTTCTTTTCTCTGCCACGACCAGCCCTCCCGTTCCATGCCCTGTTCTCTATTTAAAAGCATAAGTCACCGGACGGATCTGTTTATGAAAAGAAACTACAATAACAAACCGGCTGTCCAATCGATTAAACTTGATATATAAAGAAACTTTTTCCTCTTCCGTTCCAAATCTCTGCCATAATTTTACGTCTTTTCCGAATATATATAATATTTCCTGCTCAAATCCCATATGCTTATTCTTTACGGCTTCACAAAAATCATCCGCCGTAAGATTCATTAAAATATCTTTGCTTCCCGTTTCGCCGATGACGTAGTCCTTATACAGATCCAGATTTGCCTGTCGTTTCCTGCTTACGTCTATCCTATATCTACCGGCTCTTACTGACGCTTTCACCCCCGCAATATATTTTTCTATTTCCTCATAGCTTTTGTGCAACCGATCTTCTCCCTATACTTTAAACCGGTATCCAACTCCCCATATCGTTTCGATATATTGTGGTTTGGCGGTATCAAATTCTATTTTCTCGCGTATTTTCTTAATATGAACCGTTACCGTAGCGATATCCCCGATGGAATCCATATCCCAAATTTCCCTGAACAGCTCTTCCTTTGTAAATACATGATTCGGATTTTCTGCCAGAAAAGTCAGCAAGTCAAACTCTTTTGTGGTAAATGTCTTTTCTTCCCCATCCACATATACCCGCCGGGCAGTCTTATCGATTCGTATCCCCCGTATTTCCACAATATCATTCGTTTTCTGCGTAGAACCGACCAGCCTGTCATATCTCGCCATATGAGCCTTTACCCTGGCAACAAGTTCGCTGGGACTGAAAGGCTTTGTCATATAATCGTCCGCCCCTAATCCCAAGCCTCTGATCTTATCGATATCGTCTTTTTTAGCCGATACCATAAGAATCGGAATATTTTTCTCTTCCCTTATTTTTTTACATACTTCAAAACCGTCCATTCCCGGAAGCATCAGATCGAGAATAATCAAATCGAAGTCTTCCTTCAAAGCTTTTTGCAGACCTTCATCACCTGTATGCTCGATCTCCACTTCAAAATCGCTTAATTCCAGGTAATCCTTTTCCAGATCCGCAATCGCTTCCTCATCTTCAATAATCAATATCCTGCTCATATCCACCAGCCCTTTCTGACTTTAATATTTATTATACCTTCTCATTCCCCTTTATTCCGCAACCTCCCGATATTTCCTGAAAACGAAGTGAAGACATGTGCCTTCTCCTTCCTTACTGGTAGCCCATATATAACCCCCGTGGTCTTCCACGATCTTCTTTACAATGGACAACCCGATCCCGCTTCCGCCTTTTGAAGAATTGCGGGAGGCGTCCGTCCGGTAAAAGCGTTCGAATATATTGGGCAAATCTCTGGCGGCAATTCCCTTTCCGTTATCTTCTATTTCCACCCGGATAGAATCCACCTCATCCAATATCCGAATATCGATCACTCCTTTTTCCCGTTCCAGATATTTCACGCTGTTCCCTATAATATTATTAATCACCCTTTTCAGCTGCTCCGGATCCGCTATGATCATGGCATCCGGTGAAACCAGGTTGGAATAATTCAACTCAATATTTTTTGATTCCAGATCCAGTCCGACTTCTTCCACACAGTCCCCAAAATAATCCGCCACGTTCAGACGATGGAAATGATAGGGAATTCTGTTGGAATCGATGCCCGAATAAATCGTCAGTTCGTTGATCAGACGATCCATATCGTTCGCCTTATTATATATGGTTTTAATGTACTTATCCATTTTTTCCGGCGTATCGGCCACGCCGTCCATAATCCCTTCCACATACCCTTTGATCGCCGTGATCGGTGTTTTCAAATCGTGGGAAATATTGCTGATCAATTCCCGGTTCTGCTTTTCATGCTCAAACTTTTCGTCTGTAGATTCTTTTAAACGGAGGCGCATATCTTCATAATTTTTATAAAGTTCCCCGATTTCCCCCTTGCTGTCTGTATTCAACATATATTCCAAATTGCCGTCGGCAATATTTTTCATCGCCGTATTCAATTCATTGACCGGCAGGAATACTCCCCTTTGAATCCATTGCGTCAGCATAAGACTTGTAAAAACCAAGATAACTATGATCGCGATCACCATATCGATCAGCAGCTGCTTGGAAATCAGGGAATTGATTCTCATAATGATAAAAAAGCTTCCTTCTTCTCCATCCGAAAATCTGAAGTCGAGCTGCTTCACAAGCTTTGACATGCTGTTATAATAATAACCCGAATCCCCGCCCGCATTGCCATAACCATATCCCGGCAAAAGGTCGAAAATCTTGCTTGCCGCAGCTTCATTCCCCGTATAATAAATATCATTCCCTTTTCTTACAAGGATGTAGGAAGCCTTATCCTTTATTTCACCGTTTAGCCCGGATAAATACTCTATGTCTTCCATCAATGCCTCGTCTTCATCGATCTGCCTTTCTACTTCCCTGAAAATCTCCTCCGATATCTTTTCAAAAGCCTGTTCCGGTTCCGACACCATCGTATAATCCATATTGACCAGACCGAATTCTCTCTGCGCGTTCATCAGATACCCGCCAATGCTCATAAACGCTATCATGGTCAGCATAAGCGGAAGCAGCACAATCGTAAGAAATGTAATCAACAGCCTTGTTTTAAATTTCATCCGCTTTTCCTCTATAACCCTTATTAACCTGCCAGCATACATCAGCATGCTTCCTTATGACCTGCGCATGCCTTAACATGCTTCATTATACCACATGTTGTACCTTTAGATTATAAAAAGAACAAAAGAAACTTATTAAAACTTTGTAAAATGCTATTGACATCGACTTTTTTTTTGTTATAATAAAATCGATAATGATTACTGATTTTGTATAGGAGGGTTATTATGGCCTTGAAATACAGCCGCCAACGGGAAGTCATCAAAGATTTTCTCTGTACAAGAAAAGATCATCCTACGGCCGATGTTGTATATATGAATGTCAGGCAGAAATATCCGAATATCAGTCTCGGAACCGTATACCGTAACCTCACCCTGCTTTCCGAAATAGGGGAGATCAGGCGGCTTCGCGTAGGCGACGGTGTAGATCATTTTGATGCCGATACATCTTTGCACCATCATTTTATTTGTTCGCACTGCGGACGTATAATTGACCTAAAAATGGAAAACATTGATTATATCCAGGAAACCGCAGAAAAAGATTTTAATGGACGCATCGATAGTTATTCCGCTTACTTTTTCGGTTTATGTGAGAGCTGCTGCAATTTATTGCAGTCATAATAAAGTTTAATAAGAAAAGGAGATTTAAATTATGAAATTTGTATGTCAGGTATGTGGATACGTTCACGAAGGAGATTCTGCACCGGAAAAATGTCCCGTTTGCAATGCACCGGCTGATAAATTCACACAGCAGGGCGAAGACAAAACATGGGCTGCTGAACACGTAGTAGGCGTAGCTCAGGGCGTAAGCGAAGACATCGTTGCTGACTTAAGAGCAAACTTTAACGGCGAATGCTCCGAAGTTGGTATGTATCTTGCAATGGCAAGAGTAGCACACAGAGAAGGCTATCCTGAAATCGGCCTTTACTGGGAGAAAGCTGCTTGGGAAGAGGCAGAACATGCTGCAAAATTTGCTGAGTTGTTGGGCGAAGTAGTAACCGATTCCACAAAGAAAAACCTTGAAATGAGAGTAGAAGCAGAAAACGGCGCTACCGCTGGCAAATTCGATCTCGCAAAACGTGCAAAAGCAGCTAATCTGGATGCAATCCATGACACCGTTCATGAGATGGCTAGAGACGAGGCTCGTCATGGAAAAGCATTTGAGGGTCTGTTAAAGAGATACTTCGGTTAATCAGAAATGCCGTAAATTCAACATTTTTGAGGATTTAGGGGTATGTTAGAGCAATCTGACATACCCTTATTTTTGTGCAAGCGGTTGTGTCTGGGTGTGGGTTTAAAACAGAGAATTGTTTGTAAAATTCTCAAACATATCAATGACTATTTTATTTCCTGTCAAAATAGTATATAATATTTATAAACAAGAGAAAGCAGAGGAAAATGGCATATTGAACTTTGAATGGGATGAGGATAAAAATCAACTAAATTTAAAGAAACACGGAATTGATTTTGAGATAGCAATGTTAGTTTTTAATGATTTGCAACGAATTGAAATATATGATATGGAACACAGCATTAATGAAGACCGTTACAATACTATCGGAATGGTAAATGATATTCTGTTTGTCGTTTATACAGAACGGAAAGAAAATATACGTCTAATATCGGCAAGGCTTGCCACCAAAACAGAAAGGAGCATTTATTATGATACGGACAGTTACTTTGGATAGAAACCAAAAACCCACAAAGGAACAAATTAAACAAATAGAGGAAGCGGCAAAGAAGAAAATTGTATTTGATGAAGATTCACCCGAACTTACTCCTGCAATGGAAAAAGCGTTTCGTTTAGCTGCAAAAAATCGCAATACACAAAAAAAAGCAAATATTTCTTAATTTTTTACGAATATCAAAAACGATAGGCAACAACATTGTAACAAATGCCGCTGCCTATCGTTTTATCTCTTTTTTGCATTTTCTGCTATTCTTGATAAAATGAGGAATGAAAAACAATGAAACCAATAAAGTCAGCCAATTCACCAATTACATATTTTATAAGCAGAACCGGACAGACCGAATGGATACTCTTTATCCATGCGGCTTTCGTCAATCACAATATGTTCAAAGCGCAGTTTGAATATTTTGAGAATAAATATGACATTCTGGCTATTGACATCATTGGCCACGGGCAGTCAACCGATACTCAAAAAGGCGATACAATAGATAAGATGTCAAAGTGGATCTTTGACATCTTAAAAACTGAAAATATTGATCAAATACATATTGTCGGCATTTCATTGGGTGCAGTTTTAGCACAGGATTTTGCGAATCGTTATCCATGCGCAGTAAGTTCATTGGCTTGTTTTGGAGGATATGACATTAATAATTTTGATGCAAAAATGAAAAATGACAATAATGCAAAACAGAAACTAATGATGTTGAAAGCACTCTTTTCAGTTAAATGGTTTGCCAAAGCAAACAAGAAAATTTCTGCATATACTTCACAGGCTCAAAATGAATTTTTTGCTATGAATATACTCTTTCCTAAAAAATCATTTATGTTCCTGGCAACGCTCCATCATATGATAAACAAGTATAAAACCGAGCGAAGAAATTATCCTTTGTTGATTGGATGCGGAAAATTTGATATTCCAATGGAATTAGAGGCAATAAAAGCATGGAAAAACAATGAACCCGATTGTACGGTAGTCTTTTTTGAAAATGCGGGGCACTGTGTTAATATGGATGTGCCGCAGGAATTTAATAAAACAATGGAAGAATTTTGGAAAGGCGCAAGTCCCATTTTTTTTCATTAGCTTTCTCCAGAAATATCGATTATCCTTTTTACTTGATTATTTCTAACATAATCGCAATGTCCTCGGTTGCCATTGTTACTTTTGACTTCTCGATTAAGATATTGCCTCCTGTCATTATATACGACGGCATTACCCGAATACCCTTATAATAGATTTCGCTGTTCCGCAATTTATAGGTGGAAACGGCAGGAATCACATTTTTCTTTGTTGACTTTTTCGTAATCATGTTAAAAGCTTTCTTTGCAACATCACCCATGAGCATAATAACCTTTATATCAGGGAATAAGGAAAGTTCTGCTTCCAAATAAGGCAAACTGTTTTCCATACTGCTTTTATCAATGGCATAATCTGTCTTTGGGGTTTTTACGGCATTTGTAATATAGATACCCTTTTTTAGTATGTCCTGTATGGAAACAACCTCTGCCCCCGCACCTTGCAAAAGAGGAATCGTTGTTTTCAGATAATCGGCGTCAGAGCTTCCATAAAAATCCTGCAAAGGGTCGGAGGGAACGACTTCATTTATCATAACCGCCCGGATCGTAAGCGGATCAATATCAATATTATTTAAATATATACCGTTTGCCATGCCTACTTTCATTTCGATTTCTTTTTTAATATTCATATCTTTATTCTCCTTTATGATGGTTTCTTGCGGCTTATCGCCTCCACATCCTGATTATATTACATAAATCCTGACAACGTCATGTCAAGGTTTCTGAATCATCAATCCGCATACCGGAACTGCATTTCAAATCTTGACGCAATCTCTTGAAAATGCTACAATAATCAAAGCTTAACCGATAATTTGGTTAAGAAATTTTATAACTTTATAAGGAGGACTTGGAAATGAAAAAATATTTTTGTAATCCCTGTGGCTACACATATGATCCGGAAAAAGGCGATCCCGAACATGGCATTGCACCCGGTACCGCTTTTGAAGATATTCCCGATAGCTGGGTATGCCCTGTTTGCGGCATTGACAAAAGTATGTTCCAGCCTTGCATAGATAACTATAACTAAAAGCAAATTATCTGCAAACAAAAACTGCTGCCTTTTCAAACATCGGACAGCAGTTTTTTTATTTTCTATCGCCTGATTATCTTCTATTTCTCCACCGTTACAAATCCGTAAGTTGCTCTTCCATTTTCCCATATCCCCAGGACTTCGTACACATAATTGCCGTCGGCGCCTTCTATCACCATTTGTCCTTCTTTTTCCGATACCGTTACCTTTTCTCCTTCCGGCATTTCCTGTCCCTTCCCCAGCAATGAGGAATCATAACGAACCACTTCTACCTCCAAAGGTTCCTCCGAAAAGAGAAGCGTCAAATCCAGCGGCTCCGATACCGTAATATCCGCTAACAGCTCTCCCCAGTCCAATACCGGAACACTGTCCGCCACGACTGCATTGCTCAGCCCGTCCTTATCCATATAAACCCATTCATATCCGCCTCTTTCTATCGCTACAGTGACATCCGCCATGGATGTTACATAGTTCACTTGCAGCACAGGCGGTTCCGCCGGATCGGGCTCCGTATAAAGTTCATCCACGATCTCCTGATACTGATCCGCATCCGAAGGATTTCCCTCCGATTCCACTTTAATTTTTGTCACTCCCGGATACTGCCCCGGATAAGATTCTGCCATGATTCCGTTTCCATAGATCTTAACAATATTTCCCCTCTTCAGATCACGGAGGGAAATTTTATTTCCATTGATATCCTGTACCTCGTATGCTTCCTCCGGTGCCGTTACCGTGAAAACTCCTCCCTGTTCGCTGGCGAAAATATATCCGTCTTCTCCATAAGGCACATACATCGCCGTAATCGCCTCTCCTTCTTCCTCTTTGCCTTTTCCTGCTCCCATTCCATAAATGACCGCCGCCACTATTCCGATTACAACAGCGCACCCTATTATGATCCACATAAATTTCTTATTTTTCATTATAATACCCTTTCCTCTTCCATTTGATATCCTTATTATAATTATTATAACTGATTATCCATAAAATCATTCAATCCCCAGCAATACCTGCTTTTAAATTATGCCGCACAAATAGTATCAACAACATCCTACTGCATTTCTTTTCTCACCCTTATAAAAAGCTTCAATATTCTTATACGTTTCCTCCACGACCCTGTTTCTCGCCTCTATGCTCGCCCACGCCAGATGAGGAGTAATAATCAGCTTATTGCTGTCCATCACCTTGCTTAAAGGGTTCGTATCCTTCATAGGCTCCGTCCCTGTTACATCCAGCCCTGCTCCCGCGATCATATCTTCCGTCAATGCGGTATACAATGCCCCGTCATCCACTACCGGCCCTCTCGCTACATTAATTAATATCGACGTTTTTTTCATTTTCTTTAGAGCATCCAAATCGATCAGATTCCTTGTCCTGTCGCTCAATGGGCAATGGAGGGAAAGAAAATCCGATTCTTTTAATAAAGTATCCAGATCCACTCTTTCGTACTCTTTACATGTACTCTTTCCGGAAGCTGAGTAAAAGATAACTTTGCATCCAAACGCCTCCGCAATCTTCGCCACCCTTCTTCCGATATTGCCCATTCCCACGATTCCCCATACTTTTCCTTCCAGTTCCGTAAAGGGAATATCGAAATTGGAAAATCTGCTCTGGGAAGCGTACTCCCCGGACTTTACATAATGGTCATAATGATGCAGTTTTTCCAGCACATAAAAGCAAAGGGCAAACGTATGCTGCGCTACCGCAGCGGTAGAATAATCCACCACATTTACTACCCGTATTCCCTTTTCGTCACAATATTCCAGATCCACATTATCATAACCTGTCGCAAACTCGCAGATCAGCTTTACACAGCCCGCCCCTTTCAGCGTTTCCCTGTTCAGGGGCGCTTTATTGGCGATAATAATCTCCGCATCCCTTATCCTTTCCTCTACCTCTCCCGCAATCGTATTATGGTATATTTCAAGATCTCCCAGCTCCTTCAGGCGGTCTATGGAAACATCCATGCCCACACTGCCTCTTTCCAGCACTACTATTTTCATATATTCAACCACACCTTTCCCCGGCCCGCAAAACAAACCGGAAATATACTTGATTCCGCCCATTCCGGCGGCTACTGTTCGGACACGCTCAAACCGCCGGATTTTATTATCTCT
The DNA here is from genome assembly GCA_000403275.2 of Lachnospiraceae bacterium 28-4. GTDB lineage: Bacteria > Bacillota > Clostridia > Lachnospirales > Lachnospiraceae > Kineothrix. Next base: position 1,349,929 of record KE159599.1, read on the forward strand.
CAAATCCGGCGGCCTCCCCATAGGAATGTGTTACTCTCTAAATAGCAATATTCATGTTTTCCCTGCAAATGCAAAACTCAATCTTACTCAGGACTTCTTCCGCCAGCTTTCTGTCATCCGTATGAAGCCGCAGATCCAGCACCCGATGTAATCCGAATCCTAAAATTCCAAGCATGGATTTCCCGTCTATCACATGCCTTCCACTTCGTAAATCAATATTAAACGGGTAATTTTCAACAGCCAGCACAAATCTCTGGCAGTCTTCCATCGACTGAAACAAAACTCTGATTGGTTCCACTTTACCTTCTCTCCTTTCATGAAAACATTTTCCGTCCATCCATTCCTATAGCCCCGATTAATTATTTGACTTATTCTAACATACGCCCTTTTGGAAAGTCAACAAATGAATGGATCAGCCATCCTCCGGCCCGCCACTATCAAAAGGCGGAAGCTATCCGCAGACCGCTCCCGCCTCTTTCCACTATAGCTATTCTATAAATCCTTTTCTACTTTCCGCATATTTTATGCGCCAGCTTCATGACACTCTCTGCGTTGCCCACCGCATAATCCAGGGAAGGTACTGCTGCCATAGGAATTTGAATTTCTTTCCTCATATCTTCCATACGGTAGCTGGCCTGTGGTGCCACCAGTACACAATCCCAGCCCTCCTGCCATCTCTCCTGCGCTTCGCCAGTCCCTACTGCGATAATATGCAATTCTTCTCCATGAGAGGCCGCCCATGTCTGCATTTTTTTCATCAAAATACTGCTGGATAAGCCGCCAGCACAGCATAACAATACTCTCATTCCTTCCTCTCCTTTCTTTCATCCTTATTCGACATCAATCCAACTCTTCTCCATTAGAGGCAATGACTTTCTTATACCAATAAAAAGAATCCTTCCGATAGCGTGCCAATGTTCCATTTCCTTCATTATCCTTATCCACATAGATAAAACCATAACGCTTCTTCATTTCCCCGGTAGACGCCGACACCAAATCAATACAGCCCCAAGGCGTATAACCGCGTAAATCCACCCCATCCTCCAAGGCCTGCGCCATTGCCTTTACATGGGCTCTCGTATAGTCAATCCGATACCCATCATGAACGGAACCATCTTCTTCCAACACATCAATAGCGCCCAGACCATTTTCCACTACCATAATCGGAACCTGGTAACGGCCATAATATTCGTTCAAAGAATATCTCAAACCATCCGCATCCAGGCTCCATCCCCATTCGCTGTAGGACAAATAAGGATTTTTAGGCCCCATATTCAAATTGCCTCCAGCTGTCTCTGTCACCTCATGAGTCGTGCAGCAGCTTGTACAGTAGTAAGAATAAGTAATCATATCCACCGTACCGTTCTTCAAGTCTTCCCGATCCTGTTCCGTAATATCCAATTCCACCCCGTATTCTTTCCAAATACGCTTTGCAAAATATGGATATTCTCCACGCACCATTACATCCCCGGTGTAGTAAATATTTTCCTGCAGCCTATTCTGCGTTGCCGCCACATCTTTAGGATCACAAGTCAATGGATAAGTGCTTGGCCCTCCGGCAATCATACAGCCCATTACAAAATCCGGGTCAATTTCATGCGCCCGTTTTACCGCCCTTGCACTGGCCACAAACTGATGATGCAGCAACAGAAAATCATCCTTTATTCTCTCAAACGGATATTCTGGTAAAATATCCTTTCCCATTATGAGACTATTGATTTCATTAAAGGTCAGCCAATATTTCACCAGCCCCTTATACTCTTTAAAAATCGTCTCCGTATAGCGGCCAAACAAATCTATGAGCTTCCGGTTCTTCCAACCTCCCAAATTTTCCTCCAGATAAAGAGGCACATCATAATGTTGAATTGTTACTAACGGCTCAATATCGTATTTCTTCAATTCCAGGAATACATCCCGGTAAAAATCTAACCCCGCCTGATTCGGTTCCTCCTCAATCCCTTTGGGAAAAATTCTGGTCCATGCAATAGACATACGGAAAACTTTAAAGCCCATCTCCGCAAACATTGCAATATCTTCCTTATAACGGTGATAAAAGTCAATCGCTTCATGATATGGATAATAAAACCCTTCCACAACAGCCTTTCGCGCGTTTGCCGGAATATCATATTCGGAAACTGCTTTCCCGGGCCGGCCATCCGAGTCCACGTAAGTAATGTAACGAGGCTCTGTCAAAGAGCCGGCTGTCTTTACATCGGAATCTGCCAATCCCTTGCCCCCTTCATTCCATCCCCCTTCGCATTGGTTAGCCGCCGTAGCGCCGCCCCACAAAAAATTTTTTGGAAATCCCATCTTCTCCGGTCTCCTTCTTTCTACCTTTTTTATCTTTGAGCAATTACGAATCCCCTAGTCCAAATCCTTGCCATTGCTGGCTATTACTTTCTTATACCAGTAAAAACTATCTTTACGGTAACGCTTCATTTCCGCATCTTTCGCTTTTTCGTCATTTTCATCCCTGTCTACATATATAAAACCATAACGTTTTGTTATTCCCTCTCTGGTAGATACCAAATCAACAGCGCTCCAGGGACAGTAGCCAATCAGCATGGCTCCTTCGTCAATACCTATCGACATCTGGCGGATTGTCTCACGCAAATGCTCAATCCGGTAGGCGTCATGCACCGTACCATCCGCTTCCAAAATATCCGGACGGCCATAACCGTTTTCCGTAACGATCAGGGGCAAATGATACCTGTCCGTAAGCCTTCTGGCCGTCACCCGGATACAGTAAGGATCAAAACGATGGCCATCCTCGCCCTGCGGAAATTTTACATTATTGACTGCTTTCGCGATACCAGGCTTTTCCGCCAGTTTTTGCAAATAACTCATCTTCCTGTTGTCACCGTTCTCCAGTTCACTCAAATCCAACTCATAATAATCGCAATGCTCCACCGTATCATTACCATAGCAGTTAAAGCCGATAAAGTCCGGATGGCAGGTACGCATGCATTCAAAATCCCCTTCCTGCACCTCAATATGAACTCCATTTTTTTCAAAATAATCATTCAGACTGGCAGGATAACGACCATATACCAAAGCATCCAAATAAAAGTTATTACGCAAATCATCACTATTCAACGCTGCCAAATAGTTCTCCGGATTGCTGTCCGCCGGATACGCGGTGGTAATATTGGGAGCCGGTCCTATCATTGCATCCGGACACATCTCATGGCAAAGGTGGATAGCTTTCGCCTGGGCTACCAACTGATTATGGGCCTGACAATATAAATCATTTATATCCTGCAGCTTCATCTTGCCCCCCATCATATCCACAGCTCCATAATAAATCAGCATATTTTGTTCATTGTAAGTCAGCCAGTATTTGACATCATCCCGGAAGTTCTCAAACAACACTTTGCAGTAATTTACATAAGCTTCCCCCATCCGGCGGTCTTTCCAACTGCCGTACTTCACCTGCAACGCCAGTGGCAGGTCAAAATGAAAAATAGTAACCAACGGTTCAATACCATATTTATGACATTCGTTAAAGACATCTTTGTAAAAATCTATACCCGCCTGGTTTATCTCTCCCTCTCCTTCCGGTAATATCCTGGCCCATGCAATGGACAAGCGGAACATCCGAAATCCCATTTCACCCATAAGGGCAATATCGTCTTTGTAGTGATGATAAAAGTCCGAAGCATAGTGGAAAGAACAGCAACCCGGATTTAAAGGCTTTATATCCCATGTTGTCAATCCTTTCCCATCACAATCATAGCCTCCTTCACATTGGGCGCTTGATGAACTGGCGCCCCATAAGAAATTTTTAGGAAAAGACATAGCAGTCTCCTTTCTGATAATTAAAATTATTCGGCAGTTACAATACCTTCTTCGCTCTCCTGCTCCAGACATTGCTTCTCATATACCTTAAAGAAGGGGAGGTATACCACATAGCAAACCGGAAACATAAGTGCCGCAAACACGCAGTTTCTCCAATCCAGTGAATTCATAAATGCAGAAAGCACTATCGGCAAAGTTGTCATAATCAATACCTGAGGATACGCCATCAAGCCAAATGTATACGCAAGCAGCATCAATACCGCTACCACAACCGAGCACAAAATGTATGGAATGAGCATGATGGAATTGTACATAATCGGATATCCAAAGATCACCGGCTCATTGATATTAAAGATTCCGGGAACCAAAGCCGCCTTTGATACCGTACTGATTCTTTTGGATTTACTTCTTAATCCCATGACGCACAAAGCTAATGTATTGCCCGTACCACCCATAATACTCAAAGCCCCAAACAAGAATAACGGAGACCATTCCAGAGGCTGCCCTGCTGCAGCCAGAGAAGAATTCGTCATATACGCCGTTACATACGGAATCATAATTGCATTAAAGGTAATACCGGTACCGTGAATCCCAAAAAACCACAATAGTTGGCATAAAATAATAATAACAAACATCCCCGGCGTGGAAGTCAGATAACCGATCGGTACGGAAAGCACTTTTGTGATCACCGACGCCAATGTAAGAGTTCCCTGACTCAAAACCGCAATCAGAATTGACAAACCATACCATACCAAAATGTTAATACCCGTGGGAATAATGGCATTGAAAGAATTTGCAATTCCTTCCGGTACTACATCTGGCAGTTTGATCATCCAATTATGCCGGATTGCAAATTCGGAAATTGCAACGGAACACAGCCCAATAATCAATGCCACAAACATACCACCGGTTCCTAAAGCACCCAAGTTCAACGCTTCGAAAAAACTCTCTCCTCCATCGGCGCTGGCAGACACCACCGGAGACATTACTAAAATATAGCAGACAATCGCCGTAAAACCTGCCTGCATTGTATTCCTCTTTTTCCTTTTGGCATAATTAGAAGCCATAGAGAAACACATAAAAAAGCCCAACAATCCCATCGTCAGTTTATAGGGCATATAAAATGCAATATAAGACGGACTCTGGGGACTCCATTTGAAGATCAACTCACCCAAGGCACATATAATCTGGATCACAGCGCCTAACATAATGAGTCCCATAGTCGCCCCCATACCGCTCGAGATCGTCGCAAAAATTTCATTTGTTGTCATCTTCTGGCTGATTTGCTGTAATTTTTTCATAAAATTGCTTTCCGCCAGACGTTCAATCACATTACCCATTCCAAGAACCTCCTTCTCCGCATTTGCCTACTGCTTATCTGATTTTATTTCATGCAGATAAATCAACTCTCTAATCAATTCCTGCGCCAGCATACTAGTCATCAGATGATCCTGCGAATGCACCAGTAAGATATTTATTTCCGGCCCCTCCCCATTCGCTTCGGCAGCCAACATCTCTGTCTGCACATGATGAGCTTTCAGCGCTTTCTCTTCCGATTGGGCTAAAAGCTTTTTCGCCTCTTCAAATTTCCCCTCTCTGGCTGCGGTTAATGCCTGAAATGCCAATGTCCTTGCGTCACCCGAATGCACAATCAACATCATAGCAACATCTTCCGTACTCTTTGCCATAACTTTTACCTCCTTCTGGCACGGGTATCGCCCGTCCCTGTTTCTAAAACGGACTATACAGGTTTTATAAAGCTCTGTCAAACACTCTTCCTCCCTGCTTTTCCTTCCAGAATAAACATTTCCGTCTTTTTTTGAACACTAAAAGACGGCAAAACTTTCTACTTCGAAATATTTACCGTCTTTTTTTATTTTTATCCATTATTTGTTTATACACTATACAGAAAAGGAATTAAATACTATTTCTCTATTATACACTCTTATTTTCTAATATTTTTATATCTGCTTAATAATTGCAATGATATAAGCCAGTTCATCATCGGAAAAACAAATGTCAAAAGCCTTTTCCAATGTCTGTAGGATATCCCTCAAATCATGATACAAACGTTTATTGCGGCTAATCAAAGTATCCCTATTCATGGTAACCGGCATCTTTTCTTTCATCAACATTCTCTGAACCGCACAGGCAATATGCAAAAACAGTCCCAATTCCTGATCCTGGGATAACCCCTGCGCCGCCTTTTTGATTCTGGCAATCGCCTTTGGCAGACAATTCTTCAGCTTTTTCATATCCAACCCTTCCAGTTGTTCGGAAAGATAAGAATAAATTGCATCATAATCTACTTGAACAGGTATTTCCACATTGGAAACAGCAAGTAAGACATCCAGCTTGTCCACAGGTGTGTCAAACAATTTAGTGACAGAGATAAAAGGAATCCCGTGCAGTTGAGGGTCATAAGTACCGATTACATAAAGAATCTCCTGCTCCTGACGCAAACGGTTGACTTCACCCAACAGTTGCTTGCGATCGCTAATCGCCAGCGGAATGATATCCACCTCTTCCATTTGTATATGCTTCTCCAAATAGGACTTCATCGAAACTGCCGCACCCTTCCCACTCATGCACAGCGTAATTATAATCTTATGCTTACACTGGCGCACATAGGACTCCGTCATCTGCTGATAAGAATCTTGAAAGGTCTTGGCCACTTTATCATACAATTCATCCAGAGAAGTCAGACAGCTGGCTTTACGGGAACTGTCCAAAGCAATAAGAGCCCCCGGAATTTCCAGCATACGAATCCGTATACCGCATTCCTTCATAATCATCTCTGCCATGGTCCGCAGCGATCCCATATCATATAAAAGCAAAATGCCCTGCCCTTTATCAATCTCCAAAATCTGCGCTTTCAATTCGTTATAAGCTTCATGCATATCCATGCTTAACGGCATATCAAAGGCATATGTATTATTGCCTTTGACCAACCAATTTACCACATCTGCCATAGACGAAGCAGTTGACTTCCCATGCATGGCCAATAAAATCACAGGTTTGTTCACCGGTTTATCGTAAATCGTATTATTGCAGATAAACATAGTGATCAACACAACTTCATCAATCGACAGCTGCACATTAAATTCCCTTTCCACCTCTGTCGAAAATTTCATGCAGAACGCATATTCATCCCTGTGGTTTTCTACCGTTTCCATCACCCGACTGTTGGAAAGCCTCTGTACCACATTCGAACGCTCCAATGTAGCCGAAAGATGAAGGCACATCCCATAAAAAATAGATTCCGGGTAAACCCGTCCAAAGCGCAGGGATGCCTCCCGTAAAAACTTCTCCACCATAGTCACAATGCGGCGATCCACAATTTTAAGCAGAGATTCTCTGTTTACGCTCTTCTCGCTCACTTGATGCACCAACTGCTTCATATCATATTCTAATTCCGCATTAATAATCGAACTTGCCTCTTTATCAGTAATTCCCCTTCCTCTCAACTCCGCTGCCTTACGGTCAATCATATCATAAATAGATTCCCTGTCGTCGCCGGAATTCTCACTCTTTTCCAAAGTCCTCTCTATAGTGGCCGTCTTGGAAAAAGCATAAGAATAATTTTTAGGAATCAACCCCTCCACCTCATCATAAAAGTCTTTATAATACAAAAGTCCCTGGCGTACAATAGGCGGCATATCATTCATATAAATATACAATTCATCCGTATTTTCATTAAATTCTCTCACATAAGCATTCGCACAGCCGATTTTGATATCGGATTTCAACTGTTTTACATTGCTTTCACACCGGTAAAGCAGCATACACCGCAACAATTCGGCATTCACCTTAACGGATTTATCCATACGGGCTGCTTCTTCAATAAAAAAACTCTGTACTAAGGCAAACCGCTCTTCCAGACGGCGCGCCTTCAATGACGGCAAATCAATTCGCACGGAAAATTTAGCTGCATATGCATCGAGCAGAGACTGTTTCACATTATCATTTACCGCACAGATTAAAATCGTATCCCGCATATCCTTCCTTTCATCTTCCAAAAGTTCCAGAAGAATATCCCTGGCTGCAGCTGGCAAAATATCAATATGATCGATAACTAATATCCCCCCTCTCGCCTTTTGAAGCGCGCCTTCACAATCATTGTTATTTCGCCCAAATAAACGTACACAAATTTCCCCATCTTGTCCCTCATAATATCTACAGTTAAAACGGATAAAAGGGGCATCGTCCGCAATTACCTTCTTTTCCTTTGCAAACCGATACATTAAATAAGCAAAATACGTCTTACCGGATCCCCTTGGCCCAACAATAAGCGTATTTAGACTGTGTTCAGGATACAGGATGGCCGCCTTAGCCAATCTTGTCACATTTTTCAGGCTTCCGTTATATCCTAGCAGTTCTTTAAAGCAGGACTCCTCGCTGCCCCCGGTGTCAGGCCGGTTAGCAATCCGGTAAGGCACCGGGCGCCCCTGCAGCTTTTCCAATTTCCCTTCCATTACTAAATCATTTAATAAAGTACTCAGATTGGAACGCTGCATCTGCAATGCTTCCGCCAATTCCTGCGTATTAAAAATCTTGTCTTCTGCTCCGCACTTCTGCGTACACATCACCATATAATCAAATACTTCTTCCTTTTTCGTCATTTCCAGCCCTTCCAGCCCTCTTTATAATTTCCTAAAAATATAGCATGATTATAGACTAACCGTCAATATTTCATATCATAACAGCGTTTACTAAAATAAAAAGAAAATTCCGTCCTCCCGTCAAAAAGTGTTTCTGCCTTTATATATCCCCGTTCTCCTTCCAACACTTCTCTGGCAATCGTAAGTCCCAATCCGACCCCGTTTTCCTCCGCCGTTTTCTTCCCCCGGTAAAATCGCTGAAAAATCTTATGGTACTCCTCTCTTTCAATCCCTATCCCTTCATTCCGAACCGATACCTGCGCGTATCCCGTCAACTCCGCCAGTTCTATCTCGATAACGCTTCCCCTGTTTCCATATTTCACTGCATTGTCCAATACATTAAAAACTGCCTCCGATGTCCATTTTCCATCGATTACGGCCCAAATATGCTGCTCCCCGGCCAGTTTTATATCCATCTCCTTCTGCCCGGCTTTTTCCATTATCTGATTTACCGCATTCAGTATAACAGGCAAAATCTCCTGCTTTTCCGGCTTCTGTCTGATTATGCCCGTTTCCAGGCGGGACATTTTCGAAAACCCTTCCCCCAGCCATCCCAATTTTTCCGCCTGGTCTTCCACGCACCGTGCAAACCGTACTTTTTCTCCCTCCGCCAAATCGTTCCTTTTTAAAAAACCGGCATAAATTTTCAGATTCGTAATCGGCGTATTGATCTGATGCACCAAATTACCAATATTTTCATTGAGCTGCTTTCTGAATTGATGCTCCCTGCTTTCATAAGAACGCAGGATATCATATAGTCTGAAAAGCTGTTCCTGAAGCTTGGACAATACCGTATCATCAGCCATCGGAAAGGCCATGGTTTCTTTTCCGCCAATCAGGCTTTCCACCATATCGCTGAATTGATACAAAATGCCGTTGATATTTTTGGCAATCATGAAATAAAAAATACCGAACACAGACAAATTTGCGCCTCCATACAGCACCATCAAAATCGCCATGCGGAAAAAGAGACCGGATGATGCCCCAAAAACAAGCAATATCCATGATCCAATTCCAAGGAACAGCAAAAGCAGTATAAGCAAAATGCCTATACCGCTTTTCCATATTTTATCCGTATCCCATTTTCTCTCCTGCCGCCCGCTTGCCATTCTCTATTCATCCTCCCATTTATAGCCAATACCAAATACTGTCCGTATATGATTCGGTTTCTCCGAATCATCCTCTATCTTTTCCCGCAGCCTATGGATATTCACGTTTAATGTCCTGTCTTCCACATATTTTTCCTGCATATCCCATATTCTGTCAAGAAGCCTCTCCCTTGTCAACACGATCCCCCTATGATCTAAAAATATTTCCAGAAGTTTTATCTCCAGCGCCGTCAGCTCTATTTCCCGGCCGCGGTTTTTTAATGTTTTATTTTCAAAGTCATAGACCAGCCCACCATTTGTATAGATCTTCCGGGAAGTTTCCTTGCTCCGTTTCAAAACCGCCCCTATTTTCATCACCAGGACAGCCATGGAAAAAGGCTTGGTAATATAATCGTCGCAGCCCATCCGAAAACCTTTCAGCATATCCTCCTCCGAATCTCTGGCAGTCAGAAAAAGCACCGGAACCTTCTGCCCGACGAGGATATTCTTAAGAAAATCCCTTCCGTCCCCGTCCGGCAGATTAATATCGAGAAGTATCAGATCCATTTTCTGTCCCAGCTTTTTTTCCGCTTCCCCCAAAGAACGTGCCTTATGCACAATATAACCTTCTTTTTCCAGGGCGAAAGCGATCCCTTCGTTTAGCGTCCGGTCATCCTCCACTACCAAAATATGCCTTTCCATTTTCTCCCCCATTTCTGCGCGGCTTTTTGCGCATATCAAGTTTGTGGATGCCGCGCAGACACAAACTTGGGATTGAAAATTTTCAATTTTCAATCTTTCCCTCCGCAGATTTATATGATACTTCTCAGCCTCCCCACAACGGACTGTTTATTCATTATGTTCGTAAGAATACGGGCCATCCATGTACACAGCAGAACGGCAAAGGCCATGAGCAATGCCAGCGCCTGCAAAAAAGTCCCTACGGAAAAACCGGTAAATAAAGGGTTCATGCCGAGAGCATACGTAAGAGCCGCCCCGCTCACCGCCGCCAGGCCGGAAGCAAGAAAGATATAACGGGCATATTTACCAAAAATATCCCTTTTCATCTGTTTCTTCGTCATTCCGATCGACTGCATAGCCGCATATTCCAACTTGCGTGCAAAGACGTCCGTAGACACCGTATTCACCACATTGGCAATACCGATCAATCCTACCATACCGGCCAAAAACATCCCGAGAACCCCTATCACTCTTTTTTCCTCTGCAAAATGCATTCCATCCTCATATTTGGACTGAAAATACATCTGCAAGTTTCCCTCTTCCTCGATGATTTGACAAACCGCTTCATATTCCTCTTTCTCATCCGCAAACTCCGATGCCTTTCCTGAGCCGTCAAAACAAATTTTTCCTATCAAATCTTCATATCCTGAATAAATGCTTTTGAAAGTTTCATCATCCAGTATAATATTTCTGCCCTGTATATTGGAAGTGCCATACGGATTCGCATGCGCGATTATGGCCATAACAACAAAATTTTTTTCTACATAGCGATCCGCTCTGTCATCATAAAAAGTTATTCTTACCTTGTCTCCCGCATGTACCGGATACTCCGTTTTTTTATTAGAAACTACCCATTCCGGACTGCGCTGGTAAATCATATAACCGCCCTCTGCGAATTTCTCCGCATCCATTTTTCCTTCTATTACCCGGAAATACTTTTCCTCTGTGGAAAGATATTCCGCCTCCATACCCATGACTCCCACTCTGTAATTTCCTCTCTCGCTCTCCGCAATCCGGTAATTACTTCCTTCCTCCAGGCATTCATTATAAATTCCGATGTCTTCAGCTATCTCTCCCTCTTTTGTAACCTCTCCCATAGAAGAAAGATACGTATCAATCTCCCCGTCCCTCTCCACATAGTCCGGCTTTACCCTGGCCTCATAATACACCCTGAAATTTTCCGCAAATGGCAGTTTTTCCAGCCTTTCCACCATCTCCCGGCTTATCGGCATATAGGCCTCGCTCATCGCCCATATGCTTCCCCTGTGTGTCACCCTGAAATCCGTCCCGTTATACCTCTCTTTCATTACATCTACATCATATCCCATGGAGAGAGTATAGACAACTAGGAAAAGAATACCGCTCAAGGCAAAAGAAAGGACGGAGAATATCCCCTTCTTTTTCTTCCCGCCATATCTGGCTGCTTCCACAGGGGATATATGGCAGGCGATCTTAAACGGTTTCATCGTGCTGATATATACCGTAAGCCAGGAAAAAACCGTACTGAAAATAAAAGTTTCCACAAACCCGGCCGATTGGTAATATCCTGAAATGCCATCCATAAATACGGGAACTATCATTTTCCCGGAAATACTTCCTATCAAAAATCCGGCCAAGCTGCCGGCAGCGATCCCTGTCAGGGCAATCTTGTTCATTTGGAACAACAACATGCCTTTCAGTTGCCTTGAAGTCATCCCGATCGTCTTTAACTCGCCATAAAAACGAATATCATTTCTGACGGAAATATCGAATACATTGTAAATAAAGAAATATCCACAGGACATAATCATAAATGCAACAATAAAAACCGGGATAATAACGATGATACTCAAATCGCTCATTTTATACACTCCGCTATCTGCCCCCGATAACTCCGCTACCTCACTTATTTTTTCTTCTTTGTCATACCCGAACCTGAAAAATTCCAAGTTGTTCAGCTTTACATAAATAATATCCCGCTTCGCGGAAAGCTCCGGGTTATAAGTTTCGATAAAGCTCTCATCGGTATAAATCTCCGCATATATATTCTTTACATTTTCGAGGGGATTTTTATAATATCCGCAGACAGTCATCGGTATTTCCTTTTCTGCATCCTCGCCGTTTTCCCTGACTACCACAACAAGCGGATAAGCAATCCCGACCTCTTCCCCAAGGCCAAGCTGTTCCGACATCGTATCGGGAATCAATATCTCATTCGGCTTCTCCGGGTATTTTCCTGCAATCAGATCCACCATATTTTTTTCATAGTGTACGCGGTCTGCCGCAAACAGCCTCGTTTCCACACTGGCAAATTCCTTGTTATGAAGATAGGTGCTGCTGCATCTTCTCACAAAGGCAGCCCATTCCACCTGCGGAAGTTCCCTGACCTTTTCCAATACCTCATAATCACCATAAACACAATTCCCGTCTGCGCCGGGGCCCGGAGCGGCCGATGTTGCAAGGGAAACTGTCCGTACCATGCCAAATCCAACGGTAAAAACCACAGTAAGCAGCACCGTAGTGAGTATGACCGCCAGCACCGCCATCCGGTTTCTGACCGTATGCGCTTTATAATCTTCTGCCGCCAGCTCTCTCCCGATACCGGCGTTGGAATTTCTGAACATAATATTCATCATCAGGCTTCACCTCCCACGATCTTTCCGTCCTCCAGGTGAATCACCCTGTCTGCCAGTTGCGCAATCGCTTCATTATGCGTAATCATAACAATCGTTTGATGGAATTCCTTTCCCGTCATTTTCAACAATCCCATGACCTCCGCACTGGTTTTGGAATCCAGGTTCCCGGTCGGCTCATCCGCCAGAAGCACCGCAGGTTTCGCTGCAATCGCCCTGGCAATCGCCACTCTCTGCTGCTGTCCGCCGGAAAGCTGATTCGGATACCGGTTCATTTTTTCCTCTATCCCGAGCGTCCCGCATATATGCCTGATATATCCCTCATCCGGCTTATTCCCGTCTAACCGTATAGGGAGCGTAATATTTTTATACACATCCAAAACGGAGATCAGATTATAATTTTGAAAAACAAATCCGATATTTCTGCGCCGGAACACGGTCAGTTCTTCCTCTTTCATATGCATAATGGACTGGCCGCCTATGATTACCTCCCCGTCATCCGCATAATCCAACCCTCCGATCAAATTCAATAAAGTAGTCTTCCCACTCCCGGATGTCCCTACTACTGCGGTAAAACTTCCCTTTTCTACCGAAAAACTGATGTCGTCCACCGCCTTTACCAGATTTTCCCCACTGCCATAATGCTTTTTTAAATGTATTGTTTTTAAAATTTCCATGCCGTACAACTCCTTATCGTCTACTTCTCTTTTTCTTGTATTGTAAACGGTAATTATTACGCCCGGGTTACATATCCGGCAAAAAAATACGTGTACCTTACCCAAGTTTTTCCGCCAATAAAGATACCGGAACAAACCATTGCTGATTCGTTCCGGTATCCCTTTATTTCTGCAGACAATGAGCCAAACGGCCGCTGTCTTCACTAATTCTCTCTACAGTCTCTTCAAAAGCTCTTCCCTTTGCTCTTCGTATCCCGGTTTGCCTAAAAGCGCAAACATATTTTTCTTATAGCTTTCCACGCCGGGCTGGTTAAACGGATTTACTCCAAGCAGATATCCGCTGACGCCACAGGCAAATTCGAAGAAATAGAACAGCTCTCCCAGATAAAATTCATTTACTTCCGGTACATGAACCATAAAGTTAGGCACATTTCCATCCGTATGCGCCAGAATCGTACCGTTCATCGCGCTCTTATTTACAAAATCAACGGTCTTGCCCGCCAGATAGTTCAATCCGTCCAGATCCACAGGCTCCGTTCCCAATATAATCTCTTCCCTGCTCGTCTCGATATCGATAACCGTTTCAAACAGCGTCCTCGCTCCGTCCTGGATAAACTGGCCCATGGAATGCAGATCCGTGGTAAGATCCACGCTCGCCGGGAAAATTCCTCTCTGATCCTTTCCTTCGCTCTCTCCGTACAGCTGTTTCCACCATTCGGAAACATAATGCACGCTCGGTTCATAATTGGCAAGAATTTCTATCGATTTTCCTTTTCTGAGCAGAATATTACGCAGCGCCGCATATTGCAAAGCATCGTTTTCCTCGAAAGATGCTTCCAGAGCCCTTTTTCTTCCGCTTGCCGCGCCTTCCATCAGCTTATCGATGTCCGCGCCGCTGACTGCAATTGGCAGCAAACCCACCGCTGTCAGTACGGAAAAACGTCCGCCCACGTCATCCGGCACCACAAAGCTTTCATAGCCTTCCTCTGTCGCCAGGTTCTTTAACGATCCTTTTGCCTTATCCGTGGTAGCGTAAATTCTTTTCGCCGCTTCCGCTTTCCCGTATTTCTTTTCCATCATTTCCTTAAATACGCGGAATGCAATAGCCGGCTCCGTCGTAGTACCGGACTTGCTGATCATATTAATCGAGAAATCCCTTTCTCCTATTACATCCATAAGATGCCTGATATATGTGGAGCTGATCGAATTCCCGACAAAATAAATCTCAGGCGTCTTTCTCACCGACTTGTCCACTATATTATAAAAACTATGCCTCAAAAACTCGATAGCTGCCCTCGCTCCGAGATAAGAGCCTCCAATACCAATTACAAGCAGAACATCCGAATCGCCCTGAATCTTTGCCGCCGCTTTTTTGATCCTGGCAAACTCATCCTTATCATAATCTACCGGCAGATCAATCCATCCTAAAAAATCATTCCCCGCCCCTGTTTTCGAAACTAATACTTCCTTCGCATCCAAGGCCAGTTTTTTCATAAATTCTACTTCATGCCCGCTGATAAACGATGCAGCTTTGGAATAATCAAACGTTACCTTATTGCTCATTTGCCTCGCTCCTTTGCCTTAATAATATAAATATCCAATACCATATCCAGTGTAGCAAAGTTGAATTTCTTTTTCAAGAGTTTTCCATCCCCTATTTTAGACATTTCCATCCCCTATTTTAGACATGCGTAACTATTTGACCTGTCACTTCAAGCATTCCCCGTTAGTGGCAATTATCTTTTTATACCACTCGAAAGATTTCTTCCTGCGGCGCTCAAGCGTTCCGTTCCCGGCATTGTCCTTATCCACATATACAAAACCATACCGTTTCTTCATCTCCCCGGTAGATGCGCTTACCAGATCGATCCAGCCCCAAGGAGTATAGCCGATCAATTCCACGCCGTCCTCTTCCACCGCTTTCATCATTTCCTTAATATGAGCTTCCAGATAAGCAATCCGGTAATCATCCCGGATACTCCCGTCTTCCTCCACCTGATCCACCGCTCCCAAACCGTTCTCTACGATAAAAAGCGGCTTCTGATAGCGGTCATACAGAGAGTTCATCGTAATGCGGAGTCCCAGCGGATCGATCTGCCATCCCCATTCGCTGGCCTGCAAGTGGGGATTCTTTAAAGATTTAATGACATTTCCTCCCGTGGAAACCCCTGCATTCGGATCCGCGCTGGTCAGGCGGGAAGCATAATTGAATATTCTAACGCTTCGGAGCCACCGTTTTATCACTTGAGAGCCATTTGATTTTGGTATTCTAATGCTTGAGAGCCACCACAACATCTAGTGGTCTTTGATAAGAGAATCAAGGAGGCAACTACAATGGCAAAAAAACAACGGAAATACGACATGGAATATAAAATCCAAGCCGTAAAATTAGCAAAAGAGCTTGGCGGTGCAAAAGCTGCAGCCGGGTTAGGTATCCCTGAAAACACTATGTACGCGTGGACAAAGGCTGCCAGAGAGGGAAGACTGAATGTCGGTTCCGGATCACATACTCCGGAAACTGCCATGAATCTTGCAGAAGAACTGGCTCTCCTACGCAGACAGGCCAAGGAGCAGGAAAAGGAAATCCGCCGCCTGAAAGAGGAAAACGAATTTCTCGAAGAGGCAAGCGCTTTTTTCGCCGCCAGCCGTCGGAAGTCTGCAAGAGGCAGAGAATGATGTTTATTGCCTTAAAAACGGAGGACGGCGTTATCAAAGGAAAGCTTTCTTTCTGCTGCAGGATGCTGAACGTGACACGGCAGGGGTTTTATAAATATCTGGCAGACAAAGACCGTCCGTGGAAATATGAGGATTTGGCCGACGCCATGCGGGCAATTGTGGCAGAAGATGTATGCAATGGCACTTATGGAAGAATCCGTATGTATCAGGCGCTTCTGTTGAAACAGCCGGAAGGCATCCGCATACCTGGGGGGCGGACAGTTTACCGCGTCATGGAGGAAATCGGACTCAGCCACCGCCCAAAGCGCAGACCAAACGGGATTACAAAAGCTGACCGTCAGGCGCGCAAATCTGATAACCTGCTGAAACGGGATTTCACGTCCGCAGAACCATTCAAAAAATGCGTCACGGGCATAACCGAAATCAAAGCAAAAGACGGGAAACTCTATGTGTCTGCCATATTTGACTGTTTTGACGCGGCAGTTCTGGGACTGGCAACGGACACGAACATGAAAGCGGCGCTGTGCAGACAGACGCTTGAGAACGCTGTCCGCTCCTATCCGGCGCTCCGGGAAGCCGTGGTCCATTCAGACCGCGGAACGCAGTACACCAGCAGAACCTATCGTAAAGCTGTTCAAAAATACGGAATTTTTCAAAGCATGAACAGCGGGGGAGGACGCTGCCATGACAATGCCCGCTGCGAGAGCATGTGGGCGCGGATGAAAGAGGAACTCCTCTATGGGCGTTACCATACTGAGGAAATGGACATAGAGGAACTGAAAACCCTCATTTGGAGATACTTCATCAGCTATTGGAACAATAGGAGGATATGCTCTTCCAATGAGGGACTCCCTCCTATGGTCAAACGACAGAGATATTATGAATCTCTAGATGCTGCTTAGGCATGAATATCCTTGTAAAAAAAGTGTCAACCAATATTGACAATATCATATAATCACAGGTCCGACCGGTGCTGGCAAAACCTATCTTTCATGTGCGTTGGGAATTGAGGCATGCAAAAAAAACTTACAGGGTTTTCTACATCCGAATGCCTGATTTAATGCGCAATTTTGAGGACAGGAGGGAGGCCCTTAAAGAGTTGACCCGTTACAGGAAGAGATTGGGTAACTACAACATCCTCATAATCGACGAGTGGCTGAACTACAAGCTTAACGAGAGAGATGCAAAGATGCTCTATGAATTGTTTGAGCAGAGAAGTGGAAACAATTCTACCATCTTTGTCGGACAATTTCCTGTGTCAGAATGGCATGACAGGCTGGGAGGCGGAACACAGGCTGATTCTATAATGGACAGGATTGTTCATAACGCATATGAGATTCCGAGCAGCGAAACGAATCTCAGGAAGATATACGATTCCAAAAAGCTTGCTAATCTTAAGGCCGAGATTGAGAAATAGGCACTTGTAAAACCTGTAAAAAAAGTTGGAGCTGTGAGCTCATGCCCATGGCTCCATTACTATATCTTGTGTTTGTGATGGCTCTCAAGTGTTAAAATCCTAGGTGGCTCTCAAGCGATAAAACGGTGGCTCCGAAGCGTTAGAATATTCACATAGTCGCCTGCACTTTATTGTAGTCGGCAACCGTACCTTTCAGTTTCCCTCTGGAAGTCCAACCGGCACGTTCCCCGCTCCGCTGTTCCAGATACTGAAAAAGCAGCTCCGGGAGTGTCGGCTCCCTGGCCTGCTCCAACGCTTCCAGCAGCACGGCCTTTTTCTCCTTTAAATCGGCAATCCAGCCTTTCAGGTGGCGCACCATCTGGCGGATGGACTGCATGAGGGAGTTGGCGGATTTGATGTCCCGGTTCAGGTTGCCGATGTTGGTCTGGATTCCTTTCTTCTCCATCTGGTAGGCGGCTGGCCCCATGTGGACGGTGGGGATTTTATCAATCCCCTGTCGGGCATAGGAGCGCAGGTCAAGGCGTTCCGGGCGGCCATTTGCTTCCAGATAGCGGTTCGCTGTGTCCGCCCATCCCTGCCGCCAGATTTCGGCATACTTCCGGTCGTTCCAGTCCACGGTGTTCTCCTTGTGGCTTTTCCATCTGCCGGACGGGAGCCGGATTCTTTCGCCGTTCCCGTCAAGGTCGTATACCTTGCGGCTCTTGGGGAGCCATTTCCCTTTTTCGTCCATCGCCCGCATGGTGAGCAGGATATGGGCGTGTGGGTTGCCGTCCCCCTTGTCGTGGATGGCAAAGTCGGCAATCATGCCCTTGGAAACAAAAAACTCCCGGCAGTAGTCACGGATAAGGTCGGCGTACTGTCCCGGCGGGATTTCCCTTGGGATGGCAAGCACGAACCTCCGGGCAAGCTGGGAGTTCCATTGTTTTTCCTGCGCTTCGGCAGAGTTCCATAGGGTGTTGCGGTCTGCAAACTCCGGCGGCGCATGGGGCGGGAGCATGATTTCCTTATGGGTAACTTCGTTTTTGTAGGGATAGTATTTCTGCTCCTGGTCGTATTCAGAGAACAGCTTCTCGCCGCTCTGGTAGGCGGCGGCAGAAACAGCGGATTCGTTATTACTCCGTTTGATGATGGTTATTTTACAATGTGGGCATGGCAAGTGTGCGCCCTCCTTTCTCCCGGATTCCGGGCAAAAAAAGAGCAGGATACCTTTTCAGATTTCCTGCTTGGGTGTGCCGCTGATGGACGGTGAATTATTCAGTTTTTTGATAGACTGTCAGTTCGTCAAACCGGAATTTATCTCGCTTCATATCTACAATATCTTCCCATTGTAACTATATCTCCACCATTACATTCATAGGGTACTTCCTTTATAAATTCAAACCCTAATTTTTGAAGAACATAACCTGATGCCGAATTTTCTATCGCATACGTTGTACTGATTTCTTTTATTTTCATCACTTTAACTGCGTACTTCATAACTGCACTCATAGCTTCGGTCGCATATCCGTTACTCCAAAACTTCTTTCCCAAATTGTAAGAAATATCCCAATGTCCCTCTTCATCATTGAAAAAAATCAAACAAGTTCCTATTATTTCGTTTGTACTTTTCAAAACGATAATCCATCTATTCCACTTGTCATTTTCCAAATTTCCAAGTTCAAATTTCACAAAGCCTTTTGCTTCGTTTATGTCATCACTTGCTTTCCACCACATATACTTTGATACATTTTCATCTTGCATCCAACAGCTAAAAATCGCTTCTGTATCGTCTGAATGGATTTCTCTTAAAATCAATCTATCTGTTTCTAACTTAGGCGTAATCATGTTTCCCTCCGTCAATTCCGATTTGTCGCTGGCTCTATTATACAGCTTTAACTTGCTAAATGGAATACCTTTTCTGAAAGATTTTCGGGTGGCAAGCCCATAAAGGGGTAGTTGGCGAAGCCAGCGCAGGGGAAGGGTAGCGTCCCCTGTGATGATTGGAGCAGATTGAAAATCTACGGAAATCATCCGCTGTCCGCAGGACGCTCCCGGCAGGGCGCAATGCACCACTTTCCTAAGTGGTGTATAATTGCGCCCTATCCGAGTTCTTGGATAGGGCGCATTATCCGAGATAATCAATTATCCGAGGAAACTCTCAAAACCGCCAGCATAAAAGGCTTTCAGAGAAGTTGCCTCGGATAATGTAAGAACTATTTCAGGAAGTCAGGGAGCTGATGCTCTTTCTTTTGTGTAATAGGATTTTCTTTTTGATGGGAAAACCACTTTTCGTTCCAATCCCGGATATGCCTGTTTACGGTTCCCTGTGAAAGTTCAGCATACCGTTCTGTTGTGGAGATCGAGGAATGTCCGAGGAAATTTTTGATTGCCATAATTGGTACCCCGGCTTCCAACATATGTGTGGCGGTCGTATGCCTCATGGTGTGCGGGGTGTAGCGTTTTTCAAGGAACATTTCCGGATGCCCTGCTCTTGCGAGCATGATATATTTTTTATAAATCTCCTCAATACAGGAAATGCTCATCTGCGGATGGGTCTGGCTGGAAAAGATGTAGGCCTCCAACCGACCGGCCTTTCCCGTTTCCTCCAGATATCGTTCCAGGAGAGTTCCGCTAGGCCTTGCAATCACGATCCTCCGGGTTTTGTTTCCCTTTCCAGTAATTGTAAGCTTATAGAGGTTTTTCTCGGCCAGGAAGTCCCTGACTTTGAGATCGCAGATTTCCTGTGCCCTGGCTCCGCTGGCATACATCAGGTTCAAAAGGACCTGGTCACGGAAGCCCATCCGTTTCCCGGGTTCAGGAAGCCGGAGCAGGATTGAAACTTCATCAAGCGTAAAGGTGGTCCTCGGCTGGACGGCCTCTTTTTTTACAGGCACTCTTTTCACCGCATTTGCAAACACAGTCGCTGCTTCAAAATTCCTGTTCTGTGCGTAACCGGCAAAAGAGGCCAATGCTGAAAGCCTGAGATTCCTTGTGGATACTGAGCATCCCCGTTCTGCTTCGATCCATTTCAGGAAGCCGTCAATAGTCTCGAAATTCAAATCCCGGAAGAGGATTTCACCAGCATTTTTCTTCTTTTCCTGATAAACATACTGGAACAAAAGGCGGAAGGTATGTTTATAGGATCTCGTGGTATTAGGGGAAAGCCCTGACGAGAGCGGCATATATTCCGTAAAAAACTGTTCCAGGAGGAGCATGAATTCAGGAAGTTTATTTTTCCTCATACGCCACCTCCGTGAATACGCCAGCGGCATAATCTTCAAACAGCTCCGTATATTCAGGGAACATATCACCACTGAATTTCAGATATTTCTCCGTTTCGTCCATGTCATGGTGTCCAAGATAGACTGACAGGAAAGGAACAGAGTTATCTGTCGGGTGTCCGTTTTTCTCTGCCTGCGCAAATGAATGGATGGCAAAATAGTGACGGAAGCAATGAAGGCACTGCCCTCTGGAATGGGATTTTTCCTGTACATACAGGCCGGTTTCCCGCAAGAGGTTCCTAAACCGAAAATCAAAGGTTCCTTTACTGACGGAAAACTCTTGGCCCCTGGCTGCCGGGAACAGACAGCTTTCCGGTTCTGTTTTGATCCCCATAGCAATGCAGTATCTTTCCAGCATCTCTGTCAATGTCCTGTCCATTGGAACAACACGCTGTTTGTTGTTCTTGGCATGGCGGATCAGGATGGTCCCATTGCGGAAATTTATATCTTTTACCCTGGCGGCAAGCGGTTCTCCCAGGCGGAACCCGCACCCAAGGAGCATCCGGAGCAGCATACAGAACTCCATGTCCGTCCGGCGGGTTTTCGGGTCTGTATGCCTGTTGGCCCAGCTGTCGGCGCAGGACAGAAGCGTTTGGATTTCCCTGTCCGAAAAAATATATGGGACATAGCTGTCTGATGTTTTGGGGCAGGCGGGCATGAAAACACTGTACCCCTTGTATTGAAGGTACCGCAAAAATTTGCGGAGATAGCTTACCTTATCGCTGACCGTTTTGGGCGCGTTTATCTGCTGGAGTTCCCTGATCCAGTGATTGATGGCTGTTTCCGTAACCCTGTCGGCGTTTTCTGCCACCAGCAGTGAATCGAACGAAAGAAGGGTTCTGCGTGTACTCCGCAAAGTATCATCGCTGACAGTCCCCTGGCTGATTTCCAGATATTCTGCAAGCTCATGTTTGAAAACCGACTGGAACTGTGTCATGACAGGCGCCACCTCCCCTCCAGAAAAGCAGCAAATGTACCTGTCGCCTCCATGACCGGGAGGGCGTAGTTCCGCAGCTGCTCCACATCCAGACTGACATAGGATTGGATGGCGTTCTGGTCTGTATGCCCAAGGGCTTTCCTTACCGCCTCATAAGGGATGTTGTCATTGACCATGGAACTTGCCAGGGACGACCGGAAAGCATGTGCGCCCTGTTTGCGTCCCGCCGGATCAATTCCAGCTGCCATAATGGCAGTCCTGACGATCTTGGTGATTGCCTGCACAGAGATATGGCTGTAAGGGGGAACGATGCGGAGAAATACATACGGGCTGTCATAGCAGGCCCGTTCTTCCTCTAAATACTGTTTCAGGGCGGCCTTTACATCCGGGACCATGGGAAGTTCAATGTCAACGCCGGTTTTGTGCTGTGTAAGCAGAATCAGGTTCCTGCCAAAATCCAGTTCCCGGAATGTCATGGATGAGATGTCCCCGCTCCTGATCCCCAGCCGTGTCGCAAGAAGCAGCACTGCGTAATCTCGCTTTCCATGTGGGGAGTCCCGGCCTACGCTATTTTCAATTTTCAGGATTTCTTCTATTGTATAAACAGAAGGGTACGGCTGCGGCCTCTTGAAAAGAGGAACGATGCCGCTGTAATCCCTGTCGGTATGTCTGGCCTGATATGCATATCTGAGGAATGTCCGGATGTGTGAAAGGTACCATTTGCTGCTGACCATTAAACACGCGGCTCCTACATTTTGGGCGTTCATTGCCTGCGGCGCTGCGCAGCCTGTATCAGCCAGGGCGGATAAAAAGTAGTGCCCAATCTTATCGTGAAGATGGATGCTGCTTTCCTGAAGTCCCTTGCGTTTCCCGTCTTCAAGGTACTCCGCTAAAAGAGCCTCCATTTCCGGATTCAATTCGTGGTATCCGCATGGCACTGTGTTGGTTTCCCTTGTATGGTAACCCATAGTTAAAACCTCCTGTTTGATAGCTTTAACTGTACTATGCCCATGTGGATAAATTTTATCCGAGATTTTTTGCATGAACCCCCGCATACAAAAGGTTTTTAAGAATTTCCTCGGATAATTAAAAATCTCGGATAATGCGCCCTATCCGAGTTCTTGGATAGGGCGCATTTATACAGCTTGTGATGTTTCGTTATAACTTGCCGGTTATTTCAATTCGGGCTCCTACATGGGAAACAACTGACAGTTCTAGTTTCCACGTCATGCATCAGCCGTTATTTTAATCTACGCTCCCGCGAAGGGAGCGACCACTTTCCCGAAGTATTCTGCTTCCATTCCTAACGAACGAAAAAATGATTCACCCTGAATTTTACTTTCATCGCCTCCTTTCTGCAAGTCCCAGGAAGAATTCCATGGTAAATTCCGGCGAGGCATCCGTATTCCCTCTGTTCCTCATCTCTTTGCCAATCTGGATCATATCCCCGGCAGTCAAATTTTCCAATCCGCTTAAATCCACCTCGGAAACTGTCTGCCTTCAAATTCATAATTTTTAGAAAGCGTTATCTTCATAAAATCATCTTTGCTGATTTCCTCTCCCGTTACTTTTGCTTCTTCATTCATTGTCTCTTTTTCTTTTTCCATTTTTCTTCTCTTTTTTTAATTTTTATTACTCAAACTTCCCACACCAGTTGGTGTGCTGAACCTTGCTACGAAAATAAAGTTCATAGCCAGGAATTGAACCTTGACAACAAATGTTTTCA
>KE159599.1:1373646-1382879 GCA_000403275.2 Lachnospiraceae bacterium 28-4
TGCGTCCGTTCCTTCCGGTTCAGGGTCTTTATCTGGTGTTCCAGCATTTTCTCCTTATGCTGCGCCCGCCGCAGTCTGGCTTCGGTCTTTTCAATCTCCTGATTCAGTTTTTCCAGCTTCTCATTCATGGGCAGCGTCCTCCTTCGGGAGCAGGATATAGATGTGGCTGACCTCCCCGATTCCCTGACGGACACGCATAATCATTCCCGCCTGTTCTAACTCATTCAGGGAACGCTTGCAGGTCTGGGGGCTTCGGGAGAGTGCCGCCGCTATCTTCATGACGGGGAAGCGGATGAACAGAATCCCGTTGCTGTCCTCGGTTCCCCTTGTCAGGATTTCATCCAGCAGGCGGGCATACATGACCTTTGCCGTGTTGCTGACCGGAAGCCGGAGCATTGCCTTTGGGAGCGGCATATAGGGCGGCAGGGGCGTACTGGCTATCATAAATTCACAATTCATTGGATGGTGTCCTCCTTTTGGCTCGTTTGGATAGGTAGTGGGAGCAGTCGATAATGACAGCCCGGAAACTCTGCTTGCACCCATGCTGGCATTTCCGGCAAAGTCCGTTGTAGCTTCTGCGCCCCCGGTCGTTCAGGAAGAAAGCAAGCTCTTTCTTCAACTTCTTTGACATTCTCGGCATAGTGCCTCCTTCATAGAAAAACCGCCCGATTCAGCAGGTACAGCCGGAATGGGCGGGCAGTGGTTTTTTGTGTATCGTTTCGGGGCGATTTTCAGAAGAAATACAGCCGTAGAGCCGCCCCAAAATCCCCCTTGGTATTACGGGCAGGGCAGACTATGCCCCGTGAAATTGTTGTGTTTCGGTATCGTTTCGGTGTTCATTTTGCCGGTTCCCTCTGCTGTCGTTCCTGCCCCCGTCTTTGGCGGCGTTTCGCTCTCCTTGGTACGCTCGTTCCGGTCAGGGTTCCTCCGTTTCCCTGCCGGAAGTCGTTGCGTTACATCGCCGGGGAGCATATCCCATACAGGCCGGTCATTCGATTGGAATAATCCATCGATGAACTGCCTATATCATATGACATTTTTGTACCATGTGCCGTATGTCCACGAATCAGGAATAAAGCCCAAAATCTGAAAAATTCCACGATTGCGGAAAAGGCTTTCTGCCGGACGGGTGCAAAATCAGATGTGCATTTTGCACTTCTGAAAATCCGGGCAGATCAAAAGCGCATTTTGCGCCTTTGAAAAGAATCACAAAGGGAAATACGCCCGGCATGGATATGTGGTACAATGGGGATGGCGGCAAAAGCTGGCCGCAGGGAAGGAGCAGGAAGCCATGAAACAGGGGATAACGATTCAGGAGCGGTTAAAGGATTTAAGGACGGAGCGGCATTTAAAATTAGAGGAACTGGCGGCGGCTACAAAGATTTCCAAATCAGCCTTGGGAAGCTATGAGAATGACGAACTCAAGGAAATCAGCCACAAAAACCTTGTGGAGCTGGCAAAGTTTTACGGTGTGTCAACGGATTACCTGCTCTGCCTGACAGAGAACCGAAACCATCCGGGCATGGAACTTACGGAGCTGCATTTGAGTGACAGCATGGTGGAGTTGTTGAAAAGCGGGCGTATCAACAACCGGCTGCTGTGTGAGATTGCCACACATGAGGATTTTGTTACCCTGATGACGGACACGGAAATTTATGTAGATGGTGTGGCAACCGCCCACTTTCAAAACTTCAACAGCCT
The DNA here is from genome assembly GCA_000403275.2 of Lachnospiraceae bacterium 28-4. Taxonomy (GTDB): domain Bacteria; phylum Bacillota; class Clostridia; order Lachnospirales; family Lachnospiraceae; genus Kineothrix. The sequence goes on from KE159599.1 coordinate 1,375,348, forward strand.
TCTGGAAGTCCTGCGGGGGCAAGTCCTTTCCCAATATCAGCAGGCGGAGGAAGATGCTGCGTTAAAGGCGTTGGAAGCCATGCAGGTACAGGAAGAAGATTATTTCTGTCAGGTTACGCACCGGACTTGGGACACTATCCTCCATGCCATAAGGGAAGCGCACAAGAATGATACGGACAGTGCGCCGGACGGCTCCAATGGCATGAAGCTAATCAGGGACGCAAAGAAGGCGCTGGCCGTGCCGGGTTCCTATCTGGATGTGTTCACTGCCCTGATGTGTACGCAGCTACAAATCCGGTATGAGAAGCTGTCGGAGCAGGAGCGCACGGTTTTGAAGAATGTTATGAAGAAAACTCCGGCATATAAGGATTCCCCGTTGAGCAGGATGAAGCGGAGATAAGGAAATGCCGTTGCTTGGGATTTTTCCATGCAACGGCATTTTGAGTAGTTTTGATTTAGTTTTTAGATATATTAGTTGGAATCTAACGCTTCTTTAGCTCGGCAATAGCACCATAATGTAAAATATCAAATTCATTAGGTGCAATATGTTCAAGAAGTGTTCTATGTTCTTGTTCCCACATAGAAATCTCTTTTTCGGTAAGCGAAGCACCAATTCCACGGCACGCTTTCATTCTTCCATTCCAACTTTCATGGGTAAATGGTATTCTTAGAGTAAATTCTTCATGATGTACAAATTCAAAGTTTTCTTTGTAGCAATCGGGTATGTCTATTTGATGTATCGTTTCTCCTGCGCCACTCCAATTTGGATTATATTTTAATACAAGATTTTCACTGGCTCCTGCAATCTCATCTTCAAATGGAAGCCATGCCATATATAAAACAAGAATATTTCCTCCTTTTTTAAGCATACGATAAAACTTAGGCATAACAGTTTCATGGTTGAAATACCAAAAACATTGGCAGGCTGTGATTACATCAAAAGAATTATCTGAAAAACTTATATCTTCTGTTGATACAACATAATAATCTATATTCATATCTTTTGAAAGGATTTTGGCTTGTTCAATTTGATTTTCTGAAATATCCGTAGCCGTCCATTTTGCCCCATACTGGTACATATTTCTGGGGAGAACTCCTGTCCCTGTCCCAACATCAAGGATAGATTGTCCATTTATACACAATTTGCGGTCAACAATTTTTTGATAAAATTCTTTTGGATAAATATCACGATACTTTGCATAATCTAAAGATGTTTTCCCCCAATCAAAAGGTTTACCGCTATCTATATCTCTATTAGTTATCTTCATCCCATACCTCCATCAATGATTTATTGTCTGAAATAATCCTATCTCATATCTACGAATAAATCATCTCATTTTTTATGATTGCCTCTGCCCGGCTGCGGATATTGTTCATCCGGCCTACCCATTCAAGCTGGTTTTGGGCTTTCAGTTCCTCGGTCACTCCCTCGGCGGCTTTCATCTGCTCCATGATTAAGTCCAGCCGTTCCTCCGCCTGCTCGTTCAGGTCGGCAAGGTACGTCCATAATTTCCCGGTCAGGATAAGGGAGCTGTACCGTGCCGGGTGTTCCTGTTTGAGATATTCCCGGTGTAGCCGCCCATAACGTCCGATGGGGCGGTTCTCCTCCGGCAGCTTCAAGTCCGGGATATAGTAGTCGCCTACCAGAATATAGTCAATGCCGTTCTCTGTGATTCTTTCTTTCAGTTTTTCCATTGTCGTTCCCTCCTGTGGCGGAAGGCTCGTCACTGGCCAGCTCAATCACGTCCATAATGCCACAATCCAGCGTTTCGCAAATACGGGCAAGCGTGTCCATGCTGATGTGTTTCCCTTCTTTTCCCATGTTGGCAATCATATTTGTGGTCAGGCCAGCGGCAAGCCTTAAATCCTCTTTCCTCATGTTGCGCTCTATCAGTGTGTGCCAGAGCGGTTTGTAGCTGATGTGCATTTTTCTCCCTGCCTTTCTTCCCCGGATGGGCGTTTGCACCCATTATATCAGGATTCTTGCTAACTCACAAATATTTCTTGACGGTATCGCCGGTTCCGTCTGGATTGTGCTTTTCCTTTCTTCTTTTGATTATCTCTAATTAGCCATGACCTGGGTAATCCCCAGTTTGTTCTTCCCCCCAAGGTAATTCCTGTTATACTCTTTGATTCTTTCCGCCGCATCCGTAGACTGGTAAAAAACTACCATTTCTATTTTCTGGGAACGGTCCGTCGTCACATCCGGCGCCAGGGCAAAAACAAGGATCAGCAGATCCTTCTTCCCTCCCACAAACAAATCGTTGGAAGAAATCGTATCATAAGAACCGAGACAGACCGTATTGCGTTTTTCCAATGCCTTCCGGTACCAGTCCATCTCCCTCACTTCATCCACCGTGCGCTTGATATCATTTTTTATGTAAGTTTTCCTCCCGTCCTTCATATAAAAACCCACCGATATGATATCTTTCACCGGCTCCAGCGCCAGATTCCCCGCCTGTTCCAATTTCTGCTCATACTCATACCTTCTGCTGAAATCAGCGGTATCCACCTCCGCCGCATAAGCCAATATTTCATTATTATTCGTATAAATCAAATGGGAAAGGCGCATGGACATAATGTCAATATCCGATTTCAGCTCCGTAATCACCGTCTCCTGCGCCTGCCTGATATTCGTAAGCGCTTGGTTTTTAAACTGTTTATTCAAAATCAAAAGGGCGCCCACAAGAACGACCAAAATAGGAATTACTATAAAAAATAAAAAAGAAAGATAATACACTGTTTTTAAAGGCAGACGCCTTCCTTTGTGCCCTCGGTGCATACTCATCTCCTATCCTGCAACGCCTTCCTGACCGGCAATATACGGCATTGCATATTTTATCTAACCATGATAAGTATACTGTATTTTGCCTTCTGCCACAAGCACCAAACATTATCTCGCTTTTTGAAGGAAATATTATATTAAGAAACCATACCGGCCAAAACCACGCTGGCAATAATTCCCGCCAATGTGGCAAACAGCGCGCCTTTTAAAGTATGCCTCGTCTTCGTTACCTTTGCCGCTAAAAAATAAACACTCATGGTATAAAAAATAGTCTCTGTACAGCTCATCATAATAGAAGTGATCATTCCGATCCGGGAATCCGACCCATGAGTTTTGAAAATATCAAGTACCAGCCCGGTAGCTGCCGAAGACGAAAACATTTTTACGAAAACAAGCGGAACCAATTCCGATGGAAAGCCTATCTTCTCCGCCAGCCCCCCAAATATTTTCCCGACCGCCTCTAGAAAACCCGATGCCCGCAGCACCCCGACCGCTACCATCAATCCGACTAACGTGGGCATGATCTGAATGACCGTCTGAAAACCGTCTTTTGCCCCTTTAATAAAATCTTCATATACATTTCTTTTATGAACCAGCCCATAAGCCACAATATAAAAAATAACCACCGGTATAATAATATTGGAAATATTGGATAATACGTTTAAAATAGCAGATCACTCTCGATTCACCTTTATACCTAGTCTATTTAAAAAAAAGTGCATGTATGACTACACGCACTTTACACATCCTATTTTTTTCCCAGCCATTCATTCAGGAAATGTACCTCTTTCGCCTTATTAATAATATCAGTGGCATTCTCCCGGAGATAGACCGTTAATTGTTCAATTTCTTCTTTTGTAAAACCGGAAGACTTTTCAATGGTTCCCCTTGGCACGATCCCCTCCGCATAGCCGCTTCTTCCTCTCTCAAAGCAAACTCTTACCATCTTTTCCCCGTCTTTTAAAAGCAACCCTGAATATGTCATCCGCAATGCTTCATCTTTATTCATCATTTCCCTTTTTCCGGCCTCCCATCCTGCCAGTAAAATATCTGCCTTATCGGCTTATTTATCATTTTTATTATACTCTTCCTCCCGGCGCTTATACAAGCGGAATTTTCTCATCAAGTCTCTTCTCAACCATGATTTCCTTATATTTTATGAAGTATATTCCCTTACAATATGCATTACGGATGGCAGATATGCTCGTCCAAACAAATTCAAATGATTCAGAAGGTGATATAGATTATACAAATCCCGTCTCCTCCCATACCCCGGCCGCATAGGAGCTGCCCCCCGATACGCATCATAAAAAACCTGCGGAAATCCTCCGAAAAGCTCCGTCATCGCAAGATCCGCTTCGGCATGCCCCACATAAACCGCCGGATCGATCAGCCACGCTTTCCCATCGCTTCCCGTCATTACGTTTCCGGCCCACAAATCGCCGTGCAGCAGCGAAGGATGATCCGGTTCTATTAAAATCTCCTCTATCCGTTCCAGCAGCTTTATGATCTTTTTCCTTTCTTCTGCTTCAAAATAACGGGAAGCTCTCTCAAACTGCGGTTCCAGCCGGCATTCGCGGAAAAAAGTAATCCAGCTGTCACGGACTTCATTGATTTGCTCGCCCGCCCCAATATAATTATCGTCCGCAAAGCCAAACTTCCCCCCCGCGGTATAACTTTCCGTTTCGGCCCGGTGCATAGCGGCCAGCTCACGCGCGAATACTTCCCAGTAATCTTTTACGCGCCTTTTTCCTTCTATCCATTCCATAAGCAGAAAAGCGTTCCCTGCTCCTTCTTCATCCGTTCCAAAGCCAAAAACGCCAGGCGTTCCAATCGCTCCTGCAGCTGCAATCGCAGCCAATCCGGCCGATTCCGCCATAAAAAAGGATACATTCTCTTTCCTGTTCGCTTTCATAAAAATACGTCTTCCATCGGTCAGCGTCAGCCCAAACGCCTCATTAATATCGCCGCCTGATACCCTGTCCCTTTTTGCAATTTTAACGCCCTTTCCAAATAGCATGGCCAGCGCGCTTTCTACCGACGTAAATCTTTGCAGTCCCATAAAATATCCCGCCTTCTGTTTTTATGTATGAAACGGAGCATTTACCGTTACCGTCTGATATGGAATCTCTATACCGCTTTTTTTGAATTCCGTTATAAGGGCAATCCTTATATCGCTGCATGCATGAAAACTATCATCGAGATTTTCCGTCCATATCGTCGTTTTTAAAATAATTCCGTTTTGCGTATAACCGCTTGCGGTAACCGCATGTTCTTCCGTATTTAATGTCAATTCATGTTCCGCACATACTTTTCTTATAATACGGAGCGCTTCATCAATATCCGCGTCATAAGAAATCTCCACTTCTATAAAGTTCCCTATATTTTCCGTATAATTCGTATTTATCACCACTGCCGTATCCATAACCGAATTCGGGACAATATAGCTTTCTCCGTTAAACTGGTAGATCACCGTGTGCCGCAGCGTCACATCCCTTACGATTCCCTCCGCGATCACAGTTCCTCCTTGAACCACTCTTATTTTTTCCCCTTCATTATAAGGTTTCGACACCGATATGGAAACACCGCTTATTACATTGCCCAAAGCATGCTGCGCGGCAAAAGTAGCGATTGCCAGGATTAGCGAGCCGCTCTGCAATACTACCTTGCTGATCTCCTTCGTCATATCAAATTGCTGCGCCAGGCTGTATATGACGATCACATCGATCACAATTACAAGTACACTTTTTGAAAACTGTAGATGAATCGCTCCTGTTTTCTTTAATATATATTTATAGATTATATTAACTACATAGTTTAAAACCAATGCAGCGACTGCAAAAATACCTATTTTTATCAACAGATCCATCCTATCCCCCCTGCGTTTGTTCTGTTTTCCCCGCCTGATGCGATCATCATAGCATAGTTTAAATATTCGCACAACCGTAAATGAAGCGTTAATCGAGTAGAGAAGATTCATCTTCCCTACTCGCCGCGCGGGGTGCGTGCAGCAAAGCTGCTAATTTCCTTACGCACCCCTGCGCATAAAAATATAAGTGCAGCGGATTTTTTTCCTGCTGCACTTACATTATATTTTTAAATCTTTTCATATCGAGTACTTATCAATTACCCTAAGCACCTATACCATGCCGGCATAACGGGCGCTTCCCTGTACGTTATATCCTCCGTCAGCCGTATAACCGCTGGCAGCACTCGCTTGGGTAGTCATGTAATAATCTACAAGCGATACGTTGGTACCGATCGAAGAAGCATATTCTTTGAATAGTTTCTGCACTTCGGCCATATCCGATTTTTTAAATGTAGCCTCATCAATCTTCATGCGGCCTTTTTGATCCACACTGATTCCAAACTGCTTCAGAGCCTCCTCATTGCGTGCTGTTTTTTCTCTGATGTAAGACAAGTTGGCTACCACACCGGAATTCGAACTGGACTCTGCGGCATCGAACATCTTGTTATAATTATTTACAAAACTCTTTGCCGTAGCAAAAATCTTACTAATATCATATTGATCCGTCTCATTGCCATACTTATCTTTCATCTTCGCAAATAACTCATCCGATGCAAGCGCCTTGCTGTCTTCCTTAAGGGAAGCAGCGCCGGAAGCCACCGTATTATCTGTTCCGGTATTGCTTGTGGAACCTGTACTGCCTGTACCGGACGCACCTCCTGCAAACTGCACGCGAGATGAAATTACAGAACCATAACTCATGATATCATCAGCCGAAAACAATTCCTGTACTTTGGAAACGTCTGTCGCTTTTAGTTTTTCTGCGCTCAGACTCAGCGTCCCATCCTTATTAACAGTAACGCCAATTTCCGAAAGTTTATCCGCATTCGCAGCCGTATTGCTCATCATATTTGCCACATATGCCGTTTTATTCGTCAGCGTAGAACCCCTTGCTGCTTTTAAAACATCATTATAATCCGACACATAAGCTTTTACCGCAGAAGTTACTTTATCCGCTGCGCTCTGTCCATTTTCCGTATCCGTATACGTCTTACTGTTCTGCAATGCCGAAACGGAATTCCTCAGATTAGAAAGACCCGTTGTCAAATTAGCATTTGCCTCTTGTACTTCTTTGGAAACCTTCGGGTTTTTCTTCTCTTCCAAGATTCTGTCGAGAACACTGCCCGATCTGCTTTCCTTACTGCTCGTTTCTGTACCGGAATCCTGCTGTTTAGCATAATAAGTCTTCAAAAGCTTACCATAGCTGCCATTCCTAATGCTGGCATAATCGGAGAGGAAATTCAAATTCCCCATTCCGCCGCCGCTGGACGAAAGACTCTGGAACAGATAAGAGTAATTTTGTTTGTTACCCATATCAATACCGATACCCATTGTCATCACTCCTTTGAATAAAAATGTGGACTTCCATGTCCTTATACATGATATATACAATATATCATTGTAAATTCTTTATAGTTATTATTAGTATAACACCTATAAGCCCGGATTGCAAGATTACTTACTTTAACTTTTACCATTTTTTTCAACATCCGCTTCAAGCTTTGCCCTGCGTTTTGACACTTTAAGCCTCTAAAAACAATGTGATCCGGGCATACATATCATTGGCGATCCGGCATTGGCAAGACCATTGTATTAAGCGGTATGTATGCTGGGGAAAAATGCCGCATTATCCGAGATAATCAATTATCCGAGGAAACTCTCAAAACCGCCAGCATAAAAGGCTTTCAGAGAAGTTGCCTCGGATAATGTAAGAACTAT
>KE159600.1:0-132248 GCA_000403275.2 Lachnospiraceae bacterium 28-4
TTTTAGTACCATATAAGTGTAAGAGATAAAGCATTTCATCAGTGCTTTACCTTCTGCACTTATTTTTTTATGATAAGGGAGTAATTGGTCTGGCGAGGTGCTTTTTGGATTAACCACATCCGTCATAAAAACCGTCAACCACCCCTTATTATAAGCAGTCGTTTAAGCAGGTTGAAACCCGTAAGGTGCTTTCGTGTAACGAACTAAAATGAGTGGTAATAAGTGTGGATGGGACAATTACAGATTTATTTTGGAGGTTACAGATGATAAGTGTAGGAATTGATGTTTCAAAAGAAAAAAGTACCGTATGTATCTTAAAGCCTTATGGTGAGGTTGTGAGCAGGCCTTTTGAAGTCTGTCATGTGGAGAAAGAACTGTCCGAACTGACTTCCATGCTGCTGCGTCTGAATGATGACATCCGTGTGGTCATGGAAGCTACTGGGATCTACCATCTGCCTGTATTAAGCTATCTGAAAGAAAAAGGGCTGTTTGTGGCAGTGATTAATCCATTTGAGATGAAGGAATACCGCTGTCAGGGGTTAAGACGTGTGAAAACGGATAAGCAGGATGCCATTACAATCTCTAACTATGGGATTGACCATTGGTACAGGCTGAAGAACTATGAGGCAGAAGACAGCGTCTATGCGGAGCTGAAGCTTTTGGGAAGGCAGTACCGTCACTATATGCGGATGCGTGTGGAGAGTGTTTTGGAACTGACTCATCTTCTGGACTATACGATGCCTGGGATCAAAACGCTGCTGAAAGGCTGGAATGAAACAAATGGGAAAGATAAGCTGGGGGATTTTGCGGAAGAATACTGGCATTATGACAATATCACGAAGAAATCGGAGGAACAGTTTATAGAGAGCTATCTGAAATGGGCAAAAGAGAAGGGATACCATCAGAGCCAGGATAAAGCCGTCAAGATCTATGCACTGGCAAAAGAAGGCATCCCCACAGTACCCTCCGATACCCCATCGACCAAAATGCTGGTACAGGAGGCAGTACGGGTGTTACGAGAAGTCGATAACACTCTGATGACCATTCTAACACAGATGCAGGCATTAGCCAAGAGTCTGCCGGAATATCCGGTTGTCAGGGAAATGGGAGGTGTTGGAAATGTGCTTGCGCCCAAATTGATCGCAGAGATTGGGGATGTGAGGAGATTCCATAGTGGAAAAGCCCTGATAGCCCACGCAGGAATCGATGCGCCTCCATATCAATCAGGGCAGTTCATTGGAACAGAGAGAAAAATATCCAAGAGAGGATCTTCCAGTCTGCGTAAGATTGGATATGAAGTGATGAGATGCCTGAAAACACATAAAGAACCAGAAGACGCAGCAGTGTATAGGTTTATCTTGAAGAAAGAAAAAGAAGGGAAATCGAAACGTGCAGCTAAGATAGCAGGATTAAATAAATTTCTCAGGATTTATTATGCACGTGTAATGGAAGTATACCAGAATTAAAAAGAACTAAAGCAGAGAATACGACAGACCGGATTTTCCACCGGTCTAATTGTCGTGGAAAAAATTCATATTAAAAATTTATAAAAAACCTGCTAAAAAGTCTTGACTTTTGTTAGCAGGTTTTTATGCACAGATTTTTATGTATTATGGAAGGAAAGTGCGGCAATCATTCTTTTTGTTATGCCGCCTTCCTTCTTACCCGGCGCTATGCCTCTGACTCTGCCATATCCAGAGCCGCCGCGATTACTTTATCCATATCATAATATCGATACTGTCCCAATCTGCCGCCAAACAGAAGCTTAAAGTTCCCCTCTTTCTCCGCCAGCTTTTTGTATTCCCGGAACAATTTTTCATTGCGTTCATCGTTTACCGGGTAATACGGCTCATCACCCGGCTCCCATTTTGCAGGATATTCTCTTGTAATAACGGTGCCCGGCTGACTGCCGAATTCAAAATGTTTATGTTCGATTATCCTCGTATAAGGCACGCTCCGCTCCGTATAGTTCACCACCGCATTGCCCTGGTAATTGGCGCAATCCGGCATTTCTTCCTGTTCAAACCTCAGAGAACGGTATTCCAAAGCCCCTAATTTATAATCAAAGTACTCATCAATCATTCCTGTATAAAGCACTCTGTCAAAAGTAATTCCTTCTGCCCCGCACTGCTTTATAAACTCTTTATATTCCGTATGAGTCCGTACCTCTGTTCCCTCCAGCATTTTTTCTACCATTGCCGTATAGCCGCCGACCGGAATTCCCTGGTACCGGTCATTAAAATAGTTATTGTCATAAGTAAAACGAAGCGGCACCCGTTTAATAATAAAAGCCGGAAGCTCCTTGCAGGAACGCCCCCACTGTTTCTCCGTATATCCTTTGATCAGCTTCTCATAGACATCTTTGCCCGCCAGTGATAAAGCCTGTTCTTCCAGATTCTGCGGTTCGGAAATATTGAGTTCTTTTATCTGCTCTTCTATTTTTGCTTTCGCCTGCGCAGGGGTCTTGACTCCCCACATCCTGTTGAATGTATTCATATTAAAAGGAAGATTATAAAGTTCTTCTCCATACACCGCCACCGGCGAATTTACAAAACAGTTAAACTCCGCATACCGGTTCACATATTCCCAAACCCGCCTGTCCGATGTATGGAAAATATGGGCCCCGTACTTATGCACCTGAATATCTAAAATTTTCTCTGTATAAATATTTCCTGCTATATGTTCCCGCCTGTCTATTACAAGGCAGCTCTTCCCCTTTTTTTTCATTTCACAGGCAAATACGGAACCAAACAGCCCGGCCCCAACAATTAAGTAGTCGTATTGCATGAGCGCGATCCCTTTCCATCTATTCCTTTATCTGGTATTTCTCCAGCTGCACATAATCGTCCATCATTTCAAGGATTTTCTTACGTCCGGTTTTGTTCAGCTTCACATAATACTGCATCACGCGGTTTTCCAGTATCTTCTCGCCCAGGCTCGCCCCTTTCTCCAGAGATGTAAAGTCCACCGGGTTCAGATTCAGCTTATCACACATTTTAATTACCGTTCCATATGCCATCCCTTCTATTCCTCTATCCAATGCCGTTACCAATGTACTGTATGGTATCTGCATCTCGATAGCAAACTGGCGCACGCTCTTGTACTGTGATAAAATCTCCCTCTTTAAAATCTCTGCTTTTGTCATACCTACACTCCTCCTACTGCTCTTTCCAATTACTGCTACTATTAAACTACTATACTTATCCGGTCTCCCAGATGTACACATTATAACACATACACGTTTTTACGTCATTGGTTTTTTAAAATGTACACGAAAAATTAAGAATATTTTATAATTTTAATCATTCTTTCTAAATTTTCTAATTTTTCATTTAAAAAGACCCCTATTGAATCTTTTATTAGCGCCGCTTTCAATAGGGGATACAGAAGTGATATGCCGAACCTGTACAGACGAAAGAAAAAGTCTGCGATCTTCTTGAATAGCCTTATTTTATGAAAAAGTCATTTCTTGGTCAAGACAATATGCTAAATTATAATAAACATCTTCCATGATATTCATATATGTATAAATCAAATGGAAGCTGCCTGTTTTTCAATACGTTCCTGTATCTGCATCTTATTGCGCGGGTGCTTCATCCTTAAAATCTCCTTCTGTTTCTCTACCGCCACATAAGTGTATATTTGCGTCGTTACTATGGACGAGTGTCCAAGCATTTTCTGTATATACCGGATATCCACATCCTCTTCCAGCAATAACGTAGCAAAGGCATGGCGGAACATATGGGGCGTCAAATGCACAGGTATTCCCGCTTTCTCCACATGTTTCCGCAACATCAGGCGCACCGCCTGTTCCGACATCCTCTGCCCCCATTTATTCAGGAAAAAATAGTCCTGCCGCCCGATTTCCTCCTGAAAAAGATTATAATATTCCCCGACCGCCTCTCTTACTTCCCGATTTTCAATCTGCATATAGCGTTCTTTATTTCCCTTCCCCTTAATCAGAAAAATTCCTGCATTCAAATCTATATCCGCCCTTTTCAACGCGCTCAATTCCGATACGCGAAGTCCTGTCGCAAATAAAAATTCCACCACCGCAATATCCCTGGCCAGAAACTTTGCTTCGCAATCCGACATTTCTTTTTCCTTTTCTTCGTACATTTTCCGCAAAAGAAGTTCCACTACATCCCTCGGAATCGTCCTGGGGAGGATTACCTCTTCTTTAAATCTTGTATTTATTTTGTGAAATGGATTCTCCACTATGATTTCTTCATATTCCAGATAGCTGACAAAAGCTTTCAGGCTGGCTATTTTGCGTTTTATGGTTCTCTGCCTGTAACAACTGTGAATATGGAACAAATATTCGTTGATGCCGTCCTTGTCCATTTCCATGCCACGCTCCGCCAAATATTGAAAAAACTGGGTCAGGTCTATGCGGTAAGCTTTGACCGTCTTAGGATCCAATTCTTTCTGATTCAGACAGTAGTGCAAATACAGGGGGAGTTGGTTCTGGTTTGTTATCATTTGTAGTTATCTCCTTTTTGGGGTTTTCTATTGATGATAACACAAGGGCGGGGATATGGGGAGGAATTGGCGGAAGAAAATGAGGGAGAGGGGCGGATAATTGCTTATTATCCGTCCTACCGTTCAAAAGATCAGAAAGGGGTAACAATGAACGACAATATACAAAAGCCATTATTAACAGAGAAACGGCCCTTACAATATGAAGCTTCACAGGTTCTTGCAGCAACAGCTGCTTTGGAAAAATATATGACCCTTATGCAGAATAATAATCGTTTGCTGGAATCGGGAATCCATGTCAGTCTTACAGGTGAATATAATGATGTCAGTCTGAAAAGAACTTGTTTGGAAAATAGCGAGGCAATAGATGCTTCCTTTATGAATACTGCATTGACGGGGTCTTATTTTTCGGAAATGAATTTCAGGAGTTCAAAATTTGATGAATCCAACATGCAATATTGCCAATTTGTCCATAGTACATTTCAAAATGTTACGATTCATAGCACGAATTTAAGCTATTCCAATTTTTTTGCTACAGACTTTAAAGATGTTCATTTTAAAGGTTCTACTGTCTCAGAAATTTTATTTGAACAGTGTACTTTTGAAGGGTGTACATTTGTATCATCTATGCTGGAAAGCGCTATTTTTATGAACTGTACGTTTATTGGCGTAAAATTTTTGAATTCTAACGTTGAGTATATGGAACTAAATAACTGTAAACTTAATGACGTTCATTTACCTATGGCACAGGTTCCATATATTTTTGGCCTTTTTCAAAGCATGATGGATGTTGGCAATGATATTAAATTATCCGCTGATCATATGATGGTACCTTTAAACGAGTACAAAGAATTAAAAGATGACCTGGTCATTTATTACACATCTATTCAGGAATATTTTCCTTTAGCCAATATATATCTGGCAAATACCGAATGGGAGAATGCGTATGACAGCATTTGCTTTGGCATGGAACGCGCCATTGTTCAGCGTAATTTTCGCATGCTAAAATTTTTCTGTAAACAGGCAAAACAAAAAAATGTATTTCCCTATCAAAAATTGAAAGAATTATATACGTTAATTGAAAAATATGCCTCGGCACAAAAATTCAATATTTATGAACAAAGGAGCTTTATTTACAATATCGAAGAAATTCGTTCGCTTTTGTTAGAAAATATGGATAACTATCCTACTGCGCGTATTTCCATGCAAACCAATATTGATTCATCGGAATCTGATAAAATTATTCGTTTCATCGAATATATCGATACAATAATTAGCGAATCCTGCGAGCGGAAAATCAGTTATATTGAGTATCATCATAATTCGGATGCCCATTTCGTCGTCCACATTTCGGCTCATTATTTGGAGATTATTTTCATTTTATATACATTTTTGACATTATCCAATAATGTGATAGATGCCGTACAGAAAAAAATTATAAACCACCAAACCATTTTGCTGAATCAGGATAAACTAAAAAAGAGAAAAGAAGCCAGCAAAAAGGCACAGGACAAAAACGAAGAATTACGCCAGAACAATATTAATTATACGATTCAGTATATTATAAATAATCCTGTGCAGGATTCCCATAATATTAATATTTATTTATAATGTTGCCTAATAGCAGAATGCCGTTGCACAACCTTATGAAAAAGGAAGACTCAAGGTGTTATTTTGGCAATATGGACAGGAAGGCCCAGGAATCTGCCCGTATTTTTGGCAAATGTCCTGTATTTTCTCATACAGTTCCAGAGTTTTTGAAATAGGCAAAGGCAACTTAGAAGCCAGCGGAGTAGATTCCATAGGGCGGAAAATGGAAAGCATGGGCTGGACACCAATTTTACACAAACGTTCAATGCCGGAGAGTAGGAATTTTTCAGGTTCAAGCCCTAGAATAACCATGCTTCGTACATTTCCTTGGTGCCCCCATAAAGAAACAGCTTTTTCCAATGCCTCATAGTAGTAGGATCTGGGAATTTTTCCTTTACCGGGCATATAACGCAAAGCCCATGTTTCCTGAAAAATTTCAATATTAAAAGCGATTTCTGAAATCCCGGCTTCATACAACTTAGGAATAATATCTAAGTCTTTGGGCGGAAGAGACATAAGATACAGAGGTTTCTCTGTTTTTCTTTTCAGATATTCCGCTAGCCTTATTATTTCTTCAAAATTACTGTCCGGATTGCTGGAGCCTCCCCCCAGCAAAATATGGCGGAAGGATTCATTTTGTATATAATCATCTATAATTTCAAAAATGTCATGAAAAGAGTATGGCTGATTGGTTTCCGGCAAATTACAAAATTTGCAGGCGTTCTTCGACCGTTTATAATAGCAGACCGGGTTATAATTAATTCTTAGGCGGTCTGTAGCCAAAAATGCAATCGATGAATAGGCCACGCCTCCTGAAGTCTTTTTTTGATTCAGCGGACTTTCATAATAAATAGAGATATCTGTGATTTTTTTCTGAAAGTAGTATAGTGCCAACCGATCTGCATCCATTTTAATAGTAAATGGACTATATTCCGCATGGTTAATGCCATAAGGGCAGTTCACAATAAAATCATCCCAAAGGATAATATCGATGGCAGAAAAATTGCCTTGTCTGAGACTGCCATTTTTCTCAATATAACAAATTGCTTCTGATGAAATTTTTACTCCGAATGTCAGCAACATAAGCTTTAAGCAAATAGGTTCTATTGGCGTTTCAATCCCATATCCACCAAGCAATTCGTTAATGCGCATATCCCCGTTTGAGATATCAGTTAATGAATAGGGAAAAATTGCCCGAAATAAATAGGCTCCCTGTTCAGCGCAGACGTCAAAGTCATATCCGTCCTTAAGGATATCCCTTTCCTTGCTAGATGAAAAATAAACCTGAAATATATTTTTGTGAAATTCTTTGTAGTCGTTATCCTCTTCGTAGGCATATGCGCTGTAAGGAACATCTATTTCATAGGAAGATGCCATCGGTTCTTCAAAGCCGAAAAAGGAATTTATTGTTGCTTCATTAACGGATGATAACTGTTGATCGGCCAATGCCAGGTTTAAAGCTATCGTAGACGCCTGAAAACGAGGATTTATTTCACAAAAGTATATCTGGTCATCAATTAATAGAAAATCTATTCCGCATACGCCCCTGTAATTACTTTGGCAAAGTCTTTGGCAAATGCTTTCTGCTTGTTTTTTAATTTTGTCCAGGATGTTATCATTTAAAGAGCGGCAGGAAATAAAGTCGCATCCCCTATAGATCAAATTATTGTTTTCTTTCTTTATAATTTGTACGGAGACCGGATATAGCTGAAAAGTATTCTCATATATTACACAATGCATATTCAGGGAAAGAGCGTCTTTGTAGTATGGCGTAACCGTGTACAACTGGGAAGGAAGCAGTTTTTTTATAATTGCATCACAATTTTGACTGTTAAAAACATAGGTTCCGGTTCCTCCGGAAGAAACAGGGAGTTGTATGATATACTCTTGCTTATTTCCTAAAATACGGTTTACTGCTTTCAGGGAAATTTCCCTTCCGAACATCTGGACGCATTCCAGTTGTTGTGCGCTTCCTTTTAACCATAATTTGCATAGCATTTTATCATCAATAATTTTCAGAATATCTAATGAATTCAGGCATATGACCTTCTTTCTCAAATGATCCTCTAAAGAATACGCTAATATCGGATTATAAAACATAAAATTGGCTTCGGGATCTTTGCTTAAAATTCTTTCCATCGCTTCTTTATTAAATTCCGCGAAAATATCTAATTCGACATTATGGTTCTTCCTTGCAACTCCTTTTTTAAATAAACAGATATTCCCGTCTTTTTCATCGCCGAAAAAGGTAATAGATCCTTGATACAAGTATTCTAATGAAAGTAAATCTGATTTTCGTATTCCTACCCAATATATATGATCCATATGCTTTAGTTTCGCTCCCTGTATTTTTATATAATAGTGATTATTTCATTCAATGGCAGACGGCCGGGCATGCGGGATTCTTGATTTGGCTTTCCTATGCAAATTGCCGATACAATAGGGTCTTTCGTCTGTAAAAATTCTTCAATACGAGAATATGCATAGAAAATATCGCAGACCCAGAGTGTGCCATATCCCATTTCGGTCGCTTTCAATAATATATTTTGAATAGCAGCTCCTATTGATAAAATGTCTGTCACCTCAATATCACGCGCTTGCAACGGCCATTGTACTCCGTCCTCATAAATATCAGCATATTTTTTCTTGCACGTGACGAGAATAATAGCAGCAGCTTTTTCCATGCTTTTGACGGTGTACTTTGCTCCCGCTATGTCAGGACGCACAATATTTTTGGATTTATATAATTGTTCCAATTCTAAAATCCCTTGACGCATACTTTCTAAAAAATTTTTTTTGCAGTCCTCATTATAAATAACGTAAAAGAACCATGGCTGTCTGTTTTTGGCCGAAGGAGCAAGCGATCCTGACTCTAACATTTTTTTGAGTTCCTGTATATTGATCTCATGCTCTTCAAAATTACGATTGCTTCTTCTGGTGCGTATTGCCTCATCTAGCTCCATCATGTTCAACCCACCTTTTTGTTGCATGATATGCGGTTTCCATTGCCGAAAGCATATCCGCATTACCGCCCGTTTCAATTTTTGCCAGGATATTTTGATAGCAATGACAGGAAAAAGATTTTTGGGAAAACTTCCATAATATTTTTTTACGGTATTCCAAATCAAAGTTAGAAGAAAAGTCATTAAAAAAGGCCAATAATTCCGGGTGGCATTCGGAACAGGAATAGGGGACGATTGTTCTTTTTCCATCAGAATAAGAAATAGACCGGTTTCCATACCATGCCAGGCATACCGTTCTTAATTCCTCTTCCGAAAGACCGAATAGCAGTATAAATAACAACCATGGAGATACTTCCGAAATAAATCCATGTTCATGCCACCATTCAAAAAGCGTATATGGCTGAATATTAACCGGAAATATTACTATGTAATCGGCTTTATTTTCCATAGCCCAATGAATGGTTGCCCTTGCATCCGCTAACTGCTGTCCCGCTGATAAAAAAGGCATTCCCAGCAATATATTTAACGATGTGTACATTTGGTATGCATGGATTTGTTGAATTATTTTCCCAAGTTCCGAAAGGGGAATCAATTTATTTAATATATCTTTTTGGAATTCTTCCGTGACTGTCTCCAAACCCATTTCTATATAAATCTTTTTATTTGCAAATATTTCCCGTATTTTTTTCAGCTTGGATTCAGTAACACTTTTATAATGTGTTTCTATATGGATTTCCTGTATATGGCTTTGGGCGATATATTGCATAATATTCAACTGAAGCTCCTCAGGAATTTCCTGATCATCCAGGAAACTTCCTGATCCTCCTAATAGAACCATATCTGATTCCAGGAAAATTTCGGAATGGCAAATTTTTTCCAGTTCCTGCAACATAATGCGAGGGGGATATCCTGTTCCGGCTCCATAATTACACATAGTGCAGGAACCTGCTAAACTGTAGCGACAGCCAACCGTATGAAAAGTAAGCTGAAGAAATTTGTTATGCCAGAACGTGGTAATACATTCCCAGGGCTTATCCGGAGGCCGGTCCTTGCGTATAAGTAGATTAGCCTTCGATAGTAATTCATTCATTTTCCTAACCTCCAATGCTTGCCATTGTTTGAAAATATTGCTTTAAGCATTTGTAAACATTTGCTATAGATAATAAGCAATTATCCGCCGTTATCCCCAAAACACAAAAAATTATTCTTTCAACTCCTAAACTTCCTCTGCTTCATATGATTTGCAAAGTAGCCAAATACTAAAGAGGCGAAGAAAAACCTTATGATCACGCCTGTATATAGAAAAGCATCGTCTGTCCAGTCGTTCATTTTTACATTCTCTGAAATCCTGCCCAGAAGCCCGAACTGTACTGCCTTGTTTAACTCCAAAAATACCACGTCTTTATAATGCATAAAATACAAATAAGCCATTCCCAAAGACACTTCTACATAATTCACAAGCAGCATAATCATAGAACGGATGATATTGGCCGAGGGCCTCTGAATGTCGGCCATTACGATCAATGTCAAAAGATATGTAACGGTATCGCCGATACTGTAGATGATCACTCCCGGGAAAACAGCCTCATGCAGTATTGTATTCTGTCGAAAATATCCATAATTCCAAAATGCCCATAGCAAAACAGGCAATATTACTTTGAACAGCGCGAGCCTCTCCACTGCCTTCCTGCGTTTCTCCCAATCGATCGTTCCCCCGATATCCTTCATAAGCATAAAAGGCATGAACAGAAAACGTACAGCCATCAGTAATATCCGTATTGTCCTTGCCGTAGCAAAGTATCCTCTTTTTCTGTCATACCTGATAATTTCAATCAGATAACGCACATGAGCCGTAAAAGAATTCTGGAATACCACTTTTTTATCATTTCGAAACAGCTTCTTATATCGATTTAATATCTGGTCTGCCGTTTTAAGATTCTCCTTACAATCTTTCTCATTATTATCATAAACATAAAGATAAATCGTATCCAGGCTGCTCATCTTAAACAGTTCTTCATCTTCATTTTTCCACTCTACCAACGCATTTCCAATGCTGGCCAAAGCTATTTTTACCGCAAGTTTAAATGGAAAACTATAATTTCCCGCACCAATAACCGGTATGGCAATATTTTTTATGTCAACATTCTTTCTGACAATTCCTATCATCTCATAATAACAAGACTCCAACGTGTTAATCTGCGAACTGGAACAATCGATGCCGCTCTTGCTCTTCCCGTCATATTGGCTGCCTACTACGTGGATAATATTTTCGCACAATCCATATCCGCCTGTTTTGACCGCCTTCCCGCGGCAACAGCGAATAATATTCTTATTCTTCGTTTTTTTCCCGGAATTTTGATCCAACTCTTTGCATATTTTCTTAGCAAAAGTTCTTCCATTCTTCAAATGTCCGTTGACTGCCTTATGGATACTCCCATCCACCCCCTGATTGCTGCCCATAAGAGTCGGGTTAGCCGCGTTGACTATGGTATCTATTTTTCTCGATTTTATTTGATCAGCATCTTCTATCCTTCCTCTTACAACCTTTAGTATATCTGCAATATTTTTATCCATTTGCGGAATTCCTTTTTTCTCTGGTAATATTATCCAATAATATGCTCAACATTATTTTATCTTAATTTCTTTTTTCTTTCAATTATTATTTTTTAATATTACCAAAGTCTTTTTCAATATCTTCTTATATAGGATTCCACTTTATTTCCTTTCCTCTATCTGCACCTGCGGAACAAATACTCTGCCAGCGAAAGCTCTCTCACCTCCTTATACCACTCCCACAAATCCTCCTGAAAGAAAAAATCTTTCCCATAGGATAAAATCCGAAACTCCGGCTCCACCTCATTCTGTATATAATGGTAGCAATTACGGAAAGCCCTAAAGCTTTTCATGGATTCCAGATACCAAAGCAGAAAATAAATCAGTTCATTGATAAAGCTCTGCTCATATACTTCATACAAATTCATTCCTTTCAATTCATTCCCGATCATAGACCACATCCGAAATCCGTTTTGCCAGTTTTCTTCCTTCGTATTAGACAAAGAGTTGGAAACCGCTACCCTGTGTACCGCCAATATATCATCCATATAGGATATTCTCTTTGCCCGCGCCATCAGCATGTACACAAAAAAGCCATCCTCCGAGGAACGGAACTCCGGGAACTCATATCCGCAGCTTTTCACAAATTCCGTCCGAAATAGCTTATCCCATGCCCATCCCTTCGTAATCTGGAAGATTCCCGCACAGTTAAGGTCTCCTCCTGCAAATGCCGCCTTCTGCCCGCCTTCCTTAAAAAAAAGATCCTCGAATTCCCAGCCGTTTTGCAAAGCATCTTCTCCGCAAGTCTGCGCATAACGGCAAATGACGATATCGGCCTGTTTCTCTTCTGCCCTCCGCACCATTCTCTCCACCATATCGGCCTCATAATAATCATCCGCATCCAAAAAAAACAGATATTTTCCGGATGCACATTCCATCCCCCGATTTCTGGCGGCTCCGGCAAACCTGTTCTGCTGCGTGATTATTTTTATTCTGGAATCTCTTTTTGCATAATCATTTAATATCTCCGGCGTTGCGTCTGTCGAACCATCGTCTACGCAGATGATCTCCGTCTCTTTAAATGTCTGGCCGCATATGCTGTCCAGGCATTGTTCCAGGTATTCTTCCTCATTGTATATCGGCACGATAATTGATGCTTTTATTATTTCCATCTTCCAGATCCTTCAATTCTTCCAGTGTATCAATCTCCACTATGCTGCCCTCCGGCACTTCCAATATTTCCATCTCTATTTCCGCCGTCTTCTTGTCAGCAATTTCATCCCAGAATAATTCTTCGTGTCCTGCTTTTCCGTACGCTTCCTCTACTCCTTTCCTTAGTATCTTTGCGTCTTCCTGCTTCCACCACGAGATTCCCACCATATTATAGGTGTTTTCTCCGCCTTTTCCAATCCTCACAATTCTGTCATTTTTCAGTTCGAATACCCAGTCTCCTGAAAATCCTTGAACCATTTTCCCGAAATAACAGGATTTTTTCATTTCCTGGCAAAACACCTCTGGGTCAGATATATATAAATCAGCTTCACAGATAAAGCAATCCGCGCTTCCTAAAATCCTCCCCGCCGCATGCAATGACGATATATTATTTTTCCGCAGATATTCCGGGTTTTCTACAATCTCCAGATTATGATATTTTTCTTTCAAATAACCAAACTGTTCTTTCAAATATCCAACCACAACATAGATCCTGTCCACCCGCCGCCTCATGAGTCCCTCTATCACAGTCTCTATCATCGGAACCCCGTGTACTTTCACAAGCGGTTTCGGTACCCTTTCTGTCAGCGGTTTCATACGCGTTCCCAAACCAGCCGCCAGCAAAATCGCTATTTCATTTCTTTTCATTTTCCACCTCATGATAAAATACAGGAATTTTTATTTGCATTTCCTGCAAGCCTTCTCGGAACACCTGGAAGAATTGATAAATATCCTCTTCGTCGATGGCTCCCAGCGCACATAAGCGAAAGGTCTTCGCATCTCCTATTTTCCCTGGATATATTGTAAATCCTCTTTCATAGCAATAATCATGAATTTTATCAAAATCCCAATTTTCATCTTCAGGATATTTTATAGCAGCCACAAGCCCTGCCTGCCATTCCCGTTTTATGACATCCCGGAACCCCAGCTTTTTCAATTCCCTATGGATTGCTTCAAAAACTCTTCTATGTCTGTTCCATTTTTCCTCCTCGCCCTCTTCAAAGTATTCTTCCAGCGCCTGCTTCAGTGCATACAGCGTCTGTACCGGCGGGGTAAAATGCATTTCGCCGTGCTTTTCAAAATACTCATACTGCATATATAGATTGCAATAATAAGAACGCTTTGGAAAATGGCGCGATTCCTCTATCATTTTTCTGTTTCCGACCACATAAGAAACTCCTGTCATCGCCATAAGCCCCTTCTGGGCGGATGCCATGCAGAAATCAATATTTTCTTCCTTAATGACAATCGGCCGCATGGCATAGGTAGAAGTCGTGTCCACCACAAAACATGCACCATATCGGTGCGCCAACGCTCCTATCTCCCTGATTGGGTTTAAAATACCTGTTCCTGTTTCATTGTGGGTCGCATAAACCAGCGCGATATCCGGGTTGTCCGCCAAAATATTTTCAATCTCTTTCAAATCCGGCAAAGCGTCTACTGGAAACTTCAGGTTTATATAAGGCAGCTGGTAATAATCGCAGATTTCTGCTGCCCGGGCGCTATAGGCTCCATTGTTGACAACAAGTATCTTCTTCTCCGCCGGCAATAATGAATTCAGGCAGACATCCATGCAGACCGTCCCTGAACCGCAAAATAAAACAGATGTATATTCCTCCGGGTTCCCGTGTACAATTTTTACCAGATCTTCTCGAATCTGTTTCATCAGCTTTACAAATTCTTTTTCGCGCGGACAAATATCCGGCACTATCTGCGCATTTTTTACTGTATCTCTTGTAGTAGCCGGTCCCGGATTTAATAATATTTTTCTCTCCATATATTTAACTCCTTCCAACAATCCATTCCATCAGCCATGTACCATATGTATCGGATATATTGCCAATGTTGTTTATATAAGCGCCAGGAAAAACGGGCTTCTGCGGATACGGCAGCAGGGATTCATGAAGCAAGAAATATACTATCTTTTTCAATTCTATTATGCTATTCTATACTATATTGAACCTGCGGAATGCACCCATACGCTGTTTTCTCGTTATATTCGGAGGCTTTATGAGCGAAATCATTTGTTATACCGGCTATTTGCCGAAAGGCGTAAAACAGAATATCCCTTTTATAGAACTCCTTCTTGATGAGCGCTGGGCCGATGGAAGGATCGAATACCCAGGACTCATCCATTCCGAAATCGGCGATATCAATCATAAACTCGCTGCTAAGCAAAACTACGAATTCCTGCTGAGAGCAGCCAGGAAATATCCTGTTACATTGGTTGGCGATGCCGTCACTGACCCGCCTATGGCCAATGCCGGCACCGGCCAGCCCGATTCCTCCTGGGATTCTTACTGCACCGACTGTTACATCGCCGGCAAATACCAGCAGGAACTCCTTTCCTCCGGCTGCTTTAACCCAGTTATAGAAACCCTTCTCCATGAAGCATCCCTGTTTCCTGCATCCATGAACGCATCCGCATGGCTTGAAAAAATGATTTCCCATGAACCGGAATATTATGCGATTGACGATGACACGCTTCCTATCCTGATCTACCGGGGTTCTGAAGTATGTTTTAATATTCTGGATCTTTTTGCCGACGAACTGGCAAAAGCATTGCTTAACCGTTGCCAGCGAGTGGAAATTTTTGATGTGGAAAAAGAAGGGAACCAGGCGCTGACTCATCTGATCGGCCGGCGCTTTAAAGCCATAATCGGCATTCAGACCTATGTTTTTTCTATTTTAATGCAGGATAAGAAAACATGCCTCCACGACCTGATCATCGGCCCGAAATATAATATGATCCTTGACCACCCCGCCTGGATGAAAGAACATATTGACAACGGGCCAAAAGATTATTATTTGCTGATTCATGACCGAAACTATCTTGCTTTTGCTTCGCGTTATTATAAAAATGTAAAACAATGTTTTTATTTCCCGCCTGGAGGGCTGTCTCCGGATGAGGCGGCGCAAGCCTGTCCGCCATTAGAAACAGCAGACTGTTTTCCATTATCACCCCCGGCTTCCATCCCTCCCCAAAAGCAGTTCGACCTCACCTTTATCGGCTCCTACCACGACTACCGAAAACGCCTTGCCCTTATCCATTCCTATGACCGCCCCCATCGGTTCCTGGCCGCCCGTTTTCTGCGCCTTATATGCCGGAACCCCGATGAACCTGCGGAACGGGCGTTTCAACAGGCACTGGAATATAATCATATCAGCTTAAGCGACGAAGATTTTCTCACCTTGTTCTATGAAATGAGGCAGGTATGCTTTTGCGCCATGACTTATTACCGCGAGAAAATCATCCGAACTCTTCTTCATGCCGGAATTCAAATACATGTGTACGGCGATACATGGAAGAATGCTCCCTTTGCCTCCTGCCAGAACCTGATCTGCCATCCTTCTGCCACCCCCCGGGAAGGACTGGCTATTATGGAGCGTTCCAAAATCTCCCTCAATATCATGTCCTGGCATAAAGACGGGCTGACAGAACGCATCCTCAATGCCATGCTCTGCCAGTCTGCGGTATTATCTGACAGAAGCCGCATTTTAGAAGATATCTTTGTCAATGGCCAGGATCTCATTCTCTTTTCCCTGAATCGGCTCGATGAGCTTCCTGCGTTGGTAAGAGAACTCTTATCCGATGAAAAACACCTGCTGGAAATTGCTGCCAACGGCTGTGAAAAAGCCCGGCTGAACCATCGATGGAAAAACCGGGCTGAAACATTTTTACAGATTTTAGAAGAAAGGCAATAGGCTGGCGTTCATTGCCTTTCTTTTGCCAGCTCTCCTATCAGCACCTGGCACATTTCTTCAGGAGTCCTGGTTCCATCATTGACCAGCCGAATATCCGGGTTCTCAGGCAGCTGGAGTTTCAGATCCATACCCACCACGTCCTCCCGTTTTCCGTCCTTCACATCCCGGTAAAGATTCTTCTGGTTGCGTTCCTCCAGCACGGCCAAAGGAACTTCAATATAAATCTCCGAATAGTTCTCTATATTCCTCCGGTTCCACTCCCGCACCTGGTCGAACATGGAAATGGTACAGCAAACCACATGTATATCCTGCTCTACCAAAAGTCTGCACAGGCGGGCATAACGCATGGCGCATTGGAAGCGGTCCTCTGCCGAATACCCCAAATCATTCCCAAACGCCTGACGTAAGGCATCCCCGTCAAAAATCACCGTATTGGGATACTTACCCTTCAAATATGTATATAAAAGATTCCCTATCGTAGTCTTCCCGGCGCCTGACAGCCCAGTGATCCAGTACAATCTTCCATCCATACCTTTTCCTCCTCTTCCATTTATACTTTTTTAAAGGGTGCAAATATGCCGCAATCCTGTTGCTTTTCTAATCTTTTTTCCATTCTTCAAGCCAGCTGCCGTTCCACCACCTTTAAATCTTCACAATCATCAATTTCGAACCAGCCCCTGTCGATATGCACTGCCTTCAGCTTGTTGCCCTCATCGATCAGCCCTTGCAGAAGATCCGTCATATACATTTTCTGGTACGTCCTGGACGTACGCCACAGCGGCACCCCTTTCCGGCTGCGCTCTTTCGCCTCATCCGCCAAAGCCAGCACCGCGTCCACTCCTTTGCCTTTAAAACGCATCAAACCGATATACTGCGACTGCACTCTGTCCAGATCCGTCGTTTTCTGCCCGATCTCGGTCAGATAGTCCTCTTCATCAAACAACAGCGTTTCCGCGTCATCCAAGGGGTTCTCACAGCGCTCCGACCAATAGGAATACCAGCCGTCATCTACGATTACCGAAGCATCTTCTTCCGACCCCAATATGGTTCGCAGTACTTTTTCATTGTAAATAATATCGCCGTAAGAAATCAGGATATCATCCTCTCTCTCCATCATTTCCCCGGCGCACATCAAGGAGCATACCATATTCGTATTCTCATAATCTTCATTTATGATAACATGCATCCCTGTCTCCCGGAAGAGTTCCTGTAAAACCTCTCCTTTATATCCGGCCACAATCGTAATATCCTCTTCCCGGATGCCGCAATGATGCATGACAGAAAGCTGCCTCTCGATAATGCTCTTTCCATTTACCTCTACCATACACTTCGGCCTGTCGTCCGTCAGCGGCCTCAGCCTCGTTCCCTGTCCTGCCGCCAATATAATTACTTTCATCCCCGCCCCCGTTTCCGCACTGCTGTTCGTGCTTTCCATTCCTTATCCAAAAAACTTCTTGACCCGCTCCATATCGGCCTTAGCAAACGGTTTCTCCCGTTCCGGATGCCACATCGTCGCCATGATCTTATGCCTCTGGCATTCGACCGCTTCGACTGCCCCGTCTTCCGCCGTTTCCACTGCCCGCAAAGGCTCCTTCACCTCCCTGGATGCCTGGTTATGGTAACTGTTTACCGTCAAACTCCCCCATTCGCCCTGTATCCGGTGGCGGACTGCCACATGGCCGCTTACGTTTTCCAAACTGCATCCAAAATAATCCAATATGGACTGCATCCCTCTGCAAAATCCATAAACCGGGATATTTTTTTCGATCGCCAGCGCCAGCAGCCTTTTATCCGCGTCATCCCTTTCAGGTGCATTTCCTCCATACCGAACCAAGGAATTCCCCCCGGTCAGCAGGATTCCTGCTGGGGCTATCCTATCTACATATTCTTCCAATGCACACAGCGCGTTGGATACCGGAACGGGCATATAGCCGCACGCTTCCAAGAAGCGTGGAATATTCTGATCTGCGCAGTCACGCCGTTCCCCATAGCTTTCCACGATTTCCACCCGCTGCGTATAGATAATTGTTTTTTTCATATGGATATCCTTTGTCTCAATAGCTCTATTTGCAGACCTGCGCCGTCCATGCCCGGGAGCGGTACGGCACGGCCACGGTGTCGTATGTTTTCAGTTTTTCCTCTATCCCGTTTAATATCCGGCGAAACCCTTCTTCCCCTGCCTGTACCTGGATATCATTCACTGAACGCCAGATATTCATATACCGTTCTTTTGTCATCACCTCTTCGTGGTTGCATTCCATAAATATAAGATTTTTAAAATACCCGCCCGCGCATAGCTTTTTTTCCATTTCCTCCGTCGTCACCGTGCCGCCGGACGAAACTCTTTTCATATGCGGAATTTCAGCATGAACCACGGACTCAATTTCTTTATGGAGCTCGCTTCTTTCGATATCCCTTGGATTCCATATTGCAGTAAATAGCCCTCCCGGCTTCAATATTCTCCTGAATTCCTTCACTGCCCTCGGTGCATCCGCCCAATGGAAAGAAGAACCCATCAGAACCCAGTCCACAGAATTATCAGGAAGCCCTGTTTCCTCTGCGGTTCCTTTCAGCCAGGCAAAGCTTTTTCTTTCCTTGAACAGTTTTTCCCCTTCCTGCCTCATGGCATCATTGGGTTCTACCGCATATCCGGAGCAACCGATCTGTTCCAAATTTTCTGTAAGTTTGCCTGTTCCCGCTCCAATATCCGCCGTCACGATATCTGACTCTTTGATTCCCTGCAAATAGGACTTAACATATTCCAATAAGACCGCAGAGTATCCTGGCCTGTCTACATAGTATTTTGCCAATGCTGTAAAATCACCGTGTTTCATATATGTGTTCCCTTCTGCTTTTTCCTGGCCATCCAGATTCGCGTAGTATAAGGAACTTCGATATACTCGTTCTCCTTTGACTCCACAAATTCCCGGATTTCCTTATTGATTATATCAAATTTTTCTTTGGCCTGGCGGTATACTGTCCCATGGGATTTCCAGCCCTCAATGAAATCTTCTGCCAGTATTTGATGCCGCACCGTTCCTTCTATATATATTGCTTCCTCAAACAGACCGCTCTCCCTGATCACCTCTGATTGGCCTTCTCTCCTTGTCCCATAACCATAATCTTTTATATGCGCTCTTAATATATCCTCTATCCCGCTCTGCAACGGATCCTCAAGGTCTCTATGGTTCCACATGCAGGCAAACCAACCCTCCGGCTTTAAAATCCTGCTGCTTTCCTGTAATGCTTCCTGTCGGTTACATACATTGAAAGAAGATCCAAAAGTTACAAGATCGAATTTCCCTGTTTCCATTCCGGTTTTTTCTCCAACGCCTTCATACCATTCCACCTTGGGGAATCTCTCCGTTCTTTTTATTCCGTTTGCCCTCATGGCATCATTTGGTTCTACCGCGCAAACGCTTAACCCATACTCTGCCAGCTTTATCGTTAAATGAGCCGCCCCCGCCCCAACATCGCATACTATATCACCCGCTCTTATTCCAGCCATCTCCAGCATTTTTTCAATCACATCCTGCGCATAATCAGGCCTTTTCAAATAAGCATCTGCCAAATCAGTGTAATCCCATTCTGTCTTCATTATTCGCTTTATCCTCTTCTCTTTCTTTTGCCTCTAATCAATAACTATTTCAGCACCCTGATCCACTTCGCCAATGGATCAAGTTCAATCACGTGCGCTTTCTTATATTCCTCAAAATCTTTTGATCCCACTCCTACCGCCGCCGGAATTCCCAATTCACCTGCCCGTATAGCCATATGGGAATTCGCACCGCCATACATGGTAATAAACCCCTTGATTCTATGGGAAAAAATCCAGTCATATCCCGGATCGGCGCTTGGAATCAGCAGGATCTTTCCCTCCATTCCTTCTGCCTCCGCTACGCCATCCAACAGATATACTTCCCCTTCCACCTTATCAGACGTAATAAAATTCGGTTCTGAATCCGGATAGAAAAACTGCATGACCTCTTCGGATTCTATGATGAGCGGCGGAAGAGTAATCGTCCGGGTTATCCCATAGGCTCTTTTCCCCTGTTCTATAGAATGGAGCATCGTAAACCGTATGTCCTGAGTGGAGGCATACAATTTACGAATAGCCTGAATATCCATATATGCGCAGTCCTCTTTGCTAATTCCTGCTGCCTCTCCAATGCCGCCGATCATCTGGATCGCTTTACTCAAATTTTTGGTAAATGCAAACTTCCCGTATTCCCGTCCCTCGATAGCTGTTTTAATAAAATCCATCAACTCCAACACATCATTTGTCAGCCCGTTCTCCTCCTGTAGCTGTTTCAGCCTCCTAAGCTGATCTAATGAAAGACGGAAAATCCCTTTATCCGGCATTTTTTCCTCTTCTCTTTCTACTTCCACTCCCCAATCAAAATAAAGTTCCGGCGCTTCATCATACCTTAAGGAATTAATGTCATAAGTCCCCGGCCGCAGATGCCCATATTTCTCCAAAAAAGC
This sequence comes from Lachnospiraceae bacterium 28-4, assembly GCA_000403275.2. Classification (GTDB taxonomy): domain Bacteria; phylum Bacillota; class Clostridia; order Lachnospirales; family Lachnospiraceae; genus Kineothrix. The sequence goes on from KE159600.1 coordinate 20,988, forward strand.
TTTGGGAGACAATTCCTTAAAATCGTGGTTCATCCTCGAACTTACCGTGTTTACGCCTCCCATAAACAACTCATAATCTTCCTTCGTAAGTATATCGCAGCTAACCATAGACTGCAGGATCTGCACCGCAATAAACCCCGCCCTCGCCAGCCCGGCAAAAGGCAGCGTGCCATAGCGCTTGCAGTCTTCCAGCAGCCAGTATACCTTTTCGATATCTCCCATATCGCTGCCCATGATCTCATCGTACCGTTTCTCTAAGGTTTTGATCTTCTCATAGTCTTTTCTCCACAGGCCTTCCTTATGGTCAGTGATATGATTAGTCACGTCCCTTAATGCACAAATAATTTTCTCTATTTCCTCTTCCGAAAAGCCGTATTCTTTTAAGACCTGTATCCGCTCCGGAAGATCAAAACTATAACAGGAAAATACAATCTCAAATTCCGCCTTATCATGCTTCTCAGGATTTTCCGCCAGCCGATCCAGATAATAATTCACCAGCTTTTCGCTGATTTCTTCGTCAAGCCCCGCCGGCACAAAAGAATTGAAGCTGACACGGATATCAATATAAGGCAGCCCTCCAAAGTCCACCATCAAAGGAAAACTCCTCAAATTTCGGTAGCCGTAATTATCCCGTTGGTATGCCCAAACGCTATCCGTAATCACCTCTTGGTAAAGAGACATAGCCAATGGCTTTGGGCGGATTCCTATCATTTCGGCCGGATTCCAGTCTGTCATCACTCCATATATAGCTTTTCTGCCGCACAAAAACGGTTTTGGTGTCTGATCGCTCCTGATTTTCTGCTCTATCCTTTGCAGTTCCTGAAGCTGCTTTTCTCTATCCGCAGGTTTTACATTCAGGCATAACGCCCTCACTTGCAGGATATACAGTTCCCCGTCTTCAGTTATAGCAAATTCCACATCCAAATTTTCCTGGCCGAAGAAATCCTCCAGTTCCTTTAGCGCCGCTGTTACTAGTCTCATTTCCTTGGGACACTTCTTATTATTTCTGTTTTCTAAACTGCTTTCTGCCGTTGCCTTTTTAAATTGATAATATAAGAAATCGTTTCTCCCGCTGCCAGAAGTAATTGCCGATGTAGAACCCGTCTTATCATAATTTATCACATAATAATTGCCTCCGGTATTCGGGTTCAAGGTAAATGCCACGCCGCATATTGCCACATTTTCCAGCATCGGCTGAACCAAAACCTGGTTCCCCGGATCGGAATCGTCGTAAGACGCAATGACCCGCTCTACTGCAGCCTGAAATTCCTCTATGCCCGATACATTCGCTATGGATTCGTATTTTCCTGCCTGGGACTGGGTTTGTGTATCTTCGTTCAGGGCGCTGCTTCGGACGATTACGCTAGTATTCCATTCGAGATTCTGGAATGTTGATATAATGTCTGCACGACGGTGTTGCCAGTCTCCTGCGGTGAAAGTAAACTGGGGAAGGACTTTTGCCTTTTTTATATGAGGATATAATATTTTCAAAGTTTCCGCTTTTGTGCCTAGCCTTTTATCTGAAAAATCCGTTGGCTGATTCATGGCTATCTCCCATAACTATATTCTATCGTTCCTATTGCTGTTTCTCTTACCATAATCACCAATATGAACAACATTGTCAAGGGAAACTTTTATCTGTTATGAATCAAACAGCTCATCTGTATTCATTACCTCATAAAAACGCATCTGCCAAAGCTTTTTTCTTACCCTTTCTTGCACAAAATACATGCTTGTCTCATCTTTTCCCGCCGCAGCCTCTGCTATCCTTTCCCAGAAAAACTCCTTCAAAAACATCTCTTGCAACTCCCTCCTGCTGAAGTCCATAGGATTCACAAACGGATAGCCATATTTCTTTTGAAAAGCACTGCTCAACAGGCATATCCGCATCCTGTCAAGGCTTGTAAAATATTCTTCATACAAATTATATACCGGCTTTAAGTCAAATCCAGTAATTCCTCTATAAAATGCAGTATCCCCATGAATGGTTGACTGCATTAAATTTTCGTCAAAAGCAATATGCAGCCGTTCGCAAAGATTCGCCAGCATCTCACGAGGCTTTTTCTTCAAATCTTCAAATTTTATTACGATTTCCTCCCATCCCTGACAGGATTCCTTCTCTCCCCTTTCTGCTGTTCCAAGCCGCAGCATGAAATCCCATATCGATTTTCTCCCTATTATATTTTTGATGCAGGAGCCTGCCCGAATATAGCTGTTACGTACTGTTCCTATCACAAAACCTCGTAAGCCGCTGCTTCCTAACCAGCACGACCACTTTTTCACTATACCCCGCTGCCACGCATGCGGTTCCCAATAAATAACAGTATTTCCCAGATTCGTTATTTCCCTTCCATACATCGCTTCATAGGCAATATGGAACATTACAAACAATTCCTGGGATGTAAAGCAGTCTCCATATTTCAATAACTCATCCATCTTTTTGGTAAACTTCTCTTTATCCGGGAAGTCTTTCTCCCCCTCCCCCTCCTTTGCCTCCCTCTGGTATAAGCGCCAAAAACAAGGCATAATCTCTGACGGTTCCTTCCCTGCCAAACGTATACAAATGAAGTACAAATTATCATTCAGATAATTATACTCCTCCATCATCATAATTTGGGGATGACCGGCAAGACTCCATCGAATCAGGTAATTTCCGCTATACCATGGTATCGTTCCAATTACTATTCCTAAAGGGCATAATTCCTTCTTTATGTTTGTTTCCTCTTTTATTGGAAGGCCGGCCAGTTTAAATTTATCAGAAAAATAGTCCGTATAATCATATATTCCATATTGCTTCAATTTCTTAATATACTTTCCATACTTTTCCGCAACTCCCGCTGCCACCCTGTCGTCTCCATCGTACTGCACCGCCACCAACGCAATAACATCATACTCCCCTGCTTCTTCTTTTACTACAGTTGGCATCTGCCGCTTTATTGCTCCCGGTTCATTTTCTTCCAGAATATCCCAATATCCTGCCTTGCCCGTCCCAGCTTCATATTGTTCCCGCCACTTCCAAACCCTGCTGCATAAATCAACATCTCCTATAAACAATATATTTTTTCCTTGCAATGCATGTCGAATATTATCCCCTGTCATTCCCATATAGTCACGCAGTAAAAAATATCTGTCATTCCTTCGGTATCCTTCATAGTCATAATGGTCAACCCCGCCAAATCCCCATGCGCTGTATTGGAAATGGCATTCTATGAAAACTGCATCGCCAAATCTGTCTGCAATCTCCATTTTCCCTAAAACCAGCTTGCCGAATAATCGTCTCTCTTCCCCCCCACTCTCCTCTTCCAAAAAAGCACATATATCAATCCTGTTTTTTAACAATAAGTTATATGTATCCTGTGATTCCGCATCTGTTCCGATAATAATAATTTCTTTTTTATTCTTTAACTTTTGGAACAGCGCGTCCGCTTCCCCCTCCGCATCCGTTATTTTTCCGGCTTTGATATTGGCTTCATAAATCTCGTCCACACATTCAAATTCCGGCGAAACGCTTCTCAGCCTTTCATGCTGCAGATCGCTGCTCCTCTGCCAGACTCCCTCCGCCCATATTTCATAATTTTTGTGAGCCGGCATCTCATTCTTTTCCCAAAAGCCGAATTCATTCCATAGCTCTCCTTCTACATTGACAGCCACTCCTAACCCAGCCAAATATTTTGCCATATAATAAGCAAGCTCGTGAAACCCGTGGATCGTAACCCCTTCATACTCCGGATTTAAATCGCGGAAAGTCAATGCTTCTTTACATTCTTCCAATTCTCTCAGCATTCTCAATTCACGGTTCGCCTCTTCATCCTGCCAGGCAAAGTAAATCAGCTGGCCGTCCTTATTCAATACTGGAATCTGAACCGCCTCGCCAAAAGCCATCCTATGTCTAGCAAAACTTTTCCTTCCGTTTTCCCACACTTTCTCATCCAGAATCATATACTCTTTCTGTATGCTTTCATATATGTCATCATTACACAGCAAAGAATTCCATGTAATATATCCTATATAATTTCCCTCTTTCAGGACGCATACGATTTCTGACTGGTTCCCTTTTAGGAAAAAAGACCGCAGTTCACCCCTGTTTAAATTGTCGTATTCCGTGCAAAATACTTCCTTATCGTAAAAACGGATCATGGCTTCCTCCAATATTATCTCTTTATAAGGCAGCCTAAAACGGTTCATCCTTATTCATTATCTCCTTAAACCGCATCTGCCAAAGTTTTCCCCTGAACACTCCCTGTATAAAATGAAAGCTTGTAAAATATTCTTCATACAGATTATATACCGGCTTTAAATCAAACCCTGTAATTCCTCTATAAAATACGGTATTCCCATGGATGGTTGACTGCATTAAGCTTTCGTCAAAAGAAATATGCAGCCGTTCGCAAAGATTTGTCAACATTTCGCGCGGCATTTTCTTCAAATCCTCAAATTTTATCACAATTTCCTCCCATCCCCGACAAGATGAACCTTTCTCCTTTTCATTCTCTCCAAGGCCGAAAATAAACTCCCATACTGCTTTTTTCTTATTCTTTATATAGGAGTCTGCCCGAACATAACTGTTACGCACCGTACTTAGTATAAGCCCTTTGAAACCACTGCTTCCTAACCAGCATGACCACCTTTTTACTATGCCCCGCTGCCACGCATGCGGTTCCCAATAGATGACGGTATTTCCCAGATTGGCTATCTCTCTTCCATATCGTAAAAGCGGATCATTGATTTCCTCCGCAATGCCATCTTTTAATTTTCTCAAATATCTCTTTGCCAATATTGGTTTTTTCAACAATATATTCCCTTTGTGGCACTTCCGTCAAAAAATTTCCAATATCCACGTATGTTTCTAAAAAAAAGCGCTCCCCTTCCTCGAAAAATTTCTTAAATGTTCTTTCCCTCAATGGGGTCTGAATTTTTATCCGATCCTTTTTTAATGGCATATGGGGCTTCACCCATAACAACATCCCTGTCCCTTTGCTAATTTTCAACAGATAATTCTCATGCCGCATAGCCATATAGTAATAATTATCATCTTCACACATCCCTTGGTATTTAGTCCATTCTTTCATATACTCTATATCATAATAAAAAAAATCCTCGGGATAGTCGCGATAAACTTCTATTGTACCGTCCCGCAGATCTAAAATCTTAATGTGATCTGCTAACGCTGGCAATATAATTAACTTATCCGCAGCATATATTATCTTTGCATACAAAGATTTATCTAAACGGTTTTCTGCCTCTATCCTCCTTACCTCATCCAGCTTTAATTCATACATATCCCATTTATAAATAATGCCGGATCTGTTCAGAATATAGATGCTTTCCTCTGCAGAAACTGCCATTACACAATTATCAATTTTTCTGTCTAATTCATATATCTGCATTTTCCGTTTAGATAAATCATAACACCCTATTGCAGCTACACCACATGGTATAAGCCATACCTTACAACCAACTCTGCAACTGCATTGCAATTCTGATATCCCATCAAAAAAATCGAATATTTCTGATATTTTATTATCAAAAATATTCATGATACAAATTTTATTTCCATACCGGGGAAAAATATAGAAGCTAGAACCATACTGCTCAAATGCAACAAAATTTCCCCATTTGCGCCATGCACATTGTAATGGTATATGCTGGCATTGTAATTTCTCCAAATCAAATCTAATTATATTTTCTCCTGATGTTTCCAGAGCATACGCACACCCCTCCAACGTACGGATATCGTCTATTATATCCCCCTTTTTCAATAGATAGTTTTCCATAATATTACAATAGGAAACATCTCCATTATCAGGGTTCATTCGAGCCGGCAGCCCATGCTGGGTTTCCACAAAAAATAATTCCTGGTTAATTATAGTGCAATTTGAAAACGATAATACTTCTTCCTGCATCTTTTCTCCTCAGAACTTAATTGCCTGTCAATTACTGCATATACGCAAGACTTACTACCCGGTAAACATAAACAACTAAGATATTACCCCCCCCCCAAACCCACATCAAGTAATTTTCTATATACTCATCCAAACTTTCTGGCCGATTATTCAATGTCGCCGAACAATCTCTCCTTAAAATCTTCTGTTCAAACTGTAACCCTAACGCTTCTTTCACACAACCATAAACTGGCATTTCCATTGCGCCCATCGACCGCCTCATAGGCCTTTCTTCATCCTGCGGTATTCCCAGCAGTTTTAAAACCCTTCTTCCTTTTTCTTCAATTACAGTCTCCGTTGGGTGAAAAGGTTCATAAAATAGTTGTTTCTGTTGGTATGATTTTTCGATATAATCCGAAATAACAATGTCACACTTTCTTTCACGTTCTTTTAATTTTTGCAGCTGGTCGGAAAAGTTCCATCTAATTTCTTCCCGGTTCCATACTGCACTGTTTAAAATATGTTCTTTAATCTTGTCTATGGAATATCCTTTCCGATAACACTCATCAATGTATTTATCTCTTCTGCCAATACTTTCCACCGTAACTCTGACTCTCTGCTCCCTGATTGCATCATATGCCGCTGAATCTATCGCATCCTCTCCTAAATGCTTACGCACTTGGTCGTCAGGTGGAACCTGGCATTGCGGAAAAAATAAATTACAGCCATATAAGTTAGGAAGAATAACTTTTCTTGCGTTCTTCCCCAATTGTCTGCACAACGTATCAGCATCCGGCATATGAAAGCCATTCTCTTTTTGTATATCCTGTGAAATCAAAACATCACACGCTTCCAGCTCCACACTGGACGGATACTCATATTCCCCAATATAATGAAAACTGATATAATAATATTTTATAAAAAAATAATTTGACTGCAAATACTCACACAGGCCCTGCATATGACAATTTCCATATATGACTGCTATTTTTTTCCCAAATGCATCTGCATGAATAAAGTCTGAATACTCCTTTAATCCCTTATTCATCAAAATTGTTCTTATCTCCCGCCAAGCATTCACTGTTACTGCAACCACAATCAAATGATTCTTCAGTTCCTTCTCTTTTTCCTCTAATCCAAAAACCTGTCTGCCATGAAATCCAACGTTCCTTTTTCTACGATCAATGCAATATAGGACTTCATCACTATTTTTTAATCTGCTGAAAAACTTTTCTCCTTCCAGACCGGTTCCATATAATATAATTCCTCTCTTATGATTAAAATTCTTCATTTACCCTCACCTCTTTCAGATAAATTATATCATTTCTGTTATTCCATAAGGATATATATAATTAAACCGTCCATTATTTTCAAATTGTCCTCTGATTTCATTCCAGTTATAAACGTTCACTGCAATAATAATTCCTACGCTTTCCATAGGATACGGTATTTCATCTATCCCAATTACTGGTTTTCCTTCCTTTTTTTGCCCTGATGGTTTTGATACGATATAGGCCTCAAAATCCTTATCATTATTGAGCAGCTGCTTGGCAACCCTTTGCCCATATTTTCCGGCTCCATATATGTATATATAAGTATACTGCTCTGCAAACGCTTTCATTGATTCCGGATAATACGCTTCCTCTTTCATCTGTCTATACACATCTATTAACTTAGTAAAAAACTCCTTATATTGCTTATTCATTTTCTCATTACATTGCTGAATGAATTCCTGTAATTCAATAACACCTAAATTACGACATAAATGTAAACCTCCCAAAACAAACAAAAGCTCTTTGTAAATAATTGCATAATGATACTTTCTATTTGTATATTCATCATATTGGCGCAGAAAATTTATGACTTTACCCCTCATCAAAAGCCCTTGCACAATATTTTCGCTGTGAACTCTACACCAGCTCTCTTCATGCATACAACGATATACCGACATAATACGAGTAGAAAAATAGATCCTCCCCTCGGTAATTGCATATAATTCTTGGGAATAATCTCCTATACCACTTTGCATAAAAAAACCTTCAAAATTATACATATCTTTTCTGCACATCATCGATGCGGTCGGAAAATCACCATAATATTGAATAATGACTTCTTCCTCAGTTAAATATTTCTCCTCTAGATATGGGTGCATTGGATAAACCTTAAATTCCTTATAGTCAATGCATATTCCATCATGACAGGCAATCACACACTCTGGGTGGCTTTCCATATAGTCTGCTTGTATTTGAAGTTTATTCGGATCAATCCAAAAATCATCCCCTTCGCATAAAGCTATATACTTTCCTCTGCAGAGCGGGTATACATAAGTTTTCGTAATTCCAACCCCTTTTGTCTTGCTAAACTGATTTTCGCTCTGATATATGCCCCGTATTTTATCAGGATATTTTTCCTCATACTGCCTAATAATATCAGCAGTTTGATCTGTAGATGCATCGTCATGAATAATGATTTCATAATCAAAACTGGTTTTCTGGGCTAAAAAACCTTCAATCGCATCTCTAATATATTTTTCATGATTGTATGTTATACATGCTATTGAAACCAATGGATTATTCATATCATCATCTTCTCCTTGTAAATTATACTTCTCCGTCTATATAACTGCATATAATACTGTTTCCCACATATTTGAAGCATACTGGCGAATATAGAATTTATACTCTGGAACAAGTTCCAAAAGATAAGATGCAATATCCACTACATCTAACGCTTTATGATAAATACATACTGCCAGCCTAGGATGATTTATTATAATTGTATTTCTAGCGCCCTCCAAAGCTTTCAGTTCCGCACCTTCTATGTCCATTTTAATAAATGTAACCTTTTCCTGATTCACTATAGAATCTATATCAACCCCCCCTACTATTGCTTTTCCTTTATTATCTATATGAGAGCCAGCCGCATTTTCCACAAAATATATTTCTTCTTTCCGATTCCATACAGCATTATTTAAAACCTGTATATTCTCTATTCCTGCCTTTTCCACCTTTTGACATATCTCTTGATACATATTTTTTATTGGCTCAAAAGCATATATCTTACGATAATTTCCTTTTACCCATTCATTAAAATGAAATATATCCCTTCCATCAAAAGCCCCCGCATCAACGTATACTTCTTCCGAACACGGTTTAAACGCATCAAAATACTGTCTGCCCCGCGTAGCTAAAATTCTTTCATATTTAGGCAATACTATGTTTTTATAAAAAAATCCCTTTCGTACCAACTCAATATACATTTCTTTCCCATACTTTATAGAAGCAACAAGCACTGTAATATTTCTATATTTCTCAACCACCTCATCTACTGACAATACTTTCTTTCCATCTACTACTGTGCCATATTGGTAATTATCACAAAAACAAAGAACTTTATATCCCCATGCAGATAATAATTCATTTGCCATTTTTCCATCATGACCACATCCAAATATAATGATATCTCCTGATTTTTCCCTTTCCTTAAAATCTATTGCCTTCCAGTCATTATATACCCCGCAAATTGTTTTCATATAATTATCCTGATTATGATCCAATAAATATGAAATCCTCGCTTCAAACAAAACTTTCGATTCCCTGTCCAATAGCCGCTCATATATCTTATTCATTTTTTGATAATAACTCATTGTCTCTATTTTCTTCATGCTGCTTCCCCCCCCCTAATTGCTGTGCAGGTTCCACTCTTGGAATATTATTGCACAATCCGACGCAATAAGCGCAGGAAGTAGTGCTTATGGACTCCTGCATAATTTTCAACTGCCTTTTCTTTTCTTCAAGAGATGCATTATCTATCAATGAAATATACTCGCCTTGTTTTTTAGGAATAATTCCTGTTTTCATCCTAAAAAACGAACGCGAACATCTGTGAAGTTCTCCTTCATTAATCACATAGTACTGCCCAACCGAATGCACACATTTCTTTGAATTATTATCCCGGGATTCTTTATCCGGCCATTTCAAGGAATGGTCTGTAAAATCTATCCAGCCATCATAATACAGATTATCGCCATAAAACTTTGAAATGCGATAATTGATTTTTCTCTTTATAAGCAATGATTCATTTTTATCTATCTTGGTAGATAAATCTTTTCCATAATCACTCAAAATAATCTTTGATTTACCTTTCCACCTTTCAAATAAATCCAACAATTCACTTGGTAACTCTAAAGTTCCGTTTGTTACAAAATCGATATTGGTACTAATCTGGTTTTCATATGAAAAAACTTCTTGCATAATTTTACATACATCCGGATTAAGCAACGGTTCTCCACCTGTAACATTAAAATGCCCAACTTTATCTACAACCATAAAATAATTCTTGAGTATGTTTTTTGCTTCCTCATATGACAACATTACTTTATCTTTGTAATATGGAATAAAAGCTATACAATGCTTGCATTTTAAGTTACAATAAGTGGTAATGTTCAAACTTGTCCGTTTAAGAATTATTGTGTCCACAATCTACCAATCCTTTCACATCATGATTTTAATTGTTCTGCTGCTTTATACTTCTTTGAATTCTCTATCAATCCATTGCAATATGCACATGACATCGTATATTTCAATTTTGTCAACGCAAATAATTTTTCGCGCTTTTGCATAATATCTGTGTCATTATCCAGCAAGTCTATATAATCATTCTCTGTATATGGTATAACATTTTCCTGAATTCTATAAGCTGACCTTGTACAAGTATATAGTTTTCCTCGGTTAATCACATACTTCTTTCCCTGAAAAAATGCACAGCTTTGAGCTTGTCTTTCTTTATCCCTCTCAGTCTTATGTTTTAAATCGTGATTTCGGCAGTCGATCCATCCATACCTATTATTTTCATCATAAAGAACGCTTCTAATATCCCACTTCTTTAAATCCTGATAATTCTGCTCTGCATATTTGGAAATTTCACCATAGTTATTAATAATAACTTTAACTTTAGGATTACACTTCAATATCTGCAATAGAGTTTCCTTCAGCAAAATAGTTCCATTTGTAACCATAATTATTTCATCTAAAATCTGATTTTCATATTTATAGATTTCACGTATAATTTCTCCTAAATCCCCATTTAATAATGGCTCCCCTCCTGTTATTGATATCTTATTTACCGTATCAACCATTTGGAAATATGTGTTTAAGGTCATTTTTGCTTGCTCAATATCCATCGTTTTATACGATGAATAATAGGGGGAATAGGCTAAACATAATTTACATCTAAGTGTACATTTTTCTGTTACCATAATAGCTGTACTAGGTATATTAATCTTCATACTCTTCTTACCTTCCAATTCAATTTCTTTTACAATTGTTCTGCTGGCATCTGACGTTCTACATCATTTCTATGCCCTACACAATAAGCACACGATGCCACACTCTTCGCATGATACATCTCCATCAGCATAACCTTTTTTTGTTCTATTGAAATATTGGAATCCATAAGCGGAACATAGTCGCCCTTTTCTTTGGGAATAATACCATTTTTTATCCGCCAAAATGACCGCATGCAATAATGAATTTCACCATCGGATATATTAAAATATTTACCGACACTATCCATGCATTTCATAGAATGCTCATCTCTTTCTTTTTTATTAGCACATTTCAGGCTATGGTCTCTAAAATCAATCCACCCCCCATAAGATAAATTGTCACCATTAAAATTCACTATACGGTAATTGATTTTTTTTTCGTCTAATGTTTCCTTTATTTCTTCTATCCTACTAGATAATTTCCCATAATCGCTTATAACCAGCCTCATATAACTTCTATTTTCACTCAAAAGATTAAGGAACTCCTCGCTGGGAATTATTGTTCCATTCGTGACCAATGTTATATCCTGCCTTATTTTCTTGTGGTATTTCATGACTTCTTTTACAATCTCAGTAAGATCTGGATTCATAAAAGGTTCTCCCCCTGTCAGGTTAAAAATTCCGACCGAATCAACCACTTTAAAAAATTCCTCTAAAACTTTTTTAGCCTCCTCATAAGTTAAGTCTTTTGGATCTTTCACATACGGTACAAAAGCTACACATAACGCACATTTTAAAGTACATCTGCTGGTCACTTCCAATGTAATCCTGCTTATATCAACTTTATCCATTCGAACCTCCTTCTATTCTTGGGAAAACTGCATACTCCTGATAATCCGCATTTTTTATTCTACCAGATAAACTATCCAGTTGATCATCATTAATCGCCTTAATCAGCTGATTCAACATTTCCACTTGTATATCCAAAATACAATCATAATTATAATTTGCATCAATAAATGCTTGTACAGGTATAACGCTTTGCATAATAATCAATCCTGTATCCATTCCTTCATCTATAAAATGAGCTGTGTTTCCCAACAAAAACGCACTTTTTGATTCCAACGCACGATCAATTGATTTTCTTCCGGGAAACATAGGCAATATAGATGGATGAAAATTTATTAAATGATTTTTATACTTTAATAATATTTCTCCTGATAATAAATGCGCTCCAAATGAAAAGCAGTAATCCACATTAAACTCATCCAGACTTTTCATTAAAGCATCCGATAACCTCTGATTTTTCTTTTTTTGTTCCTGCTCATTAATATCTTTATACAAGCAAATGACCTTTTTAATTGATTTATCGGTTATCAGATGTCCTAATTCATACGGAATCTCATATTCCGAAAACACAAAACAAATTTGCCCAATCACTGCTTCTGATGCCTGTTCCAGAAAATGCTTTAATCTATCAGAGTTTCCCGAAATATAAAATGCATACTTAGGTGGCTGACATTTTCTTCTTATTGCTTGAAATGCTGACTTGGCATGATCTTGTATTTTAGGAACTTCTGATTTTAGCTGGCTAATTATAGTTTCCCTATTTTTATAACATTTCCTCACTGTTTCTATCATATTCTCAAAATTATCTGGCTCACAAACGTACTCCTGCATACCGCTAACACTGGCAAAACCAAGCATTTTATCGCTATAAATAACACGTCTATCATACTCAATAAAAACAGTTGGCACACACGAGCTTATTGCAGCAACCGACGCATGAACCCTCCCTGTTACCAACATATCTAGGCTGGATATTATTGTTTTGATTTGCTTCGGAAGAAGCGGCTCATCAATTAAAATAATTTCCTGTTTCCATAAAGGATTTTTTTCAATAAGAATCTCATAAAATTGCTGCAATATCTGAAAATCCCGCCCATTTATTCTCTTAAATTCTGGTTCCCTCTCAAATCCATTCGTGTGCGAAAAAATACACAATGATACTTGTAACTTTTCTATTAAATACTCCGCTAAACGTATAAAATTATCATACTGTTCCTTTCCCCTTGGCCACATATCATATGGACCGCAGGGTAGATTAAATCCCCCAAACGTTATTCCCGCAACCTTTGTTTTTTTCCTTTTCTGATTGATACCATTCAGCCATTTTGACGAGTAGCTGTTATCCCGTTCAAACAAGAATGAAGGGCATGGATAATATGTTACATTTTCATTTCCAAAATTCCATTTTTTCAAATTTAAGAACGATACTTTCTCTCTTACAAAGACTCCCGTAAAACCCTTAAATACTTCCAATGCCAGTCTTCCTATCCTTTTATCTGTAAAAGGCCCTGGTGTTACGGCAAATAAAAAGGTTTTCTTTTTCAGCACTTGCGCGGCTTTCATTTTTAAACAGTCTACATAAAATCTGTCTTTTCCCACATGTTCCGCATTATCTCCCCACATATCACCTGCAACATTAATTATGATATCTGCATCATGAATTACCGATAGCCACGGCGTATCTTGGTAATCCAGGCTTTCTTGCATCCATTGGGCTTGCCTGACATCTTCTTCGGCATTGGAAACATCACTTTTATCCCATCCATAATAATACTCCATTGGAACAATAGTAATTTTTTCTTTTTCAGCAAATTGGCCGTCCATTTGAAATGTGGTCAGTATTCTATAATCAGCAAAATATTTATGTAAATATTGAAACAACGGTTCCACAATATAGTAATTACCTACATTTCCATATTGTAATCTGCCCCAATGCAAAGTAAAAAGCCCCGTAATTAAAATTTTTTTCATAATATAACAAACTCCTCTAACATTTCCTTTATAATATCTTTTGAATTAAACATAAGAACATCCAAAATTGACAGCCCTGATTCAAAGTGCCCAATCTTCTGAACATAAGGTGGCAATAATGATTGGATAAACTCAAGTTTTATGCACGCTTCTTTGTATTTTATCCTATCAAAAAAGCTTTTACCTCCGGGCGCATTTACATATGTCTCAGCGCCTAATGCTTTCGATATATTTAAAGCCCATTCGTCTGGCTGATTTACTTGTTCAATTTTTAAATTCATTTCTGAAAAAATTTCAAAATCTGTATCGATGTCCAGATATTTACATATAAATTTTATAGATTCTATATTCAACAAAGATAGCGAACCATTTTTTCTTTCCATTATCTCATCAAATATACTAATTACATCATTATAATAGGGAGCTCTTCTCTTATATGAAGTTAGCTGACCTTTGATTTTTCCACTCCAATTTATACTATTTTGAATCTCAATTTTGTTAATAGTGGTCTTTTGCGGACATTTTCTAATCGGAACTGTTATATAAACAGGCGTTCCATCATGCTTTAAAATTCTGTTTCTATTCATCCATCCATGCGAAATATATTGAACTGTATCAAAAAAAATAAATTTATCCACATAATTGATTAAAGTGAAATACCCTAAATATGGAAAAAAATATGGCTGCATTATACCTAATTTCATTTTTTAAATCCTATCCTATGATTGTTTAATGATATTAATAATTCTTGTCATCTGCTCTTCCTCCATAGTATCAAAAAAAGGCAGACAGATTATCTGGCTTGAAAGCCTTCTTGCTTTTTTCAAACATATTTTTTTATACTTATCTTTAAAGCATATCTGATCAGATGTTAATGGAAAAAAATACTTTCTTGCATATATATTATTTTCTTTTAACTTATCATATAATTGATCCCTTGTTATCCAGCAGTCGTCTTCTATTAAAACTGGAAAATATGCATAATTACTACTTATTTCTTTACTTTTAACAAATGTCTTTATGCCCCGAATATCTTTTAAACTTTTTATATAAAAATCATAACGTTTTCGCCGTTCTTCCAAAGTATCATTTATATATCTCAAATTACACAATCCCATAATTGCACACAATTCATTCATTTTGGCATTTGCTCCAACCTCTGTCACTGATTCCTCACCCTGTATTCCAAAGTTTTTAAGATTGTAAAGCTTTTCATAATATTTATGTTCATTAACCGCTACTGCTCCCCCCTCAATCGTATTATATACCTTTGTCGCATGAAAACTGAATATAGAGGCATCTCCATAATTTCCTATTCCTTTCCCCTTATATTTCACACCAAAGGCATGAGCAGCATCATAAATCACTTTAAGATTATACTGATCAGCTATTTTTTGTATAACTTCCACATTACAAGCATTTCCATATACATGCACAGGAATGATCGCCACAGTATTTTCCGTAATCAAATCCTCTATTTTTGTTTCATCTATCGTTCCATCGCTTTCTTTCACATCACAGAACACCGGCTGCAAACGGTTTCTGACAATAGCATGCGTTGTAGAAATAAATGTAAACGGAGTCGTAATAACCTCCGAACCCTCCGGAAATCCAAATGCCTGAATTGCCAGCTCTAAAGCCATATGCCCGTTCACCATAAGCGAAAGCTCCGGCACATCCAGATACTCTCTCAATTTTTCTTCCAGTTCCCGATGATATTTTCCCATATTCGTCAACCAGTGACTATCCCACAACGGCTTGATTGCCTCAATATATTCTTCATATGGGGGCATACTGGAACGCGTTACCAAAATTTTATCGTCCATGCTTTTTCCTGTTTCATTTTCTATTCGTTTGAAATGCATTTCTTATACCTGATAAACCACGTCTTCCAGTGATATAATCGGGCAGCTTATCTTAGCTCCCAGTACTTCCTCAATCTCTTCAAAGAAAGTAATGGAAGTAACTACAACAGCATCCACTTCTTCTAAATTACTGTCCGGTGTAACAATCGGAAAATCCGCATATAATTTATCTGCACTTTTGTCAATACCATATGCGATCTCCAGACCGCTCCCTTTTAACTCTTCCGCCAGAGTTTCTCCTGCATAGTGCATGCCATATATGGCAATTCTCTGATACCCCTTTTGCTCCAAATAAGTCGCCAGATTCTTCCCTTCCTGCTTTACTTTAACCCATTGGTTCATCATTAAAAACAAAGCCAAATGCTTATCCGATTTTTCCTGGCTTCCTTTTATCTGCTTCCCCAATGCCCTAGCAACAGCAGTCATTCCTGCTGCCGCTCCTCCTATTGCTGATATCAGCCCTACCATCCCTTTTTTCATAATTTCCGGCTCCTTTCCAATTATCATTTTATATTATTACTTACATGATCAATTACATATTGATAAAACCTCAGCAATTTAGAAACCACCACTTCCGGCGCTAATTGATCAATTCTTTTTTTTGCCCTTTTCCCAATTTCCTGCTTTTGGATTTTACTCATCCTGGCCGCCTCATTCATTTTTTCCAGCAGACTATCCGCATTATTAGGTTTGCATAACAAACCGCTGATTCCATCATCAATTAATTGTTCATAACTTATGCCGTCCGTTCCAATCACCACACGTTTAAAATACATTGCCTCAATACAAGCATTTGACAAGTTTTCTACTAATGATGGAAGAATTACAAAATCCGCCTTCTGAATAACAGGATACAACTTTTCATGGGATAATTCTTTTAAATAAACAAACCGATCAGCAAAATGTCCAGCAGCATCCTGCAAAATATTAACGGCACTCCT
Organism: Lachnospiraceae bacterium 28-4; assembly: GCA_000403275.2. Lineage (GTDB taxonomy): Bacteria > Bacillota > Clostridia > Lachnospirales > Lachnospiraceae > Kineothrix. Next base: position 37,762 of record KE159600.1, read on the forward strand.
GCCATTAATCAATGCATTTTTCCCACAACATACCATATAATATTCTGAATGCATCTTCAGAAACTTCTGTATTGTATCAGCAATTACTAACACTCCTTTTTCTGCTATTAATGTCCCAAAGAACAAAACATATTTTTTCCCTTCTAATCTGTCTTTATATATACTTTCATCATATATTGCCACATCATTCACAAAGGGAGTCTCTATTACCGATACCGGTCTGCCAATATCATCGCCAAAATTATCAGCCGTAATTTTACAAGGCGCAAATACAGCATTACAGCGCGCAGCAGCCAAACGCTCAAAAAAGGCCATTATCTTAACCTTTGACTTATCCATAGTCTGATATGTTGCATAGTATACCTTCGCGTAAGAGGATAAACGCATAACGGCTGGAGTTTTCCCATAATAGCAGGCTGCTAATCCCTGCAATGATGTAAATTGTATTAAGTCAATTTTCCGCTGCTTTGAGATCTCCCTTATTTTTTTATTAATTACTTTACTTGCACTTAATATCTGATATCCAAACGTGAGACTCTCTATTGGCATTTCCATGGAGGTGCAATATACTGTAAATATTTCTACCCCTTCCTTTTTATAATGCCTATTTCTCTTTCCGCATGCCACTATAATCGGATTATGCCCCAGTTTGGCTAATGCCATTGTCACCCGATGTAAATATATAGGAAAACCTTCTGTTGCCTTTCCATTTTCAAAATAATCGTTTGCCGCAAAAATTATTACCATACTGATTCCTGCCCCATTCTTATCCAAGTCATTATTCTCTTTTACAAATTCCAAAGGCTTTCTATTAAATGCTCCTGTGGACAGCCCCCTTTTCGCACATATGAAAGGGGAATCGAAAACCCTTGCTTTTTCCTGTCCAGCAGTTTTCTTGGAATTTCTCTTTCATAAGCATATTTCAGCAGCCCTTTGAGTTCCCCACGTGGATTGCATTCTTCCTGCGTCAAAGAAAAAGCAAACTCAATCATTTCACGGTCAAGAAATGGAACCCTTGCTTCCAGTGACACTTTCATACTAGCCCTGTCTACCTTTGTTAAAATATCCCCATTCAAATATGTCATAAAGTCCAAATACCTCATCCTTGTCAGCGCCGGCAGTTCTTTATGATAATATTTTCGATAATACCAGAAATCATCATAATCCCTTGGTATATGATATTTCATTCTGATTTTTTTCCTATCAAACGATTTCCCATAATGATATGTAGAGGAGAGCAATGCGATATCTTCCTCACACATATTTTTTAAATTTTCTCCAAACTGACTGAGAATTCCCTCATTTCTTAAATATAATTCTGAAATTTTCCTATTGGAATATTTTTTCTTATCAATAAAATCCCTTGCATACCAGCATCTGAAATATCCTCCGAATAATTCATCCCCTCCATCACCAGTCAATACAACCGTTACATCTTTCTTTGCAATTTTAGATACAAAGAATGTCGGATAAACAGAAGTATCCGCATGCGGTTCATCATAAGCTTCCAGCAATACACGGTAATATTTCTTAAAATCATCCAATGTAAAATATTTTAACTTGTAATTCACATGCATAACATCTGCCATTTCTTTTGCATATACGGATTCGTCATACCTTTTATCGGGAAAACCTATAGTATATCCTGTCACATTCTGCAAATATTTACTCACAACCAGCGTTATAATACTCGAATCAACTCCTCCGCTTAAAAACGTTCCCACTGGCACATCTGCTATGATCTGCCTTGCAATAACCCGGCCAAGATGATATCTTAATTCATCCGCTTTTTCATCCAGCTGTTTCTTTGACAATACTTTTCCTTCATTGGTATTTAATTTTATTTTCCAATATCTTGATTTCTTTATTACCTTATGGCTTTTCGTATCATATACCAAATAATGCGCCGGGGGCAGTTTATATACATTTTGATACATTGTCTTTGGATCCGGAATATACAAATATGTATGATAATCATATAAAGCAGTATTATCAATTACAAAATTCACATCCTTACACAAAGTCCTGATACCCTTCAGCTCAGAAGCAAATGCAAAATCAGCTCCATTATAATAATAATATAGCGGCTTCACTCCGCACCTGTCCCTGAAAAGATACAATCTATCCTCCCTCGTATCCAATACCGCAAATGCAAAGATACCATCCACATGCTCCATTACCCTTTCTTTCCATTCTATAAAAGAATATAATAGAACCTCCGTATCTGATTCCGTTCTGAAATGATAACCTTTGCTCTGCAGTTCCCGTTGTACTTCTTTGTAATCATAAATTTCCCCATTAAATACAATGGCATACCTTTCGTCTTCCGATATCATTGGCTGCATTGCCCGTTCATTCAAATCAATAATAGAAAGTCTGGCAAAACATAATACCATATCCTTTATCCTTTTTACAGTTTGTCCGTTTGGCCCACGGTGCGAAAGAGCCAAAATAGCATCATCATAATTCCAGTTAAATTTATTACCTCCTAAAATTCCACACATCTTATATCTCCTATTGTTACTCTGCTACTATTGATACAAATCCTTATATACTATAAAATCCTTTTCATAAATTAATCCAATATCTTCTAACTGCTAACAAATTTGAATATAAAATCGGGAACTTGTAATAATAATATATAAATCCATCCAATTTTCTATTTCCGATGGGTGCATCACTGATATTCCATGGTACACACTCCCTTGTTTTTGCAGATCATTATCAATTACATATTGAACATGATAATAATTTTGTTCCTCTATACAAAACAATTCATCATTTAATTTTTCAGCGTATTCTCCTAACCCAAATATGGCTATCTTTCTATTTATCGACTGTATTTGCATCAAACGGGATATATTAGGCGTTTTTCTCCAATATTGTTCTATTTTTCTCATATCATAATAAAACTCATTAATTAATCTGAAAAAAGAAGATAACTGCTCCAATTTTTCCCATGGACTATTCATAATGAACTCAAATAAAAAGCACAAAGAATAATTTTCCTGAACATCATGATAATCAAGCCATGGCGTTAAATCAGCATCATAAAGCCAAATAGCTACATTACCAAAAATATTCAGTCCGTATTTCACTCTCTTATTCATAGCATGACAAATATTATTTACCTGATGCATGTCAAGTTTAGATCTTAAATTAACAAATAGCAAATATCTATTATCTACACAGTTCTGTAAAAAATAAATCGGATTATTTCTATGCCACTTATCATCATGTGATAAGCTAATACCTGTAATTTTTGTAAATTCTGTACTATAAGGATCCCATTCCTTTAATACAATCTGAGGATTAATTGCTATCGACTTTGCCCCAGCTATACGGCTTGCACATACAATTGAAGCATACCCCCCCCCGGAAGATCCTACAAATATAATGCTGCTCTTTTTAACTCCAATCAAATCAGCTATCTTTACTACAAAATCCGCTGTCCGCTGTTGCAGATCCAACTCTTCTGTTCCATAATACCATCCTAATTTCAACTCATCATTCATTCTATACATCGGGTCTGATATATTTAGCAGACTTCCATTCATAAACTTATAGTATGACCAACGGGAAAACATGGGTACATTTGCTCCCTTCCCTGTAATTGCACCATTTAAAAAAATATACAGTACTTTTACTTCTTTATAATGAAAGAAGCATTCAAAATTAGTTCCCTCATATTGAATATCCAGACGTCCATCAGGCAGTTCCTGCGCTGTATTTAAATCAACACATATTGGAATTTTACAAATTTCATTGGTATCTGCTTTCAACATATTGTTTCTTGCTATATCCACTTCGTTTGTAAACTGCTCATAAGATTCAAAATAAATATCCTTCATATATTGAAAGCAGTCCATCTTTCTCTAGCCTCCTCCATATGCCTTTTCCGTGCAAGGTATTTTCAACCAAGATGAATCACAATCCTGTCTTTACAGACATGGCATCCTAACTGGTTCTTCCCATACGATTTTATCTTTGGCAACTCCCAATACCATTAAATCATTGACAATTTGTTCAGCAATCTTCTTATCTTTAACAGCTATAACAACCCTTGAATACTCCAATCCGGCAATTTCTAACGGCGAAATAATATTTTCATTTTCTTTGTATGCATTGCTGTCTACCCATGCCGCAATATTACAATACTCATTCTTTCTTATTTGCTCATTATAAGACTTCCCTACCTTACCCGCTCCATACAAAATAATTTTGCTTCCCTTATTGATCAATTGATATGGAAAAAGATATACACTCTTAAATTCCATCTCAAATATTTGCTCTATTTGTATCCTGAGTAAGTGCCATAAATGTTTTTTTAATTGTGTCATTAGGCAATAGCACTCATCATAATCCCCAAAAAAGTTCTCAAAATATTTATACAATGTATATACCCTATCAAAATATACCACATCATAAGAACGACTAACTGACATCCCTCTTACCCTGCAAAAATATCCAGCTCCTTCTATAATACAAATACTCTTTGCTCTCAGACAACTTGAATAAAATATGGCGGCATCTCCTCCCAATACAATATTTTTATCCACCTTTTTCACTATATCAGCCACAATTTCCGACTTTATTACCTTATGGCCCAAAGTCGGCCCTACCCCCACACGACCTTCTTCCTCATCATACATCATTTTTGACAGAAACACGTCATAGTCCTTTTTTACTTTATAGCTCCCAAGCATAGTGGAAGTTTCAACCAAGTAATAGCGTCCATCTTCATAAGCGGTATATCGGCTTTGGGATATAATGTCGCACCCTTCCATTTCTGCCTCTTTCATCAATGTCTCATACATATCCTCTGCTATCCAGTCATCGCTATCCATAAATGTTATGTATTCCCCTGCTGCTTCCTCTACTCCACGGCATCTTGCTGCAACGTTTCCACCATTTTCCTGATGTATTGCTTTAAAATTGTCATAAGTCTCTGCATACTGATCACATATTTTCCCTGACCCATCTGTAGAACCATCATCTACTAAAATGACTTCTATATCTTTGTATGTTTGCCGGATAACACTTTCTATACTTTGCTGTAAATATTTCTCTGTATTATAAATTGGTATTATTACTGATAATTTCATGATATCTTCTCCCCAGTATTTTCCTTTGCAAGCAACTATTGATTCTCTATCTGAATGGAAATACTCTTATCTGCAGCCTTCTTTTTTTCTATAAATACCATACTGTCATAATAAGTAATCGATTTAATCTGTGCTGAATATTTATTGCTACTCCATTCTTTTGTTTCCGAATATTGGATATGCAAATCGTCTATTAAATTCTTTGAATACTCAATAAACGTATTTCCTTTATAGGCTCCGCCATATGCGCTCATATAAGAAGTATGAAGGTCTTCACATAGATAAACTCCATCTTCCTTTACCACATCAAACAATTCCTCAAAAGTAATAATCTGCTGATTCATGTAATGGCCGCCATCATCTATTACGATATCTGCTCTACCCACTTTTTTCTTCACATTTCGCAGGAAATCTCTATCATCTTGTGATCCTATAAATATTTCAATATTTTCTTCTTCTAAAGATTTGCAATCAACATCAATATCAATGCCGTATACTTTTACATTATTCCCCTTCCTCTGAAAATAATTTTTCCACATCTGAAGAGATCCGCCTTTGTACACGCCAATTTCTAATATAACAACATCCTTCCCCTTATATTTAGAGAAAAATCTTTCATATGCCTCAAAATAATGAAGCCATTTATCCAACAAATTATGGTTTTCATGAAAAAAGAAATATTCAAGGCTATTCAGTGAATCCATTTTCAGCAAACTACATAATTCTGCACCAGTCAGAATTACTCCGGCTGTCAGCTTTTTTTCAAATAGCATATTACCCATATTGTATCGTTCCTCTTTGGATAATACGATCGTCTCTTTATAATATTTGATGCTTTCAGGCAATACTTTATATTCTTCCGTCAACTGTTGGAATATTTCCTGCTGATATTTATCAGATACTGCAACAACTACCAGTTCCACATTATCTGCCAAAACTTTTTTCGGTTCCTCAATCGAAATCCCTAAAAATTCTTTTCCCCATAATTCTTTATTTGAATCTATTATTCGGATAGAGTCCACATTGCATTCCACACATCTTTTTACATATTCTTTCCCGCATTTCCCAATTCCAAATATTATCGTCTCGTTATGCATACTTTACCTCATTCTCCTATATCTGTTTCCAATAATAATCTCTGCATGGTAACTGCCATGCACCCTATCTTTCCCTCCAAATAATCGCAAAGTTCTTCACATTCCTCTACCAACGTAACAATCACCACATCCGCTCGCGGCAGTTCGTCATTCGGATGAAATATTTTTAATTCCTGTTTAAAATCCACTGCTGTTTTATCTATCGCATATGCTACAAAGATATTGCTGTTTTTCAACTCATAATACAAGCTTTCGCCAATATATCCCATGCCATATATCGCGATATTATAATAATGATGTTTCGAAAAAAATAAAGATAGATTCTTGCCTTGGTTTTTTAAGTCGATCCAGTTACGCATGACACGGAAAATTTTTGAATTTTTCCTCATCTGCCTTATCGTCTGCATAATATTAGTATCTTGCCACGAGCAGTATGTTCCGGCCGCTTCCATTAAGGCAATCCATTGATGCAGTATTCCACATTCATTTTTATTCAGTATTGCTGTATCCGAAAGTATCTGCAACGTTTCCTTAAGAGACTGTATCATATGAAACTCGTCCACCGAATCTTTTGTCCTTGCAGATGTATGATAATACAGGCATTCATCATTGATGCCCAGTTGATATCCTCTTTTTAACATCATAATCCACAATAGGAAATCATCAGCACCGTTAATCTGCTGGATATGTTCCATCCATTCTTGCGGAATACAGTCCTTTTGCATAATCACTTGCCCAGGCGACATAATTGGATTCCCGGAACGTATGAAAAGTTCTAAACTTCTCGTATTTTTCTCCAATGTTGCAGAATCCCCCAACTTACGAAACCTTTCCAACCATCCATTACATACGCAGACAGGCAAATTGGTCTCTTCAATTTTATGCCACTGACTGTATATCCAGTTGTCTCTTGCAAGGTCATCCTGATCAAAAAGAATAATATACTTTCCTTTTGCATTTCTAATTCCTGTTACTCTGGCCGCATGTATTCCTTTGTTTTCCTTATGCGCAAGACAACAGACTTCAAATAAAGTATTTTTTCCCTCTAATTCAATATGCTCCTGCGGGTAGTCATTCACAAAAATAACCTCCAGCGAACATTCTTGGCTCAGATTGTGGAATACACAATTTCGTTCTATCAGTTCCAATATACGGCAACAATATTTTTTCCCCCGATATAGAGGGATCACGATTGAAATATCTATGTTACTACTGCCATCAACCATACCTTATCTCCATTATGGCGCAGATTTACTGCCCCTTAAAATAACAATTAAAATACTGAAGCGTCTTCGCAATTCCCTCCTCCAACGTCAATCCTGACAGTTTTCCGAAGCATTGCTCATATCTTGCAATATCCAAAATATTAACCGGAACATCTGATTTCCTGTTTTCCTGATATTCCACCGTTACTTTTTTCTTTAATACTTTTTCTATGATACTGATTACTTCATTTACACTATGCCCTTTGCCCGAACCGACATTAAATACCTTAAATTCACCGATATAATCTACAATATTAAGAATTGCCGCAACTGCGTCCTCTATATATATGTAATCCCTTATCACTGAACCATCGCCATAAACTAACAACTCCTCATTCTTCATCGCTTTATAGACAAAAGTTGTCACCACTCCTTGAACTCCGTTGGGCTTCTGATATTTTCCATACGGGTTGGACAATCTGATGATTCTGTAATCCAATCCATATAAGTACCAATATAAATACAGTAACTTTTCGATAGTAATCTTTTGCAGACCATATCCTGAAATCGGATAATTATCAGCATTTTCAATAAGAGGCGTTTTATCGGCCACTCCGTATATGGTTCCGCCGGAAGACAAAAACACCACTTTCCTCACCTCATTTTTTACACAAGAATCCAATAACAGCGATGTCACAACAACATTATCTATCAATCCTTTTCCAATATCCTGATTGGAATTATTAGGCAATGTTGTGCTAATTAAATGATACACAATGTCAATACCCTGTGTTAATCGGCCAAAGTCTGTCTCCTGATTAAAGTCTCCCTGTATCACCCGGCATCTCTGCAACTGCTCCAATGGTATTTGGGGACTGATATGTATCACATTTTTATCAAATAAAACGAGTTCATTCCGACTTTTATCCAATAGCATTTCCGTTAAATTCCTGCCAATAAATCCGCCGGCTCCTAAAATCAAGCATCTCACTCATGGATCCTCCCTGCCGCTTTGTTTAAAAGCCAACAGTTTCTTTTCATATTCCTTGTACTGGTCATCCAGATTATCATAATATTTTTCCGATTTGCTTATGTAAATTAATATGTCTTCTTCTTTTACCCCCATCGCCATAAGCTGTCTACTTATTATCTTGGCACTGACCTGACTTGTATTTATCCATAATGCCTTCGGATATTTTTCATAAGCTGCATTCATAGAATAGACCGTCCAATCATGATACTGTGCTGTTTCTTTATCCTTATTGTTATCACAAAAACACCTTATGCTGTCAATGCCGCAGCGTTTTAAGGAATCTGCCGCGTCCCGTCCTATATCCGAAAATCCTGCCACAACAATATCCCCTGACTCTGCGCATCTTTTAATAATATATTTCCAATCATTTTTTTGCGTAACTTCTATGGCACGCTTATGCATTTCATCATAATCATCCACCGATAGCGCCTTTTTCGCATACTCCCACCATAAATGACTTCCCCGTACAGTAAAAAAATTCCATGCTTTATACTTGCCTGTAAAATGAATGATGCCATTGCACATATCTGCATTAGAAATTTCTCTTTGACTAAATGCGGTTTTTTCAAGCAAATACAGTCTTTTATAATAATCCACAAATAAATTATACTTTAAATCCAAGTATTTGATTTTCCCAAAGCAGCATTTATTCAGAATATCCTGATCCATCATTTTATAATAATGGTTCATACACGATATAAAGGCCTTATTCATACCGTTTTTCCTAATCAAATCTAAATTCATCACAAGAACTCCGGCATTAATATACCCATCCATTGTTGGAATTTCCAATTCATCTTTATAGGAATGATACTCCCCCATATCCCGCTGTATCCCGCAGTCTTTCACTCCTGCCAAATATTTTCCTGTTAGATCTATATCATAAATTTCTGTTAAATCCGTATTGATAATTAAATCCCCATCTAAAAACAGGCATCGTTCATCCTCTAATATATCGCTGATAACTAAACGGTAAAAGGACGAAACCGGTATATATGCTACTGATTTCGCATTCTGAAAAATCGCTTCGTTTATTTCATCAAAGCAGATGTCAACATTATCCCATTGTCCCTTTATATTCAAAATTTTATCTCTATAATTCTGCTCTAACTGAGGACTGCACAATATATGGATTTTAAAAAGAGTACCCCGCTTTGCAGAACATAACATAGACCAAATAGCCACTCTTGTCTGTAATATATAATTCTGGTCAGTTGTCATAACAATAACTAGTTCTTTCTTCATAGCAGTCTCTATTCCTCTAACAAATCCCACAGTTTTTCACTGTCCGTCATTTTCCGTGCGCGGTAATCCGTCCCCAGCCATCCACCGTTGTGCCTGTGAATTGCCAGTGTTTCTTCCGGCAGTTCGCTAGATTGATCCAAAATACTATTTTGGGGCATAAAATAATGCTTAGGCAAAAATACCATATGTTCAATCATCTGCATGCTGCCATTTAATTCTACCCCAAAGTCTTTCAAAGCCGAACGTATATACCGCGGCTGACAGAACTGGCTCATCAAATCAACAGAAAATTCAACATTTTCATAAAGATTCATCAATTTTCTTATCAATATGTTTCCCGGTTTCGCAGCAAAAGCAGCCAGATCAATATCATTTTGCGTATCAAATACAAAAAAGGCATCACACCCCAATAGGCCGTTTATCGGACGCAGTAATTCCATATCCATATCCAGATAAATTCCACCATAATGATAAATCACATCCAAACGGGCATAATCCGATGCAAATGCCCACTTTTTTTCCTGAATTGCTTTCTGCATAAAAGGATTTTTTGTATAATCATAATTCCCCATATTCCATTCATGAATTTTATAATCAGGACATAACTGTTTCCAGCTGTCAATACACTTTTGGTAAGCATCCGGTTTTTTCTCTCCGCTGAACCAAAAGCTGTGTATTTTCCTCTCTATCTGCGGGCTATTCTCCGTCGTTTTCATATATTTTTCTATTTTTGCATCTGTTTTTCCTATACTGTTTGCCAGAATCAGCGGAAAAGCATAGCAGAGAATATCCTCTCCAAGATTCATATCCTGCAGCTGCTGATACATTTCATACAAGTGAAGGCTGCTTGCCAAAAGAATGACGCACTTTTTCTCTTCCAGCAGTTTCATCGGCTGATATACTGGTACTGCCTCATCCAGAATCTGAAGTTTTGAGTGATTCTGTCCATTATCAACTGCGTATACAATTGCCCTGAGTATTTCTTCCGGCAATATTTTCTTCATATCCAGTTCAAAATATTTGCCAACCCCAAACACAATGACTCTCTGTTCTTTGATCTGATTCTGCAATTCGTCTAACCGACAGTTGCACAACTTCATACCACAATCACTCCTCTCCACCTATTTGATTTCTTTTCTCAAGACATGGCATAGGCATTCTTCCATATATACTTTCAAAGCACTCCCTTGTTTAGCAAAATATCCTGCAATACTCTTTTATAAAAGGAAATATATAATTGGGCGTATTAATAAAAGTTTTTCCTCTCTCTGTCAGGTTTTTTATAATCTCTCCATCTGCAGCGGCCACCAGAATTACTTTGTTTTCCTGTTCGCCTATTTCCGATAAGTGATATATCGGTATGCTTTCATCCACTGCTTCCTTATTTCTGTCATCGGAAATAATAAAACCTTTAATATGCCCTCCTCTGTCTTGCAAAAAACGATATAATGCCTTTCCTCTTTGCCCTGCGCCATAAATCAATACATCCTTATCCCTGCATAAAGCTATAATTGACTTGATTTCTTCTTTTATCCTCTGTTTTTTATCCAGGGACTTTCTGTTTATCTCCATGCCCTTCTCAAAAGAATGAACTAACTCTTCATTGTATTCTTTTACAATAATATTTCTATATGCTTTTACCTGTCGTTCATCCAAAGCATAGTCCCATGGAAAAGATAAGGCAGAAAAACAATTAAATATATACTTTTTCGTATCCTCATTTAACTTAAACGCCGCCATGTTAGGCAGCTCATCATATTCTGGGAGAATTTTGTCGGCAACCACACAGTCAAATAAAACTCTGGTCGCGATCGCATTCGTATTCTCCCCTGCATGCGCGAATATGATATCATCAAGAACTACGACAGCATGGTCGCCTAAATAGGGAAGGCATACTAGAAAATCCAATAATTCTCCTGGCAAATAATGCGTGGTGTCCAATATTAACATATCAAACGGCCCGCTCTGTACTATTTCCGGAAGAACCTCCGCAATGGTTTTTCCCAACACTAAATGATGGTTTTTTAAACTTTTTAAATAGGGATCGGCATCTTTAATCTGATAACCACATTCTTTAGAAGTATCATAATGATATGTATAAGACAAATCTATGGAATACATCTCACTATCCAGATCCAGCTTATCTAAGCAATTCAATATGACGCATGTGGTGCCTCCGCCCGAAACACCAATCTCCAAAATCTTTGCCGGTCTGTTCTCTTTTATTAACTGACATATAAAACCCAGATATTTTTCCGGAAGTTCCGATTTGCACTCTCCCAGTTTATGAAAAATATCGGTTGCATCAAATTTCTGCTTTTCTATACGCATATATGACATAATCCTCCTATGCTCTCAGTTTGATCTACTCTCCCGACACCTGCACCGCCGGTTCTACTGCATCCGTATCATGTGCCGTGAATCCCCTGCATTTCTTGCAAAAATTGGTATACCCTTTCTCCGTATAACCCAGCCGGAACTCCACCAGTTCTTTCTTTCTATCTTCCGTATGGGTTCTCAGATCATAGCATTCTTCCTCATCCTGTCCGCCCGCAATGCCCGCAACGGCTGCATAGGCCGCATAATTACAGCTGAATAATTTGCCGTCCCTCAGCTCCTGCCATGTCTGGCCGCACTCCGATCGATGGCGTATCAGTTCTTCCTCGGTCAGCATGGAATAATCCGTCCTCTCCGGTGCCAGGTCAACCCAGCTCGCCACTTTATTAATATAATACCTAATCCGATATTTTTCCAGCTTCCTAATCAGTGTATCAAACTGCTCCCCGTACTGCGGTACCGCGCTCCGGTAATCATCCACTACAATCTCCACTGCGCATTTACTTAATTTTTCCAATGTTTCATCGGACGGAACCACAGTCCCATTAGTAGCGGTACGCATCGTCCCTATCCTGTCACCATAACTGCCGTTAATATAAGCGATCAAATCTGCCGTATGCTGATATAGCATCGGCTCTCCCCCGCTTACATGGAACTGCATGACATAATCCACATGGGAAAAGAACAGATCCACATCCGCTTTCAGTGCTTCCCATTCCCTGACATAAAACTGCTTCGCAAACGGGTTGAAATTCAGGCAATGTCTGCACTTCAAATTACAGGCGGTGCTTGGTAAAAATGATATATTCAGAAAACATACTTTATCATGCCGATAAAGATAATAAATGGAAATAAACTCTTCAATCAGAAAAAAATGCATGTCTTGTCTATAGCCGCATTTATGCAGTTGCTCGATTGCTCCAGCACGGTCATACTGGGAAATTGTCAGGATAATTCCCTCATCCTCATTTAGCGATACCTGATCAAGTCCCATACAGGTTTTTCCGTTTATCGGTTCCTTCTGTTTTTCGGGATTATTGTCGATATAACCAATCACGGGTACTTCACCCTGAAAAGATTGCAGGAACTGTCTTCCGTAATCACCGCAGCCAAACAGCCAAAACCCCTTTTTTTCAACTATCCTGCCATATACTTCATCATATTCATGTCCTTTATTTTTCCAACGCATCCTATTTCCTGCTCCCTGTTCTTTATCTGCATTCTATATTTTATATTGCAGGATCTCCTCAAACCGTCTGATCCATTCCGTCCTGTTCGCATTTAACATTCTGTACTCTTTCTCATACTCCCGCATCAGCTCCAGGCTCTCCTTTAACACATTCCCATCTTTCAGTTCGTAAGCAAGTTCCGCCATATAGCTGCTATGATAGACCAAAATACGTTTGATGAAATCCATGACCAGCGGCTCCACATTATGCTCTTCAAGTCTCCGCTGCACCATTCGATAAGCCCTGATATTGTCCTGCTTTCTTGCCAGATCCGGCAGATGGCATCCGGACGAAGATCTCTGTAAATAGTGATAGAAGCTCCTGTCCACATAAACTGCCCGTCCGGTATTTAAAGCGCACTGCGCCAGATACAAGACATCCCCTCCCAGCCTCATACTTTCATCAAACAGTATCGGTCTATCTGAATTATCATAAATCACCTTTCTCTTATACAATTTATCCCATATATAGGCAAATGTTCGATAGGCATCTCTTTCATATAAATAGCGCAAAAGCATCTTTCCGTCAAATACTGTAGGTTCCACAGACTTCTCATTCCGTACCGTAATCCGCGTCTTTCCGGCTTCTTCAAATTCCCGGAAGAACCCTCCGATCGCCATATCCGCATCTGCATCTTCCAATGCTTTTATCAGGCTTTCATACATATCCGGCTCAATCCAGTCATCACAATCCATAAAGCCTATGTAATCCCCCGAGGCTTCATACAGTCCGCGATTCCTCGCATTGCTTTCTCCGCAATTCCTCTGATGAACTGCAATGACTCTGTCATCCCGCGCTGCGAACTGATCCACGATTTCCCCGGAGCCATCTGTGGAGCCGTCATCCACGCAGATAATCTCCATATTCCGATATGTCTGTGAAACAGCGCTTTCCAGACACCGTTCCAGATAATTTACGGTATTATACACTGGTATGATAACCGATACCTTCTTACTCTGCATCCCTCGCCCCCATAAACCTCTCCATCACCCCAGCCAGAGCGATCGATTCCTTCGATCCAAATTTCTCATTATCCAACTCCCCCTTATTGATCTGCACGGCAAAATCCTTCACCTCATACCGCAGACCGTCCCCATAAAAAGGCACTTCATACCTGTCGATCTTTCCCGGATCTTCATATCTGACCTCAAAATATTTCGTCAGCCACCACGGAGACGGAGCCAGCACATATCCCTTCGTCCCAGCAATCACCAACTGCCCTTCCGACTTCACGCCCACACCGCTCTTGCTCGCAGCCATCCCTCTCTCATAAACAAAATTCGCTTTTGTATACAGATCCACTCCTTGTTCATCCAAAATACTGTGAAACTGTACATCCTTATAATCCGTTCCCATAAACCGCAGGATTGGAAGCATCGTATGGCTGCCGAACTCCGTGAATCCGCCGCCATATTTCACATCTGTCCTTTCTCTCGATCCCTCCGCCGTCAGTCTGGTAAAGCAGGCCTCCACATCACAAACTTTACCGATCACACCGCTTTCCACCACCTGGCAAAGCTTTTCAAAGCCGGGACAGTAAGCGGTTTTCAGCGCTTCCATCAGCACCATGCCCTTCTCTCCCGCTATCCCGTACAATTCCTCTGCCTGCCGCCTCGAAAACGCCAGCGGTTTCTCGCACAACACGTGTCTTCCGCGGAGAAGCGCCTCTTTTGTATAACTATAATGAAATTCATGAGGAGCCGCTATATATACCGCATCTATCTCATCCAAAAACTTTTCATATTCTTCATAATAAGCGTTTAACCCGTTCTTCTCGGCAAAAGCCTCCACACTCTCCTTATGTGGATTATACACGCTTTTGCTTTCAATACCACTGACAAATTTTGTCTCCGCCGCAAAGCGCTTCGCGATACGCCCCGTTCCCACTATCCCCAGGCGGATGATCGGATATAGCTTCTCCCTGAGCATCGTGCTGGAAATATCCTTCGTCCTCTCCAAATAAACGACCTGACATTTCCCTTTCAAATAATCGAAAGCTCCTGTCCAGTCAGATCCCACCGTAAAAATATCGATGCCATATTTTACAATATCCTCTTCCTTCTGCCCGGGATGATCTTCTATGATAATCTCATCCGCCAGGCCGGTTTTCCTTATATTTTCCACGCGGGCCAGCAAGGGTTCTTCCACGTTCAGTTTCCCCCTCATCCTGTCATACTGCTCCGTAGTCACCCCTACGATCAGATAATCGCCCAATTCCTTTGCTCTTTTCAACAACCGGTAATGCCCCGCGTGAAACAGGTCAAAAGAACCGTATGTTATGACTTTTTTCATGGCCGCTTCCTGCCTTTCATACATTTTCCCCTCTCACTGGATCACCTAACTCGAGTTTCGTTACCGGATGCACCTTCCGCTGTTCCGGCGGGGGCAGTTCCATATACTTTCCGAATTTAAAAGAAAGATACCCGTCCACATCCTGAATTCCCCAAAACATTTCCCCCTCAAACTCTATTTTTTCACTCTTCTCATACCATTTCCGTAAGTATCCGTATTCTCCGTTTGGTGTGGGGAACATAAGGATCCTCACCCATTCCGTATCCTTTTGGTTCCATCTCTTTACCAACCTGCCATAATGTCCATACAATTTTTCTGCGGGAATTCTCTCCAAGCATCCGTACCACCATCTTAGCCACTTTTTCCCGGATGCTGTTTTTCCCACCGGGGCCCACATTATCTTCCTGACGCAAAAGCAGTGAAAATTCTGCCACGTCCTTATCCACTTAACATCCGAAACCGTATCCAACGGAAAAATATCAATAAAAATCCCTTGTTCATAAGGCATATGCTCCTGGTACTCCCGCAGAAATTTCGTTCCTTTCCTGCGCAGTTTGCCATATCCCCAACGGTATCCCGGCGTATTCCTGTGATCCTGAAAGTAAAATCTGCCATGATCCAGTTCCTTTTCACAGGCATCCCGGAACTTCTCATATTCCTCCCTCAAAAATGCTACATCCGCATCATCATCCCATGGAATATAACCTTGATGACGGACTGCCCCCAACAGGGTTCCGGCTATAATGTTGTAATGAATCCCGCAAAGCCCGCATATCCTGTCCACTTCTTTCAACATTTCCAGCTGTATCAGCTGAACCTGCCTCAATTCGTCATCCGTCAGATGGTGTACCTTCATTCCTCCAAAACCTCGCAGTCCATAATCATAACAGGTTTCCCCTGCTGCCGGAACAGCTCTGTCACCGAACTTCTGTCACCATAATATGCGTCCGCCATCTTCACAGCCCGATGCAGGTCTCCGGAATCATCATAGATCCCTATTTTCTCCTTTTTATATTGTTCCACCAGATCGAGATAAGGCCTGACTGCTCCCGGGTTCATCGATTTTGCCGTATCCAGGCTTAAGGGGTGCGGCCTCCATAAAAGCACTACATCATCCCTTCTTCCAAAAATCCGAAATACCCATTCCATCTTTTTAAAAAAGCCGTCGCTGTTCTCCTTCATCAGTCTGCTCAAATGCGTATTAAAAAAAATAACTTTTTTATTCCCGCCGCCCAACAGTTCCTTCCAGTCTCCAGGCAATGCCTCTTCTCCTTCTTCCCGATACAATGCATCCAGCTTCGGCGAACCCCATGCCTGAAATTTATCTTCCATTTTCTGTCCCTGTTTTTGCACCAATTCCGGAAGAGTTTCTTCAAAATATCTGATATACTGTTCCCTTACCTTTTCCGACTGCAATACAACAATATCCGCATAAATAACGCCCGGCAGCAAACAGTAAGTATCTTCCACCATATCATTTTGATGTATAAAGTAAGGTATATATACTAACTTTTCCGTATACTGTTTTATTCTGGAAGCATAAAACAGAGGATGTACCGTCGTCACATAATTGTACTGGTCATATGGGTTATGAATAAAAATAATATCCGGACGTTCCTTTTCCAAAGAAAACTTTTCCCAGTCGGCTACCGGAACATCAGGCGGAAAATCTTCCCCTTCATAGCGCATCTCTCCCAAAGTTCCGTCCGCTTTTTTATCAAAATAAGGAATCGGCATTACGGTACTGATCCAATCCCTGTCTTCGCTGGCTGCTTTCCATATGCTTTCCAGCGAATCCCACATGGAAACTTTATAAGGAAGAAAAACAGCCAGTTTCTGTTCTTTTATTCCATGGATGAGTTCCTCCCTTGCCTCTGCACATTTATCCGCTATCTGCATGCCAATGCTTGCCGAAGTTCCCGATCCATCCGATGGAATCGAAGAGGCACAGCCGTAAATCAGCTCGCATAATTCTTCCAGCAGACCCACCGTCCTCGTTCCTGCCCCTTCCGCCTGTTCTATCGCGTTTCCTATTGCAATAGCAGCCTCCTGGCAGTCCGCAAGGAGCGATACTGCTTCTTCTTCCTGTGAACTTCCTATAAACTGCCGAATCTCTCCTACTGCGCCGAACAGCGTATCCATGATTTCCAAAAGCCTGTTCTTTTCCCGTTTCCTCATCGATCACCCTTAATGCTTTCCTTAAAAATGTGCCCCTATTATAAATAGGGGCACACAAATAAAAAATATATATGTATGCCTCCATGCATCTTGCCGCTGATATCCCTTCAGCCGAAATTATTATCCAAATAACTGAAAACAAACTCCATATATATTTTATCGGTCATAATGCAAAAGAACTGAACCCCGTTACCTGGCCGCCTCTTTCAAATCGTTCAGGAAAGGAACCACAGCCTCTTCCAGTATACGGGCAATTTTCTCATCCTCTTTGTCCCTGATCGCTGCTCCAAGCTCCATCAGACTTGCATTTAACTCCTGTTTCTCCGTATGTATTTTTTCCATATCCACTACATCGGTAATCCTGTTGTAAATTTCTATTACCCAGTTTAAGCCGTCGATACACTGTTTCTGGAATTCATCCGTATCCGGCTGCCTGTCCCCCCTCAATTCCCCACAAAGAGTTCCAATTCCCGGAATCAATTTTTCCAGATATTCTCCCGCCGCTTTTAATGCCTCTTTCTTTTCTTCCTGCAAGTGATCCATTACTGTAGCCTCCATCCTTTTTATTCTTTTTACTATATCACTTCCGAATATGTGCCGTCAAATTTACGCAAGGAAATAATATAATACATCTATAAAATACTTATAGAAAATATATTAGCTATTAGCTAAATATTGCTGAAATAGTATTTATTCTCCCCACCTTCAAAAGCTTCTCCCGACCATATATAAGCGTTATGTCCTGTCAGGACAATTTTCTTATCATACGTCTGAAAATATCTTCCATCACTCAGTCGATCGACAGACCGTAGCTCTGACAGCTCATTATCCCATATTTCCAGCTTATCATACTCCTCGTTCACGATAAATAATAAATTCGTCTGTGTTACTGCAATCAAAGAGTATCCCTTCCGTCTGCCAAGTTCCACCAAAGCTGCTGCTGAAGACCCGGTAAAAATATCTTCCTTATGCGGATTAATTACTACAATATCATTAGGAATGGATGGATTATATTCAATAATCACTATTCTCGGCCTGTAATCCTGCAGCGCATCCCAAACATGATAATCATACCCATCAATATCAATGCTCAGCACATCGATCTGTTCCGGCGCATGGTTATCACGCAATATGCTGTCCAATGTATTCGTTCTGAATCCAACAAATGCTTCCACACATGCAACCCGCGGGTAATCTGCATAATTACTGCGCAGCTTTTCTGCCCGCTCCCTATCTCCCTCTATAAACAAACCGGCAAATCCTCTTCTAACAATCAGCTCTCTGATATTACTCAAATATATTCCATCCCATCCGCCGAACTCGACCGCATATTTCGATGTCGTTCCGATCTTATCGAAAATTGCCTTCAGTATGCCGTCCTCCCCATGTTGGCTGTTTACATTGTATGCATACTGATTCAGCCCTCTTCTACAGGTATCGTAATAATGGCTAAATTCCCTGTAACATATCATTTCCTCATCATTCTCCGGGGTAGGCAAAAGAGCTTCATTAAAAAATTCTCTGCGATTTATAATTCCTGTCATTCGCCCTATTTTTTCATCTACAATGACCGCTTCCTCTATCGGATGATCCATAAACGCATCGTTCAGCAGCTTTATCAGCTGTTTATCTTCCGTCCATCTGACAATCCCTTCCCAATCCTGTACACATATATCTCGCAGCCTCAGATTTCTGTCTTCGTTATCTATATTATGTTTCAAAAGCACTTGCCGGTTGATTGTACCGAGAAAGTGCCAGTCATTCTCATATATATAGAAATTCATATCCCGCTTATAATGCAAAGCCGTCACCATTAAATCCCATAATGACTGGCCGCCTTTCATGCACCTTTGCCTTACCCCGAATTTTTGTATATTATTTATCATTTTCTCTCTTAACTCCATTTTTTCTTTCAGTATATACGAATTCCATTAGAACTTCAACCGTTATAAAAAATTATAAAACTTGACAATTTTCATAAAATAAAGCAGAATAAAAACAGCATAGCAAATAAAACGGTAGATATAGGAGTGGCCATGAAAATCCAATATTTAAACGGCGGCCTTGCCAATCAGGTTTTCCAATACATCTTTGTACGTTTTGCGGAACTCTATTATCCGGCAGGCGGCCCTTGGTTTCTGGACGATTCTTTCTTTTTTGCCAACAAGGTCCATAATGGTTATGAGCTTGAAAAGGTATTCGGCATTCAGGCCAACCTATTGAGTCGTTATTTTGATGCCGATGTATGGCAGGAATTGATCCGCAACAGGAAAAACGGCATCAGCCTCGCACAATCTTTTGCAGATATGGATCTTCCCATAGAAATGATCGCTGAAACAACCAACTATAAAACACACAATCCTTTTCGGGGCAAAATCTATCGAATCCCATCCAATGAATTCCACCCTGAGATCACAAAGCTTCCGGGAAACGCTACTTATTACCATGGTTATTGGATTCACCCTCAATGGTTTCGTTCCTATCAGAATATACTGCGGAAAGAATTGTCTTTCCCATCTATTACCGACACTCAAAATCAAAAATATGCTGATCTGATCGCTTCTTCCAATTCCATCGCGGTTCATATAAGGCGCGGCGATTACATTGACCTTGGATGGGGCCTTTCTGCTTCTTACTATTTGGAATCTATGAAAAAAGCACTTGCTGAATATCACGATGCTGTTTTCTTCATCTTTTCCGATGACCTTAACTGGTGTCGACATAATGCCTCTTCCCTTGGATTCCATTTAACACCTGATATCATTTATGTTGAAGGAAATACTGGTAACTCCAATTACCGCGATATGCAGCTTATGAGCATGTGCCGCAGAATGATTATGTCTAACAGCGCCTTTTGTTATCTTGCCGCATTATTAGGCAATAGTATGGAAATACTTGCCCAACCAACACAAAATATAGGAGATAGCAGTATATGATTCCCATTTCTATCTGTATCATTGCCAAAAACGAAGAGCAATATATTGGCGAATGTTTGCGCCGCCTTTCCCTTTATGATTGGGAAATTGTTGTTGTTGACACCGGTTCCACAGATCATACGGTAGAAATCGCCCGCACTTATACTCCCAATGTTTACCATTTTAACTGGATAGATGATTTCAGCGCCGCTAGAAACTATTCGATTGCCCAAGCCAGCAATGACTATATTTTGGTCGTGGACTGCGACGAATATCTGGAAAATGATGACATGGCTGCTCATACGATATCCAGTCTGCCCCAAATGATATCGCCTTATCAGATAGGTATATTGGATCGTTTTAGCCCCTCCGCAGAGCTTTCAACGTCCGGCGAGTCCACATCTGTTATCCATGAACGGATTGCCCGTTTTTTCAATCGCAAATTCACACATTATAAAGGAACGATACACGAACAGCTTGTATCAAAAACCGGGAAAGCTTCGGAATTTATTCCTATTCCGCTGGCCTTTTATCATATTGGCTATCAATCCATGGATATAAAAAAAGCGAAAGCTTCCAGAAATATTTCCATGCTGGAAGCCGAATTAGAAAAAAAGAGAGACGATCCCTATATTCTCTTCCAATTAGGTCAGTCTTATTTTGGCCTATCCAATTATGAACAGGCACTTCCTTATTTTGAGCAGGCTCTTTCTATGGAAGTTAATGAACAGGAAGAATATGTTCAGACAATGGTCGAGTCCTACGGCTACTGCCTGATTTATTTAAAGCTATTCAAAAAAGCCCTTGAACTGGAAGGCGTATATTCTGTTTTTTCCCGCCGGGCAGATTTCGTATTCCTTATGGGACTGGTGTACTTGAATAACGCTATGTTTGAAGATGCTGTCCGCGAATTCCTCAAAGCTGCCACCATCGCCGACTATGCAGCAGTCGGCGTCAACAGCTATCTTGCTTACTATAATGCCGGCGTGATCCATGAATGTACAGGCAATATTCCAGAAGCGGCCATGCTCTATAAAAAATGTGGAGATTTTGCGCCCGCTCTACAGCGCCTAACTCAGCTGACTGACCCGCGCTGCGATTAAGATTCTACGTCCTTTCTCATTTTTGCTTTCAAATTGTACTGGAAAGCTATATACATAAACCTTTGCGCTCTCCCTTCCAATGCAAGCAACTGGTCGATAAGTTCATTCTGCCTGTCGCTGATCGGTACACCGCTTCCTTTCAAACTGCATATCTCATACCCTGCTTCATGAAACATCCGTACGATCTCATTATACGTGAAAAAGTGGATATGAGTCTTATCCAAAAGGCCGCTTTCCATATAAGTGAAATCTCCCTGCATAAGCCCTTCCATTACTGAAATGTGCTGGATATTCGGTATGCTGGCAATAATATGTCCATTTTCACGCAAAAATCTCTGGCAATATACCACCGTCTTTAAAGGGTTGTGCAAATGTTCCAACACGTCCCCGAAAATAATATAATCAAATTTCCTCTCCGGAAAAGGCAGATTTTCTTCTTCAATATTATTCACTACCACATTTGCCACATGAGATGCTATTCCCGCCGATGCAACATTAATTTCGCTTCCATATACCTCTGCCTTTGGAAATCTGTTTTTAATTTCCAAAAGCGTAGCCCCACAATCACAGCCAATCTCCAAAACAGAAAAGCCATTTTCTTTTTCTTCCTCTATCAGGTCGATCAGCATAACATTATAAATATCGTTAAAGTAATGCATTCCCCATTTCTTTTCTAACACATCCCAATAATCAACATCCAACAGATCCAATTCTTCCCTCTGCCTGTTAAGATCAAGACACCATAGCAATGCATTTGTACAAACCATAATTTTTTTATCCGCCTTAATCGTTCGAATACAATAATCATCCGTAACAGCACGCAGACTATTTACATTTTCATCAAACCCGCCTATTTCATCCAGCATATCTTTTTTCCACAATACCACATGATTATGTGGCATTAATGCGTATTTTCCTTTTGCATTCTCATCGGTATCAACCATATCGATAGCCTCTTTATAATCCTGAACATCCAATATTAAATTCGGATTATATCTGATATCATTGCATACAATACCGCTTACCGCCCCAATTTCCTCCTCCGCATGCAGCAATTCACAGAGGCGGGATAAATGCTTTGGCGTCAGCATATAGTTTCCCTCCATAGTCAGCAGATCCGTGTCGATCCCTAACTCCTTTCTGACCATATTGAGTACTGCTCCACTGTTCATCTTCCCTTCATCCAAAAATACATATGTTATATCTTCCTGATCCTTTGCCCAATCCTGTAAACCATCTGTAGTGCCATCATCGACAATGACAAGCGATACTTCTACATCACAAAACAACTGAAAACTTTTTACGACCAATTCGATATTTTCTATCCCGTTATGTGCAAGCACTAAAGCAGTTACCATTTTTCTATTTCTCCCTTTCCATACTTAATACGCACTTTCATTTTTCAAAATATTCTTTTATAAACCTCTTTCTATATTTATCATAATCCCACATAGACAATACCGGTTTATCATCATGCTGGTGCCAAAACTGCTTATGTACCGGCACCACAATTCGGTATCCTCTTTTTCGCATCTCAAAACTCTGGGAAAGATCATAAAAATCCCATCCGTCAAATAAATCCTCTCTCCATGGAATATCATATTGCGTAGCCATTAAAACCCCATCTATTCCTTCCACTTCCCACAGCCCGTCCCTTTTCCGGTCATACCGGTATCGCTCCCAGCCTTCTTCCAGCTCATAGACTCCCGGCACTCTTTCTCCTGACCACATGAGTCCGCTTTCCGGCAGTTTTTGTATGCCGACTAATCCGATCATGCCGATATTCCTATCGCTCTGGAAAATAGAAATGATATCGCTGATAAAATATTTATTTACAAGAAAAGCATCCTGATGCATATATACCTTATACTTGGCATTGCTGTTATGCATTCCTTCATTATACCCCCCCGTCATGGAACTAGCGCCCTTTATTTCCAGCAGTTCTACTTCTACCCCATCCGGCACTTCCAGCCGATGTATATATCTCACGCACTCTTCAAAAAACAAATTATTGTTTACGCAAATAATAAAGCATATTTTATGTTCGTTCATTTCCATTTTCCACCCATCCAATGATCGTCCGTCTTACTTTCTCCTCATCAAATATTCTTGCATCATCCAAAACTACATCCGTTACCGTAAGAGAGATTTTCTTTTCTATCAAATAATCCAATATTTCGTCTGCCGGCTCCAACTCATATTCCACCCGTCTGAGAAGAAAGACTAAATGAAAATAGACGTCCGTTAATTCTTCCAGACTATGAACAGTCAAAAGCGAAACAGAACTGCCACTGCTGTAAAAGCATTTCAGTTCTTCTATAAAAGCTTTTAACATTGTCTCCAAAACAGGGAACTCCCAAAACTTATCGACAATCAGATTTTTTCCCTTTAGCAAGCGATACCATGTAAGAATGTCCAGCCATGCCTCTATCCGTCCTTGTTCCAATAAAACATCGATCCAGTCAGTGAATTCTTTTTTTAGTTGAAAACTAATATCCCTTTCTTTTTCTTTATTCCGAAAAACTTCTTCTATAAATTTGGCATTATCTTCTTTACTGACAGGTTTTTCATTTTTCCATTTCATCTCGTAACGAATTTTCTCAAACTCCCTGATCGTGCGAAGAATGTTTTTCTCCCCGGTGGAAAACATCATATCGATTTTCTCCTCATCTGCCGGATACTCCATGTAATACTCTATCCGGTCAAGCAGTTTTTCGTTGTTTTTATCATCCAAAATATTTTTTACACCTCTTCTCTTTTAAACATATAGCAATTAAACACAAAGTTATTATTCCAATAACCCGTCACATCCGAAGCTGAAAATTTGATATCCATATTATGTTTTGATGCAAACTCCAGAAAAAACTGTTTGGAATAAAACAATTTTGGAAGATTCCTGTACCTCCCCTCATAATCCTCTATACTCTTTTTCCGGTAGGCAATGCATTCCTCTTTCTTTTCCCTGTCGCAAATATCTATAATTCCTATGGAATGTCTCGCTTTCCGGCACATTTTTTCAAGCACGGCAAGAGCATATTCCTCATCCTCAAAATAAGAAAAAACACTATTAGACAGAACCGCATCATACATGGGAGCTATAGAAATCCGAACCGCCTCTTCACAGATCAGATCTGTTGATGCCAAAGCCCGCCTTGCGCTCTCTATCAGCTGCCCCGAATAATCTGCACCCCCCGTTTCAATCCCATCCTTTTCAAACAAATATAAATTTGCTCCGCTCCCGCATCCGACCTCATAAACGCTTTTGATGCTTCCTCCATCTCTGTTTTTATTAAATTCAAGTTCGCGCTTTATCTGACGGTACTGTTCCACCCATGCTTCATATGCGGGTCCCTCTTCCTGGACATCAAAACCATTGCTCCTCTTCAGTTCAAGAAAGACCTTTTTCTCATCTTCCTTCTTTAAAATATCCATATCCGCAGAACGTTTTGACCAAACGCTTTTCCACTCATTCATTTTTATTTCTCTCCTAATATTTTTTTCATAGCTTCCCATAATCTGCAGTTCTCATCTCTGTTTCTGACTGCAAGCCTGATATACTGTCTGCCATTTCCTATTTTAGCTGTCAGATCCTTAATAAATATATTATAATCCGCCAATAACCTTTCCGTCATTTCCGCAGAAGAAATCCCGTTTATAATTTCACACATGATGTAGTTAGCCTGGGAGGGATAAACCCTTAATCCCGGCAGTTTCTCCAGCTTATGAAACCACTCATTCCGCGTTTCTTTTAATTTACGGAGTGCATCTTCATAATCCCTATGATATTTCCCCTCTATCTGCATATAAAATTCTGCAAAAGAATTAATATTCCAGATAGGAATACTTTTCTTTATTTTTTCCAAATACTCTATTTGGGCAGAAGCCAGTATTCCCAACCGAATGCCCGGTACTCCATAGGATTTGGATATGCTTTTCATTACTATCAAATTTGGATATTTTTGCAAAATTTCATTGTGGATCAGCGTATTATCCTCTCCTTCGGCAAAATCCGCAAAGCTCTCATCCACCAGCAGCCTGATCCCTTTGTATCCGGCCCATTCGCACAGCCGCAGAATCCCTTCCTTCTTAATAAAATTACCGCTCGGATTATCGGGGTTGACTAATACCAGCATCGATATCGCCTTATTTCCGAAAAATTCCATCAACTTATTCTCATCATACCGGAATCCCATGTCCTGCGTCTGAAATATCTCGCATTTTTCTTCCTCATACCTGTTCGGATATTCCTCAAACGTCGGCTTTATAATCCCTATCTTCCCCTCTTCTATATCCAATACGGCTTTAATTAATTCTGACGCGCCGTTTCCCGGTATAATATATTCCTGCTTTACCCCGAAATTTTTTGCTGCCAGCAAAGAATTCACTTCCATACCGGAAGGATATTGAGACATCAGGATCTCAAAGTTTCCTTTTATTTCCTCTAATAACCTTTTTGGCGGGAAGTATGGATTGACCAGATAACAATAATCCAACATTTTAGGATATCTCCAATATCCTCCATACCGCCTCTGTATCCGCCTGACTTTATCTTCCTTTGTATTGGAAAAAATGGATTCCGCTATATCCAGATCCTGCATATCATCAATCTCATACCACAGCTTTCCATTCATCTTTTTGGCTTTGATCACAGGTTTTTCCAGCATGGTAATAACCTTTAATACCTGCTCATAATATTCATTATTCCCCAATGCTTCCAGATAAGCTTCCAAAAACGGTATATAATAATGCGTGGAGAAATGTCTGCTGAACTTATAGATATTCACCGTTTTATAGTAAGCATCTTTCTCATGAAACCGTACCTTTCTGCCTTCAATGAATTTCAAAATATGATCTTCATCATCCAGCTCCATTACCGTCCCATCCATCCAGCTTTCAAATTTGTCTACCAGCGCCAAAGTGTCCCTTTCATCCTGAAGCAGATCCTCCAACACCCCGTCTTCAACAATCAGATCCGACTCCAGCAATAATGTATCATCTAATTTCATATACTCTCTGGCTAAAAATAATGAGTAAATATTATTGGTCTTATGATAAATCGTGTTTTCTATGTATTGAACCGGCGTTTCTATTCCCAGTCCATTTACATAATCCATCAATTTACGCCCCTCATAGCCAACTACAATTATGATCCGGTTAAGGCCCAGTTTATCCAACTGCCCGAGTACCCTTTCAATAAGAGTTATCCCATTCACCCGGATCATGCACTTGGTATTGTTGCTCGTCAATTCCTTTAACCGTTTTCCCATTCCTGCCGCCAATATTATTGCATGCATCTTCCTGTTCCTTCCTATCCGCATAACTCTTTTGCATATGTTTTCCCCGCTACTCGTTACCATCCCGTTTCCACTGTTGGGGAATCATATAATCTTCGCCATATAAAACCGTAAGGATATCATGATACCCTGTCGGTACCGGTATCATAAAATTCTCAAATGGCATCCTGACGCTTTCCGCATACCACTCTTTTTTATAATGGTATCTGTGTTCCATATCCGGCCTGTACATAAGGAGCGCTAATTCGTCTGACTCGTCTTTCCTATACAAACAAGCAAGGCGATCCATCAATATCAGCAACTGATTAATCAAATTTTTGTCTCTTGCTATCTGTACTTTACACATCTCCTCGATCTCGCAGATATTCTCCTCCAGTCCGGTCCAGTTCTCCTTTTTTATTTTCCATATTGTTCCCAGGCAATGCTGCAGGATCAAATACAATACCTCTTCCTCATCTTTATTGCGCGGCAGGTAATCCAATGGAAATATATCTACCCCTACAATATCCGGACAACCATGGTATTTTTCCGGATAATCTGCATCATTTACGGTCTGAACCTTGGTAAATGCCTGGTCATATGTCTTCTCGCAATATGCGTTTACGACTCTTAACCCTTTTTCTCTCCATTCTCCGGGAACCGCTGCCAAAAACCTCTTGTAATCATTTCTTTCCATTACAATATCAATATCATTATCCCAGGGGATAAAACCTCTATGCCTAATCGTTCCCAATAATGTGCCGCTGTCCGCATAATATGGAATCCCATTCTTTTCACAGACCTCGTCTATCGCCGCCAAAACCTCTAATTCTGCCGCCCATACCCGCTTCATCTTCTCCTCTACGAAATAATTTTCTCTCCATTCCCCTTTCAGGAAATTGTCCTCAAATCTCTGCATGATTGCCGCCGTTCTCCTTTCCCTCCCGATACAGCCGTTGCAATTCCATATCCTGCTTTTTATAAAATGGATACTCATGGTCTCCTCCCTCTCTCTTAGGAACCATATAATCACTTCCATATAGCGCGCTTAACACACCATGATATCCCACGGGTATCGGTATCATAATATTTTCAAAGGGGGTTAATATGCTTTCTTCATACCAGCTGCGTTCATATTTATATCTTACATCCTTCGCAATATCAAAAGCTGCCAGTTCCAGCTCATCCGATTCTGTTGTCCTGTATGACTGTACAAGCCCGTCCATCAAATTGACCAGTTGGAACTTCAGGCTTTTATTCCGAAACAGTTTTACGCGGCACAGCTCCTCGGCCTTCCTTATATCCATTTCCATATCCTCCGCCCGCCAGGCTTCAACGTCTACGCTCAGCCGATATATCATGCCCTGCAGATATTTTAATACGGCATACCATACCTGTTCTTCCTCTTTGGCAGAAGGAACATTATCGATTGGAAAAATATCTATCCCCACTGCGTAAGGACAGCCATGAAAGCGAAGCATATGGTCCGCGCCCGAATCATATCTGTCTCCATTTGTTATTCTTCCAAAAAGCTGATCGCTGCCATGGGCTAAATCAAGGATTCTCCATCCGTCAGGCAATTCCTTGTCCGCAACAGAAAAAAAACGAAGGTAGTCCTCTCTTAACATAGCGAGATCGATATCATCATCCCATGGAATAAATCCTTTATGCCTCACCGCTCCCAGCAATGTGCCGCTGTCAGCAAAATATCTTATCTCATTTCTTTTACAGATTCTATCGATTTCTTTGAGCACTTCCATCTGAGCGGCCCATGCATGCTTCATTTTTTTTTCTATAAAAAAATCTTCCCTTATCTCATCCTGAAAAAAAGCATCCTGGAAAAATATCCTCTTCCTTATGATGCCCTCTACATCTATTGACATATCCGCCCTCTCCTTTTTATTCTATTTTTAGCCGACCGATCCATTTGTTCAGGATTGTACCAGCCAATATAAATTAGCGACGGATAATATGTTCTGTTCCTTCAAATCCTCCAGTATGGTTTTGAGCATTTCTCTTCCATGGCTCAATCCGCGAATCACAAAAGCAATAATAATCTCATAATCCTCCCAATGTATTTCCCGATATACGGCATAATGCATGATACATAAATATTTGATCAATATTTGCTCACAAACAATTTCCCAATAATTATCCACCATATAGGAAGAGGTCCATCCTTCCATCGCATATCTCATCCACTCATAAGCTATTACCTGTTCCATCAATATATTAAAATTTTCTTCCTCGCCAACGGCCCATTCCTCCATACATTCTTTATATTCCTCGTAAGTAATGCTTACATTCTTATGGAATAATTTTGATATCCTTAATAAACTGTTGCCTTTATCATAATATGTAACCGAAATTATCTTCTCTTGGAATTCTACCATCATCGAACGTAACTGATAAAATTGTTTTTCTTCTTCTTTCCGGATATTCCCTAAGGCCTCCATGATTCGTTCCATAAAAGCCGGATTTAACATCTCTTCCAGCAGCGCCTGTACTTCTTCTTTCTTTCCTTGTTGGCGGGCTTCCTCAATACGATTCAAACAGTATGCTGCAAAAAATTCCCGGAACCACAATGGCTGTTCCCGATTCTGCAGGAAATCCAATATCTGATCCCTGATCCACAGATCCAACTCGATCGTACTATATAACTCCTCTATCTCTTTCCTCGTTTCTTCCGGTACGCCCTCCCCCAAGCCATCATCTACCGCCCTTCCATCCTCTTCCAATATAAAGGATAAAGGCTCTTTCAAATCCTTTAGGAAAGACACCACTGCCGGACAGGATAATGATAAGTATTGTTCTTCCGTTGTTACGGTCATAAACTGTTCTCTTGGATATCTTTTACATGTCAGGCACAGCGCTTCCTCTCCTTTTTCCTTAATCAGCATACATAGCTGTTCTTCATCGCAGAAAAGGCATACCCCTTTTTCATTCAATCTCATAACATGGATATCTTTTTCTTCCATATATTCAATATTTTCTTCAATCTTTCTTTTGATATCGCCTTCATATTGTTCATATCTTGCATAAGAGTCTTTATCTACCCCAATATTCCATCCGCCGCAGCAAGTATATGGACATTCCTTTCCTATGCACTGAAACCTGTCATAAAAAAACGGTTTTAATATATACATTCCGCCTACTCCTCTCATCTGCCGGATCATCATTCCACATTCATTTTTTAGGCATGCTCAATATGAAAGCAGGCATGATCCCCATACTCCCTTTTATTCAGTTCAGCTGTTTTCTCCTTAAAATATTGAATCGTTTTTGCACCCAGCTGATTGCAAAGCACCGCATAATTTCCTTCAAATATTCTCAACGGAACCCCCAATTCATAGTAATAACTAATAATAAACTGGAAGTCATTGGAAAGATATTCTACCTTGCTTACTTTCAATCCGTATTTCCCACATATATACTCCATGCTTTTTCTCGTGTGAATAAAAAGATGTCTGGGTGCGTCCAGCTGATACCAGTTTACCCCAAATGTATCAAATGCCGCATTGGGAAGTACTGGTATGCGGATCTGGCAGACCCCGGTCTTTTCCAGCATTCTGCTGACACATTCCATCGTTTCCAATGGCGTACCTATATGTTCAAAAGAATCCTGCATTCTGATAAAGTCAAACTTTCCCTCCATTTGACCCAGTTCCCCTTTTTTTATATAAACCCTGTCTCCATAATAAATATCATTTTCAATAAACGGATCGCACCCATATAAATTTCCATGTCCTTTATTTGCCAGTTCAAGAAGGTATTCTCCTGTTCCACACCCTACATCCAATATACGATCCTTCGTATATATGGCGTCCCCTTCAAATTCATATTCCTGTCTTTCTTGCATGCTATAATAGTTATCCTTATAATATTTCCCCAAATCATCCGGTATCTGCACTATCTGCATACACCCGCAATCCCCGCAAATAAAATAATCAAATTCCTCCTTTGTTCCGTACATCATTTCTTTTGCCGTATATGTTTTATTTTTATGATAGGCCCCGCATATTTTGCAGCGGTTCCATTCCCAGCGGCATTCGTCTCTGCCCATTTTGAACTCCGTCGTTCCAGTCATCTCTTACCCTCCTATGACATCCATTATCTCATTCACTCGTTTTCGATACGTATGTTCCCGTTTTACCTTTCTGTAACCGTTTTCAGCTATTTCTTTTCGCTCTTTTTCATGGCTCAGATAATATTCCGTCTTCGTTTCCAGATCTTCATAGTCCGTATAGTATATAAAATCCTCGCCATCAATAAAAAATTCCAAATAATCCTCCTGATAATTACTCAGCAAAAATCCCTTATTGCCCATAATTTCAAAAGAGCGCAAAGGAATTCCCGTTAAAATACTCTTTAGTGTTATGTTCAGATTTATTTTTGAGCAACGGTATATCATCGGCGCTTCTTTCATCACCTCTGCCGTTCCCCTGTTCCTTACCCCGGGAAGTTCCCGGGTCTCCTCATAGGTATAAAGGTCAACCTGATATTTTTTTGAAAGCAGGTTTAATATTTCCGTTCTTTCCAAAGCTGTAACCTGCCTGGCCAGAAAATAATGAGCATATACCCATTCCAGCCTTTCAAAGCCATCTTCGTTTACCTCCAGGGGGCAATGCGCCATCATATCTTCCATGATTTCAGGCACAATCGCCTTCTCCAATAAAAATTCGCCGTATATACGCTTCTGCATCTGTATGCATCCATCCAGATATCCTTTTGTTTTCCGGCTGACAGCCCCCAGCCTTTCATAAAATCTGTGTTTTTTCTCCCAATAAGTAGAACCTATAAAGGAAATCTGTGTCCGGTATAAACTTTTCTCCACATCTGTTTCGCTATATCTGTCATATCTTTCTACCGGAGCAGCCATAGGCAAATAGTAAACCGTATCAATCCCCTTGCTCCACAAATCTTCGCAAGTTCCCTTGTCAAAAACAAATACATAATTATAAGGGTAATTGATCGTATTGGAATAAAGCTGTATAAACGGACTGTCAAACGTCCATGATATATATTTTATCCTGCATGCGTTGCATGCAATGGAAATAACCGGAAAATAGTTAAACGAAAATACAAAATCATACTTATTGCCTGCGATCGTCCTGACAATCTCTTCACACAGTTTCTGATTTATCCTTGTGTTTTCTTTTTCCCTGGGAAATGAATAATGTACCACTTCCCATCCTCTTCGCACAAACTCATCCGCTAAATCTTTCTGGCCCAGGCTCTTCCATGCCATGAACAAAATTTTCATGCCTTCTCCCTCTTAATAATCATCATTTGTTTCCAAATCAATATTCTCATTTTTAAAATATGGATTTAAATACAAAAATAAATTGCAGATAGAAAAAGGAAAATTTTGTTTCCAGGCTATATAATTAAACACATTTCCCATAAAAGAATAGCAATCCTGAATCTCTTTCCACCATGCTTCCATTACTTCACACATACTCTTGTCACGGTGATCCCTCGCCATGATCCTGCTGTCTATCAGCCCGTTATGTCTCGGATAACCTTCCTTTTCATAGCGCACCAGCTTCTTACGGATATCAATATTCAGATCGTCCATTCTCATATGAGTCACAGACATATCCTCATAAATGCAATCTTCCTTCGCACTCGAAAATCCTAAAAAGCTTCTTCCTTCTCCATATATTTCACAAAAGCGAAGGATATTCCCTGTAACCTTTATATCAGGGGCAACCCATATGCTATAGTCATAATCTTCCAACAGTTCATGCGGCATAATTTTATACCGGCTCTCCAAAAGTCTTTCTTCCATATCCCCGGCATCTTCTATAGCACAGTATTGCCATACTCCTTCTGTTGTTCCCCATTTCTCTTTATTATCGGTAAAGCATATATAATCCAGCTGTGCATCAACCTCTTCCGGCTGCATCAATTTCTTATCGCCCAAAATACAGGTATAAACCGCTCCTTTCCCTTTTCCCAAAGCTCCTCCGGCTGTCTTTGGGATTTTTTTCTGCCTCTCCTGATGCAATCGGTATTGCATCTGGGCATTGTTCGTTCCCAAATCGATGATCATTTTCCGATATGGTTTTTCGCGAAAAACCTTTTCATCTTCGCTCAAAGCTGTATATAAGGCTATATAACTGCTTTCGAACAACTGCATAAGAAGGCCGCATTCCTCCATATCTTTTCTTTCGACCGCCTTCTCCAAACACTTCTTATAAATTCCGGGGATTTCCTGAAACCCGTCATTCGGTTGACTTCCTATGCATTCCCAAAAAGATTCCCCCAATGTACATTCCATCAGGTTATTGATCTCGCCCATTGGAAAAATATCCGGCGATATGTTTCCATTTCGAATCGCTCTGCGTAATTTTTCTACCAAGTTGATCACATTTTCATCTACTCTAATCATAAATGCCACCTATTCTATTCCAAATTCATAATATTTATCATTGTATCCAGCCTATGCTTATAAGTATGGTATTTTTTTACCTTCTCATAACCGTTTCTCGCGATCTGCTTCCTTTCCTCTTCATGGCTCAGATAATACTCTGTCTTTTCCAGCAGATCCTCATAGCTATCATAGTAGGCAAAGTCAACGCCCGGCTCAAAGCAATCCAACATGTCTTCCTGATAATTGGTAAGCAGGAATCCTCCGCTTCCCATAATCTCAAAAATTCTTAAAGGAATGCCGGTGCGTATGGAACGCAATGTAATATTCAAATTGATTTTAGAGCATCGGAAAATATAAATAGCTTCTTTTCGGTTTCCTGCCATTCCACGATTAATAATATGGGGCATCGCCGGAGTTTTTTTACGCGTATACAGATAGCATTTATATTTTCTGGAAAGCAGCTCCAGAATCTCCTGCCTCTCCATTGCCGTAATACATCTTGGAAGTACTACTTGTCCATAATATCTGCTATGGCTGAAGGTAGCATCCTCCCTTTGGATCATATGGTAAATCCCCTGCAGCTTTTCCTGAAGCTCAGGCGTAAGCATTTCTTCCAGCATTAAATTCCCATATATCCTTTTCTGTGCCTGTATCAACCCATCTACATAACCTTTTTCAAACCGCCCCAGCGCATTTAATTTCCTGTAGTCATTGAACTGGTTCTCTGCATAAGTTGATCCTATAAAAGATATCGGCACAGAATATGCTTCTTCCAATTCTTCGTCCATTTCATAAGAATCATATCTTTCTACATTCGCTGCCAGCGGCAAATAATATACGGTATTAATTCCTCTTCCTTTCATTTCCTGATAATCTGCTTTATCAAACAAAAAAATGTAATTATAAGGAGAAACTACCGAACAATGCCAAAGCGCCACCAATGGACTGTCATATATCCATGCCGCATAAGGAACCTTGCAGACACTGCATGCGATCGCCACAATAGGAAAGTAATTTAGAGAAAATACAAAATCATATTTCTTTTTCGACATCATTTCAATCATTTCCTGTTCGCGCTTTTGATTGGAGAAATGATCTTCTTTCCTTTCCAGATTATACTGATCCACCTCGTATTCCCGCCTGTCAAATTCCGCTTGTATATCATCCCTCCCAAAAGCATTCCAAGTTATGTGCAATACTTTCATAATTTCCTCTCATTCCACCATACAGACATTTCCATCACTCTCCCATCTGTATTAGTAATTGTTTAATTCGATCCGTATAAGTATGTCCTTCTTTTACTTTTTGGTATCCATTCCTCGCAATCTGCTTCCTTTCTTCCTCATGATTTAAATAATAATCCGTAAGATAAAGCAATTCTTTCTTGCTCGAATAATATATATAATCAATCCCCGGTTCAAAATACTCTAAAAAATCCTGCTGATAATTGGTGAGCAGAAAACCTCCGCATCCCATAATATCCATAGCCCGCAGCGGAATGCCTGTATGTATGCTGCGCAAAGTCATATTCAGGTTGATTTTAGAATTTTTAAAAACAAGTGGCATTTCTTTCACATAATCTACCGTTCCGCAATTTATCACATTTTTAATATCAGAATCCTGCTCCGGCGCGTACACCTTCACCTGGTGGCTCTCTCCCAGCAGTCCCAATTGTTCTACCCTTTGCTCCCCAGTCATCTTTCTGGCAAGAAAATAGTTGGCATAAATCCATGCGTCAGTTTCCCATTCATCCTCTTCCTTTTTTATCGGGCAA
The DNA here is from genome assembly GCA_000403275.2 of Lachnospiraceae bacterium 28-4. Classification (GTDB taxonomy): domain Bacteria; phylum Bacillota; class Clostridia; order Lachnospirales; family Lachnospiraceae; genus Kineothrix. The sequence continues at coordinate 72,924 of KE159600.1, forward strand.
ACTCTTTGCAGTTCTCTCAGAATATTATCCGTCAAAAGCTCCTCCAAAATAAAATTCCCATATAGTTCAGCCTGCATTTTCATAATCGCCTGTAAATATCCCAATGCATATTCATCAATTTCATCAATGTATTGAAAAAAATCCTGCCTTGCCTCATTATATGTGGAACCGACAAAAGAAATATCCGCGCTATATCTCTCACTCTCCGCCTTTTTCAATTTATCATAATATTTTACCTGAGCTGCCATTGGCAAATAAAATGCATGTTTTACACCATATCGTTTAAATTCATAAAATAAAGATTTATCAAAAAAGAAAATGTAATTCGTATCCAGCATTGTATACTTAGAATAAAGAAGCATATACGGGGTATCGTAAATCCATGATGCATATTTTATTGCATGTTGATTACATACCCGAGCTGCTATAGGAAAAAAATTAAAAGAAAAAACAAACCGGTATTCTTTCTCCTTCAGCACATCTGTCAGCCGTTGGCACAAAACATCGTTATTACGCATATTTTCCTTCCCAAACGGCCAAGGAAAGATATCCACCTCACAATCTGCTTTTTGGAATTCTTCTATAACATATTCCTGTCCAAAACTATCCCATTCCAACATCAATATATTCATATTGTTCTCCATACTTCCTGAAATTTTATATCAAAAGAGAGCTGGAATTTCCAGCTCTCTTTGAACACTTTATAAAGTGCTGTACTTCGCAAACATCTAATAATTTACTGAAGTAAGGATAATACACCCTGATTTGACTGATTAGCCTGTGCCAACATTGCCTGACCTGCCTGAGCAAGAATCTGGTTATTAGCATAAGTAACCATAGACTTAGCCATGTCTGTATCACGAATACGAGATTCAGCTGCCGTTGTATTCTCAACAATGTTATCCAAGTTGTTGATCGTATGATCCAAACGGTTCTGAACGGCACCAAGTGCGGAACGCTGAGAAGCAACTGTCTCAATAGCGCTCTTAACAACATCAATGAAGCTTGCAACGCTGCCATATTTGCTGTTTGTCTTCCAATCCTGAGATGTCAGTTTGGAATGAAGCTTGCTAGCCTGCATATTGGAAATTTCAACGCTCATTGTTTCGCCGCTTTCATTACCAACCTGGAATGAATATGTGCCAGTAGTAGACAATACTTTCTGGTCATTGAACTTGGTTGTTGTTGCAACACGGTCAATTTCAGAGATCAGCTGATTAATTTCATCGGCAATGTATTTCTTCTGAACAGAAGTATATGTTCCGTTCGATGCCTTAACTGTCAGCTCGTTCATTCTCTGCAGCATATCCGTAACTTCGCCCAAAGCACCTTCTGCAGACTGTACTAAAGAAACTGCATCCTGAGCATTTGCAGATGCCTGATCCAAACCTCTGATCTGACGTCTCATTTTTTCAGAAACGGAAAGTCCTGCTGCATCATCTGCTGCACGGTTAATCTTATAACCGGATGATAATTTCTCTGTCTGTGATGCCTGTTTGCTCGTTGTGATTCCTAACATTCTGTTAGAGTTCATAGCTGTAAGATTGTGTTGTACTACCATAATATATTCCTCCTTGAATATTAAGTGGCTTCCCTGCCACTTTGTTTTCATGTCAGGTTCGGCCCTAGGTTTCCTCACCTTCCATTTGTTTTGTTTGCTAAGTAATTTACTTTACTTGTATATTATATCGGAACGATTTCCGAATACTTTATACCTGAATTAAATTTTTTTATTTTTTTTTGTCCATAAATTGAGGCGACACCATTTGGGATTTGTTCATATTCCTGTAATAATTCAAAGCTACCTTGGAACTTCTTCTCCCTTTCTTTAATTCTTGTTTTGCATTAGCAAAAAAAATCTCCGCCAACTTCTTGTTTCTTGCCTCCTGCGCCTGTATTGCTATACTTTTCTCTGTCACCTCTGCAATTTTTTCCTGCAAAATAGCGATCTGGGTTCTATACTTACTTTTTCCTGCCACAAGCTGCTCTTTAATATGGGCATACAAACTTTCAAATCCTTCATCCAGCTTGCCCAGCTCATCAATAAGTCTTCCCTTTTCTTCTATGCTACTGTCAAAATCATCCTCAGAAACAGGTATCGTATTTAAAATTTGTTCCTGCCTGATGCCAAGCTTTTCAATTCTATCCAATACATCCAGTTTTTTATACAGGCTCTCTTCCAAAACCTGAAGATAATTCTCCATTATGCCTTACCTTTCTCTCTGTTTATGCGCATGACTTCTTTCCATGTATCCCTTACAGATCGAAGGTGCTCGCAAATCTCATCCAAGATCTCCTTATCTTTCTTCATATTGGCCTCTACCAAACGCCGGTCAAGATATACATATATATTTTCGAATTCCTGCGCCACTGGATATTTCATATCCAAAGTCTCTCTCAGATATCGTATAATCTTTTCTGTCTTGATCATATTATTATGGGCTTTCTCGATATCACTCTGTTCCAGCCCCATTATAGCAATATTACAGAATTTAATAGCGCCTTCATAAAGCATCAGCGTAAGTTCTGCGGGTGAAGCAGTCATTACTTTATTACTGCTGTATTGTTCATACCTGTTTGGTAGAGCCATAATTTTACATTCCTCCTAATAAGCTTGATACTGCGCTTTGGTTAGACTGCATCTTTGCCATTGCAGTTTCCATTGCACTAAACTTCTTATACCACTTATCCTCCATTGCTGTCAACCTAGCTTCTTGTTTTTTAATTTTTTCCGCATAATCTTTATAATCTTCCTGCATTCTCTTATCATCATAGAAAGAACCAAAACTTCTGATCCCCTCTACGCTCCTGGATTGCCTATCCAGCTCGGCATACAGGTTCTGCGATAACTGGGAGAAAAATGCGATAACAGTATCTGGATCCGAAGCAATAGCAGCTTTTAGTTCATTATCTTTTGAGCTGACGGCCGAGTCATCCTCATCACCATTAATGTGATACGCGTTTCTTTCATTTTCAGCCGCACTGAAATAACCCAGTGTCTCAATACCAAAATTCGCCAAATACATCTGTTTGCCATTCACCGTCGCTCCCTGAAGCATAATATTTTTCATGGCCGAAGATATCGTAGATAAATTGGAATCCCTGCGAAGTATCGAATCTTTGATTTTCGTTTCCCATTTTTCAACATCCGAATCTGAAAGTTCTTTCTTTTCTTCGTCTGTCAACGGTTCATAATCCTTTGCAGCCTCTGCATTGTACAGCTTATCCATTTCATTGATCAGGGAATTATATTCTTTGAGGAAGTTCTTAACTATATTATAAACACCGTCCGTATCGCGTCTGGTAGTCAGCGTTATTTCATCGCTGCTTTCCTGCAATGCAGTAATCGTCAATCCATTTACCTCAAAAGTATTACTTTCTCCATAATAGTCCACACCATTTAAAACAATATGCGCATCCTCGCCATCAATCTTTTTTGCATTGCTGCCTTTCAGATTTCCCATATCCGGCTTCTTGGACTCTTCCACGATATCATGAGCTGTTTTGATTTTAGCGCGCCATGCCTGATCCACCTCTGTTCTCAGCGTATCACTGGCCGTAATATTTGCCGGATCATCCAGGTTCAAATAGCTTTCTACCTTCCCGATGCTCTTCTCTGTCTCTTCCAGCTCCTTCTGCTGGCTCTCATATTTTTCAACCGCCGACAGCTTGCCTTGCAGTTTTGCCAACTTATCCTTATCCTCTTCCGTTGCATCCTCTCCGGCATCCTCAATTTGAGTTTTCAAGGAATCGATCTCTTTCTTTAAGTCATCCTTATTTACATCTTTTATGTCTGCGCCATACTCCTCAGAAAATGCCTTCTCGCTTTCTGCCAATGCGTCATTCTGTTTTTGCTTCGTCTTTAACAGCTCTTCTCTTTGGCTTATATACCCTTTCAAGCGGCTGGACACTTCTTGGTCAACAGCTTCCTCTATATCAGCTTCGGACATGTTATTATACTTCTCATATTCCTTTATCGTCTTCTCATCATAAGAAAGAATACCAAGCTTCTTTAACGCATCCGTTCCATCCTCATTAGCTGCCGTAATGCTGAAATTATTGATCTCTCCACTTTTTTTAGACGCGATATGGAAACGCTTATTTTTCTCGTCAAAGCTTGCTTCCACTCCCGCTTCCCGCAGTGTATTCACGAAACTGCCTATCGTCATATCTTCTGTTATCGATATATCGGTTGATTTACCACCCGTTGTAACTGTAATCGTACTGCCCGCTTTAATCCCCAGATCAGAAAGGCTGCTTTCGCTCGTCACGTCGCCTTCTACCTTATCTCCCGTCATATATCCAGTCTTTGCCAGCCCTTCCACCTTTAACTTCTGGGTTGCGTCCATAGCATTATCACCGCTTATCACACTAGCAATCGCAGAATTGGAGACGTCCGTAATTTTTTTGCTATAATCTGTAGCAAGCCTCATATTTCCAATGGTATTCTGAAAAAGTTTATAAATCTTGGCATTTAATTCTTTCCAAGCATCCTGTTTCCACTGAATCGTTGTCTGTTTTTTCTTAACGCTGTCTACTTTCGTTTTCTGCGCCTTCACCAGCTCCGAAATGATACTTTCCGTATCCAGCCCTGAATTCATACCCGTAATTCTAATCGGCATATGTCTCTCCTCCTATTTTCATTTTCGCGTCACATTCTCTCATCAATCATAATTCCAGCCAGTTCCCAGACCTTCGCAATCATATCCAAAGTCTCTTCCGGCGGAAATTCCTTAATCACTTCCTTAGTATCCTTATCCACGATCTTAATCATAACTCTATTCGTTCCATCGTGGATTCCAAACACCGCCTCCGAATGGGGCATATTTTTATTCAGTTGTTCAACAGCCTTTTTGATCTTTTCGTTCGCATTCTGTTGCTGCTCTGAACTCTGATTACCTGCACCTTGCCCCTCCTTGCCGTCTGCCCTTGCTACGGATACTGTAACTTGGTCTACATTCGCAACTTGTGCAGGAGTGGAAACGTCCTTGTTTTCCGCTGCTTCGCTTGTTCTGACCGGTTTCTGAACCGCCTGTGACTGAATCGTCATTACACTTCCTAATGGTTCTATAGCCATTGTTGATCACCTCCGTGTGATGTTAAAATTTGTTAAGTAACATAATGACATTTGTCATTAACGTCTATCTATTATATCGGATAAATTTTGTAATAATTTACCCTTTTCACTGCATTTTCTCGTCCTCGAGAAGATGCAGTGAAAAAAGATGCCCCTATTTCAGAATTTTTCATTCCAAAATCAGGACATCCTTTTCCTTCTTTTTATACTAAAACATCATTACTATTCCAACATCTTTTTTAAAGCTTCCATTCCATCCATATGCACCGCTTCTTCATTCGCATTCTGTATCTGCACATAGACTTCTTTCCGGTATATCGGAACTTCTTTCGGCGCTGAGATGCCTATCTTCACCTGTTCGCCCTTGATCTCCAGAATCGTAATTTCTACATTATTATTAATAATCAGGGCTTCGTTCTTTTTTCTGGATAAAGCTAACATCTATTCACCCGCTTTCCTTGCCTGCAGGATATCATAAATAGGGAATTTTACTTTATATACATCTCCTTCTACGATTACCTGGCATGCTTTTCTGTTGGCACCATTGATTATGATAGGCCCTTTCAAATTTACCGTCATTTTTTCCAGTTCCTGCGGTACGGAAACGGTAACAAGCACCAGCAATTCATCCTGCTTCCATTCTCCAAGAACTTTTAATAGCTCATCCTCTATTTCCGGATTATAATCTTCCTTCACAAACAGGGGATCCATCACCGGCATCGCAAACCCCGGCTCCTGTAACGACTGCAGCCAATGAATCGTAGCGATGCCGTCGTCCTCATCGTGAAGCAGGGTAAACTGGGTCAAATCAGGAAATCCGATAATCCCGCCCGGGAAAGTAATTATCTTCTCTTCTTCAATCGTAACCTCTCCGAATACTTTTGTTTGTAATGTCATACCTTCTCCTTATTTTCCACCGCTTTATCATTTATCATCTTTAAATATAATTCATCAGTGAATTCTGCAAAATCTTTCCTGTTGCCAGCAATGCCGACTGATAGGAATAGTCCATGCTGGTCAGCTTCACCGTCACTTCCGTCACGTCGATATCTTCATTGGCGGACTGCAAAGTCTCAAAAGTGCTTTTCTGCGTCATCAGGCGGTTGCTGATCAGATCAAGGCGGCTTGCCCTCGTACCGTTATCCGTAATTGCCAGGCTGGTAAAATCCGATATCTTCTGGGTCTTGGTAATCAGCCCTTCCATCATTTTCTGCATGTTTTCACGCACATAAGTATGTGCTTTTTCCGCCGCATCGTAAGAAGCTTTTAAATTGGCATAACCAGCCTCACCCGGCTCCATGCCGTCCATCATTTTTTCCAGATCTTTCTTAATGGCTTCTATTTCTTCTAATTTTGCCAGTGCGTTCTCCATGTCATCGATATTTCGATCCATATCCATGGTAAACACTTCGTCTGCCGTCGTATTAACACGGATTCTCTGGTTATAGCCTACATCGTATTCTATGAACTGCGTTACCTTATCGCAAGGGATATATTTATCTATGGTAGGCGGATTGTTAGCCGTATTCTCATACTCCGCATGATTATATTCGATCACCTTATTCGGATCGGTCACATCTTTACACGCGAAATAATGCTGCGGCTGCATATCGCCTTTTTTCCAGCTGTCCTTTTGGTATGTGATTCTCATTTCCGTACCCGCATCCATGTTTGAAAGAGACGGATTATTATTATACAGGTCTTCGCCTATCAGCAGTTCCCCTGTCTCCGGTATCAGCACCGCTTTACCCGGATTGGCAAGCACGTAATCATAAGGATTCGGCACCGCAGTAGAAGAGACCACCTCTATATCTCCCGGAGCAATCAATGTTGTCTCCTGCGGCTTAGTACCATTTACCGCTGCAGCCTGTTTATCCGCTTCCGAAATCATCGTGATCGTTGGTTTGTTAGTATTATCTGCCTTTATCGCATCATATGAAAGCCGGATACGGTGAATATTCGAATTAGTGATATCTGCTTCCTCTTCCTTAACTCCGTCATTCACAGGATCATAATTGTCTTTTGTTACTCCCTTTAAATCTCCAATGTTCGTATAATTAATCGTATCAAACGCCGACACATCCAACTGTTCGGTAATCTCAAAGTTCCGGTAAGACGGGTCAGCCGGATTTTCCGACAGATTTTCTGTAAAAGTAAGGGGCGTATCGGTGCGGTATCCGGTAAACATATATCTTCCCGCACAGTCCACATTGCCCGTAGAATAAAATTCATTCTTCAATTCCTTCAACTGCGCAATAACGATTGCCATATTGCCGGCGTCAAAGTCTTTTACCGCTCCCTGCGTACAGAGTCCTATCATGCTCTTTAAAATTTCCGATGTGGTCTCCAGCGCGTCACCTGTTACTTTCAGCCAGCTTTCCCCGTCTTTTGCATTTCTTTCATAAAACTGCGTAATCTGGGATACGTCGCTGCGCAGCCGCAATGCGCGGATCGCGATGACCGGATCGTCTGACGGCCTGGTCAATTTCTTTTTCGTGGACATCTGCGTACTTAGCTTATTGGTCAATTCTTTATTATTGTTAATATTATACAGCGAATTATTCTGCATAATTTTGTTTGTCATTCTCATAGAGCAATCCTCTCCTTTCACAGCCAGCACCGGCCATACTCTTTCTGTTCCTCATCACGCCTTCCGTTGCTGCTGTTTATCAGACGCCTGTCTCCAATATCAGCCTGTCATAAATCTCCGTCAACGTCTGTACCATCTTAGAAGAAAGCGTAAAAGAATTCTGGAACTTCACCATGTTCACCGCTTCCTCATCCTCATCCACGCTGGAAATCGACATCCTCTGGTTTTCAATCGTCACGGCAATGCCGTAATAAGTATCATAAAAGTCTTTGGCGTTCCTGGAATTTAAGGCTACATCGGACAATATCGTCTGTAAAAACTCCTCGACAGTCGCATTCCTGAAACTAAACTTCGTCTTATCCCTGAGGGTTTCCACCAATTCCTCCAGCTTGCCGTTCTCTTCCACTCCATTATTCGATACGCTTTTTGTACCGAGCAGATCGGGATCCGCCACCAGCTTATCATTGATTTCGATATTGAAAGCTGTCATTTCATAATATCCATCCGCATCCTGAAAATCTCCCATCTCATACTGGGAATCCAGAATACTGTTTCCTGCCACGGGCTTCCTCGCCGTAAAGAACATGGCACCAAGGTTATCGTTCTTATCATAGCCGCTGGTAAATATTTCGTTCACTTTAGCCGCAAAAGAACGAACAAATTCGTTCATCTGGGACAGATAATAAGGAATGCCCTGGTAATTGATATCCACACCAATTTCCACTTCCCTTCCGATTTTACCGGCTGTCACCATGGAATCGCACTTCGCATCGTCCATAATAAATTTGAAGGTACCATCGTTTTCGTTATATTCCCAGCTCTGATAATAATATAACGTATTTCCAATCACAACGCTTCCGCCCGTATCCGAAAGGTTGCATTTATTCATATCGGAAAGAAAATCCCTGGAAGCCTTTACGGTCACTTCCGTACCAAACTGGCCTTTTGTGACCGCCTGCACGATTCCCTGGAATGCCTTATTATTATTTCCATCGCGCATCGCCACAAGCCCTTTCAGCGAGCCTCCCATAGACGCGTTATTCAGGTTAAAATCGTTGCCGTTATCCCAATAAATATCATACAATCCATCGGCATCGCTCTGGTTGACTTTTTCATTATCCGCCCTGGAACGGCATTCCAGTTTATGATAATCGCCGCCGTCCACAATCGGCTGATTGCCGGCAATGCTCACGATGAATCTTGTTCCTCCTGTCTCCCTCTCCGGATCATAAGGATCGGTAATCGGGTATTCCTCTGTCTTAATGTCCACGATTTCCGATAATTCATCCAGCAGCAGATCTCTTTTATCCCTTAGCTGGTTCGCCCTTGTACCGGTCATCTCCACCACATTGATCTGTTTGTTCATGGTAGCGATCTCCGAAGTAATGGAATTGATGCGCTCCACCCGCAGTTTGATTTCTTCATTCACATCTTTTTGCAATGCCTGAAGATTCCCCGCCGTCGTATTAAAATATTCCGCCAGCTTCTGCGTGGAAGCTATAAAAGCTGCCTTATAATCCCTAAGGCTGGGATTATTCTTCACATCCTGCAACGCACGCATAAATTCGTCAAAAATAGCTTCAAACCCTGTATCTCCGTCGTCATCCAGATAGTCTTCGATCGATTGGGTATAATATTTTTTAATGTCATATTCGCCAAGAGTCGAATTATTATTGCGAAAACGCAGATCGTAAAATTCATCCCTGACGCGTTCTATAGCCACCGTATCCACACCGGCTCCGGCACACCCGTAGGTCGTAAAGAGCCTGAGGGCATCTGCCGCCTCCTGCGTTACCTGCTGTCTGCTGTATCCGTCCGTATGGGTATTGGCAATATTGTTGGCCGTGGTGTTCAATGCCGCATTGGCCGCCCTGATACCCGATGACGCAATCGATAAACCAAAAAATTGTGATGGCATTTACTTCACCTTACCTTCCTAATGTGCTAAGAACATGTTCTATCATTTCGTTGATTACATTGACGTATCTGCTGGATGCGTTAAACGCATTCTGGAACTTGATCATAAACTCCATTTCCTCCGAATCGGAAACGCCTACGATCATTTCCCTTGCGGAAAACGTCTCATTCACTACTTCCGCCTGCAGATCCGATATTTCTTTATTCGCTTCCCCTGTAATAGCGACCTGGTCAATCAGATTGCCATAATAACCGATCAATGATACTTTCGTCTCAAGATTCGGGTTCAGCGTGTGGCTCTCCTCCGAAAACGCCGCTTTCAATCTGGCTGTCGTGGCTTTATCTTCCGATCCGTCTTTTAACCGGAAGGAAAGCGTTCCCGGCTCTCTCTTCAGATCCTCGTTTACGATCATGTTTCCAATCGTATAGCCTTTTTCCGGATCGTCGGAAATCAGCTCGAACATCTGAATGGCGATAGGATTGCCCTGAGCATCCTTCAGAACATTGCCGTTCTCATCTTTCGCCTTCATATAATCCGTATCCGGCTCGCTCTCCGCCGCCTGGCGCAGAACATCGTTAATCGCCGTTACCACTTTATTCACCAGCTGGTCAAATTCCGCCTGGACGTTCATGATCAGCGACTGGGAAATATCCCTGTTATATGCTTCTATGTTTTCTTTTGCCACATCCTGATAGGTAGCTCTTTTATTCCCCCGGGCATATACCAGCGCCCTTAGGGAACCGATATCCGTATTCAGCGAAGAGCGAATTTCCTGTGTAGTATCGAACACGGCGGAAGATTCCAGGATCGGTACTTTTTCCCCCCACGGCATCGTATTGTAATCGGCGAGCTGCGGCCAGTACGGCGTGTAAAATCCCGTATCCGGATCAGCATAAACGCCCATCTCGCTGATCGATTCGGTTCTTACAAAATCCACGCCTTCGAATTTGACGGTAACCGCGCCGTAAATATCCTCTTCATAACTGATCTTGCCTATCTTGCTCATTTCGTCCAGAATAAAATTTCTTCTGTCGCGCAAGTCATTGGCATTTTCCACATTTCCCGCTTCGGCTTTCATAATCTGCTGGTTGATCTGCACCAGCTCCCTGCCGTAATCGTTCAACTTATCCACGTTTTTCTTAATCTGCGTATTCAAATTATCCTGCATCTCGCAAAGGCCTTTATATACCAGCGAAGCTCTCGTCAGGAATTCATTGCAGCGGGATACGAGAAGATTCTGATTCGTCATATCGCAGGGATCCATATCCAGATCCTGGATTGTCTTCCAAAGATTCTGAATAGATTCGGAAAATTCCACCCCCTGAAACTCTCCGAACAAATCTTCCATTTCATCAATAACCTTCACATTGGACTCATAAAACGCGCTGCGTCCCGACTCCTTGCGGTAGGTCTTATCCAGGAACATATCCCTGACCTGTCTTGTTTGGGAATAATATACGCCTAAGCCGTATTGCTGATATGCAACAGCGGAGGCGTTGACAGAAAGTGTCTGATAAGTTCTCGTATTAAGCAGAATCTGCTGTCTCGTATAGCCCTTCGTATCCACATTCGTCATATTATGCGCTGTGGTATTCATCGCATTCTGGCTGGTTTGCAATCCAGATGCTCCTATATATAAACTTCCAAATAATGGCATGATATCACCTCTCCCTGGGATTATTGTTTTGCATCAAATCCGTTTCTGCTTACCCCGATCGCGCTTCCCGCACTATATGCTCCTTTGTTATAGTTCGCCGTCTCGGGAGCCGCTTTCATCGCTTGAAACATGTTTATGTCAAACTCGATCATTTCCAATGCATTCAGTATCAGATCCCTGTTCTGCTCGTTGACCTGACGTACCTGATGCACCACCGCTTTGAGCTTGTCATGTACCTTTGCCAGTTTTTGCTGTTCCGCCGGCCTCGGTTCAAGCATCTGAATAATATTCGTCAATATCAAATCTTCAACATCCCTGTTTACTACGTTGGCAATATCCTGAATCACTTCCCGCCTTTTATTGTCTAAATGATTGATTCTGCTTGCAACGATTTGTTCTTCATCCGTGATTTTTGATAATTCTTCTAAATTGCCGGAAATAATTGCCGGTTTCTTTTTTGTGGACAGCTCCAGCAAGTTGTCATATTCGTCACATATACCACCTAATACTGTAATCAGGTTTTCCATCAAACTTGCCACGAAACTACCCCACTTCTTTCATTTTTTGTAATAATTTGTCAGCAAAGGCTCCTGCTTCCACTCCATAAGTACCTGCCTGAATACTATTTTTGAGAGGAGCAGTAATCTCTTCCCTGATGTCGCTGCTTGCAGCTACCGCCTGTTTTGCCACCTGATATTCCCTTCCAATGCTGGAAATCTGAAGCTGATCGGTAGCACCGACGCCGGGCTTCCTTTGGCTTTTATCAGTTTTCGATGTCTTATATATCTGCTGAACCTGTGTATATGCCTCAATACGCATTGTCCACTCCTCCTTCCATGAGCTTACTGATGTCTTATTATTATTATCGGACTTTTGGGCGATTACTTTAGAGTTAAAAATTTTTTTTGCGCGGCAGCGGATATCCGCTGTCCCTTATTTTAATCAAAAGAGGCCGCCACATGCATTTTCCCTGTGACAGCCTCTTACTCTTTTTTCCTGTTTTCTTACTTTGTTTTTTATTTTTCTTCCGCCGTCTTGAAAGCTGCCAACGCCCCTTCCAATTCCGCCATTTTCTCTTTCAGCTCCGCACTCGCCTGTTTCAGCGATTCCACTACGTCCATCTGCTTTTGGGAAATGTTGAATACTTCTCCCGAAGCCGTGGCCGTTTCTTCCGACACGGCGGAAATGCTGCTTACCGCATCCAGCGTATCCTGCCTCTGGGCATCGATGCTTTCAATATCCCCCGATATCCGCCGGATCGTATCCAGCATCTGCCTGGTGCTTTCCGCAATATCGCGGAAATCTTCCGTTGTATGTTTTACAAGAAGCGCCTGTTCCCCTACGATCTCCCCGGCCCTTTCAGCCGTGGAAACAGTGTCTTTCGTCTGTTTTACGATCTCATCCACTACTTTGTTGATCTCGCTGGCCGCCTCGCTGGAGCCATCGGCCAGTTTTCGGATGGCTTCCGCCACTACCGCAAATCCCTTTCCGGCTTCCCCTGCTCTTGCCGCTTCTATGGACGCGTTCAACGACAGCAGATTGGTTTCTTCCGCAATATCATTGATCGTCTCCACGAATTCCCCGATCACCATAGATTTTCTTGCTAATTCTTCAATATCCTCTTTTACCCTGTCCGTTACCTCGATCGTAGCCTGAGTTTTTCCCGACAAGGCTTCCATCGTCTCGATACTTTTCTCCACAATCCCCTTTGTAGCTTCCGAACCGCGTGCTGCCTGTTCGATGCTTCCGCCGATGTCCTCAATCTTCCTGGAGAGGGAATCCATCTGATTCAGACAATCCCCCGCATCCGAAGCCTGGAGAGATACTCCTTTATCTATCTCCGCCAACGTCGCCTTAATTCCCTGGGAAGATTCCTCGATCTTTGCGGAAACCTCTTCCACGCCGCCCGCCGCATTTTTTACCAGCATAGCAATCCCTTCCACCTGCTGGATCAATCCTTTCATATTGGTGATCACATTCATAATGTACCGGGACAATATACTGAATTCGCTTTTGCCTTTTGTCTTCAGGCACACGGTCAAATCGCCTTCCGCCGCTTTTTTCAGTCGTTTGATGATTCCTGACATACCGGCGCTGATATTCAGAGAGATCAAAAAGCCGATAATGACCGCCACGATACATGCCACGGCCACGAGCATCACCGTAATACTTTTAATGGCTTCGGCGCCTTTCGTCACATGGCGGACAGGCACAAGGTATCCCAATGCGGCTCCTGTCTTTTCACTTTTTGCAAAAGTAAAGAAATACTCCTGGCCGTCATAAATTACGTATTCCGTACCCTGCAATTCTTCCGCCGCAAGGCAGTTCCTGAAGAAATCCTTATCATAAAAAGCGAATTCCTCCGTAATTTCCTCATTTTTTATTACCAGTTCCCTCCCATCCCCTGTCACGAATCCAAGGATAGAACCGTCTGAGGTATCCACCTTTGACAAGCTCTTCTTTACCGCCTCTTTACTAATATCCACTATAAAAACCGCCGCCCGGTTCGGAAAAGCGCTCATATAAGATATCGCATAATCGTCCTGATGATACCCCGTCAACGCGTCCATCTGCGGATGGCTCCCCACCCAGGCAGTGGATTTCCCCAGCCAGTCAATCACATTCTTTTCATATATCACCTTCTGTCCTTCTTCCGTTTCGGCCCATTTTTCATAATAGCCGTCCGCACTCTGGTCGGAAGATTCCAGCGTACTCATGACCTTGCTTCCGCTTTTCGGTATAATATAAATAGCGTTGATCAGTTCATTGGATCTCTGCCTTACTTTAATATTGGATGCATTTTTTCTGTAGATGGAAGACGCTTTGGAAAGGTCGTTTTTGAACAGACCGTTTGCCAGGCTTTGCAACTCCGTATCCAAACGCATCTGCATCGCTTCCGCGCTGACCATGGACATGCCAAAATCCAAATACTGCATCTGCGTTTCAATGGAAGTCCTGGCTGTTTCCTCAAAATTAGCAACCATTCCTTCCTCCGCCTTTTTGGAAGAAATAACACCTACTAATATAACAAAAAATATGGGAACCAAAAAACCGACCAACAGCTGTACTTTCAAATTCACGTTCAGCTGAAAATCCATTTCTTTTCCCTTTATTTTTGCCTTTGTTCCCGCCTTTACATTAAAACGCTTATTTCTCCCTGCTTTTGCTGCCATGGCATATTCCTCCTATCCACGTCAATTATAGCACTAATACAACTTTTCCACCACTGCTTTCGACGTTTTCTTGTTGTTTTCCCTGGAAACCGCCAGATTTCTCCTATAATATTCCCGGAACAAAACGTCAATGATATAAAGCTGGCTCATTTTTACGCTCATGGATCCGCCTTCCAAAGGTCCTTCGTTCGCACCGCAAGTCAAAAGGACGTCCGTATAATTCGTCAGCGGGGATTTCAAAAAACGGGTAATTCCCACGATCTTTGCTCCGGCCTGGCGCGCTATCTCCGCCACATATACATTGTCTTTCGTGGAGCCGGAATAAGAGATAATAAAGATCAAATCATCGGGAGATGCCATGGAAGCGGACATCGCCTGCATATGGGGATCCTCGATGCAGCTTACTTTGTTCATAATCCGGAGGAATTTATTACGCGCCTCCTGTGCCGTCAGCAGACTGTCCCCGATACCGAAAAAGTAAATCTGCTTCGCCGCTTCTATCATCTCCACCGTTTTTTCCACCGCATCCGCGCTGAGCAGCGTCCTCGTTTCCCTGAGAGCGCTGATATGCGTCTCCAATATGCTATCCAGCATGCCGGAAAGGGAATCCGATCCTTCCATGTTTCCCTCCTCCAGCTTTTCCGCCGTTTCACCCGGCGTAAGGCTCAGGGAAAGCTTCATTTTGAATTCCTGATATCCTTTTACTCCCACCGCCCGGCAGAAGCGATGCACGCTGGCATCCGCCACATCGCAGGCATCCGCCAGATCGGTAATGGACATAAAAAGAACTGCACCGGCATTTTCAGCCACATAATCGGCAATTTTTTTTTCGGTTTTGGTAAACTGGTTATATAATAGTTGTATATCTAGTAAAAGACTGGATGATGACACCATATTCCTCCCTTTTGCCGTAAGACACTTCCGTATTGATAAAAGAGACATGGGCAGCCCATGTCTCTTATGTCAGGTCAACAATATTTCTTCACCGCATCCGCAATCATGTCTGCACATTCCTGTACAATCCCTTTGTCACTTTCCGCCAATTCCGCCAGAGGCGCCCTGACGCTTCCAACGTCCGGCCCTCCCTGGATGCGGATAACTTCCTTGATCACGGCATACATATTTCCGTGCGTAGAACACATCTTATATATAATCCTGCATATATCGTTCTGGACTGTTCTTGCATCCTCTATTTTTCCTTCGTAGAAAAGCTCTCTCGCCTTGATAAACAATTCCGGCATAGCGGCATACGTACCGCCGATTCCCCCTACGGCTCCAGCCGCAAGCCCCGAAACAAACTGTTCATCCGGTCCGTTGAATACGATCACACCCTCATCTCGGAACATCTGGATATCCTGCACGGGCATGGAAGAATTCTTCACTCCTATCACCCTTGGATTTTTCTTCATCTCTCTCAGCAAAGACACCGTCAAAGCCACTCCCGCCAGCTGCGGAATATTGTAAATAATAAAGTCCGTATCCTTTGCAGCAGAAGAAATATCGTTCCAATATTTTGCGATGGCATGCTCCGGCAGATGGAAATAGATCGGCGGGATGGACGCGATCGCATCCACGCCAAGGCTCTGCGCATGAGCCGCGAGTTCCATGCTGTCCGCCGTATTATTGCAGGCAACGTGAGCGATCACCGTCACCTTTCCTTTTGCCTCTTCCATAACGTTTTCCAGCGTCAGCTTGCGTTCTTCAACGCTCTGGTAGATACATTCCCCCGAAGAACCGCCTACATAGAGTCCGGTAACTCCCTTCCCGATCAAATATTTCGTCAATGCCCGCACACGTTCAGGAGAAACCTTTCCCTCCTCGTCATAGCAAGCATAGAACGCCGGAATAACCCCCTGATATTTTTTTATGTCCATAATACAATTCCTCCTCTTTTTATCCTCTCATACTATCCTCCAATCCCCCGGAGCTGAAGCTACGATGAAAAATGCCGCTTTTCAGGCATTTTTCGGTGTGAAGAGCGGTTCGCGATGCGAACCCTAGAAGTTCTTGGCGAAGCACCCACTGGTGCGAGCCTTAGAACTTCTCTTCACACTAACCTTTAACTGCACCCATCGTAATACCTTGCGTAAAGTATTTCTGGAATAGCAGGAAGATCGTAATAATAGGAATCGCGCCAAGCGCTGCTCCTGCCATGATCAAGCCGAAGTCGTTGGACATTTCTGCCTGCAGCTTGGCAATACCAAGCGCGATCGTCAGGTTCTTGCTGGAATTCAGCATGATCAACTGCAGGAAATAATCATTCCAGGTCGTAATAAAAGTAAAAATCGCCAGCGCTCCGATACCGGGTTTTACAATCGGCAGCACTATAGTCAAAAATGTCTGAATCTCACCGGCACCGTCGATCCTCACCGCCTCGAGCATTTCCGTTGGTATCGTCTCTGAAAACTGTTTCATAAGAAATATGCCGAAAGGCCAGCCGACAGTAGGCAGGATTACCGCCCAAACGCTGTCATGCATCCCTAAAAACGACATTTCTTTTAACAAGGGAACAAGAACGACCTGTTTCGGCAATGCCATAGCGCATACCAAAAAGGTAAACAGCATTCCCCTTCCCACAAATCTTTTTTTCGCCAGCGCATAACCAGCCATAGCCGCGGTAATACAAGTCAGGCCCATGGACATAAGCGCAATGAATATACTGTTAAACAACCATTGCATCGCCGGTTTATCAAAAAGTCTTACATAGTTATCCGTTGTCGGATTCTTAGGGAACCATTCCGGTATCGCCGCATTGATCGCAGCCGGATCCTTAAAAGATCCTGTTACGATCCAATATACAGGGAAAATAAATAAGATAGCCAGAACAATCATAATGATCATTACTATTACATCATAAGCAGTTGTACGTTTTACTCCACTATTCATTATTTATTCACCCCCCTAATCTACGCTTCCTGATTTGGTTACTTTAAACTGCAATGCGGAGAATATCGCAATAACCGCCGCAAGGAAGATTCCCATCGCATTTCCGTATCCATAACGGTTCAGTTTAAATGCTTCATAATAAATATAATACATGATCGTATCCGTAGAATGCTTCGGTCCGCCGGATGTCAGCAGCTGGATCAATGCAAAACACTGGAAAGAATTGATCGTTGTAATGACTAAAACATACAATGTTGTCGGCATAATGGAAGGCCACTTAATCTTCCAGAATGTCTGTACATCAGTTGCCCCGTCCACTTCCGCCGCCTCCACCAAAGAGGGATCCACATTACCCAAAGCGGCAATATAGAGTACGATCGGCTGTCCTATGGACGTTGTAAATAAAATCAGAATAATACACCAGATAGCCGTTTTCTCATCTCCCAGCCAGCTGACATTCTGATCGATCACGCCTGCACCGGACAGAACCATATTAAACAGTCCCGTGTATTTATTAAACATCCATTTCCATACTACGGCAACCGCAACCGTACCGGTAACGACTGGCAGATAAAATATACAACGGAAAAAAGATCTGGTAACCGCATGCATCCTATAAATTGATGAGCCTACCCACAGTGAAAATATAGTTACCGTAGGAACCGCTACGACAACGATAAGCACTGTATTCCAAAATGCCCGCTGGAAAATTTCATCCTGGAACATTTCCACATAGTTTCCAATTCCAACAAAGCTAAAATCGCTCATTGTATAATTGAAGAAACTGGTAAAAAGGCACATAAACATAGGAATGATAACAAAACCTATAAAGAAAAACAAACTTGGTAGAAGAAACAGGTAAGCAGCCCTGGTTTCACGCATAACCAGCACTTTGCTTCGTGTCGTCACATTTTTTTTCCCCATATCAACATTCCTTCCTGAACTAATTTTGTCCACAACGCTGTGGCATTTGCCTGTCTTACGAGAAAGACTGCTGCACCCCTGATTTTCCAATCATTGGTGCAACAGCCCCTATGAAATATCAGTTAACCAAAACCTGACAAAATCCTTTAGTTTGCAGAAGCGTCTGCCGTAGCCGTATTACATGTCTCTACATAAGTATCTGCTGCTGTCTGAACATCTTCACCGTCAAAGATCTGCTGAAGCATATTCCACCATGCGGTACGCTGTTCTGCCCAGCCGAGCGTTACGTTGTAGTAATCGCCCAACCACTTCTGGAAGCTTGCGTACATTGCCATACGCTCTTCATCTTCTGTTCCTGCATAGATATTGCCGTAAGAGGAACGTACCGGGAAGAAGCCTGTGCTTGCTACGCTGGCAGGACCCTGTGTCGCATCGTCACAAATAAATTCAATAAAGAGTTTTGCTGCTGCGATCTTATTCGCATCGCCGTTATCAAAGATACCGAATCCCCAGATACCACCGCAAAGTTCAGGTGTTCCGCTCTCGGAAGGGAATGCTACCGGATAAGGAGTGAATGCCGTCTCTGCCGCATATGTCAGCTGGTTTGCTGCATTCCAGCAAAAGCTCATTGCGATCGTTTCATTTGCAAATAACTGGATCTCATCGGATGCAACCGCACCTGCGTCATAGCTTAACAAGCCTGCATTTGACCAGTCAACCAGCTGCTGCAAGCCTTTAACGCCCGCTTCACTGTTCATCGTCCACTCTGTATGCTCTGCATTTGTAAATTCTGCATTGTAAAGGTTCATTGCCAATGCACGGGTACCCTGGTCGCCGCCCTGGCCGCCGCAATATACAACGCCGGTTGTATCAACGCCGTAATCTTTCAAAGCCTGTAAAGCTTTTTCAAAGTTCTCGGTCGTCCATGTACGGTCGTCATTTATGTACTGCATAGCGTCTGCTGCTTCGAACAATTCCTTATTAACCGCCATCGTATGAGTCGTCATGCAAAGGGGATATTCATAGTAAGCGCCGCTTTCGGATTTACAAGCTGCAACTACCGCTTCGCTCGTTGCGGAGATATCTGCTAATGCTTCATCATCCCAAAGATCTGCGAGGTCAACCATCTTGCCCTTTGCGCCCCAGTTACTTACCAGACGCTCCGGTCCTTCCATAATAACATCAGGCGTCGTTCCTGCTTCGATAGCTGCCGTTACCTGATCGTCGCCGGACTGGTAATCCAGGTATTCTACCGATACATTGATATCCGGGTATACTGCGTTGAATGCTGTAACAAATCCTTCCACTGTTGCTGCATCGCCAAACTTACCGATGGGATATGTCCATAAGGTAATGTCTGCCGCTACGCTTTCTGCTGCAGGAGCTTCCTCTTCCGCGGGAGCCGCCTCTTCAGCAGGAGCCGCTTCTTCTGCGGGAGCTGCCTCTTCTGCGGGAGCTGCCTCTTCTGCAGGAGCTGCCGGTTCTTCAGCAGCAGGAGCCGGTGAACTGCCGCATGCTGCTAATGAAAATGTCATGGCTCCAGCCAAAAGTAATGCTACTAACTTTTTCATTCTCTTTCCTCCTTCAAATTGTTAAAAATTATGAATTGCTTTCAATAGCCTAACCGCTATTTGTTAAAATTGTACAATATACGTTTCCTTTTGTCAATATATTTCCAGGAAAATTTTTTTAAAATATTTTTTTTGCAGAAATTTATTTTCATTTTAATGACACCAAAAGGCACTTATGTTATAATCAGTAAAAAGTTATGAAAGGATCTGATTACGATGAAACAAACTCTGGAAGAAATCTTAGCTGCAACCCGTCATTCCATTATCGTTTCCTGCCAGGCGCTTCCCGGCGAACCCTTATATTACGAAGAAATGTCGCTGATGCCCTATATGGCAAAAGCTGCACAGATGGCAGGCTGCAAATGTATCCGGACCAGCAGCGTCAGGGACGTGGAAGAAATCAAAAAAGCGACCGGTCTGCCTGTCATCGGCCTGATCAAACGCGTCTATGAGGGTTATGACGCGTATATTACACCCACCATGAAAGAAATCGATGAACTCGTCGCAGCGGAATCCGACATCATCGCATTGGACTGCACGCTGCGCACAAGGGGCGACGGAACTACTATTAATGAATTTCTGGCACAGATCCGCGAAAAATACCCGGATATCGTCCTGATGGCAGATGTTTCCACTCATGAAGAAGGCGTAAACGCATGGAAATGCGGCGTCAATCTGGTAGGAACCACTTTAAGCGGCTATACCCCGTATTCCCCTAAAGTTGACGGCCCGGATTTTGAACTCGTTTCCCGGCTTGTCCGCGATCTGGAAATTCCCGTCATTGCAGAAGGCAAAGTACATTATCCTGACCAGGCGAAAAAAATGCTGGAACTCGGCGTTCACGCCGTAGTTGTAGGCGGCGCCATCACGAGACCACTGGAAATCGCCCAGCGCTTTTATAAAGCGATTGAATAGCGATAGCCCGGAGCGGAACATGCAACGGCCAACACCGGAAAGGAGAACTGCCATGATTTATGATAAGCTTGAAAATATCGGCCGGTATAAAGGAATGAACAAACATCTGGATACCGCCATCGATTATATTCTGCACAATGACCTTTCTTCCCTCCCTTCGGGCAGGACAGAACTGGACGGCGACAATGTATATATTAATGTAATGGAAGCAGCCGCCGGCCCTCTGGAAACAAGAAAATATGAGATTCATAAGAAATATATGGATATACAAATCGATCTCGCCGGCACGGAAGCCATCCATACCGGAGACATGAGCGCTATGTCCATCGAAAGCTATGACGCCGCATCGGATTTTGGCTCAGTCCAGTGTCCCGATCTGGCTTCCTGCACCATAGGCCCCGGCAATTTCATCCTCTGTATGGCGGAAGAACCACACAAACCCGGAATTGCCGTATCGGATGATATCCGCTTAAAAAAATGTGTATTCAAAGTACATATATAGTCTGTAAACATTATCAATTTGGAAAGGAGACGGTTCTGGTATGAAAAATCTCGTATTTGACATCGGCGGTACTGCAATTAAATATGGCATTTGTGAAAATGATAAACTGCTCCAGGTAAACGAAATCCCCACCCACGCCAGCATGGGCGGAAGGCATGTTATGGATACTCTGACCGGTCTTATAAGATCTATCATGGAAAAAACAAAATGCGATGCCATCGGCATCAGCACGGCCGGACAAGTGGACGCATCCAAAGGATCCATCATTTACGCCAACAGCAATCTCCCTGATTACACGGGCACCCGGATACGCCAGGAACTGGAAAATACTTTCCGCCTTCCGGTCATGGTAGAAAACGACGTGAATTCCGCTGCCATCGGCGAAGCCATTTACGGAGCCGGGCAAGAATATCCCGATTTTCTCTGCCTCACTTACGGCACCGGAATAGGCGGAGCCATTATCCATGATAAACAAATATTCCATGGCTCCAGTTTTTCCGCAGGGGAATTCGGCGCTATCGTAACCCACGGAACAGCCAAAGCCTTCGGTTCCGATTTCTTCGATGGCTGCTATGAACGCTATGCATCTACCACAGCCCTTGTCAACTCCGTCTCCGCCCATGATCCTTCCCTTGACAACGGGAAAAAAATCTTCGAGCGGATTGATGACGAAGAAATACGGGCTATCGTAGACTGCTGGATCAATGAGATCCTTTTCGGCCTGACCAGCCTGATCCATATTTTTAACCCCTCATGCGTCATTCTCGGGGGAGGCATCATGGTACAGCCTTATATTATAGAACAAATCAACTCCAAAATCGGCCAAAGCATTATGCCAAGCTTTGCCCATGTAAAAATCAAAACCGCCGCTTTGGGCAATACTGCCGGATTATTGGGCGCGAACCATCTCGCATCCCAATATAAAAACAAAAGCGACGGCAAATAAATCATATTCCTATCAGATTTTTCTTCCGGCTCCAGGCAGACAGTTTTTCCAGGAGCCGGAAGATTTTGTTTTCTTCATGTCCTCTTCGGAAAAGAAAACTTGCAAAAATCCCCCCTGCTCAGCAATTTCCCGTAAACACGTTTTTCAAATATTTTTTTGCTGTTCCGGCAAGGCGGTATACCAGCTCCACGTCAGTCGCTTCCTTATCCTTGGTTCGGTACTGCGGGAAAAAACGGGTGATATGCAGCGGCATTTCCGCTCCGCCCGCAAGAGATGCGATCCATCCGGCTTCCTCTTCCATCTCTTCTACGCTGTCGTTTTCCCCGGGTACGATCAATGTAGTCAGCTCCACGTGGCAATCTTCGGAAGCTCTGGCAATAAATCTCTTTACCGACTCCAGATCTCCGCCCAGCTTCTCATAATAGCTCTCATTAAAACCTTTTAAATCAATATTCATCGCATCTATAAAAGGAAGAATTTCTTCCAGCACTTCCAGGGATGCCGATCCGTTCGTTACAAGCACATTGTCCATGCCGGCCTCTTTTACCAGCTTCGCCGTATCCCGCACATATTCCCAGCCAACCAACGGTTCGTTATAGGTAAATGCAACTCCTATATTGCCCATGGGTTTACATGCCAGCGCTTTATCCGCCAAAACCTCAGGGGAGAGAAAAACCGCACCCACTGTTTCCTCCGCCTCTTCCCTTCCCACCATGGAAATTTCGTGATTCTGGCAAAAGGGACATTTTAAATTGCATCCGAAGCTCCCAACGGATAAAACCAGGCTTCCGGGGCGGAACATTTTCAAAGGCTTTTTTTCTATGGGATCCAGCGCCAGGGATGTGACCATCCCATAATTATCACATACAATCCGCCCGTCTGAGTTCTTTCTCGCCAGGCAGATCCCTCTTTGCCCCGGCGACAGGCAGCAGCGGTGCATGCATGTATGACATGTTATTTTCATGGACGATGTTTCCGTAAACAATGTATTCATAAAGTTCCCTCTTTCCGTTCGGATCAGTAATGCCGGATCACTTCGAATCTTTCCAGTTCCACTTCTTCCCCTGTTCCAATCCCGGCCTTATCCTTCGCTATGGCTATCTGCTCCTCCACAGTATTCACTCCGTCCAGATCCGGAAGCAGAAGCCCGCGTTTGTATCCTTTGGTTACAACGACTCCATACTTCTTTACATCCAGTTCCTCCGGGGAACTGATCCGTTCCATATCCCCCAGTACATCCACACTGATCACGAGCCGATCCAGTTCTTCCGGTTCTATAGGAGAAAACCGCGGATCTCTGGTGGAAGCGCTGACGGCGTTCTCTATAATTTCCTCCGCAACACAGGACTGCACCCCGCAGACCGTTCCAATACACCCCCGCAGCCTCCCATCTTCTTTAATAGAAACAAAGACTCCCGCTTTTCTGCCATACATTTCCTCCGGCAGCCCTTCCGGCGCTTCTATTCTTTTTCCGCTGCGTATATACTCTTCTATGGTTTTCCTGGCCAGGCCCACATAAGCATCCTCTTTTGCTCTCCGTTCCCGCATCTCTTTTCTTTCTTTTTCCTCGTGCTGCTCCCCGAAGTTCCTTCCGGGATCACCGCCGCAGGGCGCAAAACAGCAAATGCCGTAACCCACGCCAAAAGGCCCCTCATAAGAAAGAACTTCCGCCGCAACCCTTGTCCTGTCCAAAGCCCCCGCCATCATCGTAAAGGAACGATGCCCGCATTCCCCTGCCTTTTCGCAGAAATCTTCGGAAAATTCCAGCAATTCTCCAAATGCCGCTCTTCCCATCACATCCATAATCCGCCTGTCATAAGCCGGCCCCTCCTCCCGGTACCCATAAGGCCCGTCCTCTTTCAGCCGGTGGGAAAGATCCCCGCTGCCGATCAGCACCGTTTTTCTGTCCAAAGCCTCCGCAGCTCTTTGGATACACTGCCCAAGCTCGTAATGCCGGATCAGCGGCAAACCGGAAAGGCCGATCCTGACCAGCCGGTATTCTTTCCAATACTGTTCCACGAAATATAAAGGCACCATGGTTCCGTGATCCAGCTTTTTCTCCCGCTCTCCCATAGTTCCCGCCGGAAGTCCCCTGATATCCGCCAGTCTGCACAATTTTTCCACAAATTCAGTATCATACCAAACCTCTGTTTTCACTCCCCCCGCCCGGAACTGTCCCAAATCCCCCTTGGCCTTCTTCCCCGGCGATATATGGAAATAGTCCGCATACATCGTCTGGTGAGGAGATATCAGCACGATCGTCTCAGGCTTGATTTCCCCGATCCTTTTGGCTGCTTCCCGGTAGGCGCAGACCGTATCCTCTATTTTCTTTTCCTCCCCTCTTCCCACATCCGGCACGATCAATGGCGGATGGGGAAGCATAAATGCCCCCGCAACAAATGCCTCCGCAACAAATGCCTCCGCAACAAATGCTCCTGCAATACTCATTTTATCCCCGCTCCTTCCCGATTAAATTCTCATATATGATCCGGTCTTCATCCTTAAATACATTAAAAACCACCCGGTCCATAGCATTCTGATGTTCCTTCAGAAAACGAATGACCGTATCTACTGCGATCCTTGCCGCCTCGTCGTTCGGGAAATGAAACTCGCCGGTAGATATACAGCAAAAAGCCACGCTGGAAATATGATGGGCCATGCAGCATTCCAGTACATTTTGATAACAATTCCGCAAGTCTTCACAAAGAGCGTCTGTCAGTCCCCCATATACGACCGGCCCCACCGTATGGATCACATAATCGCAGGGAAGATTATAACTCTTTGTCAAGGTAGCCGTTCCTGCCGGCTCCTCGTATCCGTCTCCATACCGCATCCGCCTTCTTTCCATAATACGGTTGCATTCTTCCCGGAGCTGCATGCCGGCAGCGCTGTGAATGGCATTATCAATACACCGGTGACAGGGTACAAAGCATCCCAGAAGCTGCGAATTGGCGGCATTGACGATAGCTCCCGTTTTCAGCCTCGTAATATCCCCCTGCCAGATGGATATTCTGCCGGCCAGCGGGTGAGAACTTCCATATTGTTCCTCGACAGCAGGAATTTCCGCCAGGGATACCACGCCTTTCTCTTCCAGTTCTTCCTGCAAATATGCGTCCTGCGCCTCCAGCATTTCCTCCGAAACCTCCCTTGGCATACGGATATTCATCAACGAGCGAATTTCCATTTTAGCTCTCATTTTCCCCCTTTTTAAATTCCGTCCCCTGTTTCCTTCCATCCCCTCTTCCCAATCATCCTCCCGCAGCATTTTCAAAAAAAGTTCCGCCTTATTTCCGCTCATTTTCAACATCCTCCCTCCTCTTTAAAAAAGAGACCAACGGCATGATATATTCTTTACATTAATTATTTATACTATGGCAGACCACATTGTCAATACCGCATGAAGGAACCGGCGCAAATTAATTTTTATGGTTGAAACCGCCCCCGCGATTCAACAAACCAGTGATTGAGATATGATTCCTATACTGATAATATAGTAGAAAAAGATATTAGAATAGGGAGATCGGACATGGACAATCATCTTGGAACAGCCATTATGAAAAGAAGAAAATTAATGGGGCCTTAACCCCAGCCACTTATGCTATGAAATCATGAAAATCATGCCTCCGACCAAGCCATACCGAGTTCTGGACATCGGCTGCGGCGAAGGAAAAGACGCCGTATTTCTCGCCAGAAACGGATACATTGTTTCCGCTTTCGACGCTGCGGAAACAGGGCTGGAAAAAGCCCGCGCCCTGGCAAACGCCCATGGAGTTCAGATCGATTCCTTCCGGGCAGATGCCCTTGATTACAGGCCGGACGCCTGTTTCGACATTATTTTCAGCAGCGGCGTGTTCCACTATATCCCCCTGCACTTGCGGGAAGAGTGGATATCGTCTTTCAAAGAACACACTTCCCCGGGAGGCATCCATGCGGTCAATGTATTCGTGGAAAAACCTTTCCTCGCGCCCGCTCCCGATACGGAACCGTCTGAAACGGCCGGCCCTGGCTGGCGTTCCGGCGAATTATTCACCCTTTACCACGACTGGCTCTTTCACAGCATGAAAGAAGGATTCCTTTTCCAACCAGAATCGGTACTGCAATCCCAGCCAGCAGATAAATCCACTTACTCTCTTCCGCTCCCCCTGCTATATAAACATAACCAATGTCCTGAAAAAACATTTCCTGATCAAACTCCGCACAAAAAGATGATACACGGCTACAGTAATAAAAAAACCCCTTCACCAACATAAACACTGCCGTATGATGCATCATGATGGAAAAAGTGTTCCGCCCGATTCCAACCATCTTTTCCGAAAAAGAAGGAATATCTTTCATCATCTTCGCGATCCTCAACCAAAATGCAATTCCCGTCATTACCGTAAGGTAAGGCACCACAGGCCCATTGGCAAAACCGGTAACCCATACCGTGCTGAACGCCAGACCCGCGCAGAAAATTGAAATCAAAATCTGCACTCCCACAACAACCAGAAAATAAGCCCCATTTGACAACGTATCATGAACTTCTAATTTTTCTTTATAAATCCTGCCCATTTGAAATCCTGGCAGCATAAGCAAAATCCTTCCCGGCAGTTTATATATCCCCCAGACATGTCCCCCGACCGCCAGCCAGATCGTGGCCATTCCGGCAAGCAGACATCCGGCAAAAATCAAATATTCATTTTTCCAACGCAGCAATCCCAGCACTTTCCTCATGCATACATTTACTATCTCAACCAAAAATAGCGCCGGAACAAACCATGCCGCGAAATTAATCCAAAACTGATGCCCGCCGGAAAACGGCGAAAGAAAAAGTGTCCGAAAAGATAAATTCTCGCCGAAAGAAAAGCCTATCTCGCGAAGTATTTGCGCCAGGATCCCGTACAACAGGTTCCATAAAAAATAAGGAATCAGTAAAGTAACACATTTTTTCAAAATATAACCGGCAATATTCTCTTCGGCTTCTTCTTTATAAAAATATCCCGATACAAACAGGAAAATAAACACGTGAAAAGAATAGTAAGGAAACAACCCGCCAATCGTAAACACATCATATCCCAAATGCCCGGCCACAACAAAAATAATTCCCAGTGCAGATAAAATTCGGAACTGTATATTCTCTTTTGTATCCGTTTTCATATTTGTACCTATTCCCTTTTCTTCACACAAACAGTCTTCCCTACTGTGATCCATTGTCATTATTATAATTTAAAAACATAAAAAACACAACTGCCCTGGCAAGCCTTACTATATCCGCCAATTCACGTCCCATTCCCTTTTTCCCGCTACGCCCATGCGGAAGACGTAAGCCCGGTCTCATTTTTAAAAACACGGCTGAAATATCTGGCGTCCTCGCAGCCTGTCATAGCAGCAATTTTTTTGATGTCAATGTCCTGCAAAAGCAGTTCTCTGGCATGCCCCATCCGCAGGGCGGTGACATATTGCAGAGGGGTTGCGCCGCAGTCTTTTTTTAAATGCGGTTAATTTAAGATTTCGTGATCAGAGTCACTCTTATTTGTGCCTGAAAAGACAGCCTACACATATAAAGATACGGTCATCCGGTAAGCCGGACAGCCCACTCACCTCCCCGTGATTTATAGTATACCGGGTTCCCTATAAACAAGATTATAAAGAAAAAAATACGCTCAGGCAAACCATTTTCATTGCGTTTTGTGCCTTGGGAGAAGGGAAAGATTCGACGATGCCCACCATATCCCCGGGGAGGACAGGTATGAAGACTGGCGGAAACTTCTTGACAGAGGGTACGAACTGGATGGCATTATTATAGCAACACAGGATCGGGAACATTATGAACCGGCTATGGCGGCGATCGCGAAAGGATATCATATCCTGCTGGAAAAACCGATGGTGGAAACCGCAGAAAAGACGAAGGAAAAATCGGTGAGATACAGTCGATCCACCATATAGAAAATATCGGATACTGGCATTTTGCCCACAGTTATGTGCGGGGAAACTGGAGAAACAAAGAAAGCGCCACGCCAATGATCGTTGCAAAATGCAGCCATGATACCGATACCATGAACTATCCCTACAAGGGCATATAATGGCTTATGCTGCGGAAGAGTCGCAGAAGAACGGGGGAAAAGCGATAGATATGCTTTAGTTTTGAACCCTGCTGCTAGATATGCTATATCAAAATTTCCAGCAGCGCGGAGACTTTGTATCCCTTATAAGAGCAGTCGGCGGGCAGACTTTCCAAAGCCTTTTTGGCAATATTCAGTTTTCCCGCAAGCATATCCTCTCTTGCCAGCATCAGCACGCAGGCATTCGCCATCTCATCCGTGTCCAAATATCCTGAAATTTTTTTAAAAGCCGTTTTCGCATCACTATATTCTCGAAATTCAAGTTTTTCATTTGCGTCTTCAAAACCGTTGGCGGCTTTCAATGCAAGCGCCGCATTCTCATAATCGCCTTGTTCCATCAGATTCACGCCGTCTTCATAATGACAGGTCGTTTGTGCTTGTTCGAGTTTTTCCTCCGCATCACGATAATCTCCTGCTGCAGTATAATACTCCACTGACTTTTTATAGTCACGATTTCTATACGCCTTCTCTGCTTTATTATATTTTGCCTCAGGTGTTGTATTCATATAGGCGATTCCCCCGCCTCCGGCAGCAATAAGGGCTATCACTATGACGACGGCAATTCCCTTTGCATTTATTTTTTTATTTTTTGTTTCCGGCAGCTGCCCACCAATTTTAAGTCCGCATCCCGAGCAAAAAATAGAGTCATCTGCAATATCCTTTTTACAATTCGGACAAATCATATGGTTACGCCTCCATTCTCTTTCGTCTTTTCGTCTCTCAGCCTTCCATTTCTAAGACTGCCATTTCATCTTATTCCTCTATGATCTCTATACTGTCAACCACATTTCCAACTGCATTTTTAGACGATGCAAAAAACAATTTACTTGCAGAATCCTTGGTGCTGAAATCCCATGTGCATGCTTTTCTGCCATTCCCCACCCACCAGACGTAAGCGCTCAATAATCCTACGAATGGACAAAATAAAACAGCCCCTACATAATGGACTGTAGGAACTGCAAGCATTTTACTCTACATTGTACCAGAACATCTGCCAATAACCTCCGGATTCCATGGGGCCAGCCTGGATAGTTCGCTGTCCGCCATCCTGGTCTCCGGCAGATGCTCAAGCAGATATTTCAGATATTTATAAATATTCAGGTTATGGGCTTTGGCCATCTCAACCATGGTATAAACCATGGCACTGGCATCCGCACCTTTGGGGGTATCGCTGAACAGCCAGTTGCGGCGGCCTACCGTGAACGGACGGATTGAATTCTCACTCAGATTGTTAGAAAAGCTGCACCTGCCGTCCTCAAGGTATGTCATGAACTGCTCTCTGTGATTTTGGGCATAGTTCACCGCTTTCTCAAAGCGCGTCCCTTTTTTCGGGGACTGCTGTGAGACCCATTCCCAGAAAGCGTCCAGCACTGGCATCTCTTTCTGGATCCGGTATTCTTTCCGCTGCTCGTGGCTGTGTCCTTTCTCATGGGACTGCCGTTCATACTCGAACAGCTTGTTGCAGTACTGCACCCCCTGGGCGGCAGGATTGCCGTAATCCAGCTCCTTCCCTTTCGGAACTGCCTCCACAAAGTACCTGCGCAGGTGCGCCCAGCAGCAGCACCGCTTCACATCCGGCAGGCCATTGTAGCCCTGGTAGCAGTCCGTCTCCAGATAGCCCTTGAAACCTTTTAAGAAGTCTGCCGCATTCAACCCTGCCCTGGTCTGCGTATACCGGTAGAGGATGATGGGCGGCAGGCCGTCCTCCCCGGTCCGGAACAGCCACATGAACGAGTCTGTCTCCGAATTCCGCTCCGGTTCCTTCAGCACCTGGACTCTTGTCTCATCTGCCATCAGGAACTGCCTCTTTATAAGTTCCCGGCGGAAATAGCCATACAGCGGAGAAAAATAATTCCCGGCGCAGTACAGGATCCAGTTTGCAAGCGTCGCCCTGCTCAAGATGACGCCCATCTGTTTCCAGTCCTGCTCCTGGCGGTACAGGGGCATGGAATTGGCATATTTCTGGTACATCGTCCATGCAACGGCGGATGCGGACGCATAGCTGTGGGGGATCAGCGCCTCCGGCACATGTGCCTTGGCGAACCTTACGGCTTCCGCCATTGCCGGGGCCGTGGAACATACCGGACACTTTGCCGTCTCCCGGTAGATATTGATTACTTCGCCCCTGGCAGGGGTAAAACGGAATTCCCGACGGACAAACTCCTTCCCGATGGCTTCCATTTCCGCTCCGCATTCCGCACAGTATCTCTGTTCTTCGGAAAGGGGGATGACCTCATCCCTCGCAGGCACACCCTTAAAGATATCCGCATGGGTGCTCTTTGCCCTGCGGGCATGTTCTCTGACAATGCCTTCTTCCGCCTGTTCCCCTGCGGGGGATGCCTCCTGCTCAGCCTCATTGAAAAGGCTGAGCTGTCCTTCCACATTTTTAGACTTTTCACTGGATGTGCCGAAGAGTTTTTTCGTAAGATAATCGACCTTTTCATTCAGGACCGCCATTGCTTCATTATTAGAAGCAATGGTCTGGCGCAGGGAATCGATAAGCTCATTCTGGCTTCTGATTGTCATATTCAGTTGGCTGATCGTGTCCTTATACTCCATGATTCTGGAGTCCTTCGGGTCTTTTGCCATCTATCCCTGCCTCCTCTTCTGATGCTTTTATTGTACCATAGAAAGCATCTGGAGTGAAGCCTGGCAGGCCTTGTTTTTCGGGATATTCAGCTTTTTTGAGAAACCCGCCGGTGCTGTCAGGAGGCTTTGGGCGGAGGGATATCCCGATCATTTTCAGGCGGCCTGAACGCTTTGGGCTGTTCTATCTCCAGTCCTGACATGAGCCAGTCGAACTGCTTCCAGGAAATGCCCCTTGCCTCCTGGGAGTCCCTGGGCCACCGGAAGCGCCCCTGCGCCTCCATCCTCTTATAAAGGAGCAGGAACCCGTCACCTTCCCATAAAAGGGCCTTGATCCTGTCACAGCGTTTCCCGCAGAAAAGGTACAGGGCGCTGCGGCGGGGATCCATGTGGAGCTTTTCCTGCACGATCCCGCAGAGGCCGTCGATGGAACGCCTCATATCCGTGTAGCCGCAGACGATATAGATTTCGTCCGCAGCTGAAATGTCTCCTAACATGATCCGCCTCCGATCAGGCGGACGGTTTCTCTCAGCAGCGCCGGATCTGTCCCGTTGGGGATGCGCAGTGCCATACCGGCTACGGATAGTTCCATGGCTGGAACCGGGAATGCCGGATACGCAGTCTCCAAAAGGGGCGGGGAGACATCCCGGCCCTGCCGGATGTCAGGCTCTATCCTGACGATTTCCTGTTTTGTGCTTACACGCTGGCTGTGAACTGGCTCCGGTATGTCCTGATATCCTTTCTGGCGGAGCCTGCGCACCCAGCCGTAGAATGTGCCTGGGCAGATGCCATTCTCCCTGCACCACTGGTGGTCCGTCAGGCCGCTGGAGCGGCATTCCATGACTAGACGGTACTGCTCTTTCGCTTTGACTGGCTTTGCTGGCATATATTGAACCTCCATAGGTATAGTGAAATGCTTGCGTTTGCAGAACTCTGGCACAATGCATAGGGTAAGATGCTTGCATTTCCACTATCCATTATGAAGCCGAATTAAACCCTTGTCACTCCGTCAGGATATTTTGCGCTTACCACCAGACACTCATCCAAAACTTCCACCTCATCTCTCATTTCATTTTAACCATAACAAAAAGACACTTCCCTAAAATTTTCTTTTAGAAAAATGTCCTTATCGTACAAAATATTCACTTAGGCTGACACGAGTTTCATTTAAAATCATTTATTTTTTAAATCTGAAGAAATGATCTTTCTTTTTTAAAATCCTGCCGCCTAAAGACTGCATTCTAATTGACAATCATATGGTTCATCTTCGACATGTTTTTGATTATAAACTTCCTCCTCAGCACAATCCATTGATTTATAAAAAGCTTGGCTCTCAACGGCTAAGCACGCAGATATGTAGAGTTTTTTAGCCCCTTTTTGTTTCGCCCATTTCTTCGCCTCTAGAAAAAGGAAGAACGGGAGAAAAGCAGTCGATTACATCATTGTATCATCCCGTAAAACCTCAGCTAAATTGATTTTACGTATATTACGCCAGCCAAGATAATATGCAAATGCCACAGTTCCCCAAATAGCCAGCATAAAAGTCATAATCGGAATGATTGGTGCTTCGGCAAGAAAGGTTCCCACTTCGACATAGCTCGCCTTCAGCAAATACCCCACTATAATAACTGCAAGCGGAAGGGTAATGAAAATCGGGCGCCCTGCAATGGTAAGCGCTTCCACACAGAACATTTTTCTGATTTCCCCTTGTGTCATTCCAACAGACATATATCTTGCAAATTCTCTTTTTCTCTGACGAACAAAGCCCAGCGTATTAGAAAACACATTTCCAATGCCAATCATTGCAAGCAGAACACAAAAACCGCCAAATATTGTCATCATCCCTTGTATCTGCTTATCATTCGCTTCTACTTCCTGAATACGGTTCTCACTTTCTGTCTTATAGCTTCCCGCAATAAGGCTTTCCACCTTCCCCTGCAAAGCATCCAATTCCTCTAATGTCACATTTTCCCTGCCAAGCATGCAGATATAGGTATCTTCCCCACTGCCTCCAATCTGTCCCTTGATTTCCTTCCACAAAGATACGGGAATAAAATGCACCAGCTCATAATAATCAAGCGTTGCGTATTCCTCTCTTAAAACAGGCACTTTCTCCGTATAGGACAAAACAGGAATCTCCACGGAAACATCTGTTAAGTTTCCGTTGTCATTCTCTTCATCGCCGGACTGTCTTAAAATACTTATCGCATTTTCCCCTTTCAAATAGGGCATATATCTCGGATGTCTGAAATTCGGATTTGTAACATCGCGTATCCTATTCCATATGACGGCTCCATCAAGCCTCGGTGTGATACCAATCTGTTCACAGTACGCAGAAAAACTCGCATCATCCAGTATGACAATGGGAACATTTACAAGCCATCCCCCATCCGTCTCTCTTACATAATTATTCCCTGCTTCGGCAAAACCGCCAAAGGACTTCATATCTTCGCTTATTTCTTCCTCTGCAATGATTCTTTTTGCCACCGCTTTCTGATATACAATAGCACTTCTTATTTCAGGAATCTCCTGCATTTCCTGAATTTCACTGAAAGAATCCACATCTGTATCCTTTACAGTAACCATGATGTCCCAAACACCCTGATAACGTTCAAAATAGGTTTCTCTCGTGCTGATTCCTGAAAGTGCAAAAAAAGATTGCATAATGGTGAAGGCAAGAAAAGAGAATATCAGGCTAAGTGATGCAGTCCGTAAAGCTTTTCGCTGTGCTTTCAATGCGTTACCTGCCAATTCTCCTTCCATTCCAAAAAAACAAGTAAGCAGAGGAGATTTTTTCTTACGCTTTAACTGTAATTCACCCGTATTTCTAATCGCTTCAAGCGGTGTCAGTTTGCTTAATTTTCTGGCTGGCATCCATGCGGAAATCCAAATCGTCACTACTGTCAAAAGAAGTGTCACCGCCAAGACCAATGGATGATAGCCAAATACTGCTTCATGTCTGCCGGCCACACCATTTCCCAATAAACTGTTCAGCATATGTATAAGCCCCATGCTGGTTAGAATGCCCAGCAGGTTTCCAATTAAAATCGGCAGAATACATAATGCCGCCGCTTCCTGCAAAAGACATGACCGTATCTGTTTTGGTGTGGCTCCAATACTGGAAAAAATACCAAACTGACGGATTCTGGCATTCATAGACACGGCAAAAGAATTATGTATTACAATAATTAATGAAAAAGATGCAATTCCAGCTATCAGCATAAACAGCGGAAAAAGCAGCCTTGGTGCAGTGTCCTGCGGATCACGTATCATATACATTGCCAAAAGTTCATGGTTATAAATAACTTTTTCTGATGAAACTCCCAGAGTTTCGGCGATCCGTAACGTATTGTCAAGAACAGCCCCCATGTCATCAAAATAAATATCTACCATGATTTCCGGAATCTGTACTCCCTTTTCATTTATCACTATATCTTTTACACTAGCAAAATTCTTTATGGATTCTATATCTTCCTGGGTAAATTCTCCGGCAATTCTGCTCTGCCAGCCACCTTCTTCCTGCTTAATACTTTCAATTTCATACTTCCATGCATTATAAAATAACCCTAAGAGCAATGATAACAGCAAAGCTGATATAAATGCTGCTATCATAACAGACATCCCCGACGAACGATTATTTTTAATATAGCCTGATGAATAATCTTTCCACATAGCCCATTACCTCCGCTTCTCGTCGCTTATCATATGCCCGTCCTCTATGGTTATGATGCGGTCCGCTTCTAAAGCCACTTTCTCATCATGGGTAATCAACACAATCGTCTGTTCCAAATTACGATTGGATAATTTCAGCATATCAATAATTTCTTTGGAATTTTTCTGATCCAAATTTCCAGTCGGCTCGTCCGCCAAAAGCAGAGCCGGGCGATAAATCAGGGAACGGGCTATGGCAACCCTTTGCTGCTGCCCGCCTGATAACTGGTTCGGCAAGGCTTCCAGCCGGTCAGCAATGCCAAGCGAACTGACTATCTTTTCAAAATACTCTTTGTTTGGTTTCTTCTTATCAAGGGCAAGCGGCATAAGAATGTTTTTTTGCACCGTAAGTGTTGGAATCAAGTTATAGAACTGGTATACCAAACCCACTTTCCTTCTGCGGAAAATCGCCGCCTGCGTCTGATTCAGTTTAGATAGATCTGTTCCGTCTATTGTAACTTTTCCGCTTGTAGGTTTATCCACACTTCCCAAAATATGCAGCAATGTAGATTTACCTGAACCGGACGCTCCAACAATCGCCACAAATTCTCCCTTTCCCACCGCCAAATCAATTCCATCCAGTGCAGCTACCTGATTATTGCCGAAGCCATACATTTTGCGAACTCCTTCGCATGTTAATATATTCATTTAGTTTCCTCCTTACGGATGTTCTGAATTTTTACGCTTGCAGCAAATCTACTCATTAGTTTGTAAACTTTGTTCCTGTAAGCAAACTATTTACAAACTATATTGTATCAAATGAAAGTTACAACTTAGTGACTGAAACAGAATTGATATAAAATTTATTGTTTATATAACCGGATTTCAAAACATGCACCACCATTTGGCTGATTTTTAGCCCTTATTGTCCCATTTTGATGTTCTATAATCTCTTTTGACAATGCTAAACCTATTCCAATACCGCTGCTGCGGATATTACCTCCCGCACTTGCGTTCTGTCCCCGGTAAAACCGTTTAAAAAGATATGGAATATCCTCTTTGGCAAATCCATCCCCCTCGTCCCAAATAAGTATTTCTGTATATAGTAGATTCTGCTCGTAAGAGCAATGGACTGTTCCACCCGTATTATGTTCCATACAATTTTTCATTACATTCATAATTGCTTCCATAGTCCAGTCTAAATCAGCTGTTACTGCCATCTCCCCTAATTCCGGAATATCAATGGAAGTTCCGGAATCTACAAATAATTCCTGCAAATTATCTGCTGCAAGGACAAGCACAGTAAAAACATCCACATCCTCTTTTTGAAACACCAATGCACCTGCATCAAGACGAGATAAAACAAGCAGAGATTCTTCTAAATGAGCAAGTCTGATTAACTGCTTTTTTATCTGCTCCACCTTGTCTTTTTCATATTCTGTTTTCATTGGCATTTCAGATAATGTTTGCAACAATAAAGAAATCGCAGTGATAGGAGTTTTGATCTGATGTGCAATATTTGATAAATTCTCAGCAAAATCATTTTTTGCCTGTACTGCCGCATCCCTTGTCTGGTAAAGAAATGTCACAGTCTTATATATTTCATCTTCCAATTTAGAAAAAATACCTTCTCCTGAAGCAGAAAGGACAGCCGCTTTTCCAATGTTCACCTGCTCCAAATAATCTGACAGCCCCTCTATTCGTTTCTCTTCTGTTTTGTTACGGAATACAAAAGTAACGGCAAAGAGAAGGATTCCTGTTATAAACCCTGTGATTGCCAGTCCAATATGATATGTGATAGCAGAATCGGAAAAATCAGATATACGATATCCCAAAACGGATAATACATCCTTCACTGCCACACCATCGGCATTTCCACTCGTATATTCCTTCAATGCAGCAGAAACTATATTCTTCATTTCCGGCTCTTGTTCCAACACTTCGCCACAAATAACATTTACCAAATCAAATTGAATCCTGCTGTAATGACAAGAAACCAGCATTGCTGTAACAGCAGAAGAAATCAAGCTGACGGCCGCTGCAAATCCAAATATAATCACCAAGTTTTTTCGCCCGCTCATATGGTTTCCTCCATACGGTATCCCACACTTCTAATTGTTTTCAAACAGGACGGTTGGTGTAATTTGTCCCGCAATCGTTTCATCGTAACTGTCAGAGTATTATTATTCACGTAGTTGCCATTTATATCCCATACCTGTTCTAAGATTTTTTCTCTTGTAACAGTCTTTCCTTTATTTTGCAAGAGATACAAAAGCAGCCCGTACTCTGATACGCTTAAATCTATTTCTTCCGAGCCACAAGAAACTGTCCTGCGGTTTAAATCAATCATAATCCCATCACAAGACAGATACTGCTCCGCTACATTTCCCGTTCTTCGAAGTACCGCCTGAATCCTCGAATACAAAACACTTAATTCAAAAGGCTTTACCACATAATCATCCGCACCATTTTGAAACCCTGAAACAATATCATGGGAATCACTCCGAACCGTAAGAAAAATAATCGGCAATTCCTCCCATCTACTGCGAATCCATTGACAGAGGCTATCTCCACGACCATCCGGCATATTCCAATCCAGCAAAACAACCGTTGGCACATGAATTTCCAAAGCTCGTCTGACCTCTGAAATCGTATGGTATATCACTACCTTAAAGTTTTTCTGTTCCAGATATTCTTTTACAACACCCGCAATATTAGCGTCATCCTCAGCATAAAATAATTCGACCATTTTAATTACCACCTTACCCCGTTTCTTCTAAGATTTTACCATGTTTACCTTATGAAGGCTATCCACATACACCAGATTTTCACTTTGCTTATTCTTCCTATTTTTTATGCTTTGTGATGTCAAATTCATTGGAGATGAAAGATCCTACCCCTTTACCCTATCGACAAAATCAATATGATTGATAAATCCAGGAATATAAGATATAATAAATTTATAAATATCGTTTACAAAGAAGCGGAACGAATTTCTATTGCATTGTATTGTGGGAGCGTAAGTGAAATGAACATAGAAATTATCGGTTGTATATTTTTTGCGATATGTATGAGCGGAGTATACATATTGCATATGTATACAAAAGAAAAGCTGATTAAAAGAAAGAACGCAGTTTATTTAATCTTAGCATTTTTTCAGATTAATACGGGATACCATATGGTCGTTAAGAAGATTTATGAACAGAATCTATTTGCTAATCCGTGGTATCTGACGGCTTTGATATTATACATTTTAACTCAAATATTATTAATTGTCACATGTGTAAAGACTA
The DNA here is from genome assembly GCA_000403275.2 of Lachnospiraceae bacterium 28-4. Lineage (GTDB taxonomy): Bacteria > Bacillota > Clostridia > Lachnospirales > Lachnospiraceae > Kineothrix. Next base: position 110,714 of record KE159600.1, read on the forward strand.
AGAATGGAGCATAAATGAATAAGATTCTCGGATATAAAGCCGCCGGGACTATGAGAAAATCTCTGTCATCTTGCTTCCTCAAGAAATTTATTTTCTTCTTTCAGGCGGCGGATTTCTTTATCTTGCTCTTTGACTTGTCTGCGCAAGATTGGCAATTCCTCTGCGAGACTCATTACCGTCTGTGGCGTGTGCGAGCCGGAACCGGCATCCAGCCGTCCCTCCCCTGCCGCTTTCTGACAATTCTATTGACAACTCTGTAGATTCACAGGTATTGTTACACAGGATAATCAGTATTTTGTTCTGTAACCGGATATGGATTTCAATACTTTTGTTTTCTTTTCCGGATTCCTGACATCCATGCAGGGCATTCTCCAGCAGGTTTCCTAAAAGAGCGATCAGGTCGATTCCCCGCACCCCCAGTTCTCTTGTCACATTACACTTGACTGAAAAAACAATACCGTTTTCCTCTGCCTTGCCCGCATACGCGGAAAGTATGCTGTTTACCGTTCTGTTTACAGAATACTGCTTTACCGCCGCTTCTGAGATCTCACTTTCGTATTCCCCGATATAGGAAAGGATTGCGGCATTGTCTCCTGTTTTCGCATATGCCGCAATCATATTGATGTGATGCCTCATGTCGTGCCGCAGCCTCCGCATCCCTCTTCATATAACTGATGTTGCTGAATACAACGGCATATACTGCGTACATCACAAGACTGATCGTAATAAACAAGAAAAGAAGGTATATGTCTGACATGGCATTTCCTACATACAAAACGGTGATTGCCGCCTGTAGCAGATAGAACAACAGGGCGATCAGCGCCAAATTCCACCATCTGCCTTTTCTAATTTCTGCAAGGGACAGCATCACCGGTGCCGCATATCTTTTATACAATGCCAGCGCCAGGAACAGCACTGCAGTACGCAGCACATTTACCAGATAAAACTCTGCCAAGACGGACAGATGCGGCAACCATAAGCTTCAGGCTGTTGTCTATGATGGAAAACAGGCCAAAATAAGTAAGAAACAAAAAGCTTTTCTTAGGAAAACATTCCTTTGAGACAATATGGAAAAAAGGAACAGGTATACCGCAACTCCCAAATATGTGAGTAACATGGTTATACCACTCACCGTATACATATACGCGCCCATGGAGACAAAGCCGGCCGCATACAGGCAGCTTAAAAGCACAAATTTCCTTTTGCTATGTCTGCGTTCCAGCAAATGGTAAATGACAACCACATGGCACAATACCATAAGAAACAATCCCGGAATCCGATGCACTACACTCATTTTCTCACCGCCCCCCAGCAACACGCCATACTTCCCCAATACTCCTCCGCGGAACAGGTATCTTCGTGCCGCCCTGCGTTTCTCCTTTTTCCATTCTGTGCAGGGCATCTGTTTCCGCATCGTATTCATCAATTCCAACATGGTATTTCGGGTGTACAGTTGAATAAGCATCCAACTCTCTCCGAATAGTCCCCATGTCCTTTTGTATATCATCACATATTACTACCCGCATAACATTTCCTGCCTTCCATATCATTCTCTGCTATTTTATCATACTTTTCAAAAGCATACATAACCAAATAACTCCATCTCCCCCTTATTATTCATCGCTCTGCGAAAATTGAATTTTTAAACCCCACTCCCCCATGGGCATGCGAACGAAAAGTTAGACTATATAATGCCTGTTATGCTATGAGGTATACACAAGAACAAATATCAACAGCACTCGTATTGCTAAAAGCGACAGGTTCACCAGATAAAGTCATCCAGACCTTAGGTTATCCATCTTCACCGATGCTTTATCATTGGCGTGGTAAATACCCTGAATATTATGATGCTCCAAGTCAAAAACATTGGAAACAAGCTCCAAATTTTTCTGCCTGCAAGAATATTTGTATCCACATATTCGGGATATGCCGGCTCGATATCCCTCAATAGCATGTCGAAGTTCCGCAGCACCGATTTCAGACATATAACCGTTGAAGGTTGCGGCATTCGCCTGGTCGTGAAATGCCTCTATAACAGCATCACACAGCGGGAGTGATACATCTCCAACTCCCATCTGCAACACTTTTTTATCTGGATTTGCCGTAAGATACTCATTGGTTTTGCGATAAATCGTGTTGAACAGATAGGTATCTTTCAGCTTCTTATAGCTCGTGTTTGGTTTGAACATATCTCTGTTTCTCCTTCATATATGGTTTGTGCCAGTCTGGTCATTTGAACGGTGTTGTCGGGTGCAATATCCGCATCTTAAAATCAGCAATGTCAGATTTTGAAATATAGATCATCCCATCTGAACCAGCTCCGAAATACCGATCAGAAAGTTTTTGCGAAACCTCTGAAATGTTCTCAGGCACTTCACCGTAAGCATACAGATAGTCGTTACCGAAGCCATGCATTTTTGTAAATTTCACCAGATTCACCTCAATTTGCATCAATCGTGGAAATCCCCAGCGTGACCTCCTCCAACACATCAAGCAACATTCTCACTGTATCAAGCGAGGTCAGCATAGTAATATTATTTTGTGCTGCACACTGACGGATAGCGATACCGTCTCCAAAATGCTTACCCGAAAGCATGGCGCGAGTATTGATTACATAACTGACGTAACCGACACGAATGGAATCCAAGACTTCCTCGCTGCCTTCGCTGGGTTTATGGCGGATTCGGGTTCTGATTCCGTTGGCTTTTAAGACTTCACCCGTCAGTGTTGTGGCTTCAATATTAAAGCCCATATTGTAGAAACGGCGGACAAGCGGCAGTGTTTCTTCTTTGTTCTCATCGGCAACGCTCACCACTACCGTTCCGTAGTTGCGAAGTGTAAGCCCCGATGCAACCAGAGCTTTATATGCCGCACGGTGCAGTTTTTTATCATAGCCGACAGCTTCGCCCGTAGATTTCATTTCGGGAGACAAATAAGCATCCATACCGCGCAGTTTTGAGAAGGAGAACGCAGGTGATTTCACATAAAAACGCTCCTTTTCCTTCGGATAGATGTCAAGATTTCTTGCTTGGGCAGAGACATACTGTGGTTACATCGGGTTGCAATATCCGCAAGACTGAAGCCTGTGGCTTTTGAAAGGAACGGCACTGTTCTTGATGAACGCGGGTTGACCTCAATGATATACACATTATCGTACTCATCTACAATAAACTGAATATTGAAAAGACCGATAATGCCGGGGACAAATACACGCTTGCCGTCACAAACAGCATCTACCTCAACCTCTTTGCCGCGGATGTACTTATCCACCAAGACAGGTTTATCCTCGTCAATCTCAACGTCGGTCTTCAGATAGTTTTGGAGTGCTTCCTCTTTGGCGACGATCTGCATGGCTCTGCCTCCAAGCACAAAGCTGGGACGGACGAGTACGGGATAACCGATTTCTTCTGCGGCTTTTATGCCCGCTTCAATGCTCGTAACCGCCTGACCTTTTGGCTGCGGGATATTAAGAGAGATAAGCAGTTTCTCAAAGGCATCACGGTTTTCCGCACGTTCAATGGCTTTGCAGTCCGTACCGATAATATTAACCCCACGAGCCCTTAGAGGCTCTGCCAGGTTAATTGCTGTCTGACCGCCTAAGGTTGCAATAACGCCCTGTGGCTGTTCCATCTCAATAATGTTCATAACATCTTCTACACACAGCGGCTCAAAATAGAGCTTATCCGAACAGGTGTAGTCGGTGGAGACGGTTTCGGGGTTATTGTTAATAATAATTGCCTCAAAACCCGGCGCCTTAATGGTTTGTACCGCATGAACGGTAGAATAATCAAATTCTACGCTCTGACCGATACGGATAGGACCTGAGCCGAGGACGATTACTTTCTTTTTGTCTGAGATAATCGATTCGTTTTCCTCCTCATAAGCGGAATAGAAATACGGAATATAGCTCTCAAACTCGGAACCGCAGGTGTCGATCATCTTATAAACCGGAATGATGCCGTTGACTTTCCTTAAAGCAAATATCTCGGTTTCAAGCATATTCCAGAATTGTGCGATTACCTTATCGGAAAAGCCCTTTTTCTTTGCTTCTCGAAGCACCTTGATATTTCCGATATTTGCCTTGACTTCTTTTTCTTCCTCCACGATATTCCGTAGTTTACGGATAAAGAAAAGGTCAATAGCGGTTGCCTCTGCAATGCTGTCAATGCTTGTACCAAGTCGCAAAAGCTCAGCAATGGCATAGATACGGTCATCTGTTCCGATTCTGATATAATTAAGAAGTTCACCCTCACTCATACCGTCAAATTTGCGGTGATATAGGTGGCTAAGTCCGATTTCAAGCGAGCGTATTGCTTTAAGCAGACTTTCTTCCACCGTTCTGCCTATACTCATAACCTCACCAGTTGCCTTCATTTGCGTAGAAAGCGAGTTGTTGGCATTCGCAAACTTATCGAACGGAAAACGGGGCATTTTGGTAACCACGTAGTCCAGCGCCGGCTCGAAAGAGGCAGACGTATTGGCAATACGGATTTCATCCAACGTCATACCTACGCCGATTTTTGCCGATACACGGGATCGTTACTGTCACGCATCACTTCATATTCAATTTCTTTATAACCTTTGATACTCTTCTCAATCAACACCTGACTTACCGGAGAGAGCGAAAGAGCATTTTTCATCAGCGGTAAGAATTCAGCCTCGTTGTCGGCAAAGCCACCGCCTGTACCTCCAAGAGTGAATGCAGGACGAAGTACAACGGGATAACCGATTTTCTGTGTCACCTGCAAACCTTCTTCCATAGAGCTTGCAATATCGGAAGGTAGTACCGGTTCACCAAGACTCTCGCAGAACTCCTTAAACATTTCTCGGTCTTCCGCACGTTCAATGGAACTGCTTTTTGTTCCAAGAAGTTCTACACGACACTCTGCAAGAATACCTTTTTTTCAAGCTGCATCGCAAGGTTAAGACCCGTTTGACCGCCGATGCCGGGCAAAATGGCATCAGGACGCTCATAGCGGATTATTTTTGCGATATATTCAAGCGTTAGCGGTTCCATATAAACCTTATCCGCTATGGAGGTATCGGTCATAATGGTTGCCGGATTAGAGTTGCAAAGTACAACCTCACATTGATGTGGGTTACGGTAAGTGATGTTCCCGCCAAACTATCCATATCCACAGCATAGGAGTGATTCTGCGAAGTAATTTCAATTTTGTTTGTTCCAAGATTTCGCACGGGATGATTACCGCCGCGATGCCCGAATTTTAGCTTGTAGGTTTTAGCACCGTAAGCCAAGGAAATGATCTGATGACCGAGACAAATACCGAAAATAGGATATTTGCCAATTAACTTCTTTATTGTTTCTATTGTTTGCGGCACATCGGCAGGATCTCCCGGACCATTGGAAATAAAGACGCCTTCGGGTTCTAAAGCTACAATAGCATCTGCCGGAGTATTCCACGGCACGATGGTTACTTTACAGCCGCACCGACTCAGTGACCGAACGATATTCATTTTCATACCGCAATCAATGGCTACCACATGATATTTGGAGTCTTCTATGTTGGAAATGATGATTTTATCTCCGCTCACACGGGATACCGCATCGGTGGGAATATCTGTGGATTCCAAAATCCTCAGCCCCTCAGCCAAAGATATATATATCGGTAATCAGTACCTTGCGTGAGCCGTGGTCACGGATAGAACGATTCAATTTCCTTGTATCAATACCGTAAATTCCTGGAATACCGAACTCTTTCATAACCTCCGACAAAGTGGTGTTGCTTCTGAAATTCGAAGGTTCGTTGTTATATTCACGTACAATAAGAGCTCCAATAGTAGGTGTATCTCTTTCGTAGTCGTCGTCTGCCATACCATAGTTGCCGATCAGCGGCTAGGCCATAACCACCGCCTGATAGGTATAGGAAGGATCGGTCAATATCTCCTGATAACCGACCACAGAGGTATTAAAGACAATTTCAAGCACCGATGTCTTATTCGCACCAAAGCCGTAGCCGTAATACTCCTGTCCGTCTTCTAAAATAATTTTTCTGTCAAATTCCTTTACCATAATCGGCACCTCTCTTTATATCTGTTAATCGCTGCTCAAACCGATCTTTTCGGGTATCCGTAGGAATTTTTGTCGGATAATCGCCGTTAAAGCAAGCACTGCAGAATTCACAGTTTCCTGTAAGCTGATGTAATTCTGCGGCCGAAAAATACCCCAGTGAGTCGGCACCGATGATGTCGCAAATTTCGGGGATGCTGTATTTACAGGCAATCAGATGCTCTTCGGAGTCAATGTCCGTTCCGTAATAGCAAGGATGTAAAAACGGCGGTGAGGAGATACGCACATGTACCTCTTTGGCACCGGCATCCCGAAGCAACTTTACGACACGTCCCATTGTGTTGCCGCGAACGATAGAGTCGTCAACCAACACAACCCTCTTATCTTTTACACTTTCCTCTACGGCGGCGAGCTTAATTTTTACACCGTCAAGTCGTGTGCCTTGTCCCGGCGAGATAAAAGTTCTTCCGATGTACTTATTCTTAATAAGTCCGATACCGTAAGGAATACCGGATTCCTGACTGAAGCCAAGTGCCGCGTCAAGTCCTGAATCGGGAGCACCGATCACAACATCTGCCTTTACCGGATGTGTTTTCGCAAGGATCTTTCCCGCAGTAATTCTTGATGCGTGAACGGATACACCGTCTATAACCGAATCAGGACGGGAAAAGTAGATATACTCAAAAATGCATAGCTTTTTATCTTTTTTGCCGCAATGCTCACGTCGGGAGACTGCACCATTTTTACTGAATATCAATATTTCTCCTGGCTCCACATCCCATATCAGTTCGGCTCCGACTGCTCTGATTGCACAACTTTCAGATGCAACCACATATGTTCCGTCAGCGGTCTTGCCGTAGCACAAAGGACGAAATCCATAAGGGTCTCTCGCACAGATAAGCTTTTGCGGCGACATCAGAACCAGTGAGTATGCACCGTCAAGGGTATTCATCGCACGGCTTACAGCCTCTTCGATGGAAGGCGCCTGCAGCCTTTCCTTTGTGATAATATAAGCAATCGTCTCTGTATCGCTTGTGGTATGGAAAATGGCACCTGTAAGTTCCAGTTCACTTCTCAGCTCTACAGCATTGCTCAAATTTCCGTTATGAGCCAGTGCCATTCGACCTTTTTGATGATTGACTTCAATGGGCTGGCAGTTGTTTCGATTTGTTCCTCCGGTTGTGCCGTAACGTGCATGCGCAACCGCCATCGTACCTTTTGGCATACGGGTTAAGATATCTCCCGAAAAAACCTCGCTGACAAGCCCCATATCCTTGTGAGACACAAACACCCCGTCATCATTGACTACAATACCGCAGCTCTCCTGACCTCTGTGCTGAAGCGCATACAGTCCATAGTAGGAAATGCTTGCCACATCACAGGGTTCAGGTGCTATAACACCAAATACACCACATTCTTCGTGTATGCTCATGATTCACCTCCGTTTGTACGCTGAAAGGCAGCACCGACAAAGCCCTTGAACAGAGGATGCGCTTTATTCGGTCTGCTCTTGAATTCAGGATGATACTGAACACCAACGTGGAAAGGTCTGTCGGTAAGCTCCACCGTTTCAACCAATCTTCCATCAGGGGAGGTGCCGCTAAGGGTCAGCCCTGCCTTTTCAAATGCTTCGCGGTATTCGTTATTAAATTCATAGCGGTGCCTGTGCCGTTCGCTTATGTTTGTACTTCCGTAGCACTGTTCCATCGTTGTATCAGGTTTAATATTGCACGGATAAGCTCCAAGGCGAAGTGTACCGCCTTTATCAATATCATCACTTTGACCCGGCATAAAGTCGATTACCTTATGCTTGCACAGCTCATCAAATTCACCGGAATTAGCGTCCTTAATACCAAGGACATTCCTTGCATATTCGATGACAGCAATCTGCATACCGAGACAAATACCGAAGTATGGTATCTCATTTTCTCTGGCATATTTAGCGGCAAGTATCATACCCTCAATACCACGGCTGCCGAAACCGCCCGGAACAAGAATGCCGTCAAGACCGGAAAGCATCTCTTCAACATTTTCGGCTGTGATTTCTTCCGAGTCGATCCAGTGAATACAGATATGGGTATTGTGATAATATCCGGCGTGGCGTAATGCTTCCGCTACCGAAAGATACGCATCATGCAGTCCTACATATTTTCCCACAAGTCCGATATCTACATAATGCGGTCTTGCCTTGATACGCTCCACCATTGCCGTCCACTCGCCAAGATCAGGTTCAGGCGCATTGATACCAAGTTCACGGCATACAACAGAAGAAAAGCCCGATTTTTCCAGCATAAGCGGCGCTTCATAAAGATTCGGTAAGGTAATATTCTCAATTACACAGTCCAGCTTTACGTTGCAAAACATTGAAATCTTCTTGAATATGGATTCTTCTAGAGGCTCATCACAGCGAAGCATCACGATATTTGGATTGACTCCCATACCTTGCAGTTCTTTTACTGAGTGCTGAGTAGGCTTGGATTTATGTTCGTCCGAACCTCTGAGGAACGGAACCAAAGTTACGTGGATAAACAGACTATTCTCTCTGCCTGCTTCAAGTGAAATCTGGCGTACCGCCTCAATGAAGGGCTGGGATTCTATATCACCAATGGTTCCGCCGATTTCGGTGATAACTACATCGGCTCTTGTTTTCTTTCCCACACTATAAACAAACTCTTTAATTTCGTTTGTAATATGCGGAATAACCTGCACAGTAGAGCCAAGGTATTCGCCGCGACGTTCCTTGTTCAGCACATTCCAGTAAATCTTACCTGTGGTAAGATTGGAATATTTGTTGAGATCTTCATCAATAAAGCGCTCGTAATGACCGAGATCCAGGTCGGTTTCAGCACCGTCCTCGGTCACATATACTTCACCGTGCTGATAAGGGCTCATTGTACCGGGATCAACATTGATATACGGGTCAAGCTTTTGTGCGGCAACCTTGAGACCTCGTGCTTTTAACAACCTTCCCAAGGAGGCAGCCGTGATACCCTTGCCGAGACCGGACACAACGCCACCTGTAACAAATATATATTTCGTCATATTCTTACTCCTTCCAATCGATTACTCAACGGTAACCGATTTTGCCAGATTTTTCGGCTTGTCAATATCGCAACCGTTTTCTTTGGCAACTAGTTTCAATTTCTTCCTTAGTTGCCTGCTTCATGGCAATCGCATGATATTCGTCCATAAGGGGATCGCCAAGTTCGTCGTTCTTATAGGAAAATTCTATAGTAGGTGTTTCAAGTACAACGCCTTCCGCCACGCCGTAGCGTTTAGAGAAAGAGCCTGCTGCAATATTGCGGACAATAATCTCCACTTTTTTTTGCCGCAAACGGAGATTTTATAAATTTAGAAAAACGTAACCTTACTTTCCGCTATCGCCATAGTTTGAAAGAACACGAGCGGAGGGATCGTTTACATCACAGCCTTCCCAGGACTTGTTCGGCATCCAAAAATCAACCACCATTTCAGCCTGACCGGGATAATACTTTTCAAAGATTTCTCTGTAAAGTAACGATTCCTTGGTAAAAGGAGTAGAATATTCGTATTTCTTACAGGCGACTCCAAATTCCCCGTCCGAATACTGTTTTTCAGCATATTCTTTCAGATAATCCACCATCGAATGTCCTACGGCATCAGAGAAAGCGGCCTTTTCACGCCACAGTATTTCATCGGGAAGATAACCGCCACCCTCGAATGCGTGACGGAGGAGATATTTACCTTTACCGTACCTGTTAAGTTTCATTTCGGGATCAAGTGCCATAATGTACTTAACGAAATCCAAATCTCCAAACGGCACTCTTGCTTCCAATGAGTTTACCGAGATACAACGGTCAGCTCGAAGTACATCATACATATGAAGCTCGCGAATACGCTTCTGTGCTTCTTTCTGAAAGGCTTCTGCGGAAGGAGCAAAGTCCGTATACTTGTATCCGAACAGTTCATCTGAAATTTCACCGGTGAGTAAAACACGAATATCGGTTTGTTCGTGAATAGCTTTACAAATGAGATACATTCCCATGCTGGCACGAATTGTTGTAATATCATAAGTGCCAAGCAGTTGAATCAATTTATCTAATGTGGTAATTACTTCATTAGGCGTCATATAGATTTCCGTGTGGTCACTGCTGATATAATCCGCAACCTGCTTGGCATATTTCAGATCAATGGCATCCTCGCTCATACCAATAGCAAAGGTTTTGATAGGTGATTTGCTTTTTTGGGCGGCAATGGCACATACAAGTGACGAATCCAAACCTCCCGAAAGTAAAAAACCTACTTTTGCATCGGCAACGAGACGCTTTTCAACACCCGCCACTAATTTTTCACGGATATGCTTGCAGGCTGTTTCGAGGTCATCCCGGCAAATAGTTTCAACTCCTGCAATATCGCTGTAGCATATAAATTTTCCATCCCTATAGTAATGACCCGGAGGAAACGGCATGATTTTGTCCGTAAGCCCCACAAGGTTTTTGGCTTCGCTTGCAAAGAGAATAACGCCCTGAAAATCATAACCGTAATATAGCGGACGGATGCCGATGGGGTCTCTTGCAGCAATATATTCTTTGGTCTCACCGTCGTAAATAATGCAGGCAAACTCCGCATCTAACATATCAAACATCTTCGTACCATATTCACGGTATAAAGGCAACAAAATTTCGCAATCGCTTTCACTTTTAAATATATAGCCTTTTTCTATCAATTCTTTCTTTTGCTTTTCAAAGCCATAAAGCTCGCCATTGCAAACAACATAACTTCCGTCCAATTCAAATGGCTGCATTCCCGAAGGTGCCAACCCCATAATTGAGAGACGGTGAAAACCGAGCAGACCTTTACCGGTATCAATAATCTTACTGTCATCGGGACCGCGTGAGATTGTGCGGTCGAAACCTTTCTTAAACTCATCAAAAGCAGCACCGCTGCCACAGTAACTCATAATAGAACACATAGGCAATTACCTCCATAAATCAAAAGTAAATTCAGCATCCTACAGGGCGATTGCTGTACTCGCGGTGCCACCTGTATTTGTTCTCATTTCCAAGCCTCAAGCAAGGCTCTGTCAGCTGACGTGTGACGGTACGGCGCACTTACTAAAGCAGAACTTTTTCGGATTGCAGCTCGAAAAGTGTTATTCATGCAGGCTCGCCATACGGCTTCCACCGTCCCGTACTCGCTATTGGCAAGTGTTCTGCATTACTTCTCTTTTCTCAAATGCTTTTGAGATATTCGGTTTTTTTAATCCCAGGTCGTTGTGTTCTGAGCATATTCCGTCTTGCTCTTATCCTCCCGGGAAAGGAAGGCTTTCTCGTAAAGAAGATTGAGTTTTTCAGCCTTCAGCAAAATTTCAGGAGTTTGCTCTTTAAAATCCATTTTGGAAACAAATCCTGCATCTTTCCTTTGCATAAGTAAACCTTTTTTCAAAAATTATTTATTCCACATCCTGAAGCGCATCATAGCCTTCTTCTCCGGTGCGAACCTTTACGACATTTTCGACATCGTAGACAAATATCTTACCGTCACCGATGTGTCCGGTATAAAGAACTTTTTTCGCCGTATCGATAACACTGTGTACAGGCACTTTGCTGACTACAATATCAACCTGGATCTTCGGCAGCAGGTTAGCCTCAACCTGAACACCACGGTAATATTCGGGCTTACCTTTCTGTACGCCGCAACCTAAAACGTGGGAAACGGTCATACCTGTGATACCTATATCCATCATTGCTGTTTTTAAGGTTTCAAAACGCGATTCCTTACAGATGATTTCCACCTTGGTGAACTTCGGAGTACCATCCTCAAAGGTAGGCATTTTCTTAACAGGAACTGCCTCTGCCATAGGGACTTCTCCAACAACAGCCACGGCATTGCCATACCCGTAATCAAGACTTTCAACAGCAGGAACAAAATCGGCATATGCACTTGGGAGACCGTGTTCCGCGCTATCAAGACCTTTGATTTCTTCTTCATTGGATACGCGTAGTCCGACAGTCTTTTTGATAATCAAGAAGGTAATTGTCATTGTAACAGCGGTCCAGGCAAGAATAGCAACTATGCCAAGCATCTGGATACCGAGCAGTTTGAAACTACCGGTGTAAAACAACCCTTCAAGACCTGCGGGAGCATTAGGATTGGCAAGTAAGCCAACTGCAAGAGTACCCCAAACACCGTTTGCCAAATGAACACCAACAGCTCCAACAGGATCGTCGATGTGCAGTTTAAGATCAAGCACTTCAACAACCACAACAACAAGAACACCCGATACAATACCTATAATTGCGGAACCCAGAGCATCTACTGCATCACACCCGGCAGTCACACCAACTAATCCGGCTAATGAGCCGTTCAAGCACATGGAAACATCCGGTTTACCGTTTTTAATCCACGTGAATACCATAGTGGTACAGGTTGCGACCGCAGGAGCAATAGTGGTTGTTACAAAAATAGAGGCAAGAGAGTTGCCGTCCCATGCAGCGGCACCGTTAAAGCCGTACCAACCGAACCAAAGGATAAAGCATCCAAGAGCGCCAAGGGTAATGGAGTGACCCGGAATAGCGTTGACCTTCTTTATTTTACCGACTTTATCCTTAACATATTTGCCAAGACGGGAACCTACCATAATTGCACCAATCAATGCGGTTATACCGCCGACTGAATGAATTGCTGCGGAACCTGCAAAGTCGTGAAAACCAAGCTGAGCAAGCCATCCCTGAGAATTCCATACCCAGCCAGCTTCAATCGGATAAACGAACAGCGATATTACACCTGAATAAATACAATAGGAAACAAACTTTGTTCTTTCTGCCATAGATCCGGAAACAATAGTTGCGGCAGTTGCACAGAACACAAGATTGAATACAAAAGACGGAGCGTTACCACCTTTCAGGAAGGCTCCGAAGTCTGTCAGTATTTCCAAATTCGGCACGCCGAAAATTCCGAGGACATAATCATCTGCCATCATAAGGCTGAATCCAAGCAAAACGAACACAACTGTTCCGATACAGAAATCCATCAGGTTTTTCATAATAATGTTACCGGCATTCTTTGCTCTGGTAAATCCCGTTTCAACCATTGCAAATCCGGCCTGCATGAAGAATACCAGTGCCGCACCGATCAAAAACCACACACCGAAAACTTCACTTGTTACAGATTCTTCCACCAGTTGGGTGATTTCTTCTATTACCATATACAAATATCTCCTTTCTTTACTTCACGCTAAACAACAGATCAGCGTATACCGGGAAAGGCCAATAGGTCTTTGCCGTAAGGGTTTCCGCTTCATCACAGGCAAGTCTAAGCTGACCCATAAGATTCAGCACAGTGTCACGAATCATATCGGATTCAGCGCCGATATCCTCTGCTTTATTGAGAGAGATAACTGCGTTTTCAAGTTCTTCTGCCTTGACAGCAATACGGTCAGTCAAAGCAGAAAGTTTTCTGACAATGCCGGTTTCATAACTGCAAACAAGAGCAGAATCGAGAGCCTTCTTTGCAGCAGCCGCTTTAGCAACGTCAGCGGAATACGCTTCAACAGCGGGCGCAATTTGCGTCTTTGCCATATCCACCATTGTGTTTGCCTCAATGATAATGGTCTTGCAGTAGTTCTCCAGCATAATTTCGTATCTGGATTTCAGCTCTGCCTCGGTGAAAATGCTATGGGAAGTAAGCATTTCCACATTCTTTTTATCAAGCAGATGCGGCATACAATCTGCAGTAGTACGGTAGTTGAGAAGACCACGCTTTTCAGTTGCTTCTTTGATCCAGCTTTCATCGTAGCCGTTACCGTTGAAGATGATATGCTTATGATCCTTAATAGTCTTCTGAATCATCTCGTGCAGAGCAGTCTCGAAATCAGCTACCCCCTCCAGGCGATCGGCATAGGTTTTCAGAGATTCTGCAACCGCACTATTGAGCATTATGTTTGCACAAGCGATGCTGTTGGAAGAACCAAGCATACGGAATTCAAACTTATTGCCGGTAAAGGCAAAAGGAGAAGTTCTGTTACGGTCGGTAGTATCACGGTTGAACTTCGGCAAAACATCAACACCGAGCTTCATCTGTGTCTTTTCAGTACCCTTATAAGGAGTATCTGTCTCGATTGCTTCAAGAACTGCATTCAGTTCATCACCGAGGAAGATGGAAACAACAGCGGGCGGCGCTTCGTTTGCGCCGAGACGATGGTCGTTACCGGCAGTCGCAACCGAAATACGGAGAAGATCCTGATAATCGTCTACAGCCTTGATGACTGCACACAGGAACAACAGGAATTGTGCATTCTCATAAGGTGTAGCACCTGGGGAAAGCAGGTTTTGTCCGGCATCGGTGGCAATCGACCAGTTGTTATGCTTACCGCTACCGTTCACTCCCGCAAAAGGCTTTTCGTGGAGCAGACAAACCAGACCGTGCTTTGCAGCAACCTTCTGCATAATCTCCATAGTAAGCTGGTTGTGGTCGGTTGCGATATTGGTGGTTGCATAAATAGGTGCAAGTTCGTGCTGTGCAGGAGCCACTTCGTTATGTTCCGTCTTTGCCAAGATGCCAAGTTTCCAGAGTTCGTCGTTAAGTTCTTCCATAAATGCGGCTACCCTCGGCTTAATAACGCCGAAATAATGGTCATCCATCTCTTGTCCCTTGGGAGGCTTTGCTCCGAACAAAGTGCGTCCGGTAAAGCGAAGATCGGGGCGCTGTTCATGCATTTCCTTAGTAATAAGGAAGTATTCCTGCTCTGGGCCGACGGAACTGGTGACGCGCTTTACGCTGTCATTGCCGAACAGTCTGAGGATACGAACAGCCTGTTTATTAAGCGCTTCCATCGAACGTAAGAGCGGGGTTTTCTTGTCAAGGGCGTGACCGCCGTAGGAACAGAACGCAGTAGGAATACACAAGGTCTTTCCCTTGATAAACGCATAGGAAGTGGGATCCCACGCAGTATAACCTCTTGCCTCAAAGGTAGCGCGAAGACCGCCGCTGGGGAAAGATGATGCATCCGGCTCACCCTTAATGAGTTCTTTACCGGAGAATTCCATAATGACACCGCCATCGGGAGACGGAGAAATAAAGCTGTCGTGCTTCTCGGCGGTGATACCGGTCAGCGGCTGGAACCAATGGGTATAATGCGTTGCGCCTTTGGAAACCGCCCAATCCTTCATAGCGGAAGCAACCGCGTTGGCAACGCTGATATCCAGCTCTGTGCCTTCATCAATGGTCTTTTTCAAAGAGGCATATACCTTATCCGACAAAGTTGCTTTCATTACTCTGTCATCAAAAACCAAACTTCCAAAATAATCTTTTACTGTACTCATGATTTAATCTCCTTTGCTTCATTTAATTAAAAAGATAAAGCACCTTTAATGTGGAAAACATTAAAGGCGCCTTTGCCTTTACTTTATGAAATTATATTTGAAATCAGTGGATAGGCTACAATAAACTGGACAGATTTTTTAAAGAAAAGACGCCTTTAATGTCAGGAAATATTCCTGCAACATTAAAGACGTCTTTGCCTTCTTCATATTAAATATTTTGATTCTGAAAAGTAAAACAGCGTCTTTGAGAACTAACACTCAAAGACGCCTTTGCCTTTTACATATCGCATTATACTTCTGCACAAACCGTTTGTCAACCCTTTTTTGCAATTTTTTCTTTTTCGATTTTTTCTTTGGAAAGTTCAAATTTTCACGAATTCGCCTTGACAAAGTGTGTTCTCGCGAGTATAATCATAAATAAGTGGGCAAAGGCGTTCATTTTAGTACAGACAAATATCTGTGCTGAAATGAGCGCCTTTGCTTTTATTATATCCTGAAAGGAAAAGAGCAATATGAAAGTAGAAGGTCAAGTAAGAATCCCGTCCGGATGCGCAATCGCTGCGGTTATTTCCAAAGAAGGAAAGAGAATGTCCGGTGAGATGATTGCAAACGCTATGAAGCCGATGCATGACCGTTCCAACGGGCTTGGCGGTGGTTTTGCAGGTTATGGTATCTATCCTGAATATAAGGAATTTTACTCATTACATATGTTTTTCGATTCCCGTGCAACGCGCAAAGAATGTGAAGTATTCTTAAAAGAACGCTTTGAGATCGTAAAAAGCGAGATTATTCCAACGCGTACCATCCCTGCTATTACGGATGAGCCGATTATCTGGAGGTACTTTGTTGCTCCTCTGAAATCACTGCTTGCCTCGATGCAGCTTGATGAAAAAGAGTTTGTAGCCCGTACAGTTATGAAAATCAATACCGAAATGAAAGGCGCCTATGTCTTTTCCAGCGGTAAAAACATGGGAACCTTTAAGGCAGTTGGATACCCTGAAGATGTCGGTGTCTTTTATAAATTAGAGGAATATGAGGGTTATTCCTGGACAGCGCACGGCCGGTATCCTACCAACACACCGGGCTGGTGGGGTGGCGCTCATCCGTTCACCTTACTTGACTGGTCTATCGTCCATAACGGCGAGATCTCATCCTACGATGCCAACCGGCGCTTTATTGAGATGTTCGGATATAAATGTACGCTGCAGACCGATACTGAGGTCATTACCTATATTATGGATTATCTGATTCGCGTGCAGGGACTGACACTCGGTGAAGCCGCAAGCGTTGTTGCCGCACCGTTCTGGAGCACAATTGCCGATAAAACCGATTTGGAAGATAAAGAAAAGCATACTTTCCTGCGTACTGTATTTCCGAGTCTGCTTATTACCGGACCGTTTTCCATTGTTCTTGGCTTCAGCGGCGGACTGATGGCACTGAATGACCGACTGAAACTCCGTTCCATGGTGGTCGGCGAAAAGGATGATAAGGTCTATATCGCAAGTGAAGAAGCGGCAATACGAACAATGAAACCGAATGCAGAAAACATTTGGGCGCCTGCCGGTGGTGAGCCGGTAATTATCAAGGTAAAGGACGGTGCATACTAAAATGAGTGCAGAATTTATCTATCCTGAATTTGAAATAATCAGAAATACAGACCGCTGCATCGTCTGCCGTGTGTGTGAAAGACAATGCGCAAATGAGGTGCATGCCTTTAACGATGTGAAAGGCATTATGATGGCTGACGAAACAAAGTGCGTCAACTGTCAGCGCTGCGTATCTCTCTGCCCGACGAGAGCACTTAAAATCGTAAAAAGCGACTGTGTTCTCCGTGAAAACGCAAACTGGCAGAACGATACCATCAAGGAAATCTACAAACAGGCTAACAGCGGCGGTGTACTGCTCTCTTCTATGGGAACCCCCAAGCCGTTGCCTGTATATTGGGATAAAATTCTGATCAACGCCTCCCAGGTAACCAACCCGCCCATTGATCCTCTCCGTGAGCCGATGGAAACCCGTGTTTTTCTTGGCAAGAAGCCGGAGAAAATCGAACGGGATAAGGACGATAAAATCAAGTGCGAGTTACCACCGCAGATTGAACTTTCTATGCCGGTGATGTTTTCGGCAATGAGCTACGGTTCTATCAGTTATAACGCCCACGCTTCTCTCGCCCGTGCGGCAACAGAACTCGGCATCCTTTACAATACCGGTGAAGGTGGCTTACATGAGGATTTCTACGTTTACGGTGAGAATACTATCGTTCAGGTAGCAAGCGGTCGTTTCGGTGTTCACGAGGACTATTTGAAAGCTGGTGCCGCTATTGAAATAAAAATGGGACAAGGTGCAAAACCCGGCATCGGCGGACATCTGCCCGGTGCAAAGATTGTCGGCGATGTTTCCCGCACCCGTATGATTCCCGAGGGTTCGGACGCGATTTCTCCGGCTCCTCATCATGATATTTATTCCATTGAAGACCTCCGCCAGCTTGTTTTTTCGCTGAAGGAAGCTACCGAGTATAAAAAGCCTGTTATCGTAAAGGTCGCCGCCGTACATAACATTGCTGCCATTGCCAGCGGTATTGCCAGAAGCGGTGCAGATATTATCGCCATTGACGGCTTCCGTGGCGGCACAGGTGCGGCACCTACCCGCATTCGTGATAATGTCGGTATTCCGATTGAACTTGCACTCGCCGCAGTGGATCAAAGACTTCGTGATGAAGGCATCCGAAACAACGTGTCTCTTGTTGTCGGCGGCAGCATTCGTAGTGCGGCGGATGTTGTAAAAGCTATTGCCCTCGGTGCAGATGCCTGCTATATTGCAACGGCTGCGTTGCTTGCTCTCGGCTGTCATCTCTGCCGCACCTGTCAAAGCGGTAAATGCAACTGGGGTATCGCCACACAGCGTCCTGAACTTGTAAAACGTCTTAACCCCGATATGGGCAGTGAGCGTCTTATCAATCTGATGAATGCTTGGCGGCACGAAATCAAGGAGCTGATGGGCGGTATGGGTATCAACTCTATTGAATCCCTGAAAGGCAATCGCCTGATGCTTCGAGGTGTCGGACTTACAGACAAAGAACTGGAGATACTGTGTATCTCTCATGCGGGAGAGTGATAAGAAATGAAACGAGTCTATGTAAATGAAGAGTGGTGTCATGGCTGCCACTTATGCGAATATAACTGTGCTTTTGCCAATTCCGGTATGACCGATATGGCAACTGCACTGAAAGGAAAACCGATTTACCCCCGAATACATATCGAGGGCGATGAAAAGATATCATATGCGGTATCCTGTCGTCATTGTACAAATTCTATTTGTGTAGCGCGGCAAGCATTACGGTATGCGACCTTGCCGACCGCGTACTTTCCAGTATTCTTGACGCTGATTGCGCCGCTACTGTGCAAAAGCATCTGGAGGCAAACGGTATTCAATTTATGTTCTTTGATCTGATGAAAAAAAAGCGACATCTTTCGCATTTTCTTCCGAAAATCGTAGAAAAAAAATTTGGAGGTGTGGTATAATATTATGTTACTAAATGCAAACAAGCTTGATTATAAAGTATTAAATGAAAATCTACGCAAGACCCATGAACACTGCACTATAACCGATTGTTGCGGTCAGCGTTTTATCGCAGCGGGTATGTCAGATAAAGAAATCACTATTGACGGTGTTCCTGGAAACGCACTCGGTGCCTATCTCAACGGTGCTACCATTACCGTCAACACAAACGCCCAGGATGCGGTCGGCGATACGATGAACAAAGGCAAAATCGTTGTACACGGCAATATCGGCGATGCCGCCGGTTATGCAATGAGAGGTGGTAAGATCTTCGTTAAGGGTAATGCCGGATATCGTGCAGGTATTCATATGAAAGCCTACAAAGACAAAGTACCCGTAATGGTAATCGGTGGAACCGCAGGAAGTTTCTTAGGCGAGTATCAGGCCGGTGGCGTTATCGTGGTTCTTGGTCTTGAGGCCAAAGACAAGAAAATCGTTGGCTTTTTTCCATGCACCGGAATGCACGGCGGCAAAATGTTTCTCAGAAGCGAATGCAGAGATGTGAGGTTTCCAAGTCAGATTACCGCCCGTCTGGCTGATGATTCGGATATGGAAGAGCTGAAAAAGTATGTTTCCGAATATTGCGTATTATTCGGTTACGATATAAACGAGGTGTTAATGTCTCCCTTTACTGTCATTACTCCCGACAGTAAAAACCCATACAAGCAAATGTACGTAGCGAATTAAATTTCTCACAGAAAGAGGTAAAGATATTATGAAGTATTCAAAGGAAGAGGTAATGCAGTATGTCCAAGAGGAGGATGTAAAGTTTATTCGTCTTGCCTTTTGTGATGTATTTGGGAAACAAAAGAATATATCAATTATGCCCGAGGAGCTTTCTCGTGCCTTTGAATACGGAATCGCTTTTGACGCTTCCGCAATCGCAGGCTTTGGCGATGAATCGAGATGTGATCTTTTGTTACATCCGGATCCTGAAACATTGATGTTACTTCCGTGGAGACCGGAACATGGTAAAGTGGTTCGTATGTTCACTTATATTACTTATCCGGACGGAACACTTTTTGAATGCGATACAAGAAGTTTACTTAAAAAAGCTATGGAAGATGCCAAAAAAGCCGGATATTCCTTTGCTTTCGGTGCAGAGCAGGAATTTTATCTGTTTCATCTTGACGAGAACGGAAAGCCAACCACCACACCGTATGATGATGTCGGATATATGGATATTGCACCGGAAGACTGTGGCGAAAATATCCGCCGTGAGATCTGCCTTACATTAGAGCAAATGGGCATTCGTCCTGAAAGTTCCCATCACGAAGAGGGACCCGGACAAAACGAGATAGATTTCCGTTATTCCGATGCTCTGACGGCAGCAGACAATGCTATGACATTTCAGACAATCGTTAAGACTGTTGCTCGCAGGAACGGACTTTGGGCAGATTTTTCTGCAAAACCTCTTGATGACGAACCCGGTAACGGATTTCATATCAATATGTCGGTAAAGTCCGGTGAAACCTCCGAAAATTTTTGCTATATGATTGCCGGAGTTCTTGATAAAGTTGAAGAAATGACCGCTTTTCTAAACCCTACCGAAAATTCTTATAAGCGTTTCGGTCAAAACAAGGCTCCCGGGTATATTTCATGGTCCAGTGAAAACCGTTCTCAGCTTGTGCGTATTCCCGCAGCAGTCGGCGAATATCGCCGTGCCGAACTTCGTTCGCCGGATCCCACCGCAAATCCGTACTTGGCCTTTGCACTTATGATTTACGCCGGCCTGTATGGACTTCAAAACCGACTGGATATGCCCAACGCGGCAAATAATAATCTTTATAAAGCCGATCCTGATACTTTGGCGAAGTTTAAGAAACTGCCGAAAGACTTAGGAACAGCTTGTAAGATTGCTGCTGAAAGCGAATTCATCAAGGCGCATGTGCCTACCGCAATATTGGATATTTATTGTAATAAATAAGGGCGAATAACAACCTACAAAGGAGGGGAGCAAAAATGAGTTTGAAAGAACGAGTATACAGCGTTCTGATTGTTTCGGCGGCAGAAGGCTTCAACGATGCACTCTCTGCTCTGCTCCCTGGAACCAAATACTTACCGACACATATTGTATCAAACATTAACGCCGCAAAACGAGCTTTGGCTGAACGAGCATTTGATTTTGTACTTATTAACTCCCCGCTCCCAGATGATGTTGGTACCCGTTTTGCAATCGACACCAGCGCCCATAAGGAAACTGTCGTACTCTTTATGGTGCGTGCAGAACTATACGATGAAATGTATGACAAAGTTGCAGAACATGGAGTTTTTGTACTATCCAAGCCTACATCAAAGCCAATTATCACAACAGCTCTCGGTTGGTTGTCAAGTGCAAGAGAGCGTATTCGTGTTCAGGAAACAAAAGCACATTCGTTGGAAGACAAAATGGCAGAAATCAAAATTGTAAACCGTGCAAAATTGCTTCTCATCAGCGAATTGCAAATGGATGAATCGCAAGCTCACCGTTACATAGAGAAACAGGCAATGGATCGCTGTGTTACAAGAAAAGTTGTCGCTGAGGAAATTATAAAAACATATTCGTAAAGAGAAAAGAGGCTGTAAAAAATTTTGTGTCTATGGGTAAAAATCTTTTTTGATAAAAATTAGATATGTAGACATTTGCTGTCGAATCGTATTGGTTTTA
>KE159600.1:144888-218145 GCA_000403275.2 Lachnospiraceae bacterium 28-4
ATCTGTCGTATTTGCTGTTTTGTTGCTGGCATAAAAATACTCCTTTTCGATAAGAATTGTCATATCTTGATTCTTACCAAAAAAGAGGTATTTTTTTCCAAAGACACAAACTATTTTACACTACCTGAAAAGCCTGATTTGTAAGCTTCTCACCCTCATTATCATAGAAGAATCTAATTTACAGAGATTTTCTCATAGTCTCCTGTTCAGAGTCCCTCTATTCCAATCTGTAATATTACAAATTTTACTTATCTGCTTACCCTTCTAGTATATCATCAATGACGCTCCGTCAGCTTTTGCACTTGCTTTCAATGCTCTTTTACAAACAAACTGAAGTCTATCCCAATATGCAGACCTTTGATTATACACGCTTATAAATTATTGGTTCATCATATCCAAAAGTTCTCTTTCCATTAACTTCCATGCTTTCTGATACTTCCAGAAAATTGTTGGAAAACTTTTCCCAAAGTTTGAATGTCATTACCGGAGAGAACTGGCTTGTGCTGCCTCCCTCCCAGATTCCGTCCTTTTCATGATAAAGTGCCGGAGTAAATTTTTCAGATTTTTCTAGTTTAGAGTAATCAACATTCTTCATAGAATCATATGAAAATGTATTTTTATCTTCTCCTTTTGGAATTTCATAAGAAGAAAGTAAAATTCCCTGTTCTATTTCCGTGATAAGGAAAAGATGTGGAGATGCATGACGTTTCCCATTAATTTCATAATAACTCTCTTCAACAACAAATTTTCCTTTGAAATCTTCAGGAAGGTTATTTATTTTGTCATTACAGATTGTATTTACATGTTCCGCATATGGATATGTTTTCCCCTCTGCCTGCATTTTCTTAAATTGATCCTTATTATCAAAATGTCCTGTCATCATTCCTACAAAATTATCAAGTTTCATCATATACTTTACCTCCTGGTATTTGCCTAATCACACTATTCCTCTTTTGCTTTTGCCATACTGGCGATATCTCCCACTCCATTCAATACCATTGTCGGAAGATAAGCATAAGTTTTGAGTGTATCCTTCGTTGAACATCCAGAGAGAACCAATACAGTAGACATACCACTTTCCATTCCTGAAATCACATCTGTATCCATACGATCCCCAACCATTACAGCTTCTGCTGAATGACATCCAAGCATATTCAATCCTGTTCTCATCATCAGTGGATTCGGTTTCCCACAGAAATATGCCTGTGTACCTGTTGCCATTTCAATGGGTGCAATCAATGCACGACAGGCAGGAGCGATTCCGTTCTCGATCGGTCCGGAAACATCCGAGTTTGCTCCAATCAGCTTAGCTCCCTTCAGAACTAAATTCGTTGCTTTCGTTAAAGTATCCAATGAATAGGAACGTCCCTCTCCCACAACAACATAATCCGGATTTACATCATTCATTGTAATGCCAACGTCATAAAGTGCATTTAAGAGACCGGCTTCTCCTATCACAAATGCTGAACAGCCTGCCGCCTGTTCCTTTAAAAAAGCGGCTGTTGCCAATGCGCTGGTATAAAAATGTTCTTCTGGCACATCAAGTCCCATCCTTGCCAGTTTCTGATTTAATTCCCGTGGTGTATATCCACTATTATTTGTCAAAAATAAATATTCTTTCTTTTCATCATGCAACCACTGGATGAATTCTGGAACACCTGGCAATATCTGATTGCCATGATAAATCACACCATCCATATCACAGATGAATCCTTTTTTTTCATTAAAATCGATTATGGATTTTCTCATGTTCATATGCGCCCTGCCTTTCTTGTTTCTTTAGAATACACCTTGCTCTTTTCATAATAAAATAAAGCGCTATTTTCTACAAATATTTTCATATTATATCATCCACACATAAAATCAAATACATAGTACTGTGAAATCGAAGTAAATATTTCTATCAACAGAACCTTTTATGACAACATCTCTTTCACACAAGTACTCCGATAATCACTCGGTGATATTTTATATCTTTCTTTAAATACTCGGTTAAATGTTCTCTGACTTTCAAATCCACTATCCAGACAAATGTTTGTAATAGAATCACTCGTATTTTCCAAACGCTGGCATGCATAGTTCAGCCTTGCATCGTTAAGATATTGATTAAAGTTTCTATGGAATGTTTTGGAAAAGAGTCTGGATAAAACATATTTGCTCACCCCCAGATCTTTTGCCATCTCTTCCAGCGAAAATTTCTTCTTAAAATTTGCTGATATATAGGAAACTGTCTGGTAAATAAGATCGTTGCTCCCCACATTACTCTTTTCTACCAAATTTAATTTTCCTATGCAGCGTGCCAACACAATTTGAAGATATGCCTGTGCAACAGTAATATCCGACTGTTCTGTCTCTAAAATCGCATTTATAACCCTATATACCTCCGGTTCAACCTTTTCCGCTTTGATGATCGGGTATTCAGGAGCCATGGATTGCATGATATCTGCAAATTTGGCAATCGTAAATGGCGATGCAATCAGATAAGTCGCTTTATTTACACCGGGTGTCAGTACCTGATAGTGATGAATAACATCTGGAAATACAAAGCCTATATCTCCTTTATCCATATGATATAGTTCCTGTCCGACACCAAGTTCTAATGCTCCACTTGTTACACAAACAATCTCCAATGCATTATGAAGATGTGGTTCAATATGTTTTGACTTCCTATTTATTGCTATGATCTCCTCTTTTGTGTCAACATATTTTAACTGCATGAAATACTCCCCTTTGCAACATTTGTCTATATCTTCTTTCGATTTGGCAAGCAATCCTTTTACACCTATCTTATAATCAACTTGTAAATAAGGAAAGGAGGAATTGCAAATGAGCAACCTAAAAAAATATCTGAATGACCTTTTAGTATTCTACACTGAATATTTTGAGCATCCTTACCATGTATAAATACTAAAAGGACTATTTTGTGAAAACTGAATATTTTCTTAAGGCCATTTCATAAAAATGAAGTGGTCCTTTTTATTTTCAAAATACAGTTCTATCACTTTATATTATAGAAAAAAGCACTGTCTCATCGAACAACGATCAGACAACGCTTTCTCTTGTCAATTCTAATTTATGTCTGATGCATCTGTTACTTCATCTGCAGCAATTCCTTTTTCTGCTTTCAGTTTTTTATTTGCATCTTCAACATTCATTCTTGAAAGTGCAAACATAATCAATACATCAAAGATTAACGGAAGCCAAAGATACATGAACTGCATCATATCAAGTGCAGACTGTGGCTGAGTTGCATTTGTTCCGACATATCCACTGAGCTCAAGCATCCATCCAACAACAGCGGTTCCAATACCTCCACCGATTTTTACACCAAGAGAAGTACAAGAGTACATCGTTCCATCAATTCTCTTTCCCTGTGTAAGATAAGTGTATTCAGAGCAGGATGCAATAACAGCATTCATATCTCCCTGCCATGGTCCCTGACCTAAGGCTGCAAGAGCTGTAAACGCCATCATCAGCGGAACACTACCCATATATCCGGCAACAACAACAAGTGCTCTACCGATGACTGCTAAGACATAACCTCTTAAGTTCAGTTTATACATGCCTTTCCACTTACCAACTAATGTCGGTGTAAAAATCAGGGCAATGATCAGTGGAATATTTACTGCCCATGCAAATTGTCCAAACAAATTCTTTAGGTTAGAATCGATGATGGGGTAAACGAAAAAGCAGTTTTGGCATTCCAGTGAACTGCCCCTTCGTTTACACCATTTTCGATTTGACCTAATTGAACAAAGTAAGCGTCCGGGTAGCCACTACCTATGGACTTTCAATCTTTTGTTCTTACCCATAATTATACAGGATTTTCTGTGCAGAAGCTATAGAAATCAAATGATTCCAGATAAATGGGCATGACAACAAAACCTCAAATTTTGAGGTTTCAAAAAACTATTGGGAAATGAAATATTTAGCATCTTTGTGGTATCCGAAGCTGAGGCTTTCCAAGTTTACCGCCGCAGGCTTTACACATGCAGACATTTACGCCATAGAGATGTTTCAATATTTCAGGCATTCCCTTACCGTGCAGTTCTGAAATATATTTTCTGCATCCGAGAAGATTCCGGCATAAAGTAAGCTTTTTTCTTTTGCTGCGGGAACAAAGAAGTCCGTAATGCCGAATTCGTACAAAACGCTTTGGTGGGACATGCATCAAAAAACGCCGTATGAACTCAATGCCAGAAAGGGTCAGCTCTTTCCACTGCCCTTTGTTCCGGTAATCCTTCACAGAAAAAGTGACGGTTTCCTCATCCATACAGATGATACGATGATTACTAATTGCAATCCGATGAGTGTATTTTCCAAGATAATCAATCACAGACTGTGCGCCATTAAAGGCTTTCTTACAATAAGGAATCCACTCTGTAGAATAACAGGCATTAAGCAGTTCTTTGAATGCGTAATGGTTACGGTATTTTTCGGCTGTCCCGTGAAACTTGAGCTGACCGGTCTCCCAAAGGTTTTTCAATTCTTCCATGTATTTTCCACGGAATACTTTGGAAATGATCTGGATTGGAAGGAAAAATTCAGTGCCGTTATCCTTCCATTCATTTTTTTGTGTCAATCCCCCTCCGAGCAGTATTGTGTGGATATGGGGATGAAAGTTCATTTCAGACCCCCATGTATGCAGGATGCAGATATATCCAGCAGAAGCACCAAGGTGCTTTGGGTCAGCCGCCAGTTCACTGATTGTAGCAGAAGCGGCGTGATACAGGGTATCATACAGCTGCTTCTGATTACTGTAAATGACCGGATTGAGGATATCCGGAACTGTAAATACGAGATGAAAGTAAGGGGCGTCAAGTACATCTTCCCTGCGGGCATCCATCCACATTTCCTTCGGGACAGCCTGGCACATGGGACAACAACGGTTGCGGCAGGAATTGTAATGAATCTGAACAGTACCACAGTCCCCACATATGCTGACATTTGCACCATAAGCTCCGGTTTTACAGTTCATGATGTTCCGGGAAACTTTTGCCTGCCCGGGGGAAGGGGAATACTTTTCAATGTATGCCGGATAAAAACGCAGAAAAATATCCTGTACGGTCGGCTTATTCATGGCCAGCACCTTCTTTCCGGTCAAACGGACTCTGGATTCCCATCAGGGATTTGTTGCTGACATGAAGATAAACCTCCGTAGATTTCGGATCACGGTGACCAAGAAGTGCCTGGATATTTTGCCGTTCCACGCCCTGCTCCATCAGATGTGTTGCAAAGCTGTGTCGGAGGCAGTGGGGAGTTGCTCCTGCTGGGAGTTCAGCATCAGATACAGCACGGCGCATCACCTGTTCCAGAGTACTGACAGTCAGGTAATTACCGGTAAATTTATTAGGGAACAGGATTCCCCGGGGCCGTCCTTTCTCAAACCAGTATTGTGTAAGGATATCCAGACACCGCTTGGAAAGAATCGTATAGCGATCCATCCGGTTCTTTGTATCCCGAACATGAATCTGCATATTTGTGCGGGAAATATCATCATAATGCAGATGGATGACTTCGGAAACACGCATTCCGGAAGAATACATCGTTGCAAACATAGCTTTATATTTTATGTCATCAACAGCGCCCAACAGACGGTCGATTTCATCAATCGTCAAAACAGTTGGAAGTTTGTGTTCCAGAATCATGCGCGGGACTGTAATGTCATCCCAAAGGATATGCAGGACATTCCGATAGAAAAAGCGGATGGCAGAATTATAAAGGTTCAGGGTGGTGGCTTTCAGCCCTTCGTCCTTTTTCGCAAGAAGAAAAGCCCTGACATCCTGACAGGTAAGTTGTTCTGGATTCTTACCCTGATATTTCAGGAAATAAGAGACGTAGTTTTTATAGCAGGTAATGGAATGTTCTTTGAGGTTACGGATTTTTCCGGCTTCCTCAAGCTGTTCTAAATATTTTTCGTACATAATAAAATCCTCCATGTAAAATCAGTAGTAATCAAAAACACTGCTTTACACGGAGGCGCATTTGGGTCATAAAACCGCTTGCCAACCAAGCGGAAGGATGGTATTCTTTTCATAGGCAGTGGGAAGGTCGATCCTGTTTGATTGTTTCGTTGTGGTGACTTAACAATACTACTTTTAGGACTTGCTTTCCACTGTTTTTGTTATAGAAAACAGAAAATTGCTATGCCACAGCCTTGGCAGGCCATCGCGCAGCGATTTTGTTCAATTCTTATTTTTCAGTACCCATGTCATGTAATAAATGCCAGCTCCAATCATGGCACCATATAACTGCTGTAAAATATATGTTCCGCAAATCATCATGTAATATTTGTTTTTGACAAGAAGCTTGAATGCCTGTACCATTCCATACTTTTCATTATCATTCTTTACTTCTCCTTCATTAAGTTCTTCCTCCGGAAGTTCCTTAACAGAAAGTGCTGAAATCGTATTTACGACCAGACCAATGATTGCATAGATAATAGCAACCGTTCTCCATGCCGCAGCATCTCCACCACATTTATCTACAAATCCAACTGTAATCGCCTGAATCAGAAGACTTGTTGAAAATGCAAAAATAAAACGGTAAGATCCCATCTGTACACGCTCTTTGCTGTTCTTTGTAATCAGTGACGTAAGTGCTGAATAAGCAATATTGTTTGCTGTATAAAACACACCATTTAACAGTGTATAAGAAATAAAGAACCATGCATATTTAGCCGTTGTTCCCAAACTCACCGGTACTGCAAAGCAGCCGACCAGCGTAATGGCACAACCAATATATCCGTATAGCATCCAGGGTTTCGCTTTTCCCATTTTACTGTGTGTTTTGTCAATCATTGATCCAAAAAATATATCCGTAAAACCATCAAATAGTTTTGATACGGCAATCAGGGTACCCACGACACCTGCAGCAAGTCCTACCGAGTCCGTCAGATAGACCATCATAAAAGATGTCAGGAACGCATAGACTACATTACCTGCAATATCACCTGATCCGTATCCAATTTTGTTATACCATTTCAAATACTTTTTTTCTTCCATCGAATTTCTTTGCTCCTCATCTTCATCGCACTTAGAATCTCAATATGGCTAACCGTATGATATCTAATTCTGTTTTTTTCTCTGATTTTGTCTGATTGCTCTGTATATCCGGACTTTACATTACAATCAGACTCTCTTTCCTTGTTTACGGGTTACATGAAACTTTATTATCCCTTTACATACGGTATCAGTGTAAACTGAAACCGGAATAATACATCATCAAATCGGTACTGCTCCAATACAACTGGACCACAACTATTAGAACCAATGCCATTTAATGCGTAGTCAACACAGAATACTACACTATCTGATTCTATTAATTCATAATTATGCGTTTTCTTCTCAAGTTCTTCCTGTGTATAATAAGAAGCATTGAATGAAAATGCCTTTTCTGCGGATGCCACAATTCCATATCGGCTGTTGTTAAGCTCTACATATTCACAATCATAATGGCTTCCATTTTCCTGTGGACGGATATAGTCCTCATGTAAATCCCCTACATCTGCCCGGTACAAACCGTGGCTCGCAGCCTGATGTTTATCACAATAACTTTCCTGTGGTCCCATTCCAAAGTATCTTACAGCTGAAAGTTTTTTATCCAGGAACATCCTCACACCAAATCTCGGAAGATCCGGGAATTCATCGTCTTTTGTTACTGCAATATCTGCATCAATCTTTCCAGCAGCTTCTATTTTCCATGTAATCGTCACATCAAGAATCTTCTGTACTGTCTCTGCCACAACGGAAGCATGGCTTGTAATCTTCACACCATGTTTTCCCTGCACAGCCTCTGTCGTATAGGCTCTTGTGTAAGCCTTATCATAGTGGGCTTTCTTCCATTCAGACTTGATGTACATATCGTTATCTGTTGGAGCTCTCCAAATATTTAATTCCATCGGATGGTTCAAGTATTCCCGCCCTGCGAATTTCATCTCTGTAAAGAGTGCAGTACGTTTGTCTATGGTATAAGCAAATTCACGCCCCTTGATATGAATCTGTGTATCATTTTCATTTACCTGTAATTCAGAGTCCACTACTGTTTTTGGTATCCATTTCTCTGCAAGTTTACATTTTGTATCCTCTTTACTTACCTCAATTTCATCAAATCCAAGAATATGGTCTTCATCCAACAGTGGCAATTCTTTTTTCAGATGGTAAATAAGTTTTAAATAACATTTCCCATTCTCTGGAACATTGATCTTCAGGTTTGTTTTTCCTTCCCCGTGTGGTGCCACAGAAAACTCCGGAAGTATGCCTTTGCTGATCACAAGACCATCCTGTGTCAGCTCATAACTAATCTTCACATAATCTTTCAAGTCATCAAAATCCATGTAGTTATGAAGCACCAGTTCTCCGCTTTCTTTGTTATAGGAAATAACTCTTGCCGGGCGATAAACATTCTTGTATTCCAAAAGTCCTGTATGTACCGTTCTGTCCGGATATACTAATCCATCCATACAGAAGTTGCCATCATGAATTTCTTCGCCATGGTCGCCCCCATAAGCATATATAGTCTTTCCATTCTCAGCAGTTCCATGAGCAATCGCATGGTCACACCATTCCCAGACAAAGCCGCCGCACATTTTATCATTATCCTGAATCATCTGGAAGTAATCTTCAAAATCTCCAGGTCCGTTTCCCATGCTGTGACAGTACTCTACCAAAAGGAAGGGTTTGCTTCCATCTTTATCCAGATATTCCTGAATTTCGGAAAGCGCTGGGTACATCCGGCTGTACACATCCAGATTGCTGTAATCATATGTTTCATCATAATTACGGTATCTTGCACTCTCATATTGTGTGATACGGTCTGGATCAAAATTCTTTGTCCATTCCAGTGCTTTTTCAAAGTTGCAGCCATAAGCACTCTCATTTCCCATTGACCACATAACAATACAGAAACGGTTTTTGTCACGTTCCACCATGAGTTTTACGCGATCAACGATTGCCTCTTCCCATACCGGATCATCTGCAATCTTCTCATTCCATCGTTTGAACCGATTGTAATCAGTGTCTTCTTTTCTGTAGATCATAAATGGACCATGAGCTTCAATATCTGCTTCATCTATTACCATGAATCCATACTTGTCACACATTTCATAGAAAAATGGTGCGTTCGGATAGTGGCTGGAACGGATCGCATTAAAATTATGCTGCTTCATTAACGTAAGATCGGTTGTAATCTGTTCCGGATTGATTGTAAATCCAGTAACCGGATCAGAATCATGTCGATTGACACCACGGAATTTAATCTTCTGTCCATTTAAATAAATAACCTGGTCTTTAATCTCTATCTTTCTTAATGCAATGTGATCTACAATTACTTCATTCTCTGTTTCAAGAATCAGTTTATATAGATATGGATTTTCTGTATTCCAAAGTTCCGGACTTGCGATTTCTAATACAGCTGTTCCTTCTTCAGCAATACTTCCTAGTGCTACAACTGCTCCGTTTCTATCTTCAATCGAAATTTTTACATTTAACGGAGAGTAGAATTTCATTTCAATTTCTACTTTCGCAAGCATATCCTCAATTCTTGTTTTAATATGATAATCACTGATTGCCTGTTTTGGGCGTTTCAAAATGTACACATCCCGGAAAATACCACTCATACGGAATTTGTCCTGATCTTCCAAATAAGAACCATCACACCACTTCATTACCAACACTGCCACCGTATTCGTTCCATCCTGAAGTACATCGGTAACATCAAACTCACTGGTCATATGCGAAACCTGGCTGTATCCTATGTAAGAGCCATTGATCCATACGTAAAAGCAACTGTCTACTCCTTCAAAGTTCAAAAAAGATTTTGGCGCTTTCTCATCTCTACTGTACTCAAAAGTATGTACATAGGCTCCACACGGAATGTCCTGTGGCACATATGGTGGATCAAACGGAAATGGATACCGGATGTTTGTATACTGGTGTGTATCATATCCAGCCATCTGCCATACACTTGGAACCTGAATCTCATCAAAATTTTCTGTATCATAATTCTTCTCAAAGAAAGAATCCTTAATGTCATAGATGCTGTTAAAATACTGGAATTTCCAAGTTCCATTCAATAACTGCATACGATCTGACTCTTCTCTGTGTTCCACCAAGTTATCCATTCTTCTGGATGCCGGAATATAATAGGCTCTGGCTGGCATTGTGTTTTCGTGCAGTACGCTTAGATTTTCATAATAACGTGGTACGATCATAAATAGCTCTCCTCCAATACATATACTTTTTTGTTCTTTGTTTTCCTAAAGCAAACCTTATACTTTACTTTTTGTTTACGTTCCTTAGTTATGCTATATATAGCTTATCCTAATTCGCAAAATATGTCTATGAATTGGATTAGACAAAATATGCACTAAATGATACAATGATAAAAAGTACGAAAAGGGGTGCTGTCCTATGTATTTGAACACCGGTTATTTGAACCACTCACATATGGATTTCAAAGACAAAAGTCGTCCGCTGATTGTCGGTAGCTGTGGTACTTACCGTCTTTCCAGACATCCCAAACTTCCGACCTACCGTCCAAGGGGTCGTCTGGATTATCAGATTATATATATCACTGCTGGTTGTGGGCATTTTCATTTTGATAATGTAAATAATGAAACGATTGTTCCAGCCGGCAACATTGTACTGTACAGACCGAAAGAACTCCAAAAATATGAATATTACGGAGAAGATAAGACAGAAGTATACTGGATTCACTTCACAGGAAGCAATGTGAAAAATATCTTACGTCAATATGGGTTTCCGGATAAAGAACGTGTCTTTCAAGTGGGTACATCTAATGAATATGAACAAATTTTCAAACGTATCATTATCGAGCTCCAACGCTGTCAAGACAATTATGAGGAAATGCTTGTCCTTTTGCTACGTCATCTTCTGATCAGTTTCCACCGGGAACTGACAAGAGAGCACATATTAAAAAATGAATATCTTGACCATGAGATGGATAATGCTGTTACCTTTTTCAGTGAAAACTACAATCAAAATATCAATATTGATGATTATGCTGCCTCACGAGGCATGAGTGTCAGCTGGTTTATCCGAAATTTCAAAAAATATACCGGTTCTACACCAATGCAATTCATTGTGGGAATCCGTATCAACAATGCTCAGATGTTACTTGAAACAACAACTTATTCCATCAATGAGATTTCTAAGATTGTCGGATATGATAACCAGCTTTATTTCAGCCGGCTTTTTCACAAGCTGAAAGGATATTCGCCAAGAGAATACAGAAAAATAAGAAATAAGTTATGAAATCTATAATGCCCGTAAAAAACCAAAGAGGCTGTAAAAAATTTTGTGTCTATGGGTAAAAATCTTTTTTGATAAAAATTAGATATGTAGACATTTGCTGTCGAATCGTATTGGTTTTATGTTGTCGAATTTCTTCCTTGATAATAGTATTGCCAGTCTGCTTATGTTTATACATGTATTTTGATTTTTCTGCATACCAATCAGGCATTAGCAGCAGAAATACGTTATGTGGGCGCTGCCCACACCCGGCCTCCGGAATAAGACTGGATATTTCTGGAAATACTGCTAATGCCGATGGAATAAGGCCGGGACGTTTCTTGATAGGATATGCTGTCCCGGCTTTTTCTTTTTAAAGGTACTGGGTGATCCTGTCTCCATAAAGGACAACCATCTGGTTGAGCACCTGGTCCCAGTTCCTGTACCGCTGTGTCCACTTTTTGATTACGTTCCCACTGGCAAGATAGAGCATTTTTTCTAAGGAACTGTCGCTTGGGAATACACTTTTTGTCTTGGTCACTTTCCTGTACTGGCGGTTAAGGCCCTCTATGATATTCGTGGTATACATGATGCGCCGGATCTCATCAGAGAACTGGAAGAAGGAGCTGACATCCTCCCAGTTGTTTTCCCAGTTACTGACTGCATAGGGATATTTGCGTCCCCATTTTTCTTTGATCTTTTCCAATTCTGACAGCGCAGACGTTTCGTTTGGGGCATTATAGACTGCTTTGAAGTCAGAAGAGAATTTTTTCAGGTCGCTGTAATTGACATATTTGAAAGAATTCCGCAGCATGTGGATGACACACCTTTGGATCTGCGCATCCGGATAGACTGCACTTATTGCTTCCTTAAATCCTGCAAGCCCATCCACACAGAAGAACAGCACATCCTGTACGCCACGGTTTTTCAGGCCATTTAACATCCCCAGCCAGAACTTGCTGGTCTCATTGGCGCCTACGGTGATACTCAGGATATCTTTATAGCCGTCTGCGGTGATCCCCAGCACAATGTAGGCGGCACGGCTCAGTATGCGTCCGTCTTCCCTGACTTTATAATGGATACAGTCCATGAATACAAAGGGATAGATGGGATTCAATGGCCGCGCCTGCCACTCTTTGACCTCTGGGAGTATCCTGTCCGTGATCTTACTGACCATCTCTGCGGACAGTTCCATCCCATAAAGTTCCTGTATCTGGTCATGGATATCCCTTGTGCTCATACCCCTTGCATAGAGGGAGATTACTTTTTCTTCAATACCGGAGATATCCCTCTGGTATTTTGGGATGAGCTTTGGCTCAAATTCACCCTCACGGTCTCTTGGGACATCGATCTGGAATTCCCCATACTGGCTCTTGAGGGTTTTGGGAGAATGTCCGTTACGTTTGTTGGATGTGGGAGCATCACCTTTCTGGTTTTTTTCGTAGCCAAGGGATGCATCCAGTTCCGCCTCCATAAGCTCCTGAAGGATATCTTTGAAGCTGTCCCTTAGCAGGCTGTAAACATCAGCCACGCTGTTAAGGTTGTTATCTGCAATAATCTGTCGTATTTGCTGTTTTGTTGCTGGCATAAAAATACTCCTTTTCGATAAGAATTGTCATATCTTGATTCTTACCAAAAAAGAGGTATTTTTTTCCAAAGACACAAACTATTTTACACTACCGCTTGTTCCAGACATACCCCTCCCCATCCTGCCCTGCTATCCGGCTGCCATTTAGGGTGGAGGAATGCATCTATTTCATCCACGATAAGCAGTATACTCCCTTCTGTTTCGCCCATCATAACTTTATAAATCAATGAGAATATATTGATCAACGTCACTTCACCGGAGAATATTGGATTCGGTGTCACCTTGAACATTCTCCCCCAAAATGGTTCTGGATTCCTATATTCCTTCATCAATATGTCAATCAGTTCCGTATGTTTTCCATTTACTCTATCCGGTATCTCAAGGTTTCCATATCTGTTTTCATACATGAACCTAAATGCTTTCATCTGCTAATACCACTGTGTATCCTTTAAGACGGGTTCTTTTCTATCCACAATTTCAAAAAAGTCATCCAATATTTTTATATATTGATAATTTTTTTCCATCTCATCAAAATCGATATTTATATTATCACAGTTAAAAAGATTCAGGAACAAGGCTATTTCACATACGATATTAGAGTATATCAGGAAATTATAATTGATGGCAGACCCATAGGCTTCCCCGATGTCTATCCCCATTTTTGACGCGTATTGCTGTATGACCGCCAATTCCAAGCCAGACTCTTTGGGCTTCGCTCCATAGCACTTTTTTTCGAATATCCTCTTCAGAAAATAACAAATCAGAAGCTTTTCCTTTTGACCGCAGCAACCTTCTTTTAAATAAATAACAATTTTTGCACACTTATTCCCATCGCCTTCATCATCTATAGGAGTAATGCCTCCACATATATTAGTTTCATAGTTTTCCCCATTTCTGCGCATTTTTATTGCACAAAGATATTTTTGCCTCACTATACTAATCTTTTCTCCCATAGCATCCCTTGCGATGTTATGACATATCCATAAAAATTAAAAATCATAAAAAATAGTAGTAAGCCATATAAAAAGCGCTTCCAGCCTAAAAGATCCGGAGGCACCTTTCCGGCCACATAGTCCAAAAACGCCTTTAACTCCCTGCTTATATCATCCAGACGACCAGTCGCATTCAGGAATATTTTTACTGTTTCATCCCCCAGCAGGATATCTTTGTCTTCCTTGCAAAAATTTTCAAAGGTTATAAATATGCCTTCCAGCCCCGTATAGGTCAAACGGGCATATAAAGATGATATAGCTTGGCTTCAGCTGCTTATAAAACATCCCTTTTTCTATCATCTGCAAGTCCAGCATACTTTGGTAATACCGGGTTCTTTTGGGAAGTTCCCCTGTCTCCGTCGTCTGCATTTCTATATCATAGACCGTTCCCTTCCCATCTTTTATATATACATCCAGCCGTACGCTTTTCGCATCGGCATCAAGGTTAATCCCTTTTTGCAGTTCAGGGTATTCTATACTCTCTATTTCCAGCTCCGGCAGTATCCTTTGGAGCAGTTCCTTACACAGCTCCGGGTTCTGCATAACCTTCTCAAACAAAAAATCGTTGGAAATACCAAGATTTTCCCATCTGGCATTCATGTCTATTTGTTTTTCTATTTCTTTCATCTTTCAGTGTCTCTATTTCTAATTATTATACCATATACCATCCGTTTTCACCAGAAAATTGACAATTTGGCTGCCCGTCTTGATAAGCTGAATCAAAAAATAGGATAAGGAAAGCAAGTCAAACGTCTTCTCTTTCTTTATCCTATCAATCCCATATCATATCAAATAATTTCTAATAGCCCTGCAAAACTTTTTAAAAATCTTCTTCCAACTGGTTCAGAATTGGTTCAGAATTTATCCTTCCTATGCCCTCCACCAACTTACACATTTCATTACAGTTTTGCCGTATACTTCAATTTATCGGCCTCCGGAATCTTCATTGCCGTCATCGCCTGTTCTGCAGACCACTTCATTGAATCCATCAAATTCCGTATTGTCTGCAACATATTTCGTTCTACAGCTTCATTCCTCATATCTTCCATTGCTTTACACATTTCATTCACTCCTTCCGGATTTTCTTTTAAATATCTTGTTCGTTCTGCCATCAGGCCAAAAATCATATCATCAGCTTCTGTACAGTTAAAATCATGCATCAGTTTCCCCAATTCGGATTCTTCCCGGTATTCACCGTTCACATACAGAATATGTTCCCCGTCTTCAAAATTTTGGCCAGTAGTCAGATTTATTCGCTCCACTACATAAATTGGTTCCCCTTTACCATAAAAATCTTTTTCTGTAATGAAAATTGTATATGTGTCGGGCAGTTCCTCAAATTCCTGCCCCGCATCCAAATTCTCAATATCCATTACGCTGGAATGGTACCTTGTTCTATGCGGCGATGCTCCTTTTTCTGCCCTCTGAATCTCCAAATCATACTTTTTATTTTCGGAATCCGTTCCATACGTGTAATGGCGCTTTCATATTTGTATCAAAGCAGTCAAATATGGAGGATATATAGAACTTTCCACCTTTTGCCTTGATTCCGGTTGGTAGCTTCTAATAACTCATCATACCCAGTATCTCTTGATAAATCCACACAATAACGCAACTTCAAAAAATAGGAAATGGCAGTTCCCTCATTTTCATCATATTCAATCACAATTTATTTTCCTTTTATACTCTTTTATATAATCACTAACCATCACGGTATTTTACGAAAAAATTTCACCATCCAAACAGCATACTCACCTTTACACTAATAATATTCACGAATTAATTTAAACCCATTTAGAATCAACTTTTCCTTTCTTTGCCGTTGCGTCTTCATAAACACAGAATCCTGTACGTTTATTATATTATCTTTAACATTCTTATATATCCCATTAAGCACATCAAAGTCTATATCCCTAATTTTACTCAATATTAATTTAAGTTCATATCGAAGATTTTCATCTATTTCACCTCTTGATGCTGATTGGATTTTCCACGATCCATCTAAGTTTGCATCTTCCCATGCTTTATATTCACTATAAACTTTATTCACTTTCTTGTCAGTAAATCTATAAGGATACTCAAGATTATTTATGTCAAGCTCGTCAGTAACTACACTTGATAATGTCTCGCATATCGTAGTAAGGGGTTGAATTCTTAATCTCTTTAAACTTCTAGAATCAAATTTGTTTAGATTCAGCCTACCTATATAATCAATATTAATACCCAATGCTTCAAATGACATTTCTGGATCAAAAAGTATATAACCAGAATCAATATTAAGTCCTATATCACTAATGGTCTTTATTGCCTTTGTATTTGTATCAATATTGGCTTTCTTATTATATCTTTTTAGCTGCTCCTTTTCTAATGATTCTATACCCAGAAAAACTTCTCTTAACCCAGCTTTCTTCAAAACAGCTAATGCCTTTTTTCCGTCTTCACATATTGCATCCGCAGCTAAAATGGAAATAAAGAAATTCATGTCTTCTCTTATCTTCCCTTTACTTTTTAAGTCAATTATTGTGTTTCCCAATTCAATAGCACGATTATACTCCTGTCCAAAAAAATCTTCATCTGTAAAATATGGTGCATGGAATCCCATATCGGAAAGTTCAATAAGTTCTTTTACTATTTTATCAATTGAAAAACCACGCCAAGACGGATTCGCGTATTTAGCATTTACACAACAAAAAGAACACTTATTCCAACTACAGCCTCTGCTTCCTTCTAGCCGAACAATTCCATGGTTTTTCTTTATATATTGTAAAATATAGTCATCTCTCACTGTAGTATCTTCAAATTCCAAGTCAAGCGAGCCTTTTGATGTAATTATTGTTTCACCATTCAATTTAAAAGCCAAATTACAAATTTCTGACAAGCTCTCATTAATATCAAATGGCCCCCTTTCATATCTATGTATAAGATCAAAAAATGCTTCTTCACCCTCACCATATATACAAATAATATTGTTATATTTCTCAAGCATCTGTTTATATGCAAATGTAGGAATACATCCACCTAAAATAAGCGGCATCTTGTTTTTGTCAGATTTATGGATAAAATTATAAATTTTCTCAAAGCGATCTAATGTTCCTATATTCATAGAAATACCTATAAAATCATATAGAAGTAAATTTTCAAAAAAATCTGACTCTATCATGCTATACCAACACATATCAACCTGAATATTTCCTTCCCTTATAACACGAGATGAAATACACTCTATACCTAATGGTTCATTTAATTCTCCTCTTGTATCTCCTAAGTCAATTAATAAAAGTTTCTTCATTGTTTTTCCTCCAATCTAAATATTTTATTGTAACTAAATATTATTGATTTGACAAATTTGTAATCCATTCAGCACTTTTTCATCCATATTACTATATAGAATAACACCAACTTTTATGTGGCGAGTATTTCTAAAAAATCTTATCATTCTAAGCTCATCCTGCGCAATATTGTTTTAAAGCAAAAAAATGAATGATATTGCTCGATTTCATTAGAGCTTAACACCCCTGCGATTGCCTTTGGGGAACTACAATATATTTTCTCTACTTTTCTATAGAAATTATATCTCTTGCAGACAATCCATAAGCCAAATCGAATCCGTTCCTAATTATTTATATATTCATTTATAAATACCTTTTATCTCTCGTATTTTTATAAACATTCTATTATTATCTGTTTACCAAATTAATCGTATTATTATTTGAAGAAATTTAAATTTTAAAATTCGGCCCCAACGGGTCGGGCATGCGGACGAAAAGTTGGTCTGTATAATGTCTACATGTCATGAGGTACACACAAGAACAAATGTAATTCCAGCGTGTCCCTGCCCTTACATACGTCAAATCACTTATTACAACATCCCTGTATCCCCTGCCCTGGAACTGGCGGTTCAGGATATTTTCTGTTTCCGATTCATTTCATTGCAGGTATCCTTCTGCGGTTTGAACTGGTTGTACTGTTCTTCTGTGTAGACGGGCTTGCAGGTTTTAAAGAAGCGATAGGGGCAGTCTATCCGGATGCCCAGATCCAGAGATGTGTCATCCACATGCTGCGCAACTCTTTCAAATATGTCAATTACAGCGATCTAAGGAAGTTTTCCTCAGATTTTAAGGCAGTATACAATGCTCCGAATGAAACATCTGCCCTCTCAGCACTGGAAAAGATGCTGTATCTTGCCAGTAGGAATGTAATCAAAAAATGGACACAGCGTTACAAAAGCTGGAACCAGGTACCGAACCAGATGGTCGTCCTGTACGAGGTATTTCATTCATCAAAGTAAATCTGCCTCCCTACCCTTTTTCTTGAAAATATATAACAAAATACTCATTAACACTGAAAAGAGATCTATTCCAGCAGAAACGACAAAAGAAAACTTAAGCGATGTTTTGTACGGATGTCCTCCCCATAGCAGTTCCCATGCACGTTCAAAATCATTTAAATCCGATAAATAAAGCCTTTCCTTTTCTTCAATCTCTGCGATCAGATTGCTGATCTGCCGTTCATCCAGCCCACCGGCCCGTAACATTTTGGCACTCCTTTTTAAAGAATTAAGGTGTTCCTGCCAATAATATCTCCATGGTTCGATATCAAAGATACGAGTTCCGTCCATACTGTTCCTGCTGGCAATATTATCGCTCACAGTTTCTTCATCACTATAGCCAATCGGTTTATGTGTCAGTTCATATACGCTTTTCAAATCATACAATTCTTCAATTTCTATTCCCATTCCTTCCTTTGCCCTGACAACAGTATCATATTTCGTAACATTATCCATAAACTCCGAATATCCTTGAAAACGGCTGTCCATGATATTATGTTCCAGCAATGCATTATAAATTTCCTCCGCAATCTGCCTGACATCTTCCACTTGCAGCTTCTCTGCATTTAACGCACTCAGAAGGCGGATCACCTGATTATATAATACAGAACCTGCGCTATTTTCAAGGGAATCCAAAACATTAAACACTCTATTTATTTCAGACTTTTCATTCTCCAAATCATTAATCAAGCCTTCCGCTTCTTTTACTTCTTCTTTTTCATTTTCAAGCACACCCGTTAAATTTGCATATGCCGCAATCTCCGTATTTTTATATCCTTCTAACCTATCTTGAGAGCTGGCTTTATCACTAATTCGATCTTCCTTTTTTTGTGTATTCGCTTCAATTTTTTTATCTATTGCGTTAATTAAATTTTGAGCTTCCTTCTCTGTATCTTTTATATCCTGTTCTGTATATTGCCCGGTTAGAATAATGTCCAGACGTCTTATCAGATATGAAGTATCCACATATTCCGCATTGCTTTCATCCCCGCTATATGCATATTTTATAAGAGTTTCCTTAACCATTTCCAGTTTTGTATCATTCCCCCCTTCTGCCAAATCAATTCCATCTTCCAAAACTGCCAGATGCCCTGCATAGTCTGCCATACCAGTCACAATTCCTGTTCCGTCATCCCTTTCCTTCCCATGCAACAACTCATCAGAAGCCGCATCTAATTCATAATTCTTACTCAGGCAATATGTACTCAATACCCGGTGGGCATCTTCGCATAATGACCGATCCGGATAAACATCTCTTGAAATATACACGTAACTGAATATGCTGGATGCCACCAACAGACATGCCCAAGTTGCACCTAACAATAATCTTTTTCCAATTTTGAAACTTAATAAAATCTCAATTCCCATTATACTTAAGGTAAAAAGCGCTCCCTGAAGCGCTGCCGAAATAACATATGCCTGCCAAAGATGGGCAAATACATATTGATGCAGTCCATTGGCTGTTGTATACCAAGAAATCAAGGCAGCCGAAAGAGCTGCTGTAGACAATACTTTTCGCAGTTTCTTATATTTATCCCCTGTTTTTTTCTTTTCTTTTTTCTTTTCTTTTTTCTTTTCTTTGCCCTCTGTCTCCCCCTGTTCCCCACTGTTTTCTGCTATTTCTCCAACCATTTCTTTTTCTTGCTCTTCCGTTCTACCTAACTCCTCATTTACATCTGACATATATTCCACCCCTCCATTTTATCATCAGCCTAATTCCCTATCGATTATCTTTATCATCAATATCATCATCGTCCCATTCATCTGCTTTTGTAATTTCTATTACTAAACTCAAAAAATCTTTTGTCGCCAATTCTATGAAATCTAATAGCGATTGGACAATACCTTTTGAAATTCTAATAGTCTGTTTTCCACATTTTTTCAATGCTTTTTTAATTCTTTTATTGCTCGTTGTAAATTCGATAATATTTTCAGCAAAAATAATAAAAATAGGAATTAAAATTGAAAGTACCAAGGGAAATGTAAACAATTTCCCACTCAAAATCAAATTAGCCACATCATCTGTTGTAAAAGAATAGCTCGTAAAAATTTGTTGTGACAATAAAAACAAACCGCAGGCAAAAACAAAATACATTTCTCTCTTATGTTGGTTTCTCACAATTCCTTTTATAATCTGCATCCACTTTATCGCCAAAGAAACCATGATACCAGTAACAAAAACCAATAATATCAATATAGTTGCCAGCGACAGCAGAAGATTCATCCAATTATCCGAAGTTATTCTCTCTGTGATTTTTGTCGCTTGTGCAGGAGCCCCTAAAAATACAATGCATGCCAAGCAAACAAACGTCGCGATAAAAGCAAGAATAAATACTACGTCTAATATACTTCCTTTCCTTCCATCTGGTTTTCCTATATCCTGCAAATCCCCGCTTTCTGTGTATCCTGACACGTCAGCATCCATTTCTGCTGTTCCTATCTCTTGTATTTCCCTTTTTCTCTTTTCCCTTTTTCTATCTTTCCCCTTTTTCTTTTCTTCATTTTTTTTATTCTGCTCTTCTTGTCTTATTCTATAATCTTCTTTTTCCGCTTCCCTGCGTTCTACCCACTTTTCCAGCAATAATGATATTTTTAATATCATCGTTTTAATATAAGGATAGATAATTACCAAAAAACTTATAATACTTATTACTGCTACAAAATATATTAATTTAAAATGAAACTGATTTAAAAAGGCTTCCTCATCATAAAATCGGTTAAAAACAAAGGCAGCCAGCAAAACCCCTATCAAATAACGCCACCGGATATGCTTTTTTCTTGCTGCATTATAAAGCATCCATAAGCAAATGCATGTCGCAGTCAAATTAACATAAGCGACTGTTTCCTGCTGGAATTCCATATTCTCTCTTACAATGAAAAGCACCGAACAAAAAACGCCAATTAAAATTATCGATATAATTTTATTGTTATTAAGATATTCGATAAGTTTTTTCATCTGTATAGCCCCTCTCGTTATTATGCGATGTATTTTTGCTAAATCAATAAATATCTTTTATTATATTATCTTTATAAATAATCATCCCGTCAATAACATTATTTTATTTTTTCGACAAAAATCCTGTTTTTAAGATTTAGCACTATAATTCTTTCGGAATAATTCAATATCAAACCTAACTCAGGGCTGCTGCAAAAGTAGATGTGTGATCACTACTGGAGCAACAGCTCCATTTCTGTGCCTGAAAACAGACTTCCTTAGCTTCCGCTTTGCAGCTGCCATTTTCAAATCCCCTTTTCTCATTCCGTTTTGACCATAACAAAAGGACACTTCCCTAAAATTTTCTTTTAGAAAAATGTCCTTATCGTACAAAATATTAACTTGAACTGACACGAGTTTAATTTAAAATCATTTATTTTAACCCGTTAAGAGGGTTTATTTTGTCGTACTCTTGTCGTACCATACTGTCTTTAAGTCCGCAAACCCTTGATTTTACTGGATTCTTTAAGTAGTTGTCCGCATCGTCGGGAACAACAAAACATCCCTTATCGCCGGCGAATCCGTCAGCAGCATCACCAGCCGGTCGATACCATAACCAATTCCCCCGGTAGGAGGCATCCCGATCTCCAATGCATTCAGGAAATCCTCGTCCGTATGGTTTGCTTCCTCATCGCCCGCCGCAAACGCCTCTTCCTGCGCCGCAAAACGAGCCCTTTGGTCAATGGGGTCGTTCAGTTCGGAATAGGCGTTGCACATCTCCCGGCATGTAATAAACAATTCAAAACGTTCCACATAGTCCGGCTTATCCGGCTTTCTCTTGGTAAGCGGGGAGATTTCCACCGGATGATCCATGACAAACGTAGGCTGCACCAGATGCTCCTCCACAAACTCCTCAAAGAACAGGTTCAAAATATCCCCTTTCTTATGTCTCGCTTCGTAATGCACGCCCTTTTCGTCCGCTATCCTCTTTGCTTCTTCCGTATCTTTTATCAAATCAAAATCCACGCCTGTATATTCCTTTACGGCATCGATCATCGTCACCCTCTTAAACGGGCTTCCCAGATCAATCTCTATTCCGCCGTAAGTAACCGTGGTCGTACCGCATACTTCCTGGGCCACATGGCGGAACATATTTTCCGTCAAATCCATCATGCCGTTATAATCCGTATACGCCTGGTACAACTCCATTAAAGTAAACTCCGGATTGTGCCTCGTATCCAGCCCTTCATT
This sequence comes from Lachnospiraceae bacterium 28-4, assembly GCA_000403275.2. Taxonomy (GTDB): domain Bacteria; phylum Bacillota; class Clostridia; order Lachnospirales; family Lachnospiraceae; genus Kineothrix. Next base: position 167,231 of record KE159600.1, read on the forward strand.
ACGGAACACGCGCCCGATCTCATAAACCCGCTCCATTCCCCCTACAATCAGCCTCTTTAAATACAGCTCCAGGGAAATTCTTAACTTTACATCCTCATCTAACGCATTGTAATGCGTCTCAAATGGCCTTGCCGCCGCTCCGCCCGCATTGGACACCAGCATAGGCGTCTCCACCTCTAGGAAACCCTGCCCGTCTAAGTATCTCCGAATAGAGCTGATAATCCGCGACCTTTTTACGAACGTATCCTTTACTTCCTCGTTCATAATCAAATCCGTATACCGCTGGCGGTAACGAATGTCAGTATTTACAAGTCCATGATATTTTTCAGGAAGAATCTGGAGGCTTTTGGAAAGCAACGTCACCTCTGCGGCATGAATGGATATTTCCCCCGTCTTCGTTTTAAAAACTTCGCCCCGGATGCCGACGATATCGCCTACATCGTATTTTTTAAAATCAGCATATGCCTCTTCCCCAATGCTGTCTCTGGCAACATAAGACTGGATATTGCCCTGAATATCCTGTACATTGCAGAAAGATGCTTTTCCCATCACGCGTTTGGACATCACACGCCCTGCTATGGAAACGCTCTGGCCTTCCAGACTGCCGAAGCCGTCTTTTATTTCAAGGCTGTGATGCGTCACATCATATTTCGTGATTTTGAAAGGATCTTTATCGTTTTCCTGAAGAGCCGCAAGTTTCTCCCTTCTTACCTTTAATAACTGGTTAATATCCTGTTCCTGTGCGTTCCGTGCTTCTCCCACCGCTGACACTCCTTTTTCTTCTATGATTTATTTCCGTACCTCCTGGCTGCTCTGTTCCTTAAACCGACACCAGTCCCGGACGCTGCTCCCAACATCCGGCCCGATCCATTGTCCGTTGAAGCCAGCATTCCCATTGCTCTCAGGAATTAACTGCCGGATCTCTGTATCTCCAGCACCTTGTACTGCAATACGCCGACCTGCGTTTCCACGCTGACCACATCGTCTACCCTCGCCCCGATCAGAGCCTTCCCTACGGGAGACTCATTGGATATTTTTCCTTTTAAACTATTTGCTTCCGTAGAACCTACGATTTTATATTCCAATTCTTCGTTATATTCCAAATCCAGGATCTTTACCTTACAGCCAATATTAATTTTGTCCAGATCGACCTCGTCCTCTACGACAACCTCCGCATTTTTTAGGATTTTTTCCAGCTCCTCAATCCTTGCCTCAATGTCGCGCTGTTCGTCCTTCGCCGCGTCGTATTCCGCATTTTCTGACAAATCTCCCTGTTCCCTGGCTTCTTTGATCTTCTGTGCCACTTCCTGCCTTTTTACCACTTTTAGTTCATGAAGTTCATCCTCATACCTTTTGAGACCCTCGTAGGTTAAAATATTCTTTTTCTCTTCCATTTGAACATTTATACTCCTTTCGCAGTTTTGTAAGTAACGCCTGGCGCAAATCCTGTTCTTGCCCGGATTCTTTCTCATTTTCCAATATACAATCCCGTCAGCTTCCCTGCTCCGAATAACGGATCTCCTGACCCTTGCGGCATTCGCCAAATGTATGCCTCTGCCGGGCTTATTTCTCGCGGGAATTAACTATGGTATTATACCCATTTTTCACCAGAGTGTCAAGGAATTTTGCCACCGATATATATATGATATCTCCTCTTTTTTCTGCCAGTTCCCTTTTTTCATCTTCTGACCAGAAATCCATATAAAATGCCCTGTGCGGTATCGCCTCAAACGCTGCTTTTTTCCCTTTTCCCATATCCAGAATAACCGTTCTTCCATCTTTCCCAAGCGGCCGCTCCATCTTCGCCACCGCCGCCGTAGGAATTCCGTACTCATCATATATATAATCCGTAAATTCTTCATACCCCTCCGGCCTGTCCGTCACCAGCGTAAAATGATTGATCCTCGCCAAATATGGGGACAGCAGACAAAACAACAGCCGTCTCTCTTCCCTTAGCTCTTCCTCTTCCCACGCTCCCCTTTTATCCCCGCCTCCTCCTATATAAACCAGGTATTCCATGCAGGATACCTGATCCATGGCCTTTTTCAATAAGGCCTCGGGAGGCAGCCTTTCCTCCACTCCTGCCAGACGGGCCAGTTTCGGCTGCAAATAAAAGTCTTCCGCCTCCTGCTCTTTCAACATTCTTCCCATTATGTCCCTTAGCCTGTCTTCCTCCCAGACTTTGTTTTTCCAATAAAATTCCGGTATACCGCAGCATACCAGCCTTCCCTCCTTTGCCATACTGATATTCGCCAGCAGCATCTTTCCCCGTCCCCACCTGTATCTTTTCCACTTTTCGCCTTCTTTCAGGTAAAAATATAAAATCTTTCCTCCCTCCACTGCCTTCCCGTCTCCTGTCTTCCGTTAGAATAACGTATGATAAAAAGACGCTTCTTATTCACAAAGCGTCCCTTTATTTTCCGGCCGGATCATGGCAAAAAATTTCTTCCATTCCCTTTTTCAGTTCTTCCATATCCTCGATCTCATTGATTCTGCCGCGGAATCTGGCGGAATGCGGATAGCCTGCGGTATACCATGCAATATGCTTTCGCATCTCGCGAATCCCGATATATTCCCCTTTATACTTCACCTGCAAATCGGCATGGCGCAATATCGCTGCTTTTACTTCTTCCGGTTCCGGAGGCGGTATTTCTGTTCCGCTCTCCAGATAAGCCGCCACTTCCCGGAATATCCAGGGGTTTCCCTTCGCTGCCCGTCCGATCATGACTCCGTCGCAGCCGGTTTCCTCCATCATACGCCTGGCCGTTTCTCCGTCAATAACATCCCCATTTCCGATCACCGGAATACGAACCGCTTTTTTCACCGCCTCGATCACCGCCCAATCCGCCTGGCCCGAGTAAAATTGCTCCCTTGTCCTACCATGTACGGCCACAGCCGCCGCTCCGGCAGCCTCCGCGGCTTTTGCAATCTCCACCGCATTTACATGTTCTTCGTCAAAGCCTTTTCTGATTTTTACCGTTACCGGTTTGCGGATCGCCTTTACCGTTTTCGCTATGATTTTTTCCGCCAGAGCGGGATTTTTCATCAACGCCGAACCTTCCCCATTGTTTACCACCTTTGGCACCGGACAGCCCATATTGATATCGAGAATCGCAAAGGGCCTGTCTTCGATCCGCTTCGCCATCTCGCTGACAATATCCGCGTCCGAACCAAACAGCTGCAGGGATACCGGCCCTTCTCCGGGATGAATTTCCATCAGAGCTTCCGTATTCCTGCTGCCATACATAATCGCTTTCGCGCTTACCATTTCCATTCCCAGCAGTCCCGCCCCCTGCTCTTTGCATAACAAACGAAATGGCAGGTCCGATACGCCTGCCATGGGAGCCAAGATCACATTATTTTCCAGGATCACATTCCCTATTTTTAACTGTTTTAGCCGTTTCATCCATTTTCCCGCCATCATGATTTCCTGTTCTTTTCGTAGATCATCCGAAGCCCGTCCAGAGTGAGCGTACTGTTATAAAACTGAATGCTCTCCGTCTCCTCGGAGATCAGCCTTCCCAGCCCGCCGGTCGCCACTACTTTCAGATTGTCATAACCGCTCGCCTTCTTCACCTGGCTGACGATATATTCCGTCTGCCCGATCTGTCCATATATCAGACCGGCCTGCATGCTGGATATCGTTTCCTGGGCCAGAATGGATCTGGGTTTTTTAATTTCCACCTCCGGCAGCTTTGCCGTCCCTTCCCACAAAGCTTTGGCAGATATCCGTATGCCCGGCGCTATAATACAGGCTACAAAGCTTCCGTCTTCCGAAACAAGATCGTATGTGGTAGCCGTTCCAAAATCAAGCACAAGAACCGGCCCCCCGTAAATCTCATAGGCAGCCACCGCATCCACGATACGGTCGGCCCCGATCTGCCTTGGATTCTCCGTCACCACCTTGATCCCCGTTTTCACTCCCGGCCCCACGATCAGAGGCGGAGTTTTCAAGTAACGCGTTACCGCTCCTGTCAAGGAATGCATGACATTCGGGACTACGCTGGCTATGATCGTTCCTTCCAGATCTTCCTTTTCCACCGCATTAATCCGCAGCAATTCCATAATACTCATTCCATATTCATCGGAAGTACGAGCCTGTTTCGTCGTCATGCGAAAAGTCGCCACCAGTTCTTTCCCCCGGTAGACTCCGTATGTTATATTCGTATTCCCTACATCAATTACTAAAATCATTTTTTATTTCCTGCCTTTCCGCCATTCCCCTGTGTATTTCGGAAGCTTTTATTCCCTTTCGTCCAATCCTATCTCTTCATGCAAAACAAACACTCTGTAATAAAGGCCAAGCGCTTCAAACAGTTCCTGCCTGTTTCTCCTCACTTCCCGTACCATCAGCCCGCTGCCGATCTCATCATACAGGTAGTCGTCCTCCGCAAAATCCGTTTCTATCACAACGCCGCCTCCCTTTTCAAAGGCAATAGTAAAAATCCCTCCTATCTCTTCCGTAAAAAGAACGCAGATAATATGCAGTTCATCTTTGATGGACTGAGGAATCCCTTTAAAATCTTCATTAAAATAATATTTTCGTTCATATGCATTGGCACCGCAAAGCACGATCTTATCGTCAGACATACCCATATATCCCCCTTACGGACACTTCTCCGGCATAGATCTCTACCGTCTTTCCATCCGGCCTTTCCACCAGCAATTCACCGCCGGCATTAATTCCCCTTGCAATTCCTCCGAACTCTCCTTTTGGATCCAGCACGCGTACCTGCCTGTCCTTATTTACCAGGTATCCGTTATATGTTTCCATCATATTGCGCAAGTCCAGATCTCTTTCATAAATTTCATAATTTATTTCAAACCGCTCCAGCACTTTTTGTAAAAGTTCCGCCCTCGTCGTCTCCTTCCCACTTTCCATCAAAATAGAAGTGGCCGTTTTTTCGATCTCCGCCGGCATCTTGTCCAAATTCACATTGATCCCCGTTCCAATGACCACATGTTGGACATAATCCATCTCCATTGTCATTTCCGTCAGAATCCCGCATATTTTTTTCCCGTTTAAAACCACATCATTCGGCCATTTGATGCCCGCTTCCTGGCCACAGCATCCCTTGACGGCTTCCGCCACAGAAAGAGCCATTACAAGCGTAAGCCCGGATACTTTATCGGGGGGAAATTCCGGCCGCAGCAAAATAGTAAAATAAATATCCTTCCCTGCCGGAGACTCCCACGCCCTTCCCCTTCTTCCCCTTCCTGCGTTCTGCTTATCGGCCACCACTACCGTTCCGTGTACGGCGCCCTCTTCTCCGAGGCGTTTTGCATCAATATTCGTGGAGCCGGTTTCTTCATAATAATAAATATTCCTGCCCGCCCATTCATTCTGAATACGGCTCTTTAACTCGCTGGAAGAAAGCACGTCTGGCGTTATTTGCAAACGGTATCCTTTGTTTTTCACCGCCTCAATCCCGTATCCCTCTTCTTTCAGCTGATTGATCACCTTCCAGACTGCCGTTCTGGAAACGCCGAACTTACTGCATAGTTCCTGGCCCGAAATGTAATTCCCGCTTTCCCTGAGAAGCTTTAAAATCTCTGTTTTCATAATATTTTCCGCCCTCGATGCCGCGTTTTCCGTTATCGCCCCGCACCGCATCCTTCCGGTACGCCAAGCGTTGCCGCCATCACTGCCTTTATTGTATGCATGCGGTTTTCCGCCTCTTCAAAAACGATCGATGCCTCCGACTCAAAAACTTCGTCCGTCACTTCCATCTCAGCCATGCCGAATTTTTCGCTGATTTCTTTTCCTGTCTTCGTATGAAGGTCGTGGAATGCCGGAAGGCAATGCATAAATACCGCTTTTTCCCCTGCCAGTGCCATCACCCTTCCGTTTACCTGATAAGGGGAAAGCTCCCGTATCCGTTCTTCCCATATTTCATCCGGCTCTCCCATAGAAACCCAGACATCCGTATAAATAACATCCGCGCCTCTCACTCCCGCTTCCACATCTTCCGTCAGGGTAATCGTCGCTCCCGTGCCTTTTGCAATTTCTTCGCATTCCTCCACCAGCTTCCTGTCCGGAAAATACTTTTCCGCCGTACAAGCCGTAAAATGCATCCCCATCTTAGCACAGGCTACCATCAGGGAATTTCCCATATTATAACGCGCATCCCCCATATAAGTAAAACGGATATTTTTCAAATATCCAAAATGCTCGCGTATCGTCAGCAGATCCGCCAGCATCTGCGTCGGATGGAACTCGTTCGTCAGGCCGTTCCATACCGGAACTTTCGCATACTTTGCCAGTTCCTCCACGATGTCCTGCCCGAAGCCGCGGTATTCGATCCCTTCATACATGCCGGAAAGAACTCTTGCCGTATCCGCAATGCTTTCCTTCTTGCCGATTTGAGAGACGGACGGATCGAGATACGTCGTTCCCATCCCCAGATCGTGTGCCGCTACTTCAAAGGAACATCTTGTCCTCGTACTCGTTTTCTCAAAAATAAGCGCCACGTTCTTTCCCTCATGCCATCTTGTCAATATTCCCTTTTTCTTTTTCTCCTTCAAATCTGCCGCCAGATCCAGCATATATCCTATCTCCGCCGAAGTAAAATCCAGCAGCTTTAAAAAATCACGGCCTGTCAGGTTCATGATCGTTCTCCTTTCCTCATCGCACAAAAGCACTTTTTCAATACGTATTCCGTACATACGCCACCGCGTACATCTAAAATCCGGCAGCCGGAACGCTTCTTCCAACTGCCGGAATCTATCCTTTATTCAGAATATCTTGATGTGAGACTTAATACTTCTTAGCGAAATACCCTCTGGCATGAGCTTTAGAAGTATTTCTCACATTACTTCCCTTCTACTACAATCTCCTTTAAAGAAGAAGCCAGCCCTGCTATTCCCTGTATCTCGGAGGGAATGATGATCTTCGTCGCCTTGCCGTCCGCCGCTTTTTCAAACGCTTCCAGGCTCTTAATGGTAAGCACGGCCTGATCCGCTCCTGCTTCACGGATCATCCGAATACCGTCTGCAGTCGCCTTCTGCACTTTCAGAATCGCTTCCGCTTCACCTTCCGCCTCGCGGATCATCTTTTCCTTCTGCGCTTCCGCCCGGAGGATTGCGGACTGTTTTTCCGCTTCCGCTTCCAAAATAACGGACGCCTTCTGACCTTCCGCTACCAGAACCGTAGATTTCTTCTCACCTTCCGCCCGGAGGATCGCTTCACGACGCTCACGCTCCGCCTTCATCTGTTTTTCCATCGCATCCTGGATAGCTGCCGGCGGAATAATATTTTTAAGTTCCACGCGGTTTACCTTGATTCCCCACGGATCCGTTGCGATATCCAAAGAAGCGCGCATCTTCGTATTAATAACTTCCCTCGATGTCAGCGTCTGATCCAGCTCCATCTCGCCGATAATATTTCTCAAAGTCGTAGCAGTCAGGTTCTCAATCGCCATAATCGGATTTTCCACACCATAAGCAAAAAGCTTGGGATCCGTAATCTGGAAGAATACGACGGTGTCGATTCTCATCGTTACGTTATCCTTTGTGATCACCGGCTGCGGCGCAAAATCCACAACCTGTTCCTTTAAGTTCACCCGCTTCGCCACTTTATCAAGAAAAGGCATCTTAAAATGCAGACCTACGGACCAAGTTCCCTGATATGCTCCCAGCCTTTCCACTACATATGCATACGCCTGAGGCACTATCTTGATACAGGAAACCAAAATTAAAACAATTAATATCAGTATAACAAGCATTACAATTCCCATAATTCTTCCTCCGCTCCCACCTGTCCGGTCCGGTCAGGCTTTTTTCTCTTCTACTATTAATTTTACCCCATTAATAGCGATAATATTAACTACGCTGCCTACGTCCAGCCTGACGCCGGCTTCCGCCGTGCGCGCCGACCATTCCATTCCTCCTACGGTCACCTGTCCGATTCCCTGCAGGTTATCTATCTCGCTGATCACGATCGCTTGTCGCCCCACAAGGCTTTCCGCGTTCGTTTTTACCCTGTCCTTATTAAAATACTTTACCGCCATGGGCCTTGTAAAATACAGCAAGACAAAAGATACTGCAAAAAACAGGACGATCTGCACCACCAACGGCAGTCCCAGCGCCGACGCGATCACCGCCACTAAAGCCCCGCCGGCAAACCATATAGTCGTCAGCCCCATCGTCGCTATTTCAATCAGGATAAACAGAACCAAGGCTACCAGCCAAAAAATCGTATAATTCATACTTAAAGCCTCCTTCCTGCTTTCCTATTATCTTACTATACTTTCCTATATTATTCAATACAGGCAAAAAAGATTTTCACGAAGAAAGCCGCAGCTTCGGAAGTTCTTACCAGAAAACGTGGTCTCCGATCACGATTCCCTCATGGGCGCCTACCCTCCTGAAATGGGTCGCCGTCCCAATGTTGGTGGCTCCGTTGATCGACTCCTGCGCCGCCGTAACACAGCTGGCCGGAATATTGCCGCCGTACACTCTTGCCACTTTACCGTTCAATGCCGGAGTAAACTGCCCGGATGCATAAATAACGCTGTAAATCGTGTTGGGATACGCGCCGCTTCTTACCCGGTTCATTACCGTGGCGCCTACCGCCAGCTGGCCTTCGTAACCCTGATTTCCTGCTTCGCAGTAGATCAGCGCTGCCAAAAGCCTTGTATCGTCCGCGCCTACGACTACCGCGCCCTGGTTTGCCGTAAGCTTTGCCTTGGCTTCCGCTTCCGCCTTTTCCCGCGCTTTAATCGACGCTATCGTTTCGCCTTCATCAATATGGAAATCCAAATCCACGAATTCCGCTGAAACATAGCCTGTCTTGTTATCATATTTTACGCTGATCCATTCATCGTCCATCACTTCGATTACGTCCAGCTCGTCATCCTGGGCCATTAATGCAAATATCTCCGCTTCCGTACTCGGTTCCTTGCGGATCCGCAGCGCATCCGTATCGATCGTCACAATGAGATTCCCCACTTCATCGGCAAGTGTTTCCGCATCTTTGCCGAACAGCAGATATTCATCTTTTGCCCAGCCCACCAGATCGCCGGATCTCAACTTTGTCCAGCCATCTTTTCTTTCCAATATCCTGCCGCCGCAGTCTTTATACAGCACGCCCACTTTTTCCGATTCTTCATCGGCCTTTGCGCGGACATTCAACGTATTCTGCACATCTGCCATTACCAGATCCGACTCTTCTTCCGCCGGTTCTTTTCCCGTCGGTTCTTTTCCCGTCGGTTCTTTTCCCGTTTTCAGACTTTCCCTTACGGTCTCCTCCGTCACCTGGACTCTCGACGCGGAATTATCCGCCATCAAATCCCCGGGTACGGCTTCCTCCTCTTTTCCATCCTCTGTTTTTTCCGATCCCTCTTCCTCATTCGTATCAGGCGCAAGAAGCGTTGCCACTCCTACATTTAAAGAATCCAGATATTCCTGACTGCTGGTCTTATCTTCACCGGCTGCAGCGGTCATACCTACAGCCATCATCATCACCAGACTTATGATCAAACCTGACAGCAAATGAAACGGCCTTCTGTTTCCTGACATTTCCTTTACCTCCAACGACCATCCGCTCCGTTCTTCCGACACGGCCGGACATTTTTTTCCTTTCTACTATTGTATATAATTATTACGAAATTGTTAATTTTATTACACAAATAATATCAAAAGAAACGGAAATTGTCAAGTTTGTGGATTTTTATGGGCCGAAAAGGGATTTATTCCCCGCTTATTTTATTACAATTTCTTTGATTTCTCTACACAGGCACCGACTGCTTCCATAACGGCGGCCCGCATTCCCTTTTCCTCTAATACGGCGATGCCTTCTATTGTGGTTCCTCCCGGCGAACATACCATGTCTTTGAGTTCTCCGGGGTGGAGTCCTGTTTCCATTACCATTCTGGCGCTTCCTGCCACTGCGCTTGCGGCAAATTCATAAGCCTGTTTCCTCGGCATCCCCGCTTTCACCGCGCCGTCCGCCATAGCTTCTATAAACAGAAAAACGAAAGCCGGAGAACTGCCGCCGACCGCCCCCGCCGCATCCATCAATCGTTCGGGAATCGCGATCGCCTTTCCGAAGCTTTCCATTAATCGCATGCAGAATTCTTCGTCCTCTTTTTCCACCAAAGAATTGCAGCATACCGCCGTGCAGCCGGCTCCCACCAGCGCCGGCGTATTAGGCATACAGCGGATGAGTTTGATTTTTTTTCCGAATTCCTTTTCGATCCATTCCATATTCTTTCCGGCTGCAATGCTGACCACCAGCTTTTCTTCCGTCACAGCTTCCTTAATTTCCCCGATCACCTCAGGAAAAAAAACTGGTTTGACCGCCAATATAATGACATCCGCATATTCCGCCACATGCCGGTTGCTTTCGGCAGCAGTGATAGAAAACTCCTCTTCCATACGTTTCATCGTTTCCCTTGTTTTTGCTGATCCTATGATATCTCCCGCTTCCACAATCTTTTCCCGAAGCATTCCCCCGATCATTGCCTTCGCCATATTTCCTAATCCAATAAAACCTATCTTCATATGCTCCTCTTTTCTAAAAATTTCCTATTTTTATCCGCGTCTCTGCCTCGCCGCCTCAAACGCCAGTAAGGAGGCCGCCACCGCCGCATTCAATGACTCCACTTTTCCTTCCATGGGAATCCTGATCCTGACATCCGCCAGCTGCGATACCCGCTCCGTCAGTCCATTTCCTTCATTTCCGATTAAAAAAGCCGAGGCCTTCCGGTAATCGCATTGATCATAACTTTTTTTCCCTTCCAAATGAGCCGCGAACACCTCTGTTCCCGCTTGTTTCATTTGCCCTATCGCATCCTCCAGATCTTCCACATAGCAAAAGGGCATCCGGTACACGGAACCCATCGTCGCCCGGATCACCTTTGGATTGTAAATGTCCACCGTATCCCGGCTCATAACAATCCCGTCCGCTCCCGCGGCTTCCCCCGATCTTAAAACGGTTCCCAGATTGCCCGGATCCTGAAGATTTTCCAATACGAGAAAAAGCGGGGGCCTGTCCCCTTTCAGCATATTTTCCAATGCATAGCGTCGTTGTCTGACCACGCACAGAATTCCCTGCGGGGACTGGGTATCCGACATTTTTGCGAATACTTCCCCGGATACCGTTTCATATCCATTCTCTTCCAGTTTTTCCCTTACTCCTCTCCCGTCGTCTTCCTGCGACTCCAATAACATAAGGAAGTTCTCGGAAACATATACCTCCTCCACATATCCTTCCGGCGCTTCCAGAAACATCTTGATTCCTTCCGCTGCAAAAACGCCTTCCTTTTTTCTCTCCCCCGCCTTTTTATTCAGTTGTACGATCCTTTTTACTTTCTGGTTCGACGTACTCGTTATCATATTCCACTGCGCCCTTTTCCACAAATCTGCAAGCGGACCGGCACATTCCGTGCCGATCCGCATTCTTTATAAAATGTGTGCTATAAAATCTATGCTTCTGTCTTTTTACATGGACAATGCCCTGCTCACCTCATATTGATATTCGGGAATATGTTTTTCCATAGATAAAGCTTCTTCAATATCAAAATCCTGGAATTCACCGTTCCGGTATCCCACTACCCGATTTGTCTTGCCCTGGCAAAGAATATCGGTCGCATATGCGCCCATGATCGACGCATAGAAACGGTCTTTACAGGTAGGGCTTCCGCCCCTTTGCATATAACCCAGAATCGTAGCCCTGGTTTCTATGCCCGTAGCCGCTTCGATCCTCCGTGCCATGGAGGTAGAATGCCCGATTCCTTCCGCATTGATAATAATATGGTGGGTCTTTCCTTTTTTTCTGTTATTGATAATATTATTAATAATCCTCTGTTCGTTAAAATCATATTTTTCCGGCAGAAGAATATCTTCCGCACCGTTGGCCACACCGCACCAAAGTGCGATATATCCCGCATTTCTTCCCATTACTTCGATAATACTGCACCTCTCATGGGAGGAAGAAGTATCTCTTACCTTATCAATCGCCTGCATCGCCGTATTGATCGCCGTGTCAAAGCCTATCGTATAATCCGTACAGGAAATATCCAAATCAATCGTTCCGGGAATCCCGATCGTATTGATTCCTTTTCGTGAAAGCGCCTGTGCGCCTCTGTAGGAACCATCGCCGCCGATTACCACCAAGCCCTCGATGCCATGCTTCATGCATATTCTCGCGCCCTTCTCCTGGCCTTCGTCTGTCTTAAACTCCATGCAGCGGGCCGTACCGAGAATCGTTCCGCCCCTCTGGATAATATCCGACACACTGCTTCTCTCCAGATCCACAATTTCCTCATTCAAAAGTCCCTGATAACCCTTTTTAATTCCTTTTACACTTACTCCTTTGGCAAGCGCCTGCCGCACTACGGCACGGATAGCCGCATTCATCCCCGGAGCGTCGCCGCCGCTGGTTAATACTCCTATAGTCCTGATCTCATCCGCCATGCCTACACCTCTCTCATTCATTCGTTCGATGCCCGCTTTACCGGTTCCGCCGCGCGCCCTTACTCCGTTTCGCTCTCCCGATCATAAGACATCCGGCGCAAACCACATACAGCAACTTTATTTTACCCCCTTTCCCCCTCCTTTTCAATATTTTTTTTATTAGAAATGCGCGGAATGAGTGGAAATCCATTTTGGCAGAGGGCATTCCGGGCGGGTAGGGGGGAGGCGAAGGCGGGGGGCTGGGGAAGGGCGCGGGGGTTTTGCTGAAGCTTATAATCAGATTTCACTAATGAAATAGGATAGGATGATGATACCGGCCGGGGCGGAGACAACGGGCATCCTGCCCTACGTCTCCTAAAATTGCCCTCCATGGCAATTTTCCCCTAGTGCATCAAACTATTTCATAAGTGAAATTTCTGATTATAAGCAACAGCAAAACCCCCGCGCCCTTCCCCAGCCCCCCGCCTTCGCCTCCCCCCTACCCGCCCGGAATGCCCTCTGCCAAAATGGATCTTCATATCCAAGCGATATCTAAAACCGTATAGCAAGCGGTGTTTCCGCCAGAAGATCGTACATGGCAGCTGCAGTGTCTAATAGTAATAGTTACGCCGGGCAGCAGATCCGGGCGAGCGGTACAGCCGGACGGCGGAATAGGGGATCGAAAACCGGCGCCGGGCAGGGTTTTTCTGACTGTTACGTACAATCAGAAATTTTACTTATGAAATGGTCGATTACCAGGGAAAATTGCCACGGAGGGCAATTTTAGAAAGCATAGGGCAGGATGCCCGTCGCTTTCGCCCCGTACGGCATGATAACATTTTCCCATTTCATTAGTAAAATCTGATTGGAAGTTCCAGTCAGAAAAACTCTGCCCGGCGCCGGTTTTCGATCCCCTATTCCGCCGTCCGGTTGTACCGCTTGCCCGGGTCTGCTGCCCGGCGTAACTATTACTATTAGACACTGCCTCCATACACCATACCGAAAACACCGCCAAATCCTACGTCACTTTTACGTTCTCCTCCCCATACAAAACCGCCAGCCCGGCCACCAACTCTCTGTCCGCCCTCACATTCCTGTTAGGCGGCAAGTTTTTTACCGCCCTCGGACTCTCCACATAAATGCACACACTGTCTTTCCCGTCCGACTCCGCAAGGCGCTCCAGCAATTCCTTTTCTGCTGCCTCGTAATCCTCTTTCGTGGCAAACTTGATCCACAATTTCCTGCTAATTTCGTCAAAGCCTGTCAGCTTTTCGCAGATCAGCTTTCCGTCCTTCTCCTCTTCCACAGACACCCGGCCTTTGATAAATACCTTCTCATCTTCCATCAGTTTCGCGGAATTCTTCTCATAATCCCTTGGGAATACGATCACTTCCACCGTACCCACCAAGTCCTCCAGCTGCAAAAAGGCCATGACTTTATCGTTTTTCGTATACTTTATTTTTTTATCCGCAATCATGCCCCCTATGGTGACGCTCTGCCCATCCTTGACTGCCGTTTCCCCCGTTTCCTCATCCAGAAGAAAATCCGCCGTCGTATTGGTAATATTTTTCTTCCACACCTGGGCGTATTCCTCCAGCGGATGCCCGCTGATATATATGCCCAGCACTTCTTTTTCAAAAGCCAGAAGCATCTCTTTGGAATATTCCCCTACTTCCGGCATCTTAATTTCATAATCCCCCTTTTCCTCTTCGGAAACGATATCGAAAAGGGAAAGCTGCCCCGCCATATTATTTTTCTTGTCCTGCTGGATACTTTCCATGATCTGTACATAAACGCTCATAAACTGTTTCCGCGTGCCGCCCAGCCCGTCCAGCGCCCCGGCCTTTATCAAATTCTCCACGGAACGCTTATTGATTTCTTTATCCGCTACCCGGGTAATGAAGTCTTTCAAGTTCTTGTATTCCCCACGTTCCTCCCTTTCTTTTACAATCGCCTCGATGACCGGATGCCCTATGCTCTTAATAGCCGTGAGCGCATACCGGATGCCCTCGCCGGTTACGGAAAATCCTGCAAATCCCGCATTGATATCCGGCGGCAGGATCGCGATTCCCATATTTCTGCAAGCCACGATATATTCCGATACTTTGCTCGGAAAATCGATAACAGAAGTCAGCAGAGCCGCCATGAATTCCACCGGGTAATAATATTTCAGATAGGCGGTCTGATAAGCCACTACCGCATAACATGCCGCATGGGATTTATTAAAAGCATATTTGGCAAAATCCATCATATCGCCATAGATCTGCCCCGCCACCTTTGCATCGATGCCGTTGGCCACACAGCCCGGTACGCCTTCCTCCTTATTACCGTAAATAAAATTCTCCCGTTCCTTTTCCATTACCGACTGTTTCTTTTTGCTCATGGCGCGGCGCACCAAATCGCTGCGGCCAAGCGTATAGCCGCCCAGATCGCGCACAATCTGCATTACCTGCTCCTGATAGACAATACACCCATAAGTAGAAGAGAGAATCGGCTCCAGCTGAGGGCAGGAATAAGTAATATCCTGATGGCTATTTTTCCCTTTGATGTATTTTGGTATAAAATCCATGGGGCCCGGCCGGTACAGCGATATTCCGGCGATAATATCCTCCAGGCTTTGAGGCTTCAGCTCCTTCATGAAATTTTTCATGCCTCCGCTTTCCAGCTGGAACACCCCGTCCGTGCGCCCCGTTCCAATGGAGGCCAGCACCGCCTTATCGTCGTAGTCGATATGTTCCATATCCAGGCGGATTCCCTTATTTTTTTCCACGTAATGCGCCGCATTCTGAATAACCGTCAGAGTGCGCAGCCCAAGAAAATCCATTTTCAGCAATCCCAGTTCCTCGATCGTCGTCATTGTAAACTGGGTCGTGACCGAACCATCGCTTCCCCTGGACAACGGCACGAATTCCTCCGCCGGTTTGCTGCAGATCACCACGCCCGCCGCATGCATGGAGGTATGCCTGGGCAGCCCTTCCAGCCGTTTGCTCATATCGATCAGCATTTTTACCTGTTCGTCCGTTTCGTACATTTTACGAAATTCGGGATTGGCGCTCAACGCCCGGTCTATGGTGACGTTCAGTTCATTCGGCACCATCTTGGCAATGGAATCCACATAAGCATAGGGAAGATCCATGACGCGGCCCACGTCCCGGATTACGCCCTTTGCCGCCATCGTACCGAAGGTGACGATCTGCACCACCCTGTCAGCACCATATTTTTTCCCTACGTAATCGATCACTTCCTGCCTTCTTTCAAAGCAAAAGTCGATATCGATATCCGGCATGGACACCCTCTCCGGGTTAAGGAACCGTTCGAACAGCAGATTATATTTGATTGGGTCGATATCCGTAATCCTCAGACAGTAAGAAACGATGCTGCCCGCCGCCGACCCCCTTCCCGGGCCGACCATAATATCGTTGATTTTCGCATAATTGATAAAATCCCATACGATCAGAAAATAATCCACATATCCCATTGTACGAATCACGTCCAACTCATATTCCAAACGCCGGATCAGGCTTTCCGCATTCGTCTCCCCCGAAACCGCCTCTGCTGCTCCGGCATTTTCCCGCGCTTCCCCTCTGACGACTCCGTAGCGTTCATACAGTCCATCATCGCACAGCTTATTCAAATAGCTCCAGGAATCATAGCCCTCCGGCACTTCAAAATGAGGCAGCTTCGTCACGCCGAACTCGATCTCCACATGACAGCGGTCGGCGATTCTCTGGGTATTTTCCACCGCCTCCCAGGCATACGGAAACAGTCCCTTCATTTCCTCTTCGCTCTTCACATAATACTGGCCGCCGATATAACGCATCCGGTCCTCGTCCGCCAGCTTTTTCGCCGTCTGGATGCACAGGAGGACATCGTGGGATTTTTCATCTTCCGCATAAGTATAATGAACGTCGTTGGTAACTACCAGCGGAATATCCAGCTCCTTGCTCATTTTAAGAAGAGCGGCATTTACCGTTTTCTGCTCCGGAATCCCATGGTCCTGCATTTCCAGAAAATAATTGCCTTTGCCGAAACAAGACTCATACTTTAACGCCGCTTTTTTTGCCTCATCGATCAGCCCCTTGGAAATATAGCGCTGCACCTCCCCGGCCAGACAGGCCGAAAGGGCTATGATCCCCTCATGAAACTGATTCAATACCTCCATATCCACCCGCGGCTTATAATAATATCCTTCCGTAAATCCCCTGCTGACAATCTTCATCAGATTGGCATATCCCGTATTATTCTCCGCCAAAAGTACCAGGTGGTAATATCGGTCCTCCCCGCCGGTCAGTTCCTTGTCAAAACGGGAATTAGGCGCCACATATACCTCGCAGCCCATGATGGGATTGATGCCCGCTGCCTTCGCTTCTTTATAAAATTCGATCACGCCATACATCACCCCGTGGTCTGTAATGGCTGCGCTGTCCATGCCCAGTTCCTTTACTCTTTTCACATATTCCTTAATCTTATTGGAACCGTCCAAAAGACTGTATTCCGTATGCACGTGCAAATGCGTAAATGCCATAAACGATACCTCTTATTCTTCCTATGTACTCTTCCCCCCGGTCCCGGACTCCATACATCCGATTGATTTCAGACGCACAGGACATGCCTTCCGCCGTCCCGCCTTTCCCGGCTTCCCTTTGTCTTCTTTTTTATAAAAAATGCTTATTCCACTGTCACTACCTTTGCCAGATTCCTCGGCTTATCCACATCCAGTCCTTTATCCAGGGATACATAATACGCCAGAAGCTGCAAAGCCACAGAAGCCGGCATCACCATAAATCCGTCCTCCATCGCCGGCAGCCGGAACACGCCGTCCCAGGAAGCATTCCGATCCATGTCGAAAGTCTCCTTTATAAACAGTATAACCCCTGCGCCTCTGGACTGCACCTCTTTTATGTTGGAAAATTCCTTGGACTGCAATTTCCCCTGCGTCACTACCGCCACTACCGGCGTATCCTCCGTGATCAGCGCGATTGTTCCGTGCTTTAGTTCACCGGAAGCATAGGCTTCTGAATGAATATAGGATATCTCTTTCAGCTTCAACGAACCTTCCAGCAAAATCGAATAATCCAGTCCCCTTCCCATCATAAACACGTCCTTCGCATTCAGGATAGAACGGGCGATATAGTGGATTTCCTCCCTTCTGTCCAGTACCGCCTGTATCGCCTCCGGCGTCCGCAGCAGCTCTTTGGCAAAGCGTTCCGCATCTTCCCTTCCGAAGCGCCCTCTGACATACGCCATCCGCCCGGTCAGCAAATAAAGAGCCGCCAGCTGGGTCGTATATGCCTTCGTGCTGGCGACCGCAATTTCCGGCCCGGCATTGGTATAAAAAGCATAATCGCTGGCGCGCGCTACGGAAGACCCCCTCACGTTCACGACCGCAAGGGTCTTCGCCCCGTTTTTCTTCGCATATTTTACCGCTTCCAGCGTATCAATCGTTTCGCCCGACTGGGAAATCGCTATCACCAGCGTGTCTTCATCTACGATCGCATCCGCATACATAAACTCGCTGGCCAATTCCACATCCATGTGTATGCGCACCAAAGACTGCATCAGCGCCTTTCCCACCAAACCCGCATGCATTGCCGTACCGCATGCCACAACAGAGATTCTTTTACAGTCCGCCAATAGACTGTCGGGAATGCCATCCCCGCTCAAATCCGGTATTCCCTCACGGATTCTTGAAGCAATCGTCTCTCCAATTACTTCCGGTTGCTCCATGATCTCCTTTTCCATATAAAAAGGATAGCCGCCTTTGCCGCTCCTGTCCACATCCCAGTCCACCGTCATCCATTCCCAGGACGCCGCCTCTCCTGACATGTCGTACAGTTCTATGCCCTCTTTCTTCAATACCGCCACATGGAATTCCGGCAGCACAAAATATTTTTTCGTATATTGTCCGAGCGCCGTCACATCGGAAGCAAGCATGCTTCCCTGCACTGCCCTTCCAATCACGACAGGGCTCACATTGCGTACTGCAAAAATAGCCCCCGGAATATCCTCAAATATAATACTCAGGGCAAAAGTTCCTTTTAATTTCAAAACCGCCTTCCTGATAGCCGCCAAAGGATCTCCATTGTAAAAATGAGCGATCACGGCCGCCGCCACTTCGCTGTCCGTCTGGGAATGCAGCTTATCTTCCAATCCATACCTCTGAATCAGGCTGCGGTAATTTTCAATAATGCCATTATGCGTCAGAGTCACTTTTCCAAACTGATGCGGATGGGCGTTCGCATCGCTGACTCCTCCGTGCGTCGCCCATCTCGTATGCCCGATACCGCATGTGCCCCGGAACCCCGCTTCCTTGCATAAGGCGCGCAGCTCCTTTACCCGTCCCGCACATTTGCTGATCCGCACACTTCCGTCCGCCTGACACAATGCGATCCCCGCACTGTCATAGCCTCTGTATTCCAGAATCTCCAGTCCGTCCACTAAAATATCTTCCGCTTCCTTTTCCCCTGTATAACCAATAATTCCACACATAGATTCTCCTCATCTTTCTATTTATCAATTTTATTCTTCCAAGTTATGCCGTCTTTGTTTTGCAGTCGCCCGCATATTTCTCCGTCATATCACGCACCGGAAGCCGTGCGGAAAGGCATCCGCCGAATTTTCGATCACCTTTCTCCTCGTCAACCTGTCTCCTTCCGACAGGTACATGGCGCTAAATGGGAAGCTATGGGAAATTATTGTATACAGCGAAAGTATGTCCTGTGCATCTGAAATCTATCAGATCATTTTTATTTACTTGTCAATGTGCGGGCGGAAGCAAAATACCGCCATCTATAGGATCGGACGGCGGGAAATCCCGCCGTCCTCCGTATTTTACCATATTATAAATACTTCTTCAACACATCCGTCTTATCAAGCCTCTCCCATGGCAGATCCAGATCATTTCTTCCAAAATGCCCGTAAGCCGCCGTCTGCTTGTAGATGGGTCTGCGCAGATCCAGCATCTTAATGATTCCTGCCGGACGCAGATCAAAGTTTTCACGGATGATCTCCACCAGCTTATCGTCTTCAATCTTTCCTGTGCCGAAAGTATCCACCATGATCGACGTAGGCTGTGCTACGCCGATCGCGTAAGACAGCTGGATTTCACACTTATCAGCGATTCCCGCCGCCACGATATTTTTTGCCACATAACGAGCTGCATATGCCGCGGAACGGTCTACCTTTGTACAGTCTTTCCCTGAAAATGCGCCGCCGCCATGGCGCGCATATCCGCCATAAGTATCCACGATGATCTTACGCCCTGTCAGTCCGGCATCTCCGTGAGGTCCGCCGATAACGAAACGTCCTGTAGGATTGATGTAAAATCTCGTCTTTTCATCGATCAGTTCCACCGGCAGCACCGGGTCGAACACATATTTCTTAATGTCTTCATGGATCTGTTCCTGGGTCACATCCTCGTCATGCTGGGTGGAAAGCACTACCGCCTCCAGGCGCAGGGGCTTGCCTTCCGCATCATATTCCACCGAAACCTGACTCTTGCCGTCGGGACGCAAATATTTTAAAGTGCCGTCCTTGCGCACCTTTGTCAGCTGCAATGCCAGCTTATGCGCGAGAGCGATGGAATAAGGCATATACTCTTCCGTTTCGTTGGTGGCATATCCGAACATCATACCCTGGTCGCCAGCGCCGATAGCTTCGATTTCTTCATCCGTCATTTTATTTTCTGCGCTTTCATGCTTTGCCTCAAAAGCCTTATCCACGCCCATAGCGATATCGGAAGACTGTTCGTCGATCGCCACAAGCACCGCGCAGGTATTGCCATCAAATCCATATTCCGATTTGGTATATCCGATTTCCTTGATCGTTTCTCTTGCAATTTTGGGAATGTCCACATAAGCATTGGTGGTAATTTCCCCTGTCACCAGCACAAAACCTGTACAGGTCGCCACCTCACAGGCAACGCGGCTCATAGGATCCTTGTCCATCAAAGCATCCAATACCGCATCGGAAATCGCATCGCATACCTTATCGGGATGTCCTTCTGTTACTGATTCTGAAGTAAATAAAAATTTCTCCATTTCTTTCCTCCTTATAATGTATTAAATGAAAAAATCCGCTTTCTTTCATAAGCGGACTCGATATTCGATAATCAAATCCTCTTATTGTTCGATCCACTACGGCCTAATAGCTACGCCGTTTGTTATTACTCGCTCAGGCAGGCACCTTCCTTATCAGGGGTTGCCGTGGTTTCACAGGTCCTATGTACCTCCACCACTCTGAATAAGAGATTATCTACAATATTGAATTTTCATATTTCATATCTGACTCTAAACATACACCATTCTGCTTTTATTGTCAATGTATTTATTGACAATACCTTGTAAAAATTTTATAATTCAATTACGTTAAATTACTAGCTTGAGGGAGAGGTGTGGTTATGAGAAGGGTAAGTACCAGATCTTTGATGCCGGGTATGATAACGGCGGAGGATATTTTTAGTTTCAGCAATAGTTTAATATTGCCAAAAGGAACTATTTTAACAGATAAAGCCATCGCAAAATTGGAAGTTTATTCCGTATTCTATGTGAGGGTGGAGGACGAATGGGCGGAAGTCCCGCCGGAAGAGCCGGAGGTCACTCCTTCGTATGCGGAACGTTTAAAACAAACTCCTGAATTCCAGCATTTCGCAGAAGATTTTCATAAAGAAACGGAATCATTCAAAAATTCCCTCAATAACGCGATGGAAGATATTTCCAACCTGGATGTGGAACAGCTCATCCAGAATTCTATTGCGCTTCTGTCCCAGGATAACCAGCGCATCAACGTATTCGATATGCTTCATAATATGCGGGAACTGGACGATTCCACCTATGTCCATTGTATGAACGTAGGCCTGATCTGCAACCTTTTTGCCACCTGGCTGCGGATGGATGAAGAAGATATTAAAACAGCGACTCTCTGCGGTCTGCTCCACGATATCGGCAAACTGAAGATGCCGGAAGATATCTTAAAAAAACCGAGCAAACTTACGGAAGAAGAATTTGAAGTGATTAAGACCCATCCCAGGGAAGGACATAACCTTCTTCTGGATTCTCCGGTAAATGATCATGTAAAGAACGCTGCCCTGATGCACCACGAACGCTGCGACGGATCCGGCTATCCCATGCAGCTGACCTCTGAGCAGATCGATCCCTTTGCGAAAATGGTTGCCATTGCCGACGTTTATGACGCCATGACATCCGCAAGGGTTTACCGCGGCCCCTTATGCCCCTTTATGGTTATCGAGGCATTTGAGCAGGAAGGTTTCCTGAAATACGATGCGGAATACATCCTCACCTTTTTAAGAAATATTGTAAACACTTATATGCTCCACCGTGTGCGCCTGAGCGACGGACGGGAAGGGGAGATCGTATTTATCAATCCTGATAAACTCTCCAAACCGACGATCAAATCCGGAAGTCAATATATCAATCTGTCCAACGAACGCAATTTATCTATTGTGGCCATTATTTAACCAGAATATTTTATGATCTCATATTTTTATCAGCGCTGCTTTTTCTCTATCTGCCTGATAGAATTTCCAATATAAATCTTAGGGGGCATGATGCATGAATAGCTCTGCCCCTTACATTCTTTCCGTTCAATCATTTTTAAAAGACGCGCCGCTACTTCCCTGCCGATCTGGCATCCTTGGTGGATAGAGCAGGTAATCCCTTCTTCTTCCCAGGCATTCCGGGAATAATCGAAGCAGACAAGGGAATAATCCTCCGGCACCTTTTTTTTCTGTTCTTTCAATACCTGCCGTACCAGACGGTAAATCATATAATTGCAGCAGACGATCGCGCTGCATTTTGGTATTCCCTTTAAAAACTTCTCTATGGAATGGGCGAACTTGTCGTCATGGGCTTCGTTGGAAACACACCATTTAATATAATCATCCTGGAATTCCACCCCATGCCGTTTTAAAGCCGCAGCCATCCCCTGGAATTTCTCAATACTCTGGTAATTATCGTAAATGAATATTCCGGCTATATGCTTATGCCCCGCCTTGATCAAAAGCCCAAGGAGCCGGTCTGCACATTGCTTATCGTTGATCGTCACCCTTGGGTAATCTAGTTCTTTATAGTAATTATTGTAAAAAATAACGGGGATATTTTTCTGGTAAATCTGCATATAGCAATCCAGATTGGGATTCATCAGGCTGGCTTTTACGCCGTCCACGATAAAACCCTGAAAATCCTGATGAACCACCGTCTGCAGACAGCGCCTTTCGTTGGCAAACTTATTATCCGTCAGAAAAATACGCAGATCCACCTCATCCGTCAACAGGACGCTCCGTATCCCTTCGATCAAAGCAGAATTCGCATCGGCATCCTGCCCTTGCAGCACCAGCCCTACTTTGATCGTTCCGCCGTTTCCTCCCAGTTCTTTTGTCAGGGCCACTTCCTTATTGATGTAGGTTCCGCTCCCCTTCACCTTGCGGATTAACCCTTCTTCCGCCAGTCTGGCAAGCGCGGTGCGCGCCGTCTCCCGGCTGACCGAGAGACGGTGGCTGATCACATTTTCCGATGGGAGCTTGGAATTATTGGCAAACTTATTCTCATCGATATAAGACCGCAGCCAAAGGTATGTCTGTTCCGATTTTTTATCCGAAGCTCCCATGAAAATATACCTCCCTAATCCTGGATCACCGGCCTCTTTCCTTCCGCTTTTTCTATCCAGTCAAGCAGCCGTTTTCTCATATCTAATTTTACATCCGCATAATCCGGGCTGTCCACCACATTATTCAACTGATACGGGTCTTTTTCCATATCATACAGGAAATCATCCGCATAAACATCGGAGGACGCCGCCTCTCCGCCGTTCATTCCCGGCGCATACACGGAATAAGTATATCTCGGCGTGCGGACGCATCTTCCGATCCTGCTTTCTGAAATCTGCGCAAAGACCTGGTTGGGCCGGCTGTCATCTTTTTTCTCCACCACATCCAAAAGGTTTTCTCCGATCATGGCATCCCCTACATCCACTCCGGCCATCGCGAGAATCGTCTTTGGAAGGCTTTCCGTACTTACCAGCTCTTCCACGGCTACTCCGCCCTTATAAGGCCCGCCTGCAATCACCAGCGGCACTCTGAGGCAAGCATCATGGCAGGAGCGCTTGTAATCGTCATAGCCGTTCAAATGGCTGTCGAGGTTCCTTGTTTTAAAATGGGAACCGTGATCCGCTCCAAAGATAATAATGGTATTTTCATACAAGCCTTTTTCTTTTAATTTATCCACCAGTTTTCCAAGATTTTGATCAAGACTCTCGCAAGCCCCCAGATAATCAGGATATTCTTCCGCCGCATCCCCTTTCAGCGCCTTCAGGTCTTCCGGCAATATGAAATTCTTGAACTTTTCTTTTGATCCCTCCGGTCCTTCATAACATTTCCTGTCGTTCTGGTGATGGGGCTCAATATGGGAAATCGTCATAAAAAACGGTTTCTCCGCATCCCTTTCCTCAAAGAAATCCAGCGCAAGGTCGGTAATGCAGTCCGCCCGGTAACCCTTAAAATCTATTCTGTTATCATTTTCATCAAACACATATCCGTCATAGCCATGAGAGGTAAATTCCAGCACGTCCGCCGTCCGCCAGAATCCCGTATATCCCCCTCGCAGCTCCCGGGGAATGGGTGTGATCGTGTGATCAATCGTCGGCGGCTTCTCCAATTCTCCATCGCTGGCAAGGTGCCACTTCCCGATATAAGCCGTTTCATAACCGGCCTCCTCAATATAATCCGCCAGCGTCTTAATTCCCGCGGGCAGCATAATATTATTGCGGAAGCATCCTGTTTCCGTAGGATACTTTCCCGTCTGGAAAAGCGCGCGGCAAGGCCCGCAAACTGGCTGCGGGGAAAAGGCATATTCAAATTTTACCCCCTCCTTTGCCAGACGGTCCAGATTGGGAGTGATATCCAACGGCTGCCCATAGCATCCGCAAGTATCCGCCCTTTGTTGATCCGTAAAATAAAATATAATATTATAAGCCATAAGCCGATCTCCTTTCATTATTTCTTTCCTTCTGCCTTCGCTTCTTTCATCTTGCTCCTGATCAATGTGGACACCGCGAGAACGATCAGCACCACGAAAATGATACAATAAATACTACTTACAAAAATTGTGGGATTTCCATTGGAAATCAGCAAAGCGCGGCGGAAATTCGTTTCCGTCATATTTCCAAGCACCATTCCCAGAAGAATAGGAACGGGCGGCATATCCAGCTTGCGCAGCAGCCATGCGACTACCGCAAAGATCAAGGCAATTCCCACGTCAAAATAGTTCTTGTTGACCGAATAAGCCCCTGCAAAGCAAAACAGCACGATAACAGGCGTTAAAATCTCCTGCGGGATAGAAACCACTTTTGCAAACAGCTTGGTCAGGAAGCTGCCTTGCAGCAGCATAAATAAATTGACGAAAACCAGTCCGATCATAATCGCATACATAATATCGCCCTGGGTCGTAAACAGGCTCAGCCCCGGATTTAAACCATTGATCATCAATGCGGAAAGCATGATGGCCACCGTTCCGTCCCCCGGAATACCCATCGTCAGCAACGGGATCAGCGTAGCTCCTGTCACCGCGTTATTCGCCGCCTCCGCAGCCGCAATTCCTTCCACCGAGCCATGGCCGAATTCTTCTTTATGTTTGGACATCGCCTTCGCCCTGTCGTAGCTGAACCAGGAAGCCTCGGAAGCGCCCGTTCCCGGCACAATGCCGACCATCACGCCGATAATGGATGAAATCAGCGTCGGACGCAGCATCCTTTTGTATTCCTCTTTCGTGATCTTGCCGTCGTCGTTCATCTTCTTCGTATCCAGTACAAGAGGACCCGGTTTTTTCTCCGCCTTCGCCAAGATCTCCACAAGGGCAAACAAACCGATCAGGCAGATCGCCAGATCAAGCCCCAAATACAATCGCGGAATGCCGAAAGTAAATCTGTCGTAACTTGTCATCGGATCCGCTCCAATACAGGAAATCAGAAGGCCGATACAAGCCGCGATCACCCCTTTGATCATACTCTTCCCCGACACTCCCGCAATGATCGTCAACCCGAACAGGCAGACCATAAAGTATTCCGCCGTACCGAGCTGCGAAGCGACCTCCGCTACCTGGGGGCCTAAAAACAGAAGCATCAAAGCTGAAAAAATACCTCCAAAAGTAGAAGCATACAAGGCAATTTTTAAAGCGGCCTTCGTGCGCCCCTTCTGGGACAGGGGATGCCCGTCCATCATCGTCGTCGCCGCGTGGGGCGTTCCCGGCGTATTAATTAAAATTGCGGACACGCTCCCTCCATATCCTCCGGCACAATATATGCCAAGAAGAAACATCATGCCCGGAATCGCCGTCATCTTATAGGTAAAGGGCAAAAACAGGATCACACAAAGAATAACCGTAAGACCCGGAACGGCTGCAAATACGGAGCCGATAAATACGCCCAGATTAATCCAGAGAAAATTTTCCAGTGTAAATAAATGTTCCAGCGCAGGACCTATAAATTCCAACATATTCCCTACCTCCCTTCTTTAAAAGCTTACGTTCAGCCCAAAGCGGAACGCAACCCATATGAGTACCGCCACCGTCAAAGTAATTGCATAATAACTTACCTTACGGCAGCGAAAATAAACAAGAAAAGCAAGACTGCAGAAAATGGCTCCGATGACAAACAAATCCGTAACCCTGCAGATCACATAAGTCAGCAATAATATTGCCAGGATTTCCAGCGCCTTTACTTCCACCAGCAAATTAATATTTTTGGTCAAAGGCGGCAATTTTTTTACAAAAATACGATATAATTCCTTTCCCAGAACCACGCCGCTGCATATCATCATGACTACCATCAGCAGAGTCGGGAATGCCCTTCCGTTCACCACATCCGTATCCGATACCGGCACCTGGTTCGGCATCACCAGCAGAATCACGGTTCCCAAAAGCAGGAAAAAGGCTCCTGTAACAAGGTCTACAGGCAGCCTCACTTCTTTTTCCGAAAGTTTCGCGCCTATCGCATCCCTTTTTTCGTCCAGCCGATCCATCCAGCTTTGTTTTTCTTTCATACATGGACTCCTTTCTCAAATATCCTTTCATATGTTCATCAATTACCGACTGCCCGGCTCAAAACAGCCCATCCCTTTCCGTCCAACAACAGAAAATGGGATGGGCAGTCTTATCCAGACCCGTCCATCCCACGAAAAGGTTTTGATCAGCCTACTACGATATCATAATATTCATTTACGATGTTCTGTACGTTTTGTATATGTTCCTGAACATCCGCCTCGCTCATCGTATCCACTTCCAGCATCATCGTATCGCTTAACCAGCTTGCCATCTCGCTGTCCGCAAGAATATCGTCATACAGCTTCTTTAACTCAGCTACAGTTTCCGCTTTGGTTCCAGAGCGGGCAAGTATGAAGCAACGATTACGGAAATACGGATAACCATACTTTCCTACGCCTTCCACACCTGCAAAATCACCGTCTGTAATGTCTTCGCCGTCAAAAGCACAAACGATAGTAACGCCGCCTTGCTGATAAGTTTCCAATATCTGTGACTGATGGGAAACCGCGAAATTGGTTTCGCCCCTTGCCACTGCCTGTGCCGCTTCTGCTGCAGAACTATAAGGTGTAATTTTCAATTTGTCTCCATAACCCATAGAACCGAAAAGAGCTGCCGCCAGGAAAGCTTCCGAACTCGTCGCGCCATTAGCCGCTACACTGATCTCATCAGCTCCTGCTGCATATGCATCCAAATCGTTAATATTCTTTATATTCAGACTTGCATCTGCCGACATAACGAATATGGAAGAATACAGATTTTCTACAAATACAAAATCATCATATGTAAACTGCAACTTCGCCGGATCAAGAATCGAAGTAATAGAGAACAAACCTTCTCCTGCAAATACCAGCTCGGTATCGTTTGCTTTCGTATCCGTTACCCATGTATTTACAGTGGCTGCATCTCCCTTGATCGCATCCGCTACGAGAATAATACTTTCAGAATAATTCGTTGACATTGCCGCTGCTTTCTGGCTTACCATCGCCGCAACTCCCGACGGAGCCCACGGGCAGGTTACTGTCCAGCTCGCCGTCTTGCTGCCGCCGCATCCTGTCAGCAGTCCGGCCGCCATCGTAAGAGCCAAAATACCACTTAATAATCTTTTTTTCATCTTCCCATCTCCTTTTCCATAATAAACTTACGATCCCTGCAGTGTTTCGTACATCTTTAACATAGTTTTAATATATCATAATCCCATTTCTTCCCTCAACAAC
The DNA here is from genome assembly GCA_000403275.2 of Lachnospiraceae bacterium 28-4. Lineage (GTDB taxonomy): Bacteria > Bacillota > Clostridia > Lachnospirales > Lachnospiraceae > Kineothrix. The sequence continues at coordinate 194,892 of KE159600.1, forward strand.
TTTTCCTATTTTTTAAACAAAGTTGTACGAAATAGTCTGTTTTTCACAAATCCTGTCTAGTTTCTCTGAAATAATTAGTGATTTTGGAAGATAGTTTTTTGATCCGCAAAATATATTTAGTAATTTTTCTGATGCCACAGGGCAATTTCCTCCAGCCTGTGAATCGTATAGTCAAAAAAGTCATAATAGGAAGCGCAAAAATAATTTTTCGGATTTCTATGTCTTCTGCATCCTCCCCGGCAGATCGGAGCATATTTACAGTTCCTGCAATCCTCGTGCATCCGGGCGGAATCTTCCACAAAATGAATCTCTTTTCTTCTTTCATTAATTTCCTCAAACGAAATTTCGTTCAAATTTCCCAGCTTATACTCATCCAGCACATAAAAATCACAGGGATATACCTCCCCGTCCGCTTCTACCGCATGCTGGCACGAACATACCCCGCTCATACCGCACACGTCCGGCGGCATGAGAAGCAGCATTTTCACATACTCCTCAAACTGCTGGATATGTACGATCCTCCCCGCTTTCCAGTCGTTGTACCAAAGATCAAAAAGCGTCTTCAGAAAATGCCCGTACACATTCGGTGCAAGGGTGTAAGGAAAGCGTTCTTTTTCCCCTCCCAGCGGATTCAAGCATGGAATAAACTGGAGATAAGCGTAATCCTGCTGTTTATAAAACTCATAGATATGTGAAATCTTCTTGGCGGTCACGGCATTTACCACTGTCAAAATATTAAAATCCACCCCATATTCCTTCAACAAGCCAATTCCTTCTACTACCCGCCCAAAGGTTCCTTCTCCCTTTGCGTCTACCCGGAAACGGTCATGGGTAAAGGATGTCCCGTCCAGGGATATCCCCGCCAAAAAATGATTTTCCTTTAGAAATCCGGCCCATTCCCTGTCCAGGGAGATGCCGTTTGTCTGGATAGCGTTGGAAACAGATATTCCCTTCGTATTATATTTTTTTTGCATCTGCACCGCTTTTTTAAAAAAGTCCACCCCGCGCAGACAAGGTTCTCCGCCCTGAAAAGTAAAAGAACAGGAAGTATCGGAAAAAGCCAACGCTTTTTTTATCACATTCTCCAGAGTCTCTTCCGTCATAAACCCATAAGATGCTACCTCCCTGTTCTTTATTTCATCGCAGTAAAAACAATATTTGCATTGCATATTGCACATTCCGGAAGCCGGTTTGATTAGTACACTGATATCAGGCATCTTTTATCCATCCTTTCGTTCATAAAAGCGCTTCCCTGCGGAAGCGCCCTTTACCATTTTCCCAACAAACGCTGCCACGCTTTGCGAGCCAGCTTATTGTAACAAACGCTGCCACGCTTTGCGAGCCAGCTTATTGTAACAAGAAGAATGTCCGCATTTTGGGCATCCTTCGGCGTGAAGAGCGGTTCGCGTTACGAACCTTAGAACTTCTCTTCACACTAACCCCCATGCCATCTCCCGGCGGCACAAACCATCAATGGGAAGAACGCCGTATTTCAGGCGTTCTTCGGTGTGAGACTTAGTACTTCTTAGCGAAACGCCCTCTGGCGTGAGCTTTAGAAGTACTTCTCACACTAAGAACCGGTACATATTATATATATTAATGAAAATAATGACGATCATCAATCCCATAAATAAAAGATCCACCTTGTGGTCATCAATCTTTTTATTGATTTTTCTTCCGCAAAATCCTCCCAGAATCCCCCCCGCAGCCATCAATGCAAGAAGCGCAATGGAGAAAGCAGGAATCGTGGCGGTAACGATCGAATTCAGCAAACTGGTGATCTGGGAAAACAGTATAATATACAGGGAATTCTGCGCCGCCGTCTTGGTAGGCATGGAAAAAAAGAAAAACAACACCACCAAATTAATCGGCCCTCCCCCTATGCCCAGGAATGAAGACATTATGCCGAGGACAAGGCCCACCAGCAAACAGACGATAAGATTGGTCACCCGCAGCGTTTTCACCTTTGCTTTATATATGGTATAAATCAATGTTCCCAAAGTTACCGCAAGCAGACAGGCCGCCTGGATCGCCCCCACATAATTCTGGTCAAAGGAACTTACCAATGCCTGAAATAAGCTTTTTCCAAGAACGCCTCCTATGGCCGCCCCAACGGCGAGCGGCGTTCCGATCCGCATATCCACAAGGGATTCCTTTTTCACTTTGGAGACTACAAAAGAATATGTACTCATGGCAAGAACCGTGCAACCCGACAAAAAACTGATCGTCTTTACATCCATAAGGCCGAAAGAGTCCAGCAGAGGCTTAATAATAACGCCGCCGCCTATGCCACAGATGGCCCCCGCTATGGACGCCAGAAAACTAATGATAAAAAACAACACATACACCATACCCAAATCCTCCTTCCGGTCTGCCCAGTGCATGAAACCCCCCTTACCACAGAAAATAGTTCCCTGCGGCAAGGGGGGTTTTTCATTATCCAACCTTTAACTTAAATTTTTGCAATTCCCGCTCCGTATTTACCAATTCAATCTGCGCTCCCAACGCCTTCAGCTTCAGGTGGAAATCTTCGTATCCGCGTTGTATAAACCGGATATCGTCCACCACTGTAATGCCTTCCGCGGCCAGCCCTGCAATTACAAGCGCCGCTCCGGCCCGGAGATCCGGTGCCGTAATGCTGGCTCCGGTATATTTTTTTACACCGTCAATGATCGCCGTATTTCCTTCCACCTTAATACTCGCTCCCATCCTTGTCAACTCATCCACATATTTAAAACGATTCTCGAATATGCTCTCGGTCACAATACTCGTTCCCATGGACAAACCAAGCGTCACCGCGATCTGGGGCTGCATGTCCGTCGGAAATCCCGGATAAGGAAGGGTTTTTACGTGGGTATGCCCCAAAGGCTTTGATGCCACCACGCGAACCGCGTCGTCCGACTCTTCTATTTCACACCCGATCTCCAACAGCTTTGCGCTGATGGATTCCAAATGCTTCGGGATCACATTTTTCACCATTACATCCCCTTTGGTAACGGCTGCCGCAAACATAAAAGTTCCGGCTTCAATCTGATCGGGAATAATAGCATATTCGCTTCCATGGAGTTTCGGCACTCCTTTGATACGTATCACATCGGTTCCTGCCCCTTTGATATCGGCCCCCATGCTGTTTAAAAAATTGGCCAGATCCACCACATGCGGTTCCTTCGCCGCATTCTCGATCGTCGTCTTCCCTTCCGCCATAGCCGCCGCCATCATGACATTGATCGTGGCCCCTACGGAAACCACATCCAGATATACATGGTTGCCTTTTAAATGTTCCGCATCGGTAATAATCATACCATGTTCGATACGCACATCCGCGCCCAGCGCCCGAAAACCTTTGATATGCTGGTCAATGGGCCGCAGTCCGATATTGCACCCCCCGGGCAGGGACACCTCCGCTTTTTTATATTTGCCGAGCAAAGCCCCAAGCAGGTAATAGGACGCCCTGATTTTTTTTATAAAATCATCCTCTATCACTACGTCATGAATATTGGACGCATTGATCTTTACCGTATGCCTGTCTACCCTTTTTACAATCACCCCGATGCTTTCCATCGCCTGGATCAATACATTGGTATCCCGGACATCCGGCATATTTTCTATCAATACGGTTTCATCCGTCATAATCGCTGCCGCAAGAATAGCAAGCGCCGCATTCTTGGCGCCTCCTATCTCCACTTCCCCGACTAACGGATTACCACCTTTAATCGCAAACTGTTCCATGGTGTACCCTCTATCAAATATCGCCGGAAAAAGCCATTCCGGCCTTTACTATTTATCATATCAACTGTCCCGCCCAGATTTTCCGGCCTTCTTCCTGCCGGCGCGTTTTGCGGAAATACAAAATACATTCTTACTTTTATTCATCTTCGCGCCGCATCCTGCAACGCCTTATCTTAATGATTATACCATAAAAATGTCATTTGTAAATGCTTCTTTTCATTGAATATTCTCTATCAGTTCAGATACTTTAGCGGATTCACCTGCGAACCGTTGATCAAAATCTCAAAATGTACGTGGGGACCCGAGCTGATACCCGTATTGCCGCTCAATGCAATTTTCTGTCCCTGGGATACCGTCTGCCCTGCGGATACAAGCACCTTGCTCAAATGACCGTAGCGCGTCTGCCTCCCATCCGCATGATTGATATAAACGACATAACCATAGCCGCTTCCCCAGCCGGCCTTTGCCACCGTTCCGCCGGAAGATGCCATAACAGCCGTTCCGATCGGAGTCGCCCAGTCGATGCCCTTATGATAGGTGCTGGCCCCCCTCGTTGGCCTGCTTCTCTTCCCGAAGCCGGATGAAAGCCTTCCTCCCGAAATAGGTTTGATATACGTGGGAGGAATCTTTGTTCCCCTTTCCACGATCTTCGGCACCGCTTCATAGGTCACCTCTTCTTTTACGATCTCCCGGGCGGTTTCCAGATTATTCCTGTAGGAAACTACCGCCACTACCTTTCTGTGCCCAGCAGAAGGTTCCTGTAATGTCTTCGATTCCGTTGTATACCAGTCATCGTTATCCACGTAAATGATCTCCGCTTCGTAGTCCTCTTCATAATAGACTTCTTCCTGACGTTCTACGGAAAGCTCCGGCTCTGGCACGGTTATAATAATCTCGTCACCGGCACGGATTGTGGAGTTCTCATTTTCTATGGACTCATTAATTTCAACCAGCCTGTCCACAGTCAGGTCATTTTCCACCGCGATTTTGGAAAGGGAATCCCCCGGCTGTACTTCATAGATCTGATTCTTCTCCTGATCCTTCGTCACTTCGCCGATCGCTTCATCAATCGGCGTAAGCTCCTCCTCCGAAAGATAAGATTCCACTACCTCTATCTCATCCCCAAACGCCAACGAGATCAGGCCGAGTTCATAGTCTGAGAAATCCTTCTCCACTGCGGGTTCCACATCTTCAAACATATCGTCCAGCGTCTTAAAAATCCCGACCGACGCAAGCATCTGTTCCTCCTCTTCCTCCGCCTGCTGCTCCTCCTTTGACCTCACTTCCGTCGTCAGTACATTCAGCTCCCTGGTGGAATCCAATACCAGATCCACATCATATTTCCCCTCCGCATCATATTTACCGATCGAAGAACGCAGCAGCTTAAGTACTTCTTCCTTGCTGGCAAGATTTACCGTATAGTCGTTTACTTTCACCGTGTAAGAGCGGTGCAGCGTATGTTTTACATTATCCTCCAGAACTTTACGCATATTTTCCACAACGGTCTCCCCGCTGTCGATATGCCCCCAGAATACCTCTTCGCCCACGCATTCCAGATTACTGTCGATCAGCACAAGCTCTTCGCCATCCCCGGCCGCCAGTCTGCGCGCCTGTTTCAAATATTCCTCCGCCTCCGAACTGTCCCCTATCGTCCCGACATAGGTTCCATTCAAAAGTAACGTAAACTTATTGTTTCCCGTATTTTGAATCTTAATATATCCCGGCATAAAAAAAATGAAGGTAATAACTGCCAATATAGCGATCTGTGTCGCCCTTATTTGTAAACGTTTGTAATTTTTTGTAATTTTTTTCATATTTCGCAACTTCAATCCGTTTCTTATTCTGTAATTTTCGTAATAAATTCGCAACAGATTTATTCTAGCAGTATTTATTTTACTTGTAAAGGGGAGGGACGCAATGCTCACGGAAATCAATTTTTATAAGTACCGTGACGGACAAAGAAAAACGGGACTGGGGCGGCTGAAACGGGAGCTGGCGGGAGGGGGATTTTCTGCTGGAGCTTCCAATCAGATTTCACTAATGAAATGGGTAATATTGTGGAACCGGACGAGCCGGAAGCAACGGCATCCATGCCTATGCTTCCTGAGTCCGCCATCCATGGCGGCCTCACTCTGGTTATTGACCATTTCATAAGTGAAATGACTGATTGTACGCAACAGCAGAAAATCCCCCTCCCGCCCCTCCCGTTTCAGCCGCCCCAGTCCCGTTTTTCTTTGTCCGTCAGGACACTTATAAAAATTAATTTGCATGAGTATTTCATTAGTAAAATCTGATTGGAAGCTCCAGTCAAAAAATCCCGTCCCCGGCTCCGGCTTTCCGTTCCCTTACCCCGCCCTGTCCGCCCTCCGACAAATCTGTCAAAATTGATTTCTCATAAACGAATATGATACAATAAAAAAGCTATCATTTTATTCGTTCAGGGAGGCGCATATGGACAAGATTATTTTTCATATTGATGTCAATTCCGCTTATTTGAGCTGGAGCGCTCTGGAGGAGCTTTCCAAGGGGGGAAATACGGATCTTAGGGAGATTCCTTCCATTATAGGAGGGGATATCGAAAAGCGCCACGGCGTCGTACTTGCCAAATCGATCCCGGCCAAGGCTTTCGGCATTGTAACCGGCGAGCCTATCGTCAATGCATTCCGAAAATGCCCCCACTTGGTTCTCCATCCCCCCGACCATTCCCTTTATCATCGGCGTTCCGAACATTTGATGGAGTTTCTTTCCGACATCTGCCCGGATATCGAACAGGTCAGCGTGGATGAATGCTACATGGATTATACTTCCGTCGCGGCCCGGTATGGGGCGCCTTTTCCGGCCGCTGTTAAAATCAAGGATTCTATTTTTGAAAAATTTGGATATACGGTAAATATTGGAATTTCCGACCGGAAGGTTCTGGCTAAAATGGCTTCTGATTTTAAAAAACCGAACCTGGTGCATACTCTGTATGCGGAAGAAATACGGGAAAAAATGTGGCCGCTGCCCGTTTCTTCCCTTTATATGTGCGGCCGCTCCAGCGTGGAAACACTGCACAAACTGGAAATTATGACCATCGGAGACCTGGCTGCCGCAGATCAGAATATTTTGGCCTCTCATCTAAAGAGCCATGGTACACTGCTTTGGAAATACGCCAATGGGATCGATGATTCCGAAGTAATTACGGAACCCGTGGATCTAAAGGGTATTGGCAATTCCATTACGCTGAAAGAAGATGCCCGCACAAGGGAAGATGCCTGCCATGCTTTACTCCATCTGGCGGAAAGCGTTGCCGGAAGGCTGCGGGCAGCCCATCAATCGGCCGGAATGATCAGCACGGAAATCAAATACAATACTTTCCGTAAAGTTTCCCATCAGCTTACTTTATCATCGCCAGTTCAAAATACCGATACTATTTATGCCCATGCCTGTCATCTGTTCGATGAGCTATGGGACGGCTCCCCCGTGCGTTTATTGGGAATTCGTACCTCCAGGCTGATTCCCGAGGGCGAACCGGTTCAATTAAGTCTTTTTGATCTGGCGGACGCTTCCGCAAATGCGATTTCCTCCCCAGTCCGTGCAATCCCTTCTGACAGACAGCAGAAGCTGGATCGGGCCCTGGATTCCATCCGCAAAAAATATGGAGCAGACTCCATCGTAAGGGGGAGCCTCCTCCATCGCAAAGATACCGAATAACAGACGATATCTGATAAAGCATTAACTATTTGCAGTGTTCAGCGTTTTTTTCTTACGCTGTAGCCAAATGTTCCTATTTCTTTTCCCAGAGACATATAAACGCCATGGGAATAAACAATCGGATGCGTATTTTCCAGATGAAACTTATTCCTGTCGTCCATATATTCTTCATCCGCATGCACCGCTTCCACCCGGGCGATAAACATATCATGACTCCCGAGCGTTTTGATATCTTTTACCACGCATTCAATATTCACCGGGCTTTCCTTGATCATGGGCGCTTTGACGATATCCGCCCTGACCGGAGTCAGGTGCGCCTTCTCAAATTTATCCACGTCCCGCCCGCTGACCACGCCGCAATAATCGGTGGCATACGCCAGTTTTTCCGTCGTCAGGTTAATCACGAATTCACCGGTTTCTTTTATCATATGATAGGAATGTCGTTCCGGGCGGACAGAAATGGACACCATCGGAGGATCGCTGCACACCGTCCCTGCCCACGCCACCGTAAACACATTCTTCTCCCCTTTTTTATCCGCCGAGCTTACAAGCACCACCGGCAAGGGGTACAACATATTTCCCGGCTTCCAGCTCTGTTTTCCCATTTTTCCCTCCATCGCTTCCGTTTAGAACAGCCCGGCCAAATGAGCTATTAAAATCCCCAGATTGACAAGGGACACAACCAGCGTCCAAATGGCCACGGTATATAATCCCTTATTTTTTCCGGCCAGTTCCTGTTGATTGCTGATAACCGCCTGCGTCTGCTTTTCCAGTTCTTCCGCAGTCGCCGCCTGGACATTGCGGTATACCTTTACATTTTCTTTATGTACAAAATCATCCGACTGCCGGAACTGCTCCTCCATTTTCGTCATGTTTTCCAAAACGGCTGCTCTCAATTCTTCCAGTATTTTCTGTACTTCTTCCTTCCGTTCTTCCCCGCTTTCCGCCTTTTCCTCCGCTCCATGCAGCTTCACGATACATTCTTCCGTAATCTGCTTAATCTGCCGGTTGCTTTCTTCCGCAAGCTGTCTGATCTGCTCGCAGTTCTCTTCCACAAGCTGCTCTATCTGTTTGCTGCCGTTTTCCACGAGCTGCCCCATCTGCCTGTCGTTTTGCTCCATCAATGCTTTCAGCTGACCGCCGATAGACTCCGCCATTTCTTTCAACTTTTGTTCATTTTCCGCATTCCGCAGATTCAGTCTGCGCATCTCTTTAATGCATGCGTCATATTCCGCCACCTGGGCTTCCAGCCTTTCGATCTGCGCGGCATCTGCCGCGGCATTCGCTCGTATCGCTTCCTGCGCGCCCAGTTTTTGTGCAATTTTATCCATAAAATTATCCATTTGGTCTCCTCCCAATATCGTCCTTTACCGTTCCCCCATAACATGAACTTCTATCCTGTGCAACATATTTATCATCTTATCATTTTTCCATGCTTTTTACAACTGCTCTGCGGTTTTTGTGCAATTTGCCGTAAAATCTTTTTCCTTTTTTTGCATTTTTGTAAGTATTAACGATATTTTTACAACATGTTCATAGTCTGTTCATAAATCATTGCTATACTAAATACATAACAAACGAGAGATAACGTAATGTTTTTCATTACACATATAGATAAATTTTTTCATAATAGCCCGGGTGTCGAAAGATGCCTGGGCACTCCTCATTTTATAGAACATTTTATCCATACACGTACATCTTCCGATGCATATATACATGCATGAAAAAAGGGCGTATCTTACTCACGCCCTCTTTTTCTCACCTATACTATGTACTTCATTATTCAGCGACAGCATCCTTTCATCCAGTTCTGCCGACATCCTCGCGCATTCGATCAGCTCATCCCTGATATAATCCGGCGCATTGCCCTCAAATTTATAATGGATCTTATGTTCCAAGCTCGCCCAGAAATCCATGGCAACCGTCCGTATTTGTATTTCCACCTTCGTATCTACGATCCTGTCCGATAAATATACCGGCACTGTCACCAGCATATGATAACTTCTGTATCCGCTGGCCTTTGGAGAAACGATATAATCTTTTACTCCGATAATTCTTATATCGCTCTGTTCCCGTATCATATCGGCAATCTCGTATATATCGGAAGTAAAAGAACAAATCACTCTAATTCCGGCTATATCATTGATATATTTCACCATATTCTCTATGGTAGATTCATAACCATATTTTTTTAGCTTTTTTACGATACTTTCCGATGTCTTCATCCTGGATTTGATGTGTTCTATCGGATTATACATATGTACGTGCTGGAATTCATCATTCAAAATTTCCAATTTAGTAGAAATTTGTTTCAATGCCGAATTATAAATCAGAACAACCTCTTTCCAGCTATCCACATCGCTATTCCGTTCTACTTTGAGTTCCATTCTTTTCCGCCCCTATCTTCATTCATAATACTGCTTCTATTAACCCTTCCACGAAGCAGAATCCTGATGCTTTTATTATATCACACTTTTACAAGAATGTGCATTATTCACAAAATTTTTATTATTTTTTAATTTTTCTTGTTGATTTATTCTCTCCGACAATCGGATCGCACACCTTATATATATATGATATAATAATAGCCAAAATACTCTTGAAAGGATTTTTCTTTATGTTTCGATTATGGGCAAAAATTATTAAAAACAACCATCTCATAAAAGATACCGTTATTTGCGACGACAGCAACGATACCAGAACCCATAAGGTATTCCGCGCTCTGGAAACAATCGCTTACCAGTTCGACCTCGGCAAGCCGGTCTGGCTTGACGTCACGGTGAATGAACTTAAAAAATATGCGAAAACCCGTTTTTATCAGGATAATTTTATAGAAACCATCGATTTTGACTTTTTGGAAATTCAAGTTCTTGAAGAGGACATGTACTGATCCGGCATTGATGAACAAACGCTGTCACGCTTTGCGAGCCAGCTTATTGTAACAAACGCTGTCGCGCTTTGCGAGCCAGCTTATTGTAATATAAATTCCTTCTCTTCCGAAAAAATTTTATCTGCATATTTTTATTGACATATCACACACTAAGGTGTAGCATTATAATATATATAATATAGTTTTAATAACTACATGATCCGGTTTCTAATGTATCATGTAGTACGAGGAGGCAAGTGATATGCAGATTACAATTCGTGAACCAGGAAGTGCAATTACACATTTTATTGGAATGATGATGGCCATTATTGCCACAGCCCCTTTGCTTGTGAAAGCTGCTATGGAACCCGGCGCTGCCAGCCTGGCTTCTCTGGCGGTCTTTATGCTCAGCATGATTTTGCTCTATGGAGCCAGCGCAACCTATCATTCCGTTAATTTTTCCGAACGAGCCATAAAAATATTCCGCAAAATAGATCATATGATGATCTTTGTACTGATTGCAGGATCATATACACCGGTATGCATGATCACCCTTGGCGGAAAGCTCGGCTATACTCTGCTGGCCGTTGTCTGGGGAATAGCCATTTTAGGAATGTCGATCAAAGCTCTTTGGATCACTTGCCCCAAATGGTTTTCTTCTATTATCTATATCGCCATGGGATGGGTGTGTGTGGCCGTCTTCGGACCTCTATGGCGCACACTTCCTGCCAGCGCCTTTTTGTGGCTGCTTACGGGAGGGATTATTTATACGATTGGAGGCATTATCTATGCTCTGAAGCTTCCCCTTTTCAACTCACAGCATACCCATTTCGGTTCTCATGAGATCTTTCATTTGTTTGTTATGGGCGGAAGCATCTGCCATTTTATCTTTATGTATTTATATGTAGCCTAATTGACAATGCGAAAATCATTATCTTCATCCGCCTATACCGGCAAAAAACCGACAGTGCATTTGACTGTCGGTTTTTTTGTTTTATTTTTAAATGTGTTTCTACTCTTCATATCCATTCGGGTTATTGCTTTGCCATCTCCAGGAATCTTCGCACATTTCCCTGATTCCATTTTCCGCTTCCCAGCCAAGCTCTTCCTTCGCCTTAGCGGCATCCGCATAGCAGGTCGCAATATCTCCCGGCCTTCTGTCCTTTATCAAATATGGAATCTTTACTCCTGTAGCCTCTTCAAAGTTCTTTACAATATCCAGCACGCTATATCCGCATCCGGTTCCGAGATTGTAAATGCAAAGTCCCGCTTTCTCCTCAATTTTCTTCAGCGCCTTCACATGTCCTTTCGCCAGATCTACCACGTGGATATAATCCCTGACTCCCGTTCCGTCGTGCGTATCATAATCGTTACCGAATACGCCCAGCTCTTTCAGCTTTCCGACCGCCACCTGAGTGATATAAGGCATCAGATTGTTCGGGATGCCATTCGGATTCTCGCCGATCGTGCCGCTCTTATGCGCTCCGATAGGATTAAAATAACGCAGAAGGATCACATTCCATTCTGAATCCGCTTTCTGCATATCCATGAGAATCTGCTCCAGCATAGATTTTGTCCATCCGTAAGGATTGGTACATTGTCCTTTCGGACACTCTTCCGTAATCGGAATCATTGCCGGATCTCCATATACCGTTGCAGAAGAAGAGAAAATAATATTTTTTACTCCATGTTTTCTCATTACGTCTACTAAAGTAAGAGTTCCTGCAATATTATTCTCATAATATTCCCACGGCTTTGCCACCGATTCGCCCACTGCTTTCAATCCGGCAAAATGAATACAGGAATCAATGGTTTCTTTTGCAAAAACCTGTTCCAATGCTTCTCTGTCCAAAATATCTGCTTTATAAAACGGAACCTTTTTTCCGGTGATTTTTTCTACCCGTTCCAAAGACTTCTCACTGGAATTGCTCAGGTTATCGAGTACCACCACATCATATCCCGCATTTTGCAACTCCACCACCGTATGGCTTCCGATATATCCCGCACCGCCTGTTACCAAAATCGCCATCTTCTAATACCTCCTCTTTCTTTGTCCTGCCATATCTACCATAAGTCTACTCCTATGCCCCTGTTTTTCAATATGATAATGTTATATATGACTGTCAAAATGTTGACTGGCATATCCGGCTGCTCCTTCCCGGCAAAAATATTTCGCCTTGGAACGATCTTTTTACAGCGCTATTCCGTTCTTTTTACACAGCTCGCGGGCAGTCACCACGGAATCAATTCCCGTTGCATTTTTAATAGGGGCGAATTCCTTATCCCTGTCCACCTCGTAAGCGAGGCAATTATCCACCTGATGAATCATATCCAACACCAAAGTCTCATATTTATATCCATTCGGCGTCTCCGGTTCCACATGCTCCCCCTTTTCGTTCATGTATGGTATTTGCTTTTCCACTACATGGAGAGGAAGCTGCCTGTCCATAATCATTTCCAATTCTTTCGTTCTGAAAATGTAATTCAGAATCACTCCGAAATCATAAGCCGGATTGCCGTCCGCATCCTTTGCCGCTTTCATTTCATCGGTCAGCTCATAGTATTCCACAATGGAGGGTCTTCCATCCTCCAGACACAATGCCCCCACGCGTTCGTCCGGGCTGTTCTTTTTTACCACTTTCGCGCCGGCTACACATCCGTTATCGATGACCGCTCCGACAAAGCAGGGATCTGCGATACGCTGGAGTACGTTATCCACCGCAAACACATTGATCCATTCGATGCCGTCATTTTTTATCACATCCAAAAGCCCGCACTTATTCATGGAGGAGAACCATCCGCCATTCCCGTTGGGAGATGTGGATATTTTCCACGGCTCTTCCATATACGCTTTTCCTTCATAATCCGAGGCAGGAACTACATCCTGAATAAAAAAACTCACATAATCGCTATTATATCCAAAATACTTTTTCTCTTCAAAAAACTCCACTGTCATATCATGATTTTTATCGCTGGTCATAACGAAGAGACGCACCCAGCCTTCTGCCTGTCTTACCACATCCAGCATGTTCTCGATAATCCTTTGAAAAATGTATACCGGCCTTGTCAGCCCGATATCGTACATGCCTTTCGGATGATCCGAGCCAAGCCTGGTTCCCATTCCTCCTGCAAGGAGAACGGCTGCTACCTTCCCCTGCCTGATTTCCTCTATCCCGATCTTCGTATACTTCTCTTTCTTCTTTTCTATCTCAGGAAGCTGCATGGCAGCCAGAGGGGCGATCTCCCCTTTTTGGTTTGTTGTATTTTCTTTACAATACTGCAATATGCTGAAATCCAGGCTCTCTATCTGACCGAGCAGGGCCGCCTTCTTTTCTTCCGGCAGCCCATCATAATATTTCAGCACATGCAGCTGTCCATGTCTTTCCAGCTTTTCATACGCTTCCTCGTAATTCATTTCCCGTTTTCCTCATTTCTACATTATTTCATCACTTAAGTAATTGAATAATACTATTTTAATCCAATTTAAGTTAATCGGCAAGAGAATTTAGTCCAATTTAAACTGATCCACAAGAGAATTCAGACTTTCAGACTGAGCCGAAAGTTCTTCGCTGGTAGCGGAGGTTTCCTGCGCTGCCGCGGAATTGCTTTCTACTACCTGCGATATCTGGCTCACGCCTATTTCGATTTCCTTCATGGCCGCCGCCTGTCTGTCCGATGCCTGACGCACATCTCCTACTGCAGAAAGAATTTCGTCCAGTCCTTCCATTACTTTATCCAAATATGCCGCCGTATCTTTCGTGATCACGCCTCCGCTGTCTACTTCCGAAATAGAAGCCTCGATCAGCTTTCTCGTATCAACCGCGGACTGAGCGCTTTGTTCTGCCAGCTTCCTGATCTGGTCAGCCACTACTGCAAAGCCTTTTCCTGCCTCTCCTGCCCGGGCCGCTTCAATCGCGGCATTCAGCGAAAGAAGATTCGTCTGCGATGCGATATCCTCTATATTTTCAATAATATTGCTGATTTCATTGGAAGTTTCTTCGATCCGTTCCATAGCTGCCGTAAGATCATGCATCTTATCCTGGCTGACCTTCGCTTCCCTGGCAACCTCGTTTGTTCTCTCATGCGCATTGTCTGTTGCCTTTGTATTTTCCGCTACATTGCTCGTAACCTCCGATACTGTCGCCAACAGTTCTTCCACGGAACCCGCCTGGTCCGTAGCTCCTTCCGCAAGGCTTTGGGCGCTTTCCGCCATCTGCGATGCTCCCGCTTCCACCTGCTGGGAAGCTTCCTGTATTTCCCTCAAAGTCGTTCGCAAGTCGCCGTTCAAAGTCCGTATGGACATCAGCACGCTTCTAAAAGCCCCCACATACGCCTCGTCTCCAATCCTTGTTTTCACCGCAAAGTTGCCGTTTGCCATTTCCTCCAGCAAATAATCGATATCTCCGATAATCTCATTCATCCGGTTCACGATCACTCTTGTAGATTCCGCCAATATCATCGTTTCGTTTTCCGTTTCGATCAATGGGAGAGGCGTCTCCAAGTCCCCGTCCGCCAGCAGATGCAAACGTTCCGCACATTGATTAATAGGTTCTCCAAGCGATACACCGATTCTCTTGGCAGTCTCTATCGCAATGAGAATGGATATCACCAGCAGTACAATAATGATAACGATCCCAATCACTGACTCCAGCATAAAGTCCATAACAGGCGCTGTCACCCCAAGGCTCCAGCCGTTAATCTCGATCGGCGCATAGGCCAGGAATTTCACATCGCCCCCGTAGGTATATTTTCCAAATCCGGTTCCCCCGCCCATCATTTTTCTTTCCAGTTTGGCAAGGCCTTTTAAAGATGAATCCGTTTCCGCTTCTTTTATCGTATTACTTTTACCTAAAACCAAGTCATAATTATTATGGGCTATCGTATTGGCTTCTTTGTCAATGATATACGCGCTTCCATGTTCGCTGACACGAATCTGCTTCACGATATCGGACAGCACCTGTGCATCTACCTCTACCACTACCGCCCCTACCGGATGAGTGTCCAGCTTTCCGTCTTCCATCAAAGGTGCGGCTAACGTCATTACCAGTCCGCCCCCATCCCTGCTGTTGGCCGGATCGGCGATTACGGATTCCCCGTTCATTACTTTTCCAAAATAAGAACTGCCTGATACATCTGTCCCTGATCCCAGCATATCCACGCCATTTTCATCCGTAATCATAATGGATACCCAGCCAAAATGCGAGCGGTATCCTTCCAGCAGTTCCTGTTTCTGCTCCGGAGCCACGTCAGGATTCGTAAGTCTGGCAATACTCCCTATTACCACGATTCGGTTCATATCCGTTTCCGCTATATATTCGATTTCATCTGCCGCAGTTTCCGCCTGTTCCATCATCGCCCTTTCCAAAGTATCCTGTGTTGAATAATAATTTAAAAAGCTGGATATTATTCCTACCACAGCCAGCGATACTGCTACCAGCCTTGTTACCCTCTTTCGGATTTCCATTTGAATGGTCGTTTTACATAAACCATTTGTACTATCCTGTTTCACATTTTTTGCTCTTCTCATTCGCATTCCTCACTTTCTCTGAATAAAAACCCCCTATATTATAAACATCATAACAAATAATCCATTTCTTTGCAATCAAATCCACTATATATTACATAGTATTAAAGTATCAGTATTTACAATTTTTATCTGGAAAGCGAAACTTTCATGATTATATATGTTGTTCAATCCGGCGACAGCATAGACTCTATCGCCGCCGCCTACGATATCCGTGTGGATTCCATTATTTACAACAATCAGCTATCCTATCCTTACCGTCTTGCTATAGGCCAGGCGCTTCTGCTGACCGCCGGCGAAAACACAGCGGAACGCACGAGCGTTGTATCGGGCGGATATGCCTATCCTTTTATCCGGCCTTTTACGCTCACGGAAACGCTTCCTTATCTTACGGATCTGTTCATTTTTTCTTATGGATTTGCTATCGACGGCGAACTGGTTCCGCCGCAATTAGACGATACGTGGATGATCAATCTGGCACGGGCAAATGATACTCTCCCTATCCTTACCCTGACTCCCTTTGGACCCGACGGAATGTTCAGCAACTATCTTATTTCCGCGCTTGTAAACGATCCTGAGGTGCAGCAAAACCTGATCGATAATTTATTGCAGACTATGGAAGAGAAAAATTATGGGGGGATTGATATTGATTTTGAATATATTCTGGCCGAAGACCGAATCGCTTTTGCAGAATTTGTCACCCGGGTCAGAATGGCCGCCAATGCCGCAGGATATCCCGTTTCCGTAGCGTTAGCGCCGAAAACCTCTGACGATCAGCCCGGACTTCTGTACGGAGGCAAAGATTACAGGCTGTTGGGAGAGGCTGCCAACCATGTATTGCTTATGACTTATGAATGGGGCTATACTTATGGGCCTCCCATGGCTGTCGCCCCCATTCATAAAGTACGGGAAGTAGTGGAATACGCCCTTACACGCATTCCGGCGGAAAAAATTAACCTTGGCATTCCAAATTACGGATATGACTGGCCTCTCCCCTATGAAAAAGGCGTTACCGCCGCACGTACGATCAGCAACACGGAAGCGGTGGAAATCGCCATTGCAAACAATGCGGTCATTGAATTCGACCAGGTTTCCATGTCCCCCCATTTCACTTATGAAAAAGACGGAATCATGCATGAAGTATGGTTTGAAGATGTCAGAAGCCTGAATGAAAAATTCGCTCTTATCCGTGAATACCGGCTGCGCGGTGCCGGCTACTGGCAGATTATGAATCTGTTCCGCGCCAACTGGCTTCTTCTCGCGGATACCTTTTATATTGCCCGGCCATCATCGGAAATATGAGCAATCTCATATTTCTTCCGATGTATCCTCCTCTTGCAGACGCAGTCCCGCCGTACTTGTTACCGGAAGAGAAAAAACAATGGATTTTGCCTTACTGTCCATTCCTGCCTTTTCCATGATCGCTTTCATAATATCGTTCTTTCCCTTCGATTTTGTTACGATAAAAATCATTTCTTTTTCCGCTGCAATGGATACACCAAGAAACTGCTCCGCTTTTTCCATACCGGTTCCTTTGGCGTGGATCACAGTGCCGCCCCCTGCGCCTTTTTCCCTTGCCGCATCCATCACCAGATTGCTGTATCCCTGATTCAGTATGACTATAATCAACTCATATTCCGTCTCCTTCAAAATGCTTTCTTCCTCCTTTTCAAAATTCTGGCGATCCGTAAAAAACTGCAGCGCCTTTTTTCCCCCAATGCTGGAAAAAGGAATAATAAAAGCAATTCCGGTTCCCGGCACATCGATATTCATCTTCTTTTGCAGCCCGCGCTTCAGTTTTCTCCACATCTCCCGCGTCACCACGGCGAACATTACCGCCTTTTCCGTGGCTTCCAGGCCAAAATAGTCCAGCACGTCGCTATTGGCCGTCCCGGCTCCCAGCATGTTCAAATTTACCGCCAGTTCATTCTCTTTATAAAAAGAAAGCATCCTGGATCCTATACTCCGGTTTGTAATTGTCACCATCATATATACTTTACTCATACCGGACTCCTTTCCTACAGTTCAATGATTTCATCATCGCCAAGCAGTTCGAAAGCCTCCTGGAATCCCATTCCTGCCGGCTGCGGCACCAGTGCCGATTTCGAAGACCGGATCTGATAAACGAGTCCAAGAGCCTGTATCGTAATTAACGGCGTCATAGCTACCATTGCGACCACCCCGAACGCATCCGTTACGATATTCCCCCCTACGCTGACGCATGCCCCCATGGCAAACGGCAGAAGAAAAGTCGCTGTCATCGGCCCGGAAGCCACTCCTCCTGAGTCAAAAGCTATTGCCGTAAAAATTTTCGGAGCCATGAAGGACAGGATAAGGGCAAGGCCGTATCCGGGAATAATAAACCATAAAATGGATATTCCTGTCAACACACGTATCATGGCAAGCCCAAGCGATACGGATACGCCGATGGACAAACTAAGGCTCATAGCCTTTGCCGATATTGCGCCGGAAGTAATATCCTCTACCTGTTTGGTCAGCACATAAACAGCAGGTTCCGCCAGAACAATAAAATAGCCGATCAGCATGCCCACCGGGACGATAATCCATCGGTAGGGATTTGATGCGATCACCTGTCCCAAATAATTTCCTGCCGGCATAAATCCTACATTCACTCCCGTCAGAAAAAGGAACAGCCCCGCATATGTATATACAAGCCCAATGCCTATTTTAATCAGCGTTCTCTTCTGTATTCCCCTGAAAATAATTTGAAAAATACCAAAAAATACTAAAATAGGGAAAAGCGATACCGCCATTTCCCACATATATTTGGGGAAGCCTTCCGCAAACAGCCCCCAAAGTTCTACCGAACTATTGATATCGGGAATTCGCTCCGGTATGTATTCCGTACTTTCAGGATGATAGATCAGCCCCAATACCAGCACCGAAAGTATCGGGCCGATGGAACAAAGCGATACGAGGCCAAAACTGTCATCGGCCGCATGCTTATCGCTTCGGATCGCCGCAATACCCACACCCATCGCCATAATAAACGGCACTGTCATCGGCCCGGTCGTGACACCTCCCGCGTCAAAAGCCACCGACAAAAAACTTTTCGGCACGAAAAATGCCAGTGCAATGACAAGGCCATAAAAAAATACAAGCATATAAGATAACGGAATCCCGAACAGCATACGCAGCAAAGCTACGACAAGAAAGATTCCCACCCCAAACGCTACGGCAAAAATCAGCGTTAAATTGGGAATCGACGGAACCTGCTCCGCCAGAACCTGCAGATCAGGTTCCGAAATGGTGATCACAACGCCCAATATAAAACTCAGTATAATCATTACCGAAAGCTTTTTCGACTGGGTCATACATGTCCCTACCCGCTCTCCCATCGGGGTCATGGAAAGCTCCACTCCCAGTGTAAAAAGCATCATTCCTACGATCAGAAGCACCGCTCCTATTAAAAATGCCATCAGGATACTGGGAGAAATAGGCGCTACCGTAAAGCAAAGAACAAAGACAATGCCGATAATCGGCAGCACCGCTTTTAAAGCTTCATTAAATTTCTCCTGAAATTTCGTTCGGTGTAATTTCAACTTTCTCTCTCCTTCAAATCCTTATAAACCCGTTCTGTCATTACACTCTTATAAGCCGGACGTATAATCTTATCCGCATTGATCAGTTCCTCCAGACGATGCGCGCTCCAGCCCACGATCCTTGCCATGGCAAAAATAGGAGTATACAATTCCAACGGAATATCAAGCATACTATATACAAATCCGCTGTAAAAATCCACATTGGCGCTCACGCCCTTATAAATATTCCTCCTCTCGGCAATCACCTCGGGTGCCAGCCGTTCGATCATAGAATATAGTTTAAAATCCTCTTTACGCCCTTTCTCCAGCGCCAGCCGTTCCACGAACCCTTTGAAAATCACTGCCCTTGGATCGGAAATGGAATAAACGGCATGGCCCATGCCATAAATCAGTCCGCTTTTGTCGAACACTTCTTTGTTCAGCATCTTCGCCAGATAGTCCTTGATCTTTTCTTCGTCGTTCACATCTTTCACATGTTTTTTAATATTGGCCATCATTTCCACTACTTTAATATTTGCCCCGCCATGTTTCGGGCCTTTCAGGGAAGAAAGAGCAGCTGCGATCACCGAATAAGTGTCAGAACCGGAAGATGTCACCACGCGGGTCGTAAATGTAGAGTTATTGCCTCCGCCATGCTCCATGTGCAGCACCAGGGCAATATCCAGAACCTTAGCTTCCAGCTCGGAATATTTCATATCCGGGCGCAGCAGACGCAAGATATTTTCCGCCGTGGAAAGGCTGGCATCCGGCCTGTGTATGTAAAGACTGTCATCCCTTTCATAATGGTTATATGCCTGATAACCATATACCGACATCATGGGAAATACGCTGATCAGCATCATACACTGCCGTAATACGTTGTGAATGCTCAGATCCGCTGCCTGTTTATCATAAGAAGCCAGCGTCAGGACGCTTTTCGTCAAAGAACTCATAATATCTTTGCTGGACGCCTTCATAATAACGTCTCTTGTAAAATTAGTGGGAAGCGTGCGCATCATTGCCAGCTTTTCCTTAAACTCCTTTAACTGCCCTTTATCCGGCAGGTCGCCGAACAGAAGCAAATATGCGATCTCCTCAAACCCATACCGGGAACTATATTCGAAACCCCTGACCAGATCAATAATATCATATCCCCGGTACAGCAGCCTTCCTTCGCAGGGAACCCTTTTTCCGTCTATCATTTCCTGGGATTTGATCCACGAAATATTGGTCAGTCCGGCAAGCACCCCTTCTCCGTTTTTATCCCTTAACCCTCTCTTCACTCCGTATTGGTCGTAAAGGTCAATGTCAATACGATTATTTTCTTTGCAAACCTCTCCATATTGGACAGTATAATTTTCTAATTGTTCTTTTTTACTGTTTCTTGTCATCCAAATCCTCCATTTCTTTTTTTCCGTTATTTTGTATCTCAACGCCGAGTTCCTTGCTTATATTATGGGCAATCTTCTTTGCAACCCGCCTCATCACCCTGCGTTCTTCTTCCGTAATGTCCCTGCATACGATGTCCATCAGGCGTTCCCGCATCTTTAAAAGTTCTCCGCATACCGGCTCCGCCTTTTCTGTCAAAATTAAATGAATGCATCTTCGATCCTGTACATCCGGCTTCCCCACCAGATATCCGCATTCCACAAGCTTATCGATGGCATGGGAAATATGCGCTTTGGAAAAAAATTTGTTTTCCGCAATATCCCTGGCCGTATCCCCTTTCCCCTTTTTCAGAAAAAGCAGAATCTCGATCTCTACTTTGTGCAGTCCATATTTTCCAGTAATCAGATTGCTCATTTTTTCATAAAGCTTTTTGAATTGCTGTCCATATAATAGCGTTTCAAATTCAGTATCCACTTTTCATCCCTCTTGTCCGTTTACTTATAACGGCTGTTATTCCAATGTTAGTCTAAACCCTTTTCACAAAATAGTTAAAATCCGAACAGTTTATATATAAACTGTTCACTATTAAACTATATTCTCATAAAAATCCAATTATGTCAAGAAAGGAACCTCAGTAAACTGCCCTTATAACGTTAAGATTACACTAAGAAATAGCTTTCCTGCGGTTTTGATCTGGAAAGTCTATCGCAGAATAACGAAAGGAATACCGATGACAAAAAATCGAGTAGAGAAGATTCACCTTCCCTACTCGCCGCGCGGGGTGCGTGCAGCAAAGCTGCTAATTTCCTTACGCCCCCCTGCGCATAATAAGTGCCCCGGCTTACAGCCGGAGCATTCTTTTTTACATCGCTTTTATGCCGCTCCTGTATTTAATTTTCCCCAATAGATCCAAAGCCTCTCTACCGTTCCGGGAAATTTTTCTTTTTCTCCGATGCCTTTTTGTCCCTGTATATCATAATATGCCACTTTGCCATCATCTATCTCCCTATCCCATCCCTCAATATCCTCTTCCACTACCAGCAAATCTTCCATATGAACCTTAAGCACTTTGCTCAACATCAACAGATGATCCACAGAAGGCATCACTTTTCCTTTAAACCAGCGGTATACCGGCTGCGGACAGGACAGCTGCAAATAATTCTGGATATCTTTTACCGTATATCCTTTCTCGGCAACTTTTTCCCTTAACAAAATCCCTGTCTTTTCCATATTGATCTTAGAATATTCTCTATGATTCATAACTACCCCATTACCTCCGCTACTAATCCGTGCAATAAGCATACATGATCTTTACCGAATTGTCATTGGACATTTAATCCAATTCTTTATGCCTTTATCGATATTGCCTTACCAGCCTGTCTATTTCCGCATTCATCCGGACAATCACCGATTCCGGCCCGATAATTTTCGCTTCTTCTCCCAGCGCCATAACCCATGCCAAAAACTGGCGGCTGACAGCTACTTTCACGTTCACGGTAAAATGCCCGTTGTCCTTTTTTATAAATGTTATATCTTTTCCAAATCTATCTATCATCACACCTGCAAGGGCGTTATCACATTCAATTTTTACAGTCTCCTCTTCCCCGCCGAACATGCCGAACATCTTTCGGGCATAAACCGCCATGTCAAACTCCTGAAAACATTTTTTTCCTTCTCTTTTTTCGTCCGTCATTCCGATATGCAGCATCTTGTCCACACGGAAATGTTTTATCTTATCCTCCTGGCTGTCAAAAGCGATCAGATAATAATTTTCATCGTCCCAGGAAAGCGCCCATGGACTTACCTCATACCACGCCCCGCCCTTCCGCAGTTCCATTTTTTTCTCTACATTCCATTGGAAATATTGAAAAGTAATTTTAGAATTCGCACCGATAGCCGCATGAATCATATCCACATTATAATAAATGCTTTCATTCATCGTTTTGATCCGCCCGGCTACATATACCTGACGATGCAGTTTGGAAGCTTCATATTTGCTTGCCAGGTTTTCTATCTTTTTTATCAGTTCATTGGATTTCCTGGCCGTAATAAACTTTGCCGCCTGAACGGAATCCACCAGCAGTTTCAGTTCCGCCAGCTCAAATTCCCTGTTGCCGACGCAATAATAATACGTTCTCCCCATCTGTTTTCCTATAATATCCATTCCATATTGGCGCAAACTCTCGATATCGCTGTATAAACTCTTTCTTTCTGCGCTGACTCCATAGGACTCCAATGAGTCTATGATTTCGTTCATCGTAATACTATGTTCTTCATCTGTCTTCTCCAGAAGAATCTTCATCAAATAAATAACTTTCAGTTTTTGATTCGTCCCTTTTGCCATATATCCCCCGCTTTATATTCGTTACCACTTTATCCAACATACCTTAATATATTTATACCACCATATATGATAGGGTAGAGGGAGAATAGTTTCTCGCCCCTCCCATTGAACCGTACGTACGGGTCTCGTATACGGCTCTACAACTTATATTCCAACTTTTACTA
>KE159600.1:220190-266912 GCA_000403275.2 Lachnospiraceae bacterium 28-4
ACTGATACCGACTTGTGGTTCGCTACACTTGGCGGTAAATACCCGTGACTGGACTTTCACCAGTAAGATTAGCGCCATGCTCGGCACACAATAAAGGAACTGCCGCATTGCGACAGTTCCTTCTGTGGGATTTCAGTTCCTTAACCATGCCAGATCAAATTCTGTAAAATCAGAAATGCAGTGCATGGCTCCTGCTCGAATCAATTCAGGATGGATAGGATTGCTTCCAATACCTATAATTACTCCTGCACCATTCTCTCTTGCATAGCGTATTGACCCTATGCTATCTTCGATCACAATACATTCAGAAAATGCCGTCCCTAATCTTCTGGCTGCTTCCAGCTGCATTTCTCCTTTATTTGCATATGCTCCATCATCGTAGACACACATCTCACGTTCAAACCACTGTCCTAAACGAAACGTATCAAAATAAAAATCTACGTTATCTATAATGGAGGCAGTAGCTAATGCATAGGGAATGCTTCGCTCTTTTAATTCCAAAAATAATTTTTCGGCTCCTGCTGTCAGATGTACCCTTTCCGGATTTCTTTGACAGATATCCCGATAAAGGGCTTCTTTACGGACAGACACCTTCTGTCTTTCTTCCTTTGTCAAATCAGGGGCAATAGTATGAATTAATTCATCATTATTTTGCCCGCAGAACAATGCGGGATCCAGTTCCTGATCTGCTTCATTGCTTATCTCTTTGTAAATCTCTGACCATGCTTCCATATGGAAGCATGAGTCAAAGAAAAGAGTACCGTTAAAATCAAATATGACTGCTTTCATCATCTTACTTTAGAAGAGTCCGATCAATGCTCCAACAAGACCAATTACGAGCAACAGACCGATACAAGCAACCGGCTTCCAGCCTTTCTTCTTCATCAGATAGAAAAGAAGAAGAGTAAGGGTCAACGGAATCAGTTTCGGAAGCACGCCATCAAGAATGCTCTGGATAACGATCGGGCTTTCGCCGTTTGCGATTTCCAAAGAGATTGTTGTTCCACCGTAGTTAGATGTTAAAGCACCAACAATGAATACACCCAGCATGGAAGCTGCACGGGTAAACTCTTTTGCATTAGCTGTCAGCATTTCAATAGCCTTAGACCCCAGTTTATAGGACCAGCCCATCAGCCAGAAACGTACGCCAAACTGTACAACGTTAAAAATCAACAGGAACAGGATAGGCCCTGCAAGGGAGCCATTAATTGCCATATTCGATGTAATACCTGCTGTAATCGGAACCAGAGTAAACCAGAAAATAGCATCTCCGATACCGCCTAAAGGACCCATTGCAGCCACACGGACCGCACGGATGGTATTGATGTCCGCTTTCTGCTGTTCCAGGGACAGTACAATACCCATTACGAAAGTTACAAGGAACGGATGCGTATTGAAGAACTCAAGGTTGTGCTGCATGGAAGTCTCAAGGTCTTCCTTGTCATCTGCGTGAATCTTCTCAAGGCCCGGCAGGATACAATATAACCATCCGGCCGCCTGCATTCTTTCATAGTTGAAGGATGCCTGCAGGTTCAGTGAACGCCATACCATCTTATTCAGAGTTTTTTTATCCAGCGGCTGAGCCGGTGTCAAATTATTATACTGTGTTTTATTAGATGCCATCTTCTTCACCTCCATTTGCGCTTCCTGCATTCTTCTTAATTGCAACGCGGGTCTGGAAGTCGTTCAGTGCGATTGCAATACCAACGAATGCGATAAGGATCAGAGCGGAACCACCCAGTTCCGGGATGAATCCGATAATTGTTGCAAGTGCAAAGCCTGCAAAGTAGATACCCCACAGGTCATTGGACAGCATGATACGAAGCAGAGTAGCAAAACCAACGAAACGCATCATTCCGCCAGCAGCGCCGAGACCGTTCATGATCCATGCGAAATCCTGGGACAATTTATCCAAAGTATTCCCAAGAGCGCTTCCGCCGATCAGACCAGCGATACATACAACTGCAAATAAGAGACCAAGAGCTCCCATAGCAAGATAGTTCAAACGAACGATACCTTTTGTATCACCTTTCTCTGCCATCTTATCCGCTACGGACATAACCGGGGACATAGCCGTGAACAACAATGTTACCATATACTGGCCGATCAATGCAAAAGGTACTGCAAGACCAACTGCCGCCGTGGTATCAAGTCCGGAAGAAACTGCGAATACAGTTGCCATAATTCCACCGATAACCGCATTGGGGGGCTGTGCTCCGCCGACAGGCATGTTACCGATTGTCATTAACTGATATGTACCACCTACGATAAGGCCGGTCGGAAGATCGCCGAGAATAGCGCCGATCACCGCACCTGATACGATAGGCTGATACAGAGATTCTAACAAGTCGAATTGGTCGATGGCTACGATAAACGCCCATACGCCAACCAGAATAATCTGAATTGCATTAAATTCCATGATTTATACAATCTCCTTTCTCTAATAATTAATAGTTACTCATTATTTGAACAGTTTTTCAATGTTCTCCGTGCCCTCGGAAGGAACTCTTCTAATTTCAAGCTCCACACCAAGCTCACGCAATTTTGCAAAGGCAGCTACATCGCTGTCATCTACGGCTACAGATCCTGCAACCTGACGTTTCCCTTCCGCCATATGCATATTGCCGATATTCACTTTTTTGATCGGCACTCCGCCTTCCACAAGCGTCAATACATCCTGCGGCGTCTCACACACGATAAAAATCATCTGCTTGTCGGATGCCTTATGAATGGTAGAAATGGTCTTCTCCAAAGTCCAGTAACGCATAGCCGCATAACTCGGCGCCGCCATATCCATAAGACCCTGGCGGAGCTTGTCGCCTGCCACATTGTCATTAGCTACCAAAATAAGGTTAGCGCCAATGCTACCGCACCATTGAGTGGCCACCTGGCCATGAACCAAGCGGTTGTCTATTCGTGTCAAAACAATATTGGGCATAATTCTCCCTCCTTCAATTATGATTCTTTTCTGAAAATCCCATTCAGATTTATTTATTATAAAACTTTCTGCAAAATTAGTCTTTGTATCTTTCAACAGATTATTTAATCTTTTCGATTTTTTTAATATTATTTTAATTTTTTTCTCTCATTCTTTATATTTACAAGGCCTTTTATAGAAATATTTTAGTCATAATGCATAATAAATTACTTGCGGGAAATAGGTTTCGCTGCCTTTGTTATTCAGAAATTCCCAAGATTTTATAGACATTTATCCCAAAAAAATATATACTATTTCTAATTATGGAGGTTACATATGCAGTTAAAAACATCAAGTGCAGAATTCGAAAAATATGGTTCTGTCTACGAAACGCCCCTGAATCTGGAAGAATGCGGCATGATCAGCCGGAACTGGCATCTGATTGCCAAGCGCTATGTCAGCCAGCTTTACCGCTTTGACTGCGAAGTTTATCTCGAGATGCAGGAAGGCATGGCGGCTCTGCTGGTCGGCGAAGCCCCGCAGGCAGAACATTTAACGGCATTCGCAGTTCATCGGCTGGTAAGGCTTAAACCCGGCACCTACTTTTCTCTTGTAGCCGTTACATCCAACATTACCTGCAAGCTAATTACCATCACGTCCTATTCATCTACCGTGGAAGCGCTTTCTCCACCTTATTTGTTTGAACGAATCCTTCCCCGCATCCGAATCAGCGAGATTCTCGGATACTATTACTCCATCCGCAATTCCGGCTATCAGTTTGGAGGTGAAAAACATTCCTATTTCGAACTCACCTATGTTGACCGGGGATGCATGATGTCTGAAATAGACGGCCATTCTTACAGCCTGAAAGAACGGGAACTGATCATATATGGCCCCGGCCAGTTTCATACGCAGCAGATTCCGGAAGGCTGCTCCTGCTCTTATGTTACGATTATTTTCGATATGGAAACTATCGTTTATGATGTGGAAAGCACACATTATGAACTGTTGCTGAATAAAGTATTCGGATATGACAAAAAAATACATACGCTGATTAAGACTTTTGTTATGGAAAGCACTTCACAGCTTCCTTATATGAACAGCCTGATGTTATGCCTGCTCCAGGAAACCGTTGTCCGGCTCCTCCAGTCCGAATTTATCGGCACGAAAAACGAGAGAACCGTAACGGATGCCAGACAGCATTATCAGGACGAACTTCTGGAAAAGATACTGGATTATATTGACGAAACGATCTATGAACCGATCACTATCGCAGAAATCTGCCAGAAATTTTCCCTGTCCCGGTCTTCTTTACAGATATTATTCAAAGAAAGCATGAACCAGCCGCCGAAAAAATACATCAACGAATTGAAGCTTGAAACCAGCCGGCAAATGATATGCGAAGGAAAGTATACCATCAGTGAGATCGCTCTCATGCTTGGATTTAACTCCATTCATTATTTCTCCAGGGCATTCACGCAAAAATTCGGGATGGCTCCAAGCGAATATTCCAAAATGCTTTTTAAGCCTTAACATAGGCCGCCCGGACAGCCAAAGATATTCTCTCCGTACATAAACAACCCGCAGCAGAGCAGCAAATACGCTCTGTTGCGGGTTTATTCTTTTCACCTGAAATTTATGAATCGACCAGAGCCTGGATCGCAAACCGTGAAATCTGGATGACCGTGCTCTTGGCCACTTCCACATTCACCGTTTCCTCCTCTATTCCCACGACTCTTCCGTAAATTCCTCCGGCAAACATTACTTTACTTCCAATTTTCAGCTCCGTATGAACCTCTCCCAAAGTCTCCCTGCGTTTCCTTACATTTTTTGCAGAAATAACAGCAAGGATCAGTCCGATAATTCCCATAATCACTGCCAAAGTGATACAGGTCCAGCCGATTACTTCCCAGTTAATATTCATAGTTTATCTCCCAGCGCCTCATGCGAATGCGGCGGCACATTCCTTTTGAAGCAAAAATCAAAATTAAATTCCGTCTTCTTCCGCATTGTCTTCATGCGCCGTCAGTTCAAACCGGACGATATATTCTTTTCCTGTCTCGATCAGCGACTGCGCCATATCCAGTGGTGAATCAAATGCTGCCATTGCCATAGAACCTTCGATCAGCATAGGAAGGTTAGAGCCTGCCAGCACCTCGATCGCCTGATCGGGACGCGCAACTTTGCATTCCACCGCGCTTTTAAACGGCGAACCTCCTGCCAGATCGGAAAGAACAAGAACGCCGTCACAGTCTTTTAACTCATCCAGCCCTTTATTTATATTCTCTGTCAGCGTATCCGTGGAATGATCCGCTTCAAAATCCACATAAACAATATTTTCCGTATTGCCAGTAATCAACTTCAGGCTGGAGCCAAGTCCCGTTGCAAAATGGCCGTGCCCTGTAATCAATAAACCTACCATGATAGCATCCTCCTATTTTAATGTATATGGATATAATGTTACTCCCTTCACTACCCTGTTTACCTCTCCGGTAGGGCAGGGATTGTCCGGCGTAATTCCCAGGAAAAGGGATTTCAGCACGGCGAGGGTTTGTGCAAATACGACATATGCGAATCCGAGAAGAACATTTTCCATCGGCTGTCCTACATTCATCTCTATTGCATAATCCACCAGACCCTTTGCCTCTTCGCAAGGCGTATTCATTACTACCGCAATACGGTTCTTCTTTCTCTGGGGACTCATTTCTTTGATCAGATCCAGCTCATATTTACGGCGGTACGGATCATCGCTCAAATATACGACGGTCAACGTTCTGTCGTCAATAATGGATTTGGGGCCATGGCGGAATCCGAGAGGGGAATCATACATGGTAGCTACTTGTCCTGCCGTCAATTCCAGCATTTTCAGGGCCGATTCCTGGGAAACGCCTTTTAATGCCACATTGCCCAAATATACGATGCGGTTAAAATCAAATTCATCCACAATCTTCTGTACAACGGGGTACCCGTTCTCTAAGAAATCTGTCGCTGCCGCACCCACCTTATCAATCTTCGCCGTAATCTCATCCAGGCGATCCAGATTAAACGCCAGATAAGTTGCCATATACATATTGGAAAAACTGGAAGTCATGGCAAAGGACTGGTCATGGGTTTCCGGTGTCAGATTAAGGGCAAAGCAGTTTTTCCTGCTTTCTGCCATTTTGGAAAGGCTCCCTTCATGATTACATGTTACAAACAGGTGATACAGGTTCTTGCATACGACCTCCGCCGCTTCCACCGCTCCGATGGATTCGGGAGAATTGCCGGAACGCCCAAAACTTACAAGAATGGTAGGTTTCGTGCGGGAAAGGAAATTCTCCGGGGAAGGTACGATATCTGTCGTTGCATAAGATTTTACTTTATACCCATATCTTCCGTTCAACGCCTGATATAAGGAATTCCCTACGAATTCACTTGTTCCTGCCCCCGTCAGAACAATATCAAAATCCTCTGCTTTCAGCACCTGATCCAGAAATGCCTGAAGCTCTTCCTTGCAACCTGCAATCTGAGCGCAGGTCTTCTTCCATGTGGAAGGCTGCTGGTTGATTTCAGTAAGAGTAAATACAGAGGAGGTCTCTTTCATCTTTTCCGGGGAAATGTCAAAAATGTTCATTTTTTTGTCCTCCTTTATTATAATTTTCTGAATGATATAAAACAGTATATCATACTTTTTACAAGTATACTTTTTGCAAAGCATAATCAAATTATACCGCAGGATTTTCCAAAAAAACAATACGGCTACTAAAACTGATAATGAATCACTTAAAAAATACAACTTCATTCGCTTATTCAATGCTATAATGAGATATAATAATAAAAGTATATTGAATTTTCAGACAGGAGGGTTTTTTCATGTTAATTCAAGGTAAAAAAATATGGATTGCAGACCAGTTCATGGCAGCCGGGCTTGAGATCAAAGACGGAAAAATCACGGATATTGTTCCCTATGGCAGCCGGCCCGCCGATGTGGATTATGAAGATCTTAGAATTGTTCCCGGCTTTCTGGATATCCACTGTCACGGCGCATACGGTTTTGACACTAACGACGCCAATGAAGACGGTCTGCGCAAATGGACGAAAAATATAGTGGGCGAAGGCGTTACCGCTTTTCTCGCCACCACCATTACGCAAAGCGAAGAAGTTCTTACGAAAGCGGTAGCCAACGTGGCAAAGGTTATGGAAGACGGTTACGAAGGCGCTGAAATTCTCGGCATTCATTTTGAAGGGCCTTATCTGGACATGGTATATAAGGGCGCACAGCCGGAGCAGCATATTGTGAAGCCTACCATCGAACAGTTCAAACGCTATCAGGAAGCGGCCAAAGGAAATATCCGCTATATTACCATGGCTACCGAAACGGATGAAGATTTTGCCCTGACTCACTATTTAACGGAGCATAATGTCGTTGTCAGCATCGGACACTCCGCTGCAACTTATGAGCAGGCAGCAATGGCCTATGCCCATGGCGCGCGTTCCATGACCCACGTCTATAACGGCATGACGCCCTTTAACCACCGTGCAAACGGTCTGGTCGGCGCAGCTTACCGCATCCGCACGATGTTTGGCGAAATCATCTGCGATGGCAATCATTCCACGACTGCCGCTCTGAACAACTACTTTATCTCCAAAGGGCCGGACTACTCCATTATGATATCCGACGCCCTGATGGCAAAAGGATCTCCCGCAGGAAGCCGTTACATCTTCGGCGGCAATGAAATAGAAATTTATCCTGACGGAAGCGCCCATCTGACCTCCACCGGCGGCCTGGCGGGTTCCACCCTGAAACTGAACGACGGGCTCCGTATTCTTGTGGAAGAAGCTATGGTGCCGTTTAACTATGCGATCAATTCCTGTACGATCAATCCGGCCCGCTGTCTGGGCGTTGATAACCGCAAAGGGCTGATCGGAGTAGGCATGGATGCCGACCTGGTCGTTCTCGAACACGATTATCAGGTTCGCCAGACTTACTGCATGGGCGAGGCACAACTGCCCTGATCATTCATAACAGGTAAATTGCGAAAGGAGAAAAAATAATGAAACACCCCATTCAAGAAATGATGGAACAACGCAGACAGGGAAAAAAATGCGGCATTCCTTCCTATTGTACCGCTAACCCGCTGGCGCTGGAAATTATACTGAAACGCGCAAAACAGCTTCAAATGCCGGTACTGATCGAAGCCACTGCCAATCAGGTCAATCAATACGGCGGCTATACCGGAATGCTTCCCAAAGATTTTTATGAAATGATTCAAAAAATGGCCGGCGAGATCGGAGTACCCGAAGAACTGATCATTCTCGGCGGCGACCATCTGGGTCCCCTCACCTGGCAGAACCTTCCCGAAAAGGAAGCCATGGAAAAATCCGTGGAACTGGTTTATCAATATGCCAAAGCGGGATTTACCAAGATCCACTTAGATACCAGTATGAAAGTAGCGGATGACCCGGAGGGACTTTTATCCACCGAGACTATCGCCCGCCGGGGCGCAGAGCTTTACAAAGCTTCCATGAAAGGCTATGAAGAGCGGAAAGCAGAAGTTCCTGACGCTATGCGGCCTGTCTTTATCATCGGGAGCGAAGTTCCAATACCAGGCGGCGCGCAGGAGGCGGAAGACAGCCTGTCCGTCACCAGCCCGGAGGCTTTTCAAGATACCGTTGCCACTTATAAACATATTTTTGAAGAAGCCGGCGTAAAAGAAGGATGGAAGGATGTAGTTGCCGTCGTTGTACAGCCCGGCGTGGAATTCGGCGACGACCAGGTCTTCCTTTACGACCACGATGCCGCTACAGCGCTTTGTTCCGCCCTGGAAAAATATCCGGAAGTATGCTTTGAAGGCCATTCCACCGATTACCAGAGTGCGGAATGTCTGAAAAATATGGTAAATGACGGCATTGCTATTTTAAAAGTAGGTCCTGCTCTGACCTACGGGCTGAGGGAAGCGTTATTTGC
Organism: Lachnospiraceae bacterium 28-4; assembly: GCA_000403275.2. Classification (GTDB taxonomy): domain Bacteria; phylum Bacillota; class Clostridia; order Lachnospirales; family Lachnospiraceae; genus Kineothrix. The sequence continues at coordinate 229,055 of KE159600.1, forward strand.
CCTGAGTTTCATGGAAAAAGAACTGGTGCCGGAAGACAAACGGGCCGATTTCATTGAAACATTGGAAAAAGTCATGCTGGCGGAACCCGGCAACTGGCAGAAACATTACCATGGAGACGACAAGCAGCTGGCCCTGGCAAGAAAATACAGCTTTTCCGACCGCGCCCGTTACTATATCGGACAACCCGAAGTAACGAAAGCGATCGATAAACTGTTTGACAACTTGAGGGAGTATCCGATCCCCATGAACATGCTTCACCAGTATATGCCTGTTTCTTATACAAAGGTACGCGACGGTATTCTTACTTTAGATCCTAAGGAATTGGCTTTGGACGGCGTCGCTAACTTTATGCTGGATTACGAATATGCCGTAGTTGAATAAGCCCAGCCATCAAACCTGCTCCAAACAACAGGGCATCCGTATCCATAAAAATGCGTAAAAAGGGGCTGTCGGTTAATGCCGATTTTGGCCCCTGATTCCTAAGAAAAAGAGAATCCCATGAAATTCAGGCTTTTCCAAATCCTGACATTCCGTGGGATTCCTTCTTTTCTTTTCGCTGAACTTATTTTAGGGCGCAATACCCCCTTGACCTTATTTTTTTCAGGTATCCTTTTCCCTAAGCTGTTTTCTGCTCTGTTTTTCCCTCGTATTTTTCTATTTCCTGATGAAGGAACCGGTGATATTTATTGATATTCCGACCGATCGCGTACAGCATAAACTCTTTATATACTTTTTCGCAGCTACGATAATTAAAACGCCGGAACCCTTCGTTTTCCTTGATGTCTCCAAAGTGCCCTTCTGTCTGGATGGATCTGATCTGGCGCTTCAGGATTCCTTTCTCACTCTGGATGTTTGCCTGGGATTCCTCCTTCAGTTCTTCCCAACGCTCATTGATCTTCATGATTTTGTTCCGGTCTGCATTCTTTTCTGCATTGTATTTATACAGGCAGCGGGACTTATGTTCACACCCGCTACAGTCTGCACACCCATATACTTCGAATGTCTGGGTATATCCTTCCTGCTCTTTGGTTTCTGTCCGGATATGGCGCAGCTGCCTCCCATCATGACAGACATAGTAATGCTCATCCTCAAAGATCCGGTATGTCATGTTATAATACTTGCCGATGTCCTCCGTATAAGCACGTGTCTTTCTTTTTTCATGATCCTGAAGTTTGATATAGCTGGCAATCTGATGCTCTTTCAGGTATAGCAGGTTCTTTTCGCTGCAATAACCGCTGTCAGCAGTCACTTCTTCCAGCACTTCACCAAAAGCCATCCGATGCTTCTCCATTACCGGGATCAGTGTATTGTAATCGGTGCGGTCATTGCTTACATAGCCGTGGATAATGAAATAGTTCTCTACTGCGATCTGGACATTATATGCCGGTTTTAGCTGGCCATTGAGCATATGGTCTTCTTTCATCCGCATAAAGGTCGCTTCCAGGTCCGTTTTGGAATAGCTGTTGCGCTCTTTCCCCATGATCTCAAAGCATTCCTTATATCCCATCAAGCGTTTCCCGCATTCTTCCAGTTCTTCATAAAGCTGCTGGATCTGTGGTTTCCTTTGTCCTTTTCCATAAACAAACCCGATATTTTCTCTCTCAGCGATCCGGATAAGATCTTTCTGGAGCTTTAAAATTTCCAGCGGGGAACAATGATCGATCTCTATGACTGTATTATTAGACAGTTTCTTGTGTTTTGTCAGTTTCCGTTTCCGGTTTTCTGCGATCACACGTCTGACTTTTTCCATGCCCTCTATGACAAACATCCGGGCATCCCCAAGATCGTATTTCGGTCCATATCCGTTTTCCTGTAAAAACGTATTATACTTTGTATAAAGAGCATCTATGGTATCCAGCAGGCCGGCCAGATGATAATTGATGCTTCCACGCCAGACAAAGGTATACCGGTTGGCATTGGCTTCTATTTTTGTTCCATCTATAAAAAGCTCTTTGAGCGTGACCAGACCTTCTTTTTCCAGACGGCGCAGGAACTGGTAGTTGAGTCCATCCAGCACTTGTGCAGTCAGTTTTTTCCCTTTAAAATCATAAAAAGCATCCCTCTTTGGTTTCTGTCCCCTGGTCAGCCAGATGAAAGCCAGATCCCTTTCACATAACTCCACGATACGGTCAACAGCCCTCACCCCACGCATGTTTGCATAGGTAACAACAGCATACATCATAATCGGGTTGTACCCTGTTCTGCCCTTATCCGAATAACAGGCCAGCAGGCCTGAGAAGTCCAATTCCTCCATCACTTTTTTAAGGGTATAGACGGGATCATCGTCAGGTAAACACAATTCGAAAAAGCTGAAGTTAATTTTCTGTTGCCCGAATTCAAAAAAATCGTTATAATAATCTTGCTTAAACATAGTTACATTATAACATGTAACGGAGAGAAAGATGGTTGTCGTTAGCCATCTTTTTTTCTGTTTTTAAGATTCAGGGACAGGTGTAACTTTCACAAGTCGCACCTGCCCCTGTTTTGCTTAGGGCTATCTATTTCCCGACAGCCCCTTTTTTCATTCCCAATCTTCTTGCTCCTTCCGGTTCAAAATCCTTCTTCCTTCCTCTGTTTCCGCATTTCCCGTCTCCTGATTCCGGCTTCCCACTCCGCCTTTTCCGCCTCGGTCTCAATAAGAAGCCCCGGCACTTCCACCGGATTTCCTTCCGCATCCACGGCGACCAGAGTCAGATAGGCTCTGTTTATAGGCTTTCTTATGCCTTTCATGTCTTCTATATAAGTATCCACCCGTATTTCCATAGAAGTTCTTCCCACATATGTCACTCTTCCAATCAGCACAATCAGATCTTTCTGATACGCCCCCCGTATAAATTTCAAATTATCTACGGAAGCGGTGATTACATCTTTCTGCGCATGCCTGAGGGCAACAAGGCCGGCCAGTTCATCGATCCATTCCATCAGCTTCCCGCCAAACAACCTCCCTGCGCCATTTAAATGTTCCGGACGCACTTGGTATACCTGTTCTATCCTGGATTCCGATACCGTTTTTTTCATATCGATCTCTTTTTTCCTTTCTATAAAACAATCGAACAGGGAAGAAAATCTTCCCTGTCCGCTTTTTTCAATCGCAACGATTAAACATCGTTTGGAAAAAGAATTCCTGCTTTCTTTCTTGCTAATTCCAGGACTTCCATTACATCGACCATCACATCAAGGCCCTGATATATTGTTTCATAGTCTTCATTCAAAAGAAGACTGGTCAATTTTCCCACTTCATAATACCATGGGTTCGGCTTTTCCTGCTCATTAAAGTTCTCTTCCGAATCCTTTGTAACTACCTGGACTCCGGCCATTCGGTTACTTCCGCTTTTCACGTAAATATAACCTTTTTCCCCTTCAATCTGGAAAGAATTCACGCCCCAGGTATCCTTGGCTCCCGCCGATTCGCTGACAAATCCATCATACTTCATGATCAAAATTCCCGAAGTATCCGCCAGCCCTTCATAAATATTCGGAAAATAAATGGCTTCCTGCGGTTTTCCGAATAAAGCAATATTCAGGTATACATTATAAAAATTAATATCCATCAGGCATCCGCCGCCATATTCGGGATTGAAAACATTTGGTTTCCCGCCTTCCAGCACCTGGTCATAGCGGCTGGAATATTGGCTGAAATTGCCCAGCACAAGTTTCACTTTTCCCACTTTGGGCAGTTCTCTTTTTACCACTTCAAAATTAGGAAGAAATGCAGTCGGAACGGCGTCTACCAGGAGCAGATGTTTCTCCTTGGCAAGCGCAGCCAATTCCCGTGCCTGCTCCGCCTTCGTGCAGAACGGCTTCTCGCAAACCACATTTTTCCCTGCCAGCAACGCTTTTTTTGTCTGTTCATAATGAAGAAGGTTCGGAGATGCCACATAAACCACGTTGACTTCCTCGTCCTCCAGAAACTCATCCAGATCCGTATATACTTTATCGGCACCATACTCTGCCGCCAGCTGTTTCCCCTTCTCTTCCGTTCTCGAATACACCGCCGCAAGCCGGATTCCATCCGTAACCGCCACATTATCGAGTATCGAATGTACAATGGGACCCGAACCAATCGTGCCCAGTCTGATTTCTTTCATAGTGTCTCCTTTTTGTCCTGATGTCTTTATTCTCTTGGTTTTTCTTCCGTTTTTTCATCGCCTAATAATTGCCCTGCTTTGAACGCCAATATCATCAGTTCGATTGATTGGGGATCGCACCTCCTGAACTTCAAATAATAATACAACGTATCCAGGAAATTCTGAAATGCTTTCTGTTTTTCTTCAACAATCGGCATATTTACTCTGTCCCCCAGCAAATAACTAACCAGGCGAGACAGCGCAAATTTCTCATTGATATAGATATTCCTATCGTCATTCAATTCATCCGCCGTCAACTGAATGGGCTTTCTTTGGACGAGCCAGAAAGTTTCATAAGCTTTTATTTTGATTCCGTTCGTATGACTGATTTTCTGGTATTTTTTCAAACGGTACACGTCAGAAAAATAATCCAACAAAGACTGCATCAAGATCTCCGCATTTATTTTTGCTTCATCTTCCATCCTCATTCGCTTGATAAAGGCTTTCATTTCTTCATATATTTGCTCAAACCGGCTCTGTATCACTTCCCGTTTAAATTCAGAAACAATTTCCTCATAATTTGCATAAGTATTTTCAATATTATTCATAATCCACCTGACCACATAAAAACATTGCATTATAGAAGTTCCTGGTTGAGAGAAAACGTAGGTAATTTCCCAATTCCCTCTCTTCCAGGTCCCCATGATGGACAGCAGCGGTATTACTTAATTTGTGATTCCTTAATTTTCCTTCTTCGATCATTCGCATGATTCTTTCACTGACCTGCTTCGTTTCCTCCGAAATGTACTCGTTTACCGTTATCTTCTCCATAATTCCGCTCCTTTAGTTGAATAAAATATTATTTAAGCAGTCAACAGGCGTTTCCATTTTTTGAATATCGGGCGGTTTGCCACCCGCCAAAAATGATTCTTCTGATCTTTCCACTTGGGATTCCTCCTCTGGCGCCGTTCCTTTCCGCTCATTTGATAATTCCAAATAAAACGATCCCAATTCATCTGCCAAACCCACAAGATGGTTCATCAGCCCCGCATACCTGTTTAGTTTTATATCCGTTGCATATTCAGGATATCTCACTGCATGATCCATTTCCCCTAAAGCTTCTTCAAACAGTGTGCGTAATTGAAGTTCCACACATATATCATCACATTTCAGCACATAATGCACAGAGCGGTAATTTTGTTTGCTGATGATATTCTCACTTCCCAGATACTTCATATATAATTCTTTATTATCCCCGTCGCGGATATGCGCTCTTACAGGTTCGGCCAAATACTGCCCTCTTTTTCGATCATACTTTGTATAATCGTCTTCCGGTATGTACAAATCACGGTTATCTTCAAAATTAGAAAGAATCCGGCTATGTATCTGCGGCCAGTCTTCCTTAAAAGTCATCAATCCTCTGAAACCAATCAAGTCCCTGACAATCTTCCAATAATTGTTTTCATCAATATCTTTATATTTTGTGTAGTTATCCTTTCTTTTACGGATAATTTTGGCAATAAGATGATCCGGTTCTTTGACTCTCCAATAAATGAAATGCATCCCTAATGCCTTCGGATTCGGAAACACCGTTTGCGATAATCTCTTTCCGGCATCGCAATAATCTTTTTCTCTTTTGTCCTTATAATCATCATGGATTTTTGTTAATGTCTCCCATGATATGTCCGCTGCTTTAAAATCTTCTTCTTGTATTTTATATGTCAGGAGAAAGTCTTCTTTTGTCTTCATAATCTGTCCTGTTATTAAATTTTTTTATTTATAAATCCTCTTAATAGTATTTCCGGCAGACATTGCTCACATACTCTCTGTCTTTTATCTTTTTACGAAGTCTTTGCAGCCGGGAATGCTCTTCCGGGATATCCAGCCAGAATTTCATCAAGCCGTTCTTCCCGTATTTTTTATTCGTATACTGGTATACTCTGTCCACCTGTTCTTCAAAAGAATAATGCTTATAGTGAACCGCGCCAAACTGAACTGCCCGCCTGATAACAGTTTCCGCATCCAGTGACTTATCTGCCTGATAAATGATCTTCCCATACAAGGATCGCGGTTCTTTCCCCAACGATGTACTATGATCCTCCACCGCCTGAGCCATAATTGTTATATCTTGTCTGTCAAACCACTTCGGAAGATAAACATCCGTCTTTAAAATAATAGCTGACTGAAATCCATGGTCTTCCCTCGACACTCGCATGCCGATATCATGATAAGCAGCAATCACATAAGCCATTTCCCGATCACCTCCGGTCTTACCCGCCAAAAACAGGCTTTTAGCAATTACCTGCTCAATATGTTCCTGCCCATGCGCCTTATCAAAATTGCGGTATTGCGGAAGGATATTATTTACAATATAATTTTCCAGGTCGCAGCGAATGCTTTCTTTCATTTTATTCCTCGTTATCAAACATTGATAATTGCCCGGTGCCAACACGGAAATATTTTTTCAAAATAACTTCCGCCCATGAATTTCCCTCGTTATAAATAGAATAAGGATCCACAAACCTTCCGCTTTTACCCTTTCCGCGGTTCATCTTCAGTTCTCCTGATTCCATCCGTACTTTCAGCGTTTCTTCCTTCACTTCAATAACAAAGCAAACTGCCATATGAAGGTCGCTCCTGCTGGCATCCCTGACATATATAATATCCGGCAGCAAACCATCCAACGTAATCGAAATTCCAAGTTCTTCTCTGACCTCACGTTTCAATGCAGCCTTGCAGATTTCAAGAAAACCATCGTCCTCACAGCAATTAGTATCCTCACGCCGGATATGGCCGCCTACATATGGCAGAGTTTTATCTTTTTCCCTGGAATCCTCCCTCGTCGCCTTCGGCGCTTTTCGCACCGCCAGCACATATCCCGTGGTTTCTTCCCTGATCACAACGATAGGAATAGGCTGCACATACCTGTCATCTTCTTCTAAGACGGAACGCTGTCCAAACATAAGCTTCTGTTCCATACCACCCAATTCCTCATACCTGCTATATGCCATCCATGGATTTTCTCTGAATTGTTCTATCATCTGATCCGATAAGCTGATATACCCTATCTGTTCCTCGAATAATTCCTTTAGAATCCTCAATGCAGTCTCCGTAACCTCTTTTCCTATATCATTCTGATCCTTGTCCGAAGTATCTATCGTATGCATCTCGCGAAACCAATTTTTATCCCGCAAATATTTCTCCGTATCTTCTATCGCTTTTAAATATTCTTTTAAGACTGTTTCATTCATAATTGAGCCAGAAACATCTGTTAATAGTGAAGCATATTCCCTTTCAATAGAAACATCCGGTCTCGCCTTATAAATAAATACGATATCAATATAGGAAATCAGCTCTCTCATTGACAAAAACTGATCCATGATCTCTTTCATCTTATGATCCATCTTTTTCTGGTTTAAAAGCCATTGGAACCAGCACATGGCATCAAAAATCCCACGGTCAATGATGATCACATCATGTTGCATCCTGTCCGATTCCAGCTCACCGATCAATGAACGGATAGAATCGCAGGCAGTCCAGACATTAAACATAGGGCTATGTTTATCCTTTACCGGACAAATACTGGCTGATTCCTGAAGTACCTTTACTTTAAAATCATTTCTTTTCAAAAACTGCATCAACGAATTGATACTGGATGTTTTTCCTGATTTTGGCGCACCGCTGAATTCAATAACCAAAGGCCGCCTTTTTCGGTATTCTCCTGTAATTTCTTTTACTTGAGCCGCTTTTTCTTTCAGTTCTTCAATATATTTTCTCTTATTATCCATGTTGTTATTCATATAATTCCCTATATTCCTCATACGCAGATCGATCTGTCATAAATGCAACATAATCAAAAATTACTCTCATTAATATGGGAGAAATCAATGTCTCCGTTTCCGGGTCATCCAGCAGCACGCGCAAGGCATTCCTGCATTCATAGTTATGCCATTTCTCCACATCCCCCGGATCAATTTTATATCCCAGTTCATTCCTGATCTTTTCCATAATACCGTTCGCCTGATCGGAAAGGAATCTGAAAAGTTCTTCTTTCATTAGTCGATTAATATACATATCCGGCAGCTGCTGTGGATTGGATTTATAAGCACGCAGCAATCGTCTGACGATATACTCGCTTCTCCCATCCATTCTCTGTACCTCATAAGAATCCAAAATCGCATATTTTAAGCCGCTATTCAGTTTTTTATCGCATTTTTCTATCTCCGTACCCTTTAGGGAAAATATTTCCCTGACATCGCTTTCTTGTATTTTAGTATATATATTTTCCAAATCACCCGGAATACGAATCCCATATTTTTCAGCAACCTTTTTCATACATTCCCGGAATTCCCGAATAAGTCCCGGAACATAGATCCCTATCACAAACTCAGCAAGATAATGGGGGAACATATCCCTCTCCCTGTCGCTGAGGAATTCATAATTTTCCGCCAACCTCCCCATCTCCTGATAGATCTCTTTCATCTGTTCCGTTTCCGCAAACCTGCTCAATTCCCTGAACTGTTCCATGATCTGCTTCGGAGACATAATTTTCTGAAAATAGGCGTCCTCAATATCATGGTGCCTTTGCGCCACTTCATCCGCCCATTTTACAAGAAAAGCCTCTACGCTCCATGCAGGAATGACAGCCCCATCTTCCAGCGTCACTCCACAATGTTTCTTATATATCCCAAAAAAGCTGGTTCTGCCTCTTTCACCCAGCTTCTTATACTCCGTACTACTATGCTCCCGGATTCCATAAAGCACAAAATTAGAAAATTCACATCCCGTAGTATAATCTACCAATAAACGCACGCTTTGTAAATTATGTTTGAATCCTCTCATTTCTCCCGGCATATCCATACGCCCGCCATCTTTTAATGTATATTTTCTGTCCTCTCCGGACGAAAATCTGTGAATTGCCCGCTCTCCTACATGGCCGAAAGGTGTATGTCCCAAGTCATGCCCCAAAGCAACTGCCTCCGCAAGCTTCGCATCAAGGCCAAGTTCTTCCGCCATGTCAGCCGCAATTCTCGCCACTTCCAATGTATGCGTCAATCTTGTCCTCAAATGCTCCCTTACATTGGAATGAAATACCTGTGTTTTTGCGGACAGATTCCGAAAGGCTACTGAATATAAAATGTTCTCCCTTTCTTTTCCAAATGAATGTTCTTTCTTCCAGCTGCCCTCTACCTGTACAAATGCCTCCGGCACCCGGAAAAGCCTCCCATAATCCACCGTTTTATCTTGCGTATTTTCCATATTTCCCCCTTCCCCTTTTTGATCCGGTCTACTCCAGCACTTCCGAAACAACCGTCACCGGAATCATACTTGTGCTTTTTACACTGGCCCACACCAATGCAAAATATAGCGATACAGCCAATGCCACTGCAACGACGCCCCCGATCACCGCTTTTTTTACGACCCTCATTATCCCTCTCTCCTCCTGACCTCTTCCATTTTCCCTTCTGAAACTCTGTAAATTATATCACAGTTTTCAATCGTATTCAATCGATGGGCAATGATAATCATCGTCTTTTTCCCATGAAAACTATTGATCGCCTCCATCAAGGCCGCCTCCGTTTCATTGTCCAATGCAGAAGTCGCCTCGTCAAACACAAGTATCTCCGGATTGTGGTACAATGCCCTGGCGATACCGATCCTTTGGCGCTGTCCGCCGGACAGCCTTACCCCTCTTTCCCCTACTTTCGTATCCAGCCCTTCCGGCAGCGATTCCACAAAATCTTTCAGCTGGGCCTCTTCCAAAGTTTCCCAGACTCTCTCCTCATCAATATCTTCCGCTTTAATGCCAAAACCGATGTTCTCCCTTATGGACTCATCGATCAGATAAATCGTCTGGGGAATATAACCGATCTGCGCCAGCCAGGAAGCGTAGCTTTCAAAAATATCCTTGCCGTCGCAGGTGATATTTCCTTCCTGCACGTGAAGCAGTCCCAATATAATGTCCACCGCCGTAGACTTTCCGGCTCCGGAAGTTCCCATAATCCCTACGGACTTTCCATAGGGAATCGTCATATTGGCATGATCAAATATCTTTTTATCCGTATTGGGATAAGCATAAGTAATGTTTGTCAGCTCTATCTTGTCATGAATCCCCATTTTCTTTTCATAATCACCGGTCCTTAAGTAGCTGTTCTCTTCCATGCTCTTCCTGCTTACCTTCATGTTTTCATAAACATAATCCAGACAGGGCTGGTTGTAAGCGATCTCCGCCAGATAAGTATTGATCCTGTTTAAACACGGCATCAATCGGATCGCCGCCACCGCATAAATGGACAATACGGTAACAAGCTTGTCCACGTCATTGCCCGCTCCGATATACACCATAATATATCCCACCAGACTGCCGATAAATACCGTCTCGATCAGATTTTTCGGGATGCAGTTCAATACCGCATATTTTTGTGACAACGTCGCCCCATATTTTCCCGAATTTTCATAGTTATAGGCAAAAAACTCCTCCCTATGAAGCACTTTCACATCTTTTATCCCGTAAATAGCCTGAATCCTCCATTTGGCGATTCTGGACTGTACTTCCTGGTTCCTTTTCCCCAGCGCGTTCAGCCTTGGCTTCATTCCTTTGCTCATCGATATGGTCACTACGCCGAATACGCCAACCATCATAACCGCCATTTTCCAATCGGTTATGACAAGAACCCCCGCCAGAAATATAAATACGATAGCCTCGGAGGCAAATTGCAGAAGAACCATCATTAATTGAAAGAGGTTCGGTATATCGGAATCCGTCATGCGAAATACCGTCGGAATATCCGCATCCAGATAAAATTCATAAGGTCTGTTTAAAAATTCCCGCAGCACCTGGCTGATCATCTTATTTTTGTTCACGGTAATAAAACGATTTTGTTCATAAGTCAGCCATATGGTATAAAGATTTTTCAATACATAAACCCCGATCAGCATTGCCAGCAAAAACATGGTAAAGGTCTGCATCGTTTCCATATGCATGATATCCATGACTTTTCCAACGATCTCATAACTTTGCAGAGACTCTTGGTCAAGAATCACCGAGATCACCGGCAGCATCGCCGATACTCCCAGCGTTTCCACAATACCGCCTATAAAAATCATGATCCCCAGCAACAGTAGATGTATCTTCTGCCTCCGGTTAAAAATTGCCATCAATTTTTTAAACATTTTATCCACCTTTTCGCTTTTATAAGCCAATCCCCTTCTTCAGACGGTATTCCAGCTTTCTCAGTTTTTTCATTCTTTTTCCCCTGATCGAATCCTGGAACTGGATCAACGGAATCTGTTCTTCTATCTTTTTATCAAACAGCTCTTCGTCATTCATCCATTCGTTTTCTTCATAGGACTCGCAAAAAATCACCGGAAGCATCCGCTCCACATGGTGCGCCTCCGACGGAAAACTGGGCGACATTCCATAGTTCATAATCTTATTCAGGTTCCGGTAAAACTCCGGCGTATGCTTTCTGACCTGGGAACGCCCCACAATATAACATGCTCCCGGAGAAAATACATTGTATTTCGGCGTCACCGGTTTTTTATAAATGAAGGAAAGCAGACTGTTGTACTCATCAAAATAACGGTGCGGATGATTGGGCGACTCCACGTACCAGGAAGTATTTTCCTCCAGATAACGGGATTCACTCACCAGGCATTCGATCGGATCACCTTCCGCAGACACGATTCCCTGCTGTTTCAGCTTCGCAAAGATATCCTTATCTTCATATAAAAATGTAAAATACCTGTTATCGTAAACACGGTCAAAATATTTCTTCGAGCAATGGCGGCCCAGCATATTTCCTTTGCACAGGCAGACATATTCCGGCAAACTATCATAATAATCTGAAAAATACTGAAAATAAGTGGTAATGTTATGCCCCGTATTTTCTATATGCATATAGTGATATCCCCGTTTTTCCAGCTCCGCCGTCACTTTCGGATCGATAGAAGCATCATATATAATATAATCCCTGCAATATCCCACCAATTCCTCGGGAACCGTATTAAAATTATGAATTACAAAAAAAGTATCCGTTTTCCTCATCTTTTCCTCACATTCCTCCGTTCTCCGGGTCAGCCTCCTTCGTTCCAGTCTTCCCTTGGGACTGCCTCTATATTGTTCAGCCCGTATTTTATGCGGAAGACCTCATTGATCCAAAAATCTTCTTCCATGGAAATATCGTTATCATACATAAAACTGTATTTCGTTTGAAACTCCGGCCTTAACATAGGAAGCGTCAAATCGTAATTTCCCTGGCTTGTCTGCTCCAGAATATATGCCTCTCTTTCGTTCACCTCGCGCAATATTCTGGCCAGGTTGGCACCGTTTTCCGTATAAACAAAAAACATCCAGATTGTTGCCGCCACAATCCCCCCTGTCTTCAGCGAGATCAGCAAAGTATCCTCTTCCCTGATCCTCTGAATCATCTGTATACAGGCTATGGCAAAGAAGATATTCGCCCCAAAATAGGCCCGCGGCATCGGCTCCGGCGTCAAAATCAGCACATAACTCGTAGCCAGCCCTGCCAGGCAGAAAATAAAGGAATCCGTAAACTCTTCCAGTTTTCTTCCTTTATAAAGCAAATAGGCGCAGAGCAGACAAATCACAGCGATATAGATCATCATATATTCATTGACAGCCTTGTTAATCTTCAATCCCCTGCTCACATAAACCATAAAACCGCTGTATACTTCATCCGCCTTCATCAGCGCTCCCCTGGCCTTGTTGCCGGGAGCCAGCACCATGACCAGAAAGCCGGACGCCATACCGGCGAGCCCGGCAATCGTCCAAGGGCATATCTTTTTTTTCTTATAAAAATAAAGGAGAGAAAACAACAAGGCGATCAGAATGCCGCCCCCCGATGTATTCTCATTGCCCCACCCGGCCAAAATTCCGAAAAAGAATAATGCCGCGCTGACCAGGATCGCTTTTTTCCGTCCCTTTCCCTCTTTCATGCTTTTTTCCAAAAACTGATACTTGTCGGAATCCATAAAATAACGGAATAAAGTCAGGAATCCAAGCAGGATCACAATTCCCCAAAGATAATTGCACGCTCCTCCCAGCCACAAAACAGTCTGGTCAAAGTCCACGCTGAAATTCCACAGGAACAAGTTAATCAATATCAGCAGAAACACATCATATTTTTTCCTGTCCTTCACGTTGTAATAAATCAACAGCGTGAGAAGAACAAAGCACAAACTGTTGCACAAATCAAAAATCCACTTGGGCGTGAGGCTGAATATCTTTAAAATAATCTGAAGCACCGACCTCCCTGTCCATGTCATATACTGTTTGTATTCCTGTCTGAAAATATCCAGCGGCGAACTATAATCCGACGCCCGGAACAACAGGTCGTCTGACATAAGGGGCGTCATAAAGTTGTAAATCCATATTGCCAGAAAACTGATTGCCAGGCAGATTAAGAAAAGTGTCTTCCTCCCCTTATCATTCCAATATAATTTCTTCACGCTAACCTCCATGCCGCAGCTTCGCTGCGTCTCAAATCTAAATGAAAAATGCCGTATTCCAGGTGTTTTGTTATAGCGGCATATTTATGATTATAGCAAAATGTCCCCGCCATTTCAACAAACTTATCCCATTCCGGCGGCAATTCCCCGCCCCAGGCATTTCCGGCAGAAATTCGCGTGCCACAATAAAACATTTACACAGAAATATAAATATGATAAAATGGGACAAAATAAGACGATAAAAGCAGCATATGACCGATGTGACAGCCAATGCTGCTTTATTTTTACGAATTGAGGTGACGAGTATGGGTATAAAAATAAACGGATGCAGCGTATCCCCGCGTGAAATGGATATTCTTCATATATTGTGGACGGCGGGCGAACCACTGCTGGCATCCGAGATCATGGAATCCAAGGACGAATTGAAACTGGCAACCGTTCACACTACATTAACCAGAATGTTGAAGAAAAATCTTATCACGGTCGCAGGTTTCGCCAGAAGCGGTAACGTATTTGGACGACGATACACCCCACTGGTCAGCCGCCAGGAATTCGAATCACAAAATCCTGCTCGTTGAGGTCTTTATTTCCTTTCTTTCCCCTAATATACCTTTTCATCCAATATTCAAAATTTTCCCTTTCCTCATCTGACCCATAACTGAATCATTAAATTCTGTGCGTAAATTAATTTGAGTGAATTACTTCATAGCGCAATCTAAGATATGAGTTCTCTAAAACTACACATTCCTGCAATTTCAACACACCTAATTTTGATAATTCGCTTTCTGACAATAAGGATTTTCCATCAATTAGAGTGGACGTATCTTTACCGCCAATTAATACAGGCGCCACGACAATATCGATATAATCTATCAACTCTTCACGAAGAAACAGTCCGTTTAATGTACCGCCTGTTTGTATCGTTATTCTCTCACAATCATATTCTGATTTGAGTTTTGTAAGAACATCTTTCAGCGATAGTTCCTTTTGATATATGATATGGAGATTCTCTTCTTCCATTCCAAATGCCGGATGGTTTTCGTTGGATGTAACCAAAACGAATTGTTTTGATAAAGCACAAAAATAGCGTATGCCATGTTCCTTTAAATGTTGATTATCAATTATAACAAAGGAGACCGGCGTTTTATTTGGCATGTCCGCTGTGTTAATGCCGATCTTGGCTTGCACTCTGCCGGAATTTATCGACCATAAATCCGTCGTCTGCTCTATTTCATAATATTGATGTAATCCTTCTTTCACTCCTGCAATTTTAGGAAAATCCTTATCCACGTCTAAATTATCTGATGCGCCAGTGCTGATTTTTCCATCGACCGACACCAGCATAAATAATGTTGTAATAGCTCTGTCCATTTTATCCATAATAAATTCCTTATCACTCCCATTCAATCGTCGCCGTAGGCTTCGGACTCAAATCGTAGCAGACCCTGTTCACATTGGGAACCTCTTTCATAATTCTGTCCGTGATCTTCAGCAGCACCTGCCAGTCCACCTGTTCCACCGTCGCGCTCATGGCATCCACCGTATTCACCGCGCGGATGATTACCGGATACTCAAAGCATCTCGCATGATTTCGCACGCCCACCGATTTGAAATCCGGCACCGCCGTAAAATACTGCCACACTTTCCTGTCAAGCCCGGCTATCGCGAACTCCTCTCGTAAAATGGCATCCGACTCCCGCACTGCTTCCAGGCGTTCTTTCGTAATGGCTCCCAGGCACCTTACACCCAGCCCCGGCCCCGGGAACGGCTGGCGGTATACCATCTCTCTTGGAAGCCCAAGTTCCAGACCACAGGCACGCACTTCGTCTTTAAACAGATAATACAATGGTTCCACCAGATCGAATTTCAGATCTTCGGGAAGCCCGCCTACGTTATGGTGGGATTTTACCATTTTCGCCGTCTTCGTGCCCGACTCAATGATATCAGGATAAATCGTCCCCTGCGCCAGAAAATCAATGCCTTCCAATTTGCGCGCCTCTTCTTCGAATACACGGATGAATTCCGCGCCGATAATCTTTCTCTTCTGTTCAGGATCTGCCACTCCGGCCAGTTTTCCGAGAAAACGTTCCTGGGCGTCCACATAAACCAGGTTGGCGTCCATCTGATTTTTAAATACTTCGATTACGCTTTCCGATTCGCCCTTCCGCATCAGCCCATGGTTCACATGTACGCAAACCAGCTGCCGGCCAATGGCTTTGATCAACAGGGCAGCCACTACCGAACTGTCCACGCCGCCCGACAGCGCCAGCAACACCTTTTTATCCCCTACTTTTCTGCGTACCAGTTCCACCTGATCCTCAATAAAATTCTTCATATTCCAGTTCGCTTCCGCCTTGCAGTCGCCGAATACAAATTTCTTCAACCCCTCTTCTTCCGGCATCGCCTCCAGCTTCTGCGGGCATTTGGACGTGGGATGGTCAATGGACATCATCGGGCAGCCCATATCATACAATTCCTGACGTATTTCCACAGGACTTCCATCCACCACCCTGTTCTCTCCTCCAAATAAAATAATCCCTTTTAGATTTCCTGATTTTTCCAGATCTTCCGCCGTAATATCATGAGGGTATATCTCACTGTACACGCCCAAAGCGCGGATCGCCCTCGCCAGCTCTGTATTTTTTGTGCTTCCAAGATCCAAAACTGCTATCATGTCCTGTTTCATCCCATTCCTCCTGCCTTTTCATTCATCGCCTGTTTTTGCCGGTTTCCATCGGGGAACCGGTTATCTGCCTGTCATTATACCACCTTTCCTTCCCACCTGACAATCACCAATCCCCAGTTCCACCGTTTTCGTGGCCACCTGTTCCCGGAACCGGACATCGTGTTCCACCACCAGCATAGCGGGCTTATATTCCATCAAAAGCTTTTCTATCTGCATCCGGGAAAATACATCGATATAATTCAAAGGTTCATCCCATATATACAAATGCGCCGGGTTGAGCAGACTCGCTGCAATCAATACTTTTTTCTTCTGTCCTTCCGAATAATCTTCCATATTCTTGACAAATTGCACCCTCTCCATATCCAGCTGGCGCAGTATGGCGCAAAACAGGCTTTCATCCAAATCCTTTTTCCTGCAAAAATCCTGAACGCTTCCCCGCAGGAAAGAAGTATCCTGATTAATATAGGAAACTTTCAGCCCGGATGCCGTCTGAAGACTTCCGCTCTCCATCACTTCGAATCCGCTTTTTTCTCTTTCTCCATCGATTTTTCTTAAAATGGCCTTAATGAGACTGGACTTTCCACATCCGTTCGCCCCGTTTAAAAATACCCGTTCTCCCTGGCAGACCTCGAAGCTCACCCCTTCAAACAGTGGTTTCTCCGCACCAGCATATTGTAAGCCGTATTTATCGGCCGAAAGCAGCTTCTTTTTGAAATGTTCCAGCGGCTTTATCTTCAAATCGACAGGGTTCTCAATATCCACGAGCAGACCTTCCTTTTCCTGGATTTCCTTTTCCATCCGACTTTCTATTTGCGAAACCCTGCTTTGCATTTTTTTCGTCTTAGAACCGATATAAGCCCTGTTCGCATGATCATCCAACGGATCGTAGCCTATTTTCGTATCCTCGTTTTTCTCCGCCCATTGCCTGGATCGGTCTGACGCCTTTCTCAATTTGGCGATCTCTTTTCTATGCTTCTCGTTCTCCATCCGGGCGAAAACATCTTTCCGGTTTTTGTTTTCCCACCAACTGGAAAAATTACCCGTCTGCACTTCGATCGAATGGCGGTTCAATACAAGTACATGATCAATGCATGCATCCAGAAAATCCCGGTCATGGGATACCAAAATAAATCCTTTTTTCCCTGCCAGATATTTCTTTACCGTCTCTCTCGATTCCCTGTCCAGATGATTCGTCGGTTCGTCGATCAGAAGGAAATCATTTTCCCCGGAAAACAAAACCGCCAGCATCACCTTAGCCCGCTCGCCAAAACTCAACGTAGCAAACGGTCGATACAAAATCCCGCTGTCCAGTCCAAGTTTATCCAGTTCGCAGAAAATCCTCCACTGCTCTACTCCGGCTTTCAGCTCATCCACGAATTCCGCTGCGGGCCGCTCCATATCCTCCTCTTTTATTTGATAAGGAAAATAATCGAACGCCGCATTCGTGCTGATAGAACCCTTGTATTCATATTTTCCGAGCAGCAGGTTCAGAAAAGTCGTTTTTCCCTTTCCATTCCTTCCTACAAATCCCAGCTTCCAATCCGTGTCAATGGAAAAAGACACATTTTCAAATATATTGTCAAAACTTCCCTCATAATAAAAAGTGAGGTTATTTACGCCTATCCTTGCCATTTCAATTCCTCCTCCCAGCTGTCGCCAAAGGAATCCATGCCCGTAAAATAACCTCAATCCGTTTTTTATTTTATTCCCGCGCTTTTTGGGCGCGCCGCTTCCGCAGCGGATTTATACGCCCTTTGCGCATCAAAAAAGAGAGGTTATGAGAACATAATCCACCTTTGGTAACACAAAACGTACATTCATGCCATCAAAAGTAAATTATATCCGCATCTTTCCACCTCTCCCTGTTTTTCATATTCAAGCATTGCCAAATGTCTACTGCTCTTTCCTGATTATAAGGCAGGATATTTTTTCTGTCAATGATGAAATTTCCCTGTGTGAAAAAATCCTCCGCCCTTATAGCAATCCCCGGCAGCAATCCCTGTATTCGGGCAGCCGGTCGATATAGGGCTTCAACGCTTTTTCAATCTCACGCTTTTCCAAATCATCCGCCTCATAAGATGTATGTTCGCTGTTCCGCTTCCGCAGCACATCTTCTGCGACTTCATGAAACAAAATCCTGCAAAAACCGCCGGCATCCATTACTACTCTGCTTTCCACAACCTCCTGCCCTTTCGCCTCGATCTGCATCAGGATATATCCAAGTTTTTCGGACCAGAGCCATTCAATATAAGGACTTGCCTTAATATACCCCTCAAATACCCCGTAGACTTTTTCCATTTCCGCATCCCTTTTTGCTTCCTGAACCATGGTTCCCTCCTCCTGTGTATTTTATGTATAAAAACATTTTACCATAGGAACACATGGATTTTATACATGTAAATACTGGATACTGCGGAAATCTATTTTGCCGGAAAAGGACTGCACTCAATGGAAAAGAAGAAGGCCGCCGCATTCTATAGGCCGAAATATCCTCTGACCGCTTCCCATATATTATCCGCAATCGCCTCTCTGGATTGGTTTCCGTCAATTACCGTATACTTTTCTTCTCCTGCCAGAAGATCGAACGCCTTTTTATAATTTTCCCTGACCTCTACCAATCTGGACTTTTTTTCAAATAATTCCTGGTGAAAGCGGTTCCTGGCAATACGTTCCAGAGCGGTGTCCGGATCCACATCGATAAACAGATTGACCGTCGGCCTTAAAATCAAAGCGCTCTGTTCATTTGCCCTGATCACCCACTCCATCGGCACATCCACGCTATGGTAAGCATAGGAAGAAAAATAATATCTGTCAGTCAGAACCGTCGTCCCCTCCTCAATCTTAGAGGCGATACCATCCACTTCATTCAGAAGATGATCCAGGCGGTCAGCGGCAAATAATGCTGCGATCGCCTTATTATCCATTCGAATCCTCCCTGTCATAACCTGGCGGACCAGGGAACCCACGGGCGCATTGGTCGGCTCCATCGTTGTATAGCAGCAGACCCCTTCTTTTTTCAGCCGTTCCGCCAATAACCCGATCTGCGTGCTTTTCCCGCTTCCGTCAATGCCCTCAAATGCGATAAAATTCCCTTTTTGTTTTTTGCCTTCCCGATTTTCTCCCATAACGCGCCACTCTCTCCTGCATTCTTTTTACTATCGTCCGAAAATATCTCTCGTGCTATTATACTTTGTCACCAGCCGCGAGGCTGCTGACCTGCGCGCATATCAGTGCGCTTCCTTATTATACCATATCTCCCGGACTTTTCCATGGTTATTTCTTTTCCAGCGCGCCTGAAGTCCTTTTATCTCCTAAAGATCACTAACATTGCCTTGCAAAACCATTCCTCATTCGTCTGCCCGATGAAATCATAAAATAATACGTTCCAGGACACCATTACCCGCCGCTTCTTTCACGCGGGCGGCATAATCCGAAACAGAACCGGACAAATATTCCAGCAATTTTTCATCGCCTCCGCAAGTTTCCCCGGCAAACGCCTCCGCCGCTTTCCTCATCCACTGCTCCGTCTCCCCCGGGCCAAACTCCGTCAATACCGCCTCCATCCGCAAATAATCTTCTTTTATAAATCCCGGTTCCGATAACGGTTTCTTTATCAGCATATGTCCAAGAACGGAAAGAAAAACGATCCCGCAAATATTATCTATCATTTCTTTATAATATTTATCGTATCCCGCCAATACTCTTGTCACATAGCTTTTCGGAAATATTTTTAAAAAGGATTGTTCCAGGTGGATGCACTCAATAAATTCATAAACCTTATCAATTCCCGTACTGCCGGACAAATCCTTCAGAACGGGATAATCGAGCATCACTATCGTATTCTGCGGTTCAAACTTCATATCGTACCATTGAAAGAACTCCGGCAGCGCTTTGACAAAAGTATCGTATAAGCAGCAATTTTCATAACTGTCAAATTCCGGCAGGATGTTATTATACAGATCCAACGCCGCCTTCACTTTTTCTCCGACATAGGCCAGCCCGTCCTCATAAGCCCGCTGCGCCGTCCTTCCCCCGTCCGCTGCCAGCTCATGCCGGCCCGGTAAGCCCGTTTCCCTGATGCAATACAAAACAGCCCCCATCAGTTGTTCCGCCTTCTCGTAAGTAACGGATGTGCTTTCAAAAGAAGTGTATTTTTCCGCCAGCTTCCCCACTATCGGAAGCAGCTCTTCCATTTTATAAGTCATCGGCATTTACCTCCAGCAAAGCTCCCGCAATGTTTCCAGATACAGTTCATGATCCCATCTTTTCACTTCATCAAATTTCCCGTACTCTCCATATCCTTTCGAAGCCCTATAACCGTCATATCCTGCCCGAACCGCCTGGGCAAAAATGTTCAGGCACGTTCCTTCCAGATAATCCAGATCCCCGAAACAGATCTCTTCAAACTGTTCCTTCATAAAATGCAGGAGTTTTTCATCCGAAATTTCATCCTCCATCTCATTTTTATACAGATAAAAGATTTCCTGCAGCCGGATCAACGTCGCGGCATAATTACTCTGGTCGATAAAATCCGAATCGCAAAATTCGTAAATAATCTCCGGTATGATCCCGGCTCCGAACTCCACCCTCCGCTGTGTCCTCAGCGCATTAGCCCGTTCTTCCACGATCATTTCCGCCTCTTGTCCGCTCAACACAAGCCCGAAACGCTCCGTCACCCGATTCGTCTCCAGCACTTTAGCCAGCTGATTCTGCTTCTGCCATAAATCCATCCAGTTTTTATCCAAAAGCATCCCTCCATCCTCTTAAGTTTTCCTTCTCTCTTTCACGGTAACACATAATATACCACCGCCCAAAAGCCGTTACCAGTCTTGTTTTTTAAATATTTTTGTGGTATAATATAGCAAAAGAAACATAGGAAAACAAATGCTCCCCTATGTTGGCCAAAGAAAAATAAAACATCGTCATTCATGAGCATCCATACTCCTTCTCACACCATTTTGCAATTTCCGCAATTAGTTCCAGCGGAAGCGGTTTATCGTTGGGAAGCTGTATCGCTCCTTTGCTTGTCTTATATTCCCGCAGCCTGTCCGCAAATGCCTCCACGGCCTCCGGTCCCGGATACAGGCCGATATGCTTTTTAAAAACCGCAAACTGTATCAGATTCCGTTTTTTCCAGTATGTCGGCATACTCCATGATATTTTTTCCACTCCATCCGGTATCGCGGCCCTGACCGCATCGTTTATCTGCCGTAAGCGGGGCCTGACCTGCTCCGGCTGCCGTTCTATATATTCTTCAATGGTCGCCGGCGCCTCGCCGCAGTAGTGATCCTGATTCGTATTCTTAAAAGTACGGCCGCATTTTGGGCATTTCCACATTTTTCATTTCCCTCCCTGATTACTGAAACCGCCAAACCATGTACAAATTTGTAGATTTGATTATATCACTTTTTTTCTTTCGTGCATACATACTCCTGATATGGTAGAATTGAGTTAAGTACGAAGTACAGAACGGAAGAATTGTCTTTCCGGAATCAAGCACTGCCTTATACTTATTCATCAGTTCTATGTTACTGTCATCTGGTGTATTACTTCCGACTTTAAATCTCCGTCCCTACTTCCACACCATTGCGAAAGGTGAAAGCCACCCTGCCGTCCGAATAGACCGTTGTGTAATCCACAAGCCTGTGGAACAGCTCCCTTATCCGCTGCTCGTACAGATGGGCGCGCAGAGGTATCTGCTCTCGCCTTGCTACTTAAAGAGTGGCTTGCAGGGCGGCATAAGCACGAAACCTGCCGAATGGTTTAAACGGCAGGTTTCTGATTTCATTATTTCAAGTAATTCACTGTCAGAATGACCACTCCCAGAACAGACAGCACAACGCCAGTTGCACGGTTTAATGTCGCTGCGCTGGCTTTATTTGCGAATTTGGCGGCAATCCTCGCCCAGAGCAGTGTGGATGCCACACAGAACAGCAGACACCATACATCCGGCATACCGCCTATGGCAAAATGACTGGCAGAGCCTGTAAAGGCCGTAAAAGCCATGATAAACACACTTGTCCCAACAGCAGTCTTCAATTCATACCCTAACAGGCTGGTCAAGAGCAGAAGCATCATCATTCCGCCTCCCGCACCTACAAAACCGCAGATAAACCCGACAACTATTCCGCTGGCAACTGACTGTATGATACGCTTTTTTCCGCTGACCGCCTGCATGGATTCTTTTGTCCTCATAACAGGCTTTACGATAAATTTGATCCCGAGGATCAGTGTCATGAATACGGAGAAACTGCCCATAGTGGTATTCGGAACGCGGCTTGCGGCAAGGCTTCCCACCAATGTAAAAATCAGAACGGTCACCATCATTACAAGGCCATTGCGAATATCAAGGTTTTTATTTTTCCCATAAGTGTATGCGCTTATGGCACTTGCAAGAACATCACTCGCCAGTGCAATGCCGACTGCCTCATATGCCGGAAGCCCCAGAAAAGTAATCAGCATAGGACTGATTACAGCGGCGGCGCTCATCCCCGCAAACCCCGTTCCGAGCCCGGCTCCAATTCCTGCAATAAAACAAATGAAAAATTTTAACATTATTCTGCCTCCTTCCTTTTCAGATAAGCATTTATATTGCGCAGGATACGGTCATTTTGTTTTTTTATGCTGTCAATTTCCTCCCATGAAAAACCATTCAGCATGATTGAAACGAATTCCTCCTGCGCGGTCTGCCCATCATGGATGATGTCCACAGCCCCTTTGCATATCCTCAAATGTGCTGTCTTACGGTTGCATTTCAAATACTCTTTTCTTATATAACCGCACTGTTCCAGAAGTTTTATGGAAGACGATACCTGCGATTTTGACAGATATCTGACCTCAATAATATCTGCCGCTGTATCAAAACATGGATTATTGGCTAAAAAGAGAAGGATGTCCAATTCCATTCGGGTAATATTATGTTTTACACAGACCCCTTCCACACATTTTGAATAAAGTGCCTTGATTGCGTTTTGATGTTCCCATGGATTTAGTGGAATCATTGCATTCTCCTTTTTGTTCTTTTTAGAACTATTTTATAACAAAAAGAGATTTTGTCAATCATAAATATTTAAAAAACAGCAATGGAAAGAATCGAACATGGCGCAGATGCGCTTTTCATCGGAAAGCGATGCCATAGCACGTCCCTCCTGTATTTTATTTTTATTTCCGGCCCTCTACAACACCACATCACAGCGCAGCGAGGTTTATGCCACACATCCTGCAAAATGTGACGAAACCTGCCACTAAATTGAATATCCGATTGTTAGCGTAATCCAGGCGCTCGGCACAGGAATGGAGTAGGCGACGGAATCCAGCCCCTGCTCAGCCGGTATTACGGAGAAGGAGCTTATTGCAGTCTGAAAAGTACAAGAACACTGGCGTATGTGGATAAAAAACTACATTGATTCTCAAAAGCCCTGGCTTGAGAAAGATTATTATACGCAGTTTCATAAGCTCAATTTGCAAGGAAGCCGGTATCGGCAGGACTACTTTTTACAGATATTTTGAAAACAAAAACAGCAAAGAAGAAATGCTTCTTTTTAACAAAAAATTTATGTAGGTGGAATACGCTGATTGAACCAGTATTAAGTATCCTGTTGACAAACAGGCCGTCTTGCCCTATAATTAAACTGTAAGTTTAATTATAGAGAGATGAACTTATGGCCCGAAGAAAAAAGGAACCAAGGAGTGTGCATCGAGACAATATTGCATCAGTAGCTTCTGAACTATTTACTGAAAGAGGCATTTCCTCAACATCTATGGACGACATAGCAAAAGCGGCGGGATATAGCAAGGCAACCCTCTATGTGTACTTTGAAAACAAAGAAGAAATCGTAAGCATATTAGTCTTAGACAGTATGAAAAAACTGTGTTCCTATATTTCTTCTGCTTTACAACTTCAAACGTCCACGAGAGCAAAGTATGATTTGATTTGCAAAGAGTTAACACGGTATCAGGACGAATACCCTTTCTATTTCAAGATGATGCTTGATAAAATCAATGTTAATTTTGAAAATCAAGACTTTTTCCCGGAAGAAAAAGAAAGCTATGAGATTGGGGAAGAAATAAATAAAATGATAAAAGGGCTTTTGCTGTCCGGCATTGAAAGCGGTGATTTGCGCCGTGATATAGAACTTATGCCAACTTCATTTTCATGCTGGGGGATGCTGTCGGGACTTATTCTTTTGGCGGCAAACAAAAAAGATTACATCCAAAAGACAATGGATATGTCCCGGAATGAATTCCTTCAACATGGTTTTAACATGATTTATCAATCTATCGCAAATACGGAGGAACCAGAATGAGGCCGAAACGTGTACTTGCTATTTTGGGCAGTCCCCACATAGATGGAGCAACCGCCACTATGTTAAACCATTCAATTTGTGAAGCGGAAAAAGCGGGATATACCATTGCTAAAATCAATTTGTACGAAAAACAGTTGGCCTTTTGCGTTGGATGCAGAAGATGCTTAACTTCTGGAATGTGTGTTCAAAAAGACGATATACAAGAAATCATTTCTTTGCTGCACGAAAGTCAGATTGTAGTCCTTGCGGCTCCTACATATTGGGCTAATGTTCCTGCCCCAGTAAAAAATTTATTTGATCGTCTGCTGGGAACTGCTATGGAGGAAACAGCGGCATTTCCAAAACCTCGATTGTCCGGGAAAAAATATGTGCTCTTGACTGCCTGTAATACGCCAGCTCCTTTCTCGTGGATATTTGGACAGAGCAGGGGAGCAATACGAAACATGGATGAGTTTTTCAAAACCGCCGGGATGAAATCAATGGGCAAAATCGTTTGTGCAAACACTGGTAAGACAAAGAATGTACCCGAACGGGTGTTGCGAAAAATAGAGAGGTGTTGGAAATGAAACAGTCTATCAAAAAGGCGGCTGCGGCTATCATTGCTTTCGCTATTTTAATAGGGGGTATTGCGCTTGCGATCTATTTGAAACAAGTATCCGATTATAAGCGCTCTGTGAGCGAAACCTCTATTGAGGAAATCTGCCTTTCGGACATTCCGAATGGGGTCTACATTGGTGAATGCGATGTTAATTTTATCTATGCAAAGGTAGAGGTCACAATACAAAATGGAGAAATTACAGGCATTCGCATTTTAGAGCATAAAAACGAGCGAGGCCAAGCCGCGGAAGCGGTTGTTGATAGAATTGTCGCGGAACAGCGGATAGATGTTGATGCCGTGTCAGGCGCAACAAATTCCAGTACTGTGTTAAAAAAAGCAGTTGAAAATGCCCTGAATAATGATTAGGTGAACGGCAAAAATGGTGAATATGAATGGAATGGATATTGTGTCCTATATGTGGGAGTAAGACCCGTGACAGAATAAGAGAAGATACTGTTTTAAAGAATTATCCCCTTTACTGTCCAAAAACTGGATGACCATCAATACTGTTCGGGGAGCGTAGGCCAGTGCAATCATCTACAGCATTACAGAAACTGCCAGAGCCAACAAACTGAATGTGTACTACTACGTCAGGCATCTGCTTACAGAATTACCAAAGCTGCTTTATGAAAATGGAAATATAGAACAATCACAGCTGGAGCCATTAATGCCATGGTCAAAAGACCTGCCTGTTGATTGCTACAGCAAGCGTCGCGACTAAGCGGCGTTTAATTTATCGTAAGGCGAGAAATTTGACCTTTACCTATCTGTACCATTTAGCAGAAGAAACACCGCTTTTATACGCGAAGCTTGCATTGAAAGCAAACGGCTTGCAGGATTATGTAAATGCCATAAATGAGTTTAATTAACAGCCTATTTCCTATCTCCATCATTTTTCTTATGATGGAGATAAGCTTCTTAATCCATTCTTATGACATTCATTTGCATTATTCTCTAAAATATACCTTATTTTTTGTTTTTCCTGTGCCTTTAAGGATATTCAGCTTTTCAGCCTTCAACAACAAACGGCTTGCCGTCTTTATTTCAACTTCCAGCAATTTTGCCGCAGCAACACTATTTATTTCTTTATTTGTTTCCAGATAAATCAAAATAATCTGCATTCTTGCTCTTTCCAATTCGGACATTGATTCGGCCATTCTCTCTTTTCTTTCAAAACCGTCTCTTATACGAATAATCGCATTCAACTACCCCTGTGCAAGCACGCAAGCAGGGTATGCGGGTTTGTTTGTTCCTGCCTCTACTCATAATCATACAGGTTCATTTGTCCCTCTATCTCGTTACTCCGATATAACTTCCTATACTCGCCTCCCTGGTTTTCCACATAATTTGCTATTACTTCCTCACTTCCATGCTCACTTACTGTTGCTACATAATACCCAGATGGCCAAAAATTTCCTCCTCATAATTTTTTCTTTACTTCTGGACATCTCCTGAATACCTCTCTCGCCGTTATGCTCTTTACTATCTGTGCCGGGCTATAATTCGGTGCTGACTGCACCAACAAATGTACATGGTCTTTATCCGCACCTATCTCCAAAAATATTAGTTCATATCTTTCGCTTATCTTTATACAGGTCTCTTTTATTATTTTTTCTACCTCATCGCTTATTACTACTCTCCGATACTTCGTCGGTAATACAAAACGATACATCAGCTTTGATACATTGCGTGATTTGTGTATAACTTCACTCAATCTACACTTCTCCTTTTTTCTTTACATTGTATCATGCTTTTCTATCCTGTTAAAGTTTGCTTGCGCCCCAAGGGGCGGGGAATGTACCCGCATTTCATTCAAAAACAGCTATGCTGCTTTTTCGAATCTGTCTGGTGCTGCCTGTAGTATTCCTCTGGCGGCAGATAGCCGTTTGCTTCGTGGATACGCTTCCGGTTATAAAATATCCATATATACTCGAACACTGCGGCTTTGGCTTCCCCCCTTGTTCGGAAATGCTGCCCGTTGAGCCATTCCTGCTTTAACTTCCCCCAGAAGCTCTCCATCGGGGCGTTGTCCCAGCAGTTCCCTTTCCGGCTCATGCTGCGGATAAATCCATGTTCTTTTGCCAGTGCCTGATAATCCAGAGAGCAGTACCGGCTTCCCCTGTCAGAGTGCAGGATACAGCCCTCTGTAGCCTTTGTATAGCAGATGGCATCCCTAAGCGCTGATATCACCAGCTCTTTCGTCATGCGTCCGTCCATGGATATGCCGGCTATCTTATCCCCACATAGACCCATCACTCCTCAAGATAGAGCCAGCCTTCATCCGTCGGAATATAGGTGATGTCACTTACTATTTTCTGTCCGGGTCTATCAGCGTCAAAATTCCTGTTCAGGATATTTTCTGCCACCGGAAGGTTATGCCCTGAATTCGTTGCTGCTTTATATTTTTTATGGCTTTTTGACCGTATGCCGTTTTCACGCATGATGCGTTCTATCCGCTTGTGGTTGACCGGCTTTTCTGATCTCCGGTTTATTTCATGGGTTATCTTTCTGCCTCCATAGGTGTTTCGTGATGCCTCGTGAATCCCTATGGTCTCTTGCAGAAGGGCTTCATTCTCTATACAGCGCAGACTTTTGGAACGTTTCCGCCACGCATAATAACCGCTTTTTGAAACCCGAAGCCGCTGCGCCATCTTCGCGACCCGGTATCTGGAGCGGTTCTGCTCCAAGTAAAGGCAACGGATCACTTCAGGTTCCTGGCAAAGAAGGCGCTTGCTTTTTTTAGGAATTCATTTTCCTCTTCCAGGTCCTTTATGCGCTTTTTCAAGGCGCGCAGTTCGGCATCCTCCTGATGGAGGTTTCCACTGCCCACAAATGGCTCTGAGGGATGCTCCTTAAAGTGGGACATCCATGTATACAGGGTATTTACGTTGACCCCAAGCTCCCTTGCAACCTGTGCCGCTGGTACTCCTGACTGCACCCTCTTGCATGCCTCTTCCTTGAATTCGATACTGTACGTCTGTGCCATAATCTCTCCTCCTGACTTTCTGGATAGATTATACCACTCGTTCTATGTGTCTATCAAATGGGGGATAAGGCACATTATCAGGCACGGACTGCTTCATAAATATAAAAACTGATTTTTTAGCCATAAGTGTTACAAAAATGCTTGACCACTACATACCTAACTCGGCTGCAGCTTTTGCACCGCCAAGCTCTTTTGCTAATTTTACGGCTTGGACTTTATATTCCATGTCGTATTTCCGTTGTTTTTTTGCCATTGTAGTTGCCTCCTTGGTTCTCTTTGATTATACATCAAATCCTTGAGTATAAGGTGTCAACTAAAATGATACAACATCACAACCGGTCCTCTGTTGGAAAGAGCCGACAATTATGAGGGAGAAATCAAACTTTACTAAACAATTATCTACAGATTTTAGCGGAAATATCTTGAAACATTTCACATTCAATGGTATTATAACAATACAAAGGAAAAGCACCCACTCCAAAGTGGATGCTCCGAGTTAAGGCTAAAGAATGTCCTTACGGACACCGCCTATCCTGTGGATCAGACAGGATAGGCATTTTTATTTTCGCTTGTTTCTCTTATCGAGAAAGGCAAGCAACGCAACAATTAAGCTACCAAAGGACATCAGCAATGCTAATATTCCAATGAAAATCGAAATGATTTCAAAAGCTGTCATCGGCGCCACCTCCCTTCCTATGTATTCCGGCACGCCGGTTTTCATAAACTCGGGAGGTTACCACCCTGTCATGGGTACTTTCCGTAAATGTATTGTAACACGATGATATATGAATGGCAATTAGTTCTTTAGGTTTCTTGCAGGTATCATGATACCCGCAAGAAACTCAGTATTCATCATACAATAGAAAGTCCACTTGGCAAACTTTCTATTGTCTTGAATAATTAGAGCCAACAGACATAAAGCAATCCCGGAAACGCCCATTTATCAACATCCTTGGTAGTTTATCCGCTACTTGGGCGTACTCTTTGTTATCGTTAAATTCATTTATTTAAGTTTCATGCAAATATACGCCTATTTTTACATCGATTATTATGGCTTGCTGATTTTCTGATGCCAAAATGTTGCCGACTTCACTTATCTCTATAATGAGAACCACATTGAACAATCTTCATCGTATTATCCTCTATACGATAAACAATACGATTCGCATCATCTATCCTTCTGCTCCAATAAGCTGCTAAATCACCACTTAACCTTTCCGGCTTACCTATTCCATCATATCCATTCCGATCAATATCTTTCAATAGCTGAAGAATACGCCTTAACGTTTTCTTATCTTGCTTCATCCAATATTCAAAATCTTCCCATGCCGCATCTGACCATGACTTAATCATCAAAATCTACCTCATGTACCGTACCACCTGTAGCTTCCATCTGCGCTACCGACTCCTTCAGCCTAGTCATATTTTCCTGCGAATAAAAAGGATCTACAGCCACTTCAAAAGGTATTCGCTTCTCACGCCCAAGTTTTTTGAGATAAATATTAATTGCCGTAGACAACGACATGCCAATATCGGCACATGCCTGCTCTGCCATTTTTTTTACATCATCCTCTATACGCAAACTAATTTGAGCCATTACATCACCTCTTTCTTAATGATGATACTAGTATATTCCATATCGTAGCATTTGTAAAGCATTTTACTATACAGATTTCATTTTATAAATTATACTTATAAATTGTTCATACAGTATCTCTCTTTTATCATATAAGTACTTTTCTACATTATATCGATAATCAATAACTTTTGCTATTTCAGACGTAAAAACCACACCGATTATAGACACCATACCTGTTATCATTGCCGCAATTATCACTTTATCTGTAGTACTCACAAACTTTTTCAAAAAATCAACTAAATACTCAATCCCATTCGGGCATGCGGTGGAATTTACCTCTGCATAAGTGGAGTTTACTCTTTCACATATCAGTGTTATACTCTCTATACCCTCCTGACAGCAGTAGAAGGAGGTTCTCCATGAGTAAATACATACCCGGTAACCAGAAGCACCTGACCCTTGATGACCGCAAGTATATCGAAAAGTCTCTAAACCAAGGGCTTTCCTTCAAAGAGGTCGCTAAGTATCTGTGTAAAGATCCTACCACCATCTCCAAAGAAATCAGGGTTCACCGTCTTAGTGACTGGTATCATAAGGGTACTTTCTATAACGCCCACAACTTCTGTATCCACCGTTACCGCTGCAGGAAGACTAACGTATGCCGTAAAATCATTCTCTGTGATGTAAAGTGCTCTTCCTGTCCTACCTGTAACCAGACCTGTCCTGACTTTGTAAGGGAACGCTGTGACCGCCTCGATAAAGCTCCTTATGTCTGTAATGGATGCCCTAAAGCCATAAATCATTGCACCATCGCCCATAAATGCCTCTATGATGCAAGGTTCGCTGACAGGAAGTACCGGGAACTCCTTTCGGATTCCCGTTCCGGCATCAGTATGACAAAGCATGCGCTGCGGCAGAAGGATATGGTCATCTCCCCGCTCATCTCACAGGGGCAGTCCCCTTACCAGATCGTAACAAACCATCCGGAACTGGGTATGTCCGTCAGGACTCTTTACACTTATCTGGATGAAGGTCTTTTTACTGCAAGGAATATCGACCTCAAGCGGAAAGTGAAGTTCAAGCCCCGTAAAAGCCACAATACACAGATCAGAGACCGTACTGTATTCCAAGGAAGGATATATGCTGGCTTTCAGGCACTGTCTCCTGAACACTGGACGGAGATGGATACCGTTCACTCTTCCAATGAGTCCAAAAAGGTACTCCTGACATTCTTCTTAAAACAAGAAAAGCTCTTTCTGGCTTTCCTTATGAACCGTTGTACAAAAGGTGCCGTCCATATGGTTTTTGACCGATTGGAAAAGAAACTGGGCGCTTATGATTTCCTGTGCCTTTTCGGCATCCTCCTGACTGACAGGGGTTCTGAGTTTGGTGATCCTGATGCTCTGGAAACAGGTATAGCCGGCATAGAGAGAACGAACATATATTACTGTGACCCCATGCGCAGCGGTCAGAAAGGCGGTGTCGAAAACGTACACACCATGCTCAGGATGGTGCTGCCAAAAGGAACCAGTTTCGAATTCCTTACCCAGTGGGATGTGGACCTGACCGTAAACCACATCAATTCCACTCCCCGGGAGAGCCTTTCGGGAAAGACACCCTATACTGCCGCACTGGAAGTATACGGTGAAGATGTCCTGAAAGCACTTCAGCTTAGACCGACCGCCCCTGATGAAGTCAATCTGACGCCTAAGCTGATTAAGTATAACCGTTAACACTCTCACAAAATCTGCTGTCAGGATGGAATTCAGACTTTCACATTTTTACCATGCTGCCGGTGGAATTTAGTCTGACACACTAACTCTCCATCGGTCTGTTTTCTATACCAGAAAATCAGATATTTTGCAAGAAGCTGTCTTGATTATAACAGAAATCGGGTGTTTTGACTCTGGAAAATGTTCATATTTCTGTAAATTTTAAAGTGCAGTGGAATTTACTTCTGCACTGGAATTTAAAATTTCAAGTCAGCCAAAGATAAGAATGCAAAATAAAGATAGGAGTGCGGAATGAAAAATAAAAAGTTACTGGATATACTAACAGCGGCACGGATGGCAGACAGCCTGGAAGCATCATTAAGGAAAAACCGTGAATATCAGAATACCCTGAAACAGCAGAATATCGCATTAAAAAAATGGACAATGCTAAACTTAGCCGGAAGCAGACAGCCATCGTTGACATGGCAATCTCTACCACCAACCATTGCGGCGCAGTGTACGGCGCAATAGCATACCGGCATGGGCTGAAAGCCGGCATACAGCTTTCAGCCGAATTATGTGGAATCATCTAGTATAATCAAAAAAGGACATTCCGGGAAACCGATTCAGGAATGTCCTTTTCTTCATTAATACTGCAAAATATAGCTTTCAATCAATCCAATATTTATAGATTACACCGTTAAAATTTTTCCTAAATTCCAGAATCAGAAAAGGATTGTCGGATATTGGAAGTTATGCTATATTAGATACACGGAACAACCGTGTTACAAGGCGGAAAGCCTCCCTCACTTGTGTGAACCACAAAATTCATGAAGAAGGGAGGTGATGCAAATGGATACATACGAAGTTTTTAGCCTGTTATTTTTAGGTGGTTCGTTCCTTCTTGCATTGCTTGCCTATATAGATAGGAATAACAAGCGAAAATAAATAAGCCTACCTTGTACTTGGCAGTCTGGTAGGCTTAAAAACCATTTCCGGAGGCTAACCACTTTGTGGGCGGTTGCTTCCTTTTATGTTTACAATATACCATATCCGGCAGGGAGATTCAAGCCAATATTCCTTTAAAATGCAACACAGAATGCTTCCGCTCCCCACCACCAGATATCATGATACCCATATAAATCCAGTATCCATCAAATAATTAGAGCCATTTTAGAGTCAAACGCCATATAGCAAAGCCGGAAATGCCCATTTTATCAGCATTCCCAGCATCTTGTCCGTTACTCGAACTCCTTACAACTATAACATATTTGTTAAATATTCGGTTGCTTTTTAAAGGTTTTCATAGCTATAATATTCATATTTTACGCCGTATTTACAGTTTCAGAGCAAACAGGTATCATACGGGTATCACGAACTTTCTCCTTTTTCTTAATTATCCTTTCCGTACAAATAGTAAACCGGATCAGGATAATAAGATTTCAAGTGTACCAAAACTTCATTTACTAATACCAAAAATTCTTTTACATAAGTTACATCACTATTTTGAACTAATGTATAAAAATCTAATGGAAGAAAAATACCTTCTCTTTTTCCAAAGCAAGGAATGGCAATCGTACGAACTCCTTCATTTGTACTAAAACTCTTATCCAAAGGACTACCCATAGATTCAAATAATTTTACCGCTCGCTGTACATGATAAGCGATTACACCATTTTTCAAACTAAGGATAATATTAAACCAGTATGGCATCTCAATATCATTTTTTATATATTCTTCCTTAATCTCTAAAGCAATATTAGGATTCCAATCTGTTATTTCATCACAAATCAAAAAAGTAAAAATCGCTTGATACGGGTCTTTCTCAGGATTTATTTCATTTCCATCTATATTATAAAATGGTTGCCTAATCTTTTTATTATTGGATAATTTTATCAGTGCTTCTAATAATTGTTTTTTGGTTAATTTCGACTTAACTTCCCCGATTCCATAAACTACTTCTTGTGGAAAAAATCTGTTAGTATTGTCTATTTCCAAAAAAGGGGCATTACCTTCATCATATAAAATTATGTCACACTGAGATGTTATTTTCCCATTGTATTAATAATAAATCCTGTTCCATAAGAGAATTTTTTAGGTAAAGCAAAAGATAAAAGCTTATCAATTAACAATTCTTTATATATTCCATATTCGCCTGGATGTAGTAATCCATTCTTTACATCAGAATTTTTAAATAACTGATTTATATTTTCATATTCATTTATAAAATTTGCAATTTTAATATCAATTAACGTTTGTAAATTTCTATACTCCATGATTAACTCAACCTCTACACAAACACAGTGCTAACACCATATAAATACTACACCAAAAGAAAAATCAGGAGCAATACTATCTGCCCCTATGCTTTTCTTTCCTTTTTTGCTGTTTCAGTTCAAACTGATGCTGTCTTTCTGCCTCTCGTTGTTCCCGGCTCACATTTTTGCGTTCAGTTTTCAACTGCTCTTGCTGTAATTTCAAAGCCTGTTGCGATTTTGTTCCTATTCCGGTATTCTTTACCTGTTTCCGTACTTCACGCTGAACCCGTTTAGGATTGCGACCAGATTCTTTTACATCAGTTGCCACAGCTGGACTAAATCTTAACCGATAGTAATTTTTCAGAACGAAGTCATATACCTCATAGTCTTTGGGTTCTGTACCAAACGTAACCTTACATACAGATAGCTTTCCATCTGATACACGTTCAAACACTCCCACCCAAAAGGGTTCCTCAAAAAATACTGTCAGCTTTCCCGATACTTTGTCCATGACAATTCCTCCTTAAAATAATTGTAATAAACAAAGAATGGACGACCCTAAGGAGGGAGGGCTACTTACGCCAAATCGGTGCGACTGGACTACCTACCAGTTCTGCAAGATTATCTTGCGTTGTGTTTTTATCTTTGCCCCTATATATTACCACATAACCGCTTATTTTGCTATAAAAATGTAGCAATTCGCTTAATAGTGTGAACTGCCACATTATCACATTTCCCTTATCCGAATTAACTTACATGGTGCTAGCACCATGTTCAAATCATTACTAAGGAAAAGTATTCTGCCTTTCTTACAGACGAAAATTTGATGCTCATTTTTCAGCTTTAAGAAACACCCCTTCCCCTTTTCTATAAACCTGCACTGTTTTAAATCCACAATTGAAAAAAATTTCCTCTAATTCTTTTTTGCTATATATTCTTACATCTCCACTTTTTGAAAAGGGAAACCAAAATTTATTTGCTATAAATCTGACTACTGCTCCAAAATTAGGATCAGCTATATACACTGCACCGTTTTTCTTTAAAACTCTTTTGCACTCATTTACAAAACCTTGCGGATTGTCAAAATGATGAAACGCACAACATACAGTTATAATATCAATACTTTCATTACTCCATTCAAGCGGATAGCATGGTTTGACCTCAAAACTCATATTAGGGTATCGCATCTTTGCCGAACAAATCATGTTCTCAGATATATCTATTCCATTTGCTTGGATTTTTGCTTTTTTCGATAATTCTCGCAGCAGAGTTCCATTTCCACATGCAACATCAAGGACAACATTACCCTCATGCAAATCTATAGTGTTAGATAGTTCCATAATATGAAATCTTGTATATTGTCCTTCCCGTGACGCATCATATTCAGATGCTATTTTATTGTATGCAATTCTTGATTCTTCTGTTTTCTTATTCACATTATTCCCTCACTCATGATTTCTCCATTTGATTATACTACTTCCACTCTCTGTTTGCCATTACAAAATATAGGGCATAGCAACCGCCACGCCCCACATTTCTTATCGCTCCAACGACTTCTCAATCTTCCACTTCTGCCCTTTCAAGTCATTCTGCTTCTCATACAGATTATTCCGCTCTTTGCAGAGTTCTTTCATGCGTTCCAACTGCGCCCGCACTCCCTCCCGGCAACCCGGCTCTATCTTTTTATATTCCCCGGTCAGATCGCGGATTGTATTGTTGTTTTCCTTTATCTGCTCCGACAGGCATACCCAGTCTATCAGATTTTGTACTTCCTTGTCCGTTTCGTAAAGGTCTGTATCTGCTACAATTTTAGCGCACAGCCATATCATAACTTTCTTTTCCATATCTGTCATATCCTATCAATCCCCTTTCTTATCGGCTCATTTCAAAGGCACGTTTCAGGCGTTTCTTTGCCTTTTCTGCCTGTTCTAATGCCTTTGACCGTTCCACTATCGACTGCACCTGTTCCCTGCCGAAATGACGCTCCAATCGCCCCAAATCAACTGCCTTTTCCTGCAATCGGTCTATGGTGTCACTCTGCTCCATGACCTTATCCGTCAAACGGCTAATCTGCTTTTGTTGCCCGTCCACTTTGGCGGTCAGCTTCCTGCCCTGCTCTGTAAGCTGTACACATTTGATAGTCAGATTTTTTACCACTTCTTTCAATTTCTCTACAAGCGGGAGTGCCTTTTTATCCCGATAATTCTTTGCGCTCATCAATGCCCCCGGTTCTGCCAACTGCCATTTCACTTCTTCGTCATAGGCGTGGATATTGCGCTCCATGACTTCCTTTGACTGAACCATTTTGTTAAGTTCCTGCTGTAGCTTTTTCTGCTGCTTCTCCAACTTTTCATTTTCGGATAACAGCTTTTCTTTATCCTCTGCCAATGTTTCCGTCTGCTCTTTCAAAAGAAGATTTGTAGCGGAAAGTTTTGATACTTCCTGCCGGATCGCTTCGCCCTCTTTGCGTATCTGCTCCGTTTCCTCTCCTGCCGCTATCTGCTGATGAAGAATATCGGATAATTCCTCTTTACTGCCGGAAATTGTCTGTTCCAACTCGGCAACCTCTTTCTGCCGTTCCTGCTTTTCAAAATCTAAAACCGATAAATGCTTCTCATGTGTTCCCTTTTTCTCCCACTCAATGCCATGCTGTAACATAATCTCCGCAAGCCGTTCTTTCTCTGCCGCTACCCACTGGTTACGCTCCGTTTCGCTCCTTGTGCCGCCCTTAAATCCAAGTTCTGCTAGTGCCTTTTTTAATGATACCCTCGTATCAAGTCCCCGCTTGCTTCCAGTCGTATAAGGTATAAAATCTATATGCAGATGTGGTGCGTCCATATGGAGATGCGCCGAAAATACCCTTAACGTAGGGTTGCGCCGCTGAAAGTCCTGTATATATTCATCAAGTATTTTTGCCGCAAGCTGTCCGTCCTCTGTCTTTGCTCCCATATCGTCCTTGTTTCCGATTTGTAAAATAATCTCATGGAATGGCTTCTCCTGTTTGCCGGAACAGATTTTCCCATAATAATCATCAATTATGCGGTCACTTCTGGTCTGCTTCTCATTGTACCGGGCGAGTGCTTCATCAAATAATTCATGGTATACGTCCTTGATATTTTCATTGCAGTATTCCACATTCAGACAGCTCCGCTCCGGGTCAGTGTTCTTTGCATGGAATTTTCTGCTGTTGTGGTTGACAGAGCCTTTCCCTGTCATAACGCTGATTGTCCGCTTCAATATATTTTCCTTTCTCCCTATCGGGTAATGAACGCCGGACACGGCGCATAGCCTTTGTTACTTTCTGCGAAAGTAACGCAAAAGCACTTTTGTCAGCTACGCCAACAAAAATGCAACCTGCAAGCAGGTTTTGCGCCCTGCCGGGGGCTACCGTCCTAACGGACGGTGGGCGGCTTTTCGCCGCCTTGATACCGCCGCTTCCCTGCTTTCTCTCAACAGCGCAACATTGCAATGTCTATAATTTTTGCAACCTTGCAATCTTCAAGAGCGCAATTCCAAGACTGCAAAATTCTAATACCCTGCATTGTTGCGCTGTTACCTTGCCTGTCCGTCACTGTCTGATTTTATCCAGTTCCCAATACCATGTATTGTTTATCCGCTTCGCCCGAATACCTAACTCTTTCTTCGCATTTTCCAGTGTCCGTTTTGATATGCCCTGTTCCTCCGCAAGATTAAAAATCTCATTGCTCTGCATGGCGTTGTTTGTTTCTGCCAGTTCCCGGAGTAATCGTTTCGCCTGTTCCATTTTATTTGCTTTAGGAGCAATGCCGCCCAAGACTTCATCAGCGGTAATCTCATAATCCCCCAGCCACTGAAAACCGTCCTCCGACAGTGCAAATGCTTTCGGGTGTCCGAACGCCGCAAGGTTGTTTTTAATCTGCACCACAGCCCTTATATTTTCTTCCCCCTCAACCCTGCCGACTAAGAGAACGCTTCTAGCGACTGCAAAGAAATCTATCGAACCCATTCCCCGGTATGCCGCTTTATTTCCTGCCGCCTTGTTCATGTGACCGACAAGGACAATCGCACACTGGTATTTCTCTGCCAGTGCCGCTACTTAGAGTAAAATTATAGTTGGCAAATAGGGTAGAGGGAGAATAGTTTCTCGCCCCTCCCATTGAACCGTACGTACGGGTCTCGTATACGGCTCTACAACTTATATTCCAACTTTTACTA
>KE159600.1:269707-839970 GCA_000403275.2 Lachnospiraceae bacterium 28-4
ACTGATACCGACTTGTGGTTCGCTACACTTGGCGGTAAATACCCGTGACTGGACTTTCACCAGTAAGATTAGCGCCATGCTCGGCACACAATAAAAGGGAAGAAGGCAGAAACCCTCTTCCCAATCATACAGATTTAGCTTATTGTTTCATTGTCAAGAAAAAACATAAGGAGTCTGTATGATGAAACCAATGATAGCTGAAAATGGAGTAACTTTCAAGGATTTAGAGAAAAATATTTATTCATGGGTATGCGGGATTGGGCGCCGGTTCACCAGTGAGTTTCTGGAGCGGTATGACCGGATGCTGATGGAGGAGAGGGATAAGAGCAGATACCGGCATAAAGGGTCCCGGAGGACGACCATAAAAACAGTCTACGGGGAGGTATCTTACCGCAGGGCAGTCTATGAGGCGGCCGGGGAGGACGGAACGAGGCATTACGTGTATCTGTTAGACGAAACACTGGAACTGGAAAACGTAGGGCTGATTTCTACAAACATGGCAGAACTGCTGGTAAAAGGGATCACCGAACTCTCCTATCGGGAATGCGCGTCAGAAGTAAGCAGGATGACAGGGCAGACGATCAGCGCCATGGGAGTATGGAATGTCATCCAGTCACTGGGGGCAAAAGCCTGCAAAGAAGAAAAACAGCTTGTGGAAGAATACAAAAAGGGAAACCTCCACGGGGAAAAAGAAGTCCCCGTGCTGTTTGAGGAGGCGGACGGCGTGTATGTAAACCTGCAGGGGAAGGACCGGAAGAAACGCAGGCAGGACAAGGCGGAGATCAAGGTGGGGATTGCCTATGACGGATGGAAGCAGACGGGGGAAGGCCGTTATGAACTGCCGGAGAAAGTGGTGGTGGCTGGATTTGCAGGTGCTAAGGAATTCCACGAATACCGGGAGGCGGCAATCGCGGGGAGGTATAACCTTGACGAAGTCAGCCAGCGGATCCTGAATGCAGACGGGGCATCGTGGATAAAAAAGGGAAAAGACAAAAGCACCTGTTTCCAGCTTGACCCGTTCCACCGGAACAAGGCGGCAAGGGAAAAGCTGCATAACCGGAAAGCAGTAAGGGATGTGATGGAGCTGCTGGAAGAAGAAAAGATTGACGAACTTTTTGAGTATTTGGAAATTTACAGGGACAGCCTGTGGGACGAGGGGGAAATAAAAGACGCGGAAGAACTGACCAGGTATTACAGGAATAACCGTGAAGGACTGATACCGTACCGGTCACAGGGGCTTTCCCTGCCGGAGCATCCGGAAGGGCTGGAATACCGGAACATGGGGACGATGGAGAACCATGTGTGGAGCGTGATTGCGAGACGGATGAAGCATAACCATACAAGCTGGAGCCTGAGAGGTGGAAACCATCTTTCGAAGATACTGGCAAAGAAGTGCAGCGGAAAGCTGCATGAGGTAACGGAAAAACGGGAACGGGTGGTCTTTGAGGAGGAGAAGGTTGAAGAACTGTATGGAGAAATCCTGATGTCAGCGAAAGCACCTCAAAAAGACGGGAAGGGATATGAATATCCGGCAATAGGACACATGGTGGGACTGGAAGGAAAGATACAGGGAGACAGAAAGAAACTGCTTGCCATGGCAGGATTTTAAGAAGCGGAACCGGAAGCATAATTAAGGCATCACAATATCAGAAAAATCCGTATGAAAAAAGTTGCCAACGTTTACTTGACAGTAACGTGCCGCTAATTTCTTCGTCATATCCCTTGCTTCGTTTGCCCGGTTCATATCCATACCGCCGCCCAAATAGGCTTGTATTGGGTCTAAAATCAGCAGCTTTGCGCCTGTCTTTATAACGGCTTCTTTCAACCGTTCATCTATCATGGAAAGGGATTTTATCTTTTCATCAATGACCGAGATTTTCTCACAGTCTGCCCCCGCCTGTTCCAACCGGGGCTTTACCGTATCGGCAAGACCGTCCTCTGCACTCTGATAGATGACATTCAAAGGCTCTGCAAAATTCATTCCTCCGTCTAAATTTTCTCCCTTAGACAGCTTCGCCGCTATGTTCAGTATAAATGTTGTCTTTCCGTCCCCCGGATCGCCTTGAACAATAGTCAGCTTGCCATATGGGATAAAGGGAAACCACAGCCAAGAAACTTCCTGCGACTGTATCTCTGACAATTTAATTAACTGTAATTCTGTTTTTGTTTCTTCCATAATGCCCTCCATTTCTGAAAAATCGTTGTCACTGGAAGAAACCTCTGCTATACTTGTATTGTGGATACTGATAACAGAGATTTTCTAGTTATCACAGCCCTAACAGTTGCCGCTGTCGGGGCTTTTTTCTTCTCCGTTGGTGTTACCCTGCCACAGATATTTTGCTCCGTCCAACATCCAAAGAATTGCTTTCAACATATCCTCATATGTCGTCTGTAATTCTCTGATTTCTTCGGTAGTGACCTCCGGCTTTTCGCCTTTTATCTGCTCTGCCAGTTCTTCCATACGGCTCTGCATTTCCTGCAATTTTTCCACAATCTGATATACCGTTTCTTTCTTCCCCACCACGCATACACGATTGTAAATACAGGAACGAACAAAATAATCTTTCTTTTTCATGCCGCTTGCAAAAATCTTTGCTTCAATTTCTTCCCGTTCTCTGGGAGAAATGCGAAAACTGATTGTTGGATATTTGTGTGTGCCGCTCATTCTTTTGTACCCTCCTTAAACTCTGCGTTCAGCAACTCTGCCATTTGTATCTGTTCTGTCGGGAACATATGGGCGTATCGAAACGTAATATCCACGCTTTCATGCCCTACCCTGTTCCCGATTGATACCGCTGAAAATCCCATGCTGATTAACAACGAAACGTGCGAATGCCTTAAATCGTGGATTCTAATGCGCTTTACCCCTGCTTTTCCTGCCCCTCTCGTCATTTCATGGTGCAGGAAACTTTTTGTCAGATGAAAGATACGGTCAGTCGGGAGAAACCCGTACAGCCTGCCGATATACTCTTTTAATTCCTCACACAAAAAATCCGGCATACTGACATTTCGCTTGCTTTTCGGTGTTTTGGGGTCTGTTATCACATCTTTTCCCTCTAACCGCTGATAAGATTTTGTTATCCGAATGACCTTGTTATCAAAATCTATATCCTGCGGTGTGAGTGCTAAAAGTTCACCAACACGCAAGCCACACCAGTATAAAATTTGAAATGCTTGATAGGAATATGGCTTGTCTTTTACTGCTTCAATGAATTTCAGATATTCCTCTTTCGTCCAAAAAAGCATTTCCTCTGCTTTCCCTTTCCCAAGCGGTCCGGCTTTGACAACGGGATTGCTCTTTAATTCGTAGAACCGCACCGCATGATTAAATAATGCGCTCAATTCAGATTGCAGAGTTTTCAGATAAGTCGGCGCATAGGGCTTCCCTTTTTCATCACGATAGGAAATCTGCTCATTCTGCCACTGGATAATATCTTTTGCACGAATATCGCACATTTTCTTGTTCTCAAAGTACGGTAGCAATTTTGTGCGTAAGATATGCTCCTTTGTCAGCCAAGTATTGTGCTTCAGCTTCGGCTTCATATCTCTTGTATACGCCTGCACAAATTCCCCGAAAGTCATATCCAAGTCAGCCGCTTCTTTCATGCGGAAATGATGTTCCCACTCCGTAGCTTCTCTTTTGGTTTTAAAACCTCTCTTGACTTTCCGGCAGTTCTTACCCGTCCAGTCATAATAATGGAACGATACATACCATGTTCCACGCTGTTCATCTTTATATGCCGCCATAGTTCGCCCTCCTTAGTTCGCCGTCTGCGCCATGCCGTAGAATTTTTCTTCATAATATTTTCTGCTGACACGTCCGGCGATTGTGATAAAACCTTTTTCTTCCAGTTCCTCATTCATCTGTCGTACTAATTTGTAAGCAAATGGTTTGGAAACACCCAACTCCTGCGCTACCTCCCCGGCAGTTACAAATAGTTCATTCCTCATTCAATATCCTCCTTTTTGTTTAGCGTTTTTGTTAAGCTCTGTATTTGAATTATACTTAACATTTCTGTTATTGCCAATAGCTTATTTGTTAAACTTATCTTTTTTATTAAATTTAGCATTTTTGATAAGTTTTTGTTGCTGTATTATCTGAATTATGCTAGAATATATGGAGAATACAGAATTGAGAGGTAAGCTATGGACGTAACGATACGAAAAATACAAAAACAGGAATATCCGTTACTGGATAATTTTCTATATGAAGCAATCTTTATTCCAGAGGGTATCGAACCTCCACCCAAAAGTATTATTTCATCTCCCGAATTACAGATTTATGTTAAGCATTTCGGGGAATCCAAAGATGATTGGGGATTAGTGGCAGAGGTTGGCGGTAAGATTGTTGGAGCTGTTTGGGTTCGCATTATGAACGATTACGGACATATAGATGATAAAACGCCCTCTTTGGCAATCTCTCTTTATAAAGAATACCGGAGCTTTGGCATTGGAACGGCTATGATGAAAGAAATTCTTACCCTGCTTAAATCACATGGGTACAGTCGGGTTTCTCTTTCTGTTCAAAAAGCCAATTATGCGACAAAGATGTATTTAAAGATTGGTTTTGAGATTGTAAAGGAGAACAAGGAAGAATATATTATGGTGTACTGCCTATAACAAATTTATAAATAAATTGGAGAAAGGACATTCCATTTATGAGAATCCGACCATATATACCAAGCAAAGATTACGAATATGTATCAAAATGGATTGATGTCGAAAGAACTCATGCTTTTTGGTGTGCAAATCTTTTGCCATACCCCATGACACAAAAATCTTTCCATGATTTATTAGAGAAAAATGCAATGGACTGGACAGACAGTGCTTATGTAGCAACTGAAAACAGCGGACAGGCAGTAGGCTTCTTCTGTTATTCTGTCAATACAGCAGACAATATTGGTTTTCTTAAATTTGTTATTGTTGATAAAACCAAACGTGGAAAAGGTTACGGAAAAGAAATGCTGAATCTGGCTCTGCAATTCGCTTTTCAGATAACCGGCGCAAAAGTGGTTCAACTAAATGTTTTCAGTAAAAACGTATTAGCAAAGCAATGTTATGAAAAAGTCGGCTTTGTTGAAAGAAAGATTGATA
Source organism: Lachnospiraceae bacterium 28-4 (assembly GCA_000403275.2). Lineage (GTDB taxonomy): Bacteria > Bacillota > Clostridia > Lachnospirales > Lachnospiraceae > Kineothrix. The sequence goes on from KE159600.1 coordinate 274,802, forward strand.
AAGATGTATTTGCATATAAAGATGAGTTGTGGAGCAGATGTAACATGATAATTTCAAAACAATCACTCTAATTTTCAGAAAGGATACATGACTATGGTATTAGGAGAACGGATAAAGAGAATACGCACGTTCCGGGGCTTGACACAGCGTGAACTAGGCTTGAAATTGGGATATGAGGAACGCAATGCTGATGTTCGTATCGCACAGTATGAATCTGGCTACCGTGTTCCCAAAAACAACACTTTAATGGAAATGGCAAAGATACTGAACGTCAATTATATCCATTTTATTGGCGTTACCCCCGGCTGCGCCGAAGATATTATGCTTACATTCCTTTGGCTTGATGAAGATGACCGTAGCACGATCCATTTATTTCAGCTTGTCCGCAATCCCGGCAAATGCAACGCTTCTGATGATAAGTCGGTGCGTTACTATGATAATGATGATTGGCCTGCTCATGCCCCAGTGGGTATGTGGCTAGAGTATGGGTTAGTCAATGATTTCATGCGTGAGTGGTGTCTGCGGAAAGAGCAGTTGAAAAGTGGAGAGATTTCAGAGGACGAGTATTTTGAATGGAAAATCAACTGGCCTGCTACGAATAGTAGCGTTGATGAAAAAGGAAATGATAAGAAAAATAATTCTTATAATTGGCATAGAAATTAAAGAAAGGATTTAGCAGCAAATGATAACCAAAATAAACATTGAAAATTTTAAAAGCCTAAATCATGTTGAATTAGATCTAGATCGCATTAATATCCTCATTGGAGGTAACAATTCTGGAAAAACAAGCATACTACAAGCAATACAATTTGGTTGTTCTACAATCCAAACTATAAATATTGCTACCATCATTCCTTGGCGAAAATCCAAATCAAAACCTTTTTCTCGTTCAATTGAACCATCTGAATTAGTATACTCACCGCTTAAAGATGTTTCTGCTTTAGCACACGGCGGAGAACTAAAACAAGGTGATAAATATACAATAAAGATTTCATATAAAGATATTAATGATGATATATATTCAGTCTTTATTAAGCGAGGAAAAAATCGTAATATAGTTGCTACCATAAACAAATCCCAATTAGCCCAACAATTTACTTCTATCGATAAACCAATGTGCGTATTTGTTCCCGGATTGGCTGGCATTCCTTATAATGAAGAATTTAAATCCGAAAGCATTGTGCGTAAAGCTGCTGCAAAAGGAGATGCAAATGCGGTATTAAGAAATATCCTATGGTTACTAAAGCAAAATTCTAATGAGTGGAATACGTTTATAGAAGAACTTTCAAAAATTTTCCCAAATATTACTGTTGATGTACGTTTTAACCCGCAAATAGACGAATATATTGAGGTTAAAATTATTGAACGTATTCAAATTGTCGAAGAAACTGGGAAGACAACAATTGTATGCAATTCATTACCTCTTGATGCCGTTGGTACAGGTGTATTGCAAGCAATCCAAATACTTTCATATATTAATGTGTATCACCCACAAATGCTTATTTTAGATGAACCAGATGCACATTTACATCCAAATAATCAACGCAAAATATTAAAAATGCTTTTTTCGTTAGCTGAAACCAAAAACTTTCAATTACTTATATCAACCCATTCTCGACATCTTCTTGATATTGCAGAAGAAAATGCCAAAATAATGTGGATAAAAAATGGTTCCGTACAAGCAGAAGATATAAACTATTTAAAGATACTATTAGATTTAGGAGCTTTAGCCAAAGGTGATTTACTTAAAAACGGACTCATAAAATGCGTAATATTAACGGAAGATTCCACAGAACGAAAAATGTTAGAACTTGTACTCCAATCCTCCGGATTTAATCTTTCCGAAACTGATATATGGTCATACAATGGTTGCACAAAAGTTGATACTGCTTTAGTGCTTGCAGAATTTATTAAAAAACAGTCTCCTGCAACTAAAGTTATTATACATAGAGATCGGGATTATATGACTCCTGATGAAATTACAGCTTACAAAGATAAAATATGTGTTAATAATAATCTATGCTTTATAACCGCCGGATCAGATATAGAATCGTATTATCTTTCAGCAGAACATATACATTTTATTTACCCAAATAAAGATATACCTTCTGCAAGTGCTATGATTGAAAGAGCAACTAAAGAAAGAGAAGAGAAATCTATTGAAAAATATATAAATTCTCGCGATAATATTGAGCGAATTCGCCTTAGAAATGAGGGAAAATCACCGTCATATAATGTTGGAAAATTATCATTAGATTGTCGTAATAATTATTCCTCTAATCCGAATTATTATCGTCATGGAAAAACAGTCTTAAAAGCCTTAAAGCAAATTGTACAAAATGAGATAAAGGGTGGAAAGAACCTTATATCTCCATCTTCTTTTATCTCAGATAATTCTCTTTCTGAAATTGCAAAACAGATTTGGAATAAATAATATAGGTATCAAAAAGGTATCACGCCCTACCTAAAATGCCGGAAAGTCCGCTGTTTATGCGGCTTCCCGGCTTTCTGTTTACTATTCGAACTCGGCGTGTTCTTTGTTGTTCTTAACTGTATTTGTTTAAGTTTTATGCAAATACACGCCCATTTTTACATCAATTATATCATTTATTATGGCTTGCTGATTTTCTGTTGCCAAAATGTTGCCATACTTTTATTATAGCACCCCCCACGGCATCCGCATAGCATTTTTTGTATTTTCTATGCTTTCTATTCCAAATATCACCGTAAAGTCATTGTTTCTACACAGCTCATTTCTATTTACATGATTTCTTGGCACCGTTTTGGTCCCAAAATAAGGTTCTCCTTATCCACCCTTATCACATGGTGCTAGCACCATGTATAAAGAGTATTAACAGACAATATTCATTCTATGTTCTCCGCCACTAATTCCAACACTGCCAGATAATTTCTAACCGTATATCTCGGAAATTATACCCCTGCTTTATATGATTTAACCCATTAATCTTCCGTTTTTAATACTCCGCCATCATTTATTAGATATATATGGTTCGTAAAATAATCAAAGGCTTTTTCTTCATGGTCTACAACAATTACCGTTTTTTTCATCTCCACAAGTTTATCTAACGCCTTCATTACCATAAATATCTCTTCATTTCCTAATCCCTTAAAGGGCTCATCTATTCCAATGACTGGGTTCTTTGCCGTCAATGCAGACATTAGCTTTAACCTTATATTCTCTCCACCAGATAGATGAGAAGTTTTTTCTCCGATCTGAAGATGTCCTAAAAGAAGATTCTGTGCTGATTTTAGAATTGCAAAAACTTTAGCATCAATCCCATCAAAGAATTCAACTGCATCATCTATTGTCATTAACCAAATATCCTGTATCGACTTATCGTCATATTTATATTTTTGAAGTTTTTTATCAAAACCTGTGCCGCAACAATCCTTACAAGATAAAGTAATTTGACTTTGTGATTCAGAACCATATGTAATAATACCTGTACCAGCACATTTGGGGCACATACCTTCAGCTGTAGATAAATTAGAAAACATGGTTTTCTCTAGTTTAAATTTCTTTGCAAACATTTGAGATATACTATTCGAAATCCCCAAACACGTAGCAACAGTAGATCTTACATTTCCCCCCATCGGTTTTTGGCTAATATACAAATAATCATCAAAATACTGTGGAAAATATTCCCTTAAAAGAGTTGATTTTCCAACCCCTGAGGCTCCGGAAATAAGATTCAATGTATTCAAGGCAATCGTGATATCTGTCCCAACATAATTATATACATTGCTCTTTAATACCATATTTATATACTTATTCGCAGGTATTAATTCATGAGTATAAACAATACTCTGTTTATTTAAGTATTCATTCGCATCAATTAACTTTCCACCCTTTTTTCCACCACATTCTCCAAGCGCAATTATTTGTGCCGCATCATTAACAAACAGCTCATGATGATCAACTATGAGTAAGGTATGCTTTTTCTTTAATTGTAAAATATTTTTATATACTATTTCTTTTTCTTTTGATGATAATCCAGCAAGAGGTTCATCCAGAACAATTAATAAATCCGTCAATTGTGAACTAAAAACTTGGATAAGGCGTAATCGCTGTAATTCCCCACCAGATAGAGACGGAATCGTTCTATTTAATGAAATATACCCCAGTCTTAATTCGATTGCCTTTTTTGCAAAACTTTCTATTTGATTAATCGAAAAGGCAATATCTGTACAATCGTGTTCACTTTTAACTCTATCAATCCACTTCAATAAATTATCAAAAGATAAAACTAAAATTTCACCAATTGATAAACCACATATTTTATACTTTCGATGCCCTATTTCATATTTTTCACCACAACATTTCTCGCATAATATTTCAGAAAAAAAATCAACACTTGGTGCAAAACTTTTAAGCATAGGGATATCAGTCATTGGACCATAGTATTGAGTTGTACGAGTAGAAAAGTGATTTGTAACTTTATATTTTATCTTATACTTAGTTTCGCTTGTTCCAAACAGTATTTCCTTTTTTTGCTTTTCGGAAAGCTGCCGAAATTTTTTGTCATAAGGAATTTTTCTATCTAAGCAAAACAGTTTTAATATTTGTTTATAAAAATCTTTGTTTTTCTTCCAACATCGTACCGGAACTTCTTCTAGTGTTTTATCATAATCAATTATTTTATATGGATCCAAGGTCTTAACATATCCAATTCCTGAACAAATAGGGCATATATTTTCAGGCTTGTTTAATACAAAAAAATCATATGGAATATTAAGTAACATAGAAAAAATTTTAGCCAGACACGGACTAATTGAAAAATAAGTAGCTACTGTAGATCTTACATTATTGTTATTATTATTCTGTTTAATTGGAATTGTAACAACCATATTTGTGTAGGAATCCACTTTATAGTCTGGTTCATTGACTCCATCGTAATACATTGCTCCAAGTTCATGTAAACCAATCTGAGCTATAGTATCATATGCCAATGAGGATTTTCCACTTCCAGATGGACCAATAATAAGATTTATCGCATTCTTCTTTAAGCAAACATCAATATTTTTCAAATTATTTGTTTGAATTCCTTTTACAATAATGTCATCCTTCATGAAAGCCCTCCTTCCACTTTACATTATATCCCTATACTCATCAAACTCAGGAAGAAACTTTTCTTTAATCTTCTGAATTGCAGAAATCGTATTATATACTCTATTCTCTGGGACAGATTTAGGATTTTTCAACAATCGTCTTGCTTGTAAGTCAGCAGCATATAAAGTAATTAATTTCTGCATTCTACATTTTGATTTATCTCTTTCAGTAAACGTTTTCTTTACCAAATAATTTGCACCTGGACACATAGGACACACTGGATATAAATAGCAATTAGTAAAACAATCATCATCAACAAATACAGTATGATCCTCAAAATCGGTTTTCATAATATCATTTAATTCATTTTCATCAAAAGTCATAGGTGTCACAAAAGGACATGGTCTTCTTGTTCCGTCAGTATCAAAGAAAATTGTGCCTGTACCGATACCACACCATTTTCTCTTTGGGCGATTAGGTTCTTCACACATATCAATTTGTCTACCAAGCATCTGGTCAATCATGAGTTCATCATTTTCAACATAAAAATCAACCAACTTCTTCAATTGCGGAATAATACCCTTGATATATTTTTCATCACTCCAATCAAATTCACCCTCAAAAAGATTTACACCATCAATCTCCTTAAATCCCAGATTATGTATATAAATCACATTATCAGCAAATCTCTTTAATGAATATTCTGAAATAGTCATCTTAACACCTTGGTTTGGCCACGTATTTTTAAAAAAATCAATATCTATTTTGTCATAAGAATTACTTCTATTATGATTATGTGTTTCTGGCAAACCATCAAGGCTTAATCCTAAAACAAAAGTGTCTTTATGCTCTCTAAACCATTCTTTCATTTCATAGTTTAGTAATGCTCCATTTGTTGTAGCATAAAAAATGTATGATTCATTTGGATATTTTGCATGCGTATACTCATATACCTTTTTAATTAATTCATATTCTATTAATGGTTCTCCACCAATAAATGTAATTTCTACACCATTCATATCTTCAGGTGTATTTGCAAAAATCCAATCTATACTATCACATGCTGTTTCAAAAGACATTCTATTCTTTCCATCATGCTCCTGATAACAATATATACAGTCCAAATTACAACTATGTGTAACACATAAACTTGGCGAAAATCTAATACCTTTTTTTATATCACTCATTATCTTCATCTCCTATTAAAAAAGCTGTCAACCAATTTATATTGGAAGACAGCTTCATATACTTAATTAACGGATCAAATCAGCTACCAGAACCGCTACAGCTTCTTCCGCAGTTACCAGAACATCCTGTCTCGCAACCACCGGAACATGACTGACCGCAATTACCTGTGCAACCACAACCACTAGCGTAATATATTTCACCAGCTAAAGCAGGCTTGTAGTTAACTTTCAGGCTTTCCAAAGCATTAAGTATAGTGTCATTCAAAAGTCCCATAAGTGTAACCTCCTTTATAAAATTAGAACAAATTTATCATATCATAATATGCTTCGTGTGTCAAGATTTGCCATTTCAAAACTTGCCAAAATATTTTTTCTCTTTTACATATCAAAACCTTTATTTATAAGGCTTTTCGTTTATTTTTCTCTTACCAACTTAACATTGTGTGTTTTATCAAAAGCACCCTCAAAGCCTTTATTTTCGGCACTTTCTCAAAATATATTTTACAGATTTTCACTTTTCAAAAAAATTCGAATTTTGTAATATCTCCTTTTTGAAAATATAAATGGTAGCTACATTGTGATTTATCATTTTACATTCAACCATTAACGTTCTATTATTAAATTCCTTGATTATAACTATTACTCTTAGTCTTTTCCTTTCTTCAGGATTTCTCTTATTAGCAAAAAGGCGTGCAAGCCTAAAATGATAGAATTTACACGTCTTTTCTTTTTCAATATTCACTTATCGTCTTCTATATCTTCTTGCATAACATCCTGACTATAACTACAATAGTGTTCCTGACTTATCCGCTTTTATTGGATTAATATCAAGAAGTATTTCATCAGACATTGAGCCTTTCGCCTTTAAAGACATTAAATATGATATCTTCTACGGCATCTCCTTCATACTCTATCAGAAATCGTCACATACCATGTATGTTTTCCTTCGTACACAGCAATCGCCACACCCACATGTCTTATTGCTCCAACGACTTTTCAATTCTCTGTTTCTGCCCCTTCAAGTCATTCTGCTTCTCATAAAGATTATTACGCTCTTTGCAGAGTTGTTTCATACGTTCCAACTGCGCCTGTACTCCCTCCCGGCAATCCGACTCTATCTTTTTGTATTCCCCGGTCAGATTGCGGATTGTATTATTGTTTTCTTTTATCTGCTCCGACAAACATACCCAGTCTATCAGATTTTGCACTTCCTTGTCCGTTTCGTAAAGGTCTGTTTCTGCTACAATTTTAGCACACAGCCGTATCATAACTTTCTTTTCCATATCCGTCATATCAAATCAATCCTCTCTTTCCTATCGGCTCATTTCAAAGGCACGTTTCGGGCGTTTCTTTGCCCTTTCTGCCTGTTCTAACGCCTTTGACCGTTCCACTATCAACTGTACCTGTTCCTTGCCTAAATGACGCTCCAAACGCCTCAAATCAGACGCTTTTTCCTGCAATCTGTCTATGGTGTTGCTCTGCTCCATGACCTTATCCGTCAAGCGGCTAATCTGTTTTTGTTGCCCGTCCATTTTGGCGGTCAGCTTCTTGCTTTGCTCCGTAAGCTGTACGCATTTAATAGTCAGATTTTTTACCACTTCTTTCAATTTCTCCACAAGCGGAAGTGCCTTTTTATCCCGATAATTTTTTGCACTCATCAATGCCCCCGGCTCTGGTAACTGCCATTTTACATCTTCATCATAGGCGTGTATATTTCTCTCCATAACTTCCTTTGACTGTACCATTTTGTTGATTTCCTGCTGTAACTTTTTCTGCTGTTTCTCCAACTTCTCATTTTCAGATAACAGCTTTTCTTTATCCTCTGTCAGCGTTTCCGTCTGCTCTTTCAGCAGATGATTTGTTGCGGTAAGTTCCGATACTTCCTGCCGGATCGCTTCGCCCTCTTTCCGTATCTGTTCCGTTTCCTGTCCTGCCGCTATCTGCTGATGAAAAATGTCAGATAATTCCTCTTTACTGCTGGAGATTGTCTGTTCCAGTTCGGCAACCTCTTTCTGCCGTTCCTGCTTCTCAAAATCGAGTACGGACAAATGCTTGTGATGTGTGCCTAACTGCTTCCACTGTACGCCATGCCGCCCCATGACTTTTGAAAGTTCCTGCTTCTCCGCTTCAATCCATTCATTCCATTCCGTCATTCCCCTTGTGCCGCCTTTGAAACCCTGTTCCGACAATGCGCCTTTGAGGGAAACTCTCGTATCAAGTCCACGCTTGCTGTTACGGATAAAAGGGACAAAATCAATGTGAATGTGCGGTGTCTGCTCGTCCATGTGCAAGTGACTTGAAAAAACGTATAAGTTCGGATTTCTTTTCTGAAACTGCTCCATAAACTCGCATAAAATATCTTTCGCCAACTGCCCCTCATTGCTCTGCACGTTCATATCGTTCTTGTTGCCGATTTGAAAGATTACCTCATAAAATAATTTCTCCTGCTTTCCCTGGCGTATCTTCTCATAGTAATCGTCAATCTTTCGGTCACTTCGTTTCTGCTTTGCGTTGTAGCGTTCCAGTGCTTCATCAAAAAGATTGTGATAAACCTCTTTTATATCCGAGTGGCAAAATTCCACGTTATCCCGGCTTCGTTCCTTATCTACATTCTTTGCGCTAAAGGCTCTTGTATTGTGATTGACCGAGCCTTTCCCCATCATGCCGCTAATCGTCCTTTCCAATAGGCATATCCTCCACATTCTAAATACTGATTTTACTGCGCCGAAAGGCGCAAGGCTTTGTTACTTTCCCGAAAGTAACGCAAAAGCACTTTCGACAGGCTACGCTCTATCAAAAGTGCCTTTGCGCTCTGCCGGGGGCTTTTCCGTCCTTACGGACGGGGCGGCTTCTTGCCGCTTTACTGCTCCCCCATGCGTCGGTTTACGTCGATAGCGTCGATATTTTCTATACCGCCCCGCTATCAAAAATACCGTCGCAACCGACGCATATCGTCGCACTTTACGCTTTCGGCTCTAGCCGTTTCAGAATAATTTTTCTTTCATGCCCCCGCTTGTTGTCGTAGAAAATGCCGTAGTCATTAAGCAACTGGCTGTTCACTACATTTAATCTCCGGGAAAGCACATTCGCCGACAACTGCATATCCGGCAACTGTTTCAGAAGTTCCGTTGCTGTCCCCTCCCACTCCTGCATTTCCTCTGTCAGAAATTCGTTGATTGCTTCAAGTAACGGATTGGGCGGCTGTTTCCAAAGTTCCGTTTCTGCTTTCTGAAATTTCCAAATACATTGTTCCCGGTCAAATTCGATTGTCAGTTCTTGATCGGGCTGGTCACGCCCCACAATATCCATGACCGCCGTGTTGTCTGTGCGTTTTTTCTTGTGCATGATAAACGCCCCGTCTGCCGCACCAAGAAGTCCGTTTGTACCGGAAATCATATCAAAGCTGTCCTCGGACTCCAACTTGCGGGTGTGGTGAACCACCAACAGGCAGACACCGTATTTATCGCTGAATGATTTCAGCTTTGTCACAATCTCATAGTCACTGGAATAACTGTACCTGTCCCCGCCGACCTCACGCACCTTTTGGAGCGTGTCGATGATAATCAGCCTTGCGTCCTCATGCTCTTTGATGAAGCCCTCCAATTCTCCGTCCAATCCCTCATTCAGTGTCTTTGCCTGCGTTGCAAAAAATAGATTGTCCGCACACTCCACGCCAAACATGACGGACAGCCGCCGCTGAAGCCTTGCATAATCATCTTCCAGTGCAAGATATAGCACCGTCCCTTTTCGGACGGGATAATTCCACAGCGGAAGCCCCATAGCCACATGGTAGGCAAGCTGCCCCATAAAGAACGATTTCCCCACTTTCGGCGCACCCACAAAGAGATAAGTGCCGCCATACAGAAAGCCGTCCACAACAGGCGTTCTAGGCGGGTAGACCGTATCATACAGTTCTGTCATGGAAACGGTTTGAAGCCCGCCGCCCTGCCCGGATTTCTCCGGGCTTTTTGTGGCTTGCAGATTGTTTTTTGCTGTTTCATTTGCTATAATTTCAGTGCGATTTTTCATAATTGGCTGTTCCCCATCTGCGCCAACAGATGATACGGGAGCAGTCGATTTCATTTTATTTGTCATTCATCTTCCCCTTTCAGACCGTCTAATGTAATTGCGATTACCTGTAACGTGTAGAGCAGTTCGTCATTGTCCGGGCTTATGCTTTCCATGCGCTTCAATTCCTCATGGATTGCCGCCATCTGATTTTTCAATGCCTTATACACCCTCGGATTGCCCTGCACCACAACGTCCCGACATAAGAGCCGCCTTGTGATGTAGTCCTGCTTTGTCAACCCCGATAATGCCACCAAATCATTCAATAACTTTGCTTCTTCATCAGATACCCGGAACGCTACCGTATGATTGCGCCATCTTCCCTTGTAATCAAGTGATTTTTCCACGCCTTTAGTCCTCCTTTGTCATTCTCTCCATTTCCAATTTTTCCGCCATTTCTGTCTGTACCGTAGGGAACAAATGGGCGTAACGGTAAGTGATTTTCTCCGCTTCATGCCCCATGCGCTCCCCAATCGCTAATACCGAAAATCCCATGTTGATTAAGAGTGAAACCGCACTATGGCGAATATCGTGGACACGGATTTTCTTAACGCCTGCCTGCTTCGCCCCTCTCTCCATTTCGTGATTGAGATAGGATTTTGTAACCATAAATAAACGCTCGTTCGGCTTAATGTCATAAAGCATTTTGATGTACTCCTGCATTTCCTCACACAGAAACGGCGGCATTTTGATTGTGCGGTTGCTCTTTTTCGTCTTAGGGCTTGTGATAATGTCACGCCCTTTGGAACGGTGGAAAGTCTTGCTGATCGTGACTGTCTGTTTCTCAAAATCAATATCAGCAGGCGTTAAGGCAAGGAGTTCGCCGGAACGCATACCGCACCAGTAAAGCATTTCAAACGCATAATAGGAACGGGGCTTATCCATCATGGCTTCGGAAAATTTCAGATATTCCTCTTTCGTCCAAAAGTCCATTTCCTTGACGGCTTCGCTCCCAATCGTACCCGCCCGCCTTGCCGGATTGTAAGGAAGATTATAAAAGTTTACCGCATGGTTAAATATCGCCGTCAGTTGTGCGTGTATCGTCCTCAAATAATCTGCGGAATAGGGCTTTCCTTTCTCGTCCCGGTAAGCCATCAACTCATTCTGCCACGCTATCACGTCCTTTGCTTCAATCTCTGCGATTTTGCGGTTTTCAAAGTACGGTAAAATCTTTGTCCGTATCACATGGCTTTTGGACTCCCAAGTGCTTTCCTTGACACGCTGTTTCTTGTCGGCTTCGTACACTTCAAAGAAACTGCCGAACGTCATATCCAGTTTTGCGCCCTGCTTTAACATGGCTTCATGCTCCCACGCCTGCGCTTCCCTTTTGGTTGCAAATCCCCTCTTTTGTGTCTGTTTCCTCTCCCCTTTCCAGTTGGTAAAGCGGTAGATAACCCGCCACGTCCCCGTAGCGTTGTCCTTGTATACAGCCATTCCATCATCTCCCTTCTATTCGCTGTAACATACTTTTTTATGAAAAAATGTAGCGTTCACACGTCCTGCCACGGTCAGATAGCCCTGTTTCTGCATTTCTGCGTTCAGTTCCCTTACAATCTGATAGGCTTTTTGACTTCGACACACGCAGTTCCGCTGCCACTTCCTCCACTGTCATAAAAGATTTTTCTGTCATTCAGATATCCTCTCCCTTCAATGTTTAACTGTTTTTGTTTAAGTGTTGCATATAGAATACTAAATAAATTCCGTTAAGTCAAGTGGTTTTCAAGAAAATCCTAACTTTTTTTATTTAAGTTATTCTTGCTATTCCTATTGCACCATGTTATAATGACTTCAACAGATTTGTTTAAGTAAAGTCATGCACGACTGGCGGAAAACAGGGCGGCGGGTGCTTGCACACGCTGGACTGCTTTCTGACAGGCGTATATGGCGCACCGCCACAGCGAGATGAAGCGGAGCGTAATCGAGCTGGCATGACTTTACCTCACTTCACAATAACGGAGGTTTTATTATGGCAATCGGCAAACGTATCCGCTTTTTCCGCAACCGAAAAGGCATGACACAGAAACAGCTAGGCGAAATCCTCGGTTTTCTCGGAAAGACCTCTGATGTCCGCATGGCACAGTATGAAACCGAAGCGAGGACGCCGAAGCACGACCTTGTAAAAGAAATGGCGAATATCTTTGATGTAAGCACCCACGCCCTTACCGTGCCGGATATTGATACCTATACCGGGCTTATGCACACGCTCTTTGCACTGGAAGATATGTACGGGCTGAAAATCGGGGAGATTGACGGAGAAATCTGCCTGCGCCTTGACAAGTCCGACTATTCCACTTATACGTCCATGTTCGATATGTTCCACGCATGGCAGGAGCAAGCCGCCAAACTGGAACAGGGCGAGATTACCAAAGAGGAATACGACCAGTGGCGGTACAAGTACCCCGAACTGGACACTTCAAAGCATTGGGCGAAAGTCCCCTCACAGGCGGTCAGCGATATGCTTATGAAAGAATTTCAGAAAATCGAGAAAGAAGAAAAGAAAACAGCTAAAAAGGAAAAGCAGAAATAAACATAAAAAGACCTTGCCGATATTCAGTTTTCATATCTGAAAATCAGCAAGGTTTTTCATATGCCATTGATGTAATTATTTAGTGCGTGATGTGAAAAATGTTGCCATATCGTTGCCAGTGCCTAAACAAATTTGCTTGTAACCCGCATAAATACTAGCTTCCTAAAGCCCATTTCATCACTCGAACTCGACTTTTCCCAACTAATTTTGTTTAGATATTATTCTCTGTCGAGTATGTAAATCTTTTGATTATTTGATATATCCATATTATCCTGCCTATATCAGCTAATGTTATCATTTTGTTATCACTGTTGATAACATTGGCTGTGTAACTGCGGATAATAGCTATATGCTATGGTTTAAATTATAAGCGATTTTATTTAGAAAAGCAACATCCTTTTATCAATAAAAAATCTACTCAACATAGCAACTCATAAAGTCTTTCAATCTCTTCATTAATAGCCACTGTATTCGCTTCATCCAAAATACATGATAGTTTAATTTCACGTTTAACATTATCTTCTATATCTGGCAAATTTATAAACTCATTATATAGCCTATCTACAAAATCATCTATTTGGGTAAGTATTGACTTTGGGAGTTCATATAACAATTTAAGTAATGGTTTAAACACTTCATCTGTATGTATTGTTTTAAAATATAATGCCCATGCAACTATCCTTTCATAAAACGAAGCAAGCTGCTTTGAAATATATACCATCATCTCTAAATCACTCGGTACTCCCGCCTCTCCAATTGCATCTTGAATTGCAGAATTCAAAAGTATGCTTAAAATTCCATTTAATTCTACAATCTCATTCAGTTTTACAGAAACATCGTCCAACAGTTCATTAGGACTCATCTCAATAATATGTGTTGTAAATAAACCATATTTAAAATCCCATCTATGTTTCTGTAGTTTGTTAAACTCGTCTTTAATCACATATGCTAGAAATTTGTACTCCCATGCATACGGCTCTTCAATTAAAACACGTAAAGCTTCTGATGAAATATCACTCTCTAAAATATGTGGTTCTAACGTATTTGATATTTTTTTATATGCCAATCCATCAGCAAATATCAAACTTAATTGATGCTTCATGGTAGTGGTTATGTCTCGCACAGATTCATATGTATAAATCCACTGTTTTGATTCATTATATATTTCTGAAACAAATTTAAAAATCTGGGGGTTGTCAACAATAGTTGAAAAATTTCCTTCTTTATTGGCTTCCCATATTTTTAATTGACTATGTAACTGCTTGTCCACAAACACAAATACTGGAATCCCTTTAGCTTTTGCATGTAGATATTCTAAATTCGTAATAGATTTCCCTCTCTCTGTCACATACCCATATCTTGTTCCAACAATAAGTATAAAAATATCAGCCAATTTATCAACATTACTCAAGCAATTTTCAAAAGTACCAATACACGGGTCAATAGGAAATGAACTAAATTCAGACAACATAGCTTGAAAACCGTAATTGATTTCAAAAAAATCTTTTAAGTCTTCTCGAACCTGTTTGAGGTCATAGCAAGTAGAACTAACAAAAACTACTGGTATATGTCTATCTGTATTCATAATTTCTCCTTATCTTGTTTTATACTTTGTTAATAAGATTTTGCCTCAACGCTTCAATGCTCTCTTGATTCCTTCTTAGAATTTCCAGCTGCCTATATGCTTTTTCTCTTAATATTTTTAACCTCTCAATTTTAGGCACTTCCTGTCTTATCAAATCTGCATTGGTGTCCTCCAAATTGATAAGTACAACTAATTCCTCTGCCGAAGCAAAATCTCTGATATTAGGTGTTTTTCCGCTTATTCCCTTTTCGTTTCTCCATTGTGCCGCCGTCTTGCCAAACAAAGCCATATTGAGAATATCTGCCTCGGATGCGTATGTATATGCCATTTCCTGTGGGGATAATGTTGGTGTTATCAGAAATTCCTTTACCGCATCTGTATGAATACGGTAATTTATTTTTGAAAGTTCCCTTTTAGCATCCCAACCAATCGCCAATCGGTTCGCTTCGTCTTTCTTTAATCGCTGATAGTCCTTGATAATATAGAGCTTAAATTCTGGTGAAATCCAAGACGCAAATTCAAAGGCTATATCTGTATGGGCATATGTACCTCCGTATCGTCCCGATTTTGATATAATACCGATTGCGTCAGTTGCTTTTATCCACTGTTGTGGCGTCAATGTAAACGCATTATCTCCCGACTCCGCTTTAAACCTATCGAATTCGATAGGTTTAAAATTGGGATTATGAATCTGTTCCCACAAACCCAAAAATGAAATTGTGGAATGATTACGCATCCAGTTCGCAACCACAATAAAAGCATTGTCTGGATTTTTATATTTGGCAATATCCGTTAAAGAAATATAAGCTTCTTCATTTACGACATTACCCATTACTCTGATTTCTGTTCCATTGGCATCTATTTTCATATTTTTCATTATCTCCAACCACTTTCTTTAGCACAGATTATCCCTTATATGACAGCATATATAACAGACACTCTTGCAGCAATTTTTCTGGATTGTGTTCCAATTCTATTATCGCTTTTATCTCCGCTTTAGCCTTATACGGAATATTGTTATTATTCTCAATAATCTTTTTTAAGACTTCCTTTACTGTTTTTTATCTAAATTATCAGCCATTTACAAATACCCTCCCCATCACATTACAACCGACAAACCATGATGTATTCTTCTTCATTTTTGTCAATGACTTCAAAACCTACTTTCTGATACATACGAACCGCATAATTTGCCTTTTGCACAGAAAGGGATGTCTGCTTATAACCTTTATTCTTTAAAAATTCAAGCATATCTCTCATAAGCACTGTACCAATGCCCATATTCCTATATTCCTCATACAGTGAAATAGCAAATGAAGGCGTTTCATCATCAATATGTCCATAATCATTCATAATACGCACCCATACTGCTCCTACAATCTTTTCTTTTACTTCCGCAACCAAACACCAATCGTCTGATTTTCCAAAATCAGCAATATATACCTGAAGTTCTGGCTGTTCAATAATAGATTTTGGCGGCTTTTCCGTTCCCTCTGGAATAAAAATCGCTTCATACAGAAACTCAGATAATATGCAATATTCATTTTCTCTTATTTCTCTAATCCGATAATCCATACTTATATAACCTCAAAAATCAAACAACAAAATTAGCGACTCCATATATTAAATGACAAATTAGAAAAATGAAAATTGGCACAACTGCTATCATATTTTTTCTATCAATAGCAAAAAACATAAATGCCAAACATGGGGAAATTGTCAACCCCAATATAACACCTGTATTCACAACACCTACATAATAGCTTACCCAACTTGCAAAATATATGAAACAACAAATTATCACAAAAATAATCAAAGGAGTGATATGGAATTTATGGTTCTTTATGTTTACAAAAATACACAAAGCTATAACCATCAAAACTTGACAGACAGAAGCTATGGTATCAATCACTTCAGTAACCGATTCCGTCCTTAATACATCATTAGGTGCTGGAACAGCAAACCAAATAAAGTTAGGTATCATTATAATCAAAAACAATAACAGCCCATAAATATTGAAACCAAACTTATATTCTTTTAGCACCAAATTCACTCCTTTATTTCCTCTTTTAATAAAGAGTACATTTTCATATCTATCACTTTACCATTCTTCACCGCATTGCTTCTCAATGTACCCTCATACTGAAATCCTGCTTTTTCAAGCGCCCTGCAAGACGCTATATTATAAGCAAAGGGCTCTGCGTAGATACGGATAATATCGCTGTTAGCAAAAACATACTCGCAAATTTGCTTAACAGCTTCGGTCATAATACCTTTGCCCCAATATTCTTCGGCAATATAATATCCTAACTCGGCGGTTTGCCTATGAATATTGCCCTGCCGAAAAATGCCGATACTGCCAATCACCATATTATTTACAGTAATAGCAAAAGCAAAGGTTTCGTTTTCATCTGCGGAAAGCATAGCGGAAATAAACTCTTTTCCATCCTGTTCGGTATAAGGATAGGGCAAACCATCACGAAGATTATCTTGTACTTTTCTATTTGAAAGCGCAGCCGCCAAATCTTTTGCGTCTGATAGTTCCCATTTTCTTATTCTGCATTTCATTTTCCAAGTCCTCTCAATTCACATTGTCAATTATTTTTCAGTTTTTTCTCCATGATTTCATAAACCAACTTCACATCATTTTCCAATTCGTATATCCCATGCCCCACCGTTTTATAGCCTCTATGCTCATATAAACACGCTGCCGGAAGCGAAGCGTCCAAGATAACCGTATCATATGTTTGGGAAATTTCCTTTTCCAAACAATTCATAATATACGAGCCGCAGCCTTGATTTTGATATGCAGGCAGCACATATACTCCTGTAATATGGTTATCATCAAAACAACCCGTTCCGACAATTATATCGTTATACACCAACACTCCCATATTTCCCGATGCTATTCCGTTTAGAACGTGTTCTTTACTATGATGTCTGCAAAAGAACTCCACTACTTCCTTTGGATAATATTTCGGATATATGGTTTCAATAGCCGTATGCAAAACATTTTGAATATCGTCCGCTATTTCAAAAGTTGCTCTTATATATTTCATGTTGTTCCTCCGACAAGCCATCTCTCATTCTGACTTTTCTTATCAATTATACACGAAAACGTAGGCTTTTTCAATTCCCCAAACTACTTTTGTTTAGGCTTATGCGGCGCTCCCATATACCGTAGAAGCACCGCCCCACCTCCTATAAATAAATTATCTCACGCTCTACAACTTCCCTCACACAAGCCCGAATATTATTCATTTTTTGAACCCATAAAAGCTGGTTTTCTACCTTTAACTGTTCCGTCACTCCTTGCCTGTCGGCATATTGCTTTACCAGCCGAAAAAACATATCTTCTGCCTGTTCATCCACACTTGTCAGATATTCATTCAGTCTGCCGCTTGTTAGCAGATTAAGATAAATAAGCTGTTTATTTTCTTTTAAATACCACAAATATCGCTGTTCCCATATGCCTATCAGCTTTTCTTCTTCGAGAGGTAATGCAAGCTCTGGGAGGTAATAGTCGCCTTGTTTTGCATACCAAAGACCGTTATTTTCGTCATAAATCCTATTTCCCATAATGTTTCCTACCTTTCCTCTTTGTTGTTTTTAAAGTGCTTTCCACGCTGTTTGGATTGCTGTATCACTTTTGCCTGCTCTAAAAGATTGTCTATCTGCTTACTTCCAAATGCCTTGCGGAGCAGCTTATAATCTTTATTTTCCGCACGGAGGTTTTCATTTTCCCCTGCCAGTTTCTCATTGGTTCTCCTTAATCCGTCATTTTCACGGTGGAGATTGCTGTTTGTAACATTCAGCCGATAGTAGCTGTCCCACGCTTCAAAGCACCTTATAAGAGCTGTTTTAACAAGCGATTTCAGCTTTTGCACCAAAGGCTCTGCCACTTTATTCTTATAGGACTTTGCAGACATGAACCCCTGCGGCTCTGGCAACTGGTACTCTGGAGAAGTGTCAAGCACCTGTTCCAGAGTTTTTAGATTTTCCATGCCTTTGTCGTAATTCTCCACCCTGTCCGACAATACTTGAAATTCCTCTTTTTTCTCCGAAATCTGCCCCTCAAGCTGGACGACTTCTTTTTCCCGTTCCTGCTTTTTATAATCAAGGACAGATAAATGCTTCTCATGCGTGCCTTTATGCTCCCATTTAATGCCATGCCGCCCCATCACAGCGGCAAGGTTTTCTTTTTCGGACTGTACCCACTGGCTCCACTCCGTATCGCCACGGGAGCCGCCTTTGAATCCCTGCGCCGCCAACGCCTGCTTCAGAGATACCCTTGTATCAAGTCCACGCTTGCTGCCAGTCGTGAACGGGACAAAGTCAATGTGCAGATGCGGCGTTGCTTCATCCATATGGATATGAGCGGAAAATACAAAGAGGTTAGGATTTCGTTCTTGGAATCCATGATAATATTCATCCAAAATCTGCCTTGCAAGCTGTCCGTTCTTACTTCCTGCACTCATATTTTCTTTATCCCCAATCTGTAAAATCAGTTCATGGAACGGCTTTTCCTGCTTTGAGTTCCGTATCTTCTCGTAATAATCAGCAATGCGTCGGTCTGCCCTTGTCTGTTTTTCATTATATCTTTGCAACGCTTCATCAAATAGCTTATGATACACTTTCTTGATGCTCTCGTTGCAATAATCTACATTAAGGTGTGAACGCTCTCCATCTACATTTTCAGCCTTAAACTTGCGGCTGTTATGGTTGACCGAGCCTTTCCCCACCATTGCGCTAATCGTCCGTCTTATAAAATCACGCCCTTTCTTTTCGGCTGGTAGGCTTTGTTACTTTCCCGAAAGTAACGCAAAAGCACTTTTGTCAGCTACGCCAACAAAAATGCAACCTGCAAGCAGGTTTTGCGCTCTCCGAGGGGCAAAGAGCCGCCTTTGAAAAGGCACTCTCTGCACTCTCCGCCAAACTTCAAACGGTGTCAATGTGTGACGATGGTGACAATGTTTGAGATACCACCTCCGCTCTCAAAACATTGACACCTTTGACACCGTTTGTCACACCGCTTCATCGGTTTCTTTCCAAAGCGAAACTTTTCTGCCATTGTGGGTACGGCTGTTCTGATAGCGGATACCGTAATCACGGAACAGCCTGCTTGCGTTGATGCTAAGCCTAAGGGAAAGCACATTCGGCTTAATATCCACACCAAGCCTTTCACAAAGCTCCGAAGCTGTCCCCTCCCATCTGTCACTCTCCGAAAAAAGAGTAGCTGCTATTTTTTCAAGTAAAGGCTCTGGCGGCTCTTTCCACAGCTCTGTTTCCGATTTTTCAAAGTTCCACACCAAACGCTCGGCATCTCTCACAAGATGGACTTTCATATCCTGCTGGTCTCTGCCTGCCACATCAAGCGTGGCATTATTGGAAATTCTCTTTTCCTTGCTGAGAACAAACGCTCCGTCTGCCGCACCCATCAGTCCATTTGTTCCCGAAATCATATCAAAAATATCTTCCGCTTTCTGCTTTCGGGTGTGATGGACGATGAGCATCGTAACTTTGTAACTGTCTGCCAATGCTTTGAGCCTTGCCACAATGTCATAGTCACTTGCGTAACTGTAATCTGCACCGCCAGCTTCGCGGACACGCTTTAAGGTGTCTATGATTATTAAGCCTGTGTCGGGGTGTTCCTGCATAAACCCCCTGATTTGTTCTTCTAAACCGCCATTAACCGTTTTACACTCTGTTGCAAAATATAGGTTGCCTGTTTCTTCTGCACCGAACATCTGAAACAGCCGTTTCTGCAGACGTGGGTAATCATCTTCAAGCGCAAAATATAAAACCGTCGCTTTCCGCACCTTGTATTTCCACAATGGCATTCCAATGCTGATATGGTAGGCGAGCTGCGCCATCATAAAACTTTTTCCCACCTTTGGAGAACCCACGAAAAGGTAAGTTCCCCTTTGGAGCAGACCGTCAATTAGCGGCGGCTGTATATCAAATACCGTATCATAAAGCACTGCCATTGATACGGTTTTCAGATAGGACGGGTCTAGCTGCCGCAGCATTTCCCTCTGCATTTCCTCAAAACTATTGATATTTTCATCGCAGTCGGCTATACTATGGTCAGTACATTTATGGAGCGGTTGCCCCGTATCTGCGCCAACAGATACATTCGGGACAGCCGTTTCTTTTTTATTCGCCATCTTCACACTCTCCTTTCAGACCGCCGAGGATAATAGCAATCAATTCGATAGTATCTAATAATTCGTTGTCAACGCTGCCGCCTGCTTCAATTCTCTGTAATTCTGCAAGGACAGCGGCAAGCTCGTTGCGGAGAGCCTTATACACCCTCGGATTACCTTGCACGACCACATCTTGGCACAAAAGCCGTCTTGTGATATAGTCCTGTTTGGTAAGCCCCGAAAGCCGCACCGCCTTATCAATCTGCTCATTTTCTTCGGGGGATACCCGAAACGCAACGGTCTTGTTCCTCCAACGGTTACAGTTGTCTAAATTCTTTGCCGACATATCAAAAATCCCCCTTCCCCAAATCATCAAGCCTGTCCGCCATTTCTGCCTGCTTTGACGGAAATAAATGTGCATAACGGTAAGTGATTTCAATGCTCTCATGCCCTACTCGGTCAGCAATCGCCACCGCCGAGAATCCCATGTCAATCAATAAGCTGATGTGGCTGTGGCGCAAATCGTGAATCCGTATGCGCTTTACCCCTGCGGCTTTTGCGCCCCTGTCCATCTCGTGATGGAGATAGCTCTTTGTTACCGTGAAAATGCGGTCTTTCTTCTTTAAGCCGTACAGCATACCGATATATTCCTGCATTTCCTCGCAGAGAAATTTCGGCATTTTGATTGTGCGGTTGCTCTTTTTCGTTTTTGGAGAGGTAATCACATCTTCCCCATGCAGGCGTTGATAAGACTTGTTAACCGTGACCGTTTCCTTATCAAAATTGAAATCAGCGGCGGTCAAGGCTAACAATTCGCCCTCTCGGATTCCGCACCAGTAAAGCATTTCAAAAGCGTAAAAGGAAACTGGCTTGTCCATCATTTCATCCGCAAACTTCTTATATTCCTCTTTCGTCCAGAACAGCATTTCCTTGTGTTCCTCACTCCCCATATTGCCCGCCTTTGCCGCAGGATTGGAGCGGAGGTCATAATAGCGCACTGCATGGTTGAAGATAGCGGAAAGCTGGTTGTGGACAGTTTTCAGATACGTCTGCGAATAGGGATTGCGCTTTTCATCACGGTAGGCAAGCAGCTCATTCTGCCATGCGATGATTTCCTTTGTGCCAATCCCGCTAATCTTCATTTTTCCGAAGTATGGGAGAATCTTCGTTCGAATGATATGCCCTTTTGTCAGCCAAGTGTTTTCTTTCAGTCGGTTCTTGACATCATTCGCATAAAGCTCTGTAAAGGCTTCAAAATCCATGCCAAGGTCAGCGGAATTTTGTAACTGGAATTTCCGCTCCCACTCCTGCGCCTCCCGCTTTGTGGCAAACCCACGCTTACATTTCTGCTTACGTTCGCCTTTCCAATTCACATATCTCGCCATCACATACCAAGTGCCGTTGCCCTCATTCTTAAATACTGGCATTTACTCCATCTCCTTTCCCTGTTTTTCTCCTGCCCCATAAAACCTTTCTTAAAAATACTGGCGGTTTACTCTCCCTGCAATCGTGATAAACCCCTGCTCCTTCAGCTCGTCATTTAATTTCTTGATGAGCTTGTAAGCGTAAGGTTTTGATACGGAAAGCTCCTGCGCCACCTCATCCACACGGATAAATTTGTTGTCCATACAACCTCTCCTTTCCTTATTGCCGCCCATTACTCTGGGCATATAGGTATGCCCTTGCGGCGTTTCTCTTTCTAAGCGTTTTTGCTTAATGCATAATACTAAACATTTTTGCTACCGTCAATAGGTTTGCAAGAAAATATTAAACTTTTTTGTTTCGCTTATTCTTGACTTTCTCTAAACATATATGCTATACTCCTTATAAACATACGAACAAGGAGTGAAACATTATGGCGATTGGCGAAAGAATACATTTTTTCCGCATCATGCGGGGCATGACGCAAAAATACCTCGGTATGCTTGTCGGATTTCCCGAAAAATCAGCGGATGTGCGTCTGGCACAGTATGAAACTGGCTCACGCAAGCCAAAGGCAGACTTGACGGCTGCACTGGCGCAGGCTCTTGACGTTGCGCCGCAGGCTCTTGACATACCCGACATTGACAGTTACATCGGGCTTATGCACACCTTATTTACCCTTGAGGACATTTACGGTCTTACCGTCAGTGAATCAGACGGTGAAATCTGCTTAAAGGTCAACAAAGACAAAAGCAAGGATGCCGCCGAATTGCTGAAAATGCTCTGCGCTTGGAAAGAGCAGGCGGACAAACTCTCTGCCGAGGAAATCAGCAGGGAAGATTACGATCAGTGGCGGTACAATTACCCAAAATTTGACACCACGCAGCATTGGGCAAAAGTTCCCTCTAAGGAATTGAGTGATACCTTGGTTGAACAGTTCAAGGACAAACTGAAAACCGATTGACAATCACGACAAAAAACGCCCTTAGCCATGAGTTCCTACCCACAGCTAAGGGCGTTTTAATATGGATTCGTTCAGAGCCAAGCGGAGTTTGGACAATATATGCGATGAATGATTACATTCAAGAGCATATATTGGCAAAACTCCATTTGGCGGATACGCCACAACTCGGAAATATGTAATATTTCCGAGTATGGCTCTGAACATTAGCCAGCCGCTTAAAAATCATTCCCCCACCAACAAACCACCTGACAGTAAGAATAATCGCACCCAAACGACTGTTATCAATTTGTTATCAAAAGACCTTTCCAAAGCCCGCAAACCCGCATAAATACTGGATTCACTAAGCATTTTTATTTATTCGAACTCGGCGTGTTCTTTGTTGATATTAACTATATTTGTTTAAGTTTTGTGCAAATTCACGCCATTTTTTACTTCAATTACATCAATTATTCTGACTTACTGATTTTCTGTTGCCAAAATGTTGCCATTTATAATCGCAAGTTCGTTACCTTTATTTTTTACCTTCTTTTCTAATTGTTCCTATTTTTTTATCGCTTCGTGTATCACGCCCATCTTTGTTTCTAATCGTTCCCGGAGGCAACCCATGTTTTTTCTCAAAAGTACCAACTGTACAATCACTTCTTGTTTTTCTCATAATAATCCTCCTCACTACAAATCAATTTCATTATAAATACTTACCATATATTAAATTATTTTTCCGCTTCAAAGTCTAATTTTAATTGTACTGGCTCCCCCATTGCCTTTTTAAACAAATGGTCAAATTCATCCCATGTATCAGATGCTTTCATCAAGGCGATTGTCTGCTGTAGCTGCCTATCTAAATTGGGAAGTCCTGTTTCTTCCGTTAAATGTTGATGGAATCTATTAGTACGATTCCCGGCTTTGCTTTTCGGAGTCTGGTGCCGTAGTTCTTCCAGCACACCTTTTGGTAAATAATGATAAATGTATTCGTTTGTCAACTTTCCAGCATAAGGCGGTTTAGCTTTTCCCTTATATTCCCATCCTCTTAGTCTAAACATCTGTTTATAAAATTCATCAGGAAATCGTCTTGCCCACGGCAATAATTCTTCACTAATATATGCTTCAAGTACCTTTTGCAAGGCATCTCTATCCCTATCCGCCTGATAACCTGTAACCTCATCAATAACCGCCACAAGCCCAGTTTTAGCAAAGGCTGTCATAATAACATATAAACGTTGTGCTGTCTGTTTCTGCTTCTCCGTTTGTAGAGCCCCCTCGTGCATAGCATCAACATAGGCTGTACATAAATCAACAAAAAGAGAGGCTTCAAACGGTAAAAAAATTCTTCCACGAACTCCTTTGTATGATACTAATTCATTCCTATTAGCCTTTTCAAGCCAATCTTTCAATTTGTCACTTAAAAATGGAGAAATCCATTGCGTATTAAGATTTCTTGTAAGTGCTTGACTTCCATTACCTGAAAGCCCAATAGTTCTTGCTGCCCCTCTTAGAGACAAAACTCTTTCTCCATTATCCATAACATAACATTCTATCTTTATATCTTTTTCTTCATTCAATATCCATGTACCATAATGCGTAACTTTAGGTTCTTTATTCAAATATATCCCTCCTTTTTGCCCAAAATTATATCACCCATTTAAGGACCTGTCAATATATAAAATATTGCTTTTATGGTCCTTTTCAAGATTTGCATTTAACTGTGCAAAAAATATTTCCTAATTATCCAACAATTCTTGATAACTCACCCCCAACACCTTTGCAATAACCTTCAACTCAATATCCGTCACAAACCTTTTGCCACTTTCAATCCTTTGCACAGCATTTTTATCTATATCCAGCCCCGCCATTTGTAGCATATCTGCTAACTTCCTCTGTGAAGTCTTCTCTGGAAGCCGTTCCCGGATTTCCTTTACTTTCTGCCCGCATATATTGTTTTCACCATCAGCCGCCCTATTCTTATACATAAATTCTCTCCTATTTGACATTTAGTGATTGTCATTTTCTCTATTATATGCTAAACTGTAAAAGAATTGACATTTACTAGATGTCAAATATTATATTTTAGTAAAAGGAGCGCATTTATGAAAAGCATATTGACAGAATTGTACGAGGGCAACATTTTCCCGGCAGAGCAATATTCTCCCAGAAGTGAAGAATACCGCCAAATCCATCAAAGTCACTATAAGCACTATGACAATTTCATTGAAACTTTAAGCAAGTTAGAGCCGCCGCTTGATAAACAATTTATTAAAATCATGGACGAACAACTTGATGTAATCCCTTATGAATTTTCAGAAATGTTCATTGACGGTTTCCGCTTAGGCGCAAGAATCATGATTGATATTTTCCAAGGCGATTTAGGCATCAGAGAGAATGAATCTTCCGCTAAATAGCAAAGCCCCGCCAGCCTGTCAAGGGTAAATAAACGGCTATCGCCGCCCTTGACAGACTGGCAAGGCTTCGCTGTATGACACCTAAGAGGGCTTTAAGCAGCCCTCCGGCTATCACCGGGCTTCCCGATTCTGTTTCCTTCTTTCTGCCCGCTTTTGCTCCTTCAATACCTGCTCTCTTTGTTTCTCCATCTGAACAATGCCAGACACTTTCTCCTTTCCAAGCACCGCCTTTACACATTCATAATCCCGGACGATTTCTTTTAATTCCTGATTCTCTGTATAGATTTCATGGAAACGGTCAGATAGATTATTTGCCTTTTCCACAGTCCGATTATAAGACAGTTGCAGCTTATCAAACTTTCTGGAAACGTCCAGATAGGACGCATAAACAGAACGTAATACCTTTACAATCTTCTCCATCAGCGGCTTTGCTTTCTTCTCCCGGTATGACTTTCCGCTTTCTATGCTCCCGGCTTCTGGAAGCACCTGTTCTGGATTGTCTGAAAACTTTGCCGCCATATGTTCCATATCCTTTACCATTGGGGCAAGTTCCTGCATACGCTTCTGGTATTTGTCCGCCTGTTTCCTTGCGCTTTCTGCTTCCTTTTTTGATTTCTCCATGCCATTTTGCATGGAACGGATTTCATCATCTAATTCACTTAACTGCCCTTTTAGATTTTCGTTGATTTCTTCATAGGATTGATTTTCTGATTGTAATTCCGTTTTCTTCTTTTCCAGTTCTTCAACTTCCTTTGACCGTTCCTGTTTTTTAAAGTCCAATACAGACAAATGTTTTTCGTGTGTTCCCTTTTTCTCCCATTCGATTCCATGATTCAGCATAAGTTCGGAAAGCTGTTCTTTCTCATGAGCATACCATTGATTCCGTTCCGTTTCACTTCTTGTACCGCCCTTAAATCCAAGTGCCTCCAGTGCTTTTTTCAGTGATACCCTCGTTTCAAGCCCCCGCTTGCTTCCAGTGACATAAGGAATGAAATCTATATGCAGATGTGGCGTTGCTTCGTCCATATGTAAATAGGCACTGAACACTTTAAGTGTTGGGTTACGTTTCTGGAATCCTTTCATATACTCGTCCAATATCTTTCCAGCAAGCTGTCCGTCCTCTGTTTTTGCCCCCATATTATCTTTATCGCCTATCTGCACAACAATCTCATAAAACGGCTTTTCCTGTTTGCCGGATAATATTTTTTCATAGTAATCATCAATCCGGCGGTCATTCCGGGTTTGCTTCTCATTGTACCGGGCAAGAGCTTCATCAAATAATTCGTGATATACGTCCTTGATATTCTCATTGAAATATTCTATATTTAAGTGGCTGCGTTCCGGGTCAATATTAGTTGCATGAAATTTTCTACTGTTATGGTTGACCGAGCCTTTCCCTGTAGTAAAGCTAATTGTTCGTTTCAATCACTCTGTCCTTTCTCCCCTTTAAGGGTAATCAGTGCCGGATACGGCACATAGCCTTTGTTACTTTCTGCGAAAGTAACGCAAAAGCACTTTTGTCAGCTACGCCAACAAAAATGCAACCTGCAAGCAGGTTTTGCGCCCTGCCGGGGGCAAGCTATCCTTCGGATAGCATACCGTCCTACGGACGGGCGGCTGTTCCAGCCTTTCCACTGCCGCTGTCAGTGCCACATTGTCCGGCGCTTCATTCCGTGTGGCAATCCTTCATTTTTCCTTGTCGGCTAATAGACAGGGGGCGTAACACGCCCCTGTTAATTATCGCCGAAGGAAAAACTACCAGCGGAAGCTGTCCGGCACTCCCCGCTTATCCAGATATTCTTTTCTGGCTTTTTCTCTTTCTTCTTCCGTTGGTGCTGTCTTATATTTTGCGTACAGTTCATGGCGCACCATAGAATCCAGTTTCTTTTCCAGCCCTCGCCGGATTTCATCAGCACAAGAACCATCTTCCACCAGATGATACCGGAGCAACGCCATAAACAAATCATAAGGTATTTGCACATTTTTCATTTTATATCCCTTTCTGCGTCGGTTTGCGTCGATAGCGACGGTATTTTCTATACCGCCCCGCTATCTGAAATACCGTCGCAACCGACGCATATCGTCGCTTTTTATTCGTTCCGTTCCAGCCGCTTTAAAATAATTCTCCTCTCATGCCCCCGTTTATTGTCATAGAAAATGCCATAGTCATTTAATAGCTGGCTGTTTACTACATTTAATCTTCTGGAAATCACATTTGCCGATAGCTGCATATCCGGCAACTGTTTCAGAAGTTCCGTTGCCGTTCCTTCCCACTCTGGTCTGCCTTCCGCCAGAAATTCGTTAATGGCTTCCAAAAGTGGGTTCGGCGGCTGTTTCCAAAGTTCCGTTTCTGCCTTTTTAAATTTCCAGATACAACGCTCACGGTCAAACTCGATTGTCAGTTCCTGGTCTGGCTGGTCACGCCCTACAATATCCAGAACCGCCGTGTTGTCCGTCCGCTTTTTCTTCTGCATAATAAATGCCCCATCAGCCGCCCCAAGCAATCCGTTTGTGCCGGAAATCATATCAAAGCTGTCACCGGATTCCATCTTGCGGGTATGGTGTACCACTAACAGGCAGATACCATACTTGTCACTAAACGCTTTCAGCTTTGTTACAATCTCATAATCATTCGAGTAGCTGAACGTTTCCCCGCCGACTTCCCTCACCTTTTGCAGCGTGTCAATGATAATCAGCCTTGCATCTGTATGCTGTTTCACAAACTCCTCTAATTCACCGTCCAAGCCTTCCTTCAGCGTCTTTGCCTGTGTCGCAAAATAGAGATTGTCTGCGCTCTCTATACCAAACATTTGTGAAAGCCGCCGCTGAAGCCTTGCGTAATCATCTTCCAAAGCCAGATACAAGACCGTTCCTTTACGGACGGGATAATCCCACAGAGGAATCCCCATTGCTATATGATAGGCAAGCTGCCCCATAAAAAAGGATTTTCCCACCTTCGGCGCACCTACGAAAAGATATGTGCCGCCATACAGAAAACCATCAACAACCGGCGTCCTCGGCGGGTAAAGCGTATCATACAATTCTGTCATGGAAACCGTCTGCAAACTACACCCGGATTTCTCCGGGCTTTTGCAGTTATTTGTGGCTTTCAGATTGATTTGTGCTGTTTCATTTGCTATAATTTCAGTGTTGTTTTTAAGATTCGGCTGTTTCCCATCTGCGCCAACAGATGATACGGAAGCAGTCGTTTTTCTTTTTCCTGTCATTCATCTTCTCCTTTCAGACCGTCCAACGTGATTGCGATTACCTGCAACGTATAGAGCAGTTCGTCATTGTCCGGGCTTATGCTCTCCATGCGCTTTAATTCCTCATGGATTGCCGCCATCTGGTTTTTCAGAGCCTTATATACCCTCGGATTGCCCTGTACCACCACATCCCGGCACAGAAGCCGCCTTGTGATATAGTCCTGCTTTGTCAGCCCCGACAATGCCACCAAATCATTTAACAGTTTTGATTCTTCGTCCGATACCCGGAACGCCACCGTATGATTGCGCCATCTTCCCTTATAATCAAGTGCCTTATCCATCTTTTAGTCCTCCTTTGTCATTCGCTCCATTTCCAGCCTTTCCGCCATTTCCGTCTGAACCGTAGGGAATAAGTGGGCGTATCGGTATGTAATCTTCTCCGCTTCATGCCCCATGCGCTCCCCTATCGCCAGTACCGAAAATCCCATGTTGATTAAAAGCGAAACCGCACTGTGACGAATATCATGCACACGAATCTTCTTTACACCTGCCTGTTTTGCCCCACGCTCCATTTCGTGATTGAGATAGGATTTTGTGACGGTAAATAACCTTTCGTCCGGCTTAATGTCATAAAGCAGTTTGATATACTCCTGCATTTCCTCACAGAGAAACGGCGGCATTTTGATGGTGCGGTTACTTTTCTTCGTTTTGGGGCTTGTGATAATGTCACGCCCTTTGGAACGATGAAATGTCTTGCTGATTGTGACTGTCTGCTTCTCAAAATTAAAATCAGCCGGAGTGAGGGCAAGCAGTTCACCGGAGCGCATCCCGCACCAGTAGAGCATTTCAAACGCATAGTAGGAACGGGGCTTATCCATCATGGCTTCGGAGAATTTCAGATATTCTTCCTTCGTCCAGAAGTCCATTTCCTTTACGGCTTCGCTCCCAATCGTTCCCGCCCTCCTTGCCGGATTGTAGGGAAGATTGTAAAAGTTTACCGCGTGATTGAATATCGCCGTAAGCTGTGCGTGTATTGTCCTCAAATAATCTGCGGAATAGGGCTTACCCTTCTCGTCCTTGTACGCCATCAGTTCATTTTGCCACGCTATCACGTCTTTTGCTTCAATCTCTGCAATTTTGCGGTTTTCAAAGTACGGCAAAATCTTTGTCCGTATTACATGGCTTTTGGATTCCCAGGTGCTTTCCTTGACACGCTGTTTCTTATCCGCTTCGTACACTTCAAAGAAACTGCCGAAAGTCATATCCAGCTTTGCCCCCTGTTTAAGCATGGCTTCATGTTCCCACGCCTGCGCTTCCCTTTTCGTTGCAAAGCCCCTTTTTTGTGTCTGCTTTCTTTCCCCCTTCCAGTTGGTGAAACGATAGATAACCCTCCACGTTCCAGTTGCATTGTCCTTGTATACAGCCATTTTGTAATCACTCTCCTTCCTTATTCGCTGTAACAGACCTTTTTATGAAAAAATGTAGCGTTCACACGTCCTGTCACGGTCAGATAGCCCTGTTTCTGTAACTCTGTATTCAGTTCCCTTACAATCTGGTAGGCTTTTGACTTCGACACACGCAATTCCGCTGCCACTTCCTCCACTGTCATAAATGATTTTTCTGTCATGCAGTTGTTTTCTCCTTTCTAACTGTTTTTGTTTAAGTCCCACATATAGAATACTAAATAAATTCCGTTAAGTCAAGTGGTTTTCAAAAGAATCTTAACTTTTTTTATTTAAGTTATTCTTGCTATTTCTATTTCCTCATGCTATACTAAATTCAACAAATTTGTTTAGTATCGGAGGTTTGATTATGGCAATCGGCAAACGTATCAAATTTTTTCGCAATAGAAAAGGCATGACGCAAAAGCAACTGGGCGAAATCCTCGGCTTCCTCGGAAAGACCTCTGATGTCCGTATGGCACAGTATGAATCCGAAGCAAGAGTGCCGAAGCATGACCTTGTAAAAGAAATGGCGAACCTTTTCGGTATCAGCACCCATGCCCTAACAGTGCCGGATATTGATACGAATATCGGGCTTATGCACACCCTTTTTGCGCTGGAAGATATGTATGGGCTGAAAATCGGTGAGATTGACGGGGAAATCTGCCTGCGTCTGGATAAGTCCGATTACTCCACCTATTCTTCCATGTTCAAAATGTTCCACGCATGGCAGTCAGAAGCCGCCAGACTGGAAAAGGGCGAAATCACCAAAGAAGAATATGACGAGTGGC
The DNA here is from genome assembly GCA_000403275.2 of Lachnospiraceae bacterium 28-4. Taxonomy (GTDB): domain Bacteria; phylum Bacillota; class Clostridia; order Lachnospirales; family Lachnospiraceae; genus Kineothrix. Next base: position 305,607 of record KE159600.1, read on the forward strand.
GGTACAAATATCCAGAACTTGATACCCACCAAATCTGGGCAAAGGTTCCTCCGCAAGAATTGTTTGACTTCATCAATGAAGCGGCTAAAGAAGCCGAAAGCGCAGAAAAGAAAGAAACAAAACGCAAGAAGAAAAAATGAACGCAAAAAACCTTACCAATTTTCAGTTGTCATTTCCGAAAATCAGTAAGGTTTTTCTGTTATTGAAGTATTCTTTTATTCAGTGAGTGATACCTAAAATGTTGCCAAATCGTTGCCAGTTCCTAAACAAATTTGTTTGCAGCCCGCATAAATACTAGGTTCTTAAAGACCATTTCATCACTCGAACTCAATCGTCCCCGGCGGCTTCCCCGTGCAATCATATAGCACCCTGTTCACCCCTTTCACCTCGTTCACAATCCGGCTCGTCACCGTGCCCAATACCTCCCAGGGCATCTGTACCGCTTCTGCCGTCATAAAATCCGAGGTACTCACTGCTCTTAGTGCCACAGCATAATCATACGTCCGCTCATCTCCCATAACTCCCACGGAACGCATATTCGTAACCGCCGCAAAATACTGCCCCAACTCCTTATCCATTCCCGCTTTCGCAATTTCCTCCCTGTATATCGCATCCGCTTCTTGGACAATCCGTACTTTTTCCGCCGTTACTTCTCCGACGATCCTTACTCCAAGTCCCGGCCCCGGGAACGGCTGCCTATATACCAGTTTTTCCGGTATTTCCAGTTCCAGCCCCGCTCTCCTGACCTCATCCTTAAACAACAGCCTTAAAGGCTCAATAATCTCTTTAAAATCAACACAATCCGGCAGTCCCCCCACATTATGATGAGACTTAATCACCGCGCTCTTACCAAGCCCGCTCTCAATCACATCGGGATAAATCGTTCCTTGTACCAGATAATCTACAGTGCCTATTTTCTTCGCCTCTTCTTCAAACACACGGATAAATTCTTCCCCTATTATTTTCCTCTTCTGCTCCGGCTCCTCAACCCCGGCTAACTTCTTATAAAATCGCTCCTGTGCGTTTACCCGCACAAAATTCAAATCATAAGAGCCTTTTGATCCAAATATTTCCTCTACCTCATCCCCTTCATCCTTACGGAGCAATCCATGATCCACAAATACGCAAGTCAACTGTTTTCCAATCGCTTTCGCCATTAATACTGCGGCCACTGAAGAATCCACGCCCCCCGATAAGGCACACAACGCCCTGCCTTTTCCAACTTTCTCCCTGATCGAAGCAATACTCGCCTCCACAAAGGAGTCCATCCTCCAGTCCCCCTTACACCCGCAAATATCAATCACAAAATTACGAAGCATTTTCATGCCCTCCTGCGTATGCATCACTTCCGGGTGAAACTGCACCGCATATAATCCCCTGCCGGTATCTTCCATACCTGCTATGGGACAAACCGGTGTATGGGCCGTCACGGTAAACCCTTCCGGCGCTTTTTCTATATAATCCGTATGGCTCATCCAGCAAATGGTCTTCCGGGCTACTCCTTGAAACAATCCGCTCTCCGCGTCCACTTCTACCTCTGTCCTGCCGTATTCACTGACCGGTGCCGTCGCAACTTTTCCTCCCAGAAGATGCGCCATCATCTGAGAACCATAACAGATACCCAGCACAGGGATTTCCAGATCAAACACTCCTTTTCCACACAATGGCGAACCCTCCGCATATACGCTGTTAGGCCCTCCCGTAAAAATGATCCCTTTCGGATTCATTTCCCTGAGCTTGTCCAATCCGATATTATAAGAATGTACTTCACAATATACGTTGCATTCCCTGATCCTCCGCGCTATCAACTGATTGTACTGACCTCCAAAATCCATAACAACAATCATTTCTTTTTCCATTCTTCTCCTCGTTCCTTCACTATATACTAACAACCAAAACCACAATCATCATTATATAGACCGCCGGTATTCTTGTCAAAACCTTCCTAAATTATCATACTGAAAATATAAGCAGAGGCACACAGCCTCTGCCATATATGTTCCCAGCGCAGTTCCTGAACGATCTTTCCCATCTGCCTTTATGCTCTCGCTTGATGCAAATACTTTTCTCTTGTGGCCAGCCCGCCTCTGATATGCCGTTCGGATTTATTTACATCGAGTACCTTTCTCGCTTCCTTTGCAAGTGCCGGATTAATCTGCATCAATCGATCTGTAACATCTTTATGCACCGTAGATTTGCTAATCCCAAACTGCTTCGCCGTCTGCCGAACGGTAGCATTGTTATCAATAATATAATTAGCAATATTGATTGCTCTTTCCTCAATATAATCCTTCAAAAGAAAACCCCTCAGAACACTTTTTTACATTGTATGAAGTGTCCGGAAGGGTTATGACTGTTTGTTTATTCAGATATTCTGCGGCTGTTCAGAGGTTTCTGCCCTTACCGGCCATAGAGCAAAACCTGCCGCCAGTCCAAACACCAAATTCCCGCTGGCACCGAACCTTTCCGCCATATGCTCCGGCCCTCTAAGGCAAATCCCCATATCCGCCATATGCAGCAGCCAATCAATACACTCCACGGATTCCCAGGTCACTATCCAGCGTATTCATATTATACAGCAGCAATACATCCGTCACTCCGGGCTGTTCCTTAATAAATTCCGACACCCCTTGTTTATAATATCTCGTGTCGAATACATAAATCTTCTTATAATGACGGACGAGGAAAGGAACCATGGAATTCGCATAGCTGTCTTTAATCAATACAAGCTCTCTGCCCGAATCCGCATTTTCATTTGTAATTTCAATCAGCGAATGCAGATTATCCAAAAATAACGAATACTTGTCCTTTTCTTCCGCATACTCCAGGTTATACAGGCTCTCCGTTGTCTCGCCCGTATCCATATATTCCACCGTCAATTTGTCGGCTGGATTCGTGTAAATGGTAATGGGATCCCCCTCCCGTCCATAATCGCCGGCCTTGGAATATACCGTTCCCCGAAAATCTTCCGCAGCGGTCTGCGCCGTCATCTCTTCCAACGAAACCGCATCCATCCCTTTTTCTCTGCAATAAGCCGTATATCCCGCATAAGCCCCAAGGGTCGTCCAGTGGTGATCCGTCTTATAATACAGTTCCCCCTTTGCCTTATATGCCAGCAGATCCTTGCTGCAATCCACCGGCTTAATTCCGGAAATGCCATATATAATCTCAGCTGTTTCCATCTGATCCCTTACCGGAGCATACTCCGGCAGCTTTTCCTCATATATGCAAACCGCAGTGGGAACCAGCATCAGACGGACATCCACTTCCTGCCCTTCCAGTTCTTTCGCAAAACTGCCTAATATTTTCCCGATTCTTTCCGTATTTTCCGGTTTTTCATATTCTTCGATCAGATAACCGTCCTTTGCGATATAAATGCCGTTGATCTCCCTTTTCCCCGCGCTCATTTCCGCCTTTGTTTTTACTCCCATAAAAAAGTCCCGGAATGGAAAATGATCCGCAAGATAAGACTCCAGCCCCGACATATATTCCCCGCTCTTTATCTTCTCCAAGCTGACCGAAGGGAACTCCGCCAGATATCTGTTCTCATTCTCCGAAAATTCCTTTTTATCCATGGCAATAAACAATACGGCCAGCAGCATAACCATACCGGCCAACAGCAATGCCGTTGCTGTCTTTATCCTGTTTTCCCATACCGGCCGTTTCTTCATCTGCATACCTCCTGCTCCAGCCTTTCTATTTTAGGTCTTTTTCCGTTTTTTCTTATTTTATTTGTCAAAACCTGAAATACAAAAACGGATTATACGTATCGTTTACGAGAAAAGCCACTGTTACTAAAAACAACAACACATATCCCGCCATGGAAACAACTGCCGTCGCCGTCCTGATTCCATCCCCCATGCGTTCTATCCTGCTTTTGATCCAGGGATATAGCGGAAAGGCCAACAGCGCCGCCGCCAACAGCACTGCCATATAATTTTGCAGATACCACAGGCATTCTTTTCCCCACAATGCGTTGCCCGCCATACCGGCCATGGAGCTGAAATAAACACCCAACGCCCCCATGTCGTCAAATACGAAAATCACAAAACCTACGACCACAATGAGCAGCAAATAACCGTGCCGTATTATCTTTGGAAGCCTGTCCAAAGCTTTCCCCCATACATACTTCTCCAATGCCAGCAACGCCCCGTAATACAAGCCCCAAAGAACAAAGTTCCAGGATGCCCCGTGCCAAAGCCCTGTCAAAAACCATACGATCAGCATATTTCTCAGATGCCGGCCCGTCCCTTTCCGGTTTCCCCCCAACGGTATATATACATAGTCCCGGAACCAGGTGGATAAAGATATATGCCACCGCCTCCAGAAGTCCGTCACCGATATGGCGGAGAGAGGGTATTGAAAGTTTTCCGGAAAATGAAAACCGAGCATTTTTCCCATGCCGATCGCCATATCGCTGTATGCGCTGAAATCAAAATAAAGCTGTAAGGTAAATGCCGCCGCCCCCAGCCATGCTGTCGCCACCGATGCCTGTCCTGCTTCCAGGGCGCGTATTTCCTCCCACAAAGCTCCCACCTGATTCGCTATCAGCACCTTTTTAAACAAACCCTGCATAAATCGGAACAGCCCTTCCTGTACCTCTTCCTTTTTGATTTTTCTTTTATGAAGCTCTTCATTCACCACGCTGTAACGAACGATAGGCCCGGCCACCAGCTGCGGAAACATGGATACATACGTGAGATAATTCAAATAATTCTTCTCCATCGGAACTTCTTTCCGATACAGATCAATACTATAACTCATGGTCTGAAACGTAAAAAAGCTGATCCCCACAGGCAGACCTAAGCCGAGCGGCTTCAGCGGTATGGAAAAGATCCCGCTCACGGTCGCTATGAGAAAATCAGCATATTTAAAAAAGGCAAGCACGGAAAGATTCACCGCCACCGAACAGACCAGAAAAATTTTCCGTCTGCCCTGCGTCGTTCCAAACCTTTCCATCAGTCTGCCATTACAATAATCCACTGCCGTTGCAAAAAGCATTAACAAAATATAGACTGGCTCCCCCCATGCATAAAAAATCAGGCTGAACAGGAGCAGCACCATATTTTTCCAAGATTTTACTGAAAAATATTCATAAGGAACTATATAATATAAAATAAGACAAAAAGGAAGAAAGAAAAACAGAAACGGAATACTGCTGAAAACCATATTTTACCCTTCCCTTCCTACAATTCTTCCTCAATCATCTGAACAATCGTATCCCCTGACTCGGATATTACCAGATATACATAGCTTCCTTTTGATTTTACAGAACTCTTATCCACAATTTCAAATTGTTCGGGCAGATAATTTTCCATTTCCCCCCTTTTTTCGTCCACTACTACCTGGAGCGCCTCGCTGATTTTTTCCACATCCCCTTCATCCTTTACTTTCATGATTACGATGGTTTCCGCGCTCGTCGCCTCTTCCGACATCACGAATATGTACTCTTCCAGTTTTTCCGGGTCGATGCCATAGTAATTGGAAATAAAGCTGTCTGCCATTTCTACCGGGGAATGAAGTTCTACCGCCTGTTTGATGTCTTCATAGATCTCCTTTACCGGCCTGGCATTCACCGTCTCCTCCGCTTCACTTTGCTCCACATTTGTTCCCAGCGTCTCCTCCGCCTTTCCGCAGCCTCCCAGCAGTACTGCGGAAACTGCCATGCAGATACATAATGTTTTCATTCCAAATTTTTTCATAAAATGTCACACTCCCTCTTCTATTTATCCAAATGCTCATCCGCATACTTCCTCAGCACCGATACCCATACATCGTATGCCTCCGGGTTCTGATGGGCAAAACCGTCGCTGCAGTATTCTTCCGCCAGATCTCCGTTTCCATCGGCAAGAGCCTCCGCCACATTCACGTAACCCCATCCGTTCTTCTCCGCCATCGTTTCCAGCATTCCGTTAAATTCACGGATTATATCATTTTGAAGCTTTCCTGTTTCTTTTCCTTTCAGCACATATGTCATACTCATAATAATAATTTCCGCATCCGGATTTTTTTCCTTGATCTTACCAATCAATTCTTCGTACTTTTCGCAGCTTCCCTCGACTCCGGTAATATTTAAGTCGTTCATCCCCAGCATCAGAAATACTCTTTTGCTTCCCATCAGGGAAACGGACTCCCATACCTGCCTCTGCTCTCCCTGGTATACCGGATGTACGCTCTCATCATTTACATCCCAAAGCGCATTATTTGCAGAAAAGCTTCCCGCCGCCAGGAAATTCATCCTACTTAAGAACGTATCCTGCCTTTTCATCGCATAATTCCGAAATCCCAGCATAATCGAATCGCCAATAAAAACGGAATCATCGAAATATGCGTCGATCTCCTCCGCATTTTCTTCTGCTCCCTCTCCTTCTTCGCCGCTCTCTGTCTTTTCTCCGGACTCCGATGCTTCCCCTGCCTCTTCATCAGAAACAACGCCGTCTTCTGATGTTCCTTCTTCAGCGGTTTCGCCCGTTTTTCCGCCTTCTGCATCCGCCTCGTTACCGGATTCCCCTTCTTCCGTTTTTTCGCCGTTTCCGGACTCCACTTCCGTTTTATCCGCTTCGGGTGTCCCCAAAATTCCTTTTTCCCCTTCCGTCTGATAAGTGTTCTTAACGATCTTGATACTTTCTATTTCACTGGCTCCTGTCACTATATCCGCCCCGGTTCTCATCGTCTTCTTGCCCGCCGCCAGAGCCTTTATCCCAAAACTTCCTATAATGGCAACCATTACCAAACCGACTGCTATTCCATATCTCCACCAGTTCTTCTTCATTGTGACATCCCATCCTTTTTATTCACAAACCATCTTATGTTAATACTTTATAAAATTTTACCCTCCCAATGCATCATATTCACATCATTTTTGCATCATATTTGCATCATTTTGTCTCTTTTTGTCGAAACCACAAACGCAATAATCCTTCCTGAAAAATATCCTTTCCTCTTATTATAAGTACATATCTTTCTATTTTCAAGTGTTCCTCGTATATCGGCAGGATGGAAAATTTCCACATCCATAAAACGCTCCGAATTTTCCTTTTCTCAGGCAAAGCATTCCTCCGCATCTTGGACATTCCATGCTTTCTTCCCCTTCTTTTCCTTTCCCCATCTCCTCTTTTTTCTTTTTCCAAAGCTTTCCCAGCTCTTCAAAGCATTTCTGGTTCATCATACAATCGTTCAACGCACGGTGAGCGCCTTTTGTATCGATATGAAAATACTCCGAAATATCCGTTAATTTATGATGGCGGAGTTCCGGCAGACAATGCCTCGACAAATACAGCGTATCGATATAGTCATTCTTCAACTCCTTCTCCAAAGCCCGCCATGCCGCATCATATGCAAAGTTCATATCAAAGGTATGTATATTATGTCCCACCAATATATCATCGCCGATAAAATCCATAAATCCGGCAATAGCCTCCCGAATATCCGGCGCGTCTCTTACCATATCGTCCGTAATTCCGTTTACCGCCGTAGCGCCCGCAGGAATATGGCGTTTCGGATTTACCAGCGTGGAATACTCCGCCGCCACCTCTCCATCACATACCCGCACTGCGGAAATTTCAATAATCACATCCCTCTCCGGGTTGACGCCCGTCGTCTCCAAGTCAAAAACCACATAATCCTTTACATATTTATTCCAACGCTTCCCTTTGTTCCTCACAGCCAAACCGTTTCTCCTTATTCCTTCCTCATCAGCGCAATTCATGATATGTCACCAGTCGGCAGACTGATGACCTGCTTGCGCATCAGCACAATTCATTAAACCATCCCATTCAATTCCTGATACAGCCTTTTCGCATAACTGTCCGTCATACCGCAAATAAAATCCGTCACCAGTAAAAGTCGCAAATACAACTTTTCATGCTCATCTTTTCCCTGGGAATAGATCCGGTAAATCGCCTTATAATTATCCGAAACAAGCGCCATCATTTTTTCCTGGATCGGAGTTTTTCTTTGCTCTGTATCATATGGAATCGCCGCATCCACAAATTTTTCCAGCAGAAAACCCATAATTCTCTCCGCCGCAATTTCCAGCTTCAGTATAGGCTGGGATATGAAGGCGTAACGATAGGCAATGTCTCCCAATGCACGGGCCAAATGCTCTCCCTCTGTGCCATACATCAGCTCTCTTTTGTAAGTCCCCTCCATAATTTCACAATAGTGTTCTGCAAAACCATCGGTAGCGCATGCAATCAGCTTTGCCTGTACCCGCACGATCCAATTTTGTACCGCATGTTCTTCCGGCTGGGCAATACCTCTTTCCAAAGCCTTCCGGTATCGCTCTTCCAATGAACTTACCAGGCGGAAATATTCTCCGTCTTCCTCCTCCCCTTTGCCGCAGTCCTTCAGTTCCTGCACCAACTGTCCGAAAGTAATGCATCCTTTTTTAAAAGCATCCTCTACGTCTGCCGTCAGATATGCGATATCGTCCGCCGCTTCCAATACGTAAGACAGAGGATGTCTGGCTCCGTTTGTGCCAAGGCTTTCCTGCAAATCTTCAAAAATATCCCGCTCCGCATAATAATATCCCATTTTCTTATCTTTGATATCTCCGCTTTCTTTATTGATCCCGAGCGAAGAAACCGGATACTTAATAATCGTGCCAAGCAGCCCTTTTGTCAGATTCATTCCATGTTCATCCACCAGGTAGTGGAGTTTCGTAACAAGCCGCAGCGCCTGTGTATTGCCCTCGAAATGATACAAATCTTTTTTCATCTGCGGCAAAAGCAATTCTTCCACACTCTGTCCGTTATAAGATAACGCCTTCAGATTTTCCAGAAACCACTCCCGGATCACGGTCTCCCCAAAATGCCCGAACGGCGGATTTCCGATATCATGCAGCAGACCGGCGCATTGAAGGATGTCGCACACATCCGCCTGATAAGACTCCTGAAAAGACGTATCCCCAATTTCCTGTATGATTTTTCTCGATATATTCTGCCCCAAAGACTTCGCCAGGGAAGATACTTCCAGCGAATGAGTGAGCCTCGTCCTGATAAAATCGCTTCTGTCCAGCGGAAATACCTGTGTTTTATCCTGCAAGCGGCGAAACGAAGCGCTTCCGATAATACGGTGGTAATCCTTTTCGAATTCCGTCCGCAGATCGCCGGCGCTCCTTCCTGTTCTGTAATTACGAATCCTGTCCTCGCATAAAAGCTGCCGCCATTCCATCTCTCTTCTCCATTTCTGCACGGCTTTATCATACATAACAAGTTTGCGGATACCGTGCAGACACAAACTTTTCTTATGGCCATTCCCCAATGAATCACGCGACCACTAAAACATATCATTAAAACTTTACTACGTTTTGCCAGGAAACACAAGTATTTGACATTCTTTCCCCTCATAGTATATTATTAAATTACAGAGTTTGGAGTATATTTATCAACGATTAATATAAAGGATGGTATCTTATGATGAAAAGAAATGCAGGAAAAATATTTGCCCTTCTTATGTCGGGTTTCCTCATCTTTGCAGGCGGATGCGGAGCATCCGATGCGGAACCGGAAGCAGCAACCGAAGAAACGGCAGAGGAAAATGCCTCTGAAACCAACGAAGACAACAACGAGGCGGAAGAAAGCGGCACGGAAACCGATGCCGAAGCCTCTTCCGATGAAGCTCCGGCAGAAGAAGCCTCTGAAAGCGACACCGACCCTTCCCTGGAAACGGCTCAGACACAGGAAGATATTCCCTCTCCGGTTATATCCACGCCTTCCCGGCCCACCCAGGAAGAACTTCTGGCAGGAGACCGGCGGACTTTGGTCGGTATCGTTCTGGATGCCACACGGTATTCCGTTTCCATTCAGTCTACGGATGGAACTTCCTATTATCTTACGATTCCCGACAGCGGAGTTTCCGGCAACCTGTATTCTCTCACCATTGGCCAGATCGCCACATTTACCTACGCCGGTTCGCTGGACGACACCGCCCTTTTGGTTGATATTTCTGACAGCGGCCTCATTACAGGCATCTATGTGGAGGAATATGCTTTTGCCATCAAAATTATTAACGCGGTAAAAACAATGAATATGAAGGCGCTCTCAGACCTGACCAACTTTCCCGTCTTCCTGGATACCGGCAACTACAGCGGCCCCATCAATACCTCGGGCGAATTCGAAGTGATCGACAGTGAAAAGATATTTAGCGAAGCGCTGGTCAACCGCATCGTCAACTATAATCTTTTTGACCTGAAGTTTACGGATGCCGGTTTTGTACTGGGCGGAAACGGAGCCCCCAATATTACTTTTGATATTGACGACGACGGCATTCTTGGAATCATCGGTATCAACAGCGCTCCTGCCAACGACAGCACGAAAGATTAACACAAACCGCATATGAATAATAGATTAAAACAGGACTGTTATGAACATAACAGTCCTGTTTTTAGGTAAAAATTTTCAATTTTAAACTCTCTTTATATTACGCTACCCTTCTGACACTTAAAATCGACTTATAAGTCGCCGTCGTTATCTTAATCCCCGATTTCGGCGTACTCGCGTGGACAATGTTTCCGTTTCCTATGTATATGCCCACATGCCCGGCGTAACATACAATATCGCCCGGCTGTGCGTTGGAGTAAGACACCTCTGTCCCCACATTGCGCAGTTCCCATGAAGTACGCGGAACCGTATAGCCCTTATCCTTAAACACTCTCCAGACAAACCCGGAACAATCCGCCCCGTTGGTCAGGCTGGTTCCTCCTGCAACATAAGGGTTGCCGATGAACTGACAGGCATAAGAAGCGATCGACTGGCCGGCTGCGCTTCCGCCGGATGGCACGCTGACGCTTCCTCCCGAAGACGAACTGGAGGAACTGGAACTTGACGAGGATGCATAACTTTCCCCAGAAGAAGAATTTGCTTCCGCTTCCTTACGCTTTCGTTCTTCCTCCTCTTTCCTCCTGCGTTCCTCTTCTTCCCTTCTCTTCCTCTCTTCCTCTTCCAATTTTTTAATCTGGGCCGTCTGCTGCTTGATCCTCGTCCGGTAAGCCGCAGCCTCCTGCTTCGCCCTCGCTATCTGCACGCTGTAATTCTCATATTCCTGCTTTTTCTCTTCCAGCAGTTCTTCCATGTATTCCTGTTCTTCTTCCAATTCGTGCTGGGCAGCCACCAGTTCCGACTTTTCCTCTTCCAGTTTGTCCCAGACTTGCTGTGCATATTCTTTAGCGGCCTGATACTCTTCCAGCATTTTCCTGTCATAAGTATACAGTTGTTCCACATAATCCGCCTTATTCAGCATATCCGCAAAGCTTTCGCTGGACATAAAAAGCTGTACATAAGAAATATCCCCTTGTTCATACATAAACTTAATGCGGATTTTCATCGTTTCATACTGCTCTTCTTCCTGCTGCTTCGCAGCCTCATACTCCGCCTCCGTTTCTTCAATCTGTCCTTCTTTTTCCACGATTTCCTCTTTGATAAGGTCTACGCTGGCGATGATCTGCACCAGTTCCGCATCGATCTCCTCAATCTCTTCACCAACGCCGCTCTGTTCCCCTTCCAGCCCGGATATCTCTCCTTGTACGCTATTTAATTTTTTCTTGTCTTCTTCCTGCTGTTTCTTAATTTCGGATATGGTAGAAGCATATACCTCTCCGGAAAGGGAACCCAGGATAAGGCACGCTATGGCTATGCACGCCATCCTTGCCGCTTTTTTCTTCATATGCACCCTCTGTTTTAACTATCGCCCTCGTATTACAAATCGCAGTTCTTTACCGTCCTTGGGAACGGAATCACGTCCCTGATATTTCCCATACCTGTCAGATACATCACGCACCTTTCAAATCCCAGGCCAAATCCCGCATGGCGGACAGAACCGTATTTACGAAGATCCAGATAAAAACCGTAATCCTCCTTGCGAAGACCCAATTCCTCCATACGCGATTCAAGAAGCTCCAGCTGATCCTCTCTCTGGCTTCCGCCGATAATCTCCCCAATGCCGGGTACCAGGCAGTCCATCGCCGCCACCGTCTTGCCATCTTCATTCAATTTCATATAAAATGCCTTAATCTCCTTCGGATAATCGGTGACAAACACAGGACGTTTAAATTCCTTTTCCGTCAGGAAGCGCTCATGCTCCGTCTGGAGATCGCAGCCCCAGAATACCTTATATTCAAACTCATCGTTATGCTTTTCCAATATTTCAACCGCTTCCGTATAAGTAACATGCCCGAAATCGGAGCTCAGCACATGCTGCAGCCGTTCGATCAGTCCCTTATCCACGAACTGGTTAAAGAAATTCATTTCCTCCCTGGCATTTTCCAGCACATAACGAATAATATGCTTTAACATAGCCTCTGCCAGAATCATATCATCTTTCAGATCCGCAAATGCCATCTCCGGCTCAATCATCCAGAACTCCGCTGCATGCCTTGTAGTATTGGAATTCTCCGCCCGGAACGTAGGCCCGAAAGTATACACGTTTTTAAAAGCAAAAGCATATGTCTCCACATTTAACTGACCGCTTACCGTCAAATTCGTAGGCTTTCCGAAAAAATCCTGTGCAAAATCAATGCTTCCGTCTTCCGTCTTTGGCATGTTGCCAAGATCCAGCGTCGTTACCTGGAACATTTCTCCAGCTCCTTCGCAATCGCTGCCCGTAATCAAAGGCGTATGCACATAAACAAATCCCCTCTCCATAAAAAATGTATGAATCGCATAGGCGATTAACGACCGCACCCGGAACACCGCCTGAAAAGTATTCGTGCGCGGACGCAAATGGGAAATCGTTCTCAAATACTCAAAACTATGCCTCTTTTTCTGCAACGGATAATCCGCAGTGGAAGCTCCTTCCACGAACACTTCCTCCGCCTGCATCTCAAAAGGCTGCTTCGCCTCGGGAGTGGCCACGATCGTCCCTCTCGCCACGATCGCCGACCCAACATTCAATTTGCTGATCTGTTCAAAATTCTCCAGCTTATCGCTGTACACAATCTGCAGCGGTTCAAAAAAAGTACCATCATTCACCACAATAAACCCAAACGTTTTGGAATCCCTGATACTCCTGATCCATCCTCCCACGGTCACTTCTTTCCCGATATACTTCTCTCTCTCACGATACAGCTCCCTAACATCCGTCAAATCCATCATTTCCCACTCCTATCCTATATTTTCACATCTTTACTTTATACCAGATAATACAACAAATAATTATTAAGCTAATAGCTTTGCGGAATCTTCCGTCCCGCAATTTTTACCCAGCATTCACCACCGCGTTCTCCCGCAGCATTCCCATTACTTTCTGTGCCATCATGGACTCCTTGTACCTTCTTCCGTCCACATCTTTTTTCAGTTCATCCACCGATCCATATGCCGTATTCGCCACGATCTCTTCCATTTCCGCTTCCAGTTCTTCCTCCGACACATCCAAGCCCTCCTTATCCGCTATCGCCTGCATCATAATGGACTGTTTGGCATAGCGTACCGCCTGATTCCGTATTTCCTTGGCGTAAGACTCCGCGTCCATACCATATGCCAGACTCATAAGCTGTTCCAGGCTCATCCCATAATTGGCTGCTTCCGCCGTCAGATTTTCCCTCAATATTCCTTCATAGCCGTCCACCATACCCTGAGGGGGCTCCTTTGTGAACTCACAGCTTTCCATCAACATACTGACCAGCGAATTCTCGATCTCATCTTCATAGGCCGCCTCCGCGCCCTCCATCAGAAAATCATTCACATATTGCCGATACTCTTCCACCGTGCTGCAGCCGATATCCAGCCCCTTTACATATTCATCGTTCAATTCCTGCAAAGTTGTTGACATAATTGTATTGACCGTGACCGTAAATACCACGTCTTTGCCCGCCATACCCTCATGGTAATCCTCGGGAAAAGTAAGGTTCAGTTCCACCACATCCCCTGCCTTTGCACCGATCAGCCCTTCCTCGAAGCCTTCAATAAACCGGTGGGAACCCAGCGTCAGGTTCTGCCCGCTGGCTGTACCTCCCTCAAAAGCCACTCCGTCCATAGTACCCACATAATCGATATTTACCGTGTCGCCTTCCTTCGCTCCGTCTTTCGGATTCAATGACAACTGGTAATTGATATACGCATCCCTTTGCTCCTCCGTAACTTCCGGGGGAGCCTGTTCCACCGATAAACCTTTATATTCACTCAGCTTGACGTAATCTTCCGCCCTGATCTCATCCAGATACACTTTCTCACTGTCGTCCGCTCCGCAGCCCGCCAGCAGCATTACGGCAGCGGCAGCCAGAACAACGGCTATCTTTCCTTTCTTTACCTCTCTCATTCCAAAAACATTCTCCTTTTCGCTCTTTCCCTTCCATTTATACCACAAATACCATTCTCTTAAAACCCTTTTTTTACAAAAGGGGCGACAAAAGTCTGCAAACTTGTTCCTTAAATCGAATAAAAAGAGAACGACCCACATAAATATTTTTCGTAATCTGGCTGGAATGTTCCAGATCCTCGTGGAAGATCTTCCGCATTTCCAAAGCCTTTTCTTCGTTATATATCACTGCATTCACCTCAAAGTTTAAGGCAAAGCTTCTGATATCCATATTTGCCGTACCATAGCACAGCACCTTGTCATCCACTATCATTCCTTTTGCATGAAGGAAACCTTGGTTGTAGGTATAGCATTTTGCTCCTTCCATCACCAGATCCCCAATATAAGAATATGTGGCCCAATATACGAAAGGATGATCCGGCTTGCAGGGAATCATTACATTCACTTCTATGCCGGAGCGGATAGCAATCATCAAAGCGGCCAGTATCGCTTCATCCGGAATAAAATAAGGCGTCTGTATATAGATGCTCTTCTGCGCCTTGCCGATCAGCCGCAGATAATTATCCCTGATACTGCAATGCCTGGAATCCGGGCCGCTGGATACGATCTGCACATCGCAGCGCTGTTCCGATAAAAACGTCTTTTCACTCATATATCTATCCGTCATAAACAGGTTTTCCTTGGAAGCATAATTCCAGTCCAAAGCAAACCGCAGCTCTAAAGAAGCCACTGCAGATCCGGTAATCCGAAGGTGCGTATCCCTCCAGTATCCGAACCGGTCGTCCATCCCAATGTATTCCTTCCCTATATTAAACCCGCCCACATATCCTGTCTTTCCGTCGATCACCACGATTTTCCTGTGATTTCTGTAATTGATCCGAAGGTGCAGACGGCGCAGCGCGGCAGGAAAAAATTCTGAAGTCTTCACTCCCTGGCTGTTCAGCTTTTTCCAACAACTCTTTTTTACGGAGCGGCAGCCCATACCATCATAAAGTATGCGCACTTCCACCCCTTCCTCCGCCTTCTTTACAAGCACATCCCTGATCCGGTCAAACAGCACGTCGTTTTTTATAATATAATACTGGATATGAATATACTTTTCCGCCTTTTGTATATCCTCGATCAAAGCATCGAACTTCTCGTTTCCATCCGTATAAATAGTAATATCATTATCGTCCGTCAACACAGCTCCGGCCACATCCAGATTATACATGACCAAATCCGCATAATCCGTAATCCCCGGCGCTTCTCTCTCCAGCCGCTTGCTTCTCAGGCTAAACTCCTGCCGGCGGATGGCTTCGTTCAGATGATCCTCGATCTCCTTAATACGGAATATCTTCTGCTTATGCATATCCGTTCCAAGAAGCAGATAAAATACAAAGCCAAGAATCGGTATGAAATACAAAAGCAACAACCACGTCCAAACCGACTGCGGGTCTTTTCTCTGAAAAAAAATAATAATAACTGCCAATATAAAATTAATAAAAATCAAGTGGCCGAACACAAATTCCAGCCCCATCCCTACATTCTCTAAAAACATAATGATATCCTTATTCTTGTCCACCTTTACTCATTATATAATATTCCCCTTCTTTCTTCAATTACGGAAATGAATTTTGCCAGTTTGGAAAGGCGGCGGGGGTGGGAGGGAGCAGCGGGTACCGGGCAAAGGAAAGCGGGGGCGGGCGGGGCAGACAACGGGAAGGGGATGGAATGGTTTTCCGCTGCCTTTGCGCAGGAAAATGAGATTTTCTTAATATTCCGGCCAGAAAACAGCAATTTGGTGACACGGATGTCACCAAAAGCCCGTAATGAGCCCGGATGGCGAATCACGGGCGGTTGCGTCCGGTAAATACAACCTTGCCGGAATATTTAGAAAATCCATTTCCCGAAGCCGGCACAAAAAACCATTCCATCCCCTTCCCGCTGTCTGCCCCGCCCGTCCCCGCCTTCCTTTGCCCGGCTCCCGCTGCTCCCTTCCATCCCGCCGCCCTTCCAAACTGGCAAAATTCATTTCTGTACCTCTCCCTATATCTCTGCATATTTCCGTGTTCTTCAATGAAATCCCTTGTCTATTTGTCAAAAGAATGCTACAATAAATTCTAATTTAACAAAAAGCGGGAGGTACATTGTGAGTACATTATCTATTGTATTATTAGTCATATCGGTTATTTTAGTCATAGGCATCGTTGTATTGTATTTTCTCGGCAAAAAAGCCCAGAAAAGACAGGCACAGCAGCAGGAACAGATAGAAGCAACCAAGCAGAGGATCTCTATGCTCGTCATCGACAAGAAGCGGATGAAGCTGAAAGATGCCGGGCTTCCACAGGCTGTCATCGCCCAGACGCCAAAACTTCTGAGGGGTTCTAAGCTGCCCGTTGTCAAGGCAAAAATAGGCCCTCAGATTATGACTCTTGTCTGCGATGAGAAAATTTTTGACATGGTACCCGTAAAGAAAGAAGTAAAAGCCACCGTAAGCGGCATCTACATCACGGAAGTAAAAGGACTCCATGGAAAACCGATCGTCGCGCCCCCAAAAAAGAAAAGCTTCTTCAAACGGGCGGTGGAAAAAGCGCAGGAAAAAGCGGGTGCAAAACCCATCAAATAAAAGAACATAAAAAATCCCTCCAAACTCTAAAACGGGCTTGGAGGGTTAGTTTTATCAAAACGCTGTTTTTCATTTATAGATGATGAACACTCTTCCTATACTGTTGTAATTCTTCTTCGCTGACATTACCTATAATTTCATCGAGAAACGACAACAGTTTTTTCTTGTCTTTTGGCAGTTGCCCGTAAAACTGATACGCATTGGAAGCTCCCATTGCGGCAAAGATAGTCGGTATCTGCAAATTTTCAATAAGTGTCCGCATCTCTTTGTACTTTTTAAGTTCACTTTCCTCATGCCAGTGTCCATGTTGTATTTCAGCATAAAGCTGAGAATCGGGATAAATCGTAAGCATATTTGCTCCGATGAGCGAAGGGTGTATCTGGTTGCATATATCAGCCGTCAATTTTGCCCCTATTTCCCCACGACCTGCCCCGGAAATACTTACCAGGTAAAAGAAACTGTAATGAATATCCGCTGCATCCAATCTCTGGCATTGCTCTATGATGTCTGCCGAGGTATATCCCTTGTTCATAAACCGCAGGGCTTCATCATCGCCTGTTTCTATTCCTATTGTCAAACCATCATAACCCATAGCCCGCAGTTTGGTAAGTTCTTCATCGGTTTTCAGAGCAACATCCGTAATCCTTGCAAACGAACCAATACACTGAACGGACGGGAGATGTCTATGGATTAACTCTGCAATCGCAGCTAATTTATCATAGGACAAAACGAATGGGTTAGCTCCTGTCAAAAACACTCGGCGGGGACGCCCACTGTTCCAAACTTTCGCTGCCCCTTTGACCTCCCGTAAATCACACTCAATATCCTCCAAAGGGGACATTCTGAATTGAAACGGCAAATCATTATACAAAGTACAAAACTTGCATTTATGATGCGTACAGCCTGCCGTTACCTCTAACAAAAGTGATGCCGCTTCATACGGCGGTCGCCAAATTGTTCCTGTATAGTGCATAAGCACATCTCCTTTCCTTGTTCCTGCACTGTTTTCCGTGCATACAGCTATATCCTCATGGTGTTTTCTGTCATCTATACCAATTATACTTTTATACAATTATTTTACAAGTACTGTACTTTTTTATAGTACCTGCATAAAATCTGTGCATTGATTTATGCGGAAATGTATATTATACTGTTCCAAAAAGGAGTGGCCGGAATGAAAAAAAGCGCATTGGCTGTTGAACGCTGCAAAACAGTTTCTACCATACAAAAAATTTTAGGCGGTAAATGGAAAATTGAAATCATTTATTACATCGCCTTTCAGGATATACACCGCTTCGGGGAACTTCGCCGGCATATCGGCGATATTACGGAATCGAGCCTGACAAAGCAGCTTCGGGAATTGGAAGCAGACGGATTCATTACCCGTCACGATTACAAAGAAGTCCCTCCCCATGTGGAATATAATCTTACTGACTTGGGGAAAAGCTTCATTCCCGTCTTTGAACATATGAAACAGTGGGGAGATGAAAACCTTAGAGAATAAACAAGGCACAGTATTCGACAAGCACATAAATGACACATAAATAGTTAGGATATAATACTTATAGCAGCAAATAGCATACGCTACATATGCCATTCAAATTTTACCTTAACAGAAGCCTTTATCTGGCTACGTTTTATCCTATGCCTGTATATGTGTTTTCAATTTTATCATATACGATGAATTTTTCTATTTTCTCAGATAAAACAACGGCATTAGCTCTATGCCAATGCCGCCTTCAAAATCAATGAAAAATAAGTTCTGCAAAATAAAAATATGTCCCTTGCATTTTATTGAAGCGAGAACCCCTCTCCGCCCCTGGAGCGGATATCCATCCGTATCTTACAATTTGCCAGATGTTCGTAATTTACTTCCAACGCATAATCCACACTTACTTCAATGCGTTCCTCCTCTTCCGTCATTTTTATACTCTTCGCATCTATTCCAATCAATATGTTTCCGTAAGGAGTAGCATAATTCGTCATATTTTTTTTCTTTTCTTCAAAGATCATATGTACGTTGACCAGCCCTTTCTTCGTCAGATCCAAGCTGTTGTCTTTGAACTTAATAATATTCCTCGTGCTTTCCTGAAATCCTTCCATCACCTCGTCAAAAACCACATAGTGACTGTCGTTCCGTTTATAATATTCCGCCGGCGTGATCGTCTCTATTTTGTCCCCGTCCGCAGACCCGGCATCAAATTGAAGTCCCCGTAAAGATAACAATACCTCTTTTGTCATGACTTATCCCTTTCCTCTATTGTTCTTCCCAAGCTCAATAGCTTTCTATATTGATCGTCTTTGCCGACAGGATCCCGTATTTCAAAATGGAATTGGCAAACGTCTGGAATTTATCCGCCATATCGCTTACGTAAAACTGATAACGGTTTGATCCCAATCCCTGCGGTTTTTCATTCAATAACCCTTCTTTTTCCAGCAGTTCTTTCAACTCCCTCGCAGTCTCGTATGCAGGGTTCACAAGCGTGACCCCCTCCCCCACGATCTTTCTGACCGTGGAACGAATCAGCGGATAATGAGTACATCCCAAGATCAGAGTATCTATCCCGCTGTCGATAAGTACGCTCAAATATCTCGTGGCTATTTCATCCGTCACAGGATCCTGCCACAACCCTTCTTCCACTAAAGGCACAAACAGAGGGCATGCTTTTCCAAGCACTGCAATCTCCGGATCAATCTCATTAATATATGTAGAATAAATATGGCTTCCGATCGTTCCCTCCGTGCCGATTACGCCTATCCTGCCGTTTTTCGTCGCTTCCGCAGCCACCTTTGCTCCGGGCTTGACCACGCCTATCATGGGGATGTCCAGCTCTTTCTCTATTTCATCCAACGCATATGCGCTCGCCGTATTACAGGCTGCTACAATAGCCTTCACCCGCTGTTCCTTCAGGAAACGGACAATTTGCCTCGAATACCTCGTAATCGTTTCCTTCGATTTGCTTCCATAGGGTACTCTGGCAGTGTCCCCGAAATAAATGATTTTCTCGTTGGGAATCTGCCGCATAATCTCCCTCGCCACCGTCAGTCCGCCCACCCCGGAATCGAAGACTCCTACAGGCGCTTCGGCCATTGCTTCTTTATTCGTCACTGAACCCATCGCTGACTCCATGATCCTTCCCTTTGCTTTCTGATTTTAACTTTTCCAAAATCCTGCTTTTCATCCGTATCTGCTCCGGCTTCGCACCGCTAAGGCCGGTAAAAACATCTTCTTTCAGGACGCCCGCTGGCATATCATCTCGGATGCCATCCATCGTATCGTCCGCAACAATTTTACAGACATCCTCCGTAAAACATAAGTCAGGATATATCATACCCCAAAATCCCCAAACTGAAAACAGTATAATTCCGGTTTCCCACAATTTTTTCATCCGACTTCCCCTATCATTTTTATTGTAGCCGTTCCTGCCACTGATAAAGAAAGTCTTCCCTTATTTTAACGGTTTATACATTGCCCGGAATCATTACCTGCATTAGCGCTGCCGTCTCCGCTGTCGAGCCGGATCTGCCGTATCACCGATTTTTCCTGGTTATCGATATGCATTTTCGCTGCCGCCGCCGCTGCTTCCCTGTCTTTTGCGCGAATGCTCTCATATATTATTCTATGCTCTTCCACCAGCCGTTCATGCTGGCTTTCGTCCTTAATATATTCAAAACGGTATCTGTACATTTGTTCCGCCAGATTATTAACCAACTGCACCAGCCTCCGGTTGCCGGTAGCCGCTACAATAATATCATGCAGCGCCACATCCGCTTTCGCAATGGCCGTAGTATCCCCTGTCCTCGTAGCTTTTTCAAATCCGGCGCAAGCTTCTTCCAGCTTTCCCATTTCTTCTTCCGATATTCTGTCACAAGCCAGTTCCGCGCACAGGGCATCCAGCGCCCTGCGCACTTCCAGCACATCTTTCATGCTCTTTTCCGTGATCTGGGCTACTTCCGCCCCCCGCCTTGGTATCATCGTTACCAGGCCTTCCAGCTCCAGCTTTCGTATCGCCTCCCTAATGGGCGTCCTGCTCACCCCCAGCCGGTTAGCGAGATGGATTTCCATTAATCTTTCCCCCGGCTTCAATTCCCCTGTCAATATTGCTTTCCGCAATGTATTGAACACTACGTCCCGCAATGGCAGAAAGTCGTCCATATTTACCTGTAAACTATCCTTCTCCATAAACCTGCCCCTTTTTCCTTCAATTTAGCTTTTTCTCGCATTCCTTTCCGCCCATCCGGTAAGAAATAGCTGACCGGCAAGATTTGCTTGTGCTATTTCGTTGTATGCTTTCCTGGCTTTTTCCTCTTCCCCAAAAATACCGAATACCGTAGGACCGCTGCCGC
Organism: Lachnospiraceae bacterium 28-4; assembly: GCA_000403275.2. GTDB lineage: Bacteria > Bacillota > Clostridia > Lachnospirales > Lachnospiraceae > Kineothrix. Next base: position 326,815 of record KE159600.1, read on the forward strand.
TCATCAGCGCATTCCACGCCCCGCTTTTCTTCATAACTTCCTTAATCTCCCTTATCACAGGATATGCGTTTACCGTCACCGTCTCCAATACATTCCCCATGCGCTCCGCCATGCCCCGCAGATCCCCTTCTTCTATTGCCGCCCGCATCCCGTCGATATCCGGGTGATACTCCAGGCTTTCCGCATGAAGATTCTCATATACATATTTTGTGGACACATCGATATCCGGTTTTGCGACCAGCACGACGCAGGCCGGCGCATCCGGCAGTTTTGTAAGGATTTCCCCGATCCCTTCCGCCAACGCCGTACCTCCTTTGACGCAGTAAGGAATGTCCGCCCCTATCTTTACCCCGAGGGCACACATCTCGTCTTCGTCCATGCCCAGCCCGAACATCTCGTTCATACCATGAAAAACTGCCGCCGCATCCGTACTGCCTCCTGCCATTCCTGCTGCCATGGGAATTCTCTTTTGCAGTTCTATTTTTATTCCTTCCCTGACAGAGCAAGTCTCTGTCACCAGCCTGGCCGCTTTATAAATCAGATTGCTTTCGTCCCCGGGAAGTTCTTCTTTATCCGTCGTTACAACGATCCCCGGCCTTTCCTGCCTTGTAAAAGTAAGTACATCACAAATATCTACCGTCTGCATGATCATCCTTACTTCATGATATCCGTCCTCTCTGCGCCTTATGACATCCAATCCCAGATTTACCTTGGCATAAGCTTTTTTTGTTATAGTATTTTTTCTATCTGAACTCATATTGTACCCCGTTTGCATTTTGTATACATAGTTTGTATTTTATTATATCCAACGCATTCCGGTTCGTCAACATGGAAATCCCTCCGTAAAAGCCGCAATTCTCCATTTTTTTCAGTACGATGTGGCACGAAATAGCGATTTTGCATAAGATACTATTATCAAATATTTGGTAATTGCCGATATAGACTATAGATTAGGAGTATTTTCCCTAATCGTGTACTAATATTATTTACATATCCAAGGAGGGTTTAAAATGAGCGTAAATGGAGTTACCGGATCAAAAGGCGCTGCCGATCTGTACGGCACTTATAACACTTCAGCAAAAACTGCTGAAAAGACGGAAAACAAAAAAGAAGAAAATACGAATAACGGCGGCGTAGTTTACGAGCCTTCTTCCAAACCGGCTGCTACACAGCAGACAAGTAAAAAACCTGATGCTAACTTGGTAGCTAAATTAAAGGCAGATTCCGATGCACGCGTTTCGCAGTTAAAGAGTCTTGTAGAACAGATGATTTCCAAACAGGGGCAGACCCTCGGAAAAGCGGACAGCATTTGGAGTTTCCTTGCAAGCGGAAACTTTACCGTTGATGCTGCAACCAAAGCACAGGCGCAGAAGGATATTGCTGACGACGGTTACTGGGGCGTAGAGCAGACTTCCAGCCGCATCGTTGATTTCGCTACCGCATTGGCAGGAAGCGATCCGAAACAGCTTGAAAAAATGAGAGACGCTTTCAAAAAAGGTTTTGATGAAGCTACCAGCACTTGGGGCAAATCCCTTCCTGACATCAGCCAGAAAACCTATCAGGCTGTTATGGATAAATTTGACCAGCTGATGGGAACAGAAGGATAACGTATTTTTCTTCTAATGATGTTGTACCATAACGCACAGACCAGAAAACCGATTGGTTTTCTGGTCTTTTTATCTTCTTTATCCTCTTTATTCTTTTAATTCGATATTCCTTTCACGATCAGCAGCTTATCTCCCGGCCTGATCTCTTCCGTTGTCATATCATTCGTTTCTTTGATCTGCGCGATAGGAACATAATAGCGTTTTCCCACATCCCACAGGCTGTCGCCTTCTTTTGCGATATAAATGACAATTCCCGGCAGACCGCTCAGCTTATTCATATCCAAATCCGAAACAACAATATCTGTCACAATATTTTCCGACCGATGTTCGAAAACGATAACGCGGCATACAACTACTGCCTTTACATCCAGCTCCCCGCCGTCCAGCATAGCTACCGCCAGCTGCTCCAATCCTGTCTGCACCTTAAAAGTACATCCATTATTGATATCCGGCACATCCAGCATAAAGCTGAACGGTATGCTGCCCCTCGCCGAGCTGTAAGGCGTTTTTTCATCGCTGCTCAGGTAAAGAACCTGCACGTTGACGGTTCCTTTCATATGAATGCCATTTTCCACGATCTCCCCATCTTCCGCCTGAATCTGCGCTTCGCTGTGCAAAATCTGAACGATAGGTGCATCCGAAGTACCCAGTTTGATTCTGTCTGCAACCTTGGTTTTTCCCGATGTTCTGGCAAGAAGCCCTTTAAACCGGGCCGGTTTGCTTATCGCTTCCACTTCTTTTACCACTCCGTACACACCGGAAAGAATATCCAGTCGCTCTTCTTCATAAAGGCTGATATCCAGATCCATCACGAGTTCTACCGTAAAAACTCTCTGTTCTCCGTCAAAATCAGGGCGTACTTCTACATCTTTCGATCCCAGCGCATAGTCAATATCTGCGGCCATCCCTTCATCACAGCCCGTACAATCCACCATTCCGCTGAAAGGCACGACTGTTTCATAGCATTTCACCGCGCCCTCTTCCCCTTCATACAGGAAGAAAGCATTCAAATCGCCCTGCACGGATATCCGCCCTTCCAATGCCCGGAATTCCACATTCTCCGGCTCCACTCCCTGCCATATCAGGCGGGCAACATTGGGGAAATTCTGCGGCAGTTCCAATTCCTCTTTTATACGGAAAATATCCCTCTTTTTTACCGTCATCTGCGCGATGCGCAACGGCTTCTTGCGGTATTCCACAGGTTCCTCATGATAAAGATCCACGGCCGTTTCTTCATCATACATCACCTCCGAGCAGACCTTCAGGGCAATCAGCGCCTGTACGCTGAGTTTTCTCGAATTGATAAGCCCTATCGTAAGGTCTTCCAGCCGCCATTTGACATTCGCGCTGTCCCCGCTCTGTACTCCTTCCACATAAATCTGTTCATCAAAGGGAATACTCCCTTCCATACAGGCTGGTGCCTGTTGCTCCCCCTCTGCCAGATACATAACAAGGAACTGCAGTTTTCCCTTTACCGCCACATGATCTTCCGTTACTTTTATTTCCTCCAAAGCAACGCTTCCTCTATCATAAATCAACTTGCTGGCATCCGGCCTGGAATCCAAGATATTAATATCATCCTCCAATGTGATCTGTGTTGACGCCTGGCCCTTTATCCGGTCCATATGTATATTTTTTCTTACTAATTCCACAAAAATACCTCCATGTAGATGAATTACCAGTCTGTACTTATAGTAATTCTATTTCACACACGAAGGTATTATTCCTCTTTTTTATGCTTTTACGGAAGATCCATTTTAAGGTCGCCGATACTTTCGATCTCATATTTTCTCATATAATCTTCAATGCCTTCCGCGATTTCCATAGTCACGCAGGGATTGACAAAATTCATCGCGCCTACCGCTATGGCCGAAGCGCCCGCCATCAGGAATTCAATCGCATCTTCCGCACAGGCAATCCCTCCCATGCCGATCACCGGGATTTTCACCGCCCTGGAAGCCTGATATACCATACGCACTGCCACCGGTTTGATAGCCGGCCCGGACAAGCCTCCGGTCTGATTCGCCAGCACGAATTTCCGCTTATGAATATCGATCTTCATCCCCGTGATCGTATTGATCATGGAAAGAGCATCGGCTCCTGCCGCTTCTGCTGCCTTCGCCATCTCCGTAATATCCGTCACATTAGGACTCAGTTTCATAATTACCGGCTGTTTGGCCTTCTTCTTAATCTCCGACGTAATATCATACAGACAATCCGCTTTCTGCCCAAAAGCAATCGCCCCTTCCTTCACATTTGGGCAGGATACATTGATCTCCAGCATGTCGGCCGCCGTGTCCCCCAGCTTTTCCACTACTTCCAGATAATCTTCCACGGTTTTGCCGCAGACGTTGACGATAATCTTCGTATCATATTGCTGCAAAAACGGAATATCCCTCTCGATCAGCACATCGACCCCGGGGTTTTGCAAACCTATGGCATTCAACATCCCGCCGTATACCTCCGCCACTCTTGGTACGGGATTTCCCTCCCACGGAACGTTGGCCACTCCCTTTGTCACTACCGCGCCCAGTCTATTCAAATCCACGAATTCCGCATATTCCATTCCCGATCCGAACGTTCCTGATGCTGTCATCACCGGATTTTTAAATTCTACTCCTGCTATTTTTACCTTTGTATTCATATTGATGCCCATGCCTTTCCCTCTTGGGCCTTTCCCGGATGGGAACAGACCCAAATATATGATATTCTCAATCTCCGCACCGTTTTCCGACCAACATTAAATATCAACATCCGATGCCAAAAACACCGGCCCGTCCGTACAAATTCTCGCATTTTTTACATGTGAATGCGCATCCTCCTTCTTTGTCCTGCACACGCAGCCCAGACAGGCCCCCACTCCGCAAGCCATTCTTTCTTCCAGGGAAATATATGCTTCCACCCCTTGCTCTTCCCCATATTGTCTGACCGCCCGGAGCATCGGCATCGGCCCGCACGCCATGATGATATCTGCCCTCATATCTCCCGCAGCAATCACATCCATGACATTTCCTTTTACGCCCACGCTTCCGTCCTCCGTCGCCACATAGACATCCGCATATTTTTCCATATCTTCTTTCAAAAAAAGCTGCCCGTCCCGGTACCCGGCTATTACCTTCACTTCCGCCGCTTTTCCTTCCGCCCGCAGATCCTTCGCCAGCTGCACCATAGGAGGAATACCGATGCCGCCTCCCATCAGGAAAACCTTCTTTCCTTCCGCCGCCTTCAAAGGAAAACCATTTCCCAGGCAGCCCAATATCCCTATATCCTCTCCAGCTGCATAATGGGAAAATTCTTCCGTTCCTTTCCCAGCCACGCGATAAACAATCCTCAGTTCGCCGTTTGCCCTGTCCGCTTCGCATATGCTGATGGGTCTTGGCAGCAATGTACTTTTATCGCGTGGATAGACGCAGATAAACTGTCCCGCCCCGGCGTCTTCCGCCAGATCCGTCTCTATCCACATATCATAGATTCCCTCGCCGATTTTCCTCTGCGATATTACTTTTGCGATTACTTTCTTCTTGTTCATTTTCCGTCTTCTCCTCATTTCCGCACTGGCCAAATCGTCCTGCCAACCGCCGCCGATCAGTTTCCCTGCTGATAAACGATCCTGCCATTACATACCGTATAATATACTTTTCCCGAAAGAACCTCTCCAAGAAAAGGGGAATTATCGGATTTGGAAAAAAATCCTTCTACTTTCCATTTCTCCTTGCTATCAAAAATAACACAGTCCCCCGGGCCGCCTTCCGCCAGATACCCCGCATCCAGCCCATAGAACTTCGCAGGTTTCCATGACATAAGTCCTATCAGTTCCATCATCGTCAGATGCCCCTTTTCCACCAGTTCCCTGATCCCCAACGCCAAAGCCGTCTCCAGCCCGACGATCCCGCTGGGAGCTTCCGTTATCGGCCTTGCCTTCTCTTCCCTGCTATGGGGCGCATGATCGGTAGCGATCATATCGATCGTCCCGTCTTTCAATCCCTCGATGATCGCCATTCTGTCCGCTTCTTCCCGAAGCGGGGGATTCATCTTGGCCAAAGCGCCATATGTTATTGCCGCCTCTTCGGTCAGCGTAAAATGATGGGGCGTTGCTTCCGCATGGATATGAGGATTGGTTTTCTTTGCTTCTCTCACCAGCTCTACCGCTTCTTTTGTACTGATATGTTGAATGGACACTTCCGCTCCTGTGCCTTCCGCCAGTGCCAGATCCCGTTCCACCATCCAAATCTCCGCACGCCTGTCCGAACCGCCGATCCCGTAATATTCCGCCGCCTTCCCTGCATTCACCCCATTATTTTTAATAAATGCAGGATTCTCTTCATGAAAACTCAAAGGCTTCCCAAGCCTGGCCGCCTCCTCACACGCACTTTTTACCACCGCCTCGTCCAAAATCGGAACACCATCGTCCGTAAACCCTGCCGCCCCGGCTTCCGCAAGCCCGGCCATATCCGTCAGTTCCTTCCCTTTCATTCCCAACGTAATATTTCCGCAGGATTCCACGCGAATTCCAGTCCCGGCTCCCTTTTCCAACACATATTCCAAGATCTCTTCACAATCTACCGGCGGTTTCGTATTCGCCATCAGCACCACCGTAGTAAATCCTCCTCTGGCCGCAGCCCTTGCCCCGCTCAGAATATCTTCCTTATAAGTAAAGCCCGGATCCCGGAAATGCACATGCACGTCCACCAGCCCCGGAGCCACCACCTTCCCCTCCGCATCGATCGCAACGACTTCTTCTGTCTCCTTCCCTTTCTTTGCAAGCTCCTCTTCCAGCTCTATCCCCTTTCCGATCTTCCATACCTTCCCATCCCCTATCAAAACATCCGCCACTCCTTCAAATCCCCCTGCCGGATTCATCACACACCCATTTTTTATCAGCAAAACCATCTTAACCGTCCCTTCTCTGAAACCGCCACTTTTTACCATACAGTATATCCCACTCCCCGTCCCCCCGTCAACAATTCACTCGTCAGCATCCGAAAATCAATGTTTGTAAGTGTTATGAAGTGTCATAGCCGAGGGAAGCCAAAGGGATCGGGAAAGGAGCTGTCGGGGGGCGGTTTTCTGCCGAAGCTTCCAATCAGATTTCACTAATGAAATGGGTAATGATATTCAACCGAACGAGCCGGAAGCAACGGCATCCATGCCTATGCTTCCTAAAATTGCCCTCCGTGGCAATTTTTCTCTGATTATCGCCCATTTCATAAGTGAAATTACTGATTGTACGCAACAGCAAAAAACCGCCCCCCGACAGCTCCTTTCCCGACCCCTTTGGCCCTCCATCCCCTTTGGCTTCCTTCGTCCATGACACTTACAAACATTGATTCCCGTCCCGCCAATATTATGTAGCGGCAGAGAGGAAGCTTGGCGCGAGGGCGGGGGCGGAGAGGCATATTTTTTTGCGTTGTTTTCGGCGGACATTTTTCTTAGCAGAATGTGCGGCAACCAAGGGAACCGTGCCATGGACGGCACGGTTCGTCTGCTGCGGCAGGATGCCGCTTTGCAGACATCCCGGACGGTTCCCGCAACCTTCCCATTCTGCTTAGGAAAATGCCCGCCGAAAACCCCGCAAAAAAATATGCCTCTCCGCCTCCGCCCTCACAGCATCTCCTCCCCCTTATTTCAATCAAACACTACCGACTTATCCATATATTCAATCTTCAGCACCACATAAGGATAAGAAGCGCCGTCCCTCTCCTGTGCCCCGTACAATTCCCTGTTTTCCGGCTCCGGCCCAATCAGATTCGTATCTACATAAATAGAATTTCCCGTCAGATACAGATCATTGACCGTAATGCTATAACCGCCTGTCTCCTGTCTGCCATAGCCAACACATATATACAAAAAATCCCCGTCCTGATAGGTCATCTTGAATTCTTTTTCTTTCTTCTGTTCCATAATCTCCTTTAACTCTCCCGGTATATTATCTTCTCCCAATACCGTAAATTCGATATCCTTGATCTTTTCATTCCCGTCCTTTGTCTTCACCGCGCACCCGCACAGGCAGCATAGGATAACCGCTGCAAATAAAAATAAAATATGGCGTTTCTCCATTTTACCGATTCCTTCGCCTTTTTTTCTATTCTATTTATCGCCGAAGGCAACTATTCCTTTTGGAGATATAATCTCCATGGAAATCATAAAACCCCATTGCTTTACCTTCCCCGCTCCGCTATAATGGGAAAAGAAATAATATACACGAAAGGATAAACTTATGTTTCGATTTATTTGTCTCGCAAGCTTTGTCATTCTGTTCCTCATCCTCAGCATTCCCCTTCTGATCGTGGAATGGATCATCGGCAAATTCAATATGGAGTTAAAAAGCAAAAGTTCTCTGGCTATTGTCAACTGGGCGTTCCGCAGATGCCTGGATATCACCGGCGTCTCTGTCACTGTTATCGGAGAAGAAAACATTCCGAAAGATACCGCCGTATTGTACGTGGGCAACCATCGGAGTTATTTTGATGTCCTGCTCACCTATGTCCGCGTTCCACGCCCTACCGGCTACATCGCAAAAAAAGAAATGCTTCGTTACCCTCTCCTTGTCAACTGGATGAAAAACCTCCACTGTCTTTTTCTTGACCGTAAAGATATCAAGCAAGGTTTGAAAACGATTCTGGAAGGCATCGAAAAGGTAAAATCAGGCATTTCCATCTGTATTTTCCCGGAAGGCACCAGAAACAAAGTAAACGACACCTTCCTGCCCTTCCACGAAGGCAGCTTTAAAATCGCGGAAAAATCCGGCTGTCCCATTATACCCATGAGCATTTATAATTCCGCAGCCATTTTTGAAGATCATCTTCCCAAAATAAAAAAAGCCCACGTGATTCTCGAATATTGCCCGCCGGTCTATATGAAAGATCTGACCAGGGAAGAACGTAAATTCGTAGGCTCCCATGTGTTAAATGTGATTAAAGAAACATATTTCAAGAATAAAGCGGAAATGGAAGCTAGAAAAGGAGCTACACACTAAGTAATTAGTGCGCAGCTCCTTTTCTATGCAGCAAACAACTGCCAGACCTCGAAAGAATCCGGCAGTTGTTATAAAATTAATGTATAGCCAAACATATTAACTTATAGAAAAATTATAGTCCAAATCAGGATTGAAATTTTTCATGCCGCCTTAATCATACAACTATTACACAATCTTCCTCGTAAAATTGAATCTTGGAATCATGTGTAACAAATTTTAAGTTATCAGCTTTTGCTTGAGCAATCATAATCCGATCAAAAGGGTCATTATGCGTTTGATTTAGATTATGAAATACCAACATTTCCAATGCTTTCACATGTTTATCACAAATTGGCGCCATTTGATACCCCATTTCCTGACATAAATCTGATAGCCTGGAGCCGCTAATCCGAATCTTATCTGGCCTTGACATATATTTTATTGTTATTTCCCAAATAGATGCTGAACTATAATAAATCTCATTTTTTATATCCATTATTAAAGTTCTGGCCTTATTGGACAACTTTGGATTATCATCCAATGCCCATAGAATAATATGTGTGTCTAATAACAGTTTCATTCTGCCACTCCAAACATTTTCGCAATCTCTGGGTTCATTTCATCAAAATCATATTCATCATCATATAAATCCTGTCCTCTTGCAATTCCAATTCTATTTGAAGTTACCGATGCCTTTTTTTTCACAGTATCAGGTAACATAAAACGCTCTATCATATCTAATAAAAAACGCAGATTATCTTCTGATAAATCATCAACCCTTTGAAGCACCTGTTCTTGTAATGTCAACATCAAACACCACCTTCCTACAAAATCCAGCATCCTTCTATTATCTTTATTATATGTATTTTAACACAAAATATATCAATTTCATTGTACATCAAAAAACCGCTTTCCTCAATCTGTTTCTTTGCTACGTTATTGTCAAGTAATCATTTGAAACATATTTTCAAATATACTTCTAAATTCATCTGTTGGTATTTGTCTGGTCTGTCCGGTTGTTTTTATTCCCCCCCTAAACCGGCTGGCTAATGCCGAATCACCCTCGGCAACACTTCGTCGATATCCACATAATAATTCTTATAATTATCCCCTTCCACGTAGACCCTCACCATCCTGTCCTTGAACAGCGATTCCGGGTTGAAATACAGGCATCTGCTTTTAAAGATATGCACATTTCCTGCCATATCCCAATATTGGCACTCCACCACATAAGGGCTTTTGCCATTGATGCGCACGTTATAATTAATCTTTGTCTCCGCAATCTCTGCCATAATATAACTTCCTGACTGCAGCAGCCTGTTGCACTGCTGCTTCCGCCTAATCTTTATCACCAGGAATACCAGGCCGATCGCAAGAAAAATCAATCCCATGCTCCCATACACTGACAAAAAAATAATGTTTCCTTCACCTGGAACCGCCAAAAATACGGAAATCCCTACGGCAATCAAAATCGGGCCTAAAATAGCAAAAACAATCCCAACAATTAGCACTCCGTCGAATCCAATCTTTGCTTTCCGTTCCATCACCCTGTCCCTCCATCTACTGCTGTCTTCTGTTCTTCTTTTCCTCTCCCAACCTCATCTTCGCCGCGCCGATCCCCATCAATACGAAAATGAGGGGTGTTCCGATAATCTGCTGGTAGCAGAGTACATTATGGGCGATATAGCCTGCGGCCGCCAGCCCTGCCCCGAAGATTACCGCTGACTCCCCGTCCTCTGCGGACAGCGCCGTCCTCATACATGCATAGGCCGACGAAACAAAAATGCCCAGATAAGCCAGCCCTCCGACCAAGCCATAATTGATCACCGCATTAAACCATTCGTTATGTACGTTCGGCACGAGCTGGTTATGCCAGAACTCATTAATCGCATCCCCCATCAGTCCATAGGCATACGGCGTGAATCCGTCCGGGCCGCAGCCGAACAACTTTCTCCATATGGTAAAATCACCGAATACCGCCGCGCCTGTCCGCCAAATAAATCCTCTGCTGTTTCCCCACCATATCGTAAACCGGAAATAATTTTCCGTAGGGGAACCGGCAAAATATCCTTTTCCATGCAGGATAAACAAAATAATAACCCCTATTACCACCGCTCCCACTATAGCGAGATATATCCCCCTGAAAATCAAGATATTTCTCCTCTTTCCAACAATGTTAATTTTTTCCTTCCTGACCAGCAGATAAAAAGCTGCCAACACCGCCAGCAAGGGATATAAAAGCACACTCTGTGCCGTTTTTAAATAAACTGCATCGATGGGAACCATCCGATCCCCGCACAGCCTTTCCCCGATTCCTATCAAAACCGCGGCGCCTAAAGCGATCATTAGCAGTTCCATAAGGCGCATAACTCTGTCTCTGTTTCCCGGAGCCAGCCATAGCAGAATCATAAACGCCGCCGCCAGCGCGATCACCCCGCTGTCACAGTTCAACACCATCTCCGCCGCAAAACCGATCCCGATGCCAACTCCGCACCATGTTCTTTTTTTCCCCGGCTGCGAACAAAAATAAATTCCCATTCCCGCCACCAGCAATATACTGACATAACTGGAAGTCCATGTCACCTGCCCCAAAGTGGTAACGAAATTCATCCGCACATCATCCCCAAATCCCCGGTAAAGATGCAGCACATCCACGCCAAAACGCTGTAAAATGATAATCAATCCCACCACGATTCCGGCCGCCGCGCCAGCGACATCCAAATAAGCCATTCCTTTATAGCCGAAGGAAACCATAAAATAGATTCCCACAAACAACAACTGCGCCACAAGACCGGTATACCAAGTATCCACCCCCCAGAGAGCCGAAGGCCGGTCTGCCGCGGTCGCATAAGAAATCACCGCACAGATGAGATAACCAAGCACAAACCAGTCTATCCACAGTAATTTCACTTTTTTACTCTTTTTTTTCTCTTTTTTCCGCTCAGGCAAATACCAGACCAGGCTCACCAATAAAGCCGCTGCCGTAGCATACAAAAACAGCGCCCATTTCTTGTATACCAGATCCATATACCCATTTACAAGAAAAAGAGGATATAAGACAAGCATAATCAATAAATATATATTCACGGTCCATGATTTAATCCGTTCCGAAGCAGTCGTATAGTCTGCGGACACTTTCTTTTTCATCGTATTTTCCATCCTCGCTCCTGCCGCTCAATGCAAACCATTATTAATCCGTAATTGATCTCTTAGCGCAGGGTACTTGATTCTTTCAGTGCCTTCACAATCTCTTCAAAAGCCATGCCATGGGACGCCTTCACTAAAACCGTATCTCCCGCCTTTATTATGTTCCCTTGCTGTTCCAGGAATTGCTCCTTATCGGGGAAATAATAAATTTCCGGCCCGGAAGCATCTTCGTTTCTTTCAGATCCAAGAGCCCCTTCGTACATATCCCTGGCCAGGTTCCCAATACAGATAACCGCGTCAATTCCGCATTCCGCCGCATAGGCTCCCGTCTGCCGGTGCATCTCCCTCTCCTTTTCCCCCAGTTCGAACATATCCCCGAGTACCGCGACTTTCCTCGTCGCCGCACTGGCCAGCAAATCCAGGGCGGCCCGCATGGATACGGGATTTGCATTGTAGCAATCATCGATAAGCGTCTTGTCCCCCGCCTGTATTCTATTGCTTCTTCCATCCACAGGCTTTACCGCCATGATGCCTTGCAGAATCTCTTCTCCCTTCAGTTCCATCAAGCTTCCCACACAAGCCGCCGCCAGTGCATTATAAACCATATGCTCTCCCGGCAGCGGAATCTTTGCGTCCAAAATCTCTTTTCCTATATGTATCCGGGCCAGACTCCCTTCCAACCCCCTGTTTTCAATCCCTTCGGCATAAACCATATGATCCTGCCCGATACCAAAAGTCAAAGGCTTCCTTCCCTTTACTTCTTCCAACGTCCTGAGCATATCATCGTCGCCATTGATACAGACGGCACCGTCTTCATTCATAAAATCAAAAATCTCGGACTTCGCTTTTAATATGCCTTCCCTTGATTTCAAATTTTCCAGATGGCACTGTCCGATATTGGTCAATACACAAATATCCGGCTTCGCAATCTCGCTTAATCTGTGCATCTCCCCGAAATCGCTGATACCCATCTCCACCACCGCGACTTCATGCTCCTCCCTGATCTTCAATATCGTAAGAGGAAGCCCTATTTCATTGTTAAAATTCCCCTCCGTTTTCAATACCTTATATTTTGTTGCCAGGACAGAGGCAATAAATTCTTTCGTGCTGGTTTTTCCCACGCTTCCCGTAACGCCCACAACCGTGACCCCGAGTATCTGCCTGTAAAAACGGGCCAGATCCTTCAATGCCTGAAAAGAATCCTTCACTAAAATATAAACGCCGGCCTCATCCTTCGGTTCCCGTTCGCAAATAACGCCCGCCGCTCCCTTTTCAAAAACCTGGGGAATAAAATCATGCCCGTTTACCCGCTCCCCCTTCGTTGCAATAAACAAGTCGTTCTCTCCGGCCTGGCGGGAATCCAGCGTTACGCCGGACACTTCCCTGTCTTCCTCCGGATAATAATTGTAAAGCGTTCCTTTACATATCTTCGCTATATTCTTTAACGTCAAATATCTCATCCTGTTTCTCCCCATTTCCACACTGCATTCGTTTTTTATCTGTTTTCCAAAGCCGATTCCATAATCTTTTCGCAAAGCTGTTCGAAATCCATTCCCTTCGCCTTCGCCTCCTGCGGAAGCAGGGAAGTCGGCGTCATTCCCGGTAAAGTATTCGCTTCCAGACAGAATATCTCTTCCTCCTCGCTCATCATAAAATCCATACGCGCATAATTTTTCAGCCTCAGCACCTGAAAAACTCTTTCCGCCAAATGCTGCAATTCTCTTGTTTTTTGATCGGACAGAACAGCCGGGCAGGTTTCTACCGTGTTTCCTGCCTGATATTTATTCTTATAATCATAAAAACCGTTGACAGGAGCGATCTCGATTACCGGCAGGGCTTTGCCATTCATTACTCCTACGGAGAATTCCCTTCCTTTTATGTACTGTTCCACCACCACTTTATTATCGTAACGGAAGCCCTCCTCCAGAGCCGCCTCATATTCCTTCTCATCCCCCGCGATACATACCCCCACGCTGGAACCGCCGCTGCAAGACTTCACCACGCAGGGAAAGGGAATGATTCCTTCGTATGCTTCCCCCTTTTTCAGACAGATTCCCTTCGGCGTCGGTATCCCGTGGTAGTCAAACAATTCTTTTGCCAGTCCCTTATCCATACATAGCGCTGAACTGACATAATCCGTTCCTGTATATGTAATCCCCATCAGATCAAAGCACGCCTGAATTTTTCCGTTCTCCCCGTTTTCCCCGTGAAGCGCCATAAACACCACATCCGCCCCCTGGCAAATCTGGATCACATTCGGCCCGAAAAAGTTTTTATCGCCGTCCGGCCTCAGCGCCTTTACCGCTTCTATTTCGGGATTTTTTATACCGATTTCCCCGATTTCCTTCGCCCAGTCTTCTTCTTTCTCAAAAATCCCCCCTGCATCTTCCCCCGTATATCCCAGATAAACATCCAGCAAGACCGCCTGATGCCCGTTTTTCTTCACCGCTTCATAAATCATCTTTCCGGAACTCAAAGCGACATCCCGCTCCGTACTGACTCCTCCGGTCAAAACGACAACCTTCATATCCATGTCCTTCCCTTCTTCTCATTTCATATTATTATACCCCCCAATATGCCCGAAGGTAAATACCTATTCTTGCCGATATGCAATTTCTCCGTTAATCAAAGTACAATAAACCTCCGTCAGTACATCCAGGGGATTTCCGTCAAAAATAGCGATATCCGCATCCTTTCCGACTTCCAGGCTTCCCACCCTGTCGGATACCCTGCATATTTGCGCCGCATGGATCGTAACCGCCCGAAGAGCGGCATCCATAGGCATTCCCGACTTCACGCACAATCCTGCGCACAAAGGCAGCGACTGGATAAGCGATACGGGATGATCTGTCGTAATTGCTACTTTTACCCCTGCCGCATTCAAAATTCCCGCCGTCTTAAATGCCGCATTCTGTACCTCTATCTTGCTCCTGCTGGACAAATCCGGCCCTACGATGGCAGGATAACCTTCCTTTGCCAGTTCTTCCGCGATCAGATGTCCTTCACTGCAATGATCCAGCGTCATATCCAGGCCGAATTCCTTCGCGATTCTGATTGCGGTAAAAATATCGTCCACCCGGTGAACATGAGCCTTTAATGGAATTTTTCCTTCAAAGACGGGAACCCAGCACTCATAATGAAAATCTTTTTCGAACTCCTCCCCCGCCTTTTTTCTCTTTTCTACATATTGCTTTGCCCGAAACAGTTCTTCTCGCAGCATACCGGCCACCGCCATTCTTGTAACCGGCATTTTTCCCTGACCGGAAAAATTCACCTTCGGATTTTCTCCGAAGGCGATTTTCATTGCTGCGGGCGCGAGGACGATCAAATCATCGATCCTCCTTCCCTTTGTCTTGACAAATGCGAACTGCCCGCCTACCACATTAGAGCTTCCCGGCCCGATCATCGCCGAAGTAATCCCTGCCCGCACCGCATCGTCAAAAGCCGCGTCCATGGAATGAATCGCATCCAACGCCCGAAGGTAAGGGGTAATGGGCTGGACATTTTCATTGCAGTCGTCCCCTTCCATTCCCTTTTTCTCCTCCGTAATCCCCATATGGCAATGGGCTTCGATGATTCCCGGCATTACCAGCCTCCCGCCCGCGTCTATGACATCGATACCGGCATCCTTTGAAGGAAGAGTTTCCAATTCCTCCATATCTCCTATCCCGACGATCTTTCCGTTTTCGATATGAAGAAATCCGTTTGCATACTCTGCCCTCGTCTTTTCTTTTTTCTTTTCCGCCTTCTCTTCCGCCATAGTCATAATCCGGCCATTGATCACATATCCCTGCATTCCGACTACCATTCCTTTTCTATAACTTCTATAACCGGCAAACCCTTCCAGCCGGATCCCATGCAGCAAATTTAATGCAGTTTCGTCATAGGATTGATCGGAGTTCCGTCCTTTGTCAGTTTAAAATATACGTTGCAGCCTTCTACCACATAATACTTGGTCGGAGCCGCCACGCTTCCGATAATATCGCCCTGGTTTACAAAACCGCCTTCCGAAACCGTAATATCCTTTAACTGCCCATAGGTAATCTCATAACCGTTGCCCAGCTCCATAACTACTACGGTTCCTAACTCCCGGTCATCATACACTCTGCTTACTTTCCCGTTTGCCGCCGCCGTAATGGTTTCTCCCTCCACTGCGGAGATAATGATTGCCGGATTATACTTATACTGTTCCAGCGTAGGGAAATAAACGGTCTTGTCCATACTGTAATTAATCAGCACATTTCCCACGATAGGCCATGTCAGCGTATCCTTATCGCTGAACGTCAGAGCAGGCTGGATGGATGTGGATGTGGCGATGGCCATCGTATCCTCCATTTCTTCCATACGGGCTACTTCTTCCAGGGTGGCCGAATCGATCCCTTCATCGATCATCCCTTCCTCGCCTTTTTCATTTTTCTCCTTGTCTTTCTGGCTCTCTTTGCCTTCCGCCTTTTTCCCCTCTTCCCCTTCGTCTTTTTTCTTCTCGTTCTCCGCCTGTTCTTCCGTACTTTCTTCCGTTTCTTCGTTCTCTACGCTGGGCGAATTCGTCTCCTGGAAATACGGATCGTAATCCAGGTCATCCGCCGTTACGGCGCTTTCGTTGATTCCTTCCGTCTCCGCCGCATTCAAATTCTCCACGCCGTCCATTACGCCCTGCACTATTTCGCCATCATTCTTTGCCAGTTCCGTCGACTCATTTTCAATAGAACTGAAGTCAACTACGTAACCGTCGTTTTTCT
Organism: Lachnospiraceae bacterium 28-4; assembly: GCA_000403275.2. Classification (GTDB taxonomy): domain Bacteria; phylum Bacillota; class Clostridia; order Lachnospirales; family Lachnospiraceae; genus Kineothrix. The sequence goes on from KE159600.1 coordinate 343,263, forward strand.
CTTCACTGCTTCCCCTGAAAAATAATCCCGTTGCCGTTAAAGCGGCCAGCACAAACACCGATGAAAGCGCCATAACCACCTTTTCCTTTTTGGCGCCGTTTCTGTTTCCTCTTCTCATTTTCATTCCTCCTAACAGAATTTATATCAGATTCTTATTTTCGGTTTTGATTCCTCATCGATAGTTTTGCCTGTTTCGGATTCTTTATTCAGTTTTTTCTATGACAATTTCCGAGAAAAAGTAGTTTAATATGTCAATATAGTCGCTTCCCTTTTTTGCCGCCTCATTGGCGCCATATTGACAAAAGCCCAGTCCATGCCCCACCCCTTTCACTTTTATAACGATTGTCCCCCCCTCCTCCTGCCATTCAAAACAAGAGGAATTGAGTGAAAATTCTCTTCGGAATACCTCCCCTGCAATGGTTCCTTTTTCCGAACAAATTTCCAGCACATATCCCGCCCTGTCCCTGTTCAGTGAAAATGCCTCCTCCAATGCCTTCCCTTCCTCCCAGCCAATCTCCGGGCACAGCTTTTGCATTTTTTCCAGAAAGCTTTCCCTGCTCATCCTTATACTATGTACATAATCTTGTGAAGTAAAATCTCTTTCACATACCACGGACTTTAAATACTTATAATTTTCGTTTCCGAATACTTCGTTTCCGTTTCTGGTAGCGCCGGCGCTGACTGCAAAATAAGGCGCATTGATCGGATACCCGTCATAGGTCATATATATTCCCCGTGTGCTGCCCACCGCTTCTTTGCATCTCTCATAAGCTGTCCCGTCCGTCTTTACAATATTGCTTTCCACGTAGATATACGCTTTTCCCTCTTCCTTTTCCTCTTTGCTGTCATAATACAAACGCATCATTTCCGTCCGCAGAACCACGGCCTGGGCCTTCAGCGCTTCCATTTCGTATTCCATATGGATCGTAGCGGGCAGCCTGCTGATCAAATAAGTTTCCAGAGGCATCATTTCCGTTCCGGCCGCCGTTGTATTGCATACAATAAATTCCGCTTTTCCGATATCTTCCCAAAATAGTTCTGTTCTTCCGCTTTCCTTTGTTCCCCATGCCGCCTCTCCTTCCGTCTGCTCCCCCCCTTCCTTCTTTTCTATCCCCGCATTTCCAAAGAAAAAGGATACAATATAGGGCAGCAAAAAAATAAACAGAAGGACGGCCGCCACATCCCGGTAATCCGGTTTGGACTCTGCCCTTCTGTTTCTTATTGCATTTTTCACGATTTCTAATTTTTTCATAGGACACCTCTACACTATTGTATGTATCGGTATCCTTTTTATGCCACGCAGGGCTATGCCGCAAGGGAATTTTAAAAGTTGCCTTTAATCTTCATAATGTCCCCGGCATGAAATAACGTAAATTACATTGTCTTTCCAAAAATAAACGATTCGATTAGTCTCATCAATACGTCTGCTCCAGTACCCGCTTAAACTTCCCCTTAATGGCTCCGGTTTCCCAATACCTTCAAAAGGTGTCCGTTTCATATCATTAATAAGCAAATTAATTCGTTTTAATGTCCTTTTATCCTGCATTTGCCAATAAAGATAATCTTCCCAGGCTCTGTCTTCCCACAGAAGCCTCATTACTCATCCCCCTCTATTAGCTCATGTTCAGCAAAATGCGCTTGCCCCGATTGAACATCATGAACCATTTTCTCTAAATAGCGCATATTACTTTCAGAATAGAACGGATCAACACATACATCAAAAGGAATCCTCTTTTCGCGACTCACTTTTTTTGCAAAAATCGTAAACGCCGTCGTCATTGACATTCCCAGCTCCGAACAAGCCTGTTCCATACTCTTTTTCAACTCTGCATCCATACGAAAATTTACATTTACTGCCTGTGCCATATTCACCACTCCCTTCCTTCTGTACTATATCACACACTACCTGGGATAACACTTATTGGTGTGACCTTAAATCGCTAAAGCAATTAGAAGCTCTTTCTACACTAATATAAATTATATATTAATATAATGCAAAAAACAATAATTTTCATTGCATTATCATTACAAAAAAGACACCTCTACACTATTGTATGTATTGGTATCTTTTTTATGCTATGGGAACGTTTATCCCGCCGCGTCGAAACGCCCGCTTCCTTGCTCTTTTCCTTGTTCATGTACAGCCATATCCACATGCTGTATCGTTCCTGCATATCCGTTCTCATATAAAAATATGCCCGTTTTGCGTATTCTTCCATTTGGCACGTTATCTTTTGAGGCCAGCGTAAAATCTGTTTCCTGATTCGCCAGGCAGATCGCTCCGATATTTTTCTCCGCCAGCGTATAGCATCTGTCCTCACCGTTCTCATCCTTCGTCCAGATCAACAGCTTGCTCCATATCTCATCGTCTTCGTCAATCCATCCGTTTCCGTCCGAATCATAGGCCGCCAGATCCGCAAAACCATTCCCCGACTTCGTCCCAAACAGTTCGCTTCCATCATTGATGATCCCATCGCCGTTTTTATCCAGCGCCAGATAGCCGCTTCCGCTTCCCAGCATGGAAATCTCCTCTTCCACTCCGTCCGCATCCAAATCAAAGAAAAAGGTCTGATCTTTTACTTCCGCCACATTTCCTTCCAGATTGATCACCAGCGGATCGACCAGCTGCCGTTCCACCCTCTGGAACTGTTCGCCGTAATAAGCCTGAAAGCTCCTGCTCATCTGCACATTTATGTTAAACTCTATCGTCCTGCCGTCCGCCGTCCGTACCACGCCCCCTGCTGAAAAATCCGTATCTTCTTTTTCTTCCATATAGGTTTCCTGGCGGTAGGTGATCGTTTGGAGCATTTCCGGATTGATCGTAATGCTGCTCGTGCGTACGCTCTCCGTAATCTCCCTAAGCTCCATAAAATCCCATTTTTTTGTTTCTCCGAAAAAGATGCCGAATAAATATTGCATACATCTGTCCCTGACCGTGCTGAGAGCATCTCTCTCTCCCTGCACATAGGAAAGTTTCCTGACCCCTGAGCGGGAATTCATTTCATTCAGCTTCTCTTTCAGTTCCTTCTTTTTATCCGCATATGGATCCTTGCCGTAAAATTCCTGCCAGGCATCCTCTCCCATAATGCTTTTTTTCTCGGTTCCATCCTCTGCTTCAGGGTTCATCCGTAAACCCGCATTTCCTGCCAAAATCGACACGCTGGCTCTCCTGGCAGTCAAGGAGTGATATCTCCTCGTACTCTCCATCCCTATATTTGAGGAACCAATTCGCATTCTTACCCTCCATTTCCTTTGTCCGTGTTTCAACCATATAAATTTCAAAAACAGTATTCCGGCCGGAAATACCTGATTCTTGTAATTTATATATCGGAAAGAGAGGGAAATACTTTAGATTCTACTCTTCAAAATACCCGTCGATCCCGTCGGCGATTCCCGCAGCAATCAGACGCTGGTAATCCTCTTCCGCCATTTTCTGGTCCTCTTCCGGGTTTGTCATATAGCCCATTTCCACAATCGTCACCGGTATCTTGCTCCAGTTGATGCCGCTCATAGTATCCGTTTCCCATACTCTTTCCTTTTTGCACCCTGCGCTGGCAGTCAATCCGTCCAGCACCAGATCGGAAAGCCGTCTGCTCTCGCCATACAGGCTCGCTACATAAGGATTTTTCTCCGTAGGGCATATAGTCATGGCACCGTTCGCTTTTTTATTTTCCGAACCGTTGGCATGGATTCTCACAAACACTTCCGCACCGGAATCATAAGCCATCTGTGCCCTTTCCGAATTGCTGATGTCCACATCATGGGTTTCCCTCACCATATAAACCTCATACCCTCTGCTTTCCAGTTCTTCTTTCAGCTTCAGGGATACTTCCAGCGTCAGCACGTATTCATAAATGCCGGTAGATACGCCTTTCGTTCCTCCGCTTACTTTCATCTTCATTTCCGATGCCCCCGGCCCTACCGGTTCCTTTTCGCTATTGCCCCTGGACTGGTGTCCTGCATCAATGGCAATCAAATGCCCGTTGCCTGTCTGCTTTTTTTCCCCTTCTTCTGCTCTCGCGTCTATACTGCATGCACATGCCATGCACAGAGCAAGCGCCATACACATTCCTTTGAGAAACAACGACCTTCCCTTTTTTATCATTTCAAACTGCCCTCCGTTTTCGTTTTCTTTCAGGAAACCCTGTTATAATTAATCAGACATCCCTTTAAAATAATCTGCCGTTCTTCATCCGTCAGTTCGCCAAGGGAAAGTTCGAACTCTTTCATTCCTTCTTCGCCGACCACATAAGCTCTAATATGATCCGCCTTTTCTTCCACCGCTTTCCGAATGTCCGGCAGGAAAAGATAATCCATATTTTTAAACGGAAGCTGCTTATCATCCCCGTCAATAAGAAACGGAAGCATTCCCCAGTTAATCAGATTGGAGCGGTATCTCTTCGTCGCATATTCGCTGGCGATATTCGCCCAGCCGCCCAACACCTTCTGGCAGGATGCCGCCTGCTCCCTCGCGGAACCATCGCCCGGTTTTACCGCAAAAATCGTGGAACCAAATCCCACATTTCCTCTTCCCACTTCAGGATACAGCTTTTGAATGCTTTCCATTACCGGTTTTAATTCCGGTTTTACGTCTAACGGACATTTTCCGTCCATCACCGCCGTCTGCGCCTCCTGGATGTCCTTTGCCCGCCCCACATAAGACGGATCTTTCCTGGACAGCGTAAATTCCGCCAGCCCAAGCGGATTGGATCGGTATGAAGAAGTTTCTCCCGAAGGAATCAGCTCATCCGTAGTTGTCACCGGGTCATGGATCTCGGATACCATCTGCAAGATCAGGTTTTCCGGCAGCTCGCACATCTTCGGCCAGTCTTTGATATTCGGCCCAAACTGTATGTCTACCGCCGGATCGGCAACGCCTTTGGAATCGAAAACTCTGTTTGCATATATATTGGAATCGAAATGATATTTATATTTTCCGATGTTCCCGTCAAAGTCCGTCGCCGGCGTCAGCACCCCTTTATTTGCACTGGTTGCCGCGATCGACCGGGCATCCATCAGAGCCACGGACGAAATCTGCCCGTTCTGCAGCTTGGAGCCTTCCCTGTTCGGGAAATTCCTCGTAGAATGGCGGATACTGAATGCATTATTTGCCGGTGTGTCCCCCGCACCGAAGCACGGCCCGCAGAACGCCGTCTTAAGCACCGCCCCCGTTTCCATCAGAGCCGCCGCGCATCCGTTTTTGATCAGTTCCATATAAACCGGCATAGAGGCCGGATATACACTCAGCGTAAATCCATCGGAACCGATATAGGATCCCTTCAGGATATCCGCCGCCGCGCAGATATTTTCAAATCCGCCTCCCGCACAGCCGGCAATAATTCCCTGATCCACATAGAACTTTCCGTTTTTCACTTTATCTTTCAGTGTAAAGTCCACCGCCCCGTCCAGGCTGACTGCCGCCCTTTTTTCTACATCGTTCAGAATATCTTCCAGATTCGCGTTCAATTCCTCAATCGTATACGTATTGCTCGGATGGAAAGGCATTGCGATCATCGGTTTGATGCTCCCCAGATCCACGGCGATCATCCCGTCGTAATACGCCACATCCTCCGGATTCAACTCCTTATATTCTTCTTTTCTTCCGTGAATCTCATAAAACTCTGCAATCTCCTCATCCGTTTTCCAGATCGAAGAAAGACAAGTGGTTTCTGTCGTCATAACATCGATGCCGATCCTGAAATCCGCGCTCAAAGCAGCCACGCCCGGCCCTACGAATTCCATGACCTTATTCTTTACATAACCATTCCCGAATACCGCGCCGATAATCGCCAGCGCCACATCCTGAGGGCCTACTCCTTTCGCCGGTTCTCCCGTCAGGTAAACGCCGACCACTTCCGGCATATTGATATCATAAGTCTGGTTCAGAAGCTGCTTTACCAGCTCCGGCCCGCCCTCTCCCATCGCCATCGTTCCCAGCGCTCCATAACGGGTATGGGAATCCGAGCCAAGGATCATCCGGCCGCCTCCTGCCAGCATTTCCCTCGCATATTGATGGATGACCGCCTGATGAGGGGGAACATAGACTCCTCCATACTTCTTCGCACAGGTAAGTCCAAACATATGATCATCCTCATTAATCGTTCCGCCCACCGCACAAAGCGAATTATGGCAGTTCGTCAACACATACGGCACCGGAAATTTCTCCAGCCCCGATGCCCTCGCCGTCTGTATGATCCCAACAAAAGTTATATCATGGGAAGTCAGTTTATCAAATTTTATTTTCAGCTTTTCCATGTTCCGGGATGTATTATGCTCCTCCAGAATCCGGTAAGCAATCGTCCCCTTCGCCGCCTGCTCTTTACAAATCTCCTTCCCGGTCTTCGCCTTTAACTCCGCCGCCGCATCCGCGCCGTCAGCAACAATCTCCGTCCCATTTACCAAATATACGCCGCTGTCATATAAATTTATCATATTGTCCTCCTCTTTCTAATTATCGCTTTTCATAGTTCTGCTCCTGCCCCAAATACACTAGCTTTTATTATAAGGGAAAAAAAATTTCGTTGCAACCCGCAGCCATCAATTTTTTCAGAGGGCAGGGCGCGGGGGAAGGGGGGAAGAACGGCCGGGGCCGGAGGCCATAGGGAGGGCGGAATTTCCGGCTGGAGCTTCCAATCAGATTTCACTAATGAAATGGAGAAGGGATATGAAGCCGGACGGGACGGAAACGAAAGGCATCCGTGCCTTACGTTTCCTAAAACCGCCTCCATGCGGTTTTCCCTGGGTGGTTGACCATTTCATAAGTGAAATTGCTGATTGTACGCAACAGCCGGAAATTCCGCCCTCCCTATGGCCTCCGGCCCCGGCCCTTCTCCCACCTCTTCCCCCCACGCCCTGCCCTCTGAAAAAATTGATGGCTTTATTCTGCTCCAAATATAAGCAGGAGGTATATAGCCCCCCAAGGCTATATACCTCCCTGTATTTTGATACCTTCTCTTATCTTTATTAAAAACAATGCAACATTTACTTAAAATCCACCCATCTCATTTCCATAGGTTTCAGGTTCAGTTCGCACATTTTCTTGCCGTTTACAAACAACTCGGTATATTTCTCTTCCCTTGCGTTATTGATTACGGCAATTTTGCCTGTCTTTTCAAATACTGTGACTTCCGTATCCACGTTTGTTACATAGTATTTTTTCATTTCCTCTTCCATACCGGCTGCATAGTAAATCGCTCTTAAAAGCACACGGCAGTTCTGAGGGGAATAGGGCAGGCCTGCAAAATAAACGCCCTGTCCCTTTCCGTATTTGTTCACTACCAGGCGGCAGTATTCCCCGTCCATGTTCAGTATTTGGTAATCTTCTCCCTGAGCATAGATTCTGTCCATTCCCTCGCCGAAATCAATCTCTCCTTCAATATCTTCCAGAATGAAATGCTCGGCATTGAGTTCATTATACTTATCCGTGCTGAGAGAGAAATCCGTTTCTTTATCCACTCCAAGCACATCGCTCAACTGGAAATAACGTCCTTCAAACTGATACGCGCTCGGTTCGCCGACTCCGATAAAACCGCCCCCGTTATCCACAAATTCGCGGATAGCGGTAATGACTTTTTCATCTTTCCAGTTTTCCGCGCCGCTGAAAGCGGTATAAGCGTCGCCCGCATTAATAATTACCTTAATATCTTCGGGTATGCCGTTTCTCACTTCATCAAAGGTAATAAATTCCACATCAAAAGGCATACCGCTCAGGCATTCAATGATCCCCACATAGGAATAAATCTCTCTGTGCCATATCGCATGATGCACCTGATTGGCCATCCATCTTCTCAAATTGCCCCAGCAGTTCAGAATCGCTACTTTAAAAGGCGCCGTATATGCCTTTGTTTCCTGCATGTTCTCATGAATCTGCCGGAACTCGTCTACTACATGGCGTATTTCATCGATAAAGCCCGGCCACTCGGAAGCTAATTTTAAATATCCGCCGTAGCCGATACGATCCAGGGGCGAACGTAAAATAGCCCTTCTCGCTTTCATCCAGTTTTCCTGTGCTTCTCCGATCGGATCTCCGCCTTCGCAGAATACATCCGGGAAGAAGTAAGGCAGAAGACGTCCTTCCGTATATTTTACGCCTTTGATATCCGAAATCATCCGCAGGGTTACGCCGTCTCCCACAGATCCGACCACCGCGTCCAAGCCGATATTGGCAAAATATTTTCCGAATGGCTCCGTGCCGATCCAATGGTCTCCCAGGAACATCATCGCTTCTTTTCCATAGGAATGCACAATATCCACCAGCTCTTTCGCCAGTTTGCTTACTTCGATCTGCTGGAACTCTATAAAATCCTTAAACTCTTTGCTTGGTACGCGGAAAATGGAATTATGGTATCCCTGATCCACGATAAATTCCGGGCGGAACTTATAACCGGCCCATTTTTCGAATTTCTCCAGAATATAAGGACTTACGCTGGCGCTGTAGCCGAACCATTCCACATATTTTTCCCTTTTCTTCTCATCAAAGGTAAGGGTAAACTGATGAAAAAATGTAGTAAAGCGCACCACATCGATATCCGGATTGTCTTCGCACCACTTTTTCATCTTTTTCTTGACGTATTCCTGCGTCTTCGGCTGTCTTACGTCATAAGTAAGCTGATGGGGGGCATCCTTCCAGTCATTTGTAATAAAATTGTACATATGTACCGGATCCCATATGAGGAACGCCAGAAAGCTCACCGTATACTGATGGTATTTTATGCTTTCTATCTCCACTTCCTCCGTCTCAGCATCATATTTCCACTGATCCGTCGGCACCACTTCTCCGGTTGTCCTGTCTATGACCTCCCACCATCTCTTCGGGTCATCAATAGTATTTACTTTCAACTGCTCCGTATGGAACCCTTTCATCAGCTTAATGCGCAGCCTGGTATCCCTGGCCGTTACTCTTTCGCTGATCAAATATTCCTGCTGTACTTCATCGGGATTCGCATTTGCCCACTCATTATCTTTCCTGGTGGTATAATAAGTGGCATATTTCTTCCCATCCTGCGACAGAAGTTCTTCCGGCATCGCCGTTCCGTCGCAATCCCTCAGGGCATCCGCCCCGAGAAGATTTTTCAAACGTATTGTCTCATCCACCATATCTATATCGGTAGGCAGTGTCAGCCTTCCTGTCATACTCATATTCTCCTCCTCACCGTCCATCCCGTTCCGGCCATGTCCGGCATCTACTTCGTATACTGCTTGTTATAACGATAAAGTAAAAACAGAATTCCCGCCAGTCCTACTACCATTATACCAAGGCCGCTTGGCCCGACGTTTCTCTGTTGTGTACAGATAAGTACCATGCATACCACAAATATCACGATATTAATGACTACATTTAACCATTTATTCATGTCCGTTTCCTCCTATTTCCAGAAAGGTTTTTAGCCCTTCAATCCGCCAAGGCTCATGCCCTGCGTCAGTTTTTTCTGCATCATCATATACAGGATCAGCGTCGGCAGCATGACAATGACAAGCCCCGCATAGAGCTGGCCGTAATTTGCCGCCGCTTTCTGCGCCTGCATCAGCTGCATCAAACCTACCGGCAAGGTTTTATTCTCCTTGGTGAGCAATGTCATGGAAATAATATACTCGTTCCAGAAAGAAAGGAAATTGAACAAAATAACCGTAATAATACTCGGCTTTGCCATCGGCATCATAATCGTTACCATCGTTCTGAAATATCCGCTTCCGTCTACAAATGCCGCCTCCTCATAATCTTTTGGAATTGTTACAAAAAATCCCGATAAGAGATATATGGTAAAAGGCAGAGCCGTCGAAGCATATACCAACGCGGTCACAAACAGATTGTTTAGAAACAACCCGGAACCAAGCCATGATTTCATCACTTTATCCGCGTCTACCAGCATGAGGAAAATAGGCACTACAATATAGTTTACGTTAATAAACAATCCTGCCATAAACGCTATGTTCAAAAGCTTGCTTCCCATAAATTTATATCTGGCAAGCGTATAAGCTGCAGGAAGCGCGATTACCAGAAGGAGCAGCAGGGCCAGCACCGTAATAATTACGGAATTGATCATGTAGGAACCCATGCTTGCCTTTGTAAACGCGTCGGCAAAGTTCTGGAAATACAATCCCTTGGGCAATGTCCACGGATTGCCGTAAAACTCGGAATTTTCTTTAACAGATGCCATAAATACCCAGGCAACAGGAACAATAATGCTGATTGCCAGCATCAATAACGCTATGTATATAAACACTTTTACTACTTTATCATTTACAGCGATTTTTCTACGATCCATCATTCCACCTCCTTAGAATTCCAACGGTTCACGCTTCGTTGCCGCATTTACCACTGCCGAAAGCGCGAAGGAGAATAAAAATACCAATACGCCGATCGCCATACCATAGCCGTAAGAGGAATTGGTATATGCCTGCTGGTACATATAACTCAGGAATACTTCCGTCGCTCCGTCCGGTCCGCCGTTGGTCATTGCTTTTACAAACAGGAAGCTTAAGTTAATGGAACTGATAACAAAAAATGTAAGGGTGGTACGTATATTCGTCCAGATCAGAGGAAGAGTAATGTCAAAAAACTGCCGTATCCTCCCTGCTCCTTCCAGATTGGCCGACTCATACAAACTCTCCGGCACACTTGCCATACTGGCCATATACATAACCATGTAATAACCGATCGCCTGCCATATCATAGCGATAACAAGCGAATAAATAACTATCTTCTGATCCCCCATCCATAAGATTGGCGTAGCGTCCTTTCCTCTGAATATAGAAAGTATGCTGTTTAAAAGCCCGTTGTTCGGGTCATAAATAGCGGAAAAGATTGCAGAAATAACTACTACCGATAAAATATTAGGAATATAAAATACGATTCGGAAGAAGTTCTGCCCGACAATTTTTTCCCTCGATAAAATAGCCGCAAAAATAAGGGCAAATGCCATTGTCACTATCGTTACCAAAGTGATCAACAATATGGTATTTTGGAAGGAACGGAAGAAATTACTGTCGTTCATGAGAAGCTTAAAGTTCTGTAGGCCGACGAACTGCTTTGTATTGGAAAACCCGCCCCATTTATACAATGACATATTAAATACCTTAATTGTCGGAATAATCATAAATATAATGAATAACAGTGTTGCCGGCGCTACGCATGTGACAATAAACGCCTTTTTTGCTTTCGTGTTCTTCATAATGACCTCCATTCTGTTCCTATTTTTATAAAATTGGGACATGCCGGGGATTACTCCGTGCATGTCCCATGCTTAATACTCTTTATTCAACAGGTTTATTCCATTGCTGCCCTGTATTTATCACTTACTTCCGTAACTGCTGCGATCCATTCATCCACAGTCTTGTCACCGCTTACGATACTATTTACTGTTTCGAACAGAGCGTCTGCCATCGTTGTGCCTTCTACCGGTGTGGTAGCTGCGAAGCCGCCCATAACTGCCGTAGCGCCTGTATCATATACGCTGTAGAACAATTTGTTGTCGCCTTCTAAGCTTTCGCCAATACCTACGACCGGCTGGATAGCGTTGGAACCAGCAAAGATTGCTGCTGCTTCATCGGAATACATATAAGCTACGAATTCTTTTGCAAGATCCTGATTTTCTGCTGCTGCCGGGATCCACATCTGCTCAAACCAGCAGAAAGAACATCCAGCGCCGCCTGCATTTACTGCCGGAATAGCTGTGAAGCCCCATTTGAAGTTCTCGCCTCTCGGAGCGTCTGCCATTTCGCCAGGAAGCCATGTGCCGTTCGGGCAGAAGATAGCCTTGTCATCCAGAATCAGCTGCTGATTCTTTGTGAAGCTTTCGTTGTTAGCGTTTGCTACTGTCGTAGGCTCTGTATACTCAGCCAGTTTTGCAACGATATCAAATACTTTTCTTGCATCTTCGGATTCCCATATGCCTTCGCTGTATGTCATGCACTGATCAAAGAAGCTTGATCCGCCTGCGGAAGACAACAGAGCGAACATAAATGCATCAAAGTATCCTGTTGTCGGATATGTAAATAAGGAAATGCCTTCTGCTTTCGCCTTATCGCCTAACTCCCACATTTCATCCCATGTAGTAGGAAGCGTCCAGCCTTTTTCTTCCAACAGACCTGCGTCATAGAACAATCCGCAAGGGCTGTAGAACATCGGTGCATAATAGGTTACGCCGTCGCCGTAAGGATTGGTTGCCAGCGTATCAAGGAAACCGGGAACAATCTTATCTTTTACTTTTACATCTTCTCCGGGAACTGTCATATCCATAACATCCGTCAAAGGAAGTAATCCTTTTTCCCTTGCCAGTGTTTCTGTCAAACCAGCTTCGCGGCCTGTTGCACAGTGAACAACGTCCGGATAATCGCCAGCTTTCATGCCAGGAGTAATTACGTCTTCAATTTTCTTGTCAACGGTAAGTTCTACGGTTACGCCGGGGTGGGATGCTTCGAATGCTTTCGCTACTTCGGTCCACATATCAGCGCCGTATCCGCCTTCAAATGCCGCTACTTTTACAGTGCCTTCCAGTGCGGGAGCTGCTGCCTCCTCTTCGGGAGCCGCTTCCTCTGCAGGAGCTTCCTCTGCAGGTGCTGCCTCTTCTGCCGGAGCCGCTTCCTCTGCAGGTGCTGCTTCTTCTGCCGGAGCCGCCGGTTCAGGAGATGAACCACAGCCGGCAAACGTTCCGATTACCATGGCTGCAGCCAGTAAAACAGATATTGTTTTCTTTTTCATGTTTGTCCTCCTTTTGCTGTAATCAAATATTACAAGCATTTTTATTGTTGATTATTGACAACAAGTTTCTTATTCATTAAGTATATATGTTTATTTTTTCCTGTTCAATTTCTATATTGCTCTATTTTTTATATTTCTTGTTGTTTTTGAAATAAAAAACTTTATTCCTGGATTTTTATAGAGTATAATTAGATAAAAGAATTCTCTAAATCGACATTTTATTAGTCGTTTTATCCAATCTTTTTTTACATTATTGTCAAATTTATTGATTTCGTATAAAAACCATGTCCTCCATACAACATGCACAAAAGAAAGGCGGCCCGGAATGAGCAATGAGCGAATCAATCTGGAACAGAAAACTCTCTCGAAACTGAACTTTAATCTCCGCTATATTTCTATTTCCAAATACGAAGGCGACTGGCAGAGCCTTCCTCATACGCACCATTTTACCGAGCTTTTTTACGTCGTCAACGGAAGCGGCATTTTTCATGTCGAAAACGATCTGGTACCGGTAAAGCCCAACGATCTTATGATCATCAACCCCCATGTGGAACACACGGAAAAAACCAGGACCAACAATCCCATGGAGTATATCGTCTTCGGCGTGGACGGCCTTGCCTTTTCCTATCATGGCAAAAAGGAAAATGTAAGGAAAAATTTCAGCCATTACAGCTATACTTCTTCCCAGAACCGGCTCGTGGATTATTCCCGGCTGATGCTGGAGGAATTCCGTGAAAAAAAACCGGGGTACGAACTTGTCTGCCAGGGCATTCTGCAAGTGCTTCTCGTTTTTATATCGAGGGAACTAGATCTGTCCATTATCTCCGACTCCACCTTCCAGATCTCCAAGGAATGCGCCCTCGCCAAGCGTTATATCGATTCCAACTATGCCCAGAACATCACTCTGGACACTTTGTCGGAAATCACTCATATCAACAAATATTACCTCGCCCATTCTTTCGCCGCATGCATCGGGCAGTCACCCATCAGCTATCTGTCTGCCAAGCGTCTGCAAGCGAGCAAGGAGCTGCTCATCAGCACCAACCACTCCATCGCGCAGATCGCTTCCAGTACGGGGTTTTCTTCCCAGTCCTACTTTTCACAGATTTTCAAAAAATCCGTAGGGATGACGCCTCAGCAATACAGGAAAATACATACAAACAATGCCGGCCAGTAAAAGGCCGGCATTATCTTATGCTGTTGTTCCCCGTTTACTGCGCGCTGTATTTTTCCACGATTTTTTCCATTTGCTCCCACTTTTCTTCCATATCCGCCACCAGTTTCAGCTGTGTTCTGGCCCGGTCCAGATTGTGGCCCGGTCTGCTGGTTTTGTAATAAGTATCGCCCTGGAGATAATCCGTCAAAAAGCGCATTCCCTGTTCAAAGGTAATTACCTTCGCGCCCGCCGGGAACAGCCTTACCTCTTCATCCGTCAAACTGCCTCCGCAGCCTTCCAGAAAACCTTTCGCATATGCCTCGAACAATTCCAGATCCACGGAAACCAAATCCAGGTTCACTTCGTCCTCCGCGCCCGTACTCGCGCCAAAACGTATCGAATCTCCAAAATCATACAATGCCGAACCGGGCATTACCGTATCCAGATCGATCACGCACAATCCTTTTCCCGTTTCGTTGTCTATCATAATATTATTCAGCTTCGTATCATTATGGGTAACACGCAGCGGAATCCTCTTCTCTTCCAAAGCGTCGCAGATAATATGGGCCACGTCTTCCCTGTCAAAAATAAATTTGATTTCCTCCTGCACTTCTTTTGCCCGTCCGCACACATCTTCTTCCACCGCTTTCTTGAAATCCTCGAACCGGCTGACCGTATTATGGAAATTCACGATCGTTTCATGCAATGTATCCGCCGGATAATCCTCCAGCATCTTCTGGAAATTGCCGAAGGAAAGCGCTGTTTTATAAAAATCTTCCGGCGTCTTCACCTCATCGTAGCAGGTAGCCCCTTCGATAAAAATATACATACGCCAGTATTCTCCGTCCGCTTCCAGATAATTCGCACCGTCTTTTGTCTGAATCACATTCAGCGTCTCCCTGTCCGGGTCTCCCCCTGCCGCGATAATCTTCTTCCGCAGGAATGATGTTACATTCATTACATTTTCCATCAGCTGAGCCGGATTTTTAAAAATGCTGACATTCATCTTCTGAAGAATATATTTCTTCTCCCCGCCATCTGGCAGCCCGCATGTGATGCGGAAAGTATCATTGATATAACCGTTTCCAAAAGGAATCAGCTCCGTGATCTCCCCCTCCGTCTGAAAATTTACGGCAATCGTATCCATTACCTCTTGATTTGCTATTGTTCCCATTTTTCTTCCCTTCCTTCCCGAACCTCTCATTCGCATCCGTAATATTCTTTTATCTATTATACAATATCTTCCATCCCTTTATCAATATGGCGTTTATTTTTGTTGCTGTTTGCTACGCCTCCGGCCGCCGCTTCTCAGGCTTTCAATGCTTCTTCCAGTCTCTCTACCACGATCCGCAGCGCCTTTAAGCGGGCATATCTCTTATCCACGGACTCCAGAATGTACCATGGGGCATGAACCGTACTCGTCTTTTGTATCATTTCGTTGACGGCTTCCTCGTAAGCATCCCATTTTTCCCTGTTCCGCCAGTCCTCGTCCGTAATTTTCCACTGCTTTTCCGGCGTCTTCTGCCGCATTTCAAACCGCTCCAACTGGGTATCTTTATCGATCTGCACCCAGAATTTTATGACCACGGCCCCCCAGTCCGCCAGTTCTTTTTCGAATTCATTGATCTCATTATAAGCCCGCTTCCAATCGTTTTCGCTGCAAAATCCTTCCAACCGCTCTACCATAACCCGCCCATACCAGGTTCTGTCGAAAATAGCGATATGGCCCGTCTTGGGAAGCCTTGTCCAGAAACGCCATAAATAATGCCTTGCCTTTTCATGCGGCTCCGGGCTGGCGATCGGATGAACCTCGAACCCCCTGGGATCCAGCGCTTCCGTAATTCTCTTAATATTGCCGCCCTTGCCGGCCGCATCCCAGCCCTCATAAGCAATAATGACTGGCACCTGCTTCCGGTACAGGCGGTTATGCAAGTCGCGCAAACGTCCTTGCAGGCTTTCCATCTCTTCTTTATATTCTTTTTCCGTTACTTCCATATCGAGAGGGATCTCATCCAATTTTGGCATTTTCACCAACGGAAAGACATTCTGCAGCAGCGGAACCGCCAGCGATTTATTCTGCAGGGCGATTTCGATCCCCTCCGTCAAAGTCTCCAGCACTTGGAGTTCGGCCCATTTCCTCGATTCCGCATCTACAATATACCAGGGAGCGGACGGCGCATTGGTCATCTCCAGATAGTGTTCGAAAACTTCCATGCATTTCTCATAATGCTTGTTCTGCCATTTATCGTTGGCGCCTACCCTCCATGCGGTGTCGATATCTTCCAGCAGATTTTTAATCCTCTTTTTCTGCTCCTTTTTACTGATATGGAAGAAAAATTTCATCACCAGATACCCGTTATCCGTCAGCTGCCTTTCAAACCGCCGGATGCTGTCCAGACGCATCTCATACTCCTTTTTTTCCAGCTTTCCGCGCAGCCTCAGGCCCGTCACTTCCTCCATCCATCCCGAATCCAGGAATACAAACTTGCCCGCCTCAGGAATTTGTGCAAAGTAACGGCTTAAAAAAGGTTTTCTTTTTTCCTCTTCCCTCATCTTCTCCAAAGTCGCCGCACGGAAGAAACGGGGATCAATATTCTGGATCACCTGTCCCGTACAGCTTCCTTTTCCTGCCGTCCCCCAGCCTTCCATCAGTACAATAACCGGCAGTTTATGTTCCTTCATCACCATCTGCTGGTTCCACAGCTTCTGCCTGGCAGCTTTCAGCCTTTCCTTCAATTCCTCTGACGGCGGCTTTTCCCCCATCTTTCTGTTTTTTAACATATTCCCTCTCCTTTCCGGCCGTTCATACCAAAGGAACCATTTGCTCCCGATAAAGCTACGTTCCTATGGACAAAAAGGACTAAACCCTGCAGATACAGAGTTTAATCCTCTTTCGCCTTTTTCTTATTATTTTATTTCGTCTTTTTTGCCGGCAATATGACCCTGTCCAAATGCCAGATATCCTTTACATATTCCTCAATAGTCCTGTCAGAAGAGAACTTACCCGAACATGCGATATTCAAAATAGCGCTCTTCGCCCATGACTTCTCATCCTTATACGCTTTTTCCACTCTCCTCTGCGCTTCCGCATAGGCTTCAAAATCTTTCAATATAAAGTAAGTATCCGCCTTTGAAGTAGAAAGGGTATTCAGCAGGGAATTGTATAACGGGCGGAACTGGTCCGGATCATTCCTGCTGTACGTGCCATTGATCAGCTGCATCAGCACTTTTCTCACATTCGCGTCATTATTAAATATATCCATCGGATTATAGCCGCCGTAATTTTCATAGCGGATGACTTCATCGGAACTCAAGCCGAAAATAAATGCGTTTTCTTCGCCCACTTCCTCGACGATCTCCACATTCGCCCCGTCCATCGTTCCAAGAGTCAGGGCGCCGTTTAACATGAACTTCATATTGCCCGTTCCCGAAGCTTCTTTGCTCGCCGTGGATATCTGTTCGGACACGTCCGCCGCTGCAAAAATAATTTCCGCATTGCTTACCCTGTAATCCTCGATAAATACCACCTTGATCTTGCCGTTGATCGCCGGGTCGTTATTCACCACTTCCCCTACCGCGTTGATCAGCTTGATCGTCAGCTTTGCATTCCTGTATCCTGCCGCAGCCTTCGCACCAAAGATAAAGGTTCTCGGATAGAATTCCATATCCGGGTGTTCTTTCAGCTCGTTATACAAATGCATAATATGAAGAATGTTCAAAAGCTGCCTCTTATACTCGTGAAGCCTCTTCACCTGGACATCAAAAATGGAACGCGGGTCTACTTCAATGCCGTTGTGTTCCCGAATATATTTTGCCAGGCGGACTTTATTCTTATACTTAATATTCATGAATTCCTGCTGCGCTTTTTCATCATCCGCATAGATCTTCAGCTTGTTGATTCTCGGCAGATCCGTGATCCACTCGTCGCCCACATAGGATGTCACCCAATCAGCGAGAAGCGGATTGCCATGAAGCAGGAAGCGCCTCTGGGTAATTCCGTTCGTCTTGTTATTGAATTTTTCAGGCATCATTTCATAGAAATCTTTCAATTCCTGGTTCTTCAATATTTCCGTATGCAGCCTTGCCACACCGTTTACGGAATAACCTGCTGCGATCGCAAGATGCGCCATCTTTACCTGTCCGTCATAAATAATCGCCATCTTACGCACTTTTTCGTGATTGCCCGGATATGCCTGTTCGATCCGCATTACAAAACGGCGGTTAATTTCTTCTATAATCTGATAAATTCTCGGAAGCAGCCTGGAGAACAGCTCGATCGGCCATTTTTCCAAAGCTTCCGCCATAATCGTATGGTTCGTATACGCGCATGTCTTCGTCGTCACTTCCCATGCCTCGTCCCATGTCAGATAATGCTCATCCATTAAAATGCGCATTAATTCTGCTACCGCTACGGTAGGATGGGTATCGTTCAGCTGGAACGTTACTTTCTCATAAAACTTGCGGATGTCCTTATGTCTGCGCATGTATTTTGCCACCGCTTCCTGTACGGATGCGGAAATAAAGAAATACTGCTGTTTCAGGCGCAGTTCCTTTCCTGCGTAATGGTTATCGTTCGGATAAAGCACTTCCACGATATTGCGGGCAAGGTTCTCCTGCTCCACCGCTTTCTGGTAGTCCCCCTTATCGAATGATTCCAGCTTAAAGCATTCCACAGGCTGCGCATCCCAGATGCGCAGTGTATTTACAATGCCGTTTCCATAGCCGACGATCGGCAGATCATATGGAATCGCCGTTACGCTCTGATAGCCTTCCTGCCTGAAATTGTTCCTGCCGTTTTCATCCACATATACATTCACATAGCCGCCGAATTTTACTTCCTTGGCGTATTCCGGCCTTCTCAGTTCAAAGGGATTGCCGTTCTCCAGCCAGTTATCGGGAACCTCTATCTGGTATCCGTCCCTGATCTGCTGCTTAAACATGCCGTAACGGTAACGGATGCCGCAGCCATATGCGGAATAGCCCAAGGTAGCCAGGGAATCCAGGAAACATGCTGCAAGTCTTCCAAGGCCTCCGTTTCCGAGAGCCGGATCCGGCTCCTGGTCTTCCACCACGTTCAAATCCACACCAAGCTCGTCCAGCGCTTCTTTCACCGGCTTAAATGCCTGAAGGTTAATAATGTTATTCCCAAGAGCGCGCCCCATCAAAAACTCCATAGACAGATAATAAACCACTTTGGGATCCTGCTTTTCATACTCTTCCTGGCTCGTCATCCAGTGGTCAACAATCGCATCCTTGATCGAATAGGAAACTGCCTGAAAAATCTGCTGAGGGGTAGCCTCTTCCATACTCTTTCTGTACAATGTCTTTACATTATAGACTACGCTCCTCTTAAATAGATCCTTATCAAAGGATAATCTTGCTTTCTTTGCCATAGGTTCCTCCTCATTATTCGCTCGAATCATAAAACTACTATCTAAGGATAAATTATACATTATTCCCAGAAAAATGCAAGATAAAGGGGTATTTTGCCACGGAAATCAATTTGAGAGGCCTGGGAGTAGCAGGACGGGTTCAGGCAGTGCCACCAGGAATACCAGGCGGAAGCGGAATGGGACAGGCTGCACGCGGATTTCAGCTGCTTTGCGAAGGGAAATGAGATTTTCTTAATATTCCGTTCAGCAAACAGCAATTTGGTGACACGGATGTCACCAAAAGTCCGCAATGAGCCTGGATGGCGAATCGCGGACGGTTGCGCCCGGCAGATGCTGTTTTACCGGAATATTTAGAAAATCCGTTTCCCGAAGCCAGCGCGGAAATCCGCGTGCAGCCTGTCCCATTCCGCTTCCGCCCGGCATTCCTGGTGGCACTGCCTGAACCCGTCCTGCTAATCTAGACTTTCAAAATTGATTTCCGTGGTATTTTACTGCCGACAGTATAACTTATACCTTACGGATTCCTATTGTTACTTCCTCCCCGTTTACGTTCCACTCTTTTATGCTCCATTCCCCTTCCGCAGAACTTTCCACCGTTCCGGCTGTCATCCGGTCCGCCAGCACTTTTCCGGCGATCATTGCCTGATTTTTAGCGATAATACCGGCGATTTTCTCATTTTTATCCACCGCCACTTCTATGTGGTCCATCACTTCGTAGTCCGCTTCCTTGCGCATCGTCTGGATCTTGCTGATCACTTCATATACAAAGCCTTCTTCGATCAATTCTTCCGTAAGGCGGGTATCCAATACTACCGTTACCGCATTGTCCGCTTCCGATATATATCCTTCTTTTTGAATCATTTCTATCAAAAGATCATCTTTGGATAGTTCCACGTCCACGCCGCCTATATCGAACTTCAATGCGCCCTTGGCGTCCAGCTCATCCATCGCCGCGTTGCCGTCCAAAGCCGCCAGTTCCTTCTGGATGCCGCCCAGCTGTTTGCCATATTTCGGCCCGACCGTCCGAAGCTGCGGTTTAAACGTATAAGTAGTAAACGCCCTTACATCGTCCGTAAAGCTGACCTCTTTCACGTTCAATTCCTCTTTGATAATATCCTGGTAAAAACTGTCCAAAGCCACAGGCGCTTTCACAAACATCATGCCGATCGGCTGGCGGTTTTTGATATTGGCGCTATTCCTGCAGGCGCGCCCCATCACAACTACCTTAAGCACTGCTTCCATATCCTCTTCCAGTTTCTTATCGATCCATGCCTCTTTTGCAACAGGAAAATCGCATAAATGAACGCTTTCCGGCGCATCTTTGTCCACGGAGCATACCAGGTTCCGGTAAATGTCCTCCGCCATGAAAGGAATCATAGGCGCCGCGCATTTGCTCACGGTAACGAGCGCGGTATATAAAGTCATATAAGCATTGATCTTATCCTGTTCCATTCCCTTTGCCCAGAAACGCTCCCTGCTCCTTCTCACATACCAGTTGCTCATCTCATCTACAAAACCGTCCAGAGCCCTTGCCGCCTCCGGAATCCTGTAATTTTCCAGATCGCCGTCCACTTCCTGTATGAGCGTATTCAGCTTGGAAAGCAGCCACTTATCCATGACGGGAAGCTTGTCATACTCCAGTTTATGCTTCGTCGCGTCAAAGCCGTCGATATTGGCATAAAGCACGAAAAATGCATACGTATTCCACAATGTCCCCATGAACTTCCGCTGTCCTTCCTGAACGGCCTTGCCATGGAAACGGTTCGGAAGCCACGGTGCGGAGTTAATGTAGAAGTACCAGCGGATCGCGTCCGCGCCATAAGTGGCCAGCGCCTCAAAAGGATCTACCGCGTTCCCTTTAGACTTGCTCATCTTCTGTCCCTTCTCATCCTGAATATGCCCAAGCACAATGACATTTTCAAAACAGGAATTATTAAACAGCAGCGTGGACTCCGCCAGCAGCGAGTAAAACCATCCTCTCGTCTGGTCTACTGCCTCGGAAATAAACTGGGCCGGATACTGCTGCTCAAACAGTTCCTTATTTTCAAACGGATAATGATGCTGTGCGAACGGCATCGCCCCCGAATCAAACCAGCAGTCGATCACCTCAGGCACACGCTTCATCGTGCCGCCGCATTCCGGGCATTGGATCGTGATCTCATCGATATAGGGCCTGTGCAGCTCTACCGTGCGCGCTTCCCCGTTGCCGCTCATCTTTTCCAGCTCTTCCCTGCTGCCAATGGAATGCATCTTTCCGCACCCAGCGCATTCCCATATGTTCAGAGGCGTTCCCCAATAGCGGTTCCTGGAAATGCCCCAATCCTGGATATTCTCCAGCCAGTCCCCGAAGCGTCCTTTTCCAATCGATTCGGGAATCCAGTGGATCGTATTGTTATTGCGGATCAAGTCCTCCTTCACCGCCGTCATCTTAATGAACCAGGACTCGCGGGCATAATAGATCAGAGGCGTATCGCAGCGCCAGCAGTGGGGATAACTGTGTTCAAATTTGGGCGCGTCAAACAAAAGCCCCTTCTTTTCCAGATCCGTAAGAATCATAGGATCTGCCTTCTTGCAGAAAACACCTTCGTAATCGGTCTCTTTTGTCATTTCCCCTTTTGCATCCACCAGCTGTACAAAAGGCAGGTCGTAATTTCTTCCCACGTTGGCATCGTCTTCGCCGAATGCGGGGGCGATGTGAACAACGCCGGTACCGTCGGTCAGAGTGACATAGGTGTCACATGTTACATAATATGCCTTCTTCCGCTGTTTTTCGCACAGTTCCACCGCATAATCAAACAGCGGTTCATATTCCTTATATTCCAGGTCTTTGCCCGTATACCGTTCCAATATTTCATATGCCGGAATGCCTTTTTCTTCATCTCCCAGCTTCCCAAGCACCGTATCCAATAAGGCTTCCGCCATATAATAAACCTGGCCATCTCCCGCTTTTACCTTCGCATAAGCCTCGTTGGGATTCACGCAGAGAGCCACGTTCGAAGGCAGCGTCCAGGGCGTAGTCGTCCATGCCAGGATATAAGCGTCCTCTTCCTTCACTTTAAAGCGGGCAACTGCCGAACGTTCCTTTACATCTTTATAGCCCTGGGCTACTTCGTGGGAAGAAAGGGGCGTCCCGCAGCGCGGGCAATAGGGTACGATCTTAAATCCTTTGTACAGCAGCCCCTTATCCCAGATCTGCTTCAAAGCCCACCATTCGGACTCAATATAATCATCATGGTAAGTTACATAAGGGTCATCCATGTCCGCCCAAAAACCTACCGTACCGGAAAAATCCTCCCACATGCCTTTATATTTCCATACGCTTTCCTTGCATTTGGAAATAAACGGATCCAGCCCGTATTCTTCTATCTGTTCCTTTCCGTCCAGCCCGAGTTCCCGCTCCACTTCCAGTTCCACCGGAAGCCCGTGGGTATCCCATCCTGCTTTTCTCGGCACCATATATCCTTTCATCGTACGGTACCTCGGAATCATATCTTTGATCACGCGGGTCAGGACGTGCCCGATATGCGGTTTGCCGTTTGCCGTCGGGGGGCCGTCATAAAAAGTATAGGTCGGCCCGCCCTTACGGTTTTCCATACTTTTTGTAAAAATATCCTCATCCTTCCAAAACTTTTCCGTCTGTTTTTCCCTCTCCACAAAATTGAGGTTGGGCGATACTTTCTGATACATGGTTTTCATCCTTTCTGCTTTTTTTGATCATTTTCTTGGAACTAATAAGTTGTGAGAATGTTTCCGCGCTTTTTGGTATAAATTGTTTTTTCATGATGCTGTAGCTTGGTTTTCTGATGAAGTAAAAAACACCCCTGTCCCGTAAAAGGACGGAGTGTCGATCCGTGTTACCACCGTTTACATTCATACGCCTATATCGTTTTCTATAGGTTATATGGTTTCCTTTAACGGCGGAATGCCGTCGGCGCTTACTGCCTCGCTATATTTTTCTTCCATCATAGCAAAGGTTCTGCCCGCAACTCAGGAGTGATATTCAGCGCCCTCTACTCTCACCGGTCTTCCACCATCCCCGGCTCGCTTTGGATTTCAAAAAACACTTACTGTCTCCGTCACAGTCTTTCTCATTCTTATATATGCCGTATTATAATGCCTCTCCGATCCGGTGTCAAGATATTTGCCTATTACTTCACGGCAATCGATTTTTATAAGCGCCCTGGAGGAGAAAGCAAAACGGGGCGGGGGCGGCTGGAAAGAGAGCGGACAGGGGGCAGTTTTCTGCCGTTGCGTACAATCAGTCATTTCACTTATGAAATGGTCAACAACCAGAGTAAGCCCGCCAGGATGGCGGAGCTTAGGAAGCATAGGCATGAATGCCGTTGCTTCCGACTCGTTCGGTTCCATTATCTTACCCATTTCATTAGTGAAATCTGATTGGAAGCTCCGGCAGAAAACTGCCCCCTGTCCGCCCTCTTTCCAGCCGCCCCTGCCCCGTTTTGCTTTCTCCTCCAGGGCGCTTATAAAAATTGACTCCTCTCATTACCGCAGAAAATCGAGTAGAGAAGATTCATCTTCCCTACTCGCCGCGCGGGGTGCGTGCAGCAAAGCTGTTAATTTCTTTACGCACCCCTGTGCATAAAAAGCCGGAGAAGCAACTTCCTCTCCGGCCTTTCTCGTCATTATTTTCCAATCTCTTTATTCCTTATATATAAACATATAATTCGCCGTAGCCTGGATGGGGATCTCTACATTTCCATTCTCCCCTGCTTTTGTCGTTCCTATACAGGCATTCTCTCCGACCGTTACATTGCCCTCTTCGTCCATTGCCACCGTTTCCGCATATACGGATACCTTCGTTCCTTTGCTGCATTCCGGCAGGTTCACCTGAAGGCTGGCTACTGCTCCGATATCTTCATGGGATTCAAACCGTACTGTAGTCGCTACGCTTTTCTTCCCTCTCCTTTCGCTGCTTACCGTTACTCTTGTGTTGCTTATTCCATGAAAACCGCCGATATCGGATGCTCCGTTTAACACGAGGGAAACACCCGGACCCAGGCCGCAGTGTACGATCTTCGCATATCCCGAATCATTGGATGCTATGCTGTCCTTCAGCGCCGCAGGGATGCTTTCCACATTCTTCAGCTGCAGCATCAAAACGCCGCTTCCGGCATCCGCTCCCGCTATCATTTCCGGTGTCAGCCCGCGCAAAACTTCCAGCACCTGCTGCCAGTCGGTCAGTATTCCGTCTGCAAGGTTGACGGTTTGAAACTGATCCGGATCCACCGTTACGGATTCTTCTTCCTTCACTTCCGCCTCTATTTCGGCTTCCGGTTCCAGTTCTTCGGATTCTGTCTTTGTTTCCATATCCGGTTTTTTGGATTCCGTTTCTGTTTCCGCATCCGGTTCTTGGGATTCGCTTCCGGTTTCCGCTTCCGGTTCCTTGGATCCTGCTTCCGTATCTGTTCCCTCCTCCGGTTCTTTTACATCCGCAGAGTTTTCATCGTCCGTTTTCCCGCCCTCTTCGCTATCGCCCGCTTCGCTTCCGGTTTCTTCTTTTTCCTTTTCTTCTTTTCCCAATGTATTGTCTTCGTTCTGAACCGGGTCTTTGAGCTCCGGCTTCGCCGGCGCCTCTGCCGCCGAAACCGGCATTCCTCCCCATATGGCACACACAAGAACCAATACACATACCGCCATGGCCTTTCCTTTTATTTTCCGCAGCATTTTCATCCCATCACCTCAGCTTTCTGTACAATCCATAATTATAATTAATTATACAACACTCCAGCCGGGTTGAATACAGTTATTTCAAATATTTTTCATTTTTTTGAATTTGTCTTATGCTGTCTGGATTGCCTCGGCCAGCACGGTTTCCGTGATTTCATCCCCTTTATTCCTGCACAGTTCTTTTTTTATTTCTCCCTTTGACAAAACCAATACACGGTCACAAAGCCGTTCCAATTCTTCCATTTCGGAAGAAATCAGCAGCACACCGTTATTCCCGTCGGCAATACTCCGTATCAGTCCGGCGATCGCCGCTTTTGCCTCCACATCGATGCCTACCGTAGGATCGTCAAGGAGCAGCATTTTCGGCCGGATCAGAAGGCTTTTGGCAAACACCGCTTTTTGCTGGTTGCCTCCCGAAAGATACTGCACTTCCTGGTCGATGCCCGTGCATTTCAGCTGCAGCTTTTCCCTCATGCTTTCCGCATTCTCCGCGCATCTTTTCTCATCAATCAGCCCTCTCTTCGCCATCCGTTTCCATATGGGCATAAGCATATTATATTGAATGGAATGAATTCCTACGATTCCGCTTTTACGCCTGTTTTCCGGCACGAAAGAAATACCTTTTGCAATGGACATCCACGGCTTTCCGGTTGGAACCTCTCCCGAGTCCAGGAAAATCTTTCCCTTGTCCGGTTTTATCAGCCCGTAAATACACTTTGCCAGCTCCGTCCTTCCGCTTCCAAGCAATCCAGCTATCCCGACGATCTCACCGGGATATACTTCAAAACTTACGTTTTTCACCTTGTCCGACCATGATACATCTTCCACCTTAAGAACCGGCTTTTCATAATTGACGGGCCGGGCCGGAGACAAATATTTCTGATTTAGTTTCTTCCCTATCATGGCCTCCACGATAGCTGCCACGTTCAGATCCGAAGTGGGCCGGTCCATCTCCACCCTGCCATTCCTCAACACTACGGCTCTGTCGCAGATCTGAATAATTTCCTGCATGTGATGGGAAATAAAAATAACCGCTATTCCCTGTTTTTTCAGCCGTTCCACAAAAGTAAACAAAAGCTGTATCTCTTTATGGGTCAGGGAAGCCGTCGGCTCATCCAATACCAGGACGGACGGCCTGTGCATCAGGGCTTTTACGATTTCAACAAGCTGCTGGTTTCCGATGGACAAATTCTCCACATATTCATCAGGATCCACATCGATCCCAAATTCTTCAAACGCCTCTTTTGCCGTCTCCAGGCACTTTTTATCATCGATCAGCCCTGCTTTTTTTATCTCTCTGTTCAAAAAAAGGTTTTCCCCCACCGTCATCGTAGGTATTAAAGAAAACTCCTGATAAACCATTGCAATGCCACAGGCAGAGGCGTCAGCGGCGCTTTTTATCGCTACTTCCTTATCGTCCACATAAATATGCCCCTGATCCAGCCGGTACACACCCGCGACGATCTTCATCAACGTAGACTTTCCCGCACCGTTGGAGCCGAGAAGTCCCAGAACTTCTCCTTTTCTGATTCCAAAAGTGATCCCCTTCAGCACTTCGTTCTGAAAAAAAGATTTGTGTATATCCTCCAGCAAAAGCGCATAACCTTTCTCATCTACCATTCCGGCCACCCAACCTTCCTTCCATCCGTAAAGTAAATTCCTTCCACTTTCGGTCTGCCTTTTGAAATACCGCTGACAGCGGCTACATATGCCCTTGTCACAAACATCTGGGCGCGGAAGCCGAACACCACCGTATCTCCGACTTCTGCCTTCTGCCCTTTTTCCGGCTGTAAAATCCCATAATAATCGATCGCTTTGGCGTCCGGCATCTCACAGGATATCCTGTTTTGAAGAGCCGCATCCGCTTCTCTTCCCACACACGCCTTTACTTCATAAGGATCGAATACCGGATCAATATACATGCCTCCTCCATAGCAATAAGGCTTTCCTCCATAGAAATGCGATATTTCCGATACGTAAACATATCCCGGCAGTTCTGGCAGCTCTTCGTATGCATGGATAGGGGTCGTTCCGGTCAGGCCGTGTCCCGGCTCCACCTGTGTCACTCCGTCCCCTGCCAGCCTTTCAAAAATATGGCTGGAGGTCGTTCCGGGCGCGTTCACTTCCAAATCAGGATATCCGTTCTTCCTGAGCCTGTCTGCCGTCCGAATCAATGTGCCGTAATTACGGGTAGGCTCCACCCGTTTTGCCGCAGCATCATATAGCTGCGCTGGAAACGTGGATATCCCTGCAAAGCGAAGCCCTTTCATCCCCCCGATCCGCTCTGCCGTTTCCATAATGCCATCCACGCAAAATCCCGCTTCATGCCCATGGTAAAAGGAATCCCCCTCCCCATATATTCTGGTCATGATATTCTGCGTCTCTGGCAGCTGCACCGCCTCCGACACGGCCTGTGCTTTTTCAAAGTTATATACCGTCCAATACATGGGATGCATTTTCAACGCCGCTTCCGTCTCCCATGCCGGCACCTGTACCAGATGCCCCAGATGGCCGATTTTCATTCCGGCATGATGAACCGGTCTCGCATCGTTCATATCCACACAGACCCCTGCATCTATCCCCGCCATTATCATCGCTTCTATTGCGGCCGGATTTCTCCCGATCTGTTTGGTCATGGCAAATACTTTCAGGCCGTATTTTCTGCCCTCTTCTGCCATAATCTTTGCGTTATGGGAAATCACATCCAGATCCAGAAGATAACTATTGGATGGAATCTGCCCTTTTTGATGTAGTTCCACTGCCGCTTGAATCAGTTTTGGATTTCTTTTTGCTATCTGGTTTAAAAACATACGCCTTCCCTCCTGTTCGCCGCTTTTGACCGGAAATCTTAATTTTCAACCTTCTCCCTCAGGCTTAACGACACGGCCAGAATAATGATCAGCCCTCTGGCCATCATCTGTTCCGATACGGACAGCCCCATTAAAAGCAGCCCGTTATTCAACATGCCAATGACGATAGAGCCGATGATTGTTCCGACAATCGTTCCTTTTCCTCCTGAAAAACTGGTTCCTCCGATCACTACGGCCGCGATTACCGACATATTATCATTTTCTCCCAGCGTGTACCTTGCCCCGTTCAGCCTTCCCGCATACAGAATTCCCGCAAATGCCGACGCCATGCCGCAGATCGTCATCGCCCAGAGCTTGATCCGTTCCACTTTAATCCCGGAATACCTGGCCGCCACTTCATTGCCGCCTACCGCAAGAACCGCCCGCCCGAAAGGGGTTTTCCTGTAGAGTATATGCCCCAGTATCATAATGACGATCGTCCATATAAACAACGTCGAAATAGGGCCGATATCTCCTGCGCCAAAGATAAAATTAAAGCTTGCGTTTGTCACGGGAACTGCCTCCAGGTTCGTTATGGTTCTCGCTATGCCGGCATATACGCTGCTCGTTCCAAGCGTAACCAAAAATGCCGGTATTCTTACCTTTGCCACGATCAGTCCGTTAAAGAAACCGCAGACAAGGCCTGCCAGCATCCCTGCCAGTACCGCCGGAAACCACCCTGTCACCCTGAGCGCCAGGGCAGTCACAAGCGCCGATATGGCCACCACCGATCCCGTTGACAGGTCAATCAGGCCGGCGGATATGGCAAAGGTCATTCCTACGGCAGCTACCGATATCATTGCCGTCTGCCTCAATATATTCATCATGTTCCCATAGGATAAAAATCCCTTATCCCTGAGAAGAACCGAAAAAACCACCAGTACAATTACAAAGCTGATATACACAATATATTTTTTATAATCGAATTTTTTTGCCATTTCCTGCGCCGCCCTTCATCGTCTGATTATTTACCTAATATCTCTAATACGCTGGAATCCGGATCCTTGTTCAGCGACTGATTCCATGCTTCCACCATATTATCTCTTGTCATGGATACGGTCTCGCTGACTACATAAGCCGGAGCATCCTCGCCCAATATGCTGAGAGCCGCCAGTTTTGCCATCGTCTCTCCGATCTGGAAAGGCATATCCGCTACTTTTCCGTAAACATTGCCTCCCTGTGCCATATCCAGGTCATTGTTTCCTCCAAGATCCATCGTAACTACTTTGCAGTCTTTATAGCCGCCGGCCCGCAGTTCGGAAACCACCGGCTCCGCCGCCACGTCCCAGGATACATAAATACCGTTCAAATCCGGGTTCTGTGTCATCATTGCGGAAGCAACTTCTCCTGTGGCATTTTCCGCTGAAAAGCCGGACATTGCCACGATTTTGATATCCGGATAATCATTGACGATCGTTCTGACAAATTCATTATCCCGGTTATTCGTCACAAGATAATCCACATCATAATAAATGATTCCGATCTTCCCTTTTCCTCCAATAGATTCCGCCATTAATTTAGCTGCCGCACGTCCCATTCCATACTGATCCCCGGTCACAATGCTCACATACTGTTCCCCTGCCTTATAATCATTTACTCCATTATCCGCAAATACGATCTTGGCCCCTGCATCCACCGCCGGAGAAAATGCTCTTGTGCCGGATACGGGATCTACGGGAAGAGACAATATGATATCCGGTTTTAACGCCATGGAAGTCTCGATGTCCGTCGCCTGTTTGGACGGATCAAACTGAGCGTCCGATGTAGCCACTATTTCGATTCCCATCTTTTCAAATTCCGCTTTGGCACCGTCTGTCATCGCATTATACCATTCGCTTGCCCCTGCCCAGATCATGGCAGCTTTCAGCCCTTTCTCCCTGATTTGCGCATATTGCTCTTCTGTCAGGCTGATTTCTGTTGTTGGCACGGCATCTTCTCCGTTCGGCCCCTTCGCATACTCCCCCGCTTCATTTCCATATCCCGGTATCACCGTCAGCCACTGGTCTCCGTTTCCTTCCGCTTCGGCCGTCTCCGTATTCGTATTCGCTTCCTCCGTCACCGTCCCGGGCGTCTCTCCATTTTCCGCCGTCTGGCTCCCCGATCCGCAGCCTGCCGCTCCAATCCCTAACAATACAGCCATTAATACCCCAATTAACCTCTTCATAGTATTCCTCCATTCTTGCTCCGCCCGCCCATTGGGACACAGGCACAAATTAGTTTGCATGGAATATATCTCTTGCCAGTCGGATGCCCGCCTGGGCAGGGCTTTGATTGAGCGGAATATACTCGATATTCCCATGCCCTGTCTTTTCCCTGAATATTCCCTGGAATGTCCGCCTGTAAAAGTCCCCTTTAAAAATACTTCCCGATATCACTACATGAATTTTTTCCTGTTTTTCCGGATGTATTCTTTCATACACCGCAACGGCCAAATCCGCCGTTTCCTCCGCCGCTTCCGCAACCACCTGTCCGCACAGGCTGTTCCCCCTGTCCGCTCCATCGCAGACCAAGTGCGCGGCCGCCGTAATATCTCTCTGGCTCATAGCTGCAATATAATACGGCAGCTCTTCCGCCTTCTCAAAGTGATAGAACTCTTCCAGCGTTTGGTAAATCTCGTTATAAGCCTCTTGTCCATCACAATATTTAATCCATTTTTTCAGCATCTGCTCCCCGATCCAATATCCCGATCCCAGATCGCTCAACGGCCTTCCCCATCCTCCGCAGCGATACGTTTTCCCTTCTTTATCAAAACCAACCGCGATAGAACCCGTGCCGGATATTACGCATATGCCCGGCTTGTCCGCCACAGACAAAAAGACAAATTCCGAATCGTTGCAAATATATACTTTTTTCAAATCCAGTCCCATATGCTTCACAATGGACTGGTATACCGCATAATCGCTTTCCGTATCGCATCCGGAAACCCCTATGACCATCCCCTGGATTTCCTGTAATTCGATATTCAGGGAATCGCAGATGGTATAAAAAGCATTTTTCAACCGGGAAGCCGCTTCCTTTAATCCTATGTTCTTATAGTTTGTGCTTCCGAAGCGGAAACTCTGCATTTTGCGCAAATCCATATCATAAACGCAATATTCTGTCTTTGTGCCTCCTCCGTCAACGGAAAACAAATATCTTCCTTCCGGCATTATCCCGCCTCCTTTCCTGAAAATATTTTCCGGTAAATTGTCAAATCCCGCTTTTCAGGACAAGCTGCTTCGTAGTTGACAAATTCGCCATACACAAATTAATTAATCCATTAATACCGCATTCTTCATCTTCATTGATATAAAATCCAGGAAGGCTTTCTTCCGGTATATACTTTTTTACCTCCTCCTTTATCGCGGATATGCTGTTCTCGGCCAGCCCTTTTCCCTGGAGAACCACCGCTTCCGGATTCAACGTTACAATATACCCTACTATACTGGCAGCTATATAATGGATATACTTTTCATCCGTCCGTTCTCCGCATTCTCCAGTTTCATTTTTTGAAAGAAAATATTGTATCTTGTCTTCCAGCCATCCTCCTCCCTGCGCATAATTTTTTTCTTCCGTTTCCTCAAAAGGAGCGAGATACCCAAACTCTCCGGCGAAACTGCTGAACCCTTTATGAAGGCTCCCGTTAATAATGATCCCTGACCCGATCCCTTTTCCGATATAAATATATACCATATCATGGCATGGCTCTTTCGGATGGTCATGCTTTTGCCCAAACGTGTGATAATAGCCTACGGTAGTAAGTTTTACGTCATTTTCGACAAAAACGGGAATCTGGTATTTCTCAGACACAACCTCCTCCAGTTTCAGATTCGTCCATCCCGGTATTGCAGAAATATTGGTAATACGTTTATCGCTTTTTACAACGCCCGGAACTCCAAAGCCAATCGCCCTGACCTCCGCCTCCGATATTCGTATCAGCTCATCAATCGCTTCGTATGCGGATTCCAGCGCCAGCTCTCCCGTTTCGCAGTTCACTTCCGACAGCTGTTCGTGGATTTTGCTTCCTACCGCATTTACCAGACAGGAACGGAAGGCTCCGTTCAGATAATAGAGAATAATCATATTCCCTGCCTTTTCATTCGCCACATATTGTTTTGCCTTTTTTCCCGAACTGCTTCCGGTAATCCCGTCCTGCCTGACGATTCCGTCTCTCTCCAACCCGTCCACAATTTTATTCACCGTCGGCAAACTCAAATTGGATGCCTTGGCCAACTCCGGTTTTGTAATGGGACCCTCTTCAAAAATCATATCCTTTATAATGTCCCGGTTTACTTCTTTCAATAATTTTGGCTGCCCTACTAACATATCGATATCCCTCTTTCACTATTAATTAATAAACTTTATTAATTAATTAAGATTATATATCTCTTTGTTCAATATGTCAACATATGAATTGATATTTTTCTTTTCTTTATCTATTTTTGTTAAGAAAATGAATTGATTTCTTCCTGTTTTTCCCTTATGATAGTCATTAAATAACTAATTGCCGGTATTGGCGCAACAGATTGGGAGGCGAGCATGGACAGACAAAATTTGACCTTATTGACCGATCTTTATGAACTGACGATGATGCAGGGATATTTTAAACATAAAGACCAAAATGAAACCGTTATTTTCGACGCGTTTTACCGTACAAATCCCGGCGAAGGAGGTTATTCCATAGCTGCCGGGCTCGAGCAGGTCATTCAGTATATTAAGGAATTGCATTTCTCCGATGAAGATATTCGGTATCTTGCCGGACTCGGAATCTTTGAGCAGGATTTCCTTGACTATCTGAAAGACTTTAAATTTACCGGCGATATTTACGCGATCCCCGAGGGAAGCGTTATTTTCCCAAGAGAACCCTTGATTAAGGTGATCGCTCCCATTATGCAGGCCCAGCTGATTGAAACGGCCATATTAAATATTATTAACCACCAAAGTCTGATCGCAACCAAGGCAGCCAGAGTATGTTATGCTGCCAGAGGGGACGGAATTATGGAGTTCGGCTTACGGCGCGCCCAAGGGCCAGACGCTGGCACATATGGCGCGAGAGCAGCCGTAATCGGCGGCTGCATCGGCACTTCCAATGTATTGTGCGGCAGACTTTTTGACGTTCCGGTGAAAGGAACCCATGCCCATAGCTGGATCATGAGTTTTCCCGATGAATACACCGCATTTAAAACCTATGCGGATATGTACCCTTCGGCCTGTATCCTGCTGGTGGATACTTATGATACTTTAAAATCAGGAGTTCCCAACGCCATAAAAGTATTTACGGAAATGCGCCGGGCAGGTACGCCCCTCACCTATTACGGCATTCGCCTGGACAGCGGCGACCTGGCTTATCTGTCCAAAAAAGCCCGTAAGATGCTGGATGAAGCCGGTTTTCCTGACGCCGTTATTTCCGCTTCTAATGACCTGGACGAGTTTCTTATTGACAGCCTGAAGGTGCAGGGCGCGGCAATCACCTCCTGGGGGGTAGGCACTAACCTGATCACCTCCAAAGACTGCCCATCCTTTGGCGGCGTATATAAACTGGCGGCCATCCAGGATAAAAACGGTCAGTTTATCCCCAAGATCAAACTATCCGAAAACAGCGAAAAAGTGACCAATCCGGGCAATAAAACCATTTACCGCATTTACGAGAAAGCTTCGGGAAAGATAAAAGCCGACCTGATCTGTCTGGTAGACGAAAAATTCGATGAAAACGAACCGCTGCTCCTTTTCGATCCTCTGGAACCCTGGAAAAAAACGAAGCTCCAGGGCGGCAGTTACACTATGCGGGAAACCATGGTTCCTATCTTCTTAAAAGGCGAATGCTGCTACGAATCGCCAAAAGTTATGGACATCCGTGAATATTGCCGGAAAGAACTGGATACCCTCTGGGATGAAACAAGGCGTCTTGTCAATCCCCACAAGGTATATGTAGACCTTTCAAAGAAATTGTACGATATTAAAATAGAACTGCTGGACCGTATGGGACAGGTTTAACTCAGCTTTCATGAAACGAGGTGTTTATTATGCTGAAAATTATTACGGACTCCGCCTCAGATTTACCGAAGGAGTATATCGACGCCCATCATCTTCATGTCATACCTACTCCTGTGGTCATCGATGAGACGGACTACCTGGATGGCAAAACAATCCTGACAAAAGAATTTTATAACATATTAGACGATACCAAACGGGACATCCGTACTTACCATATCAATCCGGCTATGTTTGAAGAAGCCTTTCTCCCCTATGCACAAGCCGGAGATTCCGTGATCTACATTTGCTTTTCCACTGGTATCGCCGGAACCTTTAATGCGGCCCATATCGCCAAAACAAATGTGTTGGAACAATACCCTGATTTCGACCTGACTATTATTGATTCCAAATCCGCTTCCATCGGTTTCGGCCTTCTCGTATCCAAGCTGGTGACGATGCTGGAACACGGAGCCTCCAGGGAAACCATTGTGGAAGCGGCAGATTACTTTATCTCCCATATACACCATGTATTCACGGTGCATACCCTGGCCTATCTTGTCAAAGGCGGCAGACTTTCCAAATTCAAGGGTACAATTGCCGAAACGCTGGATATGAAGCCGATTCTTATTGTAGATAAAAACGGCAGCCTGCAAATGCTGAAAACTGTCCGCGGACGGAAAAAATCTCTGAAGGCGCTTGTTGATTATGCAAAAACCAACGGCTATGAACTTTCCTCCCAAACGCTGGCCTTCTGCCACGGAGAGGATGAGGAAGCGCTTCGGTTTCTCCTAACTCTTGCTGACGAAGAATTAAAGCCAAAAGACAAGCTGATATCCACCGTAGGCTGCGCCATCGGCGCCCATACCGGAAGAGGGATCGCAGGTCTCTGCTTTCTGGATGCCTCCGAAGAAAAATACAGGGAATTTCTTTAAAAGAATAAAAAACAGGGATAGGGAATTTCCTTCATTTCAAAAATACCCCGTTCGGCCCGAAAACCGAACGAGGTATTTTTTATAAATAACGCCTAAATTTCCTTAAGTCATCGCTGCGCCGTCTACCCGCAAAGTAACGCCGGTAATATAGGACGCCTGGTCGCTGGCCAAAAACAAATAAGCATTCGCAATATCCAAAGGCTCTCCCACACGGCCCAAAGGAATTCCCGCAGATATCCGCTCCACCATTTCCTGCGGAAGGGCCGCCACCATATCGGTCTTTGTAACTCCGGGTGCCACAGCGTTTACGCGGATCTGATCCTTTGCCAGTTCCCGGGCCAGGGATTTCGTCAACCCATTTACCGCAAACTTCGTCGCAGGATAACCGCAGCCGGAAGGCTGCCCATATTCGCCTACCATGGAACTCGTATTGATAATAACTCCTCCGCCCTGAGCTTTCATAATCCGGGCCGCCGCCTGGGAACAAACGAAAACGGCCTTCAGATTAATATCGAGAATCTTAGAAAATTCTTCCAACGTATAATCATACAGACTGGTTCTGGAAGAAATACCTGCGTTATTAGCCAGAATATCTACCCCTCCAAACCGTTCTTTTACGGAAGAAAACGCCATGGCAACCGCTTCCGGATCGCAAAGATCGGGCCAAATGCCCATAACCCGATCCCCGTATTCCGTCAATTCCGCCAGCGCTTTATCCACCGTTTCTTTTCTGGAGCCGGCTACGGCAACATTCGCGCCGTTTTCCAGATATTTTTTAACAATAGCAAGGCCAATGCCTCGGGTACCGCCTGTTACGACGGCTGTTTTGTTTTTTAGCATAAGTCCATCCCTTTCTTCATTAAAATTTATATATTATTATTGTCGTTTAATTGTTTCCTGCAGTCGGGGCATAAGTAAAAAACTTTTAAATCATAATATAAAAATGCATCCCCCACACTATTCCGCAAAGATGCGGTCAAGTCTTCAAAACTGGTATCCACCAGTCTGCCGCAGCGTCTGCAGACCAGATGATCGTGCTTTTGAGTGCGGTCATACCGATCCGGGCTTCCCGCAACGGATATCTTACGGATTAATCCGGCTTTCCATAGCTTATTCACATTATTGTATATCGTTGCAAGCACTACCTTCGGATATTCTTCTTTCACTTGTTTAAAAATTTGTTCAACGGTTAAATGTTCCGTCGACGCGTTTATCACGGTATAAATTTTTTGTTCATATGTAGTCATATTATCCCCACCACAAAAATATATCGCTTTCATTTTAGAATTATTCTATCTATTTTAGAATAATTCTACTCTTATGCAATTCATTTGTCAATGCCTAAACTGAAAAGAACACGGAAATCAATTTTTATAAGCGCCCTGGCGGACCAAGCAAAACGGGTTGGGGGGAAGGGAGCTGGCGTGGAAGCGGTTTTCTGCCGTTGCGTACAATCAGCTATTTCACTTATGAAATGGTCAATAACCAGAAGAAAATTGCCACGGAGGGCAATTTTAGGAAGCATAGGCATGGATGCCGTTGCTTCCGACTCGTCCGGTTGAACACCATATACCCATTTCATTAGTGAAATCTGATTGGAAGCTCCGGCAGAAAACCGCTCCCACACCAGCTCCCTTCCCTCCCAACCCGTTTTGCTTGGTTCGCCAGGGCGTTTATGAAAATTGATTTCCGTGTGAAAAGACAGGCAAAAAGCAATGCTTCCCGCCTGTCTTTTCCACTTCCCGCCATTTTTACTGTTCCATCTGCCTTCCTAAAAATCCCGCTGCCGATAAAACCAGTTTTTGTTCCACCTCTCCCATTTTCGCCTTTTCATCGCTTTGGGCCAAAATAACCGCACCGATCACATCCCCTTCACAAATAATCGGGCTGACTGCCTCATGAACAAATTCTTCTGTTCCTTCCGCAGAAACAGCAATAAAACCTTTTTCCCCTTTCGAAGCGATCAGCGTTTCCCTGTTATTTATTTTATCCTCCAGCTCTCTGCTCAATCCCTTCCCCACCAGGTTTTTATTGCCTCCCGACACCGCGATAAACTGATCCCGGTCTGCAATCAAAGCCGTATGTCCTGATACCTGGGCAAGACTTTCCGCATATTGCTTGGCAAAAGTACTCATTTCCCCAATCGGAGAATATTTTTTTAATATAATTTCTCCTTCCCTGTCAGTAAATATTTCCAAAGGATCACTTTCCCTGATCCGCAACGTCCTCCTGATTTCTTTTGGTATGACAATACGGCCTAAATCGTCGATTCTTCTAACAATGCCTGTCGCTTTCATTCCATTTCCTCCATTTACAAATCTTAAGTTTGGTAGTAGTATCTGTAAACGGTGGCATTTTATACCTTGAATCATTATTTTATATCTTACTCTTCCGTCACGTTTGTCATATAAGCTCTTAGGTCGTTCAAAAAATCCTGCCATGCCCCTTCATGTTCCACATAATATTTCGGGCAGTTCTTGCCGCCTTCATCATAATGCCTGAGTACATTTTCAGGCCTCAGTTCATATTTATGCAAAAGCCAGGCCGTAAGTTCGATCAATTTCTGGTATGTCTTCTCCTCAAATTTTCCGTTTTCATCCAAATAGCAGCATTCAATGGATATGGAATCATAGTTGCGTCCCTTTACCGCATAGGCAATTTCCTTCGTCGGTATGCACTGTACGATCGTTCCGTCATAACCTATAACGAAATGCGCGCTGGCGGAGCGCTCATGGCTCTCGGCCAATGACTCGAAATAGCTTCTGTTCTGTTCCGCTGTCGTTCCGGCATTCGCCGTATAATGCACAAAAATGCTCTTTACCTCGGGCAGCGCTTCCCCCGGCCTGGAATATTCGTTCACCGTCAGCAGATCCACCGCCAGCGCAGGGCGCTCCAGCTCCATAGCATAAAACTTCGCCCATTCCCGGATATCCTGATTCGTCTCCTCTTCCACATCTATCGTTGCTATCGTCTGGACATCTTCCTTTTTCGTCCATTCCCTATATACGCGAACTGCCAGGTATCCTGCTCCCAACAGCGTTCCGATCATTATCGTAACAGAAAATCCTATGGCCATGCTGCGGAACATCCTTGCCCGCCTTTTTCGCCTCTTCCTGCCTTTCCTCTCCCTTGGCTTCCGAACGCACCGCTTTTCAGCGGGCCGCTTTCGTACCTCCCGTTCCTCTTCAATCCACTCATCGGGTTCCTGTTCTTCTCCCCAGTCTTCCGCTTCCTGTTCCTCTTCCCAGTCGCCGGCCTCCTGCTCTTCTTCCCAATCTTCTTCCCAGTCTTCCTCCCATTCTTCTTCCGTTCCCCACTCTTCTGTTTCCCATTCCTCTATTTCCGGCTTCCGTATTTTTCCTGCATTTTTTCGTACAGAATTTTCTTGCGACGCCCATGTTCCCATAGGCCACGCCTCAATTTCCCGTCTCTTCTTCCGTTCTTTTTCCGAATGGTGCGCATTCCGTTTTTTCGCCTTCCGCACTAACTGCTCATCCGACTCGATATCAATTAATTCCAGCTCTCGTAAATCCATCATTTTTCCTGTGTCAGCAATCTTCTCCGGGTCTTTCCGATCCCCTTTCACCCGCTCCCGGAGAGCATCTGTCATCTCCCCCTATATAATAGATAGCACAAAACAGGATCGAGATACACACTTTTATAAAATATTAAGATTTTTTTGTTTATTTATCTTATATCATATCCAAAAAATTCAACTGGTTATCCCCATAATTCTCTTTATAAGCATGGGTAATATCCTTCATTTTATATAATATTCCCCTTTTTTCGCACTCTGCCCCCAACATGCGATATAACCGGGCGGCTTGGGGGGAACGGCATTCATAGGACTCCCCGTATCGTTTTCTATACTTTCCGACCAGATTTTCCCCGGGAAAAATACGATTTAACATTTCGTAATAATAATCTCTCTGATTTTGCCGCAAAGTCATTCCAAAAGCCGGATAAATAAAGCGGCAGCCGCATTCCGAAGCTTTTTCGATGATCGCCCTCACGTTTTCCTCATTATCCTCTATAAACGGCAAAACCGGCATAAGCAATATGCCGGCAAATATTCCACAATCCCGAAGTCGAGCAAGCGCTTCAAACCTTTTTGATGAAACAGCCGCCCCCGGTTCCACTTTGGCAGACAAACCATCAGCTGCCGTCGTTATTGTTATCTTGCAAATGACCGGGGAATGCTCCCGGATACTGCTCAAAATATCCACGTCCCGCGCAATCAACGGCCCCTTTGTCGCTATGGAAACACCGAATTCATAAGCGTCTATCAACTCAAGGGCATGCCGCGTCAGGCATAGTTCTTCTTCCAGAGGATTGTAAGGATCGCTCATGGCTCCTGTATTGATTACCCCTTTTTTCACCTTTCTGCGCAAATCATCCCTGATAATGCGCAAAGCGTCTTGCTTCACCCTTACTTTTTCAAAATTATCGATATGATAACATTCAGAACGGCTGTCA
The DNA here is from genome assembly GCA_000403275.2 of Lachnospiraceae bacterium 28-4. Taxonomy (GTDB): domain Bacteria; phylum Bacillota; class Clostridia; order Lachnospirales; family Lachnospiraceae; genus Kineothrix. Next base: position 382,409 of record KE159600.1, read on the forward strand.
CAGTAAATGCATCCGTGACAGCAGCCCTTATAAATATTCATATTATAATCCGTGCCGAACCACTCCGCGGATTTTGTCCGGGTCACGATCGTTTTCGCAGAAATATACTCTATCACGCCAACCTCTTATGCCCGCACCTGGAGCAATCTGTTCCTGAGATCTCCCTCAATGCGGCGAAGCTCTATTTCTGCTTCCTTGCGTTTCTCCCGCCCTTCCGTCTGTATCCGCAGCACCTCATCCAAGGTCGAAATCAGGGATTCGTTCGTCTGTTTCAAAGTGTCAATATCCACAATGCTTCTCTCGGCTTCTTTTGCCGTTTCCACCGTAGCCATTTTCAGCACTTCCGCATTTTTCCTCAACAGTTCGTTTGTCATATTTGTCACTTCCCGCTGCGCCTGTGCCGCCTGTGTGGAATGGTTAATGCCAAGGGCAAGTACCATCTGGCTTTTCCACAGAGGAATCGTATTAACGAGAGTGGACTGGATCTTCTCGGACATCAAAGTATCATTGCTCTGCACCAGGCGAATCTGGGGAGCCATCTGAATAGAAACCATTCTCGTCAATTCCAGATCATGGATCTTCTTCTCAAAACGATCGCACATAGCGACAAAATCATTGACTTCCTGCGCATCTTCCGGCAGATTGCTCTGTTTCGCCTTTTCCATCAGTCCCGGCAGTTCCTCTGTCCTTGCCCTTTCCAGTTTTTTCTTTCCGGCCAGAATATACATGGACAGCTCTTTAAAATAATTCTTGTTCAGATCGTACATCTTGTCCAGCATAGCGCTGTCCTTCCAAAGCTGCCTCTGGTGTTCCTCCAGGACATCGCATATCTTATTGATATTTACTTCCGCCTTATCGTATTTGCTCTTCATAGCCGCGATCTTATTGCCGCCCTTTTTAAAAATACCGAGAAATCCCTTTTCCTCTTCCTCGTCAAATTTTTTTAATTCATAAACTACCCCTGACAAAAGTTCGCCGATCTCCCCCAGATCCTTACTCCTTACGTTTGCCAGCGCCGTTTCCGAAAAATCGGCTATTTTTTTCTGCGCTCCCGCTCCATATTGCAAAATTACGGTAGAATTCTGCAAATCGATGGAATTAGCAAAATCATCCACCATTTTGCGTTCTTCCGGCGAAAGCGTGCTTTCATCAAAAACCGCCGCCTCTTTTTTCTCTTCTACAGCCGCTTCCTCCACCGCCGCCGGTACAGCCGGAGCCTGTGGTTCTTTGCCCATTTCTTCAAAAGGATTCAGTGTCAATACCGGTTCCGCATTTTTCATTTCTTCCATCATCTGTCTTTTCTCCCTCTCAATTCATTTTAAACTCGTCTTCCAAAAGCCCTTCCTGCGCCAGCATCATCGACAGCACGGAAATATCCGTGGAAATATCCATGGCGTCGTCTTCAAACAACTTATCAAACATCTTCTCAAATGCCTGATTGATGTCATCCAACATTCTTTCAATTTCTTTTTTTGCACTCGTAATATTTTCTCCCTGTACGGGTTGTTCGCTGAATTCATGGTATGTCTGCACCAGCTTCAATGTCGTCGGAAGATAATAATTCATAAATTTCCTGATATCCGGCAGTTTTTCCGGATTATCCTCCACATGTTCAAAAATCTTCGTGCATACTCTTTCCAAACGGTAAAGTTTGCTGGAAATCTCTTCTCCTGGTATTTCGTCATTAATCTCCCGTATCCGCCGTATGTATTCGTTGCCCTCCCCTATCGCTATCTTCAGCTGCTTTCTTATTGGATCATTCTCCAATAGTTCCTGCTCTTTTGCAAGCCTTTCCGCTTCCTTCTTTCTTTGTTCCAGCTCCCTTTGCGCATCCAAATACAACTGATAAGATTCATCCGTCAGCATAAAACATGTCTCCTGCTCGTCCAGATGCCCTTCGCGGAACCATCCCTTGCTGATCATTCTCTTTAAATCTTTTATCACAAACTTTTCTTTCTTCGAAACGGCATCCGCCAGCCCCTCAATGGAATAAAAGTCTTTCGCTCCCATAGTTTTTATATAATGTTTAAAACGTCTGACCCTGTGCCTGATCACTCCCCCGGCCACTGCGGCAACCGTGCATATGCCTGCGAAAACGCCCGCCAGGCTGGACGGAAGCAGCGCCGCCTGAAGAATGCCCCCCATCATAAATAAGGAATAGCCAAAAAGAGCCGCCGTCCATCCCGCTATCGCGCCGCAGGTTCCGAACACGCTAAGCAGCACTCCTGCCACCCTTCCTTTCGGCCGCTTTGCCACCGGAAGCTGCCGCTTTTCATAGCGGGCGGGCTGTTGTTTCTTCGGCATCTCGTACTCTTTCAAGCCGTCATATTCCCGCTGCTTCTCCTTATTCATCCTCTGGGCAAGCCCTTCTTTTTGCAGCTCTATATTCTTATTTACATATTCCGCCGCTTCTTTCGCAGACCTGCGCACATCCGCCATTTTATCCTCTACGGTATGACGGATATTCTCCTGCAAATCCTTCATTTCTTTGGAATTAATAAACTCTTCTATTTTATCGCCAATTTCCCGGCCCCATTCGGTAAAATCCATATCGCTCATTATGCCAACCGCGCCTTTCCTGAAACTGTGAACTTATACGATTGTAGTATAGCACATACATGGCGGGGATTACAATAGGGGGAGGGCATGGCCTTTTGATTTCTATGTACTCTCATGCATGCTGCTTTCATGGAACTCATTCCACGCGTTTTGCAGAAATTCTGCATTTTCTCCATACCATTCACGTATCACTTGAAAAAATTTGGGGGATGGATTCTTCTTCCCACTTCTATATAACTGTCCATCTGCCAATCGGAAAACAGCCTCAAACTCGTTATAAGATACATGGAAGTGCGGAGGATGATAGGTATATTCGTTGGATCTTATTTCTATTAAATACCCCCCTTCCAGCCTCCATGTCTTAATAAGTGGTTCCTTTTTCCACCATTCTTTTGAATATATATTATCCAGACAAAGATTCTTCTCTTTTCCATTTATAATAACAATAAACTCCAAGGTATCCCGTTTATAATTTTCATGCACAAACGATAATATTCTTCCTTCATTCGCAATGGCTTCTGTAAAACAATTCACCTTTGGAAACGTTTTACTGTATGGGAAGTCAAATCCATATTCGCATACTTCCACTTCGCTTCCCTCATCTATGCTCCAATATGGTTCCTGATTCACCAGCTTCAATAATTTTATCTTTAGTGCCGCCGTTATGCCAGAACGTTCATTTTTCCCGCCTTTAGCGTTTAATAGTTGCGCCAACGTATAATCTTCACAAACTGCCGTCTGCCACAAACTATCCTTTTTCCATATAACATTTTCATTATTGCTTTCTATTTTCTTTAATGCCGGCAACGTATATTCTCTGATCGAATTCCAAAAATCATCTGCTTTTTCGAATTGCCCTCTTAAGGAATGCTCATTAATATAATAATTCATTTGTATTTATACCCCAATTACCATTTATAACCCCAGCATTTTATCCAAATCAATTTCAAATTGGTCAAATAAATCATGAATATCCATAGAATGATTCAATCCGGTTATTTTTCCGTATTCGCCAAAAATGATAGGGTTGCATTGTGTTTCATAATTATCATCCAAGGCAAAAAAGTATACTTTTACATCCTCCTGGCAAATTTTGTTTTGTGCAACACCGACACGGATGCTGTTAAAAATATGGTCGCTGTGCGTCTCGACAAAAAGTTGTCTTCCCGCCTTGCTGACATGATGCAGGAACTCGCCTACCCGTGACTGAGCCTTCGGATGCAAATGGATTTCCGGATTTTCGATAAGAATAATATCATTCGGCCCGGATGCCAGACAGGTAATAAGCACACTGACCATGTAACTTATGCCAGCACCTACATTGATCGGTCTGCAATACGCAGCATCCAAATTAATATTACCCTGATTATTGTTATATTTTACCTGCAAATAATTTGTTTTTTTTAAATCATTGATCTGCAGCATTGTTCCGACAATATAATTGAGCCAATAATTTACCTGATCCAATAAACTGTTTGTCGTTCTTCCATCCTGAACCGCCATGTCCTTATCCACCGGATCAGTATCATGCTTTAACAGATAGGCCAACGCAAATTCTCCATTGGTTCCCATACCACTGCCTTCTATCATATTTTTTTTATAGATGTCCATTGCCCCTACTCTGTCGCATGACAAATAATGAAGCACAAGGGGATCGACCAGGCGAAAAGCCGTTCCGCCGCTCTCATCTAAAATAGTAATCCGACACGGTTCCAAATCTGCGGAAACCTTAATTTTATATTCGTCCCTTTCCTTGTCTCCAATAAACTCCATCTTTGACGGTTCTTTATGATCAGACTGCCAAATTTCAATTTTAATATTTCTATTGGGCATGTGATAATTTCTTGCTTCCCGGAACTCCCCTAAAGATACTAATTTCCCATTCAACCCTGTTTTTTCTTCTCTATTCTGCGCGTTTAACAAAATCGCCTGTAAGAGAGTCGATTTCCCGGATGAGTTCGTTCCCACTATTAAATTAAGCCCTGCGCAATCCAGCGTCATCTCTTGGATTGATTTCAACGCTTCTATATGAATTTTAGAAATCATTTTTTATCTCCTTTGCAATCTCATCCATCATTCGGAATCTCATATCTACCTTATATACGCTGTCTCGGCTGTCTCCAATGCAATGCAAAAACATTTCACTGGTAATTGTCTGGTAAAATAAATTTTTCATTTCTATTGTTAAACTATTATCCTCAACCAATGTCATTAAATACATACAAGTTTCAAAAATATTCATATTAATCGGATTAGAGGCATTCAATTCTTTACGAAAGCATCCATTGCCCAAAAGAATATATGCTTTCCTCAAGCTCTCCATAGCAATTTCCTTTAAAGTATAAATAACATTCCCGCATTTATTCATATATACCAACGTTTTTTCTATCAGCCCGTCTATATCGCCATCATAACGGCAATTCGTCCCCAAGTAATCGTTATACAATAAGAAAAACGCAAAAAACCTGGTCAAAAGATAAGTCCCTTTCATTCTCTTATCCTTTTTGCTGTCTATTCTTGTGGCCTTTTGAAATTCCTGAGTCAGTGTAATGCCATTCATCATATTCAAGCCTTGCCCATGGTATAAAGCGTTTCTAATTTCCTGCTTGTTTAATTGGGTTCCTCCCCTGTTTACTCTGTCAAATATATCAAATATAACTTTATCAGGAGTGGGGGGAAGAATGACATGGGAATAAATCTGATAATCTTCCAGCTGCGACTGATAAATACCATACTTCGATTCCAAATCCATATATTTTTTTCCGTTCAGAAAGGTAAGTATTTTTAAATTCTTCAATGCGAACTTATTATCCAAAAAAGCAAACAGAGCGGATAAACGCTGTTTTCCATCCACTACTACATAGGTAGAATCATCTTGTTGCTTAAAATAAAAAATAGGCAACGGCAATCCCATCAGAATACTCTCCAATAATTCCGATTGCTGCTTACTATTCCATACAAAATTTCTTTGGAAATCCACATCCAGAATTAATTTTCCGTTGTTATACTTTCTAAACAATTCAAAAACGGAAAAATCTTTTTTCGTCACCCGCACGCTTTCGAAGATCGGCCTTTCCTCATTATCCGAGTATTTCAGTTCTGTCAATTCATCCGCATTTTCTATATAAATATCATCCCTTAGCTCTTCGCCCATTTCTTTCCACTCCATAACCAAAGTTTATAGTTCAGTATAGCAAAAATCATCCAAAAAATCTACATACGTCAATAAAAATACCGCCGGAGGCTGCCCCATAAGCTGCCCTCCGGCGGTTTCCGTCCTATCTATTCATCTTTTCAGCCAACCCTCTGTTTCTTAATTCCCATTCTCCACCATTTCCTGCGCCATTTGGAGCATCTCATCGGCATTCAGGGAAACATTAAAGCCCATGAGTTCATACCGGATGCCGTCTTTCACCCAAACCACACGCGAATACTGGCTGGTCTCTATTTCAGCGCTTCCATAGCCGATCTGCAAACGGCCGCTTTCCATAGCTTTCTTATCTTCTTCGGTAGGTTCATAGTCCGGCGGCACGGCCTTATACATGCTGCTGGTATATCCCATCGTAATGCCGCCCGTTTCCAAAGTCCGGTCATACTCTCCTATCTCCATAATATCCGCTTCTTCCACAGGCAGAAGTTTCTTGCAGTACACATCCATTTCCTCCCCGCCTTTGGAATAAGTAATCTCAAGGCTCTTTTTCTCCCCCAAAGTCTGTCCCGATTCATCCTGAAGCACTGTTTCTATGATATGAATGCCTTTCATATCAAATCCGTTGCTAAAACTTTCCACGCAGCCGACGGAATATCCGATCTCCGATTCCGCCTTTCCCATATCCTCAAACTTGGTATAATCCGGTATGGAAGAGCCATGCCCCATATAAGATACCACTCCGCTGCCCGCAATCGCTATCGTTCCGACCATCACACAGGCCGCTGCTACTCCCAAAACCACCTTTTTCATATTCATACGCTTCATTTTATGCCCCTCCTTTGCCGACCTGTCTGCAATCTGAAAGTCAATCCGCTGCTTCAGGCTCTCAGAGGCAACTATCCGCGTTCCGGTATTTTGTAATGCATCTTTAATGAGCGCATCCATACCGACGTCCTTCCTCCCTCCATTACAGGAAGTAAAGTCTGCGGTTTTCTTCCTGCTTTCCGCCTTCTTCATAGCTCCCTCCTCCTTCCCCATTCATCATCAGCTTTCCTCTCAGCTTTTTTCTCGCTGCAAACAGTCTTGACTTTACCGTGCCCTCCGTACATCCGAGCGTCCTCGCAATTTCCTTCGCTGTCATTTCATTATAATAATAAAGAACGACAACCGCCCGGTGTTTAAAATCCAGAGATTGCACCGCGTCGTGTACCTGTTTTTCATTTTCTGTCTTTATGATCCGGTCCAAAGAGGTCATACCGTCGGTAGCATCCGCACGTATGGCAATCTGTTCATCCGGGATTTCCCGTCCGCGTTTTTTCTGATGGCGGTATGCGGTATGGTACAAGATCTGAAAGAGCCAGGACCGAAACCCTTCTTCTTTCTTCAATTCCCCAATATGCAGAAAGCATTTGACAAAAGTTTCCTGCACCACATCCTCCGCATCAAATATCTGCCCGCTGATCAAATATGCCATTCGCAGAAGTATATTCTTATATTTTTCATACAAAGCGTCGAAGGCGGCTTTGTCCCCGCCTTTCAGCCGCTGTACCAGTTCTTTTTCATCCACGGTTTCCGACTCCTTTTTGTTCCTTCCGATACGTATCTGACTATAAGAGCCTTCTTCGGAGCAAATGGTTCATTTTATTTTTTATTATTGAAACCGTTTTTTATTTATTCAGGGCAGCACTTCCTTTTCCAGCAATTCTTCTTCCATCGCCTCCAGCAATTCTTCCGTAAAATTTAACAGCATTTCCGCATCCCGCTCCACCATGCCGCACTTTTTATAACGAAAGGTAAAGAGCGGGGTTCCCTTCGCCTGAAAAGAAAGCTTCGGATATTTTTTCAACAGTTTCGGGATATTTTCCACCTGTATTCCGGCATCTCTGTTAAAGAGAAAACGTATTTCTTCGTTCTTCCCTTTTACTTCCGGCATATACAGCTTATGCGCCTTCACGCGGATCAGCGCAATGCGCAGCAGATTATCCACCGATTTCGGTATCTCGCCAAACCTGTCCAACAGTTCTTCCTTCATGTCCTCGCTTTCATTCCCGTTCTCTATTCCGGCAATACGCTTGTAAATATCCAGTTTCTGGAATTCATTGACAATATAAGAAGGCGGTATAAATGCATCCACATCCAGATCCACGGAAGTATTAAAGTCTTCCTTTGTTTGTATTCCTTTCAGATTTTTCACTGCCTCATTCAACATCTTACAGTACATATCATAGCCCACGGCCTGCATATGCCCATGCTGTTTTGCCCCGAGCAGATTGCCCGCCCCGCGTATTTCCAAGTCGCGCATGGCAATCTTAAAACCGCTGCCAAGATCGGTAAATTCCCGAATCGCTTCCAGCCGTTTCTCCGCCACTTCCCGCAGCATTTTATTCCTCCGGTACATCAGAAAGGCGTAGGCCGTACGGTTGGAACGTCCTACCCTGCCGCGCAGCTGATACAGCTGGGACAGCCCCATATTATCGGCATCGTGGATAATCATCGTATTCACATTGGAAATATCCAGCCCTGTCTCTATAATCGTGGTGGATACAAGTACATCGATACTTCCGTCGATAAAATCATACATGATCCGTTCCAACTCATGCTCTTTCATCTGTCCATGGGCAAACGCCACATTTGCCTCCGGTACAAGCCCCGCTATGCGGGATGCCACATCAGCAATATTATTCACTCTGTTATAGACATAATATACCTGCCCGTTTCTGGACAGCTCGCGCATTACCGCTTCCCTTACCATTTCCTCATTATATTCCATCACATATGTCTGAATCGGAAGCCGGTCCTCCGGCGCTTCCTCCAGTACGCTCATATCCCTTATGCCGATCAGGCTCATATGAAGCGTTCTCGGAATCGGCGTCGCCGTCAGCGTCAGCACGTCCACGTTTTCTTTCATTTTTTTAATTTTCTCTTTATGGGCCACTCCAAAACGCTGCTCCTCATCAATAATCAGCAGCCCGAGATCCTTATATATTACATCTTTCGAAAGCACCCTGTGCGTACCGATCACAATATCCACAAAGCCTTTCTTCAAATCCTCCACCGTTTTTTTCTGCTCCGTACCGGTTCGGAACCTGGAGAGCAAGTCCACCCGGACAGGAAAATCCTTCATTCTCTGTACAAAAGTATTGTAATGCTGCTGCGCCAGAATCGTAGTAGGAACCAGATACACGACCTGTTTTCCCTCCTGCACCGCTTTAAAAGCCGCCCGGATAGCGATCTCCGTCTTGCCATACCCTACATCCCCGCAGATCAGCCGATCCATAATTTTAGCGCTTTCCATGTCCGCTTTCGTATCGGCAATCGCCAGCAGCTGATCCTCCGTCTCCTCATACGGGAACAACTCCTCAAACTCCTGCTGCCATACGGTATCCTTGCCATATACAAAGCCTTCTTTCTGCTGGCGAATAGCATACAGCTCCACAAGGTCTTTGGCGATTTCCGCCACCGCTCCCTTAACCTTGCTCTTCGTCCGGTTCCACTCCTGCGTCCCCAGCTTGTTTAGTTTTGGCTTTCCCCCGTTCGCCGATGCATATTTCTGGATCACGTCCAGCCCGGTAGCAAGAATATAGAGATTTCCCCCGTCCCGGTATTCGATCTTGATATAGTCCTTAACGACCTTCTCTATTTCAACCTTTTCGATTCCTTTATATATCCCCAGCCCATGGTTTTCATGAACCACGTAATCCCCGACCTTCAGCTCCGCAAAATCCCTGATCTTCTGTCCTTCATATTTCTTCCGCTTCTTCTTTTTCTTTTCTGCGCCGAAAATATCACTTTCTGCTATCACGACAAATTTGATCAGCGGATACTCAAATCCTTTCAGCATCCTGCCGTAAAAAGTCATCACTTCTCCCGGCTGTATCTCCCGGAAAGGATCTTCGCTGTAAAAAGCGGTAAGTTCTTCCCCCCGCAGATCTTCAGCCAGCCGCTTCGCTCTCGTTCTCGAACCGGATAAAAGCAGCACTCTGTATCCGCCCTTTTTATATTTCTTCAAATCCTTCACCAGCGCTTCAAAGCTATTATTATAGGAAGTAATGCTTTTCGCGCCTATATCGAATTTCTTATCCGCTTTGAACAAAGCGCTGCGCCTGTCCATGGCTGCCAGCGTCACGACTCTTCCCTTTCCCATTTTAGCCGCCACTTCTTCCGCGCCAAACAAAATATCCGTCTGTCCCGGAAGGGCATACCCTTTTTCCAGGCGATGCATCATGCTTTCCCGGAATTCCAGTTCCACAGCTTTCGCATGCTCCTCCACTCTGGCCGGTTCATCCACAAAAATACAGCTTTTTTCCCTGTCAAATATCTCAAAAAAAGAAATTGTTTCCTGATAAAAATACCGGATATAACTTTCCAGATTCGTGAATGTCTGGAATTCCATCACCTGCTCCCTGAGTTCTTTTACCTGAACCGCCAGCCGATGGGCTTCTTCCGTTTTAAATGCCTTTCGGAACTTTTCCCCGCATTTCCCCGCTTCTTCCCCAATCCGCTCCAGGCCCTTTTGCAGCTCTTCTTCCGACAGAGCCATTTCCGTAGCCGGATAAATGCTGATCGACTGAAGCTTCTCGATCGAACGCTGGCTTAAAATATCAAAGCTTCGGATAGACTCCACTTCCTCGCCCCAAAGCTCAATGCGGTAAGGATTTTCTTCCGTCAAATCAAAAATATCCACGATTCCGCCCCGAATGCTGAATTGCCCCGGAGCCTCCACCTGGTAATTTTTTTCATATCCCATCCGCACCAGCTTCTTTGCCAGTTCCCGCTCATTAATGCCGGACTGATATCCCACCGAAACCACATACCGTTTCAAAACGTCCAAAGAAACCTGGGGAGACATCAAACCGTCAAAAGTAGTCACCACTGTCAGGGGACGCCCTTCCATAATCCTCCGCAATACTTTGATCCGCTCTTTTACCAGTTCGTTCCCGTGAATATCCGCCTGATAAAAAATAAGATCCTTCGCCGGATAAAACATGACATTTTTATCATAAAGCTTATAGTCTTCATAAATTTCCTTCGCCCGAAGGTCACTGAAAGTAACGATGATCTTATATTTAAAACCATCGCTCAGACCATATACCATATGCAGTTTCTGGGAATCCACGCAGCCCGTCAGCGCCGCCGCTGCGTTCGGCTTTTTCAAAAGCTTTGTAATCTCTTCGAATTCCCCCAGTTCACAAAGAGGTGCGGTAAATGTCCTCATCTTTAATCTCCATTTCTCTATCATTCCCCCGCCGCCAAAATGCCGCGCCCGTTCTTTTATTCCTTCGCTTTGCGATTGAACTCGTTCATTGCCGCATCCGCTCCGTCCTTTAGCATTATTTCCACCGCCTGAACTGCCTTTTGAATCGCCTCGTCCACTGATTTCCTGTCCTCTTTGCTAAAATGCCCCAGCACCCAGTTCACCAGATCATAATCTTTCGGTTTCTCTCCCACTCCTATGCGCACCCTCTGGAAATTCTCTCCGCCCAAATGCCGGATAATATTTTTCAGTCCGTTATGCCCCCCTGCGCTTCCTTTCTTTCTAATGCGCAGCTGCCCCGGAGCCAGGCTGATATCATCCGATATCACGATCAATTCCGTTTCCGGTTCTACCTTATAATAATCTATGATAGCCCGTACACTTTCACCACTCAAATTCATAAAAGTCAGGGGCTTCGCCAATATCACTTTATCTCCTCCAATGTAACCCTTACCGATCTTCGCCCTATGCTTTAACTCCGCCACATAAATATCATATTTATCCGCAATCGCGTCTATCGCATCAAATCCCACATTATGCCTCGTATTCCCATACTCTTTGGAAGGATTCCCCAATCCTACAATCACAAACATATGTGCCTCCAATTCCCGGCCTTTTCCAGCCTTTCCTTCTATATTCCGGCCGCTTTCTCCAATCACTACATTTGCCATAATACCATACTTTTCCCAGAAATACACGTAATAATTATTAATATGGAAAAAGGAAAGAATATTAGCATGGAAAAACAGGCGTTGCTGGAGTCTTTCACTCCGGCAACGCCTGTTCTTTATTTCTCTTATAGCAAATACCTTAACCCGCTATTTCCGGTTCAAGCAACGCTCTTTCGTAGCTTGTAAGTATGGTAGACTGTATCCGGTCTCTAGTATCTGAGTTAATAGGATGCGCGATATCCCTATACTCGCCGTCCGATGCTTTCTTGCTCGGCATTGCGATAAAAAGTCCTTTCTCGCCTTCTATTACTTTGATGTCGTGAACTACAAACTCGTCATCAAGCGTAATAGAAACAATTGCTTTCATCTTCCCTTCTTTCGCAATTTTCCGCACTCTTACATCCGTAATCTCCATGCCGTTCATCCTCCTTGGAACATCAAAAAGTTTAGTTACATGACAAATCTGTCATTATGCTCTATCACAATCTTAATTCCGTCATCTCCTTTATGATAGGAGTTCGCCCTGATGGTGTCTCTGCTTTCCACTATGCAGTTTTCAATATGTGTATTGTCTCCAATATAAACATCATTCAAAATAATTGAATTTTTAATATAACAGTTATTTCCTATATATGTTTTCTTAAATATTACCGATCCTTCCACCGTCCCGTTTACAATACATCCGCTGGAGATCAGGCTGTTCTTTACGCTCGCGCCCACATTATATTTTGCCGGCGGCAGGTCGTCTACTTTAGAGTAGATATCGGGATACTGATGGAAGAAATAATCCCTGATTTCCGGTTTCAGGAAATCCATATTCGTGTTGTAATAATCTTGTACCGTTGAAATATTGCTCCAGTACTCTTTCATTTTGTAGCCAAAGATGCGTTTCATGTCCTTATATCGAATCAGGATATCCTTTACAAAATCGAAACGATCTTCCTCCATTCCCTTTTCAATCATTTCAATGAGCTGGCGTCTCCTGATTACATAGATCCCGCAGGAAACCACGCTGGATTTGGCTACTATGGGTTTTTCTTCGAATTCCTCGATACGGCTTTCCTCATTCATCTTAATGACGCCGAACCTTCCGGAATCCGTCTCTGCCGGCATGTCCTTGCACACCACGGTAATATCCGCTTTCTTTTCGATATGGTATTCCAGCAGCTTATTGAAATCCATCTTATATACGCCGTCGCCGGATGCGATTACCACATAAGGCTCATGGCTGTTTTTCAAAAAATACAGGTTCTGCGCTATGGCATCCGCTGTTCCCCGATACCATGCATTGCTTTCTGCCGTCGTTTCGGGAGTACATACAAACAGCCCGCCTTGTTTACGGCCGAAATCCCACCATTTCGAAGAACTCAAATGTTCATTCAGGCTTCTGGCATTATACTGTGTCAACACCGCTACCTTTTGAATACGTGAATTGGACATATTGCTCAACGCAAAATCTATGCTCCGGTAGCTTCCGGCGATGGGCATTGCGCATACAGCGCGTTTCTGTGAAAGTTCCTTCATCCTACGATTATTGCCGCCTGCTAAAATAATACCTATTGCTCTCACTTTTCATCACCTGCCTTAATCAATGTTTTTCCGCTTGCAAGATAGCCGTTATCATAGTCTTCCGGTTTCGTAACGCCAAAGATCACAGAATTCTTGCCCACCTGTATTCCTTTTGGAATAACGCTCTTTTCTCCTATCGTTACCATGCCGCTGTTATAAATATGAGGATCCGTTTCGTTTGGCGCTTCCTCGCCTATGCCAAGTTTTACGTTATCGTTGACTACCACGTTCTCAGCAATTATCGCTTTATACAGTTCGCAGTCCTTTCCGATACTGGTCTCATTCATAATGATGGAATCCCTGACTACCGTCCCTTCGCCTATTGTAACACCGCAGCCGATTACAGAATTGTATACTTTGCCATATATGTTGGATCCTTCTCCGATAATACTCCTCTCGATCACGCTGTTTTCCGAAATATATTGCGGAGGCAGGATCGTGCTGCTGGTATATATCTTCCAGTATTCTTCATACAGGTTGAACTCGGGAACAATATCGATCAGCTCCATATTCGCTTCCCAATAAGAACTTAATGTTCCAACATCTTTCCAGTAACCGTTAAATTCATATGCAAATAAAGGTGCTTCTTTCTTATGGCAATACGGGATGACATGTTTACCGAAGTCTAAAGCCGGCTGTTCTGCATTGGTCACCAACGCCTCCTTCAGCGTCTTCCAATTAAAGATATATATCCCCATAGATGCCAAATTGCTTCTCGGATGCTCCGGTTTTTCCTCAAAGTCCGTAATCTTCCTATTCTCATCCGTAATCATGATGCCGAACCTCTTCGCTTCCTCCATTGGCACCGGCATAACGGCGATTGTTACTTCCGCATTATTTTCCTTATGGAAATCCAGCATCGCCTCGTAGTCCATCTTGTAAATATGGTCGCCCGACAGAATCAGCACATATTCCGGGTTAAAGCTTTCGATATAATCGATATTCTGGTAGATCGCATTCGCTGTACCCGTATACCATTCGCTGTTTGCGCTCTTTTCATAGGGCGGAAGCACGGTTACCCCGCCGATATTCCTGTCCAAATCCCACGGAATACCTATACCGATATGCGTATTCAATCGAAGCGGCTGATACTGCGTCAGTACGCCCACCGTATCCACACCGGAATTAATGCAATTACTCAAAGGGAAATCAATAATTCTGTACTTCCCGCCAAAGGCTACTGCCGGCTTTGCTACTTTTGATGTAAGAACACCCAATCGGCTGCCCTGCCCACCGGCTAAAAGCATGGCAATCATCTCTTTTTTAATCATGTCATCACCTCTTAATTTCTTTGAGTAGGATAAAACACTATATAGTGTTGTCTAATTATACCATATTCTGATATGAAAGTGAATATTTTTTACAAAATACTTTTGCCTTTTCTTATTTTTTTATGTAGATTTTTTACAATTTTCTTTTTTATTCGTTTTTCAATTTGTATATTTTCATGATTTTCCATACATGTTATTACATTTTCCCCCGTATGCTTGTATAATGTTTATTGGTTTGGCACTATTTACCTTTTCCAAACGTTTACATATCCGGAATATGCATATAATAATTTAAGCAAGAATAAAAAAGAATAGGAAGTGTTCATATGTACAAAATAGATTTTAATCATCCCTGCCACATATATTTCATCGGTATCGGAGGCATCAGCATGAGCGGACTGGCAGAGATTCTTCTCGAAGAAGGTTTCCAGGTATCCGGTTCCGATATCAAGCCATCCCCCCTTACCGAATCGCTGGAAAAAAATAACGCCCGCGTATTTTACGGGCAGAAAACCTCCAACCTGTCCGGCAATATCGATGTGGTCGTTTATACCAGCGCGATCCACGAAGATAACCCCGAATTTATCGCCATGAAAGAGCGGCAGCTTCCCTGCCTTACCAGGGCGGAGCTGTTAGGGCAGATGATGCAGAACTATAAAGTACCTGTCGCAGTCAGCGGAACCCATGGCAAAACGACAACCACTTCCATGATATCCTCCATTCTTCTGAAAGCCGAACTGGATCCTACTTTATCCATCGGCGGCATCCTGAAAGAAATAGGCGGCAATATTCGTATAGGCAAGTCCGAATATTTCGTAACGGAAGCGTGCGAATATACAAACAGCTTTCTGAGCTTTTTTCCAAAAATCGGAATTATATTAAATATAGAAGAAGACCATCTTGACTTTTTTAAAGATATTCAGGATATCCGCAATTCATTCCACCGATTTGCCGCGCTCCTGCCGGAAGACGGAACTTTAATTATCAGCGGTGACATCGAAAACTACCGCGAAATTACGGACGGACTTTCATGCCGGGTCATTACTTACGGTTCTTCACCCGACAATGATTATTATTGTTCCGATATCCATTATGACAAACTGGCGCACCCTTCCTTCCGCCTGAACCGCAAAAACGGCAAAAATGAAGCTTTTTCCCTTATGGTGCCCGGGGAACACAACGTCCATAACGCCATGGCTTCCATCGTTCTTGCCGACCTGCTCGGCATAGACAGCAGCGTCATGCAAAAAGCTTTCCTGGAGTTTTCCGGCACAGACAGGCGCTATGAATTTAAGGGTGAAAAAAACGGTGTTTCCATTATAGATGATTATGCACATCATCCTACGGAAATTACCGCAACTTTAAAAGCGGCTTCCAATTACCCCCACCGGTCCCTTTGGTGCGTCTTCCAGCCCCATACCTATTCGAGAACGAAGGCCTTTCTTCCTGAATTCGCCAAAGCCCTGTCACTGGCCGACCACGTGGTTCTCGCCGATATCTATCCCGCCAGGGAAACGGATGATCTCGGCATCAGTTCCAACGACCTTCGGGAAGAACTCCTGGAGTTAGGTGCCAACTGCACCTATCTTCCTTCCTTTGAAGAAATCGAAAAATTTTTATTAAAAAATTGCATAAACGGAGATCTGTTGATAACTATGGGCGCCGGAGATGTGGTAAAAATCGGCGAAAGCCTTCTTCAAAAATAACTATCCACAATATCCACAAATTCTTCGGAAAAACCCTTTCCGAAATTTGTGGATATTTTTCCGCCCCGCCCCATAATCAGAAAAACTATTTTTCCAGCTCTGCGCTTTTGACCCCTAAAATTATCCACATTTTCCACATTTTCCACCAACTGCGCCGGCTTATATGCTCTTTTCCTTTTTCGGAAAAATGACTATTTCCATTTTATATTCGTTGTGATATAATGCATCATGCTTTAAGAATGGGTACATCTGTCAATGCAGAATATCGATAGATTTAGGATAGGTGAATGTATGGGCCGTTTAAAAATTTACAAAGATAATTATACAGAAGCGACAGCAGTATCCAATATATTTATTGATGAATATATGAAAGATGCTAACGATGCTCAGCTTAAAATATATCTGTATCTCATCCGTATGATGAACGCCAATCTTCCTACAAGCATATCGGATATTGCCGATAAGTTTAACCATACGGAAAAGGACGTTCTGCGGGCATTAAAGTATTGGGAGAAGCAGCGCCTTCTTACTTTGGAATTTGACGATTCCAAAAGTCTGATCGGCATTCATCTGCTCGACCTGAATAAATCGGACAGCCCCGCTATGGATAAACCTTTTACGCCGGTAGTCACGCTTATGGCGTCTCCCGCCGTACCGGAAACCGCTGTACGGCCGCAGACGGAAGCGGACAACCCTTATGCAAAGCCCGCGTATACTTTGGATCAGTTGAAAAAGTTCAAATCCAGCGAAGAAACATCCCAGCTTCTTTTTATTGTGGAACAATATATCGGCAGGACTCTTTCACCCTCCGAAATAAAAACCATTTTTTTCCTTCAGGACAAGCTTGGATTCTCCATGGATCTGATCGACCATCTGGTGCAATATTGTGTGGAGCGCGGCAAAAAAGATTTCCGTTACATAGAAAAAGTTGCTGTCAGCTGGGCACAGGCTGGTGTCACTACTCCGAAAGATGCTGAAAAATATGCGTACAAATACGACAAAGTCGTTTACGGCATCATGCAGGCGCTCGGTAAAACAAGCGCGCCCACAAAAAAGGAAGTGGAATATATCAACCGTTGGACCAGAGACTTTGGCTATGAAATGGACGTGATTGACGCAGCCTGCGAACGCACCGTTCTTTGCACCGATAAGCACCGTTTCGAATATGCGGACCGTATTTTAACCAGCTGGTACCAGGCCAATGTCCATCACAAATCGGATATTGCCAGGGCCGATGAACTTTTCCGCCGAAATAAAGCGGCATCCCAGAGACCGGCCGCTTCCAATACTAATAAATTTAATCAGTTTAAGCAAAACCACTATGACTTTGATGCTCTTGAGAAAGAGCTCCTGCGTAATTAATATTACTCGCAATTAACATCACTGATAATCAACAATATTCGTGATCAGGGGAGGAACAGGCGTGCCATTAACGAATACCCAATATGAGTCCATCATCCGTACCTATGAAGAAAAGCAAAATAAAAACCGCCATACACTGGAGGAGCGGCGCGCTTATGTCTATTCCCATGTAGACGGTTTCCGGGAACTGGAGGACTCCATTGCTTCTATTTCCGTCTCCCAAGGGAGAAAACTCTTAGAGGGGGATGAATCTGCGCTTCATGAACTCAGGCTCCTTCTCAGAAACCTGTCCGAAAGCAAAACAAGCCTTCTTATGGCTTCCGGCTTCCCGGCAGACTACCTGGAGCCCATCTACGACTGTCCTGACTGTCTGGATAAGGGATACATTGACGGCAAAAAATGCCATTGTTTCCGTCAGGCGGAAATTTCTCTGCTGTACCAGCAATCTAACATCAGCCGGATTTTGGAAACGGAAAATTTTTCTACCCTTTCCTATGAGTTTTATCAGGGAAACGATTTGATCCATTTTCAAAATGCTGTCGAAGAATGTAAAAAATTTACACAAAATTTCAGTTTCGACTACCGTAATCTCTTTTTTTATGGTACAGTGGGAACAGGTAAATCGTTTCTTTCCGGATGCATTGCAAAGGAATTACTGGAAACAGGGAATTCCGTCATATATTTCAGTGCCGTCGGACTCTTTGAGGCATTATCCCATCTTTCTTTCGACTATAAAAATAAAGAAGAACTTCATGGAACTTATGAAGATCTCTATCGATGCGACCTGTTGATCATCGATGACCTTGGAACGGAGCTGACGAATAATTTTGTGACATCCCAGCTCTTTTCCTGTCTGACCGAAAGGCATATGCGGAAAAAGTCAACGATTATTTCTACCAATTTATCTCTCGAGGAACTGCGTAACCGCTATTCCGACAGGATATTTTCCCGGATCACAAGCAATTATACAATATGCAAACTCACCGGGCCGGACATCCGGATATATAAGAAATTACATAAAGCTGAATAAGCGGAGCTGGATCAGCCAAGCCGGACAAGCTTTAAACAACATCCCCGCGGGGATTCATCATTTAATTACGGAAAGCGAGGATCTTTCATGGCAAAACGTGAAGAAAAAAGGAACTTAGAAACTATCCCTGTCGGATCTTTGGGGATTATTCCTTTGGACGGATGTAAACCCTTATGTGAGAAAGTAGACTATTATCTTGTAAAATGGCGGACGGAACGCGAAAGCGAGCATAAAGACAGCCTTGCCTTCGCAGGTTATCAGCGGGATTCTTATATCCTTGGCGCAAAAGTTCCCCGATTCGGTTCCGGCGAAGCAAAAGGTATTATCTTAGAGTCCGTTCGCGGCACTGATCTCTATCTTCTTGTCGATGTGGCTAACTATAGCCTTACCTATTCTTTATGCGGTCACGAAAATCACATGTCTCCCGACGACCATTACCAAAATTTGAAACGCATTATAGCTGCCGTAGGCGGAAAAGCCAGACGTATTACGGTCATTATGCCTTTTCTATATGAAAGCAGACAGCATAAACGCACATCAAGGGAATCTCTGGACTGCGCCCTGGCTCTGCAGGAAATGGTTTCCATGGGAGTTGATAATATTATCACTTTTGACGCTCACGACCCGAGAGTTCAAAATGCAATTCCCCTTCACGGTTTCGAGACTGTGCAGCCTACCTACCAGTTTATTAAAGGGCTGCTGCAGAACGTAACAGGGCTGGAACTGGATTCGGATCATATGATGGTAATCAGCCCGGACGAAGGCGGCATGAGCCGTGCTATTTACATGGCCAATGTGATCGGCCTCGATATGGGCATGTTTTATAAAAGGCGCGATTATACAAAGGTGGTGAATGGCCGCAACCCTATCGTTGCCCATGAATTTCTCGGAACCAGCGTGGAAGGTAAAGATATGATCATTATCGATGATATGATCTCTTCCGGCGAAAGCGCCCTGGAAGTGGCTGCCGAATTAAAGCAGAGAAAGGCCCGCCGGGTATTTATCTGCTCCACCTTCGGCCTTTTCACTAACGGCCTGGCCCGCTTCGACCAGGCTTATGCCAACGGCACTATCGACAGGGTTCTTACGACTAACCTGATCTACCAGACGCCGGATCTTTTATCCCGGGAATGGTATATCGACTGCGATATGAGCAAATATATCGCATATATTATCGATACGCTGAACCACGATGCATCCATCAGCGACCTGCTCAATCCGAACGAGCGTATTCAGAGCATTGTGGCAAGATACAAGAACGGAGATTTTGAAGACTGATTTTTTCATATTCTGCAATCATTCACCCGTTATCGTTCCAATCCCTTGCGGAGCGGGACGGAAAGGAGTGTTCTTATGTCTTATATTACGGCGATTATTATCACTACTTTAATAATCATTATTGCTTATATGGGCTATCAGCTTTATGTCAGAAATATTCATTATCAGTATAAAGCGGATAAAATGTCCGATCTGGAACATAGTTATGAAGGCAAGATCCAAAATCTGGAAAGCGCCATCAGTTCCCTGAATAAAACGGCTTATACCCATACCGTAACAAAGATAGGAAACATCGACTATTTTATCAACCGTTGTTCTTCCTATTTTGAACGCTTTCCCAATTCCGTTTTTACTATGATCGGCTTCAGCATTTCCAATTTAGGGAAAATCAATCAGTTTTTTGGCCCTTCCGAGGGGGATAAAGTAATGGTTTATACGGCCGATACGCTGAAAAACAGTGTGCAGGGCAGCGCCACCTATGCCCATGTCAATTCTAACCTGTTCGGCATCCTTCTGCGGGATACTACGGAAGAGGAGATCATGGAAATTATCGGGACGATTACGGAAAACCTAAAAGACTACTCCCCCACCTTTGCGGTTACTGCCGTATTCGGCATCTATTACATCAACCGCGATCATGCCGGGGACAGCCTGATGGATATTATGAACTATACCCTGCTGGCACAAAAAGCGATCAAAGATCCTAAGACAGCCAATTATGCGTATTTTACCGATGATTTGATCCGTACTTATAACGAAAATAAAAAAATGAGCGCCGAAATGGAAGAAGCGCTGGACAACCATAAGTTTATTGTCTATCTGCAGCCCATGATCGATCTCCATTCCTATCAGATCGTATCTGCGGAAGCGCTGGTGCGTTGGGATTATCCCGGCAAGGGGATCCTCTCCCCTTATGCCTTCCTTCCACTCTTTGAAAATACTTCACTGATTCAGAAGCTGGATTATTATATGTGGGAAGAATGCTGCAAAGTCATCCGCCGTTGGATCGACAATAAAATGACGCCGCTTCCCATCTCCATGAATATTTCACCGCTCCACCTGCAAAGCACGGCTTTTATCGATAAGCTGGAACAGTTGATGCACTCCTATCTGATCTCCAAAGAGCTTCTCGTGCTGGAACTCCCCGAGAGAGGGGTTGCCAATGCCAGCAGGGAAGTGGCCGAGATCATTATGAAATTAAAAGAAAGAGGATTCTCCCTCTGCATCGATAATTTTGGAAGCGTACATTCTCCTTTAAATCTGCTGAAAGATTACCCTATAGAACGGATTAAACTGGACAGAAGCTTCCTTACAAAGAACTCTTCCTCTAACGAGGGACTTACGATTCTCCGCTACCTGATCGCCATGGCGAAGGAGCTGAACCTTACTGTCATTACCGAAGGCGTGGAGTCGCTGCAGCAGGCCAATTTCCTATCCGATATCGGCTGTGATATCGCCCAGGGATATTTCTTTGCAAAGCCTTTGGATGTAAGGCATTTTGACCAGTTGAATAAATCCATGCTCCGCAACCTTTACCGGCCTTCCGAATATTACCCGACTTTCGAAGACTTTGAAAAAGACGTGGATATATTGGCGCAAATGATGCAAAGAGTGGGGTAAACAGGGGGTAAACACGGAAATCAATTTCCAAAAGCGCCCTGGCAGCCGGAAGCAAAGCGGAGCCGGAAGCGCCGGGGAGTGGAGCGGGAGATTTCAGTTTTTTTGCTGGAGCTTCCAATCAGATTTCACTAATGAAATGAGAAATGTTGTAGAACCGAACGAGCCGGGAGCAACGGCATCCATGCCTAACGCTCCCTGAAACCGCCATCCCTGGCGGTTTCTCTCTGGTTATTGGCCATTTCATAAGTGAAATAACTGATTGTACGCAACAGCAAAAAAACTGAAATCTCCCGCTCCACTCCCCGGCGCTTCCGGCTCCGCTTTGCTTCCGGCTGCCAGGGCGCTTTTGGAAATTGATTTCCGTGCAGGATAAAAGGTAGTGGTCTGGTGGTTTAGTGGTTTAATAGTCCAGATCTGTTTTTAGCTTGGCTATGGTAAATACGAAGAAGTCGCTGAGGGTTGGGTTCATTTCCACTTCAATGTCTCCCGGCGGATCATCTGATACCATAACGGAGGCCATGATCTTATAATTGGATAAATTCATTTTTGATCCGTCTTTCACCGTCAGTACCAAATCCCTTATAATAACGCCCCTTCCAATGCCTCCTGTTCCTTTTTCGATTTCCTTCAGGCTGTATTTGTAAGTGATATAAACAGAGTTCTTAAAATCTCCCACCGAAGAGCTTCCCTTTTGGAGCCCTTTCTGGAAATCGGAAGCAGGAGGGGACACCAGTTCCAGGGAAAGTTGGTTTCCGGTATATGGTTTATACTCAGGTGTTCCATTTTGGTTCGTTTTTTCCAGAATATGATAAGTCACCGTATAATATTTTTCCGCTATTTGCTGGTTCATGCTCTGGTTGGTATCGCTCAGAATTCCGTTAAAGTCCAGCTTGAAGTCAAAATTTACCAAGTGGGGCATGGGCGTCTGGTTATGGTATGTATTGATGCCAAGCTCCATCAGATCCTTCGTTTCCAAAGCACATGCCAGTTCTGTCTGTCTCCTTGCAATCAAGGATTTTTCATAAATGTCCAGCACTTCTCCGCCGGCCGGATAATCCGCATCTTCAATCCGCAGCAATTCCAGATTTACAACATATCTATTTTCCGTATAAGCCGACAGATCTGCATTCGCAAAATTAAGGACAACGCTTAATTTCTCACTGACTATGCCGCTGAAATTAATTTCTCCATTTATGTCCATATCTTTTTGGACGATCTCTTTCAGCTTATCCAACGGGAAGATAATTTTTCCATCCTTATAGAAATATACTTCTGTCCGGTTCACATATGCTCCCAGATTTTCTTCTTCCTTAATCTCCTCCTCCCATGGCTGCACGCGGCTGCCGTTCACCGTTACGTTTGTATTGTCCGGCAGCCTTACCCGGTTGCCGTTTATATCGGTAAGATAAATTCCGATCTCTAAATACTTATTGTGGTTAGCGCTGTCTATCGTAGTCGTATTACTGTTCAACGCCCTCAGCCAATACGTCCTATCCACCTCCCATTCCCCTTTTTCGTTCTTCCTCTTCGGCATGATCTCAAAGGTAGCGTCGATTTCTACTTCTCCTCCGTCCTGTATGATGCCGGCAATATCCGTTATGCCCGCTTCTCCCTTGGAAACAAAGCCGAGCGTAAGGCCTGGCTGCATCGTCACCTTTAAATGACTATGTTCTGTCAGCGTGCTTCTTTTTGCCGTATCGCCGTCCAGCTCCGGCGTTATATGATAATCCCTGACATTTCGCGTTGTCAGCTTCAGCTCCTCATCCACCAGCGCAGTATCCACTACGATCAGGAACCGCTCAACTGCTACATCCGTGTACGGCTCTTCTCTGTCCTCCGCCGGAAATCCATCGCCGTCTTTGTAAATATCCATTCCCTTCTCGCCATGGATCGGTTTATTTTTATATGACCCGGAACCCGGATCTTCCGGATCCACCTGGAACTGTTCGAACCGGATCGCCGTATCCTGCTCCTGGACGGTGTAATAATATACCTTATTGGAATCACATACATCGATCAGCGTCAGCCTGGTACCCGGCCATAATTTTGCCGGAACCGCATTGCCCATTTCATCCATATACGTAATTCCCAATACTTTATCGATGCAAATCGGTTTATCATCCTTGCTGTACTTATCCCTTGCGCTTCCATAGATGTATTCCATGTACAGCGTATATGTGCTGTCGTTCGCCAGCAGCGGATTTTTGTCCGTTCCTTCCGCCTTTGCTTTATCGGCATTATATACTTCGCCTTCTACCATCTTAAGGTAAGTATCGATTGTCAATCTTTCCACCACAAAAGCAGGTATTTTCAACTCTATTGTTTTGCCGTCTACGCTGCCTCCATCAACTGCCGTGTAGTCTTTCTGCCGGTAGGTAATCGTAATCATGGAAAATGTGGTTCCTTTTCCGTTTTCATCTTCCTCGTCATAATTATTATAAGAAAGTTCTACCCTGTCGTGTCCATTTTCCTTGTCATGATACTTAATGCTTTCCTTTCTGCCGGCGTCTCCGTCCTGAACCGCTCCGTTTTCCACTTTCATCGGCTCCACGGATATGCCTATGATCTCGTTCATTCCCTCATCATAAACGCTGTCTGTATTCTCGGTTCCGCTGTTATGGACTCCGCCCGCTCCTGTCAATGCGGCCAATACGCCTCCCATCAGCTGATCCACCGTTCCATACTGCGTATCCAGAACAATCATGGGAAGAGTTACTTCCACTCCGTTATCCACGATCGCTACCCGGGAAAGATAGCCGTCTTTATTTTTATATGAATTTTCATAAATATCGGACACATTCCTTCCGGACTCGTTCACAATATTCAAGCGGTAGGCATCCAGCAACTCCTGCGATCCCACGGATACGCCGCCCATGACCTTCCTGTACGCTTCCAGCACCGCGTCTGCGTTCACCTGTGAGAACAGGCCGTCCGCCCCTTCCTGGGTATTCTTCCACAATTCTGCCGCCGTATTGTTTGCGCTGTTATCCGGCTCAAAATAAATGACATGTATATTTCTTCGATAATCATAAGGAGAAGAGAGCAAAGTATTCTCTTCCTCCGCCACTGCCTCCTTGCTTCCCGTATCTACTGAGGGCCTGGTTGCTGCACTATCGGCATAGCCCACCTCCGGTCTTAGGAAATAAGCATGGCCGTCCCCGTCATACGTACCCACCAGGTTTCCATAATAGAGCGAATACTTACCGATCTCCTCTTCTTTCAGGTTCAAAGGAAGTTCGCCAAAGCCGCTTCCATTCCACAGCTTGGCATCCTGTCCCTGAATCTCTGTCATTGCGGCATCCATAGCGTTTATTTGTCCCGCTATCCCGTCGCTAAATATTTGTTTTACCGTATTACTATTTGCAACATCGCAGAAGCCGATCGCATTGTCCTCGACTCCCGCCTGGTAGGAATAAATCTCCTTTGTCAAACCCAAGTAACCGAATACGCCTCCCGCGCTCTGCTTTTTTATGTCATTCCTATGGCAGCTGAAAATCTGGTTCTCCGCTATGGAAACTTCATCCAAATTGTGGCTGTCCTGCGCATCCGAAGAGTTTTCCTTCCTTCCGGCAAATCCTCCTGCCGCGCTTTCCACAGACCCGCTCCCAATAGCAACAATCGTATTGCCTTCAATCAAAACATCGCTAAAACAGGTTTTCTTGCTCCTGTCTGTCCCAAACGCTCCTCCCGCATAATATCCCAATATGCGGTTGTCATGTATACTGATACGGTTTCCTGTACTTCCGTCCGACCATATATTTCCGATCTGCTGCTTATCGTCCGCTATGCCGGCAATACCGCCTGTATTTTTCCCATAAATATCGCATTGTTCTACCTGGAGCAAGCCCTTTATTTTCTGGCTTCCCCTATCATTCAGCACATGGATTCTTCCATAGATGCCTCCCATACCCGCAGAATCGCCGATTCTCGACAGATCTCCGTTGCTGCCGATCTTACAGGATAAAACGCTCACATTTTCCAGCTGGGAATCCAGCTGGCCGACTGCGTTTCCTATGATACCTCCGGCCGCTCCCTGTCCGCTTCTGACCACACAGTTTTCTACCGATGCCTCGCAGACGGTAAACGTTTCTATCGCCGATGCCCGGCCGGCAATTCCTCCGGCCGCTCCTGTAGAAATGCCCGAAGCCTTGTCCGCCGCCTTGTCCGCCCGGCTTCTGCTGTCCGAAACAATATTCATGCCGGAAATTTTGGCATTTTCTATTGTAATATACTTACTCGCTTCCGCTGCCGCCTCTCCGTCCCAACATGCTCCTATCATTCCCCCGGCATTGGACAGGCGGGAAGAAATCTCATACTGCGGCTTACCGTCCAGCATATCTCCCTGCACTTTCGCATTCGTTATACTAACCCTGCTCTTATAATAGCAATATCCGATCATGCCTCCAGCATTCAGATCCCCTTGAGGCGCATTGTTCCGATCCGCCCCATTTTCCATGTTTCCATATGCGGAACGTATATTAGTATTAATGACATTGGTATCCTTTATTTCACATGTCGCCTCTCGGTGAAGTTTACCGATAATCCCCCCCGTACCGAAAGAACCATAGGTTATTTCATTCCTGTTTTTGCTCTCAATCATGCTGTCAGATACCGTAATATTGGCAATCGTTATGCACGGATCGACCTCGTTCTGCCGGAACCCATAATATTCCCCTACGATTCCCCCTGTGCTGTCGCTTCCGTCCACCCAGACGTATTGCACATCCGCGTCCGTTCCCACACTGTCCGTTACGCGGAAATTGATTCTTGTCCTGATATTATCATTTGACTGATGGTGTTTTCCCACATGGCCGGCCATACCTCCGCTTCTTCCACGGGCCCATCCTTCCTGGTCGTCTCCTGCCAGCCCTGTACGGCTGCATTCGTTTTCAATATACACATAATACGGATTTCCGTCTTTCTCTTCTCCTAAAACCTTACATCCATCCAGACTCAGCGTATATCCGTCCAAATCATTTTCATGCCAGGTAGACATCGTTCCCACAATACCGCCGCTGCTTCCGCCCAGCGTATGAATCACCGTTCCTTTATCCGCTCCTCCGTCCTTCACCGACAGCACCTTGCAATTTGTAAAGGAATAATTCTTCGCCCTCGGATCCGTCCTCGTATTCGCTGGAAGGTTGATCCACGCCACAATGCCCGCAGCCTGCCCTTTACTCCATACATCAACGTTTTTGACCGTTATATTTTCAATCGTCCATGGGCGGCGCATCATCCCTACCAGGGCGGCCGCGCGATCCGTCGCATAATTCGTACTATTATCCCCTTCCATGGAATCGCTGCTTTTAAAAATACCCGTTATGGTCAGATTTTTAATGGAATAACTATTTACCGCATCCGTATTCACCAGATCGTTAAACAAAGCCGTCGTATGAATTCCTTTTGCATAATCGTTGATCATTTCCGCCCTGACAGTAGCACCTTTTCCATCAAAGTTCGCCCTGAAATCGGAGTATACACCGTTTCTCGGCGTCATGTTTGCAGTCACTTCATCTGCATTGAACACCCGGTAAGTTGCGCCAAGGCCGCGGAACCCCCTTTGATATACCGACAGATCATAATCGATGCTACCGTTCAACTGATAAGTCATCACTGCACTTACCGCATTGGTCACGGCATTCAGCTTGCTCCTCCATTTCTTTCTGCCGCCATCGGAACCATAACTTTCCAACGTCCGATAAAAGCCGCCCGCTCCTCCTTCATTGCTGTTCTCCGCACTGGTTCCGTCAAAAGAGAAGTATCGGTAAATATACGGATACCAATATACATCATCATCTTTTCCTGTGGCAGCCATGAATTCTGCAGTCGGCGCGGCAACGTTACCCACTTCGTCATACTTCGCCTTCCGGCATGATGCATACTTATCATATCCCCCGCCATCATAATATACGGAGAAAGCATCCGAATTAATTGCCATAGACACAATTTGAAGCTGTGCCGCATTGGCAATATCGCAAGTATAATTTCCTCCGCCGGGACGGATCGGTATCTTATTCTTTTCCCCTTCCATCCCGGATGCTGTAATCACATCATAAGTATTGGAAAAGGGCAGAAGGCCATGGTCATAAATACCCGGAAGATGCTTCGCATCATGGGCAAGTACTTTCTCATTGGCCGATGTTCCGCTTCCTTCATAAATCACAAATCCGTTTTCCACCCTTCCGATCGCCCCGGACGCAAAAGGATAATTCGCTATTTCGGGAGTTCCTGCCTCCATATATTCGTTGCTGCCTCTTAACAGCCCCCATCGGAACCCGTCCAAATGATCTTCCGATAAACCACGCAGGATCAGGGAACCCTGCTGTACCGTTCCCGCATATCCCCCCACAGCGGCATTGACTCCATTGGCTGCCGCATCCACCGCCATAAGGACATCCACCGTTACATTATCAATCATATTATCGCCGCCCAGAATGCACCCCATCACAGCGCCGCCGCTGTTGCTTACGCGTACTACATTGGTCAGCAGATCGTTGTCATCTTGCGGCTCCTCCGCGCTGGCAATTCTGATATCTTTTACAACCGCTCCTTTTGCATACTGTATCAGCCCAAAATAATCACAGGTATTTCCTCTTCTCTTATGAGGCAGGATAATCGTCGGCACGCTGCCGCCAGCGACATTCTCTTTCCCCACAATAACTCCGGAAAACGGATAATCCGTCGTCCCAAGCCCGACGAAACTCTGTACCACAGCCGCATCGCCGGAACTCTTCAACGCGGAAAAATCAATATCATCCATAATCATATAATATGCTTTCCGCAGTTCTTCACGGGTCGGAAAATCAGCATCTCCGTAGGTTTTCAAAGTAGCTTCCGTATGGTTTTTCGTACATATCCCATTCCCGTCCAGCGATTCCGTACTCCCTGGCGTTCTTATTTGCCATTCTTTCAAATACTCCTGGTTGTTCCCATTAATCAGATAATAGGACAATGCCAGAAGCTGCTTCGCGCTTGTGATCTGATACGGGTCTTCATAAGTTCCGCAGCCCATATCGACAGAAACATTCTTCGGATTGACCTGGATATGCTTGTTCTCCGTATGGACCGTACATACATAAGGAAGGTAATCGTTCCAGGCAATCGTCCCTTTATAATCCAGATCCGCTTCCCCATCCTTATTCCAATATTCAACGCCATTCTTTAATTCACTGCCGATGGTGACATATGCGCCTATAGAGCCATAATTGTTGTCCCCGAAAATGCCCCCTTCAAACGGGGCTTTTGTACTATTTCCGGTGGCTGACATATCCAAACCTTTGTATGCTTCTTCCGTAAATAAATATCTGACACGCCCCCTATTTTCCTGCGTATTGTCCGTAAATTCATGTTTATCGATCAATATCGCCCACCGAAAGACGCCCTCACTCTTATTTGCCGGATTTCGATCCGGGTTTTTTCCTCCCACCCTGATGTTGGTAAAATCCAGCTTCAAATTCTTTGCGGATGTATTGCCGACTCTCCCGATCAAAGCTGAAGCCGCATATTTTTGCCGGGAATTATCGTTATATCCTTCCGTTTCCAGCCAACTGATATTCATATCAGTGTTATCCCCTATCGTTCCGATCAAAAGGCCATATCCATGCGCCGCCCCTCCAAAGCCATTCATATAAAGATCCTTCAGGCGGATTTTACATATGGTGTTGCTGCCGCTGACGGACATCACAAATAATGCCCCGGAATCCTCATGAAGCCGGGTGATTTTTCCTTGCAGCGTAAGATAGTCTTCATTTCCCTGAACCGTTACTCCGCCTCCCGGGCTGACCAGCAGCCCGCTATGCATCATATAATTCTCTCTCCGGTTCCCTTCTCCCTCCTTAACTTTTTCCGTCAGCCCTCCATTGATGTCCGTCAGCTTATCGCCATGGAAAATAATGGTGGCCTTATTTTCTGTCCGAACCGTGCAGTTCCCCACAGGAGTCGGATAGTAACCCCTGTGATTCAAATCAATCGTTCCCCGTATGGTTACTCCTGTATTTTTCGCAGGTACCGCTTCCCCCACAAAATAAGGTTTCAAATATCTGCGAAGCGAATCGTTGATATACTGGGACAAATGCCAGATCATCATTTGATCCGCATCCGCAATAACCAGATCCGCTCCGTTCAGCTTCCTGTTTTCCGGCAGAAACGAAGCCTCCCCTGCCAGGGAAGTTCCGAACAGATTATAGTAATACCTCGTATTGTTAGAACCCGCGTCTTGGTTAAACAAATGACTGCTGTATGCAATGAAGTCATTCTGAAAAGCAGGGCTTATAATATTGACAATTCCCCCGTTCGTATAATTTCTTCTATCTTTATTATCCCCCATATTGCTTCCGACGACTTCGCCAAACTTGGCTGTCACGCCCGTTACGCTGACTTTCGCATTGTTCGCCGCAAAATTGATCGAGTCTGCCCTTACGCCCATCCCCTGATCGGCGATCTGATAATCCTCCAATTCTATCAGCGCGTTATGCCCGTTATGGAATAATAAACCGTTATGATTGCTTCCCCCTGAAGGATTTGCATAAAAAGAACCGTTCCTTATATAAATTTCTTTCAGCTGGATCCTGCCCGTCACCGTATGTATCAGCCCTCCATATCCGCCGCCGGTGGAATAAGAAGGTCCATTCGCCGCCGTACTGCCGTCGCCCACTACCAGATGAGCAATCGAATAATTTCCAGCGCAGGGGGCGATTCCAAACCATTTCCATCCAAGAAGCCCTCCTGTTTCTCCTACATCGGTTATATTAATCCTCGTATCTTTTGTTATCTCAATATTCTTCATATCCAGCGTTACTCTGTCCCTGCTCCGGTCTTGCGCCGCATTCTCCATATTTATCTGAGTAATCATACCGCTGGTAAAGCGGCTGCCGGAAGTAATCTGCGCAGCAATTTCCAGTCCGTCTATCTTTATAACAGGAATTTCAGGACTATCGGCAGCATATTTCGCAATCGCTCCTCCAATATACTGCTTTCGGTTCAGGTCATTCGTATTTTGGATAACCTCAAAGCTCCCCCCGATCCTGCTTCCGGTTATGCTCAGCGTCACAGCTCCCCCGGCCCGGTAATTTGCAAACATGCCTCCGTACAGATAACCGGGATTCGTTTCGTTATCGGCGCTTCCGGTCAAAGAAACCCTCATATCCACGTGATCCACCGTGACATTGCCGGATGCATAAGCTGCCAGTCCTGCCGCCGCATTCTTTGCATATTTGATATTTCTTTTCACCGTAAGATTTTTAAACTCCGCACCTTCGCCTGCGCAGGGGAACAGGGAAAGGAAGGACTGGTAGGTAATGCAATCCCCCAGGTCGATCACTGCCATCCCTTCGCCGGCCAGTTTGCCGCTAAAGCGTTCTCCTGCCTCATTTCCTCTGTCATTACGGTTCAAAGCATATATGCCGGAATTCCCCAAAGCGTAATCCGCCTTTTTTAACAAATAGTCCGCTCCAAGAAGACCTGCCTTGCCTGTATTGCCAAAACAATTCCCCGCAAACCTTCCTTCCGTATTCAGTACAATCGCCAGGCGGATCACATCCGCTTCCGAATCCAAGATCCACCCGCTGCCGGAATTCCCCACTACGCCCTGAATCTTTTTTTCTCCATAGGAAATCAAGGGAGGATTGCCGTCTTCTCCCCATGTTCCATTTCTATATACTCCGCCGTAATTGCCGATATCGTCCACCCACGCTTTTCCTTCCGGCCTTTGATAACGGCAGTTTTCTTCAAAGTAAACAAGCGCTTCCTTTTGCTGCCCTGCAATATGTCCCCTCAGCAGGGAGGAATCATTGATCCCGAGCGCCGCTACATCGATAGTTCCATCCATTGCCGCCATGCTGCCCGCATGGATATCGCCAAAAATACCCCCTTGTATTTTGTTATTTCCTTCCGGTGAAAAAGAGGATGCAATCTTCGCATTCTTTACCTTAACAACAGCGCCCCCCGCATCGCTCCCTACTTTCCCTATGATGCCTCCGATGGAGCCCGCACCGCGTATTTCATTATTTCCCTGGCCCGTCGTTACATGATAAATTTCAATAAACTCCCCTTCCGCAGCCCCGATCATTCCTCCGGCGGCAGCTCCCGGATTTCCTGCGGCAATATTTCCCAGCACTTTCATGCAATCGAAATTATCCGCTTCCCCCGGAAGTCCTATACGGAAATTGCACGCCTTTAAATAACCAACGATTCCGCCTATTTGGGACATGCCTTTTACATCGCCGTTAACATCGATATGGTGTAAGATATGCCAGTCCCCGTCCGCAGCATTTGCATTTCCTGTGCGTGATTCGCTAAAAGATCCGACCAGCCCTCCGGCATTTCCCGCATTTGCCGTTACGGAAGCATTAACCGTAACATGGTTCAGCCTTATTTTACTGTCCGCGCACTCTCCGACCAGCCCTCCGGCGCTGCCGCCTTCCACGCTGCCGGTCAAAATAAGCTTCTTATCATTCCCTTCCACTCTGCAAACCGTTCCGTTTGCTATTCTTCCAACCAATCCTCCGTTGGTTCCGCTTCCGCTTACCTGGACCGCACATTCCTCAGCCGATCCAGCCGATCCGTCCGCCCCGGCCGCAAACAAAGTCCCTCCGGCTTCCATGTCCCCCACCAGCATGCCGGCATACTGGGTTCCGCTCACGCCTCCGGTCGGAAACACATCCGTTTTATATACCTCTACCGTTCCTTCCGTTCTGCCTGCCAGCCCTCCGGCACATGCTCCGCTCACATCCGTTTTTACGGAAACCCCAAGCCGACTTCCGTCGTTCTTTTCATAGCGGATCTTTATCGGATCTCCTCCGGCGGTGATTACTTCCCCAAATAATCCCCCGGCTGTCCCTCCTGGATTCGCTACCGATCCCGACAGCGATATATCCGAAACCGTCAGGGTATCTCCCTTATCGGATCTTACCACATGGGCGGCAACCGCCCCCACCGGGCTGCTTCCATCCCCTTCTATATTCGCGTTTATTTGAAATCCCGACACAACCGCTCCGGTGGCGGCATAATTCAGCAAAGGAGTCGCCGTCAAAAAGTGCAAAGACGCACTGTCATATGACAGCGTCAAAGTTCCCTTAAACGGCGCATTTTCACTTCCAAGCCCATTAAAATCACCTTTTAATTCCGTCAGATCCCATTTTGTACCGTTGTCCGGCCCATCGGAACCATCCGCCATCTTCCGAAAATGAAACTCTATCGTATACCCATCAAAATCGAAGCCAGCCCCGTCGTTGCTCAGTTCCTGTAAAGCCATCAGATCCGCCAGATTCTTCACTGTGAATTTTTTCCCTGTATAGCTCGCCAGCTGCAGCTGATTGATTGGAATTTCCGACGTTTCACCATTTTTATAAGTATAAGTCACCGCATACATGGAAACGCCCATAATCTCAGCGAACAACTCTACCGTCATATCCCACTCGTCCAGAAATTCCTTCTCCGCACCGCAGACTGCGCAGCGATACTTGCCGGCTTCTCCTTCCTCTGGCATCCATTCAAAAATATGTATCCCATAGCCATCCTCGCCTTCACAGTCCAGACGCGCCAGCCCACAGCTTTCGCAGACAGGAATAATTTCTCCTTCTGCCCGGTTCCATAAATGGCCGTGAAGGCTGCCTCCCTCAGCTTCCAATGTCTCTTCCGTTATTTCCCTCAGGCAGAATACGCACCGGTACTTCGTTACCGTACCATCTTCTGCCAATATCTCTTCATATTCATGTTCCTTCCCTTCCAAGCAGTATAAATCTTCCCAATTTTCCTCGTTCCCGTCCTCCGTTATTTCCTCATCCAGATTGCCATCCACAGGCGGCTTTTCTCCATCCGGCGGCAGCTGATCCAGTATATCCTCATCTTCGGGCGGAATGTCTTCAGAGGGAATATCCTGCGGCGGTTCACCGCCTGTTCCGTCTCCTTCCTCCGAAGGCTGGTCTGTGTTCCCGTCTCCTCCTTCCGGCGGCGGCGTTTCGCTCCCGTCTCCTCCTTCCGGCGGCAGCGTTTCGTTTCCGTCTCCCCCTTCTGGCGGCGGCGTTTCGTTTCCGTCTCCTCCTTCCGGCGGCGGCGTTTCGTTTCCGTCTCCTCCCTCCGGCGGCTGACCTGTACTTCCGTCGCTCCCATCTCCTCCTTCCGGCGGCGGCGTTTCGCTCCCGTCTCCTCCCTCCGGCGGCTGGCTTGTACTTCCGTCTCCTCCTTCCGGCGGCGGTGTTTCGCTTCCTCCTCCCTCCGGCGGCTGACTTGTACTTCCATCACTCCCCTCCGGCGGCGGCGTTTCACTTCCGTTTCCTCCCTCCGGCGGCTGGCTTGTACTTCCGTCTCCTCCTTCCGGCGGCGTTTCATTTTGTGAAAAGGCGGACAACGTCTTCTGGTTGTTGCTGTTGACAATATTCCCCCCTGGCGAGTTTTCTGCTGCCAGCACGGAATATATGCCCGCGTTATTTAAAAATATTGCGCATGACAGAAATATCGCTATCATGCCCGCCATCTTCTTACCGGATTTTTTCGTCAAATACCTTTTCATCTCTTTCACCTGTCCTGTTATATCCTGACCTTACTCTACTTTTTCCGCCTGAATCGTATTTTTAAATTCATCCAATGTCATATTCTGTATCTCCGTGTCAAAATCTTCTTTTTTAAAAAAAACAAATTTGATCGAAGAATATGGTGCCGTTTCTATCACCATGGTTCCTCCTGCTTCGTCATATTCCACAAGCCGCGTACCCTCCGCATGATTCAAATATCTGTCGTTCTTGTTCAGCGAAAACATATTCGGATTCCATTTAATCCGTATCTTTTGCAGCATATTATCCGTTTCCTGCGCAAAATAATTTCCTGTCGTTTTCAGCTGGTAAACCAGGGCCGATTCTTTTTTTACCCGTTCCTGCCAGCTGTCTTCCTTTAACTCATCCTCTATCGTAAACTTCTGATCGGTAATTTCCATCTCCGTTATATTGTACTCGGCTCTGATTATTCCGGCTATTTTCTTTGTATCTTCCAGGAAAACCGGCTCCACGGGATATGCCATCAGCAATACCCTGGCAGGTTGATACGAATCCGCCGTCTGCCCGCTGCCAAGACTTACCCGCAGTACATAGTTTTCCCATGTCAGCAGACCTCCCTCCAGCGTTCCCCGGAAGCTTGCCTTCTTTATTGTATTTCCGCTGTTGAGCGGGATATAATTCCCGGTATCCACGCCGTTTATCGTTTTTCCTACGCTGTAATCCGCCCCGCCCGGCTCGTCCAGCAGAATAAATTCTATCACGTAAGCAACATTCAGATCCTTATCGTTATACAAAAGCTGATTGATGTGATTGCGAACCTCCACATCGAAAGTATAATTGTTGCCCGCAGCCCACGGCTTATTGCTGACCGCCACCATCAACCGGTTTAGCAAATCCTCATGCACCAGCTTCCCGCCGTTCCTCTTTGTTAGTTCCTCAATATCCTCTATATCGTTGAGTCCCTCTTCCTCATACATATAATTGCTGCTGAAATAAAATCCGGAAGCGATTGCCATCCCTTTTTCATATCTTGTTTTATAATATTTCGAATATACGGTAAAGGAAGCGCCCGCCAGTACCAGACAGCCCACTAGTATCAGCACTGTCCTTTTCCTGTTTCCCGCTCCCCACTTTTTCCATCTCTTTCCAAACATCATAATTTTTCCCGTCTTTTCCCGATGATTCCGCTCCATTTCCTGCTCCCATATCCATTAGCGCTCCGTCGGCCTTGGCTGCTTTGCGTTTACCACTACATAAACCAGATCCGTCTCTTTCTTATATGCGTCAAAATCGCTGATATCCTGCCATGTTACTTCGATCAGATAATAATCGTATTCATAAGTTCCGTTGTTATAAGCAAGCTTCATGCTGTTATCATCAAAAAAAAGATACTGTCCTGCATTCACAATATCCGTAATATCCGTTTCCCCGAACACTTCTTTCCGCATCTTCTCCGTATGATCGCTCCCTTTAATGGGCGATGCCTGTTTCATCCAGTAATAGGTTTTATAAGCCGGGTCGTCCCCTTCCATGCAAATCGCTCCGTCCGGCAGCTGCCCTCCCGCCGGTATCTGCTTCCTTTCCAGAGGATACACCGCATAGTCCACCGCCAGGTTTTCCGTATGTACAAGCTGCAAATCATAGTTAAATTCCGAATCTTTTACAAGCTCCGACATATTGTCTTCCCCGTCATAATTTTCCGGCACCCGGTTGGAGACGCATATCACCGTATGTTTGACCTCTCCCGGATGCAGGTTGCCTACCGCAAACTTTAAAGAATCTTTGGCATTAGGGTTCATCAGGTACAAATTATAAGGAGCCATTACTTCCGCTCCGGTAGTCTGCGCCTGTTTTACATCTTCCCGCAAATACCATGCGAGGGTTCCGCCCCCTGCCGCCAGGCAAAGCGCTGCCAGGATTATAATTATCATTATTTTCTTTTTTATTTTCATCCCATTCCTCGCTTTCCTGCTGCTTTTTCATGCCCTTTCTATGCTGCGTCATTCCTCTTCCGTCGTCTGCCCCGTGATATATACGTCAAACCAGATATGGTCTATGTAATTCCCAAGCATCGTATCTTCCTCGTCATATTCTCTGATTTTCTCCTGCAGCTCTTCCTCTGGCAGATTTTCATTACCCGGTATATCGCTATATTCATAATTCCAGACCCAATAAATCTCGGCCTTGACCTCCGTATTAAAGACCAGTTCTCCCGTAGCCGCAGTGCCATCCTCCGCATCCGCAGCCGTATAATATTCCAGCGGATCGGAAAACTTTCCCCATCTTCCCTGTCCGTTTTCCGAAGATACGGTTTCCATTTCCGTATATACGCTGATATGTCTTTCCATCAGCTCTTTTATTTTTTCCCTCTGTTCCGGCGACAATTTATCGCCGGCTCCCTCCTCTTCCCTGTAAGACAGCCTCACTTTTATGGAATATCCCGTTACCGTCTCCCCAAGGGAAGTAATATAAAACGTCATGGGGCCATAGGAGCCTGGCGCGATCATCTGCTCCTTTACATTATTTAAATCCGTCAATTTCACCGGAATCACAGGGATTCCGTCCTCATTCACTTCCGGCAGCATCATAATATCCGGTCCTCCCGGCTCTATGGCTACCTTCAGCCCCCCAATTCCTCCCGCTCCTATCTCCATCCCGCTCATAACCGCCGTGTTATTGGCCGAATACCAAGCCGTTGTCGCCGAAAAAAGCACAACGCAAAGCAATAGGAACATCACAAAAGAAAGTATGATCTTTTCCTGGAATAACCTCTTAAGCCTCTTCATCTTTTCCTCTTTTCCGCATTGCTCTTCCGACTTCTTTTATGAGTTGTACTACACAGGATGCCAGACATAGGACGATCGGTAAAATAATTGCGACAAAATAAAAATCCTTTTCCGCCAGTTTATCCAAAAAACGGGATAATGTTTTCCCATAAGGCAGCTTACCAATATATTTTCCAACAATATCATCTTCCGAAACGGTATACTCGTCCGTCCATACATTGTTGTCACCCTTTGTAAAATAAATAGTTTCTCCTGTCATATAATCTCTGGCAATATCATAAATACGATGGGTATTATATGCTCCATTCAGAGACGGATCCCCGGAAATAAAAGTAATAATATCTCCTACGGCCAGTTCGTCCTCCCCTATCCCCTTAATGATAATGCAGTCTCCACTCGCAAATACAGGTTCCATGCTGTCCGTGATTACGCGCAGCACGCGATAGCCGAAAAATGCCGGCGTCCTGTTATATGCAGCCGATACGATAAAATAGCAGAGATATAACGTAACCATTATAAATATTAAGTTGCCTGCCCCCGCCAATAACTTCTTCATTATTTGCCGCCCATTTTACGTTTCGCAGCCCTCTCCTGCCTTCTCTGCCGAAGCGACTGTCTCTTTGCCTTTGCTTTTCCTCTTTTATCTTCTTCTCCCGGCATAACAATATTTTTTTCGTTGTCTACGTCTTCCAGCGTCAGTTCCCCTTCTCCCTGCTGTATCTGATTCCTGCGGATTTCCTTCCGTTTCTGCCTGTTAATGCGTTCCAATTCCGCCAATTCTGCTTTCCGTTTCATCTGTAGGTCGGTCAGTTCCTTCATCACCAGCTTTTTCAAGGCTGCATCGCTCAGGCTGGTTTTCAATACCATTTCCTCCAGCATCTGCCGAATCTGTTTTACGTCCATCTCCCGTTCCTTTTGGGGATGGTCGATATTAATATCGTTGGCAAACTTCATATTATTATGGAGTATCGCATAATCCCTGATCACCGTATTATAAATATCCCTTTCAAACTGCCTGGATATCGTCGGTTCCTGCTTCACGATATTTACTTTATATCCGACTCTGTGATAAGAGTGAATAAAATTCCATAATTTATGGCATGCTTTATAGTCTTTGTTCTTTCCGATCACGTTGGTCTTTACAATCGGATGCGCCACCGCCGGATACCGTTTCATCATCCCGATAAATTCGGTTGCCGCAAGCATATTGACCTGCTGGTGTATCTTTATAATCCGGGCAAAAATATTATTATTTTCTTCCTCATTATTCACGTCCGTCTGTTTCTCCTGTATCTTCACGGACAAATTATATTCTATGACTTCCGTATAATTATCCACACGGGATTCCATTTCAAAAAAGGTTCCGACCTCATCCTTGCTGGCCTCAAAAATCACATTAAACCGCTTGTTGACAAAATACTGAAGTTCCGCCATCAGTGTACAGATAAAACGGTTCTCATAGATATTGATACTCTCTTCCTTGTATACGTTGAGTATCCTGCTGGGAATCACCGTCCCGTCCTCCCTGTATTCGTCGATCAAGTTGCTGTGCTGCAGAAGATGGCGGATAGACTCCGTCGTAATGTTCCTCGCCATGGCCACGTTCACGACTTCCCTTTCCTCTTCAATAAACTTTCTTGGATGAACGATAACATAGTGCAGGGACGGCATAGCCTCTTCAATCTCTCTAACCCATTCCTCATCGATGCTCTTTACCAGCTTCGCATTGGAGAACTTGCAATAATTGCTCGCGTTTTCCAGCAGATTATAAAAATAATTATAAAATTTGTCGTCTTTCAGCTGCTCCTGCACATCCTCCCGGTTCATCTTCCGGTAAGTTTCATGCACATAGCCAATGCCTTCCGTATTTTCCATAATCTTCTCCATATTATCCTGCGCTCATTCTCTTAAGCCTTGCCAGATATGCCTTGCTGATCTTCATGTTCTCCCCGCCGAACTGACGGTTCAGATATACAACCAGGCCGTCCAGTTCATCTCTGATAAAGCCCAGGCCCAAAGATTCAAACTTACGCAGAATTTTCTTGGAAAACATAAAATCGATCCCGTCGATCTCCGTCCCCCCGCAAGCCACATAGCAAGGGACAAATTCCTTCAACTGGCGCATAATCCTGTTACCGAATGTAAGGCGGAAATGTTCGATCAGGTACTTATCCAATTTGTCCAGAAGAATAAGATTTTCTTCCGATATGGGATATTTTTTCTTTGCCTCTTCGTACAATTCTTCCAAATGCTTATAACTTAAGCGCAGCGGTTCCGTATCCGGCGCTTCAAAAAATTCCGCCCGGTCATCCAGATCAATAGGAATCGCCCGGTCATACACCTTATCCGCCACCGCAAAGGTGGAATCATCATTGTTGATCGTCCCTACATACCATACATTATTCGGAATCCAGATTTTCCCTTCTTTCATCAATGCCGGATCGTTCGCCGCCGTATTGGAAACCACCGTGACAAACCGTTCTTCCTCTCTTGGCAGTTCCAATATGGAAAGCATTTCTGCAAAGTAATATTCCACCCTTGCGATGTTCATTTCGTCCAAAATCACGATTCTTGGATCTTCATAATAATGCGCTTCATATAATGTTTTCAGGAAATCCGTTTCCGTATACTTTTTCGTAAAATCATTATAGTAGCCAAACAGCTCCGTTCTGTCCCTCCAGGAAGGCTGTACGGAGCATATGACGCTGGAATTCTGAATGTACTGCCCGAAAGCATACGGGAGGGAAGTTTTACCTGTTCCCGATATTCCTTGTAAAATAAGCATTTTTGCCGCTCCAAAAGAGGCAAACGCCTGTTTCATCACTTCCAGTTCATAATACAGGCCCAGCTTGCTTGCCGCGAAGTTGCGGAAGTTAATGCATATCTCCTCCAGGCTTATCGTGTTATTATAGACCGGCGGCACATATTCCGGATCGGTATAATACAAATCCACCGCAGAGAGCCTCGGAAATCTTCGCTCTTTCGTCTCGACCATTTCCATGCCTTCCTCTTCCGCTACTGTTTCTTCCGGCTCCGCGGCGGCGTCCGACTCTGCTTCCTCCATCCCTTTTTCCAAAAGCGGGTTCGGAGTTTCCAGCAGATCCGCGTTCACTTCCATGCCAAGCTCCGATATCTTCATGGCGAGAATTTTATCCTTTTCATAGTTGGCCTTCATGATCTCCCGTTTCAGCGTCACTACTTCGTCCTTCATTTTCTCATATTCCACCACGGGAACTTTAAAGCGGAAAATAACTTTTAACGCCTTATATACCAAAAATACAAACAGGGCGAGCAGCAGAAGCAGCAGAATATGTACGATGATCGCGGCTATCCACCCGAGAGGAGACAGATCATCCCTGTAGGTATTGAACAGTTCCATATAATAGCGAATATCAAAAATTCCGAAAATAGCATCCTTGATCGCGACCAGCACATTCCAGATATGTCCGAAGATACTCCTCATAAAGTTATAAAAATAGTAAAAAAATGCGTTCATCCTTCTCTCCTATTCTCGCTTCTCCCGCTTCTCCCGCTTCGCTATGCCCTTTTACCGAAACAGCATCTTATCTTCCGCCTTTTACCTCCGAAGAAATAAATTGTATGTTTCCGATGATCTCGTCCAATTCGTTCGAATTGGTACAGTCTTCGTCCGTTCCTTCCATCCAGACGCGCATCGTCACTTTCACGTCCTGTTCTTCTTCAATCTCAAACAGCTTTTCCGAATTGCCCTCCTCGCCATTTATAAAATTTCCATCGCTTGTCTGCTGTAATGTTTTATATGTTCCATAAGAGTCTTTTACGTTATCGATAGCCTTCTCAGGATCACTGTTATGTTTATCGCTGTTCGGTTCCCATATGGCGATCTCCTGCCCCTCCACTTCAAAAGAAATGCGGATGGAATTCGCCGCCGTATCGCCGGGCGTCGTACTCGTTACGCCATCGGCCTGCCGCACCCAGCAGCCGCTGACTTCCTCTCCGGCCTGTTCAGGTCCTAACAGCATAATCTCGTAAGTTTTCATTGCTCCCTGCGAAACCCTTTTTCCCTTGCTGTTTTTCAGGCTCCCCGCCTTCAGATAAAAAGTCTTTTCATATACATACTGCTGGTTCAGTTCATCCAGATCCGTAATTTCCTTGACATCGCTCACTGCCTTTCCTGTGTATACCGGAGCATAAAACATCTGCCCGTCCTTCGTTGTCACGGGATTCAGCAATACCTCCTCCATAGGGAACTTTTGCGTAGCCGTTTTCAAATCCAGCTCCTCGTCATACTCCCCCGGCCCGCCGCCCAGATCGTCGGCGATCATCAGATCCCCGGCTGCCGCCGCGGAAAGCGCAAGATTCAGCACTTTGGGTTTATTATTCATCGTAAACCACGCGTAAGTCGCAGTGGATAATACCGCCAGATATAACAGACACATCAACAGCCTGGCTTTCAAACCCTGCTTTTCCTGTTTTTCTTTTCTTTCTTTTTTTTCTTCCGCTATAATCCCTTTTCCCATTTGCCTCCTCCGTCCCTTTTGCCCGCTTCCCCGCTTCATCTAATCATCTAATAAGTAAAACTCATTGCCAACTCTATTTCTCCTCCTATAATTGCATCCACGCATTCCGGGTCTTCTCCCTCCAGCCAGATCACCACCGTAAACTTATCCATTCCGTCATGTTCAAAATCCGGCCTTAATCCGGTGCAAATTGTTTTTTCGGAAGCAAAAGGCACCGTTTGCAGCTGATAGATGCCATTCAAACTGTCGAAATCGTGGTAATCAATAACCTCCTGGGTAATATAGCCCGGATTTCTGTTAGAAATCATGCCCTGTTGTTTTTCGGGATGCAGCGCGTATTCCTGAAACGGGAACTCAAATTCCGAATATTGGCATTCGGGATGCCCTTCCTTATTCGCCTTTGCAAAAATCTCCTGTTTGCCGTTGTGGAACAACATAATCCATGCAGCTTCCTCTATTCCCTGCGTTTTATTTCTCATAAACAGCGTATACCTGTAATCTTTTGTTTCCCCTGTCAGATTTTTTACATAAAACGTATAGGCAAACACATCATCGCTGTGATGTTCTCCGTCAATGTCCATCACATCTTCGTCAATATTGTATATGCTTATGTTCGTGGCATCCACCAGCGCATCCGCGTGAAGCGTGATCAACTTTTCATCAAAATTGGGAATCTCCGAAAGATAAAAGCCGTCCCTGGCCATTTCCCTGTCCACCTTTACCACAAATTCCCCCGCATTAGTATAAAACGCCGCCATAATAAATGCCACCAGCAAAATCAGCAGGATAATGGCGATTGTCTGTTTTGCCGCATGGACACGGAAAAATCCCCGGAAAAGGCTGACGCCTCCCATATACCAATGTTTAAACCTGTTAAGCGGATCCACTCTGCTGATCAGTGTGCGCTTTATTGGGTTTCCATTCTGCCCTTTGTCCAGAAAACGTTTTCTTTTTTTCATAATACCCCTCTCGCTTTTCTCTTATGGCAGACGTCTTTTATGGTTTGAAACAATAGGCTTAAAATCTGTCGATACATTCTCTAAAAATCTCCACTAATTCCGGCTGAAACTGTCCTCCCGATTCTTCTTCGATAATCCGGACTGCTTCTTCCTTTGTCGTCTGTTTTTTCTTATATGGTTTCCAGCTTACGATCCCGTCATAGGTATCCGCAATAGCGCATATTCTCGCCCCTATCGGAATCTCTTCCCCTTTCTTTCCTTCAGGATATCCCCCTCCGTCGAACCTTTCATGGTGATACACCGCGATTTTTTCCCACTGCTCCATGATTTCATCGGGAAAGGGCTGTATATAAATGCTTCTTATCGCCTTACGCGCATTTATCGTATGATCTTTGATCATCTGTTTTTCCCCTTCGCTCAATCCGCCTACTTTATTTAAAATGGCAAAGGGAATAAAGTGTCGGCCAATATCGTGCAGAGCATAAATTCTTTCGCTGTATTCTTCAAAATCCTCCCCAAGCCTTTCCGCTACATTCTCCACGTTCTTTTCCAACATGTGCCGGTACAGTATATCCGCATATTTACCAACCCGCTTCATATGTACCCTTACATTTCTCGGCAAAGTACTCAGCAAGGCGTCTATTGTTGGAAAGCACCCGACCTCCGAGCCTTTTACCAAGCTTCTTTCGTCTGTAATCAAATGAATCCTCCATTCCCGTTAATCTGTCACAGTTTCCACACTGGCAAAAGCCGAACTGTTAGATTCGGCCCTTCTGATCATATTGAGTCATTCACTACATAGTCCTATTTTCTTAATTTTATATTATTTTAATGATATATTTTTACCACTTCACTGTCAACCTGTTTCTCCTATTTTTTGTTTGTTTTGACTTTTTTCTTTCTCATTTTTTTATATTTCTTGTCAATAATTTACTATTCATAAATCCTATTTCAAAAAATAATATTTATTCCACTATACACAATACACAAATTTGAAATAATTTGGTAATCGATGTGGCAGACCTTCTAATCATCTATGGAAATCCATTTTGCCGGAATATTTAGAAAATCTATTTCCCGAAGCCGGCACGAAAAACCATGTTCCCCCTGCCTCGCCCCGCCCGCCGCCCGCTTTCTTTTCTCCTGCCCCTCCTTTCCCCCTTCCTTCCCCACCCATTCCCCAAACCGCCAAAATCGATTTCCACAAACGCTTAGAAACAGATTTCCACAAACGCTTAGAAACATTACCTTGCCTTCCCCTTAGATTTGTGATACACTTACAAGGCTGAATATCCTGTATTTTCAAGGTATTCTTACTATTCATAACGTCAGTTCGAGACCTTCCTGACGGACAGAACCGCAAGCGGCTCTGTTAAACAAAACTAAAGGAGAAGAAAAATGAAAAATCAAATTTATGACAAAACTGTCACTGTCAAGACCGTACGCCCTTTTTCTGTGGCGGCAATCACTCAGGCGGCAATGATCGCTGCCCTTTATGTTGTGCTTACCTTTATAGCCAATGCTTTCGGCCTTGCCAACTATGCGGTGCAGATCCGCTTTTCCGAGGCACTTACTATTTTGCCTTATTTCACCCCTGCTGCGGTGCCCGGGTTATTTATCGGCTGCCTGATCAGCAATATTCTGACCGGTTGTGCCCTTCCGGATATTATTTTCGGAAGCCTCGCCACCCTCATCGGCGCCGTATTTACTTACAGGCTCCGCGCTTATAAGTGGATGGCTCCCGTACCGCCGATTGTAGCCAACATGATCATCGTACCTTTCGTCCTTTTATATGCCTATGGCATCCGCCCGTTGTGGTTTTCCTTCCTTACTGTTACTGCCGGGGAAATCATATCCTGCGGCGTCTTGGGCATGGGACTTCTTTTCACATTGGAAAAATATAAAAACCGGCTTTTTATTCATTAAAGCCACATTTACAGGAGGAATCACAAAATGACAAAGCCAACACCCACGGATCAGCCGTCCCATTCCGGCAAACCAAGAAGCAGTTTTTCAGGAAAAATGGGATATGTCCTTGCCGTTGCCGGTTCCGCTGTAGGGCTGGGAAACATTTGGCGTTTTCCCTATCTGGCGGCCAAATACGGAGGAGGGATTTTCCTTCTCGTTTATCTGGTCTTAATGCTTACCTTCGGGTACGCCCTGATTGTTTCCGAAACCGCGTTGGGCCGTATGACAAAGAAAAGTCCTGTAGGCGCTTTCCGTTCTTTTGGCAAAAGTCTGCCCTTCCGCTTCGGGGGATGGGTCAATGCCGTGATTCCCATGCTCATCGTTCCCTATTATTGCGTGATCGGCGGGTGGGTAACAAAATATTTATTTGAATATATTAGGGGAAATGCCGTAACTCTGGCAGAAGACGCTTACTTTTCAGGCTTTATCTCTTCCGGAGCCATCGTCGAATTCTGGCTGGTCATGTTCACCTTCTTTATTTTCCTTGTTATTGTTGCGGGAGTAAAGCAAGGTGTGGAACGGGTTTCCAAAATTATGATGCCTGTGCTGGTTATTCTCGCCATTTTTGTTTCCCTGTATTCCATTACCCGGCCCGGCGCGATGGAAGGGGTAAAATATCTTCTGATTCCAAACCTGGACAACTTT
This sequence comes from Lachnospiraceae bacterium 28-4, assembly GCA_000403275.2. Lineage (GTDB taxonomy): Bacteria > Bacillota > Clostridia > Lachnospirales > Lachnospiraceae > Kineothrix. The sequence goes on from KE159600.1 coordinate 427,225, forward strand.
TCATGGATGACGGTAGTTGCTGCCATGGGGCAAATGTTTTATTCCCTTTCGATCGCGATGGGTATTTTGTATACTTATGGTTCTTACCTGAAAAAAGAGGTGGATATTGAAAAGTCCACCTCTCAGGTTGAAATATTTGACACTGCGATTGCCGTTCTCGCCGGATTGATGATCATCCCTGCGGTATTCGCCTTTTCCGGCGGTTCTCCCGATACACTACAGGCAGGGCCCTCGCTCATGTTTATTACAATCCCGAAGGTATTCGCCAATATGGAAATGGGAGACGGCGTCGGTATTCTCTTTTTCCTCCTGGTATTGTTCGCTGCGCTGACCAGCGCTATTTCTCTGACGGAAACGAGTGTTTCCACTTTTGAAGATCAATTCGGATGGAGCCGGAGAAAATGCAGTCTGTTGATGGCTGTCATTATTTTAGTTCTTGGCTCTGCCTCCGCCCTTGGATTCAGTTCCCTGGATTTCGTAACTTTGCTTGGAATGTCCATCCTGGATTTTTTCGATTTTCTGACCAATTCTATCATGATGCCGTTGGCGGCTCTGGCAACCTGCTTCCTGATCACACGGGTTGTCGGCCTGGATGCCATTGCCCGGGAAGTAGAACAGTCCTCTGCCTTCCGGCGCAAAAAATTATACTTTTTCTTTATGAAATATCTGGCACCCGTCTGCATCGGGATCATACTGGTCAGCTCCATTGCCAACGCGTTCGGCTGGATCAGTATGTAATCCCCCGAACACATGATATCTGTCCTTGCCATCCGCCTATTCGCCGCTTAAGCGGGAGGCAAGGAAATAATATACCGGGATCGTTAAATAAAGTACCCAGGCGGGATGCCAGATATCAAGCCAAAAACCGGCACACAGAAACACTAACGTTACCAGCACAGGATAGGCAAATATTGTCGCATTCCCTTTTTTTACCGCGCTAATAAAGCTATACCATATGGGAATCAGCAAAAATAGAAGCCAGCCCGGATGCCAGGCGTTAAACATCATTCCAAGAATCCAATAGGCGATACTTATCACAGCGGCAAACGGAAAACTCCACAGCCAGGTCATTTTCCACCCTTCCTGCTTTTTTCCATTGATAAATACCCCTTTTCTGTCAATATGTACGTCTTCCTCCCTTTTCTTATCATTCACATGGATACCATCCCAGCCTATGCGAACTTCACTGCCGTCTTTATCTTTTACGTGTACGCCTTCTAATCCGATATTTACATACTCCCCGCTCTCTCCCGCCGATTCTTCTCTCGCCGGTTCTTTTTCCGTCGATTCTCCTCTCTCCGGTTCTCCTCTCTCCGGTTCTCCTCTCGTCGGTTCTCCTCTCTCCGATTCCTCTTTCGCCGGTTCCTTCCCCGTTGGCTCTTCTTCCGTCAGCTCCTCCTCTTCATTCTTCATCTGAAAGGCCAAAACTTCCGGGTTTTGCATTTCTTCCCCTTCCTCATCCTCTTCCGTTTTCAGCAATTCATCCAGCGACACATGATACAGCTTTGCTAACAAAATTAAATTATCCGTATCCGGCGACGCTTCCGCCCTCTCCCATTTGCTGACGGCCTGCCGGCTGATTCCCAGCTTTTCAGCGAGCGCTTCCTGGGATAAGTGATTGCTTTTTCGCAAATGAACCAGTCTGTTTGCTATTTCAATATTCATTCTGTTTTCCCTTTCTTTTTCCATCGTTCTGTGGAGCAATTTTTCTATAAAACCGACTCAGGTGTCAAAAAGTCTGTCAGCCGGCGTCATTTCACGATCCCATCATATAAAAAATCTCCCATTTGCACCACCAACTCTGGTTTGAATTTCCGCAACCATTGGTTGCAAAAGGCGTAAATTCCCTATTCTTTCATATAGGTGATAAACCTGTTTCCATTTTCTGCAAACATCTGGGTGGAATCATTCATTCCCTTTTTGAAAGGCGTACCTCCCGTCAGAGGATCCATAAGAACCGTATTTAATTCATTAAACCCGATAATCAGCACCGCATTTCCATCATTCATGGATGCAAGAACCGGTATATCTTTATTGACATAGTATAAAATAGCATCCAAACTGCACCCTGTCAGATCGAGTACTCTCGCACCTTCCAGATTTTCTTCCAGAATCTCCACGATTGTCTCGCCCCGGTTCAGCATATATTCCGTATTGCGCATAATCCCTTCATATTGGAGCATAGTATCCAGACAGACTGCCAGGCTGTTCTTTTCTTCCGTAATCGAAGCTCCCTTGATCGCCATAATCTGATTTTTCAGACTCCGGTTCCCCCGGCTCCATACATATGCCCCTTTTTCATTCACCACAATCCCCGATAAGCTATATGCAAGGTCAATGGCATTTCCCTCATCGGTAAAAATCCCTTCCACGCCTTCTTTTCCATATACATAATATCTGGAAACTTCAGTCCGGCTTTCCTGTAGAACGATCTCTCTTCCTCCCTCGAACAATACTTCCTTCGGCCTCAGCCTTTTTACCGTTTTGGCATCAATCGTACTCTTTACCGCAATCTGTACGATTTTTCCATAAGTATCGATCGCCACCGTTTCCAGGACATTATTTCCCTCTGCCATAATCTTTGTATTTACAATCTGGTCATTTTCAATTTCCGTATAATTTCCGTTTTCTTCCTTTCTTAAACGGGATAAATTAATCTGATTATCCTGAATTTCACTTCCTGTCACATAGATTCCGGGCTCCGCATAATTTTTCAGCACTTCGCCGTTTTCATTTTGTATTCTGACGCGGTACATCGGAAAAACTATATTCCCTGTATTATCCCTTACCCGATCCTCCGTGCGGGCCACTCCATATATCAGATCTTCGCCCATAAAGCCGAGCGGAGCAATATACTCGCCGCTTTCTGCTTTGATCTCCTGTCTTTCCTTCGTATTCAGATTCATGAGTACCAAGCTTTCACTGCTATAAACATCTTCTCCTGTCTGCCACGCTATCATCCGGTTGCTTTCCGACACTTTATAACTCTCTTCCCGCAGCCCTGAAACCATCATTTCACAGGTTCTGTCCTCCAGATCCGCCACATATAATGCGCCGTCATGCATAAAAAAGAATTCTTCCAGCCGGTTAATGTACGCCAGTTCTTCCATTTCTGCATGGAGTACCTCATAAGAACTGTTTTCGGGCACATACAGCATTTCTTCTACCGTGTTCATCATTCCGTTATAATAATAAACCGTAATGCCCACTTCCCCTTCATGTTTTCCTCGGTTCATATATCCATAGACAATAAACTGTACATTTCCGGCCTCGTCCACATTCAATATTTTTATGCCGTGTTTCTGTCTGCATACCCGCTCATCCTCATAATCCCCATTATAAAAGCTGAACAGAGTAGACAATTTATTATCCGCCACATTATAGGAAAAAAGCCTTTTTCCATCCGTAAAAGCCAGCACATTGCCGCCGTCACTTTCTGCCAGCTTAATATCTTCCGGCGCGATAATCCCCAATTCGATCTTATTATTGGCAAATACCTCCCCGTCCTCCTGAAATACCTGCTTCATTGTCCTCTCAAAATCCAGCAGATAAATCCGGTCCGGTGTATATCTCACCCTGTAGAATTCTTTTACTGTATATAAATCCTCATTTCTCCCATCTTTCAGGGAAACCACATAATCGAGTTCCAAAGAACCGGTCTGGGACCCCATCTCTTTTATCGTTACTTTCGGTTCCGTCAGTTTATTTACCTGTAAATCACCCCATGTCACCTGATGAAAGCTGCTATGAATCGTCACCCTGCTGAAAGTGGTATTGTCCCCTTCCGCATTGGACTCCAAATATTTCGTCAATTCCCTCGCCGCTTCTTTATCAAATGTACGTTCATGGAAATCCATGACATAATCCAGCTTTTCCTTCTCGAAATAATCCTCCGTCTGAATGATCCTCGTGTAATAACGTATCATCTGATCCCACTCATTTTTCAACGACAGCACAAGCATGTATTCCGTATCCGCATCAATCAGATCCTTTATCTGTATTTCGGCGCTGATATTGTCCTGCGTCTCTTCATACATGGTGATCTTCGTACTTTCCACCAGTCTTTCCCCATCGATGCTTCTCACTTCAAACACCATATCTTCTATTTCCTGGTCATACTTATCAACACGGATGCGGACTTTTCGCCCCTCTCCAAGAGGGGTAATGCACTCCCTCTGATAACTGCATTCCATCGTATCCTTATATCCATAAAGGCTGTTTACTTCTCTTCCACCCACGTACATATGGACCACCGGAAAAGTAGCCTGTCCCATTTCCATCGTCATATCCGTATTCCCCTGGTTCATCACTGCGCTGATGATAAACAGGGCCAGTATAAAGACTGCCAGAAGATAACAAGATTTTATTATCGTTTTTTTCATTTATTCTTTCCTTTACTTAACAGCTGCTGCAAAGTTGTCTCGATATGGAGAAAATCTGTCATTTCTTTTACCGGCTTCCTTTCCGCCGTTCTCTTTTCTCCTCTTTTTACTCCTCGGATCAATATATTTTTAGGGGTATGTTCCATATCAATAAATTCCAGGATCTGCACCTCATACCCATTTTCTTCCAACACATTTGCCCGCACGGCATCAGTGATCAATGCGGACACTCTTTCCTTTAACAGCCCATATTTCAATACCGGCATCAATTCTTCACAATTTATCTGCTTATTTACCTCATGCTGACAGCAAGGTACCGATAAAATCACTTCTGCTCCCCATTCCATCGCTTTTGCCAAAGCGTAGTCCGTCGCCGTATCACACGCGTGGAGAGTGATTACCATATCCACTTTCCGCTCTTCGGATATTCCCCGGCCCATGCCGCTTTCTTCTTTTCTTTCCCCTTCATAAGTACTGATATCTCCCTGGAGGAAATGCAATCCTTCATATTTATATTTCTCTGCCAGTTCATTGCAGCGCTGGATCACATCCTTTTTCAAATCCAATCCCGTTATCTCAATATCCATCCCCTGGAGTTCTTTTAAAAAATAATAAACCGCAAAGGTGAGATAAGACTTACCGCATCCGAAATCGATCACACGCAATGTCCTTCCCTTAGGAAGTGTTGGCAGAATATCCTCAATAAATTCCAGAAAACGGTTGATTTGTTTAAATTTATCATATTTTGCCTTAACAATCTTCCCCTCTTCGGTCTGAACTCCCAAGTCAATCAGAAAGGGAACCGGGCGGCCCTCTTCCAGAATATAGGATTTCGTCCGATTGTGGGTCAAATCGATTTCTTTCTTTTTACATATTTTTTTCCTCTTAATATTCACTCTTCCCCTTTTGCTCACAAGAACCGTTGCACGCTCTTTTGCCGTTTCTATCTCGCATTGTTTAAAATCCTTCGACATATATTCTGCGGCCCGTTCCACTTCATCATCCTTTTCAAAATTCCCGTGAAACACCTGATTGCCCACATATGCCGTCTCCTGGAACAAAAGATTTCCTTTCAGCATTACCGGACGTATTTTCACCTTCCCGATTTTTTCCCTGTTCCTTGGATTGCTCATCACAATCTGATATAACTCTCCGCTCAATGTATCTCTCAGCAAATCTTCCACCTGCTGCCTGTTCTCATCTATTTTCATAAAGGTACCTCAAATCTAAATGAAGAATGCCGCATTTCAGGCATTCTTCATTTTATTAACTTTATGACCATGACGATTATCGTCATGATAAAATTACAACTAAAACTTTAAAATCCCGTTATGATTATTATGTCGTCTCTTATATACCTCGTAAAACAGGATGATCTGTACCAGATCAGATGCCCACTCCCACTTCTCTTTAGGAATCTCCTTATCCGGATTTTCTTTCTCTTCCTGACGCCTGATACGATCCAGAATATCCTGCGAAAGCTTATACATCTGCCACCGGTCCGGATATTCATCGTATATCATGCTTCCTTCGTAATCCAGCTTATCCAATATTCCGGCAACCATTTTCTGGTATTTTTTCGCTTCTGCCGGATACATTTGCTGTAAATACTCCAGATCCCTTGTAGCCGTATCCTCTTCCTGATAATAGAGCGGCAGGGGGTAGGTCATATAAAAAGGTAAGATTTTTTGATTATACATAGACAACATCCTTAAAAAAGATCATTCGTTATGTTATCATATGCAAAAATAACTGCTTAGTGCCATATTACGACAGTACGTTGATACGGGCAATCGCCCTTTGCAGCGCCGTTTCCGCGCGCAGCAGATCCGTTTCCGGAGTTTTCGTACTCAGCCTTTCTTCCGCTCTCGCTTTTGCTGCCTCTGCGCGCTGCCTGTCAATCTCGCCCGGCCATTCGATAATTTCCGCCAGAATCGTTACCTTATCCTGCAAAATTTCTACAAATCCCGCATGAAGAGCCGCATTCATCGCCTTCTCTTCCTCCGAAATCGTTAAAATGCCGGGGCTGATGATCACTGTCATGGGAACATGCCCTTTATACACGCCGATCTCGCCTTCCGTCGTATTGAATTCCACCATATATACGTCTCCTTCATAGAAAACGCGTTCAGGGGTAATTATTTTTAACCGGAAACTTCTTTCATCTGCCATATGTCAATCCTGCCCCTTTCTCCGACTATTTCACGCGGGCAAGTACATCGTCAATACCTCCGGCATTCACGAAATAACTCTCCGGTACGCTGTCATGCTTACCTTCCAGAATTTCCTTAAATCCGCGGATAGTTTCATTAAGCGGCACATATTTTCCTTCCATTCCCGTAAACTGCTCTGCAACGAAGAACGGCTGTCCCAGGAATCTTTGTATCTTTCTCGCACGGGAAACCACCAGTTTATCATCTTCAGAGAGTTCATCCATACCGAGGATCGCGATAATATCCTGCAATTCTTTATATTTTTGCAGCACTTCCTGCACGCCGCGCGCTACCTGGTAATGTTCCTCGCCCAAAATTCTGGGATCCAGAATACGGGACGTGGACTCCAAAGGATCAACCGCCGGATAAATACCAAGTTCCACGATGGAACGAGACAATACCGTCGTCGCATCCAGATGGGCAAAGGTAGTTGCCGGAGCCGGGTCCGTCAAGTCATCGGCAGGTACATATACCGCCTGTACGGAGGTGATGGAACCATTCTTCGTGGAAGTGATACGTTCCTGCAAAGCGCCCATTTCCGTCTGCAGCGTGGGCTGATAGCCTACTGCCGAAGGCATACGTCCGAGAAGTGCGGACACTTCGGAACCTGCCTGGGTAAAACGGAAAATATTATCGATAAATAAAAGTACGTCCTTGCCGCCTTTATCACGGAAATACTCAGCCATGGTAAGACCTGTCAGGCCGACCCTCATTCTCGCTCCGGGGGGTTCGTTCATCTGTCCGAACACCATCGTCGTCTTGTCGATAACGCCGGATTCCGTCATTTCATGATATAAATCGTTTCCTTCTCTCGTTCTCTCTCCAACGCCTGTAAAAACGGAATATCCACCATGCTCGGTAGCAATATTACGGATCAGCTCCTGGATCAACACCGTCTTTCCTACGCCGGCGCCTCCGAACAATCCGATCTTACCACCCTTCTGATAAGGGCAGAGCAGGTCAACGACTTTAATTCCCGTTTCCAAAAGCTCCGTTTCCGTAGACTGCTCCTCAAATGCCGGAGCCGCCCTGTGAATCGGCTCATATCCAACTCCTTCCGGAGCCGGTTTGTTGTCTATCGGCTGTCCTAAAACGTTGAAGATACGTCCCAGTGTATTTTCACCTACCGGAACCGTAATCGGCGCGCCTGTTGCAACCACATCCATTCCCCTTACAAGGCCGTCGGTAGATCCCATGGCGATACACCTTACCGTATCGTCGCCCAGATGCTGCGATACCTCCACGATCAGCTCTCCGCCGTCTGCCGCAGGAATTTTGATCGCTTCATTAATTTCCGGCAGTTCTCCTCCGGTAAATTTAATATCAAGTACAGCGCCGATAATCTGAGTAATCTTCCCGATATTACCTTTCTCTATACTCATATTAGTCCTCCAATCTTGCTGTATTATTACATTACATCGAAATCGCGTTGGCGCCGGCAATGATCTCCGTCAGCTCCTGGGTGATAGAACCCTGGCGCGCCCTGTTATACATCAAAGTCAAATGATCGATCATTTCTTCCGCATTGCTCGTCGCCGAATCCATCGCCTGCATTCTCGCCCCGTTCTCACTCGCCACCGATTCCACAAGTCCGCCAAAGATCAGGCTGGTGACATATTTAGGAATGATCATGTCCAAAGCTGCATCGTCTTCCGGCTCAAAGTTCATCGGTGTACGGCTTTCCGGTGTATTTGCCGCAGATTCCGCTCTTTCCCCGCCCTTGGCATTCATCTCCACCGGAAGCAATTTCAACAGAGTGGGTTCGTGAACCACCGTATTTTTGAATCCGGTATAAGCCAGATATATTTCACCGATCTCACCGTTTACAAAATCATCCAGAACTTTCCTGCTCAATTCCACTGCATCGGAGTACAAGGGTTCTTCCACAATATCGGAATAATCTTCCCTGACACTGTACCCATATCGCAACAAAGCATCTCTTCCTTTTTTGCCGACCGCATATACTTCCACTTCATCTTTTCGAAAGCCGCCCTGTGTGATCAGCTTCGTAATATTGGAATTGTAACCGCCGGCGAGACCTCTGTTGGAAGTGATAACAATGATCCCTTTTTTTACGGAATTGCCGGGATGCAAATATGGATGGTTGATATTCCCAGCCTTCGCAAGCATGGAAACCACAGTTTCATACATGCAGTGAAAATAGTCTTTGGACTGTTCCGCACGCTGTTTTGCCTTCTGTAACTTGACAGTGGAAACGAGCTTCATAGCTTTGGTAATCTGCTGCGTACTTTGAATACTGCCTTTACGCCTTTTTATGTCTCTCATTGAGGCCATAATCGTTACCTATCCTCTCCAAAACAAACATATTTGTTATGAATCATTTATGAATCATTATGACCATAATGATCATAATGATGTTTTAAACTGTCCTTTAAACTCTTCGACCGCTTTTTTCAAAGCAGCGTCCGTTTCCTCCGAAATCTGCTTTTCTTCCGCAATCGAATTCGGAATCTCAGGATACTTCGTATCCAGGAATTCAAAAAATTCTTTTTCAAAACGGGTAATATCCGCTACGGGAACATCCAACAAATATTTATTAGTCGCCACATAGATAATAATTACCTGATACTGTACCGGCATAGGCTGATACTGGGGCTGCTTCAAGATCTCCTTAATACGTTCGCCCTGTGCCAGCTTCTCTTTCGTATCCGCATCCAAGTCGGAGCCGAACTGGGAAAAGGCTGCCAATTCCCTGTACTGCGCAAGCTCCGTACGAATCGGTGCCGCAATCTTTTTCATAGCCTTGATCTGTGCCGCACCGCCTACACGGGATACGGAAAGACCTGCATTCACGGCAGGACGGAAACCTGAATTAAACATTTCCGTTTCCAGATAGATCTGGCCGTCCGTAATAGAAATTACATTGGTAGGAATATAAGCGGATACGTCTCCCGCCTGTGTTTCAATGATAGGAAGCGCTGTCAGGGAACCTCCGCCGTATTCGTCGCTCATGCGCGCCGCCCTTTCAAGCAGCCTGGAGTGAAGGTAGAAAACATCGCCGGGATATGCCTCACGTCCGGGCGGCCTCTTCAGCAGCAGGGAAAGTGTACGGTATGCCGTCGCATGCTTACTCAGGTCATCATAAATTGCCAGTACATCTTCGCCGTTTTCCATCCATTCTTCCCCGATCGCACAACCCGAATAAGGCGCAATATACTGCAACGGAGCAAGTTCGCTGGCAGTAGCCGCTACAATAGTCGTATAGGCCATAGCCCCATGTTCTTCCAATGTCTTAACGATCGTCGCCACGGTGGAAGCTTTCTGCCCTATGGCAACATAAATACATTTTACCCCCTGGCCTTTCTGGTTAATAATCGTATCTATCGCAATCGCCGTCTTACCTGTCTGCCTGTCGCCGATGATCAGCTCTCTCTGTCCCCTTCCGATCGGAACCATGGCGTCGATCGCCTTAATGCCCGTCTGCAACGGCGTATCAACCCCTTTTCTCGTAATAACGCCGGATGCGACTCTTTCTATTTTACGGTATTTATCTGTCTGTATCGGTCCTTTCCCGTCAATCGGCTGACCAAGAGCGTTTACAACGCGGCCCAGCATCGCATTCCCTACCGGAACCTCTACCACACGGCCCGTAGTCTTTACGGTATCGCCTTCATTGATATTCTTCTGGCTGCCCAGAAGAACCGCGCCAACGTTGTCCTCTTCCAGATTCAGTACCATACCGTATACTTCGCCGGGGAACTCAAGCAGCTCTCCCTGCATGGCATTTTCAAGGCCATGTACGCGGGCGATACCGTCTGCAACCTGGATAACCGTACCTACATCGGATACTTCCAGTTCGGAGGCATATCTCTTAATCTGATCCTTTATGACAGAACTAATTTCTTCCGGTCTTAAATTCATGGATCTGTACGCACCTTTCTTAATTTTTTTTCAATCGCTTTCCAAACTGAGGCTATGACAGCTGTATTTTCATAAGCTGCCTCGTCAGTTCGCTTAACTTTGTTTTTATGCTGCTGTCCACCACGCGGTCCCCGATTCGGATCACCATTCCGCCTATCAGGCTTTCGTCCGTATGATAATGCATTTCCATCTGCTGATAGGATGTGGTTTCCAGAAGCTTCCGCTCCACTTCTTTCTGCTGTCCGCTGTTTAATGCAGACGCCGTCGTCACATATGCGATGCCGATTCCCTTATAACTTTTAATCTCCGCAAGGAAATAGTCCAATATCGCATCGATTTCATGGTAACGGTCCTTCGTCACTATCAAGGTCAAAAAACCGGTCAGTTCATCCGCAATGCGCCCTCTGAATACGTTCTCCAGAACTTCCAGCTTTTCTTCCTTCAAAATCTTCGGATGGTTCATAAATCTGGAAAAATCCGTATTCTGTGCCAGAACCTTCCTTATTTCCGTAATTTCCTCCATGAAAACATCGACTTTCTCCTCTTCGACGGCCAGCTCGAATAAAGCTTCTCCATATGTTTTTGAAACTAGCTTAGCCATGTGCTTTCACCTATTTCTTTCAATGTCTCATCGATCAAACTGTCGCGGACAGTGGCATCAATGGAAGAATTCACTACTTTGCTTGCCATCATGGATGCAACCACGATCATTTCACGTTTCACGTCGTCGGCAGCCTTCTTCTTCTCCAGCTCCGCTTCCGTAGCCGCCCGTTCAATAATACGCGAAGCTTCCTCTTTTGCCTCTGCGATGATTTTATTCTCATTCGCAAGAGCTTTTTTGCGCGCTTCGCTTAAAATAGCTTCCGCTTCTTTTTCTATGTTTCTGATCCTGGATTCATAATCAGCCTTCAGCTTTGCCGCTTCTTCCATATCATGCGCAGCAGTATCGAGTTCTCCTTTGATCTTCTCCTGTCTCTTCTGCATCATATCCCTTACCGGGTTGAACAACAGCTTGGATGCGATCAAAAACAGTGCAAATACGGCAATGATCATCAAAGATGCGTCTGCAATCAGCTGCAAATCCAAATCGAACAGCCTTGGGGCCATCTGTTCCGTCGCCAGAACAAACCCCGCGCCTACTAATGTGTTCAAGACGTGAGCCTCCTTTCCAAGATTCCTGCACGCAGGTTTCTATAAGTATTTTTATCTTTTCCCCGAGGCTCCTTAAGGTACCAAAGGTTTTACGAACAAGAGGAGCATAGCGATCAACAGACCGTAAAGACCTGTCGTCTCGGCTACCGCCTGACCCAAAAGCATCGTGGAAGTAACATCTGACTTAGCGCCCGGATTTCTTCCTACTGCTGCTGCCGCGTGTCCCGCTGCAATACCCTGGCCTACACCGGGGCCGATACCTGCGATAACCGCAAGACCTGCTCCAATCGCCGAACATCCTAAGATAAAGTTAGTATTAAATTCCATGGTTTATTCCTCCTTGAGTTTTTTATAATCTCATTTTTATAATTTGATATAGCTTTATATCCCTTATTCAATTTTTACCAGTTCCCGGCACATCACTCCGTCGTACAGGCATCTGCAACATATGTCATTGTAAGCATACAGAATACATATGTCTGGATCGCTCCCGAAAATAAATCAAAATAAACATGGAGCGCTCCCGGCCATATAATCGCTATCTTGGAAAGCAGCCCGTATACCAGCGCCATCATTACCACCCCTGACAAGATATTTGCGAACAAACGCAACGACAGGGAAATCGGCACGGCAATATCGCCAATCATATTAATCGGTGCCCAAATAGGCCACGGATCACACAAGCCTTTGATAACGCCCTTCACCTTCTGATGCTTGAACTTGTTAAAATGAATCGTTGCAAACGTCATAATGCCGAGCGCAAAAGTCACGCCGTAATCCGCTGTCGGCGGCCGCAGTCCGAACAGTCCGGAAATATTGCTGATCAAAATAAAGATAAAGATCGTTCCGATATAATTACGGAAATTTACAGCATGTTTTCCCATAACTCCACCGACCATATTATCCAGCTTTTCCACGACCAGCTCCACGATATTCTGGAACGTCCCCGGCACTTCCGCTGCATGCCTGACAGCTCTGTTTGCCGCAAAACAAAAACCGATAATGACAAGCATCACGATCAATACGCATACATGCGTAGTTGTTATCCAGACGGTCTGGCCGAACAGTTCATAAGAAAACACTCCATGAACCATAAAGTCAATATCCGCCGCAGATAACAAAATCCCTTCTCCCATACCCTCACCTCCTTATCCTTGCTCAATGATCAATCTGTTCCAAATTGATCTTGATAGAATTTAGCACATATTTTATGAGTAAACGGCTGTAAATATGCCGCTACTTTCAACCCCATCAGTCCAAGAAACGCAGAAAGCGGATTGGCAAACCCGCTGATCATTACCAGGGCCATTACTATTACAATTACCATATACCGGATGATATTGTGCCTGGTTATTAATTTTACCGCAGCATCCCCCGCATATTCGAGAAACCGATCCAGGGCCCACCACATATGGGTTCCCGACAATGCCGCCAAAAATATGCCGATCCACAGGCCGATGCTGTATCCCGGCTTATCTTTCACGATCCACACGCCGGCTGCTTGGCAGATAACGCCCCAAAAAAGAATTCCGACAAACAGTTCCAGCAAAGTATTATTTATGATCCCCTTCTTCTTCCCGCCCTGCTTTTCTTCCATGCGCAATATCCCTCTCGCTCTTCATGTTGTAAATCTTTCTTGCAAACACATACACATTGCGGAAACCAGCCAGGGCCCCCACAAAAAACAAAAGCACCATCCAGAACGAAGTATCCAGTTTTCTGTCTATATAAATCCCTAAAAAAGAACAAAGAAAAATAGGAACCAGCATATTGATCCCGAATTGAGTGATCATCATCAGGGCATGATAAACATTTTTTTTATATCCCAATCGCGTACCCCCATGCCGCCTCTGGCGGCGCAAATAGTCCCCGCCTATAATTATAACACTTTTTAGAGCAATGTCTAGCATAATAGACTGCGAAAATTGGTTTCCATATAAAACTTACGGTAGTCATTGACTTTTTCCTATCCAAATAGTATATTTAGGCATATAGTTCCATAGTCTTTTATTAAGAATCATGAGGAAATCATATGACACATCCCACGCTTTACAGAAAACGGATCATTCCCGACGAATGCATCCAGCTCAAAGACGATATTATTCTCCATTGCAGCGAAGATATCATCCTTACCAAATGGAATGCCATCCGCCCAAAAAAGGATCTGCATCATGGTTATTCCTGCTATTTTCTGAAAGAGGGGTTCAAAGTGAGCAAATTTTACTGCGAGAACGGCTCCCTTTTATGCTGGTACTGCGATATTGTAGAATATGAGTACCGCCAGGAGGACAATTCCCTCGTCTCCCTCGACCTGCTCGCAGATGTCGTCGTATACCCTGACGGCTTCGTAAAAGTCATGGATTTGGACGAACTCGCTTTTTCCATGGAGAAAGGCACTTTATCGGAAGATCTCCTCAAAAAATGCCTTATCCGTCTCAACAAGCTGCTTCAGATCATCTATAGCGGTAATTTTCACACGCTTCAAAATTATATCAACAACATTGAATAGTTTATTATTAATAGAATATATGTCCGCCAATACGGATTCCGTTCAGCCCTTCGATGGGCGTACGGAAATATACGCAGTTGCCTACGTTAGTATTCCCCCGCATCGCCTCATCCGCCGCCTGGTAGCAGCTTTGTGTCGCAGAGCCGCCAGCCAGGGCCGCCGCCAGCCTTCCGCTGCCCACCGGCGAAAACTGTCCCCCCTGGTAGATCACACCTACCACCGAGTCGGGATACACCGAACTGAGTACCCGATTGATCACTACCGCTCCAACCGCCACTTGCCCGGCATAGCTTTCCCCTCCCGCTTCGCAATAGATCAGATTTGCCAGAAGATATCTGTCCCCTTCCGCAAAGCTCACTTCGGAAATATCCCGCCATGCCGATTGCGCCGCCAGCTGTGACAGCCTGATCTCCTCTGCCAGTTTTTCCTGAAGCTGTTTAATATTTTCTTCCTGTTCTTTTAATTGCTGCTCGTAAGCGAGAGCCTCGGACTCCGCCTGGGATATTTCATTCTTTTTCCCGGCCACGCTGGTAGAAGTCCGGCTGACCAGGCCGGATACGCTGCTCTTTTCCACTTCCACCTGTGCCTTATAATCTTCCAGTTCTTCTCTCTCATCCTCCAGCTTCGCTTCCGCCAATGCAATCAGTTCTTTCGTCTGCTGGTATTCTTCCAGCTTCTTGCGGTCATATTCCGATAACTGTTCAATATAATCGCTGCGGTTGATCAGATCCGAAAAACTCGCCGAAGAAAAAATCATTTCCAGCATAATATAATCCTGGGTTTCATAAATAAACTGGATTCGTTTTTTCATGCATTCGTACTGCCACTCCTCCGTCTCCTTCGCATCCTCCAGTTCCGCCTTCGTGGCCGCTATCTCTGCTTCCTTATCCCGTATCATGCGTTCCAGCTCTTCCAGTTTTTCGCTGACTTCCTGCAACTGCCCGTTCAATGCATTCAGCTGTCCCTGCAACGCATTTTTTTCCTCGTTTAAATTTTCCAGCTCTTCTTTCGTCTGCCCCAACTCGGCTTCCGTTTTCTTCTTTTCGTCCTCCGCCTCCTGCAGCTTCTTCCTGGTCGCCTCCGTAGCATGCACCTTTATCGCGTTTATTTCAGGGAAGACCCCTACCAACAGCACTGCCAGCAGCAGCACCGCCATATTCCGTTTTCCCATCTGCCCCATTTGTTCTACCTGCCTCGTCATTTGATCTGTTACCAGCCAAAAAGCATCTTTTCCGTACCCGGCCCCCTTGATTGACTACAATTCCAGCTCTATCTTCCGCCCGGTTCTTGCATACTGGTAATATCTTACCCCTGCGGCATCCAGCATCCGCTTGGACGCCTTCGTTGCGGGCGAATCCGCATATTTATCGCTGTCATATACAATCGTTTTTATACCGGCCTGAATAATTGCCTTTGCGCATTCATTACACGGAAACAGCGACACATATATCTTTGCTCCCTCCAGGCTGCCTCCACGGTAATTCAATATTGCATTCAATTCGCTGTGCGTCACATAAGAATACTTCGTATCGTACGGGTCGCCCTCTCTCTGCCAGGGAAATTCATCATCCGAACATCCTGCGGGAAAGCCATTATAACCCATAGATAAAATCTTATTATCCTGGCTGACGATACAGGCCCCCACCTGCGTATAAGGATCTTTGGAACGCATGCCCGCCAGCATGGATACCCCCATAAAGTATTCATCCCATGAAATATAATCCGTTCTCTTCATAGCCGTTCTCCTCCGTACCGTTATTTCGTTCCAAAGATCCTGTCTCCGGCGTCCCCGAGCCCCGGCACAATATAACCGTGGTCGTTGAGTTTCTCATCCAAAGCGCCGATATACATATCCACGTCCGGATGCTCCTTCTGCATCCGCTCCACTCCTTCCGGCGCCGCTATAATGCACATAAAATGAATATTTTTGCACCCTTTGTCCTTCAACATCTGAATAGCCGCCACGGAAGACCCCCCTGTCGCCAGCATGGGATCTACCACAAACACTTCCCTTTCCGCGCAGTCTGCCGGAAGTTTGCAGTAATATTCCACAGGATTCAACGTCTCCGGATCTCTGTATAACCCGATATGCCCTATCTTTGCCGCCGGAATCAGCTGCAATACGCCGTCCACCATTCCAAGCCCGGCCCGGAGGATGGGTACGATCGCCATTTTCTTTCCTTTCAGCGCCTTTACCGTGGCCTCACAAATGGGTGTCTCTATCTGGATATCCGAAAGCTGTAATTCCCTTGTCGCCTCATAACAAATCAGCATCGCTATCTCGCTGATCGTCTGGCGGAAATCTTTCGTTCCCGTCTGTTTTCTCCTGATATAACCGATCTTATGCTGAATCAACGGATGATCCATAACCACTACTTTTGACATTGGCGTACCTCCCTTTTCTCTTATGCTCTTATTTGTTTCCTGTATTTCTAATTTTCAATCTTCTTCCAGCAATTTGATCTTTTCGACCCTCCTGCGGTGTTTTTCCTCTCCCGAAAAATCGGTTCCTAAAAATGCCTCTACAATGCTCAACGCCAGGTTAGTCCCTACAATACCCGCTCCAAGAGCAAGCATGTTCGCATCGTTATGTTCTCTCGTCAGCCTTGCGGAAACCGTATCGGAACACAATGCACAGCGGATGCCTTTCACTTTATTCGCTGTAATCGATATACCGATTCCTGTCGTGCATATTACAATTCCCTTCTCATATTCTCCGGACGCCACCGCTTTTGCCGCCGCGGCTCCAAATTCAGGATAGTCGCAGGAACTTGTATCCCCGCATCCAAAATCTTTATACGGGATTCCCCTTTCCTCCAAATACCGGATAATCTCCTGTTTCAAACGATAGCCTCCATGATCGCTGCCCAGTGCGACATTCACCATATTGCCCTCCTTTTCTTCTTATTTTTATTATGCCTGTCCTATATCCTCTCTATACGGTATCCGGCCGCTTTCAGAAGACGGTTCATAATAGCCTGTCCAATCCCCCCGCCCGCCGGTTCCTCGAAAGATTCCGAATAAATCACCGTAATCCCCTCATCATCGAATTCCCTCAAAATACGGTACAATGTCCTGGCTATCGACCCTTCTTCTTCACGGCTGCCCGCGCTTTTTACACTGGCCCCCTTATAGAAAGCCGCCGTACGATCCGTACCGATAATACCAACCTTCTCCCCCCGTTTTTTCATTTCAGCGCTTCTGCGGTTGATCTCTTCCACCACTTTTTCTTCGCTGCCGCTGATGATCGTCAGTTCCCCTTCCGGGGAATAATGCCTGTATTTCATTCCGGGAGCCTTTGGAGCCTGTCCACCGTCTCCCTGCATCACCGCCCGGTCCGTTTCCACACGGCCCAGAACCTTTTCCAGCATCTCCTGCGTAATATAACCGGGCCGAAGGATCAAAGGAACTTCTTCCGTCAGGTCTACAATCGTCGACTCCAGCCCTATGCGGTTCCCCCCGCCATCGATAATCATATCTATCCGGCCGTCCATATCCTCCATCACATACCTGGCCAGCGTAGGACTCGGTTTCCCCGACCTGTTGGCACTGGGGGCGGCCACATATCCGCCCGCAGCATCTATAAAAGCCAATGCCGCTTTATGAGCCGGCATTCTGACCGCAACAGTATCCAGTCCTCCCGTCGTCGCATACGGTATCTTTTCATTTTTCTCCAATATCATCGTCAACGGCCCCGGCCAGAACGCATCCGCCAGCTTTTTTGCCGCTTCCGGCACTTCTTTTACAATGGAATACATATCTTCTATCCTGCAGATATGTACGATCAACGGATTATCCGACGGCCTGCCTTTCGCCCGGTATATTTTTTCCGAAGCCTTTTCGTCCAGGGCATTGCCGCCCAGACCATAGACCGTTTCCGTGGGAAACGCCACAAGTCCGCCGTTTTTTATAATCTTCCCCGCTTCGCCCACAGCCTCCCGGCTGATTTTTTCTTCTTCTATTAAAATGACTTTTGTCTCCATCCGAATTCACCTAATATAGTATATCATAGCCTGGCTTTTTTGTCTCTACCTATTCGTTTTATGTCACGGTTTTCCGTCATTCAGGTATTGCATGATCCCCATATGTACCGCCCAGGCCGCTTTCTCCTGATAAATTTCCGAATTGAGTTTTTCTTCTTCTTCCCGATTGGAAAGAAACCCGCATTCCACAATTACGATTGGGCAGGAAGTTTTTTTCAGCAGATAATAGCTGTTGTTCGCTTTTGCCTCCCGCTTATTTCCCGGATCCACATTGATGACAAAACGTTTCTGAATCAGTTCCGCCAGCTTCCTCCCCGTGGAACTTCCGGTATAATAAAATACCTGGGCTCCATGGACATATTCCTCATGATAACTGTTCTGATGAATGCTCACCACGATTTCAGGTTCCGCTTCTTCAATAATAGCGATCCTCCGCTTCATATCCTGTACCTTTTTATTAGAAGCTCCTTCGTCATACAGCCCGCCGTCATCCGTCCTTGTCATAACGACTTCCACACCTTCCGCTTCTAAAAACGCTTTTACCATTTCCGCTATTTTTAAATTAATATCTTTCTCCAGAGAACCATTTACTCCTACCTTGCCCGGATCGGCACCGCCATGCCCGGCATCTATCACCACGCAAAGTTTTTCCCGATCTTCTTTTTCCTGGTTCCCCCCTCTTTCCTCCACATTGTCCGAATTAACATAGGCGGCACCCTCCCCGGCCACAAAATACATGGATACAAGAAGAATTGCCGCCATTATAATCCTTAAAACCTTACCTTGTTTTTCCTCCATCATATCTCTACCGCTCTGTCTTCTCTATTATTAAAACTTATGAGACAGTCCGGTGAAAAATGAACTTTACCTTATTGATTCAAATACTTTTCAATCACATCCCATATGGAAGCCTTTTCAAATCCAAGCTTCCATGATGCCGCTCCGGCAATATTATATTTCTGCATAATATTCAGTTTCGCTTCTATGGAATGCTCATCTTCCAGCCACACCTGATAAAAAGTACCGCCCTCCTGGACTTCTCCGTAATTTTGGCAAGTTTCCTCATCCCAGCGCAGCTCCATATTATGGTTGACCACAAACTGCTCCGCCATTTCCATTCCTACTGCCTCGCTCGTCAGCCCTGCGCCTTCACTTTTCCATATGCGGGTATAAAACGGCAGACCGTTAATCACTTTTTCCGCCGGAACCTGCTCCACCGTTTTCCGTATCCCATCTTCCACAAATCCTATCGATGCCACGCTTCCAGCTTCCGGGCTGCCATTATAATGCTCGTCATATCCCATAATAATCACATAATCGGCAAATACCCCTTGCTCTCCTCTATTATAATGATCCGTATAGCCCATAGGCACATAGTTGTCCACCGAAAGCACGATTCCGTTTTTCCGGCATGGAATGGACAGTTCACGGACAAACTGAATAAAATGTTCTCCCGTATCCTGACTTAGCCCTTCGAAATCGATATTAATGCCGTCCAAGTCATATTGCAGCGCCGTATTTACCAACGCCTCAATAAGATAAGCCCGCTTGCTCGTATAGGACAGCACTTCATAAGTATCTACGTCAGGGTTGGAAAAATTATCGATCAGCCCCCATACTTCCAATCCCATATTATGCGCCTTATCCACATAATCTTTTGATGCAAAGCTGGAAAAATCCCCTTCATTATTCGTCAGTGCAAACCATGTGGGAGAGATTACATTGATCCCTTTGGTATTCGCCAATGCCGCCGACAGCGTGTCATTTCCTGCCGTTCCGGCCACCGCGTGCCATGCCAAATTGATCTTATAGGGCCTGGAAATGCTCGTAAATTCAGGGTTGGCAAAAACAGCCCTTCCCTCTTCCACAGGCTGCGCCTCGATTCCCGCCGCACTGCCTCCATCCGCTTCCAGTCTCTTATTCTCCACATAGCCTATGATGGCATCCTCTGTCTTTACTTTACTCCAAGTCTCCATTTCTTCCAAAATGGTTACTCTGGCGCCTTCCGTCACATCCGCCAGGATAGGGCTTTTTACACCGCCCTGATAGCGAACCGCCGTGTCCTTTGCGATTCGGGCCTTTTCCCCCGTATCGCCGTATTCCGCCGTATAAACCTGCATACGGTTCGGCTCTGTAAAAGTCTGATATCTGTAATCTGCAAATAATTTTACATAATCTGCGGCCACATACAGCGTTTCCCCGCTGCCGTCCGCCGATTCTTCATATCTTGCTGCCGGAAAACCGATTTCCGTCGCCCCGCTCTCCAGATAATAAACCGAAGAACCGATCTCCGTTCTCACCGTATCCTCCGGAAGACTGTACAGTAACAGCCCCTCGTTTTTATCTTCATAAAATCTGTCATTAAAATACTTGCGAACCGTCATAAGGTCGAAGTAATAAACTCCATCCAAAAGCTTTGCCGATTCTTCGACAACCTCATTCCCAAGCACGATAGCGACCTCGTCCCCTCCGCTCACGGAAAAATATTCTTCCAAATCCGCCCTTTCTTCGGAATAAGAATATTTGTCCATCAGTTTTAAGCCGACGCTGAGTACGGCGACTATAATAATAAGGACGATTGCAATTAACACTGGAATTATTTTTTTCTTCATAGATCCGCTCCCTTCCAATCGCCCTTTATTATAGCAAACTATTTAAGTACCGTCATTACAAAATTTGACTTTTCCCGGCTTTTTTTGACAACATGCCCTGTCGCCAGGGGGTCTTCCTGTTTTCCTGCCACGGCATGCTGCCCTCTGTCTTTCCTGCCGGAAAGCGGAAAGTCCGATTCCCTGCCAAAAGAAAAATAGTGCCTTCGAGTTCCATCAAAAGAGTTCCCCCAAAAGAAGATAAGAAATACGTGATATATTTTGATTTAAGATGATACTCTTCGGATTATCTGGCAATACTAGATATCTGACGGCTTTAAACAATTTGAAAAAACGGAATGTCCGGACATGTATTTATGTTCCAAGCGACGGCTTATCCCGCCAACGCTTATCTTTGGATAAAAATAAAATGACCTTTTTTTATAAAAAATATTCGTGAGGTTTAATGATTGAATTATAATAACGTGAAATTATTTGGAAAATTTTATTTCCCGAACAAGCACATAAGCTTGTAAGACTTCTCCCATACTAAACTGGGGAGAAAAGATTAAAATACAATAAAACTGCCTATTAGACTATCATGCCTCCTTCCGATACAGACTATCCGGAAGCATTCCGTGAAATCAATTATATCAAAGGCTTCCATTTATTTCAAGGATTTTTAAAAAAAATGTCGAATTTTTATTAAAAATTTTTAAACAGTGATGGAATTCTATTGACTTAAATTTATGAAAAGTATAATATACTTTTAACTGTAGAGCATTATCTTCAGGGATAATTTGGTTCAGGTTAGTCACAATATAACAAGGTGGCAGTATCTTAATAGTAAGGATGTGATAACATGAAAATTGAAAAAGTAAATGACCATCAGATTCGCTGTACACTTACCAGAGAAGATTTGGCCGACCGTGAATTAAAAATCAGTGAACTCGCATACGGAACGGAAAAAGCCAAAAACCTGTTTCGGGATATGATGCAACAGGCATCCTTCGAATTTGGTTTTGAAGCCGAAGATATTCCGTTAATGATAGAAGCCATTCCTCTTAATTCAGAATGCATCGTCCTTATCATTACCAAGGTGGAAGATCCGGAAGAGTTGGATACACGCTTCTCCAAGTTCGCACCATCCGTCCACGATTCGGAAGGCGATCTGGATGAAGTCATTGACAGCCTTTCCGAAGGCGCTGACGATGTGCTTGATCTGTTTAAGAAGATTCACGAAGGCAAATTTGCCGATGCGTTGGAAAAAAAGGCTTCCGATTCCACTCCAAAGGAAAAACAGGCCAAAAAGAATACGGAAAAGCAGGAAAAAAGCCCTGCCCCGGATCAGGAACTCATCAGGATATTCTCCTTTGATTCCATCCGTACCGTAGCAAGGATATCCCATGTCCTTGCTGGTTGCTATGGCGAAAGCAACTCGTTGTATAAAAATGAAAATACCCACCGGTATATTCTGGTCGTCGCAAAAGGAAGCCACTCGCCGGCAGAGTTCAATAAGGTATGCAATATCTTATCCGAATACGGCCAGACAGAAAAATATGTTTCCGCCGGAGAAGCATATCTGGAAGAGCATTTTTCTCCGATTATCAGGGAGAATGCCTTGCAGTCTTTACGCAGGATATAATGTACAGGGGGAGCCTCAAACTATTGAGACTCCCTTTTTTCCTGCCTTTCTGTCATTCTGCCTTCTCTTTACCTGGCTTTGATCCCATCCGTTTTATAAATAAATTTCACGCTTCCTTCCGTTCCTTCCTGCACGCCGCTGAATGTATGATAGCGATCCCCCGCGTCCTTCAGCGCGTCTATCCTGTCGATCACTCTCTCCACGTCGTCGCCGAACAACTCCGTCAGTTTACGAATACCTTCCTCATCGAAACGGATCATTCCGTCTTTCAATTCCAATGCACCCTCATCCAGTTCCGTTGCTCCATCCTGCAATTTCGCCGCTCCTTCGTCCAGTTCCGCCGTTCCGTCCTGCAGCTCCCCGGCTCCTTCATCCAGCTGCGCCGCTCCATCCTGCAGCTGTAGAGCCCCATTGTCCAGCTGCGCCGCTCCGTCCTGCAACTTCCCGGCTCCTTCGTCCAGCTCCTTTGCACCGTCATTCAATTTGCCCGCTCCGTCTTTCAGGGAAGCCGCTCCTTCATCCAGCTTGCCCGTCCCCTCTGCCAGTTTGGCCGTTCCTGTTTGCAGCGCTTCCGTTCCTTCTTTCAATGTACCGATTCCCCCGTTCAAACCCTCCGTTCCTTCCTGCAGTTGTTTTGTTCCCGTTACTGCCGCTTCCGTTCCTTCTTTTAATTCCTCTGCCCCTGCTGCCAGCGCTGGAACCCCTGACTGCCCATCGTTTAGCAGCAGCAATGCCTGATATAGCGAATCCGTTCCCGCCCGGACCGTCTGCGCGCCTGCCGCCAGATTTGCGGACACCTCTTTCATATATTTAATATAAGCCGCCTGAGAAGCTGTCTGAACATCATTCCCGAACTGTCCCGACTGCATCAGCTCCTGCGTATACTGGGCGATAATCTGTTGAATCGCTTCTTCCTCCGCCTGGGCCGCGGCAGCTTCTGCCTGATATGCGGCAACCATTTCCCCCGCATTGCGGTAATCCAAAGCCGCTTTCTGTACTTCATCCGCCGATATGCTCTGAACCGGCACTTCCGCCGTCGCCGTTACCGGCTCTATGCTGTATCCCGTTACCGATCCGCTGATCGTTGTCTGAGGCATCGTTCCTACGGCCTCCACTTCCACTTCAATCGTCTTTGTTTCCGGCACACATGCGGCATTCAGGGCCGCTTCCGCTTCCTGCTGATGCTCCAGCGCCTGTGCCAGCCCCGCCTGGGCTTCTGTTTTCCTGGCTTCCGCTTCCGCCGCCATCTGTCGCAGCGCTTCTATTTTCCCGTTAATATCCGCTTCATACATTTCAAAATAACGATTCAGCAGCGAATCCAGTCCCGCAATTCCTTCCGCCAAAGACCTGCTTCCTTCCACAAGCCCTATGCTTCCGTCGCTTCCCTGACATGCTTTTACCATAGCTGCAATCGCCGCATCTACCGAAGCCAACCCCTGCTGTATCCGCAAGGCCCCTGCATCCAATGCCGCGCTCCCTTCCGCCAGCGCTTTTGTACCTTCTGCCAGCGCTTTGCTTCCAGCCGTCAGCTGTGCCGTTCCTTCATTCACCTTTCCGGCCCCTGTTTCCAATTCCCCCGACTTTTCCCTTAACTCCTGCGTACCGTTTTTCAATGTATCCGCTCCTGCTTTTAAGTCTTCGCTTCCAACGGCCAGTCTTCCCGTCCCGTCTTTCAAATCAGAAGAACCCTTTTGCAGTTCATTCGTTCCATCTTTCAAATCTAATGCACCTTCCAGCAGCTTCCCTGTTCCGTCTTTCAACTCCGCTGCCCCGTTTTTCAATTCTCCCGTTCCATCCTTTAATTCCACGGTTCCGTCTTTCAGCTCTCCCGTTCCATCCTTCAGCTTTGCGGTTCCATCTATCAACTCGTGGGACGCGGACTCCAGGTCATCCATGGATTCGTTGATATCGTTCAAATCGATGGAATTCGTCAGACTAATATCCGAAAGCACATCACTCATAGCCATCGTCATCGTCATATTCAGGTCAAAGTCCACCGCGTCGGCCGAAATCTCAATATATTCCGGGATATTCAGCTCATCCAGTTCTTTCCTCTTCTCCTCATCTTCCATCCCCTCTTTCAATTCTTCCAAATTCAGACTGTCCCTCAGCCCCGGAAATGCCACTCCCACTGCCAGCAGATTGTCTCCCTCTGAAATCAGCCTTGCATTGGTCACTTCAACATTTGAAAAAGTATCGGAGGGAAGCACCATGCCGGAAATCATTGCAAAGGGCACATAAATTTCTTCCTCCCTTCCATTAATGCTGACTATCTGTTTTTCTCTGTTCTCATAGTCAAAGCGTATTGTCACCCTTCCGCTCTTTCCTGCCAGTTCTTCCGGCGCGATCTCCTGTCCGTCTAATGTATAGGAAAGTTTTACATCCACAGGGAGTTCCTTATCCGAGGTTCCCTGGTAATAAATATCGGATCCTTTCGCCTCCCATGTCAATGTTCCGTTTTCTCCCGGCGTATAATCTTCATATCCCTTTACATTTTCTATATTGGACAAGTCGCTCACATCCGTCAGCATATCGCTTCCTTCCCCGTTTTTTACCCAGTTACTGACGATCACCTGGCGGATGCTGCCCTGCGCGTCGGCCAGGACATATACCGTTTCCTCCTTACCCGTCTGCGCGCTGTGCGACTTCACCTGTTCGTTCAATGCCTGTTCCAATAGTACTTCCCCGCCTCCAGCATTGTTTTGGAGATTGGACGCTCCTGTTTCCTTTCCCGCCTCCTTTCCGCAAGCCGCCAATGAAGCCGTCATCGATCCGCACAATATCAGGCTGACCGCCTTGTTCCATTTTCGATTTCCCCATAAAGATTCACGCCCTGTTCTTTTTTTTGATCTCATCATAATACCTCTCCTCCTTTTATCTTTTCCCTTTTCTTTTTTATTTTCTCTTTCCACGTACTCGCTATGATCAGCCCATCGAATATCATAAACATGGACGGCAGAATAAAAATAACGCTTACCATGCTGATAATTGCCCCTCTCGCCATCAGAGTACAAAGCGAACTTATCATATCAATGTTGGAATACATCCCAACTCCGAATGTCGCCGCAAAAAACGTGAGGGCGCTGACAAGGATGGATTTTGCACTCGTCTGGCAGGCAACTGCCACTGCCTCCCTTTTTTCTGCTCCGGCGCTTCTTTCTCTCCGGTATCTGGTCGTCATCAGTATCGCATAATCCACTGTTGCGCCGAGCTGTATCGTCCCGATTACAACGGAAGCGATAAAAGGGATCGGCGTTCCCGTATAAAAAGGAATGCCCATATTGACGAAAATAGCTCCCTCAATCACTGCCACTAAAATGACCGGCAGGGAAACCGATTGAAACACGAACATAATGATAAGGAAAATAACGCCAATCGACACGACGCTCACCGTCTTAAAATCTTTGTCCGTAATACGTATCAAATCTTTCGTACATGGTGCTTCCCCTACGAGCATTCCTTCGGGATCATAGGATTTACATATCCTGTCCAAAACATCGCATTGCTCGTTCACTTCCTCCGACGCCACTTTGTATCTGGAACCGACCAGCAGCAGCTGCCAGTTTTCATTGCTTAACGCCTCTTTCAGTTCATCCGGTACCATTTCATCCGGCAGCGCCGCCCCTTTTACGGCATTCAGGCCCAATATCCAGCTCACGCCGGGAACCTGTTTCATCTCATCGCTCATATGTTTTACGTCTTTGGCCGGGATATCCGCATTTACCAAAAGCATGTGGGTGGCGTTCATATCGAATTCCCCCTCCAGTTTTTCATTCGCTATAATACTCTGCAAGTCTTTTGGCAGCGTTTCATCCAGATTGTAATATACTTCTGCGTTTCTATAACCATACAGCGCCGGAACGAGTATGATGGCAAAGAGAATGGCAAAAATCATGAAATGCCCCGTTACAAATTTGCCGATCTGATCCATATCGGGGATCAAAGCTCTGTGCCTCGTTTTTTCCAGCGGCTTATCCAGCACCAGAATCAGCGACGGCAGGATAGTTACACAAGCCGCCACGCCGAACACAACTCCCTTTGCCATTACCAGGCCAAGATCCATACCAAGCATAAAACTCATAAAGCATAAGGCGATAAATCCGGCCACCGTAGTAATGGAGCTGCCAACCACGGAAGAAAGGGTTTCCCCGATTGCCTCCGCCATGGCTTCCTTTTTATCTCCATGGCTTTTCTGCTGTTCCTGATAGCTATGCCAGAGAAAAATAGAATAATCCATCGTCACTCCAAGCTGCAGCACCGCGCTCAATGCCTTTGTGATATATGAAATCTCCCCGAAAATAATATTGCTCCCAAGATTATAAATAACCGCCATCCCTATGCTGACCAAAAAAATGAAAGATACCAGATAGGAATCCATCGCCAGCGACAAAACAATGCAAGTCAGCAGCACTGCGATAAATACATAGACCGGCGCTTCCTTCTCCGACAAATTCTTCGTATCCGTAACCACTGCGGACATCCCGCTCAGAAAACAATTTTTATCCGCTGTCCTTCTGATTTCTTCTATCGCTTCCATCGTGGAATCCGCCGATGTGGTTTCGTTAAAAATAATAATCATCAACGTACAGTCACCGCTGTTAAAAGCCTCATACAGCTCATCCGGCATCAATTCCATCGGTACGGAAATATCCATGACTGAATCATACCAGATCACTTTCTCCACATGTTCCGTCTTCTCAATTTGCGCTTTCAGGGCTGCCGTTTCTTTCGGCTTCATCCCTTCCACCATAAACATAGAAAAAGCTCCGGTTCCGAATTCATCCACCAGAATATCCTGTCCCACCATCGTCTCGATATCCTTCGGCAGATAGGAAAGAATATCATAATTGACCCTCGTTCCCACATACCCGAAAAAAGACGGAATGAGCAACAGAAAACTGATGATCAAAATCGGGATTCTTAACTTTACTACTCCTTTTCCAAATTTTCTCATTTTTCGCTCCATTTCTCCGCGGCTTTTGTCCCAACTTCGTTGAATGCCGCGCAAATACAAACTTTACATTTACCCTCTTTTTTACAAATATTGACCAATGGTCATTTCTTGTAAATATGGTATATCACAAAAATGACTATTAGTCAATATTTGTACAAGCAAAAATTTCTAAAAAAAATGTAAACTTTAAAATCCATTGCGTTTCCGCCATACTTTCTCTATAATGATGTAAATATAAATTTCCGGCACCGAATCTGCCGTCCTCAAAATAGGAAAAGGGAAAATATGGGAAAAATAGACAATAACAAGAAACAAAAAGAAGATGCTCTCCTGAATACTGCTTTTGATTTGTTCACCAAGCAGGGAATTCAGAAAACATCCATCTCAGACATCGTCAATCAGGCCGGGGTGGCCAAAGGTACTTTTTATCTTTACTTTAAGGATAAATATGATATCCGCAATAAGCTGATTGCCAAAAAGGCCAGCCAGGTATTCCGTCTCGCCGACGATGCCCTGCAGCGGACAGGCATCCATGCCTTAGATGAGAAAGTTATTTTCCTGATCGACAATATCATCGATCAGTTTGCCGAAAATAAATCACTGCTGAATTTTATATCTAAAAATTTAAGCTGGGGGGTCTTTAAAAATGAACTCCTTTATTCCAGTGCCGCAGATATCGATTTTTATAATATTTACTCCTCCCTGTTCGAACAATCCGAAAAAAAATACAAGAACCCGGAGGTTCTTGTATTTATGATCATTGAATTGGTCAACTCTACCTGTTTCAGCTGCATCCTTTACAGCGACCCTGTGCCAATCGGTGAATTGAAACCCTATCTTTTCGGGGCTGTAAGGCAGTTGATGAAAAGCATGGAATTGGGTTGAAAACTGCCAGCGCGGAACATACGGAATCCCCTTTTTGCAAACGCCATGGCAGAACGAGAACGGCGGTGCGGAAGGCTGGAGGGCGAACCGGCCGGAGCCGGGGAGGCGGAGTTTCCGGCTGGAGCTTCCAATCAGATTTCACTAATGAAATGGGCAAGGATATTTTAACCGGCCGGGGCGGAAGCAAGGGCATCCATGCCCAGCTTCCTAAAATCGCCCTCCGTGGCGATTTTTCCCTTGTGTCGTTGACCATTTCATAAGTGAAATTACTGATTGGATGCAACCGCTGGAAACTCCGCCTCCCCGGCTCCGGCCAGTCCGCCCTCCAGCCTTCCGCACCGCCGTTCCCATTTTGCCATGGCGTTTGCAAAAAGGGGATTCCGTATGCATTATTGTGTGCCATTATTCCTACCCATAGAGCATTAGGCGTTGGCAATTTTCTCCATCAGTACATCTGCATCAAGTCCATGCACCATAGCCGCCTCTTCCAGCGTTTCACCCTGTGCCGAAGGGCAGCCAAGGCAATGCATTCCTATCTCCATGAGTACCGGGGCAATATTCGGGTTAATCCTCAATGCCTCGCCAATCGTTGTATTTTTAGTAATCTCTGCCATATCTTAAACCTCCTTTTGTATAAAATATTCCCATATTTTTTAACGGAAAAACTGATACCAGTATAATACTTTCTCCATTTTGTTTCAAGTCATTCCTTTTTTCACACCGTTATTAACTTGTAGTAACGTTACCTTAAGATTTACTTGAGATTATGTTACTTTTGATAGACTATAAAAGTTATGAAAATAACAAGAAAATAATAAAAATAAGATGAGTTTTCCATTATTGTAGAATTTTAAAAGATGTTTTGTTATGATATGAATTGGGTAGACGACTTCTACCCAATTCAATTTGGAGAATATTTTATGGAAAATATCAAGAAGAATGATTTTTTTGACAGAGTATTAGAAGTTCTTAAAAATGCCAGAAGACAAGCAAAATTGGCACTAAATATTTCTATGGTCTATTCCTATTATGAAGTAGGACGAATAATTTTCGAAGAAGAGCAAAACGGGGAGAAGCGTGCTGAATATGGAAAAGCGATTCTTAAAGAATTATCAAAACGTTTGACAGAGAGTTTAGGAAAGGGATTTTCCGTAGAAAATCTGAAACTGATGCGTAGATTCTATATGGTATATTCCCAAGATCAGATTGGACAGAAAGTGTCTGCCCAATTTGAAAACCTACCTGCAACAAGAGAAGGAAGGAAATTTTTTTTGAGTTTTTCGCATTATGTATTACTTATGCGTATTTCTAATATAGACGAACGGCACTTTTACGAAATCGAGGCAGTTCGTAACGGATGGGGCGTAAAAGAACTGGGAAGACAATATGACAGTGCATTATATGAACGATTAGCGTTAAGCAGGGATAAAGAGGGGATAGAGCGATTATCCGCAGAAGGACAAATAATTGAGAAACCAGAGGATTTATTGAAGGACCCGTATGTATTGGAGTTTACAGGTTTGCCAGAACTGACAAAATATTCAGAAACAGATTTGGAAACCAAGATAATTGATCATCTACAAGAATTTCTGTTAGAATTAGGAAGAGGGTTCACTTTTGTTGGAAGACAAGTCAGATTCACCTTTGAAGATGAGCATTATAAAGTAGATCTGGTATTTTTCAATCGTCTGCTACGTTGCTTTGTACTCTTTGACTTAAAGATTGGTCGATTAAAGCATCAAGATATAGGACAAATGCAGATGTATGTGAACTATTATGACCGTAAGGTAAAATTAAAAGACGAACATCCGACTATAGGTATTCTGTTATGTAAAAACAAGAATGATTCAGTAGTAGAAATGACTTTGCCAGAGAATAATAGCCAGATATTTGCGAGCAAATATTTAACTGTTCTTCCTAGCAAAGAGGAACTGAAAAAATTGATGGAAAGTGAAGAATAAAAAGGGGGCAACTACACCTTTAAAGTAGTTGAAAAATGTTGTTCAGTAACACAAAAAGCATGCAAATGATTAAAAGATTTTCAAAAACGGAAAGAAGGTATTGTATGAATCAGCGAGGATTCAATGATTTTTTGAAAAGTATTGGATTGGTAAATTATCCTTTTAATTTATATACTGCCGAAAACGAGCAAGAGTATGCGGATAAATTATTTGTCCGAGCAGATAATTATGATTCAATAAAAAGTAGTTTTGAAGGCAATAGGAGTATTATTGTGAGGGGAAATAGAGGAATTGGGAAAACCGCACTTCTTCTTGACTTACAGAGAGGGGCGAATTCCAAAGCCCATTTTGTGTGTATGATTGATGATTACTCTATGTTAAATATAGAGCCCAAAATAGAAGAATACTATAACTTAATTATTCGAAACATAGCAGCCTGTTTGTTCGAATATTTGATTGGAAATACGGAAAAACTTAAGAAATTAAATTGGAATGAACGAATTTTTTTGTCTATGATATTAAGTCAGTATACCACATCGACAACGAAAAATATATTAGCGCAGAAAATTGAAGCTATTCAATTATCAAAAACTAAGAAAATAATAAAAAAGTATATTAACTTGTTTCGGTTTATATTTAATTATGGACTTACTACAGGTCTAAATATAGTAAACGATGTCTTGAGAAATTATTATACGCTACTTCCACCTATAAAGGAAGACCAAATAAGAAATTTCTTGCCTACAGTTAATCTAGATACTGATACAGAATTTGAACGGATAGATGCATCATATAATTTGATTATTCAATTATGTGATATATTGAAAAAAATTGGGTATAGTAGAATTACTATTGTTTTAGATAAGTTTGATGAAGATGGCAAAATGAAAAACAATGCAGAAACAGTGTCAAAATTCTTGGTTCCTATATTAACAGATAATAAGCTACTTGAAAATCCAAACATTCAACTCATTATAAGTGTTTGGGAAATACCGTTCAAAAGAATATTGACAGAAGTTAGAACTCAAAAACATTTTTGCCCATTATTGTTATGGACTACAGTGTCATTAGAAAAAGCTTTGAATCAAAGATTGCTGGTATTTAGTGATGGAAAAATAAAAAATTACAAGTTCATATTTGATAATGAGGTTCAATCGGAAAGTATTGCTAAAATTTTCGAATTATCTAATGGAAATCCAAGAGATTTGTGGCATGTTTTAAACAGCATATTTTTAAAGCAATACGAAATGGATCCAAATAGTAATAAGATTTCTGAAAATGCGATAAGAATCGGTATAGTGGATTTTGTGAAGGGATTTAATTTTTATGAATATTATCCACGTAATCCAAAATCAAAGTCTAATTCAATGGATATATATAATTATATAAAACATTTGCTGAAATTAACAACAATAGAATTTACGAAAAACCAAATGAATACACAAGCTAATACAGGAAGCTCTACCAATAATTATGTAGTTGGTATGGAGAATATTGGGTTAGTTGTAAATACAGGAGAAAAAAATAATGGTGGAGTTTTATATAAGATAAATGATCCAAAAGTTATTTACGCAATAGAGAATGGTATTGAAATATCCAAGAAATAGTTTTACTACACCATTCAAAACGCCAAGCAACCCGATATATCAAAGTTTAAAGGCTTATGAAAGGATAAATCCAAGATTATACCTCTATTGTGAAGGGGAAGGAAAGAAAAGCGGGTTGGAAACCGCCCGTTCTCCAATCCGCTTTTCCCTCCTTCCCCCTCACAAAATCCACTTTCCCCCTTTCCTTCATAAAATTCACAAAAATTTAATATAAAAAATGCCGAAAACATACTGAATGTACAGAAAAAAGTACACTCCTTCGCTTGACGTTATCATCTTCTTAATACTATAATGAGAATACAGGATTAGTGTTATATTAACCAAACAATTAATAAATAGGAGGGCTTATTCAAAATGAGACCAGAATGGAAAGATTTTGTAGGCGGCAAATGGGAAAATGAAGTCAATGTACGCGACTTTATCCAGAAAAACTATCATCCTTATGAAGGGGATGAAGCTTTCTTAGCAGCACCTACACAGAACACAAAAGACTTATGGAACATGGTACTCGACTTGCAGAAGAAAGAGCGTGAAGCAGGCGGCGTTCTTGATATGGACACCAAAGTAGTTTCCACTATCACTTCCCATGGTCCCGGCTATCTGGACAAGAGCAAAGAGACAATCGTGGGCTTCCAGACAGACGCACCCTTCAAGCGTTCCCTGCAGCCTTACGGCGGTATTCGTATGGCAGAGAAAGCTTGCTCTGACAACGGATATGAAGTAGACCCTGAAATCAGCGAATTCTTCTCCACACACAGAAAAACCCACAACGCAGGCTGCTTCGACGCTTACAATCAGGAAATGAGAGCTTGCCGTTCTTCCCATATCATCACAGGTCTTCCGGACGCTTATGGCCGCGGACGTATCATCGGCGACTACAGACGTGTTGCCCTGTATGGTATCGATTACTTGATTCAGGACAAACTGACTCAGAAAGATTCCACCGGACGCGTTATGACAGACGAAGTAATCCGTCTCCGTGAAGAAATTTCCGAGCAGATCGTAGCTCTTAAAATGATGAAAGAAATGGCTGCTTCTTATGGCTGTGATATCTCCAAACCGGCTACTAACGTAAAAGAAGCAATCCAGGCTACTTATTTCGGATACCTCTGCGCAGTAAAAGAGCAGAACGGTGCTGCTATGTCCCTCGGACGTACTTCTACTTTCATCGACTGCTACGCAGAAAGAGACCTGGCAGACGGAACTTTCACGGAAGAACAGATCCAGGAATTCGTAGATCATTTCATCATGAAATTACGCTGCATCAAATTTGCACGTACACCGGAATACAATCAGATCTTTGCCGGCGATCCGGTATGGGTAACAGAATCCCTCGGCGGCGTTGGCGTGGACGGACGTCATTTGGTAACAAAGACTTCCTTCCGTTATCTGCACACACTGACCAACTTAGGACCTTCTCCGGAGCCGAATTTGACTGTTCTCTGGTCTACAAGGCTTCCTGAAAATTGGAAAAAATACTGTGCGAAGATGTCCATCCAGACTTCTTCCATCCAGTACGAAAACGATGACCTTATGAGAGTTACCCACGGCGATGATTACGGTATCGCATGCTGCGTATCTTCCATGGTAATCGGTAAGGAAATGCAGTTCTTCGGCGCACGCGCAAACCTTGCGAAATGTCTGCTTTACGCTCTGAACGGCGGCGTGGACGAAGTAACAAAGAAACAGGTTGGACCGAAGTACCGCGCCGTTGTAGGCGATGTTCTTGACTTTAACGATGTATGGGATAAATTCATGGACATGATGGAATGGCAGGCAGACGTATATGTAAATACTCTGAACATCATCCATTACATGCATGACAAATACTGCTATGAAAGAGCTGAGATGGCGCTTCATGACAGAGACGTAAAACGTTACTTTGCAACGGGTGTTGCAGGGCTTTCCATCGTAGCAGACTCCTTGTCCGCTATTAAATATGCAAAAGTTGAAGTTGTCAGAGATGAAGACGGCGTTATCGTAGATTTCAATACAACCGGCGAATTCCCGAAATACGGCAATGATGACGACCGCGTTGACGAAATCGCGCAGGAAGTGGTTCACAGATTCATGACAGCAGTCAGAAGACACCACACCTACAGAAACGGTGTTCCTACCACCTCTATCCTTACCATTACTTCCAACGTAACATATGGTAAGGCTACAGGAAACACACCTGACGGACGTAAGAAAGGGCAGCCTTTTGCACCTGGCGCTAACCCGATGCACGGCCGCGATACTCACGGTGCGGTAGCTTCCTTATCTTCCGTATCCAAGCTTCCGTTCAAAGATGCTCAGGATGGTATTTCCAATACCTTCACGATCATCCCCGGCGCTCTTGGAAAAGAAGACCAGGTATTTGCAGGCGACCTTGAACTCGACTTGAACAAATAATTTTTCACAGAAATAACGAGGGTTTTCTATGGACGACAATAAAATGATCGACGATCTCGTTAAAATGTTGGACTCCGGCATGATGCAGGGTGTGGGTCATATCAACGTAGACACGGATAATTCTATGGAAGAATCCAAAAACGTTCAGACTTTGGGATGCACAGACTGCTCCCGGACCCCGTTAGCATGCAGTGTTCCTACATTGGAACAGGGCTTGGACGATTACCACTAAAAACCATATGGCTGCGGCCCGGCATTCCGCTTTGCCGCAGCCTGTCAATAAAGATCTTAAGGAGGAAACTTATCATGGCAACAAGTTCGGCACAGGTTGATAACCTTGTAAACTTATTAGATGGATACGCAACAAAAGGCGGACATCACCTTAACGTTAATGTATTAAACAGAGATATGCTTCTGGATGCCCAGAAACATCCTGAGAACTATCCCCAGCTGACGATCCGTGTATCCGGATATGCTGTAAACTTCATCAAACTGACACCGGAACAGCAGGCGGATGTTATCTCCCGTACTTTCCATGAATCTATCTAATAGAAGCTATTTAAAAGTTTGACAAAGCAAAGAGTTGGCATAACGGCCAACTCTTCGTTTTTCTCCGACTTTTGCTATATGAAATAAAAAGAGTATCACTCAAAAGGAGATGAACTATATGCAAGGAAGAATACATTCATTAGAAAGCTTCGGAACCGTAGACGGCCCCGGCACCCGATTCGTCGTCTTTGTACAAGGATGCCCTATGCGCTGTGCCTACTGCCACAACCCCGACACGTGGCCTATGGACGGAGGCACGATGATGGAACCGGAAGAAATCTTCGAACAATACAAGCGCAACCAGCCTTTTTATAAAACCGGTGGAATTACCGTAACCGGCGGAGAGCCTCTTATGCAGGTCGATTTCCTCATCGACTTATTCACGATCGCCAAAAAAGAGAATGTCCATACCTGCATCGACACTTCCGGCATCGCATATAAACCGCAAAATACGGAATGGATCGAAAAACTGGATCGTTTAATGGCCTTAACCGATCTCGTAATGCTTGACATCAAACATATTGATCCCGAAAAACATCAAGAATTGACATCCCAGCCCAACGACGGTATTCTGGCTTTTGCCTCCTACCTCAACGAAAAGCAGGTGGACATGTGGATTCGCCATGTTGTTGTCCCCGGTATCACCGATGATGATAAATATCTTTTCGAA
The DNA here is from genome assembly GCA_000403275.2 of Lachnospiraceae bacterium 28-4. Lineage (GTDB taxonomy): Bacteria > Bacillota > Clostridia > Lachnospirales > Lachnospiraceae > Kineothrix. The sequence continues at coordinate 462,599 of KE159600.1, forward strand.
CTCGGATACTTTATCGGGCAATTCAGCAATTTAAAAGCCATCGACGTACTTCCCTACCATACCATGGGAGAGACCAAATATGAAAAACTGGACATGACTTATAAGCTTGCCGGAGTACCCGCCATGGACAAGGAAAAAGTCGTTGATAAAAAGCAGGTAATCCTGGACGGCATCAAAAAACGCCGCAGTGAAGCCTGATCTCTCCGGCTGCAAAATGAACGGTAACCGCCTGATATTTCCTTTGATTTTCTAAAAGGTTCCTCTTGTATTTACACATATTTTATATTAAAATAGATACAGAGTTTGATAACAATTTATCAATAAGGATACACATATTAAGGAGGATTTAATTATGGCATACGTAATTGGTGACGCTTGTGTAAGTTGTGGAGCTTGTCAGGGACAGTGCCCGGTGGGCGCTATCAGCGAAGGCGACGGCAAATTTGAAATCGATCCCAATACATGCATCGACTGCGGTTCCTGCGCAGGCGGCTGCCCAGTAGGCGCTATTTCACAGGAATAAAGTAAATTTGGGGCCTTCCATCAAGCGGTGGAAGGCTTTTTTCCTGCCCCAAAACGGCGGGGTTTTTCTTTTTCCTTCCTTTTTCCCTTTTTACTGTAACTCCTAAGGAGTTCGTCCACCTTTTTATAATGCTCTTCTTCGCGCTGCCTACGTTCTTTTTCCCGTTCCTCCTCCTTCTCTTCCTGCTGGCGGAACTGATAATCCATTTCCTTTAAAATACTCTGCCTGATATCCTCACAAAGCTCTTTGTTGCTTTCCCTTACTGCCTCGCTGATCATATGCTGCAGCAACATCTGCAGCCTTATACTTTTTTCCTCCCTGCTTTCCTGTTCCCTTTCCGCAAGCTCCTTCTTTCCAATAATTTCTATCATATGCTTCTCCTGTTCGCTGACCACTCTCTCTCCATTCCCGTCATCCAAATGTTCTCTGTAAATCACCATATTCTCCGGCATCTCCTTAATCTTTAATCTTTCAAGTTTTCCGTCTTTTAATACCATGCGAATCGCCTTCAACTGCAGCCCCTGCTCCTTTAAGCTTTTAATTTCCCTGAAACGTTCCACATCCTCCGATGTATAATACCTGTGCCCAAGCTCATTCCTTTTAATAGGAATATCCAGTTCTTCCTCCCAATAACGGAGGACATGGGATTCTACCTCCACCTGCTTTGCCGCGTCTGAAATCAAATATCGTATCTGTTCCATACTTTCCTTCTCCTCTCTCTTTGTTCCTCTGCTTCTAAATAAAAGTGACGACCTGTTTTCCCACAAATATAAATACACAAAAAGAGGACAGCCTGTCCGGGCCAATCCTCTTTTGTAAGCATTTCTATTTTTGCATATTCGCGAACTTTGTATATTCCGGCAGCCATACAAGCTCTACCGTGCCTATAGGGCCGTTTCTCTGCTTGGCTACAATAATTTCCGCAATGCCTTTTTTCTCCGTATCCTTATTGTAATAATCATCCCGGTAAATAAACATTACCACATCGGCATCCTGCTCGATCGCTCCTGATTCTCGCAAGTCCGAAAGCATCGGCCGATGATCCGGCCTTTGTTCCACAGCACGGCTCAGCTGGGAAAGAGCAAGTACCGGAACTTCCAATTCCCTTGCCAATGCCTTCAGGGAACGGGAAATATCGGAAATTTCCTGTTGTCTGGAATCGCTCCTTCCGCTTCCTGACATCAGCTGAAGGTAATCGATAATAATCATTTTCAGTCCATATTCCAGTTTATATTTTCTGCATTTGGAACGCATCTCCCCGATCGTAATACCCGGCGTATCGTCAATGATCAAATTGGACTTCCCTATCACGCCTGCGCTTTCGATCAGCCTTTCCCAATCGTTATCCGATAAATTCCCTACTCTCAGCTTCTGCGCGTCCACTTTGGATTCCAGGGAAAAAAGCCTGTTGACCAGCTGTTCCTTCGACATTTCCAGGCTGAATATGGCCACCGGCTGTTCCAGCTTAAATGCCACATGCTGGGCGATATTCAGCACGAACGCCGTTTTTCCCATGGACGGCCTTGCCGCTATCAATACCAGATCCGACGGCTGCATCCCCGCCGTGCGGTAATCCAGATCCACAAATCCCGTCGCAATCCCCGTAACGCTTCCCTTATTCCGGGAAGCTTTTTCTATCTGTTCCATGGCATTCATGACCACCTGGCGAATCGGTACGAAGTCTTCCGTACTCCTCCTCTGGATCAAATGAAAAACCCTCTTCTCCGTATCCTCCAATATCGCTTCCAGGCTTTCTTTTCCCACATAACAAGTGTTGGCAATCTCTTCATTCATCTTAATCAAGCGCCTGAGCATAGCCTTTTCGGATACGATATTGGCATAATGCTTGATATTTGCCGAAGTAGGCACCGCGGTGATCAAATCCCTGATATATTCCGGGCTGCTTACCTCCGGCGGAACATCTTTTTCCCTCAACCGGTTCTGCAAGGTGATCAGATCCACCGGCTTTCCTTCATCATTCAACTCTACCATCGCTTCAAAGAGAGCCCCGCACTGTTTGCTGTAAAAATCCTCTTCCGTCACTATTTCCGAAGCTGTCACAATCGCATCCTTGTCCATGATCATAGCGCCGATCACCGATTGTTCCGCCTCTATGCTGTGGGGCAATACCCTTTTCAGCAATGCTTCTTCCATTGCTGCCACTTTACTTCCTCTCGTCTCTTTACCGTTTCTATGATTCCGTTTCCTGTACTTTTACCTTTAACTTCCCGGTCACCTGGGGATGCAGCTTCACCGACACCTCATATACTCCGAGGCTCTTGATCGCTTCCGGCATCTGGATCTTTTTCTTATCAATTTCCACGCCGCACTGCGCTTTTGCCGCTTCCGCAATTTCCTTCGATGATATAGAGCCGAAGGTTCTTCCTCCTTCTCCCGTTTTTATATATACGGTGACTTCCTTTGTTTCCAGCTCTCCGGCAAACGCCCTGGCAGCGTCCAGCTGTTCCTTGGCCAGCTTTTCCTGGTTGGCCTTTTTCAGCTTCAAATCATTCATATTTTTGTTATTGGCTTCCACGCCAAGCTTTTTCGGAATTACATAATTTCTCGCATAACCGTCGCTCACTTCCACGACGTCTCCCTTTTTTCCCAGTTTCTTTACATCCTCTGTTAAAATTATTTTCATTTCACAACCTTGCCTTTCTTCTTATCCGTAAATGATCGCCTTCTTTCAGATCGCCCCTTCTTCGATCATTCGGTCCAGCGTCTGTTTCATGACTCCGATCCCTTCCGCCAGAGATGTATTCTCCATCTGGCATCCGGCCGAATTGATATGTCCTCCGCCTCCCAGCTGTTCCATAATAATCTGTACATTCACTTCATCAATGGAACGCGCGCTGACATATATTTGATTCTGATATTCCGTCAATACAAAGCTTGCCTTGATCCCTTTAATATTCAACAGCTCATTTGCCGCCTGTGCGCCTATGATTGTAGGATTCGCCAGATCATCGCTTGTACATATGGAAATCGCATATGCATTCCTGTATATCTCTGCCTGGCTGACCGCATCCGCTTTCGCTTTATATTCCGCCGCATCCTCCCTGAATAGCTTGCGTACCCGCATCACATCCGCTCCGTTTCTTCTCAGGAACGCCGCTGCCTCAAAGGTTCTGACTCCGGTTTTTGTCATAAAATTGTTCGTATCGATCATAATGCCGGAATACATGCTATCGGCCTCTATATTTTTTATCTTGATATTATCGCCTATATATTGAAGCATCTCCGAAACCATTTCACAGGTTGAAGAGGCATATGCCTCCACATACGACAGGGTAGCATTTTCAATGACTTCCGTACCTTGTCTGTGATGGTCGAATACCACTATGGATTTGCAAAGCCGGAGCAGTTCCGGGCAATCCGTAATGCTTGGCTTATTCACATCCACGACTACAAGCACCGCATTATTTCCTACCATTTCTACCGCATGCTGCCCGCTGATAATAAAATCGTCGTCATAGTCCGGGTTCTCGCGGAACATATCGATAAAAGGCCGGAGGGAAGATGCCGAATCGCTCAAAACGATATGAGCCTTCCTTTCCAGAGTGGAAGCGATGCGAGCTATCCCCACCGCCGCTCCAAAGCTGTCGATATCCGCATTTCTATGTCCCATAACGATAACCTTATCTTTGCCGGAAATGATCTCCTTCAACGCATGGGCTTTTACCCTCGCCTTTACTCTCGTATTCTTCTCTACCTGCTGGCTCTTGCCCCCGTAATATACCGTATTATGCGGCGTTTTGATTACCGCCTGGTCGCCGCCCCGCCCAAGCGCCAAATCAATAGCATTTCTCGCAAATTCATAATTCTGCGCATAAGTAAGGCCGTCCAGGCCGATTCCTATACTGATCGTCACCGCCATCTCATTTCCAATGTTCACGGTTTTGACATCTTCCAGCAGATCAAAGCGATCCTCCTGCAAGTAAGAAACCGCCTTTTTTCTCATGATCACAAGGAACTTGTCCTTTTCCATCTTCCTACAGATCCCATCCATCCCGGCAATGTACTTGTTCACTTTCCGGTCAATCAGGGCAATCAGCAGCGAGCGCCTTACCTCTTCCACGCTTTCCAGCGCTTCCTCATAATTATCCAAATAAATCAGCCCTATTGCAAGGCTCTGGTCATCCACTTCCTGGAGAGCGATCTTTAATGCCGTTTCATCGAACAGATACAGGGCAATCAGATAGCCTTCATAATCTTCCTCTTCGATAATGTCGCTGTTATGCGCCATTTCCTTTAAGGATATTTTTTTCATTTTGGCCACGTAATCGTTATCTTCAAAGCTGACCCCCAGCTCTACTTCGTCCACCGCGCCGGGCAGCTTTTCCTTAGTCACCATGGGAAACAGCGATGTTATGGATTTGCGATAGCCTTTCTCCTTATGTACCGCCCTCTCAAACGCAATGTTTGTCCAAATAATCTTTCCATCCTCATCCAACAGCGCATGGGGAAGATCCAGATCTCTGAGCAGCCGCCTCTGTATCTGCCCGTATTGGGTGGCAAAGCTGATCAGCTCATTCATAATAATCGGCTTGTTATAGAGGAACAGTGACAATACCACCGCATAATAAAAAATATCAAAGCATGCAAGGATCAGTCCCGCCCTATAATCGATCACAAAAATTCCCAATGTCACAAGAATCAGTAAAATACCTAAATATATCGATGTCTGCAAATATTTTTTTAATCTGCCTTTTAATTTTATACTGTTTTTCATATAATTACCTTTTCCATCCGATTCTACATTAGTATCCTTGCGGCATATAATTTAACAGCGCCCTTTCTAATGTGAGAAAATATATCGTTTATAGTATAGCATTTTTTTCCTTGAAGTTCCACAATATTATTTTGCACTTTAAACGCATTTTATGTCGAATTTCGCTACCAATCATAGAAAATTTGATAAAAACCTGTCCTATATGAAAAAATACCCAGGACATAAGTCCTGAGTATCTTCCGGTCTACAGCGTTTGGGATTCCGGTTCCTCCCATGTGACAGTGGAAGGAGTCTGCCATAAGTAAAGGCCGTTGCCCTCGCTGTCTTCCACTACCGCATATAATTGTCCGTCCACCGTATAAGCCGGCTTCCGCAATTTCCCTCCATATTGTTCCACCAATTCCACCGTTTTATCGATGCTGTCAACCTCAATCACATACATGGGATGCAGCCCCGTATCTTCCGAATCACGGGCTTTCAAAAACCCGTAGCAGAAAGAGACGACCCTCGGCTCCCAGTTGGCATTGCCGGGTCCTGTTGCGCAGTACATCAACGGCCGTTCAGGATTGGAAGTTTCCGTATTAATAATATCCCACCCAAAAACATCCGTATAGAAATCTCTTAAAATCTTAGGTTCATCATATTCAAACACAAATCTTCTCAATCTCCCATTCCGCGTCCGGGCCGGAAAGCGCTTCGGCATATGCCATTTCAAATCCATCGGATCCCTGTCGGCATTTCCTGTAGGCGGATCCACATGAATTCTCCTTATTTCCTGCTCATTATACGGCTCTCCCAAAAAATTATCGGGCGATGCGCCACAGGCCGGGCATTCGCAGGGAAGCATCCCGTCGTCAGCTTTAAACGGAAAACTGCAGCAATAGCAAGTATATAATTTAAGCATTTCACTTTCCTCCTATTCTTTATCGTAATCCGTTTCCGGTTCTTCCCACGTGCGCGAATCCGGGCATCTCCATAGCAGCAGCCTGTTGCCGGCAGGATCTTCCACCATGGCAACCTCCGCCCAGTCTCCGGCCTCTCCTTTACTGTCTATGATTTTCCCTCCCTTTTCCACCACACGATCAAGGGTTTCCTGAAGGCTGACGTCCATTTCAACCTCCATCATAACATACGGTTTATTCATTTCATCATCCTTATGGATCAGTTCCGCCGGCATATATCCCGGAACCGCCCCTTCCCATCCGAACTGGGCCGGGCCGCTGGCGCAGATCACATCAGGAGTTGCATCGTCCGGGCATCTTCCCAGGACATTTTTCGGCAATTTAAACATATCCCAGCCAAAAACATTGACATAAAACTTCTGCGCCCTCACCAAATCTTCATACAAAAGATTGCCCGTACGCACCCTTCCGTGAAGGGATTTTTTTGTAAACTTTTTCGGCGGCCGGTATGGGTACGCCCCGCTTTTATATTCTGACATAATTACCCTCATTTCTGCGCGGCTTCCTGATATCCTTAAGGAAAATCCCTTATAACTGGCAGACTTGCCGGAGCCGCGCCGCCGCAAGACTGTCCTTCGGTTATTTCAATGATTACCGGTATCTATCGGTCTGACATGAAGATAACAACGAACCAGGTAGTTCTCCCTGTCATGTTCCGTAATATAGCTTAACTGATCCTCCTCATAGGCATTCCCGCACACCTGATACCCGTGTTCATCCGCATATTTTTTCAGCTTCCGGTAAAGACAGGGAATCTTATTGCCTCCGCTTTTGCTGCATACCGTCACATACTGGCCGGCCGGACGTATCATTATATTCTCATCCTCAATTTTATGGTCAATGCGGAAACCTCCATATGTTTTTTTAAAAGAACCGTCCAATACATGTTCCTGTAAAACGATCTCACTTACATTTAAAGTACTGTTAAACCAGCTGTCTTTACAGCGCTTAATCATAGCCCTGGCATCTCCCAGATCATACGCCGCCTTCTCTGTCCGGTAAGGCATTTTATACACGAAAAAATAATGATCCTCTTCCTGCGTAATCACTTCGATTTCATCCTGTTTCTGGTTGAGCGCGTTGTCCACATCCCTCAGCGTATTTTCAATAATCCTTTCGATATGTTCCATTTCCTTCCTTTTCGCTTTTAAAAGCTCCAGGTTCCTTTTCAGCACCTCCCGGCAGTTCATCACATCCTGGTTTTCCAGATATGCTTTGATTTCCTCGAGCGGTATGGACATTCTTCTCATAATATCGATCACTTCATACACATAAATCTGTGTGGGGGAATAATAGTAATACCCATTTTCCCCTATATGGTGCGGTTTAAAAAGGCCGATGTCCGCATAATGAACCAGCGTAGACTTCTTCACTCCGCAAATAGTCGCAAACTCTCCCATTTTAAAATAATATTCGTGCATGAAAATATTCACCCCGTTCATTGATCCGTAACGCAGACAATGCTGTGTCTTCCCCCCTCGTCCGCAAGCCATGAAATATCCTGTCCTTCTATTTCCTCTCCGTTCAGCACCGCCAACAGCATCTTCAGCCTTTCCGGGGGAAGAAAACCCGTATTGCGCAAGACAAGCAGCGGCAATTCCAGAGTGCTTCTTTCCAGCAAAAGCTTCGTGTGCGTATTTTCGATCCCCCCCGTCATAGCTTTTGTAAATTCCTCGCGAGTATGTCTTGCCCAGCTGCCCGCCGTCTTATGTTCCAACAGTTCTCCCAGCATCGTATTATGGTCATAACTTTTTCTCCTGACCGTTCCTGTCACTCTTAACGGCAGCCAGAACGGCAGGTTTTCACTGGATGTCCCCACCAGAATTTCATAATCGCCGCCTTCCAGTTCCCATGAACCCAGATCACCATTCCAATAATCCAAATCCGATATTTCAATTTCCACCTGTTTTTCTTCTCCCGGTTCCAAAAAAACTTTTGTAAAGCCTTTCAGCTCCAATACGGGTCTTACCGCCTCTTTCCCCGGTGCTTTTACATACACCTGCATGACCTCTTTTCCGGCCGTATGGCCGGTATTTTTTATTTTGCCGCTTACCGTCGGCAGCTTTTCCCCCCGCCTGTAAGATGCCGCGCTGATATGCACATCCGATAAGTCAAACGTCGTATACGACAGTCCATATCCAAACGGAAACAAAGGTTTTACTTTTGCGGAAGCATAATAACGGTATCCTATAAAAATGCCTTCCCTGTATTCGACATAACCGGCACAACCCGGAAAGTTCAAATAAGAAGGATTATCCTCCAGCCTGAGCGGGAAGGTTTCAGCCAGCTTTCCGGAAGGATTCGTATCCCCATACAGCAATTCCACCGCTGCGCTTCCCCCCGCTTCGCCGCCGAGATAGGATTCCAAAACTCCTTTCACGTCATCCAGCCAGGGCATTTCGACAGGAGAACCGTTTTCCAGCACAACCACGGTATTCGGATTGGCATGTGCCACATCCCGAATCAACCTGTTGTGGCTTTCCGGCATCGACATCGTTTCGCGGTCAAATGCCTCCGACTCAAAATTATCGGTCAGGCCGCAAAAGATTACCGCAACGTCCGCCTCCCTTGCCCTGTCAACCGCTTCTTTAATTAATGTTTCGTCCGGCTCATCGCGGGAAACATCATATCCCTGCGAATATGAAAGCAACTTGTTATCTACTCTCCTGCAAAAAGCATCCCATGGAACATCCATCTGATTCGCATTCAGATGCGAGCTTCCTCCCCCCTGATATCTGGGCTGCTTCGCAAACGCTCCGATTACCGCAATCTTTTGCCCCTTTTCCAGCGGCAGCACCGCTTCATCATTTTTTAGCAGAACGGAACCTTCCGCAGCCGCACGACAGGCAAGACGGTGGTTCTCTTCGTAATCGGCTGCCGGCTGTCCCTGGCCATCCTGAAGAAGATTATAAAGCCTAAGAAAATGACGGACGCATTCGTCCACAGCGTTCTGCGAAAGATGTCCTGCGCGCACAGCATCCACAATTTCTTTGTCGCTTATCCCTCCGTTGCCCGGCATTTCCAGATCCTGTCCTGCCGCCACTCCCATAGGTCTCACATTCGTACCATACCAGTCTGTCACCATCAGGCCTTTGTATCCCCACTCTTTTCTTAGGACATCATGCAGCAGCCAACGGTTTTGGGATGCAAATTCCCCGTTGATCTGATTATAGGAAGACATCATCATCCATGGAGCGCTTTCTTTTACTATAATTTCAAAAACCTTTAAATATATTTCCCGCAAAGTACGCTCATCCACGCGGCTGTCTATTGTCTGTCTGTAACGTTCCTGGTTATTCGCGGCAAAATGCTTCGGGGAAGCTCCGACGCCCTGCTTCTGCATTCCCTTCACATAAGCGGCTCCCAGCTTTCCCGCCAGCAAAGGATCCTCTGATAAATACTCAAAGTTCCTGCCGCATAAGGGACTCCGTTTCATATTGACCGCAGGACCCAGCACAAGGCTTACATTCTTTGCTTTTGCCTCGCGCCCGATAGCGGCGCCCACTTCGTATAAAAGTCCGGTATCCCAGGACGACGCCAGGCAGGAACCTGTCGGAAAGCATGTTGCCTTCGCGCTTTCATTCAGGCCAAACCGGTCATTCGTCCCTTCCTGCATACGGACTCCATTGGGTCCGTCCGTCATAATAAACGATTTTATTCCAAAACGTTCCAACGCTTTCGTGTCCCAATACCCCAGCCCGGAACACAAGGACGCTTTTTCCTCCAGCGTCATTTCCTGTATCGTTTTTTCTATATCTATCATCATCTTCCCAATTCCTCTACATAACCATATTTTAATTTTTCGCAATCTTCTGAATGTACAAGGAGCATAGCCCTTCCCGTAGGCTGCGTTTCATCCCACTCCAATATGCTGCAAACTGCTTCCGCCACTTCATCGGGTTCCAGAAGAGACGGTATGCCGGTACATTTCCCGATCGTTTCCTTGGTCATTTCCATCCCAAGGCTGTCAAAAAAGGACTGCAGCATAGGCGTTCTCGTCGCCGCAGGACAGACTGCATTTACCCGTATGCCATACGCTTTCAGTTCGCAGTCCAACGACTCATTCAACGCAAGCTGGGCATATTTGGACGCATCATAACTATGTTCGCTGTCGCTGGGCGGAAATAAATAACGTTTTACATGGTTAGTCACCACATTAATCACATGCCCGCCCCCTCTTTTTGCCATTTGCGGCGCCGCCTTTTTTGCACACAGGAAGGTTCCCCTGGCATTCACATCCATATTAAAATGAAAATCTTCCAATGCCGCTTCATAAGTATCCCCCACAAAAGACATGGCGGAAAAAACACCCGCATTATTAATCAGTATATCGATCCCGCCAAACTCCCGGAAAATCTTTTCAAATGTCTCATCAATGCCGTCGGGATCCGCGATATCGCAATGATAGGCCCGGCACTGCTTTCCCGCCAGCTCAGATGCCCGGCCGGCCGTTCTTACATTGTCGTCGTCCGCTATATCAAGACACGCCACCCGGCATCCCCTTTTTGCCAGCGAAAATACGATCTCCCGCCCGATGCCATAGGCCGCTCCGGTCACTACCGCTCTCTGTTCTTCCCAGTTCATCCTCTTATCCTTTCTAAGCAACGCCAGCCGCTCTGCTTTTCCTTTTTCCGGCCGCCGACGCCCGTGCCCGGGAATCCATAGCCATAAATGCCAGTACAAAAACCGCAATGACAATGGAATTGTATTCGCTTGGGAATCCGCATGCCATCAAACATAACTTAATTAACTGCATCACAATGCTTCCGCAAAAAATCCCTGCAATCAGATTGCCTCTGCGGCTGATGGACATACCTACAAACACGCACATCATCGCATCAAAACATGTCCCCATGGAATTCATGGAACCTACCGTTTTCTGCACTCCGCTTGTCCCCAGGCAAACCATTGCATAAATACCGGAAAACATTCCTGCAATAGCAATCGAAAAAACTTTAACCTTATATACATTTAGTCCATTCACCGCCGCCACGCTGGCATTATTTCCAACCGCACGTACATGGTACCCGATTCCTGACCGGTAAAATAAAAAGTATGAAAGTGCCGCAGAAACGCCTGCGATCGCAAACAACGCCCCCGTCCCCAGCAGCTTCCAGCCGGACGGGATATAAACTCCCGCCCCGCCGAAAACATAGCTTCCAAGACTTTCATATATGAGCAGCATTCCAATAGAAACAATGATGGTCGGTATCTTAAGCATATAATAGACCAATCCTACGGCTGCTCCGGCCATCAAGCCGATGAGAACAGTCAGCACAAGCATCCCCGGCATTCCCAGTCCATACATAATCGCCAGGTTTCCGCCGATAATGGAACTGATCAGCACTTCGGAACCAACTGAAAAATCCCAGTTCCCTACCTTCATGTTAAATAAAACTCCCCAGCCAAGTACCGCCGGCGCAATAGCCTGTTTTAACAAAGAAGGAATATTCCTCGCTCCTACGGCCTTCGGAAAAACAAGCCATAAAACCAGAAATCCCGCTATCGGCACAATCAGCATTAATGCATATTTAGCCATAATATTTTTTACTGTTTTCATACTTATAACCATACCCCTTTCAAAGTCGCAAGACCTTGCATGCGTATTTTTTTATTGTCCCGCATTATCCACAACCCATCCGAGGCTATAGCTCTCCATAAGATTCACTAAATCATCAAGCGTGGCATCGGGGTTATAACGTTTTGCAAGGCTGCGGATCGTCTCGGCATCGTAGATCATATGCTCGGGATTATCAATGTATTGTGCAAATGTGGAACATTCTTCCAGATTGGTAATAAAAATAAAATTCTGGTATAAAACGGTATATCCTTCGGCAAGAGGCGTCTTATCCACCGCATTATACAGCATAATAAAATCCGGTACGCATTGTACTGCAATACCCCCTGCCAGCGCTGTCAGCCATCCGTCTTCAAATCCTTCTTCCATGCCTTCAAAAGTATCAAAAGCCACTATTTTAATTGCGCCCGGCTCTACCAGAGACTGAAGGGTATTCATAATTGTCTCACCGCCGCCTCCGGTCGTGCTGCTTAACAGCAAACCGTCCATTTCCGGATAAGAATTGACAAAGTTTTCAATATAAGTTACATAAGCCTGTGTACTTCCATCGCTGGGTGCCGTGTAATCCGCCAGAATCGTTCCATTTACCGCTTTTACCGACTCCTCAAACGCCGTATTGCGGACAGACAGGGAAGAACCGGGAGGCACCTTGCCAACGCCATATTTCAAACGGCCTTCCTCTGCCATAAAGTTTGTCAGTTCATTTGTCGCCGCTTCATTGGCTTCAAAACTGGTGCCTACATAATAAGGATTCGCCTGTGTGGCTTCCTTGATTGTATTATCGCTGATATCGCGGTTCATCATCTGGAAGTAAATTTCATTTTGCTGGCAATAATCGCCGATCAGACTTACCGCATTGTCATTGATCGGAAGAAACAGAAGTCCTTCGCAACCGGCAGATACAAGATTTTCTGCCGAAGCGAGCTGCGATTCGGCATCGTAATCATTCAACGCCCACTGTATATCCACCTCAAGCGCCTCTGCCGCATAATTTAAATAAGCATAGTCCGCCGCTCCCATGGAATCATCTTTGCCGTACAAAATCACGCCTATTTTATGCCTGACTGCTTCTTCCGCGTTTCCGCTGTTTGCGGTCTCCCCCTCTGCCTTTTCCGTTTCCGCGGCTGGCGCAGAACCGGAACTTTCAGTGCTGTTCCCACAACCGGCCAGGGAAACAACGGTTACCGCTATCGCTGTCACTATTGCTGCAAGTTTCTTTTTCATACTGTTTCTCTCCTTTTCCTTTTTCGTTTTAACGTTTTAAATCATGACCCCTCCTGAGCCTCGGTCAATCGTAATATAAACAACCACCAAAAATACAATTCCCTTTATTACATTGATTATGGTTGGATCCACGCCCCAAAGCTGCAATCCGTTATTCAGCATAAAAAGTACCAATGCGCCGACAATCACACTCCGCATCTTCGCCTGTGATCCTCCTGTCAACGGGAAGCCTCCCAGCGTTAATGCCAAAAGCACATTTGTTTCCAGGTTCGTTCCTGTCTGCGCCCCCACACCTCCTCCCCGGATAATTGACATAAATGCCGCTGCCCCAACCGTAAAACCACTTACGGCAAATGCCATCGCCTTATATTTGTTTACAGGTACTCCGCTCAGTTTTGCCACCTGCATATTAGATCCTATCAGTTTATTGTATTTACCGATTTTCGTATATTCAAACAAGATATAGGCGGTCAGAAAGATTATGGTAACGACTGCAAAATAAAACCATATATTCTGCAATACTTTGTAATCCTGAGGCAGAGTCATGACAAACTGCAAATATGCTCCCTGAGCCAGTCCCCGCCCGGCAAACATAATACACATGCCGGCCATGAATGCCGGAATCCTTGCCTTGATATGCAGACCAGCCGTAACCAGGCCGCACATCATTCCCACTGCCAGGCAGACAGGAAGCATCCATGCATATGAGAACTTGGCCCCAATCACAATACCGGCTACGGCGCTCATAGCGCATGCGCCTCCCAAGGAAAAATCCAGATTATTATGGGACATAACAAAAGAGCAGCCGGTACCGGCAACCATGACAATTGCCGCCTGGGAAAAAATATTCTGCAAATTCGCAACCTTAAGAAATCTGCCGTCCGTCGTTGTGCTAAACAATAAAACCAGTACCAGCAGCCCAAGAAATGGCACCGCTTTTTTTGCCCATTCCGCATTTTTTAAAACATTGCTTTCTTTCTTTGATCCTTTTGCCCCCAAAACAGGAGCCTCTTTCATCTTCATCTCAATAACCACGCCTTTCTTTCCGCCTGTCGACCAGAACCCGCCGACAGTGCGTCAGATTAACTTTTCAATCAGGCTTTTTTCCGTAACTTCTTCACTCCTGTCAAATTCCCCGTTAATTGTACCGTCTTTCATGATCAGTATCCTGTCCGACATTCCGAGCAGCTCCGGGATCTCCTCCGAAACCATTAAAATCGCTTTTCCTTCCGAAATTAATTGTTCCATCAGCTTATAAATGGCTGCCTTAACGCCAATATCTATACCGCGCGTAGGGCAATCCATAATAAGAATATCAGACTCATTCGCCATCCATTTTGCAACCACAACTTTCTGCTTATTGCCTCCGGAAAGCTCCTTCGTCAACTGCTCCACATCCCGCATCTTCACCGATAACTGCCCGGCCGCCTGATCCGCCAGGTCTCTTTCTCTTTTTCTCGTGATAAAAGGCCCGTTCCTGAGACGATCCATAGAAGCTACCGTAATATTGTCCTTAATGCTTGTCATCAGAAATAAGGATTCATTATCCCTGTCTTTTGGCAGATAAGCGATATGATTTTTAATCGCCACAGCCGGAGACGTGATTTTAACATGATTCTCTGTCAGCTCCACTTCTCCCGCATCCGGCTTGATCGCACCAAACACAATTTTGCACAACTCATGCATTCCGCATTCTGTAAGGCCTCCTAACCCAAGGATTTCTCCTCTATGAAGCTGGAAACTTACGTCATGCAAAATCCCATATTGAATATTCCGCACATCCAGCGCCACTTCTTCTTTGACATAAGTCGTCCCTTTCGTCCTGTAATAATTGCCGGATAAATCTCTTCCTATCATCATCTGCCGCATATTTTCAGGAGTAACTTCTTCCCCGTAAAGAGTGCCGATATAACTGCCATCCCGCAAAATCATCGCTGAATCGCACACCTTCTGCACCTCATCCAAATCATGGGAAATAAATACCACCGCTTTCTGCTGCTTCTTGAGATTTTCGATAATCGTATAAATTTTTTCCCGGCCCGTATGGGAAAGAGCCGTAGTTGTTTCATCCACAATCAAAATATCCGGATCATTATACATAGCCCTGCATACTTCGATCAATTTCCTTTCCTCAAAGGACAACGCATCCACCTCTGTTTTTGCATCGAAGTGGCTGACTCCCATACTTTGCAACAGCTCATCTGCCGCCTGGTTCATCCGCCGGCTGCTCACACGGAACCCGCTGGCGAACCTTTTTTCTTTGCCAAGAAAAATATTCTCTGCCACTGTCAGTCCATCAATAGTACCCAGCTCCTGAATGAGAATGCATACTCCCGAATTTCCTGCGGCAATAATGGAATCCGGCACATATTCCTTTCCTTTCAGCTCCATCCGACCCTTATCCGGCTGCAGCGTACCTGTTACCATGGAC
Source organism: Lachnospiraceae bacterium 28-4 (assembly GCA_000403275.2). Classification (GTDB taxonomy): domain Bacteria; phylum Bacillota; class Clostridia; order Lachnospirales; family Lachnospiraceae; genus Kineothrix. The sequence continues at coordinate 478,052 of KE159600.1, forward strand.
ATCAGCGTGGATTTTCCGGAACCATTTTCCCCAATCAGCGCTAATACCTGTCCCTTACGAAGTTCCATGGAAACGTCCTGCACTGCTTTCGTGGAACCGAAGCTTTTCACCATCCCGTGTAGTTTTAAAATAACATCATCCATTTTCGCCCATCCTAAATTATTTTTTCTTCCCCTGCATCAGCCATTTTCGCTGCAAGCTCTTTTCTTAAGGCATCCTCATCGACCGGATCATCTACATATAACAGTTCTTCCCGTTCCCACACATAAAAATTATGTCGTTCCACCTCAATTTTCTGGCATTCTTCGTCTTCGGCCCATGCCTCAAACATTTTGCCAAACGCAGCAAAATCATCATATATACGCTCATGAATCCTTGTCTGTGAGTGTTCAGCCCCCGAGTACATGCGGTACCTCCTTGGCAAAGGATGTCCGAGGCGCGCCTCCTCTATATCCGTTTTTCTTTCCAGTTCCAGTTCCTGCATCCATTTATCAAATGGAATTTCCTGTGTCTGGCGATATACAATCCTCACTTGTCATCATCCTCCCGTCAGCCTTTGTAATTATCCTGCTCCTTCGGCATTTTATAATCAGGATTTACGACATATTTCACTGTCCGTCCCTGCTCTGCCGCCATCTGCAGCCATGGTATCGTAGGGTCGCCGGCATCATCCACATATAGTATTTCCCGCCGTTCCCAAATATAGCATTTTTCCCATTCCTCATCTATCTGTCTGCATTCCGGATCATTCAGCCACATTTCATGCAGCCGTGTAAAATCCGCAATCGACTCATATTCGCGTTCATGTATTCTCATCCGCGAATTCATATTTCCCGTAAAAGGGCGATAGCGTGTCGGTAATGGAATCCCCAGTCTAAGCGCCGCCAAATCACTGCTATGTTCCAATTCCTTTTGTTTTTCTCTGTTCTCTGCCGGAATTTCCTGAATCTGACGGTAAAGAATTCGAATCTTCATGTGTACCTCCTTTTATCTATTTTTACCTTCATTTCCGCACAGCTTTTATTACTTGATATTGCTGTTAGTATCAGTTTAAACCGCTCAGTAACCCCTCGGTCTATTATAAAAAGTACAAAAATAGAACCCATATTTTTGTGCATGTCACACAAATCTATTGGTTCTATTTCCAATTTTTCATGATATTATTAACAACAAAAAATCAAACCGCTTATCCTGTCATGGAAGCATCACCTTCCGGTATAACTGTACATGATCTCCGATACAGATCCACGGGCTGTCCGCATCCGCGCTGACGCATATATATCCTTTCCCGTTCTTATCCTCCCCGTAGCTGGATGCGCAGCTTCCCGATTCCTTTACAAAACCGGTTTTGCCGCTTAGCACTTTCCCCCCCACATCTCTGTCCTCAATACGGCGTATAAACCAATTACTCAGCATCAGTCCTTCGGGATGGGCTTCCGTCTCCGATGTAGTATAAGTACGGGCGGACAACACTTCCCTGCAAAGCTCGTTATCCATAGCAGCCTCCATAATCATAGCCATGTCATAAACCGTACAATAATGGTCTTCATCGTATATACCTACGCAATTCGTAACATGCGCGCTCTCTGCCAGCCCCAGTTCTTCCAGCTTTTCGTTCATCAGTTCCACAAAGGCTTCCTGGGAACCCGCTACGTAAACCGCCAGCCCTACCGCCGCTTCCGCGCCGGAAGGCAAAATCGTTCCATACAACAGATCCCGTACCGTCACCGTTTCATCTTTCTCAAATCCCGCATTGCTGCATCCATTGACAAAACTATAATCCGTAATTTCCAAAGTAATCGTAAACGTATCTTCCAAATTATCTATATGTTCCGCCGCTACCAGCAAGGTCAGCACTTTTGTCATAGAGGCCGGGTTCATTCTGATACGGGCATTTTTTTCCGCCACAATATTCCCTTTGTCCAAATCGATCAAAATCGCATACGTACTGGCAAGATCCGTTCCAAGATGCAGCGTGTCTTCCGTTTCCTTTGCAGAATAAGGCGCCTGAACTTCTTCCTGTCCTTCTCCTTCCGGCTGCGCCTCCCCTGCCGGCACCTGTTCCCATTCCTTATCCGTAAATGCTCCACTTCCCCTCTCCTGTCCCGCTGTCTCTCCGGCCCGGTTTTCCGCACTCTCCACCTCTTGGGAAACCGGCGTCCCGCCATTCGCTCCCGCCCCTTTTTCCCCCCTTTGGCCGCCGGAAGTTTTCCCTGTCCCTTTGACTACCATAACCACGGCCAGAATGACAATACCTGCCAGTACCGGTACCCCTGCCCGGATCCATTTCCGTATCCGGTTCTGCTGCTCCTTCCGCTTCCGCATCTCCCTGATGCGTTGTTCCCGCTTCCAGTTTCTTTCTATATCCAGTTTCTCGTCAAATTGCTCTTTCATTCTTTTCCCCGTTTCTGCGCGGATTTATTGCATGTAGATTCCAATAACCTTTTCCATTATATACATTTCGCCCCTTAAAATCAATATTCCTCCCCGAAAACATAACAGACATGCGAAAACCGGCTATCCTGACGGATAACCGGCCTTATTCTGCCAAATCTTATTCCTGAACGTAAGGCATCAATGCAAGATGACGCGCTCTCTTAATCGCAACGGTCAATGCACGCTGATGCTTTGCACAGTTTCCTGTGATTCTTCTGGGAAGGATTTTTCCTCTTTCCGATACATACCTTTTTAATTTATTGACATCCTTGTAGTCGATCACATTGTCTTTTCCGCAAAATACACAAACTTTTTTTCTTCTGCGTATTCCGCCTTTTCTCCTTACCGGGGAATCGGACTTTTCCGCTTTATTGTAAGCCATAATCATGCCTCCTATCTAAAAATTGAAAATAATGATCAGTTAAATGGCAATTCCTCGTCGATTCCATCAGGAATATTCATAAACCCATCCCCGGCTGCCATAGGAGCCGGTCTGCTGCCTCCTGAATAATTATTGCCTCCTGAATAATTGCCGCCGGCATAACCATCGCCGCCGGAATTATTTTTACTCTCCGCAAATTCCTGATCTTCAACTACGACTTCCGTCGTATATACCTTAACGCCATCTTTATTCGTATAGCTTCCTGTCTGGATACGTCCGGTTACTGCGATCTTAATTCCCTTACGGAAATATCTCTCCGCAAACTCCCCGCTCCTTCCAAATGCTACACAATTAATAAAATCTGCCGTGGCATCGTCGCCGTTCCTGTTAAAACGGCGGTCCACTGCAAGCGTATATCTGGCAATCGCCAATGGGCTTTCTCCCTGTGCATACCGCACCTCGGGGTCTCTTGTCAAACGTCCCATAAGTATTACTTTATTCATACATTCTCCTGTTCTTTATGCCTCGTCCTGTCGTACGCATAAATACCTGATCACATTGTCCATGATACGAACTCTGTGTTCGATCTCTACCGGAACAGTGCTTTCAGCATCGAAATGGATGAAGTAGTAGAAAGCTTCTTTCATTTTCTGAACTTCGTAAGCAAGTCTCTTCTTACCCCATTCATCAACTTCTGTAACTTGTCCACCGAATCTTTCAATCAGAGCTTTGCATTTGTCAATTACTGCCGCTCTTTCTTCATCTTCGATTTTTGCACTGACAACAACGGCTAATTCATATTTGTTCATGTGCGTTACCTCCTTTTGGTCTCTGGCCCCCGAAATAATCAGGAGCAAGGAATTAAAATATATCACGAGTTAATATGATATCATATAAGCCTAGCGTTTTCAAGGCTTTTGCTTGATTTCCCTCACACTTTTTTCCAAGACCCGGCGGGCTATCATAATCTGATGGCCGCATCCCATACATTTTAAGCGAAAATCCGCTCCCGTCCGCAAAACTTCCCATTCCCTGCTTCCACAAGGATGCTGTTTCTTCAACCGTAAAATATTGCCCACTTGAATATCCATGCGCTTTTCCTCTCTCTCTACAGTTGCCCAAAAATCTCCCCGATCGCGCCCTGCACTACCAGATCCGCCACTCCATCCCTCGCCGTAGGCGTTTTATTCACCAATACCAGCTTATTTCCGCGATAATAATCGATTAATCCGGCCGCCGGATATACGACCAATGACGTACCTCCTATGATCAGAACATCCGCGTTTTTAATAAATTGCACCGCTTCCGACAATACATCCTGATCCAACCCTTCTTCATACAGCACCACATCCGGCTTAACCGGTCCCCCGCACGCATCGCACACCGGCACGCCTTCCCCGTTTCTGATATCCTCCACATCAAAGAACTTGCCGCAGTGTTCACAATAATTGCGCAGCGTTGAACCATGCAGTTCCAATACTTTCCGGCTCCCCGCCGCCTGATGCAGCCCGTCGATATTCTGCGTGATCACCGCTTTTAACTTACCATCCTGCTCCCATTGCGCCAGTTTCTTATGGGCCTGATTAGGCTCCGCCTCGAAACCGATCAGTTTATCCCTGTAAAACCGGTAAAATTCTTCCGGCTTATTCCGATAAAAAGTATGGCTTAATATCGTTTCCGGCGGATAGTCATATTTTTGATGGTACAGACCGTCCACACTGCGAAAATCTGGTATCCCGCTTTCCGTAGATACTCCTGCCCCGCCAAAAAATACAATATTGTCGCTCTCCTCAATCCACTGTTTCAACCGTTCTATCTCTTTCTTTGCCATACAAAACCTCCCATTCCTTCTCTTTTCCACTTCCACCCCGCCTAACTGGCCGCTCAAATATTTCCAACAAGAAAATCCTTCACTACGCCCGCAAATTCCCTCAGCATATTGTTCCCCTGAAGCATCCACTCCGACGGAGCCGCGATCCCGCACACCTGCTTATAACCGCTTTTTTTCGCAATATGCGTCGCTCTGAAAATATGAAAATTATTTGTTACGATACCTACCGAATCCTTCTCTTTATCCAGAAACGCGCTGCTGTAATTAATATTCTGGCTGGTATTGCGCGACTGATCCTCTCTTATGATCCGCTCCGGCGCGATTCCTCTTCCCACCAGATAATCATACATCCCCTGCGCCTCACTGATATGCTCGTCACTCCCCTGTCCTCCTGAAACAATGGCTTTCGTATCGGGATTTTCCACCAGATAATCATACGCCGTATCCAGCCGCATCTGCAGCACACGGCTCGGCCCATGCTCTTTCATCTGCGCCCCCAGCACAATCACATAATCCAGCCCCGCATCTCCCCTCGCCATAAATCCGCTCAAAATCAACCCTTCCACCAGTACGAACAACAGACATCCCAAACATACCAGCGCAAGGCAAATCCTTCTGATCCATATGGGAATATGAGGGATAAGAATTCCCTTTTTCATACATACCGCCCACGCAATCAAAGCCAGGCCCATCATCAGCCAGATAAAATAAAAATTGGTTCCATAACCTCCTGATATTTTTACCCCTAAAAAATATAGGAGAAAGAAAATTCCCAATATCACCGCCAAATTCTGCATATATTTCATTCCCGTACCCCTCTGTGCCTTTCTTATAGTTTAACTCACAGGGAATGATATGTCCATATGAGTGAAATCAATTTCACAAAAATCAATTTCACAGAAATCAAATTTGCCAGTGAAGACAAAGGACAGGAGGGACAAACCGGAAGCCTGGAAAGGGCCGGCGAGATGTTTTCCTGTGCCTTGCGTAAAAAAATGAGATTTTCTTAATATTCCATTCAGAAACAGCAATTTGGTGACACGGATGTCACCAAAAGGCCGCGATGAGCCTGGATGGCGAATGGCGGGCGGTTGCGTACGGTTGATGCCATTTTACCGGAATATTTAGAAAATCCATTTTTTTGAAGCTGGCACAAGAAAACACCCCGCCGGCCCTTCCCAGGCTTCCGGTTTGTCCCTCCTGTCCTTTGTCTTCACTGGCAAATTTGATTTCTGTATATTTCTATCCTTATCTTTTCGCTTTACGTTTCCCTGTGTAATTTTGGGAGATGATTTGGAAAACGCATACGGAATCTATTTGTGCTTTTGTAAATTCAACGGTTCTTTTCGTTTGGTGCGCAAACATTTTCTGTAAAGCATGTCCTTTTTCCACAGTTTCTTCTATAAAGTCAACCACTCCATTGCCTGTCACGCTGGAAAAATAGTATCCTGAATTACATGGATTTTCCGTATACAGCAGTTCTCCCTCGCTGAAAATCGTAAAGCATACCCGGTTGTTGCGTTTCAGGATTTCTAATTTTTTCCCCTCCTTTGCACAATGGAAATACAATATCAAATCATCGCCCTTCCATTCATATCCGTAGCTCAAAGGCACCGCATAAGGCTCTCCTTCGTCATCCATAGCGATGCATGCTGTTTTACACATATCTAATATTTGCGCTATTTCGCTTTGTTTTGTAACCTCCCGGTCTTTTCTTCTCATGGCATCGTACTCCTCGTGATTCTGCTCCCGCTTATAAGTTACACCGACGAATTTCTTCCCACTCTCAAATCCCAAACACATGCCTTACATAGTTCAAAGACGCTTTTGCATCCGCATCCAGCCTTTCTTCGCTGGTATCATCCAGCAAATCACGCCAAACCTTGATTTCGCTCCCAATCGTTCCCCCCTTCATGACGAACGGCTCCATAACGGCAGCTCCCTTGTAGTCAATGTCTCTCAGAGCCTGTCCTATTTCGTTCCAGGGAAGGCTTCCTTTTCCAGGAACCATCCGGTTCTGTTCTCCCAGATGCAAGTGTCCCAGCCTCTTCCCCGCTTTGCGGATCGCCGCCGCTATATTGTCCTCTTCTATATTCATATGAAAGGTATCCAGCATGATTTTTACATGACTGCTGCCGATTTCATCCACAAAATCAATGGCTTCCTCACAAGTATTCAGAATATATCCTTCATAACGGTTCAAAACCTCCATCCCCAGAGTCACATCGCATTCCTCCGCCGTTTTGGAAAGTTCTTTCAGGTTTTTCACGGCTCTTGCCCTATCGCCCTCTTTATCGTTATTCAGCGTAAAATCCACCGGCCAGTAAGAATACAAACCTCCCCCCAAAATCTTAATATCCATCAGCTGCAATTTAGGAAGCAAATCCCTGAAAAAAGACATGGCGCGTTTTACGGCCTCCGGGTCTTCCGAACAAAGATTCTCCGCTTTCGTAGGGCCATATCCCGCCGTCAATGTCAGATTTTTTTCCTTCGCATATTCCCGAAGATCGATCAACTGCTCTTTTGTCGTATAAACATCCCTGAGCGCGGCGCAGGAAATTTCCATCACATCAAACCCAAGCCCGGATATCTTATCCATATATTTTTTATAATCCGCAAACCATTCCTTTGTCCAATAAGCAAAATAAATCCCGTATTTCATTCCAGCTCTCCTCTCTTAACGAAACACTTCAAAAAGATATTGATAAAAAAGTTCCTTGTCCACATCCATAGCAACCCGGTGCGGCCCGTTTTCATCCGGCCTCCAATAAGTAAAACCGGAAAGGAGTCTGCTGTCCGTCTCGATTTCCAGCTTTCCCCTTTCAAACCGGCATACATCTTCATGGAAAAGGAATACTGCGGTCAATGGATCGTGGAAAGTCACCCTTTCCTCATCCTTGAACCACTCCCTCGCGATATCCAGTACCGGCTCCAGCAAGGGATGATGAAATATTTTCTCCGCCTCTTCCGGTTTCATGATCAGCCTGCTTGTTACATTTAATCCGCAAGTCACATGTTCTTTTACTTCCGCACCATAAACCAGTTTTGTTGCATGAGGATCGATCAGCGCATTGTTCTCAATGACCCCTTTACTTCCTAAAACGATAAGATCGCTTTTATCCATAGCGCTCATCGTTTCCGACGTACCGTCATACCTTGTATAAGTCGGGGAACCGCACATAAGGACGATTCGTTTCAACAAAGAAGGAATCTTCGGATCCATAGCGAACAATAAACCGATATTGGTCAGGGGAGCGATGCAAATAAGAGTAATCTCTCCCGGATACTTGTGAATCATCTCCTGCATAAAGGCCACCGCCCTGTTTTCAGGAAACTCCTTATCATGTTCCCATTTTTTCAAAACCGTTTTCTGAGGCGCATAACGTTCTATCTGAGGCGTCAAAATCGGATTTTCACAGCCTGGATAAACAGGAATTTTTTTCCCTGCTATTTTGCAAAGGACGCTGGCAAGCTTCGCCCTCTCCACCGCCTCTCCTGCCACCGTAGTAATGCCCAGCAGTTCGGCCTCCGGATTGGCCAGGAGATAAGCTAACGTAATGGCATCGTCTACCTCCGTGCCGATATCGGTATCCAAAATGATCCTTTCCATGTCAATTCACCATCCATTCCTTGTTGTTCCGGTAAAGAGCCCGGAATCTTTCGTACTGTTCATCGTATAACTTTTCATTTTCAGGATTCGGTTCATAAACCTTATCCCCGAATGACACAAACCGTTCCGCCGCCTGTTTGGCGGAATCGAAAATACCGCATCCCTTCCCCGCCAGAATACATGCTCCCAGGCAAGCCTGCTCATTTACTTCACAGACAATCACTTTTTTATGGAAAATATCCGCTTGCATCTGAAGCCACTCATGACTTTTAGCTCCTCCGCCCGATGCGATCATAGTATCGCATTTGATACCCAATTCCCGGAAAATTGTCAAGGAGTCCCGCAGACTCATCGTAACCCCTTCCATGACCGCCCTTACTATATGGCGTCTGTCGTGTCCGAGCGTCAGTCCGGCAAACATTCCTTTGGCGCAGGGATCCATATGAGGCGTGCGCTCTCCTGTCAGGTAGGGCAGATAAATAAGCCCTTCGCTTCCCGGCGCAATCTCTCCTGCCATTTGACTTAATTGGTCAAAATCATCAATCCGCAATATTTTATCCTTTAACCATTTCAAAGACATCCCACTGCAAAGAGTCGCTCCATAAATCGTATAGCCGTAATCAATGGAATGGCAGAACGTATGAGTTCGAAGCTTCTTATCATATACGGGTTCTTTTATGTAAGTGGAAATCTGTCCTCCCGTTCCGATATTGCATATTATCTTCCCCTCTTCACAAATGCCGTTGCCAATACTCTGCGCCTGTTGGTCGCCGGCCCCGTAAACGACAGGAATTCCTTCTTTCAGCCCGCATTCCCTTTCGCATTCCTTTGTTACATAACCCGCAATATCCATAGACTCCCCGCAGGGCGGGAAAATCTCCGCCGGAAGCCCGAATTCCCTGATCGTATCATAAGCCCATGTTCTTTCCGCCGTATGGAAAATTGCCGTGGAAGAGGCATCCGTGACATCGGAAGCAATTTTTCCGGTCATTTTATAACGGATAAAGTCTTTCGGCATCATGACCCAGCGGGTTCTTTTCAGTATTTCCGGCTCATGTTCCCTAACCCATATCAGCGATGGAAAACCAAAGCCGGTATATACCCTGTTCCTGAATATATTCCCCATTTTCTCCAAATCTATTTTCCGGTATATCTGCCCTAATTCCTTTTTAGACCTTTGATCCAGCCAGAGAATGGCCGGCCGCAAAGGAATTCCATTTTCATCTGTCAGAACAATTCCATGCATCTGCCCGGAAAAGCCGACTGCCTCAATTTGTCCAAAAGCCTCCCGATTTCCATCCCTTAGTTTGAAGAGAACCTTTTTCGTCTCCTCCCACCATTGTTCCGGTTCCTGTTCCGCATAACCTTCCCTCGGTATTTTAACGTCATACTCGCCGGATTCTACCGCCAGCACTCCCCGAAAACTGTCAAGCAGCATCCCCTTTACGCTGGAAGTCCCCAAGTCAATACCTAAAATAACTGACATATCTTATCCTTTCCGATCATTATTCTTTGATTTTCTTAAAATAATCAATAAATACAGCAAGCAATACTACAACTCCTTTTACCACATATTGCCAGGAAGAGTCAATGCCCAGAATATTCATGCCGTTATTAAGAACACCAATTACAATACAGCCGATAATCGTCCCGCTTAAATGTCCGATTCCCCCGCTCATACTCGTTCCGCCCAATACAACGGCGGAAATCGCATCCATCTCTGCCCCTTCCCCTACGTTAAACTGACCGGAAAACGTTCTGGCAGAGCTTATAATTCCTGCACACGCCGCAAAAAATCCCATAATTACAAATACGATCATCGTTACCCTTTTCACATTAATTCCTGAGTAAGAAGCCGCCTGCTTATTATCGCCCACCGCATAAATATTTCTTCCCAGTTTGGTTCTGTTTAAAATCAGCGCAGATGCCGCAATAACGACAATCATGTAAATAATATGTATGGGAACGCCGCCTAATACTGTGCCGCTTCCAATAAAAGTAAACAACTCGTCATCCACCAGAATCGTCGTTGCCTTCGTATAAATCCGTGCAAAGCCTCTACCGATATTCATCATTGCCAACGTGACAATAAAAGGCGGAATCGTTGTTCTCGAAACTACAAATCCATTAAATATGCCTACCAGCGTTCCTGCCAGAATAGAAACTGGGATAGCCGCTGCGGAAGGAATTCCCACATTTGTAATCAGACCGCAGCAAAGACAGCCGGAAACCGCTATGATAGAACCTACGGACAGGTCTATCCCTCCCAAAATAATTACCATCGTCATACCGCATGCCAGTATAACATTAATAGAAATCTGTCTCATAATATTCGTGAAGTTTCTGACCGTTAAAAACGAATCCGTCATGATTCCTAAAATCAGACAAATGATAATCAGCCCGATAATAATACCGCCGTTTGACTTGATTCCCCCTAAAACACTTTTTCCAAAGGATGCAAACCAATTTTCTTTTGCTCTTTTTACTTCCATGCTAACCTCCATGCCCTTTCTATCATTGCAAACTTTGAGCCGCAGTGCGACTGCATACCCATATCGGTTCGCCTATGCGCCCACTTCCGCCGTAGCCAGCGTCATCACATTCTCCTGGCTCAATTCATCCCTTCCCAGAACTCCGGCACTGTATCCATTGCTCATTACCATAATCCGGTCGCTCATATTGATCAGTTCCGGCAGCTCCGACGAAACCATAATAATCGAAATCCCATTTGCCGCCAGATTATCGATCAACGCATAGATTTCTGCTTTCGTTTTTACATCAACGCCTCTGGTCGGTTCATCCAAAATCAAAATGGATTTTGTGGAGCAGAGCCATCTTCCGATCAGCACTTTTTGCTGGTTTCCTCCACTGAGTTTGGATGCCATCTGGGATGCTCCCGTCGCTTTAATATGCATATCCTCCATTTTTTCCGAAACAATCTGATTTTCCTTTGACCGATTCCAAATTAATTTCTTCAAAAATCGATCCACAACATTAATCGTTGTATTGAAACGGATATCCGACTGTAAAAATAACCCCTCCTGTTTTCTATCCTCCGGCACCAGTCCGAACCCCTCTTTCATGGCCTCCCTTGGATTTTTAAAACAAACTTCTTTTCCTCTATATTCAACAGTTCCCGCCTTTCTGGCCGTCAGGCCGAACAGGCATTCCATTGTTTCGCTTCTGCCCGCGCCTACCAGTCCGGCAATTCCCAGTATTTCTCCTTTTTTCAGGTCAAAACTTACCTTCTTTACCTTATTTCCATCGGACAAATCTGTCACTTTCAGCACAATTTCATCTATAACATGATCCGCCTTGGTATAATAGTTGGCCAGATCCCTTCCCACCATCATGCTGATCAGTTGTGCCCGTTCCGTTTCCTTTGTAACGACGCAGCCTACATACTCGCCGTCCCTCAATACCGTAATTCTGTCCGTAATATCATATAATTCATTCAATCTGTGGGAAATATATATCATGGCCACATTTTTCTTTTTTAATGTCCTGATCATTCCATACAGAATCTCTACCTCTGCATCCGACAAGGAAGAAGTAGGTTCATCCATAACAATAATTTTCGCGCCAAAAGAAACTGCACGGATGATTTCCACCATCTGCTGTTTTGCAATCGTCAGTTTGTCCAGCCTCGTATCCGCCGGCAAATCCATCGCATATTGATCCAGAAACTTCTGCGCCTCCTGTTCCTGTTTTCTCAAATTCACCATGCCTTTTTTATTTTTTATTTCTCTTCCCATAAAAATATTTTCCGCTATGGTAAGATGCTGCGCCAGCATCAGCTCCTGATGAATAATGCTGACCCCTCTCGCTCTGGACTCGCTTACATCATACATCCCGGCTTCCTGCCCGTCTATGTAGATACTTCCGCTGTCCTTCGTATAGATTCCCCCTAATATCTTCATTAAGGTGGATTTCCCGGCGCCATTTTCTCCCAGAAGCGCATGTACTTCCCCCGCTTCCACGGAAAGATTCACATTATTTAATACTTTATTTCCGGAAAAGCTTTTGCTAATATTTTTCATTTCCAGTAATGAACCCATAGAAGCCTCCTCTTTTTCCCATTTCATTTTTCATAAGGACCGCTGCCCGGCAGCAAAACCGCAGGTACAGCAGCCCGTTTTTACTTTTTATTGCCACTCAGAATCTTTGTACTGATCGATATTGTCAGGTGTTACCGCAAAGGATGCGATCTCAATTCTTGTTTCGTATTCTTCCCCTTTCATAATCTTATATGCTACTTCCGCACTCTGCTGTCCGATCCCAATAGGGCTCTGCGCTGCCGTACATTTCCAGATGCCTTCTTTTCCGTCTTTTGCCATAGCTGCTTTCGCTTCCGGACCTGCATTCACGCTATAAATTTCGATATCTTCCTTTGCCGCCGTAATCGCTGAATAAGCCCCCTGTGCGCACTCATCGTTGATACAGAAAACTGCCGTCAAATCGCCGTGTGCCTGGATCAAGTCCTCCATAACCGTAAGACCCTTTTCCGGTTTTGCTCCCGCATCCATCTGAGCCACTACCTCAAATCCGTTTGCCGTAACCGTATCTATAAATCCGTTCGCACGGTCTGTCGCCGCCGCAGATGCCGGGAAATCCAGGACTGCAACCTTTCCTCCTTCGGGATGGTTCTTCACAAGCTCTTCACCCGCAATTTGTCCGCACGAATAGCTGTCACTTACCACAAAGCAGTCTACTTGCGAAAGATCGCTTACCGCAGAGTCAAAATTAATAATCGGAATGCCCGCATCATTCAACGCTTTTACCGCCGCAGCGCTGGCAGCCGCATCGGATGGATTGTAAAATACGGCATCACACCCCTGCGCAATAAAGTCTTCCACAACGCCCAGCTGGTATGCGCTGTCCGCCTTCCCTTCCACGTGAACAATCTCGTCTCCGTTTGCTTCCACGATTTCCGCTGCGCCGTTGTAGCATGCGTCAAAGAAAGAACCCGCGCTCATTTCCGTAAAACCAAATTTATAATGCTCCCCGTTCTTAGGCTCGATTACATTGCCCGTAGCCGATACCAGCATAGCTTTTTCTGCCGTAAGTCCCTCCTCCGGCGCCTCCGCATCGCTTTCCTGATTTTCTGCTTCCCCATCGTCGGCCTGAGCTTCCGCCTCCGGCTGACTTTCTTCCGCCTGAGCCGGCGCTTCCGGTTCATTGCTGCTCTCGGCAGCGTTGTTTCCGCATCCCGTCAGCAAAGCTGCCGCTACTGCCACGCTCAATAACATGCCTAATACCTTTTTCTTCATCTTCTGTACCCTCCTTTTTTACTTTTCCATAATATGTTATTCGATTTTATTAATTAATCGAATTAATTAATAAGATGAATATATAATATCTTACACCGTTTCATTTGTCAATATGTATTTTTTCTTTTCCTCTTTTTTACATATTTTCGCCAAAACGCACAAAAAAAGCAGCCATCTTCATGACTGCATTTTCTTTCTTCTATTCAAAATATTTTGCCGGGTTTCCAAATACATCCATAATCGCCACGATCGCCGCTCCATGTACCATGGAATCATTACTGACCACGCTCATAGAAATATCCATATTGCCGTATATCTCCGGCAGTACCCTCTCCCTCACGTTCTCTTTTATACGCCGGAGCATGATGTCCGGCTCAATATGGGCCATCTCATCGCCGATTACAATAAACGCAGGATTAAAACTGTTTACAATATTCACAATGCCAACCGAAAGACGGTCACAGCTTTCCAAAAATATTTTTACGGCAGCTTTATTTCCCTCCCTTACCATTCCGGCAACTTCCTGAAAGCTATATTCCCTTTCCGGTTGCAATTCTTCGTTTACTTTTCTGGTGAATGCAATCGAAGAACAGTAATTCTCAAGACAGCCGTAATTGCCGCAGGCGCATTTAGGCCCCCCAAGATCTATCGTCGTATGGCCGATTTCTCCCGCCACGCCAATGCTTCCTTTCAGAAGCTCGCCGTTGGAAATAATGCCGGCCCCTACGCCCTGCCCATCTGCCACATATACCAATACGCTGTTCTTATAATCCTCTTCTTTGTGCCAATATTGTGCCAACGCCCCCGCATTGGCATCCTGCTCTACGAAAACTGGCAGTTTGAAATCTTCCGTCAGTTCCTCTTTGATAGAAATCTCATTCCATCCGCTGACGCCCGTCATCAACTCTATCCTTCCCCGCCTTTCGCTATAAGGGCCGGGAATTGCCATTCCAACCGCTATTATTTTCCTTCCTTTCGCAGAACCGATCAGATCCCTTGCCTCTCCTTTGATGTTGTCAAAAATCTCTCGGGGCTTCTGTCCGGCCTCCACTTCATGCCTTTTATATTCCACAAGATTTCCCGAAAGATCAAATAGCCCTACCGTATAATTTTTTCTCCCAAGCCGAATCCCCAACACTCCAAAATCATCATTGTTAATCGAAATCCCTATCGACCGTCTCCCCTTATTCCCTACAAGAAATCCCACTTCCTTTACCAATCCCCAGTGAATGAAATCATTCATAATATTCGTAACCGTAGCTTGCTTTAACATGGACAAATTGGAAAGATGTGCCCTTGCACAAATGCCCTCTTTTCTCAACAGATTAATTAAAAGTGTCCGGTTCATATCCTGTATGCTTTCCTGGTTATATCCTCGATTCCCCCTCATACCGTTTTCCTCCTATTACTTTATATCTTTTAATTTATTAATCAGATTAATTCATTTATTCTAATTAAATAATATAATTATCATAGGATTCTGTCAAGAAAAAGGAAGAGGCCCTTGCATTTTTCACCATCCCATCCCCATCAGCCACGCATTTACTTTTTCTTCCCTCCGTTTCTCCGTTCCATCCGCCGGCTCGCCCAGCATCAATTCGCCGCAAATGTGTCCGTCCAAAAGATACAATATCCGATGGCAATGGCTCGCCACTTTTCCATCGTGTGTCGCCATCAGTATTGTCGTCCCTTCGTGATTCAGCCTGACTAACTCCTCCATCACCTCCGCCGCAGCTTTTTTATTTAAAGCCCCCGTGGGTTCATCGGCAAACAGCAGATGCCATGCCTCCTCCCCCTCTTTTTTTCCCTGTAAAATCTCCGGCGAGTTCATCATGCTCCGGCAAATACAAGCCCGCTGAAGCTGGCCGCCCGAAACCTGCGTGGTCCTGCGTTCCTCCAGGCCGGAAATCGAAAGCTTTTCCATCAATTTTATGGCCGCCCTTTCCAGTTCTCCCCTCGCCCTTTTGCCCCCGCCTTTATTCGCCTGTATTGCCGGCAGCAAAATATTGTCTAAAATATTCAGGTTCGCCATCATATTCATCTGCTGAAATACAAACCCCATATGATGCAGCCGTATCTTCGCCTTTTCATCTTCTCCCAGTCCGGCCGTCTCCCTTCCATGTATCCATATCTTGCCGCCGGAAGGCCGATCCATACCAGCCACATTATAAAGAAGCGTAGACTTTCCCGAACCGGACGGCCCCATGACCGCCAGCATTTCCCCCTGATCCATTTCAAAGGATACCCGGTCCAGTATACGGTCTTTGCTCAAATTTTCTACCCGCAATAGTTTACTCATTCCATCGCTTTCCCGATTCCGTTCACTCATCCTTATTTTCCTCTCTCCCGTTTAATCGCGCCTGTTACAACATTCATAAGCCCTTATCCTCCCGATCTCCCCAGTCCCCGCCGAAAGTGCCGGAACCGCAGTTCCTAATATAACAGCCGGTATGATAGCCAAGACCTGTTCCCATGCGGTAATAAACCGGAAACCTTCCGCCCCGAAAGATTCCAATATTATTCCGCAAAGTCCCTCGCCAAGAAGATTTCCAACCAATAATCCTCCCATGACCCCTGCTGCCACCGGTAAGCATCCTTTTATAAAATAAATCCGTTTCATTTCTCTGCTGGTAAATCCTAATGCTTTATGCAGAGAAATCGCATAGCGGTTTTCCTCCACGATCAAACGAATAAACAACATAACCACCATGCCCACCACAAGAGCCGCGAGTATGATTGCCGTCGCGGATGCCAGGCGAAGTTGCCCCAGCGTCTGGCCGTAAGTATCCCTCACATAACCCTCAATATCGGTAACGTCCGCACCCATTTTTCCGTATCGCTTCATCCATTCTTCTTTGTCCGCCGTTTTTTTCAGGGAAACATATAAAACACTCCAAACGACAGGCGCCCGGTCGCTCACCCGGTACGCTTTCGCTGTTTTCCCTCCGTTTGTAATATCGGGATAAATACCGCAAATCCGGTACTCCGTTACCTGTCCCTCTGTCACCAGCCGCAAGGCATCCCCAATTTGCAAATCCAATTCCTTCGCATTCATGGAAGACAGCGCGATCTCCCCTTCTTTCTCCGGCATTTTCCCTTCCGAACAATATACCGGGAATATGTTGTGATCGCCCGTTTCCACCGTAATATTCACCATTTCCCCGCCCGTCAGAATCACCTTGCAAGATCTGGCGGACAGCGCCACATATTTTTCCACCCCCGGGTCCAATGCCAATGCGGAAGTAATTTGCCCTGCCGCCACATCCATGTCCTGTGTCTGCCTCACATCCATGCGTATCTCCCCATCTCCGATTCCCATGTAAGTTACGAATTTCGGATCGGACATCGTACTATATAAATTCCGTGGCACAAGAGCCAGAAAAGTACAGAAAGCTGATACAAAGCCGATGATCCAGTACCTTCCCCGTCCCATTTTTCTTTCCTGCGCCGAAAACAGCGCTTCCAGAGCCGATATGCGACTCGTTTTTTTCAAAGAGTGCATAACGGCGAACAAGATTATTCCCTCCGTAAAAAAGACAACCGCAAGAGACATTCCTGTCATCTTCCATCCGTCCGCCAATATGCCATATAGCTCCCGCATCTGTCCGGCCAAAGGCTCTTTCAGGACACAAGCTGTCAAAAAGCCTATCAATCCGCCGCATGCGGAAAGAAGAATATACTTGTCAAAATAAATCTTGAAAATCTCTGCTTTTCCCACACCCAGTGCCTTCAGCATCCCTACTTCTCTCCGGTCGCGTTCCATTTGCAAAGACAGCATGAAACGAATGCACAATATGGAAATCAATAAGATTACCACACCGGTCAGAAAGATCACGAAGATCATTGTTCCATCCGATAAGGCATTCATCATCCGAATCAACGGCTTGGTGATTGCCGGTCCGTTTGCCGGAAGGCTCGCCGACGCATATGCCGTCCCAAAAACATTTGTATCCGTACCTTCACAAAGCAGAAATTCGATCAGATATTCTTCCTGTGCGCTGCCTGATGCTTTGATCTGTTCATAATCTTCCCTATTTACAAGAAACCGTTTTGAGGAAGCCATCATCGAATTCATCTGGGCATCCCGGAGAAAACCAACGATCGTCAGACACCGGCTCCCTATTTCCATCGTATCCCCCGCCGCCAGATCATACCGGGTGCGATAACAAACAGGAACATAAACCTCCCCCGGCAAAACCTCCGCTTTTTCGTTTTCCATATTCAGCAGATAATCAAACCGCTCTCCCTGCACGGAAAGCCCGTTATCCTGTGTACTATCTGCCAGACTTTTCCCCCCAAGAAAAACCTGACTATTATCCATGTTCAGAAAACGACAAATCTGCCATTCGCTAACTTCCCCATGCATTTCGCTGAAACGGCGGATTTCCGATTCCTGGACAATACTGCGGCGTTCCATAGAAATCCCTTTATTTTCCACAAAAGCGCTGCCTTCCGTATGCATCTGCATATAATCGGGCACTTTCGCCCTATCCATCAAACCGTCTATCGCTCCCATCAAGTGAAAAAAAAGCAAAGCCGTCAGGGCAAATATCATGGCGGAAATTCCCATAAAAAATATCGTTGCACCGGCCAACAGCTTATTTTGTTTTATATCATTCCAAATCAGTTTTTTAACCATCTGATTTCCTTTCCAGCGCTCTCACACTTTTTAATGGATATAAAAGCAATGCGGTCGCACTCAATAAGCCGCCCGCTATCATAATAATTCCTGCGGCCCCCCGGCCAACGCTCATCTGAAACTGTTCCGCGAGCCCATCCGCCGCCCATCCGCTGACCCCATAAGCAACTACATAACCAATCTGGGAAATAAAACCGATGACTCCCCACGCTCGTCCCTGTAATTCATCCGGTATATTTGTTCTAACCAGATAATCCAGACAATTATTAGCAAAAGGCAGCATCGTAAAGAAGAGAAATCCAAAAAAGCAAACACAAAAAATATTTTCACCGATTCCAAGTCCCGTCATACAGATTCCTGCTCCGAATAAAGAAATACTTAGCCCCTTTACATATCCCCTCTTGATCCCCCTGACTCCTAAAAACAAACCGGAAACCAGCATTCCGCATGCACAGACTGTCTCTGCAATCCCTAATATCGCGCTGTCCGCAAAGTCCAGAATCAAGGGCTGGGCAAGCGTCTGAAACGTTCCCATAAAACAAGTAACCAATGCGGACACCGTAATCAAAACCCAAATCCCTCGTTTGCCCGTAATGGCTTTCCATCCTTGCCTTAAACTTTCGCTAAACGGTTCTCTTTCATCCTTCACAGAAGACCGGCCGGAGCCTATCTTTTTCTTCACCACCGCAGCTCCTATTACTGTAGGAAAAAATGTGCAGATATCTATGAACAACAATAATTTAATATCGTTGACCGCCAGCAATGCTCCGGCCAAAACTGGTGATATCAAAAATTTTGCACTCCCCGCAATACTCACCAATCCGCTTGCTTTAGAATATTCTTCCTTTGTCAGTAAATCCGTTATCGTAGCACGATAAGCCGGTTCCAGCAATGCCGTAAATGTAGAACTGATAAATACACCGATGCATATCTGGTACAACTCGGCCTCCCCCTGCATCATACAAATAAGTATATAAATAATTCCCAACGCCGAGCATCCATCCCCGAGCATCATAAGAACGCGCCTGTCATACCGATCCGCCAACACTCCGGCAGGAACACTAAGCAAAAGTGTCGGCAAAAATGCCAGGAGCATAACCGTTGCCATGCTTGCAGCACTTCCTGTTTGATGAAACACATATACTCCAAGGCCAAAGCTGGTAAGTCCTCCACCAACAGCCGAAATCAACTCTCCCGTCCACAATAGCATAAATTTTGAAAAATTACTTTTATGTATTCTCATTTTGACTCCTCTCTATATAGACCGTATGACGGTCGGTTATATGATATAAAATGAAGGAACTGACTTGTTCCCTCCTTTTCCGGTCTTAAACGCTTCGTTCCATTCAAACAGGCTCCCCATCATTTTGAAAAATTGGGAGAATCGCTGCCTCCATGCTCCCCCGCTCCATTCTCAACAGCCGTTCCAGATTATAAATAAAAGCCTTGATTTTTCTATCTTTTTCTTCTTTACTATATTCTATCAAATCATCGAAAACAGTATTCGTATATAATAACGTCATTTCCGCCACTTCCTCCGGGTATTCCGTCTGGCATATCCCTTCGCGCATTCCCTCTTCAATCAAACTGCTGACCAGGGGATTCACAGCCGCCAGCAAACGGCTTTGCATCTTCTGATGCATCAACGCATTTTGCGGTTTATGCACCTGCTCCATGATTTCCTGCCCGATAGGTTCGTTTACATTCAGTGCCCGCATCATTATCGTCAGGCGCTGCCATACCGGTATCTCCTTTTTCTTTATAATTTCCGCCGCCCTTTCTACCAGTCTGCCCGTCATCCGGTCAATCATCGCATCCAAAATATCTTCTTTTGACTTAAAATGATAATAAAGAGTACCCCTGGCAATCCCGATTTCGTTCAAAATATCGCTGGTACTCGTATTGTCAAAACCTTTTGTCCCAAAAAGACGCTCCGCTACATCCAATATCTCGTTCTTACGTTCTTCCGCTTCCTTAACCACTCTCATCTTTTTATCACCATTTTCCGCACTTTGTACATGTTATAAATTTCTATAAACCGACTGCCTGTCGATAATTATACTAGCAAAATCCTGTAGAATTGTCAAGTATATGGCCCATACTTCTTCAAAAACTAATTTTTTATAACATGAATTTTTCCTTAACAAAAATAAAAACTTCGAAAAATTAAATTTCTCGAAGTTTTTTAAGAGGCGCAGACCGGATTTGAACCGGTGAATCAGGGTGTTGCAGACCCACGCCTTACCGCTTGGCTACTGCGCCATACTATTATATGGCAATATATTCATATATTAATTCATTTATGCACCAATATATTTTTTAATGACTCCGACGGGAATCGAACCCGTGTTACCGCCGTGAAAGGGCGATGTCTTAACCGCTTGACCACGGAGCCTCGCATCATACGGCACTCCATTTTCTCGTACCGTAAAACTCCCCGAGTAGGGCTCGAACCTACAACCCCGCGGTTAACAGCCGCGTGCTCTACCATTGAGCTATCGAGGATTATACAAAGGGACATGCCCTCAAAACCGAATACCGTATCCTACAGATACCCCTTCCTCCACCACCCGCTCCTCCACGATGGGTAAGCCCTCGGCCGATTAGTACGCGTCCGCTCCACGCATTGCTGCGCTTCCACTCCGCGCCCACCTACCCCGTCCTCTACGGGGGGCCTTACCGCTTCCGCGTGGGAGGCCTCGTCTTGGGGGGGGCTTCACGCTTAGATGCCTTCAGCGTTTATCCCTCCCGGGCTTGGCTACCCTGCCGTGGGCCAAGCGGCCCAGCAGGTACACCAGCGGCCCGTCCACCCCGGTCCTCTCGTACTAGGGGCAGCTCCCCGCAGGCCTCCTGCGCCTGCGCCGGATAGGGACCGAACTGTCTCACGACGTTCTGAACCCAGCTCGCGTACCGCTTTAATGGGCGAACAGCCCAACCCTTGGGACCTGCTGCAGCCCCAGGATGCGATGAGCCGACATCGAGGTGCCAAACCACCCCGTCGATGTGAACTCTTGGGGGTGATAAGCCTGTTATCCCCAGGGTAGCTTTTATCCGTTGAGCGACGGCACTTCCACCCGTTGCCGCCGGATCACTAAGTCCCAGTTTCCTGCCTGCCCCACCCGTCGGTGTCGCAGTCAGGCCCCCTTCTGCCTTTGCACTCTGCGGATGGTTCCCGTCCATCCTGAGGGGACCTTTGAGCGCCTCCGATACCCTTTCGGAGGCGACCGCCCCAGTCAAACTCCCCGCCAGGCGGTGTCCCGCGGCCGGTTCCACGGCCGGCGGTTAGAGGCCCAGCGCTGCAGGGGTGGTATCCCAACGGCGGCTCCGAAAGCGCTGGCGCGCCCCCATCAAAGCCTCCCACCTATCCTGTACATGCAGCGCCGGACCCCAGCGCCAAGCTGGAGTAAAGCTCCATGGGGTCTTTCCGTCCTGGCGCAGGTAGCCAGCATCTTCACTGGCACTTCAATTTCACCGGGTGCATTGCCGAGACAGCGCCCAAATCATTACGCCTTTCGTGCGGGTCGGAACTTACCCGACAAGGAATTTCGCTACCTTAGGACCGTTATAGTTACGGCCGCCGTTTACTGGGGCTTAAGTTCGCGGCTTCGGTCTCCCTGACCGCTCCCGTTAACCTTCCAGCACCGGGCAGGCGTCAGCCCATATACTTCACCTTCCGGTTTCGCATAGGCCTGTGTTTTTGCTAAACAGTTGCTTGGGCCTTTTCCCTGCGGCCCGTCCTTCCGGACGGGCGCCCCTTCTCCCGAAGTTACGGGGCCATTTTGCCGAGTTCCTTGGCAATGCTTCTCCCGCCGGCCTTGGGGTCCTCCCCCCATCCACCTGTGTCGGTTTGCGGTACGGGTGCACGGCAGACAATAGCAGCTTTTCTTGGCACATGCCCTGCATGCTTCGCTACTCCTTTTCGCTCCGCGTCACGGCACCGGCCTTGTGGCGGACGGCTTTTCCGCCCGCCGGCCTCCTCCGCTTGCACCGGGTTCTCCCTCCCCGGCCCATGCTTCGCACATGCGTCCCTGCAGTTCTGCTCCCGTGCAGTACAGGAATCTCCACCTGTTGTCCTTCGGCTACGCGTCCCCGCCTCGCCTTAGGCCCCGACTTACCCAGGGCAGATCAGCTTTACCCTGGAATCCTTGGATATTCGGCCAAGAGGATTCCCACCTCTTTCTCGCTACTCATTCCGGCATTCTCTCTCCCCGGGGCTCCACAATCCCTCCCGGCACTGCTTCCGCGCCCCGGCGATGCTCCCCTACCGATGCACCCCACGTGCATCCCTGAGCTTCGGCGCCGTGTTTCAGCCCCGGACATTTTCGGCGCAGGGCTTCTCGACTAGTGAGCTATTACGCACTCTTTGAATGTTTGGCTGCTTCTGGGCCAACATCCTAGCTGTCTTGGAAGCCCCACATCCTTTCCCACTTAACACGGACTTGGGGGCCTTGGCTGCAGGTCTGGGCTCTTTCCCTCTCGACCGCCCGACTTGTCTCGTGCGGTCTGACTCCCGCCCACCGCCTCTGCGGCATTCGGAGTTTGATAACCTTCGGTAGGCTTTGACGCCCCCTAGGGTATTCAGTGCTCTACCTCCGCCAGGCTCGGGCAGGGCTAGCCCTAAAGCTATTTCGGGGAGAACCAGCTATCTCCGGGTTCGATTGGAATTTCTCCCCTACCCGCACCTCCTCCCCGCCCTTTTCAACGGACGTGGGTTCGGCCCTCCACTGCCTCTTACGGCAGCTTCGGCCTGGGCACGGGTAGATCACCCGGTTTCGGGCCTACCGCTGCTGACTTTCTCGCCCTCTTCAGGCTCGGTTTCCCTTCGGCTCCGCGCTTTAGGCGCTTAACCTTGCCAGCACCGGCAGCTCGCCGGACCGTTCTACAAAAAGTACGCGGTCACGCCCTTTCGGACGCCCCCGCAGTTTGTAGGCACAGGGTTTCAGGTTCTCTTTCACTCCCCTCCCGGGGTCCTTTTCACCTTTCCTTCACAGTACTCTACGCTATCGGTCACTGGGGGTATTTAGCCTTGCGGGGTGGTCCCCGCTCCTTCCCACTGGATTCCTCGTGTCCCGTGGTACTCCGGGCGCCGCCGCCTCCCTTCTTCTTCCGCCTACGGGGCTTTCACCCTCTGCGGCCGGCCTTTCCAGCGCCGTTCCGCTTCTTTTCCGGTCGGTTCCTGCGGCCCCTTACCCCGGCGCGCTTCGCGCACCGGTTTGGGCTCCTCCCGTTTCGCTCGCCGCTACTCCGGGAATCACTTTTGTTTTCTTCTCCTCCGGCTACTTAGATGTTTCAGTTCGCCGGGTTCCCCCCGGTAAGCTATGGATTCACTTACCGGCGCGCAGGCTCTCCCTGCGCGGGTTGCCCCATTCAGATACCTGCGGATCCTCGGGTATTTGCCCCTCCCCGCAGCTTTTCGCAGCTTATCGCGTCTTTCTTCGGCCCCCAGTGCCAAGGCATCCGCCCTGTGCCCTTTCCAGCTTAGCCATCCCCGTCCTCCCTAGCGTGGGTGGACGGGCGGTTCTTCTTATGCCCTTTCGGGCTTTTCTTTTCTTTTTCTTTCTTCCCATGGCTTCCTCTTCCCTTTCCTCTTTCTTAGATTCAGGTTCCAGGAACCATGGTGTCTCTTTTCTGGTGATGTCTTTTGGTTCTCTGTTGTTTTCGGTATTCGGTTTTCAAGGTACGTCCCGCCGGCTTCCCGGCTATGGAGACGGAGAGATTCGAACTCTTGACCCCCTGCTTGCAAGGCAGGTGCTCTCCCAGCTGAGCTACGCCCCCCTGGCTCGCCCTGCCGCTCCCGCTGCAGGGCTTATGGGCTTAAGTGGACTCGAACCACCGACCTCACGCTTATCAGGCGTGCGCTCTAACCGGCTGAGCTATAAGCCCTTCTTCCTTCTGTTGTTTCTTCTTTTCTCTTGCTTTCTTCTTTTTTAAAAAATCTGGCAGCCTCCTGCTCTCCCATGCCAAGGCACAGTACCATCGGCCGCCCGGGCCTTAACTCTCGTGTTCGGGGTGGGTACGCGTGTTCCCCCCGGGCGCATCGCCGCCAGATCCTTCCTCTTCCCATATCGCTCGGTTCCTTTACCTCGCCACATGGACAGCAATACAGCCCCTACTTCTTCCCCTTAGAAAGGAGGTGATCCAGCCGCACCTTCCGATACGGCTACCTTGTTACGACTTCACCCCAGTCACCGGGCCTGCCTTCGGCTGCCCCTCCCCTTCCGGGTTCGGTCACAGACTTCGGGCATTCCCGGCTCCCATGGTGTGACGGGCGGTGTGTACAAGACCCGGGAACGTATTCACCGCGGCATTCTGATCCGCGATTACTAGCGATTCCGGCTTCATGTAGTCGGGTTGCAGACTACAATCCGAACTGGGACGCCGTTTTTGGGGTTCGCTCCGCGTCGCCGCTTCGCCTCCCTCTGTCGGCGCCATTGTAGCACGTGTGTAGCCCAGGCCATAAGGGGCATGATGATTTGACGTCATCCCCGCCTTCCTCCGGGTTGTCCCCGGCAGTCCCCGCAGAGTCCCCATCTAATATGCTGGCTACTGCGGGCAGGGGTTGCGCTCGTTGCGGGACTTAACCCAACATCTCACGACACGAGCTGACGACAACCATGCACCACCTGTCTCCCCTGCCCCGAAAGGCCAGCCCCGTTACGGCACATCCAGGGGGATGTCAAGGCCTGGTAAGGTTCTTCGCGTTGCTTCGAATTAAACCACATGCTCCACCGCTTGTGCGGGTCCCCGTCAATTCCTTTGAGTTTCATTCTTGCGAACGTACTCCCCAGGTGGATTACTTAATGCGTTGGCTGCGGCACCGGGCAGTCTCTGCTCCCCGACACCTAGTAATCATCGTTTACGGCGTGGACTACCAGGGTATCTAATCCTGTTTGCTCCCCACGCTTTCGGGCCTCAACGTCAGTTGCAGTCCAGCAGGCCGCCTTCGCCACCGGTGTTCCTCCTGATATCTACGCATTTCACCGCTACACCAGGAATTCCGCCTGCCCCTCCTGCACTCCAGCCACGCAGTTCCAAGAGCAGTCCCGGGGTTGGGCCCCGGGCTTTCACTCCTGGCTTGCATCGCCGTCTGCGCCCCCTTTACACCCAGTAAATCCGGATAACGCTTGCCCCCTACGTATTACCGCGGCTGCTGGCACGTAGTTAGCCGGGGCTTCTTCTTCAGGTACCGTCATTTTCTTCCCTGCTGACAGGGCTTTACGCGCCGAGGCGCTTCTTCACCCACGCGGCGTCGCTGCATCAGGGTTCCCCCCATTGTGCAATATCCCCCACTGCTGCCTCCCGTAGGAGTCTGGGCCGTGTCTCAGTCCCAGTGTGGCCGTCCGCCCTCTCAGGCCGGCTACTGATCGTCGCTTTGGTAGGCCGTTACCCTGCCAACTGGCTAATCAGACGCGGGCCCATCCTGTACCACCGGAGTTTTCAGGGAAAAGCCATGCGGCTTCCCCCGTTATGCGGTATTAGCACCTATTTCTAAGTGTTATCCCCCTGTACAGGCCAGGTTGCCCACGCGTTACTCACCCGTCCGCCACTCATGCACAGACCTTCCGACCGTAATCTTCCCTTCTGTACACCCGTTCGACTTGCATGTGTTAGGCACGCCGCCAGCGTTCATCCTGAGCCAGGATCAAACTCTCATGTTTGTTCGTTTGCCTGCTGCAGTTCCCTCTGCTGGCTTTACTGTTCTTTTTGGGTCCATGGGTTTCTCCATGGATTGTTTGTTCTTTGAATTTCCTCTGAATTTTCCGCTCCGCTTTCCGCTTCCTTCCTGCTCTCCCTTTACAGGTCTTACAGGCTTTCCGCTTCTTCGGAACTCTTGGAATTTTCAGGGCTGCATTGCTGTTCATTTGCCAAGGTTCGTTTTGTTGCCGTTTTTTCTTATTTCGCCGGCAACGAAATTGAGTATATCACCTCTATCCCCAGATTGTCAACACATTTTTTGAAGTTTTTTCAAGTTTTTTTTCGAGGATTTTTTACCCACTATATCTTGTGGTTATAGGCTGCCCTCCATACATTTCATGCCTATAAACCCAATCCCATAATCCAGTTAGCGATATAGTTTCTATTATATATACTCATAAGCAAAGCGCTCTCTTCCGTCCACTCCATGATTCGTTTTCCAAACATACCGGTCGGAAAGCTATCTACTATAATATATAGCATCCAAAATATAATAAAAATCTCCAAGGCTCCGGCTATTGCTCCTGCCAGACGATTTACCAGACTGATCAGCGGAAGCTTTGCCACCGTTTCTATTGATTTCATCAACATTCCCAACAGACGGTAAAGAAAACTTACTATAACAAGTATGACTGCCGATATGACTATCACCTTCGTATTCTTTTGCAATATCCCTCCCAGGAGCAAGAGTGCGGTGGAAATAACTATGAGTGCCATAAACAGAGATAGAAGTCCGTTTATCTCATTGGCCAGCCCATTTTTAAACCCCTTCCAAATGCCGCACGCAACCAATAGAATAAAAATTACTGCTAATACATTCACTTTTGTTTCCTCTTTCATAGCAATGGTTCGGTCTGTAGCCGCGCCATCCTATTTATTTCATTTCCATTACTCTCATCGCATTTTGTGTCATAATCAAAAAGCGGCTGCTTTTCTCCTGTGGAACAAATAAATACACAATCTCATCGAACTGGTCGCTGAAACGCTCTGTTCCATGTATATTATATACGTTGTACTCTATATCGCTACATATAATGAACTCATCTTTATGAAAAATAATATTGGTATACTCCGTATCAAAATTTTTACTTGTTATCAGGCTTCCACTATCATCATATATATTCAGCCTGTATTTTCCGTCCCCCTCCGTATTCAGGAACACCAGCCCGACATATTCGTCATTGTAAAAAACGCCCTGCACCTTAACGCTTAACAAATTTTCCGCCGCGCTGACCGGTTTCTGGCTTCCGGTAAAAAACATGATTCTGTCATCCGACACAGCAAATGCCGTATTGCTGTTCATAAAATGGATAAACGGAATTACCGTTCCCCGGTAATCATATCCGCTTACAAAACGATCCGAAGATAAGTTCTGGCCTACCTCTCCAAAATTATGAAATGCAATGGAAGATTTCAAGATACCTCTGTCTACATACAAATAAGAAATAGCTAATAATTCCCCGTTCGGCGAAATACTAATATCCAATGGATATCCTGATCGGTCCATCGTTGTTTCGCTTTCTACCAGTTCTTTTCCCGATGTATCGTATAAATGTATTCTTGTTATCCGGGAATCATCCAAAATTACTGCCACGATCCCGTTTGCCGCCACACTAAATTTACGTATCGGAAGATTAGTCGTTATTTCACCCACACGCCCCGATGTATTCATAACGTATATAATTCTTCCGTTATAGTCTCCTATGGCAACCACCGAACCATTAATATCTACGATTGGGTTCTGCATCTCATAAGTCTGGTTCCACAGCACTTCGCCCTTGCTGTTCATGCAATTAGCGCCGTCTTTACTATAAGTAAGAATATGGTCTCCAAGAGATAAGTATGTAGAACCTTCTACCCTCGTAATTGGAATAGAATTTACAATAATGCTTTCTTCATATTCCCGATTATTCCAACTGACAATTATCATCGCTACTACGGCAACTGCCAGGGCAGCACCAAGAACGCCTCTATAAAAGACAGCAAGCTTATGGCTTCTGATTCTTTCTTTATAATTAATACTACGCCTTTCTTTTGTCCCTCTTACCCTGGAACGTAAATACTCCCTGACGCCCGCCATCGCAACCTCCATATATAAATATGTCTTTTATTGTAGCACACTTGTCTGCCGGCTTCAATTCTTTTTGGTTTCCGCCATTTCTCCCGTTCTTTCATTCATTTCTGCGGACTCTTCCATCATTTCTCCTGTATGGACGGCGGCCTGGACAAAGTCATTTATTTTATCATATTTATTTACTGTGGTCACAGCTATTGCACAAAAAAGAATCAATATAGCCGTTACCGCTATGCGGATCCAGATGTAGGGCGATGCCCGCTCTGTCTGCTCTCCACTGCTTAATGCCACCAATTCCGCTTTCTTCCCCATCGTCTGCTGACCACGGCTGCGATTCAGGCTTTTTTCATAATATTTCCCCAAACATTCCTTCATGCCGTCATCCGCATCGTAAAAAATATAATATCCATCGAGAGAGCGCCTGTCGCCTTCTTTGCCGAACAGCTCCATCCTCCCCGGCTCACCTTCTTTATTTCTCCCCTTTCTTCCCAAGCTTCCGATCCATTCGTATCTCCGGCCTTCTTTTCCCCGGCCATACTGCCACTCCTCCTGACTGCAAATTCCATATATAATGTATACTTCTTTGTCCGCATCCCTCCCCCGCCTTCCATACAATACGAACTTGTCCTCTTCCATTCCTTCTTCCTTACGCAAAGCCTTTAAATACTGCAACGCATAATCTTCTATATAAATTACTCTACCCCCTTCTATTGTTCCAACCAAAGCGGTTGCTTCCGGTAACTTCATATCTCATTCACATCCCTTCCATACCTTGTCCCTATTCTATCACCGGCCATCCGCTGTTTTTATCACAATATGTCGCAATGTACCTTTTTTTTATCGACGCAGTTTCCCATCGCAATCGAGTAGAGAAGATTCATCTTCCCTACTCGCCGCGCGGGTCACACGTTGCATAAGCAACAATTTCATCTGTGCGCCCCTGCGCATAAAAAACGGAACCGGTTATCCGGTTCCGCTGTTTCTTTATGTTTTAATTTCTTTATGTTCTAATTTCTTTATACCTCAAATCGGAAAACGGTAGTCGTATCATATTCCCTGTCCGGCCCATAAACCGCAGATGGGAAAGACGCTTCGTTCGCCGTGTTGGGATAATATTGCGTCTCCAGGCAGAATCCATATCTCCTGCGGTACACCTTTCCTTCTTTTCCCTCTTCTTTTTCCAGAAAATTACCGGTATAGAACTGTACGCCCGGTAAATCCGTATAAACTTTCATAATTCTCCCGCTCACAGGCTCTTCTGCTGTCGCGATATGACGTAAAGTTCCTTCCTCTCCATCCAATACCCAGTTATGGTCATAGCCTCCCGCCAGCTTCAGCTGTTCAAAATCCGCATCGATCTCGTCCCCAATCCTCTTTGGGCTGGTAAAATCCATAGGGGTGCCTTGCACCGGTGCAATTTCCCCTGTGGGGATCGCCCCTGCCACCACCGGCGTATAATTTGCCGCATTTAATGTCAGTATATGATCATAAACTTCTCCTGCGCCATGTCCGGCCAAATTGAAATAACTATGGTTTGTCATATTCAAAATCGTTCTCTTATCGCTTGTTCCATGATAATGTACCTTAAGTTCATTGTCCTCCGTTAAGGAATAAGTAACGCATACTTTCTTATTTCCGGGAAATCCCAGCTCACCATCAGGGTTCTCCAGGGAAAAAGCAACTTCATGGTCATTTTCCACCGCATCCCAAACCTTCTTATGATATCCAAGTGCAAGATGGCTGTGCAGATTATTTTTTCCATCGTTTACATCCAACCGATACTCCACCCCGTCCAGCGTAAAAGATGCATTCGCTATACGGTTTGCATTCGGCCCTATGGTCGCTCCGAAATTAGGGCTGTTGTCATAATAACCCTCTAATTTATCAAATCCCAATACTACATCTTCCACATTCCCCTTCTTGTCCGGTACGTAAAGGTTGACGAGAATCGCCCCATAATTGATCACCTGGGCTTTCATTCCTTTACTGTTCTCCAAACTATATAAATAAATCTTTGTACCGTCTGCCATTGTTCCAAAGACTGTTTTTTCTACCTTCATTTTCATGCCCGCCTTTCTTTTCACCTGTATGTTCCCTCAGATTCGTTTTATAATTCCGTTCTTCCTTCCAACGCCCTGAGCAATGTCACTTCATCGATATATTCCAGATCGCCTCCCACCGGAACACCGCTGGCGATCCTCGTCACCCTGATGCCTGTAGGTTTTATCAGTTTTCCAATATACATCGCTGTAGTTTCCCCCTCCAGACTGGAATTGGTGGCAACGATGACTTCCGTCACCTCTCCTTCCAGCCTTGTCATCAGTTCCTTTAACCGGATGTCATTGGGTCCGATTCCCAGCATGGGAGAAATTGCCCCATGCAGCACATGGTATACACCCGTATATTTTCCAGTTTTTTCATAAGCGGCCAGATCTCTCGTATTCTCCACCACCATAATAATGCTGTGATCCCTTTTCGAACTGCTGCAAACAGGACATAATTCCTGATCCGTCAAAGTATAACATTCATTGCAATAACGGACGTTTTCCCTGGCATCCACCATTGTTTTCGCCAGACGTTCCACTTTCTCTCTTGGCATGTTGATCATATGGAAGGCCAGGCGCTGCGCGGATTTTGCCCCGATTCCCGGGAGCGCTGCCAGCTCGTCAATTAATCTGTTGATATGTCCACTATATAAGTCCATCAGAACGGAAAGCCTCCTCCAAGGCCCAATCCTCCCGCCATTTTATTCATTACCTCTGCGTTAGCTTCCTCCGCTTTCCGGATCGCTTCATTGGTTGCCGCCATAATCAAATCTTCCAGCATTTCAATATCGTCCGGATCGACTACTTCCTCCGAAAGCTTTACCTTCACCACTTCTTTTTTCCCTGTCACCGTCACTTCTACCGCGCCGCCTCCGGCAGCCGCTGTAAATTCCTTCCTCTCCAGCTCTTTCTGGTTCTCTTCCATCTGACGCTGCATGCGTTGTGCCTGTTTCATTATGTTGTTCATGTTGCCAGGCATCCCTCCCGGAAAACCGCCTCTCTTTGCCATTTCATTCTCCTCCATGCTTCCTAATCTTCCACTTCTATTTCCATACGGATCATCTTGCTTAAATCGATATAGGAATCTTCAAACACCTGATTCTCCGCAATGCTTTGGATATCCAACTCAATTTCCCTTTGGACGGCCTCGCACACCGCCCTTTTCAGCAATACTCTGTTTTCGGTATTTTTCATCAGATAATCCGATGCGAGCCCTTCCTCCACCACTATCATCAGTTTATTGTCTCCGCCAAGGCTCAGGCGCGCATCTTTCAGGTAGGTCTTCATAGGCTGTCCCATTCCTGTTACGATGGACGGCCACAATTCCACCGCTTTCTTTACATCTTCAGGAACCGCCTTAGGCAGTTCCACAGGCTGCAGCCTTTCCTTTTTTCCGCCTCCCGGCATATCCTGTTCCGTCTTTTGCGGTACAAGAGCCACGCCGTTTTCCATTTTCTTCTCCAGATCCCGTATACGTGCGAAAAGAGAATCCATATCCGTTTCCATGCCCGGCCGGCACAGCTTGATCAGCGCCACCTCGATCAATATCCTTTTCTGGGAGGCATACTTGATCTTTCCTGACAGTTCGGAAAAAATGCGTATATATCTCATCAAAGCATTCATATCCGTCATTTGCGCTTCCGCCATCAATCTCTCCATATTTTCCGTAGATACATCGATAACATCTTCTATATTTTCCGAACTCTGCGCCAGCAGCAGATTTCGTAAATACCACGTAAAATCCGT
Organism: Lachnospiraceae bacterium 28-4; assembly: GCA_000403275.2. Lineage (GTDB taxonomy): Bacteria > Bacillota > Clostridia > Lachnospirales > Lachnospiraceae > Kineothrix. The sequence continues at coordinate 509,780 of KE159600.1, forward strand.
CACAAATTGGGAAAGTTCCCTTCCCTGAATAACGATCTCTTCCAGGAGTTCTATGCATCCCGTTACGTCTTCCGCCAGCACGAATTCAAATAAACGGCCAAATACCGCGGTATCCACCGCTCCAAGAACTTCCAGTGCTTTATCGTATGTCAGTTTCTCTCCAAAATGAAAGGCGATGCACTGATCCAGCAGACTGAGAGCATCGCGCATGGAACCATCTGCAGTTTTCGCAATATAACGCAGAGCTCTTTCTTCAACCCTGACCGCCTCTGCCTCCATCAGTTCCCGCATCCTCCCGACAATGGTATCGATCATTATCCTTTTAAAATCATATCTCTGGCATCTGGACATAATCGTAACCGGTATCTTATGAACTTCCGTTGTCGCTAAAATAAAAATCACATAAGACGGCGGTTCTTCCAGCGTTTTCAGCAACGCGTTAAACGCTCCTATAGAAAGCATATGAACTTCATCGATAATATAAACCTTGTATTTCCCTTCCGCCGGAGAATAGGATACCTCATCCACAATTTCGCGGATATTATCCACCCCATTATTGGAAGCGGCATCGATCTCAATGACATTCATGCTTGCGCCCGATGCGATCGCCCTGCAAAGGGCGCATTCCCCGCAGGGACTCCCATCCGCTGGATTTTCGCAGTTTACAGCCTTTGCAAAAATCTTGGCGATGGTTGTTTTCCCTGTTCCCCGGGTTCCGCAGAAAAGATATGCGTGTCCGATACGTTCTGCCTTTATCTGATTCGTCAATGTAGTTACTATATGATCCTGTCCCTTCACTTCCTCAAAGCTTCCGGGACGGAACTTGCGGTATAATGCGGTATAAGACATCACAAACCTCTATCATTTTAATCGCCGAAGCTGATTCCCAGCAATTTTGCTTCCTTTACAATGCTCGCATCCGGAGCCACCATCTTTAACTTGCCCGCCACTTCTTCAAGCGGCACTTTAACAACTTCCCTGTTCCGGTAGCCTACCATAAATCCGTATTCGCCCTTCAGAATCAGCTTGCCCGCTTCCGAACCGAGCCGGCTTGCAAATACTCTGTCATACGGACAAGGGCTTCCGCCTCTTTGTGTATGTCCGGGCACCGTCACCCTTACGTCATATCCCGTCTTCTCCTGGATCTTCTCCGCAATTTCATAAGAAACCGACGGATATTTGTAATTCTTCATCTTCTCTTTGAATTCTTTTTTCGACAGCTTTGCATCCGCCTTTGAAATCGCGCCTTCCGCTACCGCCAAAATTGTAAATTTGCTGCCGTTTTTATTTCTTTCTTCTATCTTATCGATCACTTTCTTAATATCATAAGGAATCTCGGGAATCAATATGATATCAGCGCCACCTGCCATTCCGGCGTTCAATGTCAGATAGCCCACTTTATGTCCCATGACTTCCACGATAAATACACGCCCATGGGAAGCAGCCGTCGTATGGATACAATCAATAGCATCCGTAGCAATGTTTACTGCGCTCTGGAAACCGAAAGTCATATCCGTTCCCCACAGATCATTGTCGATCGTCTTAGGCAGCGTCACTACGTTCAATCCTTCGCTCCGCAGAAGATTCGCCGTTTTATGAGTACCATTCCCCCCTAAAATCACAAGACAGTCCAAACGAAGTTTGTAATAGTTCTGCTTCATCGCTTCTACCTTGTCCAAACCGTTTTCATCCGGCTCCCTGATCTGCTTAAAAGGAGTCCTGGAGCTTCCCAATATAGTTCCTCCTTTTGTCAGAACCCCCGAAAAATCAGCAGGGGTCAGCATACGGAAATTACCATATATAAGCCCTTTGTACCCCTCCAAAAAACCGTACATTTCCAATTCCTCGCCGCTGTGGAAAAGGCATTTCGCCACTCCACGCATTGCCGCATTCAATGCCTGACAGTCACCGCCGCTGGTCAACATCCCGATTCTTTTCATTATTCATCCTCCTTTAAGCTTCTTTCGGCCATCGCAAGCCTTACTATTCACTCATTATTCAATTATATAATAATTTACTTTTTATCACAACTGATGTTTTATATATTTGCGGGGAAATTGATTTTTAGGGAAGCGGAGATTGATTTTAGCGAGTGGGCAAATATGAGGGGGCCATGGCGGGGAAGAAGAACGGGGGATGGAAGCGGAGGTTTGACACCGGGGGGGCGGGAGTTTCCGGTTGGGGCTTCCAATCAGATTTTACTAATGAAATGGGGCAATCGTTTCGAACCGAACGGGCCGGAAGCCAAGGGCATCCTGCCCTTGGCTTCCTAAAATTGCCATCCATGGCAATTTTCCCTGCTGATAGACCATTTCATAAGTAAAATGACTGATTGTACGCAAACAACCGGAAACTCCCGCCCCCCCCCGGTGTCAAACCTCCGCTTCCATCCCCCGTTCTTCTTCCCCGCCATGGCCCCCTCATATTTACCCACTCGCTAAAATCAATTTCCATGAAAAATTATAATTTTATCTTGATAAAATTGAAAATATAAGATAGAATAAAATCTGTCATTTGCATCAATAGTAATATTTTTATGGAGATGTACCCAAGTGGCTGAAGGGTCCGCACTCGAAATGCGGTAGGTCGGGCAACCGGCGCGAGAGTTCAAATCTCTCCATCTCCGTCAAAACCATCGGAATAACATTCCGGTGGTTTTTTATTATTTTCGCGAATGCCGACTACTACGAAATCTCTCCTATTCTTATCTTTTTTATATATTTTGATATTCTGATTAAAAGTCTACGGAGCGTGGATTGTCAACGTAGACTTTTTGCATTAGACTAATTTTCGAGGTCATAATGATATGCGCAAAAAGCCGCGCAGAAATGGAATAAAAAATGGATATAAAAAGAAAAAAAGAATTGTTAAAAGAATGGAAAAACCGCCGCCCAGAAATGGGGATTATCTCCATTTCCTGTAAACCTACGGGTGATTTGTTTTTGGGTATTTCAAAGGACACAAGAGCAGAATTTAACAGCAACCGATTTAAACTGTCCATGAAACTCCATTCCAACAAGCAGCTTCAAGAATTGTGGGACAAATATGGGGAAAATGAATTTGAATATTCTGTTGTGGAGATTCTTAAATACGAAAATTCAGAGGACGACCAAACGGATAAACTATTAGAACTTTTGGAATGTTGTATAATAGAAATGCCAAATGCAAGGAGAATATAAACATGAGTGAAAAATAATATTGACTTTTATGGAACAATGTTCCATGCTGAAAAAACAGTTCCGGCAGACTTTTGCGTCTGATACAAGTGATTACAAGATATATCTACACAACTCATATTTTCACAAGAAGGGTGTTTCATGGATTATGAGAAACTAGGGCAACTGATATTACAGCTGCGAAAAGAAAAAGGACTGACACAACAAGAGATTGCGGCGCAACTAAATATCAGCAATAAAACAGTTTCAAAATGGGAGTGCGGAAAAGGTGCGCCAGATGTTTCGCTTTGGGAAGGGCTTTCTGCGATATTGGGTGCAGATGTTTTAAAGCTATTACATGGAGAACTGAACCCAAACCGTCTGGACACTGGAAAAATTGATAATATTCGATTTTATGTCTGCCCGAACTGCGGAAACATTTTGACAAGTACAGGCAGGGCAGATATCTCCTGTTGCGGACGCCGCCTTTCTCCGTTGTCTGCCACACGGGAAGTAGCCGGGCATGAAATTTCAGTGGAAGAAATGGATATAGATTTTTTTATTACAATCAAACACGGCATGAGCAAAGAGCATTATATTTCTTTTGCAGCGTATGTATATGATGACCGTATCTGGTTTCAACGGCTTTACCCGGAGCAAAACCCAACATTCCGTATGCCGGTGATGAAAGGCAGAGGGAATTTATATTTGTACTGTACGAAAGACGGGTTGTTTAAATATTCTGGTTTATGGAAAAGGATAATAATAAAGCAGCAACCGCATGACAACTGAATAACCGCTCCTTTCTTTCCCGCCCCACTCCAAATGCTATCCTTCATAGCGCATTCACTTACCTCTTGCACCCACACGCTTTTTGTTATAAAATAATAGCAATATTTACATAGGAGGTATTTTTATCATGGATAGCAGTTTTTACATTACTTCAGGACTTATCGCGCTCGTTTTCGGTCTTTTTCTCGCATTTATTGCATGGACTTTCTTACGCCGTTTCCAAAAGATGAACGGTTTATTAAACCGCGCGCATGAGATGACCGGTACGGCACAGGGCCGTATCAGCGAACTGGTAAGCGTCCGCCGGCGGAATCGTTCTTTCCGTTGGACAAATGAATACCCTGTTATATCCTACACCGTTGACTCCAAAGATTACACCGTAAGCTTGGATTTTGCAGAAAAAAGAAAGGGACATTATAATCTTGGCGGCAATTATCGTGTCTGCTATATCCCTTCCGATCCTTCCAACTGTATCGTAGAAGAGTTTCGGAAGCCCATGCAGAGCAACCGGACGCAGGCCATCGTTGCGACTGTTATACTCGCTTTCTTCGCTTTCAACTGTATCATATCTTCCCTTTCTTTCATATTTACCTCATAGTATTATGATCATAGCACTATGACCATAACATTATAGGCATAACACTATGGACATAGCACTATGTTCATAAGAGATCGGGAAAAAATATCGGCATATAAAATCGAGCAGGGAAGAATTCTTCCCTACTCGATTCTTTCATTATCCGGTTTCCCTGCATTCAAATCCGTATAGCTGTCCAGCAGTCCCACCGTTTCATTCGCCGGCCTCCCGTACATATTGCAGCACTTGTGCGATACCTTGGCTCCACCAGCGCTTTTTTCATCCATTTCCACACTCATCCTTACTACGCCCATCCGCGTCTCGCTATCCAAATGTTTAAGAATATCTTCGATCAGCTTTTCGTCCATTGCCCAGCATCCTTTCTTTTCCTTAATCGTCCAGGGAAAAAATGTCAAAAAAATCTTTTCCGCCCATCTGCTTTTCTTTATATCCGATAAAAAATGCTTTCATTTCCGCATAATTTTCTCCCATATCGATCAACAGCCCGTCAAAATTTTCTTCATTTATCCCTCCGATATCGGCAAATAGTTTAAAGTACTCCTCTTCGTAGCCATGCTCTTTGAGCGTCACCTCCCATGCTTCTTCCGACTGGCATCCCTTCGTATGTTCCCTGAGGTATTCCTTCCATAAAGCCTCGCTCTCTTCCGGCAAGCCGATCGGATTCATCAGCCGGAGCATAGCCAGACGCACCTTGTTCTTTCTCTTATTTTTCATAAATTCTTCCAGGCTGCATCCGTAATCCTCTTCTCCGCATAACACCATCCTGGTATACCCGTCCCCGTCCTCCGTTTCCATTACCGTTTTCATCCGGGCATCCCACTTTTGTATCCATTGTTCCATTCCGGCTTCCTTTATATCCAGCAAATATTCCGCATCCAACGCTACGGCTGCCGCCAGCAATGCGGCGGTCTGATCCGCCTTTCCTTTTTGTGACATACCATTGGCTTCGTTCCTGTAATGCGGTTCGGCTTCCGTCCCATATACATGTATTCTCCGGATTGCAGGGCATTCCATAAAAACCCCGTTGCCCAATTTTATACTCTTTTTCGGCAGCCATACGCTTTCCAGACATGTGCAGTAAGCGAACGACCAATCGCCCACTTCCTCCAGACTTTCCGGCAGAAATACCCTCTTCAAATTTTTCTTGCTCAAAAAAGCTTTTTTTGCCAATACTTTCACGGAAATTCCGTCTAACTTTTCCGGTACATGTACCTCGCTATCCCGTCCTTTATAATCCGTAATGACGATCCATGGTTCCCCCTCCCCATCCTTCCGTCTATCCACTCTGTATCCGAATATTCCGTCGCTTTTTCCTATCATAACTCCAGCCTTTCGATCTCCTGGCGCAAATCCTCCTGACGTCCTGATAACCTTAGTTTCCCGTTATACCTCTGATAATCCTCGCTGCCAAACATACCGATAAATCGGGCACCCGAAGTATTTACCGTCAGTTCCGTTACCAAAATAAGCATTTCATTTTCTTCTCCAAAAGTCTCTTTTACAAATTCAAACAGTCTGTGAATTCTCCCTTTTGTTTCCGCAACTCCGCTCTTCATTACGCTTACCTGCTGGTCAAACTTCTGTTTTATATATGAAAAAGCTTCTGTTGCCGTTCCCGCGTCCCCCACATATAACTCCTTCTTCGCCTCCTCCAGAAAACGTATCGTCTTCCTGCATTTCCTTTTATCCCCTTCGGATAAAGCATTCGCCATCCGCAAGGAATCCGCCGCCTTCTTCTTTGCCTCTTTCTGCCTCTCCAGCATATCCGCCAACACATTTCCGTTAGCTGCCGCTTCCTTTTCCGACAGACTTTTTAGCCCTTTTAATAACGGCATCAAATCATTCAAATAATCCGCGCCTTCCACGCCCCGCCTCATTTCCCCCAGTACGATATCGAGCAGCATACTGAGCAGGGACAGCCTTTCATCAAAGGGCGCCGCCTTGGCCCTGGCTGCAACTTCTTCGGGCGCATCTCCGTTCAGTATTTCTTCCACATGATAGTTCTTTTGGTATTTGCGATACAGATCATAATAAGCGGCAAACTCTTTCACAACCCGCTCATTTCTCAAATATTGCCCAATCAATACCTCATCCACCGCCAGCCCTTCTTCTTCATACAAATAAAGAATCTGTGACAGGTCTTCCCATCCCCTTGCCGTCACGTAAGAACGCCCTTTCACCGTCGTTTCTATCCGGTAAAAATGTTCTTTTTTCAGTTCCAGGTAACTTGTGATAACGTTATGTATCCCCTGTTCCTGCGCATACTCCTTCCATACTCCGTATTCCGCCTCCACATCCAGCACCTTTAATCTGTCCATTGTCACCACGTCGAATTCCCTGACCGACTTATTGTATTCCGGCGGATTGCCGGCAGTAACAATCACCCATCCCTCCGGCACTCTGTGTCTGCCAAACACTTTATACTGGAGAAACTGCAGCATGGACGGCGCCAAAGTCTCGGACACGCAGTTGATTTCATCCAAAAACAGGATGCCTTCCTCAATGCCGCTCTTCTTCATCACGTCATAGACCGACGCAATGATCTCGCTCATCGTATATTCCGAAACCCGGTAATGTTCCCCGCCATATTCCTTTTCTTCTATAAAAGGCAGCCCAAGGGCGGATTGTCTCGTATGATGTGTCATGGAATAAGACACCAGCGCGATTCCCAGTTCCTGGGCGATCTGCTCCATAACTGCCGTTTTCCCTACCCCCGGCGCTCCCAGCAGAAAAACTGGCCTCTGACGCACCACGGGAATCTTATATTCCCCGAATTCATCCTTCTTTAAATATAAATTTACCGTATTTTTAATATGTTCCTTCGCCTGCTTTATATTCATCTCTTTATTCTTCCTGCTCTTTGGCAGCCATCCCTTCTATTTCTTCTTCATTTAATACTACCGGAATCGCCCAGGGCGGAACTTCCGGCCGCTCATTATTATCATCCAAAAATACAAAAATAGTATCATAATCCGGCATCCGCACGGGATATACTCCATATCCGTCGGTAAAATAAATCAACCCTTTTAAATTCTCGAACTCCCCTTCCCCCGCCAGTTTGTCCACATAGTCAAAGACCGGACGAAAGTCCGTAGAGCCAAAGCCTTTTAATTTCCCTTCCTTTAAAAATCGGTCGAAATCTTCCTGGCAAGTGATTTTTGTGTCATTCCTGACATCACTGTCACATTGAATAATATGCACGTTAATTTTTTGAAAAAAATTCTCCGTCCCCTTCAGAATAGAATATGTTTTTCTGATAAATTCTTTCACAATCTCACCGCGGCAGGAAGCCGAAGTATCGATAGCAATCACAAATTCTTTCACCTTCCTGGCGTCCTTATATTCCAAAGGTTCGATCAATGGCATATCCCCGTACCGGGACAGCCCATAGGTATAATAAATATAATCGAACTCATCGTCATTCACCTGCAAATCCTCGCCCATAACGGTGAACCGCCGCAACAATTCCCCGTAATCGTATCTGTCCCTCGTCGCCTCCGCCAGATTTTTCTCCAGACTTTCCGATGAATTCTTGTCCTTAGAAAAAGACTTGATGTCCGCCTTTATCCTCTCGCTGATCTTTTTCCACTGATCCAGCGTAATTTCCAGTTTTTCCTGCTCCTGCCAGTATATATGGGCATCCCGGCAGAATAATCTGCGCCATCGCTCTTTTTCCTCCGGCGTCATAGCGTTATTTTTCAGATAACGGTAAATCCTCTCTGCCGTCAGCCCTCCCGCATCTTCTTTCAAATAGTGAAGCTTGTTTCTTGCCTCCCCATCGCTGTCCAACTCTCCCATGGGAAGAGCCATTTCCAATATAACGTTTTCCACAGCGGCATCCACCGCCAGATCCCAAGGCTCCCCTTCCTTTTCCCTATAATGATAACTATGGTAAAACACAAAATGAAACAATACATGAAGGTACAGCCTGACCGGATATCCTGTTTCTTCCCGGTATTTTTTCAGCAGCCAGGCAGGATCATAGTACAGCTTACCGCCATCCGCCGCAGCTCCGCCCAATCCGTTGCGGGCCTCCGCCTCCAGCCGTGACAACGCCGTATCCAGAAAACGCATATTGACTACAATGCTGTCCCTCGCCAGCTTCATTACTTCGCCGGCCAGTTCCCCGATCCTCTCCTGCCGCCATGCCTGTTCTTCTTCCCTCTCTCTTACCATCTTTAACCCCATTTCCGCGCAGCTTTTGTCCCAACTTTATTAAAACAGCACCGCTTATTATTCCATTTTATCACGATCCGCATAGCCAGGCAATCGGCACAGCAGTCCATAACGCGCAGCGATATCCCTCGCATAGCTCAATCCATCCGGCGTCGTCCGCTCCACCTTATAACTTCGGATACCGCCTTCCTTATTCTCCATCTGCGCCACCAGATTATCGATCTTTCCTTTATTTCCCGGGTAATGATTATATTCTTCCAACTTTTGCGTCAAATCATGAATATGAGTTACAAAAATTCCCCCGCACCCTATGACCCCGATATTGGACAAGACCTCGGAAGCAATATATTCTGCCTCCATCCCGCTTGTACTGGCAAAGGATTCATCCATCAGGAGAATATCCGTATCTTCCAATACCTCCATGATTTTTCCCAGCCTGGCGCACTCGCTTTCCAGCCTTCCTTTTCCGTAATTATTCTCATCCGATACCGGAAAATGAGTAAATATTCCCGTTACCGGGCTGATACATGCCCTCCGTGCCGGAACAAACAACCCCAGCTGGAACAATGCCTGAGCCATTCCAATCGAATAAGCGAAAATAGACTTGCCTCCATGGTTTGGCCCCGTAACCAAATAAAACCTTCCTTTTTCGTCATAGGAAAAGGAATTGGAAACTACCGTTTTTTCCACTTCTTTGACCGCCAATACCGGATTATAGACTTCTGCCAGATTACATCTTTTTTCATCCATAAGAGCGACCTCCGGCTTGCAAAAGAAAAATCCCTTTTCTTCCATATCCAAAATAAACTTTACGCCCGCCGTTAGAAAACGGATATCGTCCAGGATCTGCACCAGCCACGATGTATTTAAGGAAAAATATTTCTGCACCGCAGGGCCGAAACTCCTTATCGTCCTGGCAAAGATCGTATTCAACGCCGATCGGGTGGAAGTCTCCACCGCTTTCGCATCTCCTATATGCAATCCCTTATTGATGGAAAATAACGGGGTTATATAGGACATGCTTTCTTTCCCCGTCTTTTTCAGAAGCTTATCCATCACCGTTCCCTGATGGAATCTTTCCATATTCACCGAAACAATTCCGGCCTCCTGCACGTGAAGCGTCTCGTCCAGGTTGACGCCAAGCGTTATACTTTTCACAAGCCCGAAATTCGTTTCTTCTTTGGCAAGTTCCCTTTTCAGGTTCCGGTATTCTTCCCCTTCCGCCACTTCCCTTACTTTATCCTGCAAGGCGCGCAGCCCTTTGGAACCCGTTTCCAGCACGAGGATGTTCTCCGCAAACAAATCCACAATCTCGATGTACATTTCCAGAAACCGGATGGAACCCAGCGCAGATTCGATGGAAAACTCTCCGCCCATCGCCCGGCTCATATCCGATACATTCCGAATCACCGGCACAGCCTTGCAAAATACATCATACCATTCTCTATTCTTTAATATATCCTCCACAATATCCAGCCGGTACCGCAATACTTCCCCGTCGGTGGAAAAAAAATCCCGGAGCTTCAAATCCGTCATTCCCCTGTAGCCATCCTTCACAAGAATGATCAGTGATTCTAATTGCAGTTCCTTGACAAAGTCATAATTTTTCATCCGGTAAAAGGCACGTTTTTCCTCACTGTATCCGCCGGGGTACAAAAGACTGAGATTTTCCATAGGCTATTCTCCCAATAATTATATATGATGATAATTCTTTTATATATTGTAGAAACCTACAACTCCCCTCATAAGAAAATAAAGAAAAAAAGCCCCATTCCAACGGAGCTTTTTTTCTTTATTTTCTTATGAGGGGGGAGATAGTGAGTTTTAAATAGTGAGTTCTTCAACTATCTGAATTAATAATAAGTGATAAATGTGTCCGTTATGTGTTTAGTTTTGAAAAAACCTATAAAATTTCATAACCATTCATAAATTAAATCTAAAATAATATTAAATTTAAAAATTCTCCTCATCCTCGCTCGCCGCCACTGCCGACACTACGGAAGTTACCGCCGATATAATTACCGCAATAATACAAATAAGCAAACCGCCGCCCAGAATCAAGATTTCCATTATTTTTTACCTCTTTTCCCTTTTTATTCTTATACCCTTGTTTCCCTTTTTTTGTCAAATCATTATGTTGATATATTATAGCACACTTGTCTGGATTTTGCACGAAAAAACTAACAGAATACCATGGCAATTCATTTTTACAAATGACCGTTATTCCCCTCTTTTCGCGCCCCTTCCTATGAACCATCCCCATTTCCTGCCATATAATGATAATATATTACAAATATTTCAGGTGATGTCGCATGAATGCTGCAATAGACCTACCTTCCATCATTGACCATCTTTCCAATGGCGCGTATCCTCTGCTCGGCAGCGGTTCCGGGCGCAGAGTCTACGATCTTGGCGACGGCAGCGCATTGAAAGTTGCCAGAAATGCCAAAGGTTACGCACAAAACCAGGTGGAATCCATTATTTCCGAAATGGATGATTCCGATCTTTTCGCCAAAGTTTTATTTGTTTCCCCGGATAACCGTTATCTCGTTATGGAAAAGGCAGACCCGGTTTCCGATTTCTCCGTGATACGCAATTATTTTCACGTAAACACCAACCGGGAACTTTTCCAGCTCGCCAATTTTCAATACATCCCCCATAAATACAATCTGTTGGCCGTCGATCTCTGCCGCCCGGCAAACTGGGGACTCATCCAGAGCCGTCCCGTCATTATTGATTATGGCTTTACCCGGAGGATACGCCGAAAATACTATTCCATATTTAACCTCTGACCTGCGCGCAGGGAACAAACGGCCTTACCGCTTCCGCCAGTTCCTCCATTTCTTCCCTGCTGTATGAATGGAAAACCGGCGCGATCACCCCCTGGCTTTCCTGGTAACTTTGCAAAAAATAAGCCTTCGCTCCTCTTATTTCCTCTCCTATAGCCTCCATATCTTTTTTTCCATGCAGTTCTTTCACCACTGTTGTGCGGAATTCATAATCGATTCCACTTGCCATCATAAGATCTATCGTTTCCCTGATTTTCCCCACATCTATTTTTTCCAAACCAACCGTTTCCCCATAACGCTCCATACTGTTTTTCACGTCCATGGCAATATAATCCAGCAATCCGTCCTCCAACAGTTCCCCCACTACTTCCGGCCGGAGGCCATTCGTATCCAATTTCACCAAATAACCCATTTCCTTTATTTTTCCGGCCAATTCCCCCAACTCCTTTTCCAGTGTCGGCTCCCCGCCGGTAATGCATACGCCCGACAAAATTCCCTTCCTTTTTTTCAAAAAAGCAAACAGTTCTTCCTCTCCTATTTCCGCCTGGCTCTCCGGCCTCAATACCAAATCCCCATTCTGGCAAAAAGGGCACCGGCAATTACATCCCCCCAAAAAAACCGCAGCCGCCACATGCCCGGGATAATCCAAAAGCGTTGTCTTATTCAATCCATATATTTTCATCCGAACTCATCCTTTCCTCATGGATATCTCATTCTTCCAGCCCGGCTGGTTCTGTAATCTTGATCCATTTCCTTAGTGAAATCTGATGGAAAGCTCCGGCAGAAAACCGGCCCCCGCCAACCCCTGACTCCGCCGCCCTGTCCCCGCTGCCTCCCTATGACGCTGATAAAAATTGATTTCCGTACTTCCTGTCTTCTTGCCCTTTCCAGTCATATATATTATACTTGTATCGGTGCAATATTTCAAAAGTGAAATGAGGTAAGAATGGATCTGCACGAAAAATATATGAAGGAAGCCTTAAAACAGGCGAAAAAAGCATATTTACTCGGGGAAGTCCCGATTGGCTGCGTGATCGTCCGCGACGGAAAGATCATAGGCCGGGGATATAATCGCCGCAATACGGATAAAAATACCCTGGCACACGCGGAAATAACGGCGATCAATAAAGCCAGCAAAAAAATAGGCGACTGGCGTCTGGAGGATTGTACGCTCTATGTTACCCTGGAACCATGCCAGATGTGTTCCGGCGCGATCGTCCAGGCACGCATTCCGGAAGTCGTTATGGGATGTATGAACCCCAAGGCTGGTTGCGGAGGTTCCATCCTCAACCTGCTGGAAATGCCCCAGTTCAACCATCAGGTTCATGTGACCCGCGGCATACTCGAAACGGAATGCAGCCATATGATCACTACTTTCTTCAAAGAACTCCGCCAGCGTAACAAAGATAGAAAAACTTCCGGCGAAAGTATTCCCAGCAAAAGTATTTCTGACGAAGGCAATTCCGACGTTTACTAAAACATTGACAAGCCCGGCAAAAAACAGTATACTAAAAACACCGTGCAGCCGGGGCGTTAGCGGTGTCCTGTACCTACAATCCGCTTTAGTAGGGGTGATGTTCTGTCGCGGGCTTTTATTTGGTATAGCTGCCCTTTATAAGTGGCGTTGAAGTTTGGGTCTTACGCAATGGGAATCTGCGAACCGTGTCAGGTTGGGAACAAAGCAGCACTAAGCGGAATCTTCCATGTGCCGTAAGGGTGCCTGGCGGAGTTAACTGTAAAGGTAACGTATATTGATGCGGCTCAATACAGAACGCACGGTATTTTATATTATGAAACGATATCAGTCTATAGAGGAATCTGAAATGGATTTGCATAATTGCACACTTTGTCCAAGAAATTGCCATGCCGACAGAATAAACGGCCAGACAGGATATTGCGGCCAAACGGATCAAATAAGGGCGGCGAGAGCCGCTCTTCATATGTGGGAAGAACCTTGCATCTCAGGACAGACCGGTTCCGGTACTGTCTTTTTTTCAGGCTGTAATATGGGCTGCATTTTTTGTCAGAACCATACCATTTCCCAGGGCATGGCCGGAAAAGAAATATCCGTGGAGCGCCTTGCCCAAATCTTTTTGGAGCTTCAAAACCAACATGCCTGTAATATCAACCTCGTTACCCCGACTCATTTTATCCCTCAGATCAAAAAAGCGCTGGAAGACGCAAAGGCCGGCGGCCTTTCCATACCCGTCGTTTATAACACCAGTTCTTATGAAAAAGCGGATATGCTGAAGGAACTGGACGGCCTTATCGACATTTATCTCCCGGATCTGAAATATTTTTCTCCCGTTCTCAGCAAAAAATATTCATTTGCCGAGGATTATTTTATGCATGCCTCTTCTGCTATCCATGAAATGGTACGCCAGACCGGAACACCCGTTTTTGCTCCCCAGCCCCTGACAGGCCCCATGGATGAGAAGGATGATTATTCCGGCCCTTTGATGAAAAAGGGAGTGATTGTAAGGCATCTCATGCTGCCCGGATGCATCGAGGACTCCCGGCAGGTTCTGCAATATTTATATCGCACCTACAAAAATGACATATACGTCAGTATTATGAACCAGTATACCCCAATCCTCTCAGCCCAGGACGCACAAACCTGTCCCGAATTAAACCGTCCCGTCACTTCCAGGGAATATGATAAACTGACGGACTACGCCCTGCATATCGGAATAGAAAATGGTTTTATCCAGGACGGCGGCACCTGCCTAGAAAGCTTTATCCCCCCCTTTGACTGTTCCGGCATATAAATAAATACTTCCCTTTTATATTTTTACTTTACGAAGATAATATCCGAATTTTCCCGGTTCCGCCTTCCCGCCGCAGCATTCGAAAGCCTCAAACCCAAACATCAGAGCCACCATTTTTTCCCTTTCATAATATACTCCCGGCACGCCGAGGTAAAAATCTCCGCATTTATCCCTATTTTTTTCCTGACCGTCCTTTCCCTGCCCTCTCGCAGATCTCTCCTCCTTCGTCTCATCCAACGGCTCTCTCCCAAGAACGATATGCCGGTAATTATAAAATCCGTGGAGCAAAAAACTATTATTGGCCAAGTGCTGATAGTCTCCCGTCATAACGACAAAATCTTTCGGCTGTATGGATATGTATTTCCTCTCATCCTCATAAGGATGCACCACCGGATACATTTTGCAAAGCTGCTCCCACTTGTCGTCTAAAATAACCTCCTCCATCCTGATTTCTTTTTCCCGGTTTCCGCCCAATTTCTCCCTGTTTATACTTTTCTTTGGCTCCGGCGCGCTCTCTTTTTTTACCGCCTTTTTCTTCTCTTCCTTTTTTTCCGCCGCATGGAACTCCTTTTTTTCCTGCGGACGATCTGACTCTTTTTTCTCCGCCACGGATATCGTTTGGCATTTTCCCTCAATCACTTCCGTATCCGATATTTTTATCGTAAACCGCTCCACTTCCCCAATGGTCATTCTTTCTGTGCCTGTCAGAACTCCCTCTCCGTTCTTTTCCCACTCTCCGCTCCCATTATGGAGAAACAGCTTCCCTATCACATATTCTTCTTTTTCATTTCCGACATATATGTCATATTTCTTTCCTGCCAGCTCCGCCATTCCTGACACGCGCATAGCAAAGCTCCACGCATTCCCTGACACTTCTATTTTTATGAATCCGGCTCCCCTGATCCGGTTTCCCTGCTCCAGATAAGAAAGATAAATCACTTTTTTATAATAGTCAGCCATGGATGTCCTCCTTTCCGCATTCTTCATTTACCGTTTCCTAATTTTATGCGGACGGCCTCTTATTTATGCTGACAAGCTCTTATCTCTCCGGCGAGGTTTCCCATCATGTTTCTGACCAAAACATGCTTTGTTCTTCCAGAAACTTCATAAAGCCGTCCACCCCTCCTCCTATTTTCCTGACTCCCTCCGGCCGTCCTCCTTCCGTATGGGATACATCAAAAAAATCACCGCCTTTTGTTTTTTCCGTCATCATAAAACTATCGCTGCCGTAAATTCCCTCGCCAAATCCCACATATTCATCTCCCCAGAAAGAGCATTCCGCATCTGTGATTCCATACTCCCGCTGCAAAAAGCCGTACAAAATATCCGCATTATCGCTTTTACTGGAAATCCCCACCTCGAGATATTTCGCATCCGTCGTGGCGGACACATCCATCCCATATTTCTTTCCTATTCTTTCTGCCAGCGCTATCATGCCTTTGATTCCTCCCCGGAAACCATGCTTTTCCAATAAAAAAAGCAATTCTTCACGCTCTCCCTCCTGCAAAAACAGGGCATCTCCCCTTTGGTTCCCCACCATCAGATCAATCTTGCAGTAATTCGGTCTGCTGAATACGATATCCGTAGGGATTTCATAAGTTTGCAGCAAAAGCCTGTGAATCTCATAACAAATATCATGTATCTTTAGTATTTCCTCTTTTACCGGGATTTTTTCCTCCAGCAAAAACAACTGCCCTTTCTCATCAAAGCTATAATTATAGGCCCCTCTTCCCAAGCCCAAAAATAAATTCCGCCTTTCTTCCGGCGTAAAATATTCGTGCAGCCTTCCGCCCGCAATGTTTTCCATCGTCGTCCCGCTGATAATTGCCAGCTTTACTCCCTCCGCCAATAAACGCTTCATCGGTTTCGCCACCTGATCCGCCGAAGCCTTGCGGGAAACTACCGCTGTTCCATCCCAGTCAAAAAAAATCGCCTTATATTTCTTCACTATAAACTTTCTCCTTTTCCGACAATATAATTTCCCTTCCTTCCAGCCAAAAACAAATTTCTTCCCCTTCTGTCAATGTAAACGTTCTTTCCCCATGGCTTAATTCCGCTGACAGAGTTTTTCCTCTGTAACGGATCGTAAAGGAATATCCTTCCCAACTTTCCGGCACATAAGGATGAAACTCCAGTTTTCCTCCGTTCGTGCGGAGCCCCGCAAAACCGTATACAATGGCCAGCCAGGTGCCCGCCATATTGGCCGCATGGATGCCCGCGTAAAAATTATTATGGTGATCGTCCAGATCCATCCGGGCCGATCTCGAAAAATATTCATAAGCTTCGTCATAGCAGCCGATTTGGCATGCCAATATTCCGAATATGCAAGTGGAAAGGGACGAGTGGTGGAGCGTGACTTCCTGGTAAAAGTCATAATTGCGTTGCAACTCCTCTTTTGTAAACAAATTGCTGTGAAGGAGCATCCCTAATATGGCGTCCGCCTGTTTTGACATTCGCTGGCGGTAAATAAACAACGGATGATAATTTTCGTATAAAAGATGTCTTTTTTCCGGAGGTATTTTCGAATCATCCCATGGCTTCCGCATCATGAACCCATCGTCCAGCGGATATATCCCTCTCTTCTCCTCATAAGGAAAATACATATTTTCCACGATTTTTTTCCAATAGGCCGTCTCCTCTTCCGTAATCCCGAGCCGCTTCCTCAACTCCTGACAGGCCCTGGCATCCATTCCTTTTAACCGTTCCAAAGCCTTCAGAGCATCCCGTATATTTTCCCGGGCCATCAGGTTTGTATAAAAATTGTTATCCACAATGGCATTGTATTCATCCGGCCCTGTTACCGCACAGATGCAATATTGATTCCCCTTCGCCTCTGCAAAGCATCCTACATCCGCCCAAACCCTGGCTGTCTCGCACAACACTTCGGCCGCCCGCTCCTTGAAAAAATCCTCATCTCCCGTCACATCCGTATAAAGCGAAAAAGCATAAGCGATATCGGCATTGATATGGTACTGCGCCGTTCCCAGCGGAAAATAAGTGGACGCCTCTTCACCGTTAATTGTCCTCCAGGGAAACAGCGCTCCCTTGGGATGCCCCAGCACCCGGGCTCTTGCCCGCGCCTGTTCCAAAGTGGAAAAACGGTACTCCAGCAGAGCTTTCGCTATCTCCGGCGCAGTATAGACAAATACGGGAAGAATATACATTTCCGTATCCCAGAAATAATGCCCCTCATATCCTTCGCCGGACAGCCCTTTTGCTCCCATTCCGGTTCTTCCATCCCTTCCCGCCGCCTGCATGATATGAAACAAATTAAAACGAATTCCCTGGCAAAGCCCATCGTTCCCCCGGATGCTCACATCCCCGTATTTCCAAAAATCATAAAACGCTTTTCTCTGCTTTTCTTTCAACTCTTCATAGCCTGTCGCTTTGCACCGTCTGCATTCCTTAACCGCGGCATCGTATAACGGCCCTTCCACATCCCGGGAGGAAAAATATACGATATAAGTATCAAAAAGCAATTCTTCTCCCTCTTCCAACAGATATTCCCGCTCCGCCTCCGCAAAGCATTCGCCCGCTTCCGCCCGCTGTTTTACGGGTATTGCCTCCCTCACTTCTTTCCTGCCGGCTTCTCCGTTTTCCCGCCTTGCCTCCGTTGCCACCGCACAGCTGATCTTCAAGCCGCTTTTCTTTGTCCTCCCTTCATAATAAAGTAATTCCTCCGAAGCCTCGCATCTCTCCTTTTTCAACCTCTTGCCAAAAGGCCCGTAATCCACCAAAGGATTCGTTTTTCTCGTATGGTTTTCCACATCCGCATCAAGATAAGACCGGACTTCTATTCTTCTTAGTCCGAATTCCGCCATTTCCTGCGCCGCTTCGCCCTTTTCTTTCCTTTCTTTTTCCAAAGGAAGGATCCTTACTCTCTGCGCCATTACATGTTGGTAAGCCATGGATACTAACCGCTCAAAGACCAGTTTCCATGCTTTCCCCATTGGCGATACCCACTCCACTTCCCTTCTGACCAATCCCTCTTTCATAAAAAGTGTTCTTTCGTATTTCCTCACCCGCCCCTTTTCCATGTCGAACCTTTCCCCGTCCATCCATATCCCCGTTCTTTTTCCGTTCGGAAGATTCAGCAAAGACTGGCTTCTTTCGGGAAATCCAAAGTTCCATTCCCCATATCGTATATCTTCGCTCTCATAAAACCCGTTTACAAAATTCCCTTCCAAGCCTTCCTCTATGGAAAAATCATATCCTTCCTCCAAGGTCCCCCTCGTGCCGATATAACCATTGGACAAAGCAAATGTCGTTTCATTCCTGTAATTATTCTCCCTTATGAATGCTGTTTCCGTCACGCTCCATGGCTCTGTTGGATAAATTCCATGGTATATCTTCCCTTTATTGTCGTTCATATGTTTTCCGCCTTTCCTCTATCCCTTTACCGCTCCCGCCGTCAAACTTTCCATAACCTGCCTTTGCAAAAGAATAAATACCAAAATCGTCGGCAGCACTGTCATTACCACCGCTGCAAATAATGCGGAATAATTATTGGCAAATGTCCCCATATAATAATTCAACGCGATAGGAACCGTCCGCGCCCGATTCCCACTTGTCAGCATCAGCGCGAAATAAAACTCATTCCACGTATTGATAAACTGTAACATGGCTATCGTCACCAATCCCGGTTTTGCCAGCGGCAGAATAATATGCAAAAAAGTCTGCAAAAAGGTAGCGCCGTCAATATATGCCGACTCCTCCAACGCCATAGAAATTGTTTTATAATAACTGGTCATAACAAAAAAGGACATCGGAATTCCCATTGCAGAATAAACGATTACCATTCCCAGCTTTGTATCGAAGATCCCCAACTTTTGAAAAATCGCAAACAGAGGCTGGGAAATCGCCTGTGCGGGAAGCATCAGAGATGCGGAAATCAAAAGCACGATAAGCGTTTTCAGCTTAAAATCGAATCTGGAGATTATGTAGGAACACATCGCAACCAACGCCACCGTTACCAATACGCTGCAGCCAACAATCACTACACTGTTCAGAAAATATTGGGCAATCGGCGCGTAACGGAACGCCGCTATATAATTGTCTGGCCGAAAGGAAGATGGCCAGGAAAGTGCGGAAGAATTGATTTCCGCATAAGTTTTAAAAGAACTGATAAATGCCCATAGCTGGACTCGGAAAAAAACAGCATTTATTTTGCCCGCAACCTTTTTAACGGCAACACCGGAAACCATATGGGACTATTTATTATCCACATTAATCTGGACAAATGGATCCGCTACTGTGCCAAAGGATTAGACCCCTCCTGGTTCATCTGCCTTTATAACCATAAAATAAGCGCCTCTTCCAATCAGGATATGACGATGGAAAATATCAACCTGAAAACCCGGATCGATCTGGAACAGGACGGAGTTTCCTTTCAGGAATTGTCCCTGAATGACCGCGCCTATTTCGCCGCCGCCCGCAGCTTGGATGCATTCGACCTCATCTCGGTCGTCGCCGCGCCCAAAGATCTGCTGTTGGAAGACCTGGACGATACTATGAAGCATTACCTCCTGTTATTGGCGCTTACCGTATTGGGTGCTCTCTTCATTTCCCTCGTCATCAGCCGAACCATTACCCGTCCCATCGACAAAATGATTTATTATATCGATCGTATTTCCACAGGGCAGGAAAAATCCCTTCCCCCGCTGAAAATGTACCACGAATTCAACGTTTGGGCGCATTCCTTCAATCAAATGCTCAAACAACTGGACATTTATTACAACGATAATTTCCAAAAACAGCTGCTTTTGAAAAACGCGGAAATCCGCGCGCTCCAAAGTCAGGTAAACCCGCATTTTCTATTCAACGTATTAAATACGATCGCTTGGAAAGCGCAGATCAACGATAACGAAGAAATTTATGAGATGGTCATATCCTTAGGGGAACTTTTAAAAATGAATACTCTTTCCAGAGAGAGGGATTTTATTACATTGGAGAAAGAAATGGAATATGTCAAATTCTACATGTATCTCCAGCAGATGCGTTTTGAGGATAAGATCACTTATCATATACAAATTCCCGAACATTTGATACAATGCCGGATTCCTTGTTTTTGCATACAGCCTTTGGTGGAAAACGCCCTTACCCACGGCCTTGAACCGAAAAAGGGAAAAGGACGCCTCATTATCCAGGTATTAGAAACCGACCGGCACCAAATGGAAATCTCCATCATCGATAACGGCGTCGGTTTTGACATCATTCCTGATGTTTCCCAAATAACATCTTCCGATACGGATTCCCATACCCATATCGGGCTTAAAAATCTGGATAAAAGGCTGGAGCTGCTCTTTGGAAGCGCATCCCGTCTGAAAATAGAAAGCGTACCCAATGTTTGTACTTCCGTTTCCATGCAGATTCCTGTCAGAAAGGGGGAAAACTCCATTGATTTTTAAATTATTGATCGTAGATGATGAGGCAACTATGCGCAAAGGCATTTCGAATTTTATGGATTGGGACTCCATCGGCTGTGAAGTGGCGGGAACGGCCAGCGACGGCCTGGAGGCCATTCAATTTCTCCGGCATAACCATGTCGATATCGTCATTACCGATATCAAAATGCCGGAAGCCGACGGCCTTGCGGTGGCCAAATTCGTATTTGAAAATCTTCCTGACGTAAAAGTTATATTGCTCACCGGTTATGCCGACTTTAAGTATGCCCAGACCGCGATCCAATATAACGTTTCCGATTTTATTTTAAAGCCTACTAACAAGAAAGATTTATTTTCTTCCGTAAAGACTGCCCAGCAGAAAATTATTGCCGCCAGGCGGCACACTTCTTTTGCAGAGGAAGAATTTACTTTTCTGAAAGACCAGCTTCTCCAGGAACTGACCACAGGCCCTTTTTCTTCGGAACTGGAAGAGCGCCTTGCGCAGTTCCAGCTTCCTTTAGACTGCTATTTTATAGCCGCTTTTCAGTTTATTCCTTTTGAAAACGATATTTCTTCATTAAAAAAAATCATTGCAGAAGAAAAGCAAAATACTTATTGCTATCGGTACAATAACCTAATGATCACTATTTATTTCTCAGAGCAGCCTTGTGAATCCGTTCCTTCTTATATTCTGGACAGCTGCAAGGAAATTGCCGCCATCACCTTTGCTCTGGATTCCAGACAGGCCGCCGCCGGCATCAGCCGTTGCCACTCCGGCGCCGCCAGCTTTAGCGCCGCCGTATCGGAAGCGATCCACGCCCTGAATTTAAACTTTTATTCCGAAAGCAATATCGCTTTGTTTTCGGACTTTTCCAACTGCGAAAAATGTGACCTGACCGCCGAAAATTCCCTCGATCTCTTCCGGTTTGAAAGCAGCCTTAACAACTGGCTTTTTGACGATGCTTCCTGCGTCCTGAGCCATATGATAGCCAAATTTAAAAGCAACTTCATTAATTCGCAGGACGCTAAAAATATATGCGCCCAAATCTATTATATATGCTGCCGGGTGCTGATCAAAAAAGACGGCTCCCCTCCGGAAGCCGTTTATTTAGACCGTATCCACCACTCTTCGGATATTTTTACGCTGGAACAGGCGATCAATCAGCTGATGGCGTATACAAAAGAGCATTTTATCCGCACGATCGGAGGCCAGAACCGGCTGATCGAAAATACCATCAAATATATCCATGAAAACCTGTCCAATCCTTTATCACTGGAAAATATCGCAGACCATCTGCATATTTCTTCCTCCCATTTAAGCCGGACTTTTAAAAAAACCTGCAATGAATCTCTCACCGAATTCATTAACCGGACAAGAATCGAAAAGGCAAAAGACTACCTGGCACATTCGGACATTTTGTCCTATGAAATCGCGGAACTGGTAGGCTATAACGACCCCGCCTATTTCTCTTCCATTTTTAAAAAATACACCGGCTTAAGCCCCACCGATTTCAGGCAGCAATCCAAACTTTAATATTCCAGCGTATCCAGATACTTCATATAGTTTACCACCATCAAAGCGATTTTGAACGTTAATGCATCATCAAAAATACGGATATCCAGTCCTGTACTCTTTTCCAGTTTTTCTATTCTGTATACTAGCGTATTCCTGTGTACATACAACTGCCTGGATGTCTCCGAGACATTCAGGTTATTCTCAAAAAACTTATTGATCGTCGTCAATGTTTCATCATCAAAGTCCAATGGAGCGCCCGCCCCAAAGATTTCATCAATAAAAATTTTGCAAAGGTTGACCGGAAGCTGATAGATCAACCTCCCTATTCCCAATGCACTATAGGAATTCACTTTCCTCTCCACGTAAAAGATCTTTCCTACCTCCAAAGCCATCTTCGCTTCTTTATAAGATTTGGATACATCTTTCAGTTCATTGACAATTGTTCCGTACGCCACACGGACATTCATCATTGCTTCCGTGTTCATCATATCCGCGATCGTCTGGGCGGTATGATCCACCGCTTCATAGCCCTCACCCACTTCAAGGGCTTTTATCAGGATTACATTGCTCTCGTCCACCGCCGTAATATAATCTCCCGACTGGGTCGAGAACATCCCGCCCAGAAATTCGGATGCGGTTCCGTCCTTCCCGTTCTTTGTCTCTACTATAATCACCACTCTTGGCATCAATACTTCTATGTGAAGCTTTTTTGCCCTGTTATAGATGTCCACCAATAAAAGATTATCAAGCAAAAGATTTTGGAAAAAATTATTGCGGTCAAATCTCTCTTTATAGGCAATCACCAGATTTTGAATTTGGCTTACCGCTATTCTGGCAACCATATATGCTTCGTCGCCGCTTCCCCTCGCAGTCAGAATATATGCTAATTCTCCTTCGTCCCGGATCTTCAGAAGGTGATCCGTTCCTATTACCTGGCTGTCAGCCGGCGAAGCTATAAAATCGGCAATAATCCCCGTTTGAATATCATTCGTATCAAATGTGGATGCAATAACGATGCCCTCTAAATCAAAAACACATAAATTAACTTTGGTAATCGCATGCAGTTCTTCAATACTTGTCCTGATTACCTGACTTGATATCATATTTTATCCCCCAATCTTTCTATTTTTCAGCGCCATAAAGCCGGGTTCCATATATGAAAACAACGGATGCCAGGTTTGCCCGCCATCCTTATGTTCAAAAAGAGGGGATGCTTTCGCATCCCCCCAACCATCTTTCAATACTAATTGGTAATAACCTGCTCTGTCTCTTTGTCGAATACATGGATCTTTTCAACATCAAAAGCAAATTTAACAGTATCGCCGGGTCTTGCTGTCGTACGGGAATCTACTCTTGCCGTAATCGGGAATTCAGCCAAATCAAAGTATAAGTAAACTTCTGCACCGAGCAATTCATAAACCTTAATCGTGGATTCGAATACGCACTGTGCGGATGCCGTAAATGCATCGGAATCATATACGTCTTCCGGACGAATACCAAATGTAACTTTCTTTCCTACATAGCCGCCATCGATCAGCTTTTTAGATTTCGCTGCCGGAAGCTCAATGTTCTTGCCCGCTACTTTCAGGCTTGCTACATTGCCTTTTGCTTCTACTTCAGCATCCAGGAAATTCATCTGGGGAGATCCCATAAATCCTGCAACGAACAGATTCTGCGGTTTCTCATATAAGTTCTGAGGTGTATCTACCTGCTGAACGATACCGTCTTTCATAACAACGATTCTCGTACCAAGGGTCATAGCCTCTGTCTGGTCATGAGTTACATAAATAATCGTTGTCCCAAGTCTCTGATGCAGTTTCGCGATCTCAATACGCATCTGCACACGAAGTTTTGCATCCAAGTTGGAAAGAGGCTCATCCATAAGGAATACTTTAGGATTACGAACAATCGCACGTCCCATAGCAACACGCTGTCTCTGACCACCGGAAAGAGCCTTCGGTTTACGCTCAAGAAGAGCTGTCAGGTCAAGGATCTTTGCCGCTTCTTTTACCATTTTATCAATTTCATCCTTCGGAACTTTTCTTAACTTAAGTCCAAAAGCCATGTTATCATATACGGACATATGCGGATACAAAGCATAGTTCTGGAAAACCATCGCGATATCCCTGTCCTTCGGTTCTACATCATTCACCAGCTTGTCGCCGATCCACAGTTCGCCGGAAGAAATGTCTTCCAGACCTGCTACCATACGCAGCGTAGTGGATTTACCGCATCCTGAAGGTCCTACGAAAATAATAAATTCTTTATCCGCAATTTCAAGATTGAAATTCTTTACCGCTTCAAATCCGTTCGGATATACTTTACAGATATTCTTTAATGATAAACTTGCCATTTTAGTTTGCCTCCTGCTTATTTTTTATAATGTATTTCCGCATCTTCGTCGGAATCTCGTTTAACTCTATAGCAAGTATAACTAAGTTGTTCTTTTTTTACC
The DNA here is from genome assembly GCA_000403275.2 of Lachnospiraceae bacterium 28-4. Taxonomy (GTDB): domain Bacteria; phylum Bacillota; class Clostridia; order Lachnospirales; family Lachnospiraceae; genus Kineothrix. The sequence continues at coordinate 534,412 of KE159600.1, forward strand.
ATACCCACATTACACAAATATTTTTTATTCCATTGTAAAAATTGCTTACATTACGTATCCGCTTTTGGCATCCGTGTCAATTTGAACAAGAAATCATTTATTTCTTATACATGTTGTACAAATAATCATTTGTTTACGCGGCTCTCTCTTTCCACCCTTTTCTTTCCTTCGCTTTTTTCGTTTTCATCCCCGTAAAAAGCAATCTGGCTCTTTCCCCGTTTCTTCGCCACATAAAGAGCGCTGTCCGCCGCCTTATACATACTTTCAAAGTCCTGTCCGTCCTTGGGAAACACCGCCGCGCCGATGCTGGCAGTCGCCGCATATTTTACATACTCTCCGGTTTGGAAGTCCTTGAAGAAATCCCCCAGCTTTTTCGCCTCTTTTTCCAATATTTCATCGCTGCCCAGATTCTTCAGCAGGATCATGAATTCATCCCCGCCGGTGCGTCCGATAATATCCGATGCCCGGAACATGGCTTTAACCTGATGTCCCAGAGAAGAAAGCACCTCATCCCCAAATGCATGCCCCAAAGTATCATTGATCTTTTTAAAGTTATCTACGTCAAGGACAAATAAAAGCGCCTGTTCCTTTGGGTGCTTTTCCATATACTCTTTGATCTTCCTCTCCGTAGCCAGCTTGTTATTCAGTCCTGTCAGCAGATCCGTATCCGCCTTCTCTTCCAATTTTTTCCTTCTCTCGTTGCTCCTGAGCTTGCCCATGATATTAATCACGATCAGCATTCCCAAAAACACGCCTACGGCAGCCAGAAGGCGCAGAATCATCTTCTCCGAATTGTACAGTTCTTTTTCAATCAGGGAATCCACATACGACTGTTCCACTCCTACCAGCAGCGTCCAGTTATTGATCCCTACCGGCGCATATACCACCCGTCGCTCTGTTCCGCCCATATTGGCGCTGAAATTTCCCGAAGCTTTATTTCTCATTCTAACCGTAATCTTCTGCATCAGATCTTGATTTGCTTCATTATCCTCCACAGCATCCCATATGTTTCCGCCTTCCGTGAATATGCCTCCTGTATCGTTATTGATTCGGATGATCTCCCCTTCCGGATTCACCACGGCATAAAAAGCGCTGGAACCGAATTCCGACTTGGCAAAAAGTCGATCCAGCTTTTCCACCGGATAGTAGAGCAAAAGCGTACTCTTTCCTCCCGGTATCGTTAAAGATGAAACGACTGCACCGTGTTCATTTTCTATCTCATCATTCAGAACATATGTATAATGAGTCCAAACCCCTTCATCCGCCGCTTTGCTTTCGCGTATCCCCGCCAAATGTTCTTCAATATCCGCCAAATAACTGATATCGGCAATCTGTACTTTACTGCCGTCATGAAGCAGCCCGTACTCCCTGCCTCCATGATACAGTACCGCATAAGCATCCGAATTTTCATACAAGGCTTCCGCCATTCTGATAATCCTTTCCTCACTGATCCATCTCTCATTATTGATCAGCTGCATAATCGTTTTTCCTGCTGCCGCCATTCCTTTTATTTCATAATTCACTTCTTCCGCATATTTTTCCGTCGTGCTAAGGAACAATTCCGCCACATGATCGGATGCCGTCCGGCTGCTTTCCATGGAAAAATTAGCAAGCATGACCGCCGCAATCAACACTAGCGCCGCTACAGGAATCAGCCATTGTATAATTACAGCTTTTGTCTGTTTGTCTTTCATTCCCTTGCCTCCTTAATCCTCCGTCATGTCGATTCCTTCGCCGGTTTCAAATCTGTCCACGATCGCTTCTTCTTCCGGCTCAAATCTCTTAAACGTTCCGTTATAAAGCATTGCTGCCGCATACGAAGGAGCTGAAAGTCCAAAAAGGAACACGACCGGCACTGCTGCCACCACGAAATAGGCAATAGCCAAAGGCAGTAAATACACCACCATCATCAACACTGTTTTGGGAAAACTCAGAATTGCCATAAACAAAGCATTCTTCATTGTCTTCACAACCGTATTTTCAAATCTCGAAAGCACCGGAAAAACATAACATATAACCATATACGCCACCATAAGCAATGCGTATACCATAATTTTTAAAACCTGCGGAAATCCCAGCGAGGAATCATTTATGATCCTCAGATCCATGATAAAGACTACCAGCAGCAATAATATGATCATCCAGATAATTGTTGCCTGCTTAAAATTAGCCTTAAATGACTTGAAAAAAGATCTGACAATGTAACTCTCCCGGTTCCTTACCATTTTCAGCAATACATAATGCATCGCCGTGAGAGATGCCCCTATTGTCACAACAGGAAGGCAACATATCAGCGTTACCAGATTCAATATCATCAAATCCGCTACCCTTCCCAAAAAATGCATTATCGGACTATCAATGTTAAAAAATCTGCCCATGTCATCCTTCCTCTTCTCTCGTAAGTTTTTATCTGTTATTTCAAAATCAGTTCCATAGGGGTATAACGAATACCGGATGATGTCTGCTCCGACTCCAGATCCGTAAAACCTATCCTATGATAAAATTCTGTTCCGAAAGGGGAGGCATTTACCGTTACCCTGCGGATATCCAGCTCCGTTCTCAAATATCCGCACAGCCCTTCCATCAATGCCTTTCCGATCCCCTTTCTATGATATTCCTTATCCACAAACAGCAAAGATATGTGTGAATTACTCCTTACCGTTATCATTCCTGCCATTTTTGAGCCATCCATGGCAACAAACATTTGGTATGCTCCCATAATAAACATACGCCGCAAGGTGCTGTCCGTAATAAAATCTTCAAAGCTCCGGATCCCCTCCGGGGAATAATCATCTGCCTCGAATTCCAGAAAGGTTTTCCAGGCCAGCGCCATCGCTTCCTCCCATTCTCCCTGATATGCCATACGGATTTCATACGGAAATACAGTTCCTGCCATTCCTTCTATCCTTTCAAAGTTTCTGCCACTCTATATTCTAACAAATTATCCCGGCCCTTACAAGGAAATATTTCCGCTTCTATTGTGTCGAAGCCTCGACTCCTACCCTGTTTACCAACGGAAGCCCATTCTCCAGGGCATAAGCGTTCTCCAATGTCTCTATTGCAATCGCCTGCATCGCCTCGGTGGTAAAAAATCCCATATGGGATGTAATCAGTACATTGGGAAATGTAACCAGCCTTGCAAGATTCTCATCCTCTATAATATCGCCGGAACGGTCTTCATAAAAGATGCCTTCTTCTTCCTCATAGACATCCAGCCCTACCCCGGCAAATTTTTTCTCCAACAGCCCTTCGATCAGCGCTTCCGTATCGATCAGGCTTCCCCTGGAAGTATTGATCAGATAAACGCCTTCTTTCATCATCGCGATCGTATTCTTATTAATAATGTGCTTTGTCGCTGCCGTCAAAGGGCAATGAAGGCTGATCACGTCGGATTTGCTCATCAATTCCTCTATTGACACATACTCCGCTTCCAGCCCCTTAACCGGATAAGGGTCATAAGCAAGAACCTGCATCTGAAAACCGTTCAGAATATGGATCATCGCCTGTCCTATTTTTCCCGTACCGATAACTCCCGCCACCTTATGGTTCAAATCGTTCCCCATCAGTCCATTCAGGCTCATATTGAAATCCCTAGTGCGGTTATATGCTTTATGGGTATGCCTGTTCACGGTCAGCAGCATAGCCATCGCATATTCTGCCACCGCTTCCGGGGAATAACTGGGAACTCTGAGAATCACTATCTTATCCTCCGCCGCTTTTACATCCACATGGTTAAATCCGGCGCTGCGCAGCAGGATCGCCTTCACTTTCATCTCATAAAGCTGGTCGATCATCTCCGCATTCACATAATCATTGACAAAAATACATATGGCATCGTAACCTTTCGCCAAAAATATTGTTTCCTCATTGCAAGGAAGTTCAATAAAGCGGATTTCAAACCCATAATCCTTTCCCAATGGCTCAAACCAAATCTTATCATAAGCCTTCGTTCCATAAAACGCTATTTTCATAATAATCCTCCGATATTCATTATTTTTCCGCCACAGCCCGGCAAACGATCAGCCGGCGCATATGTCGGCGCGGTTCGTTTATATCATTTACACAAAGCCTAACGATTATTCCTTTGCGTTTCCCCCTGGTTTTAAGAAAAAATCCCATTCCAGAAATCTTTGATCGAATCTTTCATACTTTCGAAAAATCCCTTGGCAGCTCCGCTGACCGCGCCGCTTACGGCCTCGCTGATCGCTTCATCCGCATGATTTACGATATCCGCCCCATATTTATTATAAAGCTTTTCCGCCTGGCTGATCAAATACTCGCTATTCAGCCCCATTCCCCTTAATTTGCCCATCAAATCCACAATTTTCTGAATCTCTTCTTCCGAAAGAAATACGCCGAACTTCTCCGATCCTTCCGCTATCGCCGCCCTGACGTCCTCGTCCGTTTCCAGTTCTCCGTTTGCCACCTTTTGTTTAATATAAGCAATCAGCGCTTCCACTTCATCGCCGCTCACATTTTCCGCCGCCTCTGCCAGCTGTCCGGTAGTAATCAGCTCATCCAGAGCGCTCGACAGCGACGCCTCGGAAATCGCCGTTCCTTCCATCTTTTCATAGGCTTTTACCGCGCCGATCAGCGCCGCCGTACCGGATATCGGTGCGGGAGCCGCCACAATGACTTCCGTATCCTGTATTCCTGCGGTCAGAAGAGCATTCCGGTACATTCCCGTAGTGCAGTAATTGATATTTTTCGTCGTTACATTAACTCCGCTCCCCTTTGCCCCCTTTTTCAGCATTACACTGGACAGCGATTTGCTCCCGATGACCGAAGACCCGAGATAAGAATCCAGATATTGGTGTTCCTGGCTGTTCGTAATATATACCACATCATAAGTTGACAGTTGTTCTTCCGTAATTCCCATAAGCCCCAATACCGTAGCTCTTTGCTCCGCAGACAGATCAGCCCCCAGGGCTACCACCGTCTTTCCTTCCTCAGCATGGACATTCAGGCAAAACATCCACATCACAACAACCATTGCAGACAACGATAGTATTTGTCTCATTACTTTTAGCATTTTAAATTTTTTCATAATTCTCCTCATTTTCCTCTTTTTTATTTTTCTGTCTATAAGATTGACATTACCCATTGATAAATATCTTCATAAACCTGCTTCCTGTCGCTTTCGTTCAACAGCTCATGCCTGTCTCCCTCGTACAGCTTCATCCGTACATTTTTCATGCCTATGTCCTGAAACGAACGATATGCCTTTTGCACTCCTTTTCCATAACCGCCCACCGGGTCTTCCGCTCCGGCGATAAACAATACCGGCAGGTCTTTCGGCATTTTTTCCAGGTTTTCCCTCTTGTACAGTCTGCCCACCAGCTCAAACAGCGTGCGGAATCCGTTCACCGTAAAAGTAAAACCGCAAAGCGGGTCTTCGATATAGGCGTCTACGATTTTCTCCTCTTTGGTCAGCCAGTCCATAACCGTTCTGGCATTTCCGATTTTTTTATTATAGCTTCCAAACGACAACGCATTCAGCAGCCCGCTCGGATGCCTGGAACCGCAGACCACATTCTGGACGGCAGCCACCATCTTTCCCATTGCCAGCAAAAGCTTCGGCTGCATTCCCGTTCCGACAATCACCGCCCCCTGCACTCCCGTCCCGTAGCGGCACAGGTAATTCCTTAAAATAAAAGATCCCATGCTGTGTCCAAGAATCAGATAAGGCACGCCCGGATATTTTTCCTGCGTCATTTTTTTCAGTCTGTGGGAATCCCGAACGACTACTGTAGCGGCATCCCTTTCGCAGAAATAACCATATGTACCGTTTTCCCCCACCGATTTGCCATGCCCCAGATGATCCTCACCTACCACTAATATTCCTTTTTCCGCCATCGCCCGGGCAAATTCGTCATAACGTTCTATATATTCCGCCATGCCATGAATGACCTGTAGAATACATACCGGATCATCCCTTTCCGGAATCCATCTCACGCCATGGATCTTATTCTCATTATCCCTGGAATCAAAATAAAGCTCCTCCCTCTTTACCATAACCCTTCCTCCTGAAAAAAAGAATTCATAGCATGGTTTTCCGTGCTATGAATTCATTATACACTATAAAATTCCTTATTATAAGCTTTTCATAATAAATTATAAGCTTTTCATAATAATTTCATGAATTTTACAATCCTTTAACAGATCTCTGCTCCGGCCGGCATTGTTTTCTCCGGAGCCATAAGCGCCAGATTGCCTTCCGCGTCCTCCGCGCAAAGCAGCATCCCTTCCGATACCACGCCAGCCAGCGTAGCCGGTTTCAGATTTACCAGCACCATCACTTTCTTTCCAACCATTTCTTCCGCCGTATAATGCTGTTTTATGCCGGATACGATCTGTTTTACCTGGCTCCCGATACGCACTTTCGAACAAAGCAGCTTTTTCGATTTCGGCACCTCTTCACAGGCAATGATTTCCCCGACCTGGAACTGCATTTTAGCAAATTCGTCATACGTGATCTCCGCCTTCGCCTCGATATCGATTACCCCCTCCGCCGATTCTTCTTCAGCGTTATCCGCCGGCTGTTCTTTGTCCGCTTCCGCCTTTCTTGCCGCAAAAAGAGCTTCCGCCCTTTCCAGCACCTCCTTGATATCCAGGCGCGTAAAAAGAATTTCCGGCTTCTCCGTTACTTTATTGCCGGAAGGATATCTGCCGAATTCCTTCAAAGCTTCAAAGCCATACAAAGGCGCGTTCAGCTGCTTCGCGATCCTCGCCGCTGTCGAAGGCATAAAAGGCTCCAACAAAGAAGCTCCTGCCATAATCCCTTCCGTCAGGTGATAAAGCACCGTCGCCAGCCTGTCCTTTTTCGCTTCATCCTTTGCCAATACCCATGGTTCCGTTTCATCAATATATTTATTGCAGCGCTTAAATAAAGCGAATATCTCCGTCATGGCATCCGCCACCCGCAGCTCTTCCATTTTTGCGCATACCTTGTCATAAGTCCCCTCAGCCAGCGCTTTCAGATCCGCGTCCATCGTATCCTCTATGCCTTTATTCTCAACGATCCCGCCAAAATATTTGTTGCTCATGGAAATGGTCCGGTTGACCAGATTGCCCAAAGTATTTGCCAAATCCGAATTCAGCCGTTCCACCATCAATTCCCAGGAAATCACGCCGTCATTTTCAAAAGGCATTTCATGAAGCACAAAATAGCGCACCGCATCCACGCCGAAAAAATCTACCAAATCGTCGGCATACAATACGTTCCCTTTGGATTTGCTCATCTTTCCGTCGCCCTGCAACAGCCATGGATGCCCGAAAATCTGTTTCGGCAAAGGCTCGCCCAGCGCCATCAGGAAAATAGGCCAGTAAATCGTATGGAAACGTATGATATCCTTACCGATCAAATGCAGGTCTGCCGGCCAAAGTTTTTTATATTGTCCGTCGCTCTCTCCATCACAATCATAACCGATCCCCGTAATGTAATTCGTAAGAGCGTCCAACCATACATAAACCACATGCTTATTATCAAAATCAACCGGAATGCCCCATTTAAAAGAGGTTCTGGATACACACAAATCCTGCAGACCCGGCAGAAGGAAATTATTCATCATTTCGTTCTTGCGGGACACCGGCTGTATAAACTCAGGATGGGCATTGATATGCTCGATCAGCCTGTCCGCATATTTGCTCATTTTAAAGAAATATGCCTCTTCCTTTGCCGGTTTTACCTCCCGACCGCAATCCGGGCATTTCCCGTCCACCAGCTGGGATTCCGTCCAAAAAGACTCGCAAGGGGTACAGTACATTCCCTCGTATGCCCCTTTATAAATGTCTCCCTGTTCATAAAGCTTTTTAAAGATCTTCTGCACCTGTTTCTCATGCCGTTCATCTGTCGTACGGACAAAGTTATCATAGGAAGTATCCATCAGGTTCCACAGCTCTCTGATCGTTCCGGCCACGCCGTCCACATACTCCTTAGGAGTAATGCCGGCCGCCTCCGCCTTCAGTTCGATCTTCTGTCCATGCTCATCCGTCCCTGTCTGGAAAAAAACGTCATAACCGTCTTTTCTTTTAAACCTGGCAATACTGTCTGCCAATACAATTTCATAAATATTTCCAATATGCGGTTTCCCGGATGTATAAGCGATCGCTGTGGTGATATAATATTTCCCTTTATCCATTTCCCGTTCTCCTTCCGTTTCTGTCGTTATCCGTAATTTTTAGCCTAACATAAAGAAAGCGGGGTGTCAATATATCCGCTTTACACCCTCCATAACATTCACAAAAGTTTTCACATCCTCCGCAAATCTTTGTCTTTCACCTGAAATAAATCTTCTATATTCTTCAAACTCCATATAATGTTTTTCCCAGTGAATACAAATATCTTTTAACAAATTTTCTATTCTGTCATACTCTTTTGGTACATCATCTATTTTATAACAATCAGGAATAGGAATGTCTTCGTAAAAATGCGCGCTTCCCTTTTTGTTAGTTATCACACAGCACCCACTACTCGCCGCCTCCCTCGGAATTCTGTCTTTACCCGGGTGTCCTCCAAAATCAATATATACTTTTGCGATTCCCATAATTGCCATCATTTGCTCCTCTGTCAAATTAATAAGCGGGATCCATTTTAGCCAATCTATCCTTTCTATTAACGGCCTTAATTCTTCTAGCCCCTTCTGAGGGTTATATAACGCAATATCTTTCCGAAATTCACAGGGCAGCTGAAATTTTCCGTAATTTTCACCAATATAGTCCGACACTTTCAAAATATTTTCTCTTGGAATACCTCTTCCCAGTAAATATTGAAAAGCATATTCGGACTGCACCAAATGTAACGATACCCTTTTCCTCAAATCATCAAAATAATCTACACCCGATAATTTGGCATTACGCACATAATTATCCACGCTCATCCACCACAATACCCTTTTACATTTATTCCACGGCAAAGCCCATGCCGCTGCTCCTTCCGGAACAATAAGCACGGAATCTTCGCTGTCAATTCCTTCCAGGCTATTGACATGTGATGTTCCGTATTTTTTATATCTTATATCTGGCAAAGCATCCACAGGTTCCTTTTGTTCACTTTGGATATAATACATCCATGCCTGGCATCCCTTTTCAAGCAATTCCCTGCACATCTGGTGAGCCAATTCTACCCCCCCCCGTAACTTTCCGGGCTGATACTATCACATAATAACGTTTGTTCTTCATTTCAAACTCCTTCCACAGTCATAATCAATAAGTCAAAACCTCACACCCATCCTCCGTCACCAAGACCGTCACCTCCCATTGGGCGGACAGCTTTCCGTCTTCCGTATATGCGGTCCATCCGTTTCCGTCGTCGATATAGATCTCGTCCGTGCCGAGATTCACCATCGGTTCAATCGTAAATACCATTCCTGGAACCATCAGCATCTCCGTTCCTCTTTTTGTTACATAACTTACGAAGGGTTCTTCGTGGAACTCCAGCCCGATTCCATGGCCTCCGATATCCCTTACCACGCTGCATCCGTTTTTTAAAGCGTGGCTATGCACGGCTTCCGCCATATCTCCCAGAAAATTCCATGGTTTCACCTGCCCGATTCCTTTTTCCATGCATTCCTTTGCCACGCGTACCAGACGAGCCGCCTCTTCCGATACTTCTCCAATGCAGAACATTCTTGAAGAGTCTGAAAAATATCCCTTATATACTGTCGAAACATCCACGTTTACAATATCCCCGCTTTTCAGAACCACATCCTCCGAAGGGATTCCGTGACAGACCTGTTCATTTATGGACGTGCATACGCTCTTCGGATATCCGTCGAAATGCAAAGGTGCCGGGATGCCGCCCAGCCGGGTCGTCTCTTCATAAACCATCCGGTCGATCTCTTCTGTTGTCATGCCTTCCCTGATATGGCTCGCCACATAATCCAGCACGGCAATATTGATCTTACTGCTCTCGCGGATTCCCTCTATCTGCTCCTTTGATTTCAGCATATCCTTGTCCGGTATCATATGCCCTTCCATCTGGTACCAGAGTACTTTATCGTCAAAAGCCTCATGGCAGGATTTATATTTCCTCCCGCTCCCGCACCAGCATCTGTCGTTTCTGTCCAGCTTCTTATACATATCCCCGCTCATCCTTCCTTTTTCCATAACTATTTATTGATATACGGATGCAAGGCGGGAAGCCATATCTTCCCGCCCTGTCTGTTTTTCCACTTATTTTTCAAAATCCCAAAATACTTTTTGTATTTTCTCTATATTTTTTCCAATATCTCCCCGAAAGACCGCGCTTCCGGATACGATGACGTTCGCTCCTGCTTCCAGCACCACATGGGCGTTGTCCGGCCCAACTCCGCCGTCTACCTGAATGTCTTTTGTCAACCCCCTGGCTTCAAATATCCGCCTTGCCTCCCTGATCCGTTCCGTTGATTCCGGGATATAATCCTGGCCTCCGAATCCGGGTTCTACCGTCATCACCAGCAGCATATCCAGCATATCCGCATAGGGAATCATTGCACTGACAGGTGTCGCTGGTTTTAACGATAACCCGGCTTTTAAGGATAGGCTATGGATCTTATCGATCAGAGCCGCCGGATCTTCCGTCGCCTCCAGGTGGAAAGTAATGATATCCGCTCCGGCCTCCGCGAACTCTTCCACATACCGCTCCGGCCTCTCGATCATAAGATGCACATCGAATACCATATCCGTCGTCCTGCGTATGGAACGAATCACCGGCATTCCAAATGAAATGGAGGGAACAAAACAACCGTCCATCACATCGATATGAAGATACCTTGCCCCTGCCGCTTCCACTTCTTTTATCTGTTTTCCTAAAACGGAAAAATCTGCCGCCAGAATAGAGGGTGACAAAATTAACATTTTTTATCTCACTTTCTTACAAATTCTTTTACTGTCCGATAGATTCCTGCGCCGTCCAATTCATATTTTTCTATGAGTGCGGCCGCAGAGCCGGATTCTCCGAATACATCCTGCATACCGATCTTGCAAACCGGTACCGGATGCGCCTTGCATAATGCATCGCATACCGCGCTCCCGAGTCCTCCGATCACCGAATGCTCTTCCGCAGTCACTACTTTCCCCGTTTTCTTTGCCGATGCGATTATCAATTCTTCATCCAGCGGTTTAATTGTGCAAATATTGATGACTTCCGCGCTGATTCCATCCTGCGCCAGTTTTTCCGCCGCTTCCAATGCATTTCCGACACAGATCCCGGTAGCGATGATCGTGACATCCGTTCCCTCTCTGACGATCTGTCCCTTTCCTATCTCAAACCGGTAATCCTGCTTATCATTAATGACCGGACACGCCGCCCGTCCAAAACGCAGGTATACCGGCCCTTCATGTGCCACCGCCGCCCTTACGGCCGCTTTCGCCTCCACATCGTCCGCCGGGCACATAACAACCATTCCGGGGATCGTCCGCATCAGGGCAATATCTTCATTGCATTGGTGCGATGCCCCGTCCTCGCCTACCGAAATGCCCGCATGTGTTGCACCGATTTTTACGTTCAAATGGGGGTATCCCACCGAGTTTCTCACCTGCTCAAAAGCCCTGCCCGCCGCAAACATCGCAAAAGAGCTGACAAAAGGAATCATTCCCGTAGCCGCAAGGCCCGCCGCTATGCCTACCATATTGCACTCCGCAATACCGCAGTCAATATGCCTTTCAGGGTAAGCCTTTTTAAATACTCCGGTTTTCGTAGCAGACGCCAAATCCGCGTCCAGCACCACCAGATTCGGATATTCCGCTCCAAGCTCCACAAGCGCATTGCCATAACTTTCCCTCGTAGCTATTTTCTTCTTTTCTCCGCTCATAAACTCTCACCAATCCTTTCCAAATCCGCCATTGCCACCGCATACTGTTCGTCGTTAGGAGCCGTTCCATGCCATGACGCCTGGTTTTCCATAAAGGAGACTCCTTTTCCTTTCGTGCTATGGGCAATGATTGCCGTAGGAACCCCTTTCGTCTCGCGGGCTTCCTGGAAGGCTTTTCTCAAATCATCAAAATCATGGGCATTCACATTGATCACATGAAACTGAAACGCCGCAAATTTTTCATCGATCGGATAGGGAGAACATACGTCATCGATCTTTCCATCGATCTGCAACCCATTATTATCCACGATTACTACAAGGTTATCCAGTTTTCTGTGTCCGGCAAACATAGCCGCTTCCCAGACCTGTCCTTCCTGGATTTCGCCGTCTCCCAGCAATGTATATACACGATAATCTTTTTCTCTCATTTTTGCGCTCAATGCCATTCCGACCGCCGCCGAGATTCCCTGTCCCAGAGAGCCGCTGGACATATCCACTCCCGGAATATGCTTCATATCGGGATGTCCCTGCAAATACGAGCCGATCTTGCGCAGTGTCTTCAAATCTTCCACCGGAAAATACCCGCGGTTCGCCAATACCGCATATAAGCCCGGAGCCGTATGCCCCTTGGACAGCACAAAACGATCCCTGTCCTCCATTTTCGGATTCTCAGGATCTACATTCATTTCCTCAAAATACAGATAAGTAAAAATATCCGCCGCAGACAAAGAACCTCCCGGATGCCCGGCCTTTGCGCTATGTACCGATGTTACGATCCCTTTCCGCACTTCATTGGCTTTTTTTTGCAATTCAATATTTGTCATTTTACTCCCATTCTCCTTTCCGTCATTTCTGGGCTCTGTCATCTATTCTTATCATCCCCGCTCATACTCTCTTCCGTTAAAATCGTCACTTCGTAATCCGTTCCGTCAATATTCAGCACATCCACCGTCTGATCTGCGCTGAATATCCCTTCGTCCACATACGAAAACTTCTCCGGCGTCCCTCCCGTTTCCAGCGCTTCGATCATTGCCTTTACGCGGGGGCCATGAAGCGGGTTGCATTCGGCAATACACGTAATCTTTCCCTCCAGCGTATACCTGATTGCCTCTCTGTTTACACCGTCAAATGATATGACCATGATCTCTCCGCCGGTAATATCGGAACCAACCTTTTTTCCCGCCGCTTCGATCGCTTCGATCGCCCCGAAAGCTTCATTATCATTTTCACAGTAAACCACATTAATATCGGCATATTGCCTTAAAAGGGACTCCATAACTTCCTTTCCTTTTGCCTGGGTAAAATCCCCCGGCACTTCCGCCATCAGATCCCATCCATTGGCCCTGGCAGCATCCGCCAGTCCTTTTGTGCGCCCGATCTGCGGAGAAGATCCCTTTGTACCTTGTATATTTACCACATGAATATCCGTGGGAGCGATTCCTTTTGCCGTCGCATACCGATTCAGCCATTCCGCCGCCTTTTTTCCTTCCAGTTCAAAATCCGAACCGATCCAGCACGTAAACAGACTGTCATCCGAAACATCTACTTTCCGATCCACGATGATCACCGGAATTCCGGCATCCTTCGCCTCCTGCAGAACAGTCTCCCAACCGGTCTCCATCACCGGCGCAAGAACGATATAATCGACTTCCTGCTGAATAAACATACGGATCGCCCTGATCTGGTTGGCCTGTTTCTGCTGTCCGTCTTCAAAAATCAATGTATAACCGTTCTCTTCCGTGAATGTCGCCTTCATGGATTCCGTATTTTCGCTTCTCCAGTCCGATTCGGCCCCGAGCTGTGAAAAACCTACCGTAATTCTCTCACTTGCCGCTTCCACATCCGGATTTTCATTCTCGTGGGCAGCGCTGTCAGTGCAGCCGGCAAACCATATTCCTAACATTAAAATAATAGCTGTCGCGATAACTCTCTTAAAATACATTTCCCTTCATTTTTCCTTATTATATTCCATAATTCTATATACCACACTAGTTCTCAACTGTCAATCATGAAAAAGATGGGGAAGATGCGACGCAGATAAACCAAATGCCTGTTTCCTGCTTTGCTCCGGGAATTCATCCCAAAACAAAGCAAAACAACAGGCATTAAAATCCTCCGATCAGCCTTTTCCTTTCAGAGTCCTCTTTTTCCGCGCCATAACAACGCTCTGGATCACCAAGAATAAACACAGCATAGCCGCAATCGTAATTCCTGTCCACCATGCATCATCCAAACCGGCGGAAGAAACAATATTCTGTATGGTGCTTAGGGAAAGCACTCCGAAGAATGTGCCTATAATATTGCCGACGCCTCCTGTCAGCATCGTTCCTCCGATTATGGAAGATGCAATCGCATTCATCTCCATCCCGCTTGCATGGGAGGCGGAACCGGAACCGACATGCATGAAATATACAAATCCGCCAATTCCCGCCAATAACCCGCAGATTAAATGAGCGAGGAATTTCGTCCTTTTCACATTAATGCCAAGCATCAGCGCGCTCTGGCTGTTGCCGCCTACCGCATAGAACCCTCGCCCCAGCTTCGTCCACCGAAGCACGAAGAAAAGAAGAACGACGATCAGAAGAGCAACGATAACGCCGAGTTCCACATAAGCATTTACATATTTTCCCAGCTTATTTACTGAACCAAATCCCGGTACGATCACACGGGTCTCCTTCAAAGCCACAAATGCTTCGTTTTGCACGTTGAAAGGATTCGTATTGACGATTGTCGTCATGCCGCGGGCAAAAAACATTCCTGCCAAACTTACGATAAAGGGCTGAATTTCCAAATAGGAAACCAAAAACCCCTGCACTGCCCCAAAAGCCAAACCAATCAGCAGAGAGATGATCACTGCCATAAATACATTCCCGTTATGGAAATCGAGGTAAACCGCACAGCACATGCTGACCAGCGCCACTACACCGCCTACCGAGATATCAATGCTGCCGGTAATCATTACAAGGCTCATCCCGCAGGCGGTAATGATCAGCGCCGCCTGGGCATTCAGAATGTTAAAAAAGGTCTGCGGCTTCAAAAAACCCTTTCCCTGGAAAACGATCGCCCCGATATACATGGCGAAAAATACAACTATCGTTATCGTCAGAAGCAGATTGGTATCCGTCATATTTTTTAATTTATCGCCAAAACCGCCCCCGGCTTTCGGTGTTCTATTCGATGATGCCATATTAACCGACCTCCTTTACATGCCCTTCCGGCTTTATCTTCTTCCAGACGCCGGAGAGCCATTCTCTTACGATCGGCGCGCTCAAAACAACTAGAACGATTACTACAACCGCCTTATATGCTGGAAGTGCGTCCGATTGAACGTTAAATTTATACAATGTCGTTGTCAGGAACTGAATCACATAAGCGCCAAGAATAGAAGCTGCCATATTAAACTTGCCGCCGCTTAGCGCGTTCCCGCCCAATGCTACCGCAAGAATGGCATCCATTTCAATATCTTTCGCGATGACCGAATAGTTAATCGTCGAAAAACGGCTTACCTTGATCAACCCTGCAACCGCAACGCATAAACCGAGGATGACAAATGTCAGAAACTTAATAAAAGCAGGATTCAATCCGTTTAACCTGGACGAACTCTCATTAATGCCTACCGCCTGCGTATACAACCCCAAATTCGTAAACCGCAGTACAAGCGCAATAATAATCATGCATACCACAGCGATGAAAAACGGCGTCGGAATCGGAATTCCCGGAATAAATCCTCCGAAATAGCCAAAAGAAGGCTCATTAATAATGGGAAGTTCATTGTTATTGATCCATGCCGCAATGGAACGCCCTGCAGTAAACAGGATCAACGTTGCCACCATAGGCTGTATCCTGAAATAAGCAACCAAAGCGCCATTAAATGCGCCGAACAGCATTGCCACAATACAAGCTGCCAGAAATGCTACGATAATCGGAGCCTGCAGCGTTTCCGGACGGGAATTCGTACCGCAAAGCACGCGAAGTATTACGCTGCCGCTAATCGCTATCGCGGCGCCCACACTGATATCCTGTCCTCCGGTGGCAGCCGTTACCAGCGTCATGCCGATCGCCAGAATGGCAAGTTCCGAACCGCTGTCCAGAATCGTCATCAAATATCCGGATAATACAGGATTGCCCGCACTGTTATAACCAAATGTGATCTTATAGAACGATGGATCCGTAACCAAATTAAAAATTGCCAGCAGCAGCAACGCCGCTATCGGGATAAAAATCTGCCGTCTTACAATCTTGGAAAAAAGTTCGGCTACACTTGATTTATTTGTTTCTTTGCTTTTCATAATTATTTGTCACCTCCGGCTATGGTACTCATAATCATGCTCTGACTCAGCTCTTCGCCGGAAAGTTCGCCCACCACCTTACGGTCGCGCATTACTACCAGACGGGAACAGGTACGGAGCATTTCATCCGTTTCAGAAGAAATAAAGGTAACGCTCATGCCCTCCGAAGCAAGTTTCAACACTAATTTCTGTATATCGATCTTGGTGCCTATATCAATACCCCTCGTCGGCTCATCCAAAATCAAATACTCCGGATTGGTCAGCAGCCAGCGGGCCAGAATCGCTTTCTGCTGATTGCCGCCGGACAAGGACTTGATCGGCGTATCTGCAGATGCCGTCTTAATTCCCAGAAGTTTAATATAATCCTCCGCAAATTTATTCGCCTCTGCTTTCGTAAACGGCTTGAGGAAGCCCTTCAATACCTGTAAAGCGAGGATAATGTTTTCGCGCACCGAAAGATCTCCCACGATTCCGTCCACCTTGCGGTCTTCCGGAAGATATGCAATACCATTTTTCATAGCGTCAAGCGGCTTCGTAATCCTGACTTCTTTTCCGTTCATCTTTACGCTTCCGCCAAGCACTCTGTCCGCACCGAAAATTGCACGGACGCACTCGCTTCTCCCGGAACCGAGAAGGCCGGTAAAGCCGTTTACTTCGCCCTTCTTTATGTAAAAATTAAAAGGTTTGATCCCCGCGTTGCTTACCAGTTCTTTCGCTTCAAAAACAGGCGCCGACTGATCGCTTCCTTCATAATGCTTGCTTTCCCCTTTGATATCTGACATATCGTCCAGTTCCTTGCCAAGCATTTTTGAAACGAGCTGTACGCGCGGAAGATCTTTAATTTCATATTCGCCTACCAGTTTTCCGTCACGCAAAACCGTAATTTTATCGCAAATCTCATATACCTGATCCAGGAAATGCGTAACGAAAATAATCCCTACTCCTCTTGCCCGTAAATCGCGCATTAAGCCAAACAGTTTTTCCACTTCCTGTTCATCCAGCGAGGAAGTAGGTTCATCAAGAATCAATACTTTACATTCCATATCAACGGCGCGGGCAATGGCTATCATCTGCTGGACCGCGATCGAGCAGCTGCCAAGCTGCTGTGAGGCCTTTGCCGGTATATCCAGTGATTGTAATATCCTGTCCGCATCCGTATTCATCTTTTTCCAGTTTTGGCACAGGCCGCTGGTACGTCCGATAAACATATTCTCTGCCACCGAAAGGTTCGGGCAAAGAGTAATTTCCTGATATACGGTGCTGATTCCAAGCCTTTGCGCATCCTGCGGCGAATGGATCGCCACCGCTTTATCCTTCCCCTTTAAAAATATCTCTCCTTCGTCCTTCCCATACACTCCGGTCAGAACTTTGATCAATGTGGATTTCCCGGCACCGTTCTCGCCCATCAACGCATGAACTTCGCCTTCACAAAGCGTAAAATTGACGCCTTGCAAAGCGCGCACTCCGGGAAAACTTTTATGGATATTTTTCATTTCCAATACAGCTTTTTCTTTCACCAGTGTATTCACCCCCAGAATTATTTGTTCGATTTTATAAAAACAGCGCGGAGCAAGCATACTTATTCTTCTTTCTACCGCTCCGCGCCTATTCATCTATTTGCTATTTACCTCAAAATATTCCTTGTATTAGATACCGTATGCATCAACTTCTTCCTGCGTAATAGTTGTAGCATCGAAGCCTTTTTCGTCCATGATGATCGTCTTCTCTGCAACTGTTCCGCCGCCCTGGATCGTCTTGATGATGTCATCGATATAGGATGCCTGGAACGGGTTGCACTGTCCGTCATAGTTCCAGTTCTGTGCAAGCAGTTCTTCCAATGCCCACTTGTTGCAGTCAAAGCCCATGATGATTACGTCTTTGCCAACGCCGTGAGGGATGTTTGCTTTGTCAAGAGCTGCTACGGCACCTTTTGCCATATCATCGTTTTCTGCGTAGATTACGTTGAAGGATTCGCCGGAGTCGATCACGGACTGAACGATCTGCTGTGCTTTTTCAGCGTTCCACTCTGCGGTCTGCTGTGTTACCAGATTCCAGCCGTCGGATGCTACTGCTGCGTCCAATGCGCCGGTACGTCCCTGCTGTGCTGCGGAACCCATAACGCCCTGAAGGTGGATGATGTTGTACTCTTCCAGTCCCTGTCCTTTTAACCATTCTACCGCTGTCTCGCCTTCTTTTGCCATATCGGAAACGATAGATGCTTCGTAAAGGCTTTCGTCCGCATCGATGGTACGGTCAAACAGGATAACCCTGATGCCTGCGTCCTGTGCATCCTTCAGTACGGAATCCCATCCTGCAGTATCTGCTGCGGAAAGAAGAAGATAATCAACGCCGTCCTGGATGAACTTCTGAGCTGCTGCGATCTGCTCATCATTCTTGTTGCTGTATGCGAAAGACGCATCATATCCGTTTTCCGCTACAAACATTGCCTTCAGGTCTTTATCATTCGCCGTACGATACCCGGACTCGTTCGGGTCGTTGTTGATAATACCCACTTTGATCGTTTCCCCTGTGCTTTCTGCCGGAGCTGCTTCTTCTGCGGGAGCTGCTTCTTCTGCGGGAGCTGCCTCCTCTGCGGGTGCCTCTTCCTCCGCCGGAGCTGCTTCTTCTGCAGGAGCCGCTTCCTCTGTTGCCGGAGCCGCCGCTTCCTCTGCCGGAGCAGAACCGCATGCGGTCAAACCAGCTACCATAACTGCCGCCATAATGGCTGCCAAAAGTTTTTTCTTCATCCTTAAAGTCCTCCCTTAAATATGTTTTTCAAGGAATGTTTTCCTTGATGTTTATATCATATTACTCCTGCACCCGGAAATCCATTCAGATAAATCATATAAAAGTTTACTTTCTTATTCAAATTCCGAACAAGTTGGTTTTTTTATGAAAAAAGTTAATTTTTCTATGGAAGCGATCTTTTTATACCCCTTCCTCCATATAGGGCAGAAGAATGCTCACAACAGTTCCATCTCCATAATCGCTCTCGATGGAAATCCCGAACTTTTCACCGAAGTTTAAATGGATACGTTCATTTACATTATAAAGTCCATAAATATCATTTCCGGCCGGAGACCTGTATTGGATCTTATCCCTCACCTGTGCCAAACGTTCCTCACTGATTCCTATTCCGTTGTCCTCTATCTGTATTACAAAATGATTTTTTTCCCTTCTTCCGTTAATCAATATATGCCCCAGGCCGCGCTTATTTTTAATACCGTGATACAGCGCGTTTTCCACGATCGGCTGGATCGTAATTTTCGGAATCAAATATTTTTCCAACTCCTCCGGCATATGAATCTCATATTCCAGAATATCCTGATAGCGTACCTGCTGGATCTCCAGGTAACTCTTTACATGCTGCAGCTCTTCCCTGATAGGGATAATATCCTTTCCCTGGTTTAAGGATGTCCTGAAAAATTCGGACAAACTTCCCACCATATCCACGACCTCTTTCTGTTTTCCGGCCTCCGCCAGCCATATAATCGTATCCAGCGTATTATAAAGAAAATGGGGATTGATCTGCATCTGCAAAAGTTCGAACTCCGCTTTCCGCAGCCTGACTTGCTCTTTTGTGACCTGTGCCAGCAATTCGTTGATCTTATCGATCATTGTATTCAAAGAATCGCTCAATCTGTTGACTTCCACGCCGCTTCTGGCATCAAAGCGAACGCTCAGATCCCCCTTTGCCACCTGATCCGTCACTTCGCTCAGTTTGCGGATCGGGCGGGTAATACTCAAAGGAATATAATAAGACAAAATAAGAAGCAGCGTGCAAATACATGCAAATGCAATGATAATAAACCGTACCGTACCGACAAAAATATTACGGTACTCCGTGCTTAAATGCTGAAGATCGCTGATTTCATAATAAATGTACTGAAAAATAGTATCCTGCAGCAGATCGGTGACAATCTGCACGTCGTTTTCCCATATTTCCAGGTTTTCCTCGTATTTATTTCCCTCCATGAGATTTTGCTCGATACGTTCCTTATAAATCCCAAGATTTTTCAAATACTTTTTTACACTATTTAACCGACTCGTATTTTCCCTGGAATTCGTCAGTTCCTCCAGTCTGGTGACAATACGGTTCGCCTCATCCAGCATATCATCCAGCTTTGATTCATGAATAGACTTATTCCCAACGATCAGAAGATAGGTTTCATAATCGAAATCTTTCTTAAAATCAAGGCTGAATTCGCTGGCCGCAACAGAAGAATTGATCATGCCCTCATAGCTCCTGTTTACCACCCATAAATTATAAAGCAAAAATCCGAGAAGCAGGATAAACGGAATGAGAAGCATTAAGTAAAAATACCTGATTTTCGTGGCAAGAGTCGATTGATTATAGATCCGCCTCAGTCTTTCCTTCATTGATGTAGTCATGCTCCTTTCCGTCTTCCCCATCCGGATTCTTTCCGCCCCTGTACTGAGTTGGGGTCATGCCCTGTGTCTTTTTAAATAAATAAGAAAAATAATGCGGATCTTTATAACCCACTTCCATACTGATCGCGCTGCTTCTTTTCCCCGTGCAGCGAAGCAGCTCCTTCGCCTTGCCCATCCTGTAATCCGTCAAATATTTGCTGAATGTACGCCCTGTCTGCTGACTGAATATCATGCTCAGATGATTTGGTGAAAAATTCACATGGGACGCTACCAGATTGAGCGACAGTTCTTCATCCGCATAGTTCTTTTCGATATACTGCGCCACCGCATCGACAATATCCCCATACCGGTTGCTTGCCGCCTTTTCCCGCAGTTCCAGAGCTTTTCTTATGATCCTGTTAATATAGCCGATGGCATTTTCCTTATTTCGTGTAATTTCCTCCACAGCTTCCAACGACTCAATGTCTTCCCTCCGCATCTGCATTCCTTCCAGAAAATCGACGATACAAAAGTAAATGTCCATCACGATATATTGCCGGAACAGGGCGGATTTCATCGCGTTGCTTCCGAGATCCTTAAAAAACTCCTCCACAAAATAAACCGCTTCTTCTTCATCTCCCTGCTTTAGAAATTCCTTGATCTTGCTCCGGTCGATCTGCCTTGGGTCTACATTGCTGAGGTTGAATTTCTCCTGCCCCCGGTAAATCCCCCGTTCCAATTCCCGGCTGTCCAGGATGCGGCTTTCTTTTACCAGATAACGGTGTGCAAACGCATGGCTCGCATTTTCAAAAGAAACCGGCAGTTCCCTCAGCCGGTTTACCGGCACGCCAATGCCTCCGAAATAGCGAATATGCTCATATTCCTTCAGCAGCCGCTCCATCCTGTCCAAATATCCTCTCTGTATTTGTTCCAGTTCTTCGGCGGAATCCGCCCGGAAAAGAAGTGCTTTCCCCTCCAGATTCCTGTCAAATACAATCAGGTGTTTCTTATCATCCCATTTTTCCAATTCCCGCTCTATTTCGATCAAACTATTGGAATATCCGTCATAAGCGTGTCCCTTGGACTGGTTTTTCACTAAGACGATGTTATACCACATGGAAGAAAGGTCGATCCCCAGTCTGTCCGCAGTCTCCAGCAGTTCCGCTACGGACTTGTTCCCCGTGACCAAGTATTGGAACAGCTCTTTTCGTTCTTTATGAAGGTTTTCTTCCATCTCCTTCATATACTTTTCTTTGATCTCCCGTTCCTTGCTCTTTTCCTCTATCCTGACGGCGACCGCATCCACTTCCTTTAAAAGCGCTTCCCCGCTGACCGGTTTGGACAAGTACTGGGCTATACCGATCTTAATCCCTTCCTTCGCATATTCAAACTCCTCATAGCCCGTCAGAATAATGATCTCAACCCATGGCAATTCTTTTTTGATCAGTCTGCTTAACATTAACCCGTCCATAAACGGCATCCTGATATCCGTAATGACAATGTCCGGTTTTAACTTCTGTATCATAGGAAAAGCCAATTCTCCGTCACTCGCCTCCCCGCAGAACTCATATCCCCTGGAAGCCCAGTCGATATTGTTTTTAATACCTTCCCGCACTACGAATTCATCTTCCACTAAGAATACTTTCAGCATCATTCTTCACTCCTGTCCCTTACGGAATCTCTGACTACAATATCCGCATCAAACTCATAGGTTCCGTCATATCCCGGTTCCTGAATCATTTTCAACAGGTTAAGCGCCGCCCGCTCTCCCAGCCTGTCCTTTGGATGGGGAATGGATGTCAGCGCCACATCCCCCAGCAGCGTCAGTTCCGAGTCATCCACGCTGACGAGGGAAATATCCTCCGGCACCCTGATATCCACGCTATTCAGAATGGATGCTGCCTCGACTCCGATCTGGTCGTTATAACATAATATGGCCGTACATCCTTTTAACCGGCTGATCAAAAGACTCCTGTATTCTCCCAAATGTTTCATCATATCGGTATCTATCCACACGATCTGCGAATCGTCGATTTCTATTCCCGCCTTCTGCATAGCGTCCAGATATCCCGCATAGCGCATATGCCCCTGGCCATCGTCCAGCTTAAAAATACCCCCAATCTTCCGGTGTCCCCTTTCCATCAGATATTCCGCCGCCTTCCTTCCGGCCATCCTGTCGTTCAGCGAAACATGGGGTATGGAAAGCTGAGGGTAAAAGCTGTTAATAAAAATAACGGGAATCCCCTTTTGCTGCAATTTTTTATACAAAGAAAGGTTAGGATTGGGCAGACCGCTTTTTGTCGTTTCCACAATGGCCCCCGCTACGCCGTTTCGGTGCAGGATATCCTCCAGAATCGCTTTTTCCCGGCTAAGCCGGTTGTTGGTAAAAGCAATTTGGACGGAATAACCCTTTTCAAACAATACCTCTTCGATTCCCTGAATCGTTTTAGGAAATATATAGCCGTCTACATAAGTAGTCACCACGGCGATCCCTGTCTTATTCTCCAGGTTTTCCTGCCGTATATCGCTGACATATGTGCCGCTTCCCCGCTTCCGCACGAGAACGCCTTCCTCCTCCAGAATGCCGATGGCGTGGCGGATCGTTTGTCTGCTTACATGAAACATTTCCTTCAGTCTGTTTTCTGAGTACATCCTCTGTCCGGGGAGAAACTTCTTCCCATCGATCTGCTCTCTTATCCAATTTACCAGTTCCACATATTTCGGCTGCCTTTTTTCCATTGTAACCTATCCTTCTTTTATAACAATAACGCCATAATTTGAACTACCGTTTCTTTTTTCATCATAGCACAAAAGATTGACACGGGCAAACGACAGAGAATATAATGAGAATAAAATTTTTTATAGAAATGGAGAGAAGATTGAAAATTAAAAATTTTCAATCCCAGGTTTGTGTCTGCGCGGCATCCACAAACTTGAAAGCCAGGCTGGCTTTGCGCAATAAAGCCGCGCAGAAATGGAGTAAACAATGATCAGAACAGCAATTATGGGATATGGAAATCTTGGCAAAGGCATCGAATGCGCCATCCGGCAAAATGAAGACATGGAACTGAAAGCGATATTCACCCGCCGCGCTCCGGAAACATTGCACACACTGACACAAGGCGTTCCCGTATACAGCGCCAGTGATGTAATAAAATACAAAGACGATATCGACGTACTCATTCTCTGCGGAGGCAGCGCTACCGATCTTCCCGAACAAACCAGGGCATACGCCGGATATTTTAATGTAGTAGACAGCTTTGATACCCATGCGAAAATACCGCAGCATTTTGAACAAGTCGATCAGGCAGCGGCGGAAAGCGGCCATATCGCCGTCATATCCGTCGGCTGGGATCCAGGCATGTTCTCCCTCAGCCGCCTTTATGCCAATGCCATCCTGCCCGCCGGAAACGATTACACTTTCTGGGGCAAAGGCGTCAGCCAGGGGCATTCCGACGCCATCCGCAGAATCGAAGGAGTGGCCGACGGCAAACAATATACGATCCCTTCCGAAAAGGCACTGGAATCCGTAAGAAACGGTGAAAATCCCCGGCTTTCCGTGCGGGACAAGCATACGCGGGAATGTTTTGTCGTACCAAAAGAAGGCGCAGATCTGGATAAAATTGCGGAAGAAATCAAAACTATGCCGAATTACTTTTCGGATTACGACACTACTGTTCATTTTATTACCCAGGAAGAATTGGATAAAAACCACAGCGGCATCCCCCACGGCGGCTTCGTCATCAGAAGCGGAAAAACAGGATGGAACGAGGAAAACAGCCACGTAATAGAATACGGCCTGAAACTCGACTCCAATCCCGAATTCACTGCATCGGTCATCGTCGCATATGCAAGGGCGGCTTTCCGCATGCGGTCGGAGGGAATGACCGGATGTAAAACCGTCTTCGATATTGCCCCGGCATACTTAAGCCCGCAAAGCGGCGAGGAATTGCGCCGCCATCTGCTCTGATGCCTTGCAGCTCCCCTTTACTATTCATACATTTTTTATTTTTCCGGGCATATGCATATAGTAAAAGAAATATCGTCAGGTAATTCTATTGAAAACTATGCGCCTTTCCCGAAAACTCAAGGCTACTTTATGTGCCATGGTTCTGTTTCTTGTATTCTCCGCTTTTGCGGTTTTCTTCTTAAGCAAAGATGCCAGAAGCTTCCGCCGTTTCTGCGACGATTTCTTCGTCTCGGAACTGAGCGGGAATACGCTGAACATGCATTATACGGTTGCCGATCCCGCCAATTATGGCATTGATTCCTATACTCCCTCCCTGCCTTCCTACTCGATGGAACGCAGGGGAAATTCTTTAAAAGAACTGACCTCGGCGCTGGACACCCTGCATTCCCTGGACAGCGGCAAACTGGGCGCACAGGAGGCCTATACCTATCGCCTTCTGCTGCCCTATTTGGAAAACGAAGCAAAGGGGATGTCTCTCTATTATTATTCTAATCCTCTTTCCCCATCTTCCGGCATGCAGTCCCAGCTTCCTATTCTTCTGGCCGAATATTCATTCCGAAACAAACGGGATATTGAGGACTACCTCGCTCTGCTAGACCAGACCGATACTTATTTTGAAGGAATCGCTTCCTATCTCAAAGACCAGTCGGAGCAAGGATTGTTTATGCCGGACTATTCCGTGGATAAAGTTATCGATCAATGCGACACGATCATGGATCAAGAATCCCTGGAAAACGGCTCCCACTTTCTCAACTCCACTTTCGAAGAGCGCCTCAACCGGCTCGTCGATCAGCATATCATTACTGAAAAGGAAAAAAATACATATTTGGAAGAAAATAAAAGGCTGCTTACTACCGTTATGCTGCCCGCTTACCAGAAAATGGGCGATGAACTGATTCTTCTCAAAGGAAGCGGACAAAATGAAGACGGCCTTTTTTATTACCCCAAAGGCAAAGACTATTACCTTTACCTCATCCGCTCCAACACCGGATCTTATCGGGATATCAACGAGATCAAGCTGCTTTTGCTCCAGGATTTCCGCAACAGTTTTAACGCCATGCGCTCCCTTCTCCAAAAGCAGCCCGGACTCCTCTCCTCCTCCGGCTTAAGCACCGGTTCCTTTGTCTGCAGCGAACCTACGGATATGTTAAAAAATTTACAGCAGATGATGGCTCCTGATTTCCCGGCCCTTTCGGATGTAGCCGAACATACCATGCCCGTCTGTACGGTAAAAGCCATCTCCGAAAACCTTCAGGAATATTGCAGCCCGGCTTTTTACCTTACCCCTCCTTTGGACGATATGAAGGAAAATGTTATCTATATCAATCCTAAAAACAACTCTTATGGAGTAGAATTATACACCACCCTGGCCCACGAAGGATATCCCGGCCACCTCTACCAAACGGTATACAGCCAGCTTTTTTCCCAGAAAACAGGCGCATCTCCTGTCCGCTGCATTCTTTCCTACGGCGGCTATGTGGAAGGATGGGCAATGTACGTGGAACTCAAATCCTATGATTATGCCAAAGAACTCATGAGACAGACGGCACCGGAAACAGAATATCTATACGAAATGTATAAACTGGATCGGCAAATACAACTCTGCCTCTATTCTCTTCTGGATATTGCCATCCACTACGAAGGCGCTTCCTACGGCCAGGTACA
Source organism: Lachnospiraceae bacterium 28-4 (assembly GCA_000403275.2). GTDB lineage: Bacteria > Bacillota > Clostridia > Lachnospirales > Lachnospiraceae > Kineothrix. The sequence continues at coordinate 560,499 of KE159600.1, forward strand.
TTATATGCTTTCTTCCGTCGGCATATCCGACCCTGCCACTACCCGGTCGATTTATGAGTATATCGTAGAAGAACCGACGAATTACCTCAAATATTACTTAGGCTATCTGGAAATTATGAATCTGAAAGAAGAAGCAAAAAAATTATGGAAGAACGCTTACAACGAATACCGTTTCCACAAATTTTATCTGGAAAACGGACCGGCAGACTTTACCAATCTTCGATTGCAGCTGGAGCAGCTCCCTCTCCTGAACCGGTCCTGAGAAATAACCAGGCGCCGCATTCATCTGCGGCGCCCTTAGTTTTTATTCATATTCTATACTGGAACGGCCTTTCCTTTTTCCGCCATTCTTTTTTCCCACTCCCGTAGTTCCCTTACGTCTTTTCCATTCCGCACGATCTCTTCCATCATATCCATAATCATTCTGTAATTTTCTTCTGACTGTTCGTCAAAAATAAAAGACCAGCTTTTTTCCGGGTCATTTTCATCCGCATAGCTGACGCCCTGTGCATTCGTATACAAAATTCCGGTTGCCGTTCTATGGCAGAGTCCCTCAATCTCTATCGAAGCATAAAAGGCCGCCATTTCATCGCTCCTCACCAGGTTAGGGTATTGGGTCTTATAGGTCTGCACCAGCTGTTCATACGCCTCCACATCCGCTTTGCTTTGGAATAACATATGAGCCATTTTCCCTTCCATTCCCTCCGGTATCATGATCTCTATTCCGGTCGCCTCATTTCTGCGGAATATATAGCCCGTCAATTCCCCTTCTTCCAGCCTGTCTGTCCCAAAATATTGCGCCAGCATCGCTTTGAGCGTATCATCCACGACCATAATGCTGCCAGACATTCCAAAATCATCGCATGGAATCAGGAAAGTCCTTCCCGTACCTTGATCCGTCTGTAACTGGCAGCCATTCTCTGCAAATTTATAAATACAGCCTGTCGTTTTATCCGTAATCAAAAACTGGCCGTCTCCGTTATTCTGCACGCTGTAGAGACTGTTATCCTGGCCAAAACGCTCCTTTCCTGTAATCTGGTAGTATAGATCCCCTTTCGCTATCGATTTTTCTTTTTTTACATTGACGCCCAGCAGCTCTTCCAGCATATCGGCCGTAACGGGGTCGTTCCTTTTTTCCCTGGCTTTTTCTTCATCCTTGCGGATTCTCTCCTGCATGTCGTCGATCGCCTTATCCAGTCCCCGCATCATCTTATTCCACTGCTTCATTGTATAAGATCCTGCGCCGATCGGAATGGAGGTCTCTGTCTCCCCTCTTCTTACCTTATCCACAATTTCTTCTTTTCGCTTTCTGATGATATCCATCTTATCATCAGCATCCTCTTCTTTGCCGAGAAAGTCCCGGATGCTTTTGGAATTTTCCCCTTCTTTCCTGCTCCTTCCGGATCTTCCGCCATGAAAGAAGTCATCTCTCCCCGTCCGCAAGTATGTCTGCGTATTAGAAATTCCGCTCATCTCTTTCCTCCACCAAAGCTTCCAGCTGCCATTCTTTCAGCTTAAACACTCCTTTTTCCTTTTCACCGCCCTCATATCCGTTGAAACCGTTCGTCTTTCCGTTCTTCTCCGCCGCTTTTTCCGCACTTTCCACGCTATCCGCATTCTGCTCCTCGCTGCTCTTGCCGATACCGTCCTCCATTTCTTCGATTTCGCGCTTCATCTGCTGTATTTTGCCATCCAGCTTAATTGCCCTTAAAATACGGTTGATATCCTCCGGCGAAAACATCCCGATAGCCCTGGCCAGATCATCTATATTATTCCTGTTTACCATCAGGCAGCCGCCTTCCGATAACGGAATACGTATCACCTGTTCCATATGATTCAAATCAATGTTTCCAAGGCATAACCATTTTCTCTCATTGTCCAGCGTAAATACCGTTCCGTTATATTCTATCACCCCGTTTTCATTCGCCAGATAAGAATAGGGCGCGCCCTGGTTTTTCTCGCGTATCGCCGGCTTACGGCCTTCCGGCAGCTTTTCTATATTTCTTTCCGCCGGATTTTCCACAAAAGTCCCTTTGTTTTCCTTAAGTTCTTTCCCTTCCCATTGTTCCGCATCATCCCCCGAATATTTTCTTTTTACCGCTTCCCTGAAATAATGCTGAACGGAAAAACCGATTCCTCCGATTCCCATACTTACCTCCCTTTCTGGTTCATCACGGCATAAGCCATTCTCTCCATCTCATCCCCTCCATCCTGCCGGATCTGTGATCCATGGAACAGATATGCTTTCACTTCCCCTTCATCGTTCTTTTTCTCCACATATACTTGTTGTCCTCCCTGTTCATCCCCTTCTCCTGCCCTTTCCCGTCTGGCCTTCAGCACATACCCTTCCAATACATTGATTTCCACCATATCGCATTCGCTGTACGGAATCTCTCTTACCGAAACTTCTTTCCCCGTTTTTAAAGCCGTATTCGTTTCCATCCGAACATGCATGCTCCTTTGCAGACTGCTGCGGAAACTGTCTTCTTCCTGCCTTACCCTGCCGCTTTCCGCCGGAATATCATAGGACTTTTTTCCGTTTATTTTTCCCGGCCCTTTATTCATTCCCTTTGCATCCGCCACGCCCTTATTCCACTCATAGATCCGCATCCTTGCCACCTTCTTTCAGAGCCCTTTCCGTAAGGCCCATGCCCTTTCTTTCCGTTCCATACAGAATCCGTTCTTTCATCAGTTCCCTGCCCCGGCGGAGCCTCGTCTTAACCGCCCCTTCCCCCAAATCCATCACCTGGGAAATCTCCTTAATGGAATAATCTTCATAATAAAACAAATACAATGGATTGCGGTAAGCCGCCGGCAGTTCCATCACATGCCATAATGTTTCATCTTCTTCCACAAACGGAAGATGGAAATGCTTCATCTCACATTCCGGCACTTCATCAAACGCCACAGTTCTTGAAAACCATGCGCTTTTCTGAATATCATAACAAATATTAATAACGACCCGGATAAACCACGCCTTTTCATGATTTTCGCTGTCAAACGAAGGCTTCGCCTTTAAATATCTGCAAAAAGCTTCCTGCACCACGTCTTCGGCATCCGCCTTACTTTTCATGTTGGAAAAAGCAACGCGGTATAATATGTCTTTATATTTCGCAAACGGTGCCTCCGCTTCCTTTTCCTTACCTCTCAGCATAATGCCCCCTCATCCTAAGTTCTTATATATGTAATACGATTCATATACCGGAAAAGTTTCATATGGACTCATTTTTCTATATATTTTACCAATACTTCTTCCATTATACAATAACGGCGTTCCATAAGCTTTTCACCTATGGAACGCCGTCCTTTTGCCTTATATCGCCGTCTTTCCTATTGCTGTCCGTAATAAGCATTTTCTCCATGCTTTCTATAATAATGTTTATCCTGCAATTCCTGCGGTGCCGGAGCCACTTTCGGCTGGATCATTTCACATCTTGCCGCCATCTTGGCCACCTCCTCCAGCACTACCGCATTATGAACTGCCTCATGGGCGTCCTTTCCCCATGTAAACGGCCCGTGATTCTTGCAAAGCACTGCCGGAACCGCGATGTAGTCCTTATCTGCAAAATAGTCCGCAATCAAAAGCCCTGTATTTTTTTCATATGCGCCTTCGATCTCTTCTTTTGTCAGACATCTTACGCAGGGGATCTCGCCATACATATAATCCGCATGGGTCGTTCCATAACATGGAATCCCTCTCCCGGCCTGCGCCCAGCTCGTCGCCCAGGAAGAGTGGGTATGTACGATCCCTCCTATTTTCGGAAACGCTTTATATAATTCCAAATGGGTCGGCGTATCGGAGGAAGGATTGTACCTTCCTTCCACCTTATTGCCTTCCAAATCCATAACAACCATATCTTCCGGCGTCAGTTTATCATATTCCACGCCGCTCGGCTTGATGACAAAGAGTCCCTTTTCCCTGTCGATCCCGCTCACGTTGCCCCAGGTAAAAGTCACAAGCCCGTATTTCGGAAGCTGCATATTCGCTTCATATACCTCTTTTTTCAATTCTTCTAACATATCTAACCATGCCTTTCTTATCGCGCTGCCGATGCAACGCAAATGCGATACGAAAGCTGCGCAAATGCCGAGCAGATTTACCGAATGCTTTCCACCGCCGCTTTTTCGATCGGGAAGCCGGCTTTGTAACGCTTTATAAATGCGTCAAACCCCGCCACATCTTCTGCCACAGGTTCCATCTTGCTTCCCTTGTTTCCTGCAAATACCGATTCGTTCAAATAACGGGCCAGATCTTCCCCGTCCTTCTTATTCCGCATATAAGCGGCCAGCACCGCAATTCCCCATGCGCCGCCTTCTCCGGCCGTTTCCATAACGGAAACGGGAGCGTCCATAGCTGCCGCAAGTATTCCCTGTCCTACTCCCTTTGTTTTAAACAGGCCGCCATGTCCGAATATTTCATCCGCCTGTACTTTTTCTTCCTTGAACAAAATATCGGAACCAATTTTCAAAGCAGCCAGTGAAGAATAAAGGTGTGTCCGCATAAAGTTCGCCAGATTAAACTTACAGTCCACATCCCTGACAAACAGAGGACGGCCCTCTTCAAAGCCAGTTACCGGCTCGCCGGAAAAATAGCAGTAGGACAACAAACCGCCACAGTCCTTATCGCCTTCCAGCGCCTTATTGTACAAAGTTCCGAAAAGCTTATCCATATCTACTTCCATGCCAAATGTTACCATAAATTCTTTAAAAAGATTGACCCATGCATTCAAATCCGAAGTACAGTTGTTACAATGCACCATACCGACCAGGCTCCCGTCCGGCGTCGTCACCAGATCGATCTCAGGATATACTTTGGAAAGCTCCTTTTCCAAAACAATCATAGAAAAAACGCTGGTTCCTGCCGATACATTGCCCGTGCGTACGGCTACGCTGTTCGTTGCCGCCATGCCCGTTCCCGCATCGCCCTCGGGCGGACATACGGGAATGCCGGCCTTTAGTCTGCCGGAAGCGTCCAGCAGCTTTGCGCCTTCTTCCGTCAAAGTTCCGGCATTTTCGCCGGCCACTAATACTTCAGGAAGGATCTCTTTCAGTTTCCACGGATATTTTTCTTCCGCTGTCAGTTCGTCGAACTGCTCCAGCATTCTCGCATAATAATCTTTTGTATCCGTATCGATAGGGAACATACCGGAAGCGTCTCCCACTCCCAACACTTTCTTTCCTGTCATTTTCCAATGCACATATCCCGCAAGAGTCGTCAGATAATTGATATCCTTTACATGTTCTTCTTTGTTCAGTATTGCCTGGCGCAAATGAGCAATACTCCATCTTTGGGGAATGTTGTATTGGAAGAGCTTCGTCAGTTCCTCCGCCGCTTCTCCGGTAATCGTATTTCTCCATGTGCGGAAAGGCACCAGAAGCTCCCCTTCTTTATTAAACGCCATATATCCGTGCATCATGGCGCTGAAACCGATGCTTCCCACCGTTTCCAGCGCGACTCCGTACTGCTTCTCCACATCTGCCGCCAGTTCGCCGTAGCTGTCCTGCAAGCCTTTCCAAACCATATCCAGGCTATAGGTCCAGATATTATTTTCATACTGGTTCTCCCATTCATAACTCCCCGATGCAATAGGGGAATGGTCTTCCCCTATCAGCACCGCTTTGATTCTGGTAGAACCGAATTCTATGCCAAGCGCCGTCCTGCCGCTTATAATCATTTCTTTTCTATCCATTGCCATATCCCGCCTTTCCCGATCCATGCCTCCCGATCCGCTTCTATCTGAATACGACCTCGTTCCATCTCAGTTCATTTTTAAAGTTTCGGATCGTTGTATCGTTGTCGATCACTACGCTCTCAATTCCCATAGCTGCTGCCCAGTCTACCATCTGATCCACGCCAAGGTCATAGGAGAATGCCGTATGGTGAGCGCCTCCTGCCAGAATCCACGCTTCCGCGCCCGTTTTCAAGTTCGGCTGCGGCGTCCAGAACGCGGTGGCAACCGGAAGCTTGGGCATCGGTTTCTCTACCGCTTTGCAGTCAACGGCATTGATGATCAGACGGAATCTGTTCCCAAGATCGATCAGGGAAGTTGCTACCGCCGGCCCTGTCTTGGAGGTAAATACAAGACGCGCAGGATCCTCCCTGTCGCCCATGGAAAGCGGATTTACTTTAATGCCAATCTTTCCTTCCGCCACCGTAGGGCATACTTCCAGCATATGCGCCTGCAGAATTCCTTCTTTGCCCGGTACTAAATTATAGGTATAATCTTCCATAAAGGAAGTTCCCTTCGCATCCTTCATTCCCGAAGTCATAATCTTCATCAGGCGAACCATGGCAGCCGTCTTCCAGTCGCCTTCTGCCCCGAAACCATATCCTTTTTCCATCAGCCTTTGGATTGCCAATCCGGGAAGCTGCTGCAAACCGCCCAAATCGCCGAAATGAGTAACGATCGCCTGATAGTTTTTCTCTTCCAGGAATTTCTCAAAGCCGATTTCAATTCCTGCCTGAACCGCCACATGTTTTCTGAACTCCGCTTCGTCCCTGCCTTCCAGTAAGATATCATATTTCGAATAATACTCATCTACCAAGGCATTGACATCTCCCTCCGCAACATCTTTTACATATTCCGTAATTTCATTGATCGGATATGCATCGATTTCCCAGCCGAATTTTATCTGTGCTTCTACCTTATCGCCTTCCGTTACCGCAACGTTTCTCATATTATCCGCAACGCGGCATACACGGATATGGGAGGATTCCATAATCCCGATCGCCGTGCGCATCCAATCCGCGATCTTTTTCTGCACTTCCTTGTCATTCCAATGTCCTACTACGATCTTTCTCTCGATTCCCATACGGCTCACAATATGCCCATATTCCCTGTCGCCGTGGGCAGACTGATTCTCGTTCATAAAGTCCATATCGATCGCATCATACGGAATCTCCTCGTTAAATTGTGTATGTAAATGCATCAGGGGTTTCCTGTACTCCTGCAGCCCGAGTATCCATGATTTCGCCGGTGAAAATGTATGCATCCATGTAATCACGCCCGCACATTCTTCATCCGCATTCGCTTCATTAAACGTTTTTCTGATAAGCTCATTTGTAATCAGAGTCGGCTTCCACACTACTTCAAAAGGCAGAAGCCCGCATTTATTCAGATTTTCCACGATAATTCTGGAATGTTCCGCAACATTTGCAAGACATTCATCCCCATACAGATCCTGTGATCCTGTACAAAACCAAAATTTGTAGTCTTTTCCTGTTTTCATTCTACCATCCTCCATTTTCCCAATATTAGCGTACCCATGCTATGCGTACTCATGTTACGCGTAACATGAGTACGTGTTTACGCGCGACTGCTATCGCTGTCTTTCTATTCTTATTTTATTTCTTCCCCTCCAAACTTGTCAATATTAAGTCATCAAAAAATTAGTACAAATAAAAAATAGTTGTACTACTATTTAATAGGACAACTATTTTTCCTCCATCATATTTTCCAAATACCCTCTGTCCCATAACAATATTTTCAGCTTCCGGGCCGCATTCACCGCGGGCGCGGTAAAATACTGGTTGGTCATAACCGCGCCTACCATGCGGTCGTAGTAGTCCCTGCCGGCATATGCTTCCTGCACCGCTTTGACTCCCACCGGATCAGTATAACATTTGCATTGCACCGCATAAGTGACGCCGTCCTTTTCCGCCAATATGTCCACACCATAATCCCCGCTGCCCTTCGTCACCTCCACATCGATAAATCCGCTGTCCTTTAACAGCTTGGCACAGAAATACTCAAACTCATGTCCCTCCATATCGTCAAGGAACCCCATCTTTTTTCTTTTATAAAAACGCACCGCCCAAAATATAATAAAAATGGCCGCGGCCAAAACCACCATTACAGTTATTATTGTCATTATCTCCGGCTCCGGTGCCAAAAATATCTGCTTTTTTTCATTCATTTTTTATCTTCCTTTTTAAATATTATCTTTCGTTCTTTCTATTGTTTTTTAATTTTTTTATTTTATGTAATTTTCAGTTGCATACTCTATTGTCCTATTATAAAATATAAAATCATATCACCTGTTTCATCGCCAGAATACATAAACCATACAACTATTTTCCAAATGGAGGTATCTATATATGTTTGATTTTAAATTCGACTGGTGCAAAGAAATGGAATGCGGCGTTCCGGCTATTGACGACCAGCATCAAATATTATTTCATATCGGCCGCGAAATGGAACAGCTCATCATGCACGGCTGCCAGAATGCCACTACAAAGGAATTGCTGGATATCGTCTGCGAGTTAAGAGAATATACGTCCTATCACTTCTATACGGAAGAAGATCTGATGCTGAAATATAACTATCCCGAAACTGACCAGCACAAGCAATCCCATGCTGTATTCCGCGCCAGCATCATTGATATAGACCTTCCCAGACTGGGAAAACATCCCGAAGAAATGGTGCCCCAGATCAAAGACCATTTACAGGATTTTTTGTTTAACCATGTTATGGTAGAAGATCAGGCATTAGGCCGGTATCTTGTATCCTCCATGAAAGAATAATACATATTCCAATATCATTATATAAAAATTCCAAAAGACAGGCAACGGACATATCCCATCAGATAATATGTCCGTTGCCTCTTTTTAAAGGTTCATCGCCCTGTACCGATTAAAGCAGGCGAAAATCTCCTGTTTTCTCGGCAATGCCAGTCCTGACGGAAGATAATCCCCCGGAACCACGCTCGCAAGCCCTTTCTGCTCCATCAACTTCATCAGCTTGCCGACGATCTCCTGCATACTGTCCTTTCCGTTGAACATATGGTTCTCCGCGTACGCCAGCAGATATCCCAAAGCCGTCACCTGTTCGCTGTCTGCGATCTGCTCCACATAATGCAGGTTGACATTCTCTTTATTCAGGCTGACGCCTTCTTTTCCCATGCTTTTGATTTTCACCCTGTTATCCCTGTTATCGCCATGGCCGCCTCGTCCTCCGCGCCCCATGTTCCTTTGCATATGGCCGCCATTATCCCTGCCGCCTTTTCCGGCCCGCGGCGCACGCCTGTAATCCGGCTCATCCGGTTCTTTTTCCGGAACGGATAAAGGCGGATATTTTTCCGCTTCCGCTTTCGCCAGAGAAGTGATCTCCATCGGCACATAATTATCCATCTGCACAATCCAGTCGGCAATGCTAAAGTAGGAACCCGAACTGCCCGCCACAACGATACAGGAGATTCCCTTCTTTTCATAAAGGTAACGCGCCCTCTCAATAAACGGCGTAATCGGCTCCTTCTCTCTGTGAACCACCCTTTGCATCAGCTCATCCCGCACCATAAAATTCGTAGCGCATGTATCTTCATCGATCAGCAATAGGGAAGTCCCGCTTTCCATCGCTTCGATCACATTCGCCGCCTGGGAAGTACTGCCGCTGGCATCCTCCGTATAAAAGCTCTTCGTTTCCTTTCCGTTCGGAAGATTATTGACAAACATGGAAATATCATCGTTTTTCACGCATCTTCCATCTTCCGCCCTGATTTTGACCGCATCGGAAACCGTCACCACATATTCTCTGCCGTCTCCGGCAATATGATTGTACACTCCCAGTTCCAGCGCTTTCAGCAGAGTGGATTTCCCGTGATATCCCCCTCCCACAATAAGGGTGATTCCTTTGCGGATACCCATTCCTTTCACCCTGCCCTTATGAGGCAGATCCATTTCCACTTCCATAGACTCCGGGGAACGGAAAAGTACGCTATTTTTCATCGGCCTGTCCGAAACTCCCGATTCCCTCGGAAGCACCGAACCGTTTGCTACAAAGGCAACCAACCCCATCTCTTCCAGCCTGTTTCGGATATATTCCCTGTCGTCCGCCAAAAATATGATTTTTTCCACTTCGCTTCCATTCAATTTCCGGTAAAATAATACATCCTGCACACATTTCGGCAAAAAGTCAAACAGAATCTTTATCAGTTCCGAAGAACAGATCGTCCTTCCATTCGCCGGAAAACCGACTTCCAGCCGAACCGCCAGTTTTCCCGACTTCGGATCAATCTCACAGGCCGTACGTTCCAGCACTTCCTGCCCCGGTCTGCTGACCGACATAAGCCCGCTCTTCCCGGAACCCTTTGCTTTAAAATTGTATTTATCCACTTCGCTGCGGAACAGTCTCAGCAGATAATCCTGCAATGCGACTCTTCTCTCTTTCGTCTTATAATATTCCTCCGGAAAACCTGCCGTTTTTCCTTCTATATGAATGCTTACCTTGGAAGGGGAAGCAAAAGGATCCCCCTGTACGTGGTCGATGGAAAGCATATAATTCCCAAAGCCGTAACTCCCTTTTGTATCCTTATAAGCAGGATATCCCCTGCGGTCTATGTTTCTGAGCAATATTTGCAAATCCGATGATGTTTTCATTTATTGATCGTTCCCTTTCTGTTTCTGCTTCTAACCAGTATTTTACATTCCTTTGTATTCTATACTGCATTGCGGCTGATCGTCAAGGTATTTTAAGATAGCGAAGATAGCGATAATTTCCACTTATTTCACTGTGTGCCGAGTATGTTGCATTGACAACAAAGACTCCTTTATTGCATCATACAACTCCTCATACCCTATTGCGTTCAAGATCTTACGGTCAAATATTTCTCTATTGGCATCCTTCAGTTCTTCTTCCGTATCCATAACATTACGATTTTTAATTTTGCCGAACAATTCCACAATCTCTAATGCATCCGCATCTGATATACTTTTAGGATTTATCATATATATATTTTTCAGCTTCGTGCTACTTGCATCCAATACACCTAATCCTCGGCCAAAACCGATTGCCTCAATTGCAAACATGCCAAACAACGAATTCAATAATGCATGAATTAAATCTTTAGATATATTTGTATCCTTTATTAACATTCTTGTAAAACGCTGATCGACAAATGTACTCTCATTAAATTTTGATACAAATAAACGTTTGTCAGGATTAAGCGCAGTCACAAAGTCTGCTTTTGTTGCATCATCCATTTCATACCAAAAATTTCCCGGACGTTTTAATGCCTCCGGTAACAATTTACCTGTTCCATTTCTAATATTTTCAAATCTTTCAATCCAATTCAAAGCCCCTATATGCCCCAATTTCCGTAACTCATCTTTAGATTTATGACAGCAAAATGCAACAATATCCGTTTGCGCTACATATGATTTTAATAATGCCGGGTTTTTAAGCACCGGTTTAATATACTCCTTTTCAATTCCGTTGTTTTCCGACGGGTAAAATAAACTGTTCCATCCCCTGCGCTCACCTCTTTTTACAGTAAGAACTTCTCCAATCGGAATTAAACATCCCTCCAATCTATTAACCCATGATACGTCGTGAAATAAGGTATTTAAAGCTATTCCCTTGTTCATAATTTTTTCAATCGTTTCAATAGAATAATTTTTAACAGAAGCCACTATGCTGTCAATTTCTTCTCCAAGCACAATGCTATTTACGATTGTTTCCTTCTCACTGACACTCATTTGTTCTATGTCTTTATTAATCATCCAAAAATTTATTTTTAAATTTGGATTCGGTTTCATAATTTCTTTCTTTTGTAATACTAATAGCGTCGCCACAACATCTGCATTCTTAAACCAACGTTTACAATTACTTATTACCACCGCACGAATATCATAATAATACTGCAACGCACCGAAAAATTTCCTGCCAATATCTGTACCCAGCCATGAATTTGATAAAATGATTCCTAATCGTCCACCAATGGTTAATAATTCATACAGTTTAAATGGCAAATAATTATATAAATCCGTCTTCCCCAAAGTAAATTCTATACCCGTATTCGCTTTAACCTGCCGCCTATACTCACTCATATACTCTACTTCATCAACAGCTATTTTATTATACTCAACAAATGGCAAATTAGAAATAACAGCACCAAAACCAGGAATCTCTTTCTCAATTCTGCTACCATCGACCGGACTTTTTATTTCTATTCTATCTTTGGTTCTTACTGCAAATACATCTGATTGAAATATATTTAGTGGAATATTCAGCGCTTCCATATTCGTTACCGCAATGTTTGCAATCTGCAATGGATATGCATATTTATCAGATATCCATGTAGTTTTAAATGCCATTTCCGAACTACGTAATCTTTCTGTTTTATTCTTTATTATCGCCCTTGCTATTGTACCTGTTCCTGCACATAAATCTGCACACTCATCATTCCAGTTATTAACAGTTATTTGGCAAAGCAAATCCGCCAAACAATACGGTGTCGCATATTGCCCTCTTATTTCTCTCTTCGTTGTATTAACTGTTTTTTCCAATATTTCTTGTAAAACCGTCTGGTCAATTTTTTCTATCTTATTTTCAACCAAAAATTGATTGTAATCCACAATATCTATCCATGTATCTTCCGGTACAATTTCATTATACTCCAATTTCTTAAATACATTGTAAAAATCCCCTTCTTCTATAATCTCGTCTATTATCGCATTTCCATCCGACGGGGTAGAGGCATGATCAATTCTGGCTATCTTATAAGCACAATTATGATATCTCTTTATAGTATTGGCAAACATAATTCTATTTGTCCAGTTTAGCAAAATAGTTTTTGCATATGCCGAATACATATTATTCTCATCTTTATCGTACTCTTCGTGAAAAGCATTCCACCATACTTTTAAACGGCTCTCCATCATCATGTTGCTACTTACTTCTAAAATAAGATTTTCTGCAACTAAATCCTTATTCCTTTGGATTATTTGTGTCATCAGTCCATCGGATATTGTTCTTTCAATAGATGATGCTGATATTGTTCCATTAATAAAATATTCGTTTACTGTCATTACAATATCTTTTATAATTGGCAACCATTCCGCTTTATATATAATTACATCTTCACGATTTTTTATATGATTTGTTCCACTCCATACCCTAACTTCCTTAAAATCACCTTCCACATTTTTCACATATAATTTTCCGTATGTAAAGTTCCAAATTACAAAGCTATTCAAATCTAAAGCAGTTGCTTTTCTTGCAGCATCTTTTACCAATGCTTCATCCGTAATTAACACATCCGGCATCTTGAGTTCCCATCCCTGCAAAATCCTATTTTGTGCCTCATCTCCATACAGCAAAACATCTGGAAACATACTTTTCTTATTTACAGAAAGCGTACTCTCTCCACCTACATTTTTAATCTTCAGATCCATTCCCTTAAGCATTACTTTTATTTCCGAAATAACAACTATCGCCCAGCTTCTTTCATTACGTCTGACTATTGTTCCCATACGCAGCTATCTCTCCTTAAACTCTAAAATGAGATTCTGTTCTTTTATATATTTACGAGTCTTTTTGTCTAATTGCTCCCACGCCAAAAATAATCTCCTTTTAGCAACATCTATGTAATCTATTTCTTCCCTTTTAAACAAAGCAACATTTTCATTTTTTTCAATACCTATAAAATTTCTTCCTTCCATTAAGGCAGCAACCAGGAATGATCCACTGCCAAAAGTATTATCCAATACCACATCTCCAGGATTGGTATATGTACGTATCATATATCTTCCTAATTCTATTGGCTTTTGCGTTGGATGCAATACTGCTCCCTCACATTCAGCCGTTTTAACATATATGATATCCGTAGGGTAACGCTCCCCTTCACTTGCCACATGAACTGGTTCAAAATCACCATAATTTCCACATAATTGATTTTTTCTTGTCCCTTTATCATATGGCTCTCCTTGTGTCATTTGTGGATGATACGTCGGTTGTTTTTTATAAAAAACGCACACATCTTCATGTTTTCGTAACGGCTGCTTCTTAGCATTCAGGAAATTTGTAGGTTTTGATTTTTCCCAAACCCACTTATATTTATAGATATTCGGTTGGCTTAAAATTAATTTTGCCGTAAAAACCCCATTGGAGGTTAATACAATAGCCCCATTCGGCTTAATAACCCGATTATACTGCTTCCACAATTCATCTAAAGAAATATAACAATCCCATTCATTTTGTGTCATTCCATACGGCAAGTCACAAAGAACCATATCTACACTTCTATCTGGAATCTTATTCATATATTGAAGGCAATCTCCTTCAAAAAGCTTATTTATTACTTCATCCATAATAACCGGCCCATCTGTTTTTTTCATAAAACCGCTCCTTCAAGTTATAAATCTATTTGATGTATAATAGCACACCTTTATATCGAACACAAGTTCTTTTTTGTTTTTTCCACAACTTGCATTGAAATAATTTTACCACATCATTAATATTCTTTTCCATAAAATAATCCCAAACATATCATTATCAAAATTCATATCCAGCAAAATATATGACTTTTCTTTCATACCTATCCGATAGACAAGGTAAAATGATTATGCTAAAATTATTGAAACAATAAATTAAAATATTAAGGAGTCACAATTATGAAACGCTTTAAGAAAACTTATAGTCAGGGAACAGTCAATGTCACAGAAATTTGGGTCGACACAGAAACAGGTATTAATTATCTGTTTCACTTTAACGGAGCAGCGGCAGGATTTACGCCCTTACTTGACAAAGAGGGAAAACCAGTCGTAACACGGCAATAAACCCCAAGCGAACAGCAGCGGCCAAATCCTCCAACGGATTGGCCGCCTTGTAATTATGAAAATAAACTCTTTCTACTATTCTTTATCTTTTATCTTCATCGAAAAGCGAAACTCAATGTCAGCCTCAGCATCGATCCAATATTTTTCCTCCACATCCGTTCCCCAGCTGTCGATACCTCCTACTCCGCGAACCGCGCCGTAGATGCAGAAGACTGTCCGGCGGGGAGGGGGAAGCTCTTCCTGATGAGTGGCGTTCTCCAGCTCCGAAGCGGTATAGGGCAGACAAGAAAAAGCCAGATTTCCCAAATCGAAATGCAGCACCGACATTTCTTTGCCTCCCCTGCTATTATCCAGGCCATTGCTTCTATATATTTCCACCCACTTCGTATCCATATGGACGCCGCAGTCCTGGGGAACCAGGTAAGGAGTGACCGGAAGCCCCTGTACTTCATAGATACCCTGTATGCCCCCGGCCTTTCTGTCGGGATAGGTCTCCCCGGACAAGCCTTCATATCGGAACCGATCCGCACAAGTAGGCATCACAAAGCGTATGCCAAAAGCCGGAAGCTGGGGGAGTCCCTTTAATCCATAATAATGTACATCTGTACGGATCTCCCCGTCCCCCGTCATCTCATAGGCAACACAAACCTTTGTTGCAGGATTCGTAACCGTTTCATAAGTATAAGTAATTTTTACCCGTTCCGCTTCAGGAACACCGGCCACATACCGGTTATTTTCCGGCGCACAGGGAAGCGGGATATCCTCTCCGTTCACCGCCACAGCAATGCCAGTGCATTTAATGAACATATCCGCCGCCAGCCACATCCCGCTTTTTAGCGGAAACCCGCTTCCCCTGTCATTGTCCGTCGCCGCCCTCCAGAATGTGGGCCGGGGGGATCGGTACAGCCATTCCCGCCCGTCGATAGCAAGCGATTCCATGCCATGTGCTGCATAAGAAAAAATATAATGGAATTCCGTTCCCCTATATGTTCCCCTGACTCCCAGTGTTACATCGCCATAAATTACTTGCAGCAAACCCGTTCCGCCCTCCGCTCCTTTTTCCTCCTGATGTTTCCCTTTACTCATATCGCCCATAGTAATACCTCACCTCCTGCATAGCCGGTTTTTCCGTTCGGTCTGCAAACACAATGCCGTTCCCGGAAAACTCGTAGTCGGAAGGCCGGTCGTCAAAATCCCCTCCATATCTCAACACTTTTCTTCCGGTCACCTCATCCTCCACCAAAATTGCCTGATCGATATAATCCCAGATAAATCCTCCCTGGTACATCTCATATTCATCCAGCAGTTTCATGTAAGAATCCATTCCCCCTAACGAATTGCCCATATCGTGCATATACTCGCAAAGAAGAAACGGCTTCTTCGGATCATTTTCCAAATATTCCCGGATTTGCTCCGGCGGCGCATACATACGGCTTTCCACATCGGAAACGGTATCTTCATAAGCCCGGTTATGGAAGACTCCCTCATAATGCACCAGCCTTCCGTCTCGTTTTTCTTTCAAATACCGGTTCATGGCCTCTATGTTGCCGCCCGCATAAGACTCATTGCCCAAAGACCAAAATAAAATAGAAACGTGGTTTTTGAATAATTCAAAATTACTTTTCACGCGATCCAATACCGCTTCCTTCCACTGTGGCAGAGAACCGGGAACATTCCATGACGGCTCGCATACCCCCATCTTCTGCCAGGAGCCGTGGGATTCCAGATTTGCCTCCGCCATCATATAGACCCCGTTTCTGTCACATAAACCATACCACGGCATCTGATTCGGATAATGGCAGGTGCGCACAGCATTGATGTGATTGGATATCAAGCAGTCCATATCCTTCCGCATTTCCTCCATTCCAATGCATCTGCCCTTTTCCGCACTCCACTCATGCCGGTTTACACCGTTTATCACCAAACGCTTTCCATTCAAAAAAATAACCTTGTCCCTGATCTCTATCGTTCGAAATCCAATCGAGTAAGGGACAACCTCCACCAGTTCATCCCCTTCGTCGTATAAACGGATCAGCAGGGAATACAAAACAGGATTCTTATTTTCCCAGGGAATCACCTTACCCAAGGTCTTCTTCGGCATCCTGCCACATATTTCTTCCCTTTCGCCCGACGGCAAATCCATCCCATAATGCAGCAAACAATTTCCGCCCCGGTCTTCCAGGCTGATTTCCGCCCGTCCGAAACACCCTTGCTCCATGGAAACCATTATTTCCGCCGCCAGTCTTCCCGTTCCGCCTTCCTCCAGTTCCGGCAAAACCCACAAGTCTTCCACATGCATTTTGGGTTTTGCATACAATGTTACGTTTCGGAAAATCCCGAAAAATCGAAAAAAATCCTGGTCTTCCAAAAAAGACGCGCTGCTTCTTTTGTGTACTTCTACCGCAAGCACATTTCTTTTTTCTTTCAAATAGGGAGTCAGGTCGAATTCCGAAGGAGTGAAACTGTCCTCGGCATATCCTACAAAGCTTCCGTTCAGCCATAAGTACATCGCCTGTTCCACCCCTTCGAAGCAGATAATCACCCGTTGCCCCAGAAGCCCCTCCTCCAAGTCAAATTCCTTCATATAAGAACCTACTGGATTATAAGCAGCCTGGCTGAACATCCCTTTCCATTCCGCCCGGTTTTCCAGACTATA
This sequence comes from Lachnospiraceae bacterium 28-4, assembly GCA_000403275.2. Lineage (GTDB taxonomy): Bacteria > Bacillota > Clostridia > Lachnospirales > Lachnospiraceae > Kineothrix. The sequence continues at coordinate 577,709 of KE159600.1, forward strand.
AGCCGGCCTTCGGTATACATGTCCTTCCCACGGATACATCGTATTAATATAGTGGATTTTGTCATACCCCGCCATTTCAATATGGCAGGGTACCGCAATTTCATCAAAATCCCCATAGTCAAAGCCTTCCTTATAAAATTCCGCCGGCCGCGACGCCGCATTCACAGAATAGCGGAATTTCCACATGCCGTTTAAAGACTGCTCCAAAGAGCTTCTCCCTTCTTCCATCTCCTCCATGCTCTTATAAAAACGATGGTCGCTATGGGCCGGAAGCCGGTTGACCCGGAACACCTCCGGGTCATCCAGCCAGTTGATCTCTGCTTTCATGCCTTTCCTCCTATTCCTTCACGGCTCCCGCCGCTACTCCCGCCAGAATATACTTCTGGAAGAAAATATAAATGGCTATCGTCGGAATCATAATGATAATGATGCCGGCCGCCAAAGTCTGCCACGATCCTTGCTGGGCATTGGCATAATTCATTAAAAAAGTCGCCAAAGTGCGCAGCTTGTTTTTCGGCATATACAAATACGGAATATACATATCGTTAATAATATTGATGGCCTTAATAATGCAGACCGTAGCCGTAGCCGGCGCCAGCAGCGGGAAGATGATTTTTACAAACAACCCGAAATAAGAACACCCGTCCAGCAGCGCCGCCTCGTCCAGCGACACCGACAAACCGGAAATAAACTGCCGGTAAATATAAAGCTGCATCAAATTGGAAGCCACATAAATAACGATAGGTGCCCATATGGTATTGTAAAGATGCAGCCCCTGAATCACCTGAAACCGGGCGATCTCTGTTACAAAAGTAGGGATCAGCATCCCCATAAAAAACAATCCTACTACGATCTTCTTTCCCTTAAACTGGAAACGTTCGATAATAAAAGCCGTTACCGTGCCGAACATGACATTAAAGAAAAGGGAAATCACTAATATAATACCCGTATTCCGAAACCCAAGCAATAAATATTTATCCGTCAATACATCCTGAAAGTTTTCAAACGTTACCCTGTCCCATGCCGGCAGAAGCAGCGGCGAAGTTGTCGCCATATCCGCTTTCGTCTTCAATGCCGCGAAAAAAGTAAGAAGTATGGGAGCAAGCACGATGGCAACCATGCAAAGGCATATGATTTGTTTGAAAGTCTGCGTCAACACCTTTTTCTGCATATCTATTTCCTCCTATCCTTCAAGACCAGACCATGAATCAGATAATTCTGCACCACATAAATAAAAACGATCATAAACATAATCGCCACAGCCATCGTAGAAGCCAGGCCAAAGTTCGAGAAAGTAAACGCCGTCTTGATCGTATATAACGTAAACGTGGAAGAAGCATATCCGGGGCCGCCCGCCGTCATAACAAACGGAATATCGAACACCTGCAAAGCCCCTCTGATATTATCGAACAGCACGAAATCCACCATCAGCATAATAGCCGGCACCTGTATGTATTTAAACAACTGCCAGGTCGTCGCCCCGTCCACCTCGGCCGCCTCCATCTGATCCTGCGGTATGGACTGCAGCGCCGCCATAAATAGAATAATATGATAACCGCTGAACCTCCACAAAGAGACGAACGCCAGCACATAATTGACAATCTTCGGATCGGACAGCCAGCTCCTGATCAAAGACTCCAGATGCACCGCCGACAAAATAGCGTCAAAGGCTCCGTTGATTGGCGAAAAAAAATAGGAAAAGGCATAGGAAATCGCCACCCCATTGATAATATACGGCATAAACACCATAGTTTTATAAAATTTTGCCGCCCTTAACTTGCCCGTTAAAAGCACCGCAAAAGCCAATTCCACTACAATCATGCATAAATGGATGAAAAAGTATACCGCATTATTTTTTAACGACATCCACAAATCCTTATTCTGGAACATGGATACATAATTTGCCATCCCGATAAAATCTTTTTCCGGCGAATAGCCATCCCAGTTCGTAAAACTCATCCGAAATAAATCGATGGCCGGAAAAACAACAAATGCAATCAGGAGAAGCATCGGCACCACCAGCGCCGCAAAAATAAACTGTTTCCTCTTCTTACCTAATTTGCTCATGACTACCTCCCGGTAATAAGCAGGAGCCGCTCTGCGCAGCCCCCGTTTTCTGGTTACTATCTGCTTTTCGGTTTACTGGATTCCTAATTTTGCCCTTGCTTCCGCCCATTTCGTATTCAGTTCATCCAGCGCCGCATTCAAATCAAAACCTTCCGTCATCATCTGAGCGCCCAGTTTCTTATAATCAAACGTAGTCTCATTTTGGATTGCCGAAAAATCATCACCGCCGCCGTCATACATAACGAGTACTTTATCCGGGCAAAGCGTATCTGCCTCTGCCAAAACAGGATCTTTATCCTTCGGGAAATTCTTCATCGAAGAAGCCGAAGACACATAATTTATGTAGTCAGGATACCATGCTTCCGAATAGAACCATTCCACAAACGCCACTGCCGCTTCCTGATTCTTGGAGTGAGTCGTTACCCCCATAAAGGAATCGCCCTGAACGATTACATTATAAGGGTCGGATTCCGTATTTCTTGTCGGAAGATAGAATGTCCCAAGCTGGGAAATATCGTCCGTACCATTTGCGATATTCTGCAGACCCCAGTCTCCCAACGCAAGGATCGCCGCACTCTTAGCTGCAAACAGGCTCGTTACCTGATCGTTTCCAAGCCCTAACGGATCTTTGCCAAGAACTCCCGATGTAAACAGGTTATATACTTTGTTGTAAGCCTTATTGATATCCGTTCCTTCTGCAAAAGGCGCATCCTGGGTTGCCATTGTATTCCAGTTCTGCCCGTTCGCCGATTCCAAAGCCGGCATAAACTCCATATAAGGGTAATCCGGCCATTCATCCTTCAACCCGCAGGCAATCGCCATAAAGTCCGGATTTTCTTTTCCGAAATAATCCTGCAAAGTCTTTGCCGCCGCCTCAAATTCAGGCCATGTGGTGGGAACCTCCACCCCTGCTTCCTCGAACATATCCTTCCAATAAAATGCATATTCATAGCCGGATGTCATCGGTATGCCAAGCACCTTTCCGTCCAATGCATAGCCGCTTGCCAGCTCATTGTTGGCACATGCCTCTGTTCCTGACAAGTCGATCAGATAATCCTTGAATCTAGACAAGGTAAACGGCTTATTAAACATAATGTCGGGAAGCTGGTTTGCCGATGCCCGCATCTTCATCGCATTCCAATATTCGGAATCGTCCTTGATTTTTTCCACTTCCACATCCACGTTCGGATATTGTTCCTGGAATTTTCCTACCATATCATTTTCTTCGATAAAATCATTCAAATTATTATCCCAAATGGCAAAAGTAAGCGTACCGCTCAACTCTTCATTAGAAGCTGCGGGCGCCGCGCTCTCTTCCCCGCCCTCTTCTGCCGCCGGAGCTTCTTCCACGGCAGCTCCTTCCTTTGTATTCCCCCCTGCGCTTCCGCATCCGATGAATAAAGATGCCGCCATTGCACACGTTAAAATAGAAGCAATAATTCTTTTTTTCATTCTAATGATACCTCCCGGATTTTTCTTTCCATTCATTTCCAGCTGGCCAAACTGTGTTTCAAGAATATCAGCTTGACATCTTCTCCGCCATTTCATATCTTCATTTTTCTTGATATTTTTTCAGATGATGCAGATTGAATATTCTAACGCTTCGGAGCCACCGTTTTATCACTTGAGAGCCATTTGATTTTGGTATTCTAATGCTTGAGAGCCGCCACAACATCTAGTGGTCTTTGATAAGAGAATCAAGGAGGCAACTACAATGGCAAAAAACAACGGAAATACGACATGGAATATAAAATCCAAGCCGTAAAATTAGCAAAAGAGCTTGGCGGTGCAAAAGCTGCCAGAGAGGGAAGACTGAATGTCGGTTCCGGATCACATACTCCGGAAACTGCCATGAATCTTGCAGAAGAACTGGCTCTCCTACGCAGACAGGCCAAGGAGCAGGAAAAGGAAATCCGCCGCCTGAAAGAGGAAAACGAATTTCTCGAAGAGGCAAGCGCTTTTTTCGCCGCCAGCCGTCGGAAGTCTGCAAGAGGCAGAGAATGATGTTTATTGCCTTAAAAACGGAGGACGGCGTTATCAAAGGAAAGCTTTCTTTCTGCTGCAGGATGCTGAACGTGACACGGCAGGGGTTTTATAAATATCTGGCAGACAAAGACCGTCCGTGGAAATATGAGGATTTGGCCGACGCCATGCGGGCAATTGTGGCAGAAGATGTATGCAATGGCACTTATGGAAGAATCCGTATGTATCAGGCGCTTCTGTTGAAACAGCCGGAAGGCATCCGCATACCTGGGGGGCGGACAGTTTACCGCGTCATGGAGGAAATCGGACTCAGCCACCGCCCAAAGCGCAGACCAAACGGGATTACAAAAGCTGACCGTCAGGCGCGCAAATCTGATAACCTGCTGAAACGGGATTTCACGTCCGCAGAACCATTCAAAAAATGCGTCACGGGCATAACCGAAATCAAAGCAAAAGACGGGAAACTCTATGTGTCTGCCATATTTGACTGTTTTGACGCGGCAGTTCTGGGACTGGCAACGGACACGAACATGAAAGCGGCGCTGTGCAGACAGACGCTTGAGAACGCTGTCCGCTCCTATCCGGCGCTCCGGGAAGCCGTGGTCCATTCAGACCGCGGAACGCAGTACACCAGCAGAACCTATCGTAAAGCTGTTCAAAAATACGGAATTTTTCAAAGCATGAACAGCGGGGGAGGACGCTGCCATGACAATGCCCGCTGCGAGAGCATGTGGGCGCGGATGAAAGGGGAACTCCTCTATGGGCGTTACCATACTGAGGAAATGGACATAGAGGAACTGAAAACCCTCATTTGGAGATACTTCATCAGCTATTGGAACAATAGGAGGATATGCTCTTCCAATGAGGGACTCCCTCCTATGGTCAAACGACAGAGATATTATGAATCTCTAGATGCTGCTTAGGCATGAATATCCTTGTAAAAAAAGTGTCAACCAATATTGACAATATCATATAATCACAGGTCCGACCGGTGCTGGCAAAACCTATCTTTCATGTGCGTTGGGAATTGAGGCATGCAAAAAAACTTACAGGGTTTTCTACATCCGAATGCCTGATTTAATGCGCAATTTTGAGGACAGGAGGGAGGCCCTTAAAGAGTTGACCCGTTACAGGAAGAGATTGGGTAACTACAACATCCTCATAATCGACGAGTGGCTGAACTACAAGCTTAACGAGAGAGATGCAAAGATGCTCTATGAATTGTTTGAGCAGAGAAGTGGAAACAATTCTACCATCTTTGTCGGACAATTTCCTGTGTCAGAATGGCATGACAGGCTGGGAGGCGGAACACAGGCTGATTCTATAATGGACAGGATTGTTCATAACGCATATGAGATTCCGAGCAGCGAAACGAATCTCAGGAAGATATACGATTCCAAAAAGCTTGCTAATCTTAAGGCCGAGATTGAGAAATAGGCACTTGTAAGACCTGTAAAAAAAGTTGGAGCTGTGAGCTCATGCCCATGGCTCCATTACTATATCTTGTGTTTGTGATGGCTCTCAAGTGTTAAAATCCTAGGTGGCTCTCAAGCGATAAAACGGTGGCTCCGAAGCGTTAGAATATTCATTTATACGGCATGAGCCATGTTTTGAGAGGATTTTATTTGTCCTGACGCTGGACAGGAAGAAAATGAAAGAACGGATTTTGATTGGGAAAGAACAACAGATCCGCTTCCGGCTGAATGGGAGCCAAAACGCAGAGGTGCTTTGTGATATGACACGACCGCTGGGAACTCTTTTGATAAACTTTGAGCGGGACACGGACAGAGATTGGAACTTATACGGGCTTTCTCCGCTGCGGCAAGCCCTCCATTCCAACCGATGGAAACAGCCGGAGCTGGAGCAGGCGGCAAGCAAATTTCTCTGGGGAAAATATCTTAGCAACGACCCTCTGAAAATGTATGTGGCGTTCCGTATCTGGAACAGCTATCTGCTTGCCAGAGAACCCCGTGACCGTAACGCTGCCTGTGACCGCTTCATGGATAAAATGAGCAGCCTGACCGGGGTATTCCATAACGAAACCATGAGCTTTGACAGGGAGACAGGAAAACCGAAACATTTTCAAGCTGGCAGACTTTATTTCAAAGGCGCACCATCAGAAGATACCCGGCTTGACCTCTGGTTCCCGGACAACCGGCGCACAGAAGAATGTGTGTCTGCCTATGCGTCCCTCTACCCGTTGATTACCTATTATCTGAACAGACTGAATGACTGGGGGCTTTGCTTCCGGCGGTGTAAGGTCTGCGGAAAATATTTTCTGGCAAAGAGCCAGCGGTATGAGCTGTGCAGCGACAAGTGCCGCAAAGCACAGGCACTTCAAAACAAGCGGGAATTTGACGAGAGGGCAAGAGAAAATAACTATGACCTGCTTTATAAAAATGAATGCCAGAACTGGCGCAACAAAATAAACCGGGTAAAAAATACTGCAGGCTTTCCGGCTGACCGTCTGGAAAAAATACAGGCTGCCTTTGCCGACTTTAAGAAAGAAGCGTTACAGAGAAAAAAGGATGTAAAAACAGGAACAGCCAGCCCGAAAGAATTTACGGACTGGCTGTATCAGCAGAGTAATGTAATTATTGAATTGTGTGAAATATGGTTATAGAATAATCCATTTCCCTTTTTGGCTTGAACCTTCTCTTTTTATAATTCCAGATTTTTTCATGGATTCCATATAATACTTAACTGTACTATACTTTTCTCCAATGACATCTGCAATCTTTTTCTGAGATAACGACGGTTCCTCTTGAATTACTTTCAAGATGCGTGTAACTACGGAGTTATCGTTACCTTGGTTAGCTTGGTCAGTAGCTTGGTTAGTATCTTGGTCAGTGCTACTAACCAAGCTTTTGAACATAACCATAATGTCCTCACGCTTTATCGTATATTCTGGCATAGGATTTCCGGCTTCTTTGCAGCTATCTTTGATTTTTTCGATTCCACGCCCCCATGCTTCGATAAAACCAGTTCTAAAAAATGTATTGGCAATCAAAGGATTATAAGGTCTTGAACGATGTTTTCCCATTAAATCATTGATTGTCCAATCTTCTGGGAAAATACAATCATTCGCAATATAAATCCGATCTACATACACACTGATTTGAATTGGAATTAATGCTCCGTAAAATTTGTGTGCGATAGCATTAAAAACAGCTTCCCTAATTGCTTCTTTCGGAAAAGGGTAGGTTTCTACTCTTGTTACTCCTTGATACGAAATATCCGCCTTTAAATATTTCGTAAAAATGAGATCAACCACTTTATCTGCCTGCGAAATTAGTGAACCGTGAATTTCATCCTGATAACGTAGTTCAGAATCCGATTCAAAATAGCCAATCTTGATGTATGCTCCCGGTATCCACTTTTCCGGGTTATGATGGAATAGCAAAATAGCCGCTCTTTTCAAATGACTACTTTCAAGCAAATTCAAACTGTCCAGTAGCTGTTCATTCGTGGCATCAATGTCTTTCTTGTCCATTCGTTTGCTACGTACTGCCTGCTCCCGGAAAATATCGAAACTGTCATTTCTTAAATCTTGTATAGTTACTCCCTGAATCGGCACGCTGTCCCATGTAATTCCCGTTTTCTGTAACAGAAACTGATTTAACGCCTGCCCCTTTAACTGCTGTTTAGTGCTGCCGCTCCGGTAATGATATTCACCCTTGTAGTTGACGGGGTAACTATTCGAATTCACGCAAATTTCAATGTAGTCTTTTCCATCTTTAGTCAACAAATTAACGTCTACAATAATACCAAGAACATCCCGAACTTTATTCGGAATATCTTCCAGTAATTTTTTACTGTCCTGAACACCAATCACTGTGCCGTCATCATTCGTTCCAATATAAATCTTGCCGCCCTGTGCATTGGCAAAACCACATATCCATTTAAGATACTCATCTCGCCAAGACTCTTTCCATTCTATATTTTGACTTTCTGCCACGCAATCACCCCTTAGTTTTCTTTCAATATATTCATCTGATTTTTAGCTGCATTTGAATACTTAAGCCAATCCCATATACTGATACATTTTTTGAATTGCGAGCGCGATTGATGTCCTTTTCCTACTGCTAGCAGATCAGGGTAATCCTCCAAGGCCTTATTCAAAAATTGCACTAAACTATCTGGTTCTATATCTTCCGGTGCTATTAACGGGATTTTAGATAATGTTTGACTTAATCCATGAGTGTTGTAATAATCCATTATATTTCCCATTTTAAAGTTACCATTATCTTTAATACGTTTTTTCTCTCCCCACGAAAGTATTTCTTCAAATCTCTCTTTTAGAGAAAATTTTACCTTGTTATTAATACAATCCTTGGATTGACATCTTGAAACAAATCGACATACAGGTAAAGTACTACGTCCATTATGCAAAGCGGGAACTGCTTCTCTCAAAATCATTTCATCATCATATTCTAATTCAGACTTTCCAAGCGCATAAAGATATAGTTCTTCCGCACGCAGTCCTCTATAACCAACTTTACCAAATTTGCCATATACGCCTACACCTACAACAAAATCAACATCTGTTTCCGAATCATCAATACTGGTCGCTACATATAACTTCTCTGTGGGTTTATTAGATTTGACCAATTCATATAGTTGACTTTTTATTCGACGAAGTGCTTTAACATCGTATTTTACTGTATTTTCAAGAATTGCATCATATAAATCACTATATTGTGTTAATAACACATTTTTCATCGTGATAGTTTTTCCATTATTAAAATCAAACAACTTTTCATTAATGCAATCCGATACACTTGAATTTGAATTCCATTCAATAAATATTAGTCGTTCTTTTAATTGTTCAAGTTGATCATTTTCCAGACAGTCCGAAACTGATTGGAGAATACGCCTAATATTGGGATCGCTGATACTATACCCCACAAACATTATCGGTCTTTCGAGAAATAGTGTCAAAATTTTCGAACTCAAATATGCACTTTTTTGATTGAATATATTATAATCATACGAATTGATAACTATAGATTCTGGTTTGGTACAACACCCATGGATTTTATATATTTCCGCTATCTCATATATTGTCGAAAAAAGTAATTCGCTTTGCCCAATATATGTTTGAAATGCACCATGCCCGAAACTGTTTTCTAAAAACGTGTCATAATTAGTCGTAATAATACAACTAATGTTTTTGCTTCCGATAGCCTTAAATTTAGAAATTTCTTCAGCATACATTTCTTGAATATTAGCACTAGAATCACGAATAAAATCTGCAATGCAAAATTTGAAAGGAGAAATTTTTTGTTTCAAGTCCTCCGTATGGAGTTCTCTGCTTTGTTTATAATTGCTATCAGTATACCATACTTCATTGAAATCTTCCTCTATATAATCAGCCAATGTTGGATACAACATATCCAGTTGATCTCGGCAAGCCCTTTCTGCTTTACCGTAGTAGTATTCAAATGGCTTAACACAGAATTTTCGAAGTAACCCTTCCCAATTGGGTAGATCAAGATATCTTCTCGTTAATCCAGAACCTATAAATAAAACTGGCAATGCAGAACTTCCTGCTAATAACTTTGCAATTTCTTTTTTCATTTTTCCTCCTGATTTTATGTAAAACCATTATCATTTGCACTAAACATCTTTTCCGTAATGCACCGGTTCCTCTGCCACCATAGATAGTGTTGGTTCTGTATCATAAAGATATGTAACTTTATCCGGTTCTTTTGAAACCTCTGGGCTAATCAGTCCGAAATATTTCTCAAAGAACCCTTTCAGTTTTTCAATAACTGTCTGTTTCTTCTTATCACGAGAACCTCCACCTCCGAAACGGGAAACGGGCGGCATCAGTCGGTCAACATCCGTGCCGGTGGTTTTGAGTACGCCATCACGGAAAGCGTTTTCCACAAATTTTCTTGTTTCCTCCGATTTCAATTTTTCTTCAGTGATCAAAATCTGAATATCGGTTTCTCTCTGCTCTCTGACAAAACGCTGCCAGTCAGTATTGACATTGGTACTTGTGTTGATGGTAGTAATAAAGTTTTCGATTAGTTCCTTTTTAGACCTAAGCTGCAAGCTGGACTTGATTGCTTTATCAATCGCAACAAGGATTTCCTTATCCTCACAGTTGCCATCGTGATACTTCCCAACCAGCATCAGGATATAGTCAATGTTGACTTCCACCTGTTTGACAAGCTCCATTTCAAAGACAACATCATCCATAATGCTGTCCTTGCTTCCCGGTTTCGGCTTGATTTCCTCGTACACATCATGGTATGTGCCTGTGTAGTCTTGGAAATCAATCGGGGACAGGATTTCATTTCCGGCAAAGCGATCAAAGGCAGCAAGGATATTTCTCAAACGGAGAATGTTGCCAAACAGGACAATAAAATCTTTCTTGTTTTGCTCTCCGACAATCGGCTGTCCCAAAGGATATTTCTGCAACAGTTCGGCAATTCGTTCCTCATAACCTTTCTGCTCACGACCTTTATCATCGACACAACCATAGTAATAATCCTCATAGGATTTCAAGAGGACAATGCCGTTTGCTTCCTTGTCTCCGAACAATGCAATCGCATCGTTGGTAGCTTCTTCAAGATCACGGAAGCAGACAATATTACCAAAGGACTTAACTGAATTGAGGATACGGTTCGTTCTGGAAAATGCCTGTATCAGACCGTGCATTTTCAAGTTCTTATCTACCCAAAGGGTGTTAAGTGTTGTTGCATCGAAGCCCGTCAAGAACATGTTGATTACAATCAGCAAATCGACTTCACGCTTCTTAACCTTATCGGAAAGGTCTTTGTAGTAATCTTGGAAGCCCTTGCTTGATGTATCGAAATTGGTTTTGAAAATCTTGTTGTAGTCTTTAATTGCCCTATCCAGAAAGTCACGGGAACTCTGGTCAAGGTCATCGGTGTCAAAACTTTCATCGTCCAGAATACCATCGGCACTATCCGCTTCGTTTGGAGCGAATGAGAAGATGGTGGCAATGGTCAAATCTCTGTGCTGTTCTGCAATCTGTTTTTTTAGCTCCAGATAATACTTTTTGCAGACAGGAATAGAACTGACGGCAAACATAGAGTTAAAACCGTTTATTCGCTGACCTTTCAGACTGTAATAGGAATTTCGCATGGTCTTTTGGTCGAAGTGTTCCAGAATGTACCTCACAACCTCTGTGATACGCTCCGGCGAACTCAATGCTTCCTCGGTATCAATAGCGGCAACCTGCTTGTCCTGCTTTCCGTTCTTTTGCTTGACTGTGTTGATATAGTCGATACGGAACGGCAGAACATTTCCATCGTTGATTGCATCCACAATGGTGTAGGTGTGGAGCTTCGCACCAAAAGCCTGTTCGGTGGTTCTCAAATTCGGATTGCCACCAGTTCCAGCATTAACAGCGAAAATCGGTGTGCCTGTAAATCCGAAGATATGATAATTCTTGAAATACTTGTCCACCTTGATTGTCTTTTCGCCCTTTTTGATTTGCCCTCCCACAATTCGGGTGTGCATATCTCCAAACTGGCTACGATGGCACTCATCAAAGACGAGGACAATGTGCTTGTTTCGGATAGGGTGGCTCGGATTTTTCGTAATGAACACATCCAATTTCTGAATGGTCGTTACGATAATTCGGGAGGTGCTGTCCTCAAGCTGTCTTTGCAAAACAGCGGTACTCTTGTTTCCGTTGGCAGCACCTTTTTCAAAGCGGTCATATTCCTTAATGGTCTGATAGTCCAAGTCCTTACGGTCAACCACAAACAGAACCTTTTCGATATACGGCAGTCCTGTCGCAAGCTGGGCTGTCTTAAAGGAAGTCAATGTCTTACCGCTTCCTGTGGTGTGCCAGATATATCCTCCGGCTTCGATTGTTCCTGTTTTCTTGTAGTTGGTGGACACTTCAATCCTGTTCAAAATACGCTCGGTCGCCACAATCTGATAAGGTCGCATAACGAGCAACAATTCCTCAGAAGTGAACACGCAGTATTTTGTCAAGATGTTCAGAATGGTGTGCTTTGCAAAGAATGTCTTTGTGAAGTCCACAAGGTCGGGAATGACCTTGTTGTTGCCGTCTGCCCAATAGGAAGTGAACTCGAAGCTGTTGGAAGTTTTCTTGCTGTGCTTCTTGGCGGAGTTTTCACTTTCCTTGATGTGGCTCGCTCTGGTGGTGTTGGAATAATACTTTGTGAATGTGCCGTTGGAGATAACGAAAATCTGCACATACTCATAAAGCCCACAACCAGCCCAGAAACTATCACGCTGATAGCGGTTGATTTGGTTGAACGCTTCTTTGATGGCTACGCCACGGCGTTTCAGTTCCACATGAACCAAAGGCAGACCGTTCACAAGGATAGTCACATCATATCGGGTATCGTGCTTTCCGGCACTTTCCTCGTACTGATTGATAACTTGCAGTCGGTTGTTGTGGACATTCTTTTTGTTAATCAGAGTGATGTTCATAGTCGTGCCGTTCTCACGGGTCAGATTTTGAACATAGTCTTCTTGAATTTTTCGGGTCTTTTCCACGATGCCCTCATTGGCGTTGACAATTTTGCTTTTGAAAAAGCTGTCCCATTCCTTATCCGTAAACTGATAGTTATTGAGTAATTCTAACTGTCTGCGGAGATTGGCAATGAGGGCATCGGCGTCTCTAATGGTCACATACTCATAGCCCTGTTCGCCAAGCATTTTGATAAATGCCTCTTCCAGAGCCGCTTCGCTCTGGTAAGCATCAGAGCGTTTGGTCTGTGGCTCGTACTCGGTCACAACGGTGCTTTCATTGGTCGAAAGCACGATGTTATATGTACTCACGATTTCACGCTCCTTCATTAAGAATCTAAAATTTCTTCTATCATCGGCTCAACCCCGACATTTTTAATATCGTCAATCATATGTTGTGCGGAGAAGCGATTAACATCTCTGGCTACAAAACGCAAAATATTTGCTGCGGTTTCACTCACCACATAGGAAAATCCACCACGCAGAATTTGGTACGCAAAAGATGCAAATGGGTCATAGGCAGCAAAAGACCTCCCACAAACTTCATGATATGACTTATCCACACTCTGAATGACGTATTGAGCGTGATCTTCACTAGTTTTCATAAATGCCAGTAGCACATCAACAAATCCCTTTTTCTCATGGAGAACTGCTGTAGATATTTTCTCTGCACTCAAATCGTATATGTAGCTTTCAATTTCGTCATCAAAAACTTTTCTTGTGATTTTTTCGTCTATACGTGTTTGGTTTTCGGCTTGTTGCTTATAGGATACCGCTTTCTCAAAAAAGATGGATAGCTGCCCTGCATCAGCATAACGATATGCTGCATCTGAATTTGTGGCTTTTTCTGCAATATTTCTGTAGATATGGTGTGAATTTCTTGGATCGCCCGTCATAATGAAATTTATAACACGACCAAGGGAATACACATCACTACGTTTATCTCCATCTTTAAGCATCATAAACTGTTCCGGTGCACAGTAATAGAATTGTCCTACTGCGTTGGTGTGCATTGTTTGGTGGGAGGTAAATACATTTAGGTCTTTTCCCAATCCAAAGTCAGCAATCTTTATCATTCCAGAAATAATAAAGATATTATTCGCACTTATATCTCTATGAATAATGTTACGCTTGTGTACTTCCGTCATAATATGAAAGATTTGGCGAATACAATTCAACTTTATATCATCGGATAAATCGAATGATTTGACATACTTATCAAGCGTTGTCTCCGCATATTCCATTGTATAGGAACTATTACCTTCATCGAACGTATAAACTTGAATAATTCCAAACGTATCTTGCAGGGATTTTGTGATGTTGTATTCTCTTTTGAAGCGACTTCTGATACCTGTATCCGTCAAATAGTCGTCCTTTAACTTCTTCACTACGAATCCTGTGGACTTTTGCCGATATACATTCGCAAAACCGCCATTCCCGATTGGCTCTAAATCGTCGTTTTCCCTGACAAGATGATAGCGTCCATTGCTTCGAGTTATCTTACACAAATCTCTATGGATAATACGATTGAATTCGGCGTATATAGTCTCAATTTTTTCGGCGGCCTCGACTTCTGATAACGATTGTTCTTGCATTAAGTAACTTTTGCCAAGAACAATATTGAAGAACTTGTCAATTTGATGGCTGTTGATTAAATCTACAAGTTTATCGTGGACATACGCCCACCTTGACGGAAAGCCAGAACGATAGATATCTTTCGTTCCGAAGTTAGAGTTAAAGAACTCTACCAGTTTATATCCTTGCTTATATGTGTAAAAGTCCGCAATATCACCACAGAAGATGTTTGAAATTTCTTTTAATGAATCTGAACTGAGCATGGTACTCCTTTCTATTTAGCTGGCTCAAAAGTCAGTAGCTTATCACGATAGTATTCGTATTGCTTAGTCCTCGCTTCAATCTCTGCTGGTAAGCCGGAAGAAATGTCATTGCAGAGGGCATCGAAGCGGTCAAGTATGCCTACAATATGCTCCTGTTCCTTGATAGCAGGAAGCAGAATAGGTATTGTGTTAAGGTTCTTCTGGTTCAGCTTCGGTTGTGCTCCACCAGAAATAAATTGTGAAAGGTCGATAGAGTTCAAGTAGAACTCGACATATCTTCTCGTTGCATAACAATCAAACTTCAAAACATGAGCATGGTTATTCACCCAATTCTTGCCCGATATAGAGAACGCAATGGGTGTGCTTCGTGCCACCAGATTGTTGCCATCCTCGGAAACAAGCAGATATTCTCCATCAAAGATATAACCACTCACATAATCAACAATGCCGGATGCACCATAGTAAGGGTACTCGCCAGCTTCACGGTTGCTGCTTGTGATAGGCTTTCTCTTACTGTCATGGTTTTTAGAAATCATGTTCAGCGTAACAGAAACAAAACCAAAAACATATTGACAAAGGACAATCAAGCCATTAAGCTCGTCTGTCTGTCAAGATTGTATTGCCAGTTGCAGCATAAGTCAAGAGAGCATCACGGTAGAACTCGTATTGTTTCTGTCTTGCTTCAACCTCAGCAGGGAGACCGATTTTGAGGTCAGAGCAGATAGCATCGAAGTTATCCAGAACATACGCAAGGCGTTTCTGAACATCAAGTGGCGGAACAGGAATTTCAAGAGACAGTACCAGAGACGAGTTCAGGTCGCCCCTTGCTCCTTGTTTTCTGCTAATAAGTTCATCGTATTTGTTATAAATACAGTAGTAGATGTATCTGTACAGTGCTTTCGTTTCATCAATTTCTAAGTTCAAGCAATGCTGATTGGTAGTTGCTTTTATTTTGTTAATTGCGCATCTTCCTGCGGTTGCACCAGAAATTGCGACAATGACACAATTCTCTGGTATCCACTTTACGGCTGTCTCTGCGACTGCCTTTTCTGTGATAAAGCTATCAACTTCAGTTATTTCGTTAAAGCGAACATCCTGTGTTCTTATCCACGGAATAGTGCCATTATTATAGTAGTCTATATTTCCTTTTGTTGGAGTAGAGCCGGAACAGCTCTTTTTGACAACAGTGCGAAGCTGAACAATAGGGATACCAGTGTTATCAAAGGTCAGTAACTTATTTCTGTAATAGTTGTATTGCTTTTGTCGCGCTGTAAGCTCTGCTGTAAGCTCTGCTGTAAGCTTTGTGAAATTGTCCAGAATACGGACAATTTCACTCTGCACCTCAAGAGGTGGAATCGGCACTACGATTTTCTTGATAGCTGGAACGCTTGAATGTACAACCTTGCTTTTTACCTTTCCTTTACTTTTCTGCATCTGTGCATCCGTTGTGGATAGGACATACGCCATGTATTTAGGATTCTGATTGTGTTTCAGCACGACAATATCGCCACCCGCCAGACATTTTTCGTGTCCGACATAGGCGCATGATTTTGCAATGTCTTCAATGCTTTCACCAGTAATAGCAAAAAGAATGTCACCGTATTCAAAATATTTTGGCGAAGGTACGTTTTCAAGAACTGTATGAGAAATACACTTATCAAACCATACGCCGTAGGTGGTGTATATTTCGCCGTAGCGGACACAAGGAATACCTTCTTCTGTTACCTCATCACGCTTTATGCCTGCACCTCTGAATACATCAACAGCTATTTCACCAAGTTTTTTATATTCAACTCCGTTTGGGCAAAGCTCTTGTATCAATTCTGCCAGTCTACTCATACGCCCACCTCAATTTCTGCGATAATCTTCGCAATCTCATCACGGAGAACCTGTTCACGGGCAACGATTTCCTCAATCTCAGCATTGAGCTTCACAATATCAATTACCTCTCTGGTATCCTCCGCTTCAACATAGGTGGACACGGAAAGGTTGTAGTCGTTGCTTTCGATTTCCTCATAGCTTGCCAAATGGGAGAAGTGTGCTTCCTCTGCTTGGGCGGCAAAGGTCTCCACGATTCTGTCCATGTTCGCCTGTGTCAGCTTATTGTTGTTCGTAACCTTGATGCACTCGTTGGATGCATCAATGAACAGGGTCTTGTTGTCGGCTTTGCCTTTCTTTAGAACCATGATGCAGGTCGCAATGGAAGTTCCGAAGAACAGGTTGCTCGGCAACTGAATGATGCAGTCAATGAAGTTGTTGTCAATCAAATACTGACGAATTTTCTTTTCAGCTCCACCACGGTACATGATACCGGGGAAGCAAACAATAGCCGCTGTTCCGTTGGTAGCAAGCCACGCCAGAGAGTGCATGATAAAAGCAAGGTCAGCCTTGGACTTCGGCGCAAGCACTCCGGCAGGGGAAAAACGGGGGTCATTTATCAGAACAGGGTTGTCATCGCCCTCCCACTTGATAGAGTAAGGAGGATTTGAAACAATAACCTCAAATGGTTCATCATCCCAATGCTGCGGAGACAGCAGGGTGTCCTCGTGGGCAATATCAAACTTGTCAAAGTCAATGTCATGCAGGAACATATTGATACGGCAAAGGTTGTATGTAGTCAGATTGATTTCCTGCCCATAGAAACCTTGACGCACATTCTCTTTACCGAGGATTTTTGCCGCTTTCAGAAGCAGAGAACCAGAACCGCAAGCAGGGTCATAAACCTTGTTGACCTCTGTTTTCCCAGCAACAGCCATGCGGGTCAGAAGCTCGGAAACCTCTTGGGGAGTGAAGAACTCACCGCCGCTTTTTCCGGCGTTGGATGCGTACATACTCATAAGGTATTCGTAAGCATCACCGAAAGCGTCAATAGAATTGTCCTTGTAGTTGCCCAAGCCCATGTTTGCCACGCCATTGATCAGCTTCACGAGGTTCGCATTACGTTTGGCAACGGTAGACCCCAGCTTGTTGCTGTTGATATCAATATCATCAAACAATCCCGCAAAATTATCTTCGCTTTCGCTGCCCTTTGCTGATTCCTCAATGTGGTTAAAGGCAGCTTCCAAGGTCATGTTCAAATTTTCGTCATTTGCGGCTTTTTTTCTGACATTGCAGAAAAGCTCGCTGGGCAGAATGAAGAATCCCTTAGTTTTAACCAAGTCCTCACGCGCCTGTTCAGCATCTTCATCGGACAACTGTGCATAATCAAAGTCCACTTCTCCGGCTTCAATCTCGCCCTCGTTGATGTAATTTGTTAGGTTTTCAGATATATAGCGATAGAACATCATACCCAGCACGTAGGACTTGAAATCCCATCCGTCCACGCTTCCACGCAGTTCATCAGCAATCGCCCATATCGCCCGATGGAGTTCATCACGCTCTTGTTCTTTTCTAATATCAGCCATTTTCTTTCTCCTTTTCATCGGGAATAAAGTCCAGAATATCATCTACCTTGCAACCAAGAGCAAGACATATCTTTTCGATACTATCCAAAGATACATACTGGTCACGCCTTAGTCGGGTTAGAATATTAGCACTAAATCCAGCTTTCTCCGTCAATTCGGCGGTCGGGATGCCCCGGTCTATAAGCAAGTGAAATAGTTTTTTATATGTTACAGCCATATAGTCCTCCTTGCCATGATAATCACTCATGATATTATATCACGAAAATGTGAAAATTTCAATTCATCGTTATAGATATTTGTATAGGAATAGTGTAAGAAAAAAGCCTGATGCAGTAGTTATTACTTACATCAAGCCTTTATCTCTTTTGCAGTTCTGTATAAGCGTGGGTTCGTCATATCTGATGTGGTATCTTTAACTATGGGAAACTCCTCGTTCCCATTTTGAAATAGCTGCACTTGATACTCCTAATTCGTAAGCGCTCAATAATCCTACGAATGGACAAAATAAAACAGCCCCTACATAATGGACTGTAGGAACTGCAAGCATTTTACTCTACATTGTACCAGAACATCTGCCAATAACCTCCGGATTCCATGGGGCCAGCCTGGATAGTTCGCTGTCCGCCATCCTGGTCTCCGGCAGATGCTCAAGCAGATATTTCAGATATTTATAAATATTCAGGTTATGGGCTTTGGCCATCTCAACCATGGTATAAACCATGGCACTGGCATCCGCACCTTTGGGGGTATCGCTGAACAGCCAGTTGCGGCGGCCTACCGTGAACGGACGGATTGAATTCTCACTCAGATTGTTAGAAAAGCTGCACCTGCCGTCCTCAAGGTATGTCATGAACTGCTCTCTGTGATTTTGGGCATAGTTCACCGCTTTCTCAAAGCGCGTCCCTTTTTTCGGGGACTGCTGTGAGACCCATTCCCAGAAAGCGTCCAGCACTGGCATCTCTTTCTGGATCCGGTATTCTTTCCGCTGCTCGTGGCTGTGTCCTTTCTCATGGGACTGCCGTTCATACTCGAACAGCTTGTTGCAGTACTGCACCCCCTGGGCGGCAGGATTGCCGTAATCCAGCTCCTTCCCTTTCGGAACTGCCTCCACAAAGTACCTGCGCAGGTGCGCCCAGCAGCAGCACCGCTTCACATCCGGCAGGCCATTGTAGCCCTGGTAGCAGTCCGTCTCCAGATAGCCCTTGAAACCTTTTAAGAAGTCTGCCGCATTCAACCCTGCCCTGGTCTGCGTATACCGGTAGAGGATGATGGGCGGCAGGCCGTCCTCCCCGGTCCGGAACAGCCACATGAACGAGTCTGTCTCCGAATTCCGCTCCGGTTCCTTCAGCACCTGGACTCTTGTCTCATCTGCCATCAGGAACTGCCTCTTTATAAGTTCCCGGCGGAAATAGCCATACAGCGGAGAAAAATAATTCCCGGCGCAGTACAGGATCCAGTTTGCAAGCGTCGCCCTGCTCAAGATGACGCCCATCTGTTTCCAGTCCTGCTCCTGGCGGTACAGGGGCATGGAATTGGCATATTTCTGGTACATCGTCCATGCAACGGCGGATGCGGACGCATAGCTGTGGGGGATCAGCGCCTCCGGCACATGTGCCTTGGCGAACCTTACGGCTTCCGCCATTGCCGGGGCCGTGGAACATACCGGACACTTTGCCGTCTCCCGGTAGATATTGATTACTTCGCCCCTGGCAGGGGTAAAACGGAATTCCCGACGGACAAACTCCTTCCCGATGGCTTCCATTTCCGCTCCGCATTCCGCACAGTATCTCTGTTCTTCGGAAAGGGGGATGACCTCATCCCTCGCAGGCACACCCTTAAAGATATCCGCATGGGTGCTCTTTGCCCTGCGGGCATGTTCTCTGACAATGCCTCCTTCCGCCTGTTCCCCTGCGGGGGATGCCTCCTGCTCAGCCTCATTGAAAAGGCTGAGCTGTCCTTCCACATTTTTAGACTTTTCACTGGATGTGCCGAAGAGTTTTTTCGTAAGATAATCGACCTTTTCATTCAGGACCGCCATTGCTTCATTATTAGAAGCAATGGTCTGGCGCAGGGAATCGATAAGCTCATTCTGGCTTCTGATTGTCATATTCAGTTGGCTGATCGTGTCCTTATACTCCATGATTCTGGAGTCCTTCGGGTCTTTTGCCATCTATCCCTGCCTCCTCTTCTGATGCTTTTATTGTACCATAGAAAGCATCTGGAGTGAAGCCTGGCAGGCCTTGTTTTTCGGGATATTCAGCTTTTTTGAGAAACCCGCCGGTGCTGTCAGGAGGCTTTGGGCGGAGGGATATCCCGATCATTTTCAGGCGGCCTGAACGCTTTGGGCTGTTCTATCTCCAGTCCTGACATGAGCCAGTCGAACTGCTTCCAGGAAATGCCCCTTGCCTCCTGGGAGTCCCTGGGCCACCGGAAGCGCCCCTGCGCCTCCATCCTCTTATAAAGGAGCAGGAACCCGTCACCTTCCCATAAAAGGGCCTTGATCCTGTCACAGCGTTTCCCGCAGAAAAGGTACAGGGCGCTACGGCGGGGATCCATGTGGAGCTTTTCCTGCACGATCCCGCAGAGGCCGTCGATGGAACGCCTCATATCCGTGTAGCCGCAGACGATATAGATTTCGTCCGCAGCTGAAATGTCTCCTAACATGATCCGCCTCCGATCAGGCGGACGGTTTCTCTCAGCAGCGCCGGATCTGTCCCGTTGGGGATGCGCAGTACCATACCGGCTACGGATAGTTCCATGGCTGGAACCGGGAATGCCGGATACGCAGTCTCCAAAAGGGGAGGGGAGACATCCCGGCCCTGCCGGATGTCAGGCTCTATCCTGACGATTTCCTGTTTTGTGCTTACACGCTGGCTGTGAACTGGCTCCGGTATGTCCTGATATCCTTTCTGGCGGAGCCTGCGCACCCAGCCGTAGAATGTGCCTGGGCAGATGCCATTCTCCCTGCACCACTGGTGGTCCGTCAGGCCGCTGGAGCGGCATTCCATGACTAGACGGTACTGCTCTTTCGCTTTGACTGGCTTTGCTGGCATATATTGAACCTCCATAGGTATAGTGAAATGCTTGCGTTTGCAGAACTCTGGCACAATGCATAGGGTAAGATGCTTGCATTTCCACTATCCATTATGAAGCCGAATTAAACCCTTGTCACTCCGTCAGGATATTTTGCGCTTACCCTAATTCGTTAGATAAATCCTGCTGAGTACGATTTTGTTCTTTTCTGATAGCAGCAATCAAGCTGCCTGTTTTTTGAGCATTCAATTTTTACACCCTCTTTCTGCCTCTTATATTACCACAAGAAATACTATATTCAACAAACGCTCCGTTGAAATGGTAAACGCTACATTGAATTTCTGATAAAAAACCGATAATGTGTGGTTTCTCACTTGTTCATTGGCTCTGTGTCTTATACGTCTGGCTCTTTGATGACGGTTACTTGTAAATCCTTTACTTCAATCAAAGTTTTCTGCTTGCACTTCGGGCAGTAGAGAGGATAATTTTTCAAAACCGTATCTTTCCGCATTTTGTCACGAGTTTTATTACCACATATAGGACATAATATCCATTCACATTTTTTCATAAATTCACTCCACTAAAAATAATTTTCTTTTTTTGCAATTCCTTTGCTTAAATACATTTTTTTAAAAATGAAAAATACCACAAATAAACTAATACTTTGCTGCCCCCAGTCAAAAATACCTGTAAGAACTGCATTTTGAGGAAGTAACTTTACTAAAACAATAGACAACATCATCACCAATATCGGATTAACCCAAATAAACCACTTTGCAGTAGACCACACGCCTTTTATAGCTGCAATAAACATAACAAATGACAGCATTGCAAATCCTACCGCTGCTAATGCAGAAACAAATATAAATGTAAAAAAGAACTCTTCACTAATTTGTTTTGCACATATTACGTTATAATTTGTCAATCTATTGTATAACCATGCAGTAATTGCAAATACGCAATGATACAATGTCCCTACAGCAACAAATACAAATGATGATATTAAAAATATTTTTCTATATAATGTATTCCATTTTTCCATTAATAAATAAATAGCAAAAAATCCCCAAAATATTAGTAATAGCGCAACTACCCCACATATACCGCCAAAAACAAATCTTATGGCATTTACTTCAGACCATTCCTCAGAAAACGCAGGGAAAAACTTTGCCATTCCTTTTGAACCAGATGGATTAAAACAGCCTAAAAGCATATCACCAACAAAACATATTATTGAACCAATGATTGCAATCTTAAAATACATAGCCAGTGTCTTATCTTTATATTCCTTTTGTAATTTATTCTTTTTCATAATTTATTCTCCATAAAAATCAACGTCATCCATAATCATTTTCCATCCACTGTCAAAAAATTGAGAAACAACTTCCAAACAACTTTCTGCTTCTTCCTTTGAATACCCATTTTGAATAACTTGTTTATAAACAGAAAATTGTGCAACAATAATTAATTCCAGCGCTTTTTTATTGATACTATCTCCCAAAAAACTATAATAAAATTGTTGTGCTTCTGTTATAATTCGCTGAATCGTTTGCTCAAACCAATTTTCTACAGAACTGCCTTTACTGCAATTTAAAAGCAAAATGCAGGCATCATAGTTTGAATACATTAGACTCAAAATATTTTGTGTTTCAAGATGCACAATTTGAACATATTTATCAATGCTTTTATTTTCAATAGCTGTATAGAATAGTGGCATTAAATAAGTGAATTGCTCATCAAATTTTTTACAAACATCAGAAACAAGGCTGCAAAATAATTCATCCTTATTTTTATAGCGAGTATAAAGTGCTCCTGTAGTAATGCCTGCTTTTTGAGCAATTCTCCGTAAAGATGCTTTTGTAAATCCCTCTTTTAAAAATTCTTTATTCGCAGCATTTATAATTTTTTTATCAAGTTCAAAATTTCTAATCGCCATATTCCCTCCAATAACAATGTTATTGATAACAACGTTATTATACTTGAAAATTTTTAATTTGTCAAATGAAAAGATAAAGTGATAACTGCAATTTCACAATGCTGCTACTGCTACGGAATTCATTGCATACTTCATATCTTTTTATATCCAAATCTGAAAGATACCTATCCGATATCGCTCCGTATCCCATCCCGTCATGAATATGAAGTTCTATTGCTTCAATCTTCTCTTCAATTGTAAATTCCTTTTTGCCCATAAAATCACTCCCCATAGTGTAGTCTCGAAATTTTTGTTTTTTCGAGCGTCTACTCTATGGGGAGCATATCAACCCTCTGCCGCCTGTCTGTTATGCGTAGATTATTTCCTCATTCACAATCTCCATTGCACAAGCCCTTATGTTATTCATTCTTCCTGTCCATTCTAACGCATTTTCAGCCTTTAGCTGTTCCGTTATGCCTTGTGCCTGTTTCATGCCCTCTACGAGCCATTCCAAGCGTTCCTGCGCCTGCCTGTCAATGTCGGCAAGGTATGTATTCAGCCTGCCGCTTGTGAGAAGATTGGTGTATGTAACCTTACGGTACTGTTTCAGATAGTCCAAGTGCCGCTGTCCCCATGTGCCTATCAGCTGTTCTTCTTCGGCTGGTAAAGCTATACATGGAATTAGATAATCTCCCTGCTTTTCGTATCTGCCGCCCATTTCCTCAAAAAATGATTTTGCCATTTTGTAATTCCTCCAAATAAGATTATTCTCTCCACCTTATTATGTCTGCTGTCTTAAACACAATTTTAAGTTTTCTCCTTATCTGGGTTCATACATGTATTGTAATCCTACAAAGTCCAGTACAAAAAAATTGAAAAACAGGTTGATTCTTTCTCACAATCTGTATATACTATGTTTAGAAGTAAATGTTTGCCGCTTGCTGATGGTGCGGGGTATAAGTGATTCAGTTCGTAAATGATGCCACTTGCTATACAGGTGGGGTATAAATGGTATAGTTCGTAAATGCTCCCCATCGGCTGATGTCGGTGGGGATTTGCATAATACGAAGTTTGACCAAAGGAGAATATTACAGTATATGGAGATACGGCAGGGATATTCTTATCATATCAAAGATGAATTTTTTGATATGGCGCAGGATAGATACTTGATGAGCAATAAAGAAAATGGGAATTACCGTCCTCATTTCTATGCAATACAAGATAAAAAGAATCAATCTCTTTATTAGATGATCCCCATAAGTTCACAGGTAGAAAAGTATAAGATTATTATAGAAAAGAAAATATGGAAAATGTAGTACAATAACCATTGGTAAATTTGCAGGGAGAGAGAATGCATTTTTGATTAAGAATGCTTTTCCCATTATTGCAAAATTTTTTGATCATATACATATAGTCGAAAATAAACCCGTAACAGTACATAATGAATTAAACAGGATTCTTACAGAAAATTTAGGAGAAGTGCTTGCGTTGTATAACCGTGGGATTCATTTGATATTTATGGATATTGATAAGATAAGGACTATCATGGAACAGGAATTAGAAAATACTGGATGTCAGTAATGCCATTGCTTGTAAAGATGCGAGTAATGGCATTTTTTAGTCGGGATAGTTTACATTTGATTTGGCAGCAGTGTTTTATAAAAAGTGAATATCTATTGTATCCATGTGTCAGCGTGATAAATGGATTGTCTAAGCATTAATAATACTTTTCTATTTGGTTATTTTTAAGTTTTACCGAACAATAATAAAATACGTCAACATAAAAAAGCAAAGAAAACCAAGCTTTTCAAGAATTGCGTGTAACACAATATAATATGAAAAATGGTAGAAAGTATTGAAAATAAAGGATTCTACCGAACTCCTATTAAAATACTATAAATGTAACATAATAGCCTTAAAAATCTTATAAAAACGCCTAATTTACTGATTTACCGAACATAGATTTTGATATATGAAATTATGAATAAATGGCGATTTTAGCTATTGTCGAACAAATTTCCGAAAGAACATTATTCTTCAGGACGCTTATATTCGATCAACTCTCCTCCCCCTATAATGTTTATCTTAGAGATGGCACAAGATTTTCAGTTCATGTAGAAAAATGTGGAATTTGGAGCATTTGTGGGGTATAATAGAAAAGAATAAATCTTATGGGAGGATTAGTGTTATGGCTATGATACAATGTCCTGAATGTGGACAAGAAATTTCAGACAAGGCGAAAAAGTGTATTCATTGCGGAAAAGTTTTCGTTGAAGAAAAACCAGCTAATGAAGAAATCAAATGCAGTGAATGTGGTGCCGTTTTGGCAAAAACAGATGAAATATGTCCTACTTGTGGATGTCCGATAGAAGAATTGAAAGCAGATGAACCACAAAAAGTTGAGGTGACAAATGTAAAATTATCTGTGAATAAGAAAAAAGTTAAAATAATACGAGGTGTTGCCATTGTTATTGTAGCTGTTATTATTGCGGTTGTAGGAATAAAACTTATATCTGAAAAGAACGCAAAAAAAGAATATGTTGATAATTATGAAAAATTAATTTATTTAATCTTAGATGGGGCAAGTGATGCAGAATCTGCTGGAGGACTTATTCATGATGTCTGGTATAATACAATCTATGAAGAAGATGATTCAAAAACAGACAAGTATACAAAAGATTCAAATGGAGAGTTTTACGATGATTTTAATATATCACTGATGATGTTAATGTTAAGCGATAGTTTTACTTCTGATATTGATGATATTAAGCGTAATCAAGAGCAAGTGCAAAAAATGATGAAAGATATGAAAAATCCACCAGAAGGATATGAGGATGCATATGACGCCTTAAAAGATTTCTATAATGCATATACAAAGTTAGTTAATCTTGCGATTGATCCGTCTGGTAATTTGTCGGGTTATACAAGTGATTTTAACGAGGCAGATAGTGAAACCATGAATACATATAAAGCCGCATTATTGTATGTAGAGGATTAATTATGGCACTTATTAAATGTTCAGAATGTGGTGCTGATATTAGTGAAAAAGCATCAGCGTGTCCTAAATGTGGTTGTCCTTTAGATATTACAAAGCAGGTTATGTCAGATGCTAAGAAAAAGAAAAATAAGAAAGTGATTATATTTTTTATAGTTGTTTTAGCATTTATTATGATATTGTCAATGGGAATTTTCTTTGTTAAGCGCAATAATGATCCTGGCAATATCGCAATTCGTTTAATCAAAAAAGATTTTGGAAATAATATCAGTGTTGATAGTATTTATTATAATTCCGAAGTCAATGGTTGCATTGTTAAATTCTCAGCAAATGGTGAGGATAATACTGCTACTGTTCATCTGGATGATAAAACAACAGGTTATCAAAGTGTGATGAATGAATATACAAAGAAATCTGATAATGCAACAACAGATGAAGAAAAAAAGCAGTATGCACAGCAACTTGTAGATTATATGGATTTGTATGATATATTTTGGGAATATAATTTGCTTATGAATGATTCAGAAGAAAGCGGTTGGGAAAAGATAAAATAGCAATTTAGCATTTTTATTAGTATAATCCCGAGTTTAACACTTGCGAAACCAAAAAGCGGCTACAAACCCAGTAATTATGCTGGCTGTAGCCGTTTTCTCTTTGGAAACGATTTGTGCTATTTTCTAATTTCTTCTGTTTTGGTGCTTTTTTCACCCAATTTCGCATCGGTGTTTTTTACCGTGTCATGCTTCTTCTCGTTCATCATTTTGGGATGCATCAGCTCCGCAAGAAGAAATTCGCTGCCAGCATATGCTCCCGTTCTGTTTCATAAAAGAATTTTTTCCTCATTTCAATCAAATCCGGCAGATCCACGTTAAACCAACGAATTTTTCCATTGTCCACCCGCGAAAAACGGTCATCGAGTCCGCACCCGATATTGATGCAGACCGCATCGAGATATTTCCGGAGCAGTTTTTTCACCGTTTCGTCAAACAAAATCGTCCTTGCGATAACACCCTCATAGGAAAAGAACCGATTCAGCTTTTCGGTGTCAACGTCCAGCTCCCTGATAATTTCAACCGCCTTATCATCGTGTATTCGCGCCGTCTTCCTTTCCGTTTCATTTGCCCTGATTGCCAGCGGTATCAGAGCCGTTTCCTGAACATCTCCCAGATACTGCTTCGTATCCGTATTTTTCATGTTAATATCCATTCCTTTCTCTCAATAAATGACGAGTATGTTGGTAAACGCCATTTCTTTCGGAAAAACGGTTTTCCGCATGTTCTGAAGATAAAACCAGTACAACAAAGGCGGCGGCAGCAAAATCTCACTGACAAGCGGAACCCATGAAAAATGGGCAAACAGAGCTTCGCCAAGAGGCAGCGCCGCCTCCGCATAGCTGCCCGTACTCATCCATGAAAATGCGTATAATATCATAATATAAAACAAATGCAGCGCAATCCACGGGGTTAGTCCGAACGCGGTCAATGTGCGGTATACCTTTTGTTTCTTTTCTGTCCGGATGAAATCTTCCAGCGCAAAAACGCGATACCGTATAAGATGATTCCCAGAAAAGCCAGCGCCATGGCAAGGGTGTTCCGCCATGCCGGAATCCGCGCCGCCCCGTGTGTCAGCCAATACAAGGTTCCGTCACGCGCGGTATCGCCGTATAGCATCAGCCAGTCCCCGCCGCCATAACACAGACATCCAAGCATACCGCATGCCAGAGTTATCGTTATTTTTCGCTTTTCTATTTCCTTATCTTTCCTCCGTCTGTTTACTTATCGCTCGCTCCTTTATTTCAAATACTGCCCGGCATCCCGCTCCAGCGTCTGCCAAACGGGATATTCTGCTCCGGCTCCGTCAAAGAATATCCTCATATCCCGGTTCAGGGCGCTCATCTCTCCGGCAGCATTCATTGCATGGTCACTGGCACAAATCTTCCATTACACTGTCCAGTTGTGTGTAGCGCACCACAACAAAGATGACATCGTAACAATCCTCCGGTTCAAGCTGTGTGATAACCGGGACGCGGCTTACGCTCTCCCGCAGATGAAAGATCTTTTTAATTTATAAGCCGTTTTGCTTTAACTGTTCTGCCCAGGCGCCCCTGGCTAACAGGGTCACGTCCTTTTCTGCATGATACAGGTTATTTGCCAGATTACAGCCCAGTACGCCCGCACCGTAAACCAAAATCCGCATATTTACTCCTCCTGCAATATTCCATGTTCTTTTCCTCCTATTTTATAAAATCGCAAATATCCCAATCAGTCCCACCATTTCAAGTCCGGGACTCGGCATGATAATTCCCGGCAGGTCTTGAAACTTTTTCGGATTAATTGCCCGAAATACCCATCCAATCAAAAGAAATATGACGGAATTCAATACTGCCATCCACTTGGGAACTGCCAATGCGCCAATCAGCACGGCAATAGCAATACAGATATCCCCAACCGTTGCGAGCATAATGGAAGCGCCAAATCTCCATTCCGCCATTTTGAGCCAGTTGCTGTCAATATTTTTTGAGGTGCCGAGTTTTTGATTTCCGTTGCCCTTCAAATCGAAAAGCACATCTCCCACACAGCATAATAAACCACCGATAGGCCCTGCTACCAAAAATAATAAATTCATATTTACTCTGATTTCCCCTTCCTGCTGCGGAAAGCTGCCCGGTTTCGTCAAAACAGTCATAGGATACACATAAACCGTAAAAGTTTCCCGACAGCTTCGGGATAACTCCTTCAAAGCTTTTCCAGTGACAGCAGGTTCCCGGCAATAGCATGACCGCCGAATTTTCCTTTTTCCCAAATGTATACACCTTCATTTTTCCCCCATAAATCTGCCATGTATTGTCTTATCGTTTTTGTCCTGCTTCAGCTTTTTACGGCATGCTGCCTTTATTCCGGTGCAGAAAACCAGTACCAGAAAAGCCGTTGCAGCTACAATAGCCGCACTCTGTAACGTATTCATCCTTATGTTCCTCCGCTTCCTTCCGCCACAAGCGCCTTCAATGCCTGATAGCTTTCATTGCTGACCGCATGCTCCATCTCGCAGACATCTGACGTAGCCGTTTTTTTATCCACGCCGAGTTCCGTCAAAAGCTAGCAGAGCGTATTGTGCCGTTCATAGGTTTCTTCCGCAATCTGCAGCCCTTTTTCCGTCAGATGGACTTCACGCGCATCATCCATGAGGATATACCCTTCCTCCTCCAGCGCCTTTAAGGACACGCAGACGGTCGGCCTCGAAACACCGATTGCCCTTGCAATATCGGCCCCATGCACGTCCTTATTTTTGGAAAGGATATAGACTGTTTTCAGATAATCCTCCACCGATTTTTTCTTTTTCATGCCTGCCTCCTCGAAAACAGCCCCTTTTTCTCATATGGCGCCCAGTTTACGCTCATCACATCATACCCTGCCTCCGCAATGACCTTGCGAAGCTCCGGTTCGGGTATCCCCCTCTCCGCCAGGATGACGGTTTCTTTCCTTATGTTCGAACTGGTCACTTTCTTTACCGGAAAGGCGTTTCGCACCGCCTCATTGATATGCGCCTCACACATACCGCACGCCATCCCGTCAATACCCACTATGATCTTAACCATAAAACATCCCTCTCTTTTCTTTCTGGTTAGCAAAATCTAACCCCTGCTTTTCAAAAATGCGGCACACCTGCCAGTGGCCGCTGATAAAATTTAATAACACCCTTTTTGCCGTCAGACCTTGCGCCGGCCTCCCTAAAATGTTAGGATTATAGTTAACGACATTAGAAATTTCGAGAAGCTACCATATATGGATTCTGCAAGAGGCGGAAACAGAAATTTGTTATGTCGTTTACTATAACTCACGGACGGGATTCCGTTCCGGAAAGGAGTACAGTAATACCATGAGTTATATCCGACACAAAGCCGAAGAATCCCTTGAGGATTACCTCGAAACAATACTGATTTTGAGCAGCCGCCTCTCTGTGGTGCGCTCCATTGACGTGGCGACCGAGCTGAATTTTTCAAAGCCGAGCGTGAGCGTCGCCGTCAAAAATTTGAAAAACCGCGGATACATCACCGTTTCGGAAGAAGGGTATCTCCATCTGACGGACGAAGGGCGGAAAATCGCGGAAAGCGTCTATGAACGCCACACCCTGCTGACGGACTGGCTGATCCATCTCGGCGTTGACCCCGTAATCGCGGCGGGCGATGCCTGCAAAATGGAGCATGACATCACACCGGAAAGCTATGAGGCAATGAAAAAATGCATCCTGTCCGTTTTGGGGCGTGACTAAAGCACGATTTTCCGTTATGCATTTGAATTGGCTGAACTGTTACAGTAAATCCTGCATACTTTTCAGGCTGATTGCCAGGGTTGAGGTATTGTGCAGCAGCGCCGAAAACGCAGACTGTCCGTTCGCTGTCGCCCGTCATCATCACAATCTTTTTTATTCCGCAGACAGGGCGTCAAACCGCTCCTGCATCCCCTCGGGAATGGTACACTGTTCATCCTGAAAGACAAAATGATAGCTTCCTATGATGACTTTCTGCCCCCCAATGCGGGAGGAAATCCCATGCGCCACAATATACTCCACCCTGGAATGCATCTCGCTGTGTTCCAAACCCTTCTGTCCTGCAGCCTCCACCACGGCACGCGCCATCGAATGGGGAAAATGCTCCTCCAGACAGGCCGCAGTCCTTAACAGTTCATCCGGTTCACCTCCCAGAAAAGGCAGCACATCCGCCACCACCGGCTTCGCTTCCGTCAGCGTTCCTGTCTTGTCAAAAACAATCGTGTCCGCCTCGGCAAGCGCCTGCTTAAAGACCGCCGCGGATTCCCCTGTCAGGGACGCCTGATTGACCATCCCCTCACCCGAAAGCACCACGCCGTCAAAGGGAACCACATTGCCCATGCGCACCACAATCTCATCGCCAATCTTAATATCTAATACTGATGTCATTATCTCCTGTCCGTTTCTGTGCAGCCACACTTTGCTGATATTGAGCGACATGCTCCTTGCCAGGTCGCCTACCGACTTTTTATGCGTCCATTCTTCCAGAAGCCCGCCGATTCCAAGCAGGAACATAATGAAGCCTGCCATTTTCATATCGCCGCGCAATGTCGAAACGCCGATTGCCGTCGCATCTAAGACCGGCACTTCCAGCTTTCCGCTGCAGAGCGTTTTGAACCCAAGCCCGATATAGCGCAGTGATCTGACCGCAGCAATCCCCGCCCTGACAGGATAAGGAACAAACAGCATGCCGCTATATCTGAAAAGCGCTTTGCCAACCAGCTTTTCCTTATACTTTTCATTTAACTCCCTGCCTGAATGCTCATGTACGGTAAAGAAGCAAGCAACCGAAAACAAGAGATAGACCGCCAGCACCACGCTATTCCGAACCAAAGAAACCAAAGACCAAAAGACAAGCATTATGGAAAAATCAAAACTTTTGGATTTTCCCACAATGCCGACTACTGCGGAAGCCTACACATTCCTTTTTTCTTTCATAAATAATTTTATTATTTGACAAAATAGAACAATTTACCGCTTTACCGTTTTTCGGAAAAGTGAAAATTGAGTAAAAGTTTAGCAGGAGGGATTGGCAGAAAAATTGCCTTGATTTATAATTTTAGTTATGTATAATTAAAGTTATATATAATATAGATTATAAATGGAGGTGCAAATATGCCAGCAATCGCGAAAGTCACAAAAGAAATGATTATAGACGCAGCTTTTGAAACTGTAAAAGAAATGGGAGCAGAAAACATAAACGCCCGGACAGTTTCACAAAAACTCGGCTGTTCCACGCAGCCCGTTTTATATCATTTTAAAACGATTGAAGATGTCCGAATTGCAACATATAAAAAAGCAAGTGAGTTTCATATTAACTATGTAACAAATTTAAGCGGCAAATACGAACGCCCTATGTTGGAAGTGGGTATGAGATATATTCAATTTGCCGTAGAAGAAAAAAATCTTTTTCGCTTTTTGTATCATTCAAACTATTGTATAGGCATTTCCCTTTCTGATTGGCTTACCGGGAAAAATTTTGATTTTTTATTCCCTATCCTAAGGAAACAAGCAAAGGTAGGCGAGCAACAGGCATATAGCATATTTTCGCAAATTTTTTTAGTAACACATGGAATAGCCAGTCTGCTTGCTAATAATGCAATGGTTTATGATGAAGCATATTGTATAAATACATTGTCAAATGCCTATTTTGGAGCAATGCATCTGATAGAAGAAGGAAGCTTATTATGAAAAAGCAACACAAATACTTTTTCGGTAAGGAAGCAAGGGATGAGAATAAGCAAAAATGCAAAGCTGATTAACAAAGCGGCAAACCATAATTTGAAAGGGAGATGATGTTATGAATTTAATTATTTCAACACTTAAGAAAGATGATTTATATAACAAAAAAATAATTGAAAATATACAAAAAAACATAAATAATGTTGAGGTTATTTATGCAGAAGACATGAATATAAAAGGCTGCATAGGTTGTAATCGTTGTTGGCTTGTAACACCGGGAATATGCACTATAAAAGATGATTATGAAAGATTGCTGATCAAATTTTTGCAAGCAAAACAAGTTGTTTTTATAACAGATTTAAGATTAGGCTTTGTATCGTATAAGTTAAAAAATATTTTTGATAGAATATTACCTCTTTTGACAATGAATTTACGATTTAAAAATGGACAAATGAGGCATTGCCTTAGATATAAAAAACATTATAAAATGGGGTTAATATATAAAGGAAATGGGAATCGGGAATTTTTAGAAAAATGGCTTGAAAGAGTTATGATAAATTTGGACGGAACATCGATTGGCACATACAATATTGAGAATGAGGAGGAAATTTTAAATGCACTTATTAATTGTTAGTTGTACTCCGAGGGCGAAAGAAAAAAGTAATACAGATAAAATATTAGATGAATTAAAAAAGGGATATGAGTATAATGGAAATACAACGGAAACATTATATTTATATAAAAGAAATGAATGGGAAAGTATGAGAGAAAAATTCTATGAAAATGATAATATTTTGTTTGCTTTACCATTATATGTAGAGTGTATTCCCGGAATTATGGCAGAATTTTTAGAAACATTAAAACCAAAGCAAAATTGTAATACCAAAATAGGATTTTTATTACAAAGTGGGTTTGCAGAGGCATCCCAATTAAGGTGTTGTGAATCATATTACTATGAAACACAACCTTCCGGGTAGCCCAAAAAGCGCAGACTGCCCCTGTCAAACTCAAAAAAGCTGATTTTAAACTTAACTGACAGGTTTATGCGGCAACTACTGGAGCTTCCCAACCAAGCGCTTTTAACTTTTTAAGGTATGCATTGATCTTGCGTTCCTTGTTGAACTGGTTGTAATAATCAGCTCCCAGATCCTTGAAAACAACACCATCCTTGAGGATGTGGTATATCGCAATGAGCATGGAATGGGCAACGGCCACATAGGCACGCCTTGTCCCTCGGTGGGCACTTATCCGCATAAACTGAGCATGGAAGTAAGACTTCTTGTTTTTTACAGCTGCATGCGCACAGGTGATCAATGTTGTCCGTAGTAGAGAGTTCCCTTTTCTGGTCTTTCCAGATTTTCTCTTTTTGGCGCTTTCATTGTCTCCAGGACACAACCCTGCCCAGGATGAAATGTGTTTATCCGTTGGAAAACGCTCCATATCCGTACCAATGACAGAAATGATGGCCTGGGCACTGGTATTGCCTATGCCAGTCACGTCCTGGATTGCCTGGGAAGCTTGCTTTTCCTCCGGTTTCATGAAGTTGTCAATCTCATCATCCAGATTTCTGATGTGAATATTCAGTTCGTCCAAATGGATGAGAAGTTCCTTCATCATCCGGCGCTGGAGAGATGACATGACACCATTGAGATCATCAATGATCTGCTCCCTGGTGGCTTTGAGATTATGGGCAATGACCTTCTGATTATACATCTCATCGTATTTTGCCTCATCGATGGGCTCCCCGGTAAGGAGATACTCCAGGATGCTGCGGGCGCTTTTGCCATTGATGTCAGATACGGTCCCGGACAACTTGATGTTGGCTCCTTCCAGCATCTTCTGGAGCCTGTTCAATTCTCTGGTACGTTCACCTACAAGGCTTTTGCGATAACGGACTAATTCCCTCAGTTCCCGCTGGTCTTTGTCGGGAATGTAACTGGGCTGAAGCAGACCGTGCTGTAAAAGGTCAGCGATCCATTCCGCATCTTTTACGTCTGTTTTTCGACCTGGAACAGCTTTCATATGGCGGGCATTGACCACCATGGCATTCAAGTCAGAAGATTCAAGGATGTTGTACAGAGGCTTCCAATAAGAGGCTGTACTCTCCATAGCGACCATTTCACAGCCGCCTTCTTTGAGCCAGTCAGCCAATGAGAGGAGTTCTCTGGTTGTTGCGCCAAACTCACGCACGTCCTGCTTTTTGCCGCATCGGAAGCAGGCAACGATAAGTTTTTTGTGAACATCAATACCACAACAATTGTCGTAAATTCTATCCATACTGGCACCTCCTGGTGGAATTTACGGCACGGTACTCTGTCTCTTATCATTTTACTATACGTCCTTTTGCCGTGAACCGGGGTTCTTAAATGGCTGGACAGGTGGTGGTGCAAATGAGAGTACCTGAAATCAGTTTAGAAAACGGGCTTCCAGCCCAAAATAAACACGATTTTTGCCGTTGCCATAAGTATAAATAACGGCACAAACAAAATCAAGAACCTATCGTCTGCACAGTTTCATTTATGGTGGTGCCAAGTGTGCGGGCATGGAGGTTTAGAAACATTACCATCTTTATTAGGATGTGAGTACAACGGAACGCTATTAAAAGGTGGTATGTTTGCAGTAAGTTTTATAGGCAGCAAAATGGGAAAACAAATGGTAGAACCTTTTTATAACATGGGGAAATATTATGCTCAAAATAATTATTTTAATAAAGAAGCGGTAAATGACTTTGCTAAACCAGAATATTTTTCTAAAAAAGAAATCTTTCTCAACAATGTAGTAAGTCCATTAAATAAATTGTTCATGAAAGTATTTGCTAAAAAATTAGGCTGTAAAGTATCACTTAATGATAAGCCATATCAAAATTATGTTAAAAGATAATTCAAATTTCCATTTGTAGGGAAGAACAAATACATCATCAAAGAGCCAGATGCATAGACGCCGAGCCGACAGACTTGTAAGGAATGCACCCACCCGGACGGGCATAACCACAGCGGCAACATTCATGTGCATATCGTAATCAATTCCCTACGGATTGCGGAAGTGCCGTGCCTTATACCCCATTTGATAGACAAATAGAACAAGCGGTATAATCTATCCAGAAAGTCAGGAAGAAAGATTATGGCACAAACGTACAGTATTGAATTCAAGGAAGAAGCATGTGAGCGGGTACAGTCAGGAGTACCAGTGGCACAGGTCGCAAGGGAACTGGGAGTTAATGTGAACACCCTCTACACATGGATGTCCCGTTTTAAAGAACACCCCGCAGATCCATTTGTAGGCAGCGGTAATCTCCATCAGGAAGATGCCGAGCTGCGCGCCCTGAAAAAGCGCATAAAAGACCTGGAAGAGGAAAATGAATTCCTAAAAAAAAGCAAGCGCCTTCTTTGCCAAGAACCTGAACGGACAGCTTTCTTATATAAAGCCTGCAAACTATGAGATTTCCAAAACCCGTAAGTATAAAAATGATATCCGGAAAGTCGAAAACATGGAGTATGATTCCGAATCAGACAGCTATACCTGCAGAAACAGCAAAAAGCTGACGGCAGACCATATCAGACATTCCAAAAGCAAAACAGGTTATGTAAGTGAAAAAACGATTTATAAATGTGAGGATTGTAGCGGATGCCCTTACAAAAGTGACTGTATCAAAGGCAACAACTGCAAAACACCTATGGAAGAAAGAACGAAGACGCTTCAGGTTGCCAAAACATTTCTGAAACACAGGAAAGAAGATCTGGAACGGATTCTTTCGGAGGAAGGCATACTTTTCAGGACAAACCGGAGTATTCAGGCAGAGGGTTCTTTTGGAGATTGAAAACAGGACATGCAGTTCAGGAGATATTTAAGCAAAGGGGCATCAAATGTGCTTGCAGAAAGCACACTGCTTGCCATGGCACGGAATATAAACAAGCTTCATCATAAGATTCAAAAAGGCAGGACAGGAACACATTTATTCCCTCTGAAAAGTGCCTGAATTTTAAAATTTCAAAATGTATTTTTAGCCCATCAAAAATGGCTTATTAAAGTATGACTTTATCTTTAAGTCCTTATTTTCTCAAAGTTTCCGGCTTTGCCGGATGGCAGGCTCCATTCATGGCGCAGCCCGCGCACCCGCAGCCACAGGATGATTTTCCTTTTCTCTTACCGCGTTTCATACTGACAAGAATCGCCGCCACCACGAAAACCAAAACCGCACTAATGATGATTGTCGCCATATTTTCCATAAGCCATGTAAGCATCGAAATCCCTCCTGTTTCCCTGTTACAAATCTAAAGACGAAACCCGGCGCCCCGTATTATGGCGGGACGCCTTTAGAAACGCTTTCTGCGCCGTTACTTCGCCATTTTCAGTTTCATATTTGTTGTCAGCTTTGTTGCCTCTTTATACGGTCTGAACAGCATATAAATCATGCCGCCAAGGATTACGATGGCTGCAAGCAGACCAATGACATTCAGGTTTCCTGTAAATGCCAAGCCAATCTGATAAACCATCAGCGCCACCGCATAAGCCAGTCCGC
Source organism: Lachnospiraceae bacterium 28-4 (assembly GCA_000403275.2). Lineage (GTDB taxonomy): Bacteria > Bacillota > Clostridia > Lachnospirales > Lachnospiraceae > Kineothrix. Next base: position 614,175 of record KE159600.1, read on the forward strand.
ACTGATATCCGATAGCAAACCATGTCCATTTCGCATTGTTCATCTCCCGCTTGATGGCGCCGATTGCCGCAAAGCAGGGCGCGCACAGAAGATTGAACACCAGGAAGGAATATCCCGCAACCTGACTGAAGTTTGCACCAATTTCAGACCATCCACCCGGATAGAGGATGCCCATGGTGCCGACGATATTTTCCTTTGCCACAAGACCTGTGATAGAAGCCACTGCCGCCTGCCAGTTTCCCCATCCAAGCGGTATGAAAATCCACGCAATCGCACTGCCGACCGCTGCAAGGAGCGACTGATCCATCTCCTCCTCACCAAGCATCCGGAATCCTTCCGCAGTAAATCCAAAGTAAGTCGTAAACCATATCACGATAGTGGAAAGCAGGATAATCGTGCCCGCCTTCTTAATGAAGGACCATCCGCGCTCCCACATGGAACGCAGCACATTACCCACCGTGGGCATATGGTAAGCCGGAAGCTCCATAACGAAAGGAGCCGGGTCGCCGGAGAACATCTTCGTTTTCTTTAACATAATACCTGAAATGATAATCGCCGCCATACCTACAAAGTACGCGCTCGTTGCAACCCATGCGGAACCGCCGAAGATTGCGCCCGCAACCATGGAGATAAACGGCACCTTCGCGCCACAGGGAATAAAGGTTGTCGTCATAATCGTCATACGGCGGTCACGCTCGTTCTCAATCGTCCTCGACGCCATGATACCCGGAATGCCGCAGCCGGTACCGATAAGCATCGGAATAAAGGACTTGCCGGACAGTCCGAACTTGCGGAAGATACGATCCAGTACAAACGCGATACGCGCCATATAACCGCACGCCTCCAGAAAGGCAAGAAGCAGGAACAATACAAGCATCTGCGGCACAAAACCAAGCACCGCGCCCACGCCTGCTACAATACCGTCATTGATCAACCCCGCAAGCCAGTCTGCCGCACCCACGGCTTCCAGTGCGTTCCCGACAAACACCGGAATACCGGGAATCCATACGCCGCAAGCTGCCGGATCGGGCTCATCGCCATACTGTTCCATCACCGCAAGCGCACCTTCATAATCTGCAAGGGACGCCGTTTCCACCGCCACCTCCAATGTTTCATCATCCGCCACTTCATAAGGGAAGTCGCCTGTAGGAGCTGTGCCGTTTTCTTCCACATAAGCATCGTAGCCATCCGCAATCAGCGCTGCATCGCCATATTCCTCAGAAGCCTCTCCATAAGCCACGGAACCGATGCCAAACAGATGGAAACCATCGCCGAACAATCCGTCATTTGCCCAGTCCGTAGCGTTTGCCCCCACTGTCACCATGGAGATGTAATATACAAGGAACATAATCGCCGCAAAAATCGGAAGCCCCAGAAAACGGTTTGTCACAATCCTGTCAATCTTATCGGAATTTGTCATCTTTCCCGCTGATTTTTTCTTTAAGCATCCCTTGATGATACTCCCGATATAAATATACCGCTCGTTGGTGATGATGGATTCTGCATCGTCATCCATCTCCTCCTCGGCCGCCTTAATGTCCGTTTCAATATGGGAAAGCACCGACTCGCTTAGGTTCAGCTGCTCCAAAACCTTATCGTCCCGCTCAAACAACTTGATGGCGTACCAGCGCTGCTGTTCCTCTGGCAGCCCGTGTACTGCAGCCTCCTCGATATGGGCAAGGGCGTGCTCGACCGTTCCCGTAAAAGTGTGCATGGGAACCGTCTTTCCGTTCTTTGCCGCATTGATTGCCGCTTCCGCAGCTTCCATGATGCCGCTGCCTTTCAGGGCCGAAATCTCAACAATCTTACAGCCCAAAGCCTTCGCCAGCTCCGCCGTATTAATCTTGTCGCCGTTTTTCTCTACCACGTCCATCATATTGATGGCAACGACAACAGGGATGCCAAGCTCGGTAAGCTGTGTGGTCAGGTACAGGTTTCTCTCCAGATTCGTGCCGTCGATAATATTTAAGATGGCATCAGGGCGCTCGCTGATGAGATAGTTTCTCGCCACTACTTCCTCCAATGTATAAGGGGAAAGGGAATAAATACCCGGAAGGTCGGTGATGGTCACGCCGTCATGCCTCTTTAACTTTCCCTCTTTCTTTTCCACCGTAACGCCCGGCCAGTTCCCGACAAACTGGTTGGAACCTGTCAGGGCATTGAATAATGTCGTTTTCCCGCAGTTCGGGTTGCCCGCAAGGGCAATTCGCATACTCATAGTTTCCTCTCCTTCTATATATTAGTTTTCGCTAACTATCTGTCTGAAAATAAAGGGGATAAACCCCTGCACAAACTTTTTCATCTTATGCTCTTTCGACTTCAATCATTTCCGCATCTGCCTTCCGGATGGAAAGTTCATAACCGCGGACGGTCACCTCAATCGGATCTCCCAAAGGCGCCACCTTGCGGATCTGCACATCCACGCCCTTTGTCAGTCCCATGTCCATGATACGGCGTTTGACCGCGCCTTCCCCGTGGAGCTTCACCACCCGGACGGTATCGCCGACCTTTGATTCTTTCAGTGTCTTCATTTTGATATCTGCACTCCTTTCTCTGTAGGTTGAAGATTTCAGTTTTCAACCTGTCCTCCTCATTTCATAATTTTTTAATCACGGAATACTGCCCTGGATTCCATGATATTGAAACATTTAGTAACCCCTTGCAGCATTCCCTGTTTCCGAAGGGCTTCTTAATGCTTTCAGACCATAATCTTCTGTGCCATTTCTTTGCTGACCGCAATGCGGGAGTCCTTCACATTCACAATCACATTGCCTCCGATGGCGTTTATTACAGTGACCGCCCCTCCCACAACAAAACCGAGGTTCTCCAGATGTGTCTTAACTTCCTGTTTTCCTCCGATTTTTCTGATAATGTTTTCCTCTCCGACTTCTGCTAATGTAAGCGGCATCATGCATCCACCTTCTTTTGAATATGTATTAGTTTTCGCTAACCTTATGCGTTAAATAAAAGTTAGCACTCGCTAACCATATATTATAATATGACCTCCCTTGATTCTTGTCAACGTTATTTTTACAACTTACTCAAGTTTTATCATTCTAACCAATATGTTAGGAAATGCTAACTTATCATTTTGTGCAAAATGTCCATACTCCCTACACCAGCGCCGCGCCCAAAGCCTTACAGTCGGACAGCGCGTCCCCGTCCGGCGCCTCATGGCAGATGACGCTGTCATAGACAAATACCGCACCGTCTGACCGGCAGGTATCCTCCCAGCTCCGCATCCATTCCCCGTCGCCCCATCCGTAAGAACCAAACAGCGCAATCTTCTTTCCGGCGAGCTTTCCCTCACAGGCGGTAAACATGGGTTCAAAATCTCCTTCCTCAAGCTGCTCCGCGCCCATGGACGGACAGCCGAACGCCACTGCATCAAACTCATCCATCCGATCCGCGCCAAATTCGCCACAAGACATCAGGGAAACCTCCGCCCCTTTCTCCTGTGCCCCTTCCGCCACCGCGGTCGCCATCGCCTCCGTATTTCCCGTACCGCTCCAATAAACCACTGCCACTTTACTCATAAATTTCTCCATCCTTTCCATTATGTATTTGTCTGTAGATTTTTCTGTATAAATCATAAAACCGTTCCCCGAACAAACAGCATTTACGAACACCTCACAACAAGCCTGTCAAACGAACGGTGTTTTTGGAATGCCTCCCAGTACAGGCGTGTGCATTTTTTGTACTGCGCAAACTTACGCTGTGCGGTTTCCACGTTTCCATACACCTTCCATGTCCCAATATACTTTGCCCCCGTCGCGCCGTTTCTGATAAACTCATCCACGTCCTCCGGCGGATAGCCGAGGAACAGTCCGATTTCATGCGGAAATGCTTCCTCATCCTTCAGGCGGCGCACCAGCCACACAATGCACTTCTCCGGTTCCCCCACGGGATAGTCCCGCTCCGCTAAAATCTTCCTCGCCTCGCTGTCGCCCAAATCCTCCCGAAGCCTGTCAGGGCGGTACATGTAAACCAACACGCTTTTTCCCATGTTTTTCAGAGGGACAATCCGCACGCCCCGCGGAAGCAGACGCCTGTTCATCTCCCGGATGTTTTCCAAGAATGTCCTGTTGTTCTTAACGGGACAATTAAACAGATTTCCGGTTTTCAGACCTGCCATTGTCGGCGAACAGTAGAATATCACCAGTTCCTCCGATATATTTTCCGTATCCACAGCTTCCATTCATCCTCTTCCTTTCTAGTTAGTCTTTCCTAACCTTTGCGGTAAAGAAAAATGCCCTTCGGCATTCTGTATCTAATTTTTCGGATTAGTTATTTCTAACTATATGCAGAATATCATGCCATAGAATGTCCTGTCAATACTATTTTTAAAAATTCTCAAACCGTGCATAAAAACAGGTAAACCAAGCTACCACCTTCTCTCTTTAACAAGATGAAAGATTTTTTCCCCAATGCTGAAATCGCATATTAGCATTGGGCAAGTGTCCATTCCTCATAACTTCTGGCTCCTTCTGCAAGCCGTTTCAGTCCATCTTCCAACCGGCTGCGTGAGCAGGCGATATTCATTCTTATAAATGAACTTCCATTTTCCCCATATTGCTGTCCCTCCGACAAATACAATCCCGTATGCTCTCTCAAATATTGTGTAAGCTCAGCAGCACACCCATGCATTTCCCGGCAGTCCAGCCACAAAAGATAGGTGGCCTGTGAAGGAACCAGCCTGATATGCAAATCCTCTTTCTTCAAAAAATTCTCCACAAAATTTTTGTTTTCTTGGATATACTCTCTTAAAGAATCCAGCCACGCCTCCCCTTTCGTAAATGCAGCCACAGCCGCCTCCACTGCAAAGGAATTCGGTTCTGCCACCTCATCCGTATTCAGTCCCCGCCAGACCTTATGCCGCAGGTTTGGATTTGGAACGGCCACTGCTGCTGTCTGCAGCCCTGCCAGATTAAAGGCTTTTGTGGGAGCCATACAGGTGATGCTGGTATTCTTACAGTTTTCTGAAACCGAGGCAAAGGGAATATATTCCTGACCGGGACTGGTCAGATCACAATGGATTTCATCGGAAATCACGGTCACATGATATTTCCTGCACAGCCCGCCAACCTGCTCCAGTTCCTCTCTGCTCCAGATTCTTCCCACCGGATTGTGGGGATTGCATAGAATCATCAGCGTGGTCTGAGGATCAGAAAATTTTCGTTCCAGATCCTCAAAATCCATCTGATAGGTATTTCCGTCATATCGTAACGGGCTTTCAACAATGTTCCTTCCGTTATTTACAATGGAATTGAAGAAAATATTGTAAACCGGCGTCTGAACTAAAACATTTTCTCCCGCTGTCGTCAGCTTACGCACCATACTGGAAATAGCCGGAACCACTCCCGTACAGAAAACAAGCCACTCCTTTTCCATGGAAAAATGATGCCGTTTCTCCCACCAGCCCATATATGCCTGATACCATTCTTCAGGCACAATGGAATAGCCAAATACGCCATGGGCTGCCCTTTCCCTGATTGCCTCCTGAATTTCCGGTGCTGTCTGAAAATCCATATCTGCCACCCACATAGGCAGTTCCTGCTCTTTCACATCCCATTTCAGTGAATGGGTATTTCTCCTGTTGACAGGTTCATTAAAATTGTAAGGCATATTGCACCTCCAAACTATCGTATTTATTCCAAAGAAAATGTCACAGTCACATCCCCGTTTCCAAGGGCCTCTTCCCAACCCGCCAGATCATCAATATGTCCCAGCCTTGTATAGCTCCAGGAATTAGAGCCGTAAAATATAACAATCTGGTTTCCGTTATACAAGACAATATCTCCGGCGTGGGTTGTGGTCTGACTGTTGTCTGCAGGAAGACTGGTTCCCAAAGGGCCTACCTTTTCAAAGCCGGAATAGTCGCTCATTTGAAGCACTACCGGACTTTCCCGCATCATATCCACCAAAGCAGACACCGCCACGTTCTCTTCCAATGCGGCTGAAAATATCGTATCACCAACCTGTACATTCATATTCATCACTGCATTCTCCTCTCCGCACGCAGTCAGAGAAAATGAGATAACCATAACCCACAGCACTATCCATATTTTTTTCATTTTCGTCCACTCCTCTTTTCACTTTTCTGTTTATTGATAAGGAATTCATATGGAAATTGCCCGTATAAAAACAAGGATTCCAAACAAGCTTAAAGCTGCCCCGAAAATCCGGTTCATCTTCCGGAAACTTTCTGTCCTTTTCTTTTTTCCGGCAAAAGCAACCACAGCGGTCAGCCCTCCCCACCAGAAATAGGTTCCGATAAATACTCCTAAAACCACCAGCCAGCCATTTTTTCCTACACCGCCTCCCGCAATGTCAAACCAGGAAAAAGCAAACAGGTACGCCAAAGATCAACCCGATCAGAATTCCCTTCAAAAACAGGCTCATACCGCCTCCTTCAGCTCTCTTCTGCATATGATCTTTGTCTTTGATGAATCTACCTTATCCGCTTCAACGATCAATTCATCAATGCTGTCTGCTCGGATCACACCGCTGGAAGGGTTCATCACACTGTCAATCTTTCCTGTGATTTCTGCATCCACCGTGGAATACTCAAACGCCAGTGTGGTGTTCAGAAGCTTACAGTTTTTCATAACCAGATGATCGATGTAGCACATCCCCTGCAGGCTCTCAATGGTGCAGTTAATCAGTGTCAGATTCTTTGCGTTCCAGCCCAGATATTCTCCGGAAATAAAGGAATCATATACCGTCACATTCTCGCTGTTCCAGAAAGCATCCTTGGAAAGCATCCGGGCATTATGAATCTCCATATTCTTTACCCCGTCAAAGGAATAGTTGCCCACCAGCTGGAAATCCCGCAGCACCATATTCTGGCTGTTCATGGCAAAGTAGTCGCCTTTAGCCGTCACATGTTCCATTGTCACATCTTCACAATTCCAAAGTGTTTCGGCTGCATTGGGAAAATTTACGTTTTGTAAATTTACGCCCCTGCAGCGGCGGAAATTCTTCGGGGCCTCGATCACTGCGTTTTCCACCGTGATATTGTCTGTATACCATACCCCTGCACGGGCCATCTCAAACCAGGTACAGTTTCTGGCGGTAATATTCTTCGCATACCAGAAGGGATACTTCCATTTGAACATGCATCCCTCCAGTTTGATATCATGGCTCTCTTTCAGCGGCGACTCTCCATCCGCAAAAATACTGTCGTAGATTTCCAAATTCTCTCCCTGGAATAATGCTCTTTCTCCTGTCAAATACTCCTGTCTGATTTCTCCTGTCTTCATGATTTTTCCTCCTGATTATCTAAAATTTTTTAACTTACATCTCTCTGCGTTTTCTTTCCCATCTTGCTGTTCTTTTCTGATGTCTATAATAAGGATACCGGACATAGATCGTCTTCTGTTTTCTTCCCATTTTAAGTTCTTTAAAACTTTATCCGACTCTCTTCGCCAAAGAATGATTCCAATCGGTATTACAACGGCCTCTGCCAGTACAAATGCCAGCCAGATCAACGTCAGATTTCCAAAATGAGATAAGGCTGCAATAAATACCACCGGCAAGACCACCTGCCTGCCCAACGTAAGCAGCATGCTCTATACTCCCAGTCCAAGTCCCTGAAATACTGCCGAGTAAATAAGACATACATTGGAAAGAAGATGGCTTACCGCCAAGATCCGAAGTGCCGTTACACCGATGAAAAGCATTTCTGGAGAAGCATCAAACAATAACAGCACCCATTCCGGAAAAACCTCCATTATCAGGAAAAATATACTGTAAAATATCACAGAATAAAGCATCGCCCATCTGCAGCTCTGGTAAATTCTCTTTGGCTTTTTTGCGCCGTAATTGTAAGCTACGATGGTCTTCATCTGGCCGCTCATCTCATAGCAGTAAATGGGCGTGGCAAATACCAGTACATCCGTATGCAGCATTTTCTCCACAATTCTTACTCATTTTCACTTTCCTTCTTTCTCTTAGATTTCATCCTACCTCTTTCCTCTCGGTTTTCCCTGAATCTGGTAAATCAGATAATCCAGGCAGGAAATCCTTCTTTCATCCTTGTGTACTCTTCCAAGCAGACATTCCCTCTGATGTTCCAACAGTTCCAACTGTTTCGCCTGTTGCCCCTTGTCAAACCATCCCATAAAATCCTGGATCATCTCGGTTTCACATCCCGCATCCTCCAGATTCTGTATTACAGATTCCCTGCTTCCTGTGGCTATCATACCTGCATCCCCCTGACGTTTTTAATAATTTTACTATAAGGCTATCTATAACAAATAGCAAATATTTAGATATGATTCATTTGTATAGTTGAAAACTATGGAAAGCTATGATAGAATCTTTTCAGGTCAATCTGTTCTGCCGATTGGTTCCTATCCCCTAAAATACATAGGACATTCTTTCAACGTACGGCAGACAATAAACAGACAACAAGGAGCAGATACATGGAAATACGGGTACTTCAATACTTTCTTGCCATTGCAAGAGAGCAAAGCATTATACGGGCCGCCGACTCCCTTCATCTCTCTCAGCCTACTCTTTCCACGCAGATTAAAAATATGGAGGAGGAGCTTGGAAAGCAGCTGCTGATTCGCGGCACAAAGGGTTCCCGCAAGGTTACGCTGACAGAAGAGGGAATGATTCTCCGAAAAAGGGCGGAAGAAATCCTGGATTTGGTAAAGAAAACGAAAAACGAAATTATACTTTCTGACAATGTGATTATCGGAGATGTATGCATAGGCGCCGGAGAAACAGATGGTGTCCGCCTGCTGGCAAAGGCTGCCGGAAAACTAAAAAAGCTGTATCCCGGAATCCATTACCACATTTCCAGCGGAAATGCTGTATTTGTCAGGGAGCAGCTGGATAAAGGATTGATTGATTTCGGAATTATATTTGGAACACCTGATCTGACCAAATACGAAGCATTAAAACTTCCGGCAAAAGATGTCTGGGGCGTTCTGATGCCAAAGGATTCTCCCCTGGCTGAAAAAGAATTCATTTCCCCCGAAGACCTGTGGGGACAGCCACTGCTGATATCCCAACAGGAAGCAGCTGGCGGAGAACTTGTCCAGTGGATGAAACGCAGTATATCGGAACTGGATATTGTTATGACTTACAATCTGCTGTTCAATGCCTCGCTTCTTGTGGAAGAGGGACTGGGGTACGCAATCTGCTTTGACCGAATCATCAATACTTCCGGTGACAGCAGACTCTGTTTCCGCCCCCTGTACCCTACCATCGAGATTGAAATGTATATGATCTGGAAGAAATATCAGGTTTTTTCCAAACCTGCGGAAAAGTTCTTGTTAATGATGCAGGAAAATATAAACATGATACCTCCTTTGTAAAATACATTATTTGGAATAATACAAAAAAAGGAAACAAATGCGGATAGCCCTCACATTTTCTGAAAAAATTGATTCCAGTTCCAATCAGACCAAAAACTCCCTTAAAAGCTCTTCCAGTTCTTCCGCCTCCTGATGGGAAAATACCGCCGCCTTCTCTTCCCCTTCCTCTACGTTTCCGCCATCCCCTTTTTCCTGTTCCGCAGGGTGCGCAAAAGCTGTTATTTTTGCAGGATCCGCTTCTCCCCTTTCCGCAGAAAGACCAATCCCCTCTCTGAGCGACTTTTTCTTTTCCTTTTCATCCACCGCTTTCTTTTCTTTTTTCTTTCCTTCTTTTTTATCTTTCTTCACCTTAGACGCGCTCAGAGTTTCGCCCGTCAGTTCTTCCCAGTCGATATCCGACTGTTTCAACTTATTCGCCATATGATTTTCCAGATAATCTACCAGATTTATTTTCAGCCGTTCTTTTTTTCCTGCAATATCCACCAGCCCCGTTATCGAAAAATATACATATAATCCAAGAAAACTGACAACATAATAAGGAAGTATCCTTCCCACGGTTTCGCCCTGCGTGATCTCGTAACATGCCCCCGCTCCTGCCGCGACTACAGAAAGCAGAACAAACTGGCCCGCCAGGTGATGCAGCCCTGTCATGGATATGCCGAGAAACGATATTTTTGATATGGACTTGTCCACAAAAACGGAAATATTGGAAACCTCGCCGCTCAACTGGTAACAATTAATAAATTTTAATTTACATTGTTTTAAAAATTTACTTTTAGCCGTGGATATATGATCCGTTTCCTTTATTAACCGCAGATATATCACACCGATCGTTATCTGGCATATTATGCTTAATAATAAAAATGCCAGGAAAACGCAGCTTAAAATCCTTTGTTCCATATACACCATAAAAATACCTTCAAGCATATGCGTACCTCCCATCCTGATTTTAATATTATAAACAAAACCCGTTTATATCTCAATATTCCGAAGGGTGTAAGGCATTTGCAAATTTCGACAGATTATACGATACTACTGGTAAAATCATACCGGTTCTGGTATAATATTTGTGCTTCAACCTGACTCTACAGGCAAGCGGAAATGGAGGATCTTGTATGAAATACCAACCCAAAGGCGTTTGTTCGACATCAATAGACATTCATTTGGATAACGGCATTATCCGTTCGGTTTCTTTTACAGGGGGATGCAATGGCAATTTACAAGGTATCTCAAAACTGGTAGAAGGCATGGATGCGAAAGAAGCCATCGAGAGGCTCAAAGGCATCCGCTGCGGATTTAAGTCCACTTCCTGCCCCGACCAGTTGGCACAGGCATTAGAAACCATGATCTGAAATTTTTATTTATGAAAGTCAATAAAGTTTAATGAAGATAGGAATCTGGAGGCAAATGATTGATGGCAAAAAAAATCGTTCTTACTGGTGGTGGAACAGCCGGCCATGTTACTCCCAACATCGCTTTAATACCAAGGCTCAAAGAACTGGATTATGAAATATATTATATAGGCTCATATGACGGCATCGAAAAGAAATTGATTTCCGACTACCGTATTCCTTATTACGGTATTGCCACCGGCAAATTCCGCAGATATTTCGATCCCAAAAACTTTACAGATCCCTTCCGCGTTATGAAAGGTTATGGGGAAGCGAGAAAATATTTAAAGCAGATCAAACCGGATATCGTTTTTTCCAAAGGCGGTTTTGTCAGCGTTCCCGTTGTACGGGCAGCGGCCTCCCTGGAAATCCCATGCATTATCCATGAGTCCGATATGACGCCCGGATTAGCAAATAAACTTTGTATTCCCGTCGCGCAAAAAATATGCTGCAATTTCCCGGAAACCGTCCCCATGCTTCCCGAAGGGAAAGCCGTTCTCACAGGCTCGCCCATCAGGGAAGAACTATCCAAAGGCAACAAGATTGCCGCTTATGATATGTGCAATTTCACTTCCAACAAGCCCGTCATTATGGTGATCGGCGGCAGCCTGGGAGCCGAAGCCATTAACAAAACAGTGCGCGATGCCCTTCCCCAGCTTTTGGAAGATTTCCAAATCGTTCATATCTGTGGCAAAGATAAGGTGGATAACCTGATGTTGCAGATTGAAGGTTATAAACAATTTGAATATCTGAAATCGGAATTAAAAGATGTTTTTGCCATGGCCGACATCGTCATATCCAGAGCCGGCGCCAATTCCATCTGCGAACTGCTTGCCCTGAAAAAGCCCAATCTGCTCATTCCGCTCTCGGCGCACAGCAGCCGGGGCGATCAGATTTTAAATGCCAAATCCTTTGAATCACAGGGATTCAGCCTGATTATTGACGAAGATTACCTGACGGAAGATCTTTTAGTTGAAAAAGCACACGAGCTTTATTTCACAAGGCAGACTTATATTGATGCCATGAGCAGAAGCAGCCAGCTTAACTCGGTTCGGACGATCACGGATCTGTTGGAAGAAACCTTGGGAAAAGGGGAGAATAAATGAATTTTTTATTTGCCTTTATTCCCCGGAGAATCAGTAACAAAACGGTCATTGCTTTCTACGAACTGCTGCGAAAAATACAAAAATTCCAAAAAGCATCCTGGCGGGAACATCTTTTTATCAACCAAAAAGCTTTTTCCGGCCACTTGAACGCCATTTCGAAAAACAAAGGTTACATTGAAGACCAAAACAGCTACACCGATATGCCTTACGGCAAAGCAACCATGCAATATTCGGGCTGCGAAATTTTTGCAGTATATAACGCTGCCTATAGTCTGCTGGCGCATCCTCTTATGGATCTGCCGGAACTGATTTCCTTCTTTGAAAAAGACGGAATGGCTCTTGGAGGGAAATTCGGCACATCCCCCAAAGCTCTCCGGGATTTTCTGGAGTCAAAGGGATTTACCACTTTTTTCAGCACAATGGAAAAAGACTTCGATACGCTGGCAGCCGCATATCCAAGTCTTATATTCACTATGTATAACGATAAAAACGACATCCGAAAAGAAATCCATACCATACATATTTCAAAAAGTAATGATCAATACACTGCCCATAATGTATATTGTAACGGTACAACGGTCGGCCCCTGCCCAAGCTTTCAAGAATTAATCAAAAGCATTAACTACGGCAAGGCAAAAGGAATCTCCTTAATAGGCATTCGGAAGTCTTAATTCTTTTTTCTTAATGCCTTTCTTATTTTTTCCTTTGTTTTATTTCAAACTTCATTTACTTCGTTTTATCTTATATTTCAATCAACTCATATTCCGCATTGCCAATTCCGATCTTCTCCGCATGTTCTATCATAGACCTCCAATTTGTCTGGGGCGCGGAATCTATAAAATGATCATGATGTACATGGGGCATGCGATCCAGCTGACTATTGGCAATGACAGGCTGTTTATTCACCGCATCGGCGCAAGCCACATCCAATGCCACGGGATCGAAAGACGCAAACATACCAACGTCAGGCACGATAGGTATATCGTTTTCCGCATGGCAGTCGCAGTTCGGAGATACATCCACCACCAGACTGATATGGAAATGAGGACGGCCCTGCACCACTGCCTTGCTGTATTCCGCAATCTTCCTGTTCAAAATATCATTGGACTCATCCGCTGCAGGTTCTACCGCATCCATAGGACAAACACCGATGCAGCGCCCGCAGCCCACGCATTTAGCCTGATCTATGTATGCCTTTTTGCCCGATATCGACGGAGCGTCATGGGCACATATTTTTATGCAGCGCCCGCAGCCGATGCACTCCTCCTTGTTGACCTGCGGCTTTCCGGCGCTGTGCATCTCCATCTTGCCGGCTCTGGAACCGCAGCCCATGCCGATATTCTTAAGCGCTCCGCCAAAGCCGGTAGCTTCATGGCCTTTAAAATGGTTTAACGTAATAAAAATATCCGCATCCATCACCGCTCTGCCGATTTTTGCTTCTTTTACATATTCCCCGCCTTCTACCGGAACCAGCACATCGTCCGTCCCTTTCAGGCCGTCTGCAATGATCACGTGGCATCCTGTGGAAAAAGGTGAAAAACCGTTTTCATAAGCGGCGTCCATATGATCCAGCGCATTTTTCCTGCCGCCCACATACAACGTATTGCAGTCCGTAAGGAATGCCTTGCCCCCCAGCTCCTGGATTACTCTCACCACGACCGCCGCATAATTCGGCCTGAGATATGCCAGATTTCCAGGTTCACCAAAGTGAATCTTAATCGCTGCGTACTTTTTCTTAAAATCAATCTCCTTAATACCTGCCGTTTTTATTAATCTCTCCAGCTTTTGTGGAAGATTCTCCGTAAACGACGTCTTCATATTTGCATAATATACTTTTGATACTGCCATATATTCCTCCATTCCGCCCTACAGGGCAATTTTATTCTTACCCTTCGTTTTTATTATTATTTTTCATATAATCCAACACATCCAACAAGGAATAGAACTTGCCATAAAGCATCGCTTCGATTTCAGGCGTGGGTTCTATCAGATCCGGCACCATCACCGGTTTCATTCCCGCCCGATATGCCGAACGAACCCCGTTATGGGAATCTTCAATAGCGACGACATTTGTCGGCGTAACCCCCAGCTCTTCACATGCCTTCAAATAAATATCAGGATCAGGCTTGCTATGCTCTACCATATCACCCGTAATCACCGCGCGAAAATATTTTTCCAGCCCTGTTTCCTTCAAATGCCCCATGACGCTTTCCTTGCTGCTGGAAGAAGCCATACCAATAATATAACCATTTTCTTTCAAATACTCCAAGATTTCCCTTACCCCTTCTTTTACGGGAGTTCCTTCCTCTAACAAACGTTTTTTCATAAGAATATGCACCGTTTCGGTAAATTCATCAAAAGGAAAATCTTCTCCATAGAGATCGTACATCAGAGCTTCCGCATCATTCCGATTCAAACCGATACACCCTCTGATGCCTTCGCTCAAATCGCCAAGCCCCATTGCCTCTCCGATTTCCTCCCAGCATTCATAGCTGATCCGTTCCGTATCGAACAATACTCCGTCCATATCGAATATAATTGCATTTGTCATGGTATGCTCACGCCTTTCCCTTATGTAAGTCATTATAATTATATATAAGCCCTATACTGATTTTCATCTGTAAAGGGCATAGCATCATTATAACCTATGAAATTATTGGAGGCAATAGGTATTTCATCAAGTAACTTTTTAAAACCAGTCCTCCGTATTCGTTTAATCCTTATAATAGTCCAACATATATTCATAAATGTTTCTGGTCTGTTCTTCATCTCCCCATGACAAAGGGTCATCCGCATAGCATAGAGTCCAAAATGGTTCTATGTTCTGAATGTTCCCAGGCAGACTTTCCCATAAATGATACATCCGACTTGCAAAACATTTTATATCCGAACAATTTACATAAACCGCCTTTAATTTACTTATTAAAATTCTGCCACACCGTTCAATCTCAAGATTATTGTAATCAATATTTGTTCTTATGTAAATAATGGCTTTTTTTATGTCTGTTTCCCATTCTAAATAAAGCAAATCTTCGTTTTCGGGATCGTTGAGAAATAATTCATCAAGCCGTTTGCTGTATTCGTTTTCTGTTACTAAATCCTCGTAAAGCAAAATCGCATAAACTAACAACTCCTCCACAATAGTATTCCCTGCCCTTCGATTTATCATCCTGTTTTTTTCATTTTATCATAATCCCAAGGGCATGAAAATAGAGAGAAAAGCTCAACCTTCATGTGGGTTCTTTTATATACTCGCCCGAAAGGAAACGGACACACAGAGCGCATATGAGATTTACCGGGAGATCATCAAGGACAATATCTCTTACGACATTCTCATGCAGAATATGAAGTTTGACGGGGACAGGCTATTCCCTATTGTTTTCACCCCAGACACATAACTGATCCAAAACATCCATCAAGGACCTGCCCCTGTCACTCAGACTGTATTCCACCTTTGGCGGTATCTGTGGATATTCTTTTCTGATAATAAGCCGGTCCGCCTCCAGCTCTTTCAGATTGCTGCTGAGTGTTTTGTCTGACACATTTTTCAGATACCGTTTTAACTCATTGAACCTGACAACGCCAAACTCCATCAGGCAGTAAAGGATGACCATTTTGTGCTTGCCAGATATCAGGGACAGCGTATAACTGAACCCCGTATCCTCAAAATTCGCCTCGCCAATATAATTCTTTATCATCTTACGCTTTCCTTTAAGATAGTACTTGTATTTTTCCTGTTACCTGCTACAATTATATGCACAAACGCTGGTTCTGTCAATCCCATATAGAAACGAGGTAATAGATTGAAAATTAAAAATTTTCAATCCCAAGTTTGTGTCTGCGCGGCATCTACAAACTTGATATACGCAAAAAGCCGCGCAGAAATGGAGTAAACAATGAGAAAAAAACTCAGCATAACAGAAGGCATCTTCCCGATGCCGGTCTTAATGGTAGCAACCTACAATGAAGACGGCAGCGTGAATGTCATGAACGCTGCCTGGGGTACCATGCAGGAAAGAGGCAATGTCGCCCTCAATCTGACGGAAACGCACAAGACCGTAAAAAATATCAAGGCAAGGGGCGCTTTTACGGTAAGCATCGCTGACGCAGCCCATGTGGTGGAAGCTGACTATTTCGGTGTTGAATCCGGCAACCGGGTTGCAGGAAAATTCGAGAACAGCGGCCTGACCGCAAGTAAAGCAGAAACCGTAGACGCCCCTGTCATTAATGAATTCCCTCTCTGTCTTGAATGTGAGTTTATTGAATACCAGGACGGGGAATATGGATGCGGCGTCATCGGCAGAGTGGTAAATGTCACAGCAGACGAAAATGTCATGGCCGGTGACAAAGTCGATATGTCCCTGGTAAACGCAATCGCCTTTGATCCTTATACACATGGCTACTATAAGGTGACCGAAAGGATAGGGGAAGCATTCAAAGACGGCTTACAGCTCAAAAAATAATACTGATGCGACACAGGGATTCCCAGAAATGGGGACTCCTGTTTTGTTTCATTTTATTTCAGGAAACTGTCTAATGCTATGGAAAAGCTGCAGAAAACCCATTCACTTTCAGCAAGCAGCGCAATATCATCCTCCGCTTGCACCGTTTTCCCGTCCGCCTCAAAGCCGGAGGACACCCAATATAAGTGCCGATACGGATAATATTTGTGCCCTCCTGCATAGCATTTTTTGCCCTCGTAACAGAGTCCAAGACCATAACCGTTTTCTGTCATAGCCTTTTAAGGATTGAGAAAGTCCCTTTGTTTAACTTGTTATTGATTTAAAATCGTTTTTTCTATAATATCCACCGCTCTTTCGTTCTCCTGTTGGCATAAAGCAATGACTTCCTCGTCTCCTTTTTCTATCGCCGCTTCCGTATCCGCCCCCAGCTGTACAAAACAGATATAAGGCTCGATTACCTCTATCCGGGACGCCTGTACCTTTCCAAGCTCTTGCGGCCTCTCTCTATATTTTACCAGCAAAGAATCTCTATATGCATTCAACATCTTTTCTATTTCCGGCAAATATTCCGCTTTTGCCTTCAAAATAATCATGATATCGATATCCGTTTCTATATTCATTTTTTCTGCCAGAAAATCATCATACATTTCCTCGGTAATTCCCGTTTCTGTCCTCAGTTCCGCTACCGTAAGCTGCTTATCCGGCCAATAATTTTCTCCAAGAATATTCACTACCTCATTTTTAATCTTACTCATGGGAATATATATACTAACGCTTTCTTCCCCCGGATTGCTGCCTTCGTTATTCCGCCTCACATTTTCCACACTGTTTGTATTAGAATCAGACACCAGCTCTTCGCCGCATCCCGTCATAACCGGCGCCGCCAAAACCCATATGCTCAATACCATTACCAATGTCATAGCTAATGTACGTATTTTCATAATAATCCTCCATACTACCAACAGCCCGCTAATTCTGCCCCTGATTAATACTTACTTTTTATCTCTTTTCATTATTTCCCAATCTATAAAATTTATTCCAAATAGCTATGAAAGAGAAAGTTTGCCTTGGAAATCGGTTATTCTGAAAAATAAAAAAAGACTACCCCGATTCCATATGAAAATTGGGGCAGCCGATAGGTGTTAAGTCTGTATTTTGGAGAGAAGTGCCTCTTGTAATACTTTTGAAAAGTTGATGCTTTTTTCTTCGCAAAGGGTATTCAGCCACATGGGGATGCTCAAAGTCTTTTTCACTGCCTTATCGCTATGTTGCCTTGCGTATTCGGTCATATCCACCAGCACCATATTGACAAAAGCATTATCAGCAGAGAATTCCATTTCAAGATCTTTCAGAATGGCAGCGGGATTGATTTTGCCTAATGCACTAGGAGCAGGGAAGGGTTCGCCGTCACGCAGGGCGGTAAAGAGATACTGTCCGCAAACATCAACCGCCATGCGCATAGCATCTGCTATATTATCTCCAAAGGTTGCGAGATTCCCCAAATCAGGAAAAATAACGGATATTTTACCTTCTTCCTCATAGAAAATAGCCGGGTACACATAATTCATAAATCAATACTCCTTTTCACAATTTATTTCGAAGGGCAGGGGCTTATTTCAGCCCCGCCTGGTTTCGTATGGATTTAACAACACTTTTTGGGATGTCGCCGGGATGATTCGGGACGCTTACTTTTCCAGGCTTTATTGGATGTTTATATTGATAATGTGAGCCACTTATGTCTGACACGTACCATCCATCATCCTTTAGCATCCGGTCGGCTTCTCGGAACTTCATGTATGTTTCCTCCTTACAACTACATATTAACACGTATTTTACGTATAATCAAGATTTTTTTCCAGGGAACTGTTGAAAGATTCAGCCAAAACTTTCCATTTCTTAATTATTTAAATAACTGTTATGAATATGTTTTAACTATGGTATAATAAGGAAGCGCACTGATGTGCGCGCAGGTCAGCAGCCTCGCGGCTGGTGACAAAGCATAATAAGGAAGCGCACTGATGTGCATATTAAGATAGGATATTTGTGAGAGCGATAAACTTGCTGAATATTCTGGCAATATGTTTTCTGAAAAGCTTTTTATGCCGCGGAATGGAAACCATAAAAACAGGAGGGTCTCTGCCCGAGTGTTTTTGCTTTCCTGGGTTCCATGAAGCGTCCGGCATAACTGCTTTTCAGAAAACATATTGCCAGAATATTCCCACAACCCCCTATCCCCTCACACCACCCTATCCCCCACTACTACGAAAGGTACCACATAACCAATGCTTTTTAACTCCTATATATTCATTTTCATCTTTCTTCCCGCCGTCCTCCTCGGATGGTACGGACTGAATAAACTGCAAAAATATGAACTGGCAAAGGTTTTTTTGACCGGCATGTCCCTATGGTTCTACGGTTATTTTAATACTTATTACCTTTTCATCATTATTGCCAGCATTCTTATTAATTATCTGATCAGCTACTTACTGACTTTTTGTAAAACCAGGCGCGCAAACCACTTCGGACTGTTCGCCGGCGTTGCCGCCAATCTGGCGATTCTTTTTTATTTTAAATACTATGACTTCTTCATTGAGAATATCAATTACGTTTTCCGGGCGGATTTTAATTTAAAGCATATTCTTCTGCCTCTGGGGATCAGTTTTTTTACTTTCCAGCAGCTATCCTTTATCATTGACCGGTGTACCGGAAAAACGGAGCATTATTCTTTTATCAATTACGCTGCTTTTGTCACCTTTTTTCCCCAGCTGATCGCCGGACCTATCGTTTTGTATAAGGAAATCATTCCCCAGTTCGATGACCTTTCCAGGAGAAATTTTGATATTGGCAGTTTTGCCAGAGGTATTTCTCTTTTTGTTATAGGGTTAAGTAAAAAGGTGCTTTTAGCCGACGTGCTTGCCCTCGTTACAAATTTCGGCTTTGAACAGACTTATTTTTTGGATTCGCCCTCCACTCTGCTCGTAATCCTGTCCTATACCTTTCAGATTTATTTTGATTTCAGCGGTTATAGTGATATGGCGATTGGACTGGGATATATGTTTAATGTGCAGCTTCCGGTAAACTTTAATTCTCCTTATAAAGCATGTTCCGTAAAAGAATTGTGGCAGCGCTGGCATATGACCCTTTCCCGTTTTTTTGTCACCTATGTTTATATTCCGCTGGGAGGCAGCAAAAAAGGAAAGGCACGGACGATTTTAAATACAATGGTCATTTTTTCCTTAAGCGGCCTTTGGCATGGCGCTAACTGGACTTATGTAGCATGGGGCGTTATGCAGGGACTTTTGGTTGTTTGGGACAATCTGGGTATCATAGGGGTCAGGGGAAGTCAGGAAAAAAATCCTTCCCGTTTTTATATTCCAAGATGGCTGGGATGGCTTTTTACCTTTTCCTTTTTCAATTTATCCCTGTTTTTCTTCCGCAGCGAAAGTATGGCCCATGCTTTCCAAATGTTTAAAAACCTCTTTTCCTTCCGAAATACGGGATACATTCACAAGCTGGTTATAAATATGGATATTCCTGAATTTTATATTTTTAAACAGGCCGTTACCATGTTCGCTCCGGAAATGCTTCCTGTTGCTTATATTATACTATTCCTGCTGATTCTGATCGCCAGTGCATTCATCCTGACAAGAAAAAATGCGTTGCAGATCGTAGAAACGGCAGATTACGGTTCCGGATTCTGCTGGTTCATCGTTATCCTCTTTATCTGGTCGCTTATTTCCTTTTCACAAGTCAGTACATTTATTTATTTTAATTTTTAATCAAACGGAATTATCTTCACGAAAGGACAGACTATTTCATGTTAAAAACATCGGAACTTCAAGAGCATACGGCACGGAAATTTGTAAAATGTTTTTTCCGGCGCATCCTTTTTCTTATGGTGATTATAGGCGCTGTCGTTGTTCTTATCGACCCGTTTTTTCACTACCATAAACCATGGTTTGGATTGAAAGCGGTTCTCACTGATAAAGAATATCAATGCATCGGTTCTTTACGGACTTTCGAATACGACAGCCTGATCGTGGGCTCCTCCGTAGCGGAAAATTATAATAACGGCTGGTTTAACGATGGTTTTGATTGCACCGCCATCAAAGCAGTCCGTTCCTACGGCGCTACTGCGGATCTTTGTTATCTTCTGGACGCCGCCTATGAAAAACACGATTTAAAATATGTATTTTACAGCATGGACACTTCCTCCCTGGCAGCATCCCCTGTCCCCACTTACGAACTGACGGGATGCCCCATGTATCTGTATAACAAAAATTATTTTGACGATGTGGAATACCTTTATAACAAAGGCGTTCTTTTTGAGAAAATACCTTATATGATCGCCAATACTTTTTTGGGGGATTATGATGCCAACGATTCCTATAACTGGGCGCAATGGAAAGAATTTAACCAGGATATGGCGCTTGGCCTTTATATCCGCACGCCGGAAATCGCTCCTATGAAAGAAAAAGATTATTACCGCGATACCTTGGACGCCAATATTAATTTAATCAGAAAGCAGGTGGAAGATCATCCGGAAACGAAGTTTAAGATTTTCTTCCCGGCTTATTCCATGCTCTTCTGGGACAATCTTTACCGCAGCGGAGATTTGGAAGCCTATCTTTATAATATGGAACAGACCGCTGCCGTCTTGCTGACATACGATAATGTGGAACTATTTTATTTCCAGGATGAACGGGAAATCGTTACTAACCTGGATAATTATATGGATACCCTGCATTTCTCGCCGGAGATCAATCAGTATATGGCGGAAGCTATCATTCATGGAAACAACCGGCTTACAGAGGATAATTACAGGCAGAAATTTTCCCTTATGAAAGATTTCGCTTATGAAATCGTCCATGAACTTATACTTCCTTATGAAGATTCCATTAGGGTAGGGTAATAATCTCCTATTGGGAATTCACTGCGTTTGAAATATCCGCAAATACGGTTTTTCCTTTTTGTGGAAAAGAGTACCGATTAGAGTCAATCCTGCCTCTTTCCGAAAGCAGCCCGGAAGTCAGAAGGTGTCATTCCCGTTTCCTTTTTAAATACTTTGCTGAAATACAACTGATCCGCATACCCGGTGATTTCCGCAATTTCCCTTACCGTCAGGAACATATTTTCCAAAAGCAGAGCCTTCGCCCTTTCAATTCGCAGCCTGTTCAAATAATCGGAAGGCGACATTCCCTGCTCCTGGCGAAATAATGTACTGAGATAAGAGGGAACCAAACCAAACTTTTTTGACAACTCTTTTGTTGTAATCTTTTCCCCATAATGGCCCTCCAGATATTGCCTTACGGACTCCGCTAGCTGCTCTTTCCCGCTGCCGTCTTCTTTTTTTTCTCCTCCCCCAACGCCGACAGCAGAAAAAATCTTCTGGTAATGTTGTTCCTTTTCCCTTTCAACTAATAAAACTTTCAACTTTGCCAGCAGTTCCTTCATATTATCAATCGAAACCGGTTTCAACAGGTATTCCGATGCATGGTATTTTAATGCTTTCCGCGCATAATCAAAAATCTCATATCCGGATATGACAACTGTAATTATATTCGGATAGTCACGGTCGATCCGGCGCAATACTTCAATACCATCCATCCCCGGCATACGAATATCCGTCAGAACCACATCAAAGCTTTCTTCCTCCAACCGCTCCAACGCGGCTTCTCCGTCATATACACAGGCACATACCTCAAACTCCGGCCCGAACCGTTCCATCATTTTCCGTATGCTGTCGCCAATAAAAGGCTCATCTTCCGCAATCAGCACTTTATACATTCATTTCACCGCCTATTTCAACTGTGCAGTATTCCCCATCCTCCCCTTTATCATGTATTTTAAAAAACGCTTTTTTTCCATATGCTATTTTTAACCGTATAATAACATTAATAAGACCATATCCGCCGATTCCCAGACTGCCGATATCATCGCTCAAATTATCCTGCCAATTTTCCAGTTTTTCGTCCAGCTTTTCCATGGCTTCTCTTCCGAATCCTCTTCCGTTATCGCTGACCTTGACGAACCAATGATTTTCTGCTTCCTTAATTTCAATAACAATCTTCCACTCCGTTTTTATTTCCCGCAAGCCATGTTGGAAACAGTTCTCTACAATAGGCTGAAGAATCAGTTTTGGCACCCTTATTTTTTCCGCTCCCTCTTCCGCCCTGATTTCATATCTTATCCTCTCCTTAAACCTGCATTTCATAAGTTCCAGATAATTCCTTGTATGGTTTATTTCTTCCTCCATACTTACTTTATTCATATTAAAGGCACCCGCATAACGCAGCATACTGGAAAGATGTTGGCAAATATCCATAATCTCATCCGCTCCATATTCAAATCCAATCGCATTGATCACAGACAGGATATTATATAAAAAATGAGGATTCATCTGCGCCTGAACGGCCAGCATCCGAGTTTTCGCCTCCTGTAGTTTTACATAATCCAATTCATCTTTCGATAATTGAAGATTTTTATATAAAGATTCAAAAGCGGTATCAATGACACGGATCTCATCCCTTTCCTCGGCCTCCTCCGCCAGCATTTTCTCTGTCTGTGCTCTGTCCGCATGCCTGATTCTTTCCTGAAGCTTCTTCAGCGGCTTCGTCAACCTGTCCGCGATCAGTCCGGTAAATACCAGCATCACAAGCAGCAGGACTATGGCAATAAGCAAAGCTACCCCCACTACGGGAAAAACCGCCTTCCGCAATACATTTACCGGCTTCACTACAGCAAAATACCAATCCGTATTTTCGCTTTTTTCATAACAAAAGTAGCTCTTTTCTCCGTTTAAACTGATTTTAACAATTCCCTTTTCCCCTTCTATGCAGGAAATCAACTGCCCAACATCCGTACCGGCTCTTGTATCATTGCTATAGATCAATTCTCCTTCCCCTGTAAAAAGATATTGCTTCTGTTCCTGCCCGCCAAAAAATAATTCCTCCAATTTCCGTACCGGATATTGAATCTCCACAAGTCCATAAGAAGCATAGGAATTGATATCCACGATTTCCCTGATTACAGAAATCATTTTTTCTTTATCTGCCCAAAAATCGTCATGCGGGGGCAGCTTTTCGCTGCTGTTGCGCTTTGGAACGACGGAATCATACCATTCCGTATAATCCGGCATTTTCATACGCGCTCCGATCGCCTTTTGGTCATCCGGTATTCCAATACTGATATAAGAACCAAAACGATTAAAAATACTTACTCGCAGAGATCCCAGGTTTACCGCACTTATGGATATCAGCGTATTGGATGCCATATTTCCCATGTCGCTGTAACTGTTCGGAATCCCCTCTTTCGATAAGTTCTGCATATATTCCTGAATAAAAGGATTTGAGACCACCTCAATCGTGAGCCGGTCCATCTCCTTTATCCTGTTATCCAGTTGTCCTGTCATTTCTTTTACTGACAATTCCATGTTCTGCAGTATTTCCGTCTGGAGCCGCTTTACAATATACGCGTAAACGGCTCCAAATCCCAATAAAATCACCAGAAAAACTATGGCGGAATAATACAGAAACAATTTTTGCCTGAATTTCAGTTTTTTCATTCCCTACCTATAAGAAAGTGCTATCATCCGATGCCCTTCCACCTTCGCTACCTTGATATGAACATATCCATCCTCCAGCCGCATGTCTACAGGTTCTCCTTCCGGCACGAACATAGCTCCCTCCGGCTTCTTTTCTGTTTTTATCCATACCTCCACATGATATAATGGTATGATCTCTTCCACCGTATCCACATATTCGCTTCTATGCTGCGGAATGTAATGCAGCAAATGAAGGATCAGCCTTTTTTCCTCCTTTTGCTCCAACAGTTCCACTTCCAACGAAGAAGGGCCGTTATGTTTCACGATGGGATTTGGCAGAAGCATATTCATTATATTACAGAACAGCTTCCTGCACCACCCCGGACGATATAAATGATAAATAGTAAATATGGGATGTGCAAAGTAAAAAGAATTTTCTCCTTCCACGATTCCCGGATAAACCTCTTCCCCGGAAGACGGCGCGTGCATATGCGAAGAAAAATGTTCATAAGTCCGGTTAAACACCGGCCTTTTCACCATACAGCATACTTTTCCCCGATCCGTTGCCTCCACTTCACTTCCTCTCACATACATTACATGCTCCACACAAGGCAGCCCTTCTCCGGCCTCCCCCTTTGGAACGATAAAATCCGGTTCATAAGGAGCCTCCCCTTTATAAGAGATCCCCCAACGAGGCAATGCAAATTCCCTGATTCCTTCCTTCTCTTTGATAAGCCCTGCTTTATGGGACAAAAATATTTTTCCCCCGCCGTCCATAAATCTATCCAGCTTTTCTTTCAGTTTTTTATCCACCGGAATCAGATCGGGCAAAATCAAAAGCCTGTATTTCCCAAAATCCATCTTGGAATCTACAAATTCAAATTGGTAGCCGCCCTCCTGAAGCAGCCGGCAAGCCCCTTGAGAAGCTCCCGGAAGATTCCCCGCTCCGGCTCCGGTAAATTCCTCCGGTACCAACACCGCTATCTCGGAAACCGGCAGCGCGCCGACACACCATGGCTCCTTCTCTTCCACTCTGCGATATATATCTCCAATCAGATCATAGACCGGTTTCGACAGGATTCCCGACGGTTCCAGCTGATCGCCGATATTGCACCCCCCGCCCAAGGCCAGCATACGAAAACATTCGTATTCCAGCGACACCGGATCTCTGAAGGAATGGAAATCTCCCCACGAGGTATGGAATTTTCCGGTCAATCCCACTGTTGGAAGTCCCCAATTACGTATATACCTCTGGGAATGGGGAAAGTCCAGATAATCCCAGGGGCCTCCCGGCAGAGATTCCATAGCGACATAGGTATAACCATCCTTTACCGGGCGATCCGGCTTTCCTACATGCCCTTTATTATAAAAAATATCATAATTCGGATGCAGTTCTCTGATAAAGCCTGACATATCCCGTACAAAATCCTGATATGTCAGTTCCGCAAACTCTTCCCTGTCTTTCTTGCTGCGCGGCTCCAGTCCAGCCGCCCTCATCTTTTCCATACACGTCTCACAGCAGCATTCCACCACGAAAGATGCATCAAACCATATCCCGTCCGCCGGAATCGCTTCCATCAGCTCCCGGAGATGCTCCTTCAGAAAATCCCTGTAACCGGTGTTTACACAAAGATTCTTATAAAATCCCGCTTCAAAAAATGCCTTATGCTCATAATCGCTAAGAGCTCCATTTTCATCAATGCATATCCATTCTCTATGATGTTTTACCGTATAAACATCCCAGCGCACACTGGTGTACAGATTCACTTTAATTCCCCTCTCCCTGCAGCATTTTGTCTGTTCCTCCAGCAAATTCGCTACTTTTAAATGAGGATGCATTCTCTCAGGAAAATGCTCCGACTGGTAATACATCATACCATGATGGCAGCGCGCAAATAAATTGATAGAATTTACATGGGCATTTTCAAGAGTATCCGCAAATTTTTCCCCGGAAAAATCTCCTGCAATATTTTTGATCTCTTCGCTGTTATGAAAATCCAAATGGATCTGCCTCATTGGGAATTTATTTTTATGATCCCTCATTCCTTCCCTGCCTTTCCCTGTTGTCCTTACTATTTCTCTTTATGCTCAAATCATAAAATTCCCCGCATCCTTCCGAAACAAATACTCCTAATCTGCCTCTTTTTATGTTATAAATCCTGGAAGTCATCGCGGTCATCCCTTCCACATACACCACACATACCGTATCGTCCACAAGCACGGAAACCACATACTCTTCTCCCGGCTTTAACGGACAATCCCGCTCCAGTTCCGGGAAAAACGGCTTATCCCCGTTAATCTCCCACGTATCTTCATTCTCCCCTTTTATTTTCCTTGGCCACATATCAAAAACCATCCGGTTTCTATAAGGTTCCAAACGTATATAATAACTTTGTTCCGCTTCCCCATCGCTGCGGAGCAATATCCCCAACGCTCTCGTTCCCTCTTCAAAACACATTTTCGCTGTTATCAGGCATCTTCCCGGCAGTTCCTCCTCCGTTACTGCCGCCGAAAACAAATTTCTGCCATTCATCCTGAATCTTCCATTTTTTTCTTTGAATAAATTCCCGCATATTTTATTTAATAAAAACGGCACTTCCTGTTGAAAATATCTCTTTATGCCGGAAGGCATCCCAGCATATAAAATACCGTTTTTTCTTTGCATCAGCTCATGAACGACCAAATTTCCGGCCCACTCGTAATCTCCATAGTCATTTTCTTCCTTTTTGGTCGGAACCCAGCCGAAAATAAAACGTTTTTCTCCATCGGACGCCGTCTTTCCCGCATAAAATCCTCTTCCATCAAAAGTATCTTCCCGGGGCGAAACAAAATCTCCCTCTGCCGCTCCCACGATCCGATAATGGGTGGCAAACCTTTCCGAAAAAGTGGAAAACAACAAATATTTCCACCTCCCCATTCGGAATGCTTCCGGGCATTCATGGGTCATATACAACCCGGGCGCATAGTATGCCTCCGACGCCTTCCAGTCCAGCAGATTATCCGACCGGCATAATCCCACGCACCCTCTTTTTCTTCCGGAGCCTTTCCGCTGTCTGGCTGCCAGCAGCATTTCATACTCCTTCCTTTCCTCATTCCAGAAAACAAAAGGATCTCTCCAATCGGAGAATTCATAATAATCCTCCGACGCATAAAAAGTCTTTTCCGGCAATTTCTCCCACGTAAAGAGATTATTGCTTTTCGCCATCATAACTGCCTGTAAAGGCTCTCCCTGTACCCGGAATTCCGAATGCGCGTTGTACCCCGTGTAATATAAATAATAAACACCATCATTTTTATAAATAGAACCTGTATATGCATTCAAATCCTGGTCTTCCTCTGTTCCATGCGCCAATACTTCCCCATACTCTTTATAGTGGATAAAATCTCTCGTGGTCACCAGATACCATGACGTTCCCTCTTCATATTTTTTGCGGGAAGCATATAAAAAATAAAGATAATAAATTCCATCTTCATAATAGGGAATCACATCCCCCACATAGCCTTTTTCCGGCCGGTAAAAAAAATCCCTCAATCCTTCCACCTATCCTTTCACCGCTCCTACCGTCAATCCGCCAACAATATATTTTTGAAGATAAAAATACAAAACAATCATAGGAAGCGACGCGATAACCAGATCTGCAAACACCAAATTCCAATCCCGAAAATAACTGCCATAAAATTGATATACCGATAAAGACACCGGCGTTTTCTCAGGACTGTTCACCATATATAACGGTATCATCATATCGTTCCATATGTTCATCGCAATAAATACGATATTTGTAGCGATGATCGGCTTCAGAAGCGGCATTACCACCGTAAAAAACAATCTTATAGGCCTGCATCCATCGATAAAAGCCGCCTCATCCAGTTCTCTCGGTACATTTTTCATAAAGCTTGTAAACAAAAAGACGCTCCAGGGAATATACATTCCGGCGAACACGAGAATTACGCTGAAATAAGTCCCGTAAATATGCAGCGCCTTCAGAAACGCCAATGTGGGAATCACCATAAGCGGGGCTACCATTCCCACATTAATATACATATATACCCCCTCCGTAACGCGGGAAGACCTTCGTTCCATAATAAAAGCACAAAGCATGGCACATATCGTACACACCGATACACCAAATACAGAATAGATGAAACTGTTGAAAGTAGCTCTCCCCAGCTTTCCGGAAGTAAATACATATATGTAATTTTCCAAATGCCATTCTTCCGGCAAATCTATCGTAAACCGAGCCGCTGCCGCCGCATCCTTAAAAGAACCAAATATCAGCATAAGCAGCGGAATGAGAATAATACCACTAAGTGCTAACATGCATAGCTCAAATATTATCTTTCCCACACAGCGTCTGCTTTTCATGTCATATTTTCCTCCTTTCGGTGCAAAATACCGGAAAGGCTAACGGAAATGATCGAAATAAATACAAATAGTACGATGCCCATCGCCGCGCTTTTTGCCAGCCTTCCTTCAGAAAATGCCTGATATATCATGGTATTCAATACCTGTGTGGCAAAACCCGGACCTCCGTTGGTCATGACAAAAACCTGATCGAACACCTTAAATCCTCCGATCACACACATCGTGACATTGACCGTAAAGGAAGGAATCAGAAGGGGAAGAGTAATAAACCAAAACGCCTGAAAACTGCCCGCGCCGTCTATTTTCGCCGATTCATAATACTCCCGGGAAATTCCCTGCAAACCGGCAAGAAAAACCGTCATAACATATCCCGACCATTTCCACACTTCCACCGCTATAATACAGCCAAGGGCTGTCTGTGTACTTCCCAGCCAGTCATGGCCGATCTCTTTATGCAGAAAGATCCCAAGCATCCGATTCAGCATCCCATCCGTGCGCAATATGGAAGAAAACAATACCCCTACCACAATATAACTCAACACCGAGGGGATATAATATATCGTCCTCAAATATTTCTGGGTGCGCAGCCCGCGGTTAAGCGCCAACGCCAGCAGCAAACCTGCCAAAAGTTTTATCATCGTTGTCGCCACCGCAAAGACTACCGTGTTTCTCAAAGAAAGCAGAAAATGCCTGTCCCTGAAAATCGCCAGGTAATTATCCAATCCTTTAAAATGAAGTCCCTCCATATTCAGGAAAGCTCCCTTAAATGACAGATTTTCCACATTCCAGTTCGTAAAAGACATAACCAGCCCTATCACAAGAGGAATCATATAAAATGCAGTATAGATAAACAGCGCCGGCACCATCAGCCGATATGGATACATTCTTATTCCTTTTGCTTTTCTTTTTCTCATATGCACCACTTATACCTTAAAATCCCGTTTGTTCTGTTTCCGCCATATATTCTTCATATTTTACCTGCCATTCCTCCACAATCTGCAACGGAGTAGAACCTCCATTTACCATGTCCACGTAGTTTTTCCACAAGTCCGGCAGAATGGACGACATTTCCGGTATCGCGCCATTCATTTCGATAAAATATTTATTTGTCTCAACATAGTTATCCACAATACTTTGTACGCACTGAGGAACCTGTCCGCCATCCACATCGGAAAATGCAGGGAATCCCGGCAACTGCTCATAATAAAGATTCATATATTCCGGCCGCGAAAAACATTCCAATACTTTTAATGCTGCGTCCGTATTCTGTCCGTTTTTGCATACATAAACAGAACTTACATAGGCTCCGATGGAAGTCGCATCCTGATCTGCAAAAGGAACTACAAAAGAACCGAGTTCCAGATCCGGATATTTTGCCAGCATATCCGTAACCGTCCATTCCCCGGTGTACATCATGGCCGCTTCCCCGGTTGCAACGGCTTCTTTCCACATATCCTGAGTTGCCGACGCATGGTTCTCATTCACATAACCTTTCTCGTACAGTTCCGTCAGGGTTTCCAGTACTTGAATATATTCCGGATAATCCGTCCACTTCGCCTCGTTTACTCGTATCTTCTCCAAAGCGTCGGGATTATTGACCGATAGTACGATCGGTAATGCCGATGTAACCCAACACTGCATTACGGAACTATCCTTATCGGGAAAATATACGGGAACCACACCTTTATCTTTTATCTTCTGACAAAGGCCAAGAAATTCCTCATAAGTTTTCGGGTTCATTTCTTCTGCCAGCCCCAGCTCTTCCATTAATCCTTTATTGTAATACATTCCAAAATAACATTCGGAAGACTCCGTGGGAAATGCCCATATTTTTCCGTTCTTATCCTTTAATATATCGGGATTCACCAGTCGGCTTACCCATTCTTCGCCGGTAAGTTCCACGCAATTTTCCTGCGCATTGACCGTGCCGTATTCCGTGGGTGCGTTATGTTCAAAAATATCGGGCGCATCCCCGGTTGCCAGCTTTGTTTTCAGCATCGTATGGTACTGATCGTCCGCCACTTGCTGGAATTCAATTTCAATGTTTTCTTCCTCCAGCAGCTTTGCTGCCATCGACTCATAAGCCGCCTTATACTTGGTTGCGGAAGTAAACCAGATCACTTTTTGTTTTTCCCCGTCGGAAAAAGCACTTTCTGAACTTTCTTCTCCCGCCCCGGCCGCTTCTTCAGCGCCAGCCTCTTTGTTCTCGGAACTTCCACTTGCCGTACCGGCGGATTCGGTCTGCGCCCCATTTCCGCATCCCGCCGTCAATACACATATACCGATCAGCAAAGCCATCCATTTTTTTATTCTCTTCATTGCATAACCTCCCTTTCTTTTTTGTGATTTTAATATATCATTCTGCCCATTTTTCTAATATAGAAAAAGGACAAATATCATATGGAAAAAATGCAAAAAAAAATCACTCTCCTGCTTCGGAGAATGATTTTCCTGCCAAAATTTCACAATATTGTTATTTTATAACCAATCCCACCGGACAATGATCCGATCCAAATACTTCCGTATAAATCAGCGCATCCTCCAGGCGTTCTTTCAACGCCTCCGATACAAGGAAATAATCGATGCGCCACCCCGCATTTTTGGCCCTGGCGCTGAACCGATACGACCACCAGGAATAAGCCCCTTCTTTATCGGGATAAAAATGTCGGAATGTATCTATAAAACCGGCTTCCGTCAGCTCCGTAAATTTTCCCCTCTCTTCATCCGTAAATCCCGCATTTTTTCTGTTTGTCTTAGGATTTTTCAAATCGATCTCTTTATGGGCTACATTCAAATCCCCGCAGAAAATAACCGGTTTTTTTGCTTCCAGCCCTTTTAAATAGCCAAGGAAATCCTTCTCCCACTGCATCCGGTAGGAAAGCCTCGCCAACCCTTCCTGGGAGTTCGGCGTATATACCGTTATCATATAAAAATCTTCATATTCCAAAGTAATGACCCTTCCTTCGTGGTCATGTTCCTCCACTCCTATTCCGTATGCGACGGATAAAGGCTCCTTTTTTGTGAAAACAGCCGTTCCCGAATAACCCTTCTTTTCCGCATAATTCCAATATTGCCGATATCCCGGAGTCTCCAGTTCAATCTGTCCCTCCTGTAGCTTTGTCTCCTGTATGCAAAAAATATCTGCATCCACTTCTTTAAAAAAATCGAGAAACCCCTTGCCTACACAGGCCCGAAGCCCGTTTACATTCCAGGAAATTAATTTCATGCTTTTTTGCTCCTTCCAGATAAAGATAAATGGGTAGTTGTAAAATTGTAAAATTGTAGGTTGTGAGAATATTCTGAAAATATGTTCCGTGAAAATCCTGTTGTACCGGGCATTCCATCAAGCCCAGTAAAACAGAAGACAGTCGGGAAATGTCCCTCCTGTCTTCTATGGTCTTGATTCCATGGTACAGAAGGATTTTCACGGAACATATTTTCAGAATATTCAGCAAGTTTATCTATAATATCTATTTTGCAATTTTTTAAAAGCTAACTAGATATTATAAGGAATCTTTATCTGTGTCAATATGTGTTTTCTTGAACTTCTATTGTATTCATTACACTGGTTATTTTAGAGGGCGTTTCCGAGGTTGTTTCCGGGTCTGCGGGGATTGCTTGTACTCGGAGCAGCGTTTCTTCTACTTCGGGGGAGCCGTCATAGTAGTGGAGCAGAAGGCCGACTACCCGAGTATAGCTGAGCGTCCCGTCCTCGACTCCGTTTAAAACCATGGAAGTTTCCGAAAGCTTATCCGAAACTTTGTCTACTACTTCCGTACTGATCACCGCCCTGGCTTCCACTTTTTCCCAGGCATCTTTCTCTAAAAATATATTTTCCTTCCTCACCCGGGGAGAGATATTTACGTGGGATAAGTATATTTCTTTATTCTTTCCTATGGCTTTATAAAATTCATTATCAATATAGTTTAACACGCTCAGATATCCGCTATACTGGAATGTCAGATCGGAAGAACGAATACAGGCAAGAAAACCTATCATATTCGCTTCTTCTTCATACATAAAGCCTTTCAAATGCGCATATTCATGGCAAATCGTCGCCGGACGGTTTATTTCATGCATCAGTTTATTATAATTCACTTCCATCGAAAAAGGAAAAAAATATCCTTTCATTTTCTGCTGGCTGAAAAATCCTGAAAATGTAAGCTGTTTCGGCCTGGGGTAGTATCCTGCCAGCTGGCCGCACTCTCCGCCCAAATCCTGCATGCACGCTATAAGTTCCCCTTCCATATCCTCAGGATAAATAATATTTCCGTTTTCATCTCTCTCTACCAGCTCTGCCAGCTCATTCGTTTTTATTACTACATAATCTCTTAATCTGATCAATTCCTCCAAGGTATATTCCCTGGATAACAGGTCTATCACCGCGAAACCTTCTTCCGCAGAGCTTCCCTCCGCGAAGCCCCCTTCCGTTCCCCTGCAAAGTATTCCGTATTTTTCTTCCAGTGTGGAGCAATGATAGGGAATAAAGCAATTCAGTGTCATTACTATGGCAACCCCGGTGAATATCCAACCGTAAACAACAAAATAACCCTTGCAAAACTTTCTTATCCCATTCCTGTTTTTATGCTTCCAATCTGCCTTGGCTCCGCCAATCGGCCGCAGCGTGTCCCGCTGCTTTTCAAAAATCCATGCAGCGCCGTATACAGCAGACAACAGTATGGCTGCCGCCGTTAAAACAGCGCCCGCTATAACCATCATTTCGCCTACGGAAAAAGAAAATATTCCCATGGCCCTGCTATATGTATTCACCCATAAGGGATAAATATGTATTACGTAAAAATCGCAAAAAGCTTTGCTCTTCCATGCCAGAATATTCAGCACCACTACCAAAATCCAAAGTCCCCCTGGCAGCAGATATCTCTTTCCCCCGCCCGGCCGCCTTCCTGGCTGAAAATCTTTCCGCCACATCCATATACCTCCCATAAAATATCCGAAACCTTCTTATATATCATTAGAATAACATACAGATATTACATGGAATTGATATTTTGTAAATTTTTTGTGAATATTTTATAGTTAATTTCGATTATTCCACTTATCTTTGGTAAATATATACAATATTTTAAATAGGGAGTTTTTCTGCTTTTTCTTTTTCGTCTTTCAAACAATCATTGAATTATATTTACCAGATTGTGTTTATCAAGTTTCGATTATCTAATTTCATATCGTCCTATAATAATATTTTATCGAATATCAATAAATTCTTATTGACTTTCAATTTGAACCGTGATAGGATAAACATCAACAAATGATTTTTAACTTCAAAAACTTATTGACCAAAGGAGGATTTCCCATGAAAGATAAACTGACGCTGGCTACCAAACTGCTTTTAGATTTCATGTTTTATACAGGAATTCTTGTCACTCTTACTCTTCCCCTCAGCATTAAATTTTACGGAAGATATAACAGCTATTTTGCCAATAACTATGTCCCTCTTATTCTGCTTTTCTTCTTTTCTGGGACATTTGCTATTCTTATCATTTATGAACTCAGGAAAATATTCCGCACCGTCTTAAACGACGACTGTTTTATCCTGGAAAATGTCATAAGCCTCCGGCGCATGGGCACTTATAGCCTGGTGATCGCCCTGATTACCGCCGGCCGGCTGTTCCTTTATATTACTCCGGCGGTTCTCATCGTTATTCTTGTTTTTGTCATAGCCGGACTTTTCAGCAAAGTTTTATCCCAGGTATTTGATAAAGCTGTTGCATACAAACTGGAAAACGACTTAACCATTTAGGAGGAAACCCATGGGAATTATTATTAACTTAGACGTGGTCATGGCGCAGCGCAAAAAAGGACTGACCGAACTTGCAAAAGATGTGGATATCACCCTCGCTAATCTTTCCATTTTAAAAAATAACAAAGCAAAAGCCATACGGCTGTCCACGCTGAATGCTATCTGCAAATCACTGAACTGCCAGCCGGGCGATATTCTGCAATATATAGAAGACGAAAAGGAGGAAAAACAAGAATGAACGAATCTACAAAATTTATGGAAGAAGAAGAAAAGAAAAGTCGCCACTTTGGGCTTTTCGGCCTGAGCAGCGTTATTTATGCCCTTTTTTATACTTTCTGCCTATATAAAAATGCTTCCGGTATCACATACCCTTTTTTCACAGGCGGAACCCTCTTCTATTTTTTCTCATTCTTGAAAAAGTCAGGGATTTCCGCCAAAAAAGACTCCGCATTTTACGCGGTTAGCATTGAGCTGTTAGGCATTTCTACTTTTTGTACCGATAATAAGAATATTATTCTCATGAACAAATGTGGAATTTTTATCTTATTTTTTATACTGTTTATACACAACTTCTATCAGGATAAACTATGGGATATTTTTAAATACTTTCAGGCCATACTACAGACTATCCTCGGCTCCTTACATTCATTTACAAGACCGGTTACCGATTTTAAGTTATACCGGAAAGCCGAAAAAACGAAAGATAAAAATAAAATGTCCGGCCCTGCCTATATTATGATCGGCCTCCTTATTTCCTTGCCGCTGCTGACCGTCGTATTATCTCTGCTTTCTTCCGCAGATATTGTTTTTCGTTCCTTTATCAAAGATTTTGCTTTTATCGACTGGCTTTCGGAAAACTTTATCGGGCTGACCTTTTCCATCCTTTTTTCCTTTTTTGCTTCCTACTGTATTTCCGCTTATCTGGAAAAGCGTTCTATAAAGGAGGAAGTCGCTGATAAACGTACCGGGGAACCTCTGATCGCCATCACTTTTACCGCTATTTTGTCCTTTATTTACCTTTTATTCAGCGGTATCCAGATCATTTATCTCTTTGCGGGCAATATGCAGCTTCCCAAACCATATACCTATGCAGAATATGCGCGGGAAGGTTTTTTTCAGCTTCTTTTTGTCTGTCTGATCAATCTGGTTCTGGTATTCGTCTGCCTGGGCCGATTCAAAGAGAACAAAGCGTTAAAAGCCATTTTAACAATAATATCCTTATGCACTTATATTATGATTGCCTCCAGCGCCATGCGCATGCTTTTGTATATTCAATATTACGACCTGACTTTTCTGCGCTTTTTTGTACTTTGGGCTCTGATCGCAATATTTTTCCTGATAACCGGTATCCTTATTCATATATACAAAGAAATGTTTCCATTATTTAAATACTGTATCACCGTTGTCACCGTTTTATATATTGCTTTTTCCTTCAGCCGCCCCGATTATTTTATCGCCAAATACAATATCGCGCAAATGTTGGAAAAAGAAAGAACCGAATCCGAAAGACCGGACTATGATACGCTATATCTGCTCGGCCTTTCCGCAGATGCCGCTCCGGCCATCCTCAATCCGCAAACGCTGTCCGCCCTTTTTAACGGCCCGGAAAATTCTGTCCGTTGGACACTGGATCTGAAAGCATGGAAGAATGACAGCCGAAGAGACTACTACCCCGATACCTACAAACCGACTACATGGATGGAAGAGTATCTCCATTATACGTACTATGACAGTATACTGCTGACGGAACACGAAGGTTCCCGATGGAGAACTTTTAATCTTTCCCGTTATACGATGAAAAAATGCATGAATCCCTTTACTATGTCACTGTTTATGAAGAATAAATGCCCTCTTTTTTATACTTTATATTAAATTGGAACACTCCTTTTCCTGCTCTTCCCCCATTTCTTTCAAAACACTGACACACAAAGGAACTGCCAGCGCAAAGGAAAGGACGTCGGATACCGTCTGGCATACTTCCACGCCAAACAATCCAAATATTCTTGGCAAAAGCAAAATTAAAGGAATAAAGAACAATCCCTGTCTTGCCGCCGCCAGGATAGAAGCCTTCAGCGCTTTTCCGATAGATTGAAGCATCATATTGGACATAATAATCCAACCTGTAAGGGGAAATGCCAGGCATTGCATACGCAGCGCCAGCGCTCCGATTTCAATGACCTCCGCATCCCCTTTCCGGAACAAGCCGATGATTCCCGGCGCGAGCAAAGCGCCCACAATAGAAATGCCAACCAAAAACAAAGTGGCATATTTCACGCAAAAAGCAAATCCCTCCCTCACGCGCCCATACAGCTTCGCTCCATAATTAAAACCGCACACAGGCTGGAATCCCTGTCCAAATCCGATCAATGCGGAACTGGCAAACATCGTCACCCTGGATACAATGGACATTGCCGCGATCGCTTCGTCCCCATGAAGTCCGGCTCCATGATTTAACAAAATCCCGGATATGCTGGCAAGCCCCTGTCTGCACAAAGAAGGTATGCCTCCTCTGCAAATCTCTTTTACATAATGGCCATTCGGTTTGAAGTTACAAAATTGTATCCTTATATTGCCGCCCTTCCTGCTTTGAAACAATAAAAGCAGAAAACTGCAGAACTGGCTGATTACGGTAGCTGCTGCCGCTCCTGCCACTCCCATGCCGCAAACAAAAATCAGCAGCGGATCCAGCACAATATTAATTACCGCTCCCGTCACAATACCTACCATGGCATATGCCGCGCTCCCCTGAAAGCGAAGCTGGTTATTCAGCACTAGCGAAGAGGTCATAAAGGGCGCTCCTATCAGAATGATTCTCAAATAATCTTCCGTATATGGCAGTATGGTAGGCGTTGAGCCAAGAGCCACCGCCAACGGTTTTAAGAAAACCAGTCCTCCCGCCATTACGAACAGCCCGCAAAGAAAAGCAAGAAAAAAACCATTCGCCGCCATTGCCGCCGCTTCTTCAAAATCTTTCGCTCCCAGACGCCTTGAAATATAATTCCCGGAACCGTGTCCGAAAAAAAATCCCAATGCCTGAATCAGCGCCATCACCGAAAAAACGATGCCCACTGCCGCCGTAGACTGCCTGTCGATCCTCCCCACAAAAAAAGTATCGACCATATTATAAAACGAAGTTACCAGCATACTGATGATGGTAGGTACTGCCAATTCCCCGATCAGCCTTGGAACCGGGGTCTCCGTCATATATATGTATTTTTCCTCCTGCTGCATCCCATCCACTTCCTTTTTATTCTCCAATCGCCTTCTGTTTCCATTTCCCCCATCGATAACAAATAAACGTAATCACCGCCCCCAGCGTCCATGAAACCAGCAAAGAAACAAATACGCTTTCACATCGTCCGCCCGGATATTGTTCGCTTCTCGTCAGGTAAGCGAGCCCATACGCCACCGGCACACGGATAGCCACCGTAGTAATCAGGGAGATCCACATAGGAGTCATCGTATCACCGGCTCCGCGCATAATGCCGGACAAGGACTGGGTGACTGCCATCGCAATATATCCTACGGCAAGAATCTGCATCATACGCATACTCATATCTACCAGTTCTCTCGTTTTCGTAAAAATACCCATCAGCTGGCCGCCAAAAAGAAGAATCATCACAGTGATCGCAGCAGATACGCCCATAGAGATCCATGTGCCCTGTTTCGCACCCTTTTCCACCCTCTCAAATTCCCTGGCGCCTACATTCTGCCCGGCATAAGTAGTCATCGCCGTCCCAAACGAAAAATTAGGCATCATAGCAAAACCGTCCACTCTCATGACAATGACATTGGCAGCGATAAACATTTCTCCAAAACTATTCGTCAAAGACTGAACAACAATCATTGCCATGGAAAAAATAGCCTGTGTCAGTCCCGAAGGCAGACCGAGACGTATCGTCATCATGGCATACTTTTTATGCAATTTCAAATACTTCTTTTTAAAATCAAAAACATCTGACATCCTGAGCAGTTTCCAGAAACAAAGAACTGCGGACAAAGCCTGGGCAATTGCCGTTGCCAGCGCTACGCCCGCCACTCCCATATCAAAACTGGCTACAAACAGCAAATCCAATACAATATTCACAATCGTAGCCACCAATAAATATAAGAGCGCCGACACCGAATCGCCAAGCCCCCTGAGAACGCCTCCCAGAATATTATAATATGCCATTCCGACAATACCGATAAAAATAATATTCAAATAAGACTCACACCATCCAAGGATCGTATCCGGCGTATCCAGCAGCTTCAGCAAAGGGCCTGAAACCAGCGGCCCTACAATCATAATAATCACAGAGGAAATTGCCGTCAGCGTCACACAGCTTCCGATCGTCCCCGACAAATCCTCCCTCTGTTTCGCTCCAAAATACTGGGAAACCATAATCCCCGCGCCTACCGAAATACCTACAAACAAAACAAGCAGCAGATTCAGGATAGGCGAAGCGCTTCCCACCGCCGCCAGAGCGTTATCCCCCACATACTGCCCCACAATTACACTGTCTGCCGTATTATACAACTGCTGGGCAATATTCCCGATCAGCATTGGAATTGCAAACGCTATAATCTGTTTCCCGGGAATCCCCACCGTCATATCGATCGGGGCAAATAATTTTTTAAATCCTGATAATTTTTTGTCCTGCATAACAACCTCATGAATTCATAAATTTTTAAGAAAATTTTTCACACTTTTTCACTATTCCTGTCATAATATATAGATGGTGGATATTTCCTATTATATGCTCCACGCACGACATAGTAGGAAACTATAGCGATAAAACATATTCTACAAGATTATAAAAATAATATCAACCATATTAATATGTAAAACACGGAAATCAATTTTAGAGGTCGGGGCAGGGAGAGGGCAGAGGAGGCGGGACGGGACAGGGAGTGCATGGGTTTCCGTGCCAGCTTCGGGAAATGGATTTTCTAAATATTCCGGCAAAATAGCTGCAGAAGGACGCAACCGCCCGCGATTCGCCATCCAGGCTCATTGCGGGCTTTTGGTGACATCCATGTCACCAAATTGCTGTTTGCTGAACGGAATATTAAGAAAATCTTATTTCCCTGCGCAAAGCAGCGGAAACCCATGCACTCCCTGTCCCGTCCCGCCTCCTCTGCCCTTTCCCATGCTGTCTGCCCTCTCCCTGCCCCGACCTCCAAAATTGATTTCCATGTATGTAAAATATACAAATAAAATTATAAGTTTAAGAGCGTGTCCGTTTGGGAAAGAGCAAGGGCAGGCCAAGGAAAGGCCGGGGGAAGGAGTGCCGGGGGATATTTTCTCGCTGCTTCACGAAGGAAAATGAGATTTTCTTAATATTCCGTTCAAAAAGCAGCAATTTGGTGACATGGATGTCACCAAAAGCCCGCAATGAGCCTGGATGGCGAATCGCGGGCGGTTGCGTCCCCCTGCAGCCACTTTGCCGGAATATTTAGAAAATCCATTTTCCGAAGTCAGCACGAGAAAATATCCCCCGGCACTCCTTCCCCCGGCCTTTCCTTGGTCTGCCCTTGTTCTTTCCCAAACGGACACGCCCCCCATCTTAACAACTACGTAAATTAGGAGAACAAAACATATGAAAACAATAAAACCTATAAAAATATCGCCTCTTTTTTTATCTTCCTTTGCATTATTCATACTCTTTTTCTGCGGCTGTGCTTCCAAATCTTCGCCGGCCCCTGTTGATGAATCTAATATTGACGAATGCCAGGTCGTTATTCCGGGTATATCCAGGGAATACAGGCTTTTGTTTCTTACAGACAGCCATATAGTTCTTCCAGAAACCGAAGGACCTCAGGAAATTATTGATTATTCCGACCAGCGTCTTTCCCAGTTTACAGGGGAAACCGGTACTGTTTCTTCCGATCAGTTTTTATCCTGGATATCTTCTTCCGGCGAATGGGAACTGGATGCCCTGCTTCTTGGCGGGGATATTATCGATTCCCCTTCTCCTGCTAATATCAGTTATTTAAAAGATTCCCTGGAACGGCTGGAGATCCCGTATATTTATGCTTTGGGCAACCATGACTGGACTTATCCCTGGGAATACATGACGGAAAAGGGGAGAGAAGAATATCTTGCCCTGTTATCACCCTATATGATTTCCGCCGAAAACGAATTTTCCGGGAATACCGCTTTTCATACGTTGGAACTTGATGATTTTATTATCGCGGCGATTAATAACAGCGATAATCAGATTCCGCCGGAAGCTTTGGAAGAATATAAGAAAATCGCGGAAAAAGGCAAACCGATTCTCCTTTTGCTCCATGTACCTTTTTATACGCAGCCCCTTCTCGATAAAACTTCCTCCGTCTGGCAAAACAGCGTAGTGCTGGGAGGCGGCGTTCATGGGGGAATTTATCCTAACGATGTTTCCGCAGAATTTATCGGGTTAATTACCTCCAAAGACAGCCCTGTGGCGGCAGTGCTTGCCGGACATGTCCATCTTTCCGATATATCCTATATCCAGGGGGAAAAAGAGATTCTGCAAATAACCGGCGATGCCGGATTTAAAGGAAAAGGCACAATAATTCATATTACTCCATAAAACATTTATGTACCAATTTCGACATTTAATCATAAGATATAACAAATGAATGATAAAGGATTTTGTTATGTACTTGTTTTTTGGTATTTTTTTCCTTGTACTTCTTTTCTTCTTCTGCCTGAACTATTGGAGACGGAAAAAAATCATTAAAAAAATCTGTTGTATGTCTACGAAGGAAAAATGCTGTCTGCTGGACGAACTTTTAGAACCTTTTGGTTTCTGCTATGTTCCTTCACAGGATATTTTTACTTCCCGGATTGATGCCATGCAGCGGGAGTTCGGTTACTGCGCTTTATACGACAAGGCCGCGCTTTCTTTTCATATGGTTTTTGATTGCCTTCCCGTTTATTTTAATTACAATGGCAGAACCTGGCTGGTAGAACTCTGGAAAGGCCAGTATGGCATCAATACCGGCGGAGAAATAGGAATCTATTACGCGGATAGAATTATACCGGAATCCAAATGGGAAAATACGATTTTCCAATGCGTGGAGGATGAAGACATGGTCGGACTTTCCTTTAACCTTTTCAGAAAAGGCATGGGAATCGCCGACGTAGGGGGACGGCACTGGTGGCTGACCGCTTTCTCCGTAGGAAGATTCTCCAATCCCCAAGACCTGTATATGCGGGCCAGTGTTACCTTCCCTCATCATGAAATGGCAGAAGCTTTTGCAGAAGGGCTTGTGCGCTCCGGTTATTGTCCTGACGACATCGGTATCTGCCACCATACCGTCACCTTCTCTTTTGCCAGATCATTTGTAAGAAACGGCTGTCTGCGTCGT
Source organism: Lachnospiraceae bacterium 28-4 (assembly GCA_000403275.2). Classification (GTDB taxonomy): domain Bacteria; phylum Bacillota; class Clostridia; order Lachnospirales; family Lachnospiraceae; genus Kineothrix. The sequence goes on from KE159600.1 coordinate 655,469, forward strand.
TTGCATATTCTCCTGGCACAGTGCGCCAACCGCTTCTGGTGCAAGATATATCTATCTGTTACCAGGCCGTTTTGCCTTTCTTTAGATAAAATCTTATATCTGTACTATTATCTTCCTTTTATATTCCGAAAAACACTCCGTATTAAAAAATATAAAAAAATAAAACGAAAAAGAAGGTAAAGAGATGAGTTATTATTCACGTCTTTCCAAATCTTTTGAGGGAGCTTTAAGGCTCCCTCTAACAGAACGTTCCAAATATGTTTTTATCAGCGACTGCCATCGCGGTGTAGGGAATTCAAACGATAATTTTTTAAAAAACCAGAATTTATACTATGCCGCATTGCAGCATTATTATAGATTGGGGTATACCTATATCGAATTGGGCGATGGGGATGAACTGTGGGAAAACCGCAGTATGAAACAGATCATGGAAGCCCACGGCAACGTATTTCTTCTTCTTTCCCGTTTTCATGAGCAGCATCGCCTTTATATGCTCTACGGCAATCACGATATGGTAAAAAAGAACAGTCGGTATACGGAAAAACATTGCAGAAGCTGCGGCTGCGTCCTGGATCATACTTTTTATCAGGAACAGGAGATTTCTATCCCCAATATACCCTTTTATTCCGGCATCATACTGGAAACAAATTTCTCCATGGATGTTTACCTCACTCACGGACATCAGACAGATCTGTTTAATTCTTCCCTGTGGAGGTTATCCCGCTTTCTTGTCCGTTACTTATGGAAACCTCTGGAGCATTTCGGCGTTCTCGATCCTACCAGCGCAGCTAAAAATTATACGAGAAAACACAAAGCAGAACAACGGCTCCATCATTGGGCTGAACAGGAGAACCATATCCTGATCACCGGCCATACACACCGCCCTGCTCTTTCACAGGAAGACCGCTTTTATTATAACAGCGGCAGTTGTGTTCATCCCCGCTGTATTACCTGTCTTGAAATCGAACACAGATGCATACGCCTGGTAAAATGGACGCTTGCCACAAAACCGGATATGACTTTATATGTATCGAGGGAAGTCATTGCCGGCCCGCTGCCGCTGAACCGGCAATATTGATATTCTTTTCCCTTGTTTTGTCCTTATGGACGAGTTACAAGGGAAAGTTTTTCTTATTCCGTTTTAATTCATTCTACTCATTCTAACAAAATAATTGACAAGAATGAGTAGAATGGGTAGAATGTGAGTAGAATAAAATTAGGAGGCGGTCAAGTGATTTTTCAAGAAAGCGAAACGGTTGAACTAAAAGCAATTGTAGTGGAGGATATAAAAAAAGAAGTCATTGCTTTTGCAAACTGTGAGGGAGGAAGACTGTATATAGGCGTTCAGGATGACGGAACCGTGTCAGGGCTGGATAACCCAGACGAAACTTCTTTGCAAATCAGCAATATGGTTCGAGATGCAATTAAACCGGATCTGACGATGTTTCTTCATTATGAAACAGTAACGGTAGATGGAAAGAAAATCGTTACAGTTGATATTCAGCAGGGAACAGAGCGACCATATTATATAGCCAAAAAAGGCTTGCGTCCTGAAGGCGTTTATGTCCGTCAAGGTTATTCCTCTGTTCCGGCTACAAATACTGCAATCCGCCGCATGATTAAGGAAACTGACGGAGATCATTTTGAAGAAATGCGGTCTTTGGAACAAAATTTAACCTTTGAAAGTGCAAAAAAAGTATTTGCTGAACGAAATGTAAAGTTTGGTCTCACACAAATGAAAACATTAGGAATGGTAACACAGGATGGTGTCTATACAAACTTGGGGTTACTGCTTTCGGATCAGTGTGTGCATACAATTAAAGCCGCTGTTTTTCAAGGTAGAACGCAGAGTGAATTTAAGGATCGGAGAGAATTCTCCGGCTCCCTGTTTCGGCAGATGGATGAAGCATATGATTTTATTGATTTCCGTAATCAGACACACTCAACCTTTGATAAGTTATATCGTATTGACAGACGGGATTATCCGGAAACAGCAGTCAGGGAAGCTCTTTTGAATCTTCTTGTTCATCGTGAATATTCATTCCGCGCCAGTACTTTCATCAGCCTTTATGCAGACAGACTTGAATTTACCTCTATTGGCGGTCTGGTAAGCGGCGTATCCCTAAAAGATGTAACAATGGGTATTTCCGTCTGTCGGAACTTCAAATTGGCAAATGTATTTTACCGTTTAGAATTGATAGAAGCCTATGGAACCGGAATTATAAAAATCATGGAAGCGTATGAGGGAACCGGAATGGCACCGCAGATTGAAACATCTGATAATGCATTTAAAATTATTCTCCCTAACCTGAATGCAAGGCCTGAACCCGCAAGGCAAATGCAAATAAATCCAGAGAAAAGCACACCAGAAGAAAAAGTAATTGCTCTGACAAAGCAACGGGGGGTTATTACAAGAAAAGAAATAGAAATACTGCTTGGTATAGGTCAGTCATCATGCGGACGGCTGCTAAAAAAAATGATTGAAAACGGTCTGCTTATCCAGGAAGGAAAGGGCAAAAACACCCATTATTGTCTTCCACAATAAAAAATAAATAATTTAAAATAAAAGACAAGGTTAGGATTGCGGATCTGCCATCTGCCCCGGTATCTGAAAAAGAAGTATTAAATATACGTGAACGCAGAAAAATAGAAACTGGTTTGAGAAAATGGGAGGTAATTAAAGAAGCCCAAAGGTTAAAAAGAGCTGGTAAAAACTACTTTTAAGCGGATATGGGTATACGGAAATATTCAACCTGATCAAAGAAGAAGGATATACTGGCCAGATTTCCTTGTATAACAGTAAAATGAAAGGAATCCGCTGGGAAACGAAACACCGGGTTCATTATTTAAAAAGAAGCGGCATAAAAAGGCTGTTATATGTACCACTGGAAGAAATCCCAGACGGACAAAAGCGGAGGGATATAGAATATTACCTGAAAGGACAAACGGAATTGGAACAGGTACTAAAACTTGTATCTGATTTTAAAATTCTCCTGTCAGGGAAAAATGAAACTGATTCGGCCGGATCTGGAAGCTGTTAAAAACGCAATAAAATACGATTACAGTAATGGCCCTGCCGAAGGGCATAATAATAAAATAAAAGTAATAAAAAGGCAGATGTATGGCAGATGTAAATTTGAAATTCTTCGGCAGAAGGAAGTTTTAAAGTTTTGAGCATAATAACATCTCCGGAAGTATATGCCACCAGTTTATCACCAGTATCAATCGACAGGAGTTTTCGGATGCTGACAGGCAAAGAAATCTGTCCTTTGGAAGAAACTGCCAATATTTGTGTATTCATTTATTTATGCCATTTCTTACTTATATTATGTCATAGTATAAAAATGCATGCAAGAAAAATTGAATTCACCACTTGACAATATGGTAAAGATTTAATTCCCCCGAATTCGGGGGAATTAAAATTTAGTCACATCCGGCTCACTTGATTATCTCCTATACAAAACAAAAGCTTCATACGGTTCCAACGTTACCATTTTACCTTCATAAGCGTTCTCTCTGTTAGATATGATACAATCCGTCCCGACAAATTCTTCCGGCACCGTAAACTCCACTTCTTTGTCCGAAAAACTACAAACTGTCAACAGTTTTTCTCCTTCCAAAACTCTTGTATAGACAAAGAGTTCTTTACTGTCCTCCAATAAAAGTTCATATTTCCCGTATACAATAACTGGGTACTGTTTCCGCAGTCCGATCAGTTTCTTATAATAATGAAAAACAGAATTCTTATCCTCCGTTTCCGTCCGGGCATTTATTTCTTTATAATTGGGATTTACTCCAATCCAAGGCGTCCCCTTGCTGAATCCGGCATTCTCCGTATCATCCCACTGCATCGGTGTTCTGGCATTATCCCTGCTCTTCGCCGTCAGGCATGGCCAGAACGCTTCATGGGATACATGGCCGCTTTCGCACCATTCTCTGTACGCATTCACGCTCTCTATATCGCGGAAATCCTGCATGCTCCGAAAAGGGTAATTCGTCATGCCAAGCTCTTCCCCCTGGTAAATATAAGGAGTCCCCTGCATCATATGCAGACAGGTTGCCAGCATCTTCGCCGATACTTCCCTATACTCCGGCCTGTCATCTCCGAAACGGGAAACCGCCCTTGGCTGGTCATGGTTATCCCAGAATAAGCTGTTCCATGCTTTTTCGTACAATTCGGTCTGCCAGCGCGACATAATTTTCTTTAACACGGGAAGAGGAACTTTTTCATCCGTCCACTTTCCATATTTTCCATCGCTTTCCACATGCTCAAACTGAAACACCATATTCAGTTCCCGGGTATCCTCGCCCGCATATTGTTTTGCCAGCTCCGTCGTCACTCCTGCCGTTTCCCCTACCGTCATAATATCGTATTTTGACAATACTTTCTCATTCATCTCCTGCAAATAATCGTGAACCTTCGGCCCGTTCACACAGTAAGGATTGGCATTGCCATAGAAGCCCTGCACTTCCCCGTCCGGCATTTCTTTCGTTTTGGATATCATGCTGATAACATCCATACGAAATCCGTCGATCCCTTTTTCACACCACCACGTCATCATATCAAATACTTCCCGGCGCACTTTTGGATTATCCCAGTTTAAATCCGGCTGTTTTTTTGAAAACATGTGAAGATAATACATCTTTGTTTCCTCGTCATATTCCCATGCCGAACCGCCAAAGCAGGCGCCCCAGTTATTAGGCGCTGTTCCGTCCTCTTTTCCTTCCCGCCAGATATAATAATCTCTATAAGGATTTTCTTTTGATTTCCTGCTCTCCACAAACCATCTATGCTCATCGGAAGTATGGTTTACTACAAGATCCATAACGATACGGATATTCCTTTTATGAGCTTCTGCCAACATCTCGTCAAAATCTTCCATCGTACCGAATTCATCCATGATCGCCTGATAGTCGCTGATATCATATCCGTTATCATCGTTAGGCGACTGATAAACCGGAGAAAGCCAGATAACATCGATCCCCAGATATTTTAAATAATCCAGTCTGCCCGTAATCCCTTTCAAATCCCCAATCCCGTCCCCGTTGCTGTCCATAAAACTGCGGGGATAGATCTGATAAATTACCGCCTCTTTCCACCATTTTTTAACCATAATCATACCTCCGGTCATTGATATTTTTCATATATGACTTATTATAGTGGATTTGTTTCAAATATCCTACGTTTTTATGATTAAAAGGTACATTATTTTGACTCTTTCTACCTGAAAAATCAAATCATTGCCACTCAAACCGTCTCCATCTTCTCAAAATTCACCGTAGCAATCGCCATCATTCCTGCCGTCATAAAAACGACTACTCCTGCCAGTGTAATCAATCCTATTTCCATCGAAATAAGACCACCGATCACAGCTCCGACCGCTCCTATACCAATGACAATTCCCTCAAAAAACACTCTCGCGTATTGTTTTCCTGCCAGTCCCAGAATATTTCCCAAAAACGCTTCTACCATAATATCCGCATAAAGCTTGCACGCCTGAATACATACATAAGCCAGAATAACCAGCAAAATCTGTAAAAAAGGAATTCCAAATACAATTCCTGACGGCAGAGCGATCAGGCATCCGTCAATCACCGACCTTATATGCTCTATTAACGTAGAGTACCATAGCTTGCACAAAGCCGTATCGGGAATCAGATAAGTATATGGCTTTTTTAATTCCTTCCCCCATTTTCCCTGATAACCGGAAAAAATAAACGTAAGATAAGCCATTACCCCTAAGATAACAAAAACTTCATACCCACCAAAACCATGATTCCTATAGCCGATTACTGCCAAGCCAATGCCCACCAAAAGGCAGATCAACGTATAAAAGCCGAAAATAAAAAACCGATTCTTTTTATACTCCAATAACTGCCTGTAAAAAATAGCTTTCGCATATTTTCCTTTATAAGCAACGGTAGCCTTCCCGTATTTTTTCTTCCATCCTACAATCGCTATCTCTCCGGCCTTCCCTCTTTTTCTCGCTGCTTCATAATCTTCTGAAAACTTAATCGCATCTTCACAAAACTCGCCGGTGCATTTCATACGATATGCCATAAAAAACAATAGAATAACAGAAATAAAATACAGTATGGAACAAATAATATTCACTGTATCCGGCCCTATGAATAACAGATGGAGAAAAGCAATATTCCATCCCACTACGGGAACCATCTGAATCGCAGGGCTATGGAGATAATTCACTACCGGCCCAAAACCGATTCCCTCCTTCAGATATATTCCAACACCGATCAAAATGAAAATACCAACCAACAGATACATAGCGATTTGCACTGCAAACATCTGCTTTTTGTCCAATTTTTCGTTTCCATAACACAAAATCATGATAGAACCTTCCAGAATATTTTCCACAATAAAAGAAAACGCAAAATATACCGCCATTTTCCATATCGGTATATCGAACCATAATATGCTGGCAACGATTACAATTATATTCAATATCAACGTCACTATCATATTTTTTATATGGGCATACAACAAAATCTTCTTAGGGCTGACGGGCGATGAAAAAAGAAAATGGATATCCGGTTCACGAAAAACAAGCCCTTTCCGTTTACTATAAGAAATCATATTAGAAGGAATAAAAATAAAAACAATTACCGTCAGTATCGCCGTAAGAACAGATCCCCCTTCCACTTCAAACAATTCAAAAAAAACAGGGAAAGAGCGAAAAATAAAATAAAAATAAAGAATAACAAAAGCAGCATAAATATATGTCACCGGTTTTTTTAACGCTCTTTTCACACGATTTTTAAAAGTTTTTCTATAAAGATAAAATATCATATTCATTTTTCTTCTTCCTTCTCATTATCCGTCACATGGAAAAACAGTTCTTCCAAATCTTCTTCTTTCACATCGCTTTTTTTATAAGAAGCAATGATATGTCCCTTATCCATTACAAACATAACATCCCAAAGATCCTTCACCATTTCCAGCATATGCGTACTGATCAATATTGTCGTTCCCATTTCCTTCAACTCCATGATCACCTGCTTCAGCTCCTTAATAGCGGCGGGATCCAGCCCGACCATAGGTTCGTCCAGCAAAATAACCTTCGGACGGATAATTAAGGCACAGCAAATACTCACCTTCTGCATCATTCCCTTGGAAAGTTCATTGCCAAGCTTATCCTGCTTATCCGTCAGTTCAAATCTTTCAAAAAGTTTTTGGATATCTTCTTCACTTACCGGAACATGATAAGCGTTAATAATAAATTCTATATGTTCTTTTACTGTAAGAGCTTCATACATTGCGGGAAGTTCCGGTACATAAGCAAAAATTTTTTTTGCTTCCAGGCTTTTTGCCTCCATACCCCGGATCAAAATCTTTCCCTTATAACGCAAAAGCCCGGCAATACTCTTGATGACCGTGGATTTACCCGCTCCGTTCGGCCCGAGAAGTATTCCTATCTCCCCATCTTCAATGGTAAAGTTTACATCATTCGCCGCCTTATATTTTCCATATGTTTTCGTTAAATTAAGAATTTGCAACATCGGTCAGCACTTCCTTTCTCATAAATTCTTATAAAACCGCGACAGAAAATCTGATTCCTGTCGCGGTTTTGCTATATCTTTATTATATCATTTTTCAAAAGTAAGTCAACAAGGCCTATATGCTTTCAAATATCCCCTTAACTCCGTTTCTATTTCATGAAAAGCCATATCTGAAGCTTGTTTTAATTCCGAAAGCGTATAACCATCATATTTTTTCGTTTCCGAGAAACTTTCTGCCTGATTTTTTCCATCCTCCGGTTCTTTCACATCCGTTTCTTCCGCATGGATTTCCTCCTGATCCGTTTCCGTCCCTTCAAAAATATTTTCCTGATCCTGCACTTGATCCGCTGTCATTTCTCCCAATCCCTCTGCCGCCGATTCGTTCTGCTCCGTTTTCTTTCTCTCTTCTTCCGCGAGTTCTTCCTCGGTAGGGAGATTTTTATACCTGCCGGAATTGACAAATTTAACATATTCCTTCTCAATTCCCATCACTCTTCTGAGAATTTTCTCCATTAATCCTAATTTTTTGCCTTTGGGAATATTCGGATTATTCATCACCGACTTGGCTTCTGCCAGAAAGCTGCTCATTTTATTCATCTTCAGCTTTTCCACATCTTCCTTTGTCTTGCACGATTTCATCTGCCTTTTATAAGCTTCCCGTTCGTTTTTAATCTCCACATATTCTTTGTACTTTTCCGGACAATTCCTTTGCAGATAAGTGATTTCTTCCGGCGTAAGCGTCCCTCCTGCTTTTAACTTCGCATCGATATCAGACATCTGTCTGCCTTCCCGCATCCTCTCTATATCTTCCTTATATTGCTGAATCTGCCTTTCCTGAGGACTCATTTCCGCTTTCAATGCTTTTCCGCCGTTTTTCTTCTTTTGCTGCCATTTATTGTCCATTTCCGCCATTTTTACAGTATTGCGGATCGAACCGACTATCGGTAACATCATATCTTCTAACCTCCTTGTTCTCCCGCTGCAAATCCGTTTGCAACCCCGCATTATATATAATATTTATCTTATATATTTATATCGGCAGAATATTAAGAATTATCACCCCTTATATCAAGTATTATCGCACAATTTTGTAAATACAAATTCTTCTATAAAACGTCTGCTCTCTTCCTTATCCATATGCGCGATATTGGCCACGGGTTTTGACGTATTTTCCAAAGAGGCCGTCGCAATAATAAAATCATATCTGCTCTCTTCACAAAAAGAAAGCTGTTGTGAAGAACAAATATCCACCACCTTAATCTCAGGAAGATTTTGCTGTATATCATGATACATTTCCATCTGCGTCAGAATTCCTGAATTGGAAACGATCAAAGCCCTTTTTTTCTGTGTAATACGTTCCATGGACAATCCAAAATGGAAAGCAATGGATATCAATTCCTTCTGATCAGGGGCTACCTGGCCGAATTGCTGGTAAAGATTTGTATTTTTACATATACTGGAATAGATATCTTCATAATTATCAGGCAAAATAGGAAAAGAATGCTCATGGGAACCGAGATTTTCTTTCAGCCGGTAAATAGCGCTTCTTAAATGGTAGACAAGGCCAAAAAACAACATCTTATCCCCTGCAAAATTACTTCCCAGCTCGGCATCTATAGCTTCTGTTAAATGCATAGCCAGCATTTCAATATTTTCAGGCATCCGATATTCTCCGTCAGGCTGATCCAAAAATGTATTATAACTCATTAAATGAATACAGATATAAATACATTCCGATTCCGGCAGTTTAATCGAAAACATGGATTCCAGACGCTTTGCAATAAATAATGCCGTATTCATCTCCAACTGTGGAAATTCTTCATTTGGCGGAAGAAATTCTTTCTTTACCTCACATCCATGCCGCAGCCGGAATACGCTGATTGTCATATGGGTAACTAAAGCGGTGAAAAAATCGCTTCCCATAAAAAAATCAAATTCTTTTTCCGCGTCTTCTATGATTGCACAAATATTAATTATATCCTTTTTATCATAGACTTCCTCTAGTTTTTGCAGATTTTCTTTTGAAAGGCGTGAAATTTGCTTTGATTCATAGACCACCGACTTATTTTTCAATTCTTTTAAGTCAAAAAAGCCTGCAATAGCCGCACGCCTGGAAATTTCATCCCCAGCTATGCCTATTCCCCGGCGCTGTGTCTTAAACAATTTTAACTTATATTGGGAAAGCCAGTTTTCCACCCAATCCAAATCCGACAAAATGACAAAACGGCTCACATAAAACTGATCCGCAAGAAATTGAATTGTTAGTTCTTCTTTTGAAAATACAAGGCTCCTGAGAATCTCTATACGGCGTTCCACACTTCCTTCCAGCATGGTGAAATATCGGCTCTTTATTAGAGATGCCAATTTCTGGCGTTCAGAAAAATCTACGGAAATCCGGATTCCATAACCTTGTTTTTTAATAATTCTCACATCCGGGAGATCATGTTCCAAAAGCCAGGAATCCGCCTTATTCAAGTAATTTTGTACTGACCGTTTTGAAATATTCAATACTTGTGACAAATCATCCAAAGTTACAAACCCATCGCCGTCATTTTTCAAAAGCGTTTCTAATATTTTTTGCAAATTTTCCTCGGAATGCCGCATTTTTCCACTCTCCTACCAATACGGGTCAAGCCCCTGTAACAGAAAAATAAAGTACCTTTCCCCAATCCTCCCCTTTAATCGCTTTCTTTACCGCTGCACACGCAGCGTTTGCACACGCAGCGTTTGCATTTCCTTCGGAATTCATGCTTTCTGCTTCAAATTCCAAGCCGATTCCTTTTTTTCCGATAAAAGTAAATTTGATCCCATCTAACTCGGAACCATCCAGCAATTCCTTGATTTCATTATTTTTTAATGGTGTCTGTATCGTAATCCTCATAACTACAACTCCTTTTTTCTATCTACTGTTATTGTTTTTACAGCCATATCAAATCCCGTATAACATTCTTTATTTGTAAAAATTGTTAAACAACATATAAGAAAGGGAAAACCTTGAAACAAATATAGGGACAGCATTTTTAAAAAGCTTCTGACACATAAAAGCAATGCATGAACCGGCCATTTTCTTTCCACATTCCGGGATGTTATTTTCAGTCTGCACACTAATTTCCCAATCGTAGAACCCCTAAAAATAAATTGGGATAAAACTTCATAAAAAAAGCTAATTGCCAGCATAATACCATATGCCCGGTTAAAAGTGGAAAATACCGCCCCGGTTAATGCAGCATCCTGCCCTCCCGCCAATTCCGCAGCATCCATCGCTTTTTTTACACTAAAAAAATCCGGTTCTCCAAAAAAACGGAAAGCAATAAATGACAGTATCAATACTATAAACGCATCTATGAAAAAAGCGGCCAGACGCCGGCTTCTCATACCGGATGGCGCATACGCTGTTTCAAGGCCCATAAATCCCATAATTTCCTCCTGATTACCGGGTATATACGGACGGCATAAAGTTCCTGCCGTCCATCCCGGCTTTTATTCTATATAAAGTTTTGACACGACGTTTGCTGATCTTCTTCTATTCTGCCGCTGCTATCTCCGCTTCCTGCTCCATTTTATAATTTGTCTTATCCCATGCACGGATAAAAGGAAGCCAGATAAAGAAAGCTACTACGAAAGATACAATTTGCGCTACTACTCCCATTAAACTTCCGGTCATCAGAAAACCACTGATGAATACCGGTGTCGTCCAAGGCACCATATAATTACAAAGCGGGAACAAACCAATAGCAGTGCCAAAATATTGAACCGTCATAACTGCAACGGGTGTCAAAATAAAAGGTATCATCAAAATAGGATTCAATACAATAGGAAGCCCAAATGTAACCGGCTCATTGATATTGAACAAACCAGGCCCAATACCTAATTTTCCTACCTGTTTTAATAATTTGGATTTTGCAAAAACAAGCATGTATACGACTACCGGAAGAGTGCACCCAGAACCGCCGATCCATACACCATTCTCATAAAACGGCTGGGTTACTATGTGTCCTGCTGCATTCGCTATATTTTCCTGGAGATTCATAACCCACATAGGCTCGAAAATAGGGAAAATAATGATGGAAGAACCATGAAGGCCGAGAGCCCAGAGGATATGTTCCACGATACATCCAAGCACCGTTCCTATATATGAAGTCCCTGCACCGCGTAGCGGTGTGGAAATCACTACCGAAACAAATTCAGGAAAACTTCCCCACGGAGTCACCGCAAACAGGAAATGAAGCACGGTAAACAGAAGAATAATTACCACGCCGGGCAATAAAGCGGTAAACTGCCGGGAAACTGCCCCAGGCACCGACGCCGGAAGTTTAATCGTAAACTTTTTCTGCACCAGAAGACGGTAAATCTCTCCGCTTGCCAAAGCCACCAAAAGAGCAGTAAATAAAAACTCTGCAGTAAATGTACCGGTCAGCCAGGCTTCTACCGTTCCGTCCGCTGTTTCAAATGCCGATACTACATTGATTGTAAAAAATGCGGATAATGAAATAATTCCCGCAGGAGTTCCGTCGATTCCATAACTGGAAACCAAAGAACTGCATACCCCAAAACAAGCTACAATCGCCACAATCCCATAAGTTGCATTCATAATAATGCCTTCAAACGCCAGCCAGTCTTCGCCAAATGTTCTGGCCATAAAATCAAGATACGGCTGAAAAGGAAATTCAGCGATAATCATAGCAAAGGCGCCTAAAATTAAAAGCGGCATTACCATAACGATACCATCGCGCATCGCGATCAGATGACGCTGGCTGCCGATCCGGGCAGCTACCGGTAAAAATTTTTCTTCAATAAAATTACTTTTTGATTTATTCTGTTCGGATTTTGCCATTTGAACCCTCCTCAATATCATTTTTATCTTAAGTTTCCATTATTTCTTTTTATTGTACAAATCCATCGCGTCCCTCAGAATATTATCCGCTTTCAACAACGCATAATCGCTCATATTCATCGCTTCAATTACCGGTATTTTATCCCCGAACTGATCCTTGAATTTATTTACCAAATATCTGACTTGCGGACCTAATAATAAAATGTCCGTCTGATTCACCGATAAAGCAACCTTATCAAAAGGCACCGCATCCACTTCCGCGTCTATATTTTTCTTTTTTGCTTCCTCTTTGATTTTTTCCACCAATAAGCTCGTGGACATACCAAGGTTACATGCCAGCAATATTTTCATTCTTTTTCCCTTCCTTTCATAACCAATTCATACAGATCCGTGAACTCGATAGCCAAATCACGCAACAGTTGGGCGGAACAGAGATGATCCTGCGCATGTACCATGAGAAGCGTCGTTTCCCTCGAATTTCCCGTCATTTCATCACGGATTAACTGAGTCTGAATCTCATGAGTCTTTTCCATAGAAGCGGACGCTTTTTCAATAAAGTCCCTGGCTGCCTGAAAATCTCCTTTTTTTGCCGCTATAATCGCTTCCATGGAATCGCTTTTTGAATCTCCAGCTCCCGCAATTAAAGACATTGCTAACTCCATTGTTTCCAAATAAAATCACCTCTCTCCGAATTTTTCTGCAAATAATTTTTCCATAGCAGCGGCGGCGGCCTCTTCGTCCGGTCCTTCTATTTCCACCGTCACGACATCACCGTGTTTTGCATTGGCCATCATTACCCCTGTCACGTTTTTTAAATCAAAACTTTGCCCGTTTTTCTTTACATGTACGCTGCTTTGGAATTCCCCTGCAGACCGGGTAATACGGCACGCCACTCTTGAATGAAAACCGAGTTCATTCAATACTTCAAGTTCTCTCACAATCATTTGGTCTTCTCCTCTCTCATAAATTTTATTACCTCCTTATCGGAAGAAAAATGCAAAACCTGTTTTACCAATTCCCTGCACTTCTCAAACGAACAACAGCTAATGGCCCTTCTTACCCTCGGAATGGAAGGTATGCTTACGCTCAAATTATCTATTTCCATCCCTACCCATAAAGGAATCAATTCTTCCACTTCTCCTGCCTGCCCGCATATATCTACTTCAATTTCATTTTCATGGGCACATCGGCTGATATGATCTATCATGCGCAGCAATGCCGGATGATAATAAGAATTCAACGACGCTACCTTTTCATTATTTCTATCAGCCGCAAATAAATATTGCGTCAAATCATTGGTTCCGATACTGAAAAAGTCCACAACTTTTGCAAAACGATCCGCCATAACGGCTGCAGAAGGGGTTTCTACCATCATTCCTACGGCCACGTCCCCATGTTTTATTCCGGCCATGTCCAACTCTTGTTTTACTTCATCGATCATATCCCTGGTTCTTTTTATTTCCGACAGGTCAGAAACCATTGGAATCATCATTTTCACTGTTCCACATACTCCAGCCCTTAAAATTGCCGATAATTGAGATTTGAAAATTTCAGGATGATCCAAACAATAACGTATAGCCCGATAACCTAAAAACGGATTATCTTCCGCAGGAATGTTCAAATAAGAAATATGTTTATCCCCGCCTACATCCAAAGTCCTTATAATTAATGGATCTTTTTCCAATTCTTTTGCTATTTTGGAATATATCTGATATTGCGTCTCTTCATCAGGAGCTTTGTTCCTTTCCATATAGAGCATCTCCGTACGCATCAGGCCTACTCCTTCGCCCCCCTGGTTTTTCAACTCTTCTATTTCCGTCTCCGAAGAAACATTGGCGTATACTTTCATATCCTTTCCGTCTTTTGTCTTAGTCTCGCGATGTTTAAACCGCTCCAGATCAGCTTTTTCTTCGTCCATTTTTTCACAGTAATCCAAATATTTCTTCAACGCCTCTTTATCCGGCCGGATTATCACTTCCCCGTCGATACAATCCAATAAAACTTTTTCCCCCTTTTTCATCTTTCCAAGTGCGCCTTTTACCCCGATCATACAAGGAATATTCATCGATCTTGCAAGAATCACGCAGTGGGAAGACAAACCTCCTTTTTCTAAGATAATGCCCTTTAATCTTTTTTTCCCCAATTCCACAACCTGGGAAGGAGTCAAGTCTTCAGCGGCTACGATCCATGAACCGTCTTCCATATCGTGTTCCATACCTCCGGATAGTACATTCAGCAATCTTCTTTCTAAATCCGTAATATCCGCCGTTCTTTCGTTTAAATACGGATTATCCAATGCGGCTAATTCTGACCGGTAACTTTCCGACTGGCTTACAATGGCATATTCACAGTTTACTTTTTGCGCCTTCACTATTTCTCTTATTGCGCCAAAATAATTATCGTCTTCCAAAAGAAGGAGCTGAAAATCTAAAATTTCCGCACTTTCTTTATCCGTTTCATTTTGTAATTTCTCGATCAAACGAGTCAGGGATTCCATACATCCTTTCTTCGCCTCGTCTAATTTTTTAAGTTCCACCTCCACATCTTCCATTTTCTGCGCTCGTATATTCCCTTTTATTTCACAAACAGGATACACATCCGCCATTGCCATACCTTTTACCGCTATTGTTCCCTTCATGGTATTCCTCCATATATTTTGCTGATCAAAATGACATATTTTTTTCAGAAATATGAACTTGATTTTAGTATATCATATACAAAAAATCACTGTAAATATTGTAAAAATATGTTTATTTTCCACATTAAAATGGAAATATGGCAATTATTTTATTTATTTACTATATTTAGAAAAAAATAAGCATAAAAATAACTAAAGAAATACCAAATACAAGAGTATTTCTTCAAATCGTTGCAAATTCGACAATTAAAGCTGTTTTTTATTGAAAAGGCGAATGGCAATCAACACCCCCAAAATGGATAAGGCAATGGAAATAACAGCAGGTATCATAAATTCTGCCGGAACAGCTTCGCCGGAAATCAAATCTATATTTTTTGAAGTTAAAATGAGCGGATTGAATTTCGCAATCGGTTCTATCATTCCGAGAAAGGATATTATGGCGACAATGCCGCCTGTAAAGAGTATGCTTGTGAAAGTCTGTCTGAATATCACGCACCCAATCATTAAAATACTCAAGTATAGAAAGCCGATTATCCAAAGGGAAACTGCCGCAAAAGCAACATTTGAAAGGTGGTTATCATTCCATAAAAGGGCTGTATAACCGTATGCCGCAGCATATCCAATCCAATAACTGATTGTCATAAGCGCGGCGGCTACCGTATATTTTGCAAGAATAACAGCTTTACGGGATAATCCCTTCGTAACCATTAAAACTAAGGTTCCTTTGGAATATTCATTTGACAGACAACTTCCAAACAAAATGATAAATGCACTGAAACCAACGCCGGAAATGTTCTTGTAAAATTGTTTCCATGCGTCCAAAGCGACTGGTTCAGAGGTCATTTCCATATCTGCGGCTAAAGCCGATAATATTTCCGGCGTAAACTTTGCGAGAAACGCACTCATTATACCGAAAATCAGAAAGACTGCGAACAGAATAAGGAAACGATAGTTCTTCATATTTTCCGTAAATTCTTTTTTTATAAAAGCAATATATCCACTCATTTCACTACCTCCAAAAACAGACTTTCAAGGGACGGCTCCATAAGTTCTATTTTTACGGGACAAATCCCTGTTTCCGCAAGTTCGCGAAACAATAATTTTTGCACACTTACCATATCTCGGCTATGCAAAATAAGTTCCCTTTTATTTTCTTCGGAATGAAGCAGCATTGGCTCTATGGATTTTTGTTTTTTGAAAAGCCGTAAATCTTGATCCGCCGAAAATTCTAAAAGCAAGCTGTCATGTCCATGTAAAGCCTTAATTTCTGCAAGTGTTCCAGTAACAGCGATTTTTCCCTCATTCAAAAAGGCTGCATGGTCGCAAACGCGCTCTACATCAGAAAGAATATGCGTGGAAAATAACACCGTTGTCGTTCCGCTGATTTCATAAAGAATATCCAAAATCTCTTTTCTTCCTACGGGGTCAAGCGCGCTTGTCGGTTCATCACAAATCAGTAATTTGGGCTGTGTGAGCAATGCCTGTGCAATTCCTAATCGTTGTTTCATACCGCAAGAAAATCCGCCGATTTGCTTTGTTGCACTGTTTAGCCCGACAAGGGAAAGGAGTTCATCACTTCTTTTTGAAATTTCGGTTTTTGATAGACCAATGACTTCTCCGCATAACTTTAGATACTGTATCGGCGTCATATAGTTATAAAATTCTGGAACGTCCGGCAAATATCCAATATATTGATTTGTCCTTGTCTGTCCAAAACAAACAGGCTCATTGCAGACATGGATTTCTCCCTTGTCGGGCTGTAATAATCCCAACACCATTTTCATAGTCGTTGTTTTGCCAGCACCATTTTTTCCTATGAAGCCAAAGATACTTCTCTCTGGAACAGACAGATTAAGATTGTCAATGATTTTCTGCTTTCCAAAACTTTTTGATAAATTTTGTATTGTGAGGACGTTCATTCGTTCTCCCCCTTTCCAAAGACAAAATAAATAATCGGTCCAAAGAGCAAAAGGACTACAACAGTTACAAGCCACATGGTTTTGTTTCCAAAGCGATAGCATGGGTGTCGTAGAATGTGTCTTACTGCTGCTACTGCAAGAGCAATGTCTATTAGCAGAACGGGAACAAGTAATGGCAGAATTTCAAATAATGTGTTCAATATTTTTACCTCCTATTTTATCGTTTCAATAATATTATCATAATGATAATATAAAGTCAATAGAAACCGTCCCTCTGATTTGGGACGGTCATTTTATTTATCTGTATTTTCTGCCGGAGATACGATTACGCCTATCGTCCGCAGCTTGCGCTCCGAGTTGGGTTCATTTCTTTTTACTGCGCTGATTATTTGAGAAATACTTGTTATAAGAGAAGTCAATTCATCATCAGAAAGATATAGTGGGGAAAGAGAAAATCCCGTCATATCTTTTTTGATATTGATATTCGGAGAGTGGCAATATTCCTGAAACTGTTTTGCAAACCCAATGAAATATTGCATGAAATACTGCATATAGAGTTCGCCGGAATTTTTCTCAACGATCGTTTCTATATCGCTGCTGAGGTTATGTGCCAGCGAATAAGTTTTTTCTACCGTACCGCGCACCTGTGTTTCTTCCACCACCTGTAAAATACCATCGCTTAACATTTTTTTGAGATGCCGGTATAAGGTAGCTTGGGGAATGTCGGTATAAATATCGGCTAACTGTTTCGCAGTTGCTTTCCCCTGTGAATGTATTTCAAGCAGTAATTTACATTTCACCGGATTTGTAATGCACTCCATAAGCCTATCTGTCATCTTTCACCCTCCTGCGTTAATATATGAAAATATTATCATTTTGATACTAAAAAGTCAATCGACACTTTGATATAGCTCAATTAAAAATGAAGAACAGGCGTTGATTGAAGAAAAAATGCGGCAAATACCGACGCTCAATCTCTCCGCCTACGCTCGAAAGCAAGCAAAACGCCGGATAGAAGAACTTAACCGATTATTCAAGCCTATTTACGAGGACAACGCCAATGGGAAACTATCTGACAGCATATTTCAAATGCTCTCCGACGATTACGAGCAGGAAGAACTGCGGGAAAAGCTGTTGCGATTGAATGAAGAAATTAACGAACAGGAAGAACAAACAAAGAACATTGACAGATTCATCAGCAAAGTACAGAAATTTGTTACAATGTAAGTGAAGGAGGTCAAAGAATATGTAAGAACAAAAATACTACATAGCGGTTGATGAATATGAGCGCAAAATTATTATCAAAGTCGCTCACGCACCAATTAAAAAATTCAAGGTTAAAATTATAGAATTTTAGGACTATGGGACAGACAATATTTGAACAGATGGACGGTACATACACACGGATTGGAGATTATCTCGTCCCCGATTTGCAACTGCCCGAAAACGAAGCAAATTCCATTGGAATATGGGGGCAGGGAATTTAATGCTCCCTGCCCTCACTTATCACTTTTTGTTTGCCCAAAAAGTAAGATACATTTGAGCTTGCAACTCATGAACAGCAGTCAATGCACTGGTTTTCTGCAATTTTCGCATAGCGTCAAGCACAGGAGTATTCAAAAAATTATATGGATTATTGTTTATACTCATAACATCCTCCTACTACATCCACTCATCATTTTGGGCAGTCCAATTACCTGTAAACACTTTGCCTTCTACCGCTGCTGCAAACGGCTTTGTCAAGAAGGCTTTTATTGTTTTCAGTACGGTACTATAGTCATCTGTTTTCGTATCTATCTTACGGGTAAACGCTTTCCATTTCTTCTGCATAGCGTCATCACTGTCAAAAGTCATAACCTGTCCAAACTGCGCCACCGTAAAACTATGCTCTCTGTTTGTAAAGGTCTTTCTGAGAGCTTCGGATAGTATCGTTCCATCAAAATCAAACTTATTGGCAAGATAATAAATATCGTAATAGTCTTTCATGCGGCTGGAAAACTCCATCAGACTGAGGATTGCATCAATTTTCTCAGCAATGGTCGTTTCAATGGAATAAGTATTGATTGTCGGCGCAACAAAATCATCAAGCTGAGTGGGGATTTTTCTTTTTTCCTGCTTTGGCACAATGATATCGCCAACACCAAAATCAATGCCAAAGGGTGTGCGAGTATTTTTAATACGAGCGACCATTGAAGCACCTATACCGGCATATTTCTTCGCAACAGCAATAGGCGCAATATCTTTTATCTCAAAGGTCACAAAATCATTACCAGTTTGAACTGCAATAATTTCCCCAAGTATGCCCTTTAACTGTTCCGGTGTATTTGGTATTTTCCGAAGCAAAAAATCTACATCAACCGTTACTCGGCTATCAAAGTCAGTAAGAGAATAGAGGAACAAGCCTCCTTTTAACACAAGGTTTTCAGCATACTTGGACTTTTCCAAACGCCGCAAAAATTCCTCTTGGCAAAAAAGCTGTAAACAGAGTTGATAACTTCTTCCACTTTCAGCAGCTTTATTCTTAAGTCGCTCCAGCACGGACGCAGCTATATCAGCCATTAAGCAGCACCTCCATTACATTCATAACCTTTGTATAAAGCTTCATTTCCTTTGCGTATTTAGACAAATTTGCAAGATTCTTTTTTTCGTCAGCAGCATAGGCATTGACAGCCTTATTAAAAATTTCGTTATCAAGTTTTGTGCGGTACTTAAAGCAATCGCATATTGTTCGCTCACGGTCATACAAAGGCAATATTACACCGTTAAAATTGCTTGTGGACTTACCTATATCTAAAAATCCCTTTTGAATATAGTAAGCCTTTATCGGAAATTCTTCAATGTTTTTTACGGCACGGTACGCTGTTCTCGGCACAGCAATCGACCATTCACGAGGAGAAAAATCACTATATCCATAGTGAAACAAAGCGGACTCAACACAAATAATTCCTTGCGGAAGAAGCTCCCGTATGAGCTGTTCTTCTGTAATACTTTTGCTTTGGGGAAGCTGATAAAATCCTCTACGAATTCTTTCGATGACTCCTTCTTTACAAAAAGCCGCTACCTCATATTTATTTATCCCGTTAGCAACAAAATCTGAAGTTTTTGCAATGCCGCCGTTATTTTCAATTACCGTTTTTAAAATTTCTTTTTTACTCAAGCAGACACCAACTTTCCGCATGCAAAAATTAAATAATGTACGCAATTATTATAGCATACAGATTCGGAAATCGCAACAACTATATACAGACATTATTCTAAACTTGTATGCTAAAAGTAATTAGCATATTAATTAAATTCCAGCATTTGAAAACCAAAATAGAATAGTATTCACCACTCTCCGAAAAAATATACCAAAATTTTTGTAAATGTAGGTTTGCCAAACATATATTGTAATCCTACACTTTAAAATATCACGCAAATCTGTTTTATATTGATTATAGACAATTTTTCGTCTATACTTTGGGGTGAAGATGATGTGGTATTTACACATCCACTTCGTGTGGGCAAGCGAATTGGTTTGTTTTGCCATAAAATCACCTTTCCTTTCTTTTAATAGTGGCCTGAACACCTCTATTATAATGGAAAGGTGATTTTTGTATAACAAACGTCACGCACCCGCATAGCGGGTGGTTAATATTTCGCATGTTTCCGTTTCTCTGTTGAGAAACTCCAACATACTCAACAGGGTCTATCCGACCCACAAAAGGATACGGTGTAACCCATTTACTAAGTCACACCGTACCCTACATAAAAAACTTCCTTATCTGGCGTTATCTAACCGGAACCCTTTTTTATAAACTACTTTATGAATAACATATTCTATGATTCTACCGCATCTTCTATCGTTAAATATTTTAATTTTCCCTTTTGATCGGTGACGGTATAACTTTCCATTATATTTTCAATATACTCCAATACTCTTTCGCTGGATATTGTATTGGAGATATTTTCGTCATCCGCTTCATCATAGTAACGCTTTACAAATTCTACCACATAATATTGATTACTATCCGCATCTTTAAGAACTGCGAGATCCCCTTCCCCTCTTCCATCTTCATACAGCCAGTCAGCCATAACCGAAGGAATGCTGGAATGATATGCCCCTTCTCTCAAAGAAGCATCTGTCTCTCCATCCTCATACATCGCTTTATTTTCTTCGGAAGCATTTTCCAGGCAAAGTTCTTGAAACCCTTTCCCTTCTTCCCGCGCTTTTTTCATAGCATCCGCTTTTTTTCTGGCATCTTCCATTGCTTTCTCTACATCTTCTTGCGAAGCTGCATCTTCTTGAGAAGCTTCATCTTCTTCCGAAGCTTCATCTCCCGTTTCCGCTTCAAAAGCAAAACTATGGTAATCCACTCTGTCGTAGTTCAGCACGTTCTCCGCATAATAATCTTTGATTTCCTGCTCTTCCGGCGCATTTTGTTCAATCAGATACTCATAATATTTTCCTGCCAGCAATCCTTCTTTTGCGAAAGACTCCAAATTTTTCTCCGTGGCATATTCTCCATAAGATAATTTATAATAATTATTAACTGTTGTTCCTGCCGCTTCCGCATTCACTTCCACTTCATTTAAAATAGCCGCATAATCTTCCGTATCATCATAAACAAAATTATTTGCCGCCGCATCATCCGCCAGAGCCTTTGTCTGTCTGATCTGCTCTACCGCAAGCTGTTCGAACAGATCCTTATATGTCATCTCTCCGCTGTACTGCTGGTCTTCCAAATTCTGCGTTGCATCCACTCCCATATAAGAAAGTAAAGAACCATAAGTCATCATATAATTGTTCTTCATCAAATAATAATAATAATCAAATTCCAGTTTTGTCACGGAATGACTGCCGATGGTTATATAAGCATCGCTGGTCGCCGCTTTTTTACGTAAAGCAGAAGCCGCAACGGAGCCGACAATCGCCGCTGCGATAAGAAAACATGCTGCAATAACTCCAATGCGCATCAGCTTTGCATCCCGCTTGTCCTTTTCTTCCCGTTTCTTTCTCTCTTCTATTTTTCTTTCATATTTTGTCTGGATTTTCTGTCCATTGTTTTCCTGCGTTTTATTTTCTTTCGCCATGAAATCGTATTCCTCCTGTTATCTATACTTTTCAAAAGTATGCCATAAATCTAAAAATCTATCGGTTTTTATTTTAACACAGATAAAGGAGGAATACAAAAAAACTTTCATTATTTTATTGCAGACGCTGCAACGGCACCATCTTTTAACGCTTCTCCTTCTTCGCTTCCATCCGTCGTAATATTAATATTCCTGTTTACCTTTGCATCATAAGTTCCGGCTTTTACAATGTCCGCAAGATCAATGCCGACTGTTTCTTTCATCGTTTCAAAAAGCTTCGCCATTACCGCCGGCACGTTATCGGCTACGGAACTGACCCCGTTCGTCTGCCCGTCCCCTCCGATAATCGTAATCTTATCGATCTGTGTCAAAGGTTCCGCAATCTTGCCGGCAATATCAGGAAGTACTTTTATCAGCATTTCAGCCATAGCCGCATTGTTATATTTCTGATATGCCTCCGCTTTTTTCTCCATAGCCTCTGCCTCTGCCAGACCTTTCGCACGAATAGCCTCTGCCTCCGCTTCACCAACCATACGAATTCCGGCCGCTTCCTGCTCTTTAGAGAATTTCTGGGCTTCCGCTTTCGCCTTCATAGCATCCGCTTCTCTTTCCTGTTCGAACTTCTCGGCTTCTGCCTTTCTCTGCCTTTCATACAATTCCGCATCCGACTGCTGCTGGCGAGCAAATTTATCCGCTTCCGCCCTCTTGCGTACTTCCGCATCCAGCGCTTTTTCTCTTACTTCCGCCTCTTTCTGCTTCAAAGTTACTTCTTTTTCCTGTTTTGCGATGCTCGCTTCCGCAGTCGCTATTTCTATTGTTTTCCTCTGTTCCTGCTCCTGGATCCGATAAGCCGCATCCGCTTCCGCTTTCTTCGTATCCTCCATCTTCTTCAGTTCGGATTTCTGAAGGGAAAGTTCATTATTTTTCTTAGCGATCTCTCTTTCCGCATTAATACGCGCGTCGTTTGCCTGACGATCCGCATCGGCCTTCGCCACGGCGATCTCTTTTTCAGCTTCTGCCTTTGCAATAGCCGCTTTTTTCTTAATCTGGGAAATATTATCAATACCTAAATCGTCGATCACACCGTTGCTGTCCGCAAAATTCTGCACATTAAAACTAACGATATCAAGGCCCATAGCCGCCAGATCCGGCTCCGCATTCTCTTTTACCAAATTAGCAAATTTCTGCCTGTCACTGACCATTTCTTCCAGCCTCATCCGGCCTACGATCTCTCTCATATTGCCTTCCAGCACTTCCCTGGCGATCCCGGCTATGTACTGCGTATTCTGATTTAAAAAGTTTTCCGCAGCCAAAGCGAGCCTTTGCTGTTCGCTGCTTATTTTTACATTGACTGCCGCGTCTACCTGAATATTAATATAATCCGCCGTGGGAACCGCATTGGATGTCTTAACGTCGATAGCAATCAACTTCAGGCTCAGTTTATCCATACGTTCAAAAAACGGAATCTTTACGCTGGCCTTTCCTATAATAATTTTTTTCCGAAGGCCGGAAATAATGAATGCCGTATCCGGCGGCGCCTTCTTATACCCTGTCACAAGAATAACAGCAACCAAAATAACGACTACCAAAATAATCAAAAACCCAAATAAATTCATTCTATACCCTCCATTCTCTCTTTTTGTCTATAATATTACGCATTTTTTCTTTTAATGTCAATTTAATTGCATAGAAATCAATTTTGACGGTCTTTGGCATGGCAAAATTGATTTCCGTGATTTAATTAGAATATATATTGACAATTTCCAAAAAATAATAGTAAATAAAAATAAAAACATCAATCAGGAGACTATGCTTATGAACCAGACAATCCGGCAATTATATGACAGAAAATCCGTCCGCGTTTTTACCGATGAACCAATCACCTATGATGAAAAACAAATGATACTTACATCGGCCCTTCAGGCTCCCACTGCAGGAAACATGACTCTATATTCCATTCTCGATATCCAGGAACAGAGTTTAAAAGACGAGTTAGCAAAAAGATGCGATAATCAGCCTTTTATCGCTAAAGCTCCCCTTGTACTTATTTTTTTAGTAGATTTTCAAAAATGGTACGATATTTTTAACGCTTATTGTGAAGAATCTCCTAAAATAGAAGAAGCGGATCTCTTCCTTGCCTCGCAGGACTGCGTGATTGCCGCGCAAAATGCCGTTGTTGCGGCACAGTCCATGGGGATCGGTTCCTGCTATATCGGCGATATTATGGAAAATTTTGAAATTAACCGGAAGCTGCTCCATCTTCCCAAATACGCCCTTCCTTATTCCATGGTTGTTTTCGGAAAACCTACCCAATAGCAGAAAGACAGGATCAAACCAAAGCGTTTTGAATTACAAGATATTGTCCATACGAATACTTATCGTCAGAAAACCATAGAAGAGACAATATGCATGTTCGAAAAGCAATCGGAAAAAACAGGAAAAGAATTTGCCGAATATATTAAAGCATTTGCCAATAGAAAATTTTATGTGGATTTCAGAAAAGAAATGAACCGTTCCGCAAAAGCCATGCTGAAACAATGGACGGATTGATCAAAATACGGTTATTACCGGATAGCTTTTATATCTCCGGTAATAACCGTATTTTTTAAACTTCGTATATATTTTATCTTAACTCTTTACTGCCTCCACAAGCAGTTTTACACACAAATCGATACCAAGCCTTCCGCTGTCCATATACAACTCATAAAATGCAGGATTTCCCCATTCCCAGTTCGTAACCGCATTATAGAAACCGCTTCTTCTCTTATCATTCTTTTTCAAGGCGTTTTCCACTTCCGATTCTTTAATTCCTTCTCTTTCTATCGCCCGCTTTTTTCTTTTTTCATTATCCGAATGAATAAATACCCGTAAGCTGTCGGCTTTCTCCCTGAGAATATACCCGGATGCCCTTCCAACGATCACGCATTTCGCCTCTTCGGCCACTTCTTCAATAATTCGTTTTTCTTCAAGGAATAACTTATCCGCCAACGATAATTCCCTGCTGTTGGAAACCCCGCCTAAAGGAGTTTTGGAAAGGTTGAAAAGAAATCCTCCGGGGCTTCTTTCTTCCAGCCCCTCAATTTGTACGGAAGGTATCTTAAGATTTTTTGCCGCTTCCATAAGAATATTTCTGTCATATAACTTATATCCAAGCGCTTCTGCCAATTTTCTGCCTATTTCGTTTCCACCGCTGGCATATTGGCGTTCAATCGTTACAATTTGATACATATATACTCCTCCCTTCCATTTTTATTACCTGTTGAAAAAATTCACTCATTTACTTCTTATCTTTATTATATACACTCTTTTTAGATCTCTCAATCATTTTTTCAGAATATTTTATTAATATTTCCTATTTTTTATGCCATACCAATTTTTTTATCATCTTTTGCATACAACAACTTCAAAATAATAGGCGTAGCAATAGAAGAAACAATAATCAATAAAATAACAGAAGTAAAATATACCGGCGTAAGCAATCCGACGGACAATCCTTTCTGGGAAACGATCAGGGCTACTTCCCCTCTCGTCATCATTCCGACACCGATTTTCAAAGAATCCGACATATTAAACTTACAAATCCGTGCCATCAGGCTACAGCCTATTATTTTTGAAATCAATCCCACCGCTACGAATGCAATGGAAAATATTAAAATACTGACATTCAGGCTTTCTAAATTTGTCTTTAAACCGATGCTGGCAAAAAATACGGGGCCAAATAATATGTAGGAATTGGTATCCATCTTGCTTGCTATGTATTCGGAATCCCTTATGGAGCAAAGAATAATACCTGCCACATAGGCTCCCGTAATATCCGCGATTCCAAAATATTTTTCCGCAATATAAGCCATAGCGAGACATAAAGCAAGGCCGGCGATCGGAATACGCCTTGTATGGGGATATTTGTTATCCACAAATTTAAATATCTTAAAGCAGACAAATCCAACAACGATGGCAAATATAAAGAATAAAACCGTATTAACTACAACGGACGCCGGATTGGAATCCGGGCTTTTGAATCCCATAACAAATGTAAGTACGATAATACCAATTACATCATCAATAATCGCTGCGCTTAAAATCGTTGTTCCAACTTTTCCCTTTAGTTTTCCCATTTCTTTCAGCGCTTCTACCGTGATACTTACGGAAGTCGCCGTCAATATCGTACCGACAAATACCGCTTTATAGAATCCTTCTGACCCCCATGGAGCAACTCCATAAAAGCCCATATAAAGCAAAGCACCCAGTATAAGGGGAACAAATACACCTGCACAGGCAATTAAAGCTGCAATCGGACCCGTTTTCATAAGATCTTTCAAATCTGTTTCAAGCCCTGCGGAAAACATAAGAATAATGACACCGATCTCCGCCATTTCAATCAAAAAATCCGACTGGTTTACCAACCCTAAAATGCTCGGCCCTATAATAAGTCCGGCAATAATCTCCCCTACTACCTGCGGCGCTTTACATTTTCTTGCTAAAATTCCAAAAAATTTTGCCGCTATTATAATAATAGCAAGATCTTTAAATACATCATACGCTTCCATAATATTACTCCTCGTTACCTTATTATAAAAATTATAAAATTATAAATATTATAAATTCAGATTTTTAAATAAATCCCCCAAAGAGGTACCAATCTTTTCATTAGAACTGTACTTTGAAGTTTCTACTTTTTCTACCTCATCCACTTCCGAATTTTCTTCCACCGCTTTCATACTAAGGCTAATTTTTCCATTATTCGTATTTAAGATCTTAACTTTTACCTTATCTCCCGTATTCAGGACTTCCGAAGGCTTCTTTATCCTTCTCTGGCTGATCTGCGATATATGAACCAATCCGCTCAATCCATCAGAAAGAGCTATAAAGGCACCATAAGGCATTAAAGATTCCACGGTTCCTTCCATAATCGTTCCCGGTGCCAGCATGGATATTTTATGATGGATTTCTTCCTCCGCCTTTTTCTTTTCTACCGCCTTTGCCGACATTACCAGCTTTTTCTTGCTCTCATCCACGGTAATTACCTTAACGGACAATTTTTTATTCACCCATTCTTCGAGATTTTCTACATAATTAAGGGAAAGGTGGGAAGCAGGAATAAATCCACGGATGCCTTCCGCATAAGCAATCACTCCTCCGTTCACCACTTCACTTACTTTTACCTCAATTTCTTTTTCTTCTTCCATATATTGATTCAAGATATCCCATGAAAGAACTTCTTTTGCTTCTTTACAGGATAATTGGATATTTCCTGAACCGTCATCCGTTTTTACAACAGTTGCTTTTATAGTATCCCCGATTTTTACTTCATCCAATATATTATATTTCGGATCATTGCTCATATCTTCCGCTTTGATAATACCTTGGGCATAATAATTGAAATCAAGGATCACTTCTTCTTCATTCACGGATATAACTGTCCCGGAAATAATATCTCCCTCCCCGATCTTCTTAAAAGATGCCTCCAGCTCTTTGCTGTAATCTTCCATTGTTTCCTGTTTCATTTCTTCTGACATAGTTTTCTCCTCCATTTATAGATTTTGTATTATTTTATAAATAAATTTATTTCACAACCATCACACAAACCGAACGCGGGGCCATACGTATTCTCCCTTCTTCCAGAAAAGGCATTTTTTCCCCTTTTTTCGGAATCGAATCCGATAAATACTTGTTCCCGGTATCCGCCGCAACATACCATCCCATGCCGCAAGTTACCGGAGGAAGGCAAAATTCCTGTTCTTCCCAAAATACATTAACAGCGAGACAGACAATATCATCCCTCGTATTATTATCATTTCTCCCCGCATAAATAATACGGAGTATTTTACAGTAATCGTCTGCTTCCATCACTTGTATTTCAGGAAAACCTAAAGAACAATGTCCGGTATCTTTTCTTACGATGTCATGCTCTTTTCGGAATCCTATCATATATCGGAAAAATTCAAATATATCTTTATTTTTTTCGAGCAATTTCCAATCCAGCCATGATATTTCATTATCCTGGCAATAAGCGTTATTATTTCCGAATTGGGTATTACAAAACTCGTCTCCAGCCAGAAACATAGG
This sequence comes from Lachnospiraceae bacterium 28-4, assembly GCA_000403275.2. Classification (GTDB taxonomy): domain Bacteria; phylum Bacillota; class Clostridia; order Lachnospirales; family Lachnospiraceae; genus Kineothrix. The sequence continues at coordinate 683,517 of KE159600.1, forward strand.
AATACCCCTGCTCATCATGAGTACTGCCGCCGCATTTTTTACAAGCTTCCGCCGGAGATTTAAAACTTCCTCATTATCCGTATCCCCTTCCACACCGCAATTCCAGCTGCGGTTATCGTTGCTTCCATCGGTATTGTTCCATCCGTTGTCTTCATTGTGCTTCCAATTATAAGAATAAAGATCCCACAAAGTAAATCCGTCATGGCAGGTAATAAAATTGACCGATGCATTATTTCCCCGGTATTCGGGATCATATAAATCTTTAGAACCCGTAATTCTTTTTGCAGCCAGCCCTGACATGCCATATTCGCCCTTTAAGAAATCACGTATCTCATCCCTGTATCTTCCGTTCCACTCCGACCACCGGTTCCATGCCGGAAAACTTCCGACTTGATAAAGACCGCCCGCGTCCCATGCTTCCGCAATCAATTTTACATTCCCAAGAATCGGGTCAAAAGCAAGGCTTTTTAATAACGGAGGATTATTCATCGGAGATCCGTCCTCATTCCGCCCGAGAATAGTAGCAAGATCAAACCGGAAACCATCAATACGATAAACTGTCGTCCAATAACGAAGACATTCCATAATCATCTGCTGCACGATAGGATGATTGCAATTTAACGTATTTCCACATCCACTGAAATTATAATAGCTTCCATCCGGCGTCAGCATATAATAAATATTATTATCGAACCCTTTAAAAGAGAAACAAGAACCCATCTCATTTCCTTCCGCCGTATGATTAAATACTACATCAAGAAAACATTCTATTCCATTTCTATGCAGTTCTTTAATCAATTCCTTTAACTCGGTTCCTTCATGATTATATTCCGCCTTCGCCGTATAACTTGTATTCGGGGCAAAAAAACTTACCGTATTATATCCCCAGTAGTCCAATAATTGCTTACCATTTACTTCCCTGTAATCTTTCATTTCATCGAATTCAAAAACAGGCATCAATTCTACGGCATTTATGCCGAGATCCTTCAGATATTTTATTTTTTCCTGAAGTCCCCGGAAAGTTCCCGGATATCTTACGCCGGAAGATTCATGCTGCGTAAAGCCTCTTACATGCATTTCATAAATAACAAGATCTTCCATAGGGATCAAAAGCTGATTCATTCCAAGCCAGTCAAAATCTTCCTTAACTACTCTCGCCTTATAACTAACCCCTTCTTTTTTCTTAACGCCCCATATTCTCTGTCCGCTTACCGCTTTTGCATAAATATCCAAAAGATAATTATTCTTATTAAATAACAATCCTTTTTTCATATCATAAGGGCCGTCGATCCTATATGCATATTCAAAATCTTCTATATTCAATCCAAAGACGATCATGGAATATACTTTCCCTATCCTGTAATTTTCCGGAAAAGGAATGACTGCATAAGGTTCATCTTCCATTCTGCGAAAAAGAAGAAGTTCACAGCCTGTTGCATGATAAGAATGAACTGTAAAATTAACGCCGCAAGGAATTGCCGTAGCTCCGTTCACTTCATATATTCCCGGACGGACTTCAAAACCGGATATTTTATCCATAGGAATCATATGAATGCTTCTCATGGGAGAAATTACTTTATTATCATCTCCTGAATCTGTCTGAATTTCTCTTTTTTCCATTAAATCTTCTTTCATATTTAACCTCATTTCTCTCTTCATATAATAAAAAGCCTATATATAATTTATTACAATCATATACAGGCTTTCCGTACAAAATATTAATATGCCTTGATAAAATCTTTTACTTCATCTTTTGTCGGCATAACGCGCAGCGCTCCTTTTTTCGTTGTAATGAGGGAAGCCGCTGCATTGGCAAACGTCAGCATTTTCTCCAATTTTTCCTGATCCATATTATCCAGGCCGTATTTTAATATAAAATTCAGACAGCAGCCTCCGAAAGTATCGCCAGCTCCTGTTGTTTCTATCGTATTTTTCTGGACAAACGCAGGTTTCTCCACTCTGAGATTTTTGTAATAAGCGCGGCTCCCATCTTTGCCCATAGATAATACAATCAATTTTATACTATATCTGTCCTGTAATTTTTTAATACCTTTATCAAAATCTTTTTCTCCTGTAAACCATTGTATTTCATTATCCGATATTTTCAAAATATCGCATTGACCCAGTCCGTATTCCACCTGTTTTTTCGCATCGTCCAGCGATTCCCAGAGAGGAGGGCGCAGATTAGGATCAAAAGAAATCAAAGCTCCGCTTTCTTTTGCTTTTTTTATTGCTTTCTTTGTCGCTTTCCTGACTCCTTTATGTGTCATGGATAAAGTGCCAAAATGAAAAATTTTACAATTTTTTATAAGACTATTATTAATATCTCCTTCTTCTAACATCATATCGGCTCCCGGATTGCGGTAAAAAGAAAAATCCCTATCTCCGCCTTTTAATGTTTGTACGAAAGCGAGGGTAGTCCTCACTTTTTTATCCATAACAAGACCGGACGTATCGATTCCGACTTCTTTTAAAACTTCTTTCAGCTTTGTACCAAATATATCTTTCCCCACTTTTCCGATAAAAGCCGTTTTGTTTCCCAATTTTTGAAGCATCGCAAGCACATTACAAGGCGCTCCCCCGGGATTCGCTTCAAATATCGTGTTTCCCTGCCCGCTGATTCCGTTGTCCGTAAAATCAATCAATAACTCGCCCAAAGCCACTACATCATATTTTTTCTTCATACCTTCCCTCCTTGTTTATCATTCATAAATGTCATTACTTTCACTTATTTTATTATATAACAATTCAGACCATTTTTCAGAAAAAAATAATTTTCCCATAATATGCGCAGAACACGCAAAGCAATAGTACTCCATGAATACGCGACAATTTCTTCTTCCAAAATACAAACAAAAATAAAAGTATGGAAGTGCTGATACATACAATACTATCAAAATTAAAAGAATAATTATAAGGCACATCCGTAATCAGCGACGTAGTTCCTATAACGAATAATACATTAAAAATATTGCTTCCCACTATATTTCCAACGGCAATATCCGCTTTTTTCTTCATGGCGGCAGTTATGGAAGTAATCAATTCCGGAAGCGATGTGCCAAACGCCACTATGGTAAGGCCGATCAGCCTTTCATTCATTCCGAAAATTCTTGCCAGCGATGTCGCCGCATCCACAGCTATATTGCTTCCCGACACAATGGCGATAATTCCTATGATTAATAGAATGAGAAGCATAAATATATTATCATTTACCTTTATTTCCGTTTCTTCAATTCCTACGCTTATTTTTCCCTTCTTTGCCATCACGATCAGATAGACAAAATACACGATCATAAACATCCACAGAATGATTCCGTCTACTCTCCCAAGATGGCCCTTCCAGTAACCGATTCCCGCTAATAAACAGGTAATAACAATCATAAAAGGAATTTCGTATTTTATGGTTGATATTTGTACCGGTATCGCTACAATAATGGAAGTTATTCCAAGAATCAGCAATACATTTAATATATTGCTGCCAAGGATATTTCCAATAGCGATTGCGGCGCTATTATTTTCAGCCGTATTTTTCAGCGCTGCGGATATACTGACCGCAGCTTCCGGCGCACTGGTTCCCATAGCCACTATCGTAAGTCCGATAATCAACTGAGGAATACCAAATCTGTCCGCAATTTTTGATGCCCCTCCTACAAACCAGTCCGCGCCTTTTACTAATAACAAAAATCCAATGACCAATAATCCAAACTGAATTATTATTTCCATAAAAAATCCATCATTCATCATCATCTTCCTTTGGAAGAGTTACTTCCTCATCGTTGGGCAGCACGGGATGTTTTTCACTTTCCGGTATATCCTCCAGCGCATCCTCAAAATTTTCAAACTCATGATCTCCATCGGATACTTTTTCCCTTACTTTTGCAATCTTCGCTACTTTGGAGCCTTCATCGAGATTGATCAGTTTTACTCCTGATGTAATTCTTCCAAGAGTGGATATATCGTCCATTCTTAACTGTATGATCGTCCCCATAGTAGTGATCATCATAATTTCATGATCATCATTTACCGCTTTCACTCCGACTACATATCCTGTCTTTTCTACGATCTTATAACATTTCACACCTTTGCCGCCGCGTTTTTGAACGCTGAATTCATCCAGGTAAGTTCTTTTTCCCATACCGTTTTCCGATACGATTAAAAGAGAATCTCCCTGATGGTCTAACTGCATACCGACAACTTCATCCCTGTCCGAAAGATTCATACCAATCACTCCCATAGAAGTTCTTCCGGTAGCCCTTACATCCGTCTCCATAAACCTGATGCACATACCCTGCCGCGTAACAAGAAATATTTCCGTATTTTCATCGGTTATTTTTACTTCTATCAATTCGTCGTCTTCCCGCAGATTAATTGCGGCAAGCCCGTTTTTCCTTACATTGGAATATTCTATAATATGGGTCTTCTTTACGATTCCTTTTTTCGTAGCCATAAAAAGATTCTTATTATTTTCATAATCTTTAATAGGTATAATTGCGGAAATCTTTTCTCCTGGATTCAGCTGAAGAAGGTTAATAATAGCGGTTCCTCTCGCCGTCCTTCCTGCCTCCGGTATTTCATAAGCCTTTAATCTATATACCCTTCCAAAATTAGTAAAGAACATAATATAATGATGGGTAGTCGTCATAAGCAGATCTTCGATATAATCTTCATCGATAGTCTGCATTCCTTTGATTCCTTTTCCCCCTCTGTTCTGGCTTTTGAAATTGTCAATCGTCATTCTTTTAATATATCCAAGACTCGTCATGGCAATTATCGTATTATCTTTTGGTATCAGATCTTCCATAGATATATCATAAGCATCAAAACCTATCGCACTTTTTCTTTCATCTCCATATTTTTCAGATATGATTGTAATCTCATCTCTTATAACGCCAAGCAATAATTTCCTATCCGCAAGAATGGCTTTTAATTCCGCTATTTTAGCTAGAAGTTCCTTATGTTCGTTCTCAATCTTATCTCTTTCCAAACCGGTAAGAGTACGGAGCCTCATATCTACGATAGCCTGAGCCTGTACTTCGCTGAATTGAAAACGTTCGATCAGCCTTTCTTTTGCTTTCTGTACATTTTCGCTGCTTCTTATAATCTGTATCACTTCGTCGATATGATCGAGAGCGATCAGCAGCCCTTGTAAAATATGATCTCTTTCTTCCGCTTTATTCAAATCATATTTCGTTCTTCTCGTTACTACCTCTTCCTGATGGGCAAGATAATGTGTGAGCATATCGAGAATATTCATAACCTTCGGCTGATTATTCACAAGAGCAAGCATAATAATACCGAAAGTATCCTGCATCTGAGTATGTTTGTAAAGCTGGTTCATAATAACATTGGCATTGGCATCCCTTCTTAATTCAATGACAACTCTCATGCCTTCCCTGTCGGATTCATCCCTCAAATCAGTGATTCCGTCTATTTTTCTTAGCTTCACCAACTCCGCTATTTTTTGTATCAGATTCGCTTTATTCACCATATAAGGAAGTTCCGTTACTATAATACGGCTTTTTCCATTTGGCAGCGTTTCTATATCCGTTACGGCTCTTACTCTTACTTTTCCTCTTCCGGTTCGATATGCCTCTTCGCTTCCCCTCGTTCCCAGTATAACTCCACCGGTTGGAAAATCAGGAGCTTTTACAATAGAAAGTATTTCTTCTATCTCGGTATCCCTGTCTTCTTCTACCCTGTTATCTATAATTTTTACAACAGCGCCTATTACTTCCTTCAGATTATGAGGAGGAATATTAGTAGCCATTCCTACCGCAATCCCTGTCGTTCCATTTACGAGAAGGTTCGGAAAACGGCTTGGAAGAACGGAAGGCTCTTTTTCAGTTTCATCAAAGTTCGGTACAAAATCTACCGTATCTTTATTGATATCGGCAAGCATTTCCATCGATATCTTAGAAAGCCTGGCTTCCGTATAACGCATGGCAGCCGCGCCGTCACCATCTACCGATCCGAAATTTCCATGGCCATCTACCAGCGGATAATGGGTAGACCATGGCTGCGCCATATTGACCAGGGCCCCGTATATGGAACTGTCTCCATGAGGATGATATTTACCCATGGTATCGCCGACAATACGCGCACATTTCCTATGCGGTTTATCTGGGCCGTTATTTAATTCTATCATCGAATACAGGACTCTTCTTTGTACGGGCTTCAATCCATCCCTTACATCAGGCAGCGCCCTGGAAGCGATAACGCTCATAGCGTAATCGATATAAGAATTTTCCATTGTTTTCTTCAAATCCACATCATGAATTTTATCAAAGATATTATCTTCCATTCTTTTCCTCATTTCTGCGCTGTCAAATATCAAGATTTTTTACAAATCTGGCATTTTCTTCTATAAATTCCCGCCTTGGCTCTACTTTATCCCCCATCAGGGTAGTAAAAGTTAAATCAATTTCAGACTCCGCTTCCTCATCCATCGTTACCCTTAAAAGAACACGTCTCTCAGGATCCATCGTCGTTTCCCAAAGCTGCTCCGCATCCATTTCCCCAAGACCTTTGTATCTTTGGATCTTATTATTCTGATCTCTTCCTACTTCTTTCAATATATTATCGAGTTCTTCATCGCTGTAAGCATACCAGACCTTTTTATTCTTCTCCAATTTATAAAGAGGAGGCTGTGCCAGATAAACATATCCTTCTTTGATCAGATCAGGCATAAAACGATAAAGGAAGGTGAGAAGCAAAGTAGCGATATGAGCGCCGTCCACATCGGCATCCGTCATAATAATAATTTTATGATATCTCAATTTGCTGATATCAAAATCTTCGTGAATACCTGTTCCAAAAGCCGTTATCATCGCCTTTATTTCCGCATTGGCATATATCTTATCCAGTCTCGCCTTTTCAACGTTTAATATTTTTCCCCTAAGCGGAAGAATCGCCTGGGTATTACGGCTCCTTGCCGTCTTTGCACTTCCTCCCGCCGAATCTCCCTCTACGATATAAATTTCACAATTTGAGGGATCTTTGTCCGAACAATCTGCCAGCTTGCCGGGAAGGCTCATGCCTTCCAATGCCGTTTTCCGCCTTGTCAGCTCCCTCGCCTTTCTTGCCGCATCCCTTGCGCGCTGGGCAAGAATCGATTTTTCACATATAATTTTCGCTATTGTGGGATTTTGCTCCAGGAAATAAGTAAGCTGCTCGCTCACAATATTATCCACCGCTCCCCTTGCTTCCGAATTCCCCAATTTCTGCTTTGTCTGCCCTTCGAACTGGGGATCCTCTATTTTTACGCTTATGATCGCAGTAAGTCCTTCTCTGATATCCTCGCCGGAAAGATTGGCTTCATTTTCTTTCAAAAGCTTATTATTTCTGGCATAATCATTAAAAGTCTTCGTCAGGGCATTTCGAAAGCCCACCAGATGGGTTCCGCCTTCCGGAGTATTAATATTATTTACAAAACTATAAGAACTCTCCGTATAAGAATCATTATGCTGCATTGCCACTTCTACATAAACGTTATTTTTCGTACCTTCAAAATACATGATATTCTCATACAGAGGGGTCTTGCTTCTATTCAGGTAAGTAACAAATTCTTTTATCCCGCCTTCATAATGAAACTGTCTTTCAACTGGTTTCTGCCCTTCTTCCACTCTTTCATCCCTTAACACGATCTTAAGGTTTTTTGTCAGAAAAGCCATTTCCCTGAGCCGTTGTTTTAAAATATCAAATTCATAAACCGTAGTTTCCTGAAAAATAGTTTCATCGGGCTTAAAGCTAACTCTCGTACCTGTTTTTTCTTCCGGACATTCCCCGACTACTTTTAATGAATAAGATACATGGCCTTTTTCATATCTTTGTTTATATATCTTTCCTTCCTGATAGATTTCTACTTCCAGCCAGTTCGAAAGAGCATTGACAACGGAAGCGCCTACTCCGTGAAGACCTCCCGATACCTTATATCCCCCGCCGCCGAATTTTCCTCCTGCATGAAGAATCGTAAAAACTACTTCTACCGCAGGAATTCCCGACTTATGGTTAATCCCTACAGGAATTCCCCTTCCGTTATCGGTAACGGTTATGGAATTATCCTTGTTAATAACTACCTCGATCGTATCGCAAAAACCGGCAAGCGCTTCGTCTACAGAATTATCCACGATCTCATAAACCAAATGATGAAGACCTCTTGAAGAAGTACTCCCTATATACATACCTGGCCTTTTCCTTACGGCTTCCAACCCCTCCAATATCTGTATTTGATCCGCACCGTATTCGCTGTTATTGCTCATTCTTACCTCTCATTCTGCCTTATTTCGGCCGTTTCCTTCCGCCATCTATTTTAACTTTGTATGGTTCCTTCCACTACATTAAAAACTTTATTTATTTCAAACCTGTTGTTCACAAATTCATCCAAACCTGTACAGGTTATAATAGTTTGTATATCTCCTATGCTGTTTAAAAGATAATTTTGTCTGTTGCTGTCAAGTTCCGACAATACATCGTCCAATAAAAGAACCGGCGTATCTTTCGCTATTTTTTTTACAAGTTCTATTTCCGAAAGTTTCAAAGATAAAGCAGCAGTTCTCTGCTGTCCCTGCGACCCGAATTTGCGTATATCGATGTTTCCGGTAACAAAGGAAAAATCATCCCTGTGTGGGCCGACGCAAGTCTGTTTCAGTTTAATATCCCTCTCCTGGCTTCTTTTTAAAGAAATCTCAAAGTCTTCGATTTCCACATCAGGCTCATATTTTACGATAAGTTCTTCTTTATCGCCGGACAACTTTTTATGTATTCCATAAATAATCTCATTTAACTGCCCGGCAAACATACGTCTTCTCTCTATGATTTTGCTACCGAAAGAAACAAGCTGCGAATCCCATATATTGAGTGTATCTTTAAGCTGCGGATTAAAATGCATATCCTTTAAAAGTTTATTTCTTTGATTTACGATTTTATTATAATGGTTCAAATTATAAAGATAAAAACTATCCAACTGGCAAAGTTCCATATCCACGAATCTTCTTCTTTCGGCAGGTCCGTTTTTAATAATACCAAGATCTTCAGGAGAAAAGAAGACAACATTTAATAAGCCTAAAAGGTCCGCCGCTTTTTTTAATTTCTGGCCATCTACAGCAATCCCTTTTGACTTATTTTTACGAAGATGCATATCCACTTTATAACCAATTTCTTCTTTGACAAGATAAGTCCTGATATGAGATTCTTCCTGGTCAAAACTTATCATATCCTTATCTTTGCTTCCTTTATGTGATTTTGTAGTGGCGGACAGATAAATAGCTTCCAGTACATTCGTCTTTCCCTGAGCATTATCACCATATAGGATATTGGTTCCTTCGCTGAATTTCAAATCCAAAAAATCATAGTTTCTGAAATTCATCAGTTCCAAAGATTTTATAATCATATATTACACCTGTCAAGCTTTTATTTTTATCTTATTTCCATCAAATTCCACTATATCATCATTAAATATTTTTTTTCCTCTTTGTAAAACACATTCTCCGTTTACTTTCACTTTTCCTTGCAGAATCAGCTCTTTCGCCTCTACACCGGAACCGGCCAAACCAGATAATTTTAATACCTGGCCCAGTTTTATAAATTCGTCTCTTATTTCAATTATTTCCATATTTTCCCTTCTTAATCCATTTTTTAGTTTACTGTCGTAAAGTTTACGGGAAGAATAAGATAAATATATTTTTCCTCCGCATCCCTTATAAAGCAAGGAGCTTTTGGATTTACAAGATAAATATCGATCTCTTCGTCCTCGATTACCCTGAGCGCATCGATCAGAAACTTTGGATTGAAACCGATCATAATATCCTTTCCCTTTTTTTCGATATCGATTTCTTCATTCATGCTTCCTACTGCTGAATTGATCTTAAGCTCCATCATTCCGTCCATAATATTTATAATAATAGGCTTTTTATCCCCTTCCTTCACGAGAAGAGTAGCTCTGTCTATACAGTTTAAGAATTCTTTCTTGTTGATCCTTACCTTTGTTTCATAATCACTGGAAAGCATCTGGTCTATTTTAAAATAATCCCCTTCTATCAGGCGGGAAACAACCGTAGTATGGTCAAATTCAAACACAATATGTTTATCCGTAAAGAAAATATGTACTTCGCTGTCCATATCACCGGATAAAATCTTGCTGATTTCATTCAAAGTCTTTCCGGGAACTACGACTTTTTTCGGCATATAAAAATTTTTAAGCCTTATTTTACGGATCGATATTCTATGCCCGTCCAAAGATACCACTTTTAAAATATCTTCATTGATCTCAAATAATTCTCCTGTCATCAGCTTATTATTGTCGTTATCCGCAATCGAAAAAATCGTCTGCCTTACCACTTCTTTCAAAGTAAACTGGGATACAATGATAGAATCGATCTTTTCAATGGAGGGGAGGTAGGAAAAATCCTCTCCCGATTTTCCAATAATATTAAATTTGGATTTTTCACAGGTGATCGTCGTTTTAAACATGTCGTCCGTAACGATCGTTATATCGCTGTCGGGAAGTTTTCTTACGATTTCGAGGAAAATTTTTGCATCCAGGGCTATCATGCCTTTTTCAACAATATTTCCTTCTATTATCGTTTCTATCCCCAATTCCATATCGTTAGCCATTAATTTTATTTCAGATCCCCTTGCATCCACAAGGATACATTCCAAAATGGACATCGTTGTTTTATTCGGAACAGCTTTTGATACGATTTGAACGCCGGTTAGTAAATTTGATTTGGACAATACTAATTTCATCGTGAAAACTCCTTTCTCGAAAAGGCCCATAATATATATTATAAATTTATTATTATACTTATTAAGCATTGTTGATATGTGTATAACATTAACTATTATACTATTTTTCAAGGAAAAAAGAAATCATTATCTATGTGAAAAACAAAATATAACTCAGATTAAGAGGGGTTTATCTTCTTTTTTATGATTTCTATTTTATTTTTAAGATCTTCATTCGTCTGTAATTCATCGGTTATTTTGTTAACTCCGTGGATAATTGTGGTGTGATCCTTTTTTCCAAGTATTTTTCCTATGCTTTGGTAGGAAGTATCTGTCATAGACCGGCAGAGATACATAACAACCTGCCTTGGTTCTACGAATTCAGAATTTCTTTTTTTGGAAGTGATGTCTTCTGCCCTGACTCCAAAATGTTCCGCTACTATATTTATAATAAGGGAAGGACTTATTTCTTTCGGCTTGTCCGGATAAATAATATCTTTTAAGGCTTCCTTTGTCATTTCCAGGTCAATTTCGACATTGTTCAGTTTGGAAAAAGCAATAATTTTATTAAAAGCTCCTTCCAGTTCCCTGATATTCGATTTTATATTGGTAGCTACATAGGTAAATACTTCATCGTCTATATTTTTATTGAAGTTTTCCGCATTTTTTTGAAGGATAGCCATCCTTGTTTCATAATCCGGCGGCTGTATATCGGCGATCAGCCCCCATTCGAATCTGGAACGGAATCGTTCTTCCAGCGTTTCCATTTCCTTTGGAGGTTTGTCGGACGATATGATGATTTGCTTTTCTGCCGCGTGTAAAACATTAAAAGTATGGAAAAATTCTTCCTGAGTGCTTTCTTTTCCTATTATAAACTGTATATCGTCGATCAGCAAAACGTCTACCGTTCTGTACTTCTCCCTTAATTTTGTCATATCTGCGGCGTTACCGCTCCGGATGGAACTGATCACTTCGTTTGTAAATTGTTCGGAAGTAACGTAAAGAACTTTTCTGTTAGGGTTTTGTTTTAATACGAAATGTCCGATGGAATGCATGAGGTGAGTCTTACCGAGCCCTGCTCCTCCATAAATATAAAGAGGGTTGTAAGTATTTCCTGGAGATTCCGCTACCGCTAAAGAAGCCGAATGGGCAAACTTATTATTGCTTCCCACTACAAAAGTATCAAACCGGTATTTAGGATTCAGGTTAGCCTTTTCATAATTAATATTGTAATAAGGCTTCGGTGCCATGGAATCTTCATTATGGCCGACATCTTTTTCCAATATAAAAGATATATCATAGTCATGTTCCATCATTTCGGAAATTGTAACCTGAAAATAGCTCTTATACTTATTATTGATATAGCTTAGGGCATGAGATTGTTCGGATGGTATGACGATAGTTACTACGTCGTTTTCAGAACTATGGAAACTAAGCTTTGCGATCCATGTATTATAAGATATGTTTGACAGATCATATTCTTTTTTAATAGTTTGTTTAATGAGTTCCCAGTTTTCTTCAATAAAATCCATTAAAATACCTCCGAGCAAATTTCCTGCACTTTTATGCAAGTAGTTATATCTTAATATAAATAAAGTAAAATTTCAAATGATTAATTTATCAACAAAGTTATGCACATTCAGTGGATAAACTATTGGATAAGTTCAGGTTCATTATAAAGTTCATAAAAAATATGTGTATAATTGGGTAATAAAATGCATATGGAAAAAAATTGAGGAAAATAAGAGTTATATCATATGTTTATATTTTAATTTCACATGATATACTCAGTTTATCATCAGGGTATAGTCATGTTATCCACAGATTATACACAATATGTGCATAATTTTATTGGTGGAAAAATAGAAAAACGAGCATTGTGGATAACTTTTTTCATTCTATATTTTGTGGTTATTCTTTTGATTCTATAACAAGATGTTGGGTTAGTAAAAATCACGATTTTTTCGCTGTTTTTTAGGTATTTTTATTTAGTAAAATTTGTCCTTATTTACTTGACGTATATGTTTTTATCCTTTATAATCGTAATGATATTTTTCAATACATTTATTTAAAATATATTTGCCTTTCATGGATAATATAGAAGGTATTATGTATAAAGGCTGGAAAAGGAGGTGCATCGATTATGAAAATGACATTTCAGCCAAATAAGAGAAAAAGAAAAAAAGTTCACGGTTTCAGGGCTAGAATGAGTACAAAGGGCGGAAGAAAAGTATTAGCTGCCAGAAGAGCAAAAGGAAGAAAGAGATTATCAGCATAGGCCGCAGTATTGTGGCCTTTTTATTACTTAGAAGTAGAAAAGGACGCAGTTTTACATGAAATTCTCCGATTCTTTAAAAAAAAATGATGATTTCAAGAATGTGTACAAAAATGGCAAATCTTATGCTAATAAGTATCTGGTAATGTATGTATTGAAAAATAGCGGGGAATGCAACAGGCTTGGAATATCAGTGAGTAAAAAAGTAGGAAACAGCGTTGTGCGCCACAGGGTGACGAGGCTGGTAAGAGAAAGTTACAGACTACATGAAAATATATTTAATAGTGGTTTAGATATAGTAGTCGTTGCAAGAAATAATGCGGGGACGGCTTCTTATGCCGAGATAGAAAGCGCGTTATTACATCTTGGAAAACTTCATCATATAGTAAAAATATTTTTTTATGAAGTTTAATGGAATTTTCGTTATATTTGAAAATAATTATGAAAAAGTTACTTATTTATATGATTCAATTCTATAGAAGGTATTTATCTCCGATGAAATCAACAAAATGTCCTTATATACCTACCTGCTCCGAGTATGGATTGGAAGCGGTAAGTAAATATGGAGCTTTTAAGGGAGGACTTTTGACGGTTTGGAGGATCTTGAGGTGCAATCCTTTTTCAAAGGGGGGCTATGATCCTGTGCCTTAGAATACCTGGAATGAAGTAAAAAAAGATATTTTATGGAAAAGTAGGAGGAAAGAAATTGCCCGGAATAATTTTAACTCAGAATCAGACCTTTATTATAGGGCCGGTTGCAAAGATTCTCGGATATATAATGGAAGGTATCTTTTTCTGTTTGGACAAGATAGGTATTCCTAATATTGGTTTATCTATTATTTTATTTACCATTGTTATATATCTTCTTATGATGCCCTTGACGGTAAAACAGCAGAAATTTTCCAAACTTTCTGCAAAAATGAATCCTGAACTTCAGGCTATTCAGGCAAAATATAAAAATAAAAAAGACAATGAATCGATGATGAAGATGAATGAGGAAACACAGGCAGTATATGCAAAGTATGGGGTTTCCGCTACGGGCAGCTGCGTTCAGCTTCTGATTCAGATGCCTATATTGTTTGCTTTATACCGTGTTATATATGCTATGCCCGCTTATGTAGGAAAGATTAAAGATGCATTTTTTCCTTTGGTGGACGAGCTGATCGCTCAGCCGGGCAGCGCGGAATTTATCCAGACTTTTAAAGATGCCGCTATGTTTACCAAACAGTTTTCCAATGAAGCTTTTACAGGCGGCAATATGGAATATATAAGAAATACTTTTATTGATGTGCTGAACCGTGCGTCTACGTTGGAATGGAGCAGCCTGGCCGATAAGTTTCCTTCTCTTTCCGCAGATGTAAGTATGACCGTGGAAACATTGGAAAAATATAACAATTTTTTAGGGTTGAATATAGGGAATTCTCCTTCCTTTATTGTAAAGGAAGCTGTTTCTGCCGGATCTTATCTTATGGTTGTGGCGGCTATCGCAGTTCCTGTTTTATCGGCAGTAACGCAATGGATTAATACGAAGCTTATGCCTCAGCCTGAAAGCAATAATTCCCAGGATAATACGATGGCTTCTTCCATGAAAACGATGAATTATATGATGCCTCTTATGTCCGCAATCTTCTGTTATACGCTTCCCGCAGGTATGGGACTTTACTGGATTGCCGGATCTGTTGTAAGAAGTATTCAGCAGGTTATCATTAATAAACATATCGATAAGATGGATTTGGATGAGCTTATTAAAAAGAATGTAGAAAAAAGAAATAAAAAGCTTGAAAAGTCAGGAATTAATCCGAAAACCATCAATAATTATGCCAATATGAGTACAAGAACCATTCCATCGAAAGCTTCTTCCATGACTCAGGAAGAAAAGGATCTTGCTGTAAAAAAATCGACGGAATATTATAATAAAAATGCAAAGGCAGGAAGTCTTGCTTCCAAAGCGAATATGGTAAAACAATATAATGAGAAGAACAATAAAAACTGATAGGAGGGTATTGTGATGGAATATATGGAAGTATCAGCAAAAACAGTAAGCGATGCGATCACGGAAGCATGTCAGAAGCTGCTTGTAACGAGCGAAAAATTGGATTATATTGTTGTTGAAGAAGGTTCTTCAGGATTTCTTGGAATAGGTTCCAGGCCAGCTGTTATAAAAGCGAGGGTAAAATCTTCCATAAAAGATAAGGCAAAAGAGTTTCTCGACAGTGTTTTTGAAGCTATGGGCCTTGTTGTGACGATAAATCTCAAATATGATGAAATAGATAATTATATGGATATCGAACTGAGCGGGGATGAAATGGGTGTTTTGATAGGTAAAAGAGGACAGACCCTGGATTCTTTGCAGTATCTTGTTTCTCTTGTCATAAATAAAGAGTCTGAAAATTATGTACGTGTTAAAGTGGATACGGAAAATTACAGACAGAGAAGAAAAGAAACTCTTGAAAATCTGGCAAAAAATATTGCTTATAAGGTAAAAAGAACAAAGCGTTCCGTTTCTCTGGAGCCTATGAATCCTTATGAAAGAAGAATTATTCATTCGGCTTTGCAGAATGACAAATATGTGGCAACTCATAGCGAAGGGGAAGAACCTTTCCGGAGAGTTGTTGTTAATTTAAAGAAGTAAAGAAGTATGGAAATAATATATTAATCATATAAAACCCTTGAATTTTTCGGAAGTTCAAGGGTTTTATCAAATGGATGATTTTTAGGAGTTTATTATTATTATGAAAAGTGATACAATTACAGCGGTGGCTACCGGAATGACAGATTCCGGGATTGCCATAATTAGAATAAGCGGTGAGAATGCGGTACAAATTGTTGACAGAATATATGAATCGAAGTCAGGAAGATCCTGTTTTCATGAATTTGCTTCCCATACGATTCATTATGGTTATATCGTAGATAAAAGTGATAATCAAAGAAATATAATAGATGAAGTAATGGTAAGTCTGATGAAGGCTCCAAACAGTTATACGGCGGAAGATACGGTGGAAATTAACTGTCATGGCGGTATTCTTATGACAAAAAGAATATTGGAAACCGTTATAAAAAATGGAGCCAGACTTGCGGAGCCGGGAGAATTCACGAAGAGAGCTTTCCTGAACGGAAGAATAGATTTATCAAAAGCGGAAGCTGTAATGGATATTATTCATTCTAAAAATAAACTTGCTTTAAAAAATTCCGTAAATCAGTTAAGAGGTTCCGTTTCTGATTTTATTCAAAAAATTAGAAATGATATTATTTATGAGATAGCTTATATAGAATCTGCGCTGGATGATCCGGAACATATTAGTCTGGAAGGATATTCGGAAAAATTATCGATAAAGACGGAAGATATTTTACAGTCTTTGAAAAAATTAATAGATTCTGCGGATAATGGAAAAATAATAAAGGAAGGAATTCGTACTGTTATCCTGGGAAAACCGAATGTTGGAAAGTCATCTTTTTTAAATCTTTTTACGGGAGAAGAGAAGGCTATTGTCACTGATATAGCAGGAACAACAAGGGATGTTCTGGAAGAGAGTGTTTATTTGAATGGTATTCATTTGAATGTTATGGATACCGCGGGTATACGCCAGACAAGGGATAAAGTAGAGGGAATCGGAGTAGAAAAAGCAAGAAAATATGCGGATGAGGCGGATATTATTTTATATGTGATAGATGCTTCCGTTCCTTTGGATGAAAATGATTATGATATTATGAAAATGATATCTGGTAAGAGGTTTATTATCCTTTTGAATAAAACGGATCTGGAAAGTTGTGTGACGGAGGATATGATAAAACACCAACTTTTACTGAAAACCTGTTCTGGCTTTTCGATGGATACTCCTGAGAAATATCCGGTAATTAAAATTTCCGTAAAAGAAAATAAGGGAATGGATTTGTTGGAAAAAATAATAAACGATATGTTTTTCCAAGGGCATATTTCTTATGACGATGAAGTGATTATAACGAATATGCGCCATAAAGAAGCAATTATGGATGCTTATGAAAGTATGCTTCAGGTGAAAAAGAGCATTGAGAACGATATGCCGGAAGATTTTTATTCCATTGATTTGATGAGCAGTTATGCTTCTTTGGGAAAAGTAACGGGGGAAGAAGTAGGGGAAGATCTTATAAATGAAATTTTTTCTAAATTCTGTATGGGAAAATAAAGAATATAAATATGAGATATTGATATAAAAGGAAGGAAATTTTTTCATGGCCTTGGAAACAAAAGTAGCGGAAAAAGTAGATGTTTGTGTAATAGGAGCCGGCCATGCCGGATGCGAGGCAGCTCTTGCTTGTGCAAGACTAGGAATGGAAACTGTTATTTTTACGGTTAGTATAGACAGTATTGCTTTAATGCCATGCAATCCGAATATAGGAGGATCTTCGAAAGGGCATCTGGTAAAAGAAGTGGATGCTCTTGGTGGAGAGATGGGAAAGGTTATCGATCGGACATTTATCCAATCGAAAATGTTAAACCGATCGAAAGGTCCGGCGGTACATTCTCTCAGGGCTCAGGCTGATAAAGCGGAATATTCCAGGGCTATGAGAAAAGTTTTGGAAAATCAGGATAAACTTACGATAAAACAGGCGGAAGTTTGTGAATTGCTGACGGAGAACAATAAAATTACAGGAATAAAGACTTTTACCGGTTCTGTTTATGAATGTAAGGCGGTAATTTTATGTACTGGAACTTATTTGAAAGCAAGATGCCTTTGCGGTGAGGCTATTACATATACGGGGCCGAATGGATTACAGGCTGCAAATTATCTCACGGATTCTTTGAAAAACCTCGGAATAGAGATAAGAAGATTTAAGACAGGAACTCCTGCCAGGATGGATAAACGGAGTATTGATTTTTCTAAAATGGAAGAACAATTCGGAGATGAAAAAGTAATTCCTTTTTCCTTTTCTACGAATCCTGAGGATGTACAGATTGATCAGGTTTCTTGCTGGCTTACTTATACCAATGCGGATACTCATAGAATTATAAGGGAAAACCTGGATCGTTCGCCTATTTATGCAGGAGTAATTGAAGGAACGGGTCCGAGATATTGTCCTTCCATAGAGGATAAAGTAGTTAAATTTGCCGATAAAGAAAGACATCAGGTTTTTATTGAACCGGAAGGATTGTATACAAATGAAATGTATGTAGGGGGTATGTCTTCTTCTCTTCCCGAAGATGTACAGCTTGCGATGTACCGAACAGTGCCCGGACTTGAGAATTGTAAAATAGTGAGAAATGCTTATGCTATTGAATATGATTGTATTAATGCGAAGCAGCTATATCCAACTTTGGAATTTAAAGAAGTAAAAGGACTTTTCAGTGCAGGACAGCTTAATGGAAGCAGCGGTTATGAAGAAGCGGCGGCACAAGGATTAGTTGCCGGAATCAATGCGGCTCTTTTTATAAAAGAGAAAGAGCAGATTATTTTGGATCGTTCAGAATCATATATAGGTGTTTTGATCGATGATTTAGTAACAAAAGATAATTTTGAACCTTATCGGATGATGACTTCCAGGGCGGAATATCGCCTTTTACTCCGTCAGGATAATGCGGATCTGCGTTTGAGAGAGAAAGGATATAAGGCAGGGCTTATTTCTGAAAAAGATTATGAAGCGGTTTTGTTAAAAAAGAAAATGATAGCAGATGAAACAGAGCGGTTAAAGAATCTTATGATAGGAGCTTCTAAGAATATACAGCAATTTCTTTCTTCGAAGGGAAGTTCGGAATTAAAAACAGGAACAACTATGGCGGAATTGATGTGTCGTCCCGAACTGTCTTATGATATTTTATCTGAAATTGATGCTGATAGAAAACCATTGCCTGGAGATGTAATAGAACAGGTAGAAATAGAGATAAAATATGAAGGATATATTTCCAGACAGTTAAAACAGGTAGCTCAGTTTAAGAAGATGGAAAGTAAAAAAATACCTGAAAATTTGGATTATAATGATGTGAAAAGTCTTCGGTTGGAAGCAAGGCAAAAATTAATTGAAAGCAGACCGGTATCGATCGGACAGGCTTCCCGCATATCAGGAGTTTCTCCGGCGGATATTTCTGTTTTGCTTATTTATTTGGAACAGTTTAAAAAAATAACCAGGGTGGAGAATGAAGTTGGATAGTTTAAAAGATTTTCATTTTGATCAAAATGTTTTTTCAAAACAATTTGAAAAAGATTTGAATGAGTTGGGAATTCATTTGGAGGAAAAACAATTTTATCAGTTTAAGCTGTATTATGAAATACTTATGGAATGGAATTCTTTTATGAATTTAACGGCCATAACGGATTTTGATGATGTTTTGAAAAAACATTTTATTGACAGTTTATCTATCGTAAAAGCAGATGTTTTGAAAAGAATAGATTCAGAGGAAAATGTATCGGAAGAATATGATATAAAAAATATTTCTATGATCGATGTGGGAACAGGTGCAGGTTTCCCTGGAATTCCTCTTAAAATTGCTTTTCCTGATTTGAATATTACTTTGTTGGATTCTTTAAAAAAGAGAGTTTGTTTTTTAGAGGAAGTCGTAAATAAACTTGAACTTAAAAATATATCTGTTATTCATGGAAGGGCGGAAGATTTTGCAAAAGAGAATGAAGGACGGGAGAAATATGATTTTTGTGTTTCCAGGGCGGTAGCAAATCTCTCTACTCTTTCGGAATATTGTATTCCTTTTGTAAAGAAAAAAGGCAAATTTATTTGTTACAAGTCGGAAAAACTGACAGATGAACTTTCAGATGCAAAAAGAGCAATTTCCCTGTTAGGTGGGAAAGTAGAAAAACAGGTGGATTTTTATCTTCCTTCTTCAGATATATATAGAAATCTTCTTATTATTGATAAAATAAAGGAAACACCGTTGAAATTTCCGAGAAAAGCAGGATTGCCTTCCAGGGAGCCGATTAAATAATATTTTCTTCTTTTTTTCTGTCAATAAAAGTAATGAAAAAAACTTTAGAATATGTTATAATTTACAATGTAATAATGTACTTTGTATGAGGTTTTATTATGTCAGATGAATTATATGAAAGTTTGATAGAAATTTATAAGAGTTTTATTTTAGAAAAAGAAAATATATTAAAAAAATTAGAATTAAATAATAATGATAATGAATATCAATTATATAATAAATATTTGTACATTATAGATTCGAGAATAAATACTTTAAGCGCTCTTTTGAAACTTTTTGAGAGTTATCTTGTATCAAAAAAGAAAGGTGGTTTTGAGAAGGAGCTTATTAATAAACATCTTCAAATATTGGATATACAGGAAAAAGAAAGACATCGTATTGCAAGGGATTTGCACGATACTTCTTTGCAGAATTTGACTCATTTAACGCATAAAATAGAATTGAGTTCTTTATATATTGATGAGGATCCGGTGAGAGCGAAACTTGAACTCGAGATAATAAATAAAAAATTGCGATCTGTCATACAAGAAATTAGAAATACTATATTTGATTTACATCCTATGACATTTGATGATTTGGGCTTAAAAGAATCCTTTGAAAGATTAGTTGAAAAATTTAACGAGACATCAAAAATAGGTATAGATTATAATATTGAAAATATAAACTGTAATAATTCGCTGATATTAATGACTATCTTCAGGATAGTAGAGGAATGTTTAAATAATGCGATTAAGCATTCAAAAGGAACCAAGATATTTTTTGAAATTAAAAAGGATAATGATGATAATTGTTTAATTACAATTTCAGATAATGGAATAAGTTTTGATAGTAGGGATATATTATTTTCGAAGGATAATCATTTTGGACTTTCTATTTTAAGGGAAAGAGTTGAACTTTTATTAGGAACTATGGAAATTGATTCTAAGCCTGATTACGGAACTACTATTAAAATTTTGGTTCCATTGTTAGATTAAATTAGGGAGAAAAATGAACATGAGTATTAAAGTGATGATAACGGATGACCATGTTTTAATGAGAGAAGGGGTTAGGCAGCTTTTAGAATTTGATGGTAGTATTGAAGTTATTGCAGAGGCGGCGGATGGTATAGAGTGTCTGGAATGTTTAAAAACAGTAAAGCCGGATGTTTTATTATTAGATATAAATATGCCGAATAAAAATGGAATTGAAGTATTAGAGATAATTAAAAATAATAATATGGATGTTAAGGTATTAATTCTTACCGTTCATAATGAAGTAGAATATTTATTGAAGGCAGTGGATATAGGAGTAGATGGTTATATTTTAAAAGATTCAAAATCAGCTGAATTAAAAAAGGCTATTAATGCTATTTATCATGGAGAAAGCTATATACAGGCGAGTTTAATTCCTTCTTTAAATTATAGATTAGCAAATAGAGATTTTGATAAAGAAAAAATTGACTCTTTGACGAAAAGGGAATTGGAAGTCTTAATACAAGTAGCCAATGGAATGTTTAATAAAGAAATTGCTATTATATTGAATATTAGTGAGAGAACTGTAAAGAATCATATATCTAATATTTTTAAAAAAATAGAAGTAAATGATAGAACACAAGCAGCAGTTTTTGCTATTAAAAATAATTTAATTCAGTTATATTAAGATCTATAAAATTGTAATTTTGAAAATTCTATGTTTCACGTGAAACATAGAATTTGTTTTTTATAAAAATACTATATAATGTTTCACGTGAAACAAATAGACCCAATATATTGTAAATAGTAAATGTGAAACATTTTATTTCATATATTATTGCGTGAAACATGTATTTTTATTAAATATTATTAACGGATTACGCCTATAAAAGATAAAATTATATAAAATATGTATGGATTATATATATATTTAGTGCTATAATTTTAAAAGTATAAAAAATGGAGGAATTGGTATATGGGAAAAGCTATTGCGGTGGCAAATCAGAAAGGCGGTGTAGGAAAAACAACTACATCAATTAATTTATCTTCGGCTTTGGCATCAAAAAATAAAAAAGTATTGGTAATTGATACAGATCCACAAGGAAATACAACGAGCGGATTTGGAGTAGATAAAAATAATTTGGATAATACAATATATGAATTGTTTTTAGGAGAATGTTCTATAGAAGAATGTATTATAAAAAATGTAATAGAAGGGGTATCTTTAATACCGTCAAATGTAAATTTAGCAGCTACAGAGATTGAATTAATAGGAGTAGATAAAAAGGAATTTATATTAAAAAATGAAGTGGATTGGGTAAAGGATCAATATGATTATATTATTATTGACTGTCCACCCTCTCTTAATATGTTGACGATTAATTCGATGACTACTGCAGATTCCGTATTAGTGCCTATCCAATGTGAATATTATGCCTTAGAGGGATTAAGCCAGTTGATACATACAGTAAATCTCGTGAAAGAAAGACTAAATCCAAAATTAGATATGGAAGGAATTGTATTTACTATGTATGATTCCAGGACAAACTTATCTTTGCAAGTAGTAGAAAATGTAAAAAGCCATTTAAACCAAAATATATATAAGACTCTCATACCAAGAAATATTCGTTTAGCGGAAGCTCCAAGTTATGGAATGCCAATTAATATGTATGATCCGAAATCAGCAGGAGCAGAAGCTTATATGATGTTAGCAGAAGAAATTATTAACAAGTAGTCTTGAATCGGAAAGGAATGAATATGGCGGCACGAGGATTAGGAAAAGGATTGGGAAAAGGGATTGATGCCTTAATACCGAATGTTGAAACGAAAGAAATAAAAATTAAAAAAGAAAATGCCGGTAATGAAAATCAAGATAAAGAATTTGAAAGAACTGTAAAGATAACAATGGTGGAACCTAATAGGGAACAGCCAAGAAAAAATTTTGATGAAGATTCTTTGATCGAATTAGCGGAATCTATAAAGCAATTTGGTTTATTACAGCCTATTTTGGTGCAGGATCGAAAGACATATTTTGAAATTGTAGCAGGAGAAAGAAGATGGCGTGCTGCTAAAATAGCAGGTTTAAAAGAAGTTCCTGTTATTGTAAGAAATTTAACGGAACAGGAAATTGTTGAAATATCTCTGATAGAAAATATTCAACGTGAAAACTTAAATCCGATTGAAGAAGCTATGGCATATAAAAGGCTTCTTACGGAATTTGATTTAAAACAAGATGAAGTAGCTGAAAGAGTTTCCAAAAGTAGAACGGCAGTAACAAATTCTATGAGACTTTTAAAGCTTTGTGATGAAGTACAGCAGATGATAATAGATGATATGATTACAACAGGTCATGCCAGAGCCCTTATTTCTATTGAAGATAAAGAACAGCAATATGCAATCGCACAAAAGATATTTGACGAAAAACTCAGTGTACGGGATGTGGAAAAATTAGTAAAAGATATGAATAAGCCCGTAAAGGAAAAGAAAGAAGTAAAAAAAGATAAGAGTTTGGAAATTATTTATCGGGATATAGAGGAAAAAATAAAACAAGCCTTAAGTACAAAAGTAGAAATTATAGCGAAAGGCGATGGTATAGGAAAAATTGAAATAGAATTTTATAACCACGATGATTTGGAAAAAATAACCGATAAACTTACGCAATAAAAAATGATATGATTAATTTATCATATACGGTATAGGATACGACAGGAGGAAAATGTGAACAGTCAGATATTGAATTATATTGGTTTAGGTGGTATTGATATAGGATACATATTGATAGGAATGGCAGCTATGATAGTGTTATCTTTTCTATTAATTATTATACTGATGATAAAGGTATCGAAATGGAAAAAGAAGTATTCTATTTTTATGCAAGGAAAAGATGCAAAAAGTCTGGAACAGGATATCATAGGCTTATATGAAGATAATAAGTTTGTGAAAATAGCGATAGAAAAAAATAAAAATAACATAAGAGAATTGTTTAAGAAACATGAGTTATCTTTTCAAAAATTTGGCATTGTTAAATATGACGCTTTTCAACAGATGGGAGGACAACTTAGTTTTAGTCTCGTTCTGTTAAATGAGAACGATAATGGATTTATTATTAATTCTGTTCATAGCACAGAAGGATGCTATTCTTATTCCAAAGAAATAAAAAATGGAGAGTGCAGCATTTCTTTAGGTGAAGAAGAAAAAAAAGCTTTGAATATAGCGTTGGGGATTAATTCTTAGTAAAAGATAAAATAGGGGAAATTAATATGAGAATACAAAAAATTACCGAATTAAAAGGAGGAGAAATACTTGCCAAGATGGTTATGACTTCCGATTATACGGTATTATTGTCTGAAGGAACAAAACTAAGAAAGGAATATATAGATAAACTAAAAGAACTTGGCGTGAAAGAGGTTGTTGTCGAGGATGAAATAAATACGGAAGAAGTTAAAATATTAAAAGATGAAACCGGAAAAAATTTCAAAGATAAAGTAAAAGGCATTATAGAAAAGCATACCTACAGACACAGTAAAGAATTAGTGGAACTAAGCAAGACAGCCGATAATATTATTGATAATCTTTTAGAAGAAGAAGAAGTGGTCGAGAGAATCTATGATATTAAGGAAAGAAGTTCCGATATTTATGAGCATTCTATCAATATATGTTCTTTAGCAATATTGGTAAGCCTTAAAATGAAAATTCCCCAGAATAAGATACATGATATTGGCGTGGGATGCCTTCTTCATGATTTAGGATTAAGGTATATTACTGTCGATTATACAAATAGAAGTATAGAAGAATTTTCAGAAGTTGAATTGGCAGAGTATAAAAAACATCCTATATACGGGTATTCTGCATTGAAAGATGAAACATGGATATCTGACTTAAGTAAGGATATTATTTTGTATCATCATCAGAATATGGATGGATCAGGATATCCTCTGAAATCTATTCATGTGCCGATGGAAGTAAAAATTGTTAATATATGTGAACAGTTTGATGAGATGATATGTGGTATAGGACACAATCGTTTAAAGGTTTATGAAGCAATTCAATATTTAAAGAAAAATAAAGATATTCTGTTTGATGGTTCAATAGTAAGTGTATTTCTTGATTTTACAGCGGTGTATCCGGCAGGTTCTTATGTCCTCACGAATGAGGGAGAAATAGGAATTGTTTTAAGACAGAATAAAAATAATCCGGACAGGCCCTTTATAAAAATTATTTATGATAAATTAGGAAACAGAGTTCAACATGATTTTGTGAAAGATCTTTTAACAGAAGAAAATGTTTTTATAGAAAAGGTAATAGAAAATATTTAATAAATATATAAGAGGAGAATGAATTATGATTGATATTAAATTTTTAAGAGAAAACCCGGAAAAGGTAAAAGAGAATATAAAAAAGAAATTTCAGGATAATAAAATTGAACTGGTAGATAAAGTTATTGAGTTAGATGCGGAAAGCAGAAAAACAAAACAGGAAGCCGATGACCTGCGGGCAAACAGAAATAAAATTTCCAAAGAAATAGGCGCTCTTATGGCTCAAAAAAAGAAAGAAGAAGCGGAAGCAAAAAAAGCGGAAGTTGCTGCGGGAGCAAAACGATTAGCTGAATTGGAAGAAATGGAAAAACAGCTGGAAGAAGAAATTAATAAGATTATGATGATAATTCCAAATATTATTGATTCTACCGTTCCGATTGGTAAGGATGATACGGAAAACGTAGAAATAGAAAAATATGGGGATCCCGTTGTTCCTGATTTTGAAGTGCCGTATCATACAGAAATTATGGAAAAATTAAATGGTATTGATTTAGACAGTGCAAGAAAGGTTGCCGGTAATGGATTTTATTATTTAATGGGTGATATTGCAAGATTACATTCTGCGGTAATTTCTTATGCCAGGGATTTTATGATTCAGAGAGGATTTACTTATTGTGTACCCCCTTTTATGATTCGAAGCAATGTAGTTACCGGTGTAATGAGTTTTGCTGAAATGGATGCGATGATGTATAAAATTGAAGGAGAAGATTTATATTTAATAGGTACTTCAGAGCATTCTATGATCGGTAAATTTATTGATACAATTATTCAGGAAGAAGAGCTTCCGAAAACCCTTACCAGTTATTCTCCTTGTTTTAGAAAAGAAAAAGGAGCACATGGATTGGAAGAAAGAGGAGTATATCGTATTCATCAGTTTGAAAAACAGGAGATGATAGTAGTTTGTAAACCGGAAGAATCCCCTGTATGGTTTGAAAAATTGTGGCAGAATACAGTAGATTTATTCCGTTCTCTGGATATTCCTGTCAGAACGATCGAATGTTGTTCCGGCGATTTGGCCGATTTAAAAGTTAAGTCATACGATGTGGAAGCCTGGTCTCCAAGACAGAAAAAATATTTTGAAGTGGGGAGTTGTTCTAATTTAGGAGACGCACAGGCAAGGAGATTAAAAATACGCGTAAATAGTGAAAAAGGAAAATACTTTGCGCATACATTAAATAATACGGTAGTAGCTCCTCCGAGAATGCTTATTGCATTTTTAGAAAATAATCTGAATGAAGATGGCTCTGTCAGGATTCCTGAAGTACTCCGCCCATATATGGGAGGTCAGGAAGTAATAAAATAACGTTTGGTTTGAGTGAAAAATATACTATTGAAAAGAGGTGAAATCTTTGCATAGATATATGAGGGCAATAGGCTTTAGCGAATTAAAGGACAGAAAAGAATTGCAGAATCTAATTACGGACATTATTGTAAATGCGGATGAGAGAACATATACATCAAAAGACGATGATACAATATTAGCGGAATTTTGTAAAGATTTTGCTGAAAATATTGGTATAGCGGTTTGCGGGGAATTTGATTCCGAAGATAAATTTTCTTTTGATTATTATTATCCTTATTTAAGAGGAAGTGAAATCAGTTCGGAAGAAGATGTATCCGTAGAACGCCATGCCGGTACGGAATCATATGCCGGTATATGTGACGATATTAAAGTCGGGGTTTCTCTCATTTTTTATTTGCAAAATATGATTCCATATGTAAAAGCCCATAACAGCAAAAAACTTCCGGTTATAGGAACGACAGTTACTTTATCCGCACTTTCTTTGCAAGGCAAAATTATGATGCCTATTATTAAAAATGAGAAAGACAAGAAAAAGATTAAGAAAGTATCGAATAATAGAAATTCATTAATTGCTGCCGCCAGAAAGGGCGATGAGGAAGCGATCGAAAGTTTAACTCTGGAAGATATGGATACTTATACTGTTATATCAAAAAAAATACAAAAGGAAGATGTATTTACTTTGGTGGATACTTATTTTATGCCTTATGGTGTAGAGTGCGATCATTATTCCATATTAGGAGAAATATTAGATTGCAATAAAGTAACAAATAAAATAACTTCAGAAGTAATATATCAAATGACGGTAAACTGTAATGATTTAGTATTCAGCATATGTATCAACGAAAAAGATTTGTATGGAGAACCCCAGGTCGGCCGCCGGTTTAAGGGATCTATATGGATGCAGGGATATATTAATTTCCCGGAAGGAGTTTGATTTTTATAAGAGTATTTTATCAAAAATGCAGTTGATATTGCTTTCATTTTATGATAAAATACTCTACGGTAGAAATACACGTTTCCGTAGCTCAGATGGATAGAGCGACCGCCTCCTAAGCGGTAGGTCGGGTGTTCGAGTCACCTCGGGAACGCTGGAAACATAGCCGAAAGCCTTGATTTTAGCGGGTTTTCGGCTTTCTTCATTTCAGCGTCAAAACTCGGATTTGCTAATATGCTAATACATTTGAAAATAGAACCTGCATGCTAATACGAGTTAAATGGTCGGATGTTCAAATAATCCGGCCTGTTTTTCTGCTAATAAAACTCCCATTTTGAAGCTTCTCAAACACCAGATTTTTTCTTTTTTGCTAATACGGTATTTTTATCCGTTCATTTGTCTGCTAATAGATTTACTCTTTATTAGCATTTTGGATAGACCTGGCAAATTCTATTAGCAGTTCAGGATTGGATTTCATAAGCTGCTGCAATACCTGTTCTGCGGAATTTGCTTCATCTTTATCATTTTTCTGTGGCTCACTGATACCTTTGCCATCAAGGAAATCATCCATCTTGCCGGCCAGCTTTTCACGCTCACTTGCAAAAGAATGTTTCCCATAACGTCTGGTCAGCATCTCCAGATTGGACCATCCGCCAGCCTGCATAACCGAATTGTAATCACCTCCGGACATAAGAAGTTTGGTGGTTGCGCTGGTGTGACGCAGACTGTGGAATACAATTTCCTGGGGATCCATATCAGGGTCATTCATTTCAGTCAGGATTTCCTTAAACCGTTTATTCAGGTGTTCTGTCATAATGGGACGACCATTGGCCTGGCAGATGGTAAGGTTATAATCCATGTAGCCATCCGGTCCTAATTCCTTTTTCAGCTTGTCCTGCATTTCCTTCAATACAAGCAGTGCATTCAGAACACTCTGGGGAACATCCACATTTCGTATCGTGTCGTCACTCTTGGGCTGTTTCAGAACAATCATAGTCTTGGTTCCCGGATAAAGATTTGAGAACTTGAAAAGAATGTTCATCTTCGGCATATCCATGTTCTTCTTGGATACTCTGTCGATTGCCCGGTCAAAATGGATGATCTGTTTTTCAAAATTGATCTTGTCCCACTGCAGACCACCGATTTCACCACCACGCACGGTACATCCAATGGCAATCAGAATCGCACAGTGGATTAAGTAATAATCATAATATTCGGGACGGTTGGTAAATTCCAGAACCTTTAAAATCTGCTCCGGCTCCAGAATTACCCTTTCCTTTTCGTGATGTTCCGGGAGGGTTGCATTAAGGAATGGGTTTTTACTGATATACTCCCAGCGCACTGCAAGGTTGAAGGCACACCGCAGTACCTTATGGATATCATGGATGGTAGCTGCCGTGATATGTTCCCGCATGGGCCTCCCCATATTGGTAGCTGGCTCTGCCTCTGTTTCCAGAAAATGATAGTAGTCATCTACCGTTTTTGTTTTGATAGAACGGAGCTTTTTGTCACCCAGGTAGGGATGTACATAATTCTCCAGCAGTCCGTTATTGCCGTCATAGGTAGATGCCCTCCATTTTTTCAGGCCATATTTTTCAATGAACTCATAAAGAAATTCACTGACTGTCATATCCCTGCTGTCTACTGTAGTAATGGTATTTGTCGCCTGCTCATGTTCAATCTGGGTTTTCCTGCTTTTGGCCGTGGAATAACTGAGTCCGGATTCCCAGACCTGCTGACGCTTTTTTCCGGTTCCCTGATAATAAACAACAGAATATGATTTTCCTCTTTTTACAATAGATGCCATACTGATTCTCCTTTTTTATTTGCTGTCCAGCCATTCATCGAAGGAAGGTTTTGACACCCTGACATACTTCCCTACCCGGACCGTTTTAAAGAGGGACTGAGAGCAGAGATTGTAAGCCATACTGCGGCTAATCTGCAGGATTTCGGCAATCTCCTGGACAGAATAAGTCCTTTTTTCATTAGTGGCTGGCGTTTTCATGATCTTTTCATCAGCTGCCATATACGCTCCTTTCCTTGCAGCTGAAACAGAATCAGCATAATCCTTGAAAATATTCTCCATATATAATATACGAAGTGAACCGCTGAGATTTCAACTGCAATTAGCAAAAAATATATTTTATCCACATGGCGCCCTGGGCCACTTCCTGCGCCGGAGTTTCCGCCGCGTATTTTCAGGCCGTGCTGTGCAGCGATTAAGCAGGGGCAGGCTTTTTATGGCAGACCTGTCCCATGCACCTGTATAACTCCCAGTACCATGCTATGAAATTGTCAATGTACGTTCTATGGCATCTTTTTAAATGACCTATATAATAATAAAATAGGGTGAAAACCAGATATTTCTGCAAGAATCAGAAATTTTTTAAATTTCTTTCATACTATATATAGTTTTAAGTTGTTGACTGATTCCATATCTTGTGTTACACTTCCCTTGTAATTGATTTTTGTGCGCATCCTTTTGTGGATATAGTCGGAATTGCCTGTATATGGCAAACTTCCGCATTGCACACGCCGTTAAGTTTGTATGATTGTACCAGCAGTATCACTACGCCCTGTGAGTGATATACCGCTGGTTTTTATTTTGGAAAATTTTATTATCTCTTTTCAGAGCAGGAATGACGCGGGTTCACAGGAAACTACGGACGCCAGGAATATAAGAGAGTCATTCCTGCTTTTTTGCTGCCTGAAAGCCGGAAGGCATATAAGGATATAACAACATTCACAAGAAAGAAAGGAAGGTGGAGAGCGATTGCAGAAAGTAAGATGGCTGGATCAGGACTGTAACAAATGTGGCAGACAGTTAAACAGCTGGGATGCCCGGTTATCGAAAACCCTGGCGTACAAATACACGTGCTGTGAATCCTGTATTGCCGGAGAATATGATATGTCGGCAGAAAGGCTGCGGGACCGCATGGAAAACTATTTTGGGATGCGTCCCTGCCAGGGATTATAAGGAGGAACAAAATGAGGGAAAAGGAATATGAGGAATACAATGCTCTGACAAAACGGCTGCTGGAGGAAGGTTATAGCGCAGAGCACCATCCAGACTATGTAAGGGTTGACATACCCATGTGGCAGGAAAAGACTCTTGATAATTATGATGGGGGCTTTACTTATGAAAAATGGTGGATAGTTGAGCAGACCTTTAAGACACCCTGCAGCCTGCAGTGCAAAGGGATCCAGTGCCACAGCAACATGAGCTACATGGGGATTGAGTGGACTTTTGAAAATGATATGGCTACCATCCACTGCCCTTATGAAAAGAAAGAATGTAAGCTGAAACATGAATATCTCCAGGAGCATGGAATACTCCGGTATGACTGCGAGGTCCATATGACGGAGGAAGAATACTGTTATGAGGGGAGTGTGGAGCATATCCTGAAACTGCATGACGATGAGATACGAAGGCAGGAGATCAGTTTCGGACTGCAGAAGAAAGGACGTGTCTGCCGGGAGCATATGCGGTTCAACCGGGATACACTGGAATGGGAGATGAACTATGACCCTTATGACTGCGGACGGAACAGATGTGCAGGGATGTGCCCGGTCCTGGGGCATGAGCTGGATAAGAAAAGGGGAAATGTATTTTATGATATAAAAATTTCCTATCTTAGAAATGACCTAAGCGGCACACTGTTTGAAGGGCAGGTGGATACCCAGATTATCAAAGGGAAAAAGCTCTTTGACCATCCGGTGAGTATGGATATCTGCAAGATATGCGCCAGGCTCTGCCAGGACAGGATAAAGGATAAAGTGCGGAACCACTATTTTACGGAACTCTTTTTCTCCGAATACCACGGCCGGTATTTTTCCTTTGAGATCCAGAACGTCCGTGCAGAGCGCAGGGAAAGCAGGGATCTGATGCAGGACCTGGAGGATATACGGAACGGAATACAGATTGTGCATGCTTCCGATATGGAAAAACGGGAATCAGAGAATAAACGGGAGAGACGGCGGCAGTCACGGGAGTCCGCAGTCAGGCGCCTGGAAAAGAAACTGTTAGAGAGCGGATATGAGAGCCTGAAGGAATACAGCACAGACCGGCGCCATGCAGACAAATGGCTGGGGCCAGAGAGGATAGCGGAACTGGAAAAAATGCGCCAGCTAAAAGAAAAGGAGAGAAAAGAACGGCCGGTACAATTAAGCCTGTTTGATATATAGGACAGTTGGATAATTAACTTTCAGTTTATAAAACCAATTCGTAAACTGTTCCGAAGGTGTGGACAGATAAACATTCACTACCATTGCATTTAAAGACATTGGGAATATGAGAGAGAATTAGGAAATATTTATAACCCATAATACTAAAATTCCTAAAAACATGAAAAAGTCCACCTGTTTGTTTTGTATATAGCAGGAGGGCTTTTTTGTTTTGTATAAAAACGATTGTCTTAATGACATTGGGGTTCTCTGTCTCTTTTTCTATCTTTAGAATATCGTATCAGACTGGAAAAGACAACGATGCTACCAGATAGGAAATTTCAGGTTTCGGCGGGAGCCGGATCGTGGAAAATTCGCAAGTGTATAGACACTTGGAACGCTTGCTACTTTAGAGCCATGGCGGAAACATCCCTTTTCTATTGGGCAGTATATGCAGGAAGAAATTTCAATCTTGACAAGCGACCGTTGGTCGCTATATAATTAAAATGTAATAAACGACCATTGGTCGCTACTGGGAGGTTTTGTCAGATGCCAAAAGGAATTACACTTACACCCGAACAACAGGCAGCACGTCGAAGCGAAATAGTTGATATTGCGTTGCGCCTTATTGCTGAAAATGGGTTTCAAAAAACATCTATGCGGGAAATTGCAGACTTAGCGAAAATGGGAAAGTCCAGTCTATACGATTTTTTCAAAACAAAAGACGAGATTGCTGTATATGCAATGGAGAAAAAATTTGAAGAAATCATAGAGCAGGTTCACAGAATTATTGACAATGAACCTTTACCGGAGGCTCTATAAGCGATAGAAAAGATGGTTGGTTGGAACCTGTAATCTTGTTTTTTTTCCAGTATCTTCCATTCGATTACTTATACCATTTCGGTTGTGAAATTCCATGGACAATGGTATAATTTCCTATATTTTTGTTTATCAGAGAGGATTCAGTTGTTGCCTGTCAAATCAGGTACAGGCAGGCTGTTTGGGAGGTATCATGAAAGGATTTAACCGGAAAAATCAGTTATTGTCCCTTTGTGGTCTGAATTGTGGACTTTGCCCCATGTTTTTGAACAAAAACTGCCCTGGCTGCGGTGGAGGGGAAGGAAATCAGTCGTGCAGGATCGCAAGGTGCAGCATGGAACATGGAGGAGTAGAATACTGTTGTCAATGCAGGGAGTACCCGTGTGAAAAATATGAACATATTGACGATTTTGATTCCTTTATTACACATCGCAACCGAAGGGGTGATCTGGAAAAGGTCCGGCAGTTTGGGGCCGAAGTCTATATTACAGAGCAGATGGAAAAAATAAAAATACTGGATATCTTATTGTCCGGCTATAATGACGGCCGTAAAAAGACCCTTTTTTGCGTTGCGGTAAACCTTTTGAATCTGCAGGAGCTTAAGGAGGCACTCAGGGAAATTGAGAGCAGACCGGATGTGGAGACTCTCACGCTCAAAGAGAAAAGCGCTTTTGCAGCAGGGGTGCTTTCGGAGATTGCATCCCGTAGAAAGGTTGACCTGAAGCTGCACAGGAAAAAGTAATGATCTGGATACAACGCTATTTGTATCAGAAACAGATAACAGTAAAAGAGGAACAGAAAAAGCAAAGCGGAAAGGAATCATTCTATGAAATACACATGTACGGTGATAGCGGTGGCCGACATTAAGACTGCGAGGAAATTTTATGAGGATCTGTTTGGACTGGAAGTATTTCAGGACTACGGAAGGAATATCGCTTTTACCTGCGGTCTGGCATTGCAGCAGGATTTTGACTGGCTTGTGAACCTGCCCAAAGAAAAGGTATTAAAAAAATCCAACAATGCGGAAATCGTCTTTGAGGAACAGGACTTTGACGGATTTCTGCGCAGGCTGGAAGAATACCCGGATATGGAATACCTGGGAGAAGTGATCGAACATAGCTGGAGCCAGCGGGTGATTCGTTTTTATGATCCGGACGGGCATATCATAGAGGTCGGTGAGGATATGAAAATGGTGATAAAGCGTTTTCTTGCTTCGGGTATGACGATGGAGGAGATTTCTGTAAAAATGGACGCTTCCGTGGAGGACTTGACGAAACTTCTGGATAGTGAATGCATGGTGGACGAATAAGCAAATTGAAATGGATGGAGGAATTAACAATGAACAGATATGAAGAAGGAATGAAATTAATTGAAGAAAGTTGTGGCAACAAGAAAGATAACACCATTGCGCTCTCAACGATTACTACGGAACCGGGCGCTGATGGATTTCCTCGCCCTGGTGTCCGTGATGTGAGTGCTTATTATGAAGATGGCGTGTTTTATGTCACAACATCGGCAAAATCTAATAAAATGCAGCAGATCGCTCAAAACAAAGAGGTTGCGTTTTCCGTTTGCTTTGAGGGAATATACGGTCATGGAATTGGAGAAAACCTTGGATGGGTTTTGGAACCCCAAAACGCTGCCCTAAGAACGAAACTCCGTGAAGTATTTGCGGACTGGTATGACGATGCAAATAATGAGCAGGATGAAAACTGCGTTATTTTGGCAATCCGTATTACAAGTGCAACGATATTTAGAGACCACGGTGCTGTGCGTTATAATTTGGACTTTGTTAATAAGATAGAAGTTGAACAGTAGATCTGTAGAATGGTGGACGAACAAACAAATCGGGATTGAACAAAATCTTTATGCTACAGCCTTGGCAGGCCATCGCACAGTGATTTTGTTCAATTCTAGCTTTTAGAAGGATAAGAACTTATGAAAATGCCTAAAGAAAATATTGGCACAAGTATGTTTGCTCCATGTTGAATGAATTGTCTTGTTTGTTATAAACATTGCTACCACAAAAAACCATGTGCAGGCTGCTTAAATAGTG
This sequence comes from Lachnospiraceae bacterium 28-4, assembly GCA_000403275.2. GTDB lineage: Bacteria > Bacillota > Clostridia > Lachnospirales > Lachnospiraceae > Kineothrix. Next base: position 717,966 of record KE159600.1, read on the forward strand.
ATAAGGGAAAACCAGAGCATTGCCGTAAGTGTAAAATAAAGGATTGTATCAAGATCAAAAAGTTGCCTTATTGTTTTGAATGTTCCGATTATCCCTGTAAACGGATTAAAAACATGGAAAAAAGTTATAACAAAAGATATCGGGCAAGCCTTATGGAAAACAGTGAATTTGTCCGTCAATTTGGTCTGGAAAAATTCATGGAAATGCAGAAAGAAAAGTATACCTGTTCCCAATGTGGCGGTATTATTTCTATTCACGACAGGGAATGTAGTGAGTGCCAGGAAAAAATGAAATAAGGAAACCTGAATGGGAGGAACACAATAAATCAGGGCTTTAGGAGGTACATAACCATGAGAAATATGATTGCATACTGTGGGCTGGATTGTGAGAAATGCGATGCATATCTCGCAACAATCAATGACGACCAGGCGCTGCGTGAGAAAACTGCAAAACTATGGGCCGAGTTAAACAATGCTCCCATTCTGCCTGAACATATCAATTGTGAAGGATGTCGTGTTGATGGGATTAAAACGGTACACTGCGATAGTCTTTGCGGTATTCGCCAATGCGCATTGAAAAAGGATGTAGAAACATGTGGTGACTGCCCAGACATGGAAAGCTGTCAGACTGTTGGAGAGATCATCTCAAATAACCCCGATGCTCTAAAAAATCTGAGGGGATAGACTACCGATCCGTTTGACAACTTACAGTGATCTCATTAAGCTGGAGCAGGAGGTGAAACAATGTTCAGGATAGGAGAATTTTCAAAGCTGACGCAGGTATCTATTCGTATGCTCCGCTATTATGATGAGACAGGTATCCTGACACCGGCAGAGGTTGACAAGTGGACGGGACACCGGCTGTATTCGGTAGAGCAAATACCGCGCCTGAATAAAATCCTGTATTTGCGGGACAGCGGACTGAACGTTTCAGAAATTGCGCTTGCTCTGACGTTGGACGGGCAATCACTTCTCCGACAACTCGACGAAAAGCGTATGGAGATAGAAAATGCAATACAGGCCGAACAGGAAAAACTGCAAAAGATCGAACTTGCAAAAAGTGAAATACAGGGTGGCAAAGGAGAGCTGCACTATAACATCTTCATTAAGCCAATCCCTGAGTATCAGGTGCTGTCCCTGCGGAGGGTTGTACCAGACTACTATTCCGAGGGCGACTTATGGAAAGAGCTTTCTGCTTTTACGAGAGAGCAAAAAATAGAAATAACGGGCAGTACATTTTCTATTTATCACGATACAGAATTTCGGGAGACAGATGTTGATATTGAACTGTGTGCTCCGGTAAAGGAAATGGGGAAGGCAAAAGAACCATTTTGTTTTGGCACGACAGAACCAGTCCCGCATATGGCCTGCACAATGGTCTATGGCGATTTTGCAAATATAAAAGGAGCTTATCTTGCCTTTGCCGAATGGCTGCAGAAAAACAGCGAATACAAAATGTCTGACCCCATGCGTCAGATCGTGCATAGAGGCCCGTGGAATGAGAAGAACCCTGAAAAGAATTTGATTGAACTTCAAATACCACTGGAACACCATACCCATATAGAATTTGAAATGCCCCGCTAAAAATGCAGGGCATTTTTTCCCTCTTGTATCTCACATGATGTGAGGTCTTATACTGGTTTTACCAACAAAATAGGAGGAAAAAAATATGACCTATCAGTTAAAAGCCATTGGCAAAGTAAAAAATGATGAAAGCGGCACATTGATTCAGCTGGACCCGGAGTACATTCCCGGACTGCAGGCCCTGGAAGGCTTCAGCCACATCCATGTCCTCTGGTGGTTTAGCGATTGCGACAACCATGCGGACCGGAATGAATTACAGACGAAACAGCCCTATAAAGGCGCACCTGAAGTCATGGGTGTATTTGCGACACGGTCTCCTGCACGTCCGAACCCTGTTGCATTAACAGCGTCCGAAATAATCAACATTGATTTCATCAACGGCATGATTCGTGTTGCGTTCATTGATGCGGATGACAATACGCCTGTACTGGACATCAAGCCCTATACACCGAGTTTTGACAGGGTTGAAACGCCCGGTGTTCCCGCATGGTGCAGCGAATGGCCGAAAAGCACAAAAGCGTCCGGAGGTTTTGATTGGGGACAGGTGTTTAACTTTTAAAGGGGCAGCTTATGAAATTACAGGATTATGTTCAGAATAAACCTGTTCTTGAAACGGAACAGCTTATCCTGCGCCCTCTGCGAAAAGAGGATGTTACGGATCTGAAAGAATGGCTGGGTGACAGCTCTATTTATCAGTATTGGGGCAAACGCCCCGGGAAAAGTGACTTAAACCCAGAATTACTTTTCCAAAAGCAGGAGAAACCTGCGAAAAGTTTTCATTGGGGTATTATCCATAAGCAGGATCATAAAGTTATTGGCGATATGTGGGTATATCTCATTGAAAATGACCGCATGGCAAAAGTGGCATTTCGCCTTTCACCTGCCTGCCAGGGCAAACGGCTTATGACAGAAGCGCTGGTGAGAGCAGTTACCTTCTGCTTTGAAGAAACGGAATTACAGCGTTTATGGGCTGATGTTCACATACAAAATATTGCATCCTATAAAACTCTGGAAAAGGCGGGCTTCAAGCGTGAGGGGCTTATCCGTGGAGGTAAAATGGTAAACACATACTGCGATTACTATTTGTATGGTATGATTAAGGCTGATTATATTGAAATTTCCCAATCAAAAAGCGCATTGCGTGAAAAGCCCGACAAAAAATAAAATGATATCATTTGATCATCAACTTAAGGAGGCGCCGCAATGCACGCATATGAAGCAATCGAACAATCCCTGACTTTTATCGAGGAACATCTGACAAAAGAAATTTCAACGGAAGAACTGGCAAATACTGTCGGTCTGTCCCCCTTTTATTTTCAGCGATTATTCAAAAGGCTCGTAAACAAACCGGTCCAGGAATATGTGAAGCTACGCCGTTTGGCAAAGGTTATTGAAAATCTGAAAAGCACCGACCAGAGGATTCTTGACGTTGCCCTGGACTATGGCTTTTCAAGCCACGGGAATTTCACACGGGCTTTCAAGGAAACCTATGGGATTACACCTGAAAGCTACAGGAGGGATTTGCCAATGCTCAACACATTCGCCAGGCCGGAAGTTTCCATGAATTATGTTTTAGTAGACGAGGGGGTTCCGCTGGTGGCGGGAAATATCGTCCTGGAAATCCAGAGAAGGACATTGGAAAAACCGGAAATTTACCTTGGCCTGGAAACGGAAGTCCGTATTTCCGAACAAATGCCGGCTGGTGAAAGCACAGGTGTAGATGTACCGGGACAGCTTTGGAAGCGTTATCACATGGAGAAGGTTTCCATCGCAGCCAATCTAAATACTGCTGTAGAAATGGGAATGTCCCATGGGGAAGATACTATACAGAACCTTTTCACTTATTTTGCAGGCGGTCTTGTTCAAAATATTCCGGACCGGCTGCAGGATGGTTTTGTTAAGAGAGAACTCCCGGCAGGAGAATACATCGTTTGCAGAGTCGAAGCAGAAAATTTTGAGGATTTGGTAACGGTTTCTTTAGATCAGGCCGGTAAATATCTTTTTGGTATCTGGCTGCCCCGCCACAATTTAACCACGGAGCCTTTCTCAGCAGAAAAATATTACCGTGACCTGGAGGGGATGGCCTGTATGGAAATTTGGGTCAAGCCCCTGCCGCTGAACAATAAAGGCTAAGGAGGAATTCAGAATGGATTGGAATACGCTATATTCAAAGAAAAATCTCCTTCAATGGAGCAAGTCACAGAATACATTAACAATTCTTTATGGACAGATTTTAATAACCGTATTCAGTCCACCTATCGGACCAGGCCCTGGATGGAACACGGCCGTTGTTCTATGCAGGCAGGATGGAATATTAAGTATAAAAAAGGCGGAAAGTCTCTTTGTACACTCTATCCGATGCAGGGCTATTTTATTGTTCTCGTGGTTGTAGGAAGTCGTGAATTTACGGAGGCAGAGTTTCTTATGCCGCAATGTTCCGACTATGTGCAGACAGTATTCAAAAACACAAAAACCGGAAATGGACAGAAATGGTTGATGCTGGATGTGCGGGATAGAGAAATTATGGATGATGTATTTCGCCTTATCAATCTCAAAAAGCGTATACCATCATAGCAGGAATATGAAAGTTGCAGAGCCGTTTTATGACAAATTGTGTATAACAAGCAGGAAGGAGAGGCAGTTTAATGTCTGAACAGGTATTGTCTACATGAATAGGAGAAAATAGAATGGTACTTTTGGTTGTTGATTCCCCAAATTTGATTATGAATAATGAGTTTTATGATTTTCAGGTATTATTATTGTTGGGCTCCAGACGGATTACTGCATAGATGCAACTGTGAAAGGTGGCTTTTAGCATGGTTTTAAAATGATTGTTTCGGCAAACACAAACAGTATGGTTTATAATGCATATATGTCAGCTGAAAATTCTTATAAATATTACAATGAGTTCATGTGGAATGGAAGATATACAGAATGTATCTCATTTGAAAAAGTGTTTGAACTGATGAATAAATAAATCAGGAAGTGACAGGGGGGCAGATATGAAAAATTGATTATCTGCTCGGTCTGACCGGACAGGAAAAGATGATAATCTTGACAAGCGACCGCCGGTCGCTATATAATTAAAATAATAAACGACCATTGGTCGCTATAAGGGGGTTTTGTCAGATGCCAAAAGGAATTACACTTACACGCGAACAACAAGCAACACGTCGAGACGAAATAGTTGATATTGCGTTGCGCCTTATTGCTGAAAATGGGTTTCAAAAAACATCTATGCGGGAAATTGCAGACTTAGCGAAAATGGGAAAGTCCAGTCTATACGATTTTTTCAAAACAAAAGACGAGATTGCTATATATGCAATGGAGAAAAAATTTGAAGAAGTCATAGAGCAGGTTCACAGAATTATTGACAATGAACCTTTGCCGGAACTATGCCTTAGAAAAATCATGCACAATCAGCTTAAAGTGCCACATCAGTATAGGACTGTACTAATGTGGCTTCATGCCGAATCGGACTACTTAGAAGAAGAGTATCAGAAGCGTCTGAAAACTATACGTTACGAATACCACAATATTATCAAAACTGTGATTGAAGGCGGAGTGGCCGGAGGTGTTTTTCGCAAAACAGATGCTGACCTTATGGTGCGCTTGTTGATTAACTCCATGCTTTCCATTGTCTATACTTCCCGGCCGTCAGCCAGTGAGGAAAAGATGCTGGACGAAACAATCAATATATTTCTACACGGAATTATGAATGATGGAGGTGAAAAAAATGAACCCCTATATCCTATCTTTGGAGCATAAACAGGCATCACTTGAAATGGTTGGCGGAAAAGGCATGTCTTTATCAAAGCTATTGACAGCGGGTATCCCTGTGCCGGACGGTTTTCATGTTACAACTGCTTCATACCGAATTTTTGTTGAAGCGAACCAAATTCAGCCTTACATCAAAGCATTGCTAGAGGGCATAGATGCCAACAGTACCAATCAACTTGAAGATATATCTAAGCAGATTGGTCAACTCTTTCATAATGGAAAAATGCCGCAGGAAGTGTCGGTGGCAATAAAAACCGCTTATGCCGGATTAGGAAATGTTTCGGTGGCTGTCCGATCCTCCGCGACCGCAGAGGATTTACCCGATGCTTCTTTTGCGGGCCAGCAGGACACTTATCTCAATATACAAGGTGAGAACGAAGTCCTTGACGCTGTAAAGCGGTGCTGGGCATCCCTGTGGACAGCTCGTGCGATTGCTTACCGCATAAAGAATAATATCAAGCAGGAGCTTGTGACCCTTGCCGTAGTCGTACAAAAGTTGGCGTTTTCTGATGCTTCTGGTGTTATGTTTACAATCAACCCTATGAACGGCAGACGCAACGAAATGATTATAAACGCCGCATGGGGGCTTGGTGAAGCGGTGGTTTCCAGCTTAGTCACCCCTGATACAATCGTTACGGATAAGAGCGCCGTCCGAATCGTATCATATGAAGTGGCAAACAAAGAGATTATGACAGTCCGCAACTCAGATGGAACAGAAGAAATCCCAACTCCTAAACAGTTGAGGAAAAAACATGCTCTTACTCGCAATCAAGTTATGCGATTGACACAGCTTGGGAAAAAAATTGAGAAGTATTATGAAATGCCTATGGATATAGAATGGGCGCTGGAAAAAGATAAATTGTATATTGTTCAGGCTCGCCCCATTACTGTCTTACCGCCGGAGTGGGTATTGCCGGAAAAGAATGTAGTTTACACAAAGGGCAGTTTGGCAGAACACCTGCCAAATCCAGTCACACCCCTGTTCGCCACTCTTGGCCTTGAATTAGTCAACCGTGCGTCGGCGCTTTTATGGGTGGATATGTTTGATACAAGCGCAAAAAAGCTACTGCCAGACAATGGGGCATACACGATAATCAATGGTTATGTCTATCTTTCCGCTAAGACAAAGCCTCTTCTAATTGCTGTAAAATCTCTTTCCCCCCGCTCTTTGCGCCGGACGCTTACGAACAGCATTATGCGCTTTGAAGCGGCAAGAAAAGAATTTGAAGATGTGGTGAAGCAGTGGGATGAAACGTCCCTGCATACGTTAAGCGCCCAGCAAATTATGGAGGGCATTCAAACCGTATTTTACGCCGCATGTATTTATTTCACAAGGATTCAGCTTATATTGCCCGCCGCATCTATCAGCGAAACGTTATTCACAAAATTCTTTCAGGGTGCGGCCCGCCGTGCTGGTATAACAGACACTTCCGTTCTCTTGCTTGGGTTTGATACGATTGCGCTACAATCGGAAAAGAACCTGTGGGACCTTTCGGAATGGGCAAGGAAAAATAACACTTTAGGCTTCTATCTGAAAAGCAATCCTGCAATAAAGATAGCAGAAGATTTCAAGTCCTCCATTTTGCCTGCGGAAGTTTCGCAGGAGGTGTGGATAGAGTGGAAAAGGCGAATTAATGCCTATTTCAAAGAGTTTGGCTGTACTGCGTATGAATTTGATTTTGCATATGCCACACCACAGGAGATGCTTACGCCAACCTTTGAATCCATAAAAGCATTTTTGGAGGAAAAAGGGGAAAATCCGTATTCGCGCCAAATCACATTTGAAAAGCGCAGGAAACAAGCCGTAAAAGAGATTTTGCAACAGATAGGCGGCTACCGAAAAAAGCTGTTTTTGAAGCTGCTCCATTGGGCACAAAATACTGCCCCCATGCGTGAAAACGCTATTTATTTGATGGGGATGGGGCACCCACTGATTCGCCGTATGTTACAAGAAATTTCTGAACGTCTCTTAACTGGAGGAGCCATTTTACATCTGGACGATATTTACTGGCTCACAAAAACAGAATTGGAAATGCTCATAACACAGCTTGATAAAAATATGCCCCTATCTGATCTGAGTGAGGCAATCCCTGATCGACAAGCGGAGCATGATACATTCCGAGGTTATGTGCCGCCTTCCATGTTGCCGGAAAAAAGCAAAAAAGCCGTATCACATGCAACTCAAATACAGAAAGATGGGAAAATTGTATTGACGGGCATAGGAACCAGCCCAGGCGTTGTTACGGCTCCCGCCTGTGTACTGAACAGCCCGGCAGATTTTGAGAAATTCCAGCCGGGAAGTATCTTGATCGCCGTTACCACAACTCCTGCATGGACGCAGTTGTTTGCCTCCGCAAGTGCGATTGTAACAGACATTGGCGGCCCTCTTAGCCATTCAAGCATTGTTGCCCGTGAATATGGTATCCCCGCTGTCATGGCAACACACACCGCTACGCGAACCATACAAAACGGACAAATGATAACAGTGGACGGCGCGACAGGGGAGGTGACACTCAATGAATAAAACGCCTGTTTTTGCTTTGAAACCTTGCAACTTTTGTAATTGCGTTAGGATATAGCCTGATTATTCCGGTTATTCCATTTTACATGAAAAACCTCGGAGCGGGTGGTAAAGAACTTGGCTGGCTCACGGCCATATATGCGCTGACACAAACACTGTGCGCCCCGTTTTGGGGAATGCTGTCCGACCGAATCGGCAGAAAGCCGATTATCAGCATTGGCATGTTAGGCTATACAATTAGCTTATTGCTGTTTGGTTTGGCCTCCTTCTTTTGGACACTGCTTATCGCCCGTGCTTTATCTGGTGTTTTGTCATCTGCTACGTCAGTTGCGTCCTTGGCTTATGTGGGTGATTCCAGCACAGAGGACGAAAGAAGCAAGAATATGGGCCAGCTTGGAGTTGCAATGGGTGTAGGTATTATGTTAGGGCCGTTGTTTGGCGGTATTCTGGCTGGCTATTCACTTGCACTTCCATTCTTTACAGGAGCCGGGATTTCATTTATTGCATTTCTACTCATTGTAACAGTTCTGCCAGAGTCCATAGAGCGGTCAGGTTATCCGCACAAAAAAGATTCTTTTGATTTTTTAGCCCTGAAAAGCATGCTGCTTGGCTCCGCAGGAGTTATTTTGATCCTTATTTTTATCGTAAACTTCTGTCAAACCGGTTTGCAGGGTATTACGGGGCTGTATGTCGTTGACAAGTTTGGATTTACCACAGGGCAAGTTGGTGTTGTTTGGATGGTGGTAGCAGGTGTTTTAATTGTAGTACAGGGGTTTTTTACCGGCCCTTTGGAAAATAAAACGGGCGATAAGCTGCTAATACTGACAGGCATATTTTGTAAAGCACTGGTTGCCTTTGCTATGGTATTAACATCTGGCTTTATCAGTGTACTTGTTGTTTTCGGTCTATTTGCAGTATCTTCCGCTTTAACAGTACCCACACTAAACGCAAGCCTTTCCAAGGCGGCCAATCAGCGCAAAGGAATACTCATGGGCTTTGCCAGTACTGCCGGAAATCTTAGTAAAGTCATTGCCCCTCTGCTGGCGGGGTATCTGTATGAGCGTAGTATTGAATTGCCTTATATCACCATGGGAGCGATAGCACTAATTGGAACAATTATATGTTTTATCTGGAAAAAGACTGTGGGGTGAGCTAATATTTTGATGAAAAAAGAATGGTTATTGTGTCCAATCTGCAACAACAAAACAAGATTAAAAGTGCGGTTAGATGCAGTGCTTGATAACTTTCCCCTCTTTTGTCCGAAGTGTAAAAAGGAAACTATAATCAATGTAAGACAACTAAATATATGTATCATTAAAGAGCCGGATGCTAAATAGTGTCGTCAATAAAAGAGGAGCCAAATAGAAATATAACGAATTTGAACAGCGGCAGTGAAAGAAGCGACATTTTTGGGGTAGCGTGTAGCGATACCGCACCACCTTTTGAGAAGCAGGAAAGCATTCTCAACGAGAGGTCGGAGCTTGTAGAGATACTCGTCATATTCCCGCAGATGTTTACGTTTTTTTCTTGGCGGAATGACCGGTATCATTCCTTCGTCAACAGCTTTGAGAATGATTGCGTCGTATCATAGCCACGATCTACCAGAAGGTATTCTGCCTGAAAGCCCTCAATCAGCCGCTCGGCAATTGTGCAATCCGCTGTGGTACCAGAAGTGATAAAGAATCGCACCGGCATACCTCCCTTTTCTTTCTTAAAGTATACACTTTACCGTAAGGGTAAAGTCAAAGGCTCTTCTTGTTGTTGGCTTTCCATGAAAAATCTTAACGCTATATAAAATCCAAATCAATACTTGCATAAAGAGATTATTTATGTTGGCATTTTCTAAATTTCCCCTTATTTAAGAAACAAGGAAAACTTTTTGAAAAATTTCTCTCAAAAGTTCGTCAACACTGCCTTATCTGAGGAATAAGTTTGATCATTTTTAAGTCTGTCAAGGCTTACATTCAAAAGAGGCTCATAGTATTGTAAGCTCTGGTATTGGTTATGAATTAGAAGAAGTTCATCAACAGAAATCATAAGCCTTTCCAATATTTTAAGCATCAAATTAAATTTTATATCATATAATCCTTTTTCAAAATCGATGGCAAAAGATTTGCTTAATATTCCAGTATATATCTCTTTGTGACTAAAACCTTTACTTAGTCTAATCTGACGGACAGTTGAACCGTAGTTTTTCATGCTAATGATTCCTTCCTTTCGTTTCATTCAGGTATAAACTGCAATGATAATTCTTGTTTTTTCACACTCAGTCACCTTTATTTTGTTCATTATATCATATAGAAACACTTTTTAGTCGGAATACTCGGACTTTTTGTGTGCAAAGAGATAGGGAATGTATAATGACCTTATTCCACAAAAGGAGGTGACAAAATGAAAAAGCAGCTTATTCCAGGGACAAAGATTGTAAAAGTGATTGCCGGAAAAGACAATAACGGAGAAAAATTAAGAAAGGATTTAGAAAAAATCGGAAAAATTGAACTACTGGGGAAAAGTATAAAAAATATTTTTTCAATTTAATGCAATTTTTTGCCTCTATCAATCAGAATTTAAAGATTTGATTATACCACTTCCTTTCTCCATTTATCACAAAACTGCAAGGCCAGTAACCGCCGCGCCCCACATTTCTTAACGCTCCAACAACTTTTTTCAATCTTTCACACAGTATCCTTGAAAATTGATTTCCGTACCTTTTTATGACGGTTGAGAATTCTTTGAGATTTCTGTGATATAATAAAAAAATCTCTGTGGAAGGTGGAAAGTATGAAAAGGAAAAAGGCTGTGGAATAAATAACAGGGGGCGGGTAATGCCTCCTGTTATAGAGTGACTGAAATTACCATACGATTCGTTTTTGCGAAAGGCTTCTCAAAATTGGTCAATGGGGTGATAATAGATCATACAAAATAGTTTCAGCTTTTGGAGCAGGAATCCTTTGACAGTCCCTATCTGAAAGATTTGCAGAAGACCTTGTTGAAAAATGGCTCTGCTTCTGCTGCCTTAAAAGATCTGGGGAAAATTACAGATTCCGTATGCGCACGCCACAACATTTACGCATTTTTACAACAGCCTGTTTCTGCATGATTATTATTGTGTGGAATGGTATGAGAAATGGAAAGACGACTTTTATACGCAGCATAGGCATCAATTTGGCTCTCGCCTACGCCGGCGGATTCTGCACCGCTGCGAGCCTGCGCATCTCCCTTATGGAACTATGCACATCCATACGCACAGAGATAATGTGAACGAGGGCATTTCCACATTTTATGCGGAACTGCTGCGTATCAGGAGAATGATTGAGGTAAGCAAAAAGCAGATACCAATGATTTCCCTGATTGATGAAATCTATAAGGGGACAAATGCAAAAGACCGGATATTTGCGGCAAAAGAGACCATACGAAACTTGTCGAAGCCTTATGCCGTTATGTTGATCACAACCCATGATTTTGAGCTTTGTGATTTGGAAAAAGATTTGGACATCCATGGGAAAAATTATCATTTTACAGAGCATTATAAGGAAAATAAAATTCTTTTTGACTATAAATTAAAAGAGGGACGCTGTACTACCACAAATGCGCGGTATCTGCTGCGTATGGCGGGAATTCTTAAATAGAGCTAAACGGATCATTTTTCCGAAGGGCGGTTATGAACCATAGTGGCATTCGGAAAGAAGCCAATAGAAAACAGTCAGAAAAAGCCTGGGAACCCGTTGCGGAGATTTCCGACAGCTGCGCAGTCATGAACGATACCGGGGCAGCCGGCAGGGGAGAAGAACCGCAGGAACCATTATCAACCCAGTATTATTACAATGTCCTTGTAACGGACTGGGACAGCAGTAATGTGGAAGATATTTTGATGCCGTGCATGTTTGCGGACCTGTACCGCATGGATACGGGAGAGATTTTGCAGCCGGAAAACGGGGAGATACCTGCAGAGGTGTATGAACGGATCATGACAACTTATTTCCCGGTCACGAAAGAGCAGATAAGGGAAATATGTGGTTATCATGCAGCCACGGACAGCTATCCGTATGAAATGATCTTTTCGAGTCCGTATCCGCCCTTTGGGGAGGTAGTGGATGCTAGGGAAAATCCGGACGGAACGCTGACCCTCTTTGTAGATGGGGCATTCCGTTATCTGTCCAATTCCATTGAAAAAAGGGAACTGGATATTCCTGCCGTATACCGAATCAGATAAAGAGAGGATTTCCATGGAGAACAGAAAAAAATATAGTTTGATCGTAATCATAATGTTGGCAGGATTCCTGTGTGCCTGTGGGAGGAAAGAACCGGCAGATTCTCTCCTGTCCGATGCAGGGGAGGGCAGAGGGGAACTTCTTTTGGCAGAGGACGAAGAAGATAATAACATAAGAGAACATTGGGAAAAGGGGTATGATCTTCCAATTGAGGAAGATGAAAGGAGAGAAGCCGAAGCGGACTTAAGGACTGCATTGGAGCTGACTGCGGAGATTTACCGAGCGGCGGACAAAGGTGAAGCTTCAAATGTAGTGTTATCAGAGGAAGTGATGGCTCAGATGAAAGAGAAGATAAAGCCCCTGGGTATGTCCGTCACGGGAAGCGGGCTGTATTCGGATATGGAGAACTGGGAGGAAATGGAGCGTTTTTTGCTGGATGCCGGAAGGGGAAAGGTTGGAACCGTACTGCTGTACATGGTTCATGGAGATGGAGGGATCGGAAGGCTTCAATATAAGTATGATGGAAAAAATCTGTATGTACTGGCAGCGAATATGACATGGGGAAGAGATGGCACACCGATGTTCACATACATTTCCAATACAAGGATAAAAGAGTGGAGGTATACAGAAAAAGGGTATTTTGGGTATGAATTATGTGTACCGGAACCTCCGGAAGTATCGGAGATGATTGACGGCAGCTGCCTGGTCAGAGTAAGGCCTCTGTCAGAGGAATGCCGTGAAATGTCCGAAAACTGTGTGATTCCTTTGGGATACCAGGGAAATAACCTGTTATGCTCTAACTGGGATGTGGAGAACCTGGAAGAACTGGATTATAACGGGGCTTATGAATATTTTTATGAGATGAAGTATGACAGGCAGTTTGAACCGGAACAATATCCGGACGGGATACCGGCAGAAGAATTTGAAGATACCATTATGGACTATCTTCCGGTTTCCCGGGAAGACCTGCGGGAGTGGGCAATGTTCGATGAAGAGCATCAAAGCTATCCATGGGAGAGGCTGGGGTGTGGAAATTACGCACCCAATTTCTTTGGCACTTCTGTCCCCGAAGTGACACAGATCAGAGAAAATGGAGATGGGACATTCACGCTGACTGTGGATGCGGTATGCCAGATGATTTTGTGCAATGATGCGGTCATAACCCATGAACTTACGGTCAGGCTCTCAGAAAACGGAGATATCCAGTATCTGGAGAACCAGATACTGGATGACGGAATTTTTAATATCCCGGAGTATCAGTATCGGATTGGAAGATAAATATTATCACAGACCATTGGAGAAAGCCAGCTGTTATCCATTGTTCCCTCATACAAAAAGACACCAGCACACGCCAAATTTGTCAATAAGCCTAAACTGGCATGGACTATAATCACATGGCCCGACAGGGGTAACGTTTGATGCTCCTGCTTTCAGTACTTCATAAGCTTTTTGAACCTGGTTTTCATGGCCTTCTCCAAGGTGGAAACAGAACATCATCGTGTTTCCTATAGTTACACCTTCAGAAATTTCCGAAACAGCCAATATTTGGCCATAGGCGTTCAGTTCGGAATGCATATAACCTCCGCTGCCATCAGGGTAAGCGCATAGGAGTTCAGCATCAAAAGCCTTTTGGTAAAGTGCCACTGCTTCCGTGCTGTTTTTTACAAATACCTGCATCATTGATCTTAACATCTTGTATTTCCCTCCATCATTGAGATTTCTGATTCTGTCCTCTTTTCCCGATTTTACTTCTATTGACTGATTTCGGGAAGACTTGAAAAGGAGAATCTTGTCCGCAGTACCTAAAATCATTACATCAGCCATGGGATAAGTATGATACAGAGGCTTTATCATAATAGTGGGCTGGAAGCTGGAAAGCTCAACTTTTCTTACAATCTTCTAATTGGGAAAAACAGATATCCCTTTCCAGTCTGCGGACAGGTAAAATCGTGGACAGCCCCTGCCAATGAAATATCATGCTCTTCCAGATGTTTGATAACTTCTGAGAAGGTATCCTCATTTTCACGTTCTACATAGATATACTCATAGCCGGGAATCCCCCACTTTGTCCAACCGTCAGGGGCTTCTGAATCATCCTTACATTCCACACCTGCAAGGTAAAGTCCTTGATTGAATCCTTCCCAGGGCTGGAAAGAACGGGAGAAGTCAGACATCGCACCCCATATTCCACGAATGTTTCCATTCTCATCTTTCTTTGCCAAATGTGCAACTTCCCTAAAGTGGGAATTCGCATCATCCCATAGCTTTTGGATAAAGTCTGCTCCGTCCGTTGTTGCCCCTTCTTTTCCTATTACAATGAAGGACTCTTTTTTGCATCTATTGATTTTCATTGATTTGTTGGTCATCTCCTTTTCACATATTTGTCATAGCGGCATTGTTCAATGACAGCGCATCCCAGTAACGTAATTGCCTTTGCCGGGCATAAACTGATACATCGGTAGCACATAGTGCAGTGCTTTCCGGCTGCTGCTTTGCCGTTTTTCAGGATAAGGTTTTCCATCGGACAGACCTGGGTACACAGTCCACAGCCTGTACAGACATTACTGATCTTGAGTTTGTCTGAGTAATTCTTTGTTTTGCGGCAGTACCATAAGCGTTGGCCGAGCAATCCTGCAATCCTGTCATAAAAAAACAAACCATCTTTGGGATAAATGCCGTTTCGGATTCCTTCAGCGCATTTTTCAATCTTTCTGTCAGCCGTCCGGATGATTTTCAAGTTCTGTTCAGGAGACCTTTTCAGCAGCTTAACATCACAAATGGAATCGGGCATACGGATATGTGATCCGCCGACGATTTCTGCACCATATTTCTTCAACAGCCGTGCCGCACAGCCCGCGCCGTCTCCGCTGAACAGTCCCATAGTGGCAACACAGAGTATTTTTTTATGTTTCCAGAGATTCTGGTGGATTTTGATGAAATCCCTTACCATGACAGGGATATTTGAAAACTGAATGGGATATGCGAAAACAATAAAGTCATGGGGTGACAGCAAATGTCCTGCATCTTTCTGCTCCATCGGAACTGCCTGCGCAGTTTTATCCAGTAAAAAAAGCAGCTTTTTGATACAATGCTCTGTGTTTCCCGTTCCGCTTAAATAGATACCTATCATATATTTTCCCTTTCAAAATTGGAGTAATGGCCGCATCCCTGCACCATGGTTTCTGATTTTATCCTCTTCTGTCAATTTTACTGCTATTGACCGATTTTGGGAAGGGTTGAAAACAAACATCTTCTCAAAATCGATCAATGGAGCAATAATAAATTAAGTTCATTCTTTATTAAGATGTTTTAGATGCTTTTTAGAGACTGCTCTGATAGAATGGAGAAAAATCCGCAGAAATACTGGATAAGCTGTGGATTGAATTTTATATGAGAGGAAAATAACATGAAAAATCTAAAATGGTTAACTAAGCAGAATTACGAAATGGATGATTGGACAGACAAGTGCTGGGAGAACCATAATGAACAAGAAATTTTTTGAACTGCCATTGGAAAAGCAGGAACGAATCATAAAAGCAGCATACGTAGTATTTGCCCATGACAATTACAAAAACGCATCCATGTCCAAGATTGCGGATGCCGGCGGCATATCAAAGTCCCTGCTGTTCCATTATTTTCAGAATAAAAAAGATCTGTATTTATACCTCTGGGAGAATATCAACAGGATATCAAATGAAATAGAGCTGAAGTATTATTACAAAGAAACGTCAGACTTCTTTGAGGCAATGACCCAGAAGGTCCTGGCAAGATGTGAGTTTATGAGAACAGCTCCCGAAGAATATTTATTCTCACTACGGGCCCTTTTTGCGGAAAACCTGGAAATCAGGGAGGCAACCGGGAAGTCCTATAATAAAACATATGAGGATGCGGCGGACAGGATGCTGGGGGATCTGGATCTTTCCGGATTTCGGCCAGGCGTTGACGTAAGGATGCTGTTAGAGGAGATTGACAGCTACCTGATGCGCTGTGTCTGGCAAATGCTTTCCGCTGGGAAGTTAGACCCGGATGGACTGGAAAAGGATTTTTTGAAAAGGGTCGGGCAATGGAGGATAGCATATTTGAAGTAAGCTGTGCTGTCCAGTGGGGGAAATGGAGGAACCATGGCAGGGGATTCAAGACTACTCCATTGACCTGTATGGGGACGAACTGGCACAGCCGATTGAAAATTTTATCCCCATATACAGGAGAGCAAAAGAAGAGAGGCTTTGCCTAAAAGCCCACATTGGTGAGTGGGGAACAGCAGAGGACGTTGTTCGCGGCGTGGAGGCATTGCGGCTTGATGAAGTTTGACAGTGACGTGTCAAAAGAATATCTAAAACTATTTGAAGCAGGGTGCCTGAATGCAGAGGAGCTGGATCAAATCCGGTTAAATGGGCTGAGGGAAATGTAATAGGAAGTATGAACAAGATCCGGGCATATTTTTCTGAAGACGCATATGCGATAAAAATCTCTAAAACACTTGCTTGTGACGTAACGTAATGAGATATACTACGAGCAGGAGGTGAGACATGGACAAAAATAAAGCGATACCACAAGGCTATATGACTGTTGGCGAAGCCGCAAAAAAGATGGATGTTACTGTACGGACATTACAGCATTATGACAGGGAAGGGTTACTTTCCCCGTCTGCCATGAGCGAAGGAGGCCGCAGGCTATACACAGATAAAGATATGGTAAAACTACATCAGATCTTATCGCTCAAACATCTTGGGTTCTCCCTGGACGATATAAAGAACCGGCTGATTCCCCTTGATACACCGGCAGAAATCGCAGCTGTCCTGGCAGAGCAAACCGCAGCTGTCCGGCAAAAAATAGAAAGCCTGTCCGAATCATTGAGGGAGCTGGAGGGGCTGCGGGAAGAAGTCCTTCAAATGCAGTCGGTCAATTTCAAAAAGTACGCCGACATCATTGTGAACTTGCAGATGAAAAATGACTTCTACTGGCTCATCAAACACTTTGATGACCAGACTCTTGACCATATCCGCAGCCGTTTTGATAAAGACAGCGGGAAAATATTTATAGACACTTTTATGCAGCTTCAGAATGAAGCCATAAGGCTTCAAAATGCAGGTGTCCATGCAGACAGTGATGAGGGGCAGAGCTTTGCAAAAGCCTATTGGGATATGATAACGGACTTCACCGGCGGGGATATGAGTATGCTTCTGAAACTCATTGAATTAGGACAGTTTGAGGGTATGTACCCCAAATGGAAAGAGAAGCAAAACCTCGCCAAAGATTATATCGGGCAGACACTTGAGAGTTACTTGTCCCGGTCAGGCGTTGACTTGTTTCAGGAGGATGCAGAATGAACGAGGCTATAAAAATCAACAACTTAAAGAAAAATTACGGGTCCCACGTTGTACTGGATGGCTTAGATTTCTGTGTACAGCAAGGAGAGATTTTTGCCCTGCTTGGTGTAAATGGCGCGGGTAAAACAACGTCCCTGGAATGTATCGAGGGCCTAAGAAAATATGACAGCGGAACCATCGCTATAACTGGTAAAGTGGGTATCCAACTGCAGTCATCGTCTTTGCCGGGGTATATAAAGCCGCTGGAGGCTGTTAAGCTTTTTGCGAAATGGAATAAAGTTCCGCTTGACCGTGCAATACTTGACGCCCTTGGCATCCATGATTTTGCCCGGAAGCAGTATTACCAATTATCGACCGGCCAGAAGCGGCGGCTCCATCTGGCGCTTGCCCTGATACGAAATCCGGATATCCTTTTCCTTGATGAACCAACCGCAGGGCTTGACGTTGAGGGGCGGCTGTCCTTACATGAGCAGATCCGGCAGCTAAAGGCAGCCGGGAAGACAATCATATTAACAAGCCACGATATGGCCGAGGTTGAGAACCTGTGTGACCGGATTGCCATTCTTTCCGGGGGCAGGATTGTCTTTATTGGAACAGTCGAACAGCTTGGTGAAACAGTGGGGAAGCATTATAATATCACCATTCAAACGGAAACCGGCACAGGGAAATATGAGTCCGATAATATCGGGGAAACTTTACTTACACTGCTGGTGCAGTGCAGGGAAAAAGGGGAGACCATCTTAGATATCCAGATAGGCCGCGGTTCATTGGAGCAGCACTTTATGAAAATTGCAAAGGGGGTTTGAGAAATGGGTGCTTTTTTATATGGGGTTTCTTTACAATGGAAATTAGATATACGGAGTAAGACGTTGCTCATCACCTGCTATATCGTTCCCCTGCTGTTCTTTGGGATTATGGGCGGGATATTTACATCGGTTATTCCGGGGGCAGGGGATACACTTATTCAATCCATGACTGTATTTGGCGTGACCATGGGCGCGCTGATCGGTCTGCCGCCTTCCCTTGTGGAAATTTATGGCAGCGACATTAAGAAGGTTTATCTGGCAAACGGTGTTCCTTTATATCTTGGTATTGCATTGACCAATATCTCGGCGTTTATCCACCTGTTTATTATGAGCATTATCCTGTATATTGCCGCTCCGCTTGCCTTTGATGCCAAGATACCGGAAAATCCGGGCGTATACTTTGCCTCCCTTTCCATTTTTATTGCGGTATCACTCGGCATAGCCAGCATAATTGGCCTGGCGTTAAAAGACCAGGCGAAAACCTCCATGTTTTCCATTATTGTTTTTCTGCCCTCAATCATGCTTTCTGGAATTATGTTCCCGGTTGAGATGCTCCCCCAAATGCTTGAAACAATAGGGAAAGCGTTCCCGGCTTCATGGGGATACAGACTGATGACAGGGGGGACTTTTGGGCTGGAAAATCTGTTGCCGATGCTAGTGATTTTTGTATTGGCTGTCTGTGCGTGTGCCATACTGCTATCAGGAAAGATGATTTGGCGCAACAAATAGAGGGATTAAGCGTCATATCAATTTGTTTCAGAAATGCTTAAAGGAATCAGGCAGGAGAAAGCTGTATTGATAAAAGGATACAGGAGGATACTCATAGATGGAATATGCCTTGGTTTTCATATTGACGGTTTTAACAATCATCTTTTGGAGTGGAAAGAGCAGTTGGCTAATTGCTGGATATAATACTATGGATGATAAGGAGAAACAGAATCGTGGCAGATGTGAAATGACTTTTTAAAAAATATGGTTTCTTTATTGTGTTGATGGTAATGGTTGTTATAACAGGCAATATTGTTTTGGGGAAAAGAGGTTCTGAAAAGAACACAGAGGAAGTGTGGGAACCGCCAGTCATAATTGAAAGCATGGAAGAGGCAAAAGAGGAGGAACCGATAGAATATTTTGTGGAAGAGTTTGTGGAGCCGGCTGAGGCTTTCCCTTTGGAAACTTCGGAACCTGTCAGTATTTTAACAGCAGAAGAAGAACAAAATTTACAGGACGAGGCAATGTCAGCGGCAAAGCTGTGCATGGAGCTTTATAAAGAGGTCGAAATTGCATACCCTGGGACAGAATATTCCCATATTGTGTTTTTTTCGGATCAACAGAGAAAAGATGTGGTAAAGCAGTTGGGAGAACAGGGGCTTGTAAGTGTTTCTGATGACATGAACATGGAAAACTATCAAAAAATGGAGGATTTTTATTCTGCTTATATTTCCGGCATGGACGCAATGGTTACTGTGTTTAGCGTACAAATGGAGGGGAATATAGGTGCGCTGACATTTGTTCATCGAAACGGAAAAATACAATCTTATTATGTCACGGTAGGCTGGCAGGAAGGCGGCATACCGGAACTGAAAAATTTTGGACTCAATGATCTGGAAGAGATAAAGCTGACAGAGAAAGGATATTTTATTTATACAAACACAGTAACAATAGCACATGGAAATTTGCGTGAGTATTACAGGGTAAAGCCTTTGTCGGATGAATGCAGGGAGCTGACAAGAAAGTACATAGATGGGCTTAGTTTTGTGAATTACAATATGCTTGTAACGAACTGGGACGCCAGTAACGTGGAGGAAATCTTAATGCCGTGCATGTTTGAGGATATATACTGGATATACACAGATGAACCTTTTCGGACAGATGGCGGGCTGATACCGGCGGAGATTTATGAGCGTGTCATGACTACCTGCTTCCCGGTATCCGTAGAACAGGTGAGGGAATATTGCGGCTACCATGCAGATGCGGGCGGTTATGAATATGAGATGATATTTGCAAGACAGTTTCCGCCTTTTGGGGAAGTGGTAGATTACAAGCAGAATGAAGATGGGACAATTACACTTTATGTGGATGGAGTCTGGCCGGATTACAATTCGGATTATGCTTTCACAAATCAGATTATAGTAAAACCCTTTTCAGATGGAACATTCCGGTATCTGTCTAACACGATTGAACAAAAGGAGCTGGAACTGCCGCAAATAGAAAAATGATGATTTGACTATCGAAAAAATCTGCAATTTTCTGCAGGACAAAAAGGAAAGGTAAAGAATGGCTACCTTAACTTTCCCAATGCAGGGCATTTGTCCGTATATCACAGATGTTTTCTGCTGAAAGCGGATGAGCTGCCCGCAGAGGACACAGAAGGGATATCCATGAATATCAAGGACGTTGGAACAAGCGAGATTACGGTATTGATTGCCAATAACAGCGGAGAACAGATAATATTGGCTTTCAGGATATTGCCCATATCCTTCCGGGCGGGGAGAGTGCCAGCGAGATATATAATCTGGATATTTATGGTACACTGGAGCCAGGGATGTACAGGATTGTGGTGGAAATGCTGAGCGCCGAGTTTCTGGTGGGCATGGGAGGATGATGGACTCAGAAGGGGAGTAAAAAAGGAATGTATGTACTGTTTATCTGGTTACAATAGAATGGCCTTTTTATGACGGTTGAGAATTCTTTGAGATTTCTGTGATATAATAAAAAATCTCTGTGGAAGGTGGAAAGTATGAAAAGGAAATTATTGAGAAATGGTGATAAAATAATTCGTGAAGCGATACTAAAAGATATAACGGCAAAAGATTATTCTGTTATTGGTATTACCCTGACCTGTTCACAGGAAACTTTGCGCGAACGTCATAAAAAGCGTGGAGATGCAAATGAATGTTCTTTTTTCTGGCTACATTTAAAACCATATGAAGGCGATTATGTTATCGATACAGATAATAAAAGTGTTCAGCAAATAGTTGATGAAATGAAAATTATTATAGATAGTGGGAGAAATGAATAGTGGAATTTAAAACAAATGATTTAATACTGCGAACTGTGACTGAAAACGACATTAAGGAGATTGCAAGAATGTGGGAATACCCACATGAAACAACGATAGATAAGGCATACGAAGCGTTAAAATACATGGAAGATACTCATAGTAAGAATCGGTAGAAATCAATTTGCCATTTAGTTTTACGGTGATAAGGAAGTATTTACAACAACTTATCAATAACGCTGACAAACAGGGTGCAAGCAAAAGCAGGGAACATATCACTTCCATTAGTGGTCGGCTCTCTGCTTTTCTGTTACGCAATAGAACGCCGTTTTTGAGGGTAGACATATAAAACCCTTACCCCGCCACTTCAATACCCGCAAAGCCGCATAAATCAAGGACAAAATAACCCCTACTGCGTAACAATCCCCATAATAGATTGAGGGCGAAAGCAGTCTGCTGATTTCGCCCTCTTGACTACCCACAAGCAAAGGCGGGAAAAGCTGTCAAGGGCGCGTAGCGCGAAGTCTACCCTTGACAGCTTTTCCTGTCTTTGCTACCTACTATCGGTCGAAGCGGAATTTCAATATGGCTTCAATCAGTTTTGCCTTTGATCTGTCCTGCGTATCGTCATTGATATGCCCTTTATACATAGACAGATATTTGATGTATGCGGTATAGTGCCGCAATACTGCGTCTACCGCTTCTGGCTCTCCGGCAACGGCTTTTTCGATTACCTCAAAAGGTATCAGCTTTTTGTTCCTCATATTTCAATTTCTTCCATTCTTTTCGTAACTGTTTCAGCGCAACATTTCTTCTGTGGTTTATCGTACTTCTGCAACGCCCGTACTGTCTGCCGATGGCTTCATCACGATAGCCAACGAAGTAATAAAGCAACAAAACTTCCCGCCTTAACTCCGGCAATTTTGATAATGCCGTTGCCAACCGTTCATCATCAACGATAACCTCCTTTCCCAACACAATAAATACAGTCGGCTTATCCTGTTTTTCAAAGTAGCTGTCCATAGCAGACGGTTCAAAATATCGTTCTGACATCAGATAGTCAAGGGATATTTCTCTTGCTTCTTTCCGCTTCAAATCCCGCCATGCGTTAATTGCTTCATGGCGCAGGACAATCTTGCAGAACGCATGGAAAGCATATTCGATATGTTCCATGAACTGTTCAGAATATCTCATTTTCTCTCACCCCCTTTCTTCCCAGTAGGGGGCTATTACAACAAATGCTCATACAGCATAAAGTGGCATAAGCATTTGAGTAATACGAGTTATCAAGACATACTAAATGATTTGACAGTTCATATTCATGGGTAGTATATCCCCTAAACGAACACTGCGTTTTTTTGACAGAAAATAGTTTGTCTGATTTTGCGGATATAAAAATAACACGACGGTACCTCCTGATACCGCCGCATTATTAGTCATGGTTTCTAAAAGTCCTCCGCTGTCCGTTTTGAAGAAACGGCGGCTTATGAGTATTACCAAAAAGAAAGAGCCGATAACCGCATTTTTAATCTGCGTGTTATCGGCTCTGCGTCTGTGCGTCTGGCTCTTTGATAACTGATATATTCATTTGTTGTACGTTAATAATGGTTTCGTGCTTGCATTTCGGGCAATATAGGGGAAAGTTTTTCAGTTCGGTATCACTCCGCATTTTTAACCTTGTTTTGCTTTGGCATATGGGGCATATTATCCATTCGGTATTCATGTTAAATACCCCAATCCCTGCTAATCATTTGCAGTTTTACCATATGCGGGTAAATCCTGCCGGTGTTCATCAGTTTTTCTGGCGTTCCCTGTTCCGCAACAGAACCGTCTGAAAGCACAACCACTTTATCCGCGCCGCTTACGGTACGCATACGGTGGGCGATAACAAGTACGGTCTTATCCTTTATCAGCCTTGATAAAGCAGCCTGTATCAATGTTTCGTTTTCCACATCAAGGCTTGCCGTTGCTTCATCAAGTAAGATGATAGGGGAATTTTTAAGGAAAGCGCGGGCGATTGAAATTCTCTGCCTTTCCCCGCCGGACAGTTCGCAGCCATTTTCACCAATCATACTGTGATACCCGTCCGGGAGCTTTGTCGCAAATTCTTCACAATTTGCCAGTCTTGCCGCTGCAATCACTTCTTCGTCGGTCGCGTCCTTTCTGCCTATTCTGATATTCTCCATAATTGTGTTGTTAAACAGCGTCACATCTTGAAATACGATAGAGTACAGCGACAGCAAGGTTTCCGGCTCTATTTTCGATATATCCATACCGCCGACAGTGATTTTCCCCTTGCTTATATCCCAGAACCGCGCGGCAAGACGTGATACCGTAGTTTTACCGCCGCCGGACGGTCCGACTAAGGCGGTAACTTCTCCCTGTTTTGCCGTAAAGGACACGTCTTTCAATACGGTTTCCCCGCTATTATAAGCAAATCCCACATGGTCGAACACAATATCGTAACCTTTATTTGTTACTCTGTCTGTTCCTGTCTGAATAGGCTGGTCAAGAATTTCATTCATGCGGTTTATGTTCGTTTTGGTGGAGATTACCGCAGCAAGATTTTGCAATGCACCCTCAAGCGGGGCATATAGCCTTGAAGCCACAAGCAAAAACATAAAGAACAGCGGAATATCAATTTCCCCACGAATAAGCAGCGCAGAACCTACAAGCGCAACCGTAGCAATCCCAAACTTTAATATCAGCGTAGAGGAAACAACAAAAAGGGCAGTCCCAAGCTCTGTTATAATGTGCCGCTTTTCCACATAGTCAATTTTTTTGCCAAGCCCTTTCAGATAGCTTTCTTCCGCATTGTTCGCCTTTAAGTCCTGTAAACTTTCGATACACTCCTGTACGCCGCCTTCAAGCGCAACATTCGCCGCTACGGATTTACGGTTGAAGTATTCCTGTATGCGGGCTGAAAAGAATGTGATTGTAAAAGCAATCGGTAAAACCCAAACCGCCGCAAGAGCCATTCGCCAGTCGTAAGCGAAAAGGCAAACTGCAATCAGCGTTGTAGAAATAAGGGAGCCTGCCAATGCGGGTACATAATGGGAAAATGCCTGTTCAAGAGTGGCGCAGTCGCCCATAATCGAATTTGTCAAATCAGCAAGGTCTTTCTTGCCAAAAAAGGACAATGGGATTTTACGGAGCTGTTCTGCTAAGGATATACGCCTTACACCGCTTTCCACATAAGTCGCTAAGTAAGTGGCGTTATACTGAAACCATGTCACAATAAAAATAAAGCATAAGCAAACCAGAGCACCAACCGCGTAGAAGAGGGCGCGGCTTCCATTTATGCCCCCGTTCATGGTATCAATGACAAAGTAATAGAGCAGTCCGACGGGAAGCATAAAGGATATATCCTGTGCGACACAAGCAATACAGCCTTTTATCAAATCGACAGCCCCCTGTCTTGATAATGCAAAACGTCTTTGCAATGTCTTAATCATGCGTTTACCTCCAATCCCTTACTTTCATTCAAAATCTTCCATTCTGCCGCTTCGGAATAATTCTTCCACATTTTTGTAAATATGCCGTTTCGCTCTATCAGTCCGCTATGTGTGCCGCTTTCGACAATTTCACCGTCTTGCAGTACATAAATGCAATCCGCGTCTGTGATTGATGACAGCCTGTGTGCAATCATAATGACGGTCTTTCCCTTTGAAAGAGCAGATAAAGCCTGCTGTACGCGCACCTCATTGTCGGGGTCGGCAAACGCGGTCGCTTCATCAAGAATTAGGATAGGTGCATTTTTCAAAATTGCGCGGGCAATCGCTATTCTTTGCTGTTCACCGCCGGACAGGTACACGCCTTTTGTTCCGACAACCGTATCTATGCCGTTCGGTAATTTTTCAATAATATCCAAACACTGTGCAGCTTCCAGTGCATGAGCGATTTCTTCGCGTGTGGCGTTAGGTTTTGCCATACGCACATTTTCCAATATGGACGCTTTAATAAGGCGGCTGTTCTGAAATACAAAAGATACCTTATTCATCAATATTTCTTTCGGAATGTCGCGTATGTCGATATTCCCTATCAGTATGCGTCCTTTTTGCGGGTCAAAAAATCTTGTGACAATATTTGCAAGTGTCGTCTTGCCGCCGCCGGACGCTCCTACCAATGCGACTGTCTGCCCCGGCTTTATGGAAAGAGATACATCATTGAGCGCGTTTTTTTCTCCGTCATAGCTGTAGCTAACGTGGTCCAATGTAATTCCATTATTTTTAGGAATATTATTCACGCTGCTTTCAGATAATGGTTTTTCGTTCAGCACTTCATCAATCCTGTTGATTGCGTCGCCTACAATCATTGCGTCCTCGCTCATAAACATAATTTTTGTAAGCGTCGTACCGATAACAGGCGTAATCACAATATAGAAGATAAGGTTTAACAGAAGTTCATTTGTTACGCCGCCCCTTGTAAAGAGAATACCCCCGGCAATCAGAAACGCGAATACGCCGTTAATTGCCGTTGTATAGAACATCATAGGCAGACGCAGCCCCTTTGTATATGCAATTACCCATGTTTCGTAATTGTCTATCGCGTCTTTGAAGCGTTTGAAAGAAAAAATTGTCTGCCCGAAAGTCTTTACTACGGGTACGCCCCGCACATATTCAACAGCTTCATTTGACATATCAGCAAGCGCGTTTTGATATTGCTCCATTCGCTTCTCCATGTCTTTCCCTGTCATTTTCATCATAATCAGAAAACCAAGCACAACAGGAACAAGGCTTAAAAGCCCTAACCGCCAGTCAAAGGCAAGCAACAGGAAAAGCAGCCCTATGGGGGTGGCAACCGCCCCTGCTTTGTCGGGGAGCCTGTGTGCAAGATATGTTTCCGTAGCGGCACTGGAACTATTTACGATTCTCCGTAGCTTTCCGCTTCCATACTTTTCCGTTACCCCAAGCGGCAAGGCTGTAATATGGCGCATAAGCTCTTTTCGGATATTTGCGGCAACCCGGAACGCGCTCATGTGCGAACACATCAAAGCGGCTATATAGACAACAATAGAGATAACCGCAAACAATACCGCAGACCAGCCGTAGCTTGTAACATTCCCCGCCTGTGAGAAATTCGGGGAAACTTCCAGTATGTCGTGAATGATACGCCATATATACCAAAAAGGCACAAGAGCTAACAGCGCACTCATTACGGACAATACCCAAGAAAGATAGGTTAATATTCTGTGCCCTCCGGCATAGCCCATCAGTCTTGATAGATTAGACTGTTTTTTCATTGAAAAAAACCTCCTTGAAAATTTTTTATGATATGAGGACTAAATAACTGCCCTCGAATATCCTTATTTGATTAGTGGTGTCTTTAAGAAGTTAGCTAAAACTAACCTATGCGTCAAATATAATGGAAAGTGTAAACTTTCCATTATCAAATCTTATTATCACATTTATTTGTAATCAAGCCTGCTCGATTTATTATTGCCCCATAATTTTCATCCACCCGGCGGTATAGAAAGCTCTCATTTCTTTCAAATAGTGCTTTGCTTCTTCAAGCGGCATTTCATGTATAATCAGCTCAAAAAATGTGTTGAACATTCCCGTAATCAAAATATGCTCTAACCGTTCATCAATGGGCGGCGCTGGTCTGCCTAACTTTTCAAGAACTGCTAAATAATCATGTGTTCCTTTTGTTTCTATTTCCACCATTTCATCAATCAGCTTTGAAAAACGTGTTCCCTCCGAACAGCAAAGTATGAGCTTAAATTCATTCAAGTGTTCATAGGCGTACAAGAGCATTTCATACATATACACGCCGGAAGTAGAAGTAAGATTGTCGGGCTGTTCCTCTGGCGGTATTTCTGCAAATTCTTTCTGTGCCTTGCAAAAGAGTTCCAATAAGAAATTGTAGTGTTCGCCTACCAGTGCTTCAAATAAATCCTCCTTGCTGTTATAGTAGCCATAAAACGCGCCTGTCGTTACCCCCGCCGTTTTGACAATATTCCGCAGGGAAGCAGACTTATAGCCTTTTTCAAGAAATTCCTGCATGGCGGCTGAATGGATTAAATGTAGTGTTGTCTGCTCTGCTTCGCTCATTTTCTCACCTCCTGTATATAACGGCGTTATATATCGCTGTTATATGATACTGCAAATCAGAGAATTTGTCAATGGCACAAAAAAATTTTTGCTGATTTATTCTGTGGCATTGGCATTTCCCAAACTTCCCCGTATTAAGAAACAAGGAAAACTTTTTGAAGAATTTCTCTCAAAACTCCGTCAAAACTGCCCTGTGTGGTGTTGTAGGTAGTGAAAGAAGTTTCAGAGGGTTTGGGATGCTTCCCAACAAGCAAAATCTGTCCGGCAAGCCATAGCGCGGACGGGCAGATTTACGGAAAAGGGTACCCTTTTCCTATGCTTGCTCCGATTGTCAATAATTCTTGATAATCGTAGTTATCCCGACTTTTTTGGTATCATGACTTCTTATCAAGAATGTTGTATTTACGCTGTTTCTTAAAAAAAGGTCATGATAATATGGAATACTTTTTGCTAAATTCTGATTTTTAAAACGGTACAATAGTGGCAAAAAGTCGGAATAATTTTTTTATAAATCACTCAAAATGCTTGATTTATTTAGGAATGTAAAAGGGAAGAACCCATTTTCAAGTAAAATTGCGTTTTTTATATAATCATTGAAAAAAGTTATCCCGACTTTTGAAGAAATATTGTCGCTTTTAAAAAATCAAAGTTGGTGGCTATTGTAAAAATATTATCTCGACTTTTTTAAAGAAATCCTTTGAGTTTATCAGCTTTGTCATCAAAGATCGTGATAATAAAAAAGTCATGATAACTCCGAAACTTATCATTTAGCAAATACGGAAAGGAAGGGAAAAGAATGGATTGGGAACTGGAAATCAAGGACAGCGGCTATTTGCCCGAAAAAGGGAAGCCGACAGAGGAAACCGTCTGCTACAAAATCGGCGGCACATACTATGAAGTGTCTACCTCCTGCGGCGGCTCGGAACGGCTCCGCGACAAGATGATACGGCTCATAAAATCGGAAACCGTCAAACCGCCCAATGACAAACAGGGTTAAGTACGCTATAATAAGGTTAGCACTACTGTTTGTCGGGCGTTCATTACAGGAGGAATGAACACATGACAGCAAATACATATAAGCCCGGACAGATAACAGCATTATACGCCCGTCTTTCGCAGGAAGATACGTTAGAGGGCGACAGCAACAGCATTGTGAACCAGAAAGCAGTCCTCTCCAAATATGCGGCGGACAACGGCTTTTCCAATCCCGTTTTCTTTATTGACGACGGTGTATCGGGCGTGACGTTTGACAGACCAAATTTTAACCGCATGATTGCAGAGATTGAAGCCGGAAACGTGGCGACGGTCATTGTCAAGGATATGTCAAGATTGGGGCGCGATTATCTGAAAGTCGGCTACTATACAGAAATCTTTTTCGTGGAGCGTGATGTTAGGTATATCGCAATCAATGACGGTGTTGACAGCGCAAAAGGCGACAACGATTTTACCCCGTTCCGTAACCTGTTTAATGATTTTTACGCCAAAGATACAAGCAAAAAGGTACGAGCAATCAAGCGGGCGCAAGGACAGGCGGGGGAACATCTGACAAAGCCCACTACGCAAAGAAAAAGGGGAAAGCACTTCCCGAAAATCCCTATGACTGGAGGGATAGTACCGTTGTCGGTATTTTGGAGCGTATGGACTACTGCGGGCATACGGTGAACTTCAAAAGCTATTCCAAATCCCACAAGCTGAAAAAGCGGATTCCTACCACAAAGAAACAGCAGGCGGTTTTCTATAATACCCATGAAGCGATTGTGGAGGACGCAGTTTTTGAACGAGTGCAGGAACTAAGGGCGAACAAACGCCGCCCAACAAAAGCAGACCGACAGGGCTTGTTCTCCGGCTTGGTATACTGTGCGGATTGCGGGAGCAAATTACACTTTGCCACTTGTAAAAGTTTTAATGGCTCACAAGACCATTACCGCTGTGCAAAGTACAAGAGCAATACGGGAAGCTGTACGGCTCATTTTATCCGCGAGGAAGTGTTAAAGCAGATAGTATGGAGCAGAATATTTGATGTGACCGCCCTTTTCTTTGATGACATCATGGCTTTCCATGAAATGATGTATCAGCAACGCTCCGCTGAAACAGAAAAGGAAATAAAGCGCAGGAAACGTGAAGTCGGACAGGCACAAAAAAGGATTGCGGAACTTGACCGTATCTTCAAGCGGATTTATGAGGACGATATAAGCGGCGCAATCAGCCACGACAGGTTTTTGAAGCTGTCCGCAGAGTATGAAGCGGAACAGCGGGAACTGGAAGAAAAGGTCAAGGCAGACCAGCAGGAAGTCGATACCTACGAACAGAACAAAAGCGATTTTGACAGCTTCGCCGCGATTATCCGCAAGTATGTGGGGATAAAGGAACTCACCCCTGCAATCGTCAATGAATTTATCAAGAAAATCATAGTCCATGCGCCGGAAAAGGTGGACGGGAAACGGGTACAGAAAGTAGATATTGTTTTCAACTTTGTAGGGGAAATCAATTTCCTTTCTGCCACGCAGCCGAAACGGCAAGGCGCATAGGAACTCAAAAAGACGGTACAGCCCTTGTAATCGGGGCTATACCGCCTAATCTGAAATTACTTCCCTCTAACCGTAAACATTTATGTTTAGGCGTTTTTCAAAAGAAAGAACCAAATGTGATGATAGGCTGGTGCGGATTAGACGGAGAAGCCGAAATAGGAAAAACAGTTCTTTTTAATATGATTGATGAAAAATACCGAAATCAAGGTTATGCTACGCAATGCGCTATGGAATTGATAAATTATGTGTTTGAGGAGATGGAATATGACATAATCTATGGAGGATGTGCAAAGAGCAATGTAGAATCATATAGAGTAATGCAAAAGGTAGGAATGGTTCAAAATTCCTTTTATGAAAATGGGGATTATATTTTTTCGATTGATAGAGAAGCATTTTTAAATTCCAAAAGTTAAATGGGGTGTGGGCTGTAAAGATACAGTCTGCTAGATATTTCTTTAGTGAAAAAATACATGGTGCTAGAACCATGTAATATGGGTGGATAAGCTGATTATGAGTAACTTGATTTTTAGGAGGAACATAGATGAAAGAAATAATTGCATATGAAATGGTATGTGATAAAACATTGGAGTATCGAAATGACATAATTTGTGTCCCATTTTTAAAAAGATACTGGAATGAATATATGAAAATATATAATGAATGTTTTTATAAAATGAGAAAAGCGTTAGAAGTTGAGCCAATAAATTTTTATTATGATTATTCTCAAGTCATAGATAAAATAAATGATATTTTCCTTTATTTGCAAAATGGAGAAATAATAGGTGCAATATCTTGCTATGGAAATGAGTTAGATGATTTAATAGTTGAGAAATCGTTTCAAGGACAAGGTATAGGACAAAAATTGTTATTATGGGGAATGAATCATATAAAAGAACAAGGCTATGGAGAAATTATTTTGCATGTAGCTG
Source organism: Lachnospiraceae bacterium 28-4 (assembly GCA_000403275.2). Lineage (GTDB taxonomy): Bacteria > Bacillota > Clostridia > Lachnospirales > Lachnospiraceae > Kineothrix. The sequence goes on from KE159600.1 coordinate 748,705, forward strand.
AATGGAATCAAAATGCAGTAAAGTTGTATTTGAAAAATGGATTTAGTATTAAGAAAAAGGAAAGGGTGCGTTAAAGGAATTGGTATGTTTAGCATAGTTCTCTTAATGATATAAAAGACATGGTGCTAGCACCATGTTCAGACTGTCAAAGAACCCCTGTTATGCAGAAGCGCAGCAGGGGTTCTTTTTAAAACAGAGACACTTATTGTGATAAACATCGCCAGTTTCTTCAGGTTCATGGCAGCATATTTCAGCCTTACCCACATACTGACTCTTTTTAGTCCGCGGTAAGGCGTATACCGCATTCCGTATTTTTCTTTTGCGTCGGCAAATACCCTCTCGATCGTCTGCGACCTGAGGCGGTAGCTTTCTTTTCCCTGTGGTGAATGCCGTATGTCTTCCGCCTGTTCTATGTAATCCCCCCAGATATGACGCGTCACTGTTTTCTGGCATCCCCTGCCCTCCGTGCATAAATGCCTTGTTCCACATGTGGCACACTACAGTGGGGCTTTCTTACCTTTCCCTTGGACAGCCCTTATCCACGCTGTCAGGAGGCGAGAGACAGCGGGTAAAGCTGGCAAAATACCTGGGGCAGAAAGGGAATATCTATGTGCTGGATGAACCCACTACCGGACTTCACGCCTCCGATGTGGAGACAATCATAACGCTCCTGGAACGTTTTGTGGAGCGGGGGAATACGGTGGTTGTGATTGAACACAACATGGACGTGGTAAAGCTGGCGGATTATGTGATCAACATGGGCCCGGACGGAGGGACGCTGGGCGGTGAGGTGGTCTTTACTGGAACCCCACAGGAGATGGCGGAGCATGCGCGGACCATTACGGCGGATTATCTCAGGAAGTCCCTGCGGTAATTTTTGATCATAAAAGTTCAGCCAGTGGGAATGTATGCAGACAGAAGGAAAATAGCTGTGGATAGGGAAATTTAAAAACAGCAAAAAAAGTCGAGACAAAAAGCGGGGATAATTATAAAATGGGAACTTCAAGGTAACAGTTGAAAGAAGAAGGAGGTAGTCTATTTTGAAGGAACAGACAGCGGCGGTACAAAGGATGCAGGATTATATCGAAGCGCATCTGGAAACGGATATCACACTGGCGGAGCTGTCGGCCGTTTCCCTGTTTTCCCCCTGGCATTCCTACCGGCTGTTTAAGGGGCTTTTGGGGGTGACGCCGGCAGAATATATCCGTAGGCTCCGGCTTTCCCGCTCCGCCATGCGCTTGAAAGAGGAACAGTGTCCTGTAACGGAGGCGGCCTTTGCCTACGGTTTTGGCAGCGTGGACGGGTATACCCGCGCCTTTTACCGGGAGTTTGGATGCAGGCCGGGGGATTATGTGAAGAGGCCTGTGCCCATCGCCCTGTTTATCCCATACGGCGTGAAATTCAGAGAGTTAAGAAAGGATGTTTTCGATATGGAAATGAAGAACCTACAGAGCGTATTTGTCCAGGTCATCCAAAAACCAAAGCGGGGGGTCATCATCAAGCGGGGGATAAAAGCGGAGGACTATTTTGAATACTGCGCCGAGGTGAGCTGTGAGGTCTGGGGAATATTAAAGAGCATGGATTCCCTCTGCGGGGAGCCGGTGTGCCTGTGGCTGCCGGAGGCTTATAAAAAACCTGGCACTTCCACCTATGTACAGGGGGTGGAAGTTGAGTCGGACTACCGTGGGGAAATCCCGGAAGGCTTTGACCTCATTGCCCTGCCTGCCGCCGAGTACCTGGCTGTCCAGGGGGAGCCTTTTAAAAAGGAGGACTATTCCCAGGCGATCCTCGCCGTACAGTATGCTATCGACCATTATGACCCGTCTGTGATCGGGTATGAATGGGATGAGGACAGCCCCCGCATCCAGCTGGAACCGAGGGGGGAGCGAGGATACATTGAGCTTCGGGCAATCAGAAAACGGTAGGCGCAGTGAAACTTTGACAGGAGGATAGGATGAGAGAAACGATAAAGAGAACAGGGGAGGCTGTTCGGACAGAGAACCTTACCAAAATCTATCAGGGAAGAACCGTGCTTAAAGATTTGAATTTGTCGGTAAAGACAGGCACAGTCTTTGGACTGCTGGGGGCAAACGGGGTCGGGAAGAGTACAACCATTGAGTGTATCCTGGGGACGAAGCAGATGGACAGGGGAACCGCCCTGGTACTTGGGCATGACGCAAAAAAAGACAGGCGCGTATTGTTTGAGAAAGTGGGCGTCCAGTTTCAGGAGGGGGATTACCAGCCGGAGATCAGGGTGTCCGAGCTTTGCGAGGAAACAGCCTGCCTGTATAAGAGGCCGGCGGACTGGAGGAAGCTTTGTGAACGCTTTGGGATTGGGGATAAGATAAAAAACAGCGTGAAAAGCCTTTCCGGCGGGGAGCGGCAGCGGCTGTTTATTGTCCTTGCGCTGATACCAGCCCCCCGGCTTGTGTTCCTGGACGAACTGACCACCGGGCTGGACGCAAGGGCGCGCCGGACGGTGTGGAAGATCCTGGAGGAACTGAAAGGGGAAGGGCTGACCATCTTCCTCACCTCCCATTTCATGGATGAGGTGGAGGCACTCTGCGATGAGATCTGTATCCTGAAAAAGGGGGAGGCCGCCTTTTACGGCACGGTGGAGCAGGCGAAGGCGCAGAGCGGCTGTGAACGGCTGGAGGATGCCTATTTAAAATTCGCGGACGAGGAGGTTGTGGCATGAGAACTTTTTTCAGTCTTTTAAAAACAGAGCTGAAGCTGAATATCCGAAATATGAACATGGTGATCTTTGCGGTCATCATGCCGGTGGTGGTGCTGGTTATCCTTGGCCTTATTTATCAGGCAAAGCCCGCTTTTCCGGGGGCGGGCTATACGTTCCTGGAACAGTCCATGAGCGCAGTCTGCGCCATCTCAATCTGTGCCGGCGGGCTGATGGGGCTGCCCCTGGTGGTAGCCGGGTACAGGGAGCGGAAAATCCTGAAACGGTTCCGGGTGACGCCCATCAGCCCGGTGATGTTGCTGGGGGTGGAGTTTGCCATCTATGTGCTGTATGCCGCGGTATCCATGGCGCTGGTCTTCCCCATCGGGGCTGTTTTGTGGGGGGTAAGGCTCCCCGGCAGCCCGGCGGCATTCCTTGGAAGCTGGCTCCTTACCCTGGTCTCCACGTTAAGCATCGGGATGATGGTGGGCGGTATCGCAAAAAATGAAAAGATGGCCAGCGTCATTGCTTGTCTGCTGTATTTTCCCATGCTGGTTTTTTCCGGGGCCACGCTGCCCTTTGAGGTAATGCCGGAGACCATGCAGAAGATGGTCGCCCTTTTCCCGCTGACACAGGGGATACAGCTTATGAAGGCGGCTTCTCTGGGAATACATACAGAAGCTGTCTGGATGCCGGCAGCAGTCATGGGAACCGTTACCATCTTATGTACAGGCGTTGCAGTGAAATGTTTCAAATGGGAGTGACCGTATCCCATAGCCAGGGAGAAAAAATATTATTTTCTTTCATATGAAGGAAAAGTGAAGTTCTATAACTTTTTAAAGGGGGCTGTCGGTTAATGCCGATTTTGGCCCCTGATTCCTAAGAAAAAGAGAATCCCATGAAATTCAGGCTTTTCCAAATCCTGACATTCCGTGGGATTCCTTCTTTTCTTTTCGCTGAACTTATTTTAGGGCGCAATACCCCCTTGACCTTATTTTTTTCAGGTATCCTTTTCCCTAAGCTGTTTTCTGCTCTGTTTTTCCCTCGTATTTTTCTATTTCCTGATGAAGGAACCGGTGATATTTATTGATATTCCGACCGATCGCGTACAGCATAAACTCTTTATATACTTTTTCGCAGCTACGATAATTAAAACGCCGGAACCCTTCGTTTTCCTTGATGTCTCCAAAGTGCCCTTCTGTCTGGATGGATCTGATCTGGCGCTTCAGGATTCCTTTCTCACTCTGGATGTTTGCCTGGGATTCCTCCTTCAGTTCTTCCCAACGCTCATTGATCTTCATGATTTTGTTCCGGTCTGCATTCTTTTCTGCATTGTATTTATACAGGCAGCGGGACTTATGTTCACACCCGCTACAGTCTGCACACCCATATACTTCGAATGTCTGGGTATATCCTTCCTGCTCTTTGGTTTCTGTCCGGATATGACGCAGCTGCCTCCCATCATGACAGACATAGTAATGCTCATCCTCAAAGATCCGGTATGTCATGTTATAATACTTGCCGATGTCCTCCGTATAAGCACGTGTCTTTCTTTTTTCATGATCCTGAAGTTTGATATAGCTGGCAATCTGATGCTCTTTCAGGTATAGCAGGTTCTTTTCGCTGCAATAACCGCTGTCAGCAGTCACTTCTTCCAGCACTTCACCAAAAGCCATCCGATGCTTCTCCATTACCGGGATCAGTGTATTGTAATCGGTGCGGTCATTGCTTACATAGCCGTGGATAATGAAATAGTTCTCTACTGCGATCTGGACATTATATGCCGGTTTTAGCTGGCCATTGAGCATATGGTCTTCTTTCATCCGCATAAAGGTCGCTTCCAGGTCCGTTTTGGAATAGCTGTTGCGCTCTTTCCCCATGATCTCAAAGCATTCCTTATATCCCATCAAGCGTTTCCCGCATTCTTCCAGTTCTTCATAAAGCTGCTGGATCTGTGGTTTCCTTTGTCCTTTTCCATAAACAAACCCGATATTTTCTCTCTCAGCGATCCGGATAAGATCTTTCTGGAGCTTTAAAATTTCCAGCGGGGAACAATGATCGATCTCTATGACTGTATTATTAGACAGTTTCTTGTGTTTTGTCAGTTTCCGTTTCCGGTTTTCTGCGATCACACGTCTGACTTTTTCCATGCCCTCTATGACAAACATCCGGGCATCCCCAAGATCGTATTTCGGTCCATATCCGTTTTCCTGTAAAAACGTATTATACTTTGTATAAAGAGCATCTATGGTATCCAGCAGGCCGGCCAGATGATAATTGATGCTTCCACGCCAGACAAAGGTATACCGGTTGGCATTGGCTTCTATTTTTGTTCCATCTATAAAAAGCTCTTTGAGCGTGACCAGACCTTCTTTTTCCAGACGGCGCAGGAACTGGTAGTTGAGTCCATCCAGCACTTGTGCAGTCAGTTTTTTCCCTTTAAAATCATAAAAAGCATCCCTCTTTGGTTTCTGTCCCCTGGTCAGCCAGATGAAAGCCAGATCCCTTTCACATAACTCCACGATACGGTCAACAGCCCTCACCCCACGCATGTTTGCATAGGTAACAACAGCATACATCATAATCGGGTTGTACCCTGTTCTGCCCTTATCCGAATAACAGGCCAGCAGGCCTGAGAAGTCCAATTCCTCCATCACTTTTTTAAGGGTATAGACGGGATCATCGTCAGGTAAACACAATTCGAAAAAGCTGAAGTTAATTTTCTGTTGCCCGAATTCAAAAAAATCGTTATAATAATCTTGCTTAAACATAGTTACATTATAACATGTAACGGAGAGAAAGATGGTTGTCGTTAGCCATCTTTTTTTCTGTTTTTAAGATTCAGGGACAGGTGTAACTTTCACAAGTCGCACCTGCCCCTGTTTTGCTTAGGGCTATCTATTTCCCGACAGCCCCTTTTGTAAATAGAAACGATACCAGCAGAGGATAAGCTGGCAATTCATATCGTTCAAATGCGAGGTTTTTTATCTGATAATAGGCTATACTTAAAATAGCAGGGAGGGACATTATGAACTGGGTCAAGAGGTTAAACCAGGCGATTGAATTTATAGAGGAAAACTTGGATGGGCAACTGGATTATGAAGATGTGGCTGGGATTGCGGGCTGCCCTTCCTACTACTTCCAGCAGATGTTTTTATACATGACGGACATGACGTTACGGGAATACATACGGCGGCGCAGGCTGTCCCTGGCGGCTGTGGAGCTGCAAAAAGGCAATAGGAAGGTGACCGATATTGCCATGAAGTATGGCTATGAATCCCCTACTGCATTTACCAGGGCATTCAAGAATTTTCATGGAACGACTCCCTCTGCCTTAAAAACAGAGCCGGTTTCCTTTCAGGCATATCCGCCCCTTTCTTTTTCCATGGCAGTACATGGAGGGGCGCCATTGCAGTTCCGGGTAGAAGAAAAGGGGGCGTTCCGGCTCATAGGACTGTCCTGCCCGTTGTCTAAAGAACTTACAGAAAATTTTGAGAGGATTCCGGCGGTATGGGATGCCGCACTGGAGGACGGTACACTTGCCTGGTTAAGTTCTATGGCAGATGGGGAGCCAAAAGGCCTACTGGGTGTCAGTGTCCATCATACGGAAGACTGGAAATATATGATTGCCGTCCGTTCAGAGCAAAAAGCCGGGGAATTTGAGGAATATCAGATTCCTGCATGCAGGTGGGCAGTCTTTGAAGGCCGTGGAACAAACCGCACACTCCAGGAACTGGAAAAGCGTGTCATTACACAGTGGCTCCCCACATCCGGCTATACTTACGCAAATATACCGGATATTGAGGTGTATATCCAGGCGGATCCGGAAGATGCGGTCTATGAATACTGGCTTCCGGTACAATAGGAAGGAGATGAAATAGGAATGGGGGCAGAGATGGGTTGTTAGGAAATTATAGAAGAACTGAAGGCGCATCCAAATCTTTGCTGTTTCATTATTTCTTAAATAAAAAAGAGCTGTATCTGTACCTTTGGAAACATGCGGGCAGGATCTTCCACGAGGCAGCAGGGAAAGGCCATACACAGACCACAGATTTTTTTGAGATTATTTGCCAGAGGGTATTGGCGAACTGCGTATTTATGAGGGAAGCGCCAACCATATATTTATTCGCATTAAGGGCGCTTTTTGAGGAAAACCCGGAAATCAATGGTTATTTACTTAGCTGCTACTGGCAGATGTTTTTATCCGGTGAACTTGCCCCGGATTTTCTGGAAAAGGATATTTTGAAGAGGACCGGACAGTGGAGGATGGTATACCTGAAAGAAAGGAATGATTAAGATGGCAATTTCAAATATACGGGCAGACTTTCATGCGGAATTACAAAGGGTCTGGGATATTGTGACTTCGCTGGAGGATACCGCATGGCGCAGTGATTTAAGCAAAGTGGAGGTCATAGATGAGAAACAATTTGTGGAACACACAACCTCCGGTTATCAGACAGTTTTTACTGTAACTGTAAAGGAAGAATGCAGGAGATGGGAATTTGATATGGAGAATGACAACATGTATGGTCACTGGACAGGGATTTTTTCCAGCGGGGGCGGCGTAACAACGATTGATTTCACGGAGGACGTTACAGCAAAAAGATGGTTCATGAAACCGTTTATCGGGGCGTATCTGAAAAGGCAGCAGGCTTTATATATAAAGGACCTGAAAAAGGCTTTGGGGCAATGAGGTGGTATTACGGGTATGGATTTTACGGTAGTTTTGAGTTTGGACAGAATATATAGTGGGCGGGTCTTCTCAAAATCGGTCAATAGGGTGATAATAAGAAAATGGATCAAAGAAGGAACGCTATCATCCTGTCATCTACAGGAGGCCAGCTGGATAGGTGCGCATGAAAGAGCTTCTGATCTATATTTGGAAGCTCTTATTTTTTACCTAATCCCAATTTACTTTTGTGTTTCCGGCAAGATATACCTGATAAACAGACAGATGTTCGAAAATAAGGAGGTAGTCAATGAGCCTGAAAAAATATGCGCCTGTTTTGATCATCCTGATCGTTTCTGCAGTTGGGTTATTATTTTTATTACCGGGACTTGAAAAAAGAACAGACGTCCGTTTGCAGGACTTTTCTGTTTCCAAAGACGGTTCCGCAATTATGATTAAAACATCACTTTCCGCTTCTATGGGTTTTATCAGAGACATGGAAACCGAAAAGACTGGCGAGGAGGTACATTGCTCTTTTTATAGAACTTTCGGAGGGTTAAACAGCACCATCGGAGCAAAAAACACCTTTGAAATCAAATTAGATGCTTCTACTGAAAAAATATATTTTGACCGGGGTGAAGAATCGGACGCTCTCGTATTGGAACGGGAAGCCGCAGCCAATATATGGACGATATCACCCCGTTAATTATTATACAATCAGGACTTGCATACTTTATATTTTTTGACCATAATACTTATATTAAAATAATTAGCTAAGCGGAATTACGAAAGGAGGAGCTTACCAATGCTTTGCATTAAACATTATTCTAAGACCTATCCCGGTGGGAAGAAAGCAAAGCCGTGGATGATTGTCTCTGCATGTCCGCTCTGGCGAAATCTACGGATTCATCGGCCACAACGGGGCGGGCAAAACCACCACGCTTCGGGATGCGGCAGAAACTGGCCCTGGTCTCCGCTTTCATCCGGCGGCCAAAGCTTCTGATTTTGGACGAGCCATTTGTGGGTTTGGATCCCTCTGCCGCCCACTTGATGAAAGGCTATCTGTCAGAATTGTGCCAAAACGGATCAGCCGTATTTTTTTCTACGCACGTACTTGAAGTGGCCGAAAAGCTGTGCCATCAGATTGCCATTATCAAAAACGGAAAACTGGTGCAAAGCGGCCCTACGGCAGAGCTGGTGGGGGATTCTTCCCTGGAGAATGTATTTCTGGAGTGGGAGGGGGATTGCGTATTTGAAGTAAGCTGCATTGTTGGGAGGAGAATAATGGATATCATTTTATTTGTGGGCATAATCATCTATCTTATTATAACGGCATATACAGGGTATGCGGCGATAGAAAAATTAAAGGGGAACGAGCTGTCAGAAGAAAAACGGATACAAAGATACTGGTTTTCCTTTCTGTGGAATGTGGCTTCCGGGTGTGTTGTTGTGTTACTTATTGTTATGGGACCAGCTACCCTGGAGGAAACAGGCTTCCGGTCGGTCAGCTTTTTGCAGGGAAGCCATAGATATCTGGCGTTTGGCACATGGATTCTATGTGGTCTGCTGAGTACGGTATTTATTTTTCAAATAGCTGTGTTTTTGATAAATCCGTCCTACAGGGACTCTGTTTCGAAACAGATAGAGGAAAAAACACATTCAGGGAAAGTCTATGATCGTGTTGTAAACGGACTTATTCCAAGAACCAGGCGGGAGAAGAGCTATTTTACTGCAACGGCACTGGCAGCAGGTATCTGCGAAGAGATTGTATTCAGGGGATTTTTGTTGTATGTTTTGAGGAGAATTTTTCCGGAACTATCGCCGTTTCTTCTGGCAGCTCTGGCAGGTGTCTGCTTTGGGGCAGCCCATTTTTATCAAGGTATCAAAGGCGTGATAAAAACAGGGCTTCTGGGTATATTGTTTGGATTTTTGTATATCAGTACAGGTTCATTGTATTTGTGTATGGCAGTTCATTTCCTGTTTGATATTTCAGCCGCATTTTTATGTGAGGAGGACAAATATGAGGTTTGAAGCCGTGATTTTTGACCTGGATGGTACGCTGCCTGATTCGATGGATGTCTGGGAGCAGATTGATATTTGTTTTCTTCAGAAGCGTGGACTGTCGGTTCCGGCAGATTATGTGGCTGAAATCTGTGCCCGCAGCTTTGAGGAAGCGGCGCAGCGGTTAGGAGCAGCCCCTCAGCACTGTCTGATCTTCGAGAATGTTCTGCCCGCTGTTAAAAGCGCAAAGCAGGCCGGAATGATGGTATGCGCTGTATATGACAAATATTCTGCCCAGTACAGGGTGTAGATGGAGCAGGAGGCGGCAGGGAAGATCATTGATGGATATATAGTGGAAATGAATAGTGAGCCGGAAACGGAAAAGATCGAAACAAAATTCGTTGCACAAATTTCTCTGGAAAACGAAACATGGGAACTGTTTTATCCGTTTGTACAGGAGGGAAAGGAAACGCTGCTTCCACTCCGGGAATATGCGGAAGAAAACTGGTTTGAAAATGCCGAAAAGCGGATGCAGGAGGGCGCAGACGTTTGACTGCTGAAGTCACAGGGGCAGATGAATAGGGACAATGAGTGATAAAGGAGCAGACTATGAATAAAGATTTGGGTACAGAAAGTAAAATTGGGATTATATGTGCAACGGCCAGGGAACTTGCCCCATACTTGTCTGTTATGCAGATCAGAAAAACGGATGAATGTGCAATGCATTCGTTCCATAACGGTACAATAAAGGATATATGCACAACAGCAGTTTATTCTGGCTGTGGAAAGATTAACGCATCCATTACGGCACAGCTTTTAATCGACAGATATAACGTGGATGCAATTATTTTTTCAGGAATAGCGGGCGGGATGAGAAAAGAGGTGAAGATATTTGACACAGTGGTATGTACCGCATCTTCATTCCACGATACGGATAATGAGATATACACAGATTTTCCGGTGATGAAAGCGCCGGTATTTTATGCAGATGATGGATTGACTGCACTGGCAAAGGAAGCAGCCGGAAGGATAGGGCGGAAAATACATTTTGGAGTTGCGACAACAGGAGACAGATATATGGAGCCGATTCATCCGGACGCATTGTGCATTGATATGGAAACTGCGGCAGTGGCTCATGCCTGTTATCTGAACGGGGTTCCTTTTATAGCAGTCCGTTCCATTTCGGACAATGACAAAGAGGCCGGGCAGGAGGCAATCAACAGGAATTATGATAAGGCAGTACAGCAGTCATATCAATTTGTTTCAGAAATGCTTGAGGGGATCAGATAGGAGTCAGTTATATGCAGATTTTACAGACAAAGCAGCTAAAAAAATACTATGGTGAAGCCCCCAATGTTACCCGTGCGGTGGATGATGTATCTTTTTCAGTGAACAAAGGTCAATTTGTTGCCTGATGTGGTAAAGTAAAATTGTAACACCTGCACAGGAATAAATGATATCATTCAAATAAAAGTGAAGGTGAACAAAATGGCAAGCACAAACAAACGTTATGAGCCTGAATTCAAAAAGCAGATGGTCCGTTTGGTCTTAGAAGAAGGCAGAACCATCGCAAGCGTCAATAAGGAGTATAACTTAGGAGAGGGAACTGTCCGAAGCTGGATCAGACAGTTTGAAGAAGAATGCGAAAAAAATCCAGAGACAAGTGAAAAGGGAGAGCTTTATGAGGAAAACCGCCGGCTCCGTAAAAAACTGGAAGAAATGGAAAAAGAGAACCGTTTCCTAAAAAAAGCGGCCGCATTCTTCGCAAAGGAAAACGAATAGAACAATACAAACAGGAAATATTAAATATTTATTATGAATATGGCGGGCGTCCGGGATACCGGATGACGGCCATATTTTTAAGGAGACGGGAAATCAGCCTGAGTACAACCACAGTACTTAAGTACATGAGGGAATTAAAACTCAGATCAGTTGTGGTGCCGAAAAAACCAAAATATCACAAAGGAGACTGCCGTAAAAAATTTGATAATCTGTTCGGACAAGATTTTACGGCATCGAAACCGAATGAAAAATGGTGTACCGATTTTACTTATCTGTATTTGGCGGATGGAGCAAAATTGTGAGAAGAAGCACATCACGCAAAGCATGAGTAAGGCAGGATGTCCCTATGACAATCCACCAATGGAAAGTTTTTACGGAACATTTAAGGCAGAATTTATACGTCAAAACAGTTTTGAGACAGACATCGAATTAAATAAGAGAACATTGGATTATGTATATGGTTATTACAATCCCATACGTCCTCATTCATCAAATGGGTATGTGACCCTCGCGGCATTCGCCAAATATACGTGCAAGTACGTCTACTTGGCTTATTGCCCGCGGGAATAAAAGAACCTATTTTTGTTGTCAGCCAACGTGGGCTATGGTAAAATAACATCATCCGATGTACTCAGACGTTTCTGCCTAGGTACACAGCAAGAACAAAATATAGACTTTAAAATGAATTAAGCTACTCGGATTAGCATAAAAATCAGCCGATGATTCTGCTAATTTTTTGCTAATCGACGTTCCTAAAAACGGCTTTTGCTAATTTGATGAAAGTGGATAGTAGTAGATGAAATTGTGCAATATGCAATAAAAAAGCACAATAATCTGGGTTCTACGAGGATACTTTAGACATGAAAGAGCATGAAAAGAGGTGTAAGGTAACCGTAGGTCATGGAATTAGTTTTCCTTCTAAGCGGCAGGTCAGGTGTTCGAGTCACCTCGGGAACGCTGGAAACATAGCCGAAAGCCTTGATTTTAGCAGGTTTTCGGCTTTCTTCATTCCAGCGTCAAAACTCGGATTTGCAGAATGTATCTCATTTGAAAAAACGCTTGAATTGATGAATGAATAAATCAGGAAGTGGCAAAGGTGTTTGCAGATATGAAAAGATATATTGCTTTATTAAGAGGTATCAATATAAGTGGAAAAAATAAAATACCAATGGCAGAGTTAAAGAAAGGCTTTGAGACAATTGCTTATGGAGAAGTGAGAACGTATCTGAACAGTGGCAATGTGATTTTTTCCAGTGATGAAGATAATATAAGGAAGCTTACGGACCAGATTGAGGAAATGATAAAAAATCAGTTTGGATTGGATATTCCTGTTTTTGTCCTGTCAAAGGAAGAGCTTGAGGATATTTTAAAAAATGCACCTGACTGGTGGGGCAGTGAGGACAAAGATATTTATGATAATCTGATTTTCATAATACCGCCAGCTGCATTTTCCGATGTATATAATGAAATTGGAGAACCTAAAAAGGAATTGGAGAGAATAAAGGATTATAAGGAAGTGATATTCTGGTCTTTCAGCCGTAAAGATTATCAAAAGACAAACTGGTGGCCTAAGACAGCAGGTGCGAATGTCAGCACGAAGCTGACCATAAGAACAGCTAATACGGTTAGAAAGATCGCCAGTATGTAGTTACCTTTCAAAATTTGATTTTATTTGAAAAACTCTAATATACTATATATAGTGTTAATTGCTTGATTAAATCAATATGGAAAGCTCAACTTTTCTTACAATCTTCTAATTGGGAAAAACAGATATCCCTTTCCAGTCTGCGGATAGGTAAAATCGTGGACAGCCCCTGCCAATGAAATATCACGCTCTTCCAGATATTTGATAACTTCTGAGAAGGTATCCTCATTTTCACGTTCTACATAGATATACTCATAGCCGGGAATCACCCATTTTGTCCAACCGATAGGGGCTTCTGAATCATCTTTACATTCCACACCTGCAAGGCTGTCATAAAAAACAAACCGTTCTTGGAATAAATGCCGTTTCGGATTCCTTCAGCGCATTTCATATTTTTTCCCTTTCAAAATTGGAGCAATAATAAATTAAGTTCATTCTTTTTTAAGATGTTTTAGAGGCTTTTTAGAGACTGCTCTGATAAAATGGAGAAAAATCCGCAGAAATACTGGATAAGCTGTGGATGGAATTTTATATGAGAGGAGAACAACATGAAAAAGAAAGCAGGAAAAACGATCTTATTGACAGGGGTGCTGTGCATCCTGAGCCTTGCGGTATGTGCCTGTGGAAAGACGGAGGAAGCATCAGATACCCAGGAACCACAGGTGGTTCAGGGCGAGCCGATCCCGGAGGATGATACAGAGGACAATGTTTCTGCTCCGGAACCGGAAGCGGATGCAGAAGGAACCGACACCGGGAATGAACCGGAGTCACCGGAAGCCTTACCGGAACCGCAATCCGGTGAAAGCAGCAGCCAGGGAACAGACAGCGCACAGAAAGAACAGCCGGAAGCACAAAGTCAAAGTACGTCTGGCACATCTACAGAATGGGTGGACAGTACTCCCAATCTGGAAGGAGATATCAAAGAGCTGAAGGATGGGCAGCTTACCGTGGTAGAGGCCATTACAGAAAAATCGGATAATGGAGGTGATATCATAGTATCTCCTAGCAGCAGCGGGGATGATTCTGAGTTTAATAAGATTGCGGTTACATACGATGAAAATACCCTGTTTGCTATACAAACGATCTACGATGGAGGGGCCAGATCTGAAATGTCAACAGCAACAGCGGCAGACCTGGCATCCGGCCAGTTCATTAAGGTATGGGGAAGTTCTTCCGGCAGCGGGCTGAAAGCAACCCAGATCTGTATTGTAGAAGTGGCCTGAACCATTGCCTGTCCTCTTTTGATAAGGAGAAAACCCTTGTCAGGAGAGGGCAGTTTTTTTTAAATAAAACCTTTATTTCCTGCATTTCATTCATAAAAAATACGTCCAGTAATTGCACTTCTTACAGCAGCAATCAGTGCTTAGATTCTCATTGTCTGCGCTGCGGTTATCTACAGCTTGTTTTATATATCTGTGACAGGAAAGGTGAAGGAATATGGGAGACTGCGGGTGATCGGCATGATTACAGAAAGGATGATGCAAAGTAATGAATATGGAATTAAAGAAACAATTTATTCATCATCACTTCACGTTTAGAAATCTATAAAACTCGCTATTAGATTGGTGATACGATTACGATTTCCTGCTATAATGAACGGGTAAAGATTTAAATTGTAAATTTATCTGTCACACAGCGGGGAAGTTACTGTCTAATAAAATATACGGAACAATTTCTGCAGGAAGTGCTACAGAATTTATCGGGAGGGATCAAAAGATTTCTTTCAAATATTCCGTAATAAATACCATTTGCACTTCAGAAAAGAGGAATCATGAATTCATTCACAAATGAAGAATTGCTGAACCTGATCCAAAAAGCAACGGCAGGGGACAAGTCATCTCTGGAAACGGTGATACTCAATATCCAAGATTTGGTATTTAACCTTTCATTGCGCATGTTAGGAACCTTTCCTGATGCGGAGGATGCATCTCAGGACATCCTCTTGAAAGTCATGACGCATTTGTCTTCTTTTAAGGGAGAGAGTTCTTTCTCTACTTGGGTATTTCGCATTGCGGTAAACCACCTGAAGGATTATAAAAAGCATATGTTCGCCCAATTTCCTTTAAGTTTTGAATTTTATGGGGATGATATTCGAAATGCAAAAACAGAAGATATACCGGATCTGACCCAGAACGTAGAACAGGCAATTCTTGCGGAAGAATTGAAACTATCCTGCACTAATGTGATGCTGCAATGCCTGGATACCGAGAACAGATGTATTTTTATTTTGGGAACTATGTTTAAGGTAGACAGCCGGATCGCAGGGGATATTCTGGGAATCACGCCGGAAGCATATCGTCAGCGTTTGTCAAGGGTGCGCAAAAAAATGGCGGATTTCCTGACAGAATATTGTGGTGAATATGGAAAAGGAAAATGTCATTGTGCGGATAGAGTGAATTATGCCATCCAGAGCCATCGGATTCATCCTACGCAGCTCTATTTTCAGACGGCGGTTTCTTCAGAGGTAATGTTGGACGTAAAAGAGGCCATGGAAGAGATTGATGATTTGTCACAAGAATTTTCTTTTTGTAAGACTTATCAGTCGCCGGAAAATTTGAAACAGTTTATTGAGGAATTTTTAAACGGGACTTCTTTTTCCATAGTTAAAAATAGCTAGGAAATAATCGCCGGGAATTTTTTAAAACTGAAAGGAGAGCATATGGATACGCAGACGATTTTGAGTTATCTGAAAAATTTAAATGAACACAATGACCGGGAATGGTATCATGCCCACAAAACGGAATATAAAGAAGCAAGCGCCCTGTTTGAAACATTGGTGCAGGAACTAATTCTGCAAATCGGAAAATTTGACGGCAATATTCTGCCGAGAGAAGCAAAAGAGCTGACTTTTAAGTTGGTGAGAGATACCCGTTTCAGCCATGATAAATCGCCCTATAATCCGGCATTCCGTGCCCATATCGGCCCGGAAGGGAAACTGCCTGTACCGGTGGGATATTATCTGATGATTAAACCGGGCGGACAATCTTTTCTCGGCGGCGGACTGTTTGCGGATATGTTTAAAGACGCGACTTCCATGATTCGGGATTATATTGCGGCGAATGGGGAGGAGTGGGAAAAGATTCTCCATGATCCTGAGTTTCAGAAGGAGTTCGTTGTGCAAGGAAGCAAATTAAAAAATGTACCTGCCGGTTATGACCGGGAGCATCCACAGGCAGAGTTTTTAAAGTTTAAGAGCTGGTATCTGGAATATCCGATCAAGGATGAGATAGTGGCCGATGGGAAACTGTTTCTTACAGAGGCAGTAAGATTGTTTCAGATTATGAAACCTTTTAATGATTTTCTGAACCAGGCATTGAAAGATTTTCATATGCCTACGAGATAAAAGCGATGGATTTCAGTTTTTCCAATAAAAAAATATTATTATTAGTCAGCAGCAGGAAGGGGCTGTCGGGAAATAGATAGCCCTAAGCAAAACAGGGGCAGGTGCGACTTGTGAAAGTTACACCTGTCCCTGAATCTTAAAAACAGAAAAAAAGATGGCTAACGACAACCATCTTTCTCTCCGTTACATGTTATAATGTAACTATGTTTAAGCAAGATTATTATAACGATTTTTTTGAATTCGGGCAACAGAAAATTAACTTCAGCTTTTTCGAATTGTGTTTACCTGACGATGATCCCGTCTATACCCTTAAAAAAGTGATGGAGGAATTGGACTTCTCAGGCCTGCTGGCCTGTTATTCGGATAAGGGCAGAACAGGGTACAACCCGATTATGATGTATGCTGTTGTTACCTATGCAAACATGCGTGGGGTGAGGGCTGTTGACCGTATCGTGGAGTTATGTGAAAGGGATCTGGCTTTCATCTGGCTGACCAGGGGACAGAAACCAAAGAGGGATGCTTTTTATGATTTTAAAGGGAAAAAACTGACTGCACAAGTGCTGGATGGACTCAACTACCAGTTCCTGCGCCGTCTGGAAAAAGAAGGTCTGGTCACGCTCAAAGAGCTTTTTATAGATGGAACAAAAATAGAAGCCAATGCCAACCGGTATACCTTTGTCTGGCGTGGAAGCATCAATTATCATCTGGCCGGCCTGCTGGATACCATAGATGCTCTTTATACAAAGTATAATACGTTTTTACAGGAAAACGGATATGGACCGAAATACGATCTTGGGGATGCCCGGATGTTTGTCATAGAGGGCATGGAAAAAGTCAGACGTGTGATCGCAGAAAACCGGAAACGGAAACTGACAAAACACAAGAAACTGTCTAATAATACAGTCATAGAGATCGATCATTGTTCCCCGCTGGAAATTTTAAAGCTCCAGAAAGATCTTATCCGGATCGCTGAGAGAGAAAATATCGGGTTTGTTTATGGAAAAGGACAAAGGAAACCACAGATCCAGCAGCTTTATGAAGAACTGGAAGAATGCGGGAAACGCTTGATGGGATATAAGGAATGCTTTGAGATCATGGGGAAAGAGCGCAACAGCTATTCCAAAACGGACCTGGAAGCGACCTTTATGCGGATGAAAGAAGACCATATGCTCAATGGCCAGCTAAAACCGGCATATAATGTCCAGATCGCAGTAGAGAACTATTTCATTATCCACGGCTATGTAAGCAATGACCGCACCGATTACAATACACTGATCCCGGTAATGGAGAAGCATCGGATGGCTTTTGGTGAAGTGCTGGAAGAAGTGACTGCTGACAGCGGTTATTGCAGCGAAAAGAACCTGCTATACCTGAAAGAGCATCAGATTGCCAGCTATATCAAACTTCAGGATCATGAAAAAAGAAAGACACGTGCTTATACGGAGGACATCGGCAAGTATTATAACATGACATACCGGATCTTTGAGGATGAGCATTACTATGTCTGTCATGATGGGAGGCAGCTGCGCCATATCCGGACAGAAACCAAAGAGCAGGAAGGATATACCCAGACATTCGAAGTATATGGGTGTGCAGACTGTAGCGGGTGTGAACATAAGTCCCGCTGCCTGTATAAATACAATGCAGAAAAGAATGCAGACCGGAACAAAATCATGAAGATCAATGAGCGTTGGGAAGAACTGAAGGAGGAATCCCAGGCAAACATCCAGAGTGAGAAAGGAATCCTGAAGCGCCAGATCAGATCCATCCAGACAGAAGGGCACTTTGGAGACATCAAGGAAAACGAAGGGTTCCGGCGTTTTAATTATCGTAGCTGCGAAAAAGTATATAAAGAGTTTATGCTGTACGCGATCGGTCGGAATATCAATAAATATCACCGGTTCCTTCATCAGGAAATAGAAAAATACGAGGGAAAAACAGAGCAGAAAACAGCTTAGGGAAAAGGATACCTGAAAAAAATAAGGTCAAGGGGGTATTGCGCCCTAAAATAAGTTCAGCGAAAAGAAAAGAAGGAATCCCACGGAATGTCAGGATTTGGAAAAGCCTGAATTTCATGGGATTCTCTTTTTCTTAGGAATCAGGGGCCAAAATCGGCATTAACCGACAGCCCCTTTTGATTAGAGGATATAAAAATTCGGGAGAATATACAGACAAAACAGAAAGAATATGGTATGATTCTGGTAAATGGCAAATATATGTTTGTATCCAATTTGCAGGCCGGAAAGGATGGAAAACGATATGGAAAGACAAATAGTGGTTACGATAGGGAGAAGTTTTGGCAGCAACGGACGGCGGATCGGAGAAGGATTAGCGAAAGAACTTGGAATCAAATGTTATGACAGAAATTTAATCGAAATGGCGGCAAAAGAAAGCGGAATGGACTGGAAGGTAGTCGGCAATGCGGACGAAAAGCTGGTGGGAAGGATTTTAAAATTTAAAGGGGGATTTGATTTTATACAGGAGAACCCTAATGATAAGATATACAGGGCACAGGCGGAAATTATCCGCTCCATCGTAAAAAGCGGCGAATCCTGTGTTATTGTCGGAAGAGGAGCGGATTATGTGCTGAGAAACCGTCATGAAGTTCTTAAAATATTTATTTATGCACCTTACAGCACCCGTTTGGAAACGGTTATGGAAAGATATGGATTTACAAAAGAAGAGGCGGAAAGGGCGATCCGCCATATGGATAAGACAAGAAGGAATTATTATGAATATTTTACAGATAATAATTGGGATCAAAAAGAAGGAAAGGATATGCTGATCGACAGCAGCGAATTTGGAGTAGAAGGAACGGTGAATCTGATAAAAACAGCTGTGGAATGCAAACTAAAAAGAGATTGGGATGATATAACGTGAGAAGTACTTCTAAAGCTCACAGCAAAGGCTGTTTCGCTAAGAAGTACTAAGTCTCACGCCAGAGAATGCCCGGAAAACAGGCATTCTCCGCATCAAGTTAAAATTCAGCGAAGCTGCGGTATGGAGGTTGGTATGAAGAGGGACATAAAAAGGTATAACGCTATATTTTGGGGATTGGTAATTTTGCTTTTTTCTATAACGGGCTGCGGAAATAAAAAAGAAGAAATGACGGGTATCAATATCACAGCCTTGAAAGGGCCTACGGCGATGGGGATGGTAAAATTAATGAAAGAATCGGAAGAAGATTCCCCAAACGATAGCTGGCAGTTTACCATAGCGGCCTCCGTGGATGAAGTTACGCCGAAGCTTTTGCAGGGAGAAACGGATATCGCTGCCATTCCTGCGAATCTGGCTTCGGTGCTTTACCATAATACGGAAGGGCAGATACAAGTACTGGCGATTAATACATTAGGTGTGTTATATATCGTGGATATGGATGGTTCCGTCCGGTCGGCGGAAGATTTGAGGGGAAGGACTATTTACGCCAGCGGAAAAGGCGCTACGCCGGAGTTTGCGCTGGAATATATTCTTTCGGCCAATGGTATCGACAGTGAAAAGGATCTTACGGTAGAGTGGAAATCGGAGCATTCGGAATGTGTATCCGCTCTTGCAGGGTTTTCTTCGGAAGATTCCGGGAACGGTGCTGTCGCTTTGCTACCCCAGCCCTTTGTTGCCGCTGCACAGGCAAAAAACGAAAATATCAGAATTGCCCTTGATCTGACACAAGAATGGGATAAGCTTCAGGAAAGTGCGGATCAGGGAGCGATGATTACAGGAGTTATTGTCGGAAGGAAAGAATTTATAGAGGAAAATCCTGAAGCGGTAAAGAAGTTTATGGATGCATATAAAGAATCTGTGGAATATGTCAACCAGCATGTGGAAGAGGCATCCGCCCTTATTGAAGAATATAATATTGTTTCAGCCGCCGTAGCCGAAAAGGCGCTGCCTTATTGCAATATTGTTTTTATAGAAGGAGAAGAAATGAAAAATAAGTTGTCCGGCTATTTGAATGTTCTGGCAGAACAGAATCCGAAATCCATAGGAGGAAAAATTCCGGAAGATGAATTTTATTACTTCAGATAAGAAGAAAGGGATAAAAATATGGGCAGTACTTATATGGCTGGTTTTTTGGGAGATCATTGCCCGCAGGATCGGCCAGGAGATATTGCTCGTATCTCCCGTTGCCGTGATATGGAAACTCATGGAAATGGCAGGACAAATAAGTTTCTGGTTATCGGTTTTATTCACCGTATTGAGAATTGCCAGTGGTTTTCTGGCGGCATTTTTTACAGGGGCGATCCTTGCCTGGATCAGTTCCTTCTGTCCTTTTATAAAGGAACTGGCAGCTCCTTTGATAGCGGTTATAAAGGCGGCGCCGGTCGCGTCTTTTATCATATTGATCCTTATATGGGTGCCATCCCGCAATTTATCTTTTATTATTTCTTTTCTTATTGCTTTACCGGTGATTTATACGAATGTTTTATACGGAATAGAAAATACAAATAAGGAACTGCTGGAAATGGCCGAAGTTTTCAGGGTTTCTCCGGGGAAACGGATATGGTATATTTATATGTCGGAAACGCTGCCTTATTTAAGGGCTGCCTGTTCCGTTTCCCTAGGTTTATGTTGGAAAGCGGGAGTAGCGGCGGAGGTAATAGGCATTCCATCCGGTTCTGTCGGGGAAAAACTGTATGAGGCGAAAATATATCTCCAGACACCGGAATTATTTGCATGGACTCTGACGATTATTCTCTTGAGCGTATGGTTTGAAAAAATATTTCTTTTTATCATAGATCATGTCATAAGAGTGGAGTAAGATATGGACATCGTAATGGATCATTTATCGAAGAGATTCGGTGAAAAAGAAGTAATAAAGGATTTTTCCATCCGAATGAAAGAAGGCTGCGTTACTTCGATTATGGCTCCTTCAGGCTGGGGAAAAACAACTTTATTAAGAATATTGGCCGGGTTGGAAAGAGCGGATGAAGGGCGGATCGGCGGATTGGAAAATAAAAAAATAAGCATGGTTTTTCAGGAAGACAGATTGTGCGGCAATCTCAGCGCCATATCCAATATACGCTTTGTATGCAGCAAAAAAATGCCCAAAAGCCAAATATATGAAGAATTGAAAAAAGCAGGACTCGAGGGAGAAGAACTGGTTCCGGTCAGAAAATTGTCGGGAGGAATGAAAAGAAGAGTGGCTTTGGTAAGGGCGCTGATCGTTCCCTTTGATGTTTTAATACTGGACGAACCTTTTGACGGATTGGATGATCAGAATAAAAACAGGATGATTCATTATGTCAGGGAAAGAAGCAAAGGAAAAACAGTAATTTTAGTAACCCATGAGAAAAAAGAAGCGGAAGCAATGGGGGGTGAAATCGTAAATGGACTATATTGTATTTGATTTGGAATGGAATCAAAGCAGCGACGGACAAGAGAAAGAAATAAAAGAAATTCCTTTTGAGATTATAGAGATAGGAGCCGTCAAATTAGACGAAAATTTTCAATTAAAAGATAGATTCAATCATTTGATTAAGCCAAAAGTATATCATAAAATGCATGATTTTACGAGAAAACTGATCCACATTAAAATGGAAGAGCTGGAAAATGAAAAATATTTTCCGGAAGTGATGGAAGAATTTTTAGATTGGTGTGGAGAAGATTATATTTTTTGTACATGGGGTCCTCTTGATTTGACGGAACTACAGAGAAATATGCAGTTTTATCAAATGTCTCCGCTCACCGACCGGCCGATCCGGTTTTATGATGTGCAGAAGTTGTTCAGCATAGGATTTGAAGACCGGAAAACGAGAAGAGCTTTGGAACACGCGGTGGATGTTCTCCGCATAGAAAAAGATATCCCGTTTCACAGGGCGTTCAGCGATGCCTATTATACGGCGAAAGTTCTGTCCAGAATCGAACCTCCGGTATTGAAAAATTATTCTTTTGATGTATTTGTCGCTCCGAAGTCGAAGAAAGAAGAAGTAAAAATAATCTTTGATCATTATATGAAGTATATTACAAGGGAATTTGACAGTAAGGAGGAAATTCTTGCCAACAGGGAAATCATGAGCGTAAAGTGTTATATTTGCAAAAAAAATGTAAAACGAAAAATGAGATGGTTTTCCGCTAACGGAAAATATTATTATAGCGCGGGTCATTGTGATAAACACGGTTATATAAAAGCAAAAGTGAGAATAAGAAAATCGGAGAATCAAAAAGTATTTGCTATCAAAACGTTAAAGTTTATTTCAGAAGAGGAAATGATGGCATTAAAAGAGAAAAGAAGCAAATCAAAACGGTAGGGCTGCCGGAAGGAGGTCCTGCTGTTTTAAACTTTTTGTAAGAATTAGGTGGAGTCATCCGTAAGAAATGCCGGATAAGATAGAAGCAAGCTTAAGCGAAAGGAAAGGTTTTTTATGAAAGAATGTATATTGGTAGTGGACGATGACAGAGAAATAGTAAAGGCAATCGCGCTTCTGCTGGAAAAAGAAGATTATCTGGTATTAAAAGCCTATGATGGAATGCAGGCGCTGGAAATGGCAGCGGAGAATCCGGTGCAGCTAATGATTATCGATGTCATGATGCCGAAGCTGGACGGTTTATCCGCGGTAATGAAGATCCGCGAACAAAAAAATATTCCCATTATTGTGTTGAGCGCAAAAAGTGAAGAAACCGACAAAGTACTGGGATTGTCTATGGGAGCGGACGATTATGTGGCAAAGCCTTACAATCCGGCGGAGCTGGCGGCCAGGGTGAAAAGCCATCTGAGAAGATACACCAGCCTGGGAGATATCCATGCGTTCGTTTCTGCTGCCAATATCGTAAATGGAAAACTTATGTTTAACGGAGGAGAAAAAGTTCTGTATGCAGACGGGGAGCCGGTAAAACTAACGGCGACCGAAACAAAAATTGTAGACTTATTCATGCATAACCTTGGAAGGATCTTTCCGGCGGAGGAGATTTACCGCCGGGTATGGAACGAGGAGGCGTATGCGGCAGAAAATACGGTGATGGTTCATATTCGAAGAATTCGAGAAAAAATAGAATATAATCCAAAAGAACCGGAATATTTAAAGGTGGTGTGGGGCATTGGATACAAAATGGAAAAAAAATAAAGCAGTAATTGGTTTTATTTCATGGTTTTTGGGAATATCTATTCTGGCATTTAACGTATGGATGCTGTTTATGGAGTTTTCCTGTTATGGAGGTAATTTTAAAAAGCAGGTGGAAACTGTTTTTCAGGAAGATTATCAAAATATGGAAGAATTTAGAAGTTCTATTTCAGATTACTTGAATCTTTTCCTTGCGATGTCTGTAGCGGATAAAAATTTACCGGATGGAAATCGAAATCAGGGAGAAGCAACATGGGCGGAAGAAAAAGAAATGGAATCGGAATGGGATCAATACGTATATGCGGAGGAATATTCTGAGGATTATGGGTATGATTACAAGGACAGTTATTACTGGCAGGGTGATGGCTGGCGGATGGATGCGGCGGAAGCGGAAGAATACCATAAAGATATGAAGAATGAAAGAAATATTTTGTACCGGATAGAAAAAGAAGGAAAAGTCTTGTTCACAAATGAAGAATCCCTGGGATTTATGGCAGATTCCGTCCCTGTTTTGCCGGAAGGATATAATTTCTTGCTGTATTTTAACGGGGAAGAGGTGAAAATATGGAAGGACGGAAGAGAGATCGAGATATATGGGGACGGATATTACAGGGAAAAGAGCGCCTGGTATGTTCCCGGATACTATAACTTCCCGGTGGGAGAGGCAATCAAGGATTCGGAAGTTTTTATTGCTGCGGCCAAAGTTCCCATAATCTATATAAATAACGATTTTGACCGTTACTACCATGTATATACAAATGATAGGCTTTATGATATGCAGAATAATATTCGTAGTAGGAAAATGGCATATGAAGAATGGATATTTACTTCCGTTTTTGCTTTAGCCCTACTTTTCACCGGTTTAGTATTTCGCAGGGAAAGGAAAGCGGCGGAATTCGCTATTGCAGAATTTACGGGAAAGTTATGGTACGAAGTAAAGCTGCTGCCCGTATTGGCGGTTCTTGGTTTCTTATTATTGCTGTTTCTCCGTTTTATCAATGATTTGTGGTGGATGGAATGGAATTATGTCTATGAATATATAGATCGTTTTATTTATTACAGATATTACAGAGGCCCATTGATGCAGGTGTTCCTTTATTCGATCGTATTTATGTGCATTCTTATTCTTTGGTTGTTTATGAATGACAGGCGTTACCATAAATCGGCCTGGAAGAAGAGCTTGACAGGAATGGTTATCAGAACATGCCAAACCGCATCGATAAAGCTTCCGATCGGCAAACGTATGGTAAGGCAGAATATAGCGATCTGCTTTTTTATCTGGATTATGTGTATTACCGGATTTTTGTTTTGGATTGTGGCGGAAGAAGGAATTTTTATGGATGAGATGGAACTTGTATGTTATGTGCTTTTAGAAGGAATTACTCTGTGCATTCCGTTCTTGTTCATAAAAAACGCGAAAAAAATGGCAAGGGCAATGGACAATCTGGTAGGACAGATACAGGCGATCCATGACGGGGAATTGGAAGAAGAAAGAGAAATGCCGGAAGATTCCGGTTTATGGGAGGCAGTGGAGAATTTAAACGATATCAGAAACGGAATGGATAAGGCGGTAAAAGAACAGATCAAAAGCGAGCGAATGAAAGTGGAACTGGTGGCAAATGTTTCCCATGATATAAAGACTCCTTTGACATCGATTATCAGTTATGTGGAGCTTTTAAAGAAAGAGGAGGAACTTCCGGAACATGTAAAGGAATATGTAGATATTCTGGACAGCAAATCGCAGAGATTAAAATCCATGATACAGGATGTATTTGAAGTGAGCAAAGCGGTGTCCGGCAATCTTCCGGTTCTTATGGAAGATCTGGATCTGGCCAAACTGCTGCGCCAGACGATAGCCGATATGGAAGAGCAGATCGAAAAAAGCGCCATAACAGTGAAAACGGAAATACCCGGAAATCCGGTTATTATCCACGCCGACGGGGAGCGAATGTACAGGGTATTCCAAAATCTGATACAAAATGCTTTAAAATATTCATTAGAAGGTTCCAGAGTTTACATTACCTTGCAGGAAAATGGAAAAACGGCAGTTGCCTGTGTGAAGAATATTTCCAAAGAAGAATTGAATCCCGATATTGATTTTACGGAACGGTTTGCCAGGGGAGATAAAAGCCGGAGCGATGGCGGAAGCGGCCTTGGGTTATCTATCGCACAGAGTTTCACCGAAGCTTGCGGAGGAGAATTCCGGGTGGAAGCAATGGCGGATCTGTTTGTTGTTACTATATCGTTCGTTCAGCAGCTTTCCGCTATCTCTTAAAATTTGGTCCTTTCCTTTTGAGCCATTTTTTCCTGCGGCGTCTTTCAAATAATTTTCTGCGATTGCGTCGGGAAAAACTGTAGTTTTGCACCAGGGATTTCATAATAAACAGCAGAATCAGTATCCCTGCGCCGATCAGAACAAAAAGAAGCAGTTTTTTAATATTGACAAAAATTATATTTTCATCGATTTTGTCTTCTTCCTCCTGTGATTTGTCATCCATGGAAGAATCAAAATCATAAGAAGAAATCGCTTCCGTGGAAATATCCACGGAGGCGTTTCCTACGTATACGCCATTATAAGTGTAATCAATGAGGGCAATCTGGTTTTCATCTTCCGTATCATAGGATATGGAGGATATCGTATCTTTAAAAACGGCCGTTTTAGGCAGTATAAGATAACTGTCTTTATTCAAAGAAAGAATAGGCTTGGAACTGCCGAAAATATCGTTGTTTGACTGGAAAAAGTCTGCATTATCAATGTTAAACTTCGTTTCATGTTCCGAAACATTTACAATTTCAAAATTATTAAATCCATAATTCAGTAAATCTATCGTATCCGTAAACTGGTTGGGAGATTCCTCTTTCATAACGACACAGATAAGCTTCATTCCGTTCCGTTCCGCACAGGTAACGAGAGTCTGCCGCGCTGTGTTAGTATAACCGGTTTTTCCTCCAATAAGCCCTTCATAGGAATATTCATGAGTAACTAATTTATTATGGGTGCTGAGTATAAAATCGTCCGGCTGGGTTTCCGTCGCTTCAAAATGATGGGTAGGTGTTCCCGAAATCTTCGTAA
Organism: Lachnospiraceae bacterium 28-4; assembly: GCA_000403275.2. Taxonomy (GTDB): domain Bacteria; phylum Bacillota; class Clostridia; order Lachnospirales; family Lachnospiraceae; genus Kineothrix. Next base: position 774,947 of record KE159600.1, read on the forward strand.
GCAGTTCGTTTTGAAAAAATTTTCTTGCAATTACCGAAAGATCATAGGCCGAAGTATAATGGTCATCGTCATGAAGGCCGTTGGCGTTCGTAAAATGGGAATCCACACATCCAAGTTCCAGGGCTCTTTGGTTCATAAGCCGGGCAAATTCTTCCATGCTTCCGCCGATATGTTCCGCGACTGCGTTGGAAACTTCATTGGCCGATACTAAGAGGATGCCGTAAAGGCATTCTTCCATGGGAAGAGATTCTTTGGCGTCTATTCCCATATTGGAGCTTCCTTTTTCGATGGAAAAGACGGCATCATAAGAAAAAGTAACCATTTCATCCAACGTGGAATTTTCCGCAGCGATTAAAGCGGTAAGAATTTTTGTAGTGCTTGCCGGATATAATTTTTCATGAATATTTTTGCTGTAAAGAATAACTCCTGTGTTGGCTTCCACTACGATCGCCGATTGGGCGCCGACGGCGGGGCCGGCCGGCCAGTTTTCGATTTCGTTGGACTGGATGGGCAGTAATTTCCGATTTTCCATCTCTTCCATTCGTTCCTCGAAATCGGAAGCGCTGGCAGGTATGGAGTCTGCAAAAAAAAGAAAAGCGGGCAGACATAAAGAAATCGCTAAGAATTTGATTTTGTTCTTGAATTTATATGAAAAAAGGGATAATTTCATTATTATAATACTCCGAATAAACTAAAAAATAGTGGAATAAAAACGTTATATTTTATCATACACTATTTCCTTATGAAAACCAAACCAATTTCATAAAAAATAAAAAAATTTTTTATGAAATTTATCGCGGCACCAGCCCTTTTCTTTTCTGCATAAAAGGTGTAAAATAGGCAGGATGGAAGAAAAGGAGCGAAAAGGATGCGGTTAAGGAATATATCAGGATCCAGGGAAATAATAGGAGAAAGCAGGTTTGTCATCCATGATCCAGAGGCGCAAAAAGGGAATTGGCATAAGATTTTTGGGAATAATGATCCTATACGTATTGAAATAGGAATGGGTAAAGGTCGGTTTCTGATGGATATGGCAAGAATGTTTCCTTCGGTCAATTATGTGGGGATTGAAAAATATTCCAGCGTATTGCTTAGAGCCATTCAAAAGATGGAAAAAGAGGAAAAACCTCTTTCCAATGTCCGGTTTATAAGAATGGATGCGGAGATGATAGGAGATGTGTTCGGTGAAGGGGAAGTGGATCGGATTTATCTGAATTTTTCGGATCCTTGGCCGAAAGACAGACATGCCAAACGGCGTCTTCCCTCCAGAGAGTTTCTCGCCCGGTATGATGGAATATTAAAAGAAGACGGACAGATTGAGTTTAAGACGGATAATGAAGATTTGTTCCGATTTGCTTTGGAAGAGCTGGAACCGGCGGGCTGGAAGGCGGAAAGGGTGAGTTATGACCTGCATCATGACGTGGACATGCGGAAAGACAATATTATGACGGAATATGAGGAAAGATTTTCTTCCATGGGAAATCCAATTTACAAATATGTTATCGTAAGACAGCGATGAGACGCGGTCGAAAGAAAGAGAGGTATAGGTTATGGAATACAAGTTTACATCGGCAAATTTTGAAACGGAAGTTCTTAAGTCGGAGCTGCCGGTATTGGTAGATTTTTTTGCGGACTGGTGCGGCCCCTGCAAAATGATGGCTCCTATCGTGGAAAGCCTGGCGGAAAGTTATGAAGGCAAAGTCAAGGTTGGCAAGCTCAATATCGATGATGAGATGGAAATCGCGCAAAGATACCGCGTTATGTCGATTCCTACTTTTATCATTTTTAAGGATGGAGAGGCAGTGGATGTCAGCGTAGGGGCGATGTCAAAGGAAGACTTGGAAAAGAAGTTACAGAAAATATGCTTTTGACAAAAAGTGGATATGAGCATTTGCAAACACTCGCCGGGCGGGTGTTTGTTGCTGTCATAGTATGATTTTACAACGGAGAGGCGCATTCATATGTTTTTATTATTTTTTCTTGTCTGGATCATTTTTAACGGGGCGGTTACAATGGAGATCGTTTTGTTCGGCCTGGCGGTGTCCCTTGCAATGTATGCCTTTATTTGCAAGTTTATGAATTACAGCATATACAAAGATATTGCTTATGGAAAAAGAGGGTTTCGCATTTTACAATATGTTTGTGTATTGGTATGGGAGATCGTAAAGGCTAATTTTGCGGTGATCAAACTGATCACTTCTTCCAAATATGATCTGGAACCCGTACTCATCCGTTTTAAAACAGATCTGAAAACGAAACAGGCGAGGGTCGTACTTGCCAACTCCATAACGCTGACTCCGGGTACGATTACGGTAACTCTGGAGGAGGATGAATATGTGGTGCATTGCCTGGACAAAGAGTTGGCGGAAGGGATGAACCACTCCATATTCGTAGAACTTTTGGAAAAACTGGAAAGGATGTAGAAGAATGGTAGTAACAGGTACACTGACGGCATTGGAGACGGCATATCGGATCGTATATGTGGGTGCATTGATATTTCTTGCCATTATGACATTTTTTTGTCTGATACGTGCCGTAAAAGGACCGAGGACGGCGGACAGGATTGTGGCTGTAAATATGATGGGTACGATGGTTATGGTAATGATAGCGATCCTTGCGCTTTTGCTAAAGGAGGGGTATCTGGTAGATATATGCCTGATCTATGCCATGATCAGTTTTCTTGCAGTGATCGTATTGACAAAGGTATATATGGGGGTACATAGCGAGAAAAAGAACGCAAAGGAGGGAAAGCGGAATGGAAGTTTTTGAATGGCTTCGCTTTATGATCGGAACCGCTGTGCTGTTGTGCGGCCTTGCCATATTTGTGATTGAAATTTACGGCATTTTTCATTTGAAATATGTTTTAAACAGGATGCATGCGGCGGCCATGGGAGATACTTTGGGGATCAGCATATCGCTGATCGGGCTGATGATTTTTTCCGGTCTTAATTTTACTACTTTGAAAATGGCTTTGATTGTCGTGTTCTTGTGGTGCGCGTCCCCGGTATCGTCGCATTTGATTGCCAGACTGGAAGTTTCTACCAATGACCGGTTGAAAAAATATTGTGAAACGGAAGCCGGGCTTTCGGAGGAAGGAAAGATTGTGCGGTTACAGGAAAAAGACAAGGAGGATGGGCGATGAGAGTTTTTCAATATATTCTGCTCGGTTTTTTAGTGGTGTGCGCTATATCCGTCAGTTTTTCCAAAAAACTGTTGAATTCCATTCTTATTTTTATGTCTTACAGCCTTGTGATGTCCGTTATTTGGATTTGTCTGGAGTCGCCGGATCTGGCGATCACCGAGGCTGCGGTAGGAGCAGGGATAACGAGCGTACTGTTTTTTGTTACATTAAAAAAGATCAATGCTATTGAAGAAGAAAATAAAAAGGATGAAAAGGAAAGCATGATAGAGCGCAGAAGGAGGTAAGGCGGAAAATGAGCAGAATGAAATCGGAAGACGAGTATAAAAAGACAAAAGCCTTTCACTTTTTCCGTTGGCTTTCCGGGGAAAAAGATCCGTATATGGGTAACCTGGAGATGAAGCCCCAGGAGGAATACATAACGGAAGAGGCGTCTATCCGGGAGAGAATGCGGGAAAGCCAGATGGTGATGGATAAGGTATACAATATAAAGTATAACAGATGGCAGATCCTTTTCCGCCGCTTTTACCGGATCATGGCGGCAGCGTTTTGTATCATGCTGGCCGGTCTGCTGCTGTTTACGGTTTCCTATCTGCCGCCTACGGGCAACGCATCCAATCCTGATAATAATGAGGTGGCCGAAAGATATATAGAAAACGGCGTTCAGGAGACTGGTGCTGTCAATATCGTAACGGGAATGATATTGACTTACCGGGCTTTCGATACTTTTGGAGAGACAAATGTACTTTTTATCGCTACCTGCTGCGTTATGATCATGCTGATGATAGAAGATGCGGAATTGAAAAAGGAAGAGGCTCTTGGGGACAGGCGCTTTGAACCGAAAAATGACGCCATTCTCCAGGCCGTAGCAATGGTTCTTGTGCCGGTAATCTTTATTTTCGGAATCTATATTATACTGAACGGCCACTTGTCGCCCGGAGGAGGATTTTCCGGCGGAGCGACGATAGGGGCGGGGATGATCTTATATACCAGCGCTTTTGGATTTAAAAAGACGCAGCGTTTTTTTAATGAAAATATTTATAAGGTAACAAAGGTTTCGGCCCTCTGTACTTATGGGCTGGTAGGTATTTATTATTATGTGACGGGGGCCAATGGGATCGAAAACCATATTCCGCTTGGAATTCCCGGACATATTATCAGCGCGGGTATTATTTTTCCGATCAATATATGCGTGGGCATCGAAGTGGCTTGTACGATGTATGCTTTTTATGCGTTATTCCGAAGAGGAGGGCTGTAAGGATGGGAGCTAATTTATTCAATAATTATGGAGAAGCGGTGGCAATGATCTTGTTTGTGATCGGTTTCGGCAATCTGATGCTACAGAGCAATTTGATCAAGAAAATCATAGGATTGAATATTATGGACACGGCGGTATATCTGTTTTTAGCAGAAAAAGGTTATATTTCAGGAAGAGTGGCTCCGATCGTAGTGGATGGCGTGCAGAGCGTGGAAGCATATATCAATCCGGTTCCCAGCGGACTTGTATTAACAGGCATCGTTGTATCCGTATCGGTATCCGCCCTGATGCTGTCACTGACGATCCGCCTGTATCAGAGATATCATACCCTGGATTTGGACGAGATCTCTCTTCAATTAAAAAAGGAGGGGTTATAAAAAATGCCGGGGCAGATGGAATTTGTTCAAATGGAGTTTGTGCAGAACTTTCCCTGTTTTTCTATTATGCTTTGCATGTTTGCGGGGATCATCAGTTCTGCTTTTAAAGAGAAAATTGCGAGACTGTTAAATATTATAGTACTCGTCGTGAATATTGTATTGTCGGCAGCGGTTCTTTTATATACGGTGAGGACGGGAGAGTCTTATGTATATGTTATGGGACGTTTTCCGGCGCCCTGGGGCAATGAGCTGCGGGTGGGTATGCTGGAAACGGGCCTTGCGTTGTTTTTTTGCGCGATCATGCTTTTTTGTCTGCTGGGCGGAAGGCATAAATTGGTGCAGGAAGTGGAGGAAGGAAAGCAGGGGCTTTATTATGTACTGGCGGATCTGATGTTGAGTTCTTTGCTGGCGCTGATTTATACCAATGACTTATTTACGGCATATGTATTTGTAGAGATTAATACGATCTCGGCCTGTGGACTGATTATGATCCGGCAGAACGGAAGGACGATAGAAGCGGCGGTCCGCTATATGATCATGAGTCTGCTCGGTTCCGGTCTTTTTTTAGTAGGGATTTGTATGTTGTATGACCTGACGGGCCATTTGCTTATGTCCAATATTAAAATGGAGATCGCTCATATTGTGGCGGAGGGATCTTACCGTCCGCCGCTGCTCGTGACGATCGCGATTATATCCGTGGGGCTGGCGATTAAAAGCGCGTTGTTTCCTTTTCATTCATGGCTGCCGGATGCCTACGGATATTCTACGGTATCCTCTGCGGCAATTTTATCCAGCCTCGTATCAAAGGGCTATATCTTTTTATTGTTTAAGATTATATACAGGGTGATAGGATTTGAAGTATTTCACGACAGCAAGATTGTTGATGTCCTTTTTATTTTCGGTTTGTTGGGAATGGTGTTCGGTTCCTTAAGCGCCATTAAAGAGAATGATATCCGCAGAATGATTGCTTTTTCTTCGGTAGCGCAGGTAGGATATATTTATATGGGGATTGGAATGGGAACGCAGGCGGGGATGATAGCGTCGGTTTTCCATGTAATTTCCCATGTGGCTACAAAGTCATTGCTGTTTATCGCCGCCATTGGTTTGACGGATGTGTCGGGAGGAAGCAGAAAATTCATTGAACTGACAGGTTCGGGATACAGAAATAAATGGGCTGGCGTGGCATTTTCCGTAGGATCGCTGTCCATGGTGGGCGTTCCCATGTTTTCCGGTTTTATAAGCAAATTGTTGTTTTCACAAGCCGCTGTACAGAACGATGGGAAAATGCTGCCCACTTTGATCGTGCTTGGCATTAGTACCATATTGAATGCGATTTACTTTATGAAAACGGTGATCCGTATTTATACTCCGGTAGGCGAAGGAGAGTATCCGACGATGGAATGGCATGATAATAAGATATATGCGATAGTTCTGCTTTGCTTTGTGGTTTTAAATATACTGTTGGGTGTATGTTCCCAGCCGATTGTGGATCTGATAGGATCGGGTCTCAATATTTTTGCATAAGGGCTTGTATGGCAGTCGATGGTGAACTGCGGAAAAGAGGTAGATATGATTAATACAATGGTATTCCCTATTCTTTTTCCAATCATTGCCGGTTTGTTTCTGCTGGTAATGAAGGAACCCGGGAATAGAAAGGTTTTAACCGGAATGACAGGAGCCGCGTTGCTGATAAGCGGCGGGTCTATGGTTTATGTTTTGCTCCGCGCCGATTGGGAGTCTGTCATCCTGTTCAACCTTACATCTGCACTTCCGGTATATTTGAAACTGGACAGTTTGGGGTTTTTGTTTGCGTCGGTGGTGACTCTTGTCTGGGTTTTGGCCGGTTTCTTTTCCCTTTTTTATATGAAGCCCCATGGTTCTGGGAGGGAAAAAGGAGAAAAGAGGTTTTATGGATTTTACTTAATAGTATTCGGGATTTTGGCGGGTTTAAGTTTTGCCGGTAACCTGATTACATTTTATATGTTTTACGAATTGATGACGCTGTTGTCTATGCCTTTGGTCATTCATACGAAGAGCAGGGAAGCGGTTATGGCGGCTTTAAAATACTTATTTTATTCTTTTTCCGGGGCTTATATGGCATTGTTCGGTCTTTATTTTCTTTACCGGTTCGGAAATACCCTTACTTTTACGGCAGGAGGGGTATTGGATAAGAATATGGTTGCTGGTAACGAAAATTTGTTGTTGATAACGGCATTTTTTATGATTATTGGGTTTGGGGTAAAAGCCGGCATGTTTCCTTTGCATGCATGGCTGCCCACTGCCCATCCGGTAGCGCCGGCTCCTGCCAGTGCGCTGCTGTCCGCGGTAATTGTAAAGGGGGGCGTGTTAGGTATCATACGGGTGGTTTATTATATGTTTGGAGGCGATTTTATCAGGGGAACGTGGGTACAGACGGCCTGGCTTTCATTGGCGTTGATTACGGTATTTATGGGATCCATGCTGGCCTACAGGGAAAAGATATGGAAGAAAAGGCTGGCTTATTCTACTGTAAGTCAGGTATCTTATATTTTATTCGGGCTTGCGTTGCTGGAATCGACGGCTCTGGAAGGAGCTATTTTGCATCTGGTATTTCATGCGTTTATTAAATGCGCCTTATTCCTGAGCGCCGGTGCGGTAATACACAAAACCGGCAGGGAGAGGGTGGATGAGTTGACGGGAATCGGCAAGGAAATGCCGGTGGTTATGTGGTGTTTTGTATTTTTGTCGCTGGCGTTGACGGGCATTCCTCCTGCCAGCGGATTTATTAGCAAATGGTATTTGGCGTTGGGGGCATTGAATTCGGGAACCGGAATATTTTCCTGGCTGGGACCGGTGGTTTTATTGGTCAGCGCTTTGCTGACGGCAGGATATCTGTTTCCGATTGTGATAAAAGGATTTTTTCCGGGAGAAGGTTATAAATATCCGGAAAGAAGCGCCGAAAACTGGAAAAGAAAGTTTATTCTTACAGGAGAAGAAATACCCGTTATTATCCTTACGGTGTTGGCGGTAGGACTCGGTGTCTGGCCGAATCCGCTGATTGAATATATTTCCGGTATCGTATCGGGAATTTTATAGAAGGGAGTCGGAATATGAGTAAAATAATGCTGATAGCGGTTATTTTAATACCGGTGCTTATAGGTGTACTGGTACCTGTCATTCCCTTTCGGAAGCGGCGGCATATGGAAGTTTTTCTGGAAGCGGGAGTGGTTTTTAATACACTGCTCGTATGGTCGCTGCTCGGCCACAGGCCAACGGACAGTTTTATTCTTGCAAAGTTTACGGGTGATTTGGCGATTGCTTTCCGGGTGGACGGCATGGGCATGGTTTTTGCCGGGCTGGTCTCGTTTCTCTGGCCGCTGGCTACATTATTTTCTTTTGAATATATGACAAAAGAAAAGCATGAAAAAGTATTTTTTATGTTTTATACGATTACTTACGGGGTTACGCTGGGTATTGCGCTGGCGGATAATATTCTTACGATGTATTTCTTTTACGAGCTTCTCACTTTAGTAACTGTTCCGCTTGTGATGCATACGCTCACAAGGGAAGCGATTCTGGCAAGCCGTAAATATTTGTATTATTCTTTGGGAGGCGCGGCATTTGCTTTTATCGGGATGATTTTTGTCATTATATACGGGAATACGACGGAATTTGTCCTTGGCGGCGTATTGGACGTAGGGAAGATCGGGGACAGGACAAATATCCTTTTGCTGATCTATGTAATTGCTTTTATGGGATTCGGAGTCAAGGCGGCAGTTTGTCCGTTTAATTCGTGGCTGCCCCAGGCGGGCGTCGCCCCCACGCCGGTTACTGCGCTTTTGCATGCGGTGGCAGTAGTGAAGGCGGGGGCATTTGCAATTATCAGGCTCACTTTTTACAGTTTTGGTACGGATTTTCTGAAAGGAACCTGGGCCCAATATACGGTGATGGCGGTTGTTATGTTCACGATCGTGTACGGATGCAGCCGGGCGGTAAAGGAAACGCATCTGAAAAGGAGGCTGGCGTACTCCACGATCAGCAACTTGTCATATATTTTATTCGGAGTGACGATCATGACACCCCTTGGAATGACAGGAGCGCTTACGCATATGGTATTTCATGCTTTTATGAAGATTTGTTCCTTTTTCTGTGCCGGCGCGATTATGTATAGGACGGAGAAGCATTATATACATGAACTGGACGGGCTTGGCCGGAGGATGCCCTGGGTTTTCGGGATATTCACCATATCCTCGCTGGCGCTTATGGGAGTGCCGGGACTGGCCGGTTTTATCAGCAAGTGGAATCTGGCTTATGCGGCGGTGGAAAGCGGCAATACGCTGGCCTATTTTGGCATAGGATGCCTTCTGGTTTCGGCTTTGCTGACAGCTATTTATATGTTGTCTATTGTAATAAGGGCTTTCTTTCCTCCGGCGGACTTTGATGAAAATACGGGAAAGGAATTTTCTGATCCGAATTGGAAGATGTTGCTTCCGCTTATCGTATTTGCAGTAGCAATTATTTGTTTTGGATTGTTTTCTTCCCCGGTCGTTGGTTTTTTCCGGGATGTGGCGGACGGTTATTATAACGTGGTGTAGAATGGGAGGTTAGTCATGGAAGGAAATTATATGCTGCCTTGTCTTGTGTTTTTTCCGATGGTCGGAGCGCTGGCGGCTTACGGGGCAGGACGGAAAAATAAAACGGCAAGGGATTATATGGCGAATGCCATTGTTATACTGGAATTTGCGGTAATGTTATATGTATTTTGCATGCATCATATGGCGTGGCAGCTGAGGGAAAATGTGGGGAATTCTTTCGGATATCCCTCCTCTTTTCGTATTCCCGGATTTTGCGGGATGGGGATTCATTTTGCCATAGACGGATTCCGGGTGCTGTACGGCCTTATCGCGGCATTTATGTGGATGATGTCAACCGTGTTTTCCAAAGAGTATTTTATTCATTACAGAAACCGGAACCGATATTATTTTTTCCTGCTGGTGACGCTGGGCGCTACGATGGGAGTATTTTTATCTTCGGATTTATACACGACGTTTATCTTTTTTGAAATCATGTCCTTTACTTCTTATGTATGGGTGGCCCATGATGAAAAAGCGGAATCGCTGCGTGCGGCGGAAACATATTTGGCGGTGGCCGTAACGGGCGGTCTGGTGATGCTTATGGGGCTTTTGCTGCTTTATCGGGAAACGGGCACTTTGGAGATAGACAGACTTTATGAGGCATGCCGGAGTATTATGACGGGTTTTGGAAAGGAAGCGGAAGCGGGAAGGCAAACTTTATATATTGCGGGCACATGCATGCTTTTTGGCTTTGGGGCAAAAGCGGGGGCATTTCCCCTCCATATCTGGCTGCCAAAAGCACACCCGGTGGCTCCGGCTCCGGCCAGCGCCCTTTTGTCCGGTATATTGACGAAAGCCGGTATTTTTGGAATTCTTGTTATCAGCTGCCGGATATTTTTATACGATGTAAAATGGGGAACACTGATTTTATTTACCGGCGTGGCAACTATGCTGTTGGGAGCGGTACTGGCGTTGTTTTCTGTCAATTTGAAGCGCACCCTGGCCTGTTCTTCCGTGTCCCAGATCGGTTTTATCCTGGTGGGGATCGGTATGCAGGGGCTGCTAGGGAGCGAAAATGCCCTGGCGGTCAGAGGTTCTTTGCTCCATATGGTGAATCATTCTCTGTTTAAATTGGTTCTTTTTATGGCGGCCGGGGTGGTATATATGAATATACACAAATTGGATCTGAATGAAATACAGGGTTTTGGGCATAAAAAGCCGCTTCTTCATTTTATTTTTCTGATGGGTGCCCTTGGCATCGGCGGTATTCCTTTATGGAGCGGATATGTGAGCAAAACTTTGATTCACGAAAGTATTGTGGAATATATAGAGGCGCTGCATGCCGGAAATTTGCAGCAGGGATTTTTAAGCGTGGGAACGATGAAAGGCATTGAATGGGTCTTTTTGATCAGCGGCGGATGTACGGTGGCCTATATGCTGAAATTGTACGTGGCTTTATTTATAGAGAAGAACCGGAGTGGGGCGGTACAGGAAAAGTATGATGAGTTATGCGGAAAATATATGAATAAAGCCAGTGCCTTTGTTTTAACGGCCGCCTCCTTGCTTTTTCTTATTATGGGGATGTTTCCGGGAACTGTGATGGATTTTATTGCGGATTTCGGAGAGGGCTTTATGAGTCCGGAAAAATTTACGGGCAGCGTTTCGTATTTCAGCGCCGCTAATTTAAAGGGGGGATTGATTTCCATCGCAATCGGCCTGTTCCTTTATTTTGTGCCGGTGAGAAAATGGATGATGAAGAAAAAGGATGGAAGCCTGGTGTATGTGAACCGGTGGAATCGATATTGGGATTTGGAAAATGCTGTTTACCGTCCGTTGATGCTGAAAATCCTTCCCATGGTATTCGGCGTGGTCTGCCGGATCTTTGACAGTCTGGTGGACGGGTTGGTGGTGCTTTTACGCAAGACGGTTTACAAAGACAGCAAACTGCCCCATGAACTGGAAGAGGGTACTTATCTGACCCATGTGATAGGAATGGAAATGGATGGTTTCGTACATTTTATGAATCATACTTTCTGGAAAAAGATACCCCGCAGGGAAGGCTATGAACACAGGCTGGCACTGAAACACGAAGAAATGCAGGAAAACAGTACGATCATAAGAAGAAGTCTTTCCTTTGGCCTGCTTTTGTTCTGCGCCGGGCTGATCCTGACATTGGTCTACCTGCTTTGGCTGTAATGGGAACGAATTTTATAAAAGAGGGCGGTACATGCGCCTGTTGTCAGAAGGAAATAAAAACTGAGCCCTCTCGTTACACACATGGAAGGGGCTAGCAGTGCATCCGTAAAAACAGAAGAAAATACGGAAACATACATGAGTTCGGATATTCCCTGAGATCCGGGGAGAGGGAGCATATCTACCGCAATATAAATGGAGGCCTGTAATGCCATGACGAGCATGGGGCTGTGGCCGGAAAGTCCGAATCCCCGGTAAATAAACCAAGTCAGAAGAAAAAGGCTGCATCTTTGGAAAAAGGTGCAGAGGGCGATAAAAAGAAGCCTGGATTTATGTTTTAACAGAAAATGAAGCGTTTCCTGATAATCCGCAACAAGCTGATGGAACGCTTTTTTTCTTTGGTTTGAAGGTTTGCACAGACGGATTTTAATGAAAAAATTTTCTATTCGTAAAAGGAGGTTTTCCATCCGGTTTCCATGCAGCATAAGAAGAAGGAGGAGAAAAACGAGAAGGGCGTTCAAAAAAATACCGAAGTAATAAAAGGCCATATAAGATCCCAGATACGCGGACAGGCCTTTTTTCCAAAAAAGAAGGATGCCGAGGCCGATAAGGACGAGAATCAGTTTGTATAGGACGGCAACCGCCATCAGGGAAAGCGTGGCGCTTCCCATGGAAAGCCGGTCCTTTTTCATGGCAAGCAACTGGGCGGGCTGCCCGCCAGTAGCGGATGGCGTAATGCCGGAAAAGAAAAAACCGATAAAAGAATACGAAAAGCAACGGAACAGGGAAACTTTTTTTTCGGTAAGTTTGAGAAGATACCAGATCATAAAACCCTCCATGCAGACAAAAAAGACGGCGGAAAAAATGGCACATATAAAATAAAAAGGATTCAGATGCTGCATAGAAGAAAAAATCTTTAATAAGTCATTACGGCTGAAAACAGTGTAAAAGGTCAGAGCCATAACGAGCAGAAAGAAAAGTATTTCAAATATTTTGGATAATTTAAGTTTTACAAATCTCATAAGCGACTCCTGAGGGGTAATGTCCGGGGACAAGCCGGCCCGCATTAACCTGTATGCATAGTTCCCGGAGCGTTCCTTCGTATATTACATTTTGTTGTCCGTATTCGTAAAAGTCCTTGGGCGTTATAAGCGAAAAATGTCTGGAAAAAGAAAGTACGCCGTTGTTTTCCAGCAGTCTTGCAATAAAGGAGGAACAGGTATAATGGTTGCGCTGGTAAAAAGGTTTTCCCATTAATAAGAAGAAAAGGCCGATGATACAGTAATGGTATCGGAATCGCCGGCGATAGCATTCTTTTAATTGGAGGGCGATCTCTTCTTTTTGCTTTTCGGTACATTCGATGGTATAAATTTTATAACGGGCAGTAGGGAAGGCTGTATATATCCGGTCGATATTTTCTTTTTCAAAACCGGCGAAAAAAGGAATAAAGGGATTCCGTCTCCCTACGCTGTATGCTTCCCGGAAACTGGCGTCCAGGGAAAGAACCACATGGATATAATTGATTTTAATGACGCGGCGTATGATCCAGGCAAACAGGCCCGGGGTATCCACCAGAGCAATATATAATTTTTGCATAATAAGAATCACGCCCCTCTCTATAGCCCCCCGGGCCGATTTTTTTTAATTAAATTGGTAGATTTTCTTCGCAGCCCGGTATCCGGTTACGGTGACGAAACGCCCCGTTTTTCCGGGAAGATTTGTAAAGCTGCTCAAAGTAGTGTAGCGCAGCCTTTGATACAGGTTTTTGTTGTGGGTTTTCATGTAGTTCCATAAGTCAGTCCGCTTTTTTTGGGCATCTTCCGAGCCGATCAAGAGGAGATGGATCGAGGAAATTGCCATCATAATCGATACGTTTCTTGTCATATATCTGGCAAGCTTTGGGTATTTTTCCTTTACTTCTTCCAGATCCACGCAGCCGGCCACTATTTTTGTAACAAAGATCTGTTGGTCAATCCGTTGCTTTAAGATTTCTTCGTTGACGGACTGGTCTTCTCTGCCGATAAAATAGTGATACAGGTCGGTATTAAGATAGTAAATACTTTCTACATAAGGCAGCGGCCTGTAAGCGAAGATATTGTCCACATAAAAAGTATGTTCCGGCAGGGTGACGCCGCTTTTTTTCAATATTTCCGTACGGAAAATGAGGGAATGCATGACAAGATACTGAGAAGGAGAAAATATGCCAATATCGTTCCATGTAAGCATTTTCCCTTCTTTAAAAACATTTTTATAGGACATGGCCTTTTTTTTGTTTTCATATAAATGATCGTAGACGTAGTTGCAGACGATCATGTCCGCCTGTTTTCCCTGTTTTTCCCAATGCATCATGCGCAGCAGGATTTTTTGGAGGGAACGGCGGTCCAGCCAGTCGTCGGAATCCACCACTTTAAAATATTTACAGGAAGCGTGGGCGAGTCCGGCGTTGACTCCGGAGCCATGTCCTCCGTTTGCTTTGTGGATTACCTTAACGGTTTCAGGGAAACGCAGGGCATATTCATCGGCAATCTCCGGCGTTGCATCGGTGGAACCATCGTTTATGATAATAATTTCCACATAATCTCGAAAGGGTAAGAGGGAGTCGATGCATCTTCTCATATAAGGGGCTGAATTATAGCAGGGTACGGTAAATGTGATATATTTCATAATGTCTCCTTTTTCATGGGGTTTTTAGCAATCCACGCGTATTTGTTATATATAACGAGGAAAATTTGTGAAAGTCTTCAAAAAATTTTTCACGGTGTTCTCATAGAAAAGGATAAAGAAAAAAAATAAAAAAAATAGGAATGGAATTTTTAAATATTTTGGAATGATTTCTTAAAAATAAAAGTTCCAAACCGCATACATATAACGGTTTGGAACCCTGTAAGTTTCAGCCTTTCACACTCCCCAGAGCAACTCCTTGTACGATATATCTGGAAAGCAGGAGATATACGATGATGATTGGAAGAATGGAAAAAGCGATCATAACGTATACTTGCCCCATATCAAATTTTAAGAAATCGGCGCTTCGGAGCTGGGCGATCAGAATAGGCAAGGTTTTTTTATTATCTTTATGTAATACCAGTGCCGGGATGAAATAATTGTTCCAGCTTGATACAAAAGTAAAAATAGCCTGTACGGCGAGGGCTGGCTTCATCATAGGAAGCACGATTCCGTTAAAGGTATGGAATTCCCCGGAACCGTCGATGCGGGCCGCTTCCACGATGGAAAGGGGAAGCGTACTCTCCAGATATTGTTTCATGTAGAAAAATGTAATCGGAGCCGCGATGGTGGGGACAACAAGAGGAATAAAGGAATCTTCCAGTTTTAGCTTTCCGATTAATTGCAGGAAACCCAATGCCGTTACCTGTGTAGGAATCATCATGATCATTAAAATAAAGGTAAATATCGCCTTTTTCAGCCTGAAGTCGTAAGCATGAATGGCATATGCTGTCATGGAGGAAAAATAAACAGAAAATAATGCGCTTAGGCCGGCTACAATCAGACTGTTGATTAAACCGGACCATACGGGAAGCGTACCTGTCAGAAGATTTTTCCAGTTAGTCAAAAGGTAACTGCTTGGAAGCGGGGTAAATCCTTTTGTCATTTCCGAGTGGGATCTGGTCGCATTAATGATTAATATGAAGAACCAGAACAGGCATAACAGTGTAATAAGTATCAATACTAAATGCGCTATGATCCGTCTTGTCTTAATATTTATGCCCTTATTTATTTTTTGGTTTTCCGTATTCATAAAGCCGCCTCCTTTTTCTTATAGTTGGAGAACCGGAATACAAGCAGACTTAATATGCTGGTAATAAAGAAGAGAATGACTGAAAGCGCGCCGCCCATGCCATAATTTTTACTGTATAAATGTTTGTTTAAGAACATAATAAGGGTCATGGAGGAACGCATCGGTTCGCCGGTTCCGTTGGTAAGAACTTGGGGTACATCGTACATTTGCAGACCGCCGATCAGAGAAGTGATCATGACATAGAGTAAGATCGGCTTCAGCAGAGGTAAGGTGATCTTATAAAAAATCTGAGTGGAAGTGGCTCCGTCTACGCTGGCCGCTTCAAACAGCGATGTGTCTATACCCATCATTCCTGCCATCAGTAAAATTGTGGTATTTCCGAACCACATCAGGAAGTTCATTAAAGCTATCAGCCCCCGGACACTCCATATATTGGACATAAACTTAAAAGGTTTGCTTAATATTCCGATTTGCATCAAAATGGAATTGACAGGGCCCCCATCCGCAAATAGTGTAAAAAATAACATGGCAAAAGCAGATGCCATAATCAGGTTGGGCAGGTAAATAATGGTTTTAAAAAATCCGGCACATTTTATCCTTAACTGCGGGTCGGAAAACCAGGATGCCAGTAAAAGAGAAACTACAATCTGCGGTACAAACCCCATGATCCACATAATTATCGTATTTTGAGTATAAACCCAGATATCAGGATTGGAAAGCAGGGTTTTGAAATTTTCCAGGCCTATGAAGTTTGGCCCGATTTGTGTCAGACCAGAACGGTAGTTTTCGAAAAAACTGTTGTATACGGTACTGATCAGGGGGATCAGCTGGAACACAATGTAAGTAAGCGTAAAAGGAATCAGAAAAATATAGCCCCATTTATTATAACTTACGACTTTGCCGCGTTTTCCTTTCGTATTATTCGTCATTGTAACCATTTCCTTTCCATGTATCATATCAATTTGGCGGGGGCAGTTAAAAGTTTTGTGCCTGCCTGTTTGTTGGCAGGCAGGCACATGTTATCTTACATATTTATTTCGATTAATAGGTCAGCTCAGGATATTTCTCAATAACTGCCGTATAGAACAGATTCAAAGCTTCATCCAATGTTGCGTTGCCTTCGAAATAATTTTTCATAGCGTTCTGGAATTCTTCGTTGCAGCCTTGGTCGTAACCGCTGAGATTGCTCAAATCGATGGCTTCCGCGCCTGCGCAGTACATTGCCAGAGGATTTGTGCCGCCTAAGATTTTGCTCGAATAGCTGGTATCGGCAGCCATTGCCTCCATAGCGGGCTTATTGTTTACAAAATCATCGTCGTCAATTACGATTTCTTTCATGATCGTTTCATCCGTTGTCAGTTTGAGCATAATGTCTTTTACGAGAGTCGGATTATCCGTGCCAGCTGCCGCGCAGATCCATGTGCCGCCCCAATAGAAACCCTGAGGGCCTTCCGTAATTCCCCATCCGCCCATGTTTCCGATACTTCCTTCCTGATCCGCAGCCATACTGAAATTAATAAACCATGCGGGCCCGAAATAGCAGAATACTTTTCCTTCCGGATAAAATCCTTTGCTCCAGTCATCGCTCCAAAGTTCCGCAGAGCTGGTCTGGCCTTTATCAAATAAAGCTTTGGAGTCTTCTACCCAGTTCATAAGATTTTCATCAATATTGATTTTACCGTCTATTACCCATTTTGAAGTTACGTTATTGGAATATACGCGATAGCTGTCGTTGACAGAAGACATAATGCTATAGCCGGCCGCTTTCAACTCATCGGCGGTTGCTACAAAAGTATCCCAATCCGCTACTTTCTTTTGAACTTCTGCCGGATCATCCGTGCCAAATACTTCTTTAGCAGCTTCCCGGTTATAGAAAAGCGCGCCGGGACATCCCTGCCATGAAACGCCTTTTAAGGAACCATCGGAACTTGTAACGATGTCCTTTGTATATTGGTACTGATTGGCTACGTCAGTATCAGTAATACCGAGATCGGAAACTGCCATGGTGTAAGGAGTATCCACATATTTCAATGCGTAATCGGCTTCTACCAGGAAAATATCGATTTTGTCATCGGCAGCCGCGTTTTCTTGTTTTAATAATGTTTCGTCCAGATTGTTCTGGTATGCATTGTCATCGTTAGGAGTGATCTGCCAACGAACGGTAACGTCACCGATCTTACCGGTTGTTCCGTCAACGGCTTCGTATCCAGGATAATGGTCTGTTACGCGGCTCTTAAATTCTTCGTTCCAGCAGTAAATATTGAGGACGCTGCCTTCGCTGCTTTCGTTGGGAGTTTCGGCTTCGACGGAAGCTTCTGGTGCCTCTGCTTCCGGAACTGCCTCCGGCGCTGTTGTTTCTTCTGCAGAAGCAGGAGCTGCGCTTGGCTCCGGAGAGGAACCGCAGCCGGCGAATGCTGCTGTTGTTAAAATCCCGGACAATGATAAAGCAATGATGTTTTTAAACTTTTTCATATTCATATTTCTTCCTCCATTCTTTTTTAAGCAGATGTTTTATAATTTTTTTACCGATCTCCCTATCGATACCGATCCCTCTACA
The DNA here is from genome assembly GCA_000403275.2 of Lachnospiraceae bacterium 28-4. Lineage (GTDB taxonomy): Bacteria > Bacillota > Clostridia > Lachnospirales > Lachnospiraceae > Kineothrix. The sequence continues at coordinate 792,778 of KE159600.1, forward strand.
ATAAAAGTTTGTTTTAAAGTAGTTCTGGGTCTTTCGATGAGTTCGGTCAAATGCGATACGGCTTCCCTTCCCATCGAATCGCTGTCCTGTTTTAAGGTAGTGATCGGCGGTTCGTGGATGTAGGAGTAGCTGATGCCGTCGTATCCCACAACCGAGATGTCGTCAGGGATACTCAGACTGCGGCTTTTGATCAAATTGATTCCTCCGATGGCAGTATAGTCGTCAGGATATAGGATACAGGTAGGTTTATCTTTTAAATCAAGAAGCTGCGCCGTACATTCTCCGGCTTTTTTCGTATCGTGGTATTCGCACTCCAGTACATATTCCGAAGGTATCGTAAGGCCAAACCGTTCCGCGCATTGATAAAAGCTGGTAAGCCTGGCTTGTGTAACGGCGGAATCCGCGCCATGTATGTAAGCAATTTTTCTATGGCCCATAGAGTAAAGATATTCCATAAGATCACGAATACCTTTTACATTGTCTGACATAACGGACATGGTATTGTGGAATACGTGGTCAATAGTTACGATGGGGATACCGGATGAACGGAAATGGAGGACTCTATGAAATATGGATATTTTGACGATAAGAATCGAGAATATGTAATTACGGAACCAAAGACGCCGCTGCCCTGGATTAATTATCTGGGTTGCGATGATTTTTTTTCTATCGTTTCAAATACATGCGGCGGCTATAGTTTTTATAAGGATGCAAGGCTGCTCAGGCTGACAAGATACCGCTATAATAATGTGCCCTGTGATATGGGCGGACACTATTATTATATTAATGATGGCGGTACCATTTGGAATCCGGGATGGCAGCCTTCAAAAACGGAATTGGATAGTTATATCTGCCGTCATGGAATGGGGTATAGCGTGTTTGCAGGAAAAAAAGACGGGATAAAAGCGGAAGTAACGGCTTTTGTGCCTGTCGGAGATAACTGCGAGGTACATAAAGTAAAGATATGCAATGAAAGCGGCGGAAGAAAAGAGCTGAAGATATTTTCTTTTGTAGAATTTTGCTTATGGAACGCTATGGACGATATGACAAATTTCCAGAGAAATTTCAGTATTGGAGAAGTGGAAGTGGAGGATTCCGTTATTTACCATAAGACGGAGTACAGGGAAAGAAGAAACCACTATGCCATATTCGGAGTAAATGAAAAGATTGATGGTTTTGATACGGATAGAGATGTTTTTCTTGGCGCTTATAATGGTTTTGAACGGCCGGAGTCGGTAGTAAGGGGAAAAACAGGAGATTCCATTGTAAACGGCTGGTCTCCCATAGGATCCCATCAACTGGATATCGACTTGGAAGACGGAGAGTCCAGGGTTTTCGTTTTCATACTCGGCTATGTGGAGAATAAAGAGGAAGAAAAATGGGAAGGGCCGGGCATTATTAACAAAGCGCCGGCATTGGCCATGATGCAAAGATACAATACGGAGGAGAAAGCCGATCGGGCTTTGGAAAAATTAGAAGAATACTGGGGAGGTCTGCTTGGCAGATTTCATGTGAAAACGGGCGATGAGAAATTCGATAGAATGATGAATATATGGCATCCGTATCAGTGTATGGCAACATTTAATATGTCCCGATCGGCATCGTATTATGAATCAGGAATCGGCAGAGGGATGGGATTCAGGGATTCCTGCCAGGATCTGCTCGGTTTCGTGCATTTAATTCCGGACAGGGCGAGGGAGAGAATTATAGATATTGCGTCTACTCAGTTTGAAGACGGGAGCGCATATCATCAATATCAGCCTTTAACAAAGAAGGGGAATGGAGATATTGGCAGCGGTTTTAACGATGATCCGCTCTGGCTAATTGCCGGGACGGCAGCGTATATTCGGGAAACGGGAGATTTTGCTATATTGGACGAGATGGTTCCTTACGATGGCGATAAGGAAAAGGCGACTACATTAATGGAGCATTTGCGTCGTTCCTTCCGTTATACAACGACTCATTTAGGCCCTCATCGTCTGCCCTTGATCGGACGTGCGGATTGGAACGATTGCCTGAATTTGAACTGTTTTTCCAAAAAACCAGGAGAATCTTTCCAGATAACGGGAGCATCGGAGGGGCCGGTAGCGGAATCGGTGTTTATCGCCGGTATGTTTGTAAAATATGGGAAAGAATATGCCGAACTTTGCAGATGCAGGAATCTGATAGAAGAGGCGGAGGAAGTGGAAGGAAAAGTACAGGAAATGTACGATGCTGTTTTGGACAAGGGATGGGATGGAGAATGGTTCTTACGGGCCTATGATGCCAATGGCGGAAAGGTAGGATCCAAAGAATGCAGTGATGGGCAGATATATATCGAACCCCAGGGATTTTGCGTATTGGCAGGTATTGGTATAGAAGAAGGGTATGCGAAGAAAGCGTTGGAATCGGTGGAAAAATTCCTGGATACGGAATATGGTATTGTATTGCTGCAGCCCGCGTATAAAGATTATCATCTGGAACTTGGAGAGGTTAGTTCTTATCCTTGCGGGTATAAGGAAAATGGGGGGATTTTCTGCCACAATAATCCATGGATTACAATAGCGGAGACGCTGATGGGGAACGGAGAAAGGGCTTTTGAGACTTATCGGAAGATATGTCCTGCTTATATTGAGGAAATCAGCGATATTCATAGGACAGAGCCTTATGTATATTCCCAGATGATTGCAGGAAAGGATGCGCTGCGTCATGGGGAGGCGAAGAACAGTTGGCTGACGGGAACTGCAGCATGGACGTTTGTAAGCGCGTCCCAGTATATCCTGGGCGTCCGGCCATGCTTGGAAGGGCTTATGATCGATCCCTGTCTTCCTGCGGGATTCAGGGAATGCGGGATTTTGCGCACATTTCGGGATACGGTATATGATATTGTCATTGTAAATAAAAAGAATGCAAAAAAAGGGATCCGGCGTCTTGTTGTGGATGGAAAGGAAATAGAGGGAAATATAGTTCCGGCCGGCGATGCGGATAGAGTGGAAGTGATAGCGGAAATGTAAGAGAAATCAAAAGGAATTGGGAATGGGAGGAAAGATGATTATGGGATTTCCGAAAGGTTTTATGTGGGGGGCGGCAACGGCGTCTTATCAGATAGAAGGAGCAGCAAAAGAGGATGGAAGGGGAGCGTCTATATGGGATGTTTTTTCTCATACGGAAGGTAAAATAAAAAGTATGGAAAACGGAGACATTGCCTGTGATCATTATCATCGAATGGAGGAAGATGTAAAAATCATGAAAGAAATGGGGCTGCGCGCTTATCGGTTTTCGATTTCCTGGTCCAGATTGTTTCCTTTGGGAGACGGAATGAGGAACGAAAAAGGATTTGCTTTTTATGATAAACTGGTGGATTGTTTGTTGGAGAACGGTATTGAACCCGTTATGACGCTTTTTCATTGGGATCTGCCTCAGGCGCTTTTTGAAAAAGGCGGGTTTGCATGGGAGGGAATCAGCGATATTTTTGGGAGATATGCAGGTGCGGCAGCGGATCATTTTTCGGATAGAGTAAAAATGTTTCTTACGATTAATGAACCTCAATGTGTGACGGAGCTCGGTTATGTAAAGGGGGTGCATGCGCCGGGATATCAATGGAAGGAAGGGCAGGAAGGAGTAGTCATGAAAAACCTGCTGTTGTCCCATGGCAAGGCCGTGAAAGCGTTGCGCCAATATGCCGTTACGGTATAATAACGACAAACGGAAAAAGCCTTTATTTTCAAGGGGTTTGAGCGTTTGCCGTCATTTATTCAATTCCTTTTCCAAGTTGAAACATGGCGAGAAAAATATCGAAAAAAGGAGGCTGTTTCATTAACGACAAAATTTAATAGTGCCAGCGGTCCGGTGTATTGCCTGACCGCTGGTTGCCTTGGCTGATTCATTTAAACCGTATGACTAATATAGCGGCACATATATCAACGCCTATTTGAGAAAAAGGCTCAAATTAATGTTGATTTTTTTGCGATTCTGTGTATAATAAAATCAGGAGGTAATGCGTAATGTTGATACAATTTCGTTTCAAGAATTTTAAATCTTTTAGAGATGATACCATTTTAGATCTTTCTGCCACTAAAATCACGGAACATTCTGACAGGGTTATTTCTGCTGGATATGATAAACTATTGCCTACAGCAGCTATTTTTGGGGCAAATGCAAGTGGCAAATCAAATGTGATTGAAGCTTTTCGTTATATGATGACTTATGTGATAGAGTCTTTTTCATATGGTGGCGATCCGAATGACAGAAAAACGAAAAACAAAAAATTGAAATATACTCCTTTTTTGTTTGATAGTGCCAGCAAGGATGCTGAATCCTCTTTCGAAGTTTACTTTATGGGTACGGAAGAACGTGGGTATAAATCATACAACTACGGATTTACACTGAATCAAGATGGTGTTATTGAAGAATGGTTAAATTCAAAAGCCAAGACTGCCAGGGAGTATAAACAAGTTTTTTATCGTAACGGAAATGAACTGGATTTATCAGGACTTCCCACTAAGAGCCAGGAACTTATTCGAATTTCTTTGAATAAGGAAGCCCTTATTGTTTCTCTGGGTGCAAAACTGAAAGTTACGAAATTGAAATCCATTCGAGATTGGTTTTATAATACAAATTTTACTAATTTTGGAAATCCTTACGAGAACGTTTTTCTTTCTTCTCTCATCCCAGATGGTTTTGCAGAAAATAAATCTGTTCAAGATAAAGTTGTTGCTTATTTTTCATCCTTTGATTCTTCCATTATTGGATTTCATACTGAGGTTTTGAAAGGCGAAGATGAAGATCACAGGCATGTTAAAATAGATGCAATTCATTGTATGGTTAACGGTGGAACAGCCTCTATACCATTGGAGGAGGAATCCGATGGAACCTTGAAAATGTTTGCACTTTACCCTGCGTTGCAAGACACTTTGGAAAATGGCGGAGTGCTTTTTGTTGATGAATTGAATGCCAGATTGCACCCTTTGTTGGTCAGAAGTTTTTTGATTACTTTTTTGAATCCGGAAATCAACTCGAAACATGCCCAATTAGTATTTACAACCCATGATTCCTGGCAGCTTTCTAATAATCTTCTTCGAAGAGATGAAATTTGGTTTACTGAAAAAGATGATAGTGGCGTTTCTGCACTTTACTCACTAGCAGATTTTGTGGATGAGGATGGCATAAAAATTCGTAAAGACGAAAGCTATGAGAAAAACTATTTGCTTGGAAAATACGGTGCGATTCCTACATTGAAATATTTTGACATGTTCAGGGAGGGATAAGCATGGCAAAAGCAGATAGAAAAGGAAAACGTAAAGGGAGAGACAATTTTCGCACAAGGGTTCCGGATTTAGGGTATTATTTTATAGTAACTGATACAAGGGAAACCGAAGAAAACTATATGTATGGGCTCCGGGACTCTCTCCCTAAGGATTTACAAGGGCGAATTGTAATTAAAGTTTCTAAAGCTAAAACAGATGAACTTGTTACTGCGTGTAAAGAACAAGCTGCCATGGAGCCCCAATATGGAGAACCTTGGATTGTATTTGACCGTGACAGGGTTATTCATTTTGATCAAATTATAGAAAACGCCAAACAGGAAGGGGTTAATGTAGGCTGGTCAAATCCCTGCATTGAGATTTGGTTTGATGCTTACTTTGGGAGAATGCATGGCTATCAGGATTCTGTTACATGCTGTCGCGAGTTTGCTAATACTTTTGAAAAGAAAACCGGACAGGAATATAAAAAGTCCAGCAACCAGATTTATACTATGCTGAATCGTTATGGTAATGAGCCAGAAGCCATTAAGATAGCAGGATCTCGTTACGCACAGTATTTAAGAGACGGGGTAGATAAACCATCAGGAATGTGTCCGTGCACAACGGTACATAGGCTGGTAGATGAAATAAAAGATAAAATAGAAAGGAGTACTTCAAATGAGTGATATTTTCAAACTGAAAGTATGTATTGGCAATGCCAATATTGAATTAGAAGGAGAAGGGAACCTTGTACATACAATCTTTTCTGAATTGAGAGAGGATGGTTTGGGGAAACTATCTGATTCGGTTCCTGTGGAGATAAAGAATGATGTGTCCGACAGGGAGATAGGTAACAATATTCCTTGTGAAGAAAAAAATAACATTGAGATAAAGGAACCGCAAATTAAAGAGACTTCCAAGTTGCCACAGATTAACACAATTGTTATTAAGAATCTACCCAAAACAGAAACTGAATGGATTGTTGTCTATGCTTTATATGTATCAGAACAAGGGACAAAGATTTTCAACAAAGAAGATTTGCGTCAGCTATATCAGGATAGCGGACGGTTGGATGAAAATAGAAATAAGAATTTTTCAACAAACATAAAAAAAGCAATTGCAGCAGATTGGTTTGAAATAGTAAATAATGATACTTACTCACTATCAGAAACAGGAAAGGGAATAGCTTATGAAATTATTCAACGTACTGCTAGCAGTGATGGAGGGAAGAAAGCCAGGAAATTAATATCCTCTTCAAAAACAGCATATACAATAGTCGATTTAGGATTGGAGGAGGAACAGCGGCAAGAATTCAAACAATATTTGTTATCATTTAAAGGTATAAATAATATGGAACAAGTAGTCTTAATAGCATATAAACTTACACAATATGGGGTTGCGGAATTTAGTGGAGATATCATTTTTACCGCACTCAGGATTGCTGATTTGCCTACTTCCTTTGATTTAAAGGCCGCCTTAAATAATGCAAAAAATTTGAAGAATTATTTCGTTTCAGGAAAAGAGGCGGGGATGTATAAACTCTACCATCTTGGTGAAGACCATGCAAAAGAGCTCGAGAAAGGTCGTGGTGCTGAATAATGGAAGAATTGGAACTATTCATTTTGCGCATTCCAAAGTTCAAAGAAAAAACAGCGGCAGAGTTAATTGATTATTTTGCATATTTCTTATTGCAAGAGAAGAAAATCCAAACCATATCTGCTATACAAATAAAGCAATGTTTTATTGAACTGTCTATACAACCCTACTCGAATATTTCCGCGTATTTGAGTAAAAATTCTGCAAAACAGGGTAAGTATATTAAACAGAAATCTGGATATACATTGAGCAGATTAACAAGGGAACAACTTGCAACAAGTGTTAATGATGTAGTTGTCCCTCCTGTGTCGAATAATCTTATTGATTTAAGTATTTTCGATCAAACTCCATATTACATAAAAGCAGCAGCGAAAGAAATGATTCACTGTTATGATGCCGGCTTTTATAATGCTACGCTTGTATTAATGAGGAAATTAACTGAAACCTTAATTATCGAATGCTTTGAGCGATATGGTTTTGAAAGTGATATAAAAGATTCCAAAGGGGTATTTTTCTACTTGAGTGATTTAATACCACACTTTCTTAACTGCCCAAGATGGAATGCCAGTCGTAATATAAATAAAAGTCTCTTATCTGTAAAACACTTCGGTGATTTAAGTGCTCATAATCGACGGTATTTGGCAAAAAAGAGTGATATCGACAATATGAAAATAGATTTAAGACAAGCATTACAGGAAATTGTGTTAATCATTGATTATCCGAATTGGAAAAAAGAACAAGTCTAATGAGAAACGCTCAACATCCTTTAACTCATAAGATGTTGGGCATTTCTTGTTATACTTAATTCAGATTTTTGTTTGATAATCAGCAGTTATGGTTGTTTTCATTTTATAAGTTTTATACGTTGTTCTTTATAAATTCGTATTCATAATCTACGTCTTGAATGTAATGTTTTTGTAAAACTGGCGGCAAAACAATATTTATAGTATTTTTGACTTATTGCCCCTAAACGATTTGAAACTAAAGAAACTCTTTACACTTAGTCTTATATTTTATGTATCAGATTGAATATAAAATTTCGGTGGTAACACTTACGAATTTAGCTGAAAAGAAGAAAACTTGTCGAAAATTGTCGCATAGGAATGCCAAACAGCCTGTACTCATAGGAACGGCTACGACAGGTACTCTCTGTTATCCGTTGGACGATTCCGAGGAGGCGGAGGAAAAGGCTTATGCACTATCTTTTCCTACGGACGGGGAAGGGATTGGCTTTTCCCATAATTGGTTCCTGGATCCGGCGATTCTTGGAAAACATGAAATAGATCTGTTTTCTCTGAATGAAAAAGAGATGGAAATTATCCGGCAGCCCATAGATTTTATAGGGATAAATATTTATAATGGGCAGCAATGTGATAAAAATGGTTATGTAAAGCGTTATCAGGGATTTCCGAGGACGGCGTTGGGATGGGCGGTGACTCCCGAAATCATGGATTACGGGTTAAGATTTTTGCAGAGGCGTTATGGACTTCCTGTCTATGTAACGGAGAACGGAACAGCGTGTAACGACAAGATTTACGGGGATGGCAGGGTACATGATGTGGACAGGATTGACTTTACCGGGAAATATTTGAAGGAAATGGAGAAGGCCATAGAAAAAGGCTGCGATATCCGGGGGTATTTTCATTGGTCTCTGATGGATAATTTTGAATGGAATGAAGGATATGCCCCCCGCTTTGGATTGATTGTAAACGGTAGATAGTGAGTACCTCGACTGTGAGGGAAAAATATGTGACAATAGACTATATTTCTATCACAGGTATTAAAAGTTGATCCTTAACTTTTGATACCGCTATACGGAGGTAAATCTATGAGTTCAGCAACAACAGCAGTGGCTGTACAGTACCGTTTACAAGAATGGGCCGCACAGATCAGGGAATGCCAGAACCGTCCCGCAGGCATGAGTGTCATCGATTGGTGTGCCGGCCACGGCATTACGAAAGCAAACTATTATTACAGACTGCGCCGCGTAAGGGATGCGTGTCTGGAATCCCTTGCGCCAGAGGCCCCGATGCAGCAGATTGTGCCGGTAAACACCTGTCTGCTACAGCAGGAAACACAAGACGGCAGCGGTATACAGCAGGGGCTGTCCGTTTCTGTAAATGGTTTTTCCATCCACGTAACGGAATCCACACCAATGCCGCTGCTTGCGGCAGTCCTTAAGGTGGTGCGGGATGCTCAATGACGCCACCTGCTTTAAAGCCGTCTACATTGTCTGCGGCTACACCGACCTGCGCGCCGGCATGGACCGGCTGGCGGCACTCGTGGAAACACAGACCGGGAACAGGCCATATATCCCGGATACACTCTATCTTTTCTGCGGGAGGCGCACAGACCGCATCAAGGGACTTGTATGGGAAGGGGACGGATGGCTCCTGTTATACAAACGGCTCTCGGAAAGCCGGTTCCAGTGGCCGCGCACCCCGGATGAGGTGCGTGAATTGACGCCGCAGCAGTTCCGGTGGCTGATGGAAGGGCTGACAATCACCCCGAAGAAATCGGTCAGGCCGGTGGAACCGCCGGAATACATGGGATGACTTTGTGCAAAACGGAGAAATTTCCAGACGGTTTTCCTGCCGAAAAAAATGTCCCGTCTTATCCCTGCCAAGCCACGCTGCGCACCATAAAAGAGTCCGGAATGAGCGCAAATATGCTTTTCCTTCCCGAAAAAGGGTTCCGAAAATAGCATCGTACATAGGCAGCATACGCTGTCTTAACCATAGGCATTATGACGGACATCCGGCAGTGACGGGTCCGCAAAAATCCCGTATCCATGGTATCATAAGGTTGTCAGGATACCAGGAGAAAACAGCATGGCCTTAAAATATACGGAAGAACAACTGAACAGCCTTGACAGGGAAACGCTTATAAAGCTGTTCCTGTCGCAGCAGGAGCAGCTTGAAAATATCGACCATACGCTCCAGCTTGTTTTGGAACAGATGGCGGATTTAAAGCGGCACCGGTTTGGCCGGTCATCGGAGAAACATGAGGCCGAAGACCAGATCTCCTTTATGGAAGTGGATGGGAAGATTGTATTCTTTAACGAATCCGAAGCTGTTGCTGCAGAGGAAAACACGCAGGATGAGGCGGAAAGTGTTTCCCGCGCAAAACCGAAGAAAAAGCAGGGCAAACGGGAAGAAGACCTGGACGGGATTCCGGTAGTTGTGGCGGAACATTCCATGACGGATGAGGAACTGGAGGATGAATTTGGAAAGGACGGCTGGAAACAGCTCCCGGATGAAGTATACCGCAGGTACAGCTTTACCCCGGCGAAAATCGAGGTGGAGGAACACCATGTGAAGGTATATGCCGGAAAGGAAACGGAAGAGGTCATCAAAGCGCAGCGTCCGCAGACCTTATTAAGGGGGAGCCTTGTTTCCCCTTCGCTGGAGGCAGCGGTGATGAACGCCAAATATGTCAATGCCGTCCCTCTTTACCGGCAGGAACAGGAGTTTGAACGTTATGGCCTGCACATTTCAAGACAGAACATGGCGCACTGGACGATCCAGTGCGCAGGCCGTTACCTTGCGGTCCTTTATGATTACCTCCACGAAAAGCTGTACAGCTGCCACGTCCTGCAGGCAGACGAGACGCCCGTACTGGTGAATAAGGACGGCCGCCCTGCCGGGAGCAAAAGTTACATGTGGGTATACCGCACCGGACGGATGTATACAGAATGCCAGATCGTCCTTTATGAATATCAGATGACCCGCAATGCCAGCCATCCAAGGGAATTCCTGAAGGATTTCAGCGGGGCATGCGTCACGGACGGCTATCAGGTTTACCATACGGTCGAAGAGGAACGGGAAGACCTGAAGATTGCCGGGTGCTGGCCCCATGCGGGGCGCAGGTTTGATGAAGCAGTAAAAGCGCTGCCGCAAACAAAGCAGAAGGACAGCCGCGCATATCTTGCGCTGACCATGATACAGGCCATCTACCGGGAGGAAAAACTGCTTAAGGATCTTCCGGCAGAAGAACGTATGATCCGCCGCCAGCTGAGCGTAAAGCCCCTGGTGGAGGCTTATTTCGTATGGGTGCGTGAAAACCTCCCGAAGGTGCCGCAGAAAAGCAAGACGTGGGAAGGTTTCAATTATTCCCTGAACCAGGAAAAATACCTGAAGGTATTCCTGGACGATGGCGAAGTGCCGATGGACAATAACGCTGCGGAACAGTCTATCCGCGGATTCTGCATCGGCAAGAAAAACTGGGTGATGATCGATACCATCGCCGGTGCAAAGTCCAGCGCCATCATTTACAGCATTGCGGAAACCGCAAAAGCAAACAATCTGAAACCGTATGATTACTTTGAGTATCTGCTTACCGGGATCCCGAAACATCTGGATGATACAGACCGTAGTTTTCTGGATGACCTGCTCCCCTGGTCACTAAGCCTGCCGGAGAACTGCCGGAAGCCTGGTAAGAATGAAGTGAAATAAAGGCTGGAGCAAATCTGTTTCTATCATACAGGTTTGCTCCAGTTTTGTATAGGTACTCACTATCTACCGTTTACGATTGATTTTTGTGGACTATCGAAATCAGGAAAGGATTTGGAAGGATTCAGCTTATTGGTATCGGAAAGTAATAGAAAATAACGGGATAAATTTTGACGGGAAATAGATAAAGGAGACTGAAAAGAAAGGATGCTGCTTAAATGCGCGTCTTTTCTTTTTATTTATAGGAATGTACCCAAAATAAAAAACCTGAAATTTCAGGTTCTTTAAGTCGGCGCGACAGGATTTGAACCTGCGACCTCTGCGTCCCGAACGCAGCGCTCTACCAAACTGAGCCACGCGCCGATATGTGTTGTGTTGCAACAAATAAGATAATACAATATTTTATACCCATTTGTCAATGTTTGTACTATACATTTTTTTAGAATTTGATATAATTCTTTTGCATGAATATTTTATTTAACGGATGGTGGTGGTGAAATGGCCGGAAATATAAAAACAATGACGGAAGGAAAGCCTTTGAAGCTGATTTTTTCTTTTGCGCTTCCCTTGATGATAGGAAATGTATTCCAACAGTTGTACACGGTAGTGGATACCATGGTGGTAGGGCAGGTATTGGGAGTAAACGCCCTGGCGGCGCTTGGGGCTTCCGATTGGCTGAATTGGATGATACTCAGTGTGATTCAGGGGTTTGCACAGGGTTTTTCTATTTTGATGGCACAGGAATTCGGTGCAGGACATATAAAGCGATTAAAAAAAGTAGTGGGTAATGCAGTATGTTTATCGGCCATATGCGCGGTGGTGCTGCTTATTTTGGGAGAGTCCATAGTAGTTCCTGTGCTGGGATTATTGCAGACGCCGGGGAAGATTATAGGCCAGTCGGCATTATACTTGCGGATTATGTTTGCCGGGATTCCGGTGGTTATGGCATATAATCTGCTGGCTTCCATATTGAGGGCTCTTGGAGACGGGAAGGCGCCGCTGCATGCGATGATAGTTGCCGCAGTGATCAATATTGTGCTGGATCTTCTTTTTGTTATGGGCTTTCGTTGGGGAATCGCCGGTGCGGCAGCGGCAACGGTTATTGCGCAGCTAAGTTCCAGTATTTACTGCTATATGCATATAAGAAAGGTGGAAATCCTTTCTTTAAGCCGAGAGGATTTCCGCTTGGAGAAGGATCTGGACTGGAAACTGATCTTTCTGGGACTCCCTATGGCACTTCAAAATGCGATTATTGCGGTGGGCGGGATGATCGTCCAGACGGTGGTAAACGGTTTCGGGGTCATATTTATCGCCGGGTTTACGGCTACCAATAAGCTGTACGGGGTTTTGGAAGTGGCGGCGACTTCTTACGGGTATGCGATGATTACATATGCAGGGCAGAATCTTGGAGCCGGGAAGATAGAAAGAATAAAGAAGGGAATGAAATCGGCAATTTTGGTCGCGATAGCGACGGCAGCAATAATCGCCGTATGTATGTTGGTTTTTGGGCATGAAATTCTGGGGTGTTTTATTTCGGGAACGCCGGAAGAAGTGGAAATGACGATGAATATCGCCTACCATTATCTTGCCATTATGAGTATATGCCTTCCCATACTATATATTTTGCATGTGGTGCGTTCCGCTTTGCAGGGAATGGGGGATACGCTGCTGCCGATGGTTTCCGGAATCGTTGAATTTGCCATGCGGACGGGAACGGCCATACTGCTGCCAATGGCCATAGGGGAAGAAGGGATATTTTATGCGGAAATCCTCGCATGGATGGGGGCGGATGCTATTTTAGTGAGCAGTTATCTGGTCCGGGTAAAAAAGCTGGACAGAATGAATAAAAAAGAAGGGGGTTGGATAGGTTGATTTGCTATACCATATGCCGAATATCTGAATTTGAAATAACGATAGTGGAAAAAGAAGGGAAAATAATACAGGCTTCTTTTGGCAGTTGCGGAATGCCGGAGTGGACGGAGAAGAAAACGAATTTGCTTGCGGAAGCGGAGCGGCAGTTAAGAGAGTATTTCTGCGGGGAGCGGAGAGAATTTCAGCTGCCGCTGGTTCCGGAGGGCACAGCTTTCCAGCAGAAAGTTTGGAAAGCGCTGCAGACGATCCCTTATGGAGAAACAAGAAGTTATAAAGAAATTGCAATACAGGCGGGTAACGAAAAAGCATGCCGCGCCGTGGGAATGGCGAACCACAGGAATCCTATCGGTATTTTTATACCGTGCCACAGGGTGATTGGAAGCGGCGGGGAGCTGACAGGTTATGCCGGGGGACTGGATAAGAAAAAGTTTTTACTGGAATTGGAAAGCGGAGGGAATAGAAATTGAGCAATGCGGCAGTTATTTTGAAAAAAGGGGAAGGAAGAACGATCAAGGCCGGTGGAATGTGGGTGTTTGATAATGAGATCGACCGGATTTCAGGTTCGTTTGAAAATGGGGATACCGTGGAAGTGCATGATTTCGACGGCTATTTCATGGGATATGGGTTTATCAATACGAAGTCTAAGATTACCGTAAGGATGATGTCGAGGCGGAAGGAAAACCCGGTAACGGAAGAGTTGATCGAACGGAGGGTAAGGGCAGCCTGGGATTATAGAAAATGGACGGTGGATACGGCATGCTGCCGCCTGGTTTTCGGAGAGGCTGATTTTTTGCCGGGTATGGTAATTGATAAATTTTCGGATGTTTTGGTGGTGGAATCGCTGGCTCTCGGGATCGACCGGTGGAAACCGGTGATTTTGGATAAGCTGGTAAAGGTACTCGCTGAAGATGGTATCGAAATCAGAGGAATATATGAAAGAAGCGATGCCAAAGTAAGGGAAAATGAAGGGATGGAGCGATGGAAAGGATTCATCGGGGCACCTTTTGAAACAAAAGTGGAAATTATGGAAAACGGCGTAAAATATATAGTGGATGTGGAAGACGGCCAGAAGACAGGATTTTTTCTGGATCAGAAAAATAACAGGGCCGCTATCCAAAAGCTGTGCGGCGGAAAGCGGGTGTTGGACTGTTTTACCCATACGGGTTCTTTTGCCCTCAATGCGGGGATGGCAGGAGCGGCATCCGTCCTTGGCATCGACGCTTCCATGACAGGAATACGTCAGGCGGAGGAGAATGCCAGGCTGAACCATTTGGAAGACAGGGTAAAGTTTATGTGTGCGGATGTGTTCGACCTATTGCCGGAGTTGGAGGAAAAAGGTGAAAAATTTGATGTGGTAATACTGGATCCGCCCGCATTTACAAAGTCCAGGGGCTCCGTGAAAAATGCGGTAAAGGGATACAGGGAGATCAACATGAGGGGATTAAAGCTGGTGGAAGAAGGAGGGTTTCTGGCCACTTGCTCTTGTTCTCATTTTATGGAACCAGAGTTGTTTGCAAAGACGATAAGAGAGGCAGCAAAAAGCGCCCATAGGAGGTTAAGACAGGTGGAATTCCGTACGCAGGCGCCGGATCACCCGATTCTATGGGCGGCAGATGAATCTTATTATTTGAAATTTTATATTTTTCAGGTATGCGGCGAATTATAAAGGCATACCGATTGCGGAATCCCAGATAATATCCCATATGGCGTTGGAAATAAAAGGTGTAATCAGGAAAGTGACCAGCCAGGGAGTAAAGAAATAAATATAAATCTCCTGTCTGGCAAGTTTCTTGCGCTGCGGATTATTTGTTTTGGAATGCATACGTTTCATAAAGCGCATATTTTTTATAAGAAGGAAAACGCAATACCCTACCGCAGACCCCAAAAGGTTCATAATAATATCGGTGATATCTGTCACTGCCGTATTGGCAAAGCAAAAGACCTGCGATATTTCGATTAAAAAGGAAAACAGCAACATATAAAGAAAAACTTTTTTCGGCGGCTGGAATTGTTTCCATAGTGTGGGAAGCAACAGGCCGAGGGGCATAAAGAGAAAGAAACTTTGCATATAATGATTAAGATTGTCCATGACCCCATAAAAAGGAATAAAATTAAACTGGGGATCAAAATTAAGTTGGTACAAAGAAGGCGTATCCGTGGACATAAGTATGGAACAAATAGCCAGAGCGTACAAATATAAGCCAAACTGATGCCGTTTGGGCAATTTATGTTTTTTGAAAATGATCTGTAAAATGATCATAAAAGGTATCACACCAATATATGCGGCGAATGTGTTGACACACAATACAGTGAAATCAGACATCTTTATCCTCCCGGTACATATTCCGATAATAAATCTAATTCAGTATAATACAGTGATATTATTTTTTTGTAAATAAAAATTGAAATTTTTTCTTAACATATTACATTATACACCTTTTTTCGTAAAGCACAATTATAAGATTTTCCAAAAAGCAAAATGGAATAATGTGGCTGACTGATATGTTCCGTCAGGTCAAATAATAAGAAGGAAAACGGACGGCTGTATGTTCAGGAAAGGCCGGACGGGAAATATTGGAGAAGAGGTGATCATATGGATAATAATCAGCTTCCAATCGGATTGGGACTTTCCCTCGCGATGAATCAAAAAGCGATGGATAGGTTTTCGGGAATGACCGAAGCGGAGAAAGAACGAACGATTGCCAAAAGCAGAGGAGTGAAATCGAAAAGGGAGATGGATCGTATTGTCAGTTCGCTGGCGGAAGATGACGACGAGGATTTGAAGGGATTTTTTAGTGGAACCCAGATAAAATAGGACGGACTGCGGCGGGCCTTGCCGGACAGGAAAGAACTGCGGGTCTGCCGCTGCCTTGCCAGTTTACAATTTAACAAATATAATTATGTATTGACAAGCATGCAATTAAATGAAAAAATGGGAAAATATAGAAAAAAACTTGAATGGAGAAAAAAATGAAGCTAAGCGCAATGTGCATACGCTGTCTGATGGACAGGCAGGAAGAGAGAGTAAGGGAATGTGGAGATGAAGAAAAGAAGGCGGTATATTTAAAAGAGGCGGCAGGAATTATCGCTTCCTCCGGGGAAGGGGATTCTGCTCCCTATCTTGTGTTTCAGATGAATCAGGCATATGAACGGCTTTTTGGGAAATTAATGGATTATAAAAAAGAAAAGAAAGAATTTAATTCGCTGATGCTGGATCTGGAAAGCGAGCTGGAGGAAAAGATCCGTTCGGGCAAAAGCAGGGAAGAGATATTGAAAAATGCCATTAATTATGCGAGATCCGGCAATTACATAGACTTTGGGGCGCTGAACCATGTGGATAAGGATGAATTGATGGGGCTGTTGGAAAAAGCGGGAGAAGAGGATGTAGACGGGCATACTTTTGCTATGCTTTCAGAGGATCTTGACAAGGCGGAAGAATTGGTTTATCTCCTGGATAACTGCGGGGAGATCGTGGCCGATAAGCTGTTGGTCAAGGTGCTGAAAGAGCAGTATCCGAACATGAATATAACGGTTATGGTAAGGGGCATGGAGGTACTCAACGATGCGGTGATGGAAGATGCGGAAGAAGTTGGGCTGACGAAACTTGTAAAAGTAATCGGCAACGGCAACGGAGTGGCCGGAACCCAGGTGGATCTTTTATCCCGAGAAGCCAGAGAGGCCATAGAAAAGGCGGATATCATTATTTCCAAAGGCCAGGGAAATTTTGAAACGATATATGGCGGCGGCTGGAATATATATTATTTGTTTTTGTGTAAATGCGCATGGTTTTCCGAAAGATTTGGCATGGAGCGGCTAAAGGGCGTATTTATTAATGAAAAAGATGTCAGGGTGTAGAAAGGCAAGGATAATTTCATGTGGGACGTAATCATCGATACGCTTATGGATGCGGTAAAGCTGCTTCCCTTTTTATTTGCGGCATATCTGGCGATGGAATATATAGAACACAAAATGGGGGAAAAAGCGAAACGGAGCATGGAAAAAGCCGGAAAGTCCGGCCCTGTCTGGGGAGGAATCATAGGGGCCTTTCCCCAATGCGGTTTTTCTGCGGCGGCGGCCAATTTATATGCGGGGAGAATCATTACGCTGGGAACTTTGCTGGCCGTTTTCTTGTCCACTTCGGATGAAATGCTGCCCATATTGATTTCGGAAAAAATGAGCATTGTTATTATCTGTCAACTTCTCGGCCTGAAGATACTGATCGGAACTGCGGCAGGCTTTTTAACGGATCTGTTGGTGGGGAAGAATGTCAAGGGCAAGCACCTTCATAAAGGGGAAAAGCATTCCGAATATGGAGAAATCGGCCATATATGCGAACATGAAAATTGTCATTGCGAAAAGGGAATCGTAAAATCGGCGTTCCGCCATACGGTAAATATTTTTTTGTTTTTGCTTTTGATTACGTTTTTGCTTAATATGGGCGTTCATTATATAGGAGAAGATTTCCTTGCGAATCTTATTTTGAACCGGCCGTTTTTAGGCCATATGATCGCAGGGTTGATCGGACTGATTCCGAACTGCGCTTCTTCCGTTATTATCACCCAGCTTTATTTGGATAATGTGGTGGGGCTGGGCGTAATGATGTCCGGGCTGTTGTCGGGAAGCGGAGTGGGATTGGCCGTGTTGTTTCGGATCAATGATAATGGAAGGGAGAATATAAAAATTGCCCTTTTATTATATGTGATCGGCGTTGCGGCCGGCATACTGATAGATTTATTGGGAATTACCACTTTCTTTTCCAAAGGTTTTATTATATGATGAAAGCATATAGAATGCGCAGGATAAGATTATATAACGGAGTAATTATTGGATTTTATAAATTGAGGATGGGGAAAGCGAATTATGGGAAATGAATTAAAATTGGCGGTGCTTATTGATGCGGATAATATTTCTGACAAATATGTAAAAATCATATTGGATGAGACGGCGAAAAGCGGAGTTGCGACTTATAAAAGAATATATGGGGATTGGACAAACCCAAGGCTGGTATCATGGAAAAATGTGCTTTTGGATAACTCTATTTCCCCGATCCAGCAGTATAGCTATACTACCGGGAAAAATGCTACGGATTCCGCGATGATCATAGACGCGATGGATATTCTGTATTCGGGAACGGTGGACGGATTTTGTATCGCTTCTTCGGACAGTGATTTTACAAGATTGGTTGCAAGGCTTAGGGAATCCGGGATGTATGTGACGGGCATGGGGGAAAGCAAAACGCCGAAACCGTTTATTTCCGCATGCAACCAATTTAAATATCTCGATATTCTTTTATCCAATCAGCAGAATGAGGAAAATGCCGCCCGGAAAGAGGAAACTTCGGAGATCAAAACAGTATCGAAAGCGGCCCGGATCAAGAGGGGGGCAAAAGCGGTGGCTTCGCCGTTGAAAAAGTCCAAAGAGGAATTGCGGCCGCAGACGGATCTGAAAATGATAAAAAGAGCGATCATTTCTCTGGTGGAGGAATGTTCGGACGACGATGAGTGGATCCTGTCGGCGGAGCTGAGGAACCAGCTGGGAAAGCGGTTCCCTGACTTTGACGTACGTAACTTCGGGCATTCAAAATTTTCTTCCTTTATCAAATCGCTAAATATTCTGGACTGCGAACAGGAGCAGAATATTGTGAAGTTCCGGATAAAAAATAAAAGATAAAATAAAAAAATAAAGTACCGACCCCATGGCGCAAAGGCCACAAAACCAGTACTTTCAATGCGCCGCCAGGGGCTCGAACCCTGGACACCCTGATTAAGAGTCAGGTGCTCTACCAACTGAGCTAGCAGCGCGTACTTATAAAAATGCGTATCAATGACCGTTTCCGGTGAAAAATCACTTCATTTGCAACGCAAATGTTATTATAGTATAATGTGTTTTAGTTTGCAAGTATTTTTTAAAAAAAAAATTAATTTTTGTTTACGGGAGGCAGAACATGATCTTTGAAAGCCATGCACATTATGATGATAAGGCGTTTGACCAGGACAGGGAGGAACTGCTGGGCAGCCTTGGGGAAAACGGAATCGGTTATGTGATCAATATAGGAGCCAATATAGAGACGACGAAAAATACGATAAGGCTGGCCGAAAAATATCCCTTTATTTATGGCGCGGCGGGAGTGCATCCTTCGGATACGGATGAATTAAATGAAGAGAATTTTATTTGGCTGAAAGAGCAGTGCAGCCATCCGAAAATAGTGGCAGTGGGGGAGATCGGACTGGATTATTATTGGGATGAGCCGGACAGGAAGATTCAGAAAAAATGGTTTGAGAGACAGCTGGAAATGGCAAAGGAAGTAAAGCTTCCGGTCATTATCCATTCGCGGGATGCGGCAAAAGAGACGCTGGATATGATGAAAGCGGAACACGCTGAGGACATCGGCGGGGTGATTCATTGCTTTTCTTATACAAAAGAAATAGCAAGAGAGTATTTGAATATGGATTATTCTTTTGGGATAGGAGGCGTAGTAACTTTTCAGAACGCAAAGAAATTGAAAGAGGCGGTGGAATATATTCCTTTGGAAAAAATATTACTGGAAACCGACAGCCCTTATCTTGCTCCGGTTCCCAACAGGGGAAAACGCAATTCTTCTTTAAACCTGCGTTTTATAGCGGAGGAGATTGCGGCGATAAAGGGCCTGGATTATGAAGACGTGATAAGAATTACGGAAGAGAATGCAAAAAAACTATTTGGCATCAATGGAAGCGAGAGATGAGGAAAAATATGGCAGCATTAGGAACTCCCGGCGGTACGATTGAAATTTTAAAAAAATATAACTTCAGCTTTCAGAAAAAATATGGGCAAAATTTTCTGATTGACGCTAATATTCTGGAAAAAATAGTGAATGCATCCGATATTACGGATCGGGATTGTGTCCTTGAAATCGGCCCGGGGATCGGGACGATGACGCAATATCTTGCGAAGAACGCAAAAGAGGTCATAGCGGTGGAGATAGACCAGGCGCTCATCCCTATTTTGGAAGATACGCTTGCGGAATATAATAATGTGACAGTGATTAATGAAGACATTCTGAAATTAGACATAGGACGAATTGTAGAGGAAAAGAACGGGGGGAGGGCCGTAAAAGTAGTGGCGAACCTTCCCTATTATATTACGACACCGATTATTATGGGTCTGTTGGAAGGAGATGTCCCCATAGAGAGCATTACCGTCATGGTGCAAAAAGAAGTAGCAGAAAGGATGCAGACCGGGCCCGGAACCAAAGATTATGGAGCGCTGTCGCTGGCGGTGCAATATTATACAAAACCGGAAATAGTGGCGCAAGTAGCGCCTACCTGTTTCATGCCGAAACCGAAGGTGGGAAGCACGGTGATCCGTCTGGACAGGTACAAAGAACCGCCGGTTGATACGAAAGACGAAAAGTTTATGTTTTCCATCATACGGGCGTCTTTTAACCAGAGGCGGAAAACGCTTGTGAACGGACTGGCAAACGATGCGGGGCTGGGGCTTGCAAAGGAAAAAATAGCAGGAGCCCTGGAGACGATGGGACTTCCTCCCGCAGTGAGAGGAGAGACTCTTTCTTTAAAAGAATTTGCGCAATTAAGTAATTTGCTGCTATAAATTTGCGGTCGAATAAGTTTTTGACAATATACTTTTCCTATGGTAAACTTAGAGGATAAAAATGGGGATATTGTATATTGCGGATACATATTTTGAGTTTTGAGAAAGCATAGATTGATATTTATGAGGTGAGTACCTTGGATAAGTACGAATATAAAGTACGCGCGGAAGAAATAAAAGCCTTGATTGCGGAAGGAGAGTTCGCGGAGGCTGTTAAAATTGCGGATACGATCGACTGGCGCAGGGTAAAAAGCGTGATGATGCTTTGCACGATCAGTGATTTGTATAAAATTAACCGCAGATTTCAGGAAAGTAAAGATATTTTGTTAATGGCATACGAGCGCCATCCCGGCGGTCGTCTTATTGTGTATTCGCTTTGTGAATTGTCGATTAAAATGGGGGAATTTGTTCAGGCGATAGAATATTATAAAGAATTTGCACAGATCGCTCCAAAGGATACCGGAAGGTATATTCTTCAATACCGGCTGTATGAAGCGCAGGATGTAAGCCTGGAAGAGCGCATCGCGGTGCTGGAAGAGTTTAAAAAACGGGATTACAGGGAAAAGTGGGCCTATGAACTGGCATATTTATATCATCGGGTAGGACTGGAAACAAAATGCGTGGAAGAGTGCGACGAAATGTTTCTCTGGTTTGGCGACGGAAGATATGTAATGAAGGCGCTGGAGTTAAAAATGCTGCATCAGCCCTTGACCGCGCCGCAGCAGGAAAAGTATGACTGGATGAAGAGAGAAAAGGAACGACAGCTGGCCGGTCTGGAAGAGGAAGGCGTGGAGGAAGTCGTTCTGGAAGAAGGAAGTTCGGAAGAAAATATTTTTGAAGGAGAAATGGAAGAGGAAAACCCGGAAGAAAATGCGGAGCCGGAAGAGGGATACGGTGAAATAGCGGATTTTTCAGGCGGTATACAGCAGGAAGAAGAGTTTAAAGTAAAGACGATCGATATGGGGCAGTACAATACGATCAACCTCCAGAAAGAACTGGCAGAAAGCATGAAAGAGATCCTGGGGGAAGAGTCGGATCAGGATACTTTATCCTTGGAGCCGTTCAAGGAATCTGTCGTAGCGCCTTTGTTGCAGGAGACCGGAGACATGGTTTCGGATGCCGTTGTACAAGAAGAGAAAAAAGCGGCGCCGGAATCGAGAGGGAAGCTGCCGGAGCCGGAAAAGGAAGAGACGGCGGGCCAGGAAGCCA
Organism: Lachnospiraceae bacterium 28-4; assembly: GCA_000403275.2. Classification (GTDB taxonomy): domain Bacteria; phylum Bacillota; class Clostridia; order Lachnospirales; family Lachnospiraceae; genus Kineothrix. Next base: position 814,718 of record KE159600.1, read on the forward strand.
GGGAAGAGGTATTTTTTGAGGAGGATGTCAAAGATATACTTTTGGAAGATACGAAAGAGATAAGTATAGGACAGCCGGAAGAGGAAAAACTTGGGGATACAAAAGAAATAACGCCGAGGCGGAAACCTGCTTCCAAGGTTCGGATACAAGCTGCGCCGAAAAAGGAAGCGCCGGTACAGTCCGCACCTTTGGTACAACCTGCGCCTTTGGTGCAGGCGGGGCCGCATCTGATGCCAACGGTAAAGCCGTCGGGTTTTGAGCAGATGCTTTCACAGGAATATGACGGACAGATCAGCCTTGTAGTTCCGAATAAAAGTAATATTGAAAAACAGATTACCGGCCAGTTAAATATTACGGATATCATGGCGGAATGGGAACGGATGAAGCGGGAGAACGAGGAAAAGCGCAAGGAAGACGTGCGGAAACGTGTTCAGCAGCATACGGGAAATATGTTTTCGGAATTCGATGAGGCGACAAAGACAGGCCTTCTGGAGCAGCTGGAAAAGGCCGTGATAGAAGCGATTTTAAGGGAATCGGGAGAAAAGGAGATCAGCCCGGAGGATATAACGGAAGAAAAACTGACGGATCTTGTTAAAACGGTAGGAAAGAAGAAATCGGAAAATAAGGGGAAAGCAGAGGAAGAGATAAAAGAAGAAATAACGGAAGAACAGGATGCGGAAACGCCGGAAGAGACGGAAACTGGTAAACAGGAGACGGCGGAATCTGACAGCGAAGAACCAAAAGAAGAAAGTGTGCCGGCTGCCGACGAAGTTTCCGGGGAAACGGATGGGAAAGAAAGCGTTGCTGCGGAAACAGGAATAATTGACCTGGAAAAACTGCTGCTGGAAACGGCGGGCGTCGAAACGGGAAAGGAAACAAAAGCGGAAGCGGCGGAAGGCGGCAAGTTAAGGGCGTTGTCCGATGAGGAGAAAGAACTTTTCGGCCGGTTTGCGCATAACAGGAAAACGAAAGAACAGATCATTCATGCATTGGACACGATGAACATGGATTCTTACAATGGCAATGTGATCGTAACCGGAGAAGACGGGGCCGGAACGCTGGATCTGGCAAAGGGTCTTGTGCGCATGATGCAGATGACGGATCGTAATTTTTCGGGGAAGGTCGCTAAGATATCGGGGAAGACGTTTAACAAGAAAGATGTAGAGGGAACTTTGGCAAAACTGGCGGATGGGGCTCTTATTATAGAACATGCTTTTCAGATGTCGAGCGAGACTGCCGGAGATTTAAACGGGGCTTTGGAAAAAGAAGGAAGAGGGCTGTTTGTAGTCATGGAAGGGGGAAAAGATGAAATGAATATCTTTCTCCGAAAGAATGCGGCCCTGATGGATAATTTTGACGCGCGGATCGATGTGGAATCGCTGGATGACCATTCTCTTGTGGAATATGCGAAGCAGTATGCGGAAGAGCAGGAATATTCCATCGATGAACTGGGAATTCTGGCGCTTCACACGAGGATCGCCGATATGCAGACGAGCGATCATGAGGTGACGGTGGCGGAAGTAAAAGATTTGGTGGACGACGCTATCTATTTCGCGGATAAAAAGAATCCGAAGCATTTTTTCGATATATTGTTTGGCAAACGGTATGATGAGGAGGACATGGTTATCCTCAGAGAGAAAGATTTTATGCATTATTAAAAATTAAGTATTTTATTATAAATATAGGGGGTATTTCTATGGCAGCAGCAAAAAAGAAAGTAAAAGCGCCGGAGCCTGTATCGGAACAAAAGGTATTCATTTCAGAGGCAGATCAATATCTTTTTGCCCAGGGAACACATTATGATATTTATAAAAAACTTGGCGCTCATCCCTCCGTGGAAGACGGGGTGGAAGGAATGTTTTTTGGAGTATGGGCGCCGAATGCGGCGAGCGTCCATGTGATCGGGACATTTAATGGATGGAATGAAGAGATACATCAGATGGAACGGCTGGGGCCGGGGGGGATCCACGCGCTTTTCATTCCGGGCGTCGGAGTCAATGAACTTTATAAATTTTTAATCAGGACGCCGGATGGGCGAAAGCTTTACAAGGCTGACCCGTTCGCCAATTATTCGGAATTCAGGCCGGGCAATGCATCCAGAACTACGGATTTGTCCAAATTTGAATGGACGGACGAAACGTGGATGCAGGCAAGGCAGGGGAAGGACTATAATAAAGAACCGCTGGCTATTTATGAATGCCATATAGGTTCCTGGATGAAGCATCCGAACGGAACCCCTGACGGTTTTTATAATTACCGGGAGTTTGCGGATCGAATCGTGGAATATTTGAAGGAAATGAAATATACCCATATAGAGCTGATGGGTATTGCGGAGTTTCCCTTTGACGGTTCCTGGGGTTACCAGGTGACGGGATATTATGCGCCTACGTCCAGATACGGGGAACCTACGGATTTCATGTATTTGATTAATAAACTGCATAAGAATAAAATAGGCGTGATCCTGGACTGGGTACCGGCCCATTTTGCTACGGATGCCCATGGTCTGGCGGAATTTGACGGCCAGTGTATCTTTGAACACCCCGATAAACGCCTTGGGGAACATCCTGACTGGGGAACAAAGATATTTAATTATGGAAAAACGGAAGTGAAAAATTTCCTGATTGCAAATGCTCTTTTCTGGCTGAAAGAGTTCCATGTGGACGGCATCCGCGTGGATGCGGTAGCCTCGATGCTGTACTTGGATTATGGCAAGAAGGAAGGACAGTGGCTGCCGAATAAATATGGCGGAAATAAAAATCTGGAAGCAATAGAGTTTTTTAAACATTTGAATTCCGTAATTCTCGGGACATATCCGGGCTTTTTGACAATCGCGGAGGAATCTACGGCATGGCCGAAAGTAACGGGTGATATCGAAAATGAAGGGCTGGGCTTTAGCTTTAAATGGAATATGGGGTGGATGCATGATTTCTGCGAATATATGAAGTTGGATCCTCTGTTCCGCAAAAACAATCATTATTCCATGACTTTTGCCATGAGCTACAATAATGCGGAGAATTATATTCTTCCGCTGTCCCACGATGAGGTAGTTCACCTGAAATGCTCTATGCTGAACAAAATGCCAGGATACGAAGTGGATAAATATGCCAATTTGAGAACGGGATATACATATATGTTCGGGCATTCCGGCAAGAAACTGCTTTTTATGGGACAGGATTTTGCACAGGAAAGAGAGTGGAGCGAAGAAAGAGAGCTTGACTGGTATCTGCTGGAAAAACCTCTGAACAGAGGAATGCATGAATATGTAAAAGAACTGTTGAATTTGTATAGAAAGTATCCTTGCCTTTATGAGATTGACAATGAATGGGCAGGTTTTGAATGGCTGAATGCGGATGACAATGAGCGTAGCGTGTATAGTTTTTGCAGAAAGGCTGTAAACGGCAAGAATAACTTGTTGTTTGTCCTTAATATGACGCCCATGATGTGGGAAGATTATAAGGTGGGAGTGCCTAAAAAGAAAAAATATAAGTTGGTGCTTAACAGCGATGAAGAGCGGTTTGGGGGAAATGGAAACAGCATTCCTGAAGAATTGAACGCGGTGAAGGAGAAAGAACAGGTCAATTATAAAGATTACAGCATTACTTTCGATCTGGCTCCCTATATGGCTGCTGTTTTTGTATTCTAAAAGGGAAAGGTTAAGAAATAAAAAGAATATGCCGAAATAAAGGGTGAACACAGGAATGTGTTCACCTTTTTATTACAATAAGCTGGCTCGCAAAGCGTGGCAGCGTTTGTTATGGAGGGAAAAGGAAAGTATGAATATTGTTTTTGAGAATAACAGAGCAGAGAACGAGGGTAGAAACGCGGCGGCTTCCGCTGCTTATTCAAATACAAATAAGGCGGGAATTCCCCACAATAGTGCGCGTGCCGGAACAGCGAACGGCAGGGGGGCTTTTGCATGGGATGCGCCCGGCACGGTGATGGATAATACGGCTTATGGGAACCGCGGAAAAAGCATGGAAGATATTATGATGGACGCGGGTCAAATGGATGTCGCTGCTCAGAGAAACTATATGGCGGTGATGTCCAATACGATGTCCGATGAAGATCTGGCAAAGCTGCAGGAAGAGGGCTATCATCCGGGAAGTACGGAAATCGGCACGGTGGTTACCATTCTGGATGAAATCAAGGCAGCGCTGGTGAAAGGCGGAAAAAATATCGCCGGCTATACCGATGATTTGGATGTGGAAACCTTGGCGGAAATTACAGGAAGCACAGCGATGGCGGAAGAGATCGTGAAGCAGTTTGCATCCTATGATATTCCCGTTACAAAAGAAAATGTGGAAGATGTATTGCAGATGTGTGCTACTGCCGCAAAACTTTCACAGCCCGGAGAAGGCACGGTAAAATATATGGTGCAGAACCATATGGAGCCTACGGTGGATAATGTCTATAAGGCGCAGTACAGCGCGGCAGCGGATGCCAGCAAACAGGGCCGGGGATATTATCAGGATGATGCCGGCTATTATGCAAAAAAGGCGGAAGAATATAACTGGCAGCAGCTCAGACCCCAGATGGAAAAGGTAATTGAAAATGCGGGACTGGAGGTTTCGGAGGAAACGCTGGCCGATGCGAAATGGCTGTTGGAAAAGGGTATGCCTCTGACGGAAGAAGGGCTGAATACCCTGTATGATATTCGAAATATGGAAATTCCCGATACAATGGAGAAAATGATTTCTTCGGCAGCGGCGGCCATTGCGGACGGAAAAAATACCGGAGCGGCCAATCTGTCGGACGGGCGCACAGCCATAGAAAAAGCGGCGGCATATATGGAGGATGTAAATTCCATCAGTGACGAAGCGGTGGATATGGTTGCAGGAGAAGGAAAGAAGCTGAATCTCCGCAATCTGAAAGCGGCGCAGATACAAATCAGCCTGAACATAAGCGTAAGGTCTTATTCGGTAAGCCTGAACGGCAGAAGGCTGATGGAAGAAGTCAGGCTGCAGATGACGGTGGAAGCGAATATTCATTTGATAAAAAGCGGTTTTTCCGTAGATACGGCAGAACTGGAACAACTGGTAGAGTCATTGAAAGCGGCGCAGAAACAGGCTGAGGAAGCGTTGTTTGGCAAGACAGGGGAAGGCGCGGCCGGCATTTTAAAGAATACCATGGCCGCGGTCAAAGGCTTAGGCGGAATGCCGGCAGCATTGGTCGGTAAATTTGCTTTTCAGGGAAGGGCGCAGCTGGAAGTAAGGACATCGGCATCTTATTCGGGAAGCTCCGGAAGCTTTACTTTGGAAACCGCATACAGAGAGGGCGCGGTTTTACAGGCAGCCTATGAAAAGGCGGGAGAAAGCTATGAAACGCTGATGACGGCACCGAGGGCGGATCTTGGAGACTCCATAAAAAAAGCATTTCGGAATGTGGATGATATTCTGAAGGATATGGGGATGGAAGCTTCGGATTATAACAGAAGGGCAGTGAGGATCCTCGGTTATAACCGTATGGAAATTTCGTCAGAAAATATTGAGGCGGTAAAGACAGCGGATACGACTATCCGCCGGGTATTAGATAAAATGACTCCGGCTGCGGTTATGCAGATGATACGGGAAGGAAAAAATCCCCTTTCCATGGATATGCAGGAGCTTGAGACTTATTTAAATGACAGGGAAAGAAGCCCTCAGGAAGAGATAGAAAAATATAGCGAATACTTGTATAAACTGGAAAGAAACCATGCGGTGACGGAACAGGAAAGAGATGCTTATATTGGTATTTATCGCCTTTTCCGGCAGCTGGAAAAGACGGACGGGGCGGCGATCGGCACGCTGATCAACCAGGGAGCCGAGCCTACGGTGAGAAACCTGCTTTCTGCCATGAGAAGCAATAAAAAACATGGTATGGATATGAAGGTGGACAATCATTTTGGCGGTATCACATCTTCTTATACCGGCAAAAGCATATCGGAACAGATAGAAAGCGGCTATTATAAAAAACTGGCTTCGGATATTTTTGATTATCTGGATGGCGGAAAAATGAATGTCGTTCCTTCCGGCGGCGATATCGGTCTGGAAGAGATGGCGGAAGCCCTTAGAAACGCGGAGCCTGATGAAATGGCGGACCGGGAGTATAGGAAGGAGCAGGCCGGGGAAATAAGAAAGGCGATGACGGCGGAAGATACGGTGATCAAAGAGCTTCTTAATTTTGAACAGCCGGTAACGGCGGATCATCTTATGGCGGCAGGACTGGTGGCGAAAGAACGGGGGAAAGCGGCAGGGCGTTTTTATGAACTGGCTGAAGAAACCGGAAACAGAGCGGAATTGGACGAAGCGGTGGAAAATTTGTATGAATCCATGACCGATGAGGAGCCGATGAAAGAGGCCTATGAAAGATTAAGCCGGACGTATGCGGATATATTGGAAAGGGCCGTATATGGAGAAGACAGCACAGGAAAGATCGATTTGAAAGAAATCGGCAGTTTGTGTAAACAAGTAGCGTTCAATGCCGGCATGGCAAAGGAGGAAAGCTATGAAGTGCCGGTCAGAATCGATGGGGAAATGACATCCATTAATTTGAAGATCGTTCATGGAAGGGAAGAAAGCGGAAAAGTCATGTTGTCCATGGAGACGACGATTTATGGGAAAGTGGCGGCGCAGTTTGGCATATCAGCTGGCCGTTCGGGTGAATATCATTTGTCGGGATATGTGTCCTGCGGGAGCAGGGACGGACTGGAAAGGCTGGAGAATATGGGAGAAGAGTTAAAGAAAGCGCTGGAACAGTCCGATATAAAAATTATAAACTTAAGTTTCGTATATAATAGCGGGCTGGATCTGTCCGCAGTATCCAGGGCGGCGGTGCAGGCAAGGGAAGAAGCGGCCGGCGGGGATAGAAAACAGGAAGTATCCACGAAGAAGTTATATGATACGGCAAAAATATTTATCGGCTATATAAAGAAAGGTGAAGGAACAGGCTATGAGAATAAGTTATAATGCACCGGCAATGGTGGCGCACAATGCATTGACGAGAAACGACAACAGATTAACGGAATCTTTAAAGAGGCTGTCTTCCGGTCTGAAAGTTGTAGAAGCGAAAGATAACCCGGCGGGAATGGCTATGGGAAAGAGAATGAACGCCCAGTTAAAGGGACTTTCCGTTGCGACGCAGAATAGCAGCGATGCGATTTCGGCGATTGAGACTGCGGACGGCGCGTTGTCCGAAGTTCATGAAATCCTGCAGAGAATGAACCAGCTGGCGGTAAAAGCGAGTACGGGAACGATCAGCGATGCCGACAGGGCGACGATTGAGGATGAGGTTGTACAGCTGAAAGATGAAATTACCCGTATTGCGGATACGACACAGTTTAACGGGGAGACTTTGCTGAACGGGAATTTTGACTTGAGGGGCTATACCAGTAATAAAGATGTAAAGGTAGGCTATTATTCGGACCAGGTGACGCCGGGGACGTATGTGATTGACGCTATACAGGTCGAATTCAAGGATGGAGAGATTGATCCCGATCCGACTAAGTGGACTTGCACGTTGAATACAGCTGTCGCTGCACCGAATACCTCATTTCCGCAAGATGCGGTAGCTACACCATCCGGTAATAAACTGATTATTACCAGTGAGAAAAATGCGGATTTTGAGATGACAATAAAGTTTGAGCCGCCAAAGGATGCAAATGGGAATATTATTGATGGAAAAGTTCCCCCCGCGCCAGCTACAAATGTAGATATTGATATTACGGGAATCGGCGCGATGACGATGCAGATTGGTTCCAATGAGGGGCAGGTATTGGATATTCGTGTACCTACTATTTCCCTGGATGAATTAGGATTGGAATATACGTCAATGGCGACTATGGATGAGGCACGGAAATCCATTGACAGCGTTGCAGGAGCGATTGCATATGTATCCGAGGCAAGAAGCCGCCTTGGCGCATACCAAAACCGTCTGGAGCATTGTATCAGCAATTTGGATATTATCAGTGAAAATATGACGGCGGCATATTCCCGGATTATGGATGCGGATATGGCCGAAGAGATGACAGAGTACACGACCGTTCAGGTAATTTCACAGGCAAGCATGTCCATGCTGGCACAGGCAAACGAAAGGCCGGCACAGGTGCTTCAATTATTGCAGTAGAATCGTAAAGAAAGGCTCTGAAATATGACGAGGGAATTAAAACAGGAGTATACGAGGAAAATTACGCAGGCAAATAAGACCCAGTTGATTACCATTTTGTATGAAATGCTTCTGATTTATGTAGAAGAGGCTGCGGATGCACATGAAAAAGAAGACCGGGGAGGATTCCGGGAAGGAATCAGAAAAGCGAGAGGATGTATTGACGAGTTATTAGCATCTTTGAACTTTGACTATGAACTGGCTATGAATTTTTTGCAGTTATATCTGTATGTCAACAGAGAACTGGTAAGGGCAGAGGTCCGGAATGCCGAAGAACCGTTGGGAAATGTAAATAAGGTGATCAAAGGTCTTCATGAGGCTTATGCAAAACTGGATGAAATGGATACTTCCGGACCAGTTATGGAAAATGTACAAACGGTTTATGCCGGTCTTACCTACGGCAGAAATAATTTAAATGAGAATTTAGCCGATCAGGGCATTAATCGGGGATTCAGGGTTTAGTTTTTCTTCAGGCAGCAAATTAATTTTTGCTGCCTGTTCTAATAAGAATTTATAGCGTTTCAGAACGGAATTGACCTCATAAATGTAGCAGTCGATCAAATCGGGATCCGTTACGCTGTCAAATCCGGCATAAGCGTCTTCCAGGGCGCGCCGGGTCTTATCCAGGTCAGCCAGGATATTATTTTTTTGCAGTTCTTTTTCACTCACGGTCTGATGGTTGTAAATGGTCTGTCTAAAACATATTTTCATGCATACACCTCTTTTCCGATCATCCAGAAATTTCCTCTTTTTCTAAGTATAGACAAGAAAGGCTTAAATATTCATGTAATATAAAAAAAGTACAGGTCATATACTGTAGTGGAATATGAGGAGACGGAGGATCATGATGGATAAATATATCGGTGGGATTATGATAGCGGGAGTCTGTATTTTTGTACTTATGATAGGTGCATTCAGGAAAAAAACGGAGTGGATCATCAATTTTATTTTTCGTTCGGTGATCGGGACGGTGGCTGTTTTCTTTTTTAATGGCTTTCTCGTTTCGCAGGGGTTTTCTATCGCAATAGGAATCAATCTGATTACCGTGCTGACATCGGGCATTCTGGGTTTTCCGGGTCTGCTTATGCTGTACGGCATAAATTTATATAAGTTATTATAGAATATTTACAAAGTTTTATTTGCCAGCAGAAAAGGGTGGACAAGGGAAAGCTTTCATTTTATAATTCATTTAACAGTTCAGAACTTTCAAGTGTCCGGCACAGAAAAGGCCGGATGATCACAGGAACAGGATCGTTCCAATTTTCAAACAGATTTACTTATAAAATATGCGATGGAAAGGGTGATGTGTATTATTATTTTATTTCTCGTACTGACAGTGGCGGCAATTACTGATCTGCTGTTTGACAAAATTTATAACGAATGGCTTCTGGGAGCTATGGCGGCGGGCTTATGCTATGCCGTATGGAAGGATGGAGCGGCGGGGCTGCTAAGGGCTTTGGTATCAATGACGATACCGTTTGCCTTGTTATATCCGCTGTTTATCATAGGAGGACTTGGAGCGGGGGACGTTAAGCTCTTGTCCGTAGCAGGATGCTTTTTGACAATAAAAGAATCCATATGGTGCCTTGGGCTGTCATTTCTTCTGGGGGCGGCAATATCTTTGCTGAAAATGGCGGTGGAAAGAAATTTTTTAGAGAGGATGAAGTATTTTCTATCGTATGTCGTGGATGTTTTTAACAGCGGAGAATGGAAGCTTTATGAGGAAGATGGGAGGGACAGAAAAAAGAGAAAAGAGGGGAAGATACATTTTTCCGTGCCGGTGCTGTTGGGGATGGTAATTTATAAAGGAGGAATATATTGACAAAAAAGGTTTTGGCGCTTTGCGACAAAGAGGAAAATTATCTGCGGCATATGGCGGATTATCTGGAAAAGAAGGGGATACAGCCGTTTACGGTACGGGCATTTACGGATGTGGAGCAGTTTAAAAAGTTTACGGAAAAAAATTGCGCGGAGTTGTTATTGATTGCGGAAAATTCATATAAAGAAGAAATCAAAGACTGGTCCGTCAAGCATATTCTGATTCTGAATGAAAGTGGAAATCTGGCAGGAACAAATATAGAAAATATCAATAAGTATCAATCCTCCGAAGAGGTATTCCGGGTGGTTATGAATTGCTATATGGAGGAAAGCGGTAATGTCAGGAGGATGGCTACAGGAAACCGAATGAAGATCATCGGCAACTATTCCCCGATAGGAAGATGTATGCAGACTACATTTGCACTTAGCATGGGGCAGATTTTGTCTAAAAAACATAAGACATTATATTTGAATTTTGAGAGTTATTCCGGTTTTGGCTATTTGCTGAACAGAGAATTCGCTTCTGATCTTACGGATGTATTATATTATTTTAACTGCGAAAAAGAAAAGCTGCCTTATCGCCTGGAAGGAATGATTCAGACGATCAATGGTTTGGATTATATTCCTCCTGTATTGTCATACCGGGATTTGGCGGAGACAGAGGGGAGAGAATGGATAGAACTGTTCCGGGAAATCGAAAAGACGTCCAAGTATGAATATTTGATTCTGGATTTGTCGGATCAAATGAAGGGATTGTTCGATGTACTGAGGGAATGCTTCCGGGTATTTACCATAGTGAAAGAAGACGGGTACGCGGAAGCAAAGCTGCGGCAATATGAGGAGGTGATGAAAATGATGAATTATGAAGATATAGCGGTTAAGACAAAGCGATGGAGTCTGCCGGAGTTCTGTCGTCTTCCGCCGGGATTGGGGCAGTTGACCCATGGTGAGATGGCGGCTTACGTAAAAGGAATCATAGAGGAAGATATCTACGCATATGAAGGATGAGAACAGAAAAGAAAAGCTTCGGGCAATGATTTTGGACAGACTGGACTTTTCCAGGGAGATGCCGGATGAGGAAATAAAGGATATTATCGACGAATTGATCATATCCAGGAGCAAGGAATCCTATATAGGGTTAAAAGAGAAAGAAAGATTAAGGCAGGAACTTTTTTATTCCATACGAAAGCTGGATATTTTACAGGAATTAATTGATGATACTGATGTGACGGAAATTATGATTAACGGCACGGATAAAATCTTTATCGAAAAAGCCGGACAAGTTATGGAATACGAAATGAGGTTTGAATCGAAGGAAAAGCTGGAAGATGTAATACAGCGGATCGTGGCGGGCTGCAACCGCGTAGTAAATGAGGCCTCCCCTATTGTGGACGCCAGATTGGAAAACGGTTCCCGCGTGAATGTGGTTCTCAGCCCGGTGGCTTTAAATGGGCCGATATTGACGATACGCCGGTTCCCGGATCACCCGATCGGGATGAAAGAATTGCGGGAGCTTGGCAGCATTACGGAAGAGGCTGATCTGCTTTTATCCAGGCTGGTAAAAGCGAAATATAATATCTTTATAAGTGGTGGGACAGGTTCCGGTAAAACTACTTTTCTAAATGCGCTTTCCGCATATATTCCCAGAGATGAAAGAATTATAACGATTGAAGACAATGCAGAACTTCAAATAAAAAATATTCCCAATTTAGTACGCATGGAAACAAGAAATGCAAATGTGGAAGGCTGCCGCCCTATCAATATCAGGGATTTAATAAAGACAAGTCTGCGGATGCGGCCGGACAGGATTATCGTAGGAGAAGTGCGGGGAGGAGAAGCGATCGATATGATGCAATGTTTGAATACGGGACATGACGGTTCCATGTCCACCGGCCATGCAAACAGTTCTGGAGATATGTTAAGCCGACTGGAAACTATGATTTTAATGGGGATGGAATTGCCGTTAGCTGCAATTCGACAGCAGATTGCCGCCGGATTAGACATTATTGTCCATTTGGGCCGGCTTAGGGATAAAAGCAGAAAAGTCCTGGAGATTGTGGAAGTGGAAGGAGTGGAGGGAAATGAAATAAAAATCAGAACGTTGTATGCATTTGAAGAGGAAGGGGAAGAAAATGGAAAAGTAAAAGGAAAATTAATAAAAAGGGGGGAATTAAGGAATGACAGCAAACTCAAAACGGCAGGAATCATGGTTTAAACTGGCTTTCTGGAAAAGAGGGAAGAAAAGCAATGATCTTCTGAATAAAAAAGACAGAATAAAGTGTATGCTGGAAGGCATTGTTATTATTGTTCTTTTTTCATGGTTTTTCTACCGATCTGCCCTGGCACTGCCCTTTTTATTGCCGGTTTATCTCTTATATCAGAGTGAAAGGCAAAAGATATTGAGGAAAAAGAGGCAAAAAGAAGCGGTAATTCAGTTTAAAGACGCCATTTTATCGGTATCTGCCAATCAAAAGGCAGGATACTCCATTGAAAATGCTTTTCAACAAGCTCTCGGGGACATGGAACTGCTATACGGAAAAGAGAGCATGATCTGTAGGGAATTGTATATTGTTGTGGCAGGATTAAAAAATAATATGTCAATAGAAAGTTTATTGCATGATTTTGGGAGGCGCGTCGGTACGGAGGATATCATAGAATTTGCCCAGGTATTTGCCGTGGCAAAAAGAAGCGGGGGAAACTTGACGGAAATTATAGAGCGAAGCGTATCGGTAATAGAGGATAAAGTAGAAACGGAAAAAGAAATAGAGGTAGTTATCAGTGCAAGACAGATGGAGCAAAGAATCATGAATATAGTTCCTTTTGGCATTCTGCTATATATCAGCGCGGCATCGGAAGGTTTTTTCGATGTACTTTATAGAAATGCGGCGGGAGTCGTTCTTATGAGCATTTGCATGGTTGTTTATATAGGCGCGGTTTTTCTGTCAGGAAAAATAGTGGATATAGAGGTGTAATATGATTATTTTATATGGAATGGTATTAATACTATATTTTTTATTATTTTTCCTGGCATTAAGGAAAAAAACATCTCTTGCCGGAATTGTCTACGACTTTTGCATAAAAAGAAAAATATTCCGCCAGCAAGGGGCCGGGGAAATATTGCCTGTTCTGCATCCGGAAATCAGGGGAAAAAGGGATAGGGAAAAGAACCATCTCCGCCGGTTTTATATGAATAAACTCAGGTTATTGCTTTTTCTGGTGTTTACGGGGGATGTACTGGCAATATGCTTATTCGTTAGCGGAAGAATGGAAAGCGTGGTGATGGATGGAAAATATATTAAAAGAAATACATATGGGGTGGGAAGCAGGGAAGCCGGGCTGGAGGCGCGGATAGAAAGCGGCCAGGGAACGCTCCGGCAGGATTTTGTTATTTCTGTGGAAGAGCAGAGATATGAAGAGGTTTTGGTAAAACAGCTGGCCGAACAACTGGCAGAGGCGTTGCCGGATATTATATCGGGTGCAAACAGATCCATAAGGGAGGTAAGAAACGATCTGAATCTGGTGAGAGAAGTGGAGGGATATCCTTTCCAGATCGTTTGGGAAAGCAATGATTATTCCTTGGTTTATTCCGATGGAAGCGTAGATAATGCGCAGATCGGAGAGGCTGGAGAAACGGTGGATCTGACGGCGGTATTTATTTACGATGACTTTAGAAAAGAGTATGTTTTTTCGGTCCATATATTTCCGCCGGATTATTCGAAAGAAGAATTTTTGAAAAAAGAGATATCAGAACTGCTGCTCCGGCAGGAGGAAAAAGATCGTCATACGGACAGAATGGAACTGCCCGAAAGTATTGGCGGAGAGAAAATAATATGGAGTGAAAATGTAAATGACGGCAGCGGATACATATTTATTTTACTCTGTACCGGCGCAGGAATGGTTTATTTTTTACAAGGCAGAAAATTAAATGAGGAAATGGATCGGAGAAACCGGCAGATGCTTTTGGATTATCCTCAGATGATCAGCAAATTGATGCTCTATCTTGGAGCGGGAATGACTATCAGGAATTCCTTTAGGAAAATAGCTTCCCGTTATGCTGTGGAAAAGCAGGAGGAAGGAGGTTTCCATTATGTATATGAGGAGATGCTTCTGATATGTCATGAACTGGACAGCGGAATTTCCGAAATGGAGGCTTATGAGCGTTTTGGAAAGAGGTGCCGTCTGCCCCAATATACGAAACTGTCAAATATTTTGGTACAGAATCTGAGGAAAGGCAGCAACAGCATATTAAATGCGCTGCGCCAGGAGGCGGACAACGCTTTTGAGGAGCGCAGAAATATGGCAAGAAAGCTGGGAGAGGAGGCGGGAACAAAGCTGCTGCTGCCAATGATGCTGATGCTCGGTATCGTTATGATATTGATTTTAGTACCGGCGTACTTTTCTTTTTCTGTATAGAAATTTAAAGTTGCATGAAAATATACAATTACAAAGCCGCGCTGGTTTTATGAGGTAAAACGGCGCAGAAATGGAGTGAAAGATGAAAAACAGGTTAAAAAATTTCAAGGAGTTTATGTTAGAAGAAGATGGGATGGGAACTGTGGAAATTATTTTAATTATCGTTGTCCTGATCGGTCTTGTTATTATATTCAAAAATCAGCTCCGTACGTTAGTAACAAATGTTTTCAAAAAGATTACCCAGGACAGCAATACGGTAATGTCATGAGCAAAGGTTCTCTCACCGTATATTTGTCGCTTTCCCTCTCCCTCATTCTGTCATTTGTTCTGACTGTCATTGAGGGAGCCAGGATAAGCGTGATCAGGATGGAAGCGGAATGCGTGGCGGATATCGGGATGAACAGCGTACTTGCCGAATTTCACAGGGAGCTTTTGGAGCAATACGATTTGCTTTTTGTGGATATGTCTTATGGAACAACGGACTGCAAGGCGGAAAATACGGCAGAACATCTCAGACGGTACATGGAAAATAATTTTACCGGAACCGGAAAAGGCAAGAATGCTGCGAAAAACTGGCTTTCCCTTTCGGTAGATAAATCGGTGATAAAAGAAATGTCCATCGCTTCCGATGATGGAGGAAATGTAATGAAAAGGCAAGCGATCGCATATATGCAGGAAAGTTCCATGGAAGGAATGATAGCCAAAACAATAGAGCAGGCTGGGGAATTGCGTGCATGGGGCCTGGAAACCAGAGATATTGCAAGAGAAAGGGAAAATATACAGGAGCAGATAAATGAGGTTGCCTTTTTGGAGGAAGAAGATGAGGAGGGGAATAAAAAGGAAATTTCGCTGGACAATCCTGCGGACAGGGTAAATGCATTAAGAGGAAGTCTGGTTTTAAACTTGGTATTAGGAGATATGGATCATGTGTCGGGAACAGTTATCCGGCCCGAGGATTACATATCCCGGAGAGAGAGATTAAAGGGCGCAGGTCTGAGCCCGGGCCAGAGGCTGCCGGAAACCGTATCGGATCATATATTGTTCGACTGCTATTTATTTGATAAGTGCGGCTGGTACGGAAATGAATTGGAAAAGTCGTTTATGAAGTATCAAATAGAGTATATGATTGCCGGAGAAAAATCGGATCTGGAAAATTTAGAGAAGGTGGTAAAACGCCTGATCCGGTGGCGGGAAGCTGCCAATGTCATTTATTTGTTTTCCGATGCAGGAAAATGTGCGGAAGCGGAGCTGCTGGCACTTACGCTGACCGCAGTATTACAGATACCGGCGCTGGTAAAGCTGGTAAAAGCATCTATTTTATTTGCCTGGGCATATATGGAAAGCCTGTCAGATGTAAAATGTCTTTTGAAAGGCGGACGGATTCCATTAATGAAAACAGCGGCGGACTGGAAAACAGGACTTGCGAATATAGCTGATTTTTCGGGAAATATCCCGGATGGGGAAAACCCAGGGCATGGTTTAAGTTATCAGGACTATTTGAGGATTATGCTGTTTTTAGAAAACAGCGAAAGAAAAAATATGCGGGCAATGGACATTATGGAGATGGATATACGCACAACGGCGGGCAACGTTAATTTTCGCATGGATGCCTGTTTTGACAGTTATTTATCTGAAATCTCCATGTCCAGTGCCTTTGGATATCATTGTGATGTTCAGAAAAGATACGGTTACGATTAATAAATTATCTATTTAAAAATATACGAGGGGAGGAAGCAAATGATGTCCTTTTTCCGGAATCTAAATGGCAACTGTAAACATAATAAAATAACAATTGTTTCTCCGGGCAGGAATCTATTAAATCAAGACAACACATCTCAATTCTTTTCTATTATAGCCGGAAAAAGGATGTCATTTACTTCCTCCCCCCGTAAAAGAACTTTAAAGGCAAGCATGACAGTAGAAGCTGCTATGATTATTCCATTATTTTTCTTCTTTTTTATGAATTTGCTATTCGTTTTTGATGTATTGCGGCTTCATGGGAATATTATGGGAGCGATGCATCAGACGGGAAATAAAATGGCGTTTTATGGTTATGCATATAAAAATGGGATAGAAGAAGGTTTGCCCTGGGGCGGAGCCGGTTCTTTGATATTGTCTGAAAAGTACACAAAAAGAGAAATCATCGATATTCTGGGAGAAGAATATTTAGACCATACTTGTCTGATTGGAGGCAGCCGGGGGTTGAACTTTACCGGATCATTGATTATGGGAGAGGGAGACAAGATAGAACTTATCGCTTCATATAAAGTGAGACCTCTTGTGGGATTAACAGGATTTCCTGATATTTCCATGGAAAACAGATATTATGGACGTGCATGGACCGGTTATGATGTGGAGAACAAAACGGATGGAGGGAAAGAGGAAGAAATAACGGTATATGTGGCGGAAAATGGTGTGGTTTACCATGTGGCCCGTAATTGTGCTTATTTAAATCCATCGATTAAAGCCGTGTCCTCTTCCTCGGTAAAAGATCTGCGGAATGAAAGCGGGGAAAAGTATTATATGTGCGGCGGGTGTAAAGGCAGCGTTTATCAGGCAGTGGTTTATGTGACTTCCTATGGGAATAAAGCGCACAGTTCCTTAAACTGTTCCGGCCTGAAAAGGACAATTCATGCGATACGTTTATCCGATACGGAGGGAAAAGGGCAATGCCCGAAATGCAGTGAATAAGAGAGGAAGGGAACTGATGAAAATAGAATGGGAGTGGACGATCTGTCTGATTTTTATGACAATATGTGTCATAACAGATATACGAAAAAAGGAAATACCGGTCATTGTCGTTGCGTTATCAGGAGGCTGTGCCTTGCTGTATACGATAATTTTGGGAGAGAAGGAATGGAGTGAAATATTATATTCGCTTTTACCGGGGGCGTGTTTACTGTTTCTTGGACTTTGTACGAAAGAAAGTATTGGATATGGGGACGGGCTGGCAGCTATGGCCGTAGGTATGTGGATAGGCTGGAAGGGATGTATAATTGCGATGATCAGTGGATTTCTGCTTTCTTCCATATGTGCCCTGGCTCTGCTGATTTGCAAAAAAGTGAGGGGGAAAAGCCGTATACCTTTTCTTCCGTTTTTAGCCGTTGGATTGGGGGTGTTTTATGTTGTGGGGAAAGGAATATAGAAAGGCAGGAGGATATCTGACAGTAGAGGCAAGCCTGGTGATACCGTTGGCAGTTTTTTTAACAGGCCTTATTTTTTATATGACTTTTTATCTGTATAATCGTTGTGTAGCTTCCCAGGATGCGTATATGTTAGCTTTTCGCGGAAGCGCATGTGGCTATTACGGAAGTGAATGGAGCGGAGTTTATGGATGTGACAAAAGTCCGGAGGAAATAAAACAGTTGATCATAGGCCAGTGCAATAGGCAGTTTGGCCAGAAATATTTAGGGATAGACACATTGATCAGTACGGTGCAGACGGATAAGAGGAATATTACAGTGGAAGCTTCCGGAAAGATGAACGTGGCTTTTACCGGACAATTACTGCCATGGAGCCGGTGGGATTTTTACGCGAAGGGATGGGCGGAAAGGATCTGCCCTACAGACTGTATCCGTAAAGTCCGGCTGGTAAGGAAGGCGGCGGATAAGATAAGCGGGCATATGGAGACAGAATAGTAGTAGGGAGAAAATATGTTAAATGTAAAATATCATAAAGATTTAAACCATAATTTTCTAATTATCAATCATAAGTTAGATGAAAAGGATCAGAACTATCAATATCGGATGATAAGCGGAAATAAAATCGGGCATCTATTAAACTGTAAGATAAGGTATGTGGATGAAGAATGCAGTTTTTATTATGAGATAAGTTCTAAGCAGAATTTAAGAAATTTATATGAGAAAAAGAAAATGGAGTATGGGAATATCTATGATCTATTGGAAAGCATAAGAGAAGCTTTAGAAAATCTGGATATTTTTCTATTGGACAGCCGGTGTTTGATGTTGATGCCGGAATATATTTTTGCAGAACCGGAGGCCAGGGAATACTTTTTTCTGTACTATCCCTGTTTAGAAGAGGCTGACAGACAGTCGGCGCTGATGTCATTGGCGGAGTTTCTGCTTGATAAGGTGGATCGGGAACAAGAGGAAGCAACCGAGATCGTATATAAAATTTATGAAACGATACAAGACAATCGATTTATATTGCCGCAAATATTAAGCTGGTTTGATTCTTCTGCAATAGAAGTGGAGGAAGTTGTGAAGATACAGGAAATGTGGAGCAAGGAGGAAGAGGCGGAGGAAGAAGAGTGGAGCGGAGAAGAGGATTTTGATAGGGTTGACCGGGAAACAGGCGAGGAGGAGAGCGATATCCATCTGCCAATCGTCGGAATATTATCGTTTCTATGCGCCGGAGCGGCAGCTGCGGTTGTCAGTGCGGGATATTTTTTTACATTATCCAGGGAAGAAAAACTTGTGGCCATGGCGGGAACTGTCGTATTGATCGTTATGTCGGCATTAATGTTTTTGTATTTTATTTTAAATTTATTAAAGAAGAAAAACAGGGTTAAAATAGAGAGAAAAGCGCCTGTAGTGGAAAGGCAGAATGTGGAAAGGATATTTGCTGAAAAGGATACGCCTTTTGATAAAAAGATAAAATATAATAAAATGGGAGAGTATGAAAAAATCCCGGAGGAGTATGGAAATACTGTTTTCCTCGACACTTCCTTATATAAAAAGGAAAATAAACTTTATGGGATAAACAAAGGAAATAAATATCATATCAGTTTGGAAAATTTGCCATGCACAATAGGAAAAATGGCGGGAAATGTGGATATTGTAATTAAAGACAGTACGATCAGCCGTATACATGCTCGCTTTACAAGACAGGAGGATGGGATTTACGTAACGGATATGAATTCGACAAATGGGACATTTAAAAATGGCTTGAGGCTGGAACCCAATGAAACGGTGCGAATCGAATGCGGGGACGAATTGCGTTTTGGAAAAATGATTTTTTGCTACAGATAAAATGTGTTATCGATAAATGTAAATGGATTGACATGAACGGAAGGAAATGATACCCTTTTCCATAGCATAAGATATTTGCATGCATAGTGCGAATGGGAGAGAACATGTTAGAACAACAGCTCGATGATTTCATGGTGGAAGAGGGATATACAAAGGTTCCTTCCAACCTGCCGGAATTTATTTTTTATTATCATATGGAAAATAATTATGTAAATGTATTTCATGTGGTATATTATGAAAAAAATTTATATATAACAAAAGAGCAGTATCAGCACATTAAGGATAAAATAAAGGATTTTTTTAAGGCGAAAAATGCGGATGATGTTCATATTATGTCGTTAATCGTTTGCAGGGAAACGGAAAGGGGGAAACGAATTTGTGAGGATGATCCCTTTTGCTGGATGATCCATCCCTTGAATGACCGCCTGGTAATATATGAGAACCAGGTTGGGGATTTTTATGGAATGAGAAATAAAATAGAATGTTTTCTTGCCCAGGCTTCCGCATCCGGACAGGAGGCAGCGGGCAGCGGCGGGGATATATATCGGACGGAGAAATATAGCACCCGTTTTCGTATGCCATATGTGACGGTATTTTTAGTAACCGCAAATATTTTAATTTTTCTGATATGTACATTTACAAAAGACTTGTTATATAATGTAGGTGCTTTTAACGCGGGAATGTTTTGGGAAGACAGGGAATATTACAGGATATTGACAAGTATATTTTTGCACTGGGATGTGGATCATCTCGTCAGCAATATGATCGTTCTGTATTATTTGGGCGAAGTGGTGGAAAAATACTTTGGCCGTGTTAAATATAGTATTATATATTTATTTGCGGGCATATCGGGAAACCTCCTGTCGGCAGTTTATGAAATTTATAGAGACATGCATATCAGTTCGGTAGGAGCAAGCGGCGCGATATTTGGCATAATTGGCGCATTGTTTATATTAGTATGCGTTCACAAAGGCCATTTGGAACAGATCACGATGGGCAGACTTCTCTTTATGATAGTGTATTCTCTTTACAGCGGCTTTGCGGGGAGAGGAATTAATAACGCGGCTCACATTGGAGGCTTTCTGGCTGGAGTGGCAATATCATTTTTACTATGGGCCGCAGGAAAGAAAGAGCGGATGGAAATGAGGAAATAAGATTGAAAATTAAAAATTTTCAATCCCAAGTTTGTGTCTGCGCGGCGTCCACAAACTTGATATGTGCAAAAAGCCGCGCAGAAATGGAGTAAATTATGAAGATTAATATTTATTATGGTGGAAGAGGGCTGATTGACGATCCTACTTTATTTGTAATTAATAAAATGCAGGAGGTTTTGGAAGAACTTCGGGTAAAGGTGGAACGTTTTAATTTACATGAATTAAAAAACGGTATTACCGCTTTGCCTCAAAGTTTAAAAGAAGCTGACGGAATTATTCTTGCCACTACCGTAGAGTGGTATGGAATCGGGGGATATATGCAGCAATTTCTGGATGCATGCTGGCTTTATGGCGATAAAGAGAAAATAAGCAGCATTTACATGTGTCCTGTCGTTATGTCCACTACGTATGGTGAAAGAGAAGGAAAATTAAGCCTTACTTCTGCATGGGAAATTCTGGGCGGGAGGCCTTGCAGCGGTATATGCGGATATATTGCGGATGCGTCTTTGATGGAAGAAAATCGGGAATATATCATGCTCATAGAAAAGAAGGCGGAAAATATGTACCGCACAGTAAACCAGAAGATCGTCAGCCTTCCAGCGAGTCATCAGGCCATTGGCCAAATTGTTTCCAAGACGCAAATTGATCTGACACCTCAGGAGTCGGAACAACTTTCCCAATATGCTTCCGATGATAATTATGTACAAAAACAAAAAGAGGATATTCAGGAATTAACCAGCCTGTTCCGTGATATGTTAAATAATGGAGAGACGGAGGAGAGCGGAGAAATTGTGGCGCAATTAGAACAGCATTTTAGGCCGCAGCCGGGATTCTCCGGTGTTTACCGTTTCATTATCAGCGGGAAAAAGAAAAATCTGATCATCAAAGTGAATAATGCGGATTTGCAATGTTTTTTTGGAACGTCGGATTATGCAGAAGTGGAATTACAATTAGAAAAACGTACGTTAGACGAAATTGTGAATGGGAGAATGACCTTTCAAAGAGCTTTTATGTCCGGTGAAATGAAGATGAAGGGTGACTTTAAGGTTTTGCGCGCATTAGACCAAATTTTTATTTTTTAGACTTCACAAGAACTTGACCGACAGGGGAAATAGATAATCAAATTGGAAAGGAAACGCGCGGTATTTCAGTGTACTGCCGTGTAGGAAAAGGGTTATGAGAGAAAAGGATTGTATTTTTTGTAAGATTGCGAACGGAGATATACCGTCTAAAACGCTTTATGAAGATGAGGAGTTTAAAGTAATTCTTGATGTAGGACCGGCAACCAGAGGACATGCGCTTATTTTACCGAAAAATCACTATGCGAATTTGTATGAACTGCCGGATGAAACAGCTGTCAAAGTAATGCTTCTTGCAAAAAAAATGGCGGTGCTTATGACAGAAAAACTCGGTTGTGACGGCTTTAATCTGGTTCAGAATAATGGAAAAGCGGCCGGGCAGACAGTATTTCATTTTCACCTTCATCTAATTCCACGATATAAAGAGGATGGCCAGACTCTGGGATGGAAGTCTCTGGAGCCGACGCAGGATGAACTGGAAATTATTAAGAATATAATTACGGAATGATGAGGAATATATGCGTATAGTACAAACATCGGTAATTACGGAGAATATAAAGGAAATGTGCATCGAGGCCAATCATTATCTTTCGAAGGATATGAAGGCGGTTCTTGATCAGGCTGTTGAAAGTGAAAAAGCGCCTTTGGGAAAGCAGATTTTAAACCAGTTGGAAGAAAACCTTCGGATTGCAGCCGAAGACATGATTCCAATCTGTCAGGATACAGGGATGGCAGTCATTTTCCTGGAGATAGGGCAGGATGTTCATTTTGAAGGGGGTCTGTTGGAAGATGCGGTGAATGAAGGAGTGCGTCAGGGATATGAAGAAGGATTTTTAAGAAAATCCGTGGTAAAGGATCCTCTTATCCGGGAAAATACAAAAGACAATACTCCTGCAGTTATTCATTATGAGATAGTATCCGGCGATAAAGTGAAAATTACAGTAGCGCCAAAAGGATTTGGCAGCGAGAACATGAGCCGTATATTTATGCTGAAGCCGGCGGACGGCATAGAAGGGGTAAAAGAAGCGATTTTGACTGCGGTAAAAGAGGCGGGCCCAAACGCTTGTCCGCCCATGGTAATCGGTGTGGGAATAGGGGGAACATTTGAAAAATGCGCGTGGATGGCTAAAAAAGCGCTGACAAGACCGGTTGATGAACATTCCCCGGTTCCGTACATAAGGGAAATGGAAGAAGAATTATTACATAGGATAAACAAGACTGGCATTGGACCGGGCGGGCTGGGAGGAAGTACGACGGCTTTTGCAGTAAATATCAACACATATCCGACGCATATCGCCGGATTGCCGGTAGCAGTCAATATATGCTGCCATGTAAACAGGCATGCGGTACGGATCATTTAACTTAAAAGTAAGAATAGGCCCCAAATAGGTGAAGGAATATGGATAGATATATTAATGCTCCCATGAGGGATGAAGACATAAGCGTTCTTCGGGCAGGAGACTACGTATATATTACGGGAACGGTTTATACGGCAAGAGATGCCGCCCATAAAAGACTGGATGAGGCATTGCAAAAGGGAGAAAAACTTCCTATTAACCTGGAAAGAAATATTATATATTATATGGGACCGTCGCCGGCAAGGGAGGGACGGGCAATAGGGTCTGCAGGGCCTACTACGGCAAGCCGGATGGATAAGTATACACCTGGCTTTCTGGATGCGGGATTGAAAGGTATGATTGGTAAAGGCAGACGTTCGACAGAGGTCATAGACAGCATCATAAAAAATAAGGCGGTTTATTTTGCTGCGGTAGGAGGAGCTGGAGCGCTGCTTTCGCGTTCTATTATAAGTTCAAAAATAATAGCCTATGAAGATTTGGGTACGGAAGCAATTCGTGAATTAGAAGTGAGCAACTTTCCGGTTATCGTAGTCATTGACTCTAAGGGAAATAATTTGTATGATAATATAGTTAGGAAATAAAAAATTATGTATAGAATCGCAATGATGGTTTTACGGTTATTTTTAAAAGCTCCATATTATCTTTTTCGTATATGGATGTGCGGGAGAAATGATAAAATAAGCTTTGAAGAAGCGTATGCCTATATTAAAAAAGTGACTATAGCTGCTAATAAAGCAGGGAGAGTAAAAATAGAGTCCTACGGCCTTGAGAATATACCTGAAAAAAACGGCTTTGTATTTTTCCCTAATCATCAGGGGCTTTACGATGTATTGGCTTTTCTGGAATCCTGTCCTGTGCCGTTTGCATTCGTAATAAAGAAAGAGGCAAGCAAAATTATTTTATTGAAGCAAGTAACGGATGCTTTGGGATCCCTTTCTATAGATCGTGAAGATATTCGTCAATCTATGAAAGTGATCGCGAAAATGACAGAGGAAGTTAAGGGAGGCAAGAATTTTCTTATTTTTGCGGAAGGAACAAGAAGCAAGGCTGGAAATAAATTGCTGGATTTTAAGGGGGGGAGTTTTAGGAGTGCCGTGAAAGCACAGTGTCCCATTGTTCCATGTGCTTTAATAGATGCTTTTAAGCCTTTTGATGAAAAATCGGTTAAGCCGGTTACGGTAAAGCTTATATATCTTCCGCCTATATATTATGAAGAGTATAGAAATATGAAAACAGTGGAAATAGCAGCAGAAGTAAAGAATAGGATCGAGAAAGCAATCGCGTTTCATCAGAAATTTTCTGACCAGAAAACTTCTATAATAGAAGAATAAAAAAAGAATTGACAAATAAATATTTCCTGTTGTATAATAACTTTTGCGTTGTGGCACAACGTGTTAGATAGTGCAAATACGCAACAGATTAAATAATTAACAGAAATAGTTAATTCAGGCTATGGAGAAATACTCAAGAGGCTGAAGAGGCGCCCCTGCTAAGGGTGTAGGTCGTTTACGCGGCGCGAGGGTTCAAATCCCTCTTTCTCCGTTTATACATCGAGAAATCTTAAGCAATTAAGATAAAATTTCTTTATTTGATAAATATATGCTTGACAAATAAGAAAATGCGATGTTATAATAAAAACCCACTGCGAAAGAGCGGTGGAAACAAATTCATAAAATGTATAAAAAAAGAAAAAAGAGCTTGACACAATAAAAAAGGCGTGATAAACTAAATGAGTTGCGTCTGAAAAGACAAGACAAACCATTTTATGGATAACCGAACCTTGGCAAATGAACAGCAATGCAGCCCTGAAAATTCCAAGAACTCCGAAGAAGCGGAAAGCCTGTAATCCTGTAAAGGGAGAGTAGGAAGGAAGCGGAAAGCGGAGCGGAAAATTCAGAGGAAATTCAAAGAACAAACAATCCATGGAGAAACCCATGGACCCAAAAAGAACAGTAAAGCCAGCAGAGGGAACTGCAGCAGGCAAACGAACAAACATGAGAGTTTGATCCTGGCTCAGGATGAACGCTGGCGGCGTGCCTAACACATGCAAGTCGAACGGGTGTACAGAAGGGAAGATTACGGTCGGAAGGTCTGTGCATGAGTGGCGGACGGGTGAGTAACGCGTGGGCAACCTGGCCTGTACAGGGGGATAACACTTAGAAATAGGTGCTAATACCGCATAACGGGGGAAGCCGCATGGCTTTTCCCTGAAAACTCCGGTGGTACAGGATGGGCCCGCGTCTGATTAGCCAGTTGGCAGGGTAACGGCCTACCAAAGCGACGATCAGTAGCCGGCCTGAG
>KE159600.1:842575-887863 GCA_000403275.2 Lachnospiraceae bacterium 28-4
CGTGGAACCGGCCGCGGGACACCGCCTGGCGGGGAGTTTGACTGGGGCGGTCGCCTCCGAAAGGGTATCGGAGGCGCTCAAAGGTCCCCTCAGGATGGACGGGAACCATCCGCAGAGTGCAAAGGCAGAAGGGGGCCTGACTGCGACACCGACGGGTGGGGCAGGCAGGAAACTGGGACTTAGTGATCCGGCGGCAACGGGTGGAAGTGCCGTCGCTCAACGGATAAAAGCTACCCTGGGGATAACAGGCTTATCACCCCCAAGAGTTCACATCGACGGGGTGGTTTGGCACCTCGATGTCGGCTCATCGCATCCTGGGGCTGCAGCAGGTCCCAAGGGTTGGGCTGTTCGCCCATTAAAGCGGTACGCGAGCTGGGTTCAGAACGTCGTGAGACAGTTCGGTCCCTATCCGGCGCAGGCGCAGGAGGCCTGCGGGGAGCTGCCCCTAGTACGAGAGGACCGGGGTGGACGGGCCGCTGGTGCACCTGCTGGGCCGCTTGGCCCACGGCAGGGTAGCCAAGCCCGGGAGGGATAAACGCTGAAGGCATCTAAGCGTGAAGCCCCCCCCAAGACGAGGCCTCCCACGCGGAAGCGGTAAGGCCCCCCGTAGAGGACGGGGTAGGTGGGCGCGGAGTGGAAGCGCAGCAATGCGTGGAGCGGACGCGTACTAATCGGCCGAGGGCTTACCCATCGTGGAGGAGCGGGTGGTGGAAGAAGGGGTATCTGTAGGATACGGTATTCGGTTTTGAGGGTATGAATATACTATAGTATGAGCATATTTTAATATGATCATATCTTGATATGGTTATATCCTGATATACATTTAATATGTTATATTGAATGGCCCGGTGGCTCAGTTGGTTAGAGCGCCGCCCTGTCACGGCGGAGGTCGTGGGTTCGAGTCCCATCCGGGTCGTTTAAAATGTGTACATTTTAAGAGAAATAATATGGGATCTTAGCTCAGCTGGGAGAGCATCTGCCTTACAAGCAGAGGGTCATAGGTTCGAGCCCTATAGGTCCCATTTATATGCCGATGTGGCTCAATTGGCAGAGCAGCTGATTTGTAATCAGCAGGTTATCGGTTCGAGTCCGATCATCGGCTTAAAGCTGAGAACTTAAAAGGCTGGCTTTTATGAGCTTCACGAATTGTAAAATAATATATGGATGGATTCCCGAGTGGCCAAAGGGGACAGACTGTAAATCTGCTGCAAATTGCTTCGGTGGTTCGAATCCACCTCCATCCATTCAGGTCTAAAGACTTTAGTGATTGCATATAATGTAATCCAAGAAAGAATAGTCAGATAATATGATAACGCGGGGTGGAGCAGTCTGGAAGCTCGTCGGGCTCATAACCCGAAGGTCACAGGTTCAAATCCTGTCCCCGCTACTCAATGCCCAGATAGCTCAGTTGGTAGAGCAGAGGACTGAAAATCCTCGTGTCACTGGTTCGATTCCGGTTCTGGGCATTAACACATGGGGAACCTTGTAATTATTTATATAATTACAAGGTTTTTATAAATATAATGGAGAAAATTATGGGATGGGACAGTGAACGGGAAATAAAAGCTTATTATGGAAAATATAAAAAAGGCGGTTTATTTGGAAAACAATGTTCTATTGATTTACTACTTTATTCTTCTCGAATTGAAGGAAATGCTTTTGAGTATTATCAGGGAGAATTAAGTGATGATAGCTATCCATTTGAAATTTCTTACGAATCTATACAAAAGATGTACGTAGGAAGGTTTAAAAGTGATGTCAATCTTACTATTGAATATAGAAGGAATTCAGTAGTGCAGGGCGCTTTGGCAACAATTATGTTGATGGGAATTGAGGAACCCCATAAGTGGCTCCAGATCATAGAAACAACAAGGGAAGAATATTTTAAAGAATTGGATAAAAAAAGAAAAATTGAAAGCGAAGAAAAGGAGAGGGAGAGGCAGCTTAATATTCAAGAAGAAGAGAATGCATCACGCTTTTATCAGAAATGCTATGAATTTCATATAAAAGAAACGATACCGGTCTTTTCATTATTTACTGATAAAAACAGGATGGCAGCTATCTATATTGACGAAGATAAAGGGCTGAATTTTTTAAGAATAGATGGATATACACAGGAAGAAGATAAAGGGTTAATTACCTACGATAAGATACATTATTTTGAAAAAGCGGGAAATATCCATTATACTACCGATATCCATGGAGATTATTCGTGTTATGGCGGGAGCATAGCTGGAGGGGACTTTTCGAAATTTGCCGCTATAGGAGGAGGATTATTGTTCGGCTTGATGGGAATGGCGGCTGGTGCGGCTCTGACCTATCAGCCAATGGAGCAAAAACCAGTTGAGGCAAATTTTGCTATTAATTCAGATGTTAGGATGATTGATGACAGGAATGTTATTTTGAATTTTTATTCTGATAGCAAGGAACAATATATAGATATCGAATTGCCTTATAATGTTTATAACTTTTTATTGACATATTTGCCGGAGAAAAAATATGGTATTGTAGATGAATTGGAAAAAAGGACGGCAGTTCATCAATCAGCAAAGTTAATTGAAGGTGGTGATTTGCTAAGCACACCTGCATCGCAAACTGCCCGAAAGATTGAGGCGGAAAATGAGGACAACGATATTATATTTGCACAGAAAGTAAAAAAACTGAAAATGTTAAAAGAAGCGGAATTGATATCGAAAGAAGAGTTTGATGCAAAGCGAAAAGAACTTTTAGATATGATCTGAAAAAGAAAGATATAGGGATGAACTCTATAAATAGAATTATGAAAAATTAAAGATTGACTTTTGCATATTCTTATGATAGCATATAAAGCGTTCGTAGATTAATATTATTTTACATGGTATGGGATATTAGCTCAGTTGGTAGAGCACTTGACTTTTAATCAAGTTGTCCGGGGTTCGAATCCCCGATGTCTCATTGTAGGCGATTGCTTCGGGCTTGTTATGCCCGGGGCAATTTTTTATGTCCTTTTGTGCATTTCATTATATTAATTAGAATAAAATTTATCCGATATACTTATATTAGGAGGATAGATATGAAGGGAAAGAAACTGCCATGGAAAAAGTTGGGAATAGCTGCATTGGTTTCCACATTAGTTTTAATTGGAATGACCTACGCTGCCATTTCTTTATATTTTGAAAACCATTATTATTATCATACAATGATAGGCGGGGAAGATATGGGATATAAGACTCCTATGGAAGTGGAGGAATTATTATATTCCCGTATTAATAATTATATTTTGGAAATATACGGACGAGAAGAGATGGAGGATGCTATTGTACCGGCAGAGATCAATATGCGTTTTCTAATTGACGATACCTTAATAAAGATAAAAAAGGAACAGAAGCCGGAGTGGTGGATATTGGGATTTTTTCAGGAATATCGTTATGATTTTCCATGGAAGGCCGTATATGATAAGGAAGCCTTGGAGCAAAGAATAGAAGAACTTGTTTTTTTTCAGATGAAAAATATTAAAATGCCTAAAGATGCTTATCTTACATATTCGGAGAAAGAAAAAGAATATGTAATTGTAGAGGCTGATCCGGGCACACAGATTGTAAAGGAAAAAATGAAGGAGACGATAGAAGAAGCTCTTGTATTATTGGAAAGAAAAATAGATTTGGAAGAGAAGGGCTGTTACAGAGTGGCAAAGACGGAGGAAGAAAATAAAATATTAACAAGCGCAAGGGATAAGGCAAATAAATATATGCAGTCGGAGATTGTATATAACTGGAATGGAAACGAAGTCTTGGTAGATGCGCATATGATTCATGACTGGGTGATTATTGATGGGAATTCGGTAAAACTGGATGAAGAAAAAATAGGGGAATTTATAGCGGAGCAGGCAAAAAAATATGATACTTATGGAAAAAACAGGATATTCCATACAACGGATGGGAGAGAGATAGAACTGAAAAGCGGTGCATATGGGTGGAAAACGAATAAGGATGAGGAGAAAAATGAATTAATTGAAGATTTGAAAAAGGGGGAGGTAATAGAACGGGAGCCGGTATATAGCTATACGGCAGCACAGCCTGGAGATAAGGACATTGGAAATACATATGTGGAAATTGATTTGGGAAACCAGCATCTTTATCTTTATGTAGAAGAAAAAATGATTCTGGAGAGCGATTTCGTATCAGGAAATGCGTCCAGAGGATGGAATACCCCGGCGGGCGTTTTCGGATTGACATATAAAACCAAAAATGCGGTACTTAGGGGGCCGGGTTATGAAACACCGGTAAATTATTGGATGCCTTTTAATGGGAATATAGGTATGCATGACGCTACGTGGAGGAGTTCTTTTGGAGGCGATATTTATTTGACAAATGGATCCCATGGCTGTATTAATCTTCCTTTTGAAAATGCAAAAATAATTTATGAATATGTATATACTGGATTCCCTGTTGTATGTTATTATTAAGCAGAAAGGGTGTGAATAACTTGAGGTATGAGTTTAAAAGTTACATGTTATGGAAAAGGCATGGTTATGAAAATGAAAAGTAAGAGAAGGGTGAACGAGAGGGAAAGAGAAAAATTCAGGAAGTTTTTCGAAAAGCAGAAGGAATGGAACGGATTGTTAAAGGAATACGGAAACGATATCCTGATGTCCGATAATTTTCTGAAAACAAGAGATTATATTCAACATGGAAATATGACAGTAAACAGTCATTGTATTAATGTGGCGATCTATAGTCTCGCGATCAGCCGGAAGCTGAACATATCCTGCAATCAGCGGGATCTTGTGAGAGGAGCGCTGCTCCATGATTATTTTCTTTATGACTGGCATGATAAGTACCACAGGGATATTAAGCGCCTTCATGGTTTTTACCATCCGGGTATAGCGCTTAGGAATGCTTCCAGGGAATATAATCTTACGGAAAGAGAAAAAGACATTATTAAAAAGCATATGTGGCCGCTGACAGTGATCCCTCCTCGATGCAGAGAGGCATGGATCGTAACTACCGCTGATAAATACTGTTCTTTGCTGGAAACGATGAAATTCCACAGAGAGCATAGACGGTATATAGCAAATAAGAAATCAGGAAGATCCTTTCATAAGGAAGGGATGACGGTACAGTGTCAGGGATAAAAAAGTGGCAGAATTATACAAACGATTGGTTGAATATGAGAATTCGGATTATTATCCATTTCATATGCCAGGGCATAAGAGAAATCCGGAATCAGCAGAGGGAATTTTAGCCGGAGCATATGGCATTGATCTTACGGAAATAGACGGATTTGATAATCTTCATCAGGCGGAAGGAATTTTAAAAAGAGAGCAGAAAAGGGCTGCCGCGCTTTATGGAGCGGAAAAAACATATTTTCTTGTAAATGGAAGCACATGCGGAATATTAAGTGCTGTTTCCGCCGTGTGCGGAAGAGGCGGAAGAGTTCTTATGGCAAGGAACTGCCATAAGTCAGTATATCATGGCGCATATTTGCAAGAACTGAAAATTACGTATCTTTACCCTGAACTTTGGGGGAAATGTAAAGCGGCCGGAGAAGTGAAGCCCGAATCGGTGGAGAGGGCGCTGAAGCAACTGCCGGATGTGGAAGCGGTTATTATAACGTCCCCCACATATGAAGGAGTCGTGTCGGACGTAAAAAAAATAGCAGATATTGCGCATAAATATGGAAAACCGCTTATTGTGGATGAAGCCCATGGGGGGCATTTTGGATTTCAGAAAGATTATCCGGAAAATTCGATAAAGTTAGGCGCGGATCTCGTGATTCATAGTCTGCATAAGACATTGCCGTCTATGACGCAGACCGCTTTGCTGCACGTGAGTGGGCATCTTGTTGACAGAGGAAAGCTGGAAAGATTTTTGAGGATTTTTCAGACAAGCAGCCCGTCTTATGTATTGATGGCATCTATGGAAAGCTGTCTGGATATACTGGAAAGGGAAGGTACAGAACGGTTGGCCCGGTTGAAATATATTAGGGACAGAATGTTAGAGAAGGTTAGGGAAAATCATTTTATAAGGATAGAAGAAAAAGAGGGAACAGATCCGTGCAAAGTCATAATATACGCCGAAAAGGGGACATTGGCCGGACAGGATCTTTATCAAATTTTAAAAGAAAAATATCATTTGCAAATGGAAATGGCGGCTGGAAGATATACGCTTGCAATTCTTTCTATGATGGATACGCAGGAGGGAATAGAACGCTTGGAAAAGGCGTTATTGGAAATGGATCAATGGGTAAAAGCAACGGACATTTCCAAAGAAAAAGATGGATGGATACCGCCGGTGATTGATGGCAGAAATGAGACGGTTATGTCCATTTTTGAAGCATATGAAAGCGGGCAGGAGTCTGTAGAACTGAGAGAAGGCTGTGGACGGATAGCGGCTGAATTTATTAATCTGTATCCGCCGGGCATTCCGCTTGCCGCTCCCGGAGAAAGACTGAATGAAGAAATAATAGGAGAGCTTTTATCATATGAAAGAATGGGTATCCAGATTCAAGGAATAGAAAGAGGCTGCATCAGGGTAATAAAAGATGCGCAGAATGCAAAAGCTATGAAAACGGCATTTTCAGAAATAAAAAACAGATCATAAGTAAAGGAGACAATATGAGAAGAACAAAAATTATTTGTACGATAGGACCGGCGAGTGAAGGTGAAGATAAACTGCGGGAATTAATGCTGGCGGGTATGGACGTAGCACGTTTTAATTTTTCTCATGGAAGTCATGAGGAGCATAAAAAGAAATTTGCGAGAGTGATAAAGATAAGCGGGGAGTTAAAACTTCCGGTAGCTACATTGCTCGATACGAAAGGCCCTGAGATCAGGCTTCGGGATTTTACCGGGGGAAAAGCGGAGTTAAAAGAAGGGCAAAAATTTGTATTGACGACGGAAGAAGTCATGGGGAATTCTGAAAAAGCCTCCATTACCTATAAAAATTTGAAAAATGATATAAAAGAGGGAATGTCCATTTTGATCGACGATGGATTGATTGAGATGACAGTGGATGAAATAGGGGAAGAGGAAATTGTATGTACGGTAATTAATGGAGGATGGGTATCTAATCATAAAGGAATAAATGTTCCGAATGCTGTTTTGTCCATGCCGTATATTAGCGATACTGACAGGGAAGATATTATCTTCGGCTGTGAATTGGGATATGATTTTATTGCGGCTTCTTTTGTGAGGTGTAAAGAGGATATTTTGGAACTGAGAAAGATTCTGAAAGAGCAAAACAGCTTTATGAAAGTAATTGCTAAGATTGAAAACATGCAGGGAATTCAAAATCTGGAGGAGATCTTATCCGTATCGGATGGGATCATGGTAGCCAGAGGAGACATGGGCGTAGAGATTCCTCTGGAAGAAGTTCCGGTATTGCAGAAAAAAATGATAAAAATGGCGGAAGAGCAGGGAAAACATGTTATTACGGCAACGCAGATGCTGGAATCCATGATCAGGAACCCAAGACCGACGAGAGCGGAAGTGACGGATATTGCCAATGCGATTTATGACGGGACTACAGCTATTATGCTTTCCGGTGAAAGCGCGGCAGGGGCATATCCGGTGGAGGCCGTAAAGACTATGGCTAAAATCGCAGAACGCTCGGAACAGGATATTGATTATGTTTCCCGGATGAAAAAACGGATTAGTACCGTTTTTCCCGATGTAACGGCGGCGATTTCCCATGCTACATGTACGACGGCATCGGATCTGCATGCGGCGGCTATTGTTACCGTAACGATGTCGGGATTTACGGCAGGAATGATAGCCAGATATAAGCCATGTTGTCCGGTGATTGCATGCGCTGTGAATCCAAGGGTGTGCAGACAGCTCAATTTATCATGGGGAGTGGTGCCGCTTTTAATTGAAAAAGAAGAAAATGCAGATGACTTATTCAATGAGGCGATTCATGCGGTAGAAGACAATGGGTACGTAAAGAAAGGGGATGTAGCAGTTCTGACTGCCGGAGTGCCGCTGGGAATAGCGGGTAATACAAATATGATCCGTGTTATTGAAGTGTAAGTTCCGGGACGGGGAGGAGTTTGTATGGATATCAAGGTTAATCAGATCAATAAACCGATGCAGGTGGAACAACCGGTTCAACAGCAGCAGGGAGACGGGGCTTTTAAGTTTACATTGGTCAGCCATATCGAAGAGCAGGAACTTCAAGTACGGCTTACTTCCCTGATGGAAGAGATCACGATGCAGGGGGATAAACTGGCAAAACACCGGGATATCCGGGATATGAAACGGTATCGGGGGCTGGTAAAGGATTTTTTAAATGAGATTATAAACCGTTCCCATTCTTTTTCCAGGGAAAATTTTCTGGACAGGCGAGGACGCCACAGGGTATACGGTATCGTGCGCCTGGTGGATGAAAAATTGGATGAACTGGCACAGGAGCTGGTAAAAGATGAAAAAGATAATTTAAATATACTAAGCAAAATAGGTGAGATCAGGGGGCTGCTTTTGGATATTTTCACCTAAGGAGGTTTATAAATGGCAAGATTTGTGGATATTATAGGACAGGAGCAAATAAAGGAGCATCTTCAGAACGCATTGAAGCTGAATAAGGTATCCCATGCATATATTCTGAATGGAGAAAAGAATTCTGGAAAGGAATTTATTGCAAAGGTTTTTGCTTCGGCATTGCAGTGTGAAAAGGAAGATATGTCTTCCGGCATGCCGGAGCCATGCGGGGAGTGCCATTCCTGTAAACAGATGGCGGGAAAAAACCAGCCGGACGTTATCTATGTATCCCATGAGAAGCCTGGAAGCATCGGCGTGGAGGATATCCGCAGACAGATCAATGGCGATGTGGCGATTAAACCTTATAGCAGCCAGAGAAAGGTATATATTATAAACGAAGGGGAGAAAATGACGGTACAGGCTCAGAATGCGCTGTTAAAAACGCTGGAAGAGCCGCCGGAATATGCGGTGATTCTGATTTTAACGACAAGTTTGGAATCGCTGCTTCCCACCATTTTAAGCCGTTGCATCGCGCTTCATATGAAGCCGGTAAAAGATAGCCAGGTAAAAAAATATCTGATGGAAACTTTGCAGGTGCCGGACTATAAGGCGGATATTTGCGTAGCTTTTGCGAGGGGAAATATCGGTAAAGCGAAGATGCTCGCTTCCAGTGAGGAATTTGACCGCGTAAAGGAAGAGGCAGTTACCCTTTTAAAATATATTAATGATATGGAGATCAGCGAAATTGTAGCTGCCATTAAGAAAATTAATGAATACCAGCTGGATGTGAACGATTATTTTGATATTCTTTCCATATGGTACCGGGATGTGCTTTTGTTTAAAGCGACAAATGATGCGAATCACTTGATTTTCCGGGAGGAAATACAGTATATTAGAAGAGTGGCGGATAGAAGCACGTATGAAGGGATTGAAAAGATCATTCACGCCCTGGACAAGTCGAAGCAGCGTTTAAACGCTAATGTAAATTTTGATTTGACGATGGAACTTCTGCTGCTGACAATTAAAGAAAATTCGTGAGGTTGATAGATTATGATAAAAGTAATTGGAGTGCGTTTCAGGACGGCGGGCAAAATATATTTTTTTGATCCGGGCCGTTTAAATATAAGAAAAGGCGATCATGTGATCGTGGAAACCGCAAGAGGAATTGAGTATGGAACTGTAGTGGGCGGAGTAAGGGAAGTCGAAAATGATAAGGTTGTTCAGCCGTTAAAGCCTGTTTTGCGTATCGCGACGCAGAAGGATAATGAGCAGGAGGCGTCGAATAAGGAAAAAGAGAAAGATGCTTTTAAAATATGTTTGGAAAAAATCCGAAAGCATAATCTGGAGATGAAGCTTATCGATGCGGAGTATACTTTCGATAACAATAAAGTATTATTTTATTTTACGGCGGATGGAAGGATCGACTTCCGCGAATTGGTGAAAGATCTGGCATCTGTGTTTAAAACGAGGATAGAATTGCGCCAGATCGGAGTGCGGGATGAGACAAAAATAGTGGGGGGCATCGGCATATGCGGACGCGCGCTGTGCTGCCACACGTATTTATCGGAATTTATTCCCGTATCTATTAAAATGGCGAAGGAACAAAATCTTTCTTTAAATCCGACTAAGATTTCCGGTGTTTGTGGGAGATTGATGTGTTGTTTGAAAAATGAAGAGGAGACTTATGAGGATTTGAACCGCAGACTGCCGAATGTAGGAGATTATGTTACGACGGACGATGGGTTTAAGGGGACTGTCCATAGCGTAAATGTGCTGCGCCAGCTGGTGAAAGTAATTATTGAGAAAGATGATGAAAAAGAAATTCAGGAATATAAAGTGGGCCAGCTCAGGTTTAAGCGGAAGCATAAAAATATGAGAATGGAAGTAAACGACGAGGAGTTAAAGAAGCTGGAAAAATTGGAAAAGCAGGAAGGGAAATCGAAACTGGATGACAATTAATCTGAAGGAAAACGAAAGACTGGATGAATTGCAGCGGAATGGTTATCAAATCATCCAGAACCCGGAGAAATTCTGCTTTGGGATGGATGCCGTTCTTTTATCCGGCTTTGCAAAAGCAAAGAAAGGGGATAAGACGCTGGATCTCGGTACCGGTACGGGGATTATTCCTATCTTGATGGAGGCAAAAACGAAAGCAGCACATTTAACGGGACTGGAGATTCAGGAAGAAAGCGCGGATATGGCAAGGCGCAGTGTGGCGTTGAACGGGCTGGAAAGAAAAATTGAGATCGTACAGGGCGATATCAGAGAAGCAGGGACGTTATTCGGCGCTGCTTCTTTTGACGTTGTTACATGTAATCCCCCGTATATGACGGGAGGGCATGGCCTGATGAATCCGAATACGCCGAAGGCAATAGCCAGACATGAGATTCTATGTACATTGGAAGATGTGATAGAGCAGACGGCAAAACTGCTGCGGCCAGGAGGAAATTTTTTTATGGTTCACCGTCCTTTTCGCCTGGCGGAGATTATGGTTCTGTTATGCCAATATAAATTGGAGCCGAAAAGGATGCAGCTTGTATATCCGTTTGCGGATAAGGAGCCGAATATGGTGTTAATCGAGGCAAACCGCGGCGGAAAGCGGCGGATGACGGTGGAGAGACCGCTGATTGTTTATGAGAAACCGGGGGTCTATATGCCGGAGATACATGAGATTTATGGATATTGAAAAGAGGTGGCATATGGCTGGAATGCTGTATTTATGCGCTACGCCGATAGGAAACTTGGAGGATATTACGTTCCGGGTATTGGATACGCTTCGGAGCGTAGATATAATAGCGGCGGAAGACACAAGGAATAGTATAAAATTGTTGAATCATTTTCAGATAAAGGCGGCGATGACGAGTTATCACGAATACAATAAGGTGGAGAAGGCACATTATTTGATCGGACTAATGCAGGAAGGAAAAAATGTGGCTTTGATTACGGATGCAGGAACTCCGGCGATTTCAGATCCGGGGGAGACATTAGTGAAGCTTTGCCAGCAGACGGGAATCAGGGTGACTTCCCTGCCCGGAGCGGCGGCCTGTATTACGGCACTGACTTTATCGGGATTGAGTACGAGAAGGTTTTGCTTTGAAGGATTTTTGCCTTCGGATAAAAAAGAAAGGAAAGCGGTGTTGAAAGAACTGGCAGAGGAAAGCAGGACGATTATTCTTTATGAAGCGCCGCACCATTTGAAAAAAACGTTGGAGGAGTTGGGGAATGTCCTGGGAAACCGGAAGATTACCATATGCCGTGAATTAACGAAGAAATTTGAAACGGTAATGCCGCTCATGATGAAAGAGGCATTGGAATTTTATGAGGAGAACGAGCCAAGGGGAGAATATGTATTGGTGATCCAGGGAAAAAGCCTGGAGGAAAAGAAACGGGAAGCGGCGTTGGAATGGATGGAAATGAGTATAGAAGAGCATATGCAATATTATGAGGGACAAGGTATGGAACGAAAAGAGGCAATGAAAATGGCAGCCAAAGACAGGGGAATCGGTAAGAGGGATGTTTATCGGATGCTTCTGGAGCATGGGAAGGAAGAGGCTGATTCGTAAGAGAACGATAGGACGGATGCCCTTAAGGGGGCAAGGGGTATGAAAATGGAGTATATGCTTTTTATTATTGATATCATCGGAACGATTGCGTTTGCTTTTTCCGGGGCGATGACGGCTATCCGGAAGGAAATGGATATTTTGGGAGTGATGATCCTGGGAATGGTGACTGCCGTCGGGGGCGGGATTATCAGGGATATTATTCTGGGAATTGTGCCGCCGCAGGCATTTGCAGAACCGGTTTTTGCGTTGAGCGCTATGTTTACGTCGGCGCTTGTGTTTGTAGTTTTTTATTTCCGCGGGCAGCGGATCAGGCGGCTGATGGATGCTGCCGGTGCAAAGGGATATCGGGAGGTATCAGGGCAGCGGTTTCAGCAGATACTGATGTTGGCGGATACGTTAGGACTGGGCGTATTTACTGTGGTGGGAGTAAGGGCGGCTTTTGACCATCATATGGGAGTAAATTATTTTTTGCCTGTTTTTTTGGGAACCATTACAGGAGTAGGGGGAGGTCTTCTGCGGGATATGATGGCAGGAGACCGGCCTTATATATTTGTAAAACATGTATATGCCAGTGCGTCCATTCTGGGCGCATGTGTATGTGTTTTTCTTTGGAGAAGGGTCGGAGAGGAGGCGGCGATGCTGACGGGAGCGGGCAGCGTGATTGCGCTTCGATTTCTGGCGATTCATTATCGGTGGAATCTGCCGAAAATTACATATGACAGATCGTGACCGGCGGATTGTCCGGTATCGGAAGAATTTCATATAAGGACGGATGCCGAAATATATTTTAATAAGAAACGGCTTATAAAATGGAGGAAGGCTGTGCTAAATTATATTTGGGCTTTTATGATTATGATCGGAGTGATCTACGGAGCAATGACAGGAAATATGCGGGAGGTGAGCAACGCTGCGCTGAATTCCGCAGGAGAGGCGGTCTCTTTGTGTATCACGATGATGGGTGTAATGGCGTTGTGGGTGGGGCTGATGGAGATCGCCCAGACTTCAGGGCTGATTGCGAGGCTGACAAAGGGGATCCAGCCTTTTGTGTCGTTTATGTTTCCCGGGATTCCTAAGGGGCATGCGGCGAGGGAGTATATCTCTACGAATATTATTGCGAATGTGCTTGGGCTGGGGTGGGCGTGTACGCCGGCAGGGCTTAAGGCCATGGAGGAGTTGGCGAAGCTGGAGGAGGAGAGGGGGAATCCGGGGTATATGCATGCGGACGGGATTATTACAAGCGGCGGTGCGGAAATGGCTGGCGGAAAGAAAGGAAAACAAGAGCGAATTGCCAGCAATGAGATGTGTACGTTTTTGATTTTGAATATTTCTTCCCTGCAGTTGATACCGGTGAATATGATTGCGTACAGAAGCCAGTATGGCAGTGTGAACCCGGCAGGGATTATTGCGCCGGCAATTGTGGCGACGTTTGTCAGTACGTTGACGGCGGTGGTGTATTGTAAAATGAAAGATAGGAGACGGAGAGTGTGAGGACTCTCCGTATTTGTTTTGCGTAAATCAATTAGACTCATTTGAAAATAATATGAAGTAAAAAAATATATATTTATAAAAATATATTCTGTTTTATTGGATATAAATATATATTATACAAGATCTAATCGAATAATTGACCCAATAAAATCATAAAATTATATATTGACTTATAGATAATATTGGTATAATGTATAATAAAATTATATGGGAGGAATAAAATGGAGTATAAAGATATTACAGATAAATTTATAAAAGAATATTCAGACTATAAGAGTGATGTTATTAATTTTAGTGAGTATATAGAAGTAAATTGGAAAAATTCCTTGTCTGGAGATCAACTTCGTATTTTATTACAGGGTATAGATGTGGATTTTATATTAAAAAGCCTGATTTATAATGTTGAGACAGTGAAAAGATATAAAAGTAAAACAAAAGCAAAACGCTATGCTACAGTAATTGGGCAGTTTTTCAATTATATAAGAAAAACAACGGATATTGTAAATCCCGATTTATATGATGCAATTTCATATAACCGATCGCGAGAAAACTCGTATATGCAGCAAATGATGGCTTATATAGATAAGTGCGAAATGCTGGCTGGGATTGTTGAGCAGGAGCCGTTGACATCAACTGAAGCCGAAAAAGTATTAATATGGGCAAATGAACAATTTACTGCGCGGGAATGGGAGGATGCAACCAGTTTTAGAAAAGCAGTGGCAGCTATAGGGATAAAGATGATGATGTTATATGGAATTACATATCGTGAATTAAGAAAAATGAAATGGGATGACTATAATGAAGTGTATGATTGCATCACTGTTAATGGTTTTGAACTTCGGTTGCCGTTGAAATTATCTATTCAACTAAGAGATATAAAAGATTTCGTTTTTGATAAAAAAATTGTAAATAAAGAAAAGTTAATGTTTGCTGGTTTTCGGGGGGAAGCATGGAATGATATAACATCATCTTCCGGAATACCTGATTATATGGGGATGCTGATTGGTATTACAAGTGTGACAAGTGTTGTAAAATATGGTATAAGTCAACTTTTGAAAGCGGGATTAAGTGATTCGGTTATAAAAAAGATGACAGGCGCGAGTGAAAAAGTTATTCAAGGCTGTTTGCTTCAGGAGGACAATGAGTTGAAACAGATTATTAATACAAAAGTACTTATGGCAGATTGGTATTATGAATTTTAAAATTTCGACTATAGAAAGAGGAAGAAATTTGGGAGAAATATATGAAAGATTTTTCTTTTTGGGAAGAGTATGAAGGTACACCTGAGGGTAGCGGCCGTAGCGAAAAAATATGGCTGATGAATCCTGACACAGGACGGACGGGTTTATTTAAATTTAAGAAAGATATTTCGACAACGGATCATGTTTCGGAATGTATAGCAAGTGACTTGGCGAATATTATTGGGATTCCTTGCGCTAAATTTGAGGTTGGATTATATAAAGGCAGAGAAGGCTCTATGAGTTACAGTATAGTTGACAATAAAAAGGAAACTCTTATTGAAGGAATTTATTGTATTAGTCTGAAATACGAGCATTTTGATACTGAAACCTTAATGGACTCAAAGACAAAAGATAAATATTCCTTGGAAATGATTAAAAAAGCATTGGAACCATTAGGATTGTTTTGCGATTTCCTGCCGATTTGCATATTTGATTTTTTGATAGGGAATACGGACAGGCATCAGAGTAACTGGGCGTTAATAAGAAAAGATAAGGTAATGCGATTGAGCCCGCTATATGATAACAGTTCTTCTCTTTGCGCTTATGTCGCAGAGTCAAAGATCAATCAGTATTTGGGAAATGATTTAATGTTATGGAAATCATTGGTTGATACGAAGTCAAAGTCGATTATTCGCATTAGCAGCCGAGATACAAAACAGCCTACACATTTAGAGGTAATTAAATACATTCATAATAATTATTTCGAGCAGACAATAGAAATTGTAAAGAAAATAAAGGAATTGCTGACAGAAGATGTGATTTGCGTGGTAGTAGATAAGTATATAGAAATGATTTCAAT
This sequence comes from Lachnospiraceae bacterium 28-4, assembly GCA_000403275.2. GTDB lineage: Bacteria > Bacillota > Clostridia > Lachnospirales > Lachnospiraceae > Kineothrix. The sequence goes on from KE159600.1 coordinate 858,122, forward strand.
AAACAAAACAGACCTGATTAAAAAGTATCTTTTTTCAAAATTGCAGTTACTGAAAGAAGTATATGGAGATGTAGATTATGAGTATTAAAAATGGTAATGATTATTTGTATTTAATTTGGAAGTCAGGGCAATCCGGCCAACAATACATTGTTGGTCAGTTGACGAAAAATAGTCGTTATGAATTTCAATATTGTGATGAGGTAAAAAATGCAATCGAGGATGGATTTGCACCATTACTATGTTTCCCTGACCTAAATAAGCAGTATGAAGATGAAAAACTTTTTTCAGTTTTTTCTAGTCGTTTGCCAGACAAAAAAAGAAAAAACATTAAAGATATTTTGAAGAAATATGAATTAGAAGATTATGATGAGTATGCATTACTTAAAAGAAGCGGAGCAAGGCTTCCAATTGACAATTTGGAGTTTATTGATCCTATTCTGGATGGAGAAAAAGATATAACGAGAATTTTTTTTGTATCAGGAGCCAGACATTACCTGAATTGTGAAGGGGATGATTGTTTAAAAGCGGTAGAAATTACAAGAGGAGATGAGGTTTCTTTAAAAAAGGATTCAGAAAACAAATATGATATAAATGCAGTGCAAGTGTTGGACCATTCAGGGAAAATATTAGGTTATATTCCGCGATATTATAGCAGTAGTGTGGCTGAATTGTTGGAAACAAAGAAAAAGATTTCATGTCATGTATATAATGTTGATAAAAATAAAAATTGTAATGAGTGTATCAAGATAATAATGGAAATTAAAAATTAGTATATTTATAGCTATGGTAAACGGATAGATGGTTTTAGCAAGTAATAAATCTTGGTTTTAAAAAAGTTATCAAAAAGTTCGTGTCATTAACTTGACACAAGGGGGCTTGAAGGCAATGGAGGAGTTGGCGAAGTTGGAAGAGGAAAGAGGGACACCAGGATATACTTCTGTAGACGAAAGACGCGTCGCCAGCAATGAGATGTGTACGTTTTTGATTCTGAATATTTCGTCTCTACAGTTGATACCCGTAAATATGATTGCCTACAGGCAGCAGTACGAGAGCGTGAATCCCGCGGGGGTTATTGCGCCGGCGATTGTGGCGACGTTTGTGAGTACATTGACTGCGGTGGTGTATTGTAAGGGAAAGAATAGAAGATGGTAATGATTTCTATATTAAGCAAGATTTTGATTATACATAAAAAGTTAATTCTTGTTAGTGAAGGTATAGGAGTAATTAAGTGAAAGTAGTACATTCTTTCTTGAGTCCTACATACTAAATAAAATTTAAATGTGTTTATGAAATATAAGGTGGAATTTGTGTGATTTATGCAAAACGCTAATTGTTTTTCCTTAAAAGTTTTGTTAAAATTACATATAACTAGTCAAACCTTATATTTTTGGAGGTTATGATGCTTAAAGAAATTTCAATAGAAATCATTAGAAGATGTCCTAATAATTGTATTCACTGTTCTTCATTATCTAACGAATACTGTGACGAAGTTCTAAATTATGATCTATTTACAGACGTAGTTCGTAATGCAGCGTCATTGGGCGCAAAGACAATATGTCTATCGGGTGGAGAACCTTTTCTGCATAGTAGAATTGTTGATATGGTCAAATTTGTTGCTTCACTTGGTTTACAAGTATACATATATACCAGTGGTGTTATTTTTAATATGCAGAATCAGCGAACATTTATTAGCAGAGATGTCCTAAAGACGATTTCGAAAGATGTAACAAAACTGATTTTTAATTTAGAAGCGGCAACATCGCAAACATATGATGCAATAATGGGAACAAAGGATTGCTTTGAAATTATGAAGCAGTCTATTTGTAATGCGCATGAAATGTCTATAATTACAGAGGCTCATTTTGTTCCAATGAAACTTAACGTTAGTGAAGTAAAAGAAGTTGTTGCTTTATGTAAGACATTGAATATATCAAAAATAAGTTTTTTACGTTTAGTTTTACATGGTCGCGCACAGCAAAATGAAGCGAAAGTGGCATTATCTGATGAAGAACTAGAACAATTGAAGAGCTTTTTAGAAAGTTTACAGGTGCATGCGGAAATAGATGTTCGTGTAGGGGTACCTCTTTCTATAAATACAGAGTGTCACAAATGTGAAGCAGCTAGAGGAAAACTAAATATTAAATATGATGGTCGGGTATATCCCTGCGAGGTATTTAAGAACGAATGTATGCCATATTGTTTAAAAGGGATGCAGCCAGAAAGTATTTATGATAGATCCCTAACTGATATTTATACTAATTCTCCATATTTATTGCTTGTCCGAGAATTAGAACAGAAATTTTCATGTATGAGGAAGTCCGAAACGTGTGTTGGACAATATTTGATTAATAAAGAAAGGAATAGTTAATTATGGGGGAAAATAAAGATCGGCAGATGTTAGAAAAATGCATTTCCGAAGATGCAATTGCGGTATTTGCAGCTGCTCAGTGTGATGAACATCCGTTAGATGAGGATGTTATCAAAAAGCTTCGTGGTCTTTATGAGAAAATTGACAAAGATAGTGATGATTTTTATATTTTTAGATTTCGTCAAGATATTATTGATCCACTTTGGAAGGAGTTAATTGAGAAAGCAATAAAGTGTCTGAGATATTGTGATGGACGTGAACCATTTAAAAAAGCAGAAGAAAACGGGGAGAAAAAGACTCCTAAAGCTTATGGAATAAATGAATTAAAGGAATATTATGATAAATATATAGAGTTTGAACGTTTATTATATGGTTCAAACCGTTATTATAGGGATCATGTGGTTCATGTTTTTAGAACATGGTTGTCTGGAACAATGCTGATGGTTAAAAATAATGGGGCATATTTAGAGAAACTTACCATTAATGAAAAGGATTTTGAAATTATACTTTCTAATGAAGAAAAATTAAGCATGTGGACGATTATAGCGCTTACACATGATTTGGGTTATCCGCTACAAAAAGCAAAAAATATCATTGATACGACTAGGTCCATGGTGTCTACTTTTATTGCAAATCCTAATATTTCTATGGATTTGTCTTTTCATGGTGTACAAAACTACATGAATGATTTTATTGTACGTTTAATGAGTTCAAAAATGGTTAAATATAGAAAAGAGAAGATTGAAGTTAATGGAGTAGAACAAGAAGAACAGTTATACGCGGCTAGATTGCAACCAAAATATTATTTTAAATTTCAAAAATCTTTAGAAAATAATAGTCATGGCATATTAAGCACTTTGATTATTTATAAATTGCTCACCTATTTTTTAGAATCTGATTATAGTATAAACGAAGATTATGTATTTAAGTCAGAAGATCAGCGCCAATTTTATATTCGGAGAGAAATTTTAAGAGCAATTGCTTCTCATACTTGTAATGATATTTATCAACTTTACATGACCGCTTTTTCTTTTTTATTGAGGATATGTGATGATACACAAGAATGGGGACGTAAAAATATTTCAGAATTATATGTCAGCCAGTCACAAAAGTATGTGCTAAAGGATATTGATTTATATATTGGAGATAAGGACAATGCTTATGTATGCACGATTGATGAAGAATTTACTGTAAGCGAAAGACAAGATGTTATTATTTTAATTAAAAGATTACATGAACAATCTTTGGACTATGTAACGATATTTCGAGATGGACAAGATACAGGTTCAAGAAATTTTTCATTTATAAGAAAGTTGTTAATTAAATGTGGGGAAATACAAGTTGCTCTTGAATTAAATATTCTGAAAGATTCGGCATCTGAATTGACTGGAAATATTCAATATACTTCAGATGATAGTATAAAAAAAGATTTTGGTTTATCTTTTTTCCAAAAAATTAATGTTGATTTTCAAAAAGGAGTTTGTTTTTTGAATAGAAAGAAAGAGGAATGTGGAACTATGAAATTTAATAAGAATGGGAATATTAATGAAATAAGAAATTATTCTGATTGGGTAAGCGGAGAGTTTACCATATCTTTATTAAAATAGGATAATAAATATGAATTTTTTTTGTTGTGCAACAACCAAGTCGGCTACAATTAAGTATGTCGTTGAAATGTACACATCTTCACCAAGTGGATGTTTCAAATATGAAGATAAAACAAAATTTGATAATTTGTGTAAAAAAGGATGCCCTAACTATTCATATAAATGGTCATGTCCACCGTATGCTCCGTTATTTGAAGATTTTGTTTCAGGATGGGAAAAAATACATATTATTTTCATGCATGCTGATATGATTCAATTTGCTTATATTCAAAATGATTATTTAAAAATTAAAGCGGCAAATAATATGCTGAAATCAAGAGCAGATCGATTTATTCGGGAAATGGCTAATCAGCATGGAAAATGCATATCAACTGGAAGTTGTAGACTTTGTAAATCATGCAAACGCAAATTGAATATGCCCTGTGCGCACCCGGAGTTAATGACATATAGTTTTGAGGCATTAGGAATTGATGTAGGTAGAATGATAAGAGATTATTTCGAAAAACCATTGATATGGTATAAAAGGAATTACTTGCCGGAATATACTTCAGTGGTTTGCGGTATTTTAACAAATGAGAGTCTTTCCGAGGAATATTTGCAAGTTATGTATAAAAAATATATTACATATTAATTGTTCTTAGACTATTGGATAGAAAAAATTTAGTTAATGCAGTGCAAAACAGAATTAATATGATGGTTATTAGAAGCAGGAATCTTAGTAGGATTAGATATCCTGCTTTTTTACTTCAAAAAAACTCCAAAAATTTCGTGTCATTAACTTGACACAAGGGGGATTGAAGGCGATGGAGGAACTGGCGAAGCTGGAGGAAGAGAGGGGGACGCCGGGGTATGTGTCTGCAGGGGAAGGCATTTTTGCAGACGGAAAGAAAAAGGGGAACAAGACAGGTAAGAGCGGCGGTGAGCTGCCTGTGTCGGCAAATGGAAAGAGCGGCAGGGTTGCCAGCAATGAGATGTGCACGTTTTTGATTTTGAATATTTCTTCCTTGCAGTTGATACCGGTCAATATGATCGCGTACAGAAGCCAGTATGGCAGTGTGAATCCGGCCGGGATTATCGCCCCAGCGATCGTGGCCACGTTTGTGAGTACGCTGACGGCGGTGGTGTATTGTAAAATAAAGAATAGAAAACAGAGATGATATTAACATTATTTAGACAATGTATATAATCTCTTTGTTGACGTGTTTTATGAGAAAAGATATAATTATTTGAAACAGATGAAAAACGGAAGGCGTATAAGAAATGCTGATTGCAGATAAAAGAGATTATAGAAGAGGATACGAAAAGCATTACCAGTCATATAAACGACTTAAAAGCCAAAATGCAGATATAAACAGCAGAAGATTACTACTGGTTTATAGTGTGGAGTGCGGTTTGAAATATAAGCTATTAGATAAATGGAATGAGGAAAATCCTCTAAAAATTTTGGAGGGCAGTGATAAAAAAAGATAAATATTTTGAAATCCCATAATTTGGAAAGAATATTAAAAGAGTTAGGACAACAGGGAAATTTTAAATTTCCGCGATTGAAGACTGTGCATCAAAATATTGTAGACGCGGAAGCTTATCATCAGCTTTATCGATACTGCATTAACACACAGGAAAAACAATTAGGTAAAGAAGAAAAGATAGAGGACTCATTAAATGATATCGCCTGTTGGATAAAAGAAGGGATGAGAAGACGATGATGTTATATACATGGAAAGACATAGAAAGAGAGCTGTTGTTAAATAAAGATAAGTGGCAGGGAGTGATTTTCGATTCGGAAATATATACTGATGAAATAATCATTCATTTAAAGAAGGGAAAAACTGAGGAAGATGCTAAAAGGATATTAAGGGGGATTTTTGGGGATAAATACGATGGCGAGAAAATATTACTGGATTTATCGGTTGAATACTTAGGTGTGCTATTTGAAAGTGATGAGGATGAGGAAAATGATAGTGTAGTCACACCGCTTTTTAGAAATGTTTTGTATCAGAATACAGCGTATTTTAACGAGCTCATAGAAAAGGAATTACCGGGAGTTCCCGTCCTTGCTTTTCATTCGTACAAAGGAGGGGTGGGACGTACATTATCTTTGTTGGCTTTTGTTAAAGCATGGTCTGAGTTAAACAACTTAGTGAATGCCCAAAAACTTCTTGTTATTGATGCGGATATTGAGGCGCCGGGAATTACATGGCTTACTATGAAGCAAGAGGAAACGGCATTTAGTTTTTTAGATCTTTTGGAAGTTACGCAGGAAAAGGATAATACGGATGAGATTATTGAATTGATTGCAGATAAAATATCGGAATTGACTGTTAAAATAGAAACGGAAAGGGGAAGGGCAGAGCATATTGTTTTACCAACGTATAGATATGTGGAGCAATTGCTTGACATGTATGCAAGCCCTGAAAGTCTTGCCACTAGCTATAATAAAAAATATATATTAGCGGAAGTTTTATCAAAATTAGGAAAGAAAGTAAATGCAGGGTTGGTGTTGATTGACTTGAGGGCGGGACTAAGTGAATTTTCTGCGCCGATACTTTTTGATCCCAGAGTAAAAAAATATATTGTGACATCAACATCTTATCAGTCTGTTAAAGGAACAGAAATACTTTTACAACAGTTAAACAAAGGTCTGCCTTTGAATGAGAATTCTAAAATCCCCGAAGTTTTACTGACTATGGTGCAAAATGGAATGAAAACAGATGAAATCATTAGCGAATTAGTTGCTGTCTATCATCCAAATGTGGCTGAAAGCGATGATTCAATAACGGATAATATAGTGACGGAGCTTCCATTTGCAAGTGAATTGGTACACTTAGAAACATTGCCTAAAATTATGGCAAATTTAAGCGGCAGAGATTTCTACAAAAATATTTTTGAAATAGTTAAAAATAGTTACATGGTTTCCAAAGAAACAAAGGATGATAGTTTAAAGATATCAAGAAACAAAGTGATAAATAATATTCACGAGTTTGCCGCAAACCAAATTACAGCAGAAGGGAATGGAACATTTGAAGTATTAATGACAGAGTCAATTCAGAATTTAATTAGAAAGTACAAAAATAGTATTCCTAATACAGTAATTATGGGTGCGAAGGGATCTGGTAAAACATTTTTATATAGAGAAATGTTAAGAAATCAATATTGGGAAAAGTTCGTTGAACGTATGGGCAAAAATGAACCAGTATCGAAAGGCTTGGGCGGTGATGCATGTATACTGGCAGTACCCCTTTTGGCTTCAGGAAATGCGGGAGGATTTCTTGAGATTATTAAAAATGCCATAGCTAATTACAACAAATGTGGAATGAAAGGGGGAATTAATAATTCAGTATATGTGAATAGTAAGGACATGCTGTTAACGCATGTGAGAAAAGACCATGATATTTTAGAATGGAAAGAAATATGGAAAAAAGTTATTTTATGTGCATTTGATAAAACATATCAGTCATTGGCAGAACTTGAGGAAGAATTGCGGTATAAGCATATAAAGATTGTATTTTTGATAGATGGATTAGAGGAGATTTTTGAGCATACAATATCATCGGAAAATGAAAAAAATGCAATTAGGGCATTATGCAGGGATCTGGTTGACGAAGTAAAAATAGCTTATCATAATGTGGGTCTTATGATATTTCTGAGAAAAGATATGGCAAGGGATTCGTTAACTATCAATTATGAGCAATTTTATTCTTTGTATCGTGATGTTGAATTGCAATGGTCTAATACGGAAGCATTAAGATTGGCAGCGTGGTTGACGAGCCAGGCAGTACCAGATTTTTATCGGGGAAATATACCGATTGAAACAGCGTCGGGAGAAGTAATAGAACAGATACTTAATAGATTGTGGGGAGTTAAGCTAGGAAAACCGACATCTAATGAAGCAAATTCATCAAGATGGATTTTGGCGGCATTGTCAGATTTTAATGGACAGTTGCAGGCGCGTGACATTATCAGATTTTTGGAGAAAGCGACTGACCATGTAGGCAAAGCAGTGTACGATGATAGATATTTAATGCCTACAGAAATTAGAAAGGCGGTTTCAGAATGTTCCAATGATAAGATTGGCGAAATAAGAGATGAAATTAAAGCATTGGGACCGATTTTTGACAAACTGGAACATGCATCGGAAGAAAAAAAAGTTTTACCATTTGCGGCAGATACATTTAATCTTACGCAGGCAGAAGAAAAGATTATGAAACAGGAAGGTTATCTAAAAATTGATAATGACCGATATTATTTGCCTGAAATTATTAGACATGCTTTAAAGTTTAAGTATGAAAAAGGTGCGCGTCCCAAGGTGTTGTCTTTGCTGTTGAAATAGGTATTGATTTTGAGCCTCATGGAATTGTTAAAAGTATCCATCTATGCGGTTGACTTGTAACCGTATGGGTGGATTTTTTCACAAAGTTCGTGTCACTAACTTGACACAAGGGGGGGGGCTGAAGGCAATGGAGGAGTTGGCGAAGTTGGAGGAGGAGAGGGGGACAATGGGGTATCTTCCGGGGAATGCTGGCACAAAAAGAAGTAGAACAGAGCGGATTGCCAGCAACGAAATGTGTACGTTTTTGATATTGAATATTTCTTCCTTGCAGCTAATTCCTGTTAATATGATTGCTTACAGGCAGCAATACGGCAGTGTGAATCCGGCAGGGATTATCGCACCGGCGATTGTGGCGACATTTGTGAGTACGGCGGTGGCAGTGGTGTATTGCAAATTAAAAGATAGGAAGCGGAGAGTGTGAGGACCCTCCGCTTTTTCATCTGGTAAATATGGCATTGAAATTATTCAATAAAAGAAGTACAATGAATAAAAACAACGAAATTAAATTTTCAACTATATTTTTACCATGTAATTAAGAGGAAGAATGAGAATGGATGTAATGCTTAAATTTAAAAATGAATTTTTTGAAGAACGTAAAGATTTACTAAGTAAAAATCATGTTTACCGAAATCATATCACTAAATTTATTAAGTATTTAAGCTTGCCAGATGTGCAGTTATCAAACGCGCCTGCCAGAATTAATATAAATGTAATCGAAGAATGTATCAGATATTATCATAATGAAGGCGAACTTAATTCCAGATCAACCATGGAGTCGCATCTTGAGTCGGTAAAAAGCTTTTATGACTACTTAAGTGAGACTGGTAAAGCAACTGATATTTTCTCAAATTACAATTACAGTAAATTTAAAGATGAAATTGTTGAGAAATATAGCTTACTGGAACCGGTAGAAAGAGGAAGTTATAAATGTGAGGATATCAAAACGATTCTAATTGAACTGGATAAGGCTATTGATAATTTTCAGGACGAAGTCGCAGGAGTCAGGGAAGAAGAAAGGCATCTACAAAGAATCATATTAAGGCTGTTTATTAAGCTGACATTAATTGCGCCAGCTAAGAGAAGTGTAATTACAAGCATCAAAAAATCAGATTTTACGGAGGAATATAAAAAATTATTGATAAATGGCATAGATGTCAATATACCTTGTGGTTTGTCCAGAGATTTATGTGCGGCATTAAAATATGCAGAATCAAAGAATAAGGGATCGATAAAGGAGGAAGATAATTTATTTGAATATTTGTATAAATATAAGGGTAAATTCCGGGTGGAAAGTCTTAATACATGGTTTTATAATATTGCGCAAGATTTTGGGGTAATGGAGGATATGTGCAAAGGTAAAAAAACCTTAGCTGTGGAACCAATTAAAAATATGGTAATTCAAATGATGGTTGATAATTTGATCAATCCTGTATTTATATCAAAAATAGCGGGACTTACACTTACTATGATTGAGGCGACGTATTATCCCAAAGATTGGAGTGCTAAACGCGAGGAAGATATCAACAAGTGCATTAATAAAAGTATCGCACAAAATGATTATTATTGTTATGTATAGAATAACTTTTAAATATTGGGGAGAACGCAAGTATGGGAATATATTTAAATCCGGGAAATGAACAGTTTGCAGTTTCTGTTAATTCTGAGTTATATGTGGATAAGACGGCTCTGATAACATATACGAATAGTCGCATCGGTAAAGACAGGCCACTGATCTGTTCCAGCAGACCGAGGAGGTTTGGGAAAACAATGGCTGTAACCATGCTGTCGGCGTATTATAGTAAGGGATGCCATTCTGAGGAACTATTTATGGGGCTTAACATAAGTCAAAATGAATTTTTTAAGACGCACCTGAATAAATATAATGTAATTTTTTTGGATATCCAGTGGATGTATGGAAATGCGCTTGAGGAAATGAAGAGAAATTCGACTCTTAAAGTAGTGAGTTATATTCAGGAACAGGTGATAGCTGAGTTAAGAAACGAATATTCCGAATGTGTCCAAGGGGATGATATTTCACTGCCTTCTGTATTGGCTAAAATTAATGTGAAAACAAAAGAACAGTTTATCATTATTATTGATGAGTGGGATTGCCTGTTTCGGGAGGACAAAAATAACGAGAATCTTCAGAAAGAATATATTAATCTGTTAAGAGGGTTGTTCAAAGGCACTCCATCGGGAGCGTTTCTAAAGCTTGCATATATTACAGGGATTTTGCCAATTAAAAAGTACGGCACACAGTCGGCTCTGAATAATTTCCGGGAGCATACGATGGTTAGTCCCAGACAGATGGCAGAATACGTTGGATTTACAGAGACAGAAGTAAGGATTATTTGTAAAGAGCACGATATGCCATTTAAAGAGATGCAAAGATGGTATGATGGGTATTATTTTGAAAAGGTAGGGCATGTTTATAGTCCTAATTCTGTCATTGAGGCTGTAGATAGCAGGGAATTCGGAAATTATTGGTCAGGGACAGAAACTTATGAGTCTTTAATGATGTATATTGCAATGGACTTTGATGGATTAAGACAATTGATTGTAGACATGTTGGGAGGCCAGCGGTGTAGTATTGATGTGGAATCTTTTCAAAATGATATCACTTCATTTAACTCCGCAGATGATGTGGTCACGTTATTGATTCATATGGGATACATGGCTTATGATAACAAGACAAAAAAAGTTTTTATTCCAAATGATGAGGTAAGGAGTGCTTTTCTGCGGGCCATTAAAAATGATGGGTGGGAAGAGGTAATCAGAGCAATTAGCGCATCGGAAGCTTTGCTTAAAGCGACTTTGGCAATGGATGAACAAGCCGTGGCACAGATGATACAGGGAGTCCATATGAAAAGCTCCTCTAGTTTAATATATAACAATGAAATTTCTCTGAGCAGTGTGATTGCACTGGCATATTATAGCGCGTGCAGAGATTATACTCTTGTAAGAGAATTGCCGGCAGGAAATGGGTTTGCCGATATGGTTTTTCTTCCTAAACGCACATCCTCAAATCCGGCATTGGTTCTTGAATTAAAATGGGATAAGACTGCTGAGGGAGCGATAAGCCAGATTAAAAATAAAGGATATGTGTCAGCCCTCAAAGAGTATAAAGGAAATATTCTGCTTGTTGGAATTAATTATGAGAAGAAAAGCAGGAAACGTCAATGTAGGATAGAAAAAGTAAAATGGTAATTTTTGGTATCAAAAAAATTTCGCGTCATTGACTTGACACAAGGGAGCTTAGGGCCATGGCGAAGTCGGAGGCGGTCAGCGGCCCTGATAGAGGAAGTGTGGCGGACGGTCTGGGAGCCGCGGGCAGGAGGAAAGGCAAGTTGTAGAGGAGGGGTTGGCAAATGGGGTAGAGAGAGCAGTATTTACATCCGATACTCCTGCCGTTGAAGCTATTATATTTTTGGATTATATAAAATTGTGATAGAAAATTTTATTGATGAAGAACAGGCAAAAAAGTTATTGGAGGTGTATTATTATGAATGGAACGAAACCTAAATTTATGGAAAATTTGGTCATTGCCCCAAGCTATTATGAGCAGCCTGATCCATATGTTAATGCACCGTCTTGTCATGTAAATTTACTGGAACTTTCAAGATATGCAAAGCAATGTGGAAAAAAACTGGTTGAGCTTACGCAGGAAGAAGTGAGAAATTTTTCAATCTGATATTTTAAATACAGTAGTTGTAAAAAGCAGGAAGCCTTTATGAGACATATCTTGCTTTTTACATGATAAACAACAACAGTTTTCCAAAAAAATTAAAAAATTCAAATTGTTAAAAAATTAGAAGGTAATTTTTATGCAGCTGCCATATTCAGAAAATATAGAAATTCAATATTTAAGCAGGATATTTGATAATACAAGTGAATGCTATAAATTTTTTTGGTTTCAGGCGATTCTTTCTAAAGTGTTGGAAGCTAAGCGCCATATATTCTACATCAAGGCGCAATGTTCCCTAAAAACCAAATAACTATTATATTTTTCATCATACATTTCAGAAATTGCGCTGTCAGGGCGGTAGATTTCTCTGATTTTGATACATTGCTGAAATGCTTGGCGAAAGCTGCGATAGTATCCTTCGCCGATGGCGGCAAAGATCATAGCGCCCATCGTTCCTGATTCATTATGGCATAGTTTGACTATATTTTTTCCAAAAATATTAGCTTTCATCTGCATCCAGTATTCGGAATTCGAGCCGCCGCCGGATGCCAGGATGTTTATTTCCTGTTGATTGTTTTTATATGGAAGAAATTTCTCTATGCAAATCTTGTCTTCAAAAGTAATGCCTTCCATGATTCCCTGGTAAAAGTCGATGGGGGATGTATGGAAAGTGAAGCCTTTTATGGCCCCCCGGGCAGAACTGAGGATATCGGGAAAGCCGCGTCCGTTAAAATAAGGCGCTGCCATAAGCTGGGTGGGTTCTGTGCGGCAGAGGGATTGTATTTCTTTGTGCAGAGTAGCTTTGGGGGTTTTCGAAAATTTATCGGACATAAGAAAGCGGAGGCACCAGTCAAGGGAACTGCATCCGGCAACGGGTGCCCAAAAGGAGAAATATTTTCCTTCATCGGCAGGGTATCTGACCTGCTGCAATTTTAATCTGTTTTTTTCCTCTTCGCCAATGAAATTGATTACGGAGGACACGCACTCCACTGTGCCGGAGCAATTTAAAAGATGGCTTTCCGTAAGGCCTGAACCGATTGCGTTGCAAAGCTGGTCATGCCCTCCTGTATAGACCTTTGTGCCTGCCAGCAGACGGTAATTTGCGGACAGGGAATTTTGGCATACGCCGCAAAAACTACCGGCAGGAAGAACTTCCGGGAGTTTAGCGGAATCAATTTGTGCGGCGTCGAGCAACTTTTTGCTCCATGAGGAGGAACTCAGATCATAAGCCATAGTTCTCCAGGCGGTCGATTCGCTGGCGAAGAAGGTTTTGGTCAGCATAAAAATAATATAAGAATCTATGGTGAGGAATTTATATGCTTTTTCATAGATGTCGGTATGATCCTTATACCATTTCATTTTGACAAGTGAAAATCGTTTATGAGGAAACAATCCGGTGATACCGGTAATCTCTTTTTCCGGTATGTCATTTAAAATGGAGGATAATTCTTCTTCGCCGTTTTCCGCAGTCCGCAAAATAATATCGGAAAGAGGCCGGCCCTTTGGATCAATGGCAACAAGGCTTTCCCCGAAAGAGGAAACCGCCAGCGCATCGATCCGGTCGCCGGGAGATAATTGTTTGGTGATGGCGGATATACAATTTAAAACGGCATCCCAGATGGAATCTGCCGGAATGGAATGAACGGATCGATTCGGGTAACTGTAAGAAGCATGGGCGAGCTCCGCTCCGATTTCATTATATACGGTCATTTTTGTATTTGTAGTGCCAATATCGATGCCAGCCAGTTTTTTTTCCATACGTAACCTCATGTCCGATTCTTTTTTTCCGTTACCACCATTTGATCATATCCGTCAGCTGCTTTCGTATTTCCACAAAATCAGGTGATGAAACTTTGCGCGGGCGTTCCAGGCCCACATCGATCTCAGTTTTAATAGTTGCCGGCTTATTTGTAAGAACGAGTACGCGCTCTGCCAGATAAACCGCTTCTTCCAGATTGTGGGTGACAAACAGGACAGTACTTCCGGTAACTTTCCACAACCGTATCACTTCGTCTTCCAGATAGTAGCGCATTTTAATATCCATTTGCCCGTAAGGTTCGTCCATCAGAAGCAGGTCGGGATTCATCGCGAATGCCCTTCCTATTACAACACGCTGTTCCATGCTGACGGACATATCTCTCGGATAAACATTTTTATAATCTTCCAGTCCCAGCAGAGCAAGGATTTTAGAACTTTGTTCTTTTATATATTTGTTGTCATATTTTTTAATCCTTAGTCCATATTCTATATTTTCTTCCGCGGTAAGCCAGGGGAAGGCGGAAGGCTCTTGGAATACGGAGGATATGTTATGAACTTTTGGATCCGCAGGAATGCCGTCAATGTAAATATTGCCGGATGTTGGTTCTATGATTTTGGTCAGCAGATTCAGGAAGGTTGTTTTTCCGCATCCGGTTGGCCCCACGATGCAAAGAAATTCTCCTTTTTTTATGGAGAAGGAAATATCGTCCAAAACCAGTAAGTCTCCGTATTTTTTTGTCAGATGTTCTACTTTTACTTTTTCATCCATAAGGAACCTCCCGGTTATAATGATAAGTCAGTCTGTGTTTCGATCTGCTCTCTGATTCTTAAGAATTCAGGATCGAAAAGATCTCTTGGTTTCGGCAATTCAATGGGAAAAACTGCTTTTACGTGGGCCGGACAGCTGCTTAGCAAAATGATCCGGTCTGCCAGATAAACCGCTTCTTCTATATTATTTGTAACAAAAATAATGGTTTTTCTTTCTTTTTCCCATATTTGAAGCAGTTCTTCTTCCATTTGGTATCTTGTCTGTGCGTCCAAAGCGCCGAAGGGTTCGTCCATAATAAGAATATCGGGACTTACGGCATAAGCCCTTGCGATCCCTGCGCGTTGCTGCATACCGCCGGACAATTCATGGGGATATGAGTTTTCAAAGCCATGTAGGCCGACGAGGTCAATATACTTTTGGCAAATTTTTCTGCGCTGTTCTTTTTCTATTTTTTGGAATTTCAGGCCAAGCTCCACATTTTCCATAACCGTTTTAAAAGGAAGCAGAGCTTTTTTTTGGAAGACCATGGACATAGCAGGAGAGGGCTTTCCGCTTTCCGCGCCGTTGATATGGATTTCACCGCTCGTCCTGGTCTCCGTCCCGATCAGCATATTTAACAGAACTGTTTTTCCGCAGCGGCCGGGACCTAAAAGCACGAGAAATTCCCCGTCATATACATCAAAACTGACATCTTTTACAACTTCAAAAGAGGAGTTTTTCTGAAAGAAGATTTTGGATAAATTTCGAACTTCGACTTTTTTTGTTTTTATCTGTTCCATGGCATCAACAACCTTTCTGCTCTTTTGAGAAGATACGAAAACATTGCACCAATAAAAGCAATAATGATAACGGCTCCGAGTACTAACGCCATATCATTGATTCCCCAGCCTTTCATGACAAGAAGTCCAAGCCCTTGCTGGGCTCCCATCATTTCTGCAGCGAGAACTACTGTCCATCCGCAGCTGACAGAGGTGCGGATGCCGGAGAAAATGGAGGGCAGAGCCGTCGGCAGTACAATTTCTTTTAAAATACTGATCTTACTTCCTCCAAAGATCTGTCCTACGTCCAAATTAATTTTATTGACAAGGGAAATACCGGAGGCTGTGTTCAGCATAACCGGGAAAAAGGAACCCAGTACAATCAGCAGTATTTTGGGCAGTTCTCCTATTCCGAACCACATAATCATAATGGGTATCCAGGCAATAGGAGGAATCGGCCTGAAAATTTCCAGGAAACTTCCGAGGGTAGCTTTTAAATAACGATTGCTGCCCACTAAAATTCCGATGCTGATGCCGGAGACGCAGCTTATGAATAAACCGGTCAGAACTCTTTTTAAACTGATCAGAGTATGGCCGATGATAGTCATGCCGGCGATTGGAGTTTCAAAAGTTTTCAGTATCCTGCGGACAACAGAAGCAGGGCCGGGAAAGATAATGCCGCCTGTGGCAAGGGAAAAAGCGATCCAGGACAAAATCAATGCGGATACGGAGACCAGCGGTAAAATCTGATATATTAAATTTTTCTTTTTGAATTGTTCCATAACTGTTTTCTCCTCTATATATCAGGCTTATTTCCAGCGCAGAAGATATTTCTCCAGCGATGAAAACAGAAATGATAAGATAGCTCCCAGGACGCCGATAAGAACCATGCCAAGCACGACAACGTCGGCCCGTGCGAACTGGCGTCCCATCTGGATCATAAATCCAAGCCCTGCGGATGCGGCGAGCATTTCCGCAGCAACCAAAGTTGACCATGAATTTCCAAGCGCTATTTTAATACCGGTCATTACCATGGGCAGTGAGGAAGGAATACCGACCTTTATAAAAGTGGTAAAATTACTTGCACCGAAGGTTTGAGAGACGTTGATAAAGGTTTTATTTGTCAACTGTATTCCGGTGTATGAATTGATGACGCATGGGACAAAGGCGGAAAAGAAAATGATAAGAACCTTTGCGCTCAATCCAACGCCCATCCAGACAACGACGATAGGAATCCAGGCGATCGGCGGGATAGGACGAATAATCTCAAAAATGGGCGTTAATGTTTTATCCAGTATTTTGTACCATCCCATCAGAAGCCCGAGGGGTACGCCGATAATAACCGCAGAAAAAAAGCCGAAAAGAGAAACTTGCAGACTTGCCAGAATATTTGCGGAAAGAAGATTGCCGTCGGGCGCTTTCTTCGTCAGCTTGGCAAGAAAAGTTTCGTATATTTTGGCCGGGGAAGGCAGCGTGCGGGAATCCACAATACCTTGGTCTGCGACAAACTGCCAGAGGCCAAAAAATATTATGATAGTCATAACAGTAAGAATTCTGAATTTGAATATATTGCGGTTTTCTATTTTTTTATGGTCAAGCCGCAGTTTTTCCAAATCATTTCCCTTAATTTCCATGCGTTTTTACCTCCATGACAAAGCAGTTGTTGTAAAACCGGGTAATCTGGCGGCCGGAGCCGGTTCCGGCCGCCAGATTACCTTTGCTGGCAATGTGAACGGACAAGTCCGGGGCGTTTTACTTCCCGCAGATTTCGTCTACAAAGGACGAATCCACATGTCCTACAAAACGTTCGTCATCGCCTTCCTGGTAATTGCCTGCGGAGATAAAAAATTCAAGTACGTCTACGATGCGCTGTTCTATGGTAACATAGGTATCTCCGTCTTTTACATTGTGCAGCATATCGTAATTGTCTTCCAGGGAGTAATAAGTTTCACTGTTTAAAATAATTTTTGCAGCTTCGGCAGAAGTGGTCTTGCCGGATTCTTCGTAGAAAGCCACGAGATCGTTGACAACCTCTTCTTCTTCCTTGTGGGCGTCGATCCATTCCACTGCTTTCAGGTAAGCTTTCAGGAAAGCAACGATTTCATCATGCTTTGTTTCGGCGGAACTCTGGTTGGCAATAACAACGCCGTCAAGCCCTGCATCAGAGGTAGCGCCGTTTGCAGCAAGCACATAATCGGCTTTGTCCGCATCAAAGGAAACAACGCCTGTCAATACGGCTACATCTCCTTCCCCTGCAAGAAAAGCGGAATTGGTAGTAGGAGTATCCATGCCGACAAATTCAACATCATCTATGGTCAGCCCGAAGCCGTCAAGGACTTTGATGAGCATATATTGCAAAACCGTACCGGCGGAACAAAGGACTTTTGAGCCTTTCCAGGAATCTGCGTCGCCGTAAATTGCTTCATTTAAACTATTATTTCCCTGGCCGGCCGCCGCAATAGCGGAATCAGGGCGCACGTAAATGGTCTGTGTGCCGTTATCCGTATTGGAGGATGCGATGATTTTTGCATCATAGCCGATAACGCCGGCCAATATACCGCCAATACCTGTAGTCGCAAGATCCCAGGTGGAAATTGCTTCTACTTGGACAGGGCCGTTCTCATAGAACGTCACATTTACATTTAAATTTTCTTCTTCGAACCAGCCATTTTTTTGAGCGATATAGATTGGAAATCCCTGAAGGCCGCCGGCTGTTGCGGCAATTTCGATGGACATCTGTTCGCCCGTGCTGCTTTCCTCAGGGGCTTCGGCAGGAGCTTCGGCAGGAACTTCCTGCGTGTCGGATGATGCTTCTGATTGTGCGGTATCTGCCGGTGGTGTTTCGGTATCTGCCTGCGTGCTGCCGCAGCCGGCGCAGGTAAGTGTCATAACTGTTGCCATCAGTAGTGCGAGTACTCTCTTTTTCATGTTATCCTCCTTGTCTTGCTGTAGTTTTCATAGAACTGCCGCATATATCCATTTTGTGCTGATAAATAGGTTTTAATTCTTTGCGGATAATTTCCCGGTACAATCTGCTGTCTATTACCTCAGGATGCTCTGCAAGAACTTTTCTTGTAATTGCAGTGGAAGGTATCCAGCCATCGGATGCAATGTTTATTTTGCATACGGCCATTTTACTTGCCTTCATGATGTTTTCGTCGGGAACCCCTACCGTAGTTTCCATTTTTCCATTGTACTGTCTAAACATTTTGACGTATTTTTCGGGAAGGGCGGAGCATCCGTGGAGAACTAAGGGAAAATCAGGTGCCAGTTCTTCGATCCTCCTTATAATGTCATAGCGCAATCCTGAAAAATTCAAATTGTCTGCGATGGATTTATTCAATCCGTGTATGGTGCCTACGGAAACAGCCAGGCAGTCTGCGCCTGTACGTTCCATGAATAATTTGGCATCTTCAGGGTCTGTGAAGATATTTTCAACGATCGGTCCTTCCTGCTTTTCATCAAGATCCT
The DNA here is from genome assembly GCA_000403275.2 of Lachnospiraceae bacterium 28-4. Classification (GTDB taxonomy): domain Bacteria; phylum Bacillota; class Clostridia; order Lachnospirales; family Lachnospiraceae; genus Kineothrix. The sequence continues at coordinate 876,868 of KE159600.1, forward strand.
CAAATCCTGAAAGCGCTCCGACTTCTCCTTCTACGGCTGCTCCTCTTGGGTGGGCATAATCAACGACTTTTTTTGTCAGCTTTATATTGTCTTCCAGGCTTAGCCTGCTTCCATCAATCATCACGGAGGAAAAGCCGTTGTCTATGGCCAGCTTGCATTCCTCAAAAGTAGTTCCGTGGTCTAAGTGCAGTGCAACAGGAGAATTGTTTTTGCATTGCCGCAGCCTTTCGACGCCGGCCTGTGCCATGCGCACCAGCATTCCGGTTTCGAATTGCCGGCAGTGCTTTGGGGATACCATAATGATTGTAGGAGAGTTATTTTCTAAAATAGCATCGATAATCGCATTTAACTGTTCTTCCGTTATATAATTTAAAGAAGGTATGGCATAGCGATTATCGTATGCGTCTTTTAGCATTTCTTTTGTGTCAGAAAAACCAAAATCTTTATACTTGTCCATAATTAGATCTCCTGCGTGTGAAAAGTTTAAATATACTATTGCATTGACCGGTCGTTAATTATATTATATGTTATGATTAATATTAGTCAATATATGGCGCAAAATATGCGCATTTGAAAGTAATTAATCTAAAATGCACATATTTATTAGCATAAATGATCATAATTTTAAAGGTTGATGGAAATGGGAAGAGAAAAAATGCAGACTGCGGGGAGCGGCAGGGAAAGGACAGGATATGAAAGAAAGACAACAGAAAATTATAGAATTGCTGGATGAGTACGGATTTGTTTCGGTGGAGTATTTGAGCAAAGCATTATTTTGCAGCGGCGCGACCATAAGGAGGGAACTGGCGGCGTTGGCGGAAAACCAAAAAATCAAACGGACGCATGGCGGTGCCATGCATTTTAACGGGATCAGCAACGATTCTCCTTTTCATTTGCGCAACAACCGTAACATCAATGAAAAGCATTATATTGCCAATTTAGCAATTCAGAATGTTCATGACGCAATGACTATTTTTATTGATTCCAGTTCGACTGCGGCATGTCTGACCAAATACTTAGGCAATTTTCATGATTTGAATATCATCACAAATGGCCTTCAAATCGTGTATGAACTGGCAGAACAGCAAAATGTGCAAGTATTTGCGACAGGAGGGCAGATCAAAAATAATGTAACCATGCATGGCGCTCCTGCGCTTCATATGATTTCGAAACGTTATGCGGACGTCTTCTTTTTTTCCTGCACCGGCTTTTCGACCGATCATGGGACCAGCGAAACCAATGAGGAGTCCGTGGAATTAAAGAAGGCGATGTACCAGAATGCGGCTAAGAAAATATTGTTATGTGACCATACGAAAATGGGGCTTGTGTATTCCTATAAATGCTTTTCTTCCAATGAAATCGATATGATCATTACCGATAGAAAACCCCAGGAGGAGATTATGAAAAATATGCCGAGCAATCTTGCATTAGTTTATTGAGCATTGGTTACTTTCCCTTATTTAATACAAAATGCAAAATATCCGGCACCCGTGTTGAATAATAAACTGTAACTAAAATATTCCGCAGAAAATTCCGTCTGAAACTGTTCGGGAGTCATGAAATGGCTGCTTTCCAGTTGATATTGCAAAGAGAGCCGAAAATGCAGGATAATTTGGTCAGCGATTTGCTGTGAAAGTTCTCTTACGGCATTGGCGACCAGTTTATCCATTTTCGTTAATGGCATATCCAGCATGGAACTTACAGTATGCAATATCAGACTTTCTTCAAGAACCAGAAAAATCTGTATTTTCTTCTTTTCTTTTGAGCGGTAGATCAACCGGACAATCATACTGTTGCCGAAATTTTCCCCATTATAATGCTCGCTGACAATTTCTGCAGGCAATCCCCAGATTTTTTGTACAAAGTCAGTCAGAGCGCCTTCCAGGGCCGTTATATTTTTGCCGGCATTATCTTTCTTCCATCTGTTGGGAATTTTTCCGGTAATGGCGCGGTCTTCGATCATGATGTGCGCGGCCAGCCATCCGAGGCAAATGCCAATAAAATGATGAATAGATTCCTGGGAATAATCGGATTCCAATAAATCTTTTTCAAGTGCGGGAAGTGTTTTGGAGCGCATGTCATCATGCAGATGCTTATGCACCTCATATCCCTGATAACCGATCGACTGCATATAGGCTTCCTCATCCGTAAAATGCTGTATTGCATAACTTTTAAAATATTTGATACCCTCGGCACATGCCCATGGCCCGTTATTTTCATCTTCGCTTAGGTGTATCAATTTGCGTACGATGGAAAAAAGCTTGCGGTGTGCATGGTCAATGGAATCAACTCCAATATTAAATTGTTTTTTCCATTCCGCTGTTGTAATCATTTTTTTCCTTTGCTTTTGAGGGGATTTTAATATTAATATATGTTGGGAAATGACAATATGTGTCGAGGATTGAAAGAGTTTTATTAATATATGGTATTTGTGGACTAAATTGTCAAAAAATAGTATAATTAGACGAGAAACAAATGATAAATAAATAGTATTTTTATAGAAGACATGAGGGGAGGAAAAGATTTGACGGCGCATGTTTCGGATGACGGACTGAACAGAGAGGAGTCGGTGGCGGAACACACGGAAAAGACGACATTTTTGTGTGGAAAAAAGGGAGAACGGTGCGGGCTTTCCCGGCTCATGTCATTGTGCGGTATTTTTCATGATATGGGGAAAAACAAGAAAAAATTTGACGATTATATTCATGCGGATGACGGGATAAGGCAAAGGCTGCGGGGAACCATTGGCCATGCGTCAACGGGGGCGAAGTATATTTACGACAAGTACCACGGGGAATCCGGCAATATAAAATATATGGTGGAAATCGTTTCTTATGCGATTGCGGCCCACCACGGCTTGTTCGATTGTGTTGATGTAGAACATGCGGATCTGTTTTCAAAAAAGCTGGACAGAGTTGAAGACTATGACGAAGCATGCGGCAATGCAAAACAGGAATATTTGGATGGGTATGAATGGGATGAGATTTTTGCGGGGGCAGCGGAAGAATTCCAATTATTATGGAGTACAATAAAAAAAGCGTATGAGAGACTAAAACCCTTAATGCCGGATAAGCATGGGCAGGAGGCCAGAGAAGCATTGGCCAATTATAAGCTTTTCATGTTCGGATGTGTGCAGCGATTGGTATTATCCATGCTGATCGATTCGGACTGGGAGGCTACTTCGGATTTTATGGGTGATGTGGATACGCTGTCCAAAGGAGAGGTATTCCATAAGGAAGAGATCTTTCGGGAGGCGAAGGAAAATTTTGAGGATTATATGCGGAAAAAGCAGGAGTCTGTCAATATTTCCAACCTTGCCGGAAAGGAAAAGAAAATATGGGACGCGAGAAATGAGCTGCAGAAGGAATGCAGGGATTTTGCAAAATATCCGGCGGGAATATATTGTCTGCTGATTCCCACAGGGGGCGGGAAGACATTGAGCAGCCTTGCTTATGCGCTGGAATATTGCAGACGGCATCCGGAAACGGAACGTATTATTTATGTATCTCCTTATATCAGCGTGACGGAGCAGAATGCACAGGTATTCCGTGAAGCGGTTGGCGGGGAAAAGTGGATTTTGGAACATCATTCATCGGTAGTCAGGAGCGGGGACGGTGAAGGGGAGGATTATCGGGCAGATAAGTTTTCGAGATATGACATGAATTGGGAGGAACCGTTTATCTGCACCACCTTTGTCCAGTTTATGAATACGCTTTTTTCGGATAGAAGGGAATCAATACGAAGGATGCACCGGCTGGTGAATGCGGTGGTGATCATCGACGAAGTCCAATCGATGCCTATAAAGTGTACACATACGTTTAATTATATGATTAATTTTTTAAATACGGTATGCCATACAAATATTATCCTTTGTACGGCCACGCAGCCGACTTTGGAGGAAACGGAGTGTCCGGTTTGCTATAGCGAACCCAAATATATGATAGAAAATGCTGCCGGCTGGTTCGATCAGTTTGAACGGGTAAAAATTTGCACGCCGAAGAAAGGCGGGAAGTATACGTTTGAAAGCCTTGGAAGTGAAGTTGCCAGGCGGACGGAAAACTGCCGGTCGATTCTTGTGGTATTGAATACGAAGTCCGCGGTAAGGAAATTATATGACATTTTGAAATCCCGGAATATCAACGTGGAATATCTTACAACGAATTTATGTGCCGCGCATAGAAGCGATAAGATTGAGTCGATCAAAGATACGCTCAGAAAAGGGCAGGAGAATATCGTCGTGGTCAGTACTAATTTGATCGAAGCAGGAGTGGATATTTCGTTTGAGTGCGTATACCGGTCTATGGCAGGGTTGGACAGCCTGGCTCAGACCGCAGGGCGGTGCAACCGAAACGGTGAAATGGAATACGGAACGATCCATCTGATCGAACTGGAAGGTGAGAATACCGGCAATATGGAAGAACTGCATCGAAATAAAAAAGCGGCGGAGGGTCTGATCGATCAGTACAATGACAGCGAAAGGCAGGAAAGTCTGCTGGCGCCGGGATGGATGGAGGAGTATTATCGGCGTGTGTATGCCGAAGCATCGGATCGAATGAACTTTCCTATCGGAAAATGGGATACAAATATTCTGGAGCTTTTGTCCCGGGGATTTTATCCTAAGGAAAGGAAAAATGTTATGAATCAGGCATATAAAACGGCGGGACAGGAATACCGGGTGATAGACGACGGTTCTTTTGGCGTTCTTGTGCCATATGGGAAAGGGGCGGAAATTATAAGATCCATTCAGGAGGCAGACAAAGCGGCGGATATCAAAAATTATATAAGACAGGCGCAGCGGTATACAGTCAATATCAGGGGAAGTCAGCTGAAAAAACTGGAAGGGCTGGTGCAGCCGGTAAGCGGTAAAATACCGGATCTTTATATGGTAGCCGCGCCGGGAGTTTATCACAGCGATTACGGAATTGCGCCAGAGTGGGAAACGCTTATATTTTAAGAAAACACGATTTAAGGAAACATGTTTTAAAAAGCATGGAAAAAGAAAGAGTCGGAAAGGATGGCGGATATGGATAAGCCTAATATAATTGAATACAAGGTATCGGGAAGATATGCATTATTTACGGATCCCCTGTCGAAAACGGGCGGTGAGAAATGCAGCTATCAGATACCGACTTACCAGGCATTGAAAGGGATCACCGAGTCCATTTACTGGAAGCCTACGATCACATGGATCATCGATGCATGCCGGGTAATGAAGCCGGTGCAAACGGAATCGAAGGGGATGAGGCCGGTCAAATATAACGGAGGAAATGATCTGGCCTATTATACTTATTTGAGCGATGTGGAATATCAGGTGAGAGCGCATTTTGAATGGAATGAGAACAGGAAGGATCTGGCGGACGACCGGAATGAGAATAAACATTATGATATTGCACGGAGAATGGTAGAGAGAGGGGGAAGAAGGGATATTTTCTTAGGGGCGAGGGAGTGCCAGGGATATGTGGAGCCTTGTTCGTTCGGCGAGGGAGAAAGCGCATATCATGGCAAACGATTATCTTTCGGCATTATGGTACATGGCATCACTTATCCAGATGAAGCTGTCAGGGAAGAAGAAAAAGGAAAGATGACGGTGCGCCTCTGGAATGCCCGGATGGAGGATGGAATTATATGTTTTCCGAGTCCTGAAGAATGTGAGATAAGGCGTATATTGAGAGATGCAAAACAGAAGGAGTTTGTTTTTGGAAAGAATTTCCGGGGATTAAAGGAATGGGAGGGAGGCGGTTTGCTTGGCGTGGATGAAGACTTTGGCAGAAACTTATGATGTGTATGCTCACTTGGCGGGAAAGGAGGAGAATGAGCAGGCGGTATTGCTGCCGATTTCTCATTCGACATTTAATGCGCAGATCGAAGTGACAGTGGATGCGGACGGTAATTTCCGAAAGGCTGAGAAGCTGGATAAGGGAAAAAATGTAGTTACGATCATTCCGGTAACGGAAGATTCGGCGGCCAGAAGCAGCGGCATTGCGCCCCATCCGTTATGCGATAAGCTTTGTTACATAGCCGGGGATTATACACGGTATACGGGGGAAGACAAGGAAAAATATTTTGAAGCTTACCTGGAACAGCTGAGGGATTGGGCGGAATCGGAATATACCCATCCTATGGTAGCGGCGGTATATCGATATCTGGAAAAAAAGTCATTAATTCATGATTTGATAGAAGAGAAAATATTGGAATTGGATGGCAGCGGTAAATTGACAGATGATGCAAAAATACAGGGATTGGGTCAGACAGGGGCTAATGTAAGGTTTGTGGTGTGTGAGAATTATAAGCTGCAGGATGTGTGGAAGAGCCAGGAGCTGTATGAAAAATATAGCGAGTATTATCAGCAAAAACCGGGAGAGAGGAGGCTGTGCTATGCGTCGGGAAAAGTGGAGGCATGTTCCGATAAACATCCTTCTAAAATACGGAACAGTGCGGACAAGGCGAAGCTGATCTCAGGAAACGATGAGTCCGGCTTTACGTACCGGGGCAGGTTTGATTCAAAAGAAGAGGCGGTTTCCGTAGGATACGAAACATCCCAGAAAGCGCACAATGCTTTGCGGTGGCTGATTCAAAAACAGGGATATACAAGGGATGAATCGGCGATTGTCTGCTGGATGGCCAACAGGGATATGCAGGTTCCCGATATCATGAAGGATTCCCCTAACGCTTATCAAAATATCGATAACTTTGACTTTGATTTCGATGATGTGGACAATGACGAATATTGGGACAAGAAAAAACAGGATACCGGCAAATATTATGCGGAACGGTTTCATAAGGCGGTAAACGGATATGTTGGGAAATTTAAGGCAGAAGATAAGGTCGCGATCATCGCGCTGGATGCGGCTACGACCGGTCGCCTTTCGGTTGTATACTATGATGAAATGGGAGGAAAACAGTATATGGATGCGGTCTTGCATTGGCAAGGCCACTGCAAATGGCGCAGAACCGTAAGGATAGAAGGCAGGGAGGAAGGTAAAAAGAGAATCACCTGCGAATGTACGCCCTCTCCAAGAGATATGGCGCTGGCGGCATTTGGCGTACAAAGGTCGGAATGGCTGGATGCGGACAGTAAACTGATAAGGGCGACGGTAAAAAGGCTGCTCCCATGTATTACCCGAAAGGGAGTAAAGATTCCGGAGGATATGATTAAGGCGGCGGCAAGGAGGGCATCCATGCCCCAGACGATGAGCGATTTCGTATGGCGCAACGATGTGTTGTGTGTCGCATGTGCGATGATTCGATTCAATTACGAAGAGGAGGATAAGACGATGGATAGTTTCCTGAAAGACAATGAGGATGACCGGAATGTTCTGTTCGGAAGGCTGCTGGCAGTATATGATTATATGGAGCAGAGGGCTTTGTTTGAGAAGGATGACAACGGAAAAATAAAAGAAATGCGTACAACCAATGCGAAGCGCTATTGGAATGCATATTGCAGCAGGCCGGCTAAAACATCCGATACGATCAAGAAGAATCTGATCGCTTATGAAAGAAAATTAAAGCATTATGAACTGATGAAGTTTGAGGAGTGGACCGGAGAAATTATGGTGCGCTTGAAGGGAAACGAGTTTGACAACAGGGCATTATCGGAACAGTATTTACCGGGATACTATTTGCAAATGGAAGAAATGAAAAAAGCGTTTCGGAAAAAAGACAATGATGGAGGAGAAGACGATGAGTGAATTTACAAATAAAATCGATTTTGAAGTTTTGGTAATGGTGAAAAATGCAAATCCGAATGGAGATCCATTAAACGGGAACAGGCCGAGAGAGACTTATGACGGTTTTGGAGAAATATCGGATGTATGCATTAAGCGAAAGATCAGAAATCGGCTGCAGGATATGGGAGAAAATATTTTTGTGCAGAGCGACGAACGTTCCGATGATGGATGCAAGAGTCTGGCGGACAGGGCGAAGAGCAACGAAATAATGCAAAAAGCATTGAAGAGCAAGGATAAGGAGGCTTATGCAAAGGAGGCCTGCAAGACATGGATCGATGTCCGCGCTTTTGGCCAGGTATTCGCCTTCAAAGACAATAGCGTATCCGTAGGCGTAAGGGGGCCGGTTTCCATTCATTCCGCTTTCAGCGTATTGCCCGTAGCCATTAACAGCATGCAGATTACGAAAAGCGTCAACAGTGAGACAAAGGAGAAGAAGTCTTCGGATACTATGGGGATGAAACATAAAATATATTCGGCATTATATGTAATAAAGGGAAGCATTAACCACCAGCTTGCGGAAAAGACAGGGTTTAGCGATGAGGATGCGGAGAAAATAAAAGAAGCTTTGCGCACTCTGTTTGTAAATGACAGTTCTTCCGCAAGGCCTGATGGAAGCATGGAGGTATGCAAATTATACTGGTGGAGGCATAATTGTCCGATGGGCCAGTATTCTTCGGCAAAGGTTCATAAGTTGATCAGGATTACGCCCGAGGAGGATGATCCGAAGGAATTGGAAGATTATAAAATAGAAATCGATACTTTGCCAGGTCTGGTGCTTGAAGAAATCGAAGGTATTTGATGATGTATGTTGAAGAAGATTATTTGATGCTTTCCGGCATTCAGCATTTTGCTTTTTGCAGAAGGCAGTGGGCGATGATACATATTGAACAGCAGTGGGCGGAAAATTACAGGACGACTGCCGGTGAACTCATGCATAAAAAAGCGCATGAGGAAGGTTCTTTTGAAAAAAGGGGCGGGTTGCTCATCGTCAGAGGCTTGCGCATTTCTTCCCGGGAACTCGGGTTAAGCGGGCAGTGCGATGTGGTTGAATTCCGTCAGGATGAAAGCGGTGTGGATCTGTTCGGATACGATGGAAAATGGAAAGTAACACCGATCGAGTACAAGCGTGGAATGCCAAAAGAAAATAATGCGGATGAGGTACAGCTTTGCGCGCAGGCGATTTGTCTGGAAGAGATGTTTCAGACGGGCATAGCGGAGGGATATTTATATTACGGGGAAAACAAGAGGCGCAGTCATGTGGAATTTACGGATGGACTGAGGGAAGAAGTAAAGAAGATGGCGGAGGAAATGCACGATTTATTTCACAGGGGATATACTCCGAACGTGAAGCCGGGGAAGCAGTGCAAGTCATGTTCTTTGGAAAATTTGTGCGTTCCGAAACTGCAAAAGACAACAAAGGTCAGGGAATACATGGAAAAACACATAAAAATGAACGATTAAGGGGAGGAGAGGTGTGCGGAAATTATTAAATACATTGTATGTTATGACAGAGAGCTGCTATTTGTCTTTGGATGGCGAGAATATTGTGATACAGGATGGTGAGAAAACTCTTGGCAGATTTCCGCTCCATACACTAGAAAACATTGTATGCTTTACTTATAAGGGGGCCAGTCCGGCGCTGATGGGCGCTTGTGCGGATCGGAAAATAGGAATGAGTTTTTTCTCGCCGAGAGGAACATTTCTGGCAAGGGTGGCAGGAAAAGAGTATGGGAACGTGCTGCTTAGAAAAGAGCAATATCGAATATCGGATCGAGAAGAGAGAAGTATTGCATATGCTAGAAATATGATTGTGGGAAAAGTTTTTAACAGCAGATGGAGCATAGAGCGCACGCTGCGCGATCACGCATACCGGGTGGATGCTGAAAAACTGAAGCGGATATCCTTGGCTTTGTATGACGCGCTGCCTAAAATAGACGGCGCGCAGGATTTGGATGAGCTGCGGGGAATGGAAGGAAAGGCAGCGGAACAATATTTCTCCGTATTTAACGATATGATATTAAATCAAAAGGAAGATTTTGCGTTCATGACAAGGAATCGAAGGCCGCCCCTTGATAATATAAACGCTGTCTTATCGTTTGCTTATACGATACTTGCCGGTGATTGTGCCAATGCGTTGTCAGGTGTGGGGCTGGATCCATACGTAGGGTTTATGCACGGCGACAGGCCGGGAAGAAAATCCCTCGCACTTGATCTGATGGAAGAATTGCGGCCTGTTCTGGCGGACAGATTTGTTTTAACATTGATCAATACAAAGGCAATTCAGGCAGTTCATTTTGAAAAGCAGAAAGATAATGCGGTTTTGCTGAACGATGATGGAAGAAAGGTATTTTTTAATGCATGGCAGAATCATAAAAGGGAAAAGATAACGCACCCATATTTAAAGGAAAAGATAGAATGGGGATTGGTTCCTTATGTACAGGCCCTTTTGCTTGCCCGGACGATCCGGGGCGATGTGGATGAATATCCGCCGTTTTTGTGGAAGTAGGTGTTGGGGATGTTAGTATTGATTACATATGATGTTTCTACTCAGGATGCGGCAGGAAAGGCACGCCTTCGTAAAGTTGCGAAAGAGTGTGTCAATTATGGACAGCGAGTCCAAAATTCCGTATTTGAGTGTATGTTGGATGCTTCGCAATTATTATTGTTAAAAAACCGGCTGGTATCTTTAATTAATGAGAAAGAGGATAGTCTGCGCTTTTATTATCTGGGAAACAATTATCGGACGAAAGTAGAGCATTTTGGCAGTAAGACTACTTATGAGGCGGAGGGGATTCTGATGATATAAGCCGGTGCGGGTGGCAAGCGAACATAAAATGGCAGGGGGGTTCGCACCATAGAAAGTAATAAAAAAATAATAAGTAGTATAGTAAAATGAAATGAGCAATACTGTAATTTATTAGTATTGCCTAAATAAAAATCAATATTTGAAAAGAAATATGTGATTTTTGATGTCGCTCCCTTCGCGGGAGCGTGGATTGAAATAAGAATTGAAACGGTCAATGAGTATTGTATCATTGTCGCTCCCTTCGCGGGAGCGTGGATTGAAATAAAACAGATGGTTGCTATTTATTCTGCCCTTCAGTCGCTCCCTTCGCGGGAGCGTGGATTGAAATTTTCATGGAATCGTCAAGATTTTCTGCCACCCTGTGTCGCTCCCTTCGCGGGAGCGTGGATTGAAATAAGAAATACCGAGATAAATACGGCGAATAATTGAGTCGCTCCCTTCGCGGGAGCGTGGATTGAAATCT
>KE159600.1:888979-890504 GCA_000403275.2 Lachnospiraceae bacterium 28-4
CGGTCGCTCCCTTCGCGGGAGCGTGGATTGAAATCAATCTGTTATATCACTTTGGAAAAAAAAGATTTGTCGCTCCCTTCGCGGGAGCGTGGATTGAAATACCGCATTAGGCAGTGAATCCAGCATTACAGGAGTCGCTCCCTTCGCGGGAGCGTGGATTGAAATTTTAGCAAGAAACCGGGCGCATCCAGTGCAAGCGGTCGCTCCCTTCGCGGGAGCGTGGATTGAAATCATCACCACATTAGCGGCAAACACGGTTGATTTGTGTCGCTCCCTTCGCGGGAGCGTGATTTGGATCATGATATTTCTAAATATGCAAAGCCGCCGAAAATGATAACGCTAAATATTAGGGTAGTGCAACAGCAGCTGGATAGGAGTGATGCTTTGGCTCCTTACCGAGGAATTAGGATAGCTGTCCAGGGAAAAATGAAATCATTCAGTCCGGGTGTATTGAGGCAGGGAGGAAAAATGGGATGTTCTGTAATACTGGAATTATTCTATATCCTTGTAGAAATTAATAAAGAAACAAAGCTGGAACTGGACAAATTCAACCAGGTACAGGGTTGATGGCGAAGACGTCATGGAAGAAATGTGGAAATATTGCTAAGAATATTGGAAAAATAAAAAGGGGGCTGAATGCCCCCATTATCCAAGATGAAGCTGGGATTTCAAAGCATCCTGCAATACTTGGGAGAAATTGATATTTTGTTCCAGTGCGGCAGCATTCAGCCAGGCGGGAAGGGTAACAGTACGGTTGACGGAGCGGTTGACATGAGCCTGGCGGATGGATGGCATATAGACGTCAACTAACACAGAGCGTTCATTGGGCTGGGTATTCACTTCGGCAAGAGGGGTAGGAGATGGGATGTCTTCCCCGTCTTCCTCCAGGCCGTAAAGGACGCAGCCGAGAAGCTCCCGTGCAGACAGGAGGGCATCATCATCATTTATGCCGCTGGTGGCGCATTTCAGGTCGGGAAAAACGACAGCGATTTCCTGTCCGGGTTCATAAGTGAAAACAGCAGGGTAGAAATAACGTTCTATTTTTTTCATGGGAATAACCTCCTTGATTTGGTATGCCAGAAGGAGCCGGGGCTACTGGAATTTCAGCCCCGACTGTTCTTCAATGCACCGAAGAGTCTTGACAGGAATGTCTTTGTCAGGATGCTTGACGGTGGTGCGCCCTTTTTTGACAGGATGCTTGTATTGGTGGTGGCTTCCTGCCACATTTACTTCATACCAACCGTCTGCCTTCAACATTTTGATAACTTCCCGTGATGAATAACTTTTCATTGGTGTCCCCTCCTGGTAATATTATATTAACACATATAAAAGTATTTGCCAACAAAGAAAACAAATATTTTTATATGTGTTGATAAAAAGATAAGAATGAGAGGGCAGAAAATATCTGCTGCCTATTTTTATAAATAATAAACTCAAACTTCCCACATTAAAAATGGGATTTGCTCCTTGAAAAATCAATACTATAGATCATAAAATAGCAATCAAGCAGCCGCTGAACCATACT
>KE159601.1 GCA_000403275.2 Lachnospiraceae bacterium 28-4
TCTTGGAATTTTCAGGGCTGCATTGCTGTTCATTTGCCAAGGTTCAGTTTTGACGCCTTATCAATCTATGTTACCAGTCCGGTGATTACCGCCTTTTGATCTGATTGAAACGTCTTATTTGATTTGATCTCTTCTGTAAATAAGTAAAAGATCAAACGGAGAAGGAGGGATTTGAACCCTCGCGCCGCTATTAACGACCTGCACCCTTTCCAGGGGTGTCCCTTCAGCCATCTTGGGTACTTCTCCATGCATCGGATGTACGCTCTGCGTATCATCCTCATGTCAATAAAAGTTGACGCTGACATTTGCCGTATATTTACGGCAGTTTATTCTATTATTCTTTCATGGAGAAGGTATCTCCAGCGGAGAGGGTGGGATTCGAACCCACGCGCCCTTGCGGACAAACGGTTTTCAAGACCGCCTCGTTATGACCACTTCGATACCCCTCCATATTCATCATACACTGTTATCTTCGATCAATGCTTATGAAGTGTGCTTTGCAAAAAACGCTTTTTCTTTCCGCATTCCTCCGCAACGCAAAAGTTATTCTAGCAAAAAACTCGAAAAGTGTCAACAACTTTTTTTAAAGATTTTTAAGATATTTTTTTATCGGGTTTTTCAGCGCTCCGGCAATCTGCAAATCCTCAGGAGTCGTTATCTTAATATTTTCATAACTCCCCTCCACCAGCTTTACTTTCCAATCCGTAAAAGTTTCCACTACCATTGCATCATCGGTGATCTTTACGGATTTTTGCAACAACTCCCGTTCTTTCTCCATCAATGAAGAATATGCCTTAAAGATCAAATCATAAGCGAATATCTGGGGAGTCTGTATAAGCCAGACCCTGTCGCGACCCGGGGTAGATGCGGCAAAGTTGTCAGCGTCCGCAATTTTTACCGTATCCTTTGTCGGCATTCCTACGACACATGCGTCATATTTAAGAGCGCATGCATAACCCCTCTCTATTATTTCCTGTGTAACAAAAGGACGGGCTCCGTCATGGATAAATACATAATCGCATTTTGCCGCTTTAAGCCCTGCATAAACAGAATGATATCTTTCCTTTCCCCCGGCCACAATATCCGTTACTTTTCCGAAATTATATTTTTCCACTACGTTTTTTCTGCAATATTCCATGCCCTCTTCCGAAGTCACTAATACGATCCGGTCAATAAAGCTATCCTGAAACGCTTTCAATGAATAATAGATCACCGGTTTGTCTTCCAGCATGAGATATTGTTTCGGGACGGCGCTTTGCATTCTTTTTCCCTGTCCTGCCGCTAAAATAACCGCCGTACAGTCTTTTTTCATCGCTTTTTCCAAGTTTTCCAAGTTCGCTTTCCTCCATGCCGGAACAACTTATCGGCCTTCCCCTCCGCCAAGCTTCAAATTCGGAGCTGCATTCAAATCCAGCCCGTGCCTGATGCCTTTGATATATTCGTAATATCCGGCGGTCCCAATCATTGCTGCGTTGTCGGTACATAACGCCGGCGACGGATAATACAATCTTATCTTGTTATTTTTACATTCTTTCTCAAATGTCTCCCTGAGCAATGAATTGGAAGCTACTCCTCCCGCGATCACCAATTTATCAAATCCGTATTCTTTGGCTGCCTGGACGGAATGCTCCACCAATACGTCCACGACTGCTTTCTGGAAAGATGCTGCCACATCCGCCGTATTGATTTCTTCTCCTTTCATCCCGCAGGAATTCAAATAATTCAGTACTGCCGATTTCAAACCGCTAAAGCTGAAATCATATTCCGCCCCTGCCACTTTTGCCCTGGGAAAGTGAATGGATTCAGGATCGCCTTTCCTTGCTTCCTTGTCTATTTTCGGTCCGCCCGGATAGCCTAACCCGATGGCTCTTGCCACTTTGTCAAAGGCCTCTCCCGCCGCATCGTCTCTCGTGCGCCCGATAATCTCATATTCTCCATAATCTTTCACCACTACCAAATGGGAATGCCCTCCTGACACTACCAGGCAGATAAAAGGAGGTTCCAGATCCTTATTTTCAATAAAATTAGCGCTGATATGCCCTTCGATATGATGCACGCCGACCAAAGGAATTCCCGTGGCAAAACTGATCGCCTTTGCCGCGGAAACTCCCACCAGAAGCGCCCCCACAAGGCCAGGCCCATAGGTGACTGCGATCGCAGTCATGTCTTTCAACGTCTTTCCCGCTTCCGCCAGAGCCTGTTCTATCACCTGGTTAATCTTTTCGATATGTTTCCTGGAAGCAATCTCAGGCACAACCCCTCCGTATACCGTATGAAGAGCAATCTGCGAGTATATCACATTGGAAAGCACTCCCCTTCCGTTTTTTACTACTGCGGCAGCCGTCTCATCGCAGGAACTTTCTATCGCCAATATTAATACATCTTCCGGGTCTTCCGACCCGTTCTCCAGTCTGTTATCCAGCATTTCTCTTTTCCTTTTCCAATTACGCAGTTATCTTTTATTCCGCCAGTTCCCAGCCATAAATCTTCCACCGGCCATCTGCGTCTTTTCTCAGCAAAAACTGCTCCACCGAGTTCAGCATTTTCGTCTCCTGCCTCATGTTCAGCGTACAATACAGCCGCGCCCACTCATATCCGTCATTGGAAAAATATTTCACGTCAGTACTGCTTGGCAGACCATAACTGGAAATAGTGATCCCATTGCTCGCCATGGAAAGAACCTCCAGTTTTACCTGCTGCAAATATTCCTCTTCTGTCTGATTTCCTACCAGCTCCTCGTCATAAAGCTTTCTGATCTGTGTCGCCAGAGCTTCTACTTCCTCCTCCGAATGCGTTTCATTGTAGAAGCATTGAGTAATATCGCAATAATATTTTACCACTTCTTTCGGCGAAGGCGGATAACTGGTTTCCAGGTTTCGCATCAATACCTGCTGCGACTTCGTTATCGTTACGTCATCTTCGCTTTCCTTCGCATTCTTTTGGGAGAGATAATAATAAAATCCTACTATCATAGCCGCCAGAACTACAAACACTATTGTTGTTTTTACTATACCGTTTCCCTTCTTCTTGCTTTTCGCCATAACATCAATCCTCTTCAAACATTAAATCCACACTTTTACCATCTTTTCCTGCCTCCGCACGGGGAAATATCTTTTTAACATCCCTCATATAATCCTCTGCCCGGACAAGAGAAGGGCTGTAATGGGTCAGCCACATCTTCGCGACACCGGCTCTCTTCGCAAGTTCCGCCGCTTCATAGAAGGTCATATGCTTATTTTCTTTTGCTTTCTCTTTTTTCTCCGGCTCTCCATACATTCCTTCGCAGATAAAAAGATCGGCCCCGGCCGCATTCCTTACGATTCCCTCTGTCGGCCTCGTATCCGTACAATATGTGACCTTTAGTCCTTTTCGCGCTTCTCCAAGCACCATGTCCGGCGTATAGACTTTCCCGTCCAGTTCTATCGTTTCTCCTTTTTGAAGACGGTTCCAATATCTGCGGTCTATCCCAAGCCCCATGGCCTTATCCACTTGAAATTTCCCAATACGATCGACTGCAATACTATATCCATAGCATACCACATTATGGTTTACACGAAAAGCTTCTATTCTAAAATCTCCGAATGCAAAGCTCTGTTCCGGCTCCGTGATCTCCATGCATTCGATTTCAAAAGGAAGCTCCGGTGCAATTACCCTAAGCGCTCCGACCACCCGGCTCAATCCCTTCGGCCCCACTAAAAGAAGCGGTTCTGTCCGTTCCGCATTTCCCATTGTGAGAAGCATTCCGGGCAGACCGCTGATATGATCCGCATGATAATGGGTGAAACAGATAACATCGATCGGTTTCGGGCTCCAGCCCTTTTCCTTCATTGCTATCTGCGTTCCTTCCCCACAATCAATCAATATACTTTTTCCATGGACTCTCGCCATCAGGGAAGTCAGCCAGCGATATGGCAACGGCATCATTCCCCCTGTTCCAAGCAAACAAATTTCTAACATACGACTCCTATTCCGACCGCCAGGCCAAAACAGAGCCTACAAAAACTCCGTTGCCTCCCTGTCCTGAACAGGTATTTTGAATCTGGCGATCATTTTATCATAACATTCTTCACATAAGTCAAAACTGTGAATCTGTCCATCCTTCTTACTAAAGTAACCGAAAACCGCATCCGCTTCGAAGCAGCCTTCTTTTAAAATTCCATTTTCTACCAATAAATATTTTCCGCATTCGTTACAAACCACGGCAATTAATTCATTGCTGTTTTCATCCAGATATTTACGCATAGTCCCATCCTCCCAAGATGCACTAAATTTCATCGCCATATCTGTTATTATACATGAACTCCATTGGCAAATACAGTGGTAATTGTTCCATCCGATTCCTGCCTTTTCCACATAATGAGGGCGTCCTCCCTGGGGTTTTCGTAAAAGTCCCTGCGTACCCCCTCCTGTGCAAAACCAAATTTTTCATACAAGCGTACCGCAGGAAGATTTCCGCGCCTGACTTCTAATGTAAAAGCTTCTATCCCCAGCTTCACCCCGTCTTCCAGAACGCGTTTTAACATAGCGGCCGCCACGCCTTTCCGGCGGTAACGGATATCTACGGATACGTTGGTGATCTCTCCTTCCCCTGCTATATCCCGCAATCCGCAAATGCCTATCACGCGGCATCCCCTTCCTTCTTCCGAAGGCACAGACTGCTCTGCCATTTCTGCTTCCGCTACATAATAATAGGCATAGTCCAGACGCAAAGTCTCCAGAAACGCATTTTCCGTCCATGGGTCGGAAAAGTGAGCGGCTTCCAGGGCTGCCGCCTGGCGGACATCCCTTTCCTCCATTCTCCTTATTAACATAATCCCTTTTCCTTTCGTTCCCTCTCTGCCTGGGACAACCGCAAATAAATGGGCATATGCTCCGATGCCCGCACTATTTTTCCCATTCGATAATAAACGCCGCCCAGCGCCGCGATCGATGCCGCCCTCTGCCGGTTCATATGCGCCGGCGCAAAGCTGTATTCCACTCTCATCAGTTCTCCCAGCTTTTCCCGGAAAACAGGAACTCCGTCTCCTAAAAATATGACCTCCCGGCCTAAATCATTCAACATCTCCGCAATTTCCTCGATTGCCACGGCACATTGCGGCTTTGCTTCCCGCAGCTTATATGATGTGGCCATATGTATTTCCTGCATATGGATTCTACCCTCTTTTTCTTTTATAAATTCATAAATCCCGGTGTATACCTGTCCTCTTCTGGCGTCCATCATCGGGCAGACATATCCGTCAAAACCATACGCATTGTAAGCAAGCCCCTCCAAAGTCGGCACTTCTATCAATGGAATATCCAGCGCAAGGCCAATTCCCTTTGCTGTTGCCGACCCGATGCGCAGTCCCGTAAAAGAACCCGGCCCTGCCGCTATTGCCACCGCATCCAGCGTATCCAGATCAAGTTCGACCATTTTTTTCACTTCATCCATCATCGGCAGCAATGTCTGGGAATGGGTCTTCTTGTATTGAATGCTATATTCCGCTGTCAGCCTGTCATCTTCCATCAATGCCACGGAAGCTACAAGCCCGGAACTATCCAACGCCAATATCTTCATAACAACCTCCATGCCGTCATTGACGGCACTCATCCTCTATTATAATCTTTCTGTAATCCATTCCCCTGCACAAATCCTTGCTGATCGTTATCTTCCTGCAATGATCCGGCAAAATATCTTCGATCCGTTCCGCCCATTCGATCAGGCAGATCCCGTCTCCATAAAAATACTCATCATAACCAATCTCGTCCATCTCTTCCACGCAGCCAATACGGTAAACGTCAAAATGATAAAAGGGCAGCCGCCCCTCTTCGTAAATCTGCAGAATCGTAAACGTAGGGCTGCTCACCGCCCCTTCTATCCCAAGCCCCTTTGCCACTCCTTGGGTAAATACAGTCTTTCCCACTCCCAGATCGCCGTTCAACGCATATACCTGCCCCGGAACTGCAGCTTCCCCTATCTTCCGTCCAAGCGCAAAAGTCTCCTCCGCTCCGAATGTTTCCACCACCATCTTTTTTTCGCCTTTCACATCTCTTATAGCTTAATTTTCACTTTGGAAGGAGGCATATGGGTTGAAATCATCTCAATGACTCCCGGCGTCAGTTCCCCCAGATCCTGTTTCGGAAAAATAGACGCGTTCACCCGGGAAGTATATACGATCAGGCTTCGCTGCGTAGATACAGCCCTGTCCATATCCTCCCATTTCTGCTTCTGCACTTCCCCGTCCTGGGAAACCTCGATCCCTTCCTCCGTCATTTTATAATGAAGCGGTTTCTGAAATGCAGGAGTACCAAGCATCTGCCGCCGCGACTTAATCCAAAGCGTCCATGGCAGATATCCCAATATCACCGCCCCGGCAATCAAAAAGATCACATCGCCCCTGAAAAAGAAGCACACAAACATCAACGCTCCCACTATTGTCCCTATCAAGCCCGACATGCTGTAATAAGTATGCCTGAGCATATAATCATATAATACGTTTGCCGTAATCCTGACATCAAATTCCAATTCCATAACATTCCGCTCCTGCGCTGCTTTTGCACCGCGCTAAATCAACATCATTTCTTATTCATTTATATCCTATCGGCTATTTTATCATCTTCAATCAGATAAAGTCAAGAAGCAGGAAAGGACAGCTGCAAAATGAATTTTTATAAGTGTCGTGGCAGATAACGCCAAACGGGGCTTGGGTGGTTGGAACGGAGGCTGGCGGGAGGGAGGGACGGAGAGAGGGACGGTTTTCTGCTGAAGTTTCCAATCAGATTTCACTAATGAAATGGATATATGGTATTCAACCGGACGAGCCGGAAGCAACGGACATCCTGTCCTGCGCTTCCTAAAATCGCCCTCCCTGGCGATTTTTCTCTGTGTTATTGACCATTTCATAAGTGAAATGACTGATTGTGCGCAACAGCAGAAAACCGTCCCTCTCTCCGTCCCTCCCTCCCGCCAGCCTCCGTTCCAACCACCCAAGCCCCGTTTGGCCTCCTTCCACTATGGTGTTTATAAAAATTTACTTCCCTGCAAGGGCAGACTCCCGTGGGAGCGAAATTTCCCGGCCCGGCAGCATATCATAACCCTGTTCCATTTCATTAATGAAATCTGATGAAAAACTCCAGCCGGCAAATCCCGTCTCCAACAGCTCCGGCTTCCCGCTGCGCCATACCGGCCAGGAAATTTGGCTCTCGCGGGAACCTCCGATGACGAAATTTTTTTTAATCTTTCCATCTAAAAAGTCTTGCTTCTTACCTGCAAAAGATAGTAGAATAGAGATAAACCAACAAGGAAAACACCTATAAGAGATAATTTATTGTCTGAAATTGTTCTTCACCAGAGGGGAGGAGATAATTCTATGGGAATTAGCAGTATAACATCAATGAACAGCATGCCGGTCTCGCAAACGGCTGCGACAGGTTTGAGAGATCAAAAAAGTAAAAGTATTCAAAATGAAATTACAAGCACGCAGCAGCAGATACGGAAGTTATCTTCGAAGGAAGATCTGTCTGCCAATGAAAAAACAAATAAGCAGAAGCAGCTTCAAAAGGAAATATCCGGCCTCAATGCAGAATTGAAACAGTATCAGGACGAACTGCGCAAGTCGCAGAAAAGAGAAATCATGATGGCGGAGCTGCAGGAAGATCAGGAACCGGCAAAAGAGGAGAAATCGGAAGACCAAATACAGGCGGTTAAAGAGGCATCCCAAAACCCGGCAGATAAGAAGGACCTGCCGAACGACAACGACAAGCCGCAGACGGAACGTCAGGGAGCTGTCATATCCCAAAATAACGATGGCGTGGTCATTCTTAAAGACGCTTTGAACCAGGATAAGAGTGCCGACACGAATACGGAAAATAAACCGGCTGACGCATCTCAAAAAGAAGCCATCGATAAAAAGGAACCTCAAAACGAGGACGATGATACGGCCGCAGATGCCAATTTGTCCGGCCGGGAAATATATGCAACGGCCGCGGCAGACTCTTCCCTGCAACAAGCAGACCGCCTTGGAACAGTCGTTGCCCGAACAAGAAATGGCATTGCTATTTTAAAGGGCGAAATGAAACAGGATGAAAATCTTGGTGCCGATACGACAAGAAAACAAGCGGAACTTGAAAAGATGGAGAAACAGGAACAGCGGGCAACGGCGTTCCAATCCTCTATATTAGGCGAGGCAAATAGTGCCGCAAAATCAGCAATAGAAACGAATGAATCCGTAAAGGACAGCACACAGGACAATACGAAAACTGTCGCTAACGCTTTTAATTTGTTCCCGGAAGACCAGACATTACAGCAGCAATTTTATGTTTCTATCGGGTAATAAAGCTGCCCTTGTACGGGAGATTATATGCAGGAAGCAAATAAATCGGCCTCCAATGTCAGATTTAACATCTAATGATTGGAGGCCGATTTTTTTAATGCCGGAAAAAATTGAACAAATTTGTTTTGTTTCTTATATTTATTATCTATAATCTTACTCGTGCCGCAGCGCCTCGATAGGGCTGAGTCTTGCAGCTTTTCTTGCGGGGTAGATTCCGAAGAACAGTCCCACCGCCGATGAAAATACGGTTGCGCCGATTACCGTGGATACCTGGGTTTTTGCAGCAACACCGGCTATGGAGCCTACTGCATTGCCTCCAAGAACACCGAGTCCGATGCCGATCAAGCCGCCCAGCAAGGTAATAATGGCTGCCTCCGCCAAAAACTGTAATAATATGGAGCCGGTTCTCGCTCCTAAAGATTTACGGATACCGATTTCCCTCGTTCTCTCCGTCACGGATACCAGCATAATGTTCATAACACCGATACCTCCTACCAGAAGGGAAATGGCTGCCACGAAGGAAATAAATGTGGTGATAATCCCAAGGATGCTGTTAAACTCGGCCGACATATCCGACATATTCTGTACCTGAATCTGTCCCTCGCCCCTCACGCCATATTTATTTTCCAATAAGTTAATCGCATTTTGAGCCACTTCCGTACAATATTCCGTGGCATCTGCAAAAACGAGGATATCATTGAATTCATCCACATAATAATAGTAATCATTCCCCATTACCGTATAGGGCATTTCCAGGTCAATACGGGTACTCATCGTGGAGTTTACGAACATGCCCGCACTGTCTTCACGGATTCCTACAACCCTCACTTCATTAGAGATCCCATAGATGGACAATTCAAAACTCATGCCAATGACATCCGTCGTCCCGAACAGGCTGATGGCGCTGCTTTCCGAAATTACGCATACACGGTTGCCGCTTTCCACATCTTCCCTCGTAAAATACTTGCCTTTGATGATCGGGCCGCCGTTGGCGGAGTAATATTGGAGGCTTTCCGTGCCGCACATTGCCCTGGCCTCAAAATTTCCTTTTGCCCCGTTCGCCTGTCCCCAGCCGCCCAAAACGGGGGTTACTCCTTTTACATGGGCCACGCTGGTTCTGATCAGGTCGAAGTCGTCCTCGGTGAAGCGTATCGTCACATCGTCCAGCGTCGTATCCAGATACAGTTCGATGAGCCCGCTTCCCATGCTTTCCAATTCTTCGTTAATCTGCCCTCTCACGCCGTTTCCGATCGCCATTACCATAATAACCGAAGCAATACCAATGATAATGCCCAGCATAGTAAGGACAGAACGGCCTTTATTGCTTTTAATATTCATCAGGGCGATTTTTATATATTCCCATATCTGTGCCATATCTATTACCATGCCTTTCCCATTACTGCATCGGTACTGCGCTGACTTCCATGCCTTCCATAATATTGCCGTTTATTTCTGTCAATATTTGGTCGCCTTCGTTTAATCCTTCAGTAATTTCCATATTCAAATCGGAGGAAATTCCCGTCTGTACCGGTTTTTTCACGATGACTCCGTTTTCCACGGCATATACGAAGCTCCCTTCCATATCGGTGTTGACCGCGCTGAAAGGAACGAGAAGCGCCGCTTCGGATTTCGATGTGCTGACGGAGATTTTCGCTTCTACGCCGAGGAATATATTTTCATCCGGGTTTAAAATCTTAATATCGGCGTTTACCACGGATGCCCCGCTGTTATTTTTGGTCGCCATCTTATCGATCTTGCTGACTTCTCCTTCATAAGTGTTGCCGCCGATCGTAACAACGGCCTTCTGTCCTTCTTTGATTTTCTCCAGATCATATTTGGATACGGATATGCTGACTTTTACATCCTCCGTACTTTCCAACTTAAACAGTTGTTCTCCAACGGCAGGCGTCTTGCCTTCTACCGCGTTCATTTCCGTCACTACCCCGTTAAACTCCGCAAGAATGCCGTTCTCTGTTTCCTGGATGGCGCTCAGTGTTTCCTGGGACGTAATATTTTCCATTTCGTTTTTTGCTTCCAGCTCTTCCTTGCCGCCCGCATTCAACTTTGTGCTTTCGGCGGAAGTCTGCTGGGATTTCATTTCCGCTTTATATTCCTTGCAGTTGTTGAGCATATCCGTATAAGTTTTTATCTCTTCTTCCCACGCACGGATCTCTTCATTGTTGTTCTGCTCATAACCGTTTATCTGCACCAATTTCTGAAGATTTTCATATTCATCGGAATCCGGATGGTCCGCCCAGTCGATCAGAGATATTTGCAGCAATGCCCCTTCATGGGCAAGCGCCGCTTTCTTTTCATCCACCTGGCGCTGGAGTTCTTTGATATGGTTATCGATATCCGTAATCTGCTGTTCCAGCACTCCCAGGTTCACGTTCGCCTCGCCAAGATCTCCGATGCTTTCGTTATTTTTCTGTATGGAGCTTTTATAACTTCCCTCGTTTGCCTGCAGTTTTAATTCCGCAGTCCTTTTTTCATTTGCCAGATCCGTCTCGTCATATGTAAGTACCGGACTGCCTTTTTTCACCGTTTCCCCTGTGTTTACGTTGATCGTGCCGATTTCAATGCTTACAGGGGCAAAATAAGTTTTTACTTCGTTGGATGCCACCGCGCCGCTGGTATTAATCGTCTGCTCGATATCGCCTCTTGTCACCGGAGACGTATAGACCATAGGTTTCGCATTGGCTTTGGATATATTGGAAACAACGATAAACAATACAAACACCCCGGCCACCGCGCCGATTATGCTTCTTTTTACTATCTTTTTCTTTTTCGCCGGATCCATCGGAGTCTTTCCCTCCGCCTTCAGCCTTTTCTTTTCTTCTTTTTCCCTCTTTTTCTGTTCCTTCTTCTCCTGTTTTGTCAGTTCCATATTGATTCCTTCCTTCCGCAAAATTTCTATTATTATTATTCGTGTTCCTGCTCTCCCCTTGCGGCAGGTTCTTCTGTTTTTTCTTTTTTATCGCCGGCATTGCCAGCGGCATCTTTGCCGGCAGTATCCTCATCGGCAGTATCGCTTACGATCCGGCCGTCCATAATCTTAATAACACGTTTTGCCTGTGCGGCTATATCATTATCATGGGTAATTAATATAACGGTTCTTCCTTCCTCATGCAGTCCTTTTAAAATCTCCATAATTTCTTTGGTAGATCCGGAATCAAGGTTACCGGTAGGTTCATCCGCAAGGATAATCGGCGGTGCCTGGGCAATGGCTCTCGCAATCGCCACTCTCTGCTGCTGCCCTCCCGACATTTCCGAAGGCTTATGGGTTTTACGCTTCCCAAGCCCTACCTTTTCCAATGCCGTCTCGGACAATCTCGTTCGTTCCTTTCTCGGCACCCCTCTGTATATCAGCGGCAGTTCCACATTTTCCAGTGCTGTAAGATTAGCGATCAGGTTAAAGCCCTGAAAGATAAATCCGATCTCCTGATTTCTGATATCCGACAATTCATTGTCACTCATATGGGACACATCCTTATCATGCAGCATATATGTACCGCTGGTGGGTACATCAAGGCAGCCCAACATATTCATTAGTGTGGACTTTCCCGAACCGGACTGGCCGATAATCGCAACAAATTCATTTTCATGAATCTGCAGGTCTACATGATCCAACGCCCTTACTTCATTTTCTCCGGGATTGTACACCTTACAGATATCACGAATGTCAACCAAAGCGCTCATTTTATGAATCCTCCGTTCTCACTTATATATTAGCTCCCCACTTCTGTCTCGTTGTATTATTCACCTAATACAATAATTATTTTTGTACCATTTGTCAACCTCTTGTCAAGAAAAATTTATATTTCTTTTCTCTTTTATAATATTTATAAAAACATGCTACTTGTTTCATTATATTGAAATTTCCTAACAATACTATGGGAAATACCTTAAAATTTTCTTAAAAAAAATTAAGAAAGACATGTTATCTACCGAATATAACGAGACAACATGCCTTTTTTCTTCACTTTTTTTCGATGAGGTTTTTATTTAATTCTCCACTGTTTTTCCGACCGCCATAGTTTTATGGCTTTCTTTTAAAACAGGGCTGAGCTTCTTATATACCAAAACGGTAATCAGGGAAACGCTCCCCCCCTTCAAAAGATTCAGAGGAGCCACCGCAAATATGACCAGAGTAGCAACGCTGTTGATCGCCGGATTAATCGCCGTTCCCATGGAAATGATCGTCTCCAGCGGCATACCGTAAAGCTGTGCAAATTTTGGTAAAAGATATACGGCGTTAAACGCTGTTCCAAATACCGTCATGCAAAGGGTTCCTATCGAAGATCCCGCAATCGCCATTTTCTTTGTCTTCTTGTTCAGGTAAATGATCGACGCCGGAAGAAGGAAACTGCAGCCGATTACAAAATTCGCCAGATCCCCTACGAAAGCCGTGGTCGTTCCTTTGAAAATAAGCTTTAACAGTATTTTACAGAATTCGATCATCACGCCCGCAACAGGCCCGAAGGCAAAGGTCCCGATCAACGCCGGTATCTCGCTGAAGTCCAGTTCATAAAAGGAAGGCGCGAACGGCACCGGGAATTCCAGCAGCATGAGGATAAAGGAAATAGCAGAAAATACGCCGATAACCGCGATTTTTCTTGTCGAAAGCACCCGTTCCGTATCGCCGCTTTTTTTCTTCGCCATCTTTTCCGCCGCATAAGCCACGACAAACATCAAGACAACAATGCCCAAAAACTCCAGGACAAAAATAAGGTTTTCTGTTACTGACTGCATTAAATTATTCATACGATTTCCTCCTGAAAATATAATTTTTTTAGGGAAAATTCTTTTGGAAGACTGCGCAAACCTACTAATTTCCTTACGCACCCCTGCGCATCGCACCCTTGCGCATAAAAACCCCGGATATAAATATCCGGGGCAACATTGCGTAATAATGGCATTTCGAATCTTTTTTCATTCAAAATGTCCCTCTTACTTTCCTCTCTCATCCAGACTTTACTGTCGGTTTTGGAATTCCACCAAATCAGCCGCCGGAAAGCTCATTGCCGAAGAGTTCTCTTACCTCTGCCTTCTCTTTTCCGATACGGGTCGCGGACTGTCACCGCCGGTTGGGAATGACGAATTATCATTATGATCTATCGTTTCACCCGACCCCGAAGAATTTTCTCATGATTTAATTTTAATGCTTCTGCTGCAAATATCATATTACGGCCGGCGGACTTTGTCAAGAATTTTTGCAGCTTCTTCACGGAGGGAAATTTTAGGAAGCAGAGGCATGGATGCCGTTGCTTCCGGCCCGTCCGGTTGGATGCCATATATCCATTTCATTAGTGAAATCTGATTGGAAGCTCAGGCGGAAAACCGAACCCTGCCAGCCCCATTTCCAGTTGCTCCGGCTCCGTTTTGCTTTGTTCGGCATGGCGCTTAGAAAAATAGATCTCCGTGAAACTTCTTTGTAGGCTATGACGATTCATGCTCAGCATAAAACAATATTCGCCGCTCCCGCATATTCTTCGGGCCTGGCATCCGTCAGAATTGTTCCGGCTGAAAACGGAGCAAAGGTAACGGAACTGACAATATGGAACTTGCTGTTATCGCACAGAATATATGCTTTCCGGCATTGTTCCAGCGCGGTTCTTTTTACCAACGCTTCATTCGCATCCGGCGTGGTAAACCCTGCCGCCTTGCTCACTCCATTTGCTCCAAAAAATCCTTTGGAAAAATGGTAATCTTTCAATATAAGGGCCGCCATCGTTCCCACCACCGCTTCCGTCGAACTCTTGAGCGTCCCGCCCACCAGCAGCACGTGGGCTCCTTTTGCCGCAAGCCGCTGTGCATGCGCAACGGCGTTAGTCACGAACGTGGCTCCTGTTTCACCGATAAAGTCCAGCATGTAGCCCGTCGTCGTTCCCGCATCCAAATATACAAAGTCCTGGGGCAGAATCAAAGAGGCCGCATATTCGGCGATCTTCTTTTTTTCTTCTCTGTTTATCTCAACTTTCTGCGTCACCGTCGGTTCCACCGACTGGTAGGCACCGTCGGAAATTACGGCCCCGCCGAATACTTTTACCAGCTTTCCTGCTTTATCCAGTATGGTAATATCCCTTCTCGCCGTAGATTCCGAAATGCCCAGATGTTCCGTCAGTTCTGTCACGGTAACGCTGCGTTTTTCTTCCAACATCTTTAAAATGATCTCATGCCTCTGTTCGGATAACATATTTCCCTCCGTTTCATTCCTCCTCTCATTTTATTATGTTCTTTT
The DNA here is from genome assembly GCA_000403275.2 of Lachnospiraceae bacterium 28-4. Classification (GTDB taxonomy): domain Bacteria; phylum Bacillota; class Clostridia; order Lachnospirales; family Lachnospiraceae; genus Kineothrix. The sequence continues at coordinate 14,554 of KE159601.1, forward strand.
TTATTATGCAATCTCTTTTTATGCTTCCATATTTTTCTTTAAAATGCCCAAAAGCAAGGTGGAAACCAGAGTTCCGGCGATCAATGCCACTATGTACATCAACGGCCCGCCCACTACGGGGAATACGAAGATGCCCCCATGGGGCGCCATTAAGGTACATCCGAAAAGCATGGATACCGCTCCTGCCGTTGCCGAACCGACGATACACGCCGGAAGGACATGAAGAGGATCGGATGCTGCAAAAGGAATCGCTCCTTCCGTAATAAATGCGAGTCCCATAATAAAGTTGGTCGGTGCCGATTCTCTCTCTTCTTTTGTAAACTTCTTTTTGAATAAAAGGGATGCAAGCGCGATTGCGCACGGAGGCGTCATACCGCCCACCATAACTGCCGCCATAATATCATAATTTCCTGCCGCGATCGAAGCCGTACCGAATACATATGCCGCTTTGTTGAACGGACCTCCCATATCGATCGCCATCATGCCCCCAAGAATCAGTCCGAGAATTACCTTGCTTGTTCCTCCCATGCCGGTCAGCCCATGGTTCAAGGCCGTATTAAGCCCGCCCATAACCGGTTCCACTATAAAGGACATCAGCAATCCCATGAGCAGCAGCCCCGCCAGCGGATAGATCAGAACCGGAGCAATCTTTTCCAGAAATTCCGGCAGCTTATCGCAAACCTTACGAAGCAGGACAATGATGTAACCTGCCGCAAATCCTGCCGCCAAGGCTCCAAGGAATCCGGACTTTCCGCCAGATGCAATCATACCGCCTACAAAGCCGAGAGCAAGCGCCGGTCTGTCGCCGACTGCCATGGCAATAAATCCTGCCAATACCGGAAGCATAAATCCAAATGCGGCATCTCCCAGACTTTTCAGCCACGCCGCCACCGGAGTGATCGTACCAAAATTTGCCCGCTCCGCCACATCCAAGGCATTCATATCCACGCATATCCCATCGATCAGAAACGCGATGGCAATCAAAATACCGCCGCCAACTACAAAGGGAAGCATATGGGACACGCCGTTCATCAACTGCGTATAGATCTGGTGTCCCGCCCCGCCGCTTTTCTTTGCTCTCTGCGCCGGCACATTGCCCCCGGATACCGCATGATATACCGGAACATCGCCGGAAATTGCCCGATCCAGCAATTCCCCGGCTTTACTGATTCCGTCGGACACCTGGCATTCGATGACTTTTTTCCCATCAAACCGATCCATCGGAACCTGTGCGTCCGCCGCAACGATAATACAGGAAGCTTCCTCGATTTCCTGGGCCGTCAATACATTTTTCGCACCGCCGGAACCTCTCGTTTCAATCTTTACGGCACAATTCCTTTCTTTTGCCGCCTTCTCAATTCCCTCTGCCGCCATGTAGGTGTGGGCAATACCGGTGGGGCAGGATGTCACCGCTAATATTCTGGCCTGGCCGGAAACGGCCGCACCCGTGCCGGCCAATCTCTCATCAATGCTTTCCTGTTCCTCATCCGCCTTATCAATAATGGCCAAAAATTCATCCACACTTTTCGCATTGCGCAGATTGTTGGAAAATGTCTCATCCATCATCAGCACCGACAGTTTGCTCAATACATCCAAATGAACATTATCCTTTGTATTCGGTGCCGCTATCAGGAAAATCAATGTAACTTTTTCCCCATCCAGGGAATCGAAATCCACGCCATCCCTGACTACCATTGCCGCCAATCCGGGTCTGATCACCGAATCCCCTCTTCCATGGGGAATGGCAATTCCCTCGCCAATGCCGGTCGTACTTTCTTCTTCCCGTTCGTATACCTGCGCCCGATAGGCTTCCTTATCCCTGATTTTCCCGCTTTTGATCATCAATTCAACGACTTGGTCAAGCGCCTCGCTCTTGTTCTTCGGCGCTCCGTCAAGCGCGATGCTCCTTTTGTCCAACAATTCCGTAATTCTCATTTTCATACCCCTTCCTTTCTTTTTCGCTTATATAAATGATACCCTGCTGTCTGTTACAAAGTATTTGGCTCCTAAGCCAACTGTCGATATACCGTTTCGATCTCCTCCCGCGTTGCCAGCCGTTCCGAAAAAGCGCTTGCACTGCCTGCCGCTACTCCCATGGCAAAAGCGAATCCATAATCTGTTTTTTCCATCCAGCCGGCAATAAACCCGGCCACCATGGAATCTCCCGCGCCCACGCCATTGACCAGCTTGCCTTTTGGCGCAGGAGCATCGTAAACCATTCCGTTCTCCGCGACCAGAACGGCTCCTTCTCCCGCCATGGACACCAATACGTTGACCGCTCCCATCTCCTGCATTTTTTTTGCATAGGGAATCACTTCCGCCCTTGTCCTGAGTTCCTTTCCAAAGATTTCGCCCAATTCGTGATTATTCGGCTTTACCAAAAACGGATGATATTTCAACACATTGACCAGCAGATCCCTGGTCGCATCCACGATGATCATAATCCCTTTTCCCGTCAGCCGCTCCATAATTTTTCCATACATATCGTCCGGCATGGAACTTGGAATGCTTCCGGCCAATGCCAGCACATCGCCTTTTTCCAAACCATCCAGCTTTTCCATCATCTTCCGTATATCCTTTTCACCGATTTCCGGCCCGCAGCCATTGATTTCCGTCCCGTCAATCGATTTCAGTTTCAAATTGATCCTGGAAATCCCATTGGCTATCGCAATCAAATCGGAAGTTACTCCCATCTGTTCTATCCTTCGGACGATTTCTTCTCCTGTAAATCCCGCCACAAAGCCAAGCGCCGTATTTTCTATTCCCAGATTTCCCAATACCATAGAAACATTAAGTCCCTTTCCTCCGGGAAGAATCAATTCCGAACTGGTTCGGTTTGTCAAACCCAGCTTAAAATCTTCAACCGAAACGATGTAATCCAATGATGGATTAAATGTCACCGTATAAACCATTCTTTTTCCTCCTCCATTCTTTGTTTATTTTTTATACATCTCTCTTTTTTCTTTGTAATTGCATTGTACATTCAAAATCAATCAAATTCAATCATATTAATGCACGAATATGACCGTTTTATTTTGTTTATTTTGCACGAATATGATTTTATTTGATTGAATATGATTGAATAAGCTATTTGCCGATGCTTTGCATTCTCTGCTGCCAATCGAGTAGAGAAGATTCATCTTCCCTGCTCGCCGCGCGGGGTACGTGCAGCAAAGCTGCTAATTTCCTTACGCACCCCTGCGCATAGCACCCCTGTGCATAGCCCCCCGGTGCATAAAAAAAGATACCGGCGAAGTCTCTCCCGCCGGTATCTGCTTTTATCATCTCATATTCCCAGACCTATATCTTCTTTTTTCTTTAATTTTCCTTTCCGATCTTCATCGTCAAAGCAATCCTTTTTTTCGCCACATCCACGGAAAGTACCTGGACATCCACCACATCGCCCACGCTCACCGCCTCCAGCGGATGCTTGATAAAGCGGTTCGTGATCTGGGAAATGTGAACCAGGCCGTCCTGATGAACGCCGATATCGACGAATGCTCCGAAATCAATGACATTGCGTACGGTTCCCTTTAATATCATTCCCGGTTTCAAATCCTTCATTTCCAATACATCACTTCGCAGAACGGGTGCGGGCATGTCCTCTCTCGGGTCTCTGGCAGGCTTTTCCAATTCTTTTACAATATCGGTCAGGGTAATCTCCCCTATGCCCAATTCCTCTGCCATTTTCTTTTTATCCCTGATTTTTTTCTCCAAAGAGCCGGCTGCCGCCGTTTCCTTTCCGCCGGATATGTTCTTTTCTTCCGCGCTGTCCAGGCTTATGCCGCCCATGGCCGCCGCCAAAGCCTTCCCCATGGCTGTGCCCGTATTGCGGATGACTACCTTGTTCTGTTTCTTTTCCTGCTTCGGTGCCGGCTTTTTCATCCCGGCCTTTTCCGCCGCCGCTTTTTTCTGCGCCGCCCTGACATCCTCCATCGTCAGTCCCATCCTGTCCAATAATTGCAAAGTTGCCTCATAGGACTCCGGATGTACGCTGGTCGCATCCAGAGGGTTTTCTCCATCCAGTATGCGGAGGAAGCCCGCGCACTGTTCAAACGCCTTCGGCCCCAGCTTCGCCACTTTTAAAAGCTGCTTTCTATTGATAAAACGTCCATTGTTTTCCCTGTAGTCCACAATATTTTTCGCTATGGTCTTTGTAATTCCGGAGATGTATTCCAGCAGCGATGCCGAAGCCGTATTCAGATCCACGCCTACCTTGTTTACACAGTCTTCCACTACGCCGCCCAGTGTTTCGCTCAATTTTTTCTGGTTCATGTCGTGCTGGTATTGCCCTACGCCGATCGACCTGGGATCAATCTTCACCAGTTCGGCCAAGGGATCCTGGAGCCTTCGCGCAATCGACGCCGCGCTTCTCTGCCCTACATCAAAATTCGGGAATTCCTCCGTAGCCAGTTTGCTTGCCGAATAAACGGAAGCGCCCGCCTCGTTCACGATCACATACTGCACCGGCGTATCCAGCTCTTTAATGAGTTCCACGATCACCTGCTCGGACTCCCTAGAGGCCGTTCCGTTTCCTACCGAAATCAGGGATATCCCGTACTTTTTAATCAACTTCTTCAGCTCCGCCTTGGCCTCTGCCGTCTTGTTCTGAGGTGCCGTCGGGAAAATCACCTTAGTGTCCAGCACTTTTCCCGTAGCATCCACTACCGCCAGTTTGCAGCCGGTACGGAACGCCGGATCCCAGCCAAGCACTACTTTCCCCGCGATCGGCGGCTGCATCAGCAGCTGTTCCAGATTCTTGCCGAATACGGAGATCGCCCCGTCTTCCGCTTTTTCCGTCAGTTCATTGCGTATCTCCCGCTCAATGGCCGGAGCGATCAGCCGGTGATAGCTGTCTTCTATCGTTTCCTTTAATACCGGAGCCGTAACGGCATTCTCCGATGTAATCACTTTTTTCTCTAAAAAGCGGAGAATGCGTTCTTCCGGCGCGGCAATTTTTACTGTAAGCACCTTCTCGTTTTCCCCGCGGTTCAGCGCTAGAACACGGTGTCCCGCCGCTTTTTTCACCGGTTCTTCATAATTATAATACATTTCGTATACGCTCTCAGCTTTTTCATCTTTCGCGGTGCTGGTTACGCTGCCTTCTTCCATCGTAATATTCCTGATATAAATGCGGTAATCCGCTTCATCGGAAATGCTCTCCGCAATAATGTCCTTCGCCCCCTGAATAGCTTCCGCCGCGGACGTTACCCCTTTTTCCTCATTGATATATTGTAATGCTTCCTCCTCAAGAGAATGCTGCGCATCCTGCGCCAATATCCATCCGGCCAGCCCGTCAAGTCCTTTTTCTTTCGCCACGCTGGCCCTCGTCTTTCTTTTCGGGCGATACGGGCGGTACAAATCCTCTACCACTACCAGCGTTTCCGCCGCAAGAATTTTTTCCTTCAATTCTTCCGTCAGTTTGCCCTGTTCCTCTATGCTGCCGATCACCTGCTCTTTTTTCTCTTCCAAATTGCGCAAATAAACGAGTCTTTCATAAAGATTACGAAGCACTTCGTCATTTAAGGAGCCTGTGGCCTCCTTCCTGTATCTGGAAATAAAAGGAATCGTATTCCCTTCATCGATCAGCTTAACAGCAGCCTCTACCTGCCACTTCTGCACGGCCAGTTCCTGGCTTAATTTCAAAACGATATCCATATCCAATAACCTTATCCCTTTCTCAACACTCCCCATTATCCTATACGAAAACTATTCAATTTTCAAGATTGTATTATGGCTTATTAAGTGATACAATAAATATGTATATTTTCGGATATGTGCATCTGCCACATCCAGAAAACGAATGGAGAAAATTATGGATTTTAACAATAACGGCTATCACATGGATCATAACCAAAATATAAATAATAATAATACGGGAAGCCCCTCTTACGGGTACCAAGCCCGTCCTCCATACGCCGCACCTGGCCAAAAGCTCGCCAATGCCGCTATGGTTCTCGGGATTATTTCCGTTTTATCCACTATTTTAATGACGATTTATATCCCTATGATTCTGGGCACTATAGCGATCGTTCTCGCGCTCCTGTCCAAAGGCCTCCAATCGCATATGGCCGGCCAGGCCATGACCGGAATGGTCTGTGGTATCGGCGGCCTTCTGATGAACCTTGGGATATTGATATCGTCTTTGATGTTTATTTTTTCCCACCCGGAGATTTTACAGGATGCGGCCAGAACCTACGATACCCAGTTTGAAATTATCTATGGGGAATCTACGGAAGATATCCTTGGCCAGTCTCTGGAGGACTGGGTGAATGAGACATTTGATTTAAATTAGAGAGGAGAGTATTATGAGTACGATCAGCCCAATCAGTAATGGTTCTAACTACAGTGGTTATAATGTTTCCAACGGTTCTGCGCCGGAAGGGTCTTCCGGTATTGCCAGGAACCCGGGGGAATCCAATGTGAAGTCTCCTGGCAGGAAATCTTCGCCCGCCGAGTGCGAGACTTGTAAGAACAGAAAATATCAGGATGGCTCCGATGAAATGGTATCTTTCAAATCGGCTACCCACATTTCTCCGCAGTCAGCCGCAAGCGCCGTTCGTTCCCACGAGCAGGAGCATGTCTCCAATGCTTATAAAAAAGCGGCGCAGAATAACGGCAAAGTTGTTTCCGCCAATGTCTCCATCCACACTTCCGTATGTCCGGAATGCGGGCGCAGTTACGTATCCGGCGGAACAACATCGACGCAGATCAAATATTTTAACGAAGACAATCCTTACCAGAAGGATTTAAAGACCGCCGATTCCATAAAATATCAGGGCATGAATGTGGATATGGCAGTATAAGCACCAGGAATTTATGAAAGCAGGAGACGTTACACTATGAACACATACAAATCCTCCGCCCAGTTAAAGGGCATGTCAAAGGAACAGTTATTCGGGCATTACGGCACCGTGATCGGGGCTTTATTCCTTGTGGGAATCATTAGTCTGGTCGCGGATTCCATACCGTCTTCGCTGATCCGGGCAAGCAGCATCCCGGAACTGATCATTTATTATCTGATCGGCTTCCTGATAACTCTGTTCCTTGGCATTTTTAACTCCGGCGAAGCTTTTCTCTATCTGAAGCTGATATGCCGGCAGTCCGTTTCCGCAGGGGATGTCTTTTATGGTTTTAAGGTTCATCCTGATAAAGCGATACTTTTGGAGTTCGCTCTTTCTATCGTCATTTATATATGCATGACCCCCGTTATGATTTTTTACTATTTATATCTGACGGCAGGTCTGCCTGTTTATATGCTGCTGATGTCTGTTTTCCTTGTAATCGGTGCGGTCATTATTACCATCGTATACTTGATGCTTTCTCAGACATTCTTTTTATTGCAGGATTTTCCTCAATATTCGGCCAAAGAACTGATAAACATGAGCCGCCAGATTATGAAGGGGCATAAGGGACGGTTGTTCTATATCCATATTAGCTTCCTCCCGTTGTATCTTTTGAGCGTTTTTTCCTTCTTCATCGCGTTTTTCTGGCTTGTGCCATATACCAACACCGTGCTTGCTAACTTTTACATGGATTTGATGAAGAACCGGAATCAAACCTCAGCAGATGATATTTCTCAATATAATCCCTGACCAGCGATTCCCCGTAAGTAAGGGAAGTCGCATAGCCGCACTCCTGTAAATACCGACAGGCAAGTACATGATTGTCGCAGCCGATTACCTTGGAATATCTCAATGTCCTTCCGCCATCGGTTCTTCTTGTCGCTATATAATCATTATGATCACGGATCGACTGTTCCCAACTGTCATAGGCACGCCACAGGGTATCGTCTTTTGTATAATAACTGCCGTCACTTCGTTGTTCCGTGGCGGCTTTTTTATATGTCCTGCCTGTCCACCCATTCTTCTTTATGCCAAACAGCGCGTTTGCTTCCCTGGCCAGCTCCGAAGTCCCCCACGCGGACTCCTTGATCGCCTGCGCCACTACTACCGAAGGAAGAACGATCCTTCTTTTTTCCCAATCTTCTTTCGCTATTTTCCCTACAAACTCCTCAAACGGTTCCTGGGTCATTCCCTCTGCTGCCTGTCCGCATATTCCCTTACAGATCGCTTCCGCCGCGGCTTCTGCTCCGGCAGCGATATAAAGATCCACATCGTTCCGGTTATCGCAAAAACAGACTTCTATTAACATGGCCTTTGCTTTTGATTTGCGGATCAGGTATAATCCGTTTCCTTTTTTTACTCCCCGGTTCTTTAAGCCCCATTTTGCAAAGTTCGCGCATATATTTACCGCCTCCTCATATTGCCTCCCCTCATAGGTATAGATCTCCACGCCCTGCCCCAAATGGCCGGGAGAGGCATTGAAATGAATGCTGATAAACCAATCCAAATCTTCTCTGTTGGCAAGCGCCGTCGCCATTTGTAAATACTCCCGCTGCGTATCAGCCCTGTCTATCGTGCAGTCCACCGTTTCTATTCCGGCAGCCTTCAACTGATCCCTCAACGCATTGCCTATCCGTCTCGTATGTTCCGATTCTTTTATGATCCCAACCGCCCCATAACCCGGCCCGCTTATGGTATGCCCGCAATTTATTCCTATCTTCATAACACTTCCCTCTTTTTCTGTTTTTTACTCTGTTTTTAACTCCGGCAGGCCTGCCACCGACGTCAGCAGCGACAGTAAACCCGCCAGAAGGGAGGCGGACAGCGCCATCATCCAGTCCACATCCTTTAACACCGCCGCCGTTCCGATGGTTGCCGCTGCCGTTTGGGCCATCGTTTTTGCCGCCCTTATCCCGGCCGCTTTTAGCCATCTTCCTATCTTCTCCTTATGTATAATCACTCCTTTATCCATACGGTTTCCTCCTTCCCCAAATCTTATATTGACTTCAAAACCGCTGTCACGATAGCACTAATGAATCCTCCCGACAATGCCGTAATAATCGCCGCTTTTATCACTTTTCCGGTTTCCACCGGCACTCTTTCCAGCGTTTCCAGTCTGCTTCCCTGTTGGTTCAACTCCTGCAGCATATTCTCTATGCTGACTGCCATCCTGTTGACCGATATCGCAAGCTCCTGGATCGCCTTGCTCCGGGTCTCTAGATCATCGGTACGGCGCTTCAGGGAATCGATCCGCTGTTCATGCGCTTCCAGCCTTACCGCTACTTCTGTTTCATCCATGTTTCCCTCCATTTCTGCACAACTTTATAGTGCAGGATTAAAAATTTTTAATTTTGAATCTTTCACCTTCTTTCTTTATCCTGAATATTTTTTCAAAAAATCCGCTATTTTTTTCAAAGCCCTCTGTTTTAGCTGATTTACCGATTGCCTTGATTGTTGGGATATTCTGGCAATTTCTGCCGCCGTATAACCTTCCTCATAGATCTGATAAATGATCTGGTATTCTTTTTCGCTCAGCAGACTCTTAATCCCCAATTCTGCAAAAAAATCTGTTTGATTTAATTTGGCTGCCCGCGCTTCTACATAATATTTTTGTTCTTCCGTCAAGTCTGACAACGCCACTTCTTTTTCACACCGTATGATTTGCCGCACTCTTTTGTTATAATAATTTATAATAGAAACATTTATGTAAGAAATGACCGCTCCATCCTCCAAGCTGACAATCCTTTCCAAATTCACGGAACGTATCATCTCCATATAAAAGAGAATAATATCTTCGTAAGCGTCTTCGTAATTCAATTTCCTGGCATACTTTCTGAATAACGGGGAAAATTTTTGAATTAATTCCAGCATTGCCTCTTTGTCGCCTTTCTGCGCGTTACAAATTAAATCACATAGCATGATCCATTCCTCCTTTACTATAATGAGATTTTTTTATTATAATTGTAAACATGAAAAAGCCTTCTTATATATATTCCTGAAATACATAAGATGGCTTCACACATTTTTAAAAAAAATATAAACTTTTCCCCTTCTGTCATGCCAAACACTGCCCGGATCAAAAATGCAACTGCTGGTTGACATATTGCATGGCGTCGGTAGGTGGTGTGCAACCGGCAGAATCACTAAAATAAACATACAAAAAAACAAAAAGGAGGAGATCTACTATGATTTTCGCAAATAAACTTATTCAGCTCCGTAAGAAAAACGGATGGTCGCAGGAAGAACTGGCAGAACAGATGGATGTCACCCGGCAGTCCGTCTCAAAATGGGAAAGCGCGCAATCCATCCCCGACTATGAAAAAATGATACGCCTTTCGCATTTGCTGGGAGTAAGTATTGATTATTTACTCAAAGATGAAATGGAAGAAGAAGAATTTTCAGTTTCCGCCGAAGAAGAATCTTCATTAAGAAGGGTGTCCATGGAAGAAGCAAATGCATTTCTTTCCATAAAAGCCGCCACTTCAAAGCCGATCGCTTATGCGATATTTTTATGTATCCTGTCCCCTGTTTGCCTGTTCCTCGGATCAGCGGCCAGTGAAATGCCCGAATACCATCTGCCGGAACAGGCGGCCACGGGCATAGGCATGATTGTTCTGCTCATTCTTGTGGCAACGGCGGTCGCTATTTTTATTTCAAGCAGCAATAAATCCGCCTCTTTTGACTATTTGGAAAAAGAAGTATTTGAAACGGAGTACGGTGTCAGCGGAATGGTAAAGGAGCGCAAGGAGCAGTATAAAAATATTCATGCTAAAAATAATATCATCGGCAGCTGCCTGTGCATCCTGTCTTTAATCCCGCTGTTTGCCGGCGCAATTATTAATGATGAAAATACCCTGTTTCTGACGGCTATGCTTTCAACGACACTCGTTATCGCCGGTATTGGAGTCACTTTTTTCATACACAGCGGCATCATCTGGTCCAGCTTTGAAAAACTTTTGCAGGAAGGCGATTATTCCAAAGAAAAAAAGAAAAGGCAGCCGTTCATGGCCACCGTATCTGGCATTTACTGGTTAATAGCCACCGCGATCTATCTGGCTTATAGCTTTGTTACCCAGGATTGGGGTTCCTCCTGGATCGTCTGGCCCGTAGCCGGCGTATTGTATCCCGCCACGATCGGATTTCTTCATTTGTTTCATTCGAAATAGGGCGTTATCCACCCAGTGGTAGTGTTCTGAATGTTGTCGCTCACGCTCCTCCTTCCCGGCTCAAAAAAGACGCATGGTTTACAATTTATTGTTCCATGCGCCTTTACGCTGTTTTTTGCGGTACGCTTTGCCATGAATTCATATGAATTTTTCATATACTATATTTCCTTGTCAACCGTCTGCAAATTTATCATAGCAACTATTTGGTTCTGCATATCCTCAACAGTTTCTATTCTAATTCTGCCTATATTTTTTCTTGTCATTTCAAAATCTATATCGGAAAATAATCTTTCACAAAAGCAATTTGTTTCAGGAGATGCCCCCATTAAAGCTGTTACAAGCGAATTAGTATCAAACTGTCCTAACACTTCTTTCAGTTCCTTTTCAGAAATTGTTGAAATCTGCTCAAAATCCGTTATCTTCTGTGGCTGTATCTTTGGTTCTAATATGTCATTTATCGTGATGTCATATAATTTAGAGATTTCCAGCAAAGTCTCTAAATCAGGGACAGCTGCTCCGGTTTCCCATTTTGATACCGCTTGCCTTGATATACCTAATTCTTTTGCTAAATCATCTTGTGTGTAATTGTTGCTTTTACGCAGAAACTGTAAGTATTTCGATATAATATTCATATTCATAAAAATCACCCTCCTTATTGCCATTATAAGGTATATGGCAATAAGAATAAAGAATTTGCTAAGTGCTAAAAAGCAAATAACAGTTGCGTATTATTTTACAATTCTTCCTTCATCAGATGTTATCTATAAATAACCAGACTGTGTAGTTTTATCTCACATCAGCCTGGAGGTTTACACAAACTTTGGGATAGTCCCCCAAAAAATAAGGCTGGGAACCTGTTTTTAGATTCCCGGCCTACGGTTTTGTTTTATGCTGTCCGTTCTGCTTTCAATTTCTTCACTTCGTCAAGAGGAAGTCCTGCATATTCCGCAATTTTTTCAAGTGTCAACATTCCATCTGCTAACATTCTTTTAGCAACTTCTTTCAAAGATTCTTTTCTCATATCCTCCATCATTTTACACATTTCTTGAACTCCTTTCGGGTTTTCCTTCAAATATCTTGTTCGTTCTGCCATCAGTTCAAAATTCATATCAGCCGCTTGGGTACAGTTAAAATCGTGCATGAGTTTTCCTATATCAGATTCTCCGCGATATTCACCATTCACATAAAGAATATGCTCCCCATCTTCAAAGATTTACCCGTTGCAAGGTTGATTCGCTCAATCGGATAAACTGCTTTACCCTGACCATAAAAATCTTTTTCAATGATAAAGATTGTATATGTATCTGGCAATTCTTTAAATTCCTGACCTGAACGGAGATTCTCTATATCCATTACACTTGAATGATACCTTGCTCTGTGTGGGTCTGCTCCCTTGTCTTGCCTCTGGACTTCCAAATCATATTTTTTTCCAACTGAATCTTTTCCATATGCGTCCAAACAGATAGAACGTACCCCAGCCAGTCTTTTCATATCCTTCTGTGTTTCACAATCAGTAATAATTAAATCTGGTTTATCTGTGATAATGCGCAACACAAATTCAGCCAGTGGAATATTGTCTTTAAAAAGACAACGCATGAAATCATCATCGATTGGTCGTAAACCTCTTAAACGCTGCAAATCTTCCTGATATTGCTGTTCCGTCACTGTCAATCTTCCCACCTGCTTTCCCGTCTGTTTTCGTATCTCCATACTACCATAAACCTCCTGATTTTACAAGCCGGGAGCCAGTACCTTTCTGAATCCCGGCCTCTTGCCATTATCGTTTTTTCGCATCTTCCGTATCTCATTTTTCAGCATACGCTTGATTTTGTTACTCATGGTTTCCTTACTAGTCCTGAAAATCCCATGAATCAACAATAATTCTGGGATAACTCAATGGTAAGCACTTATTATTCAGCGTTTTCTCAAGTTCATCCAATATCACATTTAATTGAACAAGATTTTTTTTACTAATTCCTTTCTTTATATTTTCCATTTCACTTCTTACATGTTGTTGAATATCTACATTCTTTTTCTTATATTTTTCTTCTATTGACATTTAATCAAATCCTCCAAGTTGTTAATATACCATTGATTTGCTCCACCAGTGTATCGTCCTCCAAAACTTAATTGTGGCGCCGCTTCTTTCAGCAGTCCAAGCATGTTGAGGCCTCCCTTCTTCCCGCGTACGCTTCCTGTTTTCTGCAAGGAACCAACATCATACCGGTAGCCATACGCCATAGCTTCTCCGACCCTGTTGGATAACGGGCTGCGTACCCAGCATCCCCTCCTCGGGTCGCGGTTTTTGCTATAAGGGGAAATCGCCATCTGCCCGATTCCTTGGACTAAGCCAAGGACGCTTCCGGCCAGGTCGCTTCCTCCGTCGTCCCAGTCCCTTGCCAGATAACGGATTCCCGCCGTCGCCGCGCCGCTTGCTGCTCCTTTCAAGAGTGCATCCCCGAAGCCCTTCAACGGACCTTTTCCATAAATGGCCCCGCTTGCCGCATTCGTCGCTTCGTTTACCAAGCTCACCTTCAGGCTGGCCCTGCCGCTTTCTATCTTCTGTTCCAGCGCGCCTCCCGCCGCTCCTCCGATAAAATTAGCCGCTAAGGACGTTCCGATTCCTATCCCGGAGCCGACCAGTGCTCCCCGAACCGCGTCCACTACGGCACCATTCGCGGCACTTCCAAGAGCTTTCCGCATGCTGAACCGTTCCCCGCTCATCAGTTGGGATACCGCCGATCCGGCAAAGCCGAACGCTCCCCCGATCACGCCCCGGCAATTCCTCCGGCTACGATATTAGCGATCTCCCCCGTAGGATCCACATAATTGACCGGGTCGTTGTCACAATAAGGGTATGCATTCAGTCCCCTCTTCACCGGATCCTTCCCCATCATGGGTCCCTGTTCCGCATCGTAGAACTGGGCCTGGGCAAAATATTTCCCGATGATTGGGTCGAAGCTGTAGCTGGTAAACCTTAACTGCTCCTAACAAATCCGTCTCTTACAGAGCCGTCTCAGGCAGTTCCGGCTCACGCATCCATAGCCCGTCCTGTAAACGATGCACAGGACTCCACGCCCTTCCTCATAGGCCGCCAGCACACGGTCCGTGCTGCTTAAGAAATCCACCGCGTAATTCCTTCTCCTATGTGTGCGTCCTATACTATAAAAATAACTTATACAACCATTTATTTATCCAAAAGCTTTTAAGAAACTGCCAACTAATAATAATCCAAAAACTGGAGAATCCCAAGACTCTTTACTGTCTATGGAATTCTCCAATCCTATACCTTTAATATTTTAGTATAAGGAAACCCATTTTTTCTCTTGACATATACAAATTTCTATAAATATTTTTATTCTTTCTTTAAAAAAACTTTTGTATACTCCGTTTCTTCAATCTGCAATTCCTCTTTTTCATGCCTGATTATTAATGTAACTTGCGGTTTGGGACCACCATCAATAACAAGCTGATCTGTTTTTACATAATCAATCGGTTGTACGTAAAAAGCACATTCATTATCGCACAATGCAAAGTTTTGTTTTCTTAATTTCTGAATTGATAAACCATTTTTTTTACAATAATTTTTCACATATTCAACCGCCAGTGCTTTTTGAAATTCCCTTTCCACCTCTCCTTGACTAATTTTTTTCATATATTATTCTCCTATTGTAAAAATATTTATGCGTCCTTGATCATCTAATATAACACTTTGTCTTTGATTAAACTGCTTCAAAATATATTTATCTCCAATCGATTCCAACTTCACATTAATTCCTGTTCCCGGATGTGTATGCCCGCTCCATTTAAATCCTGCATTATATAATTCTTGAGCCATACTTCCATTAATATTTACTTTATTAGAATTTCCGCGAATAATCATTCTTTGGCTTCCTCTGGTAAACATAGCAAATTCATTGCCAGTTTCAGCAGTTAATGCTGATAAATCTTTTAAGTTTACATCACCTTTTTTCACAATGATTGATGAATCATAATCTGGTAATTGTTGCAATAAATTCTTTTGCCTTGTATTTAACTCAGCACCAAAATGTGTTATGGCATTAGGATTACCCCTACCGGAGTTCCGAGACATTATCGTTAAATTAGTATTTCTTCTCTGTTCCCGAACATCCTTTATACTATCCTTCAAAAACCCAAAAGCCTTCCCGACTCCATAAAACGCCGTTCCCGCCAGGCCGCCCATCACGCCGCCAACCGCCGCTTCTTTCAGCAGTCCAAGCATGTTGAAGCCGTCCTTGTTTTTAGTAACATATCAAAATCGGAGATATTCCTGAACCTTGTGCAGTTCGTGGAATACCTCCAATTTTATCCTCTTGGTCAAAATATTTAGAAAGGCCTCCCTGATTAGTATCATTGTGACTGGAGAATAAGGGTATCAATAATAAAATTTTGCTTAAATTTTATTGCGTTCTTACACGTTTAAAAACAAAGTCGTACCAATATTTTCTATATCACCGTGCAATACTAACTCTGCATATTTTTTATAATCTTCAATATTTTGATAATTCGACATTGCTACTGTTTCAATTTCAGAAGTATTTCCCTTTTCATCAATCAACTTTACCCCGTTCTTAAGAAGTTGTGTATCTCCCTCAACAGTAATACAATACATATTACTTAAATGTAGTTTATCTAAGACTTTGAACATATTCAGTTGCCTCCCATCAGTTGCTCTAATTCTATAATAATGTAACTTACCAAAGTTGATTGTGTCTGTTTGACCTCCGATGGTGTTAATTTATATATCTTGCTATTTCTTAATAACATTTTTTGTGCAGTAATTTTATTTTGGATTCTGCTAATGGCGCTACTCATTCAAGTTTTGACGGAATTGTCGCTCATCATGGGATACCGCCGACCCGGCAATCCCTCCGGCAATAATATTGGCGATTTCACCTGTAGGATCACTTAGTTGACCGAATCGTTGTCACAATAAGGTATGCATATTATATTAAGCATACTGTATCATTAAAATATCACTTAAAACCGGAGATATTTAAGAATTTTTCAATTCCAAAAAATATCCCCAGCTTTATAGTTTATCAATTATTCAGGAATTTCTTTCCTATCAAATTTAATAAGCCGTTATTTGGCATTTTATCACCGCTCTCCATTTCTATTGTTTTTCCATAGTTATCACAAGAATACGACTGAAACCAGTATAATTTATTATTGTATATTCTATCTCCCACTCTACTTGAAATCTTTTTACCGCAGTCACATTTTATTTTAAGTGTAGCCATAATTAATTCCAACCTCTCATTTTCTTATAAGCACTAATTGTATATGAAAAACCGAAGTTATTCAAAAACTTTTTAAGGCTATAGAATTTAAAATTTCAAGTCAGCAACACATTACGACAAATTATCGTGTTATATTTTTAAAATAGCTTTGAATGGAGCATGCCCCGTTTCCGCGTTTCTTAACAACGAAGGTTTTCTAAATCTTAAACTGGTTTCAAAATTAAAAATAAACTTTTCTTCTTCCATTCTGTTAAAAGAAATATTAATCCAAATGGGTACAAGTGGTGACTTACAAGCAACTAAGTTTACTGTTTCATCAACAGTAAGCTTCCTATTTCCTACATTTTTTTCACTTAAAGCAACTAATCGCATTAAATCATCTGTGCCATTAAATGACTTGTCTTTTTCATATACAGGTATAATTTTGAATCTAATGTTTTTCTCATCTATTTTTTTATTATCAATAATCTCATTTATTGTCAACATAAGATTATCATGAAAAATAGACTTGTTCATTTCTCTTAATTTTTCCATTTTATCCTCCTTTAATGAGGTAAATATTTTACCGGGCCATTATAAAATACTTTGGAATCAATCACATAATTTGATAAAGATGAGGTAAAGCTATCAACTCTAATCCACGCATTGTCTACATTTAGTCCTGCACTTCTAAGAATATTGGGGTAATTCAATGCCTCACTAACGGTTGGTTGATAATGTCCAGAATCATTTATAATATTTCTAATATAACCTTGTGAGTTAACTTTCATTTTTCCGGCAGCCTGTACAGAATTACCATTAGCTAAATAGGAATGCACCGCCAATGAATAAGCCCGCAGCACTTCCGGCAATGATATTGGCGATCTCACCCGTAGGATCCACATAGTTGACCGGGTCGTTATCACAATAAGGGGATCCGTTCACTCCTCTCTTCACCGGATCTTTCCCCATCATGCGCCCCTGTTCCACGTCGTAGAACCTGGCCTGGGCGAAATATTTCCTGATGACTGATGCGTAGCTGCAACTGGTGAACCTGGATCATTCCTGATATCCGGATGGAAATATGTCGTATCATTCCTCTATCTGCATGTGAATGCTATACTATAAGAAAAATTTAAATAACCATTTATTTATAACTAATAAATCAGAGATATTCCAAATCTTTTCAAAATCAATGAAATACCTCCGATTTATATAACTAAAAATTTTTATTTTTTAGTTTCCCATTTTAAATAATCAGCACATCTGTCATGCATCTGAATACCTTCTTTTAATGATACATTACTGTTGGAATCAATTAAGTCAAGTTTTAGCTTATCATTTGTATATCCATCAATTATTTCACAAATTGATGTTATTGTCTCATATGTAACATTGTATAATAAGTCTTCTAAACTCTCGTTATCATTATATTCCTCTAATGCTTGGTATACCGAAGTATCTTGAATAGATTTTAATGCCTCAAAAAACTCATTTTGTATTTCTTTTATATTATCCATTTTTAATCACCCCTTACGATACTTACCATTAATTAAATATTCATAGAGTTGCTTTATGTCTTTTGCTTCTGGAACGGTTACACCTCCGTTTTTGGTTTTTGAACCAGGCTTTCCCGTAACTATTCCATTATTAGGATTTATATTTCTGGTTGGTTGATGTACATGAGGCCCCTCGATGCCATGTTGATTAGGTTCCGTACCAAATCTTTTGAAATGTCCATCATTTCTAGGATTTGTATTAAAGCCACTAGAATTGGTATACAATTTCGTTTCTACATCCCGAGGAACATTCTCATTTACATACCTATCAAACGTTCTCTCCCCCGGTTTCGGATTATATCCTTTATCCGAAAACCCCTGTCCATGAGTAGGTCTAGTTGCTGGCGCTATGCCGCCTTTCCCCCGAACATCCCGTATACTATCCTTCAAAAACCCAAAAGCCTTCCCGGCTCCATAAAACGCCGTTCCCGCCAGGCCGCCCATCACGCCGCCAACCGCCGCTTCTTTCAGCAGTCCAAGCATGCTGAAGCCATCTTTCTTTCTGCGCACGCCTCCTGTTTTCTGCAGGGAACCAACATCATACCGGTAGCCATACGCCATAGCTTCTCCGACCCTGTTGGATAACGGGCTGCGTACCCCGCATCCCCTCCTCGGGTCACGGTTTTTCGCATAAGGAGAAATTGCCATCTGACCGATCCCCTGGGCCAGGCCAAGAACGCTTCCCGCCAGGTCGCTTCCTCCCTCATCCCAGTCTCTTGCCAAATAACGGATTCCTGCTGTCGCTGCGCCGCTTGCCGCTCCTTTCCATAAAGCATCTCCAAAACCTTTCAACGGCCCATCGCCATAGATAGCTCCGCTTACCGCATTCGTAGCACCGCCTACCAAGCTCTCCTTCAGGCTGACACTGCCGCTTCCTATCTTCTGCTCCAGCGCGCTTCCTACCGCTCCTCCGATAAAATTAGCCGCTAAAGATGTTCCGATTCCTATCCCGGAGCCGACCAGCGCTCCCCGGACAGCGCCAACTACCGCTCCATTTGCGGCGCTTCCCAACGCTTTCCTCATGCTGAACCGTTCCCCGCTCATCAGCTGGGATACCGCCGACCCGGCAAAGCCGAACGCTCCGCCGATCACACCCCCGGCAATCCCTCCTGCAATGATATTGGCGATCTCACCCGTAGGATCCACATAGTTGACCGGGTCGTTATCACAATAAGGGTATCCGTTCAATCCTCTCTTCACCGGATCTTTCCCCATCATGCGCCCCTGTTCCGCGTCGTAGAACCGGGCCTGGGCGAAATATTTTCCGATAACCGGATCGAAGCTGTAGCTGGTATACCTTAACTGCCCCTGCAAACCGGAGCCTCCGCTCTCTTCCTCTTCCTTCCGTCTGCCCCAGACATCGCCTCCTGCATACTGCAGAATACCTCCGAGGCCGTCAGCGGCGAACAACTCGCTCCCCCTGATATCCGGCTGGAAATAGGCCGCCCCCGGCAAATCTGTTCCCGGCAATGCTGTCTCCGGCAGCTCCGGCTCCGGTATCGGCTTCCGGCTCACGCAGCCATAACCCGGCCCATAGACGCTGCGCAAGACTCCGCGCCCTTCCTCATAGGCCGCCAGCACGCGGTTCGTGCCGCTTAGGAAATCCACTGCGTAATTCCGCTCTGCCGCTGCACTTCCTGTCCTTCCTTCTGGCAGACTTCCGATGCTCCCCCTACGTTTTTTCACACCCATATACAGAGCATTATAGCCATATTCCGTCGTTTCTCCGCTTTCCAGGTTTTCTCCCCTGCTCAGGTATCCGGCAGAATCATAGAGGTACCGCCTGATCACGGCCTCCCCCATTCTCTCTTCCGTCAGGTTGCCCCTCCTGTCGTATCCATAATGGTAGTCGATGCCGTTTTCCGTCCTCTTCACCAACTGGTTCATTCCGTTATATTGGCAGGAAGCAACGGCGGTGCCGTCCACGCTTTTTGCCGTCCGGTTCCCGAGAGCGTCGTACCCGTAGGCTTCCGCCTTTGACCCTTCCGTCCAGGATGTGAGTCTGCCCAGGGCATCATAGGCATAAGCAGCGCCTGTAGGCAAATCAGGGACATTCCCCGTCCTCTCCGTGCCGACGATGCGCCCCATCACGTCATAGGAATAGCTTTCCTCCATAAGAGTGCCGTCGTCAAACTGGTAAGCCGCCTTTACCGGCAGACCTTGTTTATTATAGGTATAGGATGAAACGCTGCCCGGCAGCCGGATCGAAGCAATATTCCCCATAGGGTCATACTGGTACGTTGCCGCCCTTCCTTCCGCATCCTCCGCCTTTACCATGCGGTTGTTTTTATCAAAAGCATAGCTTGCCACGCTTCCATCCGGGTAAGTGATTCCGGTAATGTTTCCGTTGGCATCGTATTCATAGCCGACCGTATAGCCGTTATGGTCCGTCGTCTTCCGAAGCCTTCCCGTCCTGCCGTATTCCATCACCGCAGTGCCGTTCCAGTCCTGCATCTCCACCAGTTCCCCGCGTTTGTTATAGCGGAAAAAGGCTTCCCTGCCATCGCTGTAGCACATGCCTAAGGGCCTGTTGTTCAAATCGTATCTTACCGTCGTTTCGTTCCCGTCTTCGTCCAGAATGGAAACGACATTCCCGTTCCCGTCATAGCCATAGGTTTTCTCATCCAGCAGCGGATTGATTTCCTTTACCATCCGACCCTGTTTATCATACCGGTAAAGCGTGATGCAGGTCTGCTCTTCCCCGCCGGACAGGCATTCCCTGATCTGGTTATTCATGGCATCATAGGCAAAAGCTGTCACGTTCCCCAACGGATCTGTCACCGCGATCAAATTGCCGCACCCATCGTATTGATAACTGGTCGTTCCGCCGTCCGCATCCGTTACCGAAGCGATCTTTCCATTCGCCGTATAGGTAAAAACTGTCTTATTTCCCAGCGCATCGGTCATAGCGGTGACATGGCCCAGGCCATCGTATTCATAAGAGGTAACGCCTCCAAGGGCATTCGTCTGCGTCAGAACCCTCCCCAAAGCGTCATAGGTATAGGAAACCACGCCGCCTTCCGGATCCGTCACGTCCAGCAGATTGCCCGACGGGGAATAGGTATATGCCGTCGTATTGCCGTTCGCATCTGTCTGCGCCAGCACTCTTCCCTGGCTGTCATAAGTAAAACTCAGGCTGTTCTCCAAAGCGTCGCTGATCTGTGTCAAACGCCCCATGGAATCGTACCGATATACCGTTTCCGCGCCTTCCTGATCCGTTACCGAAGCAATTTTTCCTGTCTTCGTATAAGTAAAGGCAAGGCTGCCATCGTTCCCATCCTTTACGCCGGACAGGCGGTTCAAAGCGTCGTATTCATAACTCCACCGGTTTCCATTGGCATCCGTATAGGCAATCCTGTTTCCGTTGGCATCATACTCGTAAGTATAGCTGTGTCCCTCCGTATCCGTGCTGCCTGTCAGGCGGTTCATGCCGTCATACGTATATACCGTTTCGCCCTCCAGCGGATCCGTCACTTTGGTGCGGTTTCTGTTCCCGTCGTAGGCAAAGGAAGTCTTTCCTCCCTTGGCATCCGTCACGGAAAGAAGGTTCCCGCAAGCATCGTATTCATAAGCAGTCTCGTAGCCTAAGGGATCGGTCTCCTTTGTCACGCGGCCATTGGCATCATATTCACATGTATAGACATTCCCTTCCGCATCGGTGATTTTAGTGCAGTTTCCGTTGCTGTTATATTCATAGGAAGTCTTGCCGCCGTCCGGCCTGGTTTCCTCTGCCAGACGCCCCGAAGCATCATAGGCATAAACAATGCGCCAACTTTCCTTATCGGTAAACGCCGCAGCATTTCCATCGCCGTCATACTCCGTCGTTTCCACGTGCCCGTCGGTATCTTCCACGGATACCACCCTTCCCAGCTTGTCATAAGCAAAATAAGTGGTTCCAAGATCGGACTCAATGCTGCTGATCCGGTTTTCCTTGTCATACGTATATGAAATGACTGCGCCTTCCTCATCCGTCTTTGTCAGCAAGTTGCCGTTCTCATCATAAGTATAACCAACGCTGTTACCCAGGGCGTCCGTCACGCCCACAATGCGCCCAACAGCATCATAATCGTAATTTGTCTGATGATCCAAAGCATCCGTAACCGTTTTTACCCGGCCAACCGTATCATAAGCATATCTGGTCAGCCCTCCCGCCGCGTCTTTCACTTCCGTCAGCTGGCTGGCCGCATCGAACCGGTAAGTCGTCGTGCCGCCGTTTTTATCCGTCCATGCCGTGCAATTACCGAAAGCATCGTAGGAATAATCCTGATGAAATCCAAGCGGATCCGTTTCCTTCACCAGTTCGCCCCTGGCGTCATATGCAAAGGTATAGGCATTGCCCATAAAGTCCGTGGCCAGGGCGACCTGCCCCATTCCATCATATTCCATGCGCCGCGAATTGCCCATTCTATCCGTGATCCGGGTCTGGTTGCCGTTTTCATCATAAGCGAACGTTACCGTCCCATCCCCATCCTCAATATGAAGCAGATCCCCTGTCCCTCCATACTGATAGGTCGTCGTCCTGCCGGCTGGCGTGGTATAGGAAATAAGCCTTCCAATCGCGTCGTGGACATAAGTATAAATATTTCCTTCCGGATCTTCCGCCCGCTCTATATACCCGTTCTCATCATAACCATATGTCCAGGCATTCCCTTCCTTATCCGTATACGAAACTAGGTTATCCTCTTCGTCATAAGAATACGAACAGGCATTGCCTCTCTCATCCCTCGCCGTAAGGAGGTTATTCCTTTCATCATACTCATAGATGCTTTCGCTGCCGTCTCTGTTGACCATCCGTACCGGACAGTTTCTTTCGTTAAAGAAAACCTGTTCTTCCGTTCCATCAGGATAGATCGCCCGATTCATGCGCCCATATTCATCATACGCCATTTTCGTAACGTTGCCAAGCCCGTCGGTCTGTTCTGTCAGCCGCCCGTTTTCGTCATAAGTACTCCGTATGCCGCTGCCGCCCTGTTCTATGCCGGTCACGCATCCGTTTTCGTCATAGCTGTACTTCGTCTGATTTCCCAGTTCATCCGCAAATACCGTCGTCCTTCCCTCTTCGTCATAAGCAGCATAGCTCTTTCCTCTACCCGCCGTATTCTGTTCGATAACTCTGCCAAAAGCATCGTACCGGCAGCTTAAATAGTTCTTGCCTGAAAAATCCGTGATCTCCAGCAGATTGCCTTCGTCGTCATAAGCAAATCCCATACTTCCACCGCCGGGATTCGTAATGGAGACAAGCAGATCGCCTTCATAACCGAAAGCCGCCGTATTTCCTGCCCCATCCGCTGCATTGGCAACATGCCCATTTTCATAGCAAAGAACGATTGTTTTTCCATGCCTTCCCTCGATATGGGTAATCTGTCCCTTTTCGTCCGCGCGGAAACGGTAAGCAACCAGTCCCCCTTCCACAATCTCTTTCAAACATAAATTGCTGTCAAAGACATATTCCGTTCCTTCCACATCTTTGACGAAATAAGCCCCATCTTCTTTTCTTCCCATCGCATAATCGCTCTGTACTCCCTCTGCCGGAGTAAAGCTGCTCTTTTCCCCATCCATGGCAAAAGCGGCCACTTCATCATAGGGAGTGCTGAAATATGCGTACTCATCGTCCATATATAACAAATAGTTCAGGGAATACGTCCACTTTCTCCCCAGCGCTTTCGGATATTCATCACGCCTGGAATCGTACATTACCGTAAAATGCAGACCGTCTTTTCCATAGTCTTCCAGACAGGTATAACTCCACAAAAAGGCTCCTGTCAAAGCGTTGACCGGATCCAGCCCCACATGGCCTATCCTTCCGTTCAGGTATCTTTGGTATCTTCCGCCGGATTTCACATTGGGAAGCCGCCTTGGCTTGAAAAGTTTTGTCCTGATATATCCAAGCGGGCTGTACTTGCTGGCCTTTCTGCTGTTTCTTGACCTGACGCAGTAAGTATGCTGGGTGTTCGGCCGCAGATTGTGGAAGAAAATATAGTTATTGCCCTGGCTGTCCGCCCTTGCGGCACGCATTTTTCTTGCGATGCGCATTTTTCCTGCCGCTGCCCCAGGCACGCTATGGAGTATCCCGTCAAACTCCACTTCATAGCTCTCCGCTCCTTCCACCGGATCCCAGCTTACCCTGACGCTGTTAAATGTGGATTCAGCCCTCACATTGGTCGGAACCGGAGGAGCCGCGCTTAAGGTCATGATCGACGCTTTGTTGCTGTATTCGCTATACACCACGTCGTTTTTCGCGCAGACCGCATAGGTGTACTCTTTTTCATCTTCCAGCCCGGTGAATGTCCTGGAAGTTTCTTTTACGGAATAAACCGTTCCGTTAAATTTGATATCATAGCCTGTGGCTCCTTCAGCCACATTCCAGCTGACCGTCACGCTGTCCGTGGTCGCCGTCGCCCTCACATTCAGAGGCGCATGCAGCATCGTCCTTATCGTCTGCGTTTCACTGTACAGGCTTGTTCCTGCCCGGTTCCTGGCGCGGACTGCATAGCGGTAATCCGTATTTACATTCAAATGGCTGTGCGTCCAGGAAGTTCCCTCCGTATTAAACATCGCATTATTCCATAAAATATCATAGCTTTCCGCCACTTCCACCGCATTCCACTCTATCGTCACGGTATCCGCTGTGGCGCTCGCCCGTACGCCTGTGGGCATCGTAGGCGGAACCGCATTGGTCAGCACCGTCTGTACCGCGCTGTATGCGCTGGAACCGCCCGCATTGTTGGCACGAACTGCATAATTATATCTCGTATTCGGGGTAAGACCGGAAATCACCTGCGAATTGGTAGTCGCCCTGTATGTCTTCCCGTTAAAAGAAACATCATAGCTTGCCGCTCCGCTGACAGCCCCCCATCTTATGGTAACGCTGTTCGTCGTCGGAACTGCGCTGATCCCCGCCGGAACTGCGGGAGGCAGCATTTGGGTTCTGACCGTCTGCACCGCAGAATATGCGCTCATTCCCCCGTTATTTTTCGCCCTCACCTGATAAGAATAACCGGTATTCGGAGCCAGCCCGGAAATCAATTTTTGTGTACCCTCTACCTCATATATTTTCCCGTTAAACAACAGATCATAGCTTTCCGCTCCTGACACGCTGTTCCATGCGAGGGAAACCGAATTGGTTGTCACGCTCGCGCGCATTCCTGTAGGCACAGCGGGAGGCAGTTTTAAGGTCCATACGGTTTTCATTGAAGAATAACTGCTGGATCCGCCTTCATTATTGGCGCGGACACGATAACTATACCCGCAGTTCGGGGATAATCCCGTCATTGTTCTTGACAAACCGGTGGTATTATAAGTTTTCCCGTCGAAATACAGATCATAATCCTTGGCCCCTGTCACTGTTCCCCAGCTTACCGTTACCGAATCGCTTCGTACACTCGTGCTGATATTCGCAGGCATAGCCGGCGGATTGGGTATGGTTGTAATCGTTTTCGTGCTGCTGTAAGAACTGGAGCCTCCGGCATTATTGGATCTGACCGCATAAGTATAACTCGTTCCCGGAACAAGCCCGGTCACTGTCTTGGACGTCCCTGTCACCCGGTAGGTATCTTTATTGAAAAGAAGATCATAGCTGGTCGCCCCGCTGACGCTGTTCCAGCTTAAAGTGACAGAATTTGTCGTAGCCCTTGCCGTTGGAACCGAAGGCGGAATGGGCGCTGTCTTTGTGGATTTGGATGTGCAGTATGTGCTGGCTCCATCCGCATTTTTAACACGCACCTGATACGTGTATCCCACATTCGCAGACAGCCCGGTAAAGGTCTTAGAGGTTCCGGTCACGGGATAAACGGTTCCGTTAAAAAGAACATCATAACCCGTCGCTCCTGCCACTGCCCCCCAGCTTAACGTCATGGAATTTTCATTCGCCGTCACCGTTACCGCCGTCGGAGCCTTCGGCGTAGTTCTGACTGTCTGTTCTGCGCCATATTCTCCTGCCCCGTTCGCATCCTTGGTGCGTACCTGGTATTTATAATCGGTATTCGGCGTCAGCCCGGTAAATGTCTTGGAGGTTCCGGTTACGGCATATACCGAATTGTTGAACCGCACATCATATCCCTTTGCGCCCGTCACCGCATTCCAGCTCACCGTGGCGGAAGTATCCGTAGAAGCCTTCTTCACACCGCCCGGGGGATCCGCCAGTTTCAGCTTTGTTTTAATCGTTCTCTGCGTGCTGTAAGATCCCTCCCCATCCGCGCTCCTTGCGCATACCTGGTAAGTATGGGATGTATTTGGTTTCAGGCCCGAAGCCGTATACGATGTCTGCATGGTCAGAATCGGAGTGCCGTCAAACTTCACCATATAGGTTTTCGCCCCCGTCACCGCATTCCAACTGATCGTAATGGAGGATTCGGTACTCGTTGCATTGATCGTTGCCGGAGGCTTCGGCGCTGTCGTCACCGCCAGCACTGACGTATAAGCGCTCGCCGCGTCCGCATTTTTGGAACGGATCTGATAATTGTAAGTCTTTCCGGCCGTAAGACTGCTGAAAGTTTTCGACGTACCCGTCACAGAATATGTCCTGCCGTCAAACTGTATATCATATCCCGTGGCATTCGTCACTTTTCCCCAGCTTATGGTCACGGAAGTCTCCGTGGCCGTCTTTGTAATGCCCGAAGGAACCGCCGGGGTAAACGGTTTCGTGGAAATCGTCTGCTTCGTGCTGTATGCGCTCGTATAATTCGTATTTTTCGCACGAACCGCATAGGTATGGCCTGTCTTCGCACCAAGGCCCGTAAATTTCCTGCTTGTGGTTTTCACGTTATAAACAGTATTGTCGAATAGAATATCATAGCTCGTTGCGTATTTTACTTCGCTGAACGATACCGTAACCGACACAGTGTCCGCCACCGCTTTTACATTCTGGGGAACTGCTACTGGCTGGTTCTGATAGAAATCCGACGGAAACGTAAATCCTATGGTTTTTGATTGAAAAGCTTTCGAATTGCTGTCATATGCGATAACACGGATTTCATATCTCTTGCCTGCCGCCAGTCCTGCTTTGGTAGTAAACGTAGTTGTCCGCAATCCGTAGTTGATATATTCCGGTGTCTGTGAATTGTATAATTTTAATTCCCCGAAATATTTTGCCGCCCCTGGGATACTGTCCCAGTTCGCCGTGACGGAACCATCCTTATTAATCGTTGATCTTAAATTGAATTCTGCCATATTTTTTCCCTTTCTCCCACTATTTTTGGATATCCTCTGTTTTTTTCCTTTTACCGGTATATAGTATATAGAAAGGACACGCAGGAGAAAAAGTAAACATTACATCAAAAAAGATAGCCTCAACTATAACAGAAAAGTCAATTTGAACTTACAGGCTATTAAAAAAACTGCGAACCTTTACTAAAATAGAAACAGGAAACATACCAACAGAGAAAGGGGGAATTCATATGAAAAATACCCACTATGCCTTTTTAGGAACACGGCTGAAAACAGAAAGAAAAAAGAAAAACATCACACAAGAGAAGCTTGCCGAACTGGTCGGATGTTCATCCGCACATATTTCCCACATTGAAACCGGAAATACCATTCCAAGTCTCAATACCATTATCAGTATCATCAATCATCTGCATATTTCCAGCGATGCCTTACTGTGCGATTATGTAGACAAAACAGACGTCTATTTAAATGAATGGTCTGATCTCCTACAAAACTGCACGGATAAAGAAATCAAATTCATTGTAGGAATTTCCAAGGAAGTATTGCAGAATCTTCGAAAATTTATAGATTAAAAATATAATACGCAAAGGATAAATCAATGGCCATGAGATCAAACGAAAAATTTTTTAATGACATGTATCAAAAAACAATTTGTCCGCTGAAATCATACACCATGAAACATAGCTGTCATCCTGATTTCGTAGACGATATATTGCAGGAGGTATATCTGGAGGCCTTCCGCCATATTCAGATTTTGCGGACGCACGAAAACCATATCGGCTGGCTCTATAAAACAGCCGAATATAAAATACTCAAATTCAACAAACGTTATTACGAAAATGCCGCTCATGAAACCGGATACAGCGAAACCGAAACTGCCGGTCTGTTTTTCACATCCGAAGAACCCGCAGCCGCCCGGTTCGAAGAATTCCAGTCCATCCTGTCTCCCGAAGAATATGATCTTTTTTTAAAAAAATACAGGGATGGCCTTCCTTACCAGGCGCTGGCAAAAATAACCCACACCAGTGTTTCCGGAAGCAGGGCAAGACTTTCCCGGATCAAAAAGAAGCTGCGGAAGCATCTGCCTGAGTTCTCCACAGAGGCCGGTTCGGGCAGTCAGCATAAGCCTCTGGGATAAAGGGAAAAGGGCGGATAATAGGGTAGAGGGAGAATAGTTTCTCGCCCCTCCCATTGAACCGTACGTACGGGTCTCGTATACGGCTCTACAACTTATATTCCAACTTTTACTAAGTAATAGGATAGGGGATTGAGCAACCCAGCTCCATCTTTTATCCTATTTTCAAGTAAATCTTTACTGATAATGAAATTCACTACGTTCATTCCACTTCTTTTGTACCACCCAAGTCTTGAATTCGCAACTTTATAAATATCCTCTTGACTAAATCCATTGTGGTTCTTCCTGTTCAGGTAACAAAGGTTTCTGTAAATGGTTTTCGGCTTCTTCCATTGCTTCATGACTATCACTCTTATCTTGTGTCTAAGCCATTGTCCAAACTCTTCCATAAACTGCTTCATCAGCCCGATGCGAAAGTAGTTTATCCATCCTCTTACAATCTCATTTACACGTTTGATTGTAACCACCAGCGGTCTTGCTATCGCTTTTCCCCTTTTCAGATATTCACTCAGCTTCTCCTTAAGCTTCTTTTTCTTTTCTGTAGTAGGTTTTACTTTCCACTCACCACCATTTTTCAGAAATGTGAATCCCAGATATTTGCTTCGCATTGGCCTGACTGCCTTTGTTTTGGCTGCGTTTACTTTTAGGAATAATTTCCGTTCCAGCCAGCTGCATACAGACTTCATTACCCGTTCAGCTGACTTTTCACTTCTTGTGAAAATCAGTACATCATCCGCATATCTTGTAAAGCGCAATCCTCTGCCTTCCAGTTCTTTGTCCAATTTATCCAGATAGATATTTGAGCACACGACGGAAAGTGGTCCGCCTTGTGGTACTCCGGTGACAGTCGCTTTTTCCAGACCGTTTTCCATTACGCCTGCTTTCAGATATTTCCGAATCAGATTTAATGTGGTACTGTCATTTACCTGTTCTCTTAGTATCTGAATTAATTTGTCGTGATTTACCTTGTCGAAAAACTGTTCTATATCTATATCCACCACCCATTCATATCCATCATTTAAGTATTCCAATGCCTGTCTGATGGCATCATGACAACTCCTCCCTGGTCTGAAACCATAGCTGTAGTCACTGAATATTTCTTCATAAATATCCGATATGGGCTGTGCTATTGCCTGTTGTATGGTTCTGTCAAGTGCTGTTGGGATTCCCAAAGGGCGCTGTTTCCCATTATCTTTTGGAATATATACCCTCCGGACTGGTTTCGGTATATAAGTTCTATTCCTAAGAGATGTAACTATCTTCTCCCTGTTCTCCCTTATATAACTTCCCAGTTCTTCTACCGTAACTCCATCTACCCCGCCTGCACCTCTGTTGGCAACTATCTTTTTATAGGCTCTGTTCAGATTTTCTTTTGATAAAACCACTTCAATCAATTCCATTGTTGTTACTCCTCTGGCTTATCCCAAAATTCATACATATCGCCCCTCTAAGTATAAGCAGTTCCTCTCGGTTACGTTCCTACCCTTCCTGCCCACCCGATTTCTGGCTCATATATTATTTTAAACATAACGATTCGTACTATAAATCGTTTCAGTCCTTCAGCTTTCGCCTACTATGACATCATCTGACTCCCTCTCCAAACCTTTTTCGACCATACCCTTAGGTATGTGAGTAGGGTCTCCCGAGGTAAGACACTAATCTTTCGTTCCACAACCTCTTGATTTACAATTTCGGTTTACGTTTACCCTTAGGGCTTCGGTTTGTATTGCAACCTTACCCACCTAATCGCCTTATCAAGTTTCTGTTCGTAGGCTCAAGAACTTTGCTACACCACTTCCTTCATCCATACCATTACTGATACCGACTTGTGGTTCGCTACACTTGGCGGTAAATACCCGTGACTGGACTTTCACCAGTAAGATTAGCGCCATGCTCGGCACACAATAAAAGGAAACGACCATGCTCTTAAACATGATCGTTTCCTTTCCCCTTTATTCTTCCGCCATCTTCCCGCCAATACTTATCCATTTCAAATAAGCATTGATAAACGAATCCAGCGCCCCATCCAATACCGCATCCGCATTGCCGGACTCTTCGCCCGTCCTGTGATCCTTCACCATCGTGTAGGGCTGCAATACATAAGAACGGATCTGGTTCCCCCATCCGATCTCCTTCACTTCCCCGCGGATATCCGAAAGCTTCTCCGCATTTTCTTCCTTTTTTAACAAATACAGCTTTGCTTTCAGCATCTGCATCGCCTTATCCTTATTCTGGAACTGGGAGCGCTCATTCTGGCACTGCACCACGATCCCGGTAGGCAGATGGGTGATCCTGATCGCCGAGGATGTTTTGTTGATATGCTGTCCGCCCGCGCCGCTGCTTCGGTAAGTATCGATGCGCAGATCGTCTTCATTGATATCCACATCCATATCTTCCTCGATATCGGGCATAACGTCCAAAGATACGAAAGAAGTCTGTCTCTTTCCCTGGGCGTTAAACGGCGAAATGCGCACCAGGCGGTGTACTCCTTTCTCCGATTTCAGGTACCCATAGGCATTCTCCCCGTTTACCTGAAACGTCACCGATTTGATACCCGCCTCATCGCCGTCCAGATAATCCAGCACTTCAATCGAAAAGCCTTTCCGCTCCGCCCACCTTGTATACATACGGTAAAGCATGCTGCACCAGTCACAGCTTTCCGTCCCGCCGGCACCGGCATTCAGTTTAAGAATCGCATTATCCTTATCATATTCCCCGGATAACAGCGTACTGATACGGATTGCTTCAAATACGGAAACAAACGAATCCAGCTCGGAACGGATCTCCGCCGCCATCTCCGCGTCTTCTTCCTCATAACTCATTTCGATCAGATCTTTGATATCCCCATACTGGCTCTCCAGCCCCCGCATGGTATCTACCGTATCTTTCAGGTTTTTCAGTTCCTTCATTTTACGGTTGGATATCTCCGGATCATCCCAAAAACCGGGAGCCTCCATCTCCCTTTCCAACTCTTCCACACGCCTTGACTTATTTGCTAAGTCAAAGTGAATCCCTCACTTCCGCAAGCGGACTTTCATAGGTCTGCAATTCTGTTTTCATCTGATCCAATTCTACCACTTAACGTTCACCACACTTTCTTCTTATTTTTTTAAATTATATCATGCTGTTTCGCCAAGAAGTACTTCCCACGTTATTTCTTACCACAGCACTGTTTATATTTTTTACCGCTTCCGCAAGGGCAGGGCGAGTTCGGATATACCTTTTCCGCTTCTCTCTTAACCGGCCCCTTTGGCAGCGAATCGTCCTTGTTGGTTCCGGTCACTTTTGCAACCTGCTCTCTTTCCACTTTCTGCTCGATACGTACATGGAATAAAAGCCTTACCGTTTCTTCTTTAATATTCTGGGTCATTTCATCGAACATTTCATAGCCGCTCAACTTATATTCCACCAAAGGATCCCTCTGCCCGTATGCCTGTAGGCCCACGCCCTGGCGCAACTGATCCATATCGTCGATATGATCCATCCATTTCCGGTCGATCACTTTCAGGAGGATCACCCTCTCGATTTCACGCATTGCCTCAGGATTGGGGAATTCCGCCTCTTTCGTTTCATACAGCTTCACCGCCTCTTCCTTCAACTGCTGCTTCAGGCTATTCTTCTTCGGCTTTAATACGCGGCCCGTATTCACTGGGCGCAGCGGTATCGTCGGCAGCAAAAGCGTATTCAGCTCGCCAAAGTCCCAGTCATCGATATCCACATCGTCGCTGATGCTGATATCCACGGCATTTTCCGCGATGTCCGTAATCATTTTGAAAATGGAGTCTCTCATGCTCTGGCCGCTCAAAACCTGCCTTCTCTCTTCGTAAATAATCTCCCTCTGCTCATTCATCACCTGATCGTATTCCAGCAGATTCTTACGAATGCCAAAGTTGTTATTTTCTATCTTTTTCTGCGCCGACTCGATGGCTTTTGTCAGCGATTTGTGTTCGATCTCCTGATTTTCCGGTATTCCCAGCGCGTTAAACATGCCGATGAGCCGCTCCGAACCAAACAGGCGCATTAGATCATCTTCCAGGGAAATATAGAACTTCGATTCACCGGGATCACCCTGGCGTCCGCTTCGCCCGCGGAGCTGATTATCAATACGCCTGGACTCATGCCGCTCCGTACCGATGATCTTCAGGCCGCCCGCTGCCCTTGCTTCGTCGTCCAGCTTAATATCCGTACCACGCCCAGCCATGTTGGTAGCGATGGTAACCGCCCCATGAACGCCCGCATCCGCAACGATCTCCGCCTCCAGCTCATGGAACTTGGCATTCAGCACCTTATGGACGATGCCGTTTTTTGTCAGCATACGGCTGATTTCCTCCGACGCCTCAATCGTAATCGTACCTACCAGCACCGGCTGCCCTTTGGCATGCGCCTCTTTTACCGCTTCCACGATCGCGTGAAGCTTTTCCTTCCTCGTTTTATAAACCGCATCCTGCAAATCCTTTCTGACCACAGGCATATTGGTGGGAATCTCAATAACATCCATCCCGTAAATATCGCGGAATTCTTTTTCCTCCGTCAATGCAGTACCGGTCATTCCGGCCTTTTTATCAAATTTATTAAAGAAATTCTGGAAAGTAATCGTCGCCAGCGTTTTGCTCTCTCTCTTTACCTTCACATGTTCCTTTGCCTCAATCGCCTGATGAAGACCGTCCGAATAACGCCGTCCCGGCATAATGCGCCCTGTAAACTCGTCCACGATCAGAACCTGTTCGTCCTTCACCACATAGTCCTGATCTCTGAACATCAGATTATGAGCCCGCAGCGCCAGATTGATATTGTGCTGGATCTCCAGATTTTCCGGATCCGCCAGATTTTCAATCTGGAAGAATCTCTCCACCTTTGCCACGCCTTCCGCCGTCAAGTTGACAATTTTATCCTTTTCATTAACGATAAAATCTCCCGTTTCTTCCCGTTCCACGCCCATAATGGCGTCCATCTTCGTAAGGGCCCCCATATCCGCCCCCCGCTTTAACTGTCTTGCCAGAATATCACAGGCTTCATACAGCTTCGTGGACTTTCCGCTCTGCCCGGAAATAATCAGCGGCGTCCTCGCCTCGTCCACCAATACCGAGTCCACCTCGTCGATAATCGCATAGTGCAGCTCCCGCAGCACGAGCAATTCTTTATAAATCACCATGTTATCCCTCAGATAATCAAACCCGAGTTCATTATTGGTCACATAGGTAATATCACAATTATACTGTTCCCTTCGCTCGTCGGATTTCATGTCGTTCAACACCACGCCGACCTTAAGTCCCAGGAACTCATGCACCTGGCCCATCCATTCCGCATCTCGCTTTGCCAGATAGTCGTTGACCGTTACCACATGCACGCCTTTTCCTTCCAGTGCATTCAAATAGGCCGGCAGCGTTGACACCAGCGTCTTTCCTTCACCGGTCTTCATCTCCGCGATACGGCCCTGATGAAGAATAATGCCGCCGATCAGCTGCACCCGGTAATGCTCCATATTCAATACGCGCCGTGCCGCCTCTCTCACCGTCGCATATGCCTCCGGCAGCAAATCGTCCAAAGACTCCCCTTCCTGTAGCCGTTTTTTATACTCCTTCGTTTTCTCCCTCAGCTGTTCATCCGACAGTTCCATCATAGAAGGCCTCAAAGACTCGATCTTATCCACCGTATCGTTGATCCGCTTCAATTCCCTCTCGCTGTGAGTTCCAAAAACCTTATTTACAATATTCATCCTCAAACTCCTATGTTATCCACTGATTGAACCGGCAGCCCTCTTTCTCACTCCGCCGCCATTTTCCTGTAAAATTCCTTCGTTTACAAAAATCCACTGTTTATTGTAGCAGATTTATATCCGATATTCAACCATTGTAGCGTATTTTCGTGGAAATCCGTTTTTGAGGGCGTATGGAAACCAGCATGGCGGGAAAGTCCCCGTCGCTCCCTTCCCGCCATGCTGGTTTCCATATGCCCTTCCTCCCATGCCCGGCAGGAAACCCACAAATTTAGGTATAAAATTTCCCCCGTTTTAATATGATAGTAAAAAGAAAACAGGCGGGAATATTGCTATGAGTTCCAAAACAAAAATCGTTGTGCTTCATCTGAAAGAATTGATATATACCGGCATCTTTGCCGTTCTTGGGATACTCTTCATTATACTGCTTATCATCATGTTCCTCCCAAAGAACAAGGATAAAGACACCGATACCGTGCGACCGGCGAACTCTTATATGCCCGGTGTCTATACGACTTCTCTTGTTCTGAACGACAATATAGTGGATATTGAAGTTACGGTAGATGAAGCGAACATTAACAGTATCCGTATTGTCAATCTGGATGAGGCCGTATCTGCCATGTATCCGTTGATCGAACCGGCATTTGAAGACCTCGCATCCCAGATATGCGAAAACCAATCCCTAGACGGCATAACCTATTCCGATGATAACAAATATACTTCTATGGTGCTTTTAGACGCTATCAAAGCATCCCTGAAAAAAGCGGAAGCTGCGGCGATTGGCA
Source organism: Lachnospiraceae bacterium 28-4 (assembly GCA_000403275.2). Taxonomy (GTDB): domain Bacteria; phylum Bacillota; class Clostridia; order Lachnospirales; family Lachnospiraceae; genus Kineothrix. Next base: position 49,168 of record KE159601.1, read on the forward strand.
ATACTGCGGAGCAGCCATAAAAAAAGTTGGCCCTTGGCCAACTTTTTTTAATTCCGTTTCAAATACCGGAACTATCTCATTCCTTCGTCCCCGCCCCATCGATTTTTTCCAGTTCTTCCAGCCATACGCGCCCACAGGCGTCGGAAGGCATGCGCAGATCTCCTCTGGGCGACAGGGCGACGCTTCCCACCTTCGGCCCGTCCGGCAGACAGGAACGTTTAAACTGCTGCGCGAAAAATCTCCGGTAAAAAGTCTTCTGCCATTTTAAAACCACTTTCTTATCGTATTGACCTGCAAAAGACATACAGGCGATGCGATATAACTTTTCCGGTTCAAATCCGCACCGGAGCATATAGTAAAGGAAAAAATCATGAAGCTCGTAAGGCCCCACCAAATCCTCCGTTTTCTGCGCAATCGCTCCATCCACAGGGGGAAGCAGTTCCGGGCTGACAGGGGTATCCAATACATCCACCAGCACTGCCCTCAATTCCTCTTTTCCGCAGGTGTCCGCATAATACTGTACCAAATGCCTTACCAGCGTCTTCGGAACTCCTGCATTGACTCCGTACATGGACATATGATCGCCGTTATAAGTCGCCCACCCGAGAGCCAGCTCCGACATATCCCCGGTTCCCACCACAAGGGCACTCTCCTGGTTGGCAATGTCCATCAGCACCTGTGTGCGCTCCCTCGCCTGTCCGTTCTCGTAAGTAATGTCATGCTTATCCATGTCCTGTCCGATATCTTCAAAATGCCGGGTGACCGACCCTTTTATATTGACCTCCCGCAGACTGGTTCCCAACGACTTTGCCATCTTGCATGCATTTTCATAAGTCCGGTCCGTCGTTCCGAAGCAGGGCATTGTCACCGATACGATATTCTCCCGTCCGATAGCCAGCATATCAAAAGCGCGCACCGTTACGAGCAGCGCCAGCGTAGAATCCAAACCGCCGGAAATACCTACCACCGCCTTTTTACAACCCGTATGCTCATAACGCTTCCTCAGTCCCCATGACTGGATCGAAAGAATCTCTTCGCACCGTCTGTCCCTCTTCTCTTTCTCTTCCGGCACAAAGGGCATACAGCCAAATGTTCTCGTTATTTCCGTTTTTTCCTCTTTCATGGGAACCTTTACCGTCCAATACCGTTCCTCCCCTTCCTGCCTGTAGGTAGTCATCCTGCGCCTCTCATGGCATATCCGGTGAATATCGATGTCTCCATAGACGATCTGGCTTCCGAACTTTTTGGACTGGGCAAGAACCGTCCCGTTCTCCGCAATGATATTATGGCCGCCAAACACCAGATCCTGGGACGACTCCCCCTCTCCGGCACTGGCATAAATGTAACCAGCAATATTCCTTGCGCTGGAAGATTTCACGAGCATTTCCCGGTATTCGTCCTTTCCCACCGTCTCATTGGAAGCGGACAAATTCACGATTACCGCAGCCCCGGCTTTCGCATGGGCATTCGCCGGCGAGTCCGCCACCCATATATCTTCACAGATCTCACAGCCTACCTTCAATCCCCGAATACATTCTATATCAAATAACAGGTTCGTTCCGAACAGTATTTTTTCTTCCTCTCCGCCCCTTTTCACAGTATATACCGCCGGCTCCCTGTTTCCTTCCGTAAAATGCCGGCTCTCATAAAACTCCCCATAGGCAGGAATATTTGCCTTTGGAATAAATCCCAAAATCCCGCCCCGGTACAAAGCCGCTGCCACATTATAAAGTTTATTTTCCCTTCTTACGGGAAGACCAACAAAAATAAGAGCATCGATCTCCCTCGTATGCTCCGCTATGGCAAAAAGCCCCTCCTCCGCTTTTCGAAGAAGCAACTCCTGCAAAAACAGGTCAGCGCATGTATATCCGGTGATGCACAACTCCGGAAAAACGATGATCTTTGCCCCGTTCCCGGCCGCCTCCTCTATTCCAAGAATGATCTTCTCTGTATTATATACCGTATCCGCTACTCTGATCTTCGGCGTCACTGCCGCCGTTTTTACAAATCCATGTTTCATGATGGTAAACCATACCTTTCTATGATCTGAGAATTTCCAACCGCTGCCCTTTTCCGGTTATAAAATAAGCCTTTCCAGTTCTTCCACCGTAAACTTATATTTTTGGTTGCAGAATTGACAGCCCGCCTCCACTTCTTTTCCCTCGGCTATCATTTCCTCCAGTTCTTTTTTTCCCAAACTGATCATGGCCCGTTCCACCCTTTGTTTGGAGCAGTCGCAACGATATTGCACGTCCATGGTATCCACGATCTCCATAGGAAGGCCGTCCAGCAAGGCCTCCAGCATCTGTTCCGGATTTTTTCCCTCTTCCAGCGCCGCCGTTACCGACGGAAATTGGCGGAGATTGTCTTCCAGCCTCGCAATAACCGATTCTTCGGCATACGGCATAAGCTGTAAAATAAATCCCCCCGCCTGTTTTACCGTATTATTTTTCTCCATAAAAACCCCTAATCCCACGGAAGAAGGCGTCTGTTCCGAAACCGCAAAATAATAGGTGAGATCCTCCGCGACCTCCCCTGTCTGCAATATAGTCTGCCCCACATAAGGCTCCTTTAATCCCATATCTTTTACAACGCGCAAAATCCCTTTTCCCACGGCGCTTCCCACATCCAGCTTGCCAGCGGCGTTTGCGGGCAGGATGACCTGTGCTTCGTTGGCATATCCCTTTACATTTCCATGTGCGTCCGCCGTTACCGTCATGCCGCCTATCGGCCCGTCGCCTTTGATCTGAAGGGTCAGCAGATCGTTCTCCCCCTTCATCATGGCCCCCATCATAGCCCCTCCCGTCAGCAGCCGGCCAAGAGCCGCGCTCACTACCGGACTTGTATTATGAAGGCTTCTCATTTCTTCCACAAGATTTTTTGTCGTCGCGGCAAAAGCCCGTATCTGCGCATCCGCAGCGGTCGCTCTTACCATATAATCCCTGCTTTTCATTTTCTGTCCTTTCCGCACTCCCGGGCAATCACATAGATCCGTTCGCTTTCTTCCCTTACTTCTCCGCGGGTGTCCGCGTCTTCCGCCCTGACAAACTCCATCCCCGCTTTTTCCACCATGCCGCGCATCTCTTCCAGCGTATACCCTCTTTGGTAATGGGTTTCCGTAAAACGGCGGAATATATCTTCCCCGTCCTGATTTCCTGTCTTTACAAAAATAGTCAGATCATATTCATTGATCTGCCCCTCCGCATCGTAATAATTTTCCCAAATGAAACTGCAATCCTCTCTGCTTTCCGCAATCACGGAATCGCCGATCACCGTTTCATATTTATAAACCGTATTAAAATCAAAAAGAAAGACTCCGCCCGGATAAAGATAATTATTTACCAGCCGAAATACCCGGAGCATTTCCTCCTCTTCCAGAAGGTAGTTCAAAGAGTCGCAGACGCTGATCACTGCCCCCGCCGTTCCATACAGCTCCAGCTCCCTCATGTCCTGGCACAAATATAAGATTTCTTTTCCCGATTTTTCTCTCTTCTCCAGGGCGATATTCAACATTTCCTGGGAAGCATCGATACCGATCATATCGCAGCCTCTGTCCGCCAGCAGTTCCGTCAGCGTTCCCGTCCCGCAGCCCAGATCTACCACTACATTCCGCTCCACGGCCAGCGCTTTCTGGCGCGCTGATTCCGCTTCCGGCAGATCCCCCTCCGCAACTCCGTATTCCTCCAGCAAATCCATGATATAGGAAGCCCATTCCTCATAAGGGGTATCATCCATAAAAATATCATATACACTTGCAAAATCCGTATATGCTTCCATACCGCCTCCTGCCATATTTAGTCGCCTAACTTCATAGCGATTACAAAACCAACCGCAAGGGAAACGATTCCCGTCAGAATCGATACGATTGTAATTGTTCCCATCCCGCTGACAAGCAGAATCGCCACCGGCGAAGAAACGATCAGCCCGATAATCGCCCAATACGCATACAGCGGAAATTTCTCAAAAATAACCTCTATAATCTTTGCAATGACAAAAATTCCCGCTACCACACCAATGCCGAAAGGCAGAAGCACTCCGATGCCCGCAAGGATTCCATTCATGTCAAATGCCAGAACCGCTTTGATAAAATTTGTAATCGTTTCCAGCACCGGGTGGTAATATCCGAGCAAAAGCAGCACCATGGAACCGCTGACGCCGGGAATTACCATCGTCGCGGATGTGATCACGCCGATGCCAAATAATTTGATAACGGAACCAAGGCTAAAAGACAGATCCGCCGCATTTCCTTCCGTCTCTCCCACCAATGCCAGCCCGGCCACCAATGCAAAAAAAACGAGACAGGATAGGATATGCCCCACTTTTACGGAATTTCCTTTCACCTTTTTCCACACCGCAGGAAGTCCGCCGATGATCAAACCGATAAACAAAAGATTTGTCTGGAACGGATACTGTGCAAATAAAAATTCAATGCCGAAAGGCACGACCACTACCGCTATGCCGATACCGATAAAGATGGGAAGCAAAAACTGTATGCTTTTCTTCAACTCCGAAAATAAATGCGTGATACAATGGATCAGCTTGTCATAAATTCCCATGGATACCATCATAGTGCCCCCGCTGACGCCAGGAATTACATTCGCCAGTCCAATTACAATTCCTTTTAAAACATTTTTAATCATCTTAACAACCTTTCCTTTCTCTCCGCCGCCTTATGCCGGCTCTTTTTTCATAATACTCCTCAAATGGCGGATAAAAATATCCATCTCCTCATCCGTCCCTATCGTAATCCTCAGATAATTATCAATCCTCGGCTTCTCCCAATAACGAACATAAACGCCTTGCTGTTTCAATTCCTCAAATATCCGCTTCGCCGGAATATCCCTGTGGGAAGCAAATATGAAATTGCCTTTGGAATCAGGGAAAGTAAATCCCATATCCGCCAATTCCTTTTTCACCCGTTCCCTTGTGGCTATAATCTTTCTTACGGTGCCTCTGAAATATTCCTCATCTCTTACCGCTTCCGTTCCCAATTCTACGGAAAGCATATTCATTGTATAAGAATTGAAAGAAAACTTAACATCTTTCAAATAACGAATCAGTTTTTCTCCCCCCATGGCAAAACCAATGCGCAGCCCGGCCATCGCCCTTGATTTGGAAAAAGTCTGCACAACTAAGAGGTTCTCATATTTATCGATCAGTTTCCGGCAGCTTTCCCCTCCAAAATCCACATAAGCCTCGTCAATGATCACGATACTGCCCTGATTACCCGCCACGATCTCTTCGATCATCTCCGTCCGCTCCAGGATGCCGGTAGGCGCATTGGGATTCGGAATAATGATCCCGCCATTCTCCGCCATATAATCTTCTTTTACGATACGAAAATCCTCATCCAGCTTTTTCTGCTCATAGGGAATACGATACAATTCTGCCCAGACATCGTAAAATGAATAAGTAATATCCGGGAAAAAAACAGGTTTCCCCGAATGAAAAAAAGCAAGGAATGCCATTGCCAGCACATCATCGCTTCCCACGCCGATAAACAACTGTTCTTTCCCTATATGATAATATTGGCAGAGAGCCTCCGCCAGCTCTCCCGCTTCCGTATCAGGATACAGGCGCAGCCTTTCATAATCAAAATCTTCCGCCTTTTTTCTCACTCCGGGTGCCGGAGGGTAAGGACATTCATTCGTATTCAGCTTTATCACGTTCCGATCCTTTGGCTGTTCCCCCGGAATATATGGAATTACTCTTCGGATATTATCTTCCCAGTTCATTTTTTACTCCATTTCTGCGCGGCTTTATTGCGCAAAGCCAGCCTGGCTTTCAAGTTTGTGGATGCCGCGCAGACACAAACTTGGGATTGAAAATTTTCAATTTTCAATCTTCTCCTCATTTCTGCACTTCTTATTTATCTGTCAAAGGCTGCTGCCAAATGTTCAGGCCATAGCCGCTTTGTCCTCCCATTCTTCGGCACTCTTCTCGTAATGTTCCGCTTTTTCCGGCGCTCCCAGCTTTCTGCAGCATTCCGCCATCCGCCTCAGTGCCTTGCCGCCTCTGCTTCCGGCGTCAAAAATACTCTCCGTCTCATACGCCGCATTATAGAACCATATGGAAGCTTCCTCATAATCTTCCAACTCCATATAGTGGTCTCCTAATTCCAGGCACAATTCCGAAACGCCGCCTACCGCAATCGCTTTTGCCGCATATTTGAAAAACTTAGGTATATTCCCCAGCTTCCTTTCTATTCGCACCATAATGCAGAGGGCAGTTTTTAATTCTTCGCTGCTGCCCGTCCCGCCATTGCATATATTTTCAAAAAAACCTTCCGCATTGTTCAGGTCTTCTTCGTCCCCGGCCAAATACAACTCCCGCGCATACATATCAAACAATCTCTGTGACAGCACACCGTCTCTCACCGCAGCTCTGTGCAGGGCCTCCAAATCTCTTTTTGCGTGGTTTTCCGTCTGTTCATGGATAATTTCAATGTCGCTGTCAAAAACCACCGGAGCCGTCCTTACCGTTTCATGAACCGGATCGATCCACGTAAAATTTCTTAACCGTTTAAAAAGCTTAGGCCGGTATTCCTTATCATAGTTATATACCGTGCGGAACTTTAACTGATTCGTATAATACATCTGGACAATCTCCACTTCGGGAAGCATATTTGCTTTTAATACCCGGAATCTTTCCCTGTTTTCCTCATCCAGAATTTCATCCGCATCGGCAGAATAAATATAATCCCCGGACGCTTTTGAGAACGCAAAATTCCTGGCAGCCGAAAAATCATCCACCCACTGGAAATCATATATTTTCCCCGTATATTCCGCGGCTATTTCTTTTGTCCGATCCGTCGAACCCGTATCTACAATAATGATCTCATCCACCAAATCCGAAAGGCAGGACAGGCATCTTCCCAAAGTTTCTTCTTCGTCTTTTACAATCATACATAAGCTTACAGTAATCATATCCTTTTCCTCCTCCGGCTGTCCGGTCGATGACATACTTGCGCTTCTGCGCAATTCATTATATGATATCATTAATGATTAAAAATACTATTATTTTTTAAATATAATTCAGAATTTTCCACGGAGGTATTTATGTTCGCTTTCCCATACAGTAAAAAATTTGTTATCCCTGTCCTTCTCGTCCAGAGTTTTTTTTCGCTTTGGGCTGTCTGCCGTACCTGCGGCCTTTCCTCCAGAAGTATCCTGACTCCTATACTGTTTATCACGTTCTTTCTTTATTTTAAATATATTTCACAACTCGAAGAAAAACGAAAGGAAATCTATACAAGGCATACCACCGCTGTTGCCCTGGCTGTTTCCTTCTTTTTTACCCTTCTGTTTCTTCTGGCCGAATCTCTTTCCTTAACGGCCGGACTCGACCACAGGCTTTTTAAGCTGGTAATTTTGGCCGTTTGCAGCATAGGGTTCTTTTTTCTTATTTTCCATTCGTTTTCTCTGCTGCTCATCCTTTTAGTTCCTTATACTTTGACAGAAAATCCCAAACAAGTCAAGCACATTCCGCTTTTTTGCTTTTTTGCCTGTCTGCTCGGCTGGCTCCCTTATTTTCTCTACGAATATCCCGCCATTATGACTCCTGACAGCGTCAATCAGCTGGAACAGGTTCTTGCCATGATCCCATATAACAACCACCATCCATGGGCTCATACCATGGTTTTAAAGGCGCTTTATTCCTTTGGATTTTTCCTGACCGGAAATCAGAATGCCGCCCTCGCTTTTTTTACCTTATTCCAAATGTGCTTTCTGTCGGCCTGCGTATCCTGGCTGATTGCCACGCTCTTAAAGCTGGGCGTTAAAAACAATATTTGTTATTTTATCACGGCTTTTTATGCTCTCGTTCCCTATCATGCAGTTTTTGCCGTTACCGTATGGAAAGACGTCATGTTTTCCGGTTCCGTCCTGCTTTTTACCACGGCTCTTGCCCGGTTGTTCTTTTTTCATTCCGGGCAGCTTTCCTCCCGCATTATCTATATCCTTTCCGGGATCATGATATGCCTCTTCCGCACCAACGGATGGTATGCTTTTTTATTTTCCCTGCCCTTCCTGTTATATGCTTTTCGCCGGCATCTTATCCAAATGCTGCCGTTGCATCTTGTGATTCTGTTCATAGCGCTGGTCGTAAAAATCCCGGTAATGAACGCCTTTCATGTCGTACAGCCCGACTTTGTGGAATCCATCTGTATTCCTTTGCAGCAGACGGCAAGGGTTATTTGTGAAGATAAGGAGTTGACGGAAGAAGAATGGGAAAGCATCCACAAAGTCATAGATACTACCTATATTAAGGAATTGTACGCTCCCGGTTTTGCCGACAATATGAAAGAACTGGTACGGGTCGGAGATCCCGGCTATCTGACGGAACACAAGGGAGAATATTTGAAACTCTGGTTATCCCTCGGCCTCCGGTATCCGTCCACTTATATACGGGCATACATCGACCAGACGATCGGTTACTGGTATCCCGATGTTGCATACACTGTTGGGGATATCGACGGCATTATCGCCAATGAAACGGGCGTTACAAGCCATCCCCTGATCGGCGGCCCTTTTATCGTAAAAACAAAAGAAATCCTGCAAAAACTGGGAGATATGCTCCCGCTTTACGGACTTCTTTTCAGCATGGGAGCTATGTTCTGGACTTTGACCGGCTGTATCGCTGTCGTTTTTGCCAAAAAGCAGTACCAGCGGTTCATCCTGTTCCTGCCCGGACTGGCTGTTATCCTGACCTTGCTGGTTGCGACGCCTGTCTCCTCGGAATTCCGTTATGCCTACTCCCTGGCATATACGATGCCCCTTTATCTGCTGCTTCCATTTATTAGAAGCCCTGAAAGACAAGGGAATCCTTCCTATAATACTTTGGACAAAAAGTCCTGAAGCCTTTGGCTCTTTGGATGGCTGAAAAATTCCTGCGGCGTATTTTCCTCCATGATGACTCCTTCGTCCATAAACAGCACTTTTGTTCCTACTTCTCTGGCAAATCCCATTTCGTGGGTCACGACTACCATTGTCATACCGCTTTCTGCCAGTCCTTTCATAACGGCAAGGACTTCTCCCACCATCTCGGGATCCAGTGCGGAAGTAGGCTCGTCAAACAGCATAACGCGCGGGTTCATAGCCAAAGAACGGACAATAGCGACTCTCTGCTTCTGCCCGCCGGAGAGCTGGCTCGGATAAGCGTCCGCTTTTTCCCGAAGTCCCACCCGCTCGAGCAGCTTTAACGCATTTTCTCCGGCTTCCTCTTTCTCCATGATTTTCAGCTTTACCGGAGCCAACGTAATATTCTGCATGATCGTCAGGTTGTTAAACAAATTGAAATTCTGAAATACCATTCCCATATGTTCCCGCACCTTGTCGATATCCGTTTTCGGGTCGGTGATATTCACGCCGTCAAACCAGATCTCCCCGCTGGTAGGTACTTCCAACAGATTCAGACAACGTAAAAATGTACTTTTTCCCGAACCGGAAGGGCCGATCACAACAATTTTTTCTCCCTGTTGTACATGATAATTTACTCCTCGCAAGACATGATTATTTTCAAATGTTTTATGTAGATCTTTAACGATTATCACTTTTACGAAGCCTCCTTTCAAACCTTTCCAGCAAGATTGTCAGTATTTTTATTACTACAAAATAGATAACGGCCGCTCCGATCAATGGCATAAACGGTTCGTATGTCCTGGATGCGATTTGGTTTGCCACCCTTGTCAGATCCGTCAGGCTCACGTAACCTACAATCGCCGTTTCTTTTAACAGCACGATAAATTCATTTCCGATAGGAGGAAGGACATTTTTTACTGCCTGTGGAATAATAATGGAGATCATTGTCTGTGTTCTGGACAACCCAAGCGAACGCCCCGCTTCCATCTGACCCTTATCTACCGCCAATATACCCGCACGCACGATTTCCGCCACATAAGCGCCGCTGTTAATCCCGAAGGAAAGAACCGCTACCGCCACCCGGTTTTTAGCGCTGTAAAATATGATAAACCACATGATCATCAGCTGAAGTACGGAAGGCGTTCCCCGGATAACATCTATGTAGATATTGGCAATCACCGCCAATATTGTCTTTTTCCCGTTTCTTCTTACCGACAGTTTCATAAACGCCAGAATCGTACCGATAATCATGCCCAATATTGCGGCAAACGCCGCAATCTGCAAAGTCACTCCCAGCCCCTGCAAGTACAATTTCCACCGGTCTCCGCTAATAAATGCGGCATCGAACATCTCTGCCACCCTTTCCAACCATGCCTGCATCTCATGCCATCCTTTCTTATCCTATCCATTCTTGTCCACGCGCGCTCTCAAGCGTCACTTGGAAAAAGGATAGCGGATATCCCGCTATCCTCTGTTTTCCTCATCTGATTTGCGTTTTTATAACAGGCCGCAACTCTTCCCGGCAATCCGTTACTTGCCGCCGCCTTCGATGTATTCTTCCACAAGCGCATCAAAGGTGCCGTCTTCCATCAACTCCTGCAACGCTGCATTGATCTTGTCAGCCAGTTCGGTATCACCTTTCGGTAAAGAGATTGCATACTCCTCCGTCTCAAAACCAAACTGTTCCCCATCTACCGCCGTTACTTTTCCTTCGAATTTGGATGCAAATACCAACGCCGGATTCTTATCCACGATCACGCAATCCAATCTTCCATTTATCAGGTCGTTTACGGCATCCAATGCCTTATTATACTGGGCAACCTCTGCCCCTTCAATATCTTCCGCAAGAATATCCCCTGTCGTACCGAGCTGTACGCCGATCGCTTTCCCTTTCAGGTCATCCGCCGTTGCGATCGCAGAGCCTTCCGGCAGGATCACATACTGTACCGCTATATAGTATGGATTACTGAAGTCAACCATCTTCTGTCTCTCCTCCGTAATCGTCATGCCGGCGATAGCGACATCGATTTTTCTCCCGATGGAAGCCACCAGAGCATCGAATTCCATATTTTCCACTTGTACTTCAACGCCCAGCTTTTCGCCAATCGCTTTGATCAGGGCAATATCGAAGCCATCCGGTTCCCCATTGTCATTTACATATTCAAAAGGTGGAAACTCCGCGTTTGTTCCCACGTTCAGCACTCCGTCGTCCAAAGCGCCCTGGCCTTCCGCACTTTCTTCGTTCGCAGCCTCTTCTTCGTTTCCGGCATTCGCTGTCTCTTCTGCCGGAGCCGCCTCTCCGGAAGCTTCTTCGGAATTTCCTCCGCACGCAGTGAAAAGAAATAGGCATAATACGGATGCCATCATTATCGCTAATAACTTCTTCATAATATCATCCTCCTGATTCCATTTTACAATGCTGTTTCCAGCACCCAATTTAGCTATAGGTCAGCATATCATGTTCATCATGGAAAATCAAGAATTAATATTCATTTTTTTGCATTTTATACATGCATTGTCACCCTGAACGGAATTTCCCGATCAATCCATACCGATCCTCTCTGTTCTCCGGCTATTACTGTCAGTTCTTTCCCTTTATTCCTTTTTACAAATGTCCTGCCCGGCCGCAGACTATACTGCCCCGTAGCGGAATGTTCCCATATCATATCGGGAATTTTTACTTCAAAGCCATCCCCGGTTCTCTTCATAATACAGCTGCCGGCATATCTGGCCTTTCCTTCCCCATCGCAATCGTAAACCTGTATGCTCCGAAACATCAAATAAATCAGATACAGCATCCCCGATGCCAGCATAATACCGCTTATGGTAAAAGTAACCGCCTTGACTACCCTTCCCGCCGCTTCCGCTTGCTTTGCGACTCGGATATGACTTCCTTCTTCCGGCATGGCTGCATTTTCCGGCACTTTGGCCTGAACGGTTTCTTTTTCATATGTTTTTCCCTTATCCGGTATCCTGATCTTACGCTTTCCGGTTTTTTCCGTCCCGTTTTCTTTCTCCTCTTCCTCCGATTTCTCTTTTCCTTCCGTCTTCTTCTTTTTTTCGGAATTGCTTTTTCCTTTCTTCATCGGCTCTTTTTCGTCCGGTTGCTTATCCTCTTCGTTCCCTTCTTCCATCTTCGCCAGCCCTGCGCCCTGATTTTCATTCTGCTTATTTTTGGAACCCGTGTTTTTTCCCGTATCTCCTCCTGTACTTCCGTTCGGATTGCCTCCTGAATTTCCTTCCTTATCTTTTTCCCCTTCTTCTTTTTTCCCGGTCTCTTCCTTCTTTTCTTCGTTCTTCCCGGTTCCTTCTGTTTCTTCTTCTTTCTTTTCGCTCTCTTCCGTTTCTTCCTCCTTCTTTTCGGTTTCTTCCGTTTCCTCTTCCCTCTTTTCGGTTTCTTCCGTTCCTTCTTCCTTCTTTTCCGTTTCCTCGGTTTCTTCCCCGCTGTCTTTGTCTTCATTTCCAATATCTTTTATTTCTATATTTTGCACGGACACATTTCCGCATTGATCCCTGACCGCAATAGAAACGGTTCCTCCTGCCTTCCATTCCATTCCGTTTTCTTTCTGCCAGCTCTTTCCTCCGTCAAAAGAATATGCTTCCGAAGCCAGGCCGCTTCCCGGACTTCCATCCGGCTGAACATCCTTTGCCGTCACGTAAATCATATCGCTTTTTCTCTCTCCCTGTCCCGAATAACTGATCCCTTCTATCGCGGGTGCCGTCACATCAATGTTCCTGACCTCTATGGATAAAACCAATTCTTTTTTATCCACATCCGCGTTTTCTGCCAGAAGCCTCACATAATATATCCCATTTTCTTTCACTTTTACTTCATCTGCCGATATGCCTTCCGCTTCTTTTCCCTTCCACAAAAAGGGACTTTCCGGTAATTGAAGAAATCCCTCGGGATCATGAACTGCCGCCTGTAAAACCACGTCTTTTCCCGTCCATTCGGGATGCTGGTTTACCACTAAAAATTCCGCATAACTTTCATCCTCGCTCTTTTCGCAGGAAAGCGCATACTTGTCCACCGTTTCTTCCGTCTTGTCACAGGAAAGATTATACTCGTCTATTGTTTCTGTATCTTTTACGCAGCTGAGTGCATAAGCATCCACATCTGTCTGCGTTTTTCCGCAATTTAACCTATATTTTTCTATCGATGTTTCCGTTTTCCCGCAGCCTGTCTTATAGCTGTCCACAGTACTTTCATTCTTACCGCAGTTTTTCTCATAGGAAATTACGGTTTTTTCATTCTTGCCGCAGTTCAATTCATATTTTTCCACACTGGAACCATTTTTTCCGCAGCCAATCTCCCACGATTCCACGGTACTTGTCTCTTTCCCACAGACACGTCTGTATTTTTCTACGGTTTTATCCGTTTTTCCGCAGACGATTCTTCTATAAGTATGCGTTTTGTTCATGTGCTGGCAAGTCCAGCAAGTACTATGGGTTCCCTCCGTCGTTCCCATGCCACAATCCATATGACTGAAAATTCCCTTGAAATGCATGACCAGTGTATTCCCATGATGATAGCAGTAACCGCTCTCTTCCCTCACCTTCTGAAAATTCCCTTCATATTTCATAGTACATTCCTCTTCCCGATAACAGGAATCCGTATGTTGGTGGGTTACCGGCTCGTAACAACCGCCGCCCGAGGTTTCATTTCCCGCATGAACATGATAAACTGCTTTCTGGTAACAGCCACCTTTTGATGACGCATTTCCGCTATGGACATGATAAACCGGCTGGCCATAGCAACCGCCCTTCGCTGTCTGGCTCCCCGTATGAACATGATAGACCGGTTGATGATAGCATCCTCCTTTTCCCGCCGTGCTTCCGGTATGCTTATGATAGACCGGCTGGCTATAACATCCTCCCTTTGCATTAGCGCTTCCCTCATGTTTGTGATAAACCGGTTCTCCATAACAACCCTTCCCTGCTTCCTCCGTTCCCCTGTGAACATGCACTATCTCTTTTTGATAACATTCTCCGCCTCTTTCGTTTCCCCGGTGGACATGATAAACCGGAGCGAGAAAACACTCTCCGCCTTTCTCCCCGCTCCCCTGGTGAATGTGCCTCACTTCCTCACCATAACATCCTCCGCCCTCCTCAGGACTTCCCGTATGTATATGATGGATCTTCCCCGATATCCTTTCTGCCTCTTTCGCATAAGATGTGGCCGGCATGGCGAGCGCTGCTGCAAACAAAACGGCTGTTATCCGTATGAATCTCTTTTTTTTCTTCATCTATATTCTCCTTCATTCTCTTCTGTTCCTGTCTCAATTCCCTCTTTTGATGCAATGTATCTCCCTGTTTTGGGACAAAAAAACCTATCTATCGGAAATCGCATTCCGATCGACAGGTTTCACGTCATTTATCATTTTCACGAATATTGTTCAATTATAATAGCATTACCGCTCCCTGATTGTCAATGAAAAAACGGTAGAAAAGATTGGACATTTAGTCCAAAATCTTCATATATCGTAGATCCTTAAAACCTCATCAACCCCTCCAGCCAATAATACAATTCAGGATTAGATGTTCTTACATTCACGCTCAGATCTCCATTTCCAAAGATCACCCCCAAACCATAAAACGCCTGAAGAATACATATGACTGCCAGGCAGACCGTCCATTTCCTTATAGCGCCTTTCTCCGCCGCCTTTTCTGTCAACGCCAGGCAGACAAGCACGGCGGCGAACCATACGCCCCATACCATATCCACCATATACCTTTGCAGGATTCCGGCTCCGGTCACATCCACAACGGCAAGAACTGCCGATACCACAATCCCCGACAATGCCATGCCATATATCCTCTTCTTCCTTAGCAGTTCCCTGCCTCTTCCCAGCCATAGCAAGAGCCACAAAAACGCATTGCTTGCCAGCAACCCTCCATAAGTATATTCCGCATTTAATTTTCCCATATAAGAACCGGATGCAATCTGAACGCCTTCCAAATAAGGAAAATCGCTCCCAATTACAGGCGGACGGAAAAAATAATGCCAAAGCCCGAGCAATGTCTGTGAAAAATTAAAGCTCCGCTTCGTCATATCATTGCTCGTAAGACTGTAGGCCGCTCCGAAATCAAACGGAGATCCGAATCTGGCCGCGTTGTAATACATAATTCCTGCCGCTACAAAGGCATAAGGAATGCAAAGGCAAAACGTATCCCACAGATTTTTTTTACCAAACAGCTCCCTTTTTTCTATCACTTCTTCCCAAAAAAGAGGGATGGCCAAAAATGAAAATAAAAGCATCTGCGGGCGGCATCCGGCCACCAGGGCCATGCTCAGGGAACCTAGAATATAACATATCTTTCTCTTCCCTGCGGATAGCGTATATTTTCCTCTGATCCACAGCCAAAACCCGGCTGCCGTAAACATATTGGCCGCCATAATCGGCGTGTCGTACAAATCCGGTCTGGCAATTACAAACAAATAGTTTCCCGCGCATACGGTAAGAACGCTTATCATAAGATAGACAAAAAAAGGCGTCTTCGAAAACCACTTTTTCACGATTTCCCAAAGCAGGGCGAATACTGCCAGAAGAAAACCGCTATAAAACAGAAAGACGGCAATATAATTCGGCAAATGCTCGCCCGTCAGCAAGTAGTAAGGTAAATAGAGCAAGATTTCCGGTACGACGCCAAAATAAACATAATACTTTCCTTCAAAATAAGCATAATCCGCCCTGTAATCGATGCCATTTGCCTGAAGATAGATTGTATCGTAGGGATTTTCCGCTTGGATAAGCCCTTCCGATGGTTCGAAATCCAGATAAAAATGTCCCTCTGCCATGGCTTCTGCCAATTCCTGATATTGTTTGTGATGGGGCCAGGGCGACACGATGCATATGGGATTTACATGAGCCAGCTTCCACGCCATCCCTGTCAGCAGAAGAACCGTTCCTCCGATCATAATTGCCTGTTTTGCCGTTCCAAGACAGCGCTCCGCCTCCTGCTGCCTTTTTTCCCTCCATAACGCCCGATAAAATAGAAATGCTGCGCCCAGCAGCAGAACCACTCTTCCTATACTGAACAAAAAAGGAATACGGGCATTGACACAGACTGCATTTACCGTCGCCACGCTTCCTGCCGGCACCGCAAACTGAACCGTTACCTCCCCCGCTTTCCCGGAAGGGTAAACGTTCGTATAATAGCTTTTCCTGATTCCCGGCATCAGCATCCTCTCCGGCAGGGAATAGGGATAATAATTCCCCTCATCCGTCATTGTCACCGTATAAGGAATGCCTTCTTCTTCCGAAAAATCCACGGCAAAGAAAAGATTATGTATTTTCCTGTCCACTCCGGCAATGTGTAAAGTCAAGATCCCCTCGGGTACCACATATTCCCTTGATCCTTCCGTTGTTTCAACCCCGCCTTCCACGCCGATCTGTTCAAAAACCGCCCGTTCCTTATAAAACAGGCTCTTCCATGCGGAAAAATTAAAAATAAAAATCTCCGCCGCCAGCACCCCAAGGATAATCCAAAATACCGGCCAGCCCTTCTTTATTTTTTTTCTTCCCATCTCCGTCCGCGCCTCTCCAGTTTTTTGCATCACTGTTTTCTCTCCTCATTCCATGTATTTCATCTGCCCGGCAGATCAACCAAGTCTGGTCTGCCGTCGTCCGCCGAAGCAGGATTTGTTCGTAAAATGTCAATAATATGTTATAATAAATAATACCGATGCGCAAGCAGGTTATTATTTCACGAAAGGGTTCCATACCTATGACAAATCCATTAAGCAAACATGTAAAATCCATCTTACTTATTATCTTCGCTTTCTGCCTGGCATCTGCGCTGATCCAGGGTATCCCCGTGCTTTCCCGGCTTCCCCGGGATGTTATATGGCACGGCTGTCTGCTGCTTTTTTCGGCAGTTCCTTTTTCCCTCTTTTTTCTGCACCGGGCAGGAAAATTGACGGAAGAAAAAATCATATATGCCATTATTTTTTCAGGAATGTTATTTCATTCCTGTTATGTCCTTCTGTCGGGCCTTTACGACAGACAGCATGACGAAGGCGTTTATACGGGAATTGCCACCAGCCAGATCAATCCCGGCCATATCGGCTACATTGAATATATCTATAAATTCCGCCGGCTGCCCGACCTGAACCCTTACCAGCTCTTTTCGTACTACCATCCGCCCCTCCATTATGCATTATCCGGGCTTTGGCTGATCTTCCTGACCGGAATCGGAATGCCTGAGGATCTGGCATTTGAAAATCTCCAGATTCTCCCCCTCCTCTATTCCGGCCTGTTGATGCTCCTGACCTTTCTTATTTTAAGGAAACTGGGCGCGCATGGCAAGCCTTTTTATACCGGTCTGCTCCTTGTCGCCTTTCATCCGGCCCTTACGATCATGTCCGGCAGCGTCAATAACGATATGCTTTCCACCCTGCTTCTTGCCTGTTGTATCTATGCCTCCCTCTGCTGGATCAGGCAAAAAACGCTTAAAAATCTGATTTTCATTGCCCTTTCCATAGGTTTTGGCATGCTCTGCAAAATCAATACCGCTGTCATTGCCTTTCCTGTAGGGCTTATTTTTCTGCTGGATTTTATCCGAACCATCCGGTCGGAAAAGCGCAGGGACATTCTTCTGTCCATCCGCAATTATGCGTTGTTCGCCCTCGTTGCCGGATCAATCGGTTTATCCTGGATCATCCGCAACCTCATCCGTTTTCATGTCAAACCCGGCATATCCTCAGCCACAGAAGCTTCGGTCATGTATACAGGAAATTATGGAATCTGGGACAGAATTGGCCTTCCGGCATTCGCCGACTGGCATTTTTCCTTTCCCTTCCATCCCTTAAGCGGCGACGCCATCCACAACACATGGGTTATTATGTTCCAGACCTCTTTATTTACAGAAGTATATCCGCAGGAACTTTCCGGTCTGCCTCTTATTCTTTGCCAGACCGTATATCCTCTCGCCATCATTGCCGCCTTTTGTTCGGCTGTTCTTTTCCTCGTTTCACAATGCCGGAAATATATTTCTGCCAAAAAACAACGCCGTCATTCAACCGCCTGTGAAGCCCTCTTTCTCGTTTCCGGTTATTTGGCCCTTTTATTAAGCTTTGTCGTTTTTTCCTTAAAATACCCCTATACGTGCAGCAGCGATTTCCGCTATATCGTCATCTGCCTCGTCTATATCTCTATCGGCCTGGCTGACAACTCTTCCACGGATACCGGCAGCCCTGCCTGCGAAAAGCATACGTCCATATTCCGGCGCGCCACCTGCCTTCTGATATGGATTACCCTTTTCCTTACCACCGTTATTTATATGACCTGGAATCAATGGTAGCATTCTGAAATCAAAGGCTCTGTTCCCGGTTATTGCCCGCGGCAAACGTATCATTTATTTACTCATGCGTTTGTCGTGTTCCCCCCCTTGACCTTAATTATAAGAAGTGTTATTATTTTAACGATTAGTAAAGTTGTACCTTAATTGTAAGGTAAAACACAAAAATTCATGAGTACGAGGTGCAGACAAATGAGCAAAACTTTTGACGATTTAATTTCCAAGGTAAAAGAAATCCCCATGAAAAAGGTTTCCGTTGCCGTTGCGCAGGATTCCGCCGTTCTGGAGGCTGTAAGGACGGCCAAAGACAGGAAGATCGCAGACGCTATCTTAGTAGGGGATGAATCCAAAATCAAGGCCATTGCATCTGACATCCAGGTGGATATCAGCGACTTTGAAATTGTGAACGTAGAGGACGATATCGAGGCTTCCCTTGCAGCGGTTAAGCTGGTTCATGAAGGCAAAGCCGACATGTATATGAAGGGCCTCATCGACACAAAACATTTCTTAAAAAGCGTCCTCGACAAAGAAGTCGGACTTAGAACGGGCAAACCTTTATCCCATGTATGCGTTTTCGACGTGGAAGGCATCGATCATCTGCTGTTTTTAACGGACGTAGCTTTTATCCCTTATCCCACTCTGGAAGACAAAGTACATATCATTAACAATACACTGGAAATCACGAAAGCCTGCGGCATCGAATGTCCGAAAGTAGCTCCCCTCGCCGCTGTGGAAGTAGTCAATCCGAAGATGCCCGTCACCGTGGAAGCGGCGGAACTCACCCGCATGAACAAAGACGGGGAGATCACCGACTGTATCGTGGACGGCCCTCTTTCCCTTGATCTTGCCATTGATGCGGAAGCTGCAAAACATAAAGGAGCAACCGACAGGCCGATCCAGGGCGACGCCGATATCCTTCTTTTCCCGGATATCCACGCCGGCAATCTTGTTTATAAAGCGATGGTACATACCGCCAATTTAAAGAACGGCAATATTTTAACAGGAACCAAAGCGCCTGTTATCCTGACTTCCCGTTCGGACTCCATGGAAGTCAAGGTAAATTCCCTCGCTCTTGGCGCAGTTGTAGCAGAATACCTGAAATAAAATTATTTCATTATATAAAAAGGAGAATAGGCTATGTCAATCAAAAGTTTAATTATTAATCCGGGCTCCACTTCTACAAAAATCGGCGTATTCGAAGACGAAACTTTATTATTTGAAGAAACCTTAAGACACTCTACGGAAGAGATCGCCCAGTATGCTTCTATCGTAGACCAGAAAGATTTCAGGAAAAACATTATTCTGGATTTGATGAAGGAAAAAGATTTCGATATGAACTCCCTTGATGTCATCGTCGGACGCGGCGGTATGCTCAAACCCGTGGCAGGTGGAACTTACCCCGTTACGGACGATCTGCTGGAGGATTTGAAAGTAGGCGTCCAGGGACAGCATGCTTCTAATCTGGGCGGCATCCTTGCAAAAGAAATCGGAGATTCCATCGGCGCACCTTCTTATATCGTAGATCCCGTAGTCGTAGATGAGCTTATGCCTATCGCGAGATATTCCGGCGTTCCCGAATTTCCCAGGGCCAGCATCTTCCACGCGCTGAACCAGAAAGCGGTTGCAAAGCGTTATGCCAATGAAAAAGGCGTTTCTTACGACTCCCTGAACCTGATCGTCGTTCACATGGGTGGAGGCGTTTCCGTAGGCGCTCACGAAAAAGGCAAAGTAGTGGACGTATTCAATGCCGTTGACGGTGACGGAGCATTCTCCCCGGAAAGAGCGGGCGGCGTTCCCACCGGCGCATTGGTCAAAATGTGCTTCTCCGGAAAATATACGGAAAAAGAAGTTTATAAAAAGCTCGTAGGAAACGGCGGTTTTAACGCTTACCTGAATACCAACGATATGCGCGACGTGGATAAGATGGTGGATGATGGTGATGAAAAAGCAGCGGAGATCCGCGAAGCATTTATCCTCCAGGTTGCCAAAGATATCGGCTCCATGGCATGTGTTCTGAAAGGCAAAGTGGATCAGATCATCATGACCGGCGGCATCGCATATGACAAAGCTGTGACAGAAGGTTTGAAGGAACGTGCAGCGTTTATCGCTCCGGTTACCGTATACCCTGGCGAAGATGAACTTCTGGCTCTTGCACAAGGCGCAATCCGCGTTATGACCGGCAAGGAAGAAGCTATGGTATATTAATGCCGGATTTCCGATCGTTTTTAGCAATCATATGATATTTTTACGGCCCTTGCCTTTCCGGTAAGGGCCTGTTTATTCTCTCTTTATAGAATTTTTTGAAAAAATATAAAAAATACTTCATTTTTATACCATTTAGTGATAGAATTCTTTTGTATTTATACATAATTATACATACTCAAAAGAAATGGGGTACATAAAATGAAAACGCAAAAGAAAAAATTGTTTTACGGAGCAGGACTTTTATTGCTCTGCATGGCGCTTATGCCTCTTACTGCATTTGCAGCGGAAGCCGGAGAGGAATACATCCCTGCCATGTATGCTACTTTTTGGGCTCTCGTTCCTCCGATCGTGGCGATCGTGCTGGCCCTTATCACAAAGGAAGTCTACAGCTCCCTCTTTATCGGAATATTGGTGGGCGGGCTGTTTTATTCGGGATTTTCCTTCGAGACCACGCTCACGCATATTTTTAACGACGGCTTTGCCGCCGTGCTTTCCGACAGTTACAATGTAGGAATCCTTATTTTCCTCGTCATACTGGGAGCCATGGTAAGTCTGATGAACCGGGCCGGAGGATCCGCTGCTTTCGGGCATTTTGCCAAGGAAAAAATCAAGTCCCGTGCCGGCGCTCAGCTTGCTACCATCGCCCTCGGCGTACTTATTTTTATCGACGATTATTTTAACTGCCTGACAGTTGGCAGCGTAATGAAGCCGGTAACGGATGAACACAAAGTGTCCCGTGCGAAACTGGCTTATCTGATCGATGCTACGGCGGCTCCTGTCTGCATTATCGCGCCGATCTCTTCCTGGGCGGCAGCCGTATCCGGATTCGTGGAAGGCGAGGACGGCTTTTCCATATTTATCCGTGCCATACCTTACAATTTTTACGCTATTTTGACCATTCTTATGATGGTATCCCTCGTCCTTATGAATGTGGACTTCGGGCCGATGAAATCCCATGAAGCCAACGCTCTGAAAGGAGACCTGTTCTCCATGGGTGAAAAAAATACCGGAAAGGAAGCCGGCCCCGCCAATCCGAAGGGGAAAGTGGCCGATCTTCTCATTCCCATCGTCACCCTGATCATATGCTGCGTCATCGGTATGATCTATACCGGTGGATTTTTTGAAGGCGCCGGCTTTGTGGCTGCTTTTTCCAACTCCGATGCATCGGTAGGGCTCGCCCTCGGCAGCATCTGCGCTATCATTATTACGATTATTATTTATTTGATCCGCAGAGTTTTAAGCTTCCAGGAATGCATGGAATGCCTTCCCAACGGTTTTAAGGCAATGGTTCCCGCGATCCTCATCCTTACTTTTGCATGGACGTTAAAAGCTATGACCGACAGTCTTGGCGCGGCCGTATTTGTCGCCGATATCATGAATCAGAGCGCAGGTTCTTTGATGAACTTTTTACCGGCCATTATCTTTCTCGTAGGCTGTTTCCTCGCTTTTTCCACGGGGACTTCCTGGGGTACCTTCGGCATTCTTATCCCTATTGTAGTTGCCGTATTTGCGGAATCCAATCCCCAGCTTATGATCATTTCCATTTCCGCCTGTATGGCCGGCGCAGTATGCGGAGACCACTGTTCTCCCATCTCCGATACGACGATCATGGCTTCCGCAGGAGCGCAGTGCAACCATGTCAACCATGTGTCCACGCAGCTTCCTTACGCAGTTCTGGCGGCAGCTGTCTCCTTCGTTACCTATATCGTGGCAGGTTTTACGCAAAGCGCCTGGATTTCCCTGCCTACGGGAGTCATATTGATGCTTTTGGTACTATATATCATTAAGCGGAACAGCAAAAAAACAAAGTAGTCTCCTATTATAAAAAAATATATAAACGACCCGGCAAATTTGAATCTCATTTGCCGGGCCGTGCTGGTTCCGAAGGCTTTCGCCCATTTATTCCCTTTCCTTTTTTTCAAAAATCTCCTGAAATGCCCTTTCATAAGGCGCTCTCGCAATGCCGTACTCGGTAACCACTGCGGTAATCAAATCATGGTCTGTCACATCAAATGCCGGATTGTATACCTTGACTCCTTCCGGTGCCATCCGTTCCTTATACCACATACTGGTCACTTCCTCTTCCGGTCTTTGCTCGATATGGATATCCCCGCCTGTTTTTGTGTTTCTGTCTATCGTAGACGTAGGGGCGCACACATAAAACGGAATGTTATGCCGTTTCGCCGCTATCGCCACCAGCGAAGTTCCTATCTTATTAGCGGTATCCCCATTAAGCGCCACCCTGTCGCAGCCTACGAAAACGGCGTTGATCCATCCATTTTTCATAACCATGGCGGACATATTGTCGCAAATCAGCGTTACATCCACGCCGGCAGCCTGTAATTCATAAGCCGTCAGCCTTGCTCCCTGCAGCAGCGGCCGCGTCTCATCGGCAAACACCCGGAAATGATATCCTCTCTCCTGCCCAAGATAAATGGGCGCCGTAGCTGTCCCGTATTTGCTGGTAGCCAGCTGGCCGGCATTACAATGGGTCAATATCCCGTCCCCTGGCTTCACCAGACTGAGGCCATATTCCCCAATGGTTTTGCATACCCATATATCCTCTTCCTTTATGGCAAGAGCCTCCTGCTTCAAAGCTCTTTTTATCTCATCTATCCCACAGCCCTTATTCTCCCGGCAAACTTTTTCCATCCGCTCCAGCGCCCAGGACAGGTTGACCGCCGTAGGCCTTGCCGAATTCAAATAATCCTTTTGCTTTACGAATTCCCGGTAAAAGCTCTCATAATGATCCGCATCCGTTCCTTTTGCCAGAAGATAGATTCCGAAAGCCGCCGTCACTCCGATCGCCGGCGCGCCGCGCACTCTTAGAAGATAAATGGCATCCCATATTTCCTGCGCCGTCCTTAACCGGATCAACTCCATTTTCCCGGGTAGAAGAGTCTGGTCAATGATTATGATGCTCCCATCCTCATCGTCCAGTTCCACGGTTTCATATTCCATGCTTTTATTAAAAAGCATACTTTTATCAAAAAATTGGCCATCGTCTTTCATCCCGCTTTTTCCGCCCTTTTCTATATTCTTTTAATGCAGACAAGGTAATGTTCTTCCCCGTGTCCGGTTTCCACCTTAAAAAAGGTGGCTGATACCCATTCAAATCCCATTTTCTCCGGATTGTTGATCCTGTAATCGACAGAAAGCCCTCCTGAGCGGCTTTCGCTCAATATGCGGTCCATCACTGCCTTATCCTTCATGGCGTCGCTGTATTCCGTGCGGTTTTTTGACACGATGTTGACCTGGAATTTATCAAAAAAATCCCGATAGTACACCCGGTCTCCTTCTTTCATGTCCCCGTCCACAGAATGCAGCACTTCCGCATAGCCGGTATCGTAATCAAGCCGGTATACTTTATCGAACACACGGAATAATGCTTTGCTGTAACGATTGCGGTATACTTCTTCTTCCGCCTTCTTGATCGCGGTAATGTCCATCAGATAGAAGTAGTACATTTTGCGTTTTCCTTTGTTCCCAAGAAAACGTATCTTGGCATCCAGCCATATCTCTTCTCCGTCATACCGCCTCCGCCTTATCTGCGCATGAACCGTATCGCTCGTTTTCTCCGCCTCCGCGCACTTCTCCAAAAGCTCCCGATAGTCTTTTTCTTCCATGTATTTCCCTATCAGGCGTTCCTCCGCAACCATTCCTATGTTGTCCGCTTTCATCATTTCATAGTAGCCTTTGTTGACGCGAACTACCTCCATTCTATCGTCCACCCGCTCATAAATGCTGAGCCCTCCCAGCATATTCTGAAATACGCCCTCCGATTTCAGACTTTCGCTATATAAAATGGAAAAATCGTTCTCATTGGAACCCACCATCACCGCGCTCTTAATATCCACCAGCGCCGGATCATTCAGCAAATTTTCAAATTCCTTCTCCGGCATAGGGCGGTAAAAATAATAACCCTGAATATAGTTGCACTCTATGCTCTTTAAGAAATTCAGTTCTTCTTCCGTTTCCACGCCTTCCGCCACCGCCCGGAGACTCATCCACTTTGTCATCCTGACGATAGATTCCAGTATAATTGCCGACTTTCCCCCTTTTCCCAGGTCATCCATAAACTTCATATCAATTTTTAATATATCCACAGGCAATTCTTTCAAAGTATTAAAAGAAGAATAGCCGCTTCCGAAATCATCCATCAATATGACAAACCCGTAATTCTGAAGTTTTTCCACGATCTCCCGGACTCTTTTCGGGTCGTCCGCATAAGCGCTCTCCGTCACCTCCAACCGGAGCAGCTGCGGATTCAATTCATATTTTTCTACGATTTCTATGATATCTTCACAAAGATTTTTATTATAAAAATCCATCTGGGAAACATTCGTGGATATGGGTACGATATCCAGCCCCTGATCCCGTCTCCGTTTCAGCATGGCGCATACCCGGTCCCATATATACTTGTCCAATATATTGATATAACCGTTCCGCTCAAACAATGGGATAAAAACATCCGGCGCGATCATCCCCCTTTCCGGATGCTTCCAGCGAACCAGTGCCTCCGCGCTTATAATCGTTCCGTCCGAAGCATTGCAAACCGGCTGGTAATACACCTCAAACTGCTTTTCCCTGATGGCCGCATCGCAGTCGCTCATCAGCATCTGTTCCTTGACAATGCTTTCCCGCATGGATTCATCATAATAAGCAAATGGCTTTACATAATTCGCCTTTACCGTATCCATGGCAATCCGGCTCCTGTCCACCATAGATGCTATACCTATGCTTCTGTCCGTTACCACATATAGCCCATAACATGCCGCAAAACGGTATTCCGTGCCTTCACAAGTATATATAATTTCACCGGAGTCGCTGAATTCCCGTAATTTCTCCAGAAGATCCGCAGGAAAACAGGCTACGAAATTATCGCTTTCCATCCTTCCGTAAGTTCCTTCCACCCCTTTGTATGCCACACGTATCCGATCCGCCATACTTTTTAATACTTCATCTCCTGCACTTCTTCCAAACAATTCGTTGATCACCTTAAACCGCTGTACATCCCAGTAGGCGATGATATACTCCTTATCCGGATTTTTTGCAAAAAGTTCTTCCGTCGCTTTGTAAAAACCTTCCAGATTATAAATTCCGGTCAGCTGATCGATCAGCTTCTCCCTTCCCTCCATACATTCTCCTTTTTTCCTGTGCCCCGCTATCTGTTCCCTTACCCATACCTTATAAAATACACTTCTCAAACAAAAAATAGAAAAAATAATATAGCTGTACACCGACGTCAAGCGACAGCTATCGACATAATTATATCACTTATTAAAAATTTGAGAAGAATGACTTTTTTCCTATTTTTCGATTTTTTTCTTCTTTTTTTTGCAGATTTTATGCCTCTATACCAGTTTTCCGAACCATTCTGCCGTTATATATCCGATCAAGCCGCAGCAGGGAAAGGTAATCACCCACGCCAAAAGCATTTCCTTTATCACTGCCATATCAACAGCTTCCGCATCGGTTGCCAGCCCCACTCCCATAATAGAAGTCGTCTTTACGTGGGTCGTGGAGACAGGAATACCGATCCAACTGGCAAAGAGAAGGCAGACAGCGGCGGCAGCGTCCGATGCAATTCCCTGAAGTTTCTCTAACCTTACCATTTCCATTCCCACTTTTTTTATAATCCGCTCTCCCCCGGCCGCCGTACCGGCCGCCATAACAACACTGCACAATGCCGTCATCCATAAGGGAACGGAAAAGCTTCCATCGGACGCCCTTCCTCCTGCCAAAAAAATGCCCATCAAAAATACTCCCATGAATTTCTGCCCGTCCTGCGCGCCGTGCATAAATGCCATAGCCGCTGCTCCGGCTGTCTGCATCCGTTCCATTCCCTTCTGATTCCGCACAGATGGCCGGTTGTCCCCCAATCGTTTTCCATTCCTGTGCTTCGCTTCTCCATATTCCGCTCTTCGCCCATTTCTTTTTCCGGACAGCAGCAGATATTTTCCTCCCGCAAAACCCATGCCCAACCCTAATATACCCGAAAAAAACAGGCCATACACAACTTTTATCCACTCCTCCCAATGAATGCCCGCCAATCCCTTATGAATGGAGATTGCCGCCCCTGTCAACCCTGCAATCAGCGCATGGCTCTCGCTGGTAGGTATCCCAAAACACCAGGCGGCGGATGCCCACAAGATAATAGCGGCCAGCGCAGCACACAAAGCGGTCAGCGCTTTTTCAGGATCTCCTCCGAAATCCACCATATGATAAATGGTAAATGCCACATTGGCATTCCACGAAGCCATCAGAGCCAAACCGGCAAAATTAAAAAAAGCGGCCATTCGAATTGCTTTTTTCAGTTCCATTCCCCCGGATGCTACTAGGGACGCGATCGCATTCGGCGCATCTGTCGCCCCGTTTACCAAAATAGTTCCCAAAACCAAAAAAGTCGTCACTTGGAGGGGCGGATTCCCCGCCAGCCTGTTCAAAAACTCACCGAATGATAACCCCGATATCTCCGGCAACATTGCTATTGTCATTTTCCCGCTTTCCACCGGCTCTCCGGCTGCCACGTCTTATTTCAATATAAGCGGAATTGGAAAAGATTATGCATAACAAAAGAGCCGCTGCTCTGCAACGGCTCTTTTACTATATCTTAGTTCTTATTTGCCAGCTCTGCTTTCAGTTTTTCTGTCAGGGCGGGAACAATCTTGTTCAGATCGCCAACGATGCCATAGTCAGCTACATCGAAAATAGGAGCTGTCTCGTCTTTGTTGATGGCAACGATAAGATCGGATTCTTCCATACCTGCCAAGTGCTGGATCGCACCGGAGATACCGATCGCGAAGTATACGTTAGGACGTACTGTCTTGCCGGTCTGGCCTACCTGGAGATCCTTCGGCTTCCATCCTGCATCCACAACTGCACGGGAGCAGCTTACGGTTGCACCGAGTACTTCTGCAAGATCATCAAGGAGTTTGAAGTTTTCCGGGTTTCCAACGCCGCGGCCGCCGGAAACAAGGATCTTTGCATCCATAATGTCTACGGTATCCACAACGGATTTTACCACTTCAAGGATTTCCACATATTTGTCATCCGGCGTAAATCCAGGATTGAATTCTTCCACTACTGCCTTTGCGCCCTCTACCTTAGGAGCTTTCTGCATAACGCCGGGACGTACCGTCGCCATCTGGGGACGGAACTCAGGGCATGCGATCGTAGCGATGGTGTTGCCGCCGAATGCCGGACGGGTCATTAAGAGCTGGTTATGAAGCTGCTCTTTTCCCGGAATCGGATTCATCGGGAAATCGCCGATATCGAGCTGTGTACAGTCTGCGGTAAGTCCTGTATGGATTCTTGCGGATACACGAGGACCTAAGTCACGGCCGATTGCCGTAGCGCCTACCAGGAAAATTTCCGGTTTATATTTTTCGATAACGGAAGAGAGCGCATGTGCATAAGGCTCTGTTCTATATTCCTTTAATTCAGGATCGTCTACAAGGATTACCCTGTCTGCGCCGTATGCTGCAAGTTCGTCTGCAAGGTCTTTTACTTCATGGCCAACCAATACTGCCGTAACCTCTGTGTTCAAATCCTTTGCAAGATCTTTTCCTTTGCCGATCAGTTCCAGAGCGATTCCGCTCAGTTTATTATCTACCTGCTGTGCAAAGACAAATACTCCTTTATATTCTGCTATATTCATTTTCATTCACCACACTTTTCCTAATTTTTTATATTACGTGTTTCACTTTTAACTTGTCGATAATGTAATCAACTGCTTCCGTAGGATCCAGGGTAACTTTCTCTCCTGCGCCTTTTCTTACTTTGTCGGAAGCCTTAGCGATCTGTGTCGGAGAACCTTTCAGGCCGAGGTTGGAATCTTCTACATCGACCAGGTTTGCTCTGCCCCATACGGTGATGTCCGCTTTGTATGCATCGAAAATTCCGCCCGGAGTCATATAACGAGGCTCATTTAATTCAGCAAGCGCCGTAATCAGACAAGGCATTTTTGCTTTTAACACATGGTATCTGTCATCGAACTGACGCTCAACGATCACGCTGTCGCCTTCGATCTGGATCTTCTGTGCATAAGAAATAACCGGAATTCCCAAATGCTCGGAAATCTGGGGGCCAACCTGTGCGGTATCGCCGTCGATTGCCTGGCGGCCCGTGATGATCAGGTCATATTCCAGATTGCGGATCGCGCCCGCCAATGTCTGGGATGTCGCCCATGTATCTGCGCCGCCAAGAACCCTGTCGGTTACAAGGATGCCCTTGTCAGCTCCCATAGCCATAGCTTCGCGGAGAACTTCTTCTGCCTTAGGAAGACCCATGGTGATAACGGTTACTTCCGCACCGTATTCGTCTTTTAATCTAAGAGCCGCTTCCAGACCAGCCTTGTCATCGGGGTTCATGATCGTAAGCATCGCGCCCCTGTCAAGTGTACCGTCGGGATTAAACTTAACGCCGCCCTTTGTATCAGGTACCTGTTTAATACAAACAACAATTTTCATTGTATTTCCACTCCTTATATTCGTTAGATTTTCATTTTCTCTGTAATTACGATATTGCGAAGTCCTTACTTCAATAATGCGCCAGAGATTACCATACGTTGCACTTCGCTTGTCCCCTCATAAATCTCCGTAATCTTCGCATCACGCATCATGCGTTCTACATCGTATTCTCTTGTATAGCCGTAGCCGCCGTGAAGCTGTACTGCTTTTGTGGTAACTTCCATAGCTACTTCCGCCGCATATAATTTTGCTTTTGCCGCTTCTACGGAGTATACCTTCTGGGTGTTCTTTGCGATTGCTGCTTTATAAACAAGTAACTGTGCCGCTTCTACCTTAGTAGCCATATCTGCCAGCTGGAACTGGGTATTCTGGAACTGTCCAATGGAGCGTCCGAACTGTTTTCTTTCTTTTACATATTCTACGGTTCTCTCCAAAGCGCCTTCTGCAAGACCAAGAGCCTGGGAAGCGATACCGATACGTCCGCCGTCCAGCGTATGCATAGCGATGCCGAATCCCTTGCCCTGCTGTCCAAGGATATTCTCCTTCGGAATTCTGCAGTCTGTGAAAATCAATTCATATGTAGAAGAACCACGGATACCCATTTTCTTCTCTTTCGTACCGAATGTAAAGCCGGGCGTACCTTTTTCTACGATGAAAGCGGTGATCTCTTTCGACATTCTGCCACGTTTTTCAATCATTCCCGTTACGGCAAAGATAACGTACACGTCCGCTTCCTTACCGTTTGTGATAAAGATCTTGGAGCCGTTCAGAACCCACTCATCGCCTTCCAGAACTGCTTTTGTCTGCTGTCCCTGCGCATCTGTTCCTGCACCGGGTTCCGTAAGGCCGAATGCGCCGATTTTCCGGCCGCTTGCCAAGTCAGGCAGATATTTCTGTTTCTGCTCTTCCGTACCATAGGTCAGGATCGGGTCGCAACAGAGGGAAGTATGCGCGGAAACGATAACGCCTGTCGTACCGCAGACTTTCGAAAGTTCCTCCACGCACATAGCATAGGTTAAAATATCGCAGCCCTGTCCGCCATATTCCTTCGGTACCGGAATTCCCAGGAATCCTGCTTTTGCCATTTTTTCAACGGTTCCTCTGGGGAAAACTTCTGTTTCGTCAACTTCCTGCGCCAAAGGCTTTACTTCTTTTTCAGCAAATTCCCTGAAAAGAGTTCTTGCCATTTCATGTTGTTTTGTTAACATAAAATCCATGATTTTATTTCCTCCATATCTTTGTTTATATTTTCCTATCTTGAATAATCGTAGAAGCCTTTGCCTGTCTTCTGGCCCAGCTGTCCACCGCGTACCATCTTCTTAAGAAGCGGATGAGGACGGTATTTCGGATCGCCGGTTTCTGCCTGAAGCACTTCCATAATAGCTAAAACGATATCGAGTCCAACCAGATCGCCTAAAGCCAGCGGGCCCATCGGATGGTTTGCGCCCAGCTTCATCGCATTGTCGATGCCTTCTACGGAAGCAACGCCTTCTGCGTAAATGCCGATCGCTTCGTTGATCATAGGAATGAGAATTCTGTTTACGACAAAACCTGCCGCTTCGTTTACCTGTACCGGCGTCTTTCCGATCTCTTCGGAAATAGTCTTAATTTTTTCCACTACTTCGTCAGGAGTATTCAGCCCTGCGATTACTTCCACCAGCTTCATAACCGGAGCCGGATTGAAGAAATGCATACCGATAACCGGCCTGTCAAGCCCAGCGCCGATTTCCGTAATAGAAAGGGAAGAAGTATTGGTTGCAAAGATACAATCTTTTTTACAGATATCCTGTAACTCTTTGAAAGTCTGTTTCTTAATGTCCATTACCTCAAGGGCAGCTTCCACAACCAGATCGCAGTCTGTGCAGATTGTTTTTACGCCTGTTGTGATCTTCGCCAGGATAGCATCTGCCTTATCCTGCTCCATTTTGCCCTTTGCAATACGTTTTTCAAAACCTTTTGCAATCTTGTTTTTGCCGTTTGCCGCGAATTCTTCATTGATATCGCAAAGGAAAACTTCATATCCTTCCGTCTGGGCAAAAGCCTGTGCAATACCGGATCCCATCGTGCCGGCACCAATAATACCTACTTTCATACTAGTTCCTCCTGGATTGTATTTGTTTATTTTTACTCTCCCCGCCCGGACATTCGGCCGGGGATTTTTATTACCATTATTTTAAAATCTTTCGATTATTTATTGAGGAATTTCTCTACTTTTCTTTTTTCAAGAAATGCCGTCATTCCTTCTTTCTGGTCATAAGATTCAAAGCAGTCGCCGAACAGTTTTTCTTCGATTACGATCGCCGCATCCATATCCACATCCAGTCCTTCATTGATCGCTTTTTTGCAGTTGCGTACTGCGATAGGAGCGTTCTTTGCAATTCCTGCCGCCATTTTTTCCGCTGCCGGCATCAGTTCTTCCTGGGTGTATACCGCATTGACAAGGCCGATGCGGAGTGCTTCGTCCGCTTTGATATTTCTTGCCGTATAAATCATCTGTTTTGCCATGCCGGCGCCTACCAGACGCGCCAGACGCTGTGTGCCGCCGAAGCCCGGAGTAATGCCAAGGCCTACTTCCGGCTGTCCGAATACGGCATTATCGGAGCAGATTCTAATATCACAGCTCATGGAAATCTCACATCCGCCGCCCAAAGCAAAACCGTTGACAGCAGCGATCACCGGGATCGGGAAGGTTTCCAGTTTGCGGAAAACATCGTTTCCTTTCTTTCCAAAAGCTTCTCCTTCCGCTTTGGTCAAAGAACTCATCTCTCCGATATCAGCGCCCGCAACAAAGGATTTCTGCCCTGCGCCTGTTAAGATCAGACATCTCACTTCGTCCAGGTTTACTTCGTCCAATGTCTTGTCCAGTTCCTCTAATACTGTCGAGTTCAATGCATTTAATGCTTTTTCACGGCTGATCGTGATCACGCCGTAGCTGCCTTTTTGTTCGTATACAATAAATTCCATTTTTGAGGCTCCTTTTCTCTTTTATTTTCCGGTCTCAAAACAATGCGTCTTGCTAATCCAGCCCAACAATGCGGCTTTGCAGAATGCCTTGCCAATACAGCCGGTATCGCACCTGACCCACTGTTCGCGGAAATAAGCAGACTTAAGAAAAAGTCTGCTTATCCTGTTTTATTTCCTTTACGGCATCCGCTGGCATCTTCACATAATGCCTGGTTCATTGCCCTCGGGAATCATTCATCAATATTTTTACTCTCTCGTTACTACCGTAGCGCATCCCATGCCGCCGCCGATGCAGAGAGTTGCCAGTCCTGTCTTCGCATCCTTCGCTTCCATTTCATGAAGCAGCGTAACGAGGATACGGCAGCCGGAAGCTCCTACCGGATGTCCGAGCGCGATTGCGCCGCCGTTCGGGTTGAGCTGCTTATCCACATCGATGCCAAGGTCTTTTCCTACTGCTACGGACTGTGCTGCAAAAGCTTCGTTTGCTTCGATAATTTCGAAGTCTTCGATCTTCATGCCTGTCTTTTCCATTACTTTCTTTGTCGCTGCCACCGGGCCGATTCCCATCACTTCCGGCCTTACGCCAGCCAGCGCGCCAGCCACATAAGTAGCCATAGGCTTAACGCCCAGTTCTTTCGCTTTTTCTTCGCTCATAACAACGATCGCTGCAGCGCCGTCGTTAATGCCGGATGCATTTCCTGCCGTAACGAATCCATTCGGATTGATCGGGCGGAGTTTCGCAAGGCCTTCTATCGTAGAACCTGCACGCGGGCCTTCGTCTACCTTGAACTCAACCATTTCTTTTTTCTTCTTTACCATAACAGGTACGATTTCCTTATCGAATGCGCCGGATTTCTGAGCAGCTTCCGCTTTCTGCTGGCTCTTCAATGCGAACTCGTCCAGTTCTTCCCTTGTCAGACCCCATTCTTCACAAATGTTGTCTGCCGTCTTAATCATGTGATACTGGTTAAATGCATCCCAAAGAGCATCGTTTACCATGGTATCTACCAGAGTGCCGTTGTTCATTCTATAACCGAAGCGTGCATTGGGCACTGCATACGGAGCCATAGACATATTTTCCATACCGCCTGCTACTACGATGTCCGCATCCCCTGCCAGGATCATCTGCGCTGCCTGATTGACACAGTTAAGGCCGGAACCGCATACAACGTTCATGGTAACTGCCGGAACTTCGATCGGAAGCCCTGCTTTGATGGATGCCTGACGAGCTACGTTCTGTCCAAGCCCCGCCTGGATAACACATCCCATGTATACCTGATCCACCTGCTCCGGGGCAACCCCCGCCCTGTTTAAAGCTTCTTTAATTACGATAGCACCAAGTTCTGCCGCCGGTGTCGTGCTTAAGGAACCGCCCATTGTTCCGATCGCCGTACGGCAAGCGCCTGCCAAAACTACTTTTTTTGCCATTGTTCTCTCCTCCATATATATGCTTTACGGTTAATTGCAATGATTGTTAATTTTTTATCATTGCCCATTGTTCTTATTATATCATAGGGCTTTTCTTTTTGCAACGATTATGGTATTATCTTTGGTCTTTTGGACGAAAGATTTTTACAATGGTTGCTTTTTTTTAAATAGTGGGGCAAAATATGAATCATGATAAAAATGTAAACATAACAGCACCCAAAAGGAATGATTTCATGGCAAACATTTTAATTGTAGAAGATGAAAAGAATATGCAGGATATTATTGCCGAATATATGAAAAAAGGCGGGCATACCTGCTTTACCGCGGATGACGGTATAGACGCCTTAATGATATTGAAAAGCAATCCGATGGATTTAATGATCTTGGATATTATGATGCCCCATATTGACGGCTTTGCTGTTTGTAAAATGGCACGGGAAATGAGCAGCATGCCAATTATCATGCTGACAGCCAAAAGCGAAGAAAGCGACAAACTAAAGGGTTATGAATATGGTGCCGATGATTACACAACAAAACCTTTCAGTCCTAAAGTCTTGCTGGCTAAAGTGAATGCCCTGCTCCGCCGTTCTTCCGCTGCACCGTTAGATGTACGGAGCATTGGAAAAATTTCTGTTATGCCTTCCTCACGTAAAGTATTTTTGGATGGGAAGGAAATCGCCCTTACTCACAAAGAATACGAATTGCTTTATTTTTTTATGATGAATCCCGGACATATTTTTACCCGCGAACAGTTGCTGAATAGAATTTGGGGCTACGATTTTGAAGGGACTACCCGTACTGTAGATACACATATCAAAACACTGCGGCAAAAGCTTGGGAGTGAGGGAAAACATATTGTAACGCTTATCCGTTCCGGTTACAAATTAGAGGAGACATTATGAAAAATAGTGATAATTTAAGTCTTCATTCCATACGAAAGAAAATACTTTTCATGTCCAAAATGATTGGCGCTGTCCTTGTTCTTTCCTATATATTTTCAACGAAACTGCCGTTTTCTCCAAACATTTCATTTTCTATTTGGACTGTCTTTGTAGTGTTGTTGATTTTTGCTGTTGATTTTCTGATGAGCTGTTTTATCTCAAAACCTGTTGCTGACTTAGAACTGGCAGCAAAAAGAATGGCTGATTTAGACTTTTCCTCTCCATGTGACATTGTGACCAACGATGAATTTGGACGGCTTTCCGCAAGCCTTAATTCCATGGCTGAAAATTTGCAAAAAGCTCTTATAAAGTTAGAAGCAGCAAATCAACAGCTTGAAAAAGATGTTGAACAGGAACGCCTGTTGCTAGCAGAGCGCAAAGAGCTGGCAGATCGTTTATCCCATGAAATGAAAACCCCTTTAGGGATTATCAGAGCCTATGCGGAGGGTTATCAGGATGAAGATAATGAGATGAAAAAGCAAAAATATGCAGAAATAATCATATCTGAAACAGAACGGATGGATCATATGATTACTGCTTTATTGGATTTATCTGCATTAGAAACCGGGGCTGTGCAGCTTGCCCCAGAACGTTTTGATTTTGTCGAACTTCTGGAAACAGTCGCCGGGCGGTTACTGATTGACATACCCAACGTTAATTTTGAATTGCAGTATGAACTTCCTGATTATAAAGTTTATGTTGATACAGATAAGATTCGTATGGAGCAGGTCTTAAACAATCTTATTGTCAATGCCAAAAAGAACGTAAGGCCGGAAGGCATTTTAAAACTAAGCCTTTCAGACGAAAACGGACTCTTGCATTTTTCTGTATATAATCAAGGTGATACGATTCCAAGCGAAAAGCTGAAAAAGATTTGGACAAAATTTTATCGGGATCATCGTTCCAAATACAGCGGCTCCGGGTTGGGGCTTGCGATTGTCGCACAAATTTTATCTATGCAGGAATTAAGCTATGGTGCAAAAAATCTTGCGGATGGCGTCCAATTTTATTTTTCCATACCTACTATTAAATAGGATCATCTGTTTACCTTTTGTGGTTCTGCTTTTGAATGAGCGCAGAACCATTTTTATTAAGCCGGCCCGCGAAGCGTGGCAGCGTTTGTTACAATAAGCTGGCTCGCAAAGCGTGGCAGCGTTTGTTTCACACCAACTTCACACCAATCTCACCCCGACTTCACCTCATTTCCTTACCTTCATAATACGAAAGTAATTTCTATTCCTTTCAAGATCAAATCTATGAAATGGCGGAACAAGCGCCAACAGGAAAAGAAAAACAGCCAGAGCGGAAAATGGAGGGATGATGAATGATTGAAGTCAAAAATCTGACTTTTTCTTACGGAAAGGATAAGCAAGTCCTTCATGGTTTAAATTTTACGGTAGGTGATGGTGAAATCTTTGGATTTCTGGGGCCGAATGGTTCCGGCAAGTCAACAACGCAAAAAATCCTCACTGGAATTTTGAAGGGGCATGGCGGTAAAGTATCACTGTTTGGACAGGATATTGCTACAGCACATACGCAGGATTTTTTTCAGAAGATAGGTGTTTTATTTGAATTTCCCTATCTGTATGCAAACCTGAGCGCTATTGACAATCTCAAATATTTTTCTTCTTTTTATCCGTCAGGGCAGTTACGGGATATAGAAGAAGTGTTGGAAGAACTGGAGTTTCAGCCAGATTTTCTCAGAAAACCGGTTTCTTCCTGCTCAAAAGGGATGCGGCAGCGTGTAAGTATGGCAAGGGTGCTTGTAAGCAATCCCAAACTGTTATTTTTGGATGAGCCAACCAGCGGACTTGACCCTTCTGGTGCGGTTTTGTTCCGCAGGATTATAGAGAAAGAACGCCGGAAAGGAACTACCGTGTTTTTAACCACGCATAATATGCTGGATGCCGACCTGTTATGCGATCGGGTGGCTTTTATCTCAAGCGGAAATATTGCTGTCTTAGATACCCCGAAAAAGCTGAAAGAGAAAAACGGCAGCCAGCGTGTTACGATCTCTTATCTGAATCAGGGGAAGCGGGAAGAAAAAACAATCGAAACCCCGGAATTGGAAGCAGGTATTCCTTTCCCGCATGATGAAATCATCAGCATTCATTCGGAAGAACCGACTTTAGAAGATATGTTTATCCAATATACAGGAAGGGGGCTGTCCTGATGTGGAAACATTTTTGCTCCCTGTTCAAAAAAGATTGTCAAATGATGATTTCCGGAAAATTTTTTCTGCTTGCACTTGGCTCTTTGCTCCTTTACACACTATTTATTAACTTCGGGTATGTCAAGTTTATGAAGGCCGAATTGTACCATGTGTATCTGTATGACCCACAGGGTACGCAGAGGCAGGTATCCGGCATGGTTTTTCCTGTAACATCATTGGAAGAATTAGATAAATCTCTTGCTACAGACACAACCGGCGTCGGGATAGATGCCAGTTCCGGTACGCCAAACATTATTCTTTATTATGGAAGTGAAAAAGTTGACAGGCATCGGGCTGACTATGCACGCTCGCTTTTGCATCCGGATAATGGATATACCGCTAAAATAGTGGGAACAAATACACCGGAATTAAAACAGCGGAAAGAAATTTCCTGCGAACTGCTATTTATTGAGATTGTTGCCGTTGGATTTTTAGGGATTGCTTCGGTATTGTTTAAAGAAAAGCAAATGGGGGTTATCCGTGTCCATGCAGTCCTTCCCTTAAAAAGGAGCTTATTTATCCTGTCAAAAATAGCGGTTTTCCTATTGTCGGATTTATTATTTGCGGCATTGATGACTATATGCAATGTGGGATTTACGGATGCAATTCCTATTTTACCTGCTATATTAGTGCAGACTGCCATTTTATCTCTTATTATGGCACTGGCGGGGTTCGGCTGTACGATGCTGCTAAATGATTTCAAACAATTTTCACTCGTCTACCTGGTAATCGCTATTTTTGCAGCAACACCTGTATTTTTGGCGGCGAATACTTCCATAAAAATGAAATGGATCGGCTGGCATCCATTCTATCAAATTTATATGGGATTGAAAAATGCCTATTTTGGAACACCTGTCACGGCTCCTATTTATTACATTGGTTCTGCCTGTGGAATTGCTGCCCTGTTTTTAATGATACAAGCTGCGTTTCATAAGGAAACGGGAAAGGAGGAATAATAATGGGGGGATTGATTTACCAGCTTAAAAGTATCTGGAAAGACAAATTCTGCATCATGTCTTTTCTCTTGCCGATCATAGTTGCTTTTGTCCTGAATTTTGTCGGGATGATCGATTTTTCTACGCTGAGTGAATTTCATTTTGGCGTATTGCAGGATGACCTGCCTGCACAAACTGTTCTCTGGCTAGAACGGTATGGTTCTGTAACCGAATATAAAACGCAGGAGGAATTAAGGGCTGCTGTCAATGAACCCTCTACAAACCTGATAGGCATAGAAGCCGAAGGAAACGGTATTCAAACAATGCTTTCCGGTGATGAAATGGACTTATGGCGCCAAACTGCTGACACGCTTCCTTCCTTATACATGGAATGCGAAAATACAGAGGAAATAAAAGCCACAGTTTTAGACCGCCCGGATTTCATGGAAGGGTTCCAAAATATATTTATTGCCGCAACGCTGATTGTCGCAATGTTTATGGGCTGCACCTTTAATGCAATGAGCATGATCGAAGAAAAGGAAAATGGCGTTGCACTGGTCAATCAGATCTTACCTATGAAACGCAGCCAGTACATTGTCCAAAAAATTTTTGTCGGATTTGTCTGCGGAGGTCTGTCTGCCGTCCTCACGGCCTGCCTTTGTTTCCGAGCGACTCCCCGGAACACGCTCCTCATGCTGGCGCTGATTATTCTTTCGGCGTTTGCAGCTGCATTGGCTGGTTTATTTATTGGCAGATTTTCTGAAAGCCTTATGTCGGGTGTTGTTTATATCAAGATCGTACTGATCGTATTTATCGCCGTGCCGCTGTTATCTTATCTATTAGGGGCAGACGGTTTCGCTTTGGTATTCTGCTACCTTATTCCGTCTAATGCAACCTTTGAAGGAATTATGAGTTTGGCAAGCGGTACGGAACAAGTGGTTATAAAAGATATATTTATTCTTATGGCACATTGCCTTGTTTGGTTTCTGATTTATCTGTCCATTTCTAAACAGAAAAACTTGTAGTGTAAAATCAGCTTTGATATGGTACAATGAATAAGCCAGATCAAGGCTCTTCCCACTAGATTATGAAAGGATAAATCCAAGATGATAAAAATATTATTTGTGTGCCACGGCAATATCTTGAAGAATCCCACAAAAGCCTGTAAAACCAATGCTTTTACGGAGAGAAAAGGCGCTTACTACACCACTACTACACCATTTTTGGAAGAGCCTTGAAATGACATTGCTTATAGCTAAATAAATATGTTTATAAGGTGGCAGTTTTCTTCATGGAAAGGGAACTGCCATTTGCCTTAAAAAATTCAACTACATTTTTGCATAATACATAGTAATTTAATGAAGAAAGATTTTTAACAGTGGTTGTTTTTTGGGGAATAGTAGAGTACAATATGGATAATGATAAAGTTAAGATAAAATATTGATAAGGAGTGAACGCTTATGTTACAGATTAGACCTGTTTCAGATTTGAGAAATAAGTTCCCAGATATTGAGAAAATTGTAAATGCGGGTGAACCGGTATATTTAACAAAAAACGGATATGGAGCAATGGTGGTGCTTAGTCTTGAAGAATATTCAAAGTTGACGGATGGTGTTGAAGCTGCATTAGATAAAGCAGATAGGTTTGCGGCAGAAAATGATACAAGGATGAGCCATGAGGAAGTTTTTGGAGGACTACGGAGGAAGATAAATGTTCAGTAAAAAGTACAGATTGAGCTATCTGCCACTTTTTTATGAGGATCTTGATGAAAAAGTAACCTATATTGCAGAGAAACTGAAGAATCCAAAAGCGGCAAATGACTTATTGGATAAGGTAGAGTCTGCTATTATGGAGCGACTTCCAGTGGCTGAATCTTTTGAACCATATCATTCTGTCAGGGAGCGTAGATATTCTTATTATCGTATTTATGTGGATAATTATATAATTTACTATGTGGTAATTGATGATGATCCGAATGATTTGGTTATGGAAGTTAGAAGGTTTCTTTACAATGGACAGAATCGGGATAATATGGTGTAGTAATAATTGATGCAATGAAGGCTGATTGTTGGTTATGACCTCAATATAATGCCTTAAGATTATAAAAAGGAAAAATTATTTTTACAAAAATAAAGGCGGTAAACAACAATGAATAAAGAGAAGGCTTTACAAGGGATTGAAGCTTTAATTCAAGATGGAAATAATGTATTGAAAACAATGCGAAATAGCGAGCTGGGCGGAACATATGTAGATAGTGCTATATATAATAGTTGGCTGGCGAAGGCAATAGCGTTTTTGAAACTATTTTGGGAAGATGATAATGAGTTTGTAAAAGGATTGCAAAAATCTCATCAAAGTATTATGATGAATTTGTCGTACTATTAGGAACGGGAATGCGTGTCAGCGAATTTTGTGGCTTGACAAAAAGTGATTTAGATTTTGAAAGCCGGAAAATCCGTGTGGATCATCAGCTTGTCAGGGAACGGGGCGGAAAGTATTATGTTGAGAAAACAAAAACTGAGTGCGGATGCCGCTTTATTCCGATGACAGAAGAAGTTTATCGAAGTCTGAAAAATATCCTTGTCAATCGTAAGAAGTTGAAAACAGAAATGATTGTTGACGGATACAGCTGCTTTCTTTTGCTGGACAAAGATGATAAGCCGAAAGTGGCGCTGCATATTGAAAACGAAATGCGGTGGGCAATGAAGAAATACAAGAAACTTTATCCTGAAAAACCATTGCCGCATATCACACCTCATGTATTCCGGCATACGTTCTGTACCAATATGGCAAATGCAGGCATGGATATTAAGACCTTGCAGTATGTAATGGGACATTCCGATGTAGGTGTTACACTGAATGTTTATACTCATGCCAGCTATGACCGTGCTGCGGAGCAGATGGCGAAGATATTGGACTTCAAAGAAACTGATATGCATGGAAAACAGAGAAAATCAGGTTGAGAAATACACCAATCTACTACACCAATTACTACACCATTTGCCCGTAAATTTGCGTAGATTTATAACGAATTACACAGATTAAGGGTAAAAAGCCAAAAATGAAAAAAGCGCCGAAAAGCTTGAAATATCAAGGTTTGAAGGCTTATGAAGGGATATAAAAGATATGATTAAAATATTATTCGTCTGCCACGGCAATATCTGCCGCTCCCCCATGGCGGAGTTCATTTTTAAAGACATGGTGAAAAAACAGGGAATATCAGATCAGTTCGAGATCGCTTCAGCTGCGACAAGCACAGAAGAAATCTGGAACGGAATCGGCAATCCCGTATACCCTCCGGCAAGGGAAGAACTTGCCCGCCACGGCATCCGCTGCGATGGAAAGCGGGCAGTCCAGTTAAAGAAATCGGATTACGATTATTATGATTACCTCATCGGCATGGATTCCATGAATATCCGAAATATGGAACGAATGACAGGCCATAAAGGCGGGAAAATTTCCATGCTGCTGTCATATGCCGGCAGACAGGACAGCATCTCCGATCCCTGGTACAGCTCCCGTTTTGACGTTGCCTATGCGGATATCGTAGAGGGCTGCGAAGCGTTCCTTTCCTATTTGCGCGGACAGGGGGAAATATCATAAAGTTTTCTTACTGTAATTCAGGCATACCGGACTTTTACATCCGATATGCCTGTTTGTGTCCCAAGTTATACATCAATTTCCGTTCATTCAATCGAATCAGCAATTCTGTTTTTCAAAAAACAAGTTAGCGATTTAACCGAATACGAGCGCCCTGAAGGGCAATGCTTTCTGAGAAAGTATTTTTGTCTTTTCAGTCATATGATACCCATCCTCTTTAACGAACATTGTTGTAATATGAGAATATTCTGCCAGCTTACCTACTATACCTAAAATGCCATCGGATATCCTCTACGCCGCCTGCGGGTTACAAAGATCAACAAAGATATAGTATTCTATGTCCAGCAGGTCATACTCTGCCGGCTCGGTAAATACCACCCTAGCTACGTTCTTTTCTCCTCTTTTCCAGCTTTTCCCTTACTTCTTCAATTGTACTGGTTCTACCTTCCTGCATTGCTTTATAGCCTTCGCCAATTAATCTATATAACTCCAGTTTTGCAGAATTTGATGTTTCTGTAATAACTTGATAATAAAATATTTCCTAAAAATTTAGTCCTCTTTCACATCTTCCTTTGAATATCCTTATCACTAAACTTCCACATTCAATCGCTATAATGCCCCTTGCAAGATTTTACAATTATTTGGTCACCCACAATCTCATAAATCAAACGGTTAGCTTCATCTATGCGCCTGCTAAATGACCCAGACTTTCCATATTTCATTTCAAAGGTTCAGGTTTGCCTATCCCTTGTAATGCTCCATCCCGTTCTATACTCAGCAGTAATTGATTTATCTTTTTCAATATCTTTTTATCCTGTGTCTGCCAATAGAGATATTCACTCCAGCCATCTTCTGCAAAAGTAATCTTCATAGATTATTCCTCCATTGCCAGAAGTTCATCCATAGTTTTTGTTACTATCTTCCCGTTTCTAATCTGCTCATCCTCTCTATTCAATTTTTCCAAGTATTCAGCATTTTTTCTGGCTTTTTCCAATTCATTATATTCTGCTTCAGATATTATAACAACATTCTTATTTTCTTTACGAGACACAATTACCGGCTCTCCATTAAAAGCTATATCAAAATACTTTTTAATATTTGCCCTTACATCCATCTGTTTGGTTGCAATCATATAGCACCTCTTTCCGTACCCAAAACCGTACCATTTATTGTACTCTAATTATATGCTACTATTATCTACAAGTCAACGAAATTTATTATTTCTTTCAACCTTAAACCAGTAATATAGAAAATATTGTTCTATTTGCTTTCTTCACTTACATAAAGCAGGAACACTTACGCAGTAATATTTCACCACTAATTAAGTGTTCCAAATGTATTGCAACATTCGCTCTCCAATATTGGTAAATTGTTGGTAAATTCGTTAAACTGTTGCTGAAAATCCACTATAATCAAAGCTTTAAAGAATTGGTTCACATACTGCCGTGGCATATAAAAAGTATCTTAACCATAATATTTTCCCTCCTAAAATGTCGTGATTTGCCGTGTTTTGGGGACTTTTGCACTATCTGTAAAACCCACATAAAATCTGTGAAATGTGGCACATTACGCAAAATAGGGCAAATTAAGGCAAAATGTAATAGTCAATCGTAGTTAAATGGTAGTCTGTTTCAGGCGGGCAGACTACGCACTTTTTAACGGTATTATCGTTAAAGGGGTTTCAAAGGGTGTACATATTTTAACGATAACGCACAGTAATTCTTCAAGAAATCAGCCCTTATAGGACTTCATGGCTTTGTAAATCGCCATCCGTGGAGTATCCGGCACTTCTTTCTTTAAGAGTTGCGAACCGGTCGCCCTATGGATTGCCCCATCTACGCCACTGCCATCCAATAGAAATTCGTTGGCTGCATTGACAATTGCCGGAACTTTGATTTTTATAATGTCACCTTTTACTGCCTTAATCATTGTCTCACTCCACAAATCTCTTGACTACTTCTCGTAGCTTTATAGCCTTTTCACAATACCACTCAAAGTACTTGTCCCAATTATCAGTATTAAAATCAGCATTATATGTGTCATATCCAAACACCGCATCTATAGAAGCCTCATGCCATGTAATTTCCTCACCCAAAAACTCCTCGATGGCTGCTTTCTGCTCTAAAAAATGGTTATACAAATCCTTGTTTTTACTGATATATATCTGAGCCGCAAGACGTTTTTTTGTCATTGTGGCAGTTAATGTAATGTGACAATGTCTGTTTCCTGCCGAGAGATCATACCACCCTTGTGGATATGCCTTTCTTTCACTAAATATCTTTTTAAATTCTGCCTTATTGAATGCGTACTTCTTGAATGCTTCCCAATATTCAAGATTAGTCTTCTTTGTATCTGACAGTCCCGCAGAAGCTTTAATTGCCTTTGCCCAATCATTAGGCCGTTCCACTATATTAAAGCGAGGTGCAGGAACAGAACCGTTGATTTTCCACAATTCAATTTCAAGCAGAAAGAACCCGATATTCTCATCCGTGTGCTGATTGAGCCATTCCACCGCTTTCCGATGTTCATCTCGGGCACGTTTAACAATCCAAATAATAACAGATGCCTCCTTCCCCGCAGCATATGTTATTATTTTACCAAGATGGTCATGGTTTGTATCTTCCAGTTGATTTTCAATGATGATCTTCCTGCCGGTTCCCTCTTCTGTTGCGAAAAGATCAACAGAGAAACCTCCAACAGACGACTCACGTTCTTCGAGATCAATATCAATTCCGACCGTC
The DNA here is from genome assembly GCA_000403275.2 of Lachnospiraceae bacterium 28-4. Lineage (GTDB taxonomy): Bacteria > Bacillota > Clostridia > Lachnospirales > Lachnospiraceae > Kineothrix. The sequence goes on from KE159601.1 coordinate 92,823, forward strand.
TCTCCAAGCATAGTAAGATTCTCATCCTGGGAAAGCCATACCGTAAAGTCTCTCGCCTCATTTGGCCATATTTTACGCAAGTCTTCTACTCGTTCAATTTTCCCTAACTCTGGCATATGTACCTCCTCATGTATTTAGGATTGTCAAAATTTTTAGTTTTGACAACTGAGCTATTATAAAAGAACGACATCATTAAAGAGGTTCCAAATTTACAAAAGAAACACAATTTCATAATAACCCTTGAAAGCTACAAAATGTTATCCTGCTAAATCTATTCCATATCATTTCCAATATCTTCAATTAATTTAAAGTATACATTTTTAAATCTTTCTGGAACATCTTCATAGCTTCTAAGCACACATTCTGCCCTATTTAGGAATCTCATTGCAAAATCACCTTTAGCAGACTTTGCTGCTTCAATATATCCTTCTACTTCGCTTCTTAATTCATCTATCGTAGTTGAGCGCATGACTACTCCCCTATATAAAATTCCGCATACAGTTTTATGACCGCTATAAATTTAATCATACCATAACAGAAGTGATTTTACCAATCGGGTAGGAGGCAGATAATTATTTGGCACAAAAAAAGCGGCCAGAAGCATCTGGCACAAAACCGATGCCCCGAAAGGAAGCCGCTGAAAATGCCATACTGGATTTCTTTCTCCTCCCGTTCCTTTTGCATACTGTCCTCCCGGCTCTCAAGGGCGGCATACCGGCTTGCATACCCGTCATACTTTTTGCGGTAGTCGTGCTGGTCAAGTTTCCGGGCGGCGTTCTCATCGACCAGCCTCTGGATCAGCTCCGCAGTCGCTGCATTTCAGCTTTGCCGAAAACGGACTGCCGCAGTTGTGGCTCCGCCCCGTGTTCTTCCTCCGCTAAAAACTTTGAATAATAATAGCCCTTATATTTTGAGATTATCTTCTAACATCTTTTCACCCCAGACTACAGCTAACTAATCACATTGGAAATTAGGGCCGCAAACCAATATCAAAACACTGGCGGTTCCGGAATGCTGCAAACACCTTTTTCGTAAAACACACGATTATCAACATATCCGCAACACCCCCTCTCTCTTTCGAAGTAACAATTCTATATACGGATTGCCATCCCCTTTTGTAGATTCCTAACATTCCTCTTAATCTTCCTGCACACCCCATTATTTTCTTTTTCATTGGAAGACAGCTTTTGAAGCCTATCCTCCAATAATTTAATTTTTGCCATTGTGTCCATATAAGCACCATCCTTTCTTTACTTTATGCTTCTTTTTCAATCCAGCTCTGATCATTTGAATCATGACAGATAAAACCTATTCCTGCTCCAGTTTCCCGGTATAAAGCTGATAATACATTCCCCGCTTCGCCAACAAGCTGTCATGATCTCCTCTCTCCACAATCCTCCCGTGATCCAACACCATGATCACATCCGAATTTTTGATTGTGGAAAGCCTGTGGGCGATCACAAATACCGTCCTGCCTTTCATCAGCCGGTCCATGCCGTCCTGCACGATTTTTTCCGTGCGGGTATCAATGCTGGAAGTCGCTTCATCCAGAATCAGCACCGGCGGATCAGCCACCGCCACTCTCGCAATCGCCAGGAGCTGACGCTGGCCCTGGGAAAGACTGTTCCCGCTTCCTTTTAGCTCTGTCTGATACCCATCGGGAAGTTTCATAATAAATTCGTGGGCATTTGCCAGTTTTGCAGCCTGAATGACTTCCTCTTCCGCAGCATCCAATTTCCCATACCGGATATTGTCCATGACAGTACCGGTAAACAAATGGGTATCCTGTAGTACCAAGCCTAAGGAATGCCGCAGATCATCTTTCCTGATTTTATTGATATTGATGCCGTCATAACGGATCTTGCCATCCTGCACATCATAAAACCGGTTGATCAGATTGGTAATCGTTGTTTTTCCTGCGCCGGTAGCTCCCACAAAGGCTACTTTCTGCCCCGGTCTCGCAAAAATCTCTATATCATGCAAAATCTCCTTATCTTCCGTATAGCCGAAGTCCACATGGTCAAAAACTACATCTCCCTGCATCGGCTGATAAGTTGTCGTATTGTCTGCCTTATGATAATGCTTCCACGCCCACATCCCCGTCCTGTCAGGAGCTTCCGTCAGATTTCCCTTTTCATCATAACGTGCGTTTACCAGCTTCACATATCCGCCGTCCTTTTCCGGCTCCTCATCCAACAGCCCAAAAATCCTCTCTGCGCCCGCAATGGCCATGATGATAGAATTCAACTGCTGCGAAAGCTGCGAAATCGGCTGATTAAAGGAACGAGAAAACTGCAGGAAAGATGCCAGCGTTCCAAGAGTCATCTGCCCGCCAAAAATGGACAGGCAGGCTCCGACCATTGCGATTACCGCATAGCTGACATACCCAAGGTTGCCAAGCACAGGCATAAGGATACTGGCATAACGGTTCGCATTGTTCGTGCTGTCCCGCAATTTTCCATTCAGAGCCTTAAAATCCTGTATACAGGCTTTCTCATGGCAGAATACCTTTACTACCTTCTGGCCTTCCATCATTTCCTCTATGTATCCGTTCAGGCTCCCCACGTCCGTCTGCTGCTTCACAAAATAGTGCCCGCTCTTTGAGGATATGTTTCTCGTTGCGAATACCATGCAGACCACCATCACAACCGTGATCAGTGTCAGTGGACGGTTTAAAACCAGCATAGATACAAAAACACCCACAATCGTGATCGCTGCGGACAGCATCTGCGGCATACTCTGGCTGATTACCTGCCGCAGGGTATCCGTGTCATTGATGTAAATGCTCATGATGTCCCCATGGGATTTTGTGTCAAAATAGCGGATGGGCAGATGTTCCATGTGACGAAACAGGTCATCCCTTACTTTTTTTAACATTCCCTGCGACACATAAATCATAATGTAGTTATAAGCCCACGTGCAGAACACGTCGACATAATAAACTGCTGCCATCACAAGCAATGCTTTGAAAAGAGGGGACAAATCGGGCTGTGTCTGATTCACAAATGGCAGGATGTAGTCATCAATCAGGTTCCGCATGAACAGAGTGCCGCCGATATTCGCGACGGTGCTGACCAGAATACATAACGCCACCAACAGGCACTGCCATTTATATTCTTTCAGGATATAAGCAATCAGCCGCCTTAACGTCGCCCCCATATTCTTTTTATTCCCTACTATCATCATCGCCGCCCTCCTTCGTCTGTGACTCATAAATTTCTCTGTAAATCGGGCTGCTTTCCAGCAGTTCTTCATGGGTGCCGACTGATTTCATCCTGCCGTTGTCAAATACCAGAATCCTGTCCGCATCCTAGATCGACGAGATTCTCTGGGCTATGATAATCTTTGTGGTATCCGGTATCTTCTCCCTGAATGCCCTGCGGATCAACGCATCCGTCTTTGTGTCAACTGCACTTGTGGAATCATCGAGGATCAGGATTTTCGGTTTCTTTAAAAGCGCTCTGGCAATACAGAGCCTCTGTTTCTGCCCGCCCGATACATTTGCCCCGCCCCGCTCAATGTAGGTATCATACCCTGCCGGGAAATCCCGGATAAATTCATCCGCCTGGGCAAGCCGGCACACATTTATTATCTCATCATCCGTTGCATCTTCTTTTCCCCACCGCAGGTTCTCTCTGATTGTTCCGGAAAAGAGCACATTTTTCTGGAGGACCACAGCCACACTGTCCCGCAGACTGGCCATGTCATAATCCTTGACCGGAACGCCCCCAACCCGCACCTCGCCCCTTGTCACATCATAAAGCCTTGGTATCAGAGCGGCAAAGGTGGACTTTGCGCTCCCGGTTCCTCCAAGAACGCCAATGGTCTCTCCCGGCCTGATATGAAGGTCCAGATCACTGATTACTTCCTTATCGGGATTGGAGGGATACGCAAAACCTACCTGTTCAAAATCAATAGAACCATCCGCGACCTCCCTGATCGCATGGGAAACGTTAAATAAATCCGGCTCCTCCGTCAGCACCTCAGAAATCCTTTCCCCCGATGCCCTTGACATAATAAGCATCACAAACGTCATGGATACCATCATCAGGCTGATCAGAATGTTGATCACGTATGTAAACATACTCATAAGCTGCCCTTCTGTCAGGCTTCCCGCAATAATCATTTTCGCACCCATCCATGAAATCAGTAAAATACATGAATACATGGAAAACTGCATGACAGGGGAATTCAGTGCAAGCAGCTTTTCCGCGCTTACAAACAGGCTGCGGATTTTTTCACTTTCCGTTTCAAACCGTCCAATCTCATGATCCTCACGTACAAAAGATTTTACCACCCGTATTCCGTTTACATTTTCCTGCACCTTTGCGTTCAATTCATCGTATTGACGAAAAACTTTCCTTAAAGTCGGATTTGCCTTCGATGAAATCAGGGCAAGCACGGCTGCCAGGCAGACGATCACCACCAAAAAAATACGGGCAAAACGAGGGTGTATCATAAATGTCATCACCATCGCACTGACCAGCATGATCGGCGCCCTCACGCAGATACGGATGGACATCTGGAACGCCTGCTGTACGTTCATCACGTCTGTCGTCATTCTGGTCACAAGTCCTGCTGTAGAAAATTTATCGATATTGGAGAAAGAAAAGGTCTGTATCTTCTCGTACATTGCCTGCCTCAGATTCATGGCAAACCCGGAGCTGGCACTGGAAGCCGTCCTGCCTGATTCCACCCCAAACCACAACGCCAGCATTGCCGCCACGATCATGGCAAGCCCGATCAGCACAACTTTCCCAAGGCTCCGGCTTTCCAGCCCATAGTCAATAATAACCGCCATTATAATGGGAATGATCACTTCCATGATCACTTCCATAACCACAAGAACAGGAGTGAGTACGGCATCCCGTTTAAATTCTCCAATGTTTTAAACATAAAATCCCTCCTGGCAATCCCGTCTCAACTGCTCCTGACGCCATCACGCCAGTTCCGGATCACGGCCACTGCCAAATTCTTCCTTTCTCTATTGCCCTGCATTTATGGACTGATAAATATCACAGATTACAGAAACACATTTTTCAACCCCAATCAGGCTGCTGTCCAGGCACAGATGGTAATTCTCCGCAAGGCCCCATACCTGGTCCGTATAATATTTATAATGGGAAGCCCTGCGTTTATCCAGCCGTTCCATTTCTCTGACAGCCTCATCATAAGACACATGGTTTCTTTCCATAAGATGCTTTGCCTTAAATGCGTTTTCCGCATGAATATAAATATTCAGACTGTTTCCTGTTTCTTTCAGAATAGAATCCGCACAGCGTCCCACGATCACACAGGGTTCTTTTTCTGCAAGTTCCGTGATGATCTTTCTCTGGACAAAGAAAATTTCATCCTGCAGGTATTCCGAATTTCCGGAGGGCATGGAACGGGAATAAGATAAATTTTTCACCAAATTATACAGCATACTGCTGTTACGGTGTTCCCCCTGTTCCTCCACGAACTCTTTTCCAAAACCGCTTTCCTGCGCCGTCATTTCTATCAGTTCTCTGTCATAAAAGGGAACGCCGAGTATTTTAGCAACCTGCTCCCCTATGGTATGTCCGCCGCTTCCGCATTGCCGTCCGATTGTAATAACCTGACCTGCCATAATCCATTACCTCCCTGCTGTTTCTTTTTGTCCCTTATTCTCAAAAATACGTTTCCAGAATACTTTCACTGTAATCAATGCAATAATCCCGGACAAAGTGTCAGAAAACGGGCCTGCCCATAAAATTCCTTCCACGCCCATTGTATAACCTAAAATCAGCATAGCAGGAATCAACAGGATAATCTGCCTTGAAAGGGTAAGCGCCGCAGCCGGAACCGGCTTTCCGATTGCCTGAAAAAAAATACCTACAACTGCGCCCGACGGGATCAGAAAGCAGGCAAGCAGATAAATGCGGAAACACTTTACCGCGAATTCTACATAAAGGTCTGATTCCTGTCCAAAAATACCGATGATCTGCTCCGGGAAAACCTGGAAGATAAACAATGCCACAAACATGATTGCGGTACCCAAAATAAGCGACCATTTCAATGTACTTTTAACACGGTCATGCTGTCTGCTTCCGTAATTGTATCCAAGAATTGGCTGCACGCCGCTTGCAATCCCTAATGTAACCCCGGTAATCAACTGGCTGACCTTCATCGTGACACCCAAAGCTGCCAATGGAATATCAGCTCCATATTTAGAAACCGCCCCGTACTTTACCAGCATATTATTCATAATTGCAATAACGAACACCGAAGCAATCTGTGAAATAAGGCTGGATGTTCCAAGAGAAGCGATGTTCCCCACAACCTTTGCATCCGGAATAAAATATTCTTTTTTTATTTTAATTGACTTAAATTGAAACAAACAGATAATAAAGTAAAGCGCGTTCAATACCTGTCCCAGTATCGTTGCCCATGCGGCTCCTTTTACGCCCCACCCGCATACAAAAATAAAAATCGGGTCAAGAATCATGTTTGTAGCACATCCGATCAGAAGACCGACCATGCTTATCTTCGGTCTGCCGTCAGCACGGATCGGGCTTCCAAAAGCAGAACAGATGATCGAAAAAGGAAATCCAAGTACAATGATCCGTCCATAGTCCAGCGCATAAGGAAGTACGTTATCCGTAGCCCCAAACAGCCGGCAAAGCGGTGTCAAAAACAATTCAAACAAGATCATCAGGACAACTCCGGTTCCAATGACTATCGCTACCATATTCCCTATGCCTTTTGCGGCCTTTTCCGGTTCCTTTTTCCCAAGGTGCAGGCTCATAAAAGCTGCCGCCCCGTCCCCAAACATAAAGCCGAGAGCCAGCATAATCGTTGAAACCGGCATAATTACATTCGTTGCCGCATTTCCAAGATATCCTACCCCCTGGCCGATAAAGACCTGGTCTACCATGTTATACAGTGAATTCACCACAATGGAAATAATGCTTGGCACTGCATAACGCATCATCAGTTTTCCAACCCTTTCTGCGCCGAGAGGGTTGGTTTTTGTTATCGTTGCTTCCATTTTCTACCTCCTGGTTTTATAAATCTGCTGAGCGGGTTTCACTCCGTATGTTTCATTCCTCTTCTATATCTTTCTGATATATCTCCCTGTCCGGATATGCCACCAAGACAAAGTTCAAGATTCTTATCTGTGCGCCGCAACGTCCTGTTATTGTATCAAAAACCCTTTTTATCTGATTGGCCAGCCCCAAAACAGAACTGGATTCTCACAGCGTCAAATCCGATTCCTGCTTCTTTTTCCCGTACCTTGTTCACAATGGCGGCATCCTTCAGACCTGCGTTCTCTGCGATTGACCGGAGGGGCGCTTCCAACGCCTTACCAACAATCTCAGCGCCTGTCTTTTCATCGCCCTCCAGGGATTTTGCTGCCTTCATTTCTGTTTCCGCAGCCGCGCCGTTTGTTCCAAAACCGGAAAAATATCCTGGATATTGGAAATTTTCTTATCCGTGATCAGAATATATGGATTTTCCATATTCAAAGTCATCTTTTCTTTGCCATCGCACATATATGAGGATCTTCCGCTTCCTGGTACTTTAAAATTACTCTGTCACTTAATGGTCTTAATTTCATTCCTGTTACCTGCCTTTCTGTTTGCTGTTAGCACTCATGTTCTTCGAGTGCTAACCCTTGTCTAAAAAAATATGCCAGCCACCACTGGCAGACTCTGTTAGCAATATAACCCTGTCGGACTATATGCTATATTAAAGCACACCAGCTCTTGAAAGTGAAGTGAAAATATGGTATTATCAATGAAAAAAACGCAATAATCGAGGTAAAACCCATGAATACAGACCAGTTAAAGAGCTTTATCCAGGTTGCCGAAAACCTGAACTTTGCAAGAGCCGCTGAAATTTTAAAGATTACACAATCAGCCGTCTCCCGGCAGATTCATTCGCTGGAAGATGAATTGGGAACAAAACTTCTGCACCGTACTACCCGGACAGTTACCCTTACACCCGCCGGAATCAGTTTTTTGGAAGATGCGAAAAATGTTATGGGCAGGTTAAAAGTTGCTGAGCAAAAAATACAGCGCCACCAAAGTACAAATATACAGGTCTTAACCATTGGATGTCAGAACGAAGCTAACCTGGATCTGCTCTGCAAGGTACTCAAATCCTGCAAGCAGCAGATTCCCGAACTTTATCCATTTTTAAAAGTGATCCCTCACAGATCTATTTTAAATCTTTTCTATCAAGATGAACTGGATCTGCTGTTTGGTTTTCAGGAGGATATTCCAATAAAAAATGACACGGTTTACAAAGAACTGTTCCAGATACCACTGTGCTGTATTGTTCCAGCCTCACACCCTTATGCCGAACGCCCGGAGCTTGCAAAGGAAGAACTGTACCTGGAAAATATTGTCGTCTGCAATTCCTATGCAATCCCCGCCAGGGTTGCGGAAATGCAAAATCAGATTTCACAGCATATCCTGCCAGAGTCCACTTATATGTGTGAAAACCTGCAGGTACTCCTTACACTTGTAAGGGCAGGTTATGGCTGCTCGGTTCTTCCTCTTATGAATTTTGTAAACACGGATATACGCGGAATTCCCTTAAAAGACAGCGAGCCTTTATCCTATGGTATTTTCTTTAAGAAAAGTTCTCAAAGCCCTCTTTTGAAAAAATTTATTTCCATTGTAACGAATACATCTTACAGTTAACCACAAACAGCGGAGGGTCAGAGATGCCCCTCCGCTGTTTGCTTTTTTCCGCGCTTCGCCCCACATACGCGAACCGAACTTCCCGAAGGCAAAGCCCGCCCCCAACACCTGTATTACTAATAAATTCCTTATGATATAACATTTGGGAAAAAGATTGCAGATGTGCCGGGGCACAGAATCTCTTTTATCCCGATACGGAAGCATTCTGCCGCCTGTATGTATCATTGTCTTTTTGTCTTAGCTCATTCTCTACCTGCGCCAGCTTTTTCTCCAGCTCCCGGACTTTCTTTTCATCCCCGGAAGCGGATCGGATCTGCTGTTCCAGCTGCTGCTTTTTTTCTTTCAGTCTCTTGATTTCCCTGTCAACTTTATCCGTATTCGCGACACATTTCTCCGCTGGCTTTCCCTCTCCGTTCCCGCTTATCTTCGGCTCTTTGCCGTCTTCGCCTTCCCCGGAACGTTCTTTCTCTTCATTCAAATGAGTGGATCTTAAATTCTCTTTTCCATCTGCGCAAGCGGCTTTCGGATCATCGAAAAAGATTTTCCGGCTGCCATTCTCATCCTGCCCTACCCGGTACAATCCCGTAGGCTTTTTCCCTGATTTTTCACTGCTGATGTATTCATCCTGTAGTTCGGACAACTTACCGGAACCTCTTCCCTCTGCCGCCCTCTCCGCTTCTTTTGCCGCCCTTTCGACAGCCTGTTTTTCTTTTACTCTTTCCGCGTAGTCAGTTCCGGAATGATCATAGTTTCCATTAATCTGCATTGCCATAAGTATGTTCTCCTTCCATTTGATATTGTCAGGCAACTATTTGGTTGTTGTCGCCCTACAACCATTTTATTGCCGCCTTGCAGCCACCTTTACAGACAGCTTCCTTTTTCTTTTTTCGGCTGCGGAAAGTCGCCTATTAATCCATTTGCTGCGAGATACCTTCTGAATGCCGTGGAATGATCAGCAGTACATGGAGGACAAATACATTCCCCCGCGTCTCTATACTCATGGCGCCGCCATATTTTTCGGCTACCGTTTTTACATTTGACAATCCCGTCCCTTTTTTGAACACACCCTTTCCATGAAAACTGTTTTCAATTTCCATCATAAGGAAATCCCCCTGTATGCGCCCAGATACCCGGATATATTTCTCTGTGCCGGAGTCCTGACTCTTACATGCATGGATTGCATTGTCCAAAGCATTAGACAAAATAATGCAGATATCAATATCCCGCAGACCGCATGGGTATGGCAGAAGGAGGAAACAGCCCACGTCTATCCCCATGCTCTTTGCAATCCCCAGCTTGTTTCCCACCAGGATATCCACTACCGGGTTATTGGTGCTGATGGGGAATGACATTTCTTCCGCCATATCGTCCATATCCTCCATATATCTTACAGCCTCCTCCAACCTCCCATTCTGCAAAAGCTTTTTTATCACCTCGATGTGGTTTCTGATGTCATGGCGGAATGATTTTGTCTTGTCATACCGGGTCTTCGCTTCTTCTACATACTGATTCAGGGAATGTTCTTCCTGTTCCAGCAGAGTTAATTCTGTTCTGAGACGAAAACCCTGCAGCAGCTTCTTATAGCCAATCAGAAGGCAGAACAGGCTGGCAAGCCCCAAAAGATGCATGGCAAACAGCTGCCAGTGACTGAACAGATACCTAAAATATCCTTCTTCCTCTACAACCATATATTGGAATTCAAATCCAATCGTATTAATGTACTCACCCATAATAAAGATCATCAGGATTGGGATAAAAACCAGAAACATCTGCTGCATTTCCGCTGTAGTCCCAGAAGGATAAAGGGCATCCCTGGAAAAATAACGGTACACCATATAATAGCAAAACCCGGTCAGCGCCAGTGACGCCGCCTCGCTGGCCAGCATGACCGCAATACCGGCCGTATCATGAAAAGCGTCAAACAGAAACGGACATAAAAGGCTTATCAGAGAGTTCACAACTCCATAACATAGCAGCATGATTTCAGTCATCAGGGCTGCATACAAACTGGAAGGCTTAAAATCCGCACGGCAGACCAGCACCCCGCATACCGTAAGAAGAAGGACAAGCGCCGCGAAACCAGCTATCGTACCCACCGGGAGAAAATCCTTGACAATCACCGCACATACTGCAAACAGAACATAAAAAGGCGGCCATACTTTCTTTTTCAGTATTTTTATCAGGAAATAAAACTGGAAAAGCATCTCTATTACGCCCATAATATAAATATTGAAAAAATCTAAATGTTCAGCCATTTGATCTGCCCCCGTATCTAAAAACTCTTAAATATTCTTCATGTACTGTAGAACCACACCGGAAAACTCCTTGCTCCGCAGCCGCGATACGGGAACCTCCCTGCCGTTATCCATATAGGCAGTCCCGTTTTTATAACCTTTCAAATGTCGCAGATTGATGAGATAGCTCCTGTGGCATCGGAAAAAATGCTCGTCCAGTTTCGTTTCCAGCTTTTCGATCCGCTCATAATAATCAAGAATCTCGCCTGAAGCCAGGTTCAAATATATTTTCCGGTCTATAATCTCGCAGAAAACAATCTCATCCTTCCGTATGATACGCCCCTCATATCCCTTTTGCACGAGCAGGCTGTCTTCGCTGGCATTTTGTATGGAAGCCAAACAACGCTCCATTGTTTTCTCAAACAATTTCTCATCCACCGGCTTCACCAAATAGTCGTAGGCCTGCACCTCGAAAGATTGGAATACCATCTCCTTCAGTACCGTAATGAAAATCAGGAATCCCCGGAACTTATTCTCTCTCAGCCTCCTTGCCGTTTCCATGCCGTCCATGTCTTTCATCTGGATATCCAAAAACAGAATATCTATCTGCCCGTCATATTTCAATAGTTCTTCGCCGCCGGAAAATGTCCGGCAGCTAATCTCCCGGTTCTTTTTACGGAAAAAATCGGAAACCATTGTCTTTATATGCCTGGACATATGTTTTTCATCATCACAGATTGCAATATGAATCAATGTGCCACCTCCTCGTCACCATCAAGACAAGTGTATTTCAGTCAAAATCAGTTTGCTGCCCTGATCCTCCCCACAAGGGATTTCCAGTCAAGAGACCTTCACAAAAGACTGAAAGAGATCATCATAAAAATAACAATTATTATAATCTTTCTGAATCGTTCAAGCAACCTGTTTGTTGTGAAATGATTTCCGGATGCCGCAAACTAAAAATGTGGCAATCTGCTTCATACTGCATACTGCAAACTGCCACATTACTACATTTCCCTTATCCACATTCGTTCTTAAGCAAGCGTAAACTGATCTACCAATTCCTTCAGACAGGCAGCCTCTGCAGAAAGCTGTTCGCTTGCGGCTGCGCCTTCTTCAGCAGTGGCGCTGTTGCTCTGCACGACGAGCGAAATCTGATTGATCCCTTCGGCAACCTGTTCCACCGATTCTGACTGCTCATTGGATACTGCTGCAATATGGTCGATGGCATCGGTCACAGACTGAATACTGTTTACGACGCCGCCCAAAACGTCCGCCGTATTTTGGGCAATCTCCGTACCGATATGTACTGCATCCGTAGAGTTGGCAATCAATTCCGATGTATTTTTAGCCGCTTGTGCAGATTTACCGGCCAAATCCCGAACCTCTTCCGCAACAACGGCAAATCCTTTCCCGGCGCTGCCGGCTCTGGCCGCCTCCACCGCCGCATTCAATGCAAGTATATTTGTCTGGAATGCAATATCATCGATTGTCTTAAGAATCTTCTCAATCTCTTCAGAGCTGGTCTGAATCCTTCCCATGGCCTCTACCAAGTTCTGCATTTTCTGGTTGCACAGGAGAACTTCTTCACCGGTCTGATGTGTCTGGCTCCTGACATCCAGCGCTCCGTCTGCCATATTTTTCACTTCACCGGAAATGATACCGATCCTCGCTGCCAGTTCCTGTACTGAGCTGGCTTGTTCCGTAGTGCCCTGGCTAAGTGTCTGCGCGCTTGAAGATAACTGATTGCTGGCGTTCGCCACCTCTTTTGCAGAATGATTCACCTGGCGCATGGCCTCGCACAGCTCAATCCTCATATTGCGCATGGAATGCAAAATAGCCTGAAAACTGCCAACATATGCTTCCTCATGCTCCGTATGGATATCTAGATTCTGGTTTGCCATCTCATTGAGCAAATAACTGATATCGCCAATAACAATGCGTAGTCCCTCTACCAATGCCTCTGTTGACTTGACAAGCACGCCGGTTTCATCCTTATTTTTGATTTTAGGCATCGGTGTCTCCAAATCACCCTCCACAAGCAGTTTCATCCGATTTACACAGGCCTTCATTGGTTTACCGATATTGAGCGCCAAAACGAGGGCAACCACAACGGAAATCAATATGGATACCACAATAACCACAATATTGATAACCATTGCATCCCTTGTGGATTCCAGATAATTGATCTGCGGCGCAGTCACTGCGATACTCCATCCATCCGTATCCAATACCGGAGCATAAGCTGCAAACATCTTATCTTCTCCGTTTGTGTAACTTCCAAACCCATTTTTCCCCTGGCGCATCCCGGAATGGATCGCTGCCAGCTCTTGCAGCGAAGGATCGCTCTCCGCCTCCGCTTCTATATTTTGCACTGTAATCGTATCAAGCGTAATGTCGGCAATCGTATCGCCGGATTTATTAATCATGTAAGCCCTGCTGTTTTCACCAATCTGGATAGCCGATACAATGTCATTCAAAAAGGTTTCATGAGGGACAAAATATACGACGCCAACAATGGATGCCCCATAGTTTCCTCCATCATATAAAGGAGCCGCTACCATAATGGACAGTTCCCCTGTAATCTTGCTGATCAATGGCTCCGACACATAAACATTTCCCTCCATGGCCTGGCGTACATATTCACGGTCTGAATAATCATTTCCATCAAAAATACTGATACCATCCGCGCCCACAATATTTCCCCTCTGGAAATCATGCATGGAAACGCGTTCGTTAATGATCGCCTGTTTTGTTTCCACAGACACTCCCGGATCGGACAGATCCGGAATGCACCCTACCTCCATAACAACATTCTTATATACATCCAGCTCCTGCTGCACGCGCCCCGCCGCCAGCACTGCCGTCTGGCTCATCATCCGCTCTACGGTGGACATGGTATTGTTATAGTTTAGCATAATACTTGAGGAACCGGACGCGACTAGTCCAATCAGAACAGTTAGAATAAGAGATAAGGTGATTTTGGTTCGAATACTTTTCATTTTAATACTACCCCCTGCTCACGTAGCCGGAATACGAGATGTTCCAATCAACATATCCGACCCTTTTTATTTATATTATAATTATTATAAAAGTTACTGTTTCCGCTTGTCAACTACTATCCTTGGGTTACACGGAAATCAGTTTTTATAAACGCCAGGGCGGAGGAAAGCCAGGAAGGCCTGAATAGCTGGGAAGGAGCGGGCAAGGAAGGCGGGAGGCAATGGCAGCGGGCAGTGGTTTCGAAGCTGCTGCTTCGGGAAATGGATTTTCTAAATATTCCGTTAAAAGAGTATCGACCGTACGCAACCGCGCGCGATTCGCCATCCGGGCTCATTGCGCGCTTTTGGTGACATCCGTGTCACCAAATTGCTGTTTTAAAAACGGAATATTAAGAAAATCTCATTTCCCTGCGCCAAGCAGCTTCGAAACCACTGCCCGCTGCCTCTGCCTCCCGCCTTCCTTGCCCGCCCCTTCCCAGCTATTCAGGCCCTCCTGGCTTTCCTCCGTAGTGCTGATATTTATATAACTACAAGTCCCAATATCCATCCTCCACATACAGGCTTTCCGCCTGTTCATAGGCATCCTGCCAGGCTTCCTCTGCGGATGGATCCCGCGGGTAAAAGATTTCCTGATGATAAATCCGCCATTCTCCTTCCAACAAACGCTCATCCACAATTTCAACTTCATCTCCCGCATGCACGATCTGGCTGAGCCTCGCCACATTCGTAAGCTGCCCGTCTATATACTCATACCTGTCTACATAATGTGCCGCCGCGCCGCTTCTGGAAAATCCATAAATACACTGTTTATCCCGCCTTATGGATGGCGAATCAATCCCCGTAAATTCCGGCACGTTTTTGTACAACCCGCTGTCCGGCTCATAAGTAAATAAGGAAGAATAGGACGCCGCCCCCGTACCAAATGTACCCTGATAGCAATAGATATCCTCCTCTCCGTCAAAATTCCAATCCTTCAAAGATAAAAAATTCTGGCAGGAAACATTATCCAGCCAATAAAATGCCACTTTTTCCGCGTCCATGCAGGACGAATCGATGCATTGCAGAATATCCCCCCGGGATTTGTCCAAAACCAGCACCAAAAATTCATTAGGCTCATGATAAACAAGCTCCCCTTCCAGCCTTTTTTCTATTTCGTTATCCCTGTATTCGATCGTAATATAATCAAATCTTTCTCCTTCCATTCTTAGATGGGCAAAATACGGAATCTCTGTCGTCGTTCCTTTCCGATATCCACTAAGAAAATCATTTTCCGGCAAAACAGCTTCCATTAACTGACAGGCATAGCCATTTTCCTTCGCGTATTGATAGGCATAGGAAGTATCACTGCAAGCCACCACAACCGGCCACGGATATTCATTTCTCCAAAAAGCCTTCTCATCAATGGATATCACACTGTCCGGCAGTTTGATAAGGGAAATGTCATATGCATTCTCAATTACATTTTCTTCTATTGTAGTAATTCCGTCAGAAACCGTAAGTTCCAGCAGGTTTCCGGCAGAATAAGGCACGCCCAGGCATTCTTTGCCGAGCGTGGATACCCTTTTCCCGTCAATCACGGATGGAATGACGACCTGATAAGGGTTCTGCGTATTTTTCTCCTCATTATATCCCGTAATCCGCAGAGTTCCGTCCGGCAGCTCTTCATAGGTAAAGCAAGCCGTATGTTTTTCCAGAACCAGATGGCTGACTGCCTGTGACAACAACAATTCCAAATCCGGCATCTCCACTTTTTTTGCTGCCCCGCCCAAAGCTTCCTTCCCCTTTGCTGCCCCGTCCTTTCGTCCATCAATCGATAAAGATGCTATGGTTCCTGCGAGAATCAATAACGATACAAGCCCGATTATTATATTTTTCTTTTTCTTCATCATAACCAGCCTCCATGCTATGAACTATTCGATTATCCCTCTTATGTTCCTTTTTTTATTATACAGAACCCCCTCCAAAAAATCACCCGTTATTTCTCCTGAAACTCTTTTCGCATAAAACAATCCTTTCTTCACTGACATTTTGATAAGACCGTAAAATTTTTCGATTCTGAAACAAAAAAGGGACGGCATTTACCATATTTTTCCGCCTGGCAAATGCCTCCCTTTTCCTGTTATCCTCTAATTTTGCCGCCTGTCCTGTTCCTTCCGGGCATCGCCCGACAGACCGGCAACCGGATCTAATATTCCCAGCAGATCCCCAAGTCTTTCCAGCCGGTAATCCGCCTTCCCGCATGTCACCGCCCCGCCGATCGCCGCGGTTTTCATTCCACCGGCGATTCCAGCTTCGATCCCGGCTTCCGCGTCCTCCACTACCAGACAATCCTCCGGTTTTTCGCCCAGCAGCGCCGCCCCTTTTAAAAACACCTCCGGGTCAGGCTTGGACTTCTTAATTTGATTCCCGTCCACGATCCGGTCAAAAGCTTCCTTTAACCCGGTTCTTTCCAGGATATACCCCGCATTCCGGCTCGAAGAGCCAAGGCAGATCCCATATCCCCTTCTGCGTATTTCCGCCAGGGTATCTCTCACTTCCTCCGTTACATCATCCGGTGTCATCGCAGCGAGCAGTCCGCGGTATATTTCATTTTTCTGCGCCGCCAATTTCTCTTTCTCCTCCCGGGAAAACGATCGGTTTCCGCCGTATTCCAACAAGATTTCCAAACTTTCCATTCTGCCGACGCCCCGCAGACGGTTATTCATCTCCTCATCAAAGGAAATCCCCAATCCTTCCACTGTCTCTTTCCACGCTTGATAATGAAACCGGTCGGTACATACAATCACTCCGTCCAAATCAAAAATCACCGCCCTGAAGTTCATTCTTCTTTCTCCTTCCTTCCAGCGGCCCCTTATATATCCCGTTCCTTTCTATATTCCCGTTTTTATATTTCCCATGGATGAGTCCACATCGTAACCACATAAAAAACGCACACTATACAACAATAATATGTATTTCAAAGTATAAAAATACTTGCCCATTCCCAGCGGGGATGCCCACAACGGGAATGCCCACAATGGGAATATCCCACAGCGGGAATATCCCCCATGAAAATGTTCCCAGCAGGAATCATAATTGTTCCAAGTGAAACCCTTCCAATGTATCGTTCAAAAAACTGGATACGATCATGAGCGCCGCGCCCTCTGCCATAGGGCTGTCCGCCTCCGTATCCACCCATATATCCATGCAGTCCTCCGCCAACGCCGGATAAGCTGCCACCATTTTTTTCAGTTCATCAATTCTGGGCGCGAGATAAGGGGCCAGTTTTCCTCCTATAATAATTTCCGTATCAAAACTTAACCTTATATTGGCCAATGCCTGGGCAAAACGCTCCAAGTATTCTTTCCAGCGCAGAGCGCATCCTTTGTCTCCCCGATCCAGCTTCTTAAAAAAACCTTCCAAGTCCGGATCTTCTTCGCCCGTCAGGCACGTCAGCGCTCCATAAGCCGACCAGCATCCCCGTCCGCCGCAAAAACACTTCCTTCCCTCCGGGTTTAATACCATATGCCCGAAAGCACCCGGTTTATTATAACGCCCTCTGTATATTTCTTTATTTAAAATAACCGAACCGGCAACTCCATTATTGGTCACAATCACATATACCGCATCCTTTAACTCCCGGCTGCGCCATACGGTCCCAAAACCTGCCGCATTCGCCCCGTACTCCACGTAAACGGGATAATCAAAATTTTTCTGAATATGATCCAGTGGAAAATTCTTCAGCCCCAGCACCGTAGAACGCGAAACGATATTGCCCTTCGGCGAAATTTCTCCGGGAAAAGCGATCCCTACGCCGAGTACGCGCCCCGCCCGCGGGCCGGAACCGACGGTCTCCCTCACAATATCATTGACCTGTCTCCAATAAGCACCGCTGTCCTCAAAAACAAGACGGCGCACCGTTCCGGCCTCTGTTTTCCCCTTCAAATCCATCACCTGGACATCCACATGATGCCGCCGTATTTCTACCCCTACCGCAAAGAAAGAACGGTAGCAGAATTCAATCGGCCTTGGCTTGCGCCCGCCCGAAGAGGGAATCTCATCCCCCTCCCGCAGCAGGCCCGCCTCCTTAAAAAACTGCAAAATCTGCGTTACGGTAGGCCCGCTCAGATTCAACCTGTTTTTAATTTCCAGCTGGGTCATGCTCCCTTCCTGAAACAGAAGCCGCAAGACCCTTCCACGGTTAATAATGCGTACTGATGCATTGCTGAATGTTTGTTGCTCCTTGAGTTCCGCTTCCATGTTCTCGTATTCCTTCCCCACTAACCTTAATAATAGAATAACATTTTTCCGTCTTTTTGTATAGTTTCTTTTACCTGTAAACCTGCATATATCCGCCGCATACGCCCTCTCTGACCTCCCTTCTGCGGTTCACAAAATAAACTGCAAAATCTGCCACGACCATAGCCTCGTTCACGATATAAAAGTAAACTGCCCCGTCCGCCGCTGCCAGCAGTTTGTGCAGGATGCCGAATACATAAGCTAGCAGGATAAAACTCATAAAAAGCAGATTTTTACCTTTAGTAGAGCGGCTTTTCACGCTGTTGTACAAATTGACCGGCCATGCAAGTCCGAAACATATAATCATAAGTACTTCTAAAATCGACATTTCCACCTCATAAACGCGTATCCCACAGCCCCGCAAAAGGATCCACCGGGCTATGTCCCAGGAAAGGGCTGCGCCCCATTAATTTTTCCACCATGGCATAAACGCTTTCCTCGTTGCAGGTATAAGCATTGATATAAGTTCCCACCATCGGCACATCCACCAGATGATAGGGATTGGAAAAGGATAAAAATAACACCGGTATGTCCTTTACATACTTCGGCGAATCCTCTCCCAGAAAGTCGTCCCATACGATGCGGATGGTCGTCTGGTTGCTGCCGACTTTCATATTGGCAAAATAAATCATGAGATCCGTCTCTTTTTTAAATTCCGCCAGGCTGCAGTCCTCTCCTGGAAACCGTCCGTCCTTAAAATAGGACACCTCAAACCCTTCCTTCTCCAGAAGCGACTTAAACAGTTCTATTTCCGGCAAAAGCCCGCCGGCAGGAAGTTTCTCGTTCGTAATCTGTATCAGCTTCACCTTCCGCATTTTTTCCGGAGACAAAGGAAGACATTGCTCCCTGTCTTTTACAAGCGTAATGCTGCGCTCCGCAATTTCCCTGGCCGCCGCCAGATGTTCCGGACACCGCAGACAGGAGAGTCCCTCCTTCGACGGTATTGCCGGCCTCTTCCAAAGTCCGGCATGCGCTTTCAATGCCAGGATGCGCTTCACCGCTTCGTCTAATCGTTTCCGGCTCAAAAGCCCTTTCCTTAACCCTTCCATCATAAAGCCCACGTCTTCTTTCCTGTTGATGGTAAACAGGAACATATCGGCTCCCCGCTCGATCGCGGCTGGCACTGCCAGATGTCTCGGCATACTGCACGTAAAGCCCACCATCTGGGTAGCATCCGTCACAATTAATCCGTTGAAGCCCAGCTTTTCCCTCAATATCCCCTGCATGAGTTCCCTGCTCAGGGACGCCGGCATAATATCCTCATCCTTTATCCCGGGATCCACCTCCCGGCACAAAGCGGGTTGTTTGATATGGGCGCACATAACCGCCGGCGCACCGTCATCGATCAATTCCTTGTAAATGCGGCCATAGGATTCATACCATTCCTGTGCCGGCAGACTATTTATGCTGCTCATCAAATGCTGATCCCGTTCATCCACCCCGTCCCCCGGAAAATGTTTGACTGTGCTGATCACTCCATACCGGCGGCAAGCCTCCATATAGCCTTTTGCCATGCGTATGATGCGCTCCGGGCTGCTGCCATATGTACGGACGTTGGTAATCGGGTTCCCCGGATTTAAGTCGATATCTACAATGGGTTCAAATGTCCAGTTCACCCCTGCGGCCCCGCCTTCCTTGCAGGCCACCTCCGCCAGCTTGTATGCGCTCTGCGCATCGTCCGTCGCCGCGCAGCCCATGGGGCTTGAAACATATGTGCCGTCTGTCAGCCCTCCGTTTCCGCCGGAACCGCCCCGCTCCAGATTACAGGCAATCAGCAAGGGGATTTTTGCCTTTTTCTGCATCCGCTCTGTATACTCCCGCATTTTTTCCCCGGAAAAAGGACGGTACATCACACCGCCCGGCTCCGTATCCTCCAGCAAAGCCTCCGGGCTGCATCCAGGCCTGTCCCATAAAATCTCACAAAACAACTGCCCCACTTTTTCCTTGTCCGTCATTCCTTGCAAAGTCTCTTCTACCCAGCGGACGGCCTCATCCCCCAGATAAAAAGGTTTTCCTCTCAAATCTATCCTGTCCATAACCATGCCCTTCCTACTCCTTATTACGCATACGCTCATAAATACGTTCGCTGTATACATCCAGAACCACGGCCACCAGAATAATCACTCCCTTGGATACCATCTGCCAATAGCTCGATACTTTCAACAGATTCAGCCCGTTGCTGATCAGTCCTATCACCAGGCAGCCGAACAAGGTTCCTCCTACCGTGCCCGATCCTCCGCCCATGGGCGTTCCGCCGATGACTACGGCCGCAATAATATCCATAACCGTGTCTCCTCCCAGCGTAGTCTGCGCAGATGCCACCCGCCCGCAGGATACCAGCGCCATAATAGCGATCGTAAAGCCCAGAAGCGCGGACA
This sequence comes from Lachnospiraceae bacterium 28-4, assembly GCA_000403275.2. GTDB lineage: Bacteria > Bacillota > Clostridia > Lachnospirales > Lachnospiraceae > Kineothrix. The sequence goes on from KE159601.1 coordinate 113,384, forward strand.
CATACACCCGTGTGCGTTCCACGTGAATGCCGGAAACACGTGCCGCGTCCGGGTTGCCTCCTACCGCAATGACATTCCGTCCGAACTGGGTGCGGCTGAATATAATGTGGCCTGCAACAATAAAAATAACCATCAACAGCACCGAAAAGGGAATCGGCCCTATATATCCCTGTCCCATGAAAATAATCCCTTCATTCAAGTTGCTGATCGGGGAACCATTGGAAAGCAGCATCAGCACCCCTCTGAATACCTGCTGCATCGCCAGCGTCACGAGAAAGGGCGGCAGATTAAAGCGGTTCTCAATCACCGCATTCATACTGCTGCAAAACATCGCGATCACGATACAAATGAGCAGAATCACCACAAAGGGCAGGGATGTCTGGCTCAACAGCCCGCTGATAATGCCGATCATGCACATCATATATCCCGCCGAAAGGTCAACGCTGTCCGAGGCCAGAAGGAAAGTATAACCCACGCCGATAATCCCGTTGGCCGCTATCTGCCTCGCAAGGCTCATCAAATTGCTGCCGGTCAGGAAGGTATCTGTCGTCAGCATCAACAGAATAAAGAATAAGATCACGAGCAGGAAAGCCCTGTTTTTCAGAAAAAATATGAGTACGGAATCTCCCGTCCACTTTTTCTTTGTTTTTTGCTGCATATCATTTATCCTCCTTTTTCTCTCCGCCCGGCAGACCGAACATTTCTGCCATAATCTCTTCTGCTTCGGCCTCCCGCCTGTCATGCTCCGCCACAATGCGCCCCTGCCGGACGACCAGCACTCTGTCGCTCATGCCCATGACTTCCGGCAAATCGCTGGAAATCAGCAGAATCGCCATACCCTGGCGGGCCAGTTCATTGCAGTAGCCGTAGATTTCACTCTTCGCCCCCACATCCACCCCGCGGGTAGGCTCATCCATAATCAGGATACGGGGGCTGGTCATCAGCGCCCTCCCGATCATTACCTTCTGCTGGTTGCCTCCTGAAAGGGACCAAATCGGCATTCTGCTTCCGGCAGTTTTCACGCGCAGTTCTTTGATCATCGCGTCCGTATCGGCCTCTTCCCTCTTCCGGCTGATAAAGCCGGCTTTGCAGATTTTGTAAAAATAAGCAAGCGTCATATTCATCTGCACATTCATTTTCTTAATAACACCCTGCCTGAGACGGTCCTCCGTCACCATCGCTATTTTATGGTTCAGTCCTTCCCGGGAGGAACGGTTTTCCACTTTTTGTCCGTCCACATAGATTTCCCCTTCATCGGCCGGCATAATGCCGTATATGCTCTGCATGATTTCCGTCCTGCCCGCTCCTACCAGCCCGGCAAAGCCCAGGACCTCCCCTGCCCTGACCTGAAAACTGATATCTTCAAAAACCCCTTTCAAGCTGAGATTCTTTACTTCCAGAAGCACTTTACCCAGATTGGTCATTTCCTTTGGATAAAGATTTTCCACCTTCCTCCCGGCGATTCCGTTAATCAGCTCTTCCATGGTCAGCCCCCCTACGTTGCGTTCCTCTACCATATGGCCGTCCCGGAAAATAGTCACCCTGTCGGCAAGATCAAAAACCTCCTCCAGTTTGTGGCTGATAAACAAAACGGAAACCCCTTCTTTGGTCAGCCGCCGGATAATCTTATACAGAACCTTTACCTCCTTATCGGATAAAGCGCTCGTCGGCTCGTCCATAATCACAATTCTGGAACCGTAAGAAATTGCCCTTGCGATTTCCACCATCTGCATCTGGGCGGTACTCAAATCCTTCACGTTTTCCTTCGGATTCAGTTCTATCTCATACTCGTCAAAAAGCTGCTGGGTGCGGGCCTCACATAAGGACGGCATATAAATCCCGCCCCGGGAAAACTGCCCGCACCTCCCAATCCAGACATTATCGGCCACCGACATGCTCGGAACAAGGCAAAGCTCCTGATGAATCATGGAAATCCCCTTTTGCAGCGCGTCATGGGGGCTTTTGGGTTCATAGGGTTCTCCGTTTAAAATCATCTCCCCTTTGCTCGGAGGGAAGCTTCCTAACAGGATATTCATCATCGTCGATTTTCCCGCCCCGTTTTCCCCTGCCAGAGCCAGCACCTCGCCTTTTTCCAGGTGAAAACTAACGTCCGTCAGGGCATGGGTCTGGTAAAAATTTTTGCTGACGCCCTTTACCTCTAATATTTTCAATCCTCCTACCGCCTTTCCTGTTTTGCCGTCACCCCGTTTTTTATTCCTCCGCCGTCATGCCGTTGGCTTCCATGACGGAAACATAAGTATCCGGTGTTACCAGCTGGTAATATCCCTCTACCTGATTGGTTTTTTCCGCCGTTTCTCCGTTTAACGCCGCTTCCACATAGTCTGCGGAAGAAACTGCCAGCTGCCGCATCGCCATCAGTACGGTCGCATCCAATTCTCCGCTCTTTAAATATGACTGTCCTGTGGTAGAGCAATCGATCGATACGATGATGAAGTCTTCCACCGGCTCCCCTTTGGCCTTAATGGCATTTATAATACCCGCCGCCTGTTCGTCCGACTGGGTGACAAAGCAGTTGATTTCCGGATACGTGGTCAGCATGTCGCTGGTAATGTCATATGCCTTCTGTGTATCGAATTCCGCATACTGGCTGGCCACCAGGTGAACTCTGTCCGCATAGGTTCCTTTCAGGCAGTTTTCCTCAAAGCCTTCGTAACGCTGCTCCACGGAAGAAGAACCGGACTGTCCGTATAAAAATGCGATGTTCAGCTCCAGCGCCTCGTCCTGCTCCAGAAGCCCGTTCAAATATTCTCCCTGCACCTTTCCTGCCTCGCGGTGGTCTCCCGCCACATAGGTATAATAACTTTCTTCTTTTGCCGCAATCGCGCGTCCCGCTATAATCACCGGAATCCCCGCTGCGCCTAACTCCTCGATGGCTGCCGCAGATCCTTCCGTATCACAGCCCATGATGACAACTGCATCACAGCCCATATTCATCAATGCTTCCATGTTATTTAATTCTGTCGTCACATCTCCGTTGGCATTCTGTAAAACAGGCTCCCATCCTTTTTCCTTGGCTACGCCTTCAAAATAATCCGCCATGGTTTTCATCGTAGAGTCCATGGAATTAAGGGAATAACCGATTAAATAACCGTCCTTGCCTGACTCTTCCCCGGTTTCTGCTTCCGCTGCGTCCGCTTCCTCAGCCGCTGCCTCTTCATTCGCCTCTGCCTCAGCCGCTTCCGGCGCATTCTCCTGAGCAGCCTCCCCTGCTGCATTGCCGCATCCTGCCGCTCCAAAAACCATCAGCCCGGCCAGCAGCAGCGCGAGCCCTCTCCGGCGCAAATTCTTGACTACATCCTTCATTTCCGTTCCTTTCATAAATACCCTCCTTATTTGAAATTACTTTTGCAAAATACTTTTGCAAATCTATTTAATTAATCATATTTTACACAGGCAGGTTCCGTTTGTCAATATGATTCTTTTATATTTTCCTGTTTTCTTTTAAACTATGTTTTTGGATAAAAAAAGCGGGGGCTGCGCACTGGATCATTTGTGCGCGGCTCCCCGTTGGGTATGTAAGGCTTGTAACTTTTAACTTCCACTTTTTTCTTCTTTTTGTTGTATGAGATTCTATCTATCCCCCTCTTCCCATTCCACCAGCCCTGAACGCCGCAATGCTATCATCACCGGATGATATAAAACCGCTGTGAATACCGCATTCAATCCTCCCTTAATTAAATTGAACGGTAAAAATGCCGGTAGCAGCAATTCTACAACAGCTTCCCTCGGATACCCCATATAAATCGGAGCGATCCAATAATTCCAAAGCATCATCACCGATACCTGGCAAATGAAGCCGCCAAGCAGCCCGGAGGCCAGCCCTGACGGCCTTCGCCTCTTTTCATATACCAGCGCCGCAGTACATGCAAAGGAACAACTGGAGACAATATTCATGATACAGCCCAGGACTCCCGTTCCGCTGATCGTAAGCATCTGCGCTATGGCAACGATCACACTGACCGCCAATGAAGCAGCCGGTCCAAACAATAATCCCCCAATGACTATAATAATATCTTTGGGATCATACTTCAAAAAAAGAACGACCGGAACACGCCCGACGGCCGCAGCCGCATACGCCAGCACACATAGCATGCCCATTGTTGTAAGTTTCTTTGTCTTGTTTCGATTCATATAGAATACCTCCTGAAAATAAAATAAACGCTTGAAAGCATAAAATGCCTTTCAGGCGTTGATTTTCAGGTGTATTAAAAATGCCCACAGGACAGGTTTATAAAAAAGAGTGCAAAAACCAAAATCAGATTTTCTCTGACCATTTCAACACACCTTCTTTAATCCGGACTATACCGTCGGTTTTGGAATTTCACCAAACCCCGCGCTTTCGCGCCCGCGGACTGTCACCGCCGATCGGGAATTTCACCCTGCCCTGAAGACATTACTGCTATTCAATTATTTACCCAAGTATACCACCGAAAAGAACTTTTTACAACTGGAATTTGCCGGTCGCATCGTTCAGTCTGTCCACTACCCCATTCGTATTCTGTAAGGACGTATTCACGGAGTCGGAGATCTGCACCACATCCATAATGCGCTCCGCAATATTGGCCGTTCCTTCGGCACTCTGCTGCGCCGCCTGTGAGATGCCTTCCAAAGAATCCGTAATATTGCCGATGGATGCCAGAAGTTCCTCGGAAATCGCGCTGAAATCAGCCACAAGGGAATCGATTTCCCCGGCGTCTTCATTATAATCGCCCGCAATCGTTTCAAACAAACCAATGCTTTCCATCACCTGATGATCGATAAACGCCAGCAAAAGCTTCGCATCCCTTGCCAGGCTCCCTACCGCTTCGTTTACCTGCTCCGTTACTTTCTTGATGTTCTCCGTACTCTGTTTGGACTGCTCGGCCAGCTTGCGGATCTCATCCGCCACCACTGCAAAACCTTTTCCTGCTTCTCCTGCCCTTGCAGCCTCGATGCTTGCGTTCAGCGATAACAAGTTCGTCTGCGCTGTAATCTCCATAATGGACTCTGCCAGAGTGGATATCTCGGAAACTACCCTCACTTTTACCAATGCTTCCTGTAAGTTTCCTTCTATAGACTCTTTCTGCGCAACCAGGCTGCTCTTGCTTTCGCCCGCGGAGTTTTTCGCATCGACCGCTTTTCTATGTATTACCTCCGCGCGCCCTGCCCCTTCCTGCGCACGCTCCGCAATATTTCTTGCCGCATATTCGATCTCTTTTGTCATTTCATCGATGCTGCCGGCCGTGGCCGCCGTTTCCTCCATTGATGCGGAAAGCTGGGTGGTCGTCGTTGACACATCCTCCACTTCCTGGTTCAAATGAGCCATATCCTGCGTCATGCCATTGACGCTCTCCGTTGTCAGTCCGGTTTCCTTTTTCACGTCGCTGATCAGCCCGCCGATCCCTGTCCGCATCCTCTCTAGAATATTCAACAACTTGCCAAAATCATCTCTGCGCTTTAAAGCCATTCCGTCGATCTTTGTGGAAAAATCTCCCTCGGCCATGCTCTGCAGCACCCCTGACACCAATTTCAACGGCCTTGTAATGTTTAAAATAGTAACCAAAAGATAGATAACGATAAAAACTCCAAACAGGAGGCATACCGTTAAAAACATCCATATCTTCTGCCAGGTAAACTGGTTTGCGGATTCCGTGGACGCCGCAATCTGGGCATCGATATTGTCCACATAGTTTCCGGTTCCGATAACCCAGTCAAAAGGTTCGTAATATTGTGTATATGCCCGCTTCGGCATAGGCTCCGTTTCGCCCTCTTTCGGGTATTGGTAGTCAGTATAGCAGCTTCCTTCCGCCACGGCGCCCTGAATAAAAGCTTTTACCATTTCATAGCCCGTAACATCCTTCGTGCCTATGCGGTTCGTTCCCTCAACTTCATTTCCAAGAAGCACCACATTTACCCCGTCCGACTGATCCACCCAGAAATATCCGTCCTTACCGTACCGCAGCTCCCTGACCTTATCTGCGGCAAGCTGCATCCCTTCCTCCATGGTATAAACGCCCGCATCGATATCAGCCTTATAGCTGTCAAGCAGCGAAACAACCATTTCCACCTGCTGCCGGATACTGTCATCATAATCCTTACGGATGTTTTCCTCTTCCTCCTGGAGAATCCGTTCGTTGATTGCTTTCATATTGCTCACGGAAAAATTTATGCTGAACAACATAAATGCAATCATCATAACTCCAATAACCGCCATCTTCACTTTTACACTCAAGTTCTTCATTATCTATCTCCTCCTTCTGTTTTTTATTATAACACCAAAAAAGAAAGAGACACAATAAAATTGGTCATTGTGTACAAATGAATAGATAATAATGCAAATTTTCTATTCATTATTACCTTTCGCATGACCGGATGTCATGCTATAATTCCTGTTAGACTACTAAAACTTGAAAATCAAAAGCGCAAAAATTCCACAGTTCCGGCACACGATACAAACAGCCCACTCAAAATAAGGAGAACATAATATGTCCGTTTATCAGATCGTATTCAGCCCAACCGAAGGCACAAAAAAAGTATCCGGCCTATTTACCGATTCCTTTGATGCAACAGCCATACTTTTCGAAAGTATACTTTTGAAAAGCATGCTCTTTGGTAAAAGCCTCACGCACCGCTCAGCAAAGTTGAGGCAAAAGCCACACAGAGATGGAGGAAAAGATGAAGATTACAGCTTTACTCGAAAATAAAACGAACCGGGAAGATATGCTCACCGAACACGGATTGAGCCTATATATAGAAACTGAAAAGCATAAGATTCTTTTTGATATGGGACAGAGCAATTTGTTTGCCAAAAACGCCGCCGCGCTTGGCATCGATCTTTCGTCCGTAGATATCGCCGTCCTTTCCCACGGCCACTACGACCATGGCGGCGGACTCGAAACATTCCTGGAAATAAACAAAACAGCGCCCGTCTACCTGAACCGGCATGCCCTGGAACCGCATTACCATGGAGCGGAAAAATATATCGGGTTGGACGTTTCCCTCGCAAATAACAAGCGGCTCATTTTCACCGATGGCACAACAGCCATTGAAGACGGGCTGACCCTTTATTCCTGCCACGAAAAAGTGCGGAAGCATGACCTTGGCAGCTTCGGTTTGCAAGTTCTGGAAAACGGTGAATTTCTGCCCGAGGATTTCCGCCATGAACAATATCTCCTTATCGAAATCCCGCCAGCGGAAAGCGGATCGGACAAGGATCAAAATAGAACAGTACTGTTCAGCGGCTGTTCCCACAAAGGAATTCTCGATATCGCCGACTGGTTCCGACCAGATGTTCTCATAGGGGGCTTTCACTTTTCCAAACTGCCTCTCGACGATACCTTAAAAAGTTTTGCAAAATATCTGGATACCTTCCCCACCGAATACTATACATGCCACTGTACCGGCCAAAAGCAGTTTGAATTTATGAAACAATGTATGCACGGTCTGCATTACTTATCCTGCGGGCAGAGCATTGAACTTTTTCAATAGCGGCCCTTTTTCCGCTTTCCTCCGCTTATAACCAGATCATAAAAGCCGCCGCTTAGGAATTCCCCTATGCGGCAGCAGGTAAAAATCATTTTCCAAACAGATCACTATGCGTCCCTGTACGCGATAGTTTCATTGCCAATTTGTAATCTTTTTTAAATTTTGTCGTCCAAACAATATCCCGACTCATCTTTTCAGCTCCCAGAGAGCTTCCTCAACATCGGAATAACGCTTCACATCAAGATCATGTGTAATGCATTCCGCCTCCAACATCGCTGCTACTGTTTCTTTGTTTGGCTGCTCCAGTCTCACATCAAAAGGAAAGCCTCCCACACGAAGTGACTGGCGTAAAAAAACATTAATAGCAGTGGTAAGGTTCATCCCTAATTCATCGAATAAGCTTTCGCACTGCTTTTTCTATTGCGTCCGAAAGTATTCTCCATACTCTTTATTATATTCTGCAAATTCTACATTAACGCCCTTTTCTTTCAGAAGATCTACGAACCCCTGTCCGTCGAAACATAATTTTTCCACCGCATTTTTACAAACCAGAAGATTGCCGTCTGGTTCCAGCGTCAACGCAAAATTTTCAAAGCAATCCTCATTATAACCATTGCAGGACTTACATGGATACACAAAATAATTGATATTGTTTTTCAGTTCCTCATAATGCCGGGATCCGCCCCCTGTTTCCCCTGTCGTCAAATCTCTTTTTGCATCTTCCAACGGAACATATATGTCCTCAAAAACACCGCCGTCTTCCCCCCTCGGCTTTACCATATCAATGACTTTGACTTTGGAATCCTTTTCCAGTAAAAGCTCCTGCATCCGGTCATCGTCCAACAGGCCCCTTAATCCGGGGGCAATATATTTATGCACCGGTATATTCACTGTAAAGCGAATATTTTCCTCGTTCAATACCTTCAGCTTTTTCTGGAAAGCTTCCAGATAGGTTTCTCTTTTGTAGTTCCTGCATCCGGTATATGCCTCAAAAGAATCGTTATCATATCCATACAGGCTGATTTTATAGCGGATATGGTACTTATCCAGTTTTTTTGCCACTTCCCTGTCCAGTCTTTCGCCATTCGTAATGACAGCTACGTCTGTCATAGGGAAATACTGTGCAATGCCTTCCAGCAGATTTTCCAGCTGGGGGATGCTCTGCATCGGTTCTCCGCCTGTGACGGTAATCTGTCTCACATCAAAGAGCTGTTCCAGCCTTTTCAAGCTTTCCAAAACGGCTTTATGGTCATACACTATCGCCGTATTGCTCAAATTTTCATGATGGCATCCCCTGCATTTATAGCAGCAGTTCGACCATAGCACGATCCTCAGCTTTATCGTCTTTTTCCGTATTTTCTCTTTTTTATCAAAAGCCTCCAGAAGCAGCTGTTCCGTGCATGCCAGTTTTCCTTCCCGATGCAGCTCCAGCAATTCTTCTTTTGTATATAATTGATAATTTTCAGCCAATTCCTTATTCATTTTTTCATTTTTTCTACAAGTCCCGTTACTGGTGCATACAAAAGCAAGACCCGGAATATTGGCGTTAAACGTTTTAAAGGTATTGCATATTTCCACATTGTCTATTAACAGATTACAGTCATCCCTGTAATGCCTTGCCAGCGCCCCTTCAAAGTCTTCGCCGGTGCGCATGCGCCCGCCCACCGGAGCGATCATCCCCGAAGCAATCGCTGTATTTTGCTTTCTTTTTTCCATCAAAACCTTGTCGTTAAAAAAGCAAAATCCCGATACATGCACTTCCATGCCGTAAATTTCGGCTCCCTTTATAGCGATTCCCTCATCCACATAAAAGTTGTAACTCTTTTGAAGCATCACGCCGCCGTTCTTATTGGACTCTATGTTATACTGAACCGTCTGGAACTTCCCAAACATCTTTTCATCCCTGTCTTTGAACTCCAAACCGGCGCGATCCACAATATACCCCTTGGAGCCTTCTTTCATTTGACGCTGCATCATGCCTTCCATATCTTTTTTGAAAGTTGCGTCAAAATCCCTCTCATGAAAATTCTCTTCATTGCAGGAGTAAAAATATACGATACCGGCATCTTCCAAAATATATTTTTTGGCGTTGCCCCGCTTCCATATATCCTTATACTTTTTAAAAGCTTCCTCGATAACTGTTGATTTTTCCATATGTATCGCCGCTATAATCATAGAATTCTTATGGCTGTTATAAATATATCTTACTTCCCTGCCTTCCGTTTTCTCCAGACATTTTTCCACGCATTCCCGAAATGCCTTTTGGTTCGCCGCCTCCACGCCAACCCGGATCCATACGGTTTCTCTCGGTCGTTCTTTTATTCTATTTAAAATTTTCCGAATCTCTCCGACCTTTTTCTCATTTTCCTTCGGTATGGCAATTTTCTTGCAATCGATCTCCACTTTCTCGTCCGTGATAACAAAATAACTGTTATTCGTATTTTTTGCGTTTTGCGTAAGAAAGTTCCTTAAATACTCATCCGCCAGGGAAATACCTATAAAAAGAATATGATAATTATTTAACAGACCGTGGAAAACGGAAATCCACCGTTCATTCCGGTAGATTTCTTCTACCGCTTCTTTTGTTATAATAATAGAAGACTCTTTATTAATATGCCCGTGCAGGTAAAGAACCTTTTTCCTTTTTTCATCCGGCCCGAATAAATCCGCATTTGCCTGGTCCTTGAGTACATCAATGTCATAAGACTCGCACCGCGGATCCACCTTATTCAAAAAAGTATCATAATTTGTTGTTATAAAAAAGGAAATGTCGCTGTCTTTCAAGTCTTTATAATTATGATCCATCGCAGATAAAATTTCTTCATTGTTATTCTGCTTATCTCTGATATAGTTCGCGATCAGAGACCTGATCTTATCTTCCCCTACTTTGGCCACACTCTTTACATATTCCATGGCTTCCCAAAAATTCACTCTGTCTATTTCCTCAATGCAAGCCTTTCTTTGCTGGGGATTGGCAATCACCTCTTCCACTACATGCTGAATCAGCTCCTTCCACCCCGGCAGATTGAGCTGCATCGATAATCCCGCTCCATAAAATACGATCAGGCGCTTTTTTAAATATGCCGTATTTAACTGCTTAATGTATTGATGCAGTCTGTTTTCGTCTTCGCTTCCTTCTGTTATTTCCTCCCGCCTTTTTCTCATTTCCGATTCCCCCCTTCTTCCAAACATTTAGGAACTCTTGGGCTGCGCCCTTTGCAGCCTTAGTGTTCCTTAATGTTTTTCTCACACGATCTTCTCTGCCACGTACACTCCCGAAACTGCGGCAGGTATGATCCCCTGTGCCAGTCCCGCGCAATCTCCCGTTACGTATAATCCGTCCACCGTCGTCATCATAGCTTCATCCAGACAGATCGTATCCCATAAAGACTCGATCTCCATTCCCAGAATATATATTTTTTTCCCAAACTCCTCTATCTGCCCTGCATGCAAACCGTTGAACTCCATGATCCATCGAATAATCTCATCCGCGACCTCGCAAAACATAGTATGCTCCTCCGGCTCTAAAAGCTTCCATACCGCTGCCGGCCTGGCAGATGCCAGGCTGGTGCCGTTTTGCTCCGAACCATCTTCCCTGTTTCGGAAAGAACTATAGTTTTGAAAAACCGGCATTCCCGAATAACCGCCCAACTTTTTATAACGGGCAATATAGCGGGAAACCACCTGTGAATATGTCATTCGCTCCCTGTCATGAGTAAGCTGCATCAGCAGCGCAAAGTTTGCAAAACCGCTCTCCTCATCTTTATCCAGAAGAATGTGACCGTCCAATAACGTAAAGTCCCCGTAATTCTCGCCTTTCAGTTTTCCGCCTTTCTTTCCCGCGCAAAAACAGAAAGTCTTAAACTTTCTCCCGCCTTTGACAAACCGCAGCTTCAAATCGGGATGACGTTCTCCGATGCCCGTCAAATATTTCTTATCCATTTCAAACCGGAAGCCTAACGATATAACGGGCGGTTCCGCCTTTACTCCCAGATGTCCTGTCATTTCCTTCCACCATGTCACGCCGTCTCTGCCCGTAGCGATGACAACTTTTGCCGCATAAACGGTCTCTTCCCCCGACGTCCTCTGCAATGTCAGAAAAAATCCATCTTCCTGTTTTTCTATCTTTTTTACTACTGTTTCCAGAGAAATACATTGGTTGGATTCCAAATAATCAAAACTGTTCCTGAGAGCCTCCTTCACCTGCCCGCTGTCCAAAGAACAGATCCCATAATCCTTTACATCCATCTCCGTTATCTTATTTCCCTCTGTCATCTGAAATTCCAGATACCGGTTCCGGAAAAAATGTTCCAAAGCAAACTCCAGGCAGGAATAATAAGCATCCGGGCCTAAAAGCTGATACAGCCTTTTCCCGCTTGGATACACGGACAGTTTCACGGAATCCCCATAATGGATACAGCCGCCAAATCCGGAAATCACATTGCAAATGCCATCGCATTTCATGCATGTCCTCCCGTGGTCCACCGGACAATACCGCTTTTCGTAGGAACGCCCTTTCTCGTAAATCATAAAATTATGGTTCCCTTTATCTAAAAGCTTCATGCCGCATGCAATGCCGGCAGCCCCTGCGCCGACAATCGCCACATCTAATTTTCTCATTTTTGTCCCCATTCCATTCCTGATGCGCAAATAGCAACAAACTACTCCATATTCGAAAATTCCTGCAGCAAACGCTCTTTTTCTTCTTTTCTGAGAACATTTTCTTCAAAAGTCAAATCTTCGATTCCTATTTCCTGAATTTCTTCATATGTCTTTCCCAAAGAAAAAAAACGTATGCTTTTTCCCTGTGCCATTCCCATGCGCATCTCTGCCAGCACGCCGTCGGCAACAGGGCCAAAAACCCATATTTCATCACTTAAATCAACCAAACTGGCATTTGCCGAAATCACCAGTTCCCTGTCTACCATGTCATTCATAAAATAGGACCAGTTATTAAAAGGATTCAACGGAACAGCATCATGTTCTAATACATACTTTGCAACCATCATCTTTGCAAAATAGTAATATTTAGACTGTGCAGTATATACTACTTTTTTTCTTCCCTCATTTTTCATAAATCCACACCTTTAAAAATGCCATGACTGATACTCTGTTCCTTTCTATTATGTATCTTTAATATAGCATACTCTGCTGCCCATAACAACAAAATTCCCCTTTCGCACCGGCGTTCTTTTCTTAAACTTCCTCCCTCTTCCTGCCAAGCACTCTCAACTCATGCCTTGCCTGATCGTTTCTTCGAAGACAGCATTTTACCGCGTGTTCAAAACACCGCGCCGCCTCTTCCCCGGAACCGTCATGAAGCGCCATATATCCTTTGCATTCCCATTCCTCGGTACACTCTCCCATCATACAGCTGCTGCACCACTCGCAAGACTCCATCTGCTGCAAATATTTCCTCGCTTCTTCATACTCCCCGCAATAATAGCAGAGCTGGAAAAGATTATAAAGGCTCACCCGCCGACTGGTGCATTCTCCCAGATGCAGCTCTTCCAGGCTTTTGCCGAGTTCTGCACATTCTTCATAAGATTCTGCCAGGCTCTTCCGGTACAATTCCCGGTATTCCTTTGCTTCTTCCGTTCTGCCCATCCGCCAGAGATTGCGCATGATCGTGGTCAGCGTCCAGCGGCAATCCGAATTCCCGATTCCAATCAGCCTGTCATATTCCAGTGCCTTCCTGAAAAATGCCAGCCCCCGCTCGCTGTCGGACAAATACTCATCATAGCAAAAGCCAATCTGCATATACGCCCTTCTCATGCCCCCATGATCCTCTTTCATTCCCTCTCTTCCGCCTCTTTCCAGCAGGACCTCCGCCTCCTCCGTTTTCCGGCGCAAATCTTCTTCGGGCAGGTAACACTGGTACAAATCCAAAAGATCGCTGATGCGCTTCCCTTCCTTTTTCCATTCGTCGCACACATAATCCTCCAGCGTTGTCCCGCCGTATATCCGTTCCAGCGTTTCCAGCGCTTTTGCCCAGTTCTCCAGCCCCATGTAATCATCTTTGATATATTGCAGAATCTTATCCCGCTGCGTTTCCGTCAATACGCGGTTCAGCTTTTCCTCCAGCCAGCCGATTCCCCTTTCATATTCGCGCTGCTCACAAAAATAATCATGCATCCGGTAATAGGAATAGTGATAATCATATCCTTTTTTTAATTGTACTTCGATCGCCTTCTCAAAGCTTTCCATAGCCTCTTCTTTTCTGTCGGACATCTGAAGCAGCAGCCCCCTCTGCCCCCAGTTCCTGCATTGCTGGTCTTTCTCCAACGCCCTGTCGATCTCTGCCAAGGCCAGCCCATATTCCCTGACGTTCCCGTGGAGATCCGAAAGCTGCCATAGCTCCCTTGAGGTTTCCCCGAACTTTTCCACTTGAAGTTTTAGATATTCTATCGCTTTTTCGTAATATTCTTTCTGTCCTGTCCGATCGAATTTCTTCCGGTAAAGCCATCCCACTCTCCAGACAAAATCACTTTCTTCCGGATTCTTTTCCATGGCCTTTTTATAATATTCGATCGCCTTATCCCATTCCTCAAAATCTTCATGGCACTGGGCAATGTAAAAATACAGCCATTCAAAATCCAGTCCCCGTTCTTCGCATTTTTTCAAATGCTCGTATGCCGTCCTCGACTCCCCTTTATACTCTTCATAAAACCGCCCAAGAAAGTACCTGTTCCGGTTGTTATCCGCCAGTTCCACCGACCGTTTCGCCCAACGCTCCATTTCATCCACTTGGCGAAACTCCCTGGCATATCCATTATCGTGAGTAAACGCCCTCTGCAAATAAGCATCGGACAAAAGATCTTCCTGCGCGTCTCCTTTCTCTTCCATCTCTTCGATCAGCTTTCCGACATATTCATCCACCGCCTTCATCGCGTCTTCGTCTTCCGCTTCCCGGCGCATCATTTCCAGTTTTCTAAGCCGCAGATAATAACTGTTGATACCTGCTTCTTCCGCCTGGGCAATGATATTTTTTGTTTCCCGGAACTGGCTGTACGCCCAGAAAGCCCTTGCCGCCCGTTCGTAGATCTCCGGCATTCCCGCATAAATCTTCTTCGCCTCATAATAAGTATCCACGACCTCCTGGGCCTTTCCCATTTTTTCATAAGCTTCCTGTGCATAAAAATACGCCCAATAATAGCCATTGTCTATTTTCTTTATTTTTTCGCAGATCTCCACGATCTGTTCATTGTCTCTCTTTTCACCAAAAAACGGGCTGCGTAAAAAATTCAGCTTTGCCATCAGAAAGTCTATCTCTTCCGGCAGATGTTCCACTGCCTCCTGGAATGCGGCCATCGCCGCTGCCTTCAAATCCGCCGCTTCTTCGCCCTCTTTATCTTCCAGTTTTTCAAGGCGTATCTGGAGTGCCTTACCTTCCATTTCATAACTCTGGGCCATCCGGTAAGCCTCTTCCTCCTCCTTTGGCAAACCATGCTCTTCCAGGCTCTTCCGCCAAAGCCTCGCTTCCGCCGCCCCTTCTTCGTCCAGCCCTCCCGACACGTACAAAACGGTTTTTACTCTGTGGCATTCCGCGGTATCCTCCGCCAGCACCCGATTGTCTTTAAAAAATTCCAGCCCTTCCTCCGCACGGCCGGCCTGAATATAACACCATGCCAGCATAACGCCTTTCTCCGTATCTATTTCCCCCGCCTTTTCTTCCGTATAAAGAGCGATGATTTCCGCATTGCACTCATTCAGCAGATCCATGGCTTTTTTCGTATTGTACAGCCTCCTGGCATGCAAGGCATGTTCCTTGGCTTCCTCCCATTCCCTCTTTTCCGCGAAGATTTCGGCCAAAGCGACAGAAGCGGTATAAATATCCTCGTTCGTCATCTCTTCCCGTTCCAGCAGCTCCTGATAAACAGCGGCCGCCTCTTCCCCTTGCCCGCATTCCTTTAAAATATATGCGCCGGAAAAAAGCATGCGGATATCCCTTTCCCCTCTGTCCCAGAGCGCCCTTGCCATGCGCTCCGCCTCTTCCTTTTGCCCGCACAGCAGCATATATCTGGCCTTCTCCATCTCATACCACGGATGGCGGATTCCAAACGTATCCATAAATGCGATCTTCCGGCCGATTTCTTTCCGCCAGCTTTCTTTATCTTCCGCTTCCTCCCGGGATATTCTCACCAGTTGATTGTAATTCGCAATAAAAGTATCGTAATCCGCCCGGTCTTCCCCCTCCAGTTTATCAAAGGAGAAATCGGAATCATCCGCCCCTTCCGAACATTTCCATACCATGAAATTTACAAAATCCTCCGGCAGATGTTCCTTCAACTCTCCGACTCCCTCCACGATTCCAAAGGCTCCGTCCAGAATTCGCCAGACGGATGCGGGCAGCTGGAAATGATCCGCCAGATATCGGAACAGTTTCCGCCGAATCTCCTCCTCCAGCTCCAGATCATCCAGCAGTTCGTGGTTCGCCAGCCGCTTCCATTCCTCCTCGTCCAGCCGTCTTGACAAAGAACTATAGATTGCTTCCGCTTCTTTCAAATACCGGCTTACCGGAGTGTCCTCTTCCTCCTGGGTATCTTCCGCGCGTCTGCACATGGCAAGGGCGCTTTCATAAGCCTTCCTTAACCGCTTAAATCCTTCCGGGTTATCTTCCGGGTTTACAGACAGAAGTTTTTTTCTATATGCCTTTCTGATCTCATCTCCATCTTTCGTCTCTCCGATTCCCAATACCTCAAATATTCTTTGCTCCTCCATTGCGATCCCCATACCTTTCCTTATTGCTCCGCCGCTTCCACCTCATCTTCTTCTACCGGCTTCCATGCTTTTCCGAATTTAATATCCTTAAAAAGCGCCGCAAGACCGGTAATCTGCTTCAAACGCAGTATCTCATCCCTGTCCATTCCAAGATGCTTGGATATCCATGCATCAGAACGCCCGATTTCATGCAGTTCCTTTACAATATTGCTCATTAAGTCCACGTTATGGTTTCCCCTTGCCCGGTTATGCCGGATCGTGCTCGCCATCCTCTGGTCAATCGGCTTATCGATCACGGAGACAGGCAGCATTCCTCCCTCACGTTCAAAAATATCCTCGTGTTCCAGCATCACTCTGTAGCGGTGGAAACCATCCACTATAATATATTCATCCTCTTCCTTTTTATAATAACAGACAATCGGCATCGTGTATCCGTCCATTTTGATGCTGCGGTAGAGCAGCCTCATTTCCGGCGGAGCCACCGAATTCGGATTATAATTATTGGGCTTGATTTTCTGTATCGGTACTGCAATTACATTATAAACCGGACTCTCATGCTTTTCCATTGATTTCCTCCAATCCTTTGTATGTTCTTTTAATGACATCGATAGCTCTTTGCTGCTGTCTGTTCAAGCCAAATCCCATAGACCTGCATATATGGTCATTTTTCAGAATGCAATAACACATTCTTTTCCAACTGGGAATATCTTTGCTTGATTTTATGTCGTCCGTATTATCGGGTATCTTCTCCATAAAAATAATTCTGGATTTTTTATTTAACGTATAATTGGAAACTCCATTACGTTTTATCTTATATCCGTGTTCTTCCAGTTCCCTTATTGTCTCCTCCTCCAGCCCGCCGCCTTTTTCATGCCAGAACCTTATGGAAGTGTTGAACTTCTTCACATAATTATTCCGAAGCCTGACAGGCAGCGTATCCAGCAGAAACCTTGTATAAGATTCCCATGTATGTCCTTCCGGCAAAGTGATGCTGCGGTAACCCATAGCCTTCGATCTGGCATAAATACATGCAAAATTCGCTCCCTGCACCCTTCCCACCAGCTTCGCCCATATCTCAGGATCCAGCACCCGGTACAGGTTCAGGCTGTCTCTTGAGTAATCGTTGAAGGGGGATGCCACTCTCATTTGGGAAACTTTCAGCCCCGCCATATGGTATAAATCGTACAACCGGTTATAATCGTATTCAAAAAGATAATTTGCGTGCCATACGTCCTCCAGGCTCCAGTCGTACAACGGGGACGCACACCACATATTTTTAAACTGGCGGCTGATCCAGCACTCTCCCTTATAACCGTATTTTTTATTTACAAACCCGCTGTATCTTTGCAAAGACTCATCCGCCCTCATTCCGAGCAGGCAGACCGTTTTTTTATTCTCATGGGATATCCGGTACCACCTGCCGAACTGTTTTGCCAAATCCTCCTGATGCATGCGATAGCGGTAAGTTGTCATTGGATTATTTTTCAAGTTGATTACATAGTCATGTTCCGGCATTTCCCTCACCCATGCTTCTTTCTTCGTATCATCCCATGGATACCAGAACATTTCATAACTGCTCAAAGCAGTTCTTGTAGCCATAGGAAGGCATACCCAGTACAGTTCCGCCTCCCCTTTCAGCCGTTCAAAAGTGCGTTCTATATACTCCGTCGTCACCGTATACTGGGCTTCAAAGTCCTGATGGAAAACCCCGATTTTTTTCTCAGGATAAAACTTTTTCTGGAAATCCAGCGTCAGGTTCAACAATAGGCCGCTATCCTTACCGCCGGAAAAAGATATGTAAATATTGTCAAATTCTTCGAAAAGATATTCCAGGCGTTGTTGCAGCGCCTCATATACATCCTGGTCTTCATATTCCCTAATCATCTTTTGTGCGCCTCCGTAAACATACCAATTTTGTTGGTAAACTTACCATAATTTACCATAAATTGGTATTTTTTTCAAGAAAGCTCATTTTCTTTACATTTCTTTGCACAAAAAAACAGGCGCGGAACCTGTCTTCCGCGCCCATGGCATAAAATTCTGAAATATTCTTAATATTTTATTAATGCGTATACGCCTGCACCGCCAGCCGTTTCAAAAGTAATGGTATCAGCCATATTATCGAGATCCTTTAATACCGCATAAGATCCGCCGGTACGCACGCACACAATCCCATAGGTCTTGCCAGTCTCCATAAAACTTTTCGGAATTCCTACCGATAATCTGATGGGTGATCCGTCAGCAGGAAGCAGACTGTACTTACCATCTGTCATTTTTCCCAATTCAATATTGAGTATCGGACCAACAACAGCTCCTTGTGCAGCTGCTACAGAGTCAATGCTCTGTTTCGCCAGCAAACTCTTCTTCACATCAAAATCAGAAAATTTGGCATATGGTTTTTCATTATTTGCCAGGCTGTAATTCTGGGCAATCACCGCCTTATCCGTAACAACAATCGTTCCGTTTACATGAGTCGCCATATATACGCCTTCCGTAGCTGACTGTACTCCGCCCACTATGCTGGTCGTCGGGATAATAATTGTTTCCGCTGCCGCAGATCCGCCGGATGATTTTCCTGTATTGCCCTTGCTGCCGGAACTGCCGCCATTTCCTGAACTGCTGCCGCCGTTCCCTTCATTTCCAGGATTGTTGTCTTCCCCGTTATTTCCGGGATCGTTATCTTCCTCTCCATTATTCCCGGGATCGTTGTCGTCCTCTCCGCCATTTCCGGGATCGTTATCACCATCTCCATTATTTCCGGGATCGTTGTCTTCTTCATTATCATTTGGCAAAACTTCAATAGTCACTGTCACTTTTTCACTTCCTACCGATGCGGTAAGCGTCGTCGTTCCTGCCGACTTGCCAAGGAGCTTTCCTCCGGTTATACGTGCGATCAATTCGTTGTCTATTTTCCAATCAGGGTTTTCCACCGTAACAACTGCACTTCCGCCTTCCGGCCAGAAAGTAGGCGCTTCCGCAACGGCATTCACTGTCGGCAAGTCTATCGTATTCCCTGACACGGTTTGGTAAGTATCCTTTTCTGTGGAAAGAGAGTGAATGGAAGAATTCTGTATTTCAACCGTAACCGTCTGATCCCCGTCTATACCTGAATCGCCAGCTGCACTCACATTTCCCAGCTCCATTGCCCAATAATGAATTCCATTGGCATATACATGTCCCATTCCTATCGCATCAAAATCAGGGCTCAACATGTTTCTTCTATGACCCTGGCCAGCATAGTAGTCTTTATCTTCCCGCCAGCCTACAAATACGTCTTTCGCACTGATATATCCGGCTGCAATATTTTCCCCGGACGCCCTGCCTGAATAGCCGTATTCCGCAAATGCCGTAAAACATCCTTCGCCATTTACCCTTGTATGGCTATAGCCAAGAGCAAGTTCCGCCGCACGCTTCATAGCAACTTGTTCCAATGTTTTATCATAAGTCAAGGTTCCCAAGTCATTGTACACTGTTTTTGTCGCATCATCCTCATTCCAATACCATGCTTCACTCCCCGTGCGGAAAGCATTCACCATGTCCGTTATCTCTCTGGCTTCCGCCTGTCCGTATTGCACTTCCAGTTTCACATTCACCGTATTTTCTGCAGCGGATACATTTGAACTCCCCACACTCAGGCTCAATACCGCTGCCAGAAAAAACGCACTTGCTTTTTTCAACCGATTTTTTATCATTTTCCTCTCCTTTTCTCTTACGCCGCCATCAGCGTATCCATATCCTCTCCGGATATTTTTTTCATTATATATAAAGCTCCGTTTCCTGTCAATCGAAAATACGTTCAATACAAAAAAATTAATTTTTATCCAGTTCCTTCACCAATTCCGCAAACTCAGCCTTATATTCATCATCCAAGGACAAATCTTCCAATATTTCCCTCACGTGCCGCAAAGAAGCTTCTCCCTTGTATTCGCTGTCCATAGCCGCCAGCCCGAATTCCGCTGCCGCCGCCGTAAACAGAAAATCTTCTCCCGGTTCTTCCACATAGGAAGAATAATCCACCGGATATTCCAGGAGCTGGCTTTCCGTGCCTTCCGGTTCTTTATAACGGATGCTGACAGTAAGCCACTCGTATTCCATATAATTACCGCCGTTTTCTTCCCCGCTTCCTCTCTGCTCTTTTTCGTCTTCATAAAAATCGGCATATTTCAGCTGATCCCGCGCCACGCCGCTTCCGTTTACCTTTTCCTTTGTCACAATCTCGTAGAGCGCCGTCATACAGTATCCCGCTCCGATTTCCCCCGCGTCCTTCGTATCGTCCTCAAAATCTTTCGCGGCAAGTCTTCTGTTTTCATACCCGATCAGGCGGTATTCTTCCACTACGGCCGGATTAAATTCCACCTGGAATTTCACGTCTTTACAAACGGTCAGCAAAGTGGCGCTCATTTCTTCCACCAGCACTTTGTTTGCTTCCTTTAAGGAATCTATATAGGCATAATTTCCATTTCCTTTATCCGCCAATGTTTCCATCTTATTATCTTTGATATTTCCCCCGCCAAATCCAAGCACAGACAGAAAAACCCCCGATTCTTTTTTCTCCGCAATCAGTTCTTCCAGTTCGCTTTCCGAAGTCAATCCTACATTCAAATCGCCGTCCGTCGCCAGAATAACCCTGTTGTTTCCTCCTTCTATGTAGTATTCCTCTGCCAGCCGGTATGCCGTCTCGATTCCCTTGCTTCCGTGAGTGCTGCCTCCCGCTTCCAGGTCAAAAAGAGCCTGGCAGATTTCTTTTGTCCTGTTCCCGCTCACGCCCTCCAGCACAATCGTGTCATCCCCTGCATAAGTCACGATCGACACCCTGTCTTTTTCCGTCAGGTTTTCTGCCAGAATAGCAAAAGACTCCTGGAGCAAGGGAAGCTTATCTTCCGCATACATAGAGCCCGACACATCCAAAAGGAATATCAGGTTGGATGGTGGAAAATCGTCATAATCTATCTTTTCCGTCCGCAGCCCCACCCGCAGAAGCTGCGCCTCCTTATTCCACGGACAGGGCATGATCTGCGTCGTCACGCCAAAAGGTTCTTCTTTTTCCGGTTCTTTCAAATCGTTATAAGAAAAATAATTGATAATTTCTTCAATCCTGACCGCTCCCACCGGAAGATCCTCAATCCCATAACCGGATCGTATCAACCTGCGCAAGTTGCTGTAAGAAGCAGTATCCACATCCGCCGAAAATGTGGACAATGGTTTATCGTATACCGACGCATATCCCGTTTCTGTCCACTCCGAATACTCCTCCGCATTTCCTCCGGTCTCTACGGTACTTTCTTCCTGCGCCCAGCCATATCCGCTTTCTTCATATGCAGCGTCGCAATCAACGGTTTCCTCTGCCGGGGCTGTCGCTGCGGCTGTTTCCACTCCTTTGTTCCCGCATCCTGCCAAAAGAAGACAGACTGCCATACAGATGCCGGATACTCTTGTCATTTCCTTTCTTTTCATAATCCTTCCTCCCTTTTCGCTGAATATTATATCAACATGCGAATCTACCATAGATACGGATCAAGGTATGGTTTATTATGGCATTTTATGTATTTTTTTATAATATACCGCTCGGGGAAAACCGGAGTATAATATTTCCAAAAAGCGAATACACTTTTATAAACCGCCGTTACCGGCACAAAGGAGGTCTTGTACATGTGTACCAGTATTGCAATGACAACAAACGATTTTTATTTCGGCCGCACCATGGACTTTGAATACAATTTTAATGAATGCGTCGTCTTTACTCCGAGGAATTATCCGCTTCCCTTCCGCAGAACAAGCATCATGGATAAGCACTACGCTATGCTCGGTATGGCGACAGTCATGGAAGGCTATCCGCTTTATGCCGAAGCCGTCAATGAAAAGGGACTCTGCATGGCGGGGCTGAATTTTCCTGATACCGCCTACTATCCATCGGAAGAGGCCAGCGACAGTAAAAATATCTCTCCCTTCGAACTGATCCCCTGGGTACTTGGGCAGTGCGCCTCCATAGCGGAAGCCAAAAAGCTTCTCGATTCTACCCATCTGGTGGGCATTCCTTTCAGCGCATCGCTTCCCCTGGCTCCCCTGCACTGGCACATCGCGGACAGCACCGGGTCCCTCGTTCTGGAAAATACAAAAAGCGGTATGGATCTATGTGAAAATCCAATCGGAGTGCTGACAAATAATCCTGCCTTCGGTTTCCAGACCACCAACCTCTGCCAATACATGAACCTGACTTCCAGCTGCCCGACCAACTGCTTCAGCTCGATCAAAAGCCTTGTCCCCTTCGGCCAGGGCCTCGGCTGCGTCGGTCTGCCCGGGGATTATTCCCCCGCCTCCCGTTTTGTTAAAGCCGCCTATCTCAGCCTGAACTCCATCTGCGAAAAAGATGAAATGAGCAGCATTTCCCAATTTTTTCATATACTGGACTCCGTATCCATGATCCGCGGAAGCGTCATCACCCCGCAGGAACTTTATGACGTCACCACCTATTCCTGCTGCATGAACGCGGCCAAAGGAATTTACTATTATAAAACCTATGGAAATAACCAAATCACTGCCGTAGACATGCACCGGGAAAACCTGGTTTCCGACATCCTGCGCACTTACCCCCTGACGACTTCCCAGCAGATCGCATGGGCGAATTAAGAAACTAACCGGGGAACGGAATGTCCATATCCTAAATTTCCGCAAATGGCATTGGACTCCGGAGACCGGGAAAGGCAAGGGCAGGAACGCGCCCGGCAGAGGGGCAGGTTTTTTGCTGGAGCTTCCAATCAGATTTCACTAATGAAATGGGTATACTCTTTGGAACCGATTGGGTCGGAAGCGAAAGGGCATCCTTGCCCTTCGCTTCCTGAAATTGCCGTCCGTGGCAATTTCACCCTTGGTTTTTGGCCATTTCATAAGTGAAATTGCTGATTGTACGCAACAGCAAAAAACCTGCCCCTCTGCCGGGCGCGTTCCTGCCCTTGCCTTTCCCGGTCTCCGATGCCCAATGCCGTCTGCGGAAATTTGGGATATGGACATTCCGTTCCCCTACATGCTATGATAGAGAATATACTGATTAGAAAGGATAACAATATAGCATGAATCTTACATTTGAAACAGGAATTTCCTCGATCACCGTTTTTTTTCAGGGGCTGGTCAGCTTTTTCTCTCCTTGCGTACTGCCGTTGATTCCCTTATACATTGGTTATTTGTCTGGAGGGGCAAAAACGACGGATGAAGAAGGGAATATTACTTATAAAAGAAGCCGGGTCATGAGAAATACCTTATTTTTCGTTCTTGGCGTCAGTTTTGCCTTTTTCCTCCTTGGCTTTAGCTTTACTGCCGTAGGAAAATTTTTTCATAATTACCAGACATGGTTTACCCGCATCGGGGGAATCATTGTTGTTTTATTCGGACTTTATCAGCTGGGGCTGTTCGGCAGTTCTTCTTTATCCAAAGAACATCGTTTTCATTTTCAGCCGGACAGCCTTGCGATGAATCCCCTGACTGCCCTGATCCTTGGCTTTACGTTCAGCTTCGCCTGGACTCCCTGCGTCGGCCCTGCTCTTGCCAGCGTGCTGCTCCTGGCCGCCTCGGCATCTTCCTCGGCAACCGGGTTTCTGTTGATCGGCGTTTATACCCTGGGCTTTGTCCTTCCTTTCCTGGCGGTCGGGCTGTTTACCAAAGCCCTGCTGGATTTCTTTAAAAAATACCGCTCCGCCGTAAAATATACGGTAAAGATCGGCGGCGTCCTCATGATTTTTATTGGAATCATGATGTTTACGGGATGGATGAACGGCATCAGCGCTTATCTTTCCGGCAGTCCCTCTATTAGCCAGGACGTGGGCCAGGAAGCAGAGCCTTCCCCGGCTCCCCCTGCCGAACAGGCGGAAAAAAATGAGGCATCGGACAGCACCGATACGGAAGCGGAAAATCCGGCGGATCCGGCAGACAGCCCTGAAGCGGAAACAGTTCCTGCGCCCGACTTTACTTTGGAAGACCAATACGGCAATGTACACACTATGGCTGATTATAAAGGAAAAACGATATTCCTCAACTTCTGGGCCACCTGGTGTCCCCCCTGCCGGGCGGAAATGCCTGAAATCCAGGAAATTTATGAGGAATATGGGGAAAACCAGTCCGATGTCATTATTCTCGGCGTAGCCTCCCCTAATACAGGAAGGGAAGGAAACGTGGAAAGCATTACAGCATTTCTCGAAGAAAATAACTATACTTATCCTGTGGTTATGGATGACGGCGGAAGCCTGGCCTATTATTACGGCATCAGCGCCTATCCTACTACCTTCATGATCGACAGCAGCGGCAACGTATACGGGTACGTCACCGGCCAGATCACGAAGGACATTATGCAGAGCATTATCGAACAGACGATGAATGCTTCATCGACGCAATAGCCTGAAATATCGCTGATATTATTGAACATTCGCTCATGGATTGACCGAATGCCAGGAAAGTCCGTATGGAGGCGGTTTTAGGAAGCACAGGGAACGATGTCCCTTACTTCCTGTTCCCCTCCATATACTCTTCCACTGCCGGATCCCTCATCTCATATATGCGGTACCATTCCTTTGTTTCCATATTTTTTGCGGTCTCCGATCGGTTTTTATAAAGAAATCTCGTTAAATTATAACAGTCTATCCATATCTCATTATTGCCTTCTTTCTGCGATTCATCGAAAATAAGCTGCAGCCCCCAATGAAGATGGACGACTTTGATATTATTGACGTTTTCCGTTTTGCTATAGCCCGTGTGCCCCATATAGCCGATTACCTGTCCGGCCGTCACTACGCTGCCCTCCTCCAGATCTTTGCAGTAAGGGAAATTCTGGCGCAGGTGGGCGTAATAATAATATCTCTTTCCGTCAAAGCTGCGTATGCCCAGCCGCCAGCCCCCGTATTGGTTCCACCCGATGGCCTCCACGTAACCGGACTCAATGCAGATGACGGGAGTGCCTACTTGGCCCAGCATATCGTGCCCGAGATGCGGCCTGGAATATCCATAGCTCCTGGATGCCCCGAAATCATCATAGTCGTTATATTCAAACCCTTTTGCAATCGGGGAGAAAGCCTTTAAACCATAGCATTTTTTCCATTCCACTTTCCCCTCTTCCGTTTCCCTTTGTATCTCATATTCCCCCACATAACCGTCCAGCACAGCCCGGTATGCCTCCAGGTAATAAGCATAATACTCCATATCCCCAGAAAGTTCCTGCATTGTCGTTTCACCGTTCTTCAGTTTTTCCGCCGTCCGGGCAATCTCTTTCGCTGTGCCGGAAGGAAATTCCCCGCCATGCCTGGCGCCTGTATAAGCCAGCAGTTCGATCCAGTCCACATGCACTGTATTTTTATCCCCCAGTGCCTCCTCGTATGTCTCCACATCCCATTTATATGCCTCGCATAAGGCTTCATAAGAAATATTAAAATCCACCCATTTAATATACTCCCGTTCTCCTACCGAACCCACCTCTACCGCCTGTGGCTGTTCCCTTCCCACGCTTCCTCTTAATATGTCCGCCATAAATACACTGTACAGCGATACCAACAGTATACTTTCGACCAATATTGCCTTTTTTATTTTTTTCAAATATTGCATTCCATACCGCCCTGTCAGTCTCATTGCAATATATGAAAAAAGATGCGCAGCCATGCCACGCACCTTTCATATTTTTTCATTCAGGCTTGTCCCATTATACTTCGGGTTCAATCAGCCCATAGGTATTTCCTTTTCTCTTATATACTACGTTTACCTGTTCTGTTTCCGCGTTAAAGAATACGAAGAAGCTATGCCCGAGCAGCTCCATCTGAACGCATGCGTCCTCAGGATACATCGGCTTAATATCGAATTTCTTTGTGCGGATGATCTTTACCTCTTCGTCATCCATATAATCCTTCTCGATAAATTCCTGTTTGAAAAAACCAGCTGACTGCTTCTGGTCTATCAGCTTATTCTTATACTTCTTGATCTGCCTTTCAATAATCTCTTCCACCAGATCGATAGAAACATACATATCGTTGCTGACCTGCTCCGAACGAATAATGCTTCCTTTCACCGGAATGGTCACTTCTATCTTTTGACGTTCTTTTTCCACGCTTAACGTCACATGTATTTCCGTCTCCGGATTAAAATACTTCTCCAGCTTTCCGATCTTCTCTTCTACTGCCGCCTTTAACCCCTGTGTTACTTCAATGTTCTTGCCTACTATAACAAACTTCATACCGCTCATCCCTTTCATTGGATTATTGTCCAAACCTTATACTCTGTATTTCTCTTCGTTTAGTATATTGTTTTCAAACATTATACCATATTGTACCATACCTATGCAACAATTTAAGCTCTATTGTATGTCAATACAGTTTTCGTCATTTTGCGACTTTTTTCTCGTTTTTAACATAATAAACAAAACATCTGTTCCAATCGCTGTTGCTGCAATTTATACCATTTTTCAAAGAAAACTTGTGGATAATGTGGATAAACCCGTGTATAAATCGCAATCCTTCATTTTGAGCCATTTTTCTATGTGGATAACCATGTTTTCCATTTTATGGAAATTAAGCGCTAAAATCCATTTTTTGTATAACTTGTACAAGTTTACTTTTGTCAAGCGTTTTTCTCCAAAAAGATATATTCTGAAAATTTCTGAAAATCGGGCAGGAGCAAACACTGGCGTGCGAAGCGCGCCAACTTATTGCAACAAACGCTGCCGCGCTTCGCACGCCAGTGTTTGTAATACAAAGCGGATGCCATAAAAGCATCCGCTGATTTGTCCTTGTTATCTTATTCTCTTCAAAAATATTTCTTAGAAAATTCTTCTTACGGAGAGGGGCGTCCTATAGCTTGCGTTGGAAACAATAATTCCTGTTTTCGATGTCGAAGCATGAACGATCTGCCCATTCCCGATATACAATGCCACATGCCCGGAGTAGCAAACCAGATCGCCCGGCTGTGCATTGGCCAGTCCGTTTACCGCCGCGCCTACGTTCCTGTCTGCCGCTGACGAATGCGGAAGGCTTACGCCGAAATTCGCATATACGCTCATAACAAAGCCTGAACAATCCGCGCCGTTCGTCAAGCTGGTTCCGCCGTATACATACGGGTTCCCTACAAACTGCAACGCATAATTTGCAACTGCACGGCCCATCTCACTGCCGTTGCCCGAAGCGTACATCACCTGGCCGCCGCCGGAAGAATTCGATTTCTCCGCCGCTCTTCTTGCCGCTGCCTGAGCCGCTTTCCGATCCGCTTCTTCTTTTGCAAGTCTGGCTTCTTCTTCTGCCTTGGACTCTGCCTGTACAAATTCTGTGGAAAGCGTCACATAATCCGTTGATACGTAACCGTCGCCTTCCTCTATATTCACCTTTACCCAGTCGTCCAGTTCTTCCGTTACGACAAGCTGGTCCTCAATAGGAACCATACCGAGTACCGTCGTATCCAGGCCGGGTTCCTGCCTTACCTTCAGCGTAGTCGTCGTAACAGTAGCAATCCTCGTTCCCACCTGCTTTGCCAGCTCTACCGCATCGTCGCCCGTTACGCAGTATTCGCCTTTTACATAGCCCGTTACGGAACCGGATTTGATCTCATACCATCCGTCCTGTTCGGAAATAAAACTGCCCACCGATTTATCATAAAGCTTGCCGACGATTTCCCCTTCCTCGCTGGGTATGCTTCTTACGTTTACATAATCGTTTACTTTTGCGATTACAAGGCTTTTGAAGCTCTCTTCTTCATCCTTCCGATCCAGCTTCTTCGCCACATCCTTTAAAATCTTCTCGCTCAGATTGGAAGTATCCACTTCCTTTGTTTCTTCAATTACTTTTTCTTCCGCTTCTGCCGCCGCATTTTCCTCTGCCTCCGCCGGTTCGGCGTCATCGGTTTTTTCCTGTTCCGTATTCATATTTTCGGAAGCCGCATTGCCGGACACCCCATCCGCCGGAACATCTTCCGTCTGATTTTCCGTATTCGTTTCTTCCGTTTCTGCTTTCTCCGTATCCGCCTCTTCTTTTATATTTTTAAGGGAAGTTGCGTTAGCCTGTAATGTATAATCCACTCCTGCCGACGGCAATACCGATGCAAGATCTGTCGCCGCATTCGCTTCTATGTTCATACCTGAAAATGTAAGGATCGCTGTTACTGCACATATTGCCATTTTCACGTTCTTTTGTCTCATAGGTTATGTCCTCCGAAAATGTTAGAAAATGTTACCTACTTTTTTAATTTATTACAATTTTGTTACATCTGTTAAGTAATATAACACTTTCCGACACATTTGTCAACCTATGCCAATTTCCAAATCCCCCCATTTTCCGGGCTTTCTACAATATTTTAAAAAATTTAAAAAATTAAGCAAGAAATATAAATTCCTTTTTTAAAAAGAATCCTGCAGGAAATAATCCTGTACTCCGGCAACCGCATTTGCCCCGTCCGCAACCGCCGTAACGATCTGCCGCAGCGGCTTGGTACGCACATCTCCGGCCGCAAAAATCCCCGGCGCTGTCGTCACTCCATCCTCTCCCGCAGCAATATATCCCTTTTCGTCACATTCCACCAAGCCCTTAAATAACTCCGTATTGGGATGAATGCCGACAGCAATAAATACGCCGTCCATCTCCATCTCTTCCATATCTCCGGACACGGTATTGCGGATCCTGATCTTCTCCACCCGGTCTGTTCCTACAATTTCATCCACTACCGTATTCCAGAGAATCTCCACATTGGGAAGCTCCTGTACTTTTTTTTGAAGGATTCTGGCCGCCCGCAGTTCATCCCTGCGATGGATCAGATATACCTTCTTGCTCGTTCTCGCCAGGAAGACGGCATCTTCCACTGCCACATCGCCGCCTCCGATCACCGCAACGGTACGGTTCCTGAAAAAAGCCCCGTCGCATGTCGCGCAATAAGAAACCCCCATGCCGGCCAGTTCTTCCTCCCCCGGCACATGGAGCCTGGCATGAACCGCGCCGGTGGCTGCCAATACCGCCCTGGTTTCATAATCCCCTTTATTCGTAACAATCCTATAGATTCGGCCTCCCTTTTTATCCCCGCCGGCCTCCGCCCGCCTCCCGGGCTTGATGCAAGGATCGGTTTTCTCGCATGCAACCAGTTCTGCCGTTTCTCCCACGCCGCTTTCCGTTCCTTCTTCTATACTGACGGCCTCCGCCTCCAGGAATTCCACTCCCATATGATCCGCATGTTCCCGGAACTTCATCCCGAGGTCAAATCCGTTCATGCCTTTCATTCCCAAATAATTATCCACCTCATACGTCGTCAGTACCTGGCCGCCGCTCATAGCGCCTTTTTCCAATACTAATGTATGGAACCCCGCCCTTTTTGCATAAACTGCAGCCGAAAGCCCCGCCGGCCCCGACCCGATAATCACCAAATCATACATTACGAAATACCCTCCTTTTCGACTCCGTCATATTTCCATGATCCACTATATAGTATACTCCATTCTTCCTTTTTGACTCTTTCTGCATGGTATACGGCTTTATTCTCTCCGACATACGTCCTGCCATTTGCTATACTCCATGCCATAATCCATAACTCAAACCAGATTTTTGATCCCGTCGCAAATCCTCCCGGCCACTACAGGGTTATTCATCGTAAAAATATGTATTCCATCCACTCCATAAGAAATCAGCTCCACGATCTGGTTAATAGCATATACCATTCCCGCATCGAACAAAGCCTCTTTGCTCTCCCCGTATTTTTCCAGTATCCTTTCGAATTTATCCGGCAGGGAAGCTCCGCACATCGTCACCATCCGTTTGATCTGCGCCTTATTCGTCACCGGCATAATGCCTGCCTCCACCGGCGCATCGATGCCCGCGATCCTCACTTTCGTCAGAAAATCATAAAATACATTATTATCAAAAAACAACTGGGAAACGAGATGGCCCGCTCCTGCATCCACCTTCTTTTTCAAGTTTCGTATATCTGCGATTCCATCCGGTGCCTCCAGATGCACTTCGGGATAACAAGCCCCGCTGACATGGAAATCCCCTTGTTCTTTAATAAATGCCACTAATTCGCTGGCATACCGGAAATCATTCTTCGCCGGTACATTGGGATTCATGTCCCCGCGCAGCGCCAGCACGTTTTTCAATCCGGCATCTTCCATCTGCCCCAGAATCTGCCTGATCTCCTCCTTACTGTTGCTGATGCAGGTCAAATGAACCAGCGGTTCGATGCCATAATCCCTCTTGATCTTTTTCGCCAGTTCCACCGTCTTATTATCCGCGCTGCTCCCCCCGGCCCCAAATGTTACACTGATAAAATCAGGATGCAGCTGCGCCAGCGTCTTTAACGTCGCATCGATATTATTCAGTTCCGCTTCCTTTTTCGGCGGAAAAATTTCAAATGAAACTACCGGTTTCTTTTCTTTAAATATGTTTTCGATAATCATTGTTTACTCCATTTCTGCGCGGCTTTATTGCGCAAAGCCAGCCTGGCTTTCAAGTTTGTGGATGCCGCGCAGACACAAACTTGGGATTGAAAATTTTTAATTTTCAATCTTCTCTTCCTTTCTCTTCTTCCTGTTTATCCCAGCGGGTTCCCCGCGGGACTGCCCACGGGCTTCCCACATCGCAGCGGCCGTGATGGTATACCTTTTCTACTTTCTCCGGTTCCTCTTCTTCGGAAACTTCTATTTTCATCCTGCTCGTCTCCGTTCTGGAAAAATTATCCAATATTTTCAATACATTCTCTATATCCCTTTCATCCGCTTTTTTATAATCCATTTCTCTGTCCCCTCCTCCTCTTCCTGCCTTCGGATTTCCTGAACGTTAAAAGCTTCTTAGTCTATCGCTTCCGTCGTCCACTGTCTTTTCAATTTTTTCCACTATAATATAGTAGCTATAGCTTTCGTTCACCCGGACGCATACCCGGTCTCCGACCTTATGGCCGAGAAGCGCCTTGCCGATAGGCGATTCCGTGCTGACCAGCCCCTCCAGGGAATTCCCCCTCATCGTCGTCACGATTTTATAAGTCTCCACCGTCCCGTCCTCTTCAAACCGGACTTCCACTGTATTATTTACCCCTATTTCGTCCTCTTTCGATTCATCGGATATGATTTCCGCCGTCTTTATCATGCGTTCCAGAAAGCGGATTCTGCTTTCATTCTTATTTTTTTCTTTCTTCGCCGCATAATATTCGAAGTTCTCGCTCAGATCGCCATGGGCTCTGGCCTCTTTTACCGCCTCCAGCGCCTCCTTACGTACGACCAGTTTCCGATGCTCGATCTCCTCCTCCATCCGTTTAATATCCTGTTCCGTCAACTGATTATGCATTTTAAAACCATATCCTTTCCCTATCCTGCCAGCCGCTGCCTTTTAGCGGTACCATCTCCATATTTCCGACACTGCTCCTTCGTATTCCGCCAACCGGGAAGCCTTCTTTATTTTTTTCAGGCATTTTTCCGCTCCCGGAAAGGAATGCCCGGCATATACCCAGAACTCCTTCATTTTAAACAGCACATTTTTCTCCCCGCTCATCACGGACTGATAATCCCCATACAGCCGGTCGTGAAAAGCCTTCACCCTTTCCTCGTCCCCGACGGCACCCTCCGGATCCGGCGGAATCTCTCCGCACCGGTCGGCCAAAGGCTCCCTGTCGGATTTTTCCACCTCTTTCCTTATTTCCTCCGCCAGCAGAGGGTTCCGCAACAGCCCCCGTCCCAGCATGACCTTGTCCGCTTCCGGGAACTCCGCGCGGAATTTTCTGAAATCTTCCACCGTAAAAATATCCCCATTATAGCATACCGGGTTGCGGCTCATCCTCATCGCCTCCCCAAATGCTTTCCAATCGGGAAGATTGTCATAATAATCCTTCTGTACCCTTGGATGAATGATTAGTTCATGCAGCGGATATTTATTGAAGATTTTCATTAAATGACGGAATTCCTCCGGTTCGTCCACCCCTATTCTTGTCTTTACCGACACCCTTATCCTTATTTTTTCAAAAACTTCCTGAAAAAAACAATCCAGCGCTTCCCGTTCTGCAAGAAATCCTGCACCTTTCCCCTTCGCCGTCACCGTGCGGGAAGGACAGCCCAGGTTCAGGTTGACCTCCTCATATCCATACCTCTCCTCCAGCTCCTGCGCGGCGCGCAAAAAAAATTCTCCCCGGTTCGTCAAGATCTGCGGCACCAGAGGAATCTCTTTATTATTTTCCGGAAGAACATCCTTTATTTCTTTTGGATTCAGCGCCCTGTTCTGATTCGGCGACAGAAATGGCGTAAAATATTTATCCACGCCCGAAAAATGATCATGATGGGCGTTCCTGTACAAATATCCCGTAATCCCCTCCAAAGGCGCAAAATATAGTTTCATCGTTTCTCCATTCCTGCACGGCTTTATAGTAGATAGATTTCTCCTGCCCTGCCCGGTTCCCGTTTCCCACGCAGCACAAAGCCGTTTGCTTATACCATCCAGTATATGATGGTTCTGGTAAAAAAGCAAATGAAAAAGTCTGGCTCCGTAAAACCGTTTCTTTAATCACCAATGGATAATTGCTCTTCTTTCAAGGATCTTGCCTTACGTACACTGATCCTGTCTTCGTCCGTTATCCTGCCGCACAGGATCGGGGATAGCGGATCATATTTTCCAAAATTTCCCGCAGCCCTTTCCCGGCTGCGATTCGCGTAGCAATATTTACAACCGTTCCTGCAAGTATCGTATGTTCCGATCTCCACGCTCTCGATACAGCCGCATTCCGGTCTCTGGTTTCTATCTTTCCCCGCCTTTATCCTGCATCCGATAATGCTTTCGATCCATTGCTTATCGATACAGCAGTTATGCTCTATGCCCCACTCTTCCAAGTCTGTCTTTTCCGCACAACTGCCTACCTTTATTCCATTATATTGTGCGATTTGGCTTATCTCTTTTGCAAATTCCTGCAATTCCGCTCCATTCAATATATGGCAGCCCATCGCCTCCATGCTTTTCCTGTTTTTTGCATATAGATCGACAAAACTGATCACGCATTTATCCGTAAATCCTCTCAGTCCTTCCGCTATCGCCCGAAATGCCCTAAGATGATACTCCGGCGTATATTTATTCGTAAACAGAATCGGATCATATCTCCAAATCACCCTCTGCTTTCCTATCCGGGCCGACAATTTTTGAAATACAGGTATCATTTTCTCCCTTTTATGCGGAACATTGGGTTCCATATCCTTCCCATATCCGGTCAACGTAAACTGAAAGCCATAATGGTACGGTGCAAGCTCATCCAGTCTGGAAAGTATCGGTTCCGGATTTTTCGTCCAAAACACGATAAAATCCACCACAGCCGGCGAAAGGCGGATCTCGCTGACCTGATGCATGTTCATGGGATTTCTCACATACACAGAGCCTTCCTTTATTCTGTTATAAAACCATTCCGAATAATAATTTGGAATATCCGTTCTTCGGCTGGCGCTTATAATCATTGATACCATTGCCTCCGTTACACTGATGGATTCATTCTGTTCAATGGTTTTCCAACCTGGAAATATTGCTTTTCTGCGTACCTACTCTTTTAAGTTGATGATCGCTTTTTATATACAATAATTTCAGGCTCTGCACCATTACATCCATATTTACTACAAGTAAATAATTGTTGTCTGCAACAAGCCCATAACACCTGTCGCTGTTTCCTTCCTCAACCTGATTTATAACATTCGGCGGTAATATAATCTCCATCAAAAGGGTGTCCGTTTGCTTCCGTACATCCTTTGCCGTTGCTTTTAAATCCGCATCCACTGCAGGCAATTCCGCAAATTGTTTTCATTTTGCATTACCTCCTTAATTTTTGCTCTTAATTCCATTTCCTTTTATTTTTGTTAAGCGTATTCTAACTCTACTTCGCATAACCCGAAAAAGGTCTCACAATGAAAAACCCACAAACAAAAGCAGCCTGTGGGATTTGTAGAATCACAAAATATTTTTATAAGTTTTTTACTCCATATCTTCTACAAGGCTTTCCTGCCAATCGGGTAGTACTCCTATGCTATGCAATAGCTTCCTTAGCATATGGCAAATCATATAATGTATCCGGGTCAATATCAAGACACGTACTATTATCCCAATTTCCACTGATGTCCCACGCAAGTGTATCATTCATTGGAACTACCTGAACTACCTTTGGAAACATACTATCACCTCCATTACACTAATGGATTAATCCTATTCAATGGCTTCCCATCCTTTGATAATTCCCAATTCTGCATGAAAATGCGGTGAGTTATGGTCATCATAATACATGGTTACTCGTATTCCATAAAACAATGAAATTTCTGGCATTCCTTAATTTCTCCGTCCTTTTTATATTCAATTTAATATAAGTATATCACAATTAAGCTTGTAAAAAAACCCACAAACAAAAATCTGTCTGTGGGTCTTCCATATTTTTCTTTTGAAAAATAACTTCTTATCTCTTCGATAGTTTCAAGTCCATATTTTCCGGCATTTTCAAGGCATTTGTAAGTTACGTGTGAGTTACCCATCATAATTTATAATATCACACATGACTTTTTATAAGATATCTACGTCATATCTGCTACAAATCTTTCATACCAATCCGGTATATGGTGCGAAATCCTGACTGGACTTCCACTCTTATATATTGCAAATCTGCGAAATTCTATTGTATTATCATAAAATGCCGCCAAATCACATTCCGGCAAAACAGTTTTCAAATTATCAAATGTCTCAATATATCTTCTTTCTATATCCTGCTCTGCAATGCCATGACCACCTTGTTTCATACGGCCAGCTACTCTTTCTTTTGCAATATCTGCACTCTCAACCCCGATATAATGTAGTTCAATAAAAAATCCTCTATTCTTTGCTTTTGTTATATTATTTATTATTGACTTTCCACACAATGTAGTCTCCTGATTAAAGGTAATTCCTTCATCAAAATACCTGGCAATTTTCTTTACTGCGATTTTCCCGGCAGTCATAACATCAGCCATATTTCTCCAATCGCCAAAATCTCTCAATATTTCATCCGTATTCACTCTTGGCATACCCTGCAGGCTTTGTAATGATTGGTACAACGTCGATTTACCCGCCCCATTAACACCTGCAATTAAAATATATTTTTTCACTAAAAGAGATTCCTTTCTATTACCTGTCGTTGTTTCTTTTGTAGAAGAAAATCACCCACCATTTCATAGAAGCTTCTTTGTTCTTCCGTTTCAGCTTCCAATACAAGCTGTAAAGTGTCTTCCGGTTGAAGTGTTTTTATATCCTCATAGATTTTTTCATATTTTTTCACATCACACATAACAGTACCTCCATTACGATATCTATATAAGCTTGAAATATATAATAAAATCAAAGATATGATTCTATTATCAAGATTCTATTATAACCCAAATAGCTTGAAATGTTAATAGACCAGAAAAACTCCGCAGGAAGAACCTGCGGAGTAAATATCCTTGAAACCTTCTATTCCGTTTGCTTATCTCTTCGAGAACTGCGGCGCACGCCTTGCGGCTTTGAGGCCGTACTTCTTTCTTTCCTTCATACGAGGATCTCTTGTTAAGAATCCTGCTTTTTTCAATACCGGTCTGTAATCAGCATCTGCCTGGAGCAAAGCCCTGGAGATACCATGTCTGATCGCTCCCGCCTGTCCCGTATATCCGCCTCCGCGTACATTTACTTTCACGTCAAATTTATCTGTCGTACCCGTTGCTACAAGCGGCTGGCGTACGATAACTTTCAATGTTTCCAAACCAAAATAATCGTCGATGCCTCTTTTATTAATAACAATATTCCCGTTACCGGGGATTAAATATACTCTTGCGATTGATTTCTTTCTTCTGCCGGTTCCGTAGCAATTTGCTGCTTTAGCCATTTTCATCTTCTCCTTTCCGTCCCCTTAATTAAAATGTTAATACTTCAGGCTTCTGAGCTGTCTGCTCATGTTCAGGTCCTGCATATACATGGAGTTTTCTGTACATCTGCCTTCCTAAAGGTCCCTTCGGAAGCATGCCCTTTACCGCATGTTCCACAACCCTTTCAGGCTTCTTTGCAAACATCTCTTTCAATGTGATCGATTTCAAACCGCCCACATAATCGGAGTGATGATAATAAACCTTCTGATCCATCTTCTTGCCTGTTACCTTAACCTTGGATGCGTTGATGATTACCACATAATCGCCGGTATCCATATGGGGAGTATAGATCGGTTTGTTTTTACCCCTTAAAACTTTAGCAACTTCAGATGCCAAACGTCCGAGTGTCATATTCGTAGCGTCAACTACATACCATTTTCTTTCGATAGTAGCCGGACTAGCCATAAAAGTTTTCATTACGTTCCCTCCTGCTTCGATCAGTTTCTCTCCGGCGCTTCGCCGTACTATTCCGTTAGATCATTCTTTGATACTGTTGTCCGCCAGCGTTCATGCCGCAATGCGGATGTCCGGCCGCACCGTATGGCTTTATACTGACAGATCCGCAGAAAACGCTGTATCCACCCAGCGCTCTTCTGCACCTATATTATAATGCTCTGCCGGGGCTTTGGCATCGCATTACGAAACATTTTCATACTGTCCTATTATATTATACGCTTCCACGTGTGTCAATAGTATCCATAAGATTTTACAAATTTAGCCATGCAAAATACGTCGCCTTACATAAATTCATACTTCACAAGCATAAGGCCGCAGGCGGGCGCCGTCGGCCCCGCAGCGCTTCTGTCCCTTGCCGCTATGATGTCCTTCATATGATCCGGCTCCCATAAGCCTTTTCCAGCCTCCATAAGCGTTCCGGCTATAATCCGCACCATATGATATAAAAAACCATTCCCCGTCACCCGAATCGTAATTTCTTCCTTTTCCCGCTCTGCCTGAATATCATAAATAGTCCTTACCGTACTTAATACCTGGCTGCCAGCGCTGCAAAAGCTTTTAAAGTCATGTTCCCCTACAAGATAAGCTGCCGCTGCCTTCATTCTTCTTTCGTCTAACGGCACATAGGTAAAATGTCCGTATAACCTTTTCGTCGGAATCGGAAATTTATCGTTGATAATTTTATATTCGTAAGTTTTCCTGCTCTCGCAATGTCTTGGATGAAAACTGGCGGGCATTTCCCTGGATTCCCGTATCCGTATATCTTCCGGCAGCCTTTGATTTAAGGCATAGGATATCTTTTCCCCGGGTATCCTCGACTCCGTATCGAAAACCGCCACATTACAAAGGGCGTGAACTCCCGCATCCGTCCGGCTTCCTCCGACCACGCGGATTTCCTCTCCCAACAGCTCTTTCAGACAGCGGTTTATCTCTCCTTCTATTGTCGGCGCATTATCTTGTTCCTGAAAACCGCTGTAAGCGCTGCCATCGTACGCTACGGTCAGCATGATCCGTTTCATATCTTAAAAAATCTCCCAAAATATACACATATAATGCTATAAGCAAACAGCACGGCATAGGCCGCCCTGTCCCTTTTATGGTAAAGCAGGGGCTTCATCTTGGTTCTGTGTTCCCCTCCTCTGTAACATCTGGCCTCCATCGCCATTGCCAGGTCGTTAGCCCTCCGAAACGCGGAAATAAAAAGCGGCACTAAAAGAGGCACCAGGTTTTTTACCTTTTTAATCAGATTTCCGCTTTCAAAATCAGCCCCCCTGGCGATCTGCGCCTTCATAATCTTATCCGTTTCTTCCAGAAGAATCGGTATGAAGCGCAAGGCAATCGACATCATCATCGCCACCTCATGAACCGGCACATGGAGCCGTTTTAACGGAGCCATCAGCTTTTCCATGCCATCCGTCAGATTATTGGGCGTCGTCGTCAGCGTCATCAACGACGAACCAATTATCAGAAATACAAGCCTCACCGCCATCATAGCCGCCAGTCTTAGCCCTTCTTTTGTCACCGTCAGTTTCCAGAATGTAACCAACGGTTCTCCCGGCGTCAGAAAAAGGTTAAAAACAACCGCTATCAACAGCAGGAATACGATCGATTTCATCCCCTTTACCATAAAACGGAAAGGCACATGGGAAAGCTTCACCATACATGCCAGAAATGCAGCCGCGATCAAATATCCAATGAAATTATTTACTAAAAAAAGGCAAATGATGAAAATAATAGTAGCCACAAGCTTTACCCTCGGATCCAGCCTGTGAATCACGGAATCCGTCTGATAATATTGTCCCAGTGTAATATCCCTAAGCATTCTTTCTCCTCAATCCTTAACGGCCAAGCGCCCTTAAAATCTCATTTTTTGCTTCTTCTATCGTAATAATATCCGTTCTTACCGGAAATCCTTTTTCCTTCAGCGCCTGCATGATATAGGTCACCTGGGGAGCGGCCAGCCCTACCGCCTCCAGTTCTTTATAATACCGGAACACATTTACCGGTTCATCATCGTACATAACGCCGCCCTGGTTCATTACCACAATGCGGTCCACGTATTTCGCCACATCATCCATGCTATGGGACACAAGGATTACCGTTATTCCTGTCTCGTCCCGCAAAGCCGCGATCTGATCCAGAATTTCATCCCTTCCCTTCGGATCCAGCCCGGCCGTAGGCTCATCCAGAATAAGAACCTCCGGCTTCATGGCCAGTACGCCGGCGATAGCCACTCTCCGTTTCTGCCCTCCCGACAGGTCAAACGGAGACTGGTAAAAATAATCGTCCTCCAGACCCACTTGCTTTAATGCCGCATATGCCCTAAGCTGCACCTCTTTTTCATCAAGCCCCATATTTTTCGGCCCAAAGCAGACGTCCGAAAATACGTCTATTTCAAAAAGCTGATGTTCAGGATACTGAAAAACCAGTCCCACTTTGCTCCGCAGTTCCTTTTTATGGAAACCTTCTTCATGAATATCCGCCCCGTTATAATAAATATGCCCTGAAGTCGGCTTCATGAGCCCGTTCAAATGCTGTACCAACGTGGACTTGCCGGAACCGGTATGCCCGATCAGGCCGATAAATTGCCCATCCGGTATTACCAGACTTACGTCCTTTAATGCGGCCACTTCCATAGCCGTCCCTTCCTCATATTTATGACTTACATGATCTAAAATAATCGCCATATAAATAACCGTGCCCTTTCCATTATCCGTTCGGCAGCCTGTTCCCTTTCCGTCCGGGAGACAGCGCTTCTATCAGCTCTTCATAGGTCAGAATGCCGTCAGGCAGCGGCAGCCCGCTCTTTTTCAATTCATACGCCAGCAATGTCACCTGCGGCACATCCAGCCGAAGTTCTTTCAGCCTTTCCACCTGCGTAAATATTTCCCTCGGACTCCCCTGCATGGCAACATGTCCTTTATCCATCACAATCGCTTTGTCCGCATGAATGATCTCTTCCATATAATGAGTAATCAATATCACGGTAATCCCTTCCACCTGGTTCAAAGCGCGCACCGCCCGTATTACTTCCTTTCTTCCGTTCGGATCCAGCATCGCCGTAGGCTCATCCAGAATAATGCACTTCGGATGCATGGCGATGACGCCCGCGATGGACACTCTTTGTTTCTGTCCTCCTGAAAGCTTATTCGGCGAATGTTTCCGGTACTGATACATGCCCACGGCCTTCAGGCTTTCCTCCACCCTCTCCCAGATCTCCTTCGTAGGCACACCCATATTCTCGGGGCCGAATCCTACATCTTCTTCCACTACCTGACCGATAATCTGATTGTCCGGGTTCTGAAAAACCATTCCGGCAGTCTGGCGGATTTCCCAAAGATACTTTTCCTCGGACGTATCTTTTCCATCCACCCATACCGTCCCCTCCGTCGGATAAAGAATCGCGTTCAAATGCTTTGCCAGCGTAGACTTGCCGGAGCCATTATGCCCAA
Organism: Lachnospiraceae bacterium 28-4; assembly: GCA_000403275.2. Taxonomy (GTDB): domain Bacteria; phylum Bacillota; class Clostridia; order Lachnospirales; family Lachnospiraceae; genus Kineothrix. Next base: position 153,368 of record KE159601.1, read on the forward strand.
GTACCGCCACGAAATCGCCCTGTTTCACATCCAGATCCACCTCGTCCACCGCCCGGGTGATCCCCTCCACATTGCCTTCCTCATCCCGCCTGATATATTCAAAAATCAATTTCTTCGCTTCAACAATTCCCATTTGTCACCCTATCTCCAAAATTAGTTTACAATCAACCGTGCTTTTTATTGTACTAGAAAAAGAAACGGATTACAAGTTTTGGGGGGAATTTTTATGTGAAAAATGTGGTAATGAAAAAAGGCAGGACGGTGGCGGTGGCGCTGGGAGAAGGGGGTGGCGGGGGCGGCATTTTTTTGCTGGAGCTTCCAATCAGATTTCACTAATGAAATGGTTATACGGAATCCAACCTGACGAGCCGGGAGCAACGGCATCCATGCCTACGCTCCCTAAAACCGCCATTCCTGGCGGTTTTTCTCTGGTTATTGGCCATTTCATAAGTGAAATAGCTGATTGTACGCAACAGCAAAAAAATGCCGCCCCCGCCACCCCCTTCTCCCAGCGCCACCGCCACCGTCCTGCTTCCTTCCGCCACTGCGTTTGCCAACATTAATCCCCTCAGTTACGATTACTACTTTAAATGAAATATATAGCAATTTCCCTATCCTTATGTTAGAATTAGATCATTGCTGGGGACGACAGTTTTGCGGGAATATTCTGGCAATATCTGTCAGGAAACATCTTTTTTGCGCCATTCCAGCAAGACCGTTTTACCGGGCTTGCTGGAATGCCCGGCGCAGTTAGATGTTTCCTGGCAGATATTGCCAGAATATTCCTCCAACACCCCATCCCCCCAATCACCTAATACAAACAAAGGACCAACAATCATGAATAAAAACAAATTATTAAAACCCCTCCTCCTCATCGCCGTCATCATCCTGTTCTGTTCCGTATTGGCGCGGTTGTTTTCGGAATCGGAGACGTTGCTGGAATATGCGGAGAAAAATCCTGAAATTGCATATCGAAAGGAGGAACCTGACGAGGCCGCCGGGAATAAGATAGAAAATGATACCGATCATCAAATGGGCTATGCGGACAGCGATATTGTCGATCAGGAACCTTTGGATGACCATTCTTCTTCCTCTGCGGTAGAAGCGGACAAAGAAAATAGAGCGGATGGGGAAGATGTCCAGGAACCGGAAAAGGAGGAACTTCTTATGAACGGGAATCCGAAAAGAATCGTATATCAGGAAGGTTTTTATTATGAACCTTTATCCGATGAAATGATAAGCAGAATTACAGGGATTTCCTATCCCATTGTAGAAGACGAAAAGGATACTCTTGTTATAGAGGCGGTAAATATCGCTCCCTCTCAGGAGGATATTCAAATATCCTATGAGGATCTTTGCTATATGAGTGTTCTTCATTATAATTTTCATGGAGTGGAACGCACCGGCGAACTAATATGTAATAAAGCGATTGCCCAGGATTTGATTGAAATTTTTTATGAATTATATCAAAACGAATACCAGATCGAGCAGATCCGGCTTATCGATGAATATGGAGGCGATGACACGCTTTCCATGCAGGATAATAATACTTCCTGTTTCAATTACCGGGTGGTTGACGGCACATCCAACCTTTCCAAGCACGCCCTTGGCCTTGCCATCGACATTAATCCCTTTTTTAATCCTTATGTCGTATACCGGAATGATGGAAGCACTTATATTTCGCCGCAGGGAAGTGAAGCGTATACGGATCGCGGCAAAGATTTCGCTTATAAAATTGATGAAAATGATTTATGCTACAGACTGTTCAAAGAGCATGGCTTCATTTGGGGAGGCAACTGGAATTCCTGCAAAGACTACCAGCATTTCCAAAAAGTCCCCAATTAATATCCAAGGCCCCTTTTCCGGGGCTTTGTTTATTTTCCTATTTTCTTATAATACGCACTACCGTTATTTTCTGATCGCTCCGGTTTCCCACGCCGCCTTTTCTGATTTCCGTATGATAACTAATATAGCAGATATCGTTTGTTTTCCCGCGGCTCATATAAAAAGAAAAACTTCTGTTTCTTCTATTATCGTTTCCCCTATCATCATTTTTCCCTTCTTCGGCTATTCCTTCATATACGGTTGTCTTTTCATTCCCCCCATCTTTTATCCTATTTACCCCCTGCCATACAAATATGCACAGTAATAGCACAAATAGGATCTCTGTTATTTTTTTCATAAAAGTTTTCATCCTTTGTATACATGCTATAGGAGTATTTTAGTAAAGATATTTACTAATGTCAATAGTAAACATATTTACTATGATAAAATTTTGTTGCAATTTAGTTATCTCTTATGGCGGCTGACCATGCCGGCAATAAACAAGAAGGTACTCCTATGGACTATAAAACAAGGATTAAAAATTTAAGGGAAGATCATGACAAAAGACAGAAAGAAGTTGCAGATTATCTCGGAACATCCCAGACAATGTATGCCAGATATGAACGCGGCGCCAACGAAATGCCGCTGCGCCATCTCATACGTTTAGCCCAATATTACGACGTGGATATGAATTACTTATGCGGTCTGTCCAATATTAAAAACCCATATCCCCAGAAATAAAACTCCGGGCGGACAAAAACAGCTTTTATCTCAATAAAGAGATAAAAGCTGCCTGTTTTCATTCATATTCGGTCCGTATTTCAATTATACCAGTTCAAGAAGAACTTCCAGAGCCGCATCGCCTTTACGCTGTCCAATCTTTACGATTCTTGTATAACCGCCCTTGCGATCCGCATATCTCGGTCCGTACTCGTCAAACAATTTTGCCGGTAAATCAACCTTTTTTGTTCCCCTTTTCTTTCCTGCGTTCTTTTCAGGAACTTCAGTCACAGGATAAAGGATTCTCAGCATCTGCCTTCTTGCATTTAATCTGGAAGGAAGATCTTTTTTGATCTCTTTCTCCACTTCATCATAAACAGTCACTGTTTTACCGTTTTCGATCTTTAAAATCTTGCCGTTCTTATCGCGGTGTGTCTCGGAAAGAACTTTCTTTGTATCTTTATCGATGATCTGTTTGATTCTCTTGCCATCCTTGTCCTTACGCGGAACTTTTGCAGTAACTTTGACGGTTTCGTAATTATCTTTTTCCTTTACCGCCATTGTAATCAGCCTTTCAGCGATTCTCTGCACTTCTTTTGCTTTTGCCTCTGTCGTAACAATCTTTCCATTATATAAAAGATTCGTTACCTGGTTTCTAAGTAATGCTTTTCTCTGGGATGATGTTCTGCCCAGCTTTCTGTATCCTGCCATTTTTACGGCTCCTTTCCTTTTTGTCCGGGAAATGCCGCCTCATCCGCCGCAGCACTTTTCCCGTATTTTATGGTGCATCCGGCCATGCCTTTTGGTCTTACTTACCGGACGCCGCTTCCATATAATGAGCCCACACATATATGCCTTTTGGTCTTACTCCATGTGTGATTTCATGATATTTCTTTCTATACTTTTTGCTGCCGTTTGACAGCAGACTCCTCATCGCGCTGCCGGAGCGGCTTATTATGCCTCGTCGCTCGGATTCAGCTGCAAACCAAGCTCTTTTAACTTCGCCAATACTTCTTCCAGCGACTTCCGTCCAAGGTTACGGACTTTCATCATATCTTCGGAAGTCTTGTTTGTCAGTTCTTCCACTGTATTAATGCCGGCACGTTTCAGGCAGTTATAAGAACGAACGGAAAGTTCCAGTTCATCGATGCTCATTTCCAGCACCTTTTCTTTCTCGTCGTCTTCTTTCTCCACCATAATCTCCGCCGTTTTCGCATTTTCCGATAAATCAATAAAAAGACATAAATGTTCGCTAAGTACCTTTGCAGCGAGACTTACCGCCTCATCAGGAACCAGAGTTCCATTGGTATATACATCAAGTGTCAGCTTGTCAAAATCGGTAATCTGGCCAACACGGGTGTTCTCTACCGTCACATTGACCCTTTCTACAGGTGTGTAAATAGAATCCACCGCAATTACGCCGATCGGCAGATCATCCGTTTTATTCTTATCAGCGCCTACATAGCCTCTGCCCTTCGTAATCGTCAGTTCCATGTATAATTTCGTGTCCTTGCCGCTAAGGGTAGCGATCACTAAATCGGGATTTAAAATCTCAATATCCTGATCTACCTGGATATCGGCCGCACGGACAACGCCTTCCCCCTCATATTCGATATATGCGGTTTTAGGCTCATTGGTATCACTGTTATTTCTCAAAGCAAGGCTCTTGATATTCATAATGATTTCGGTCACATCCTCCTTAACTCCGGGGATGGAACTGAATTCATGCAAAACACCCTCAATTTTTACTTGGCTGACTGCTGCGCCAGGCAAAGATGAAAGCATGATTCTTCTTAAAGAATTGCCCAATGTAATGCCATAACCTCTTTCCAGAGGTTCCACTACGAATTTGCCATACTTTTTATCTTCAGAGATTTCTGCAACCTCAATATTCGGCCTTTCAAAATCAAACACTGCAAATACCCTCCTTTACGAACAATCCCATTTCAGTTTTTAAGTCAGCAAACAAGCAGACGCAGTCCGCCCTTAAGCCAAACCGCAATAGCCTGCTTGCCATAAAGCACTTAAACTTATTTAGAATATAATTCGACTATAAGCATTTCATTCACTGGAACATCAATCATTTCTCTTGTCGGGAGCTGTGTGACCGTTCCTTTCATCGCTTCGTGGTCTACATCCATCCATTCAGGAGTAAGCCTTCCTGCCGTAACTTCAAGGATATCTTTATACCTCTGTAACGATTTTGCCTTTTCCCTCAATTCGATTACATCTCCGGCTTTCACCAGATAAGAAGGAATCTGCACAGGCTTTCCGTTCACAAGAAAATGCTGATGGCCTACAACCTGCCTTGCTTCTCTTCTCGTTCTGGCAAAACCCATTCTGAACACTACGCTGTCAAGTCTTCTTTCCAGCATAACCATCAGATTCTCACCGGTCATTCCCTTCATTTTATCGGCTTTTTTATAATAATTCCTGAAAGGTTTCTCAAGAACTCCGTAAATAAACTTTGCTTTCTGTTTTTCTCTCAGCTGAAGGCCGTATTCACTTACTTTTTTGCCCGCCCTCAGATTTGTTCTGTTGGACTTTTTGTCATATCCCAAATACGCAGGTTCAAGACCCAAAGACCTGCACCTTTTTAAAACTGGTACTCTGTTTATTGCCATTTTCGGCTCCTTTCATGATAGATCCAGAGACATTCCGGCTGCTGCCTTTTATATGGCTCTGTTCTTGATTATTGTTTACAGCGTAAACTGCCCACATCAATGTTATTCCGCATGACTGCCTACGCATTCTTCCAACTAATTACCGTTTTCGGTCACGGAAATTCCTGCTATTGCATTTCTTCTTTGTAAAAAGCACCTGATTATACGCGACGGCGCTTCGGCGGACGGCATCCATTGTGCGGTACCGGTGTCACATCACGAATGCTTGTTACTTCAAGCCCGCAAGCCTGTAATGCGCGGATGGCTGCCTCACGTCCTGAACCCGGCCCTTTTACCATAACGTCAACGGTTTTTAAGCCATGTATAAGCGCAGCTTTCGTAGCAGTTTCTGCTGCCATCTGTGCTGCATACGGAGTAGATTTCTTTGAACCTCTAAAGCCAAGACCACCGGCACTTGCCCAGCTGAGGGCGTTTCCTTCGTTGTCTGTCAATGTAACAATCGTATTGTTAAAAGAAGACTGGATATGTGCCTGTCCATGTTCAACGTTTTTCTTGACACGCTTTTTTGTTACTTTTTTTGCAACTTTCTTTGCCATTTTAAACTAACCTACTTTCTCTGCTATTCATTTACTCTTGTTATTATTCCTGCTATTACTTCTTACTTCCTACTTCTTCTTATTCGCATACGGGTGCGAAAACGCACCTCACATACCAGTTGTTCCTACTTCTTCTTATTGGCAACGGTGCGTTTGGGGCCTTTTCTTGTTCTGGCGTTTGTCTTTGTCTTCTGGCCGCGAACCGGAAGTCCTTTTCTGTGGCGGATACCTCTGTAGCATCCGATTTCCTGAAGTCTCTTGATGTTCATAGCGACTTCTCTTCTGAGATCACCTTCTACCATATAATCTTTTTCAATGATTTCGCTGATCCTTTTTACTTCTTCATCTGTTAATTCCCTTACGCGGGTATCAGGATTCACCTGGGCAACCGCAAGAATTTTGTTGGAACTTACCCTTCCGATCCCATAAATATATGTGAGTCCGATTTCTACACGTTTTTCTCTGGGTAAGTCTACACCTGCAATACGAGCCATTTGCATTTCCTCCATTTACTAAAATAGTTACTAAGCTGATTGAGGCGCTCCCGCGCCCAACCGGAAAAATCAATCCGATCTTTCCAAAACTCCGTCCCACTGCTTCTAACAGTTGGCAAAACAGTAGTTTCAGTATCAACAAGTAATTTCCACAGGCTCTTATCTCCAGTTATTTATGCTGAACCGGCAGTTTGAATACTGCTGCCGCTTATTTTCCATTTCATATATAATAACCAGACAAGAACCCACTGCCTCTTATCGTTTATAAGAAAAACCGGCAGGGATTATCCTTGTCTCTGTTTGTGTTTCGGATTTTCGCAGATTACTCTGATTCTTCCTTTTCTCTTGATGATTTTGCATTTTTCGCAAATCGGTTTTACTGATGATCTAACCTTCATTTCAATTCACCATGTCCTTTCCGTACCTTTCCGTAACCTACAGGTCTTCAAAAAAGACCGTTTTACATTATATCACGGAACAACGTCATTTGCAAGGGATTTTCCAAGATTTTTCAATAGTCCTGCGTTTCAATAGTTTTTCATCCCCTGCCCCCTGATTTTCTTTTACTTATCTCTCCAGATAATACGTCCTTTGGACAGGTCATAAGGAGACAACTCCAAAGTAACCTTATCTCCGGGCAAAATACGGATGAAATTCTGTCTCAGTTTACCGCTGATATGCGCCAAAACCTTATGGCCATTCTCCAGCTCAACCTGAAACATCGTATTCGGCAGCTTTTCAACTACCGTGCCTTCAATTTCAATTACATCTGCCTTTGACATATAAAACCTCCTATCGCTTTCCTGATTTCTTCATTATATATATGCTGGCCGTTTATAAGCTTCTCCCTCAACATATCATCGGCTTCTTTTTTTATTATCTGAATATGTTTTTTATTTTTCTTTTTTGGATTTTCCAACGTTTTCAGCCGCCCATCCGATACATATACATATTCATTTTCTTCCTTTACTATGATATATACCGTATCCTTGTCGTGTCCTGCCTTTGATGTCGCCAACATTCCTGTCATACCAGCGTTCATATGAATAACCATGCCTTTCTCTCAGCCCGCAGTCTTTGGGCAACAGGCACAAAGTTGTAATACCCTCGCATGCCGCAAACTTTGCATATCATAACCTCTATCTGCAATACCGCACCAATGAAATGTTTTCCGTTCCACTATAATATCGTCAATATTTCCGGTTCGCCGTCGGTAATGAGAATGGTATTTTCGTAATGAGCCGATAACGAACCGTCTTTTGTTACCACAGTCCAGTCATCTTCCAGCCATTCCACCTGCCAGCCTCCCATATTGATCATCGGCTCCACCGCCAGAGTCATCCCCGCTCTTAATTTTGTCCCTCTTCTGCGTTGCGCAAAATTGGGAATCTGGGGGTCTTCATGAAGATTCGCTCCTACGCCGTGGCCCACCAGATCGCGTACGATCCCATATCCGAAAGATGAAATATAACTATCCACTGCCTTTGATATATCATTTAAATGATTTCCGCTGACCGCCATCTTAATTCCTTCATAAAAGCTCTGCCTGGTCGCATCTATCAAATTCTGCGCCTCCTTGCTGATCTCTCCTACTCCATGGGTTCTCGCCGCATCGGAATGATAGCCTTTCCATATAACTCCCGCATCCAGGCTGACGATATCCCCTTCTTTCAGAATGCGCTTCTTATTCGGAATGCCATGAACCACCTCGTCGTTCACGGACACGCATATGGACGCCGGATAGCCATTATAGTTTAAAAAACTGGGGGTACATCCATAGCTGCGGATCATCTTTTCCCCTATCCGGTCGATCTCATAAGTGGAAATCCCCGGTTTTATCTCTTCTTTCAAGCGTTCATGAACTTCCGCAAGTATTCTGCCGGATTCCCGCATCAAAGCAATTTCCCTGGCGGACTTAATCGACACTGACATAACCAAACCTCCGCCTTACTTTTTCAATATTTCCACGATAGAATCAAATACTTCCTTCATCGGTTTCGTTCCGTCCACCGTCCTTAACACTCCTTTTTCTTCATAAAACTGAATCAAAGGCTGGGTCTGCTTATGATATACTTCCAAACGGTTCAAAACGGTCTCCGGTTTGTCGTCGTCGCGAAGCACCAGTTCGTTTCCGCATTTATCGCAGACTCCTTCTTTTTTCGGAGGAATATGTTCCATATGATAAGTGGAGCCGCATGACAGACACGCTCTTCTTCCCGACATTCTCTTTACGATATTCTCATCAGGAACATCCACATTGATCGCATAGTCTATCGCATCGCCCAATTCCGTCAGAGCTTTGTCAAGAACCTCAGCCTGTGGAATGGTTCTCGGGAAACCATCCAAAAGATAACCTTCTTTGCAATCTTCCTCTGCAACTCTGTCTAAAAGGATTTTTACGGTCAGTTCATCCGGTACCAGCAGTCCCTGATCCATATATTTCTTGGCTTCCATGCCAAGTTCCGTTCCATTTTTAATATTTGCCCTGAAAATATCGCCTGTCGAAACGTGGGGGATATGATATTGATCGGCTATCATCTGCGCCTGTGTTCCCTTTCCTGCCCCGGGAGCCCCTAACATAATGATCTTCATTACAAAATCCTTCCTTTCTGCGCCAAAGTGTAACGACAGATGGACACACGCAAAGCGAGTGCCCATCTGCAGTTTCCTCTAATCATTTAAAAAACCTTTATAATTGCGGACTAACATCTGAGATTCGACCTGTTTCACCGTTTCCAAAATAACGCTTACGATAATGATCAAACTGGTTCCTCCAAAAGATACGCTGGCATTGAAAATGCCGTTAAATACAAACGGAAGGATACCTACGATCGTCAAACCGACCGCGCCGATGAAAATGATATAATTCAAAATTTTGGTCAAATATTCGCTGGTCGGCCTTCCGGGCCTGATACCCGGTATAAATCCGCCCTGCTTTTTCATATTATCCGCTATTTCCAACGGATTGAACGTAATTGACGTATAGAAATAAGCAAAAAAGATAACTAACACAATATAGATCAAAAGCCCGATGGAATAAACAGGCTGGCTCGGCTTGCACCAGTTTGACGAATTCAAAGCCTTTAAGACTTCCGCGCCTGCGCCCGTTCCCTGATAGTTAAAAAGAGAACTGACAATAAGGGGAAGCTGCATAAGGGAAGATGCAAAGATAATCGGAATAACTCCCGAAGTATTTACCTTCAGCGGAATATTCGTCGTCTGGCCGCCAACCATTTTTCTTCCCTGCACTTTTTTTGCATACTGTACCGGAATCTTGCGCACACCGCCGTTTAAAACAACAACCAGAGCCACCATCCCGATGATGATCGCAATGATAACAGCAGCAGCCACAACGGCAAGAGCCGTAGATTTTCCATATACAAACTGCTCAAACAAATTATTGATATCCTGCGGCAGACGGGAAATGATATTAATTACAAGCACAATAGATATACCGTTGCCTATGCCATTCTCCGTGATCCGTTCACCGATCCACATAAGAAATGCACTGCCGGCAGTCATAGCGGCAATGACCGTAATGACGTTCAGGGCGTTGTATTCTTCCAGTAATCCCTGTCTGCCGAAACCGATCGCCATAGCGCCGGACTCCAGCAATGCAAGGGCAACTGTCACATAACGCGTGATAGAAGCTATCTTCTTCCGCCCGTCTTCCCCGTCACGTTGCATCTCCTCCAGCTTTGGAATCGCTATTGTAAGGAGCTGCATAATAATAGATGACGTGATATAAGGGGTAATGTTTAATGCCAAAATGGACATATTGAGGAACGAACCACCCGTAAATGCATCCAAAAAGTTAAATGCATCCCCTGTCTGTGCCGCAAACCAGTTCGAAAAATAATGTCTGTCCACCCCCGGCACAGGAAGCTGTGATCCAAGCCGGATCACAACTAACATGAGGAAGGTGAAAAAGACCTTTTTTCTGATCTCTTTGATTTTAAATGCATTCTTTACGGTTGCAAACATTACATCACCTCTGCTGTTCCACCAAGAGCTTCAATTTTTTCTTTTGCCGATGCGCTGAACGCATTAGCCTTTACTGTAAGCTTCTTAGTAAAGTCTCCGTTTCCGAGGATTTTAACGCCATCCCTGGGATTTTTCACAATGCCTCTTTCAATCAATGTATCCACATCAACTGTCGCGCCATTATCAAACACTTCCAAGGCACTTACGTTAATTGCGACGATTTCCTTAGCGTTGAAATTCTTGAATCCTCTCTTCGGAATACGTCTGTATAACGGCATCTGGCCGCCTTCAAAACCGGGCCTCGTCCTTCCGGAACGGGCCTTCTGTCCTTTATGTCCTTTTCCGGCTGTCTTCCCGTTTCCTGAACCGTGTCCACGGCCTCTTCTAAAATTATCACTGTGTTTGGAACCCTTTGCAGGACTTAAATTTGATAATTCCATTTCCTGGCACCTCCTTATCTCTTTATGCTTCTTCTACTTTAACCAAATGTCTAATCTGCTGGATCTGTCCTCTTGTCGATGCGTTATCAGGCAGTTCAACAGTCTTGTTCAGCTTACGAAGCCCCATTGCAGCAACTGTTTTCCTATGCTTAGGTATTGCTCCGATAGGAGATTTCACCAATGTTATTTTTAACTTCTTATCTTCCACTTCTATTCTCTCCTTTCCACCCTTTCAGGAAAAACCGCTTAGAGCAGTTCTTCTACAGATTTGCCGCGGTTCCTGGCAACTTCTTCAGGAGTTTTTAACTGGCTTAAACCTGCGATCGTTGCAAGAACAACATTCTGCTTATTGTTGGAACCTAAGGATTTTGTACGGATGTTCTTGATTCCTGCAAGTTCGCACACGCTACGCGCCGGGCCTCCGGCAATAACGCCGGTACCTTCCGGTGCCTTCTTCAGAAGCACGGTGGAAGAACCGAATTTCCCAAGGAAATCATGCGTAATACTGTTATTTTCGTCTAAAGCAACAGCTACAAGATTCTTAGCCGCATCTTCTTTTCCCTTGCGGATCGCCTCGGGAATTTCTGCTGCTTTTCCAAGTCCTGCGCCTACATGCCCGTTCCCGTCGCCAACAACAACTAAAGCTGTGAATCGGAAGTTACGACCACCTTTTACAACCTTGGTTACGCGCTTGATAGCAACTACTTTTTCAGTTAATTCAAACTGACTTGCATCAATGATTGTACGTCTCATGTGATTTTCTCTCCCTTCCTAGAATATTAAGCCAGCTTCTCTGGCTGCTTCAGCTAATGCTGCAACTTTTCCATGATATATATAGCCGCCTCTGTCATAGACAACTGTCGTAATACCTTTTTCCAGAGCCCTCTTGGCAATAACCGTTCCAACATATGCCGCCGCATCAACGTTATTGGTTTTCTCCAGTTCGGCCTTTACTTCCTTTTCCAGTGTAGAAGCTGCAACTAAAGTATTTCCAACTGTATCGTCGATAATTTGAGCATACATATGATTATTGCTTCTGAACACAGCCAGACGCGGTCTCTGTGCTGTTCCGCTGAAACGGTTACGAATTCTCTTGTGTTTCTTAACACGGATTTTTGATTTAGATTCTTTTTTAACCATTCTTATACTCTCCTTATCTATTTCTTACCAGTCTTACCAACTTTACGTCTGATTACTTCATCAGCATATTTGATACCCTTGCCCTTGTAAGGTTCCGGTCTTCTCTTATCTCTGATTTCAGCTGCGAATTGGCCAACTTTTTCTTTATTAATACCCTTAACAATGATAACGTTCTGTCCTTCTACCACCGTTTCAATTCCTTCGGGATCTTCCATTTCTACCGGATGGGAATATCCAAGGGACAATGTCAGTTTCTTGCCGGCCTTTGCCGCCCTGTAACCAACGCCGTTTACTTCCAGTTTCTTCTCGTATCCCTGTGTAACGCCTACTACCATATTGTTGATAAGGGTTCTCGTAAGACCATGAAGAGATTTCATTTTCTTCAGATCGTTCGGCCTTGAAACAACTACCTGGCCGCCGTCCAACTTAATTTCCATTTCCGCAGGAAGCACTCTCTCAAGTGTTCCTTTCGGACCTTTTACAGTCACTTTATTATTTTCTGCGATATCCACCGTTACTCCTGCCGGAACCGCGATTGGCATTCTTCCTATACGTGACATGCCCGTACCTCCTATTTTCTATTATCAATCTATATTTACCAAACGAATGCTAATACTTCTCCGCCTACCTGAAGTTCTCTTGCTTTCTTATCCGTAATTACTCCCTGGTTCGTGGAAATAATAGCGATTCCAAGACCGCCAAGCACCTTCGGAAGTTCTTCTTTTCCTGCATATACGCGCAGACCAGGTTTAGAAATTCTCTTCAGCCCTGTAATAATCTTCTCATTCTTATCCGCACCGTATTTTAAAGCAATACGGATCGTCTTAAAATTACCATCATCGATTACATCAAATTTTTTAATGTACCCTTCTTCCAAAAGAATCTTAGCAATCGCCAGCTTCATCTTCGAAGACGGAACATCCACTGTATCATGTTTTGCAGTATTTGCATTACGGATTCTTGTAAGCATATCTGCAATAGGATCACTCATTGTCATGATTTAGTTTCCTCCTTCTCTCATTGACTTGAATCATGCCTGAAGAACAAATACCTATGCTCTTATCAATCTTTCGGCATTGGAATTGCCCCAGAAGAATGCGGAACGCATTCTTCGAATCCAAATATAGCATTTCTTAGGCGGCGTCCTCTGACGCCTTAGAAATTCTTTTGGATTTTACCAGCTTGCCTTCTTCACGCCAGGAATCTGGCCTTTATATGCTAACTCACGGAAGCAGATCCTGCAAATTCCGTATTTTCTTAAATAAGCATGTGGACGGCCACATATTCTGCAACGGGTATAAGCTCTCGTCGAGAACTTCGGTTTGCGCTGCTGTTTTATTTTCATCGCTGTCTTAGCCATGGACTTACCTCCTCTTATTTTGCGAACGGCATATTGAATAATCTCAATAACTCACGGGCTTCCTCGTCTGTTTTCGCTGTTGTTACGATAATAACGTCCATACCCCTGATCTTATCGATCTTATCATATTCGATTTCCGGGAAAATCAGCTGCTCCTTAATACCCAGCGCATAGTTTCCTCTTCCATCAAACGAGTTGGGATTTACACCCCTGAAGTCACGTACACGGGGTAAAGCAAGGTTTACCAGACGGTCAAGGAATTCATACATCCTTTCCCCACGAAGCGTCACCTTGCATCCGATAGGCATGCCTTCTCTGATCTTGAAGTTAGCGATCGAATGTTTTGCCTTTGTAATAACTGCTTTCTGCCCGGTAATGGTTTCCATATCCTTTACTGCGGATTCCAGAACTTTCGCATTTTCTTTCGCTTCACCAACGCCCATGTTGATAACGATCTTTTCGAGCTTCGGCACTTCCATAATATTTTTATATCCAAACTTTTTGACCATAGCGTCTACGATCTCGTCTTTATATATCGTTTTAAGTCTGCTCACGCGTTTAGACCTCCTTCCTTAGAATTAATCGATAACTTCCCCTGTTGATTTTGCAAAACGAACCTTTTTATCATTTTCGAACTTAAAACCAACTCTTGTCGGTTTTCCTTTGTGAAGGTACATTACGTTGGATATATCAATAGGAGCTTCTTTCTGAACGATTCCGCCATTCTGGTTAGCTGCTGAAGGTTTCATATGCTTTGTTACCATATTGATGCCTTCTACCAGCACTCTGCCATTTTTCCTGTCGATAGATACGACCTTTCCTTCTTTACCGTTATCTTTGCCGGCGATTACTCTTACGGTGTCGCCCTTTTTAATTTTCAATGTAGCCATTCCGGCACCTCCTTACAATACTTCCGGAGCCAGAGAAACAATTTTCATGAACTGTTTCTCACGAAGCTCTCTCGCCACCGGTCCAAAAATACGTGTTCCTCTCGGAGTCTTATCATCTTTAATAATGACAGCAGCATTTTCGTCGAATCTAATATAAGAACCGTCTTTACGGCGTGCGCCTTTTACAGTACGGACAACTACAGCCTTTACTACATCGCCTTTTTTTACAACACCGCCGGGTGTTGCATCTTTAACCGTGGCAACGATGATATCACCGATACGTGCATATCTCCTTGTAGATCCACCCATAACTCTGATGCAGAGAATCTCTTTTGCACCTGTGTTATCAGCAACCTTAAGTCTGCTCTCTTGCTGAATCATACTCTATTTCTCCTTCCAAAATTTCTTAAATTCGCTATGGCGGACCGATTATTTAGCCCTTTCGATAATCTCAACCAGTCTCCATCTCTTGTCCTTGGACAACGGCCTTGTCTCCATTACCTTTACGGTATCGCCGATATTGCATTCATTTTTCTCGTCATGAGCTTTCAATTTATAGGTTTTCTTTACGATCTTGCCGTAAAGAGGATGTTTTACATGGTTTTCAATGGCAACAACGATTGTTTTGTCCATTTTATTACTGGTAACTTTTCCAGTACGTGTTTTTCTCAGATTTCTTTCCACGATCGATTCTCCTTTCTAACAATCAGGTTACTGTGCAGCTTTTTCTTTCTGCGTAATGATGGTCTGGATCCTTGCGATGTTCTTTCTTACCTCTTTGATCCTTGCCGTGTTGTCTAACTGATTTGTTGCGTTCTGGAATCTCAAATTGAAAAGTTCTTTTTTAGCAGCTACTAATTCCTGCGCTAATTCTGCAGCTGATTTTGTTCTTAAATCTTCTACATACTTCTTAGTTTTCATTTGATGCACCGCCTTCCAAGTCTGCTTTAGAGACAATTTTACATTTGCATGGAAGCTTGTGTGTAGCAAGACGTAATGCTTCTTTTGCTATTTCTTCGGACACACCGGAAATCTCAAACATTACACGCCCCGGCTTAACAACTGCTACCCAGTATTCCAAGGTACCTTTTCCGGAACCCATACGTGTTTCTGCTGGTTTTGCTGTTACTGGCTTGTCAGGGAAAATTTTGATCCAGACTTTACCGCCACGCTTAATATAACGCGTCATAGCGACACGGGCCGCTTCTATCTGGTTTGACTTGATCCAGCAAGGCTCTGTTGCCACAATACCGTATTCTCCGTAAGTGATTTTATTTCCACGGGTTGCTTTGCCCCTGATAGAACCACGGAATTGTTTACGACGTTTTACTCTTTTAGGCATTAACATTATTTATCGCTCCCTTCCTCCGAAGATACCTTTTCTTCGTTTTTATTCTTAGTCGGAAGTATCTCACCCTTGTAAATCCATACTTTCACGCCAACTTTACCATAAGTTGTATCGGCCTCTGCAAAGCCGTAATCGATATCAGCCCTCAATGTCTGTAACGGGATCGTTCCTTCGCTGTAGAATTCGGTACGTGCCATATCCGCGCCGCCAAGACGTCCTGAACAGGAGGTCTTGATTCCTAAAGCACCTGCCTTCATCGTCCTTCCCATACAGGATTTCATCGCACGTCTGAAGGAGATACGATTCTCAAGCTGCTGTGCAATATTTTCAGCCACAAGCTGAGCATCCTTATCCGGTCTTTTGATTTCTTTAATATCGACTAAAACCTTCTTATCCGTAAGCTTGGAAAGTTCTTTCTTCGTCACTTCGATCTCTGCGCCGCCCTTACCGATTACAACGCCCGGTTTTGCCGTATAAATAACAATTTTAACTCTGTCCGATGCTCTTTCAATTTCGATTTTGGAAATTCCGGCACTGTACAATTTCTTTTTCAGAAATTTTCTTATATTATAATCTTCGATTAAGAAGTCTGAAAACTCAGCATCAGCATACCATCTGGAATCCCATTCTTTAATAATGCCGACCCTTAAGCCGTGAGGATTAACTTTCTGTCCCATTAATAACCTTTCTCCTTTCTTTATCTTGCATCAAGCACAACTGTAATATGGCTCATTCTCTTTTCGATCCTGTAAGCCCTTCCCTGTGCTCTCGGTCTTACCCGCTTCATTGTGGGTCCTTTATTTGCGAAGCATTCCGCTACATAAAGATTTTCCGGATTCGGGTATTTCGTCGGATCCTGGCTATATTTATATTCAGCATTTGCAACTGCCGATTCCAATAATTTCTTAATAACGCCCGAAGCATATCTCGGATTGTATTCCAAAACTGCCAGCGCGGTCGTCACATCTTTGCCTCTGATGGCATCGAGAACGAAACAAGCTTTCTGGACAGGAATCCTGGCGTAAGATAACTTAGCGGAAGGCCTGACATCTTTCTGCGCGTTTCTTTCTCTCTTTATCTGGCTTCTATGTCCCTTTGCCATTTTTTGCTCCTCCTTATCTTACTTTCGATTTCTTTTCGTCTTTTCCATGACCTCTATAAGTCCTGGTCGCCACAAACTCGCCGAGCTTATGACCAACCATATCTTCTGTCACATATACCGGTACATGCTTTCTTCCGTCATGAACCGCAAATGTATGCCCTACAAATGAAGGGAAAATCGTAGACCGGCGGGACCAGGTTTTAATTACCTGTTTCTGCCCTGCCGCATTCATAGCATCTACTTTTTTCAGCAAGCTTTCATCTGCGAATGGTCCTTTTTTCAGTGATCTAGCCATTGTTCTTCCTCCTATTTATTAATAGCAAAATCATTTATTTGATGCTTCTGCCGTCTCTTCTTCTTACGATCAGCTTGTTCGACGCTTTATTTTTCTTACGCGTCTTCAGGCCGAGAGCCGGTTTGCCCCAAGGTGTGCTCGGTCCCGGGCGTCCGATACCGGTCTTGCCCTCGCCGCCGCCGTGCGGATGGTCGTTCGGGTTCATAACGGAACCACGTACCGTAGGACGGATGCCCATGTGGCGCTTGCGCCCTGCCTTACCGATATTGATCAGGTTGTGGTCTCCGTTGCCTACAACGCCGACCGTTGCGCGGCATTTGATCGGAACCATTCTCATCTCGCCGGAAGGAAGCCTGAGTGTCGCATACTTTCCTTCTTTTGCCATTAACTGTGCGCTGTTGCCCGCAGAACGTACCATCTGGCCGCCCTTTCCGGGAAGCAGTTCGATATTATGAACCTGGGTACCAACCGGAATATTCTCTAATGGCAGACAATTTCCAATTCTTACTTCCGCTTCCGGCCCGTTCATAACCGTCATGCCGTCTGTCAGGCCCTGGGGAGCGATAATATAGCTTTTCGTTCCATCCAAATAGCAGATCAATGCAATATTTGCCGTTCTGTTCGGATCGTACTCGATGCCGATAACCTTTGCCGGCATTCCATCTTTGCTGTTTCTCTTAAAATCAACCAATCTGTATTTTCTTTTATGTCCGCCTCCGCGGTGTCTTACCGTAATTTTACCCTGGTTATTACGTCCGGCGTTCTTCTTTAACGAAACACAAAGGGATTTTTCAGGAGTATCCTTTGTGATCTCGGCAAAATCAGAACCCGTCATATGCCTTCTTGAAGGTGTATATGGGTTATATGTCTTAATTCCCATGACTTAAGTCTCCTTTACTTTAGCTTTGCGCGGCAGCCCCTGCCGCATACATTCTGTTTCTTTCTAGATAACCCTTGAAGAATGCCGCATTTCAGGCATTCTTCCGCGCGGAACTTAGAAGTTCTCCGCGAAACAGCCCTTGCTGTGAGCCTTAGAACTTCTCTTCACACTACTACAGGCCAGCGAAAATCTCGATATCCTTGCTGTCCTCTGCCAGCTGCACGATCGCCTTTTTCCTTTTCGCGGTTCTTCCATAGGTCATGCCGCGTCTTTTTACTTTCCCGGGCAGGTTCATCGTGTTTACTTTTTTTACTTTCGTTCCTTCAAACATTTTCTCTACAGCTTCTTTGATCTGTACTTTGTTTGCTTCCGGATGAACCAAAAAAGTATATTTCTTTTCGCTCATGCCAGCCATACTCTTTTCAGTGATAACCGGTTTGAGGATCACATCATAATATTGGATATTTGCCATTATGCGTACACCTCCTCGATATTTGCCACCGCTTCCTTGGTCAGGACTACGGTATCATATTTCATAATATCATAAACGTTGATCGTGCTGTTTACTTTTTTCTCGTCTCCTTCATGTTCAACCGCCACATAAGAAGTGCGGACATCCGGAAGATTTCTTGCGGAAATGATCACGTTCCGGTCGATAACCCCTGTTACTACCAACGCTTTGCCCACTTTCAGGTTATCAAGAACTTTTTTCATATCCTTTGTCTTGATTTCGTTCAGTTTCAACTCGTCAAGAACGATCAGTTTATTTCCCTGTACTCTGCTTGTCAATGCGGAACGGATCGCCGCCTGTTTTTCCTTCCTGTTCATCTTAAAGGAATAGTCCCTCGGTACCGGAGCGAAAACAACGCCGCCTCCCTTCCACTGGGGAGCTCTGATGGAACCCTGTCTTGCGTGTCCGGTTCCTTTCTGCCTCCAGGGCTTTCTTCCACCGCCGGAAACTTCGGAGCGGGTCTTCGCTTTCTGTGTTCCCTGACGTTTATTCGCAAGCTGCTGCACGACCGCCATGTGTACCAGATGTTCATTAATTTCAACACCGAATACCGCATCGTTTAAGTCGATTCTGTCAACTTCCTTGCCTTCCATATTATAAACAGATACGTTTGCCATCTGTATGGTCCTCCTTTCACCCGTCTCGGCTTAACCCTTAACGGTTTCTTTTATTGTTACCAGAGCTTTCTTCGGTCCCGGCACTGCGCCTTTTACAAGGATCAGATTCTTCTCCGCGTCTACGCGCACTACTTCAAGATTCTGCACCGTAACTTTTACGCAGCCCATATGGCCGGGCATTCCTTTTCCCTTAAATACGCGGCTCGGTGAAGAGCATGCGCCGTTGGAACCCTGATGACGGTGGAATTTGGAACCATGGGTCATGGGGCCTCTGTGCTGTCCATGTCTTTTGATCGCGCCCTGGAACCCCTTGCCCTTGGAGATCGCGGAAGCATCTATCTTATCGCCTGCCGCAAAGATATCCGCTTTGATCTCTTTGCCCAGTTCATATTCTTCGGAATTCTCGAATTTGAATTCCCTTACATATCTCTTGCTCGAAACGCCGGCTTTATCAAAATGTCCTTTCATGGCTTTCGTTGTGCCGTGTCTGTGGATCACTTCTTTTTTGCCGCCCTTATCCTTATTGATGATTCTGTCCTTCTTATCGACAAAACCTACCTGAACTGCCTTGTAACCGTCGTTTTCTACTGTTTTCACCTGTGTTACGTAGCAGGGCCCTGCCTGAAGTACCGTTACCGGAATCAGCGAACCGTCTTCATTGAAGATCTGGGTCATTCCGACCTTTGTTGCTAAAATCGCTTTTTTCATTTCTACCTCCTGTTTGTTCTACAGCGGCCTGGCCCTTCGGACTTTTCCGCCCTCCAAAACCATGCATACTAGTAGGGGTTGCTTTTTCATTGAAAATGAAGAACCTCTTGTTTTTATTTGTTCTTCATTTTGATGTCAATATATACACCCGCCGGCATTTCAAGTCTCTGCAATGCATCGACCGTCTTCGGTGTCGGCGTAATGATGTCGATCAGCCTCTTATGCGTCCTCTGCTCGAACTGTTCCCTGGAATCCTTGTACTTGTGAACCGCCCTGAGGATCGTAACTACTTCCTTCTTTGTCGGAAGGGGTACCGGTCCGCTCACCTGGGATCCGTTCTTTTTGACTGTTTCAATGATTTTTTTGGCAGATGCATCCACTAAATGATGATCATAAGCTTTTAAGGTAATTCTCATTACTTGACTTGCCATAAAAAAAGTCGCCTCCTTTTCGCACTTTTAATCCTTAAGTACGACAAGCGGTGACTGTACACTCGTCCGTGTGTGTCCTGATAAATTCCATAACATGACTTTTATCCGTATTAGAACTCGCAGTTCCCACACACCGTTACACTAACTCGAAGTAACATTATGTTACTTGGTAACATTATGTCTGTACAGTGACTTGTCGTCAGTTTCCTTCAGCCGTTTACCGGCCTTCTTGACATTCGCTCCACGGAAAAACCTGCCTCCTGGGCAGCAACCTCACGCTTCACAGCTATCATGCCACAGCATTAGGTATTATACCTGATATTTTTTGGAAATGCAAGTCCTTTTTTTATTTTAGTTAAATTACTAATTCATTACTAATTATAAGTATAATTCCGGAACTATTATGAAACAACCGTGCTGTGCCGAAAAATGATATAGAAATGGAACAAAACAGTTAAAAATAGAAAAGGAATGGTAAACAAAATGAAACATGGACTGAAGTTATGGCTGTTTGCAGCCTTATTTGCCCTGACAGGCTGCGGCATTCAGGAAGTGCCGGCACAAGAAGAAAAAGAATGGGAGGAACAGGTATCATCAGAACAGGTCTCTGAAGAACAGGCATCTGAGGCAGCAAAAGATCAAGGACAGGATATGGATACGATTACGGATGGGCATTCGGCGGCAGAGACGAAGGAAGAACTGAACCTGTATGCCCAGAACCTTCCTGTATGCGATCTGTCCGATTTGAGCCTGATTTATGAGAAAACAACGACAGAATATTACGACTATTTTTATACGCAGGGTCTGAAAGGAATCCCCGAAAAACCAGCAGGATGTTTGTGTACGAGTCTATGGGATTTTGACGGGGACGGTGTGCAGGAACTTTTAACACTTGATTTAAAGGAGACGGACGAGACTTACCAAATAGCAGCCGTAATGTACGAATACCGAAACGGGCAGGCGGTCAAAGCCGCAGACATTGTTATCTTGGATAACCTGCTTGTTGGAAACACCGACAGCGCCGAAATCCGTTTTCTTGTTAAGGACGGCAAATATATTTGTGTGGATAGTTGGCAGAATACCTTTGTTTCTGCAGACGGCGTATGTATTGATCTTGCAGCATTTTATTATGATGGCAGCCGTTTTACGGAAATGTTCAAAGTATTTAAAATCGGTTCAGATTTTAGCGGCACAGGAAAGGAGCATACAGAACTGATAGAGCAGCTGCATTCTATGGGATATGACCGCTCGGCGGCAGCAATTTATGACAGGGACATATTTCATTTGTATGCAGCGGATGAAGGTGTGGAAACCCTTTTAAAGATCCGGCTGATCAATAGTATACAGACCGGAGGAACAGCATGGGACGAGATGCCAACGGCTTTTATCAGGCAGTTATCCGGCGAAACGGCAGGGCAATATATGCTGCCCGAAAGCAACAGCCGGAAGCTGGAACCTTTTGATTTGTCGGGTATGACCAAAGGGCAGCTGCGCATTGCCCGTAATGAAATCTATGCCCGATACGGCTGGCAGTTTGAAAGCCCGGATCTGGATACGTATTTTAACGACAGATCATGGTATGTTCCCTCCGAAAATATAGATGATACTATTCTATCCGAAGTCGAACTGGCAAACCTTGAGCTGCTCAAAGAGGCGGAAAAGACAGCGCCGGAAGACGGGAATCAGGACGAAGCGCCATAAACCACACCAGTCTTTCCTTTCCGCCCTGCTCCCTGTTCTTCTCTGTTTCTTACGAAATATAACATCCCCTTGCCAAACCACACGCTCTCATGTATATTTGACTTATTCAACATTAATATAGAAAAAAGGAGATCCCAATATGTGGACAGCACAACATTGGCAAGATTATGAAGTCCTCGATACTTCCTGCGGCGAAAAACTGGAGCGCTGGGGGGAGTATCTTTTAGTACGCCCCGATCCGCAAGTCATATGGAATACGCCGAAAACAAATCCCGGATGGAAAAAAAGGAACGGCCATTACCACCGCAGCTCCAAAGGCGGCGGCGAATGGGAATTTTTTCATCTGCCCGACGAATGGAATATTCATTATAAAGAACTGACTTTCCGTTTAAAGCCTTTTAGCTTTAAGCATACCGGCCTTTTCCCTGAACAGGCGGTCAACTGGGACTGGTTTTCCTCCCTGATCCGCGAAGCCAAAAGACCTGTCAGCGTTCTGAATTTGTTTGCCTATACGGGCGGTGCCACTCTGGCGGCGGCAAAAGCCGGGGCAAGAGTAACCCACGTGGACGCATCGAAGGGAATGGTGACTTGGGCAAAAGAAAACGCCGCCGCTTCCGGCCTTGGGGACGCACCCATACGCTGGCTGGTAGACGACTGCGTAAAATTTGTGGAACGTGAGATCCGCCGGGGCAATACCTACGACGCAATTATCATGGATCCGCCCTCTTACGGCAGAGGACCCAAGGGCGAAATATGGAAAATAGAGGAAAGCATCTTTCCTTTTATCGAACAAACCGCAAAGATCTTATCTAAAGATGCCATTTTTTATTTGATCAATTCCTATACGACAGGGCTGCAGCCCGCCGTCCTGTCCTATATGATCCATACCGCCATCGTTCCCGGCTTCGGAGGACAGGTGAGCGCCGATGAGATCGGGCTGCCTGTAAAGGCAAACGGGCTGGTTCTTCCCTGCGGCGCTTCCGGCCGCTGGCAGCGTTAAAAAAAAATTCAGATTCCACGTGGTCCGGCGGAGTGCAGGGCAGGCTACAGGCGGTAGGGAAAACCGCCACAGCACAAGCCTCCGCTGTTACAGCAAATATTGCACAGTATATTTGCAATGCAAAGCCTCATACACATATTTCCTCCGCCGGCATAGGGATTTCCGTAAGTATACTGTCTTTGCTGGTACCGCGCTCCTCCGTTTTCAAACCGGTATATCAAATTCCGGTAATCCATGTTTCCCGGTTCCATGGACGATGCGCGTTTCGCATGTTCCATGGCCGCCACCGTATTTCCAAGGGCTGCGTGGGCCAGGGCGCTGTAATAGTACCACCTTGCCCCGCGTTCACTCGCATTCATATCGTCCAGCACCGTTCTCGCTTCTTTAAAATATCCGTTTCTGATATAGTTCCCGGCAGCCCGCAGATGGCCGTCCTCCTCATATCCCGTATTGCTGCCAAAACCCCCGAAGCTTCCGAATCCCCCAAAGCTTCCAAAACCTCCGAAACCGCCTCCATAGCCGCTTTCTTCCCTCTGGCCGTATCCTTGGCTGCCATATCCATAGCTTCCTGATCCATAAGTTCCATAGCCGGAACTTCCGTAGCGGGAGTTTCCGTATCCACCGCCCTCCGCTCGGCCACCGTCTGTTCTCTCTTTCATAATCTGCTGGTATGCTTCCTGGATCCGTTTGAATTTCTCCTCCGCCTGGGCCTTGTTCGGATTATTTACGTTGGCATCCGGGTGGTATCGTCTGCTTAGAGACCGATATGCTTTTTTGATTTCCTCTTCGGAAGCATCCCCCGACACTCCCAAAACTTCATAAGGATTGCTCATTTTCCTTCCCTTGTTCCTTTTCTTCTGATTTCCGCTTCGCGCATACCCTTTCGTAGCGGTACCATACGCCGGAATATATAATATTCCTCAATATTTCTACATTTTCCAAAATCGGCAGTTTCTCGAATTCCCTGGAACATTCCGACATCATCACCGTCAATATTTCCCTGCACTGCTCTTCAAAATCCGGGCTTTCGCAGATCCATGCCAGCGGATTATAATTTCCGTCCTTCCGGTCTTTCTCAATATCTTCATAAGCATCGCATAAATAAATGAATTTTCCCAGATAAAGCCCGAGCCGGTAAAGGCTTTCTTTCCATACATCCTCTTTACAGACTACGATTTCCGCCATTACTTCCCCGAACAGCCCCGACATCTTATCGATATCCCTGCACTGTGCTTTTTCCTCTTTGCCCAGCTGCGCCATTCGTTTTTCTATCCTTCGTATCTTTCCCCTGTATTTTTTCTCAAGCCTCCGATAGCCTTTCTCAAGAAGTCCTGCATACACCTTCTGCCGGTATTTCTTCTCATCCTGCCAGTCGTCCTTGCATTTATAATAGGAAAGCAACAGATTCATATCCGCCGCATATTCCGTAAATTCATTGATCCTCGTCATATGCTTTTTCATCGGATGGGCTGCGCATTTGCAGCTCCCCCTGACCTCCTCCGGCTCATAAAGGCCGGTGAGCAGCAATATGACAAAAGTCATATCATAGGACAGCGTCATCTGTCCCGGCAGCCCGTACTTTTCCTTTAGCTTCCGGCATAACCCGCAATAATATGCGTGGTATATATCGAATTCCCTGAACTTCATGTCTCCTTTATTGATGATTACATAGCCGAACATAATAACGCCCCTTTAACCATAAAAATCCTGGCAGCCTTCTTACCGCCGGACTGTCCCATTTGATTCTTATCCTAATGCTTTCCCGGCAGGATATCAATAAAAGGGAAATTAAAAAATTATAAAAAAACTTTATCTACCCAATGCATAAACAGTCCTTTCTGGCCGAATACAAACATACGGCGGCTGTATTCGCGGTTTAAAACCAAAAACAAATCTTCCTCCGAGGACAGTATTCTTCCTTCCCTATCCACATACCATGTGTCCAGTTCCAGATCATCCAGACGGAAAATATCTTCTGTCATCGTAAAAGAACAGAACCCATGGCCCGGTATATTTTTTCCCATAAAACGCCCTGCAAGTACTTCCGTCCTGGCGGGCTTCCCCCGTTTCTCCCCCAAAACCTTTATTTTCTCCGCAAATTGCTCCGCCTGTCGTTCCAAGCCGTTCGCATATATCCTGATCTCCTGTTTTCCTTCGATCAGGCTTTCCAGTTTCCTTGTGGAATGCACCACCGGAAAAATCTTGCTCTCCTCCGCCTTCCCCATCCTTCCATGGATGGCGTCGTCATAGGCGTACATTACCGTCTTTGCCCGATTTTCCTCTCCCAGATAAAGGTCATTATAAACTACGTCAAAAATCCCTTCCAGAAAAGCGCTGCACATATCTTCCCGTTTTTCTTCCGCCGTATATTTCATAAAAAAACGGATCCAGTTCCGCCATGCATAGTAAAGCGGAAATGTATTCACGCTCTCCTTTTTCGCTCCCATGGAATGCAGAACCTTGGAACTTCCGATGGAGGCCACTTTATACCCCGCCAGGTTGCACCGGTATCCCCACTCCGTGTCATCCCAATACAGGAAATTTTCTTCCGGAAGAACACCGATCTTTCGGATCACACAAGTTCTTACCAACACCGAACAGGCGGCCACCGCGTCGGCATACACCACTTCCGGCATGGAACCGTCCTCCGGCCTCCCCGAATATTTTGCCTCACAGCAATACTCATCCCAGACAATATCTATGCCGAACTGCTGCACATAGTCAGGATCTTCCATATGATATACTTTGGATCCGGCCATCCCTGCCTCCGGATGTCCTTCCAGAAAAGCGTATAATTCCGCTGCCGCATTCTCATCCACCAGCACATCGTTATCCAGACACCATACATATTCGTATCCTTTTTCCAATGCATATCTTATTCCTGTATTAAAACCCCCGCTTCCTCCCAGGTTTGTCCTGTTTACAAACAGTTTTACCCTGTTTCCGAACCTGTTCTTGATATGCTCCGCCGAACCATCTGTGGAGGCATTATCCACGACTATGATATCCATATCTTTGAACGACGACTCCATCACACTTTGTATGCATTCGGCCACATAATCTTTTTTATTATAATTGCAAATAACCGCCGCTATTTTTTTCAATGTATTACATATCCTTTCTGTAAACCGTACACACTGCCACACTACCGCGCGCTTTCCGGCATACGCCCGTCGGAAACATCGGTCTCCCTCCCGCTTTGGCCGGCCCGTTCAGGAAATCAAAACCACCGGCTAACCGGTGGTTCTGATTTCCCAAGCACTAATCCTTTATGCCGTTTACTAATTCATCCAGCAATTTCGGAAGCATTTCGTCAATATCTTCGTCCTTGAACTGACAAGTTCCCACAGCTTTATGGCCTCCGCCCCCGTATTTCAGCATCAACTTCCCTACATTCACGTCGGAAGTCCTGTTCAATACGCTGTATCCGACTGCCACCGAGCATCCCTGCCCGCCTTTTCCGCTGACGATCCATGCAGAAATATTCTGCTCCGGGTACATGCTGTAGATCATAAAACGATTGCCGGAGTAAATAGGATCTGTCTTTCTTAGATCGGAAATGATCACATCCTTCTCCACTCTCGTATTTGCCTTTACCATTTCTTTAAATTTTTCCGCCTGTTCAAAATAAATATCAATCCGTTCCTTTACATCGGGAAGGGCAAGAATCTCCTCCGTCGTCATCGTGCGGCAGGCATCGATCAGCTTCTCCATCAGCTGATAATTGGAAATCGTAAAATTCCTCCATCTTCCAAGCCCCGTTCTTGGATCCATTAAAAATCCAACCAATATCCATCCTTCCGGATTCTGTATCTCATCGATCGTCAGATTTCCGGAATCCACTTTATCCACTGCCGCCATCATATCCTGAAACTGTGGAAACCTCTCCTCGCCGCCGTAATATTCATAAATAATTCTGGCGCAGGAAGGCGCTATCCGGCTTTCTCCTTTATACTTTCCTTCCAGCTCATTTCTTTCAAATTCGCTGGAATGATGGTCGAACCAAAGTCCGCATCCCTCCACAAAAGGCACATTGGCCAGACAGTCGTCTTCCGTAATTTCTACCAGACCGTCCTGCAAGTCCTTCGGATGGGCAAATTTCCAATGGTCTATCACCCCTGCTTCCTTCAGCAAAGCCCCGCATGCAAGACCATCGAAGTCCGATCGCGTTACTAATCTCATAACCATACCCTCTCTTTCTCTCCGCCGCAAGTCCCGGCATCCGGCCGCCGGTTCCTCCGCGATTTTCCGATAGCCGCGCAACTACGCAACCCATATATCCATAATGCCATACTCGGGGCATCACGTCAACCTTTCCATGATTTCCTGCCGCTTTTCCACATCCAGCTTTTCAAAAATATGGGAAATATGTTTTTTTACGGTCGCCTCGCTGATGTTCAATTCCAATGCGATCTCTTTATTGCTCAGTCCCTTGCACATCTGTACCGCGATCTCAGCCTCCCTTCTGGTAAGTCCCAGTTCGAGAAAACGCCGGAAAGCTTCCTGCGCCGTCCATTCCTCCTCCGTTTCCTTCTTCCTTCCCGGATCCCGCTTTTTTTCCTCATCACCGCCCAGCGCGATCCAAATACAGATTCCATACAGGAGGGGACGCATATTTAATGCAATGCCCCGCATAAAAGAACGGGCTTTTGCACCAACCGTTCCATCATATGCCATCCCTTCCGCCAAGTCCCCCTCCCCTCCGGCCATGCGCCCTTCCGAAAGCATTAGGAACAACAACACAAATGTCACGATAAAACTTGCATAAACCGCATCCCTGGCCAGCATCTTCCAATCCGGTTTCCTCCTCTTCCTCCAGTCTCCCTTCTCTATCCCTGCCATATATAACATCATTCCACCTGCAAATACCAGCAGAATCTGCCCGATGTCCAGCAGTTCTCCTATCCGCAAACCAAGAAACAGCGATACCAGAATAAGATAAAGCAGGACGGCCGTCACTCTTTTTCCTATTTTCATCATCCACCCGTCTTTCCGTCCCCTCCCAAGGCCTTATTCTTCCTCTTTTTCATCTTCCTTATTTTCCCCGTCATCCCCGGTCTGCATATATTCAATAATTCCCACATTCAATCTGCTCCTGACCGGCAGCAGCAATACGTTGACCGCATAAGCGTACAATAACGTCAGGGATATGACCACCAGATTCGCCCGCCATACCCAGGGATCATCCGGCGTATTATAAATATTTGCAAAATTCATCAAAGCGATAAACGCTCCCCCATATCTTACCGCCTTCATCAAAAGTTCCACCGCTTCCCTGGCCCTCTTTCTTTCCGACAATCCGGCCTTCTTCCCTTTTCCCATGGTAAACCTGAACGCATTGACAAAATCTTTCCAAAGCCCGGAAGCAATCAAAACGCTGGCACCGATCAGCAAGATCATCAATAGGCTGGGGATATCCAATACCGCGATGTTAATTCCTCCTGACATCAGACCTGCAAGAGATACGATGAGTATCATTGTTCCTATGAAACATAACCAGTACATGTTTTTCCTCCTTTTGTTTGGGTTGGGCGGCGGTACGGATCATTGGGGAGGGAAGGTTGTGGGAATCTTCCGTCGGTATGTGCCGGGAAAATCTAAATGTGCCAGGCATTCCGCCAGACCCGGGAAAGCAAAAAACATTCGGGCAGAAGCCCTCATGTTTTTACGGTTCCGGCTCCATGGCACAAAAAAGATTTTCCCGGCACATACCGACGGAAGATTCAGCAAAACTATCGCCTTCCCCTATTATCCATTTCCGCCTGGCAATATATTTTTTACCGCCGTGCCGCTGTGTTTTTATTTTTAGCTGCACCTTTAAAATATCTTATTTTTTGCCAAAAATCCATACTCCTACGGTAGCATTTTAGTAGTATTCCACGGATTAAAATAATTTACCGGCGGTTTTTATTGGAGCAGGGGTATTGGAATGAAGATTCGAGTAACAAAGCCGGCGGCCATGGATGGGACGGGCGGGAAGGGAGAAAGGGAGGCGGGGGCAAAGGGGAAGCTGCGCAAACTCTTTTTGCACGATGGAGATAAGACTCAAAAATCGTGGAAGCCTCTGCTGAACACGATTTTAGTTTTAGAGGCTTATCGGAATGCCCCGTGCAACGAGTTTCGCAGCTCCCCTTTGCCCCCGCCTCCCTTTCTCCCTTCCCGCCCGTCCCATCCATGGCCGCCGGCTTTGTTACTCGAATTTCCTCCTCCCCCTGCCCAAAAAACAACAGCCGGAGGACATTGCTGCCTCCGGCTTAAATCACCAAAATAATGAAAAATACTTTTTAAAGCGAAAAATCAAAGTTCTGCCCAATATTGCGTTCCCCTTTTGTCATCATACTGTCCGCCCCATCCGACATCACTACTTTGTCGATCTTTCTTAAAAGTTCATCCCAAGACTTGGCGGTAACGGTTACTTTATGGCTCTTATCCAGCTTTTCCGCTTCGCCCTCCTTCTCCGCCTTTTTTGCCTCCGCTCTCTTCGCTTCCCTGTTCTCTTCCCGTTTTGCGGCTATTCTTTCCCGCTGCGTCGCCAGGGATTTGTCCACTACCGCGAAGAAAGACGCATTTCCATGGTCGTCAAAAGACATCCCGATAGAGCTTACCTGGTTTGCATTCGTTCCAAGCTGCCGTTTCATCATCTCTACCTGGGAAGTTGCGTTGCTTAAGATACCCTCGTACTTTTTCCGGTATTCCTCGTCTTCCGCCATCCGCTCGATCTTATCCGAGTCAATCAGCACCAGAAGCTCTTTGTTGCTGGCATACATGCCTTTATTTCTTTCCACTTCCGCTTTTTTATCCGGGGAAACGAGAACGAATTCCATATTGGAATATTTCTTTTTCAGCTGTTCGTAATACTTTAACGCCTTATCGCTGAGTTTCGGCTCTCCGATCGTCCTGCCCTTTACATCGTTCAGCTTTTCTTTCTCCGATGCGGCGGGCTGTTTCTTTACTCTTTCGTCCTTTGCCCCATAGCTCCTTGTATTCTGATACTCCGACGCTATGGAATTCACATAGGCACTCTGGTTGATTCCATTCATAACGCTCATCCTCCTTGAATCATCTTTTACTCCATTTCTGCGCGGCTTTTTGCGCATATCAAGTTTGTTGATGCCGCGCAGACACAAACTTGGGATTGAAAATTTTCAATTTTCAATCTTCTATTTTCCAAAATCCATTTTGGAAACATCCGATAACCATTTTCAATAACCGCTTAATGTTAATATCGGCATTTTAAAAGAAATGATTAACATCCGCCGGTGCCTTTTCCTCCCTTCTAATGGTGGAAAAGCCGGATTCCTGTAAATACCATCGCCATACCATATTTATCGCAGCATTCAACTACCAGATCGTCCCTTACGGAGCCTCCCGGCTGTGCAATATATTCAACGCCGCTCTTATGCGCCCTCTCGATATTATCGGAAAACGGGAAAAATGCATCGGAACCCAAAGCTACCGCCTTATTTCCTTCCAGCCATGCCCTCTTTTCTTCCCTTGTAAATACCGGCGGTTTTTCCTGGAAGCGTTTCTGCCATTCACCTTCGCGAAGGACATCTTCATACTCCTCCCCAATATATACATCAATAGCGTTGTCCCGATCCGCCCTGCCAAGGGAATCCAGGAATTTCAGGCCGAGTACCTGCGGTGCCTGGCGGAGATACCAGTTATCCGCCTTCTGCCCCGCCAGCCTCGTACAATGAATTCTCGACTGCTGCCCTGCTCCGATACCGATCGCCTGACCGCCTTTTACATAGCAGACCGAGTTGGACTGCGTATATTTCAATGTAATCAGGGCGATCTTCAAATCCATCATCGCCTCTTCCGGTATGTCTTTCTTCCGTGTCACTACATTCGACAAAAGCCCTCCATCGATATCCAGCTCATTCCTCCCTTGTTCAAACGTAATACCGTATACTTGTTTTCGTTCTATCTCCGCAGGAACATAAGAAGCGTCTATTTGAATCACATTATAATTGCCTTTTTTCTTTTCCTTTAACAATGCCAGCGCTTCTTCCGTATAACTGGGCGCAATCACGCCATCGGACACCTCCCGCTTGATCAGCCTGGCCGTATCCGCATCGCACTCGTCCGATAATGCGATAAAGTCTCCGAAGGAGGACATCCTGTCCGCCCCCCTGGCTCTCGCATAGGCGCAGGCAAGGGGAGAAAGTTCCCCCAAATCGTCCACCCAGTATATCTTTGCCAGAGTTTCATCCAATGGCAGTCCTACCGCTGCCCCTGCCGGAGACACATGCTTAAAAGAAGCCGCCGCCGGAAGCCCCGTAGCCTCCTTCAATTCTTTCACAAGCTGCCAGCCGTTAAACGCATCCAAAAAGTTGATATATCCCGGCTTTCCGTTTAAAACATCCACCGGCAGGCTGCTCCCGTCTTCCATATATATCCTTGAGGGTTTTTGATTGGGATTGCATCCATATTTTAATTGAATTTCATTCATTTTCCGTTTTTCTCCTTTTCTCCCGATCCCGTTAATGATTTTTGTTTACGATCCTCGTTTCACAATTTCCTGTTGCAATATCGATATATCTTACAAACAAAGAAACTTTGTTTTCCCCGTTCAGGCTTTCCCACACTTGTTTTGCAAATTCATCGATATTCCCGCTGATGCCGACCCTTTTCGGCTCTCCCTCAAAGCTCGGAAGCGGATCTCCGTCGTGCATATATGTATGGATAAAACATCCTTCCCCGGCTGCCGGATTTGCATAAGAAAATGTATACCGGCTACAGGAATCCGGCCTTCCGTTATCGCTTTTTAAAATAGACATGGCATAGCTGTACCTGCCGTCCATGACCTTCATCACCCCTGAAATCCGCGGCGTATAATTAGGCGCATCCGGCTCGAACTCACGGCTTTCCAGCGACTGTTCAAAAGTCAGCCCGTTCCGAAGTCCATCGTATATCGTATCCGTCTGGTCTCCGTTTGTCACGATCGTTTTTTCTCCCAGCACCCTGACCGGCGCATAAATGATCAGACTCGGGTCTTCCAGTTTGGACGGGTCGAACGCCTCCGTCCGAATCCCCTCTCCTTCCGTTACAAACACCCGGTTCCGGCTGTTTGAACTCCTTCCCATAATAAAATATGCCGTAACTGCCTTTGTACCGTCTTCCGATCTGCCGATCACGATCCCCCTCCCCGGGTAATCATTATTCTTCAATTCCTGTTCCAATGACAATATTTTCATTTCTGCCTCGCTTTCATTCCGCTTTCCTAATCAATATTGATATATTTACAGAGCATCGTTATTTATCATGAATCTCACTGTGCAGCTCCTGCAAGGATTTCAGCCCGCTCCCCTCATGTGTTCTGACATAGTGAATCCCTTCCGCCGTCACTCTTGCCGCCGCAACAGTCGTAAAATAAGGAACCTTTGCTTTAATCGCCGCTTTTCTTAAATAACTGTCATCGTGAATGCTGTCTTTACCGATCGGGGAATTCAACACAAGCTGAATGTCTCCGTTTGTGATCATATCACCGATATTCGGTCTGCCTTCGTAAAGCTTTTTCACCTTCGTGGCCGGAATGCCCGCTGCCCTGATCAGGTCATAAGTTCCTCCGGTGGCAACGATGCGGAAGCCATCGTCCGCAAAACTTCTTGCTACTTCCACTACCTCTCCCTTGTCCTTGTCGTTGACCGAGATCAGCACCGTTCCCTCCTGAGGAAGTTTGGACTGCGCCGCTTCCTGTGCTTTGAAGAAAGCCTCCCCGTAAGAAGCCGATAAACCGAGTACTTCTCCGGTAGAACGCATTTCCGGCCCGAGCAGGGGATCGACTTCCTGGAACATATTAAAAGGAAAGACCGCTTCTTTTACCCCGTAATTCGGAATTACCTGCTCCTTCAGTTCCGTGATAGGAGAAGGGCGGCCGGTAATTTCCGAAGTAATAATATCCGTCGCCAAAGGCACCATGCGGATATTGCATACTTTGGACACCAACGGCACCGTTCGGGATGCCCTCGGATTGGCCTCCAGCACAAAAACCTTGCCGTTTTCAATCGCATACTGCATATTCATCAGCCCTTTTACATGCATCTGTTCCGCGATTTTTCTCGTATACTCTTTGATGGTCTCCACATTTTCTTCGGAAATATGAACCGAAGGTATGATACATGCGGAATCCCCCGAATGAATACCTGCCAGCTCGATATGCTCCATGACTGCTGGCACAAAAGCGTGGGTGCCGTCGCTGATCGCATCCGCCTCGCATTCCAGCGCATGGTTGAGAAAACGGTCAATCAATATCGGGCGGTCCGGCGTCACGCCCACGGCCGCATTCATATATCCGGCCATACTTTCGTCATCGTATACCACTTCCATGCCCCGGCCTCCCAGCACATAGGAAGGACGTACCATTACCGGATAACCGATCCTTCCGGCAATAGAAACCGCTTCTTCCACCGTAGTCGCCATTCCTGACTCCGGCATGGGAATATCCAGTTTTTCCATGATTGCGCGGAACTGATCCCTGTCTTCCGCCAAATCAATCACGGAAGGAGACGTTCCCAATATTTTAACACCGTTCTTTTCCAGTTCTGCCGCCAGATTCAGCGGCGTCTGCCCGCCAAACTGAGCAATCACTCCCAAAGGTTTCTCTTTATGATAAATACTCAATACATCTTCCAGCGTCAAGGGTTCAAAATACAATTTATCGGAAGTATCGTAATCGGTGGATACCGTCTCGGGATTGCAGTTTACAATAATCGTCTCAAATCCCAGATTTTTCAGCGCCATCGCCGCATGTACGCAGCAATAATCGAACTCGATTCCCTGACCGATACGGTTCGGCCCTCCTCCCAGAATCATGATCTTTTTATTCTGCCCGTTATTCCCATCGGCGCAAACCGGCTTCTTCTCTCCGTTATAAGTAGAATAATAATAAGCGCTGTCCTCTGTTCCGCTGACATGGACTCCCTCCCATGTCTCCTCCGCACCGAGTTCCAGACGGCGGCGGCGGATATCCTCCTCCGGAATCTGCAAAATCCGGCTTAGATATTTATCGGAAAAACCATCTTTTTTTGCCGCAATCAGCACATCGTCTTCCGGCATTCTGCCCTGGTATTTTAAAATCTTTTCCTCTTCCTCTACCAGTTCCTTCATCTGTTCGATAAAATAAGCTTTGATTTTTGTAATCTCATAGATTTGTTCTACCGACGCGCCTTTTCGAAGCGCCTCATACATAAGAAAATGCCGTTCGCTGGACGGAGTAATCAGTCTGCGCAGCAGCTCTTCCTTTGTCAGCGAATCAAAATCTTTTGCATGGCCCAGCCCATAGCGCCCCGTTTCCAATGAGCGGATCGCTTTCTGAAAAGCCTCTTTATAATTTTTCCCGATGCTCATAACTTCGCCTACCGCGCGCATCTGGGTTCCCAGCTTATCCTCCACGCCTTTAAATTTCTCAAAAGCCCAGCGGGCAAATTTGATAACCACATAATCGCCGTCCGGCACATAGCGATCCAAAGTCCCATATTTGCCGCAGGGAATATCTTTTAATGTCAGCCCGGCCGCCAGCATAGCGGAAACGAGGGCAATAGGAAAACCGGTAGCCTTAGAGGCCAATGCGGAAGAACGTGAAGTACGGGGATTGATTTCGATAACGATAATACGGTCAGAAATGGGATCATGGGCAAACTGTACATTGGTTCCCCCAATCACCTGAACGGATTCTACGATCTTATATGCCTGTTCCTGAAGCCTTTTCTGGCATTCCTCAGAAATTGTCAGCATAGGAGCCGCACAGAAGGAATCTCCGGTATGTACGCCCAGCGGATCGATGTTTTCGATAAAGCATACAGTAATGATATTATTTTCTGCGTCGCGAACCACCTCCAGCTCCAGCTCTTCCCAGCCAAGAATGGATTCTTCTACAAGAACCTGCCCCACCAGGCTTGCCTGCAAGCCTCTGGCGCAGACGGTCTTTAACTCTTCCTTATTATAAACAAGGCCTCCTCCAGCTCCGCCCATCGTATATGCCGGACGCAAAACAACCGGATAACCGAGCTTCTCCGCAATCGAAAGGGCTTCCTCCACGGAATACGCCACTTCGCTGCGGGCCATTTCTATTCCAAGGCTGTCCATCGTCTTTTTAAATTCAATACGGTCTTCCCCCCGCTCGATGGCATCCGCCTGAACTCCGATAATTTTTACGTTATATTTGTCCAAAACTCCTGCTTTATTTAATTCCGCGCACAAATTAAGCCCGGACTGTCCTCCCAAATTGGGAAGCAGGGCGTCTGGGCGTTCTTTTTCAATAATCTGTGTCAACCGCTCCACATTCAGCGGTTCAATATATGTTACGTCAGCCGTTTCCGGATCGGTCATGATCGTTGCCGGATTGGAATTAACCAGTACAATCTCATAGCCCAGTCTGCGAAGCGCCTTACACGCCTGTGTTCCCGAATAATCAAATTCGCAGGCCTGTCCAATAATAATAGGGCCTGAACCGATGATTAGCACTTTATGAATGTCTGTCCTCTTTGGCATAAAGAATCCTCCTGCGTTCTGCGTGAATTTGTTCCAGATATGATTTTAACATTGCATGGTTTGGAGTGTCAATTCTAAGTATGGTATTCTTTTGAAGATTTGGGCTTGACCATACTGTTACTGTACGGTATATAATATAAAAAATTCATTTGATAGTAAACCTGCCATATCATCATTTTCATTTTATCAATCAACAAAGGAGAAACGTTTATGCAGACTAACTATAAAAACAAAGGGCTCCTTCTGCTGAAAAAGGGTCAAAAAGGAATTGTCCACGCCCTATTCAGCCGTTTTGGCCTGATTTTACTTTTGCTGGCGGTACAAGTATTGATTCTATTCGGAATCTTCCAGTGGTTTGAGGAATTTCTGCCTCATGTTTTAGGCGGAACCGCATTATTCAGCCTGTTCATGGTGATTTATTTATTGAACAGCAGCATTAACCCTACGGCAAAAATCACCTGGCTGATCGTCATTATGCTCCTTCCCGTCTTCGGAGTTCTCTTATTTTTATATACCCAAAGCGATATCGGGCACAGGGCTTTAAAAAAACGGAGCCTTGAAATCATTGATGCAACCAGGAAAAGCATCCCCCAATCAGCGGAAGTTATGGAACGTTTTTCCGTTGAAAATCCGGGAGCTGCTGCGTTGGCTCATTATATTGCCAGAAGCGGATGTTATCCCGTCTTCGAACATACGGCCGTTACTTACTTTCCTCTTGGGGAAGATAAGTTTGAAGAAATGCTGAAGCAGTTGGAATCGGCGCAACATTTCATTTTTATGGAATATTTTATTATCGATGAAGGACTGATGTGGGGCCGCATATTGGAAATACTCGCGAAAAAGGCCTCGCAGGGCGTAGACGTCCGCATCATGTACGACGGGGCCTGCGAATTCGCCTTGCTTCCCCACGATTATCCGAAACGGTTGAAAGCCCTTGGAATAAAATGCAAAATGTTTGCCCCGGTCTCTCCCTTTGTCTCCACCCACTATAATTACCGGGATCACCGGAAGATTCTGGTGATCGACGGGCATACGGCATTTAACGGCGGAGTTAATCTGGCGGATGAATACATTAATGAAAAAAAGAAATTCGGACATTGGAAAGATACCGCCATTATGCTGAAAGGTGATGCGGTGAGAAGTTTTACTCTGATGTTTCTGCAAATGTGGGGCATTGATGAAAGAAAAGATGAAACTGCGCAGTTCCTTTCTTATCCGTCCTTCCCGGCAGACCATGCCGGAGGCTATGTCATTCCTTACGGGGACTGTCCGCTGGACAACGATAAGGTGGGCGAAAGAGTTTACATGGATATTCTGAACCGCTCCCTGAAATATGTGCATATTATGTCCCCTTACCTGATTTTGGACGGGGAAACGGAAACAGCATTGAAATTCGCCGCGGAACGAGGCGTAGAAGTGGTGTTACTATTGCCGGGAATTCCCGATAAGTCCATTCCTTATGCTCTGGCAAAAACGCATTATGCATCTTTGTTAGAATCCGGCGTACGAATCTTCGAATATACGCCAGGCTTTGTACATGCCAAAGTATTCGTCAGCGATTCCAGAGAAGCCGTCGTAGGAACGATCAACCTGGACTACCGCAGCCTCTACCATCATTTTGAATGCGCCACTTATTTATATGGCGTCGATTGTGTCACTCAGATTGAAGCCGACTTCCAGGCGACCCTCGCAAAATGCAGACAGGTCTCCATGGAAACGGTGCGAAAAGAAAAATGGCACGTTAAACTGACCGGATATTTTATGAAAGCAGTCGCCCCTTTGATGTAGGGGTGACTGCCTTTTTATGCACAGAGGTGCGATGCGCAGGGGTGCGTAAGGAAATTAGCAGCTTTGCTGCACGCACCCCGCGCGGCGAGTAGGGAAGATGAATCTTCTCTACTCGATTTTCCTGCCTGTTTTTCCGAACCAATATCCCATGCACTTCATCAGTTGGTCCATATTCAGCGGTTTCGCAATATGTTCGTTCATTCCTGCCTTTTTGCTCGCGATCATGTCTTCCGTAAAAGCATTCGCTGTCATGGCAATGATCGGTATCTGCGCAGCATCCTCCCGTTCTATTTCCCGGATCGTTTTGGTTGCCTCATATCCGTTCATTACCGGCATCTGTACATCCATAAAAATCAAATCATAATACCAGGAGCCTTTTTCCTTAAATCGCTCTACCGCCTGCAGACCGTTCTCCACGCATTCCATCGTGACCCCGGTACTTCCGATAATTTCTTCCGCAATTTCCCGGTTCAACTCGTTGTCCTCTGCCAGCAATACTCTCTTTCCATGGAAATCCTGACAGATGGATTCCCCTTCGGATGGCGCTTCACTTTTGCCATCTGCTCCCGCTATTTTTTTCAGCACATATACCAGTCTTGATTTAAACAGGGGTTTTGAAATAAATCCGGCTATCCCGATCTCGCGGGCCTCCATCTCCACGTTGCTCCAGTCATAAGCAGTCAGGATCACGATCGGTACGCCTTCGCCCGCTTCCCGGCGGATTTCCTGCGCCGTCGCCAACCCATCCATGTCCGGCATCTGCCAATCCAGCAATACGGCAAAAAATTCCTTTCCTGCCCGTCGCGCTTCCATGATCCGATCTGCTGCTTCCTTACCCGACGATACCCATTCGCCTTTCATCCCGATGTCATTCAGAATCGCACAGGCCGCCTCACATGCCATCATATCATCATCCACAACCAATACGGGCATCCCGGCAATCTGTTCCATATCCGGCGCTTCCGTATTCTGCTGCTTCAGATATACGGTAACGGTAAATTGCGATCCTTTATTGACCTCGCTCTCCACTTTGATATCGCCGTTCATCATACGGATAATATTCAAGGCAATCGCCATCCCCAAACCTGTTCCTTCGATCTTATTGATGCGGGTGTCCTCCGCCCGGCTGAAAGGTTCAAAAATTTTCTTTACATACTCTTCGGACATGCCAATGCCGTTATCGCGGAACACAAACTCATAGCATCCATATCCGGTTCTTTCCGATTCTTTTTCTTTGATCTCCAGTTCCAGAGTGCCGCCTTGCGGCGTATATTTCACCGCATTTCCTAGGATATTCATAAATACCTGCTGAAGCCTCATGACGTCTCCAATAACATCCTCATGCTCTACCTTTGCCGTATTCAACTCCAGTTTATGGTTCTTCGCCTGTGTATTCGGACGTATCATCGTCAATAGATTCTGTATCAGATCGGATATATTGAACTCCTCTTCCGCCAGATCAATCTTCCCGGATTCTATTTTACTCATATCCAGCACTTCATTAATCAATGAAAGCAGATGCTTGCTGGAAACCGTAATCTTATTCAGGCAGTCTTCCACCCGCTCCTCATCATCCAGATGCCCTTCTGCGATCGTTGTCATTCCGATAATCGCATTCATGGGCGTACGGATGTCATGGCTCATCCTGGAAAGAAACTCGCTCTTGGAAGCATTCGCCCGGTTGGCCGCCTCGCAGGCTTCTTTCAGCATCAGATGTTCCATTTCTTCCTTTTTCTTAACCTCGGTTATATCCTGCGCCACATAAAGCAGCTTCCAAGGCTTTCCATCCTGAAATTCCGTCGCAATCACCGTCGCGCGCACCCAGCCGTCCCCCTCCGGTATCTTCCCGGAGTTTTTTTTAACCCTGCGATATTCTATCGCCGCGAAGGGGCAATTTTCGTTTAGCTTCTCCATCAAATTCGACCGGCTCATTTTCCGCACATATTCTTCCCTGAAATCAGAATGGACAAAATTCTTGGAATAAATATCTATCGCTTCCGTAAAACTCATCTCCATCTTGAGAATGTCTTTTACTTCTTCGCGCTGACTCACCATATGAAGGATATCCTCTTGTAAATTGATGTCATAAATGGCAAAAAACAGGTTCCCCAAATTCTTGCTGATATACTCCTGTTCCTTCTGGTTGATTGTGCTTTCATTATGAGGGGTCACCGTAACTACGGACACCGGTATTTTTTTCTCCCATAAAACCCTGGCCGCTTCTATTCTGGCCGTTCCTTTCAACGGATGGGCATCGTCAATATTCTCATTCTCAATTTCCCTCCGGCCTCCTGAAACCGGATTTACCCATAATTCATGGCGAACCGTCCCCAGTCTTATATCGGGAACCGCCTTTTTCATCCATTTATTGAAATATAATAATTGGTGGTTATCTTTTCTTATCACATAAACCCCTGCCATTTGCAAAGAGTCCAACAGCAATTCGTAATCGCTTATTTCCACAATATTTCACTCCTATGTATTTATAGTCCTTCTTTCCTATTCTATCATATTCTAACTGGAAAATTCAACATCCTCTCCGCTCAATTTTATGTATTTTATGTGATTTTATAGCATAACCATACTATTTGGCATACCGTTCCTTTTTTTCTGTATCTTCATCCTTTTTATAAATTCTATGGAAACCGGCAGATATGGTTCCAAAGCTTTTAGATATCCTTCGGGGAAAAAAACTTTACGGCTGCCTCCGCCGGCACTCCCAGCGGCAGATGCAGATAATATCGATATCCCTATGCAATTTTTCAGTACAAATTCCTTTAAACGCGGATTTTTCGGAACAAAAGCATTAATTTCACTCCATATAAACCAAAGCAGACGATTCACCTGCTCTTCCAGCCGTTTCTCTTTTGCAGCATTTGTCATCAGGGTATGGCTCCCCGCCTTCTCATCTTCTTCTATATCCTGCAGATCATCCACCAGCTGCAGGATAAAGCCAAACTTTAAATAAAACTTCTCTTCCTGTTCCCTCCAATCCGCAGTGGCAAAAAGATAATCCGCCAATACGGAGGAACCTCCTTTTCGGATCGAAATCTCCAGAATCCGTTCCTCCTCTATATCCTGTTTCATCTGCCCGATGCTGCAGCTCTGGGCCTCCAAGAGTTGAAGCAGGACAGACACCACCTTATTTTTTGCTTCTCCTTCATAAGCGCTTAAAATCATATCCAGCAGCCGGCATGTCTTTTCTTCCAGCCGGTTCCCCGGCTCCACCGCTTCCCCTTTCAATTTCCGCCCGATCATCCGGTTATATTGCGCTTTCTTTTCTCCTGAAATTTTTTTATCGTCAATATAGTTATCGGTATACGGATAGAGCAGACTGTACGCCAGGATGGGATCGTCCGCATTCTGCTCTCCGCCCTGCATCTCCACAATCATCCCATAAATAAAATAATTGCGCATGGCCTGCCATATCTGCTCCGGTTTCAGCGCCTCGTCAAATCCTCTGACCTTGCCGATAAAATTCTTTGTCTCTCTTTCAAAAGCGTCCAATAGTTCCCCGCCCATCCATTCGGAAAGGCAAAGTATTTTTTCCTTTTCAAGAACCCCTTTTAATTCCTGTTCCAATTCGTATTCCCACTGTGTACGTTCTTCTTCACCCTCTGGCCTTTGCTGTGCTTTTTTACGCATCTTTTGGGATATTTCCTCAATCAGTTTCTCGTTTTCCTTCTTTTGCGCAGCATCCACCTTCTTAAAAATCCCCGGGTTTTCTTCCAGAAAAACCGGAAAAGTTCCCGGCTGCCCGGCCCATAGCTTCCTGATTTCTTTTATGTACTCCATCCGTTATCCCGTGCCTTTCCGCATAGAAGCATTTTCTGTGTTATCTCTTCTATGCTATTTTACTCTTTAACGGATTTTATGTCTCTTTTTTTTCAAATTTTTAAGAAATCATCTGTTTCCCGATCCATCGTTGGAGGAGTTCCTCCATTTCCTTCTTTTCGCACAGCTTTGCCAAATTTTCATCAGCCATAATGCATCTCAGCATCGTTTCCTTTTGCTCCTTTTCCGATACCGGATCTCTGTTAATCCTGGTCAATATGCGGGAAAACAGCAGCGGATTCGGATCCGTCCATGGGCTGGCCGGGCTTTCCAAATACGCTTTCAGACAATCTTCCGCCTCCTGCTCCTTACCACCTCTCCCGTATACTGCTGCCAATATAAGATCGCTGGTTCCGGTTCCGTCGTGAATAACTCCGTCCAGCTTTCTGTAGCAATCGCATATTTCCAAAGTCTCGCTCCACTCAAACGGTATTTTCTCGATCATCATCGTCAGGTAGGCTCTTGCCTGGCACAGCAACGTCCAAAGCCGTTTTTGCAGCAGTTCCAATGCATCTTCCGTTTTTCCTCTTTTTAAATACAGCTGTACCCATAATGCTGTCGTATCTTCCGGGATATCCGGCAGTTCCCGCAGCAGTCTTTCCGCCTCGTCCAGTCGGCCGTCCTGCAATTCCATCGCTGCCATGGCCGCTGTTGCTGGTCGAAGATAATTCGTATCTTTGCTCTCACAAATCTTCGTTAATAATTCCTTCTTCCGCTGCTCCCATCTGCGCCTGTCTTCCTCCGTTCCCTGCTCGTTCGACAGCCCGAAGGTAGTAAACAACGCGACCGCATGAAATTGTAACTCTGTGCAGTTTGGGTAACGGCATAATATCTGCTCAAGCTCCTGTTCCGCAGCTTTTGGCCCAAGTTCCTGCTTCATTTTTACAATTCGCCCCACATATTCGGCCACTTTTTCCCTCGATAAATTCTCCTCATATTCCAGTAAAGTGTCCGTACTTGTTCCAAGCGCC
Organism: Lachnospiraceae bacterium 28-4; assembly: GCA_000403275.2. Lineage (GTDB taxonomy): Bacteria > Bacillota > Clostridia > Lachnospirales > Lachnospiraceae > Kineothrix. Next base: position 195,121 of record KE159601.1, read on the forward strand.
CTTGCTAATGGACACAATAACATAATATCAGGGTAAGAAGCCGCTGTTTCCCATTTGCTGACCGCCGCTGCCGATACTCCCAGCTGCCGGCCAAGCTGCTCCTGTGTCATCCCCTTCGCTTTTCGCAATTCTGCAATTTTATTACCAATATTCAATCTTATCACCCTATTATTATTTTAACTACTAATAACAGTATAATGTAAGCTCCCTGTTTCTTACAATGGATGTTTTGTCCATTTTCCCTCTTTTTTTATAACTGCCGGTTAATCCTCGTACCCAGTTTTTTCTCCAGCCTCCACTGCGGCGCGTCTCCGTCATCCCCCCAGTATTCATCCAGCGCGCTGATCCGGCCATCCCTTATTTTCATAAAAGATACGACATGAAAGGAAAGGCTTTTATCGCGCGTATATACATTTACCACTGTAATCGTCAAGCCGCCGGCCGATTCCACTCGTTCCACCGTTCCATCCCATTCCCCGGGATACTCGCAGTTTGCCCTTATATATTCTTCCACCGAAAAGTGTTCATTGGTACAGTGCCAGTTTACATAGGCATCCTCGTGAAAATATTCCTTTATTTTTCCGGCGTCCTGATCCAGCACAGCTTTCCAGAAATTTTGTATGTTCATTGGTGTTTCCTCCTGTCATTGCTTCATTCCCTGGCTCATAATGCAATACGCCGCCATATATGCTACGGCGGCGCATGATTTATGTAACCAGATTATCCGATTGTGTATAGCAGCTTGCCATTCCCTATCCCTACTAATAGCAACTCCAGAGTCTGCGGATTTGTATTTCTATATTTTAAATGATAGAAAATCTGTTCTATTAATTTTTTAACTTTTTCTTTGTCCTCTTTTGCACATTTTACATTGGAATCAAAGCATCCTGATGCCTGTAATAACAGAGATAATACAAAGCGTTCATTCACATAAATGTAATCCGTACCAGCCCCTTCTATCATCTGAAATATCTATCAAACAATATTCAAAAGAAAATGTGCTGTTTAACTCTTCCTTTAACGTTTTGTAATCCTTATCCTCCATCGGATTTTCCTCTTTCCTACATGTTCTTTAAAATATCCTCAAACATTTCCGGCCCACTCATCAATTCTTTGTACTTTTGCGCCCTTTTTATTTATTATATTAATTTTTATTCCATTATCATCACATTTTTCTATTTGTTCCAAAATATAACTATATACTTCATTTTCATTAATTACCCCTGCTCTTACCGCATTCTCAAATTCTTTTAAATATGCATGCACAAATGTTCCCATCTCATCTGCCATACCAGCAGCACGATTCATGATTTCCAAATATGACCTAATCATTTCATTTGATAGCTTATATGGATATCTTAATTTATGGTCAATCTCGCTCCATGCTTCTTCAAACAGGGTTCTGACCTGTACTTCTATGCATAATCCGTTTTTTTATCTCTAATCAAATAGTGAACCGACCTGTACGGTTTTTCATCAATAATTTGGACTTTTCCTTCGTATAAGCTTCTGCTATCGCCTTTATGTATGTATGCAAACAGTTCTTCTGCTAAATCATCCCTAAATTTCCCCATTAGAAATTCATGAACCCCCAGCCAATCTTCCTTGAACAAAAGCAACGCCCTGATTCCCATCAAGTCGTTAATATACACCGAATAATTACTACTGGTGATTGCCTTTCCCTGTTGTAAATATTTAGGATTTTTCCTAATAATTTTTTCTATCAGATGAGCAGTATCCTTTACCCTGCAACTTAAAGAATGAACATATTCGCACTGTTCTATTTTTTCCAAATAATTTTTTACAGTTGCTGTATGTCCATCCTTCCTTTTCTGGTAATCCGCAGCTATCGATTCCAGTTCAATCCAAGGTAATGCGGCCTCCCGAAATCGTTCTTCTGATATATTAAATTGTCTGCAAAACGCCTTTTGCTCGTCTATTGTCTGAAACATTTTCTAACCAATTTCTTGCCTGTTACTTTTTCAATAATCCCGGAATTTAGCAAATCAGCATACGAAGATAACTGCTCAGCAATGAACTCTGCATTAATTTCCGGTCCTTTATTTGGCTGATTATCCTTTTCATAATCATCCGCCCGCAGCTTATTCATAAAATCATCCATAAAGACCTTAGCTTTCTTCATACGTATCACCTCGTATACTTTCCTATATATAATATGTGCAGGGGCTGTATAATACCACAAAAAAATACTGGCGTCAACTCAATTTACACGTTATATATAGTAACATATTTTAAGCCCTTCTCTCAAGGTATTTTTATCAATTTGCACGATATTATTCCTGTCACTCCTATATCATCGACTAGTTTAATATTTTTTCATAAAGATTATACCAGGGGCGTCCATATTCTTCATATCCCAGGCTCACAGTTCCTATCAACTGATATCCGCATTTTTGATAAAGCTGATCTGCGGGAATATTGCCTTTTACAACATCAAGCCTAATACTTATACACTGTTCTTCCCTCGCTACCTGTTCAGCAAACACCAATAACTCTGTTGCTATGCCGTATTTTAGAAAATCCGGATGAACGGCAAGGGTATGAACTACATGAATATGTCTATAATCATCCTCGGTCAGCCACTTACCATTTCTATACCCTTCTTCCGGCTCATGGTTTAAAATAACCGTTCCTACCGTTTTCTCCCCAATCCGGGCAACGTACAGTGCATTTGTCTCCAGTCCCTTTTCCGCATCGCAGCGGGCCGGATAAATACCTTTTTCCCATCTCGGATAATTTTTATGCATTTCCAGGTAATCGCATATATCTTCATACAATTTCTCGATGCAATCAATATCCGCCTCCATAGCTTTTCTAACCTGAATATCTTGTTTCATAATAAAATCCCTTTCTTGACCATCTTCTTTCCGTACTACATACGATCCTGCTCCATGGCAAGCTGCTGATTGATCTTTCTGACGCTCAAACATACAGGCAATACCAACACTTCCAGTATAACTAAAATAATATATGGAAATAAGCTTCCATTATTATCCACAGGACTTATTGCTGTTACATGTATCAATAAATTCCACGCAAAATGATATATCATTGCTGACACGATATTATGATTGGTAACACTCATTAAAAAACTATAAATATAGCTCTCCACAATACAACTAATAAAAAATAACGGCATTGGCACTTGTATGCCATTCCGTAAAAAGAAATGATAATGCCATAAGCACCATACCGCACCTACTATACAGGGAACGATCCGCCTATGAAGACCGTACGCCTCAAGCCATGGTTCTAAATATCCCCGCCAGCCTATCTCTTCCGCCAAAAGCGCCCATAATATGATAACAAATTGGACGCTCGAAATATTCCCAAGCATAAAAGCCTTTCCTGACAAGGCACAAAAAATTATTTTTGCCAAAATCATTGTCGTACCTGCTATAATAAATGGAAGAATAATAGCCATTTTTAAATGTTCTTTCCGAAACATTTGAGCAAAATATGATTTTACTTTCTTGTCCAGGCAAAGTACAATAATCGCAGAAATTGTTGGAGCAGCGGCTTGTATTCCATAAAGTATAAAGCAAATGAAATGATTTGATATCATTGTTTGCGTCGCAACAGATGCCAAAGGAAGCAAAAAAGAGATGAGTAAAAATAAGATTAAATTTTTGCATTCTTTCCTTATTGTGTATCTACTGTTCATGGATGCATCCTTGTCTCAGCTTTCTTCAGGCTTCTTAACACTCTAATTGGCAGATTTTATTATACCACTTTCATTCTTTCCTTTCCATACTCTTCCCTTCCTTACATGGGTTGCGCATAAACGAACCGGTCAACTGGTTTTGTATATTTCATTACAAAAAATACAGGGCATAGCAACCTCCGCGCCCTGCATTTCTTATCGTTCCAACGACTTCTCAATCTTCTGTTTCTGTCCCATTAAGCCATTCTGCTTCTCATACAGATTATTTCGCTCTTTGCAGAGTTTTTTCATACACTCCAACTGCGCTGGCACTCCCTCCTGCAATCGGCCTATGGTGTCGCTCTGCTCCATGATCTTATCCGTCAAGCGGCTAATCTGTTTCCGTTGTCCGTCTTACTTTGGCGGTCAGCCTCTTGCCCTGTTCCGTAAGCTATACAGTACACATTTGATAGCCAAATTTTTAACGACCTCTTTCCGTATATGTTGTCTTTCCATCGCCCAGATCGCCTTGGACAATAGTCAGCTTGCCATAAGGAATAAACGGAAACCAAAGCCAAGAAGCTTCCTGCGACTGTATCTCCGACCATTTAATCAACTGTAATGGCGCACTTGACGGAAACCGAGTAAAAGTATATTTGAAAAATTCGTTATATCCACTTATCTATCTGTTTGGCAAAAATAGTATGCCTGATGTAGATAATTCGTAAACGGTAGATAGTGAGTACCTCGACTGTGAGGGAAAAATATGTGACAATAGACTATATTTCTATCACAGGTATTAAAAGTTGATCCTTAACTTTTGATACCGCTATACGGAGGTAAGTCTATGAGTTCAGCAACAACAGCAGTGGCTGTACAGTACCGTTTACAAGAATGGGCCGCACAGATCAGGGAATGCCAGAACCGTCCCGCAGGCATGAGTGTCATCGATTGGTGTGCCGGCCACGGCATTACGAAAGCAAACTATTATTACAGACTGCGCCGCGTAAGGGATGCGTGTCTGGAATCCCTTGCGCCAGAGGCCCCGATGCAACAGATTGTGCCGGTAAACACCTGTCTGCTACAGCAGGAAACACAAGACGGCAGCGGTATACAGCAGGGGCTGTCCGTTTCTGTAAATGGTTTTTCCATCCACGTAACGGAATCCACACCAATGCCGCTGCTTGCGGCAGTCCTTAAGGTGGTGCGGGATGCTCAATGACGCCACCTGCTTTAAAGCCGTCTACATTGTCTGCGGCTACACCGACCTGCGCGCCGGCATGGACCGGCTGGCGGCACTCGTGGAAACACAGACCGGGAACAGGCCATATATCCCGGATACACTCTATCTTTTCTGCGGGAGGCGCACAGACCGCATCAAGGGACTTGTATAATTCCGATATCGGAATTATACAAGTTATCCCGATGTTTTAGTTATTCCGATAGAGAAATCACCTAAACGTATACCCAGATATCAGTAGTCAAAAATGTCGGAATAAGTAAAAGGTTATCTTATACTGTATTTGTAAATAAAAAATTCAAATACGAGGAGGTAACCAAATGAACCAACATGTGAGCATCCCCGGATGGGATGACTTTTCTGTACAACTGAAAGAGGATTTGAACTATTCTGAAACAATGCTGGAACGGACTTTTTATACTTACCGCTCCTTTGTCCAAAAGTTTTGTCCCGCAGATGAAGATGATGCAGCATTAAAAGTCAAAAAAGGAATCGATAACGTCTCCACTGCATACCAGAAAAATGATATATCAAAAGATCAGCTTCTGAGGATGCGGAGACTCGCCTACCGTCTGTTAATGTACATGGATACGGGAAAAATTTCCTGGAAAAGAGCGCCGTTGTATGGTAAGAAATTCGGAAATGACCACAATGAGGCGCTCCTGGGACGGTTTTTAGAGGATGCCCAGGGCAGGCACGCGGAATCGATCCTCCGCAGGGATGAAAGCACCATACGACAGTTCATTTTATACTGTGAATCTGTAAAGTCAAAAGACGTGGAACAGATGGGCGTAATGGATCTGATTGATTTCCTTGGCTGGCTAAAAAAGCGCAGGCCTGCAGGGCTAAAGGCTGCGGCTTCTGCCATGAGGCATTTTTATCTTTTCCTCACGAAACAGGACCTTGTCCCCAATCATCTCCTAGCTGCTTTGAAACCATGGGATACCCCACATAAAAAGGCATATGGGACATTCAGCACACAGGAAAAAGAAAAAATCCTTGGCGCGATAGACAGGAACACCCCTGCGGGTAAAAGGGATTATGCGATATTTTCCCTTGCGATTGACTGTGGGATCAGGAGTTCGGATATCTGTTCCCTGAAACTGGAAGATATCAACTGGAAAGAACAGTGCATATCAATCGTCCAGAAAAAGACCTGCATCCCTGTTACCCTGCCTTTCAGCCGGCGTTCAGGTGATGCCATTGCGGATTATATCCTGAATGCGAGGGGAAGTTCCCCGCTTCCTTATGTTTTCCTCAAGTTTTCGTTTTCTGACAGCGGCATGACATCATCCCTGTTGTGTGTAAGGCTGAAAAAATGTATGAAAAATGCGGGGATAAACAGGGAACCGCATGAAAGAATCAACATGCATACATTCAGAAGGAGCTTAGGGACAGACATGGCCGACAGCGGCAGCACACTGGAGATGATCGGGCAGGTATTGGGACATTCCTGTCCGTCATCAGCCAAAGTATATCTTTCGTTTTCGGAAAGATCCCTTAAGGAATGCGCCCTGGATACAGAGCTGTTTTCGGAAAGCCGGGAGGCGTGCCATGATTAGGATGACATTCCAGAGCGGGCTGAAGGAAAAGGAGAAACAGTTTGTAGCTTTTAAACAGCAGTTTGGGTACACATATGAAGCAAGGATATATAACCTGCTGGATTTTGACCGTTTTTGCGCTGCGAATTACCCTGGACGTGACACGCTTGACCGGGACATTGTACTGAAATGGGCAGTTATCCGTCCTACAGAAACAGCAAATGGATTTGCCACCAGGATATCTGCGGTACGCCAGTTTGGCAAATACCTTGTGATGCTCGGCGAGGACGCATACATTATCCCGGACGGTTTCCGGGGCGGGGACATGCCGTTGATGCCTTATATTTTTTCAGAGGCAACGCTGCGGCAGTTCCTGGGCTATACTGATTCGATGGAAAGATACTACCAGTCAACAGTAAGGCACCTGGTGGCCCCGGTAATGTTCCGTTTTATGTACTGCTGTGGACTGCGGCCATGCGAGGCAAGGAACCTCGACAGGGCTGATATAAACTTTGAGAATGGCCGGGTGTTCATCCGGGAGTCCAAACACTACAAGGAACGCGTTGTCTACGCCCCTGACAGCCTGATGCCCATTATCCTGGAATACATGAAAGATATAGACTGCATCTTCCCGGACAGACAGCCTTTATTTATTGACAGGAACGGGATACGCTACTCTTACGGGGCACAGCAGTACCTCTTCGAGCACTGCCGGGATCATTCCGGAATAAAGTGGAGCGGAACCAAAGCACCGAACCTGTACAGCTTCCGGCACACTTTTGCGACACATAGGATATACCGTTGGTTTAAGGAGGGGAAGGATCTGGGGGCATATCTCCCGAAACTGAGTGCATATATGGGGCACAGCCACTATGAGCACACGCTCTATTACCTGCACTTTGTCCCAGATGTCTTTTCAGATATGACGGGATTCGATTTTGAGAGGTTTTCATACCTGATTCCGGAGGCAGCCTATCATGAATGACGAAAGCAGGAAATTTTTCGAGACCGTCCGTGATTATCTGCAGATATATATGGCAAAACAGCGTGTGATGAGCCAGAACACGATCGCCTCTTATAAACAGGCCATCAACCAGTACCTTTCTTTCCTTGTGGAAAACAAATCCATAAAATATGAAGCGGTCTGTTTCAGGGACTGGTCAGGCGCAAATATAAATGAATACCTGCTGTACCTGGAGAATGAACGTAACATCGCAGCATCCACAAGGAACCAAAGGCTGTTTGCAATCAGGGCATTCATGAAATATGCCAGGATGGCGAATCCGGAATTAGGGCATGTATCACTAGAGGTACAGTCGATTGCAAAAGCCAGAGAGGACACAGAACCGGTGGCATTTCTAAGCGAGAAAGCTGTCCAGTGCCTGCTTTCCCAGCCAGGAACCGCTACAAAAATCGGACTGCGGGATTCCTGTTTTATGGTATTAATGTATGATACGGCTGCCCGGGACTGCGAAATGCTGTCCTTAAGGATCAATTCCCTGGATCTGAATCGGAAATGTCCGACCGCAAGGCTGGAGGGGAAAGGAAACAAGGTAAGGTATGTTCCCCTTATGAAGAAAACTGCTGAATATGTCCGTAAATATCTTGAGATATTTCACCCTGCTCCGACAAGGCATGCAGATGACTGGCTTTTCTACACGGTTTCCCATGGCAGACGCCACAAAATGTCGGACGACAATGCAGCCAGGTTCCTGGCCAAATATTCAAAAATGGCACATGCGAAATGTGGAGAGGTTTTTGAGAAAGTGACGCCGCATCAATTCCGCCATACCAGGGCGATGCATCTTTACCGGAATGGTATGCCGCTGCAGCTGCTCTCTGAATTTATGGGGCATGCGTCACTGGCTTCCACTCAGGTATATGCCTATGCGGATACGGAGATGAAAAGGCTGGCCATTGAAAAATCCAGTCAGACTATGGAGGAAAACATAAGCACCAAACCTGCATGGCAGACTGATGAAGAAATGATCAGGAAACTATATGGTTTAGAGTAAAAACTTATTCCGATGCTATTTGCATAAACAATAGTAGGAACCATGAAGTTTCGATAGCATCGGAATAACTAAAACATCGGGATAACTTGTATAATTCCGATATCGGAATTATAAAAGTCCTTTTATGCGGTCGGAACGCTGACCACAGAATAGAAACAGGGTACCTTTTTCAAAGGGATTCTGCTTATACTTGTCACCAATGATCATTGCAAGCCCGTCAATTCCTTTTCGGAGATCGACAGCGCCACACGCCAGTACCACCTTGCGAATCCCAGCAACATCTTCAAGCATGAGCCGCCTCCAGAAGAATACGGGAAAGCAGACCTTCTGAAATCTCGTTTGTTAATGCAATCGAAATGTTTGCGTTTTTGATAACCGCTACCGGTCTGATGGCTTCGACAGAGTTTTCCAGTGTGAAAGCTGCGATGTTTGCAGACTGCCTTGGTGATATAGATACTTCTGCAAAAGATATTTCATTTCCAACTGATATTGCTGTAGATGTTTCTGTCATTTGAGAACAAGCCTGCTTCCTGAATTTTCGAAGCCAATAGTAATACGATTTCTCACTGATACCATTGTCAGCCATCCATTGCTTGGCGGTTGTTCCTTCCGGACGATTTTGGCACTGGGTTATGATCTCCAGCCATTGCGAACTACGTACATCATGAGTGATTTGATCCATGTAATGCCTCCTCTAAAAAACTACTAGTATTTTCGTGTCTTTTAGATTATGGCATAAAGTCAAATCTTAGTTAAGGCGAGCGTTTTGACGCTTACGAAATTTTTGCTGATGACTTTTCTTTTTATTCGCTATTATTTTCAGACATTAAGAAACCGCAACCCCTTGATTTTTCAAAGGATTGCGGTGCTTATTTTTATAATTTGGCTCTAATCACAAGATTACTCGATAATCGTAGCAACCCTACCAGAACCTACTGTACGTCCACCCTCACGGTTTTCTGTGGTGGAAATCAGGGTGATTGCGTGTGATTTTCAGGGCTTTTTCGGTACCTTTTTCTTTTATATGCATCCTGTATCTGAGGTTTTGGGAATTTTTGTTATCATGGTGTTATCACAAAACTCTTTCTAATTCATTTGTGCAGACAGTCTGCACAATTTATTTTTTCATATCAATCCTACTTCTAATCTCCTCCGGGTCTGGTAAAGCATTTTTCAAATCCAGCGGAAGATCTGTACACAAATGATATTCGCTTACACCAATAGGTTTCGACATATCTCTTAACGCATATTCTGCAATGGTTCTATTCTCATCTCTACATAATATTAGTCCAACAGATGGATTATCGTCTGGGGATTTAACCAAATCGTCCAGAGCTGACAAATAGAAATTCATTTTCCCTGCTTGCTCCGGTTTAAAATCACCTATCTTTAAATCAATCGCTACATAACATCTAAGCTTTGTATTATAAAAAAGAAGATCAATATAAAAATCCTTTCCGCCAATTTCAAGATGATATTGCTGTCCCATAAAGGCAAAACCGGTTCCTAATTCCATCAATAGCGAAGTAACATTCCTTACCAACTCATTTTCTATATCTGTTTCCAACATATCCTCTGTATAATTGATAAAATCAAACATATATGGATCTTTCATAGTGCTTATAATAATATCCTTTTGTTCAATAGACAATCTGTTTTCAAAATTTGAAATCTTATTTGCTACAACTTGCCTCTCATACAGCTGACTCTTCACTTGGGATGCCAATTCATCTACCGACCATCCATGCTCTAAAGTTTTTTCCAAATACCATACATATTCTTCCTGGCTTGACACCTTACTCATCAACACTTGATGATGGCTCCAAGTAATCCTTGCCAATCCATACTTATCCACATCATCCTCAGCGAAAATCTGTGCAAACTTCTTCATATACTTTAAATTTCGAACAGAATACCCTTTTGCACCAGGATATTTCAGCCTCATATCCTTAGATAAATTATCAACGAATTTATTACCCCATTTGGAGTTACGAATAATCACACTTCCTATGAACAAGTTTGTTTTCAGCACTTCACTATTCACACTAACGGATGCTCTATATTTAGCCTGATTCACATAATCATTTATTTCTTGTACTGCTTGCAAATACTCATTCGATGTTATAAGCATACTACCTTCCTTCCAAATTGTGCAGACCGTCTGCACAATTGTAAATAATATATTATCTCTTACTCGCTGATGTTTGTTCTTCAGAATCTATGATAAAAAGTTCCCTCGGATTTTCCCCATTATTCAGTCTTGATGCATGAAGTTCCTCTATCCTTTTATCTCGTCCAGGATTTCCAACTTTCACATACACAAATACCCTTTGTGTTGTTCCTTCTGCTTTGACATATTGCTCAATCTGTTCTTCATATCCATGAATATAGTCAGCATTTGAAGAGAGTTTTATCTCAACAACAGTCTTGTCGTTTCCTCTGCTCATCTTCAAATCAACCGGACCCGGACCTTCATTTGTCTCAAAAGTCATGTCTATGTTATTTTGGCTGCAATAATATTTCCCCGAAAGATGTAAAAATCTTTGTAACGACTTTTCCCTTTTACTTGTGGAAGCGGATAATACTTCATCCCATCCTCTATTATTTTCAACCCAGTCTTTAAATATCCAAAGCAATTCAAGTGTTGCATCCCAGCTACTTAACTTTTAATACTTATCTTCCGTCATACTACATCAGATTCTTTTATGACACTAACAGTCATAATATCTTTTACACCGCAGATGTTCCCCAACGTTCACAAACACTAAGTTCTTGAAGTACTTATTCCACACCCAATGCTTTAAACACTGCATCCTCAACACTGTTGTAAAAAATAAGATTAAAGCATCCAATCAGCTCTGCCGGTACACTTCCCAAATCAACAGCAGATGTTATTGGTAAAAGTACTTTCTTTGCCCCACTATCCAAGCATACTTGAAGCGTATTCGCAAGTTCTTCTACCTTCATAACAGTACCGCCAATACTGAAATCCCCAAGAACAACCGCACTGCTTACTACTGGCTTTCCTAATGCAACAGAACAAATCGCAACTACAGAGGCAAGAGACAGATTTTTTGTCATTCCAATACCATTCATATCCTGCACATCCATAATATAATCCTTAGTAGTAAGACTAATTGAACCACTAATTGATTTTGCATTTGCTTTCAGATAGCGATATGCCGTATCCACGGCTTCCTTCGCTTCTCTATCTGTACCCAATCCGGTCTTTTCAAACTTACCATTTCCAGCGGTCATCTGCATTTCCATCTTATAGACACCAAGCATACCAGATTTATTGTGACCAACTGTATATACATGTCCCGGTTTACTCATGCCTTCAGGAATAAGTTTACTGCCCCCTTGCTCTGGTACTGGTACATATTCCTCTGAAAATGTCTCATTATCTATGTAAGCGAAATTGACATCATAAAACTCCATACCGCCAATTTTCTTTTGCTGCTCTTTCACTCTTCGTCTCATTTCAAGCGCAAAACGTAGGATTTCCTCAACGCTTTCCTTATCAAACTTTCCATCCGGATGAATGAGCTTAATCATACCGGATACCGTTTTCTTTACTGCAATTACATCACGCTGGTTTAAATTGTTCCCCAACCTGTAATGATGCGCATAGGCATCTGCATATGAGATTTTTCTAAGTTCACGCATGATCTCTGAAAAATAGTCTGTGATAAAACCGTAGTCATTCGTAAAGAACTCCGGTCTATACTTAGGTATTTCCCATCCCGGAATATAACAATGGATGCGGTCTAAAAATGCCGTATCGTTTCCCATACTCTCCGGAAAAGGCTCAAATAAATGTGAAGTCTTTAATATTGCATCTACACTCTGATTGATATTGCCGACAAATACCATTGAAGCGTAAGCATTCTTTTCCTCTTTACCTCTGGCAAAAGAACCAGATGCCATATAGTCTTTCATAATCTGGACCCCATCCTGATCCTTGAACTTAATGCCCGCAACTTCATCAAAAGCAACGCAGTCCCACATTCCCACAAGACCGACCTGCTTTGTTCCCATGTTATAAAATAAATTTGCCACGGTTGTCTGACCGCCGGACACCAAAATACTGTTAGGACTGATTTCTTTGTAAATATGTGATTTACCAGTCCCTCTTGGTCCTAACTCCACAAGATTGTAATTATTTTCTACAAGCGGAATAAGGCGTGCAAGATGCAGCCATTTCACACGCTTGTCAAATTGTAACGGCTCCATACCCACACTTCTAAGTACCACATCTATCCATTCATCATCCGTGAAATTTTCCCTTGCTTCTTTCACTTCATCAAAGTCAAGGCTTGGCATCTGAATCGGTGTGAGCTTATGAATCAAAAACGGAGAACGGTTTTTATCAGCCTCATCATAGTAATATTCCATCTGGACTATACACCAGATACCGCCACATAATAGTCTTTCATAATCCCGAATATAGCTTTCTGCAGTTGGAACTTGCTTTATCCCTAAATTTGAAAACTCAGCTTCGTAAATATCTTCCCTGATATTCAGATGTACAGATACACGGTCAATTACAGTATACGTTCCCTTTTCACGCAGCTTTGCAATAATTTTCTGTGCTTCATCTGGTCTGACATAATTCTCTGCCAGTATCCTTTTTACCGTTTCCACACCAGCCTCTATTTCATCCTCATCCAATGATGAACAATACATACCAAGCAAATATTCCAATACATATACCGGAACATTTGCTCCTTCTTTTATTCTTTTTGTAAGGTCTTTGCGTACTATCTTTCCGGCAAAGTTTCTCTGCAATTTTTCCAAAAGCTCCGTATCGCCTTCATATTGAAAATCGCTCATTCTGCCACCGCCTTTACTTAAAATCCAAAATCATTTGCAAACGCCACATCCATGATAACTTCGTGTCGGAACACTTCCACATCATTACTTTCATCATAAGCTACCAGATAGTACTTTTTGCTCTTGTCATATTTCTTGTTCTTAAATGTAAAACGCATACGGAACAATCTTTTCTGTACATCTCCATCTCTCTTATCTGCCACATAAATATTTTCATTGGAAATCTTTTCGACAAAATTATTTTTGTTATCCTCTGACAGAAAATAGAGCTTATATGTCGTTCCTTTTACCACATCACTGACTGGCTCTGACTGAATAAAATCAAGCGTAGTAATCAGGTTTGTTATTTTCTGTATCAGGCTCACAAGCATAATTTGAACGGCACGTGTTTCCACCGCACCCTTATCCATCTTAATGTCAATTACCGGGACTAACATTTCCTGTGGAGATGAACCGCCATGTACATAATTAAGTCCGGCATTGCCTTTTGCAGAAAATACGCTTGTACTGCAAGAGTAAGATATAATCTTATCGTCTTCATTGCCAAGCATATATCCCAATCCTATATTTAATACGCCATCATCTACTACCGGATCCTTTGCAACAATATATCTGCGCTTTTTCAATTTGCCCGGCTCTTCTGCTGTACTTATCTTATCGCTCTGCTGTACCGGATTTCTCTTATAAATAAATCCGTGATCAGATGTCACAATAAATCGGTAGGTATTTGCACTGTTTGAAATTCTCTGGATAAGTTCTGAAATCTCATCTACTGCTTTTGTACAAGCCCGAAATACCTCATCCTCTGCATTCTCTCCTGCATTATCAATCCGGTCGTGATAAATATAGACCACCTGCTGTGATGTGAAAATTTCTCTAAGCTCCATGCCTTTCAGGGTTTTAATGTCACTGTACTTTACACAACGACTTTCAGCTACATAAGACTGCAATACTGCCTGTCTTGTTGATGTATCAACTGCATACTTCCCATCCACAAGCTCTTTAAAATCGTCAGTCAGTTCTAATGTCTTGTGTGGCAGTAATGCCTCCATACCAAGTCTTGTATAGGATGGAAGTACACTAAGCATTGGCTTAATAGATAAGGAATCCTTACATTTAGGGTTGTCCTGCATCCGCTTATATAACTCGCATCCAACCTCAAAGCGCATACCGTCTGAAATAATTACTACTGTACGCTCCTTATTAGAGCGCACATATTTACGAAAGAAATCTCTCTGTAACGGTATCACTGTAAGTGCATCCTGTTCCTTCAATCCATCATTCCATTTAGGTAACAGTTTTCCAAGATATTCATTTGTATAAATATTTTCCACAAGTTCACGAAGTTCCTCTAAACCGGATGTATCCTCCAATTCATCATAGTCCGTATAGAACGCCCTATAGCTGCAATCTATTACGCAGTCACTTGCCACATAATTATCTATAATCTTCTTGAATCCATCTACCGGCGCATAGCTTGCCTGACTGATGATAAAGTACGCATTACTAAGCATCTGGTAGACCTTTGCGTACTTTCTTCCAAAGTGCATCTTAGATCGTATCTCGCATATTTCACACAAGTTTTTATCATCCAGTCTGGCAATCAAATCTTCTGCAAGCAGTCTCTCTTTTATCCAGCGTATCAGAATAATATCAATTTCTGCAAAGGAATCGCATTCAACCAGAGCTTCCGGCTCATACGTTGAAAGTATCTTTCCTGCATCCAACACCCCTACTACATAAGCTGACAGTTCATCATATCTATCCCTATATAGCACGTTATTCATCAGGTTATCCATGAATGCAATGATATTACCAGATTTATAAGAAACAAATCCTTTCCATCCCTTCGGAAGTTCCGTGCTGATATATCGATCTGCATATGTCACAAACATAGAAATCACAAACTTTTCCAAAGTCGGTGCAGGAGATGAATAACCAAACTGCCGCTCTACATATTTCCAAAATGATTCCAGCAAATCAAATTTACCAAAATCTGCAATAAACTTGTTATCCTCTAAAGTGTCATCCGTAAGCAATACCCGAATCACTTCATCAAAAGAGCAGGTACGTGTCTTACAAACAGCACTCATAAGTCCCATAAGGATATTTTCCTCATTGAAATTCTCTATCTCTAAATCATAGAAACGCTGTGTTCTTTCTTTATTTACAAAGAATTTAATATGCTTTTCTATGATTGGTTTATATTTTTCCTCAATTCCCAAATCAACCGACAAAAGAGATGCCCGGTCAGCATAAAATCTTTTAGAATAGAGCATTGTGTCCTCCAGATGGTTTTCAGATACCGGAGGTTTCGGAAAAGGCGCATATACCAGATAATTTGTGATGGTATCCACCTTTTCCAAGAAATATTTTGTATAAAACTGATTACCCTGCTCCAATTTATATACTTTTGCATTGGCAAGCTCAATTCCATCAATATCCTCTGCAAACTCACCTTTTTCATCATACCAAAAGACAAGTTTTCTGGTATCTCCGGAAAATTCTGTATTCAGCTTATCTACAATTTGCTTTAAATTTAATTCTGCCACAACAAGCCTCACTTTCTGCCTATACAGTTCCGCAACATTATTAGGAACTCATCCCATCCTAACGCAATCGTAACAATCGAACTAATCAGACCTATTACCACGATAATGTTGCTTATTATCTTGAATATGGTACTAACTTTTATTTTTTGGCTTCTGGCTGCACTATATAGACCTGCCCAGCATAAAATATCTACCGGAAGTCCTACAAGCCGCCTAATTCCCTCTCCAAGACACGTAATCGGATTGAACAATCCTTTCTTTTCATTCTCGATAGCTCTCTCCAAATTCCCTATATGCCTTTTCAACGCATCTTCACATACCCCCATGAGCTGATTGATTCTTTCCATTATTATAATATTATCTCTTTTAGAGACAGCATAGCGTATTTCAGGCATAATATTCATAAACAGCTGATAGTTTCTACCTTGCACACCATGTAAGGGATCATAAAAACTGCTAAGTACGCCATCCATTCCAAGCTCTTGCTGTATTTTATCAACTTCCATAATAACCGCACTATATTTATTATTGTCTATACGATATGATGAAAAAGTCTCATTAACAAAATCAAAAAATTTATTATTAAACTCTGTCGTGAAGTCGCAACGTTTATTATAAGAATTTATCCTTCTACATTTAATTGTAAATCCTATTACAATCATTGCAACTACAATCATTGCTGGAATTACATGATATATCATTTGTCCTCCAATTCATAAAATATATTTCAATTATTTATAACCACTAAATGCTTTTCAACAAGTTCTTCAATAATAATCTTCAATTATGTAAACTTTAAATGAACATATAATATTTGTCAGTCTAATTGGTACTCTATTTTTATTGCATTTATGCACTCTGCTTTTGTCATTTCTGCCAAATCGGCTTCATTTCGATCTATCACTGATGAAAAAATATCCCATATCTTTGAAAAATATTCGTCCTCTTTTTCTTCATCCCAAAAATCTGTTAAACGCCGCCAATCTATAGCCCACCGATGCCCCATTACTTCAAACAATTTTAAGTTAAAGGTCATAACACATGCTGTACAAATACTTGCACATTCCTGTAATTGTGCATATCCAACTCTGATAGATAATTTGTCAATACTAGGCGGTATATTCAACTGAATAGCATTTTTCCCAGCCAAAACGCGGCTTGAATGAACAATAGCATGGCGCATTTGACATAACTTATCAAATTCATCTAATAGCTCACTTAATAATTCATTTTTATTTATATCAACCTTTAAACTATTTTTTAGTTCTTTTTTTATCGCAGAACTATCTGAAAAGGATATATTTTCAAAAATACCCTTTTCAAATTCTCCACTTCTCTGCCACATCATTGAGCCAAAAGAAACACTTCGATTAGCCGTTTCTCTTTTACAGATTGGACAAATTTTAATACACTCTGTCAAAATTTCTCTAATGTAATTCTCTGTTTTACTATGAAACACAACCTTCCGGGTAGCCCAAAAAGCGCAGACTGCCCCTGTCAAACTCAAAAAAGCTGATTTTAAACTTAACTGACAGGTTTATGCGGCAACTACTGGAGCTTCCCAACCAAGCGCTTTTAACTTTTTAAGGTATGCATTGATCTTGCGTTCCTTGTTGAACTGGTTGTAATAATCAGCTCCCAGATCCTTGAAAACAACACCATCCTTGAGGATGTGGTATATCGCAATGAGCATGGAATGGGCAACGGCCACATAGGCACGCCTTGTCCCTCGGTGGGCACTTATCCGCATAAACTGAGCATGGAAGTAAGACTTCTTGTTTTTTACAGCTGCATGCGCACAGGTGATCAATGTTGTCCGTAGTAGAGAGTTCCCTTTTCTGGTCTTTCCAGATTTTCTCTTTTTGGCGCTTTCATTGTCTCCAGGACACAACCCTGCCCAGGATGAAATGTGTTTATCCGTTGGAAAACGCTCCATATCCGTACCAATGACAGAAATGATGGCCTGGGCACTGGTATTGCCTATGCCAGTCACGTCCTGGATTGCCTGGGAAGCTTGCTTTTCCTCCGGTTTCATGAAGTTGTCAATCTCATCATCCAGATTTCTGATGTGAATATTCAGTTCGTCCAAATGGATGAGAAGTTCCTTCATCATCCGGCGCTGGAGAGATGACATGACACCATTGAGATCATCAATGATCTGCTCCCTGGTGGCTTTGAGATTATGGGCAATGACCTTCTGATTATACATCTCATCGTATTTTGCCTCATCGATGGGCTCCCCGGTAAGGAGATACTCCAGGATGCTGCGGGCGCTTTTGCCATTGATGTCAGATACGGTCCCGGACAACTTGATGTTGGCTCCTTCCAGCATCTTCTGGAGCCTGTTCAATTCTCTGGTACGTTCACCTACAAGGCTTTTGCGATAACGGACTAATTCCCTCAGTTCCCGCTGGTCTTTGTCGGGAATGTAACTGGGCTGAAGCAGACCGTGCTGTAAAAGGTCAGCGATCCATTCCGCATCTTTTACGTCTGTTTTTCGACCTGGAACAGCTTTCATATGGCGGGCATTGACCACCATGGCATTCAAGTCAGAAGATTCAAGGATGTTGTACAGAGGCTTCCAATAAGAGGCTGTACTCTCCATAGCGACCATTTCACAGCCGCCTTCTTTGAGCCAGTCAGCCAATGAGAGGAGTTCTCTGGTTGTTGCGCCAAACTCACGCACGTCCTGCTTTTTGCCGCATCGGAAGCAGGCAACGATAAGTTTTTTGTGAACATCAATACCACAACAATTGTCGTAAATTCTATCCATACTGGCACCTCCTGGTGGAATTTACGGCACGGTACTCTGTCTCTTATCATTTTACTATACGTCCTTTTGCCGTGAACCGGGGTTCTTAAATGGCTGGACAGGTGGTGGTGCAAATGAGAGTACCTGAAATCAGTTTAGAAAACGGGCTTCCAGCCCAAAATAAACACGATTTTTGCCGTTGCCATAAGTATAAATAACGGCACAAACAAAATCAAGAACCTATCGTCTGCACAGTTTCATTTATGGTGGTGCCAAGTGTGCGGGCATGGAGGTTTAGAAATAATTCCCACATATAGCAATGGACCTAAAAATTCATTTTCCTCTAACATTTGAATATTCGATGAGTACATTACAATCTTTTTTACTTCTACATAAAATTCATCAATTGGAGCCTTATAAACAGGCATATCTATTGTCAAATAGGATTGAATGTCCTCTACTCTTTCATTTCCAGCTGATTTATTAACACATTCTTTCCAATTTATCATCCAATGTACTCCTCTGCATATGAAAAAATTCTATTTGTCCAATATGCTCCCACCTGCGGAACACCACGTAATTCTTTATGGTCTTTATCCATTAATATATCTCTGATTGTTCTTATAGTAGAATTCTGTTTTATTGTTTCGACTCTATGTGAAGTCAGCGGCAACTTGCTTATATCATTTTTCACTAACTCCTCAAAAAGAGAGGGAGTGACCAATTTTTCACCACATTCTGAGCAGAATTTAGTATCAGCAGAAATTCTCGGAGTGTGGCATTTGGGACACGGCGGCAGGGAAAATGGAAACATATCTCTAATATCCCCCTCTCCCAATAAACTTTCAATGGTAAATCTTTTATATTCATGCATATTTCTTGTTTTTAAAGCTGTAGCTAATTCCACATTTTTTATGTTTGTCCTCCCTCCAAACACATTCTTCTCTATCAAAAAGCCATAATTAATGATATAAATAGCATATCGCCCATTTTCTCCCCTGCTTAATTCTCTAGCATACATTAACAAACCTGCATATTGTAGAAAATTAAATACTTTGTCTAACTCGACAGGGATAGGTTTCTTAATTCCCACTTCGACCGCCTGATTGAAAAAATCTTTTTCTTTATTATACTGTTTTAGTGACTCTAACAATGTTTCATAAATCCCATCACCTTTTTTTACAAACTCTTTATATATAGGCAATTGTTCTTCTAACGACTTATATATATTCATAAACAATCCGTTCACTTGTCTTATTGACTTCAAAATACCATTTCTACTGCAATCCATTTCTACAGATTTTTTTCCTTTCCAAAGATTATGAACAATATTTAATAAAGCTCTAGGTATTCCAAAGCTTGAATAACATATCAAATTCAATAAATCTTTATCTTTAGTTAGTTGTAAGAATATCTCCGCAGGAAATCGTTTCTGTAACAATTTTGTCATAAACTCAATATAATCATCATCTGTAACCTTTATCCAAACATTAATTTCCTCAGCATCATGCCCTACATGAAAAGAAGCCGAGAAATTAGTAACTCCCGGATAAATCGCAGCCTTAGGCGATATTTCCCTACTTTTAATATTTCTAAAAAACTCAAAAAAATCATATTGTTGTTCTTTTGAAAATGCATGTGCTGCATCATCTAACAATAAAACACATGATGACATTCCTCTAACGCTTAGTATTTTTTTTATTTCATCCTCTAAAATAGAAATTGAAAGCAACTCATTAACCGTACTTATTTCGTCAACAATTCCTAATTCAATTTTATTAATATAACTATCTATATCTTTTTCATTAAAAACTAAATCTATTGAATCAGCAATTTCATAATCTCGTAAACTCTTAAAGATTCCCTTATATATTTTTAGAAAAAGCCATTGATTAAACCAGTAGGAACCATTCGTATTTTTTCTGTATAAAGGTTCTATTTTTAACGAAGTTTTGAAATTAACGTATACAGAAAAAACATCTTTTCTATGTCTCATTTCATTATAAGCTTTTAGCAGCAACGTTGTTTTTCCGCACCCTCTAGGACCAGTCAAAAGCTTAGCTCCTCCTTGACACAGTTTTTTCATTATTAACTTTTCATTAGGATGCTCAATGTGCCAATTTTCTAAATTAGCGCTATCTATATATTCTGCCTGTTCTGTAAATACTTTTTCATCATAATTACAATCTGCCAACATAAATTAACCCTATTCCTTTCAAAAATTGTCTTATATCTTTGCCAACACCTGATACCTCTTTCCATCCTTCGCAGTCTGCACTTTTTCATAGTTTACCTTAACGCCGTCATCCAAATCAATTTCTATTCGGGATAATGCCAAGTGTCCAATCTTTTCATCATACTCTCGGCATTCTTTGAGCTGTTTTTGCAATTTTTCTTTACGCTTGGATACCTTTGTTACTTCCCTTGCATTACTACTATTGTCAATTGTATCCTGCATACGGTTGATTTCACTTTCATAAATGCGTTCCATTCGATGTAAATAATCTACACGCAAATTTCCAATTGTATCAGCATTATAACGGTGCATATAGATGAGCGCTTTGAAACCGTTCAGCTTACCACTATCAAAGAGCCAGTAAATCGGGCGTTTTTGATATACTTTTAGGTGGTCAGCATAAAAATCTTTGAGAAAATAGTTACGAATAGCTTCCCTTGAAGAATCCCCGTTATTCCCTAATGCCTGCGCGATAAAATCCAAATTCTCTTCTAACGTTTCCACTCCATAGACAGTTTTCACAAACTCTACAAATCTGTTCACAATATCGGCTGTAAAGTATTCTTCATCTGTAATTGGAATTATGTTATCTGCATCTACTTTCCAACACTCCAATGGTTCTTTTCCATCTACTGGCGAATAATAAAATGGTGTTCCCCATTCTCCAAATGTATATTTCCCATCTAATCGAATATTAGCAGTGTCGGCAAATGTTCCACCATAATATGCATATGCATCTTTCATATCTCCGCCTGCAAACATTAAACCCTCTTGATCGAGAGAATATCGTCCGAACGTACAGCCTACCGCATAAGAAATGAAACTGCGGATATCTCTGCTTAAATCAGCTTTGCGGACTGTTACATCTTTATCCTTTACCTCTGGTGTTAATTCATCCTGTAAGCCATAGATATCAATAAAAATACGGTTGAGTTCTTCCTCATTCGCTTTCAGATTATGAAATCGTGTGTTACATTCATTTTCCCACCAAAAGAAAGCATCCACAATCCGATAAGAAGATTTTTCATTATTCTTATATATTATTTTCTTTGCTAATTTAACCAATGGATGCTTTTTATAATTCCATGACAATTCAAAGGAGTCCCAATCACTTTTTGAGATAATTACATTGTTTTCTACAATCTTATTAATACATTCTCTCTTTCCATCATTACAAAAACACACTGGAATTCTAATAATATCACCATTTGTAAAACTCATAGTAGGATTTAATGCTTCTAAATAATGTGATGAAACGCACGAACACAAAACACCTACCAAATAAAATAATTCAATTCCTTCCTGCGGAAAAGCAGATCTACTTGTATCATCGAAAATATAACCTTCTTTTTTATATTTAACGGCAAAATGTACAGTACTAAGTTTATTCCAAGTCAATCCTCTTTTAAAATAACGTTGTGTATTCTGGGGTCTTGACGCAATCTTACCTGATTTATTGCGAAAGTTTCTTATTTCTTCTCCATCATTCTTCCAATTCACAATCATAATATCATCTGTTGACCATTTTCTATATTCTCCTCCACTATTACAAGGATACCATTTTTCTTTGCGATTTAAAGTTTCACTGCAGTCTTTCACTCCAAATCCAATATTGTCATATGAAACTTCATACCAAATTCTCTGAAAAATATTATTATCCCCAGTTGCCAATCCTGCACATGGTGCTGCAATTTCTCCCATAAGTTTTCCAATCTTGTAATTTTGTAAAGCTTTTTCACTTACCCAATACGCCACTGGACTCCCTGGAATTTTTGTAAAATTATCCTGCACCACTGTATAACAATTTTCTCCTGCAAGATACATCTCTTCCTTGCCCTTCTGTGTCGTTGGCTCAACCAGTCTGCAATATGTTCCTTTATATTCCGCAATATGGCTTTTCCGCATCACAAAACTGGTGGTCTGCACCACTTCCCCGCCAATTTCTTCAAACGCTCTTGCCCCTAAATGTGCCATATTTACAGTATCTATCATCTGCAATTTCGCACGCAGCTTTTCAAAACTGGATAAAAACATCCAAGCATGCTGTGTAATCATCGCCTGATATCTGTTTTCTTTTATCATCTGTCCGCAACGTTCGATAAAAATCGCAAACAAATCACTCTTACTATCCGGATAATTCTTTTTTACGAACTCATTTAATTTTATATTTCCATTTGAAATTCCCATATATGGTGGGTTTGTTACTACTACATCATATTTCTGCGATAGAATTTTAGCCTGTTTTACTAATATCGGCACTATCTGATTCCACTCATTATACCAAAGCAGCATAACAACATTGCTTACAGTCTGCTCCGCTGTCAACTCCCATGCTTTCAAGAATCCATCATAATCACGCTTCTCTACATTGAGTATTGAACCATACTCCTTAGCATCCACGAAAGTATGCAACAAATACTGTAACGTTTCTCTATGCTCTTCACTAAGCAGAAAATCCCCCATATCCTTATCATACTGTATACCGTGACTCTCCTGTATTGCACACAAATTAGGTTCTATTCCAAGAGTCAAAAATCTTCTATTATAGGAACGGGCTTTCATCATAATTGCAAAATAGGCAAGTTGGAAAGCTCTATCATCTATATCCAGTCCATAAATATTATTTTCTACAATGCTCTTTGCAGCGTCTCTTTGGCTATATCCATAGCTTTCATAGATCTGCATCAGAACATCAAAGGCATACACAAGAATGTGACCGCTGCCCATGCACGGATCAATTACCTTGATTTCTTCCGGTTTGATATTTTTATATTCTTCCCGAATAGATTTCAGTTGTTCCTCAACATCCGCTTCCTGCTTTGCCTCATCAAGGTAGTATTTCCATCCCCCTTTCAGTTCTTCATTCTCATGTCCTTCTAACCACAGTCTTCCGACACTGTTCTCTACCATATAGCGCACAATCCAGTCCGGTGTAAAAAGTTGTGTAGCTGCCGGAATACGCTCCTTAGTAATTTTCACCTTCTTTTTCAGCAGCGCAAATGTCTCATCTTTCGGCTCTGTATTATAATACTGGTACATCCACCCAATGATTTCAACCTGTCCGGTTGGCTTTCCATCCTCTCCAACATTACTGATATTAAAATCATCTTCCTTGATGTCATGTGTCAAATGATATACGATTCCATCCTGATCAGTGACAGATATATTCAATAGCAATTCTGTATAATCAGATGTCTTTTCAAATAATTTCGGCAAATAAGCATTGAGCGCATTGCACTGTTTGATAAACAGGAGACGGAAAAGTGCATCCACCTGATTATCATTTTTCATCTGCATAATGTGTTCTGTTTCTTGCTGCGTAAACTCGATTTCTGCATCAAATGGAGTTGTAACCAAATCCGGCTCCAGTTTCGTCCATCCGTCTTTAGATGGTATGCTTTCAGATGAAAGTACACGGATATGTGCTGGCATATAGTCGTTGACTTCCATAAAGCGTATTGCGATAAGTCGATTGAACCATGTATATGCCACTTCTTCTATTACGTTCCGGTATGCATCTTTGTATTCCAACTGGGACGCTTTTTTCCGAATTACGCTTACCAATTCTTTACGCTGTTTCATTTCTTCGCCATGAATGGCATACGGCTCTTTCGTTCCAATATCATAAAATTCTGCATCCTGTGTAGACTGAGGCAGTGCATCCTTTATACTCTCCTCTGTTATACCCAACAGTCCTGCTTTATATGTAATGTCTGCAATCAGTTTATTTCTCGCCCAAATAGAGAAATTCTTTATAGCTGTCTTATCCATTGTTTACGCCTTTCTACTTTTTATCCATATTAATCATTTAAATGGATGGGTTATCAAAACTCAACATTCACAATTGTATTATCAGCCAATTCCAACAGCAAATTACTCCGCAATTCATTTAAATGCTTGTCCAAATCTTCCACTGATTCGATCCTCCATGATGAGGATTTACTAATTTTTTTGAATGTCACATTTTTAATATGTTGTGAATGATATCCATTTTCTTCTGCAACCTTGCTTACCTGCTGCTCTATCAAATCTGTATCATACCGTCCGTTTTCTTTTGCTTCTGCTTCAAGTTTCTTTCTGACTTCCTCAGCTTTTTTCAATGCAATATCCTGATCCATCTTATCCATTTCATTCAGAAGACGGATTTTTAATGCTTCTGCTCGATCTGCATAACCTCTTAGTGTAGATACATTGGTACAACTTTCTGCGCCGTTCTGTATTTCAAAGAACATATCATTATATGGATTGATTTTGCTTTCCTTATATTCTTTTGTATTCAATACCTCAAACACTCGTTTCTGGGACTCTGCCACAGACGCAAGTACAGGTGCAAGCTGTTCGTCCAATACCTTGGAATAAGAATCTGTAAACTGTTTTAAAAGTTCCGGCAGTTTTGGAATATCTGCAAATGGCTTATTTTTCTTTACAATCGTCCGGATTGCGTCTACAACACTCTCCAGTTTTGCATCTACAATGTACGTTTTGCTGTCATCATATTTTTCCAAATACAACAGCGCTTTATCAAAAATACCTTTCTGCTCTCCTGCGAAAAATGCCTTAATTGGTTCATAGTCTTCTGCAAAATCAAGCAAATCATCCTGCTTCTTTGATACTGTTTGGAAAAACTCTACCGGAGACTGAATCTGCACAATATCAGACATTATCCTGATACCTTCTTCAATCACTTTTAATCCCGGATACTTAGCTCTGTCATAATCCTTTTTCATAACCCTAAGTTCTGTAATAAGTTTATTTGCAAAGGATATGAAATAATTCATAACTGCATCCTCATCATCAGATGGGCTGCTTGTATGGAACAGCTCTTTAAGGACGTCCCTGACTACTTTTTTATCTTTATCTTGCACACGGACACGTTCCTCCATCATCAGCTTTTCAACAAATGCTTTCTTAGTTATATAGTTGATGATTTCCTCTACAGCTTTATTCATCATGGTAACGCTTGCACCATTAACAGAGAAAGACAGTTCTCCCCTCTTAAAGAGCTTTGCCACAAGCCACTGAACATCATCTTCCACAAATCCATAAGGTGCTCTCATAAATCTGTCCTTGATGGATTTCATAGATGTCTTCACGTGCATCCGACTATTACCTGCAACATACTGTAATACATCATCAAGTGCATGGATATTAGGCTCTGTACCACCTTCCAGATTAAGGGTAATCTGATTGCTGGTCTTTAAAAGCTTTCTAATTTCATCCTCTCCCATAGCTGCATCAATATAATCTAACTTATGATATACAGTCTTTACTAATCTGCCAAGAGCTTCATTCATTCTTGCAGAGACTTCTTTTGCGCTTATCTGCGCCCGATCCCCATTCACATAGATAACAGCATCCTTTAACGATTCTGTCAGGAACAGTTTGGCATTCGCGTTACGCTCTCGCATTTCAAGTCTCTTTGCTTCCTTGATACTCTCATACTTGGATAATGCAGAAGATGTATTTAAACGTAAGAATTTTTCAATCTTTAAATATCTCTGTATCTCATCCATGAAAGTACGGTCATCCGGTAAAACAGCCAAAACTTCCCTGCCCTGTCCGGATACCATTCTAAGTGTTGTTTCGTCCGTACCATAATCAGATGCGGGGGTAAGAATACGCACTCCAACATCAAAATTCTGTGTAGGCTTATAAGGTCTGTCATCTACGATCTGATTAAAATTAAATGAGTATCTGCCATTGAATGCAGGGTATTTATATTTCTTATCTGTAAAAATATTCTCAAAAATCATTTCAGATACTTTATTGATAATCTCTGCCATCTCTACACTCTGGCTTTCAATCTCTCTATTGATTTCCTGTTCTTCGTCAGTAAGGAATATGTAAATATCCCCGTTCTTCTGTACAAGGTTTTGGCGCATCAATACTTTCAATGCATCTTCCACTTTTCCCTTCAGGGCAATTCTATCATCATCAATACTGGATGCCATAAGACTTGTGATATTGTCAATATTCGCCACGACTACTTTATCAACATATTTAATCATGAAAAGTACTTTTAAGACATCCACGGCAAATACGTTTTCTTTATGTTCCGGATTGATCATGTCATTTTCATATGCCCGGATAATAACTCCACGGTGGCTGTGGTCTAAAAAATTTTCAAGTGCATCATAAAATGCATAAAATGGAATAATTGTTCCAACTTCACATTCCTTATATTCCATAGCTGACTCTTTGAACATTGCCAACATGGAACGCTCTCCTTCAGACAAGTGCTTTCCGGATGCACCGTGGGTACGAATGGATGTTAGTACACTTGCAAGCAAATTGAACTGATAAGGTACAAACGGATAAACGCACGCAAAATCATTTTCATCTACATACAGCTTCTTTTCCACTCCATCATTGAATGTAATCAGGTTCTTGATAATGGTAGTCTTCTGACCGTATAACAGGCGTAAGGTCTGTGCAGGAGTCTCTTTCTTTTCCAAAATTCTTTTCTTGATTACTTCGTCCACATTAGCAGACGATAAAGACAACCTTGTATCAAAACGTCCCTGAATTTTTGAAAAGTCATTGCCCTTAACCATTGTTACCGAATCAATATCCTGCTGGCTGGTCACGATAACCCATGCCTTACCCATACATTCCTTGCCAAGTTCTTCGGTCACGGTCTGTAAATTTAACATGAGTTTTGAGTCTTCTCCAATATACTGACCAATTTCATCTACCAAAAATACTACATGATGATTATTGCCCTTACGGTCAATGTATGCTTTCACTCGTTTTGCAAAATCTTCAATACTAATCTGATATGGTTCAGCTGCTTTTTCACACCAGTTACGCGCAGCTGCTTCACTCATGAAATCCATCCCAGTAAGGACTTCCACTACATCATCCTGAATGAAATCAAAGTCCTGTCTGGAATCTTCCCATGCCTCTCCATACACTTCTTCAAACTTCCGTTTGAACTCGTTGTATTGTCCTTCCTCTGTCAGCTTTCTTTCCAAATCTGCCAAGAAAGGCATTGCTCCACAAAAGCCCTGCATTTCATTAAATACTTTTAAGAATACATTAACGATTGCATCCTTATTCTGCTTACTATTTGAGTCACTTTTAGCGTCGATATTAAAAAGTACAACATCCGTATCTGTATCAGCAGCCAGCTTCATATCTGCTAGCACTATTCTGTCTACAATCTTTGGCTTACCTTCGGTAAGGCTGTCATCTGCAAAATAATCTATGGTTTTTTTATCACCCACAGATTTATTTGCCAGCAAATAAGAAAGAATTTTTAAGAAGTGAGATTTACCACTTCCAAAGAAACCGGAAATCCATACACCCATTTTAGGAGTAGTTCCGACAATACCCTTTTTATATGCGGAAAAGAAATCTGCAAAGTACTTCTGCAATTCCTTTGTTACTACATATTCATCCAATTCCTGCGCTACATTTTCTGCTTCGCTTTGACCAACAATGATTACACCCTGTATATCACGGTCAATCTCTTTTTCAAACATTTCTTTCATTAACATTTGCCGTTATCCTCCTAATTATCATAAGTTGAAAAACGCCGCCCTTTGCGTTTTTCCAAACATTTAGAACCTCTAAGGATGCGTCTTTTGCAGCCTTAGAGATTCTTAATGTTTTGTTATCGCACCAATCGGAATGCCCGGTAATAATTATCTTCCGGATATTCATTAAATATGATTAGCTCCTGTTCAGTGTAAGTACCCGGATAGAATAATACCATTGGTACACTGGCAAAAGTCTGGGGCATATTGTAGAGAATTTTGTTAAACACTTCCGGAGCTTGCAACAATGGGAAGCACTTTCCCACACCAGTCAGAAACACGACAGCATTCTCTGATGTATTCTCTGCAATATATTTTACTAGCAGGTTTTCCTTGTCAGTAATTTTTAGCGTATGCTGGATTGCGTCCTGCAATTTCTTAATGCCACGCTTTTCTTCCTGTGCGTAACACTTTTCCATAAAGTTCTTGCTCTGTAGATGTTCTATGATTAAATCGTACAGATCATATACCACCAACTCAAAACCATCTGTTCCTTTGATGTTCTTATTTTTCAAATAGAAAATTCGATTTCTTACTGTCAGTTCATCCTCCGGTGCATAATCAAATACCCAATAATTGACCTCATTTGCTTTTCCCTTTGTCTGTCTGAAAGATGGTTTCTTTATCAGCACTTCCATCTGATCTAATCGTTCTTCTATATTTGTCATCATCTTACCCCCGAAAGAGCTTTTATTATCTGCTCCATATCATTGTCAATAAGCCATCTTTCCATATCCGGTTCCATTATCGGTTTAAAGATTTTTCTGACATCCTTACCCTTGTCTGTCACACCTGCCTCAAATAAAAATGTCTTGTAATTCTTTCCCAATCTCGCAAATGTAGCATCTGTCCATCCAGCTACTTTCTCACTCTGTAACTTCTTGTCCTTAAAGAAAATATTTAAATCACTTGGCTTATACTCATTGCTTCCAATGATCATTTTCTCTCGTATTACCTCATACACAAAATCAAAAAATAAAGTGTCATTCACCATAATAGCTGCAAGATTAAAAATCTTTTGTGTCGATACATCTCCGTCTAAAAACACTGGATAGAAACTATCCCCTATCGCTTTTATTCTTGACGATACCGTATTAAAAATCTGTGTAGCTCTCTCTGGGGTAGATGCCGCAAATATATTTTCATTTCTGCATAACTCTTTAATTTCTTCAAATCTCTTTCCTTCAGATAGCAGCTTTACCTCATTACGAAATTCCATAAACCAAAAAGAATGCTTTACTGCTCCAGCACTATATTCTTTTCTTTCCATGTGTATTTGCACCTTTCCATTATGATTCTATACTCTTATCTATTCCATAATCCGGACTCGGTACAATATCTAAAATATCATCTACTGTACAATTCATTTTCCGGCATATTTTTACAATTACATCCATTGATACATTTTCATTACGTGACAGCTTTGCAAGCGTACCCTCACTGATACCTACCTGCTTACGAAACTCTGTCTTTTTCATCCCTTTATCAATCAGCATCTTAAATAACTTGTTATAACAAATATCCAATTTTCTTCTCCTCTAAACCTATAAACTCCCCAAGCAAAATTCCATAGCTTTCTTTTCGCAAAAAGCAAACACTCCAATATTATAAATTATATCACATACTCCCTAATAATGACATAAAAATATGCAAGTTCTCATAGTTTTCTTCATATTCTTATATTGCAACATTGCTTGTCTATTTTAACTTCTCAATTAAACAATTTAAAAATACCGGGATTTCCAAGTGAAACAGCAAATAACTCCCTATTCCTGTTTATTCTATAAAGTCATATGTACTTTTCTGCATCGGACGCCCTCACTTAAATCATAATTAATACATAATATTCTTTTTCTAATGACAAACCTGCATATATAATAAAAAGTAGCAAGAACCTTTTATTTTGTTCTTGCCACTCTTTGTTCATAAGCAATAAATGATTTCTTCTCTTACAATCTCCTCTGCCCTCGCCCTAATGCTATTCATTCTCTGTACCCAAAGCATCTGATTCTGTGCCTTTAACTGCTCCGTCACTCCCTCCCGCTTTGCCATCTGCTCCACTAGTATAATATCTTTTTAATAGCTCGACTATATTTAAGACCTGTGCTATAATGTCTTTATAAAAATTTTGGAGGACATTTTCATGGGCAAAAAAGCATCATCAATCGAACTTAGCAATGAAGAAAGAGAATATCTGGAACTTCAAACTCGTGCCAGAACAATTCAAGCTCAAACCGTTACAAGAGCGCGAATTTTATTATTACGTGCGGATGCCATGTCAATAGATGCGATTGCTGATAAAGTAGGTCTCAACCGCTGCAGCGTCATGCTCTGCCTTAAAAAGTTTAAAGAAGGAGGCATTGAAAACGCACTCTTTGATGCTCCCGGCCGTGGAAGAAATGCTGAGATTACAGACGAAGAAAAAGCCTGGATCATTAACACCGCGTGCCAGAAGCCAGTTGATTTTGGATATGCTGCCGAAACCTGGACTTATGCAGGGCTGACCTCACATATTAATAAAACTGCTGAAGCAGCTGGATACACAAGACTTTCCACCATTCATAAAAGTACAGTAAATACGATTCTTGACGAGGCAGACATAAAACCACATAAAATAACTTATTATTGTGAGAACAGAGATCCTGATTTTGATTCCAAAATGCATAATGTACTGCTTGTGTATAAGCAGCTTGAAATGCAGTTTAACGAATCCGGAGAACTTATTGTATCTGATGATTCACCCGTACATGTGCTGTCTTATGATGAAAAGCCTGGAATACAGGCTGTTGCAACAACATCGGATGATTTAATGCCGGACGAAAGGCATCAGGCCATCAGTAGGGATTACGAATACAAACGTTTAGGTACTCTTTCATTATTAGCTGCAATCGATCTCCAAACAGGAGAAGCGATTCCGCTTGTAAGAGACAGGCACAGCAGCAGGGAATACATAGAATTTTTAAAGCTGTTAGACGACAAGTACCAAAAGGGAGACAAAATCCGCATAGTACTCGATAATCTTAAAGTTCATACATCGGAGGCAACCAGAAAATACCTGGCAACCGTACCAGGAAGATTCGAATTTGTATTCACTCCCAAACATGGATCATGGCTTAATATGGTTGAAGGTTTCTTCAGCAAGATGACTCGTCAGATGCTTAAAGGCATCCGTGTCAAATCTAAGGAGGAACTTACTAATCGCATCTACAACTATTTTGCAGAAATAAACGAAGAACCGATTGTGTTCCACTGGAAATATAAACTTGATGACATTGATGTATCGGAAGAAATCATTGTTGATACTCTGCCTGTCAAAAAGTCGATTTAATTAAAAGATGAAATACTAGCAAATCAAATCTTTCCTCTGCCTGTTCCTGTATCATCAACAAATGTTTCTTCAATTCGCCCAATAACAGTAATCCCGAATAAATACCTCTCCTATGATTCTCCAAATGGGATTTCCTCATCAGTCCAAATTTCCTCAACTCTCCCTCCGGCTCCGGATCAGGAATTAAGTTCGGAATCAAATAATCTCCACATTTTTCATATGTTAAATTCATAATACTGTCCTCTTTCTTATAAGCTAATATCATGCTTTTTAATAGTTTTTTCTTTTTCCTGCGTATCTCTCTCAAACCCTAAATACTGCCTTATGTTCTTCAACTGCTTATCCGTTTCCATTGCCTCCTTTTCTGCTGTCTGGTATGTTTTCTTCAACTTTGCTTTTTGCACTGTCATTGCATCATATTCCACCTGCATCTTTTCCACATCTAGTGAAGCAGTCTTTATCCCATATCGCTTCAACATATTTTCAGCGCCGCCAAAGAGAATAATCTGTGTTTCATGACTCCGGAAATAGGCATCCTGATCCTTCGCTTTCTCATATCCCCTCTGGTATTTTCTGTTTGCCATATACTGTTTTGCGTATTTTAGGATTTCTGCTTTGGCTTTCATCTCATGCTCCAAATCCACAATCGCACTTCGTGCTGCTTTTGCTGTAGCATTTCTCTCTGATATTTTCTGTTTCAGTTCCTCTACCGAACCGCCCTCTGCATAACTCGCCGCAGCAATCTTTAAATTCTGTATATCCGCCCAATGCTTTAGCGCACCATTTTCTTGAAACTTCCCCTTGTCCGTATCAATCAAAGTCCGCTTTGCATCCGGTCGCTCTGGAAAGGGAAATTTCCTTTTTACAGGGAATCTTTCCTGTGCCTTTACACGTTTTTCGATTCTCTCTCTGATTAATTCTTTCGTATATCCCACACCGAAATTCTTTTCACTGACACGTGTAAAACGTGTCTGCCCTGAAGCAGAAAAAAATAAATATTTCAGCGCATTGTCTCCAAAAGTTTCCCCTTTTACCTCATATTCTTTTGTCTGCATCCGGCTGATAAAATCTTCATAGCTGTGTGCTTCACGAATAGCATTGTCCATATCAGATTTCATCCGCGCTTTCCAAGAAGTTCCCGCCTCTGCCATCTGCCACTCATAATGTGTCTTTCCTTTTTGTCCCGATGGAATAATGACCGACAATCCATGTTCCCTGCACAGTTCGTCTGACAAATTCCGTATCTGCCTGTATGTACGCTTACAGTCATTGTATTTTTTATGTTCCACATTATCAACCGCACAGAAAATGATATGATTATGACAGTGTTCCTTGTCTACATGCGTTGCAATGACATAACTGTATTTATTTTCTAACAGCTTGTCCGCAAGCTCTATCCCTACCTGATGAGCCGTATCAAAATCCACTTCTCCCGGCGCAAATGACTGAATCAGGTGGAATGCCTGTTTATTCCCAACACCGGAAGATTTTGATAACGCATCCATGAAATCATAATGCGCTGTCTCTATCCCACAGGCAAACGAATCTATCAAAATCTGTCCGTCAGTTTTCTCCGGATTGCAGATATATTTTAATGCTTTCTGTACGGTTGCTTTGACAGCATGGATTCGTGTGTACGCCATACCTGTTTTATCAGCTCCTTTACTTCTTCCATATCTTCTCGATAAATATTACCTGTAGAACTTACCCTTGCCGCTATCTGGTTCAAGCTTTTGCTGATTCTGCTTAGATTGACATTGTAGACATGCAGTTCCGAGTAATCTACAAAATAAGTATATCCGTATAAAATTAAATGTCGAAGATAATCGTTTTTGTTCCTATATTCTGCATTTTTACACTTGGTATCTAAAATATACTTTTCATCATCACTCAACCGTAAAATAAGCTGATTGCTTCGTTTTCGTTTTTCCATTCTCAACCTCCATTATTTTATTGACTAAAAATTGATACTATTGTTTTCTTGCTCTGCATTCCGTTCTATATGCATTTCATAAGGGGTTAGGGGATTTTTCCCCTACAAGCGGATTGGATATCCATTTTGCAAACGTGTAAATGGTGCAAAATCGTCATTTGGATATCCGAATCCAGTGCTTGATATTCTACTTTTTAGCAAATTTTCCAAGAGTCATTACTGCATATTTTCTATCACTGCGCCTGCGCTTCATTTTTTGTACACAGAAAAGCTTCTGCCATCCTGCTCCTAATACGGTTCCCAATTGGCACCCAAAATCACTTTACCCCATTAATCGGGTGCCAACTCGGTACCATTTACGCTCTATTCTTTTGCAATCTACTCTCCCATTGAAAAAGCAAAATCCAACATATCTTCTGCAATCTCCTCTTCCTGCTCCGGTTTGGATACTTGCGTTTCATCAAGTCTTTGTTCTGCACCTTGAAAAACAGCTTTGTCGGCAAAATAATTGGTTATGCCCTCCAACACAACTCCCGCAACCTTATTTGCAAAGGCGCTAAATTCATTAGTTGAATCTTTATGCAATTCTCCTAAAAATCGTTTTCTCTCCGCATTTTGAGCATTATTTTGCCTATCTATCACTGCAATAAGCGCATCCGCAAGTACTTTTCCATAAGAACCATCCCTGCGGTTCAACCCATGCAGATATTCCCATGCCCTGCGCTGGTTCTCATCTTCCATGCAAAATTTTACATTGGTACAGCGATATGTTCCTCTCATAAAACTTATTCCTTTCCTAAAACTCAATCTATGTCTTATCGGATATGGAAACAGTGCTGTCTATCTGCGTAATTTCTTCTCCGCCAAAGTCTCATATCCCTTTGCATTGGCGCAAATATCCGTAATAAAAGTCACTCCTGCCTTCTCCGCTAAATCCGAATAATTTCGGAGCAGACAGCCGCCTCCGCCAATCACATACAGATGTACCAACCCTTCCTTATATCCATAATCCACCAAACGCCTTCTGATATTTTCTGTATACCTCGTTGCAATATGTTCTACTTTCTTAGCGGTACTATCTGTTCTTTCCTGTAAACCGTTCCGAAGAAGCGGTTCTATCAGCATTTCAGGAATATCCTCTCCGTTTTCTTTTGATAATTCTTTCTGTATCTCTTTCATACAGATGCCCACACCAAATTTGTCCGTCACAAGGCTCTTTTCCAACGGTTTATTGTCAACAATCTGCATAACATTCATAGTCCCGTTTCCAATGTCCGCCAGCATATTCATTCTCTGCATTGCTCCTAAATTAACAACAGCCGCAAATCCCTGTGGAAATATTTCTACGCCGCACAAATGCACATGATATCTCTCTTTTCGGAACTCAAAATGCAGTTCCTGTTCTTTCATCAAATAGCGCTTAAAGTCTGCTCCCTGACTTTTCATCCATGCAAGTGGAAGTCCAACTGCCAATATCACATTTGCCTCATGAAGTCCTCTGAACTTCAATTCCTCCGCAAATGCCGCCAGTGTCAGAATATAAAAGGCTTCGGAATCTGTTTTATTCCCCTGATATACCAAGTGCGACTCTCCAATTACATAAAACTTACTCTTATATTTCACAAAATTCTTACTGACAATCGGCTCTTCCTCCATACATTCCACGCCTGTCCGGAATACCCTGTGTGCGGTCTTCATATTTCCATATCCATGATCCACACCGACAATTATTCTTGTATTGCTGTTAAATTTCTGCATATAGCTTGTCCTCCTGATTTTTTATATCTTTTCTATAAATATTTTTCATCTATCTTTCCATTGCAAAATAAATCTCCATAATACATAAAAATCTCTTTTGCTCAAGACAAGCCTCTGCTATAATAAATTTGCAAGATTTACATAGAAAGGCTTATCCTTTTTATGTCGCAGATTAAATTGTTCCACCAATTTAATCTGCATCCAAAATGTCCCTGTTTCCGGCAGGGGCATTTTCATTTGATGCCTCATTCCTCTTCCGGTTCAGCATATCCGCAACTTTCTTCTGCTCGTTGGGATATAAATGCCCATATGTATTCAGGGTAATCTTGATATCCTTGTGTCCCATGCGTTCCTTGATGACCATAGGCGCTACTCCCTGATGCGCTAGATACGCACATGCGGAATGTCTTAGATCATGCACCCTGATTCTTTTTACTCCCGATTTCTGAATGTGTCTTATCATCTTATGCTGCACAGCTTCACATACAATGGGGAAAAGCCTTTCGCTGTCGGGAAATTCACACAGTTTATCACAATACGCCTTGATTTCCTGCGTCAAAAATTCGGGAATATCTATTGTTCGGACTGACTGTTCCGTCTTAGGCGTTGTGATGACATCTTTTCCCCCTGTACGGTAATAAGTTTTTGAAATGGATATTTTGTTCTCCTGAAAATTTACGTCACTTTTTAATAACGCAAGTAATTCTCCAATGCGCATACCCGTCCAGAATAAAATTTCAAACAGCACATAATATCTGCTTCCCACTTCAATCGTATTAATGAACTGCTGGTACTCCTCATAAGTCCAGAAATCCATTTTATCCGCATCTGACTTCCCCATTTTCTTTACTTTCTTGCAGGGATTGTTTGTCAGGTTGTAGATATTGGAAGCATGGATAAATAACGCTGTCATCTGATTCTGAAGCATCCGCAGATATGTCTGCGAATATCCAGCCTCCCGCATTTTGTTCTGCCACTGGATAATGTCTGCCGGTGTAATTTCATTCATGGACTTATTTTCAAAGTACGGAAGGATATGCCGTTCAATCATATATCTCTTATTTTTGATTGACCGTTCCTTTAACTCTCCCTGCTTATCCCTGAAATAAGTCTCAACAAAAGCTCCCACTTTCATATTCATGTCTGCTTCTGTTGTCTGCATAAACTGTTCCTCATACTCTTTCGCCTCCCTCTTTGTTTTGAAACCTCTTTTGCACTCTTGTTTCTGTCTGCCCGTCCAATCATTGTAACGGAACATACAATACCATGTTCCCCTCTGCTCATCTTTATAGACTGACATAAAATCTCCTTTCCTCTCAGGACAGTCTGCGGCTTATCATAAAATCAAGCCTACAGTACCGCCCCTAAATTTGCTTTTTGTTTCAGCCGCATATCCTGTATATCTGAATATTGTGCCGACCGTCTGTTACGCTGTTGTCACTCCGCTTTGATACCCGTAAAACTTCTTGTCCCAATATGCTCTGGGAATCTTGCCTGACACGACAATATAGCCGTTATCTTCTAGTTCCTTGTTCAACTGCCTGATAATCTTATATGCGTGTCCTTTAGAAACGCCAAGCATATCAACGACATCCTGTGCCGTTACCATATAATTGTTATTCATCTACCTCCCTCCTCCTGCACTGACGCTGTATATTGTCAAGTTTTTATTCTTAGCATGCATTTTATCTTGACTTATTCTCCATGATAAAACATCACCGGATATTTGTCAAGATAATTTTATTGATTTCTTTTTTATCTTGTGATAGTATTGTATCTATAAGAAAAGAAATGAGTTTCAGAGAGACTATTTTACGCCGTTCAGCTGATAGAAAGGAATTTTAAGTATGAATTTATATTCGCCGGACATCATCAAAAATGATTTTCACTTTAGTGTTGCAACCTACAGCATTAACCATCATACCCACGAAGAAACGTTTTCTTCCATTTATGATGATGAGAATACGCACAAAAGCAGTGCCGCCTATTTTATAAAAAAAGCGCCTATCCATACCAATATTATGGAAATTCTTGATTATGATATGCCTGAAAAGGAATCCGCTGTTGTAGCATTTCAGAAATTGAAGTCTGTTTTGCCATTACTCGGCATTGACTGCCCCTTTCACAAAGAAACCTTCAATTTATATTGCAGCAAACACACACCAAAAGATGTCGAGACTTCTGCTGGACAAATCATGCCGATATTGCAGTCCTGCTTTGAAGGACATCCGGCACTGTCTTATCTGTATCCTTTATTTCATATGATAATGTGCTCCTGCTATCAGCAAGCCGGAAAATCAGCCGATGCGCAACTGCTTCAAAGCGCCAAACTATTATCCGAAGAAGTCAGCAGTCTTGAGACCTTATATACACAGGCAAGAGATTATTTAGATGAAGTTATCGTAGAGCCGACAAAACAAGATGTACAACTGCCTAGCAGTACAATAGCTGAAATATACCATTCTTATTGCCTGTATGCTAGTAAGCAGGATTTTCAATCGGATGCATTATCCGCCATGGCAATAAAAGAAACTTTTCTGCCTAACATTCATACCCATACAGATGCTCATTCCAATACACAAGATTGGATAGAATATTTAAACCATGCCTCTAACCTTATTACAGATAATGTAATCGGGAAATACCCTGTTACATCATTCAAACAGTTCTTATATATAGGCATCCGACTACTGCTTGAAGACGAACTCGTTATCAAAAGATGCAGACTATGCAATGGATATTTCCGCGTGAAGTATACTTCCAACCAAGAATACTGCACAAGAATATACAGAGACACTTCCACTACCTGTAATGAATACGCCAGCCGGAAATCCTATAAGGAAAAGTTATTCAGCCATCCGATTCATACGGAATTTACGAAATCATATAACAGGCTGTATGCCCGCATCCGCAGAGGGAAACTCCCTGCTGACACGCCGCTCATGGATCAGCTTAAGACACTCCATGACGAATATACCGAAAAATATGAGAACACACACCAGAAAGACCGAGAAGCTATTTGGAAAGAATATATAGAAAAAAATAAAGAATTGCTCAAGTTAGATTCTTCAAAATCTTAATGAAATAACACAGCAAACATTTTTCTTAGAATTAGCGAATTTTTGTTATCATTCTGTTATCACGGCTTACCAATCCCGCCAAGCATCGAAAAAAGGACTCTCCGAGAAACCTCGGAAAGTCCCATAAATTCAACGAATTTTCAATTACTCAATAATCGTAGCCACACGACCAGAACCTACTGTACGTCCACCCTCACGGATAGCAAAAGTAAGACCCTGCTCCATAGCGATAGGATGGATCAGTTCGATCGTCATCTCTACGTTATCACCAGGCATGCACATTTCTGTGCCTTCCGGTAAATTACATACGCCTGTTACGTCAGTTGTTCTGAAGTAGAACTGCGGTCTGTAGTTATTGAAGAAAGGAGTATGGCGTCCGCCTTCATCTTTTGTCAGAACGTAAACCTGAGCTGTAAATTTCTTATGGCATGTTACAGAACCGGGTTTGGAAAGAACCTGTCCTCTTTCGATTTCAGTTCTCTGAACACCACGAAGCAATGCACCAATGTTATCACCAGCCTGAGCTTCGTCAAGCATCTTACGGAACATTTCAATACCTGTAACAACCGTTTTCTTTGTTTCTTCTTTGATACCAACGATTTCAACTTCTTCGTTCAAGTGAAGCGTACCACGCTCAACACGACCCGTAGCAACTGTACCACGGCCTGTAATTGTGAATACGTCCTCAACAGGCATAAGGAAAGGCTTATCTGTATCACGCTGCGGATCCGGAACGTACTCATCAACTGCGCTCATCAGTTCAAGAACTTTGTCACCCCATTCGCTGCTGGGATCTTCCAGAGCCTTCAAAGCGGAACCCTGGATAACCGGGATATCATCGCCCGGGAATTCGTACTCGGACAGCAATTCTCTGATTTCCATCTCAACCAGTTCAAGCAATTCAGCATCGTCTACCATATCGCATTTGTTCATGAATACTACGATATAAGGAACGCCTACCTGACGGGACAGAAGGATATGCTCTTTTGTCTGAGCCATAACACCGTCCGTAGCTGCAACAACGAGGATAGCGCCGTCCATCTGAGCAGCACCTGTGATCATGTTCTTTACATAGTCAGCATGCCCAGGGCAGTCAACGTGTGCATAGTGTCTCTTCTCTGTTTCATACTCAACGTGAGCTGTGGAAATTGTAATACCACGTTCTCTCTCTTCCGGAGCCTTATCGATCATATCGAACGCAACAGCTTCACCTGTACCAAGCCTTACGTTCAATGTCTTTGTAATTGCAGCGGTCAAAGTTGTTTTACCATGATCAACGTGACCAATGGTTCCAATATTACAATGGGGTTTGTTTCTTTCAAATTTAGCTTTAGCCATTTTTAAAGTCCTCCTTTAAATTGTTCTAAAAAAGTTTCCAATTAATTTTCGATTTTCTCGCTTCTTTGATTATATTAAATAATGCCAAGTTTTTCAAGCATTATTTCGTCTTAGCTGCCAGTACCTTCTCTTGTACGCTCTTCGGCACCTGTTCATATTTTTCAAAGAACATAGAGTAGTTGCCACGTCCCTGCGTCCTGGAACGAAGGTCTGTGGAATAGCCGAACATTTCAGCCAGCGGAACAAAACCTTTTACCAGTTTGCCGCCGCCGATATCTTCCATGCCTTCAATGCGTCCGCGGCGTGAATTGATATCGCCGATTACGTCACCCATATACTCTTCCGGCATCGTAACTTCTACCTTCATGATCGGCTCCAAAAGTACCGGATTGCCCTTCTT
The DNA here is from genome assembly GCA_000403275.2 of Lachnospiraceae bacterium 28-4. Taxonomy (GTDB): domain Bacteria; phylum Bacillota; class Clostridia; order Lachnospirales; family Lachnospiraceae; genus Kineothrix. The sequence goes on from KE159601.1 coordinate 235,332, forward strand.
CATCGCTTCCTTGAATGCCATGGAACCGGCAATATGGAATGCCATTTCAGAAGAATCGACTTCGTGGTAAGAACCGTCGTATACGTTTGCGTATACGCCAAGTACCGGGAATCCTCCCAAAATACCTGCTTTGGTAGCTTCTTCAATACCTTCTCCTACTGCGGGGATATATTCCTTCGGAATAGCACCGCCCACAACGGTAGATTCATATTTGAATATCTCTTCGCCGTTAGGATCCATGGGCTCGAACTTAACCTTACAATGTCCATACTGTCCACGTCCACCGGACTGTTTTGCATATTTGTATTCCTGATCCACCGGTTTTGTAAAGGTTTCTTTGTAAGCAACCTGAGGTGCGCCTACGTTAGCCTCCACCTTATATTCACGCAGAAGTCTGTCTACGATGATTTCCAAGTGAAGTTCTCCCATACCGGCAATGATGGTCTGGCCTGTTTCCGAATCCGTATGCGCGCGGAAAGTAGGATCTTCCTCTGCAAGTTTTGCCAAAGCTTCTCCCATCTTGCCCTGTCCTGCTTTTGTTTTCGGTTCGATCGCAAGTTCGATAACGGGTTCCGGGAACTCCATGGATTCCAGAATAACCGGGTGCTGTTCGTCACAGATAGTATCGCCTGTGGTCGTGATTTTAAACCCTACCGCAGCAGCAATATCACCGGAATAAACCTTATCCAATTCGGCCCTTTTATTTGCGTGCATCTGAAGAATACGTCCGACACGCTCTTTTTTGTCTTTTGTTGCGTTTAATACATAGGAACCGGAATTCATAGTACCGGAGTAAACCCTGAAAAATGCCAGCTTGCCGACAAACGGGTCAGCCATGATCTTAAATGCCAAAGCTGAGAAAGGTTCATCATCGGATGAATGTCTTTCTACTTCATTTCCGTCCAGATCCGTTCCCTTAATTGCAGGGATGTCGATCGGTGAAGGCATAAATTCCAAAATAGCATCCAGAAGCTTCTGAACTCCCTTATTCCTGTATGCGGTTCCGCAGCAAACCGGAATCGCCGTACATTCACAGGTAGCTTTTCTCAAACCTGCTTTCAACTGATCGTTGGAAGGCTCTTCCCCTTCCAGATACATCATCATCAGGTCGTCGTCCAGCTCACTGATTTTTTCTACCAGCTCTGAGCGGTAAAGTTCAGCCTCATCCTTCATATCGTCGGGAACTTCCACGATCGAAATATCCTCGCCTTTTTCATCGTTATAAATATAAGCTTTCATCTCAAACAAATCGATGATTCCTTTGAATTCATCTTCTTTGCCGATAGGAAGCTGGATGCAGATAGCATTTTTTCCAAGTCTTGTCTTGATCTGCTCTACCGCACCGTAAAAATCCGCGCCCAAAATGTCCATCTTATTGATGAATGCCATTCTCGGTACGTTGTAAGTGTCCGCCTGACGCCATACGTTTTCCGACTGAGGCTCTACTCCACCCTTTGCACAAAAGACGCCTACTGCGCCGTCAAGTACACGGAGTGAACGCTCAACTTCCACCGTAAAGTCAACGTGTCCCGGCGTATCAATAATATTGATACGGTGTTCCAATGCACCCTGCTTCGGTTTGCATTCTTCCTGTTCCGTCCAGTGACATGTCGTAGCGGCTGATGTGATTGTAATTCCTCGCTCCTGCTCCTGTTCCATCCAGTCCATGGTAGCAGTTCCTTCATGAGTATCACCAATTTTATAATTAACACCGGTATAATACAAAATACGTTCCGTAAGAGTCGTCTTACCCGCATCTATATGAGCCATGATACCGATATTCCTGGTTCTCTCTAATGGATATTCTCTTCCAGCCAAGGGTATTTCCTCCTTTAGAATCTGTAATGCGCAAATGCTTTGTTAGCCTCTGCCATCTTGTGCATATCTTCTTTCCTCTTTACCGCAGCTCCCGTATTGTTCGCTGCATCAAGGATCTCGTTTGCCAGTCTGTCTTTCATTGTTTTCTCGCCTCTCTTACGGGAAAACATGGTCAGCCAGCGAAGAGCCAGAGCCTGGCGCCTATCCGGTCTTACCTCGATCGGTACCTGATAGGTAGCGCCGCCGATACGCCTTGCTTTTACTTCGAGGACGGGCATGATGTTGTTCATAGCTTCCTCAAAAACTTCAAGCGCCGGTTTGCCAGCCTTCTCTTCTACTGTAGCAAATGCACCGTATACGATCTTCTGGGCAACACCTTTTTTACCATCCAGCATAATGTTGTTGATAAGTTTGGTTACTACCTTATTATCGTATAAAGGATCTGCCAATACATCTCTCTTCTGAATATGTCCTTTACGTGGCACGTTTCTTCCCTCCTTATTAATTTGTAACGATGAAATCGTTACAAATCAAAATTTGCCTCCGGCAAATTTCCCATCGCATCTTTATAAACAATGTTCTATCCGGCAAATTTCCCATCGTATCTTTATAAACAATGTTCTATCCGGCAGATTTCCCACCGCATCCTTATAATCGATGTTCCGTCCGGCAAACTCTCTTTGCTCCGAATCTCGTTACCTGAATAATTCAACGGTACTCACATGTTGAGATACACATGCCCTTAGGCGGGTGCAAGCGGCGTCTGCCGCTACTAATGTGTTCGTGCGGTTTCCTAACCGAACAGGGAAGATTTATTCCCTGCCGACTGCGCGGCCCGCATACTGCATGAGCAGCAAACTTCTTCCTGCGAGCCTGTGCATAAACAATGGATACCGCGTTTTGCGGGCTATCCTTATGTCATATGGGCCACCGCCGAAAGCGGCGGCCTTATTTTACACATGGTGACGCATACTGCAGAATTCCAACACAAATTAGTTCTGTTTTTGTGGTACAAAAATCCTAATTACTTACCAGCCTTAGGTCTCTTAGCGCCGTATTTGGAACGGGCCTGCCTTCTGTTAGCGACTCCTGCCGTATCGAGCGTACCTCTGATTACGTGGTATCTCGTACCGGGCAGATCCTTTACCCTTCCGCCCCTGATCAGGACAACGCTGTGTTCCTGCAGGTTATGTCCTTCACCCGGAATATAGCTTGTTACTTCGATTCCGTTAGAAAGGCGCACCCTGGCAATTTTTCTAAGCGCTGAGTTAGGCTTCTTAGGAGTTGCTGTCTTAACAGCCGTACAAACGCCTCTTTTCTGAGGAGAAGAAGTTTCGATCGCTTTCTTATGAAGAGAATTATACCCTTTCTGAAGAGCCGGCGCTGTTGACTTCTTAACGGATGTCTGACGTCCTTTTCTTACTAACTGATTAAATGTTGGCATTCTGTTTCACCTCCTGTGATATAAACTGTATAAAATGTGTTTGCTCCGTATGCCGTTCAATGCCGCTTTTTATGCCATGCTTGTTTTCATGCGCACAAAAAGATCATGCATTTACATGCACACTTCGTTAGTATAAGTGCTTCGGAAAGCCTTGTCAATAGGTTTTCGGGAAAATTCATGGAAATCGTTTTCAAAACCGGTATAAATACCGGCGTCAAGGATCAAAATCAGATCTTCCTCAACGCCGGTATGCTTTCAAGTAAAATGAATATGGGAGAAAACCGTTTTCATGTCATCCATATTTCCTATTCGGTTTCTTCTTCCATTTCCTCTTCGCTGTCCACTTCCGAATCGTACTCTTCATCTATATCGTCCAAATCGTACGCTCCATCCTTATCCATATCTTCTTCAAATTCTATCTCGTCAGCTTCGTCTTCGAACGATCCACCTTCAAACTCTTCTTCGTCGAAGTCGTCTTCTGCAAAAGAAATAGTTCCCATCAGATTATTATCCGTATCCAGTACCGTATTCCGGTATCTCTTCATTCCGGTACCGGCAGGTATCAACTTACCGATGATTACATTCTCTTTCAAACCGATCAGTGGATCGATCTTGCCTTTGATCGCCGCTTCCGTAAGAACTTTTGTCGTTTCCTGGAAAGATGCCGCCGACAGGAAAGAGTTAGTAGCCAGAGCCGCTTTCGTAATACCAAGCATTACCTGCTTTCCGTCCGCCGGTTCTTTTCCTTCCGCAATCAGCCTTTCGTTCATATCTTCATATTCCAGAATATCCACCAGAGTGCCAGGCAGGAATTCCGCATCGCCGTTGCTCTCAATACGTACCTTCTTTAACATTTGGCGCACGATAACTTCAATATGCTTATCGCTGATATCAACGCCCTGTAAACGGTATACCCTCTGTACTTCCCGGAGCATATAATCCTGAACCGCGCGTACCCCTTTGATCTTCAGCAGATCGTGAGGGTTGACACTACCCTCTGTCAGTTCGTCTCCGGCTTCCAAAACCGCCCCGTCCATAATTTTAATTCTGGAACCGTAAGGAATCAGATACGTCTTAGACTCTCCTGTTTCCTCATTGGTAATTACGATCTCACGTTTCTTCTTTGTATCCTTAATCGTGGCAAGACCGCCGAACTCCGCAATAATCGCGAGACCTTTAGGTTTTCTTGCCTCAAAAAGCTCCTCAACACGGGGAAGACCCTGTGTAATATCGTCACCCGCAACACCGCCCGTATGGAAAGTACGCATCGTCAGCTGTGTACCGGGTTCGCCGATAGACTGGGCTGCAATAATGCCGACCGCCTCGCCGACCTGAACGGCTTCTCCTGTCGCCATGTTCGCGCCATAGCATTTCGCACAGATACCGTTATGGGAACGGCATGCCAGGATCGTACGAATCTTTACTTCCTCAATCGGCTCGCCTTTCTCATTCACGCCTATACTCAATATCTTCGCCGCGCGGCTTGGCGTAATCATATGGTTTTTCTTAACAATAACGTTTCCATCCCTGTCTTTAATTTCCTCGCAGGAATATCTTCCGTTGATTCTGTCTTTTAATCCTTCAATGGTTTCCTTTCCGTCCATAAATGCTTTTACACTCATGCCCGGAATCTCATCCCTGCCTTCACTGCAATCCACTTCACGGATGATCAGTTCCTGGGAGACATCCACCATACGCCTTGTCAAATAACCGGAGTCCGCCGTACGCAGAGCAGTATCCGACAAACCTTTACGTGCGCCGTGAGCGGACATAAAATATTCCAAAACATCCAGACCTTCACGGAAATTGGACTTGATCGGCAATTCGATCGTTCTTCCCGTCGTATCCGCCATCAGTCCGCGCATGCCCGCCAGCTGTTTGATCTGCTGGTTGGAACCACGGGCACCGGAATCCGCCATCATAAAAATATTGTTATACTTATCAAGTCCTGACAAAAGCACTTCCGTCAGTTCCTTATCCGTTTCATTCCATGTTTCCACCACGGCACGGTATCTTTCTTCCTCAGTAATCAGCCCTCGTCTGTAATTCTGGGAAATCCGGTCTACCGTCATCTGCGCCTGGTCGAGCATTTCCTGTTTCTGCGCCGGAACTGTCATATCCGAAATGGATACGGTCATGGCCGCTTTTGTAGAATATTTATAACCCGTCGCTTTGATCAGGTCGAGTACTTCGGCCGTCTTGGACGCGCCATGGGTATTGATTACTTTTTCCAGAATCTGCTTCAGCTGCTTTTTCCCTACGTGGAAGTCAACTTCCAGTTTCAACAGATTGTCCGGGTTTGCCCGATCCACAAAGCCCAGATCCTGGGGAAGAATCTCATTGAAAAGGAAACGCCCTAACGTGGATTCCACGTTGCCGCTTACCGTTTTCCCTTCTTCATTACGTCTGCTCACTCTTACTTTGATTTTGGAATGCAGCGTGCAGCATCCATTCTCATAAGCCAGAATCGCTTCGTTTACATTTTTATAGAAATTGCCCTCTCCCTCTGCTCCGGGCCTTTCCTGGGTTAAATAATAAATACCGAGTACCATATCCTGAGAAGGCACAGCCACCGGCCCGCCATCGGACGGTTTCAGCAAATTGTTTGGAGAAAGCAGCAGGAAACGGCACTCCGCCTGCGCCTCCACGGAAAGAGGAAGATGCACCGCCATCTGATCCCCGTCAAAGTCGGCATTAAAAGCCGTACATACAAGCGGATGCAGCTTGATCGCCTTACCTTCTACCAGAATCGGCTCAAACGCCTGAATTCCCAGCCTGTGCAATGTAGGGGCACGGTTCAGCATAACAGGGTGTTCCTTGATGACTTCTTCCAGAACATCCCATACTTGCGTATCCAGTCTTTCCACCAATTTTTTCGCATTCTTAATATTCTGCGATATCCCTCTTGCCACCAGTTCTTTCATAACAAAAGGTTTAAACAGTTCGATCGCCATCTCTTTTGGCAGACCGCACTGGTATATTTTTAATTCCGGCCCTACTACGATAACGGAACGCCCGGAGTAGTCTACACGTTTGCCGAGCAGGTTCTGGCGGAAACGCCCGGACTTACCCTTCAGCATATCGGAAAGCGACTTCAGCGCCCTGTTGCCAGGGCCCGTTACCGGCCTTCCTCTTCTGCCATTATCGATCAGCGCATCTACTGCCTCCTGAAGCATCCTCTTCTCGTTGCGGACGATAATATCCGGCGCGCCCAGCTCAAGAAGCCTCTTCAAACGGTTATTTCTGTTAATAATTCTTCTATATAAGTCATTCAGATCCGACGTTGCAAAACGTCCGCCATCCAACTGCACCATAGGACGCAGATCCGGAGGAATTACCGGAATGGCATCCATGATCATCCATGCCGGCTGATTGCCGGATTCCCGGAAAGCTTCCACAACCTCCAGCCTTTTGATGATTCTCGCCCTTTTCTGCCCGGTAGACTCCTTCAATCCTGTTTTCAATTCCACCGCTTCTGTCTCCAGGTCGATCGCTTCCAACAGCTCCTTGATGGCCTCCGCTCCCATACCTACTCGGAAACGGCTTCCCCAGGTTTCTCTCGCATCCTGGTATTCCTTTTCGGACAATACCTGCTTGTAATCCATGTCCGTATCGCCCGCATCCAATACGATATAGGATGCGAAATACAATACTTTTTCCAATACTCTCGGTGACAAATCGAGAATCAACCCCATACGGCTGGGGATGCCTTTAAAATACCAGATATGGGATACCGGAGCCGCCAGCTCAATATGCCCCATACGTTCCCTTCGTACGCTGGCCTTTGTGACTTCCACGCCGCAGCGGTCACAGACAACGCCTTTGTATCTGATTTTCTTATATTTACCACAATGACATTCCCAGTCTTTGCTGGGTCCGAATATTCTCTCACAGAACAACCCTTCCTTTTCCGGCTTTAACGTTCTGTAATTAATGGTTTCCGGCTTGGTTACTTCGCCTCTGGACCATTCCCTGATCTTTTCCGGAGATGCTAAACCAATTTTAATCGCATCAAATGTCATTGGTTGATACGTTTCCTGTCTTATTTCTGGCATCTGCACACATTCCTTTCTTTTCGGACTGCTATTATTTTTTACTCATCAAAAGATTCCACATACTCGGCCTCGTCATCCAATGCCAACGCCAGATCGTCTTCCAGATCATCCGCATCCGCATTCACAAGTTCCCCGCTGTCCTCATCGAATTCCTGTTTCTGATAACCCATAGAACCCAAAGATTCCTGCTCGTAATCATAATTCCTGGAATCCCCTTCCATCTCATAACGATAATCGGTGTCGCCGTAATCGATCGTTTCCATGATCTCCACTTCCGTATGATCCTCACGGAGAACACGTACGTCAAGCCCTAATGACTGCAGCTCCTTCAAAAGCACTTTGAAAGACTCCGGAATACCCGGCTCGGGAATATTATCTCCTTTAATGATCGCCTCGTAAGTCTTTACGCGCCCGATGACATCATCGGACTTCACAGTCAGGATTTCCTGTAATGTATAAGATGCGCCGTATGCCTCCAACGCCCAAACTTCCATCTCTCCGAATCTCTGTCCGCCGAACTGTGCCTTACCGCCCAAAGGCTGCTGCGTTACTAAGGAGTAAGGGCCGGTGGAACGCGCGTGGATCTTATCGTCTACCAGATGGTGCAGTTTCAGGTAATGCATGTGTCCGATCGTTACTGGACTGTCAAAATACTCTCCTGTTCTGCCGTCGCGCAGCCTTACCTTTCCGTCCCGGGAAATGGGTACTCCCTTCCAGACCTCTCTGTGGTCCCTGTTTTCATACAGGTAATCCATCACTTCCGGAAGCAATTCTTCCTTGTACTTTTTCTCAAACTCTTCCCATTCCAGATTGACATAATCATTGGCAAGATCGAGCGTATCCATAATATCTATTTCATTGGCACCGTCAAATACCGGCGTCGCCACGTTAAATCCAAGTGCTTTCGCAGCCAGGGACAAATGAATTTCCAATACCTGTCCAATGTTCATACGGGAAGGCACGCCCAGAGGGTTCAGCACGATATCCAAAGGACGCCCGTTCGGAAGATAAGGCATATCTTCTACCGGCAGCACTCTGGAAACAACACCCTTATTTCCATGGCGGCCCGCCATCTTATCGCCCACGGATATTTTTCTCTTCTGAGCGATATAAATGCGCACTGCCTGGTTGACGCCGGGAGAAAGTTCATCGCCGTTTTCTCTCGTAAATACCTTGGCATCCACAACGATACCATATTCCCCGTGGGGCACTTTCAGAGAAGTATCCCTTACTTCCCTCGCCTTTTCACCAAAAATAGCCCTCAGAAGCCTTTCTTCAGCCGTAAGCTCCGTTTCTCCCTTAGGCGTTACTTTGCCCACCAGTATATCTCCGGCACGCACTTCCGCCCCGATGCGGATAATACCTCTCTCGTCCAGATCTTTCAAAGCGTCATCGCCGACTCCGGGAACGTCCCTCGTGATCTCTTCCGGCCCCAGCTTGGTATCCCTTGCTTCCGCCTCGTATTCTTCTATATGAACGGATGTATATACATCCTCCTGTACCAGCCTTTCGCTCAAAAGAACCGCATCTTCGTAATTGTAGCCTTCCCATGTCATAAAGCCGATGAGAGGATTTTTTCCCAATGCCAGCTCTCCGTCAGCCGTAGACGGACCGTCCGCGATTACCTGCCCTTTTTCCACATGATCGCCCTTAAACACGATAGGTTTCTGGTTATAGCAGTTGGACTGATTGCTTCTGGAAAACTTGGTAAGACGATATTCGTCCCTTTCGCCATCGTCATAATCAATCTTAATAATTCTCGAGGAAGCGTAGCTGACTGTCCCCGCCTTTTTCGCAATTACGCAAACGCCGGAATCCACCGCCGCTTTCGGTTCCATACCTGTCCCTACTACCGGTGCCTCCGTATCCAGAAGCGGAACCGCCTGACGCTGCATGTTGGAACCCATCAGGGCACGGTTCGCGTCGTCATTTTCCAGGAAAGGAATCAACGCCGTAGCCACCGAAAATACCATTTTGGGGGATACGTCCATGTAATCGAACATCGCCTTCGGATATTCGGAAGTTTCATCCTTATAGCGGCCGGACACGGTATTCCTTACAAAATATCCTTCTTTGTCCAAAGCTTCATTCGCCTGGGCCACATGATAATTATCTTCTTCATCCGCCGTCATATATACGACTTCATCCGTCACGCGCGGATTAAGCGGATCGGTTTTATCTATTTTCCGATACGGGGCTTCCACAAAACCGTATTCGTTAATTCTTGCGTAGCTTGCCAGTGAGTTGATCAATCCGATGTTCGGACCTTCCGGTGTCTCAATCGGACACATCCTGCCGTAATGGGAGTAATGTACGTCCCGCACCTCAAATCCTGCCCGGTCTCTGGACAAACCGCCCGGCCCGAGCGCGGAAAGACGCCTCTTATGGGTCAATTCACCCAACGGATTATTCTGATCCATAAACTGGGACAACTGGGAAGAACCGAAAAATTCTTTTACCGCAGCCTGTACCGGCTTAATATTGATTAATATCTGAGGAGATATCTCCTCCGCGTCGTGAGTAGTCATTCTTTCACGGACTACCCTTTCCAGTCTGGACAAACCGATACGATACTGGTTCTGCAGCAATTCGCCCACTGCCCTGATGCGGCGGTTTCCCAAATGGTCGATATCGTCATGGTTTCCGATACCGTACTCCAAATGGATATTATAATTAATGGAAGCAAGAATGTCTTCCTTGGTAATATGCTTCGGTATGAGTTCATGCACATTCTTTTGAATAGCCTCTGCCAGTTCTTCCGCATTATCGGCATACTCTTCCAGAATCTGCGCCAGAACAGGATAATATACCAGTTCCGTAATCCCCAATTCTTTAGGATTACAATCTACAAAATTCGTAATATCCACCATCATATTAGAAAGAATTTTTACATTTCTCTCCTCTGTCTGGATATATACGTAAGGCACTGCCGCATTCTGTATCGCATCGGCGAGTTCGGCCGTCGCTTTCGTCCCGGCTGCCGCCAGCACTTCGCCTGTCGTCGTATCCACCACATCCTCTGCGATCACATGGCCTCTGATTCTGTTCCTGAATGCTAACTTTTTATTGAATTTATATCTTCCGACTTTTGCCAAATCATATCTTCTGGGGTCAAAAAACATCGCGGTGATCAGGCTTTCCGCACTTTCCACGCTCAAAGGCTCGCCCGGACGTATTTTTTTATACAGCTCCAAAAGACCTTCCTGATAATTCTCAGCAACGTCTTTTCCAAAGCTGGCCTCAATCTTCGGCTCATCGCCGAAAAGCTCCCTAATCTCATCGTTCGTACCTACGCCTAAAGCCCTGATCAGCACGGTAATAGGCACTTTTCTTGTTCTATCGACACGTACATAAAAAACATCATTGGAATCCGTCTCATATTCCAGCCATGCGCCCCTGTTCGGAATGACCGTGGAAGAAAATAATCTCTTGCCGATCTTGTCATGGCCGATTGCATAATAAATGCCCGGCGAACGAACCAACTGGCTGACAATGACACGCTCTGCCCCGTTAATGACAAACGTTCCCGTCTCGGTCATCAATGGAAGATCGCCCATAAAAATCTCGTGTTCGCTGATTTCTTCTTTTTCCTTATTGTAAAGCCGAACCCTGACCTTTAACGGCGCCGCATAAGTTGCATCTCTTTCTTTACACTTTTCAATAGAATATTTCACGTCTTCTTCACACAGCTCGAAGTCTACAAACTCAAGACTTAAATGGCCGCTGTAATCTGCTATCGGAGAAATATCGTCAAAGACTTCTTTCAAGCCTTCTTCGAGAAACCATTGATAGGAATGTTTCTGCACTTCTATCAGGTTTGGCATTTCCAGGACCTCTTTTTGCCGTGAATAACTCATACGTATATTTTTGCCTGCGGCAATGGGACGTATTCGGTTTTTTTCCATTGACATTTCACCCCGTTCTTTATGATTTTGAGCCTATTTATCGGTGATTGACATATCCCCATTCTAATTTTTGTTTGTACAAAAATGAAAGGTAAGCACACCTTACCACAATAGTGCATCATCCATTTTACTACAAAAGAATTGGCGCGTCAAGGTTTTTTTCGCATGCGGGATTTAGGCATGCTGCAAGGGGAGGGGACGTTTCGGAAGGGGCGGGGCTGCATTCGGCAGGGCATTCGGTATGGCATCCGGCCTGGCATTGGGGCGGGGAAGATTTTCCTGAGGTTTGCAATCGGATTTCACTAATGAAATGGATAAAACAACGGAACCGATTGGGGCGGAAATAACGGACATCCTGTCCTATATTTCCTAAAATTGCCATCCATGGCAATTTTCCCCTTGGGTATTGACCATTTCATAAGTGAAATTACCATTTGCATACAACAGGAAAATCTTCCCCGCCCCAATGCCAGGCCGGATGCCATACCGAATGCCCTGCCGAATGCAGCCCCGCCCCTTCCAAAACGTCCTCTCCCCTTGCGGTATATACAAATCCCGTATACGAAAAAGCACCGGCGCCGGAAAACCATGATATGATTTTCCGGCGCCGGCATTCTGTTTTTATTTTGTTTGCTCTCTGTTATGATTTTATTATTTAACCGTAACTTTAGCTCCTTCAGCTTCCAGTTTTGTCTTAACTTCTTCTGCTTCTTCTTTGGAAACGCCTTCTTTCACCATCTTCGGAGCGGAATCAACAAGGTCTTTTGCTTCTTTCAAGCCAAGGCCTGTAGCTTCACGTACGACTTTGATGACTTTAACTTTGTTAGGACCTACTTCTGTAAGCTCTACATCGAATTCTGTCTTCTCCTCCACTGCTGCACCTGCATCAGCTGCTGCTGCAACTACAACGCCTGCTGCTGCGGATACGCCGAATTCTTCTTCACAAGCTTTTACTAAATCATTTAATTCCAGAACTGTTAACTCTTTGATAGCATCGATAAGTTCCTGAGCTGTTAATTTTGCCATTATCATTTACCTCCATGATTCGATTTTATACAATTTGTTTTTTACCTGATTTTTAATTTCCGCTTCTATTATTCTGCGGGAGTCTCTTCTGCCGGAGCTGCTTCTTCAGCCGCTTCTTCCGCAGATGCTTCGCATGCGGATGCTCCGCCTTTTTCTGCAAGCTGGTTCATAACACGAGCGAAGTTGGTGATCGGAGACTGTAAGCTTCCAAGCAGTTTGGAAATAAGTTCTTCCCTGGAAGGAATCTTGGCGATATCGGCAATTCCTGCCGCATCGTATGCAATGCCTTCAACCATTCCGCCTTTCACTTCAAGCTTGCTTGCTTCCTTCGCGAATTTGCACAATATCCTTGCCGGCGCTGTAGCGTCCGAATCGGAAATAGCAATCGCGCTGGGACCCGCCAGATACTGGGTAAGCGCCTCGAAGTCAGTTCCCTTAAACGCGAAATTCATCATCGTATTTTTGTAAACTTTGTAAGTGATCCCTGCTTCACGAAGTTCTTTGCGGAGCCTTGTGTCCTGCTCAACGGTAAGTCCGCGGTGATCCACAAGAACGACTGACTGCGCATCTTTCAGGTTTGCAGAAATCTCTTCTACGACGGGTTGTTTCAATTCAATTTTTGCCACTTTCTTTACCTCCTTATAGATTTGTCGGAAACAGGTATTTCTGCCGGTCTCCCTACGCCGAAAGGAGTTTTCATACCAGTATAATATAAAAACCTTCCTGTCCATAATGTTCCAAAGACAGAAAGGCATAAAGTCATACCAAATAAACTCTTTTCCTCGGCAGGCGTCTTGTCCTTACGCTGTTTCCACAGCACCTGCTGTCTTCGGCATTTACTACTATATTCTATATCGGACGTTCTGTCAAGGAAAAAATGCGTTCCCCATGGAATCAATGGTGAAAGCCGACTATCTTGCCGAAATAAATCCCGCTTCATCAATATCTATTTTCGGCGAAATCGACCGCATATAGTTAAGCACTCTCGCCTTTTCCTCCCCATGCAGCATAGAGGTCTTACACCCCTTCTGTAAAGCAGGTATAAATTGCAAAGACCTTAATCCGTCCTCCCCCACGACCGCTTTTACTATACATGTATCCAACTCTTTCGAATTAAACCAGAAATTGCCCAGGCTATATACCACCGGTACGCCGTTCACATATTCTATCGGCTGCAAACAATGGGGGTGATCCCCAATGATCAGATCAGCTCCCGCATCGGCAATTTTAGGCGCCTGGTCCAACTGTGCCCAGTCCACTTCCACCGTATTTTCCGTCCCCCAATGAATATATACCACGACAAAATCGCTGTTTTCCTTTGCTTCGCGAACCGCATCCAGCAATCGGTCAGGATTCAGGCAGCGGAATACGCCGGCAGAATCATCGGTGGCTCCCTTTGTGTCGGGATTATCCAGCCTCTCGATCTGTGTGGCGGAAACAATCGCTATTTTTATATCCCCGGCAATGAAATAAACCGGTTTGGACGCCTCTTCCAGATTCCGCCCGGCACCAACATACGGCATTCCGATGCCGGCAAGGGTATCCAATGTATCCAGAAAGGCATCTTCTCCATAATCATAAGCATGATTATTGGCAAGGGATACGATATCCACTCCCATTTCCTCCAAAATAGAGGCAGATTCCGGCCTGGCCCGGAAAGTAAACTGCTTTCCTTCCGTCGGAATTCCCCTGGAAGAATACGGAAACTCATTATTGATCATCATAATGTCCGCGTCTTTCATCTCATCCATTAAATCCTCAGAAATGCTATCATAAATGCCGTTCGACCTTTGCAGCAGACTTGCCATCACGCTATAGGCCGGATCGAATAGAATATCCCCTCCAAATGCCAGGGTAACTTCCCCTTCATTTGCCGTTTCCTTCGCATATATATTATTTTCTGCCATATAAGCCGGATCGGCGAGAATTTCGCCGTATTTCCCCACAGGTTCCTCTTCGCCCTCGCCCTCTTCAGGCGCAGACGCCAAAAGCCCGCCCTGTCCTTGCGCTTCTCCGGTTTCCGGCAAATCCTTTGGTTCTTCCTGAGGAATATTTTCCGTTAATATTGCGGAATTATCTCTTACAGGATCCTCTCCCGCCATTTTTCCCGTCTCTTTTTTCCCTGTGTTCTGCCATACAAGGAAAAGCAGTACCCCAAGGATAAGGACGCTGCTGAAAACCAACAAAAAAGTCAGCAAAGTATTTAAGAAGTAGTTTTTTTTCTTCCTTTTTTTCTTTTTTCCCTTTTTTGCCATAATGCACTTTCCTGTAAATAGTCCAAAGACCATCTGTAAGGTCCCCCGTACAGATGGTCTCCATGTTTGCTAACAATGCTTCATTAATATTTTGCAACGTTCACCTTTACTCCAGGCCCCATGGTCGAAGATAAGGTAATGCTTCTTAAGAACTGTCCTTTTACTGCTGACGGCCTTGCCTTCATGATCGCTTCCATCAACGCATTAAAGTTCTGCTCCAACTGCTCTTCGGAGAAAGAAGCCTTTCCGATCGGAACATGGATAATGTTGGATTTATCCAGCCGGTACTCGATCTTACCAGCTTTGATATCTTTAACAGCCTTCGTTACGTCCATGGTTACTGTTCCGGCCTTCGGGTTCGGCATCAAACCTTTCGGTCCCAATGTCTTACCGAGACGGCCTACCACGCCCATCATATCAGGCGTAGCAACTACAACATCGAATCCCAGCCATCCTTCGTTCTGGATCTTCGGAATCAGTTCATCGCCGCCTACGAAATCAGCTCCGGCAGCTTCCGCTTCCGTCAGCTTATCTCCTTTTGCAAATACCAATACCTTTACTTCTTTACCTGTACCGTTCGGCAATACAACGGCACCACGGATCTGCTGATCCGCATGACGTCCATCGCATCCTGTCCTGATATGAACTTCGATGGTTTCGTCAAATTTCGCAATAGCTGTCTTCTTAGCGAGCCCGATCGCTTCCAGCGCTTCATACTGAACGGAACGGTCTACCTGCTTTGCAGCCTCATTATATTTTTTTCCATGTTTCATTATTAATTCCTCCTATGGTTCAATCGACAGTCCTGCGCTCAAGTCCCCCCGCTCTTCCATACACTGCATCCCGGATGCAACGCACTTCAAATACACGGCGTCCTTTCACTGCTGTCTCCCAATTCTATCTTTTCCTTATTATTCTTCTACCGTGATTCCCATGCTTCTTGCCGTTCCTGCGATCATGCTCATCGCCGCTTCTACGGACGCAGCGTTCAGATCCGGCATTTTCATCTCTGCGATCTCTCTCAGTTTGTCTTTGGAAACCGTTGCAACCTTTGTCTTATTCGGCACCGCGGAACCGGATTTGATATTGCACGCTTTTTTCAAAAGCACTGCGGCAGGAGGAGTTTTCGTAACAAAACTGAAACTTCTGTCTGCGTATACTGTAATAACAACAGGAATAATGGTATCGCCCTTATCCGCTGTTCTCGCGTTGAACTGCTTTGTGAATTCAACGATGTTCACACCATGCTGTCCAAGCGCGGGACCAACTGGTGGAGCCGGTGTTGCTTTGCCGGCAGGAATCTGTAATTTGATATAACCTTGTACTTTCTTTGCCATCTTGGCTACCTCCTAAAATATTGTGGTATGGCGCATCCGCCTGATATGGCGCTGCTCCCACTGCCCCGGCATGACTTTCCGGGACTTTACATACTGCTGTTTATATTTAAACCGTAAACCGGCATAAATATCACATTTTTCTTACTTCTGCAAAACCTATCTCGACCGGGGTTTCCCTGCCAAACAGGTCCACGTTTATCGTTGCCGTCTGCTTGCCGTAGTCTATCCTCTGAACCATGCCCACCGTATCTTTCCATACTCCGGCAACAACTGCGATGGTATCGCCTTCGGCAAAGTCCACGGTGATATTTTCCGTCCTGATGCCAAGCGGCTTCATCTCCGCTTCCGTCAGCGGCACCGGCTTGCTTCCCGGCCCGACGAATCCGGTAACGCCTCGTGTATTCCTGACTACATACCATGTATCGTCGTTCATCACCATATTAATAAGGACATAACCCGGGAACAGTTTTTTCTGGACATTCTTCTTTGCCCCGTTTTTCATTTCCACCACATCCTGCATAGGGACACGGACTTCCAGGATCTCCTCTTCCAGATGCCTGTTCTCGATTGTCTTTTCAATATTGGCTTTGACTTTATTTTCATATCCTGAATAAGTATGCACTACATACCAGTTTGCCTCTGCCATTCATTCACCCTCACTCTACAATGTCGTCAAGAAATCTATGCCATATTGGAACAGGAAATCCAATATGGCGATAATCGCTCCTGCCACGACCGAGATGCAGACAACCGCAACGGATTGTTTAAAAAGCGAATTCTTGTCCGGCCATGCAATCTTCTTAAATTCAGTTTTCAAACCTTTTAAAAAACTCGGTTTCGGCGTCTTATCTGTCTTTGCGGAACCTCCCATGCGCTACTCCTTTCAACAACTGCAGACCAATCTTATTTCGTTTCCTTATGCATCGTATGTTTCCTGCAGAATTTGCAATACTTCTTCGTCTCCATTCTTTCCGGGTGTTTCTTCTTGTCCTTCGTCGTATTGTAGTTACGCTGTTTGCACTCTGTACATGCTAATGTAATTCTCGTACGCATTTATTTTCCCTCCAATTTTTGAGCATAAAAAAAAGACCTGAATCAATCTTGTAGAATAACCATATCATAAGATCACATCCTAGTCAACCGATTTTTCACAATACTTTTTTAATTTTCTTTCCATTTTTTCTTATTTTTTCCCTTTCCTCCGCCGATATATATGGTATAATAATGGCAAAACCAAACCCCATACACGGCATCCAATACCGGCTGCCACGCAGGAACCGATTCCTGCGGATGTATTTTTCACGGAAGAAAGGAGGGGTGTATCATGGCATATAATACTACTATTCTTAACAATGTCTATAATTATTATATGACGACTTATTCTCCAAGAAGTTCAACCCGCTATGATACCCATAAGAAAAGCGAGCTTCGTAATATATACAATACGATTGTAAAGCTGAACAAAGAAGCTCCTTTATACAAACTGGATACGAGCAAAGCGGCTAAAAACTTCGCTGTGGGAATTAAGGAAGATGCCCGCGAGCTGCGCAATGTGATCGCTTCCCTGGGCGGACTCGATGAAGAGAGGATTCTGAATAAAAAAGCTTCCTACTCCAGCAATGAAGATATCGCGTTGGTCAACTATATCGGCGAGCATCCGGAAAATTCCGAGGTACCGGCTTATGAGATAGAGGTTTATTCCCTCGCTTCCGGCCAGGTAAATATGGGAACTTTTCTTCCCGATACCAAACCTGCCCTGCCGCCGGATACCTATTCCTTTGACATCATGATCAACGACTTGAATTACGAATTCCAATATAATATACGGGAAGGCGAAACAAACAGGGATATCCACGACAGACTGGCTAAACTGATCAGCAGCGCTGATATCGGGATGAAGGCTGACGTTATCGAAGACGAAAAAGGCAACAGTGCCTTACGCCTCCGTTCTTCCACAGAGGGAATAAAAGATAACGGTTCTTCCATTTTTCATGTTTCCGATGACCACACAAGCAAACAGTCCGGATCAGTTGCATATTTTGGACTGGATTATACGACCCGTCCCGCCTCCAATGCGGAATTTTCGCTGAACGGCGAACGGCATACTTCCGTTTCCAACCGTTTTACGATCGACAGGTTGTTTGATGTTACGCTGAAAGGCATAAGTCCCATGAACGGTGAAAAAACCACCTTCGGACTTAAGACAGATATCGAATCCTTAACGGAAAACATCAGCACTTTGACCCGTGGATATAACAACTTTATCACCAACATGGCGGCGTATCGGGATAATTTTGCAGGCAGCCAGAAACTTTTACGGGAAATGAACGGAATTATTAACCGTTACCATAGCGAGTTAGACGTTATAGGCTTAAACATTCAGGAAAACGGCACTTTAGAAATCGATAAAGCGGAACTGCAGAATGCTGCTTTGTCCGAATATGCGAAGGAAGATTTTTCCTCTATCAAAAACTTTGCCAACTCTCTCGTTCGTAAAATGAACCAGATATCCATCAATCCGATGGACTATGTTGACAAGACTGTCGTCGCTTATAAAAATCCTGGAAAGAACTATGCGACGCCATATATTACGAGCGCATTCAGCGGAATGTTATTTAATTATTATTGCTGATAAATCAAAAAATGAATAATCCAAAAAAGTTGGCCTTGCGGCCAACTTTTAGTACCATATAAGTGTAAGAGATAAAGCATTTCATCAGTGCTTTACCTTCTGCACTTATTTTTTTATGATAAGGGAGTAATTGGTCTGGCGAGGTGCTTTTTGGATTAACCACATCCGTCATAAAAACCGTCAACCACCCCTTATTATAAGCAGTCGTTTAAGCAGGTTGAAACCCGTAAGGTGCTTTCGTGTAACGAACTAAAATGAGTGGTAATAAGTGTGGATGGGACAATTACAGATTTATTTTGGAGGTTACAGATGATAAGTGTAGGAATTGATGTTTCAAAAGAAAAAAGTACCGTATGTATCTTAAAGCCTTATGGTGAGGTTGTGAGCAGGCCTTTTGAAGTCTGTCATGTGGAGAAAGAACTGTCCGAACTGACTTCCATGCTGCTGCGTCTGAATGATGACATCCGTGTGGTCATGGAAGCTACTGGGATCTACCATCTGCCTGTATTAAGCTATCTGAAAGAAAAAGGGCTGTTTGTGGCAGTGATTAATCCATTTGAGATGAAGGAATACCGCTGTCAGGGGTTAAGACGTGTGAAAACGGATAAGCAGGATGCCATTACAATCTCTAACTATGGGATTGACCATTGGTACAGGCTGAAGAACTATGAGGCAGAAGACAGCGTCTATGCGGAGCTGAAGCTTTTGGGAAGGCAGTACCGTCACTATAT
Source organism: Lachnospiraceae bacterium 28-4 (assembly GCA_000403275.2). Classification (GTDB taxonomy): domain Bacteria; phylum Bacillota; class Clostridia; order Lachnospirales; family Lachnospiraceae; genus Kineothrix. The sequence goes on from KE159601.1 coordinate 254,535, forward strand.
GCGGATGCGTGTGGAGAGTGTTTTGGAACTGACTCATCTTCTGGACTATACGATGCCTGGGATCAAAACGCTGCTGAAAGGCTGGAATGAAACAAATGGGAAAGATAAGCTGGGGGATTTTGCGGAAGAATACTGGCATTATGACAATATCACGAAGAAATCGGAGGAACAGTTTATAGAGAGCTATCTGAAATGGGCAAAAGAGAAGGGATACCATCAGAGCCAGGATAAAGCCGTCAAGATCTATGCACTGGCAAAAGAAGGCATCCCCACAGTACCCTCCGATACCCCATCGACCAAAATGCTGGTACAGGAGGCAGTACGGGTGTTACGAGAAGTCGATAACACTCTGATGACCATTCTAACACAGATGCAGGCATTAGCCAAGAGTCTGCCGGAATATCCGGTTGTCAGGGAAATGGGAGGTGTTGGAAATGTGCTTGCGCCCAAATTGATCGCAGAGATTGGGGATGTGAGGAGATTCCATAGTGGAAAAGCCCTGATAGCCCACGCAGGAATCGATGCGCCTCCATATCAATCAGGGCAGTTCATTGGAACAGAGAGAAAAATATCCAAGAGAGGATCTTCCAGTCTGCGTAAGATTGGATATGAAGTGATGAGATGCCTGAAAACACATAAAGAACCAGAAGACGCAGCAGTGTATAGGTTTATCTTGAAGAAAGAAAAAGAAGGGAAATCGAAACGTGCAGCTAAGATAGCAGGATTAAATAAATTTCTCAGGATTTATTATGCACGTGTAATGGAAGTATACCAGAATTAAAAAGAACTAAAGCAGAGAATACGACAGACCGGATTTTCCACCGGTCTAATTGTCGTGGAAAAAATTCATATTAAAAATTTATAAAAAACCTGCTAAAAAGTCTTGACTTTTGTTAGCAGGTTTTTATGCACAGATTTTTATGTATTATGGAAGGAAAGTGCGGCAATCATTCTTTTTGTTATGCCGCCTTCCTTCTTACCCGGCGCTATGCCTCTGACTCTGCCATATCCAGAGCCGCCGCGATTACTTTATCCATATCATAATATCGATACTGTCCCAATCTGCCGCCAAACAGAAGCTTAAAGTTCCCCTCTTTCTCCGCCAGCTTTTTGTATTCCCGGAACAATTTTTCATTGCGTTCATCGTTTACCGGGTAATACGGCTCATCACCCGGCTCCCATTTTGCAGGATATTCTCTTGTAATAACGGTGCCCGGCTGACTGCCGAATTCAAAATGTTTATGTTCGATTATCCTCGTATAAGGCACGCTCCGCTCCGTATAGTTCACCACCGCATTGCCCTGGTAATTGGCGCAATCCGGCATTTCTTCCTGTTCAAACCTCAGAGAACGGTATTCCAAAGCCCCTAATTTATAATCAAAGTACTCATCAATCATTCCTGTATAAAGCACTCTGTCAAAAGTAATTCCTTCTGCCCCGCACTGCTTTATAAACTCTTTATATTCCGTATGAGTCCGTACCTCTGTTCCCTCCAGCATTTTTTCTACCATTGCCGTATAGCCGCCGACCGGAATTCCCTGGTACCGGTCATTAAAATAGTTATTGTCATAAGTAAAACGAAGCGGCACCCGTTTAATAATAAAAGCCGGAAGCTCCTTGCAGGAACGCCCCCACTGTTTCTCCGTATATCCTTTGATCAGCTTCTCATAGACATCTTTGCCCGCCAGTGATAAAGCCTGTTCTTCCAGATTCTGCGGTTCGGAAATATTGAGTTCTTTTATCTGCTCTTCTATTTTTGCTTTCGCCTGCGCAGGGGTCTTGACTCCCCACATCCTGTTGAATGTATTCATATTAAAAGGAAGATTATAAAGTTCTTCTCCATACACCGCCACCGGCGAATTTACAAAACAGTTAAACTCCGCATACCGGTTCACATATTCCCAAACCCGCCTGTCCGATGTATGGAAAATATGGGCCCCGTACTTATGCACCTGAATATCTAAAATTTTCTCTGTATAAATATTTCCTGCTATATGTTCCCGCCTGTCTATTACAAGGCAGCTCTTCCCCTTTTTTTTCATTTCACAGGCAAATACGGAACCAAACAGCCCGGCCCCAACAATTAAGTAGTCGTATTGCATGAGCGCGATCCCTTTCCATCTATTCCTTTATCTGGTATTTCTCCAGCTGCACATAATCGTCCATCATTTCAAGGATTTTCTTACGTCCGGTTTTGTTCAGCTTCACATAATACTGCATCACGCGGTTTTCCAGTATCTTCTCGCCCAGGCTCGCCCCTTTCTCCAGAGATGTAAAGTCCACCGGGTTCAGATTCAGCTTATCACACATTTTAATTACCGTTCCATATGCCATCCCTTCTATTCCTCTATCCAATGCCGTTACCAATGTACTGTATGGTATCTGCATCTCGATAGCAAACTGGCGCACGCTCTTGTACTGTGATAAAATCTCCCTCTTTAAAATCTCTGCTTTTGTCATACCTACACTCCTCCTACTGCTCTTTCCAATTACTGCTACTATTAAACTACTATACTTATCCGGTCTCCCAGATGTACACATTATAACACATACACGTTTTTACGTCATTGGTTTTTTAAAATGTACACGAAAAATTAAGAATATTTTATAATTTTAATCATTCTTTCTAAATTTTCTAATTTTTCATTTAAAAAGACCCCTATTGAATCTTTTATTAGCGCCGCTTTCAATAGGGGATACAGAAGTGATATGCCGAACCTGTACAGACGAAAGAAAAAGTCTGCGATCTTCTTGAATAGCCTTATTTTATGAAAAAGTCATTTCTTGGTCAAGACAATATGCTAAATTATAATAAACATCTTCCATGATATTCATATATGTATAAATCAAATGGAAGCTGCCTGTTTTTCAATACGTTCCTGTATCTGCATCTTATTGCGCGGGTGCTTCATCCTTAAAATCTCCTTCTGTTTCTCTACCGCCACATAAGTGTATATTTGCGTCGTTACTATGGACGAGTGTCCAAGCATTTTCTGTATATACCGGATATCCACATCCTCTTCCAGCAATAACGTAGCAAAGGCATGGCGGAACATATGGGGCGTCAAATGCACAGGTATTCCCGCTTTCTCCACATGTTTCCGCAACATCAGGCGCACCGCCTGTTCCGACATCCTCTGCCCCCATTTATTCAGGAAAAAATAGTCCTGCCGCCCGATTTCCTCCTGAAAAAGATTATAATATTCCCCGACCGCCTCTCTTACTTCCCGATTTTCAATCTGCATATAGCGTTCTTTATTTCCCTTCCCCTTAATCAGAAAAATTCCTGCATTCAAATCTATATCCGCCCTTTTCAACGCGCTCAATTCCGATACGCGAAGTCCTGTCGCAAATAAAAATTCCACCACCGCAATATCCCTGGCCAGAAACTTTGCTTCGCAATCCGACATTTCTTTTTCCTTTTCTTCGTACATTTTCCGCAAAAGAAGTTCCACTACATCCCTCGGAATCGTCCTGGGGAGGATTACCTCTTCTTTAAATCTTGTATTTATTTTGTGAAATGGATTCTCCACTATGATTTCTTCATATTCCAGATAGCTGACAAAAGCTTTCAGGCTGGCTATTTTGCGTTTTATGGTTCTCTGCCTGTAACAACTGTGAATATGGAACAAATATTCGTTGATGCCGTCCTTGTCCATTTCCATGCCACGCTCCGCCAAATATTGAAAAAACTGGGTCAGGTCTATGCGGTAAGCTTTGACCGTCTTAGGATCCAATTCTTTCTGATTCAGACAGTAGTGCAAATACAGGGGGAGTTGGTTCTGGTTTGTTATCATTTGTAGTTATCTCCTTTTTGGGGTTTTCTATTGATGATAACACAAGGGCGGGGATATGGGGAGGAATTGGCGGAAGAAAATGAGGGAGAGGGGCGGATAATTGCTTATTATCTATAGCAAATGTTTACAAATGCTTAAAGCAATATTTTCAAACAATGGCAAGCATTGGAGGTTAGGAAAATGAAT
>KE159602.1:0-40067 GCA_000403275.2 Lachnospiraceae bacterium 28-4
TGGGGCGCATCCGGCGCTGCGGCGAAGGTGGACTCCCTTGTGGCGGAGGGAGGGCTTGGCGGCCATTCCAAAGGCTATAAGAAGATGAAGAAGGATGAAGTGATCTATGTCTATAACGGCGGATCACCGAAAGGCACATCTTATGGGGCAAACGGAGGCGGGAACGGTTACAATTATGCCAGCAGCAAGCAGTACGGGGCAGGAGGCGGCGGTTCCACCCATGTGGCCACAAAACCTTATGGACTTGGCACGAACAGTTCCAGCGGGCCGTCCTACGCCAACCGCTCCAGCATCCTGATCGTGGCGGGAGGCGGTGGGGGTGGCGGGATAGACAACGGCACAGCCCACAAGGGAGGAGACGGCGGCGGGGAGCGTGGCGGTAACGGCTCCGGCGGTGCATTGGGAGGCCGGCAGATTTCCACGGGGAGCAGCCCGTCTGAAAACTTTGGCATGGGGGATTATTATTCATCAAGCAGTGCTGCTTCTTCCGGCGGCGGTGGCGGATGGTTCGGCGGGAACTATGGAATGTACGGGCAGTCCGGCGCAGGCGGTTCCGGCTATGTGGACGGTGTGGCGCCATTCACGCATAATGGGAAATATTACCCTGCGGAGACCGAGGCGGGGGTGAACGAGGGGAACGGCAGGGCATTCATCCGCTATGTGGAATGCGCATAACTGGAAACAGCACCGAGAAGGTGCTTTTTTTAATGGAGGAATCAGAATGAAAAATTTTATCGAGGCGGCGCAGTATGCGTTTGCGGCACTCGGCGGTGCGCTGGGCGCGGTCATGGGAGGCTTTGACGGCTTCCTCTATGCTTTAGTGGTGTTTGTCATCGTGGATTATGCCACCGGGCTGATGGCGGCTGCGGTGGAGAAGAAGCTCTCCAGCGAAGTGGGATTCAAGGGCATCTTTAAGAAGGTCATTATTTTCAGCCTTGTGGCGGTGGGGCATATCGTGGATACGCACATCATCGGGGAGGGGAGCGTCCTGCGGACGGCGGTTATCTTCTTTTACCTTTCCAATGAGGGCATTTCCATCTTGGAAAATGCCGCCCGGACGGGGCTGCCCATTCCGGGGAAGCTGAAAGCCGTGCTTGAGCAGTTACGGGAGGAAAAAGAGAATTAATGGATTTTTAATCTGAGGCATCGGTGTAAAAACTGATGCCTTTTTCGTGCAGAAAGAGAGGAAAATGGGATGAATTTAAAACAGAATTACCTTACACAGTCCGGCTGTTATAAAGCGGGAAAGCGCATCACCGTGAAAGGTCTTATGATCCACTCGGTGGGATGCCCGCAGCCAAAGGCGGATGTGTTCATGAAGAACTGGAACAGGGCTGACGCCAATGCCTGCGTCCATGCCATCGTAGAGCCGGACGGGGACGTGTACCAACTGCTCCCGTGGGATTTCCGTGGGTGGCACAGCGGAGGCGGCGCGAACAATACCCACATCGGCGTGGAGATGACGGAGCCTTCCACCATTAAGTATGCAGGCGGTGCGAACTGGACGGAGACCGGGAACGGGGAAAATACGAAAGCCCATGTGCTTGCCACCTACAAATGTGCGGTGGAATTATTCGCATATCTCTGTCAGCAGTTCGGTTTAGACCCTGTGGCGGACGGTGTCATCATCAGCCACAGCGAGGGATGTAAAAGGGGCATTGCCAGCAACCACGGGGACGTGGAGCATCTGTGGTCTGAGTTTGGATTGTCGATGCAGCAGTTCCGAAAGGACATCAAGGCGGCGATGGAGGGAAGCACAGCGGAGGATTCCCTTACCGCCATTATGGGGAAAGCACAGGCCACGGCAGGGCAGATGGCATCCTATCTGAAAAAGAAGAATCCGTCCGTGCCGCAGTCTGTTCTGGATATGATTCCGCTCTACCTTTCGGAAGGGGAGGCGGAGGGTGTGAGGGGTGATATCGCCTTTGCACAGTCCTGCCTCGAAACCGGGAATTTTACTTTCTCCGGCTCGGCGGTCACTCTTTCGCAGAACAATTTCTGCGGTCTTGGGGTGACACAGAGGGGCAAAACAGGACTGTCCTTTGAAACGGCGCAGCTTGGCATCCGGGCGCAGATACAGCACCTCAAAGCCTACGCCTCCGCGGATGCGTTTGTAGGTGAAGGAATTGATCCACGGTTCCGCTATGTGAAACGGGGCTGCGCACCTTATGTTGAGTGGCTCGGACAGAAGGAGAACCCGCAGGGGAAAGGCTGGGCGGCAGGGGAGAAGTACGGGGAGAAGATACTATCCATCCTGAAAGCCATTGTCAGCGAAGGAAAAGTGCAGTTCATGGAGAGCCTCACCTTTTCCGTACCTTACATGGTGCGGGTATCTATCCCCGATTTAAATATCCGAAAAGGCCCCGGAAAATCATACCCAAAGACGGGCAAGTTTACCGGCGTGGGCGTTTTCACCGTGGTCGAGGAAAAGGACAGCTGGGGGCTGCTCAAAGCCTATGCGGAAAAGCGGGACGGCTGGATTTCGCTTGCATTCGCCACCCGGATTTGAGGGAATGTAAGGCGGCATTTATATAGGAAGAAAGCGGCCAGACCGCTTGACTTTACGGGCTTTCAGAGTGATTAATAGACTACCAAAAAAGGAAAGGAGCGGATGCAGATGCGGATAAGGAAAGTTGCGATATATGCCAGGGTGTCAACAGAGCATGAGGCACAGCTTTCAGCATTGGAGAACCAGGTGCAGTATTACGATGACCTGATAGACAGACACCCGGACTGGGTGCTGTACCGCCGGTATATCGATGAAGGGATCACCGGCACTTCCATATCCAAGCGGAAAAACTTCGTGCGGATGATGGAGGACGCGAAGGACGGACATTTCGATTTAATCGTCACGAGGGAGGTATCGAGGTTCGCAAGGAACACGGTGGACACCCTCCAGCAGACGCGGCTCTTGAAGCGGATGGGCATTGAGGTGTATTTCACCGAGGACGGGATATGGACCATGAACGATGAGGACGGGGAGCTGCGGCTGACCATCATGGCCACCCTCGCGCAGAACGAATCGAAAAAGACCTCCATGCGGGTGAAGGCGGGGCAGATGGTCTCCTTCCAGAACGGGGTGGTCTACGGCACCGGGAACGTGCTTGGCTACGACAAAGTGGGGCCGGAATACGTCATCAACGAGGCGCAGGCGAAAACGGTCAGGAAGATTTTTGATATGTACCTTGCGGGAAACGGCAGCCAGAAGATTAAGAAACAGCTTGAAAAAGACGGCGACCTCACGGCGATGGGGAAGAGCCTGTGGCATTACGCCACCATCAGCCATATCCTGAAGAACCGCCTCTACTGCGGCGAGCTGGAATACCGGAAGGAATATGTGCCGGACTACCTCGAACAGAAAAGGGCGAAGAACAACGGGGAGTTGGAGCGCATCATCGTGGAAGGGAAGCACCAGCCCATCGTCACCAAAGAGGAATTTGAAAAGGTGCAGAAACTGATAGAGGAAAAGAGGCCGCAGATGGAGCATTTCAGGAAGAACAGGGGCATCCACTCGGATGACCTCTGGCGCAGGAAGCTGCGGTGCCAGTGCGGCCACGCTTTCGCAAAGACCAGGTGGCACTCCAAGTCAAGGGACTTCACCACCTACACCTACAAGTGCTATGACCAGACCCGGACGGGGACGGTTTCAGCAAGGCTGAAAAACGGCCTGAGTATCGAGGGCGTCTGCCGGGTGCCGCTGGTGCAGGACTGGAAGGTACACACGATGGCGCAGAAAGTCCTCCACGCCGTTTTCGATGACCCGGAGGGGACGCTCCGGGAAGCAGCGGCAGTCCTCGGCCTCGGCGCGGCAGGGGTGGAGCAGTCGGAAGTCCTGCGGGACAAGGAAATCATAGAAGAACAGCTCAAAAAGGAGCGGGGGCGCTACGAGACGCTGCTCGATATGCGGATGAACAACGAGATACCGAAAGAGGTATTCAGCCGCAAGCAGCAGGAGGTGGAGAAAAAGATAGCGGAGCTGGAACAGCAGATGATGCAGTACGGCGATGTGAAGCCTGCCACGGAGGCGGACGTGAGCGGCAAGCTGGAAAACCTGCAGAGGCTCATGGGGCAGCCGCCCGTGCCGGAGGATGGGGAGTTTTCGGAAAGTGATATAGATAAATATGTTTTCGGGGTAAGGGTTTACGAAGACCGCTTTGAGTGGCTCTTAAACTTAAGCCCCGAAGCCCGCGGGGAACTGGACGATGCCGGTTCCCCTGTTTATTTTACGAAGCTGACGGTCACGCCGGATGACGAGCGGGCATGGTTCAAGATGCACCCGCAGTGGTCAAAGTCCAACAAATATGTGGAACTGGAGGCATGGATTTATATTTAGACGAAAGAGACAGGGCGGAAGGGCTGTGGCGGCCTTTCCGTCCTGTCCGGCATTTTGCGGTCTTACTCTGTAATCATTTCTTTTACTTCTGTTGGCAGGCATTTCCCTAAAAACATAGCCTTGCAGTCGGAAAATCCAAGCAGATATGCAAGCATCCCAAACCGGGAGCCCAGCGCGTTCTGCTCACAGACGTAGCGGTCGATGAGCAGCCGGATTTCTTTTGATAAATCCATCCTGTCCAGTTCGCCGGAGTATATGTCCGACTTTCGGAGAATCGCCTGGTATTCCCCGTCACCGCTTACAATGCCGTTCATGACACCGTTCATGCGTGTGTCCATCAATTGGTATAATGCAGAATCTTTTTCCAATCCAATCCCTCCTTCCGTGGTGTTGTAGCTTACCTCTGAATTTGGGATTTAGCAAGTGGAAAAATAAAAAGCTGGAAAACCATCTTGTGGCATCCGACATTTTCTGATAATATATTCGCATGGGGTACTGCCATAACGGGTAGGCGGTCAGTCCTTCTTTGCAGAGGGGACTGCCCCTCTGACTACGGGTAAAACCGGGAAAGGGGGGATGCTTGATGAGTGACTATGAACTGCTGACGGTTGTTCTGATGATTCTTGGAATCATCGTTTCGATCTTGATAGCGTACATAAACCACACAAAAAAGTGACCGCCCCAGCCAAAGGTAAGGTCACTTCTTTGTAAGTAATTTTATCGGGGCTGACCGTCTATCGGCAGTATTCCCTTTTGTGTTTTTATTGTAACAGATTCCCCCGCATCTGTCAAACGCTGCGGAGCGTTCCGTTGAAATCATTCTATACTGGATTCCGCACAAAGGCAAGGGGCTAATTTGTCGATTTGTCGAATCGCAAAATGGGGTGGGGTAAATTCCTCATAGGTGGGGTAAAAGGGGTAAATCATTTACCCCAGGGGTAAAAGTCATCATAATCTAACAGCGGCACAGGCGGCTATTTCCAATTGATGCCATAGGATTTTTGACACTAACAGGCAAAAGTATTGAAGAATGGCTTAAAATCAAGGGATTTTGAGGTTTGGTGGGATTCATCACGGTGGGTGGTGGACCCCGTTTTTTCGTGTTTTTGGATGCCGCTGATAGGATGGCGATAGGGGATAAAATCGTACTATCAGGCAAAAGTATACTTTCACGCAAAAGTCGGGGGTTTCCGTGATAGTGTGTAAAGGAAAGGTAAAAAGGTGTAGGATATTGGCGGTTTTGCGGAAAAGGGTATTAGCTTGACGGAAAATGCTGTTGAAAAACGGGAGATATGATACAAAAACGGAAACTGCATGGAGTTTTCGTGATAATATAGAGTTTTGCCTGTTTGTTTACAAAATCTGTAAGAGGCAAGAAGAATATAGAAGTTGTTAATGTTACAATGAAATTTTTAAAATTGAAACATTGACAAATTTATAATGCGTGATATAATATTTAACAAGATACGGAGGTGAAATTGTGAAAAATGAAATCGAAAAGAAGCAATTACAAGAATGTATTTGTGTGCTAGAAGAAGAAGTTTCTTCTATAGAGGCAGTTATTGCAACCTTGGACTTGCAAATTGAAAGTGTAAAATTAAAAGCAGAGAAAGAAAACTTAGAACATGAAAGAAATGTACATTATCAGGAACTGGAAAAGAAAAAAATAGAGTTAGAAAGGCTTCAATCGCAGTTAATGACACGGAAACATTTTAATAGAGAGCGCTGTCTTAACAATGTGGATATGCTTTTAACTCAGAAAAATAAAAAGTTAGGTGAGTTAGAGGTAAATTCTGGAAATAGACCAGGGTATCTTTCGAGAATGAAAAGTGGAAAAAGTAATTCAGATCCTAGTATTGAATTTTTGATGACAGCCTCTGATGAATTGGAGGTACCGTTAGATTTATTAGTAGGCTCAAATCTTGCAGATTTAACTCCAACAGAGAGTTTTATGTTGAAATTTATGAGACAACTTATTTCTGATACGAATGATGATAAGCTTGAATGGACTCGTGAAACATTATCTGAGCTTGAAAAGGTTGAAGTGATACATGACATGAATGGGTATGTAGAAGTATCACATCCCCTATATGGAATTGGTAGTGAAGGAACAGATTCTGAGTGTTTTGAAATTCCAGTTTACAATTCTCTATTTTTTAAGGATTGCGGAGTGCGGCCTTGTGGAAACGGATATTATACAACACTTGTTCCAAATGATCAGAAGATTTATATAATGGATTGCATTGGAGAGGATGATAGAGTTACTTGGCGTGGAAAGCGTTTTTTTGAAATATACATGGTTGAGTATAATTCCTATGGAAATGCTATTGTCAAAAGGATATGTAACACTTTAGAAGCGAATTCACCTCTTATTGCAGTGGTAAATTCATTGATTAAAACAATTATAGTTTCGGTATCTCACGTTCATATTGATGATAGTGTTCGAAGTGCTATTGATGCATATATGAGTGGAAAGAGAATTGGGGGCGGAGATTTAAATGGGGAATTGCCATTTAATTAGGAGGTGCGAATGGAAGGGTTAACATATGCAAAACATGGACAAAAGAAACCATTGGGACAGTTGGCAAAAATTAATGGAAAGAGGGCAGTTGCTTTTTTGGATAAGGATAAGCAGGTAAAATCATATACTACAATCGATGAAATTAATGATATGTTTTGTACCATAGATAATGTACCAGAATATAATTTGGATTTCTGATTATATTACCATGATTAACAAAGGAGTGTAATCTGGTCATTAAAAAAATTTACTGTTTTGTGCCGTTCGAAGGCGTGGCGAGCCAGACAGTATCCAAAGTAATGGATGCGGTCTGGCTTTTTTCTATGTTTATTGAAGTTGATATTGTTTTATGAGATATGAAAAATTTGCAGAACAAAATGGAAAGTGAGGGTACGATAATGAGTATGTTCTTATTTAGGGCACAGTGGATAGTACTTGTGGTAAAAAGAGGTATAGTAGAAGATGTACTTGGAGGATGGGATGGTTTGTTATCTGCTTTGATTTTATTTATGGTGGTGGAATATTTGACTCAGATACTGGTTGCGATTTTGAATAAAAAAAGATCCAATGAGATTGGTTTTTGTGGGATAGCAAAAAAAGTATCTATTATTTTCTTAGTTGCGGTCGGAAATGTGATTGATGTACTGGTTATTCAGAACGGAAGTATAATTCGTACAGCGGTTATTTTCTTTTATCTTTCTAATGAGGGGATTATAATTATAGAAAATGTAGCAATACTGGGTTTGCCAATACCACAAAGACTAAAGGATATATTGGAGCAGCTTAAAGATGGAAAGAAGTAGTATGTTACCAATTGATAAATCGGAAGGGATAGCGCTGGCTTCTTATGGTGTCTCCTTCCCCGGCAGATACGGACACGGAAAGCCGACAAAGCCCGTAAACACGGCACTTTCGGCACTACATAGCTTTCAGAGTTACATATTTCCGTGTGCTTTTAGGGGCATTTTTACATTAGTGGAATACAAACATTTGTTCTTGAACTGTTTTGCCTGATAGTATAAACTCGTAGGCAAAAGTCGGTTATTATCACGGAAACTCGGACACTATCAGGCAAAACTCCATACTATCACGCAAAAGTCGATACCCGCAGGCAAAACCCTTATACAAACACGGAAACTGGCTGTATTATCACGGAAACTGACAGGGAGTTTTCGTGATAATATAAGGGTTTCCGTGATAGTGTAAAGAGTTTCTGTGTTTGTATATGAGAAAAGCGGTAAAAACTGAATGAATAAATGATAATGTGAGAAAAGGGATGTTTCGGCAGTCCTTTTTCTCATGTCTTAAGTTTTCACAATTCATTTCTCTACATTTCAAATTTCACAGATATTTTTTATTGGTTCAGAAAATAATAAGTTGGAAAGCGGGGGAATCAGAGTTAATATGCTTACACGGCGGTCTGCGTTTCCACTATATCGGACTAATTTTGTGCCTTGGGAGAAGGCAGGGATTTTTGCTTAATGGGATAATTTTCTAAAAGTTAATCTGTATGCTAAAATATAATTGTTGACTTGAAGCGCACTTCATAGTTTATGATAACAGGGAAAGGTGGATTTATATGTATTCAGCAAAAGAAGCAGCAGAAATGACGGGATTATCGACAGCAGCATTAAGGTATTATGAAAAGGAACAGTTATTGCCGCAGATTTCTCGGACAAGCCAGAAATACAGGCAGTATTCGGATTCAGATATTGAATGGATAAAAATGGTTCAATGCCTGAGAAGGGCAAATGTGCCAATCCAGTCAGTTAAAAAATATATTGCCCTGTTGGTACAGGGTGGGAAAACAATGGAACAGCGGTATGGCATGGTTCAGGATTACATTAGGGATATTCAGGAACAGATGGATCAGCTGCAAAATGCGCTTGCCTTAACACGCGAAAAGTCAGCATTTTATGAAAAACGTTTAAAGGAGCCGTCAAGCAGGGATTTAACATATCTGGAAGAATGGGAATTGTTTAAAAATGAAGAAGGGAAGGAAGAATGAAAACGGTTTTGATTACGGGAACCACCAGCGGGATCGGAAAAGCCTTTGCGGAAAAATTCGCAGATGAGGGGTATGATTTGATTCTTGTTGCGAGGAATGAGCAGAAGTTAAAACAACAGCAGGCAGCTTTGCAGGAGAACTACCATGTGGCAGTGAAATACATTGTTCAGGATTTGACACAGGAGAGTGCGGCAGGTTTGATAATGGCGAATATAGATAAATGGAAGGTCACCATTGATGTTCTTGTAAATAACGCAGGCTTTAATGAGTGTGGTTTTTTTGTGGATACCAGACTTGACAGGGAGCTTGAAATGATAAATATGCATATACGGTTTGTAACAGAATTGACAAAACGTATATTAGTACATATGAAAGAAAACGGCTATGGGAGAATCCTGAATGTAGGCTCAACAGGCTCTTTTATTCCGTCTCCAACAGATGCCGTTTATTCTGCCACAAAAGCATATATTATGTCTTTTTCAAATGCTTTATGTGGCGAGCTTGGTAAAACAGGAATAAAGATAACTACTTTATGTCCAGGGGCGACGAAGACGGAATTTGCTGCAAAAGCAAACATTCAAAACACATTGCTATTCAGGATTGGAGTTATGAAGCCGGAAAAAGTAGTGGGGATTGCTTATCACAAAATGATGAAAGGAAGAAAACTGGTTATTCCGGGGATATATAATAAGCTGTTGGTTGTATTTTCCAAAGTAATGCCTATGAGCCTAATAAATAGGATTACGATTCTTATGATGAAATAATTGTGGCGAGGCTGGAAAAGATACCATTGATTAAGCAAAGGCCGCCGCAGATGGCTTACCGCCATATGCGGCGGTCTGCCGTTTCCGCAGGCAGGTTTGACAGCAGAAACCGCTTGGAAAGCGGGGGAAACAGAGTTAATATGCTTACACGGCGGTTTGCGTTTGGGCCGCCTTGCGGGGCATTCGCCCCTTTCAATTTAGAGAGAGTGAAGAATTGTTTTTTGGAAAGCAACCAACAGTTGCCGGATTGGAACGTATAGGTGGATTGATTATGGAAAAACGCTCAAGTATAATGAATGCCTGGAGGATGTCAGAATGGAATTTAAAGAAAAATTGCAATTACTAAGAACAAATATGAAACTGTCACAGGAAGAACTTGCTAACAGGCTGGATATATCAAGACAGTCTATAACAAAATGGGAGAATGGACAGTCTTTTCCGGATATTCAGAACCTTATACAGCTTAGTGAGATTTTTAAAGTCTCCATAGACAGGCTTGTGAAGGAAAATGATATCTGTACAATCAGTCTTTTTTGTGAACAGAAATATCCTATGCAGGATATCAGAATTTTTTTAGTCAGGGCAAAAAATAACACATATATCACGGGTGAAAATGAAATCATGCCGTCACAGCCTGGTTCCCACGATTTCCGTTATGAAGATGGTGATTACCTGTATATGGATACTTACCTTGGCGGGCAGAAATTCATAGGCGGGGAACGAGTCTGGATAAGGAATCATGCAGTGTGGGCTATGAATTATTACGGGGAGAGCCTGGATGAGAATTTTGATATTATATTTTTGAAAGAAGCGCTTTCTCATGTGTCGGTTTCCATGCCGTTCCGAGGGCCGGAATTCTATCAGAAAGGCGATTATATGTACCAGTGCCAAGTGCAGGGTGATTTTGAATGTTTTTCAGGAGAGGAACGGATATATTGCAGGCAGAAAAAGGTATATGCCTGTATGTTCCACGGAGGGACTATCTTATGAACATGGTAGAAAAAGAAGTAGTAGTAAAAGATCTGGTTACAAAATCAAACCTTCCGTCAAGCGATTATGTGATAAACCCTTATGTGGGATGCCCTCATGGGTGCAGGTACTGTTATGCCTGTTTTATGAAGCGGTTTACAAACCATAGCGAGCCATGGGGGAGCTTTATTGACATTAAGCGGTGTGACAAGCCGATAAGCAAAAAGAAACTGCAGGGAAAGTCAGTATTCCTGTCATCCGTAACGGACTGTTACAACCCATTTGAGGAAAAATACGAAAATACACGGAAGATATTGGGGCAGTTGATTTCCATAGATTGTGAACTGAATATCTCAACGAAATCCCAACTGATCTTAAGGGACATTGATTTATTGAAACAGTGTAAAAATCTGAAAGTTTCGGTTTCGGTCAATACATTGGATGAGCAGTTTAAAAGTGATATGGATCGTGCCAGCAGCATCGGAAAACGGCTTGAAACGATAGAAACATTGCATGAGAACGGCATATATACCGTTTTGTTCATGTCGCCCATCTTTCCGGGCATAACAGATTATAAGGAAATAATAGTAAAAACACACAGATTCGTGGATGGATACTGGTTTGAAAATCTGAACCTGCGTGGGAGTTATAAACAGGATATCCTCAGCTACATAAAAAATGCCTACCCACAATTAGTGGAATTATATGATGAAATATATGTAAAAGGGAACATGGGGTTTTGGAACAATCTTTCCGTTGAGATTGAAGAATATTGCGCTGAACATTCAATAAAACATATAAATTATTTTTACCATAAGGAGTTGGTAGAAGCAAAATTGAAACCAAAGTAACCGAGTAGTGACCGCCGCTGTGGACTTATTCTCTATATGCGGCGGTCTGTTATTTCTGCAGGCAGGCCGGAAATTACTTGGAAAGAGGGGAAGTGCTTAACTATGATCTGTCCTCTGTCCATACCCATATCATATAAAAGCGTCAACGGCTCTTAACAATTAACAATAATTGACCGATATATAAAGTGACGAAATAAAACGAAAGGAAGGAAACGGTATGGCAAAGGAAGAGATTACACCGAGTGAATGGCAGATCATGGAAGTCCTGTGGGCGTGTGGGGAGCCTTTGACATCCTCCGAGGTCTACAAGAGGATGCAGGGGACTGTGGATATGTCGATGAGGATGGTGCGGGTGCTGATGAACCGCCTGAACCAGAAAGACATCCTCGGCTACACGGTGGATGAGCATGATTCGAGGGTTTACCACTACTATGTGCAGAGGTCAAGGGAGGAATGCGTGAAGGAGAAAAGCAGGAAGTTTGTGGACAGCTATTTTTCCGGCAGCGGGACAAATGCGATGGCGGCGCTGCTGCAGAGCTTCGCACTGACAGACGAACAGATAAAAGAGCTGGAGGAGATTCTGGAGAAAAGCAGGGAGCGGGGGACAGAATCCACGGATAAGGAGGGTGGAGCCCATGCCTGACTGGTCATGGATTGGCAGCCTTTTGGATTTCAGCGCGGCATATTACACTACCCAGCTTGTACGGTGTGCGGCATTTTCCTTTGTGCTGATCGGGCTTGTGATGCTGCTCCGGAAGATGCTTTTTTCAAGACGGACATTCATAAGGGGGCTGCTATGGTCATCCTTCCTGCTCATCCCGTTCCTTGGAAAGCTGAAGATGTTTTATGAGAATAAGGCAGTGGTGAGAATAACAGGACGGATAACGCATGGAACCATGACCTGCCTGTGGGCAGACCGCATTTATATGGCGGGCATCCTTATAGCTGCTGTCTGTATATTCGGAAAGCGGCTGCGCCTCCGAAAGTCGGTTGCCGGGATGGAAAAGGTTTCTCTGGATAATATGCAAGTCAGGATTACAGACATGAATGTGACGCCGTTTACTGTGGGGCTGTTTGCACCGAAGATCGTCATCCCAAAGGTAATGCTGGAGAGCTACAGCAGGGAGGAATTAAGGTCTGTCATTCAGCATGAGCGGACACATATCCGGTTAGGGCATTTGTGGTTTGGGTTTGCATGGGACGTCCTGCGGTGCCTCTTGTGGGTGAACCCGTTCCTGACAGTTTGCCAGAAACAGTTCCGGGCAGATATGGAGGATATCTGTGACAGGGTGTGCATACAGGGCAGTGGGAGGGCGGCTCATGAATATGGAATGGTGTTGCTGAAAACCCTGAAACTGCTACGCTCCGGGACAGAGGGTACGCCGCCTGCCGTCACCTATGCCGGGGAAATGGAATTTGCAGACATGAAAAGGCGGATGGGCGAGATTGCAGGTTTCCGCCCATACCGTAAAAGGATGTGCATGGGCGCGGCAGCCATAGCTTCTCTAATAATTGTAATTATGCTGCTGGCGGTACATAGCCATTCCTATGCACGTTATAGTAATGATGAAAACATACTGGTATATGAATATGCTGATGGGCAGAGCACTGTCATTTCAAACAATGACAGCAGCATTCAGCAAATGATCTCATATGATGACAGCTACGTTTATGTAGACAGCGAGGCATTTGAGGATTTTTTAGAAGAAAACAATGCAGAAGGAGAGGTTTGGATTGTTTTCGGCGGGTTTTATAAACTTCCGGGTTTAACTGGCATAGCAGAAAGCTGTATTTATGAAAACAATTCAGAGGATGAAGTAGTGCGGATTCCATATGAAAGCATCACGGACGACTGGTATTTTGGATTACTTAAAATGTTATAAGCATTTCGTGTAAAAGAAATGGATTTCAAAAAATTTTATTATCAAGGAGGAAAAAATTATGGCAATGGAGATTGCAAACAATTACAGTAGCTATGCGGCACAGAGCAATGCGGCAGGCAGCACAAAAAAGAAGGAAACAGAAAACACATCAGAAACAGCAGGGGGCAGCAAGCCAAGAAGCACATCGGAGTATATGGACGAACTGGAAAAACTTGTTCCAAGTGTGGAACTTAAGGTTGGGAATTCTTTCTCAACAGCTAAAAGCGGCAAAACATTGACGATCAATCCGCAGCTTTTGAAAAAGATGCAGAATGATCCGGAGAAGGAAAAAGAAATGAAAGAGTTGATTAAAGGTGTTGAATCGGCGGTGAATATGCTGGACAGCGTAATGAATGCCAGTGGATGGAGTGTGGTATTTAAGCATGATTATATAGATGAAAACGGAAAATACCGCCAGATTGCCCTTGTCAGAAATGACTTTATGCTGAATATGAGCGACAAGCTCCGGGAAGAAAGACGGAAAAATTCCGAGAAACTGATTGAAAAAACGAAAGAAAAGGCAGTCGAAAAGAAAGTAAAATTAGAGGAAACATTAGAAGAAAAGAAAACGGAGAAAGCAGAGGATGGAACAGTAACTCCGAACAAAGCAGAGCGGCTTTTACATGAAAAAATGGCTGATTCCAAAGGCGGAACGGTTTATCTGAATGATACAGATATCCGGACAATTATCGAAGCTGCCCAGGAAAAGGATGCAGGAAAAACCACAGTAAAAGATCAGCCGCAGGTTGGTGCGAATCTGGACTTGAAGATATAAGAGGAGGTTGTGATATGAATATCAGCAGTAACAATCTGAGAGGACTTTCGCAGTATTCCCTTTTGAATAAACTGTTTTCGCAGAAGAATGGAAATAAAACAAGTACATCTAACCAGATGGGTGCTGCTATTAGCGGAGGGGTAAAGCATAAGCACAGCAATTTATATTATGATGAGAACGGTATTCCATGAATGTCAAAAGAGCAGGCGGACAGATGTATATCGGGGAGAAGTGACTGGAAAAAAATTGTGTCTGTGTCAGATGAAGTAAAGACGGAACTGGCAGAGGTGGTAAAACAGGATTTTATCAGCACCAATGGAAAGAGCATACCGGAAGGAACCAGAAGAAACGATGTCATCAATAAGTATTTAAACACTCTTCCTTCAAAACAGCGCAGTTCTGCTTCGTGGACATTGGACAGAATGGCAGGGGATTATGGAAGCCGTTTAGAGGCATTGGTAAAACAGAACAATCCGGGATGGAAACCGGGAGATGCCTTTGACACAAGCATTTTAGACCAGCTTGATGGGACGCTCGGCGGAGTGGATTTCAGGGCGTAAATTTGGAAATGGAGGATTTGATATGTCAGTAAATATAGAGGGAAATATAAGCCGGGCGGGTGCAGCAAGCGGATGGTATCAGAATAGCAGATTGGCCAGTCCGCAGGAGAAGGAAAAGGATGCGCCGCAACCGAAGGCGGACAATGCGGTGAAAGTTTCTATTTCGCAGGAGGGAATTGAGAACTATCGGAAACAGACCCGTGAAAAAGGGATATCGGGCAGGGTTGTTGTAAAAGGGAACAAGGAGAGCGTTATAAGGCAGGCAAAGCAGGCGGCAAGCGCACTGTCTGCAAACGCCTATGGCGGCGAACTGGCCGGGGAAATGGAAAAGCTGCAAGGGCAGAGGGCAGGCAGCGCGTACGGCATTGCAGACCAGATGGAGGATTCCGTCAGGGCGTATGGCAACCTTTATGATGAAATCGTGCGGGGCTACCAGGACGGCACAAGGGAGCGTTATGTGGAGGATGAAAATTCAGAGACGGGTTTCCGCAAAATGACAATGGAAGAAGAATTAAGCGGGCTTGACCGGGCATTCCAGAAGATGGCGGACAGGGCGGATGCTAAGGGAATGATTGAGGGCGAGTTTAAGAGGCTCAGAACTGAAGGAGGGAAAGGGCTTTCCTCAAAAAACAATAAAAAGCCGCAGGGGACAGATGGGAATGCCCCAGAAACAGCCGGAACGAAAATGAAAAGGCTGGCGCAGGAATGGAGGGATGCCTACAAGACTTCCGGTTCCAAGGAAAGCAGCATGGAGAAAGTGTTATCCATGCTGAATGGTATGTTTGGCATTCGTAAAGAGGCGTAATTGGATATACAGATGTAACCGTTACACCCTATTCCGCAGAGGCGCATAATGCTTTGCCTCTGCGGTCTGCCCGGAGGTGAGGGGCGGATGTAGGTGATAAGGGAAATAAAACTTTTTTGGAGGCTGGCTCGTATTATTAGCGGATGGCAGTGAAAGGGGGTGTTTGTCATGAAGTTTGACAGGGGAAGTTAGGTTGTATGTCCGCATGGAGGCATAAACTGCTCGGACTTATTACATGGGAGCAGGGGCGGCTCTGAACGACAGAGGGGCTGCCATTAAAATAATTGATGACAATGGAGGATTTGAAAAATGAACGTAAATGGAATAGGACAGAATTATTATCAGAACAATGTATCAGCGAATAGATACAACAGGAGCAGGGCAGGACAGTTCTACCCGCAGAAACAGGCGGCAGAGGAATCCGCTCCCGGAAGTGCAAGGCAGAATGCCAATGTGCAGGATATATATGACGCACTCAAATCAACAAATCCAATAATGGGGCAGGAGGAAAACACCGTATCAAATGACAGCGGGCTGACAGTGTGGTATGGCAATAAGACCTTGGAAGAATGGGCGGCAACAGACCCGAAATATACGGACAAAGCAACAGGTTTTTCATGGTATGTCAGGGATGGGAAGCACCCTTATATGACGGGGGAAGATGCTAAAAAATTTAAGGAAATGTGCAAGGAAACGGGAGAGTCGTGGCTGAAAAAGTTTGCGGAAATGACAGGAACGATACAGCACCTTGATGACAATACAACTGCCTATGTGGGAACAAACGGTACAGCGATTAAATCAAAGGACGGAAAGGAACTGTTTATAGATACGTCATCCATGACTTATGACATGATCATGAATATGTTCAGTAATCGGCCCAAAAGCGGGAATTACTTTGACAGCTCATATTGGCAGAAAAGTATCCAGAAAGCTATGTTTTCTGTAGAACAGTGATGCTTTACATATTCAGACTGGCACAGCGTAGCTGGGGGTGGAAACATATCACTCCCAGCCACAGTATTGAATAAATGACAATAGCGGAGGATTTGGAGATGAGCGTAAATGGAATAGGGGCGGGTTATCCCGTATGGCGTGATATGGGAAAGGCACGGAGGAATGGTTCGGGAACGGGCTTCGCGGGCAGGATGGCGGATGCAGATGCGGCAGGGAGCAGTTCTCCCATAAGAAGCAGCATGAGGGCGGCGGGGCAGACTTCGGTGATGGAGGCGTACCGTGCATCGGCGGCATCCGGGGTACGCAATGTGAAGCCCGCCTATGAAACATACGAATCCGAGAATTACAGGATTGTGCCGGACAACGAGGCGGGGTGTTTCGATATTTACAATAAACAGGGAGAAAGGATAGGCGCTTTTGACTATTCTGACATCAAGGTCAGGCAGGACAGCCAGACAGGAAAGCAGTTCCTGATCTCGGAGCATGGAACCATGAGCTATGATGCTATGGTATTGGACGGCGAGCTGAAAGATGCCTTGCAAGATGTCATGGGAGTGGAAACGCTGGAAACGGAGGAACTGTCCGGTTTCACATTAAAGACCCATTCCAGCACTGGCATACAATATCTTGTGCGGGATGGCGAGGAAGGCCGTGGGGGAAAAGTCCTTTTGCAGGGCGAGGCAGACAGGGAAAGGTATGAGGCTCTTGCGGAGACCTACTTCAATAAATATCCCAATCTGATCCACGATAAGAATGCCGCATACATATGGGCCGATCTGGAGATAGAGGGGCTGGCGCAGCATACGAAGGACGGCATTGTCTCTATGGGCTTTAACGGGATGTCCTATAATGACAATGCAGATTATAAGAACAACTGGAGCGTCCTGTTTTCGGAAAATACCTATAAGGCGGTTTTCGATTGGCTGCAAAACAACAGGGGCAGTATTGAAGAAATGCAGAAGTTCGCCACATGGCAGGATGTGTTTGATAGCATTGGCAGCCGGTATGACCGCATATGGTCTGATGAAGAAGAAAAACAGGGGTATCTGAATAACTGATAAGCCACAGCCTGACAAGGCAGGGCAGGCATCCCCAGTTTTCCGGCAGATTGGGGAAATGGGGGAGTAGGGAGGTGAAGGCCGGTATGGGATTTGACAGGGGAAGTTAGTTGGCTTGTTTGCATGGAGGCAATGAACTGTTCGGACTCATTACGAGAGAGCAGAGGCGGCTCTGACCGACAGAGGAGCTGCCATAAAAAAGAAATGGAGGACTGAAATGGGCATTAACGGAATAGGAACAGCGGGATATCCGCTGACAGGATACACTGCAAGAAAGACAGGAAGAAGCGCGGAATCCGGGGCTGTGGGATTCATGGAAACGGTGGAAGAAAAGGCGGCGCAGGGAAAGGCAGCCGACCAGGATGAGAAAGCCTTTGAGATGGTTGGCCCGAACGCCCCGCAGGAAGTGAAGGATGCGTGGATGGAGGCGGCGAAAGAAGTAAATGCGAATGGCATGGGGATCCGGGGCAACGGAATGATGAGCCACATATCGCAGATGATGGTGCAGAGGCTTAATAAACAGCTTAAGGGTGAAACGGAGAATTTTGACATCCTTGGAAGCACGGTGGAATCTGCGATCCAGGCAACGAAAGAGGCGCTGTACGATTTGGAGCATCCAAGGGTATATACGCCCAGGAGCATAGAGGTCCAGCAGGCCCGCATCAAAGAAGGAGAATTTTACAGGGCGTTTTTGGAGAAGCTGGAGAAATTGTAGGATATATTATGGCACAGAAGGAAAGCATCTTGGGTGCTGATGCGACTCTGGAATGACAGGTGTGTGGCGGTTTGATAACTAATTGGCAATGATGGAGGATGATCTGACAATGGGAATAACTAATGTAAATGAACAAGGTTCCGCATATGGAGCGGCTTTCAGAAATAAGCCGGTATACTTCATGACGGGAAAAGAGACGGAGGCGTTTTTTGAAGGGAAGATGCGCAGGAACATGGAGCTGCGGGAGGATACCTGCACCCTCAGCAGCAATAACACTTACCGCAGGCAGCATACCACTTATGAGGTTTCCGATAAGGACAAAGGCAGCACATTCCTGGATTTGAATTTTCTGATCAAGGATGAGACCAGCAGCCTGAAAGGAAGCCTCAGTGATAAAAAGGATGTGGATTTTTATAACTTCTCCATCCCATTTATGAACTTTCAGCGGAATTACTTTGGCGTTGAGGTTTATATAGATATGCCGGAAGGCTGTGATTACGATGTTACCCTGTATGACGAATACGGCAATCAGGTGGGGAAGGCAGAGTGGGACGGACAGGGGCGGAAGAAGCTGACCGTCCCTGATTGGGATATCAATACCAATCAATACTGCTTCAAGGTAGAAAACGGAAACGGGGAGGAGATTTCCCCGGATGATTATTATAAGATCAGCTTCCATGTTACCGAAAACAAGGAGCATGAAAAGACGGATGCCATCAGGGAAGCATATGGGAACCTCCACGGGGCATACAGTCAGAAAGATGAAAACTGGCGGGAATATCTTGATCAGTATAATGCCGTCTTAAAGGAGACGGAGCAGAAGTATATAAAAGAGCTGGAGCGGCTCCACCAGAAACAGTTTGACAGCCTGCCGGAAGAAAAGAAGTATAAGGGCGGGCGCACCGTGGATGAACTGCTGCAGGACATGGCAGATGGGAAGGACTTAAACGATGCGGAACTGGAGTATGTGAAGATTTTTGCCAACCTGAAAGACATGGAAAAGGCGCAGAATAAAGCGGAGCTGAAAAACAGCTTTTCAGATGATTTCGTAAAGGATCTGGAAAGCATGGGCATTTCCCGTGATGACATAGAAGGGATGCAGGTACGGATCGGGAGCAATGGGGATGTGGCCGTGGACGGGATAGAGGACGAGGGCGTCCGGGAACAGGTGCAGAAGCTGATAGATGAAAAGTACAGTGACCGGATGTACCAGTATTACATAGGGATTGCGGACAGCGTGGGAGACCTGTCCTCCAATACATACCAATATGCCACGGACATACAGGAAGTCCGGCGCTACCTGAAAGGGGTTACAGGGGAGGACATTTCCTTAGAAAATCTTTATCTGACGCCAGACGGGAAGATTGGAGGGCTGCCGGACAAGGCGGCTGATCTGATCAACAAGACAAAGGACAATGCCAAGATAGAACGGATGAAGGATGCGCTGGTGGATATCATAGGGAAGATCAGGATAAGCGGAGACTTGGGGATTCCCGATTTCACTTCACAGTTCCAGTTCAAGGATGGGGCGTTCTCCGTGGCGGACAGCGGTTTTGCGGTGGATATGGACGCACTGGATGGCCGGTTTACACCAAAGTCCTCCGGCAATATGTATTCCGACATGTATAAATATCAGTTCAAGAAAGTTTTATAAGACCCACGGCTGCGTATCCCGAATAAGCCGCAGCTTGATAAGGCAGGGCAGGCATCCCCGGCGTTCCGGCAGAACGGGGAATCTGCTTGGATTTATTACAAGGGAATAAGGGCGGCTCTGACCAACAGAGGAGCCACAGATAGGAAAAGGGATTGTGAGGTGGGCTCATGGGAATTTCGGTTTCAAGTACACTAAATTCGGCCAATACGAAACACAGTATGTCACTGAGCAGCAGAGGACCTGACTGGTCTTTGATCCCAAGCGCTGGGAAAAGCAATAAATCAAAGGCCGAGTTTGCTGATGAGATTAAGGAACTGGCACGGAGAGCTGCGGAGACTACGAGCAAGAAAGAACTGGAGTATATCCACAGCCAGAGGGCGAGGTTATGTGCGGAATACATATCTGATGTATCGCCCGACAGGAGAGCGTTGTACCGGCAGGCTGAAAATTCGCTGAAGAGACAGAACGGCAATCCGAAATGCCACGGGAGCGGGGAACTGACGCTACTTGACTTCCTGGAGGCGGCAGACGGGAGGGCGGAGAACCTTGCCGAAAAGAAGTTTGCGCTGGCAGGGGGCGGAACGCTGACCTACCCGATCCTGACAAGCGGGGGATATGGCGCGGATATTTACTATCAGGGTACAAAGGTGCTGACATATCTCGGTTCGGGATATGGGTGGGCTTGCGAGAGGACTCCGGCTGAACGGGAAAAGGAAAGGGGGTTTTATGGGATTTATTTTGATGAGTACCGCTCGCTAAAGAATGGCCAAGGGGCAGAACTGGAGGAGTTACCGGATTATCTGGAGGAGAAGCCGTCTTTTGACAGGAAAGCATAAATAGGGGGATTTGAATAACCAATAAGATTTCAAAAATTCCGTGAGTGCATATCCCCAATAAGCTACAGCCTGACAGGGCAGGCATCCCCGGAGTTCCGGCAGATTGGGGAATTGGGTAGCAGGGGGAGCTTTACAGATTAACTTTTTGGAGGCGTGGTTTGAAAAAGAAACTCATTATTGTTTTCGTGGTAATAGCGGTGATTCTGCTGCTGATTCCGGTTAAAAAGGTCTATGAGGATGGTGGGACACAGACCTATACAGCCCTGACTTATAAAGTGATTGTCTGGAAGCAGATAGATGGGAAAACAGGAACGGAATTTTACATTTTTCCTAACAATTTCCACCAGTTAGATTATTACGAGTGACTTTTGAAAGGCTGTTTTTGTATGGAGATAACAGGACGCGGCACAGAACGTCTATATGGGAAATAAGTTCCTCACCCTGCGGAAAAGCGAGGTCGCAAAAGTTGCGCCGGACAGGGCTTCTCCCCGGTTTCCGGCAGATTGGGGAGAGGCTTCATGAATGGCAAAGTTTTCTTTTAGCTGTTTTTGTAAAGAAAGCCAAAGCATAACAGGAAGGCAAGATATTATGAAAAGACTGATTATATTGGTTTTATGGGTGGTTTGTATGCTGGCTTTGCTTGTTGGGTGTTCCAGTCAGGAAAATGAAATAGGAGATATCGATAATCATACGCCGATTGCTTTGTTGGATGATGCGGTTGTTTATAACTATATTGATGATGACGGTGCATTGGTAATTGGACGATATGTTCTTTCCTCAAAAAGGCAATCAGATATCGTAAGTGTGGAAGAGTTTTATATTTCAAGTGGAAAACCTACAGTGATTGATAATTCTGTTATTCTGCCTGTAACCTTAAATACAAACGAACATAAACTTTTGATGGTAAACGCTGATTCTGACACATCTGAAATGATATTTAGCGAATTTAATTCTTATCCAATGGACGCAGTTTCTGTAATGAACACAGACATTTATATGTTAAGCACCATGAAAGATGATGTGGCTACAGCAACTTATATCAGAAAATATAATGAGAATACCGGGGATATGGATATCTGCATTGAAAAACAGTTTACAGATAATACAGGTGAGCAGATAACGACATTTGCCTGTAGCAACGAAAATATTTATGTGCTGGTAAATAATATGGGAGCAGAAAATGATGTTTATATAGAAATTTATGATGATAAAAAATATGATTTACTTGGTAAGCTGTACTTTGATTCTGAATTGAGAAATTTTGTTTCCAATAATGGGATAGTAGAATTTTATTGTTTTGACAGTTACATATACATAAGGAATTTTTCAGATTATGGTGCGATAGGGGAAATAGAAAATAACCAGATAAAAACCTTTCTTAATATGCCTAGTTTGCGTATGGCTTATAACGGTAAAAATACGCAGGATAATTATTATGGATTTTTTGTAAGAAATGGCAGAGAGCTTTATCTTTTAGATGTTTATTCTGATACTCTATATGAAACCAATTTAGATCTATCACAAGATGAAAGCATTCGTAATGCTATCTCTGATGGAAATAATATATGTATCAGTATTCTTGATGAGAGGGATACAGAGTCTTTTACAACAAAAAAGACCATTATAGTGGATTTCAATGAATTGAAAGAAAAAGCATATCAAACAAAGTGAAAAAGGCTATCCATTATATATCTCCAATAAAACACAGAGAGCAGGCTTCCCCGGTTTCCGGCAGATTGGGGAATCGGGGAGCAGGAAGAAAACCAATAATACACAAACGATAAAAGGGAACCAAGCAGAGATAGAACCATATGCCTGTCTGGTTCCCTTTCTACATATCGGTGCGGGGAGATAGCAATAGATGTATTTTGGGGGAGAGGAGGTGGTATTATCCGGAAAATGAAATGCCCGGAGAGACGGTGCAAGAAACGGGCCTGTGATATTGGGGAGACGGGTTCCGGATGGATCATTGTGTCACTGAAATGTCCTAACTGCGGCAGGGTAGTAAAGGTGTACTGGAAACCGAATGGAAAAAGATAAATATACATAGCAGGAAAGAATGGCAGGAAGGTATCCTGCTATTTTTACTTTTATAGATTAAAGCGTTTCTTTTATGGACATACTAAGGTTATCAATGGTAATTTCTGGAAATTCCCATTGTGCGGCTTGGCAGGTCTGCCATGCCGGATAACTGAATATGTACCGAGCGAGTGGGACCGCATTGTGTCGAGTCACGAATGGCCGGAGTAAAGCTAGTGAATTATTTTAGATTTCTTACAAAGAGCTTTCTCAGGGCCATTTTTTGCCTTTTTTCAAAGCCAGTCCCACATCTGAATGAGAGCGTTCCTAACTTTACGAAGGCGTAAAGGAAGGAACGCTTTATGTCTATTAGGAAAATCACAATCAAATCTGGAAACGAAGAATTCACACTGGATGTTACGGAAGAAGAATATAGGAATTACTTTAGGCCGTGGTGGCAGCAGAAAAAGCATGATCAGAGGAACCGTGAGGCAATGGAGCAGAACGGATACACGGAAGAATCTTATGAGGAATGGAAAGAGAACGATATGCGGACGGAGCTTTTTGCGGAGAGCATGGAGGAACTGGCGGAAAAGAGGATGCTGCTGGATGTCCTCCGTGATGCGATGGATTCCCTCCTGCCGGAAGAACGGGAGCTTGCCATGAAGGTGTTCGGGGAGGAAATGCCCCTTGCTGATTATGCAGATATGAAAGGGAAAAATCCCCGGACGCTTTCCGACCATAAGAGAAAAGTATTATCAAAGCTGCGGAAATTCTTTGTAGAGCATGGGTTTGAAATTGACAGCAGTCATTGACACGGAGCATTTCCGCATTATTTTCCGGGAGCAGATTTATAACATCACGTTCATTGACAACGTGAAGTACCAGAATAAGACCTTAAAGCTGCGGGCGGCTTTGGAAAAGAGGTAAAAATGTCTGAAAAGAAGGTATCCATCGAGCAGATGGCGGAGGCGGTCATGGACGGCCTGATCGAGTATGCCGGGCTTGCCACGGATGTGATGAAGGACTGCGTCACCAAAGCCGGGAACACGGTGAAATCGGAAGTGAAAGCAAACGCCCCGGTTCGGACAGGGCAGTACAAAAAGGGATGGGCTGTGAAAAAGCAGAAAGAGACCGCCAATGCACTAGAACTGGTGGTGCATAACAAAAAGCGTTACCAGCTCACCCACCTTCTGGAGAAAGGCCATGCCAAGCGTGGCGGCGGGAGGGTGCGGGCATTCCCCCATATCGCCCCTGCGGAACAGGCGGGCATCCGGGAACTGGAAGAGGGCATCAAAAGGGGGCTGGAAGGATGAAGCACGATGATGTATTGAAGATGATGGAGGAAATGGGGCTGCCCTTTGCCTATGACCATTTCGTGGAGGGCGAATCCCCGGAGCCGCCATTCCTTGTATTTTTATATCCCAAAGCTGCTAATTTCGCAGCGGACGGGATCACGTATTTCAAAATCAACCAGCTAGACATTGAACTGTACACCGATCTGAAAAATCCCGATCTGGAGGAAACCATAGAGGCTGTTCTGTTAAAGTACGGTATTTTCTATGGCAAGAGCGAGACGTGGATTGAATCGGAAAAATTGTACGAAGTCTTGTATGAAACGGAGGTCTGAAATGAAGAACAACAATAAAGTGAAATTTAATATCTGCAACTGCCATTACGCTTTGCAGAAAACACAGGAGAATGGGGAGGTCGGCTTTGAGACGCCCGTGGCGATGCCCGGTGCGGTTTCCATCGCCTTAGACCCCAACGGGGAGCCGGAATCGTTCTATGCGGACGGCATCGAGTATTACATCATAGCCAACAACATGGGATACGATGGCGATTTGGAACTGGCACTGATCCCGGAGAACTTCCGCACGGACGTGCTGAAGGAGGAAGCGGACAGCAATGAGGTGCTGGTGGAGAACGCCCACTCCGAGACGGCGGCCTTTGCGCTGCTTTTTGAGTTTGACGGCGATATCCGCAAAATCCGCCATGTGCTGTATAACTGTTCCGCAAGCCGCCCCAAGATCGAGGGCAAGACCAATGAGGAGAGCCGGGAGGTGCAGACGGAAACGCTGACCATCAAGGCAAGACCGCTGGCAAGCGGCTATGTGAAAGCCAAGACCGGGAATAAGACATCTGCGGAGACTTATGCCAACTGGTATAAATCCGTATACCTGCCGGAGCCAAAGGCAGTAGATGCAGAAACAGAAGGACAGGGATAAGGAGGCTGAAAGGATATGAGCATTGTCAGAAAAATAGAGATTGACGGGCAGGATGTGCTGTTCAAGGCATCGGCGGCAATACCGAGGATTTACCGCTTGAAGTTCCAGCGTGACATTTATAAGGATTTGCGGATTCTGGAAAAGAGCATCGGTGAGGGGGATGAGGAAAACTCCAACCTCGATCTATTCTCATTGGAGATGTTCGAGAATATCGCCTACACGATGGCGAAGCACGCCGACCCACAGATTCCAAACGAAGTGGATGAGTGGCTGGATGGTTTCAACACATTTTCCATCTACCAAGTGCTACCACAATTGATAGAACTGTGGGGACTCAATGTGCAGACGGATGTGGAGGCTAAAAAAAACTTCGCCCAACTGAGCGGGAAATGACCACGCCGCTGTTCCTTCTGCGGTGTGTGCAGTTAGGGCTTTTGATGGCAGATTTGGAGCTGCTTTCAATAGGGTTAATCAATGATATGTACTGTGAGAGCAGGAACGACTCATTTTCATACGCTATACTTGGCAATCAGACTTTGATGGATGCATTTTGATTGAAAATACAGCCATTTTCCGCTATAATTTGGTAGTGGAAAATGGTTGTAAGAATCAACGGTTAGGTTAAAGGTGTATAAGGGAGGTTTTTTGATTATGAAGGATGAAATAATGTCTTTGATGGCAGACTTTGGTGAATTTTCTTTAGATTATTTTATACAAGATGGTAATATAAAAGATTTCCCTATTTTTGGCTCTGTTTTTAGTATGGTAAAAATAGGTGTGGATGTTCGTGATAGAATTTTTATTGCAAAAATAAAGAGTTTTATTGAGAACATTGACAAAAACCAGAAATGGCGAGAAAAATTTAGTGATATTGAAGAATGCAATAAAATATCAAAGCAACTCCTATATATAGTAGATTCGTGTGATGACGATAATAAATTGAAATTAATAGGAATGGCATTTAACTATTTTGTAAATGGAGAAATAAGTAAGGATGAATATTTTTATATAGTCAATATAATTTTAAAATCATTTTACCCATTTTTAAAAATATTATTAGACATTAATGAATCTGATGTACGTTTTAAAAATGATGGTACGAAATATGATTATGTCGGGATAGCACACCTACTAAATATCGGTGCGCTTGATTTTGATGGTCAAACGCCAGTGCTTTTTAACTCTCAAACGAATAAAATTGAGTCGCCACCCTCCATAATAGTTGCACTAAATGGATATAGTGAGTTTTTAAGGGAGCTATTAAATAAATTGAATTGATTTATGAAAACGGCGAGTAATTCTAGGAAATGGGATTGTTATAACAGCGAATAAAAACTGAATATTTTTTACATAGGCACTTGCCATAACGGCAGGTGTCTTTTTTACGCTTTTTTCAGGGAGCCTTTGGGCTTCCTTTTTTCGTTATGGGGAGGTGCTTTGGGTGGGGGCGTCAAGGATACAGGGAATCACGGTGGAGATCGGCGGCGACACCACAAAGCTGACCGCCGCATTAAAGTCTGTCAATACCGATATCCGCACCACGCAGTCACAGCTACGGGATGTGAACAACCTCCTGAAACTGGACCCCGGCAATACGGAACTGCTGGCACAGAAGCACAGGCTTCTTGCGGAAGCGGTGCGGGAGACGAAGGAAAAGCTGGAAACCCTGAAAGCGGCTGCGGAACAGGCAAATGAGGCACTGGCAAAGGGTGAGATCACACAGGAGCAGTACGATGGCCTGCAGCGGGAAATCATCAAGACTGAGGAAAAATTGAAGAGCCTCGAACAGCAGGCGAACCAGTCGGCGGTGGCGGTGCAGAAGATTGCCGCCGTGGGCGAGGACTTAAAGAACTTAGGGGATAAGATTTCCGGGGTGGGAACCACCCTCACCAAAAGCGTGACCACGCCCATCGTGGGGCTTGGCACGGTGGCGGTAAAGACTGCTGCTGATTTCGATACCGACATGAGCCAGGTGGGGGCTGTTTCCGGGGCTACGGGGAAAGACCTTGATGCCCTGCGGGATAAGGCAAGGGAGATGGGGAGCAAGACCAAGTTCTCCGCATCGGAAGCGGCGGAGGCCATGAACTACATGGCGATGGCGGGCTGGAAAACTTCGGATATGCTTTCCGGCATCGAGGGCATCATGAACCTTGCCGCCGCCTCCGGGGAAGATTTGGCAACTACCTCTGATATCGTGACGGATGCACTTACCGCTTTCGGTCTGACCGCAGCGGATTCCGGGCATTTTGCGGATATCCTTGCGGCGGCCAGTTCCAATGCGAACACCAACGTCTCCATGATGGGAGAGACCTTCAAATACTGTGCGCCCATTGCCGGGGCTTTGGGATTTTCTGCGGAAGATACCGCAGAGGCAATCGGCCTGATGGGAAATGCGGGCATCAAGTCCACGCAGGCCGGTACCGCCCTTAGAACCATCATGAGCAACCTTTCCGGGGAAGTGAAAATCTGCGGTTCGAGCATTGGCGAGGTCACAATCGCCACCACCAATGCGGACGGGAGCATGAGGGATTTGAGCGCCATCCTCGCAGACTGCCGGACGGCTTTCGGCGGCTTGTCGGAGTCCGAAAAGGCAGTGGCGGCAGAGGCGCTTGTGGGAAAAAATGCCATGTCAGGATTCCTTGCCCTTATGAACGCCGCCCCTGCGGACATCGAGAAGGTGAGCAGCGCCATAGCGAACTGTGACGGGAAGTCGGCGGAGATGGCGGTCACCATGCAGGATAACCTTGCCGGGCAGCTTACCATTTTAAAGAGCCAGTTGGAGGAACTTGCCATTTCTTTCGGTGAAATCCTCATGCCCGCCATCCGCCAGATCGTCACATGGGTGCAGGGCTTTGTTGACAAGCTGAACGGCATGGATGAGGGCACCAAGAACACCATTGTTACCATAGGACTCCTTGCGGCGGCAATCGGCCCCGTGCTTATCGTGATCGGGAAAGTGGTCTCTGCGGTGGGCAGCATCATGACCTTCATCCCCACGCTGATCGGCGGCATTTCCAGTATCGGCGGAGGGCTTAGTGCCTTATGGGGCATCCTTGCGGCGAACCCGGTCACTTTAGTGATAGCCGCCATAGCTGCGCTGATTGCCATCTTCGTGGCTCTGTGGAATAACTGCGAGGGCTTCCGGGAGTTCTGGATCAACTTATGGAATGTGATAAAAGAAGCGGCTGTTGCGGTATGGAATGGATTAAAAGACTTTTTCTCCAATATCTGGAACGCCATCACCGGGGCGGCACAGTCCATCTGGAATGGTTTGAAAGACTTTTTCAGCGGTCTGTGGGAGGGCATCAAGAATATCTTCCAGACTGTGCTGGATGTGATAAAGACGTTCATCGTGGCGCGGTTCGAGTTCTATAAGCTGATTATCACAACCGTGCTGAATGTGATACAGACGGTGGTCTCCACGGTATGGAATGCGATAAAAAATGTGATTGAGACTGTCACAAACGCCATCGGCTCTTTCCTTTCCAGTGCATGGGAAGCGATAAGGAATACTGTCACCACGGTAATGGAGGCAATCCAAAACGTCATTACCACGGTATGGGAAGCCATCAAATCTGCGGTGACGGCGGTGCTTTCCGCCATTAAGGAGGTGGTGGTCTCTGCGTGGGAGGCGATAAGGAGCGCCATCACCACGGCAATGGAAGCCATTAAATCTGCGGTCATTGCCGCATGGGAAGCGATAAAGAGCGCGGTTTCTTCTGCGATTGAAGCGATAAAAAATGTGGCTGTGGCGGCATGGGAGGCCATCAAGTCAGCGGTCATTTCCATTATGGAGGTGATCAAATCCGCCATTACCGCAGCGTGGGAAGCCATCAAATCCGCAGTAAGTTCCGTGGTAGGTGCGATAAAAGAGGTCATCACCAGTGTGTGGAATGCCATCAAATCTACAGTCACAAACATTGTGGGCGGTTTGAAGGATGCGGTGGTAAATGTATTTAACAGCCTGCTCTCCGGCATTAAAAACGCCATGAGCGGCATTGCCGGGGCGGTGAAGAGTGGATTCGATGCGGCGATTAATTTTATCAAGAGCCTGCCCTCACAGGCATTGCAGTGGGGCAAGGATATCATTGGCGGGCTGATAGACGGTATTAAATCCAAGATCAGCGGTCTTGTGGACAGCGTGAAGGACATCGCGGGAACCATTGCGTCCTTCCTGCATTTCTCCGAGCCGGACGAGGGGCCGCTTTCCAACTTCCACACCTTCATGCCGGATATGATCGATTTACTCGGAAAAGGCATCCGTGGGAATTTAGGGAAGCTGACCGGCCCCATGAAGGAACTGGCGGGAATGCTCATCCCCACAACAGGGGCAATGGAAAGCATCTCATCCGCCAAGAATGGCGGGAACGGAAGTGCTTCACTGGCGGCAAGGCTGGATGCCATGTATGAAGTGGTGACAAAGTATCTGCCGAGATTAGCAAACAGTCAGGTGGTTTTGGATTCCGGTGTATTGGTGGGAGAGTTATCTGACGGGCTGAACCGGGAGCTGGGAAAGGCGTATTCATGATTAGGAAATTCAGGCTTATAAACGGGGAAGGGGTGTCATGGGATTTGAATGCCCGGACATCCTTTTTCCATTCCATTGGCGGTTTCGGCTATAAGGACGGGACGCAGTATGAACAGATTGGCACGGACTTCATCCCTCTGGAGGAATTATTCTCACAGGGTGTAATGACCGGGCGGATATTTTTCGGAGGGATAAACGCATACAAAAACTACAGAGCCTTTTCCCGGTTCGTCCGGGCGGTGCCACTCACTCTCGTCTACGAGATGGAGGAGGCGTTCCGTGTTCCGGTGCGGATGACGGAAATCGCAAAGAGTGAGTTAATCACTGGCGGGGCTGGGCTGGATTGTGAAGTTGCATTTACGGCAACCGGGCTGTTTTATAAGAATGTTTCCGGCTACAGCGGGACGCTCTCCATCGGCGGGAAAATCTACCCATACGAATACACCTATGCTTATGCGGATGTGACGCAGAACACCCTCATGATCGACAGCGACAGCCACGGGGACAGCCCATGCAAGGTGACGGTGTACGGCCCCTGCACGAACCCGGTATGGAAGCACTATGTAAATAATGTTTTGTATGAAACAGGAAAGTACGAGGGCAGCATCCCGGACGGGCATAAGCTGGTCATCGACACCACGCAGATTCCCTACAGCATTACGGAGCGGGGCGTCAGTGACGAGGTGGTGGCGGACAGATACCAGATGTGCGATTTTACCACGGAGCGGTTCTTCCACCTGCAGTACGGCAGCAACCGTATTTCTGTGGTGCATGAGGGGCTGAACATTCTAAACGTGATGGTGGAAGGGAGGATCAGCTATGAGACCGTATAACGTGGAGATATTCACGCAGGATTTTGAGATGGTGGGCAATACCAATGTAAATGAAATTACCTACAAAGAGGATTATTTATCTTCCGATGGGAACACGGTCACGGTGCTTGCCCTTCCCGGCGTGAAAAAGCAGGATTATATCCGCATCAGCAGAGGGGATGAGGAGTATGCCGGGATTGTGACAGAAATCGGCTATGGCACGGATAAGTCAAAGAAGTTACAGACCATTTCCTATAAACCGCTCATGGAGCTGCTCAATACGGATGTGCTGTTTGATGTGGATTTGCAGGGGCAGGGCAGCATGGAGCAGTTCATCTGTGGCCGCATCCGGGAAATGTTCATCACCAATGAGGATGGGATGCAGAATATAAAAGGTCTTTCCGTCAGCGCAGTTACAGCCACAAAGGACTGGAGCCTGCACATCACGCCCTCCGACAAGGGAGGGCATTACAACATCGTCAATCTCATTGACTCCGTTATTATTCCGGCAATGGAAAAATACAGCATCCTTGTAAAGACAAAGCTGGATATCCAGAACCGGGAAGTGCAGATCACCGTGGGGAAAGCGGCAGCCGGGGTGATTACGATTGAAAGCGACCTTCCCAACATCATCAAAAAGAGCGTCACGATAAAACAGGTCAGTGCCGATGTGAATAAACTGGTGATTTATGATGCAGAGGATTATTCCAACACCCGGATTTATTATCTGCATCCCGATCTTGGCTATGACACGAAAGACCGGGACCGCATCACGCCTGTGGTGTGTGAGATGCAGGCGGTCTCCCATGAGGAGGGGAGCAGCTTTGAGAGTGCCGCGATCAGCGCCGCCCATAACAAGTTCGCAAATTTATCCTATTCCAATCTGATAGAACTTACCATGATGAACGGTGACGCATTGGTAAAGCCGGAGGAACTGGAATTCGGGCAGGTGGCGGACATCATATCTGACGGGCAGAGTTACCGCAGCATTTTGACCGGAAGGGAGCGGGGGAAGGACACAAAGCTGGTATTCGGCACGGTGCGTT
Source organism: Lachnospiraceae bacterium 28-4 (assembly GCA_000403275.2). GTDB lineage: Bacteria > Bacillota > Clostridia > Lachnospirales > Lachnospiraceae > Kineothrix. The sequence goes on from KE159602.1 coordinate 31,359, forward strand.
TGGACTTGACTAAGATTTTAAGGAGGCAGGAGAATGGCTGACAACATCACACTGAAAACCTATAAGGGCGGCAATGTCACACCGCAGGATGACGCCATCATCTACGAGACGGCGATCCCCGGCAGCGGCATCTTCAAAGGGTGCGAAGTGACCTACGCAAGAGGGAATGTCCTTCATATCTCGCAAGGCTTTGGCATGATTCGTGGACGGTTCTTTGAAGTGTATGAAACGGAGATTGACGTGCGCCTTGCGGACGTGGGGGAAACATTGCAGGGGCGGGTGTATATCCACCTTGATTTATCCAATGCGGATGAACCCATCAAGATACTGGCACAGGCGGCATCGGAGCTTCCGCCGCTGGATGCGGATGTGAACATCAATTACAACAATTCCTCCTACGATCTGGAACTTGCCATCTTCACCGTATCTTCGGCGGGCTTGGACGGGCTGACGAAAGTATTTCCTACCTTAAAGGCGGGGAGTGGAGGCGGTGGCGGCGGAGGGGAAACCCTCACCCGTGCCACTTCCTATGCCATAGGGGATGCGGTTACCGCAGTGGGCGCTCCGGGGTGGGCGACACTGGTCTGCACACAGGCAGGTACCACGGCGGCATCGGAGCCTTCCGGGTATTCGAGGATCACCAAAGTGGGGGACAGGATTTTAGACGGAACCGCGGTATTCACGGCAAGGAACATCATCGGGGAGCTGGACGGTGTTATTTCCACAACGGAAACTTTGGAAGAATCCATGCAGACTTTGGATGAAAGAGTGACGGAGATGATGAGCAGCACCGGCCTTGTGATGAAACTGGTGAGCCTTGACGAATACCGGGCATTGGAAAGCTACAGCGCCACCACAATCTATCTCTGCTATGAAGATGAAACCACAAAGCGTGTGACGCGGATTTTCGTGGGAGAGGACAGGGTGTATGCGGCGGGCGTAAAGGTGACTTATCAGATCGACACGGGGTATGCATTGGAAAGGACTGTGCCGGACAGGGAGGACGCCATTGCCGCCGCACCGCCCGCCGCGCTGGAGGGATATACCTTTGTAGGATGGCGGCAGGATGATACTGCGGAAAAGAAAGTGCTTTCGGAATATCTCATCAGCAGTGAGGAACCCGTCACGCTTTATGCGGTGTTCAGAAAGCAGATGACCATCGGTCTGATGCCCAACGGCGGCACCCTTGCAGAAACCGGGGCGGCGGAGTCCTTTATGGCTTATTGCTATTACAACAACGGGAATTCCCAGAGCGAACCCACCACGGTACCGGCAAGCCCCTATACCCGGAAGAATATGTCCTTCTGCGGATGGAGCATTGACTCTCTTTCCACACCGTCCTATAAGCCGGGAGAGAAAGGCGTGTTCCCTGCCGGGGCCACGCTCTATGCCATGTGGGTGACCACGGAGTATGACTTCCCCTACACAGGGAATTATGTGCAGTTTGTTATCCCCCAGGACGGCATCTATGAGTTTGAAGTGTGGGGCGCATCCGGCGCTGCGGCGAAGGTGGACTCCCTTGTGGCGGAAGGCGGTCTTGGCGGCCATTCCAAAGGCTGTAAGAAGATGAAGAAGGATGAAGTGATCTATGTCTATAACGGCGGATCACCGAAAGGCACGTCATCGGGTGCAAACGGCGGCGGGAACGGTTACAATTATGCCAGCAGCAAGCAGTACGGGGCAGGAGGAGGCGGTTCCACCCATGTGGCCACAAAACCTTATGGACTTGGCACGAACAGTTCCAGCGGGCCGTCCTATGCCAACCGCTCCAGCATCCTGATCGTGGCGGGAGGCGGCGGTGGCGGCGGGATAGACAACGGCACAGCCCACAAGGGAGGAGACGGCGGCGGGGAGCGTGGCGGGAACGGCTCCGGCGGCGCGCTGGGAGGCCGGCAGATTTCCACGGGGAGCAGCCCGTCTGAAAACTTTGGCATGGGGGATTATTATTCATCAAGCAGTGCCGCTTCTTCCGGCGGCGGGGGCGGATGGTTCGGCGGGAACTACGGGCAGTATGGGCAGTCCGGGGCAGGAGGCTCCGGCTATGTGGACGGTGTCGCCCCATTCACCCACAACGGGAAATATTACCCCGCAGAGACCGAGGCAGGGGTGAACGAGGGGAACGGCAGGGCATTCATCCGGTATGTGGAATGCGCGTAAATATGTACAGTTTTCCATCTGTATATTTGTGAATCCTATGCTCCGAATCTGCTTGATAATATCCCCATTCAGAGCGAATATGGGTACTACCGAAAGGGAAAACACGAAAAATGGAGGGAAGCACAATGACGAGATTTGAAAGAGAGATAAACGGGAGCCTTGGGGATTTTTGGAAAAAGAATGCAGAGGAGGAAGTGAAAAAGGCGGTGGCGCAGGCGGATGAAAAGGCTACGGTTGATGAGGACGGCGCGGTCAGATGGAAGAGCAACGGGCGCTGCCTGATGGATGACTTCTGCGAGAAGCTGGAATACGCAGGATACCCTTTCAGCAGGGAGGCAACAGCAAGAAAACGGGATGCACAGAATGAGGAAAGCATCGCGGAATACCGCAGGAACCACAGGGGGCTTTCCGGGGAGGCGCTTGCGGAGGCAAGGGCGGCATTCGGGGAAGGCGCCACGGTGGTCAATATACTGACGGGAGAGAGGACAAAACTGTAAAAACATCATTTTAGGAACAGGCGGACTGCCCACTGCGGGCAGCCGCTTTTTTCTTACCCAAAACCAGAAGGAGGAATTGGAATGAAGAATTTTATCGAGGCGGCGCAGTATGCGTTTGCGGCGCTCGGCGGTGCGCTGGGTGCGGTCATGGGAGGCTTTGACGGCTTCCTTTATGCACTGGTGGTATTCGTGGTGGTGGACTACATCACCGGGCTGATGGCGGCGGCAGTGGAGAAGAAGCTCTCCAGCGAAGTGGGATTCAAGGGCATCTTCAAGAAGGTGGTCATTTTCAGCCTTGTGGCAGTGGGGCATATCGTGGATACGCACATCATCGGGGAGGGGAGCGTCCTGCGGACGGCGGTCATCTTCTTTTATCTTTCCAATGAGGGCATTTCCATCTTGGAGAATGCCGCGAGGACGGGGCTGCCCATTCCGGGGAAGTTAAAGGCCGTGCTGGAGCAGCTACGGGAGGAAAAAGGGGAATGATATGCTGCACAAATTTTCTGATGATGTTTGTGCAGTTTATGGTTCCATTCCCGCTTGCAATTATGCCCGTTCAGAGCGAACATGTCTGTGACCGGGGAACCGGAATACAGGGACGGAGGGCTTAAGGATGAGGGCATACGGAGAGATGGAACAGCATGGGAAGTACACGCTGGAGGATTACGGCGGCTGGTCGAGGAACCACACCAGAGCGGCATCCATCCGCAGGTGGAAACGCCCGCTGAAAAAGAGGGCAAGGCAGGTGTGCCGCGCCATGCTGAGACGGATGGAAAGATAACAGGATAATTTTTGGAAGGGCATCGCTGCGGCGGTGCCTTTTTCGTTCAATAAGCTGACCCGTGGAACGGGGCGGCGTTTGATGTGAAAGAGAGGGAAATGGGATGAATTTAAAACAGAATTACCTTACGGAGTCCGGCTGTTATAAAGCGGGAAAGCACATCACCGTGAAAGGTCTTATGATCCACTCGGTGGGATGCCCGCAGCCAGAGGCGGATGTGTTTATGAAGAACTGGAACAGGGCGGATGCCAATGCTTGCGTCCACGCCATTATCGAGCCAGACGGGGATGTGTACCAACTGCTCCCGTGGGATTTCCGTGGATGGCACTGCGGAGGCAGCGCAAACAATACCCACATCGGTGTGGAAATGACGGAGCCCGCCACCATTAAATATGCAGGCGGCGCATCATGGACGGAGACCGGGGATGGGGAGAATACGAAGAACCATGTGCTTGCCGCCTACAAATGTGCGGTGGAGTTGTTTGCATATCTCTGTCAGCAGTTCCATTTAGACCCACTTGCGGATGGCGTGGTGATTTCCCATTCCGAGGGATGTAAAAGGGGCATTGCCAGCAACCACGGGGACGTGGAGCATCTGTGGTCTAAGTTTGGCCTGACGATGGCGCAGTTTAGAAAAGACATCAAAACGGTGATGGAGGGAGGCACAGCGGCGGATTCCCTTACCGCCATTATGGGAAAGCCTGCGGTGACGGCGGATCAGATGAAATCCTATCTGAAAAAGAAAAATCCGTCCGTGCCGCAGGCTGTTCTGGATATGATACCGCTGTACCTTTCCGAAGGGGAAGCGGAGGGCGTGAGGGGCGATATCGCTTTTGCACAGTCCTGTCTGGAAACGGGGAACTTCACTTTCTCCGGCTCGGCGGTCACTCTTTCGCAGAACAATTTCTGCGGTCTTGGGGTGACACAGAGGGGCAAAACAGGGCTGTCCTTTGAAACGGCGCAGCTTGGCATCCGGGCGCAGATTCAGCACCTCAAAGCCTACGCCTCCACGGATAAGCTGCGGAATGAGAGAAGCGATCCACGGTTCCGTTATGTCACAAGGGGCTGCGCTCCCTATGCGGAATGGCTCGGCCAGAAGGAGAATCCGCAGGGGAAAGGCTGGGCGGCAGGAGAAAAGTATGGGGAGAAGATACTTTCCATCCTGAAAGCCATTGTCAGCGAAGGAAAAGTGCAGTTCATGGAGAGCCTTACCCTTTCCGCACCCTACATGGTGCGCGTATCCATTCCCGATTTGAATATCCGCCGTGGCCCCGGAACGTCATACCCAAAGACGGGCAAATTTACTGGTGTCGGCGTTTTCACCGTGGTTGAGGAAAAGGACGGCTGGGGGCTGCTGAAAGCCTATCAGGAAAAGCGGGACGGGTGGATTTCCCTTGCGTTCACCACCCGAATGTAAGGCGGCATTTATATAGGAAGAAAGCGCCCGTATTGCTTGACTTTACGGGCTTTCAGAGTGATTAATAGACTACCAAAAAAGAAAGGAGCGGATGCAGATGCGGATAAGGAAAGTTGCGATATATGCCAGGGTGTCAACAGAGCATGAGGCACAGCTTTCAGCATTGGAGAACCAGGTGCAGTATTACGATGACCTGATAGACAGGCACCCGGACTGGGTATTGTACCGCCGGTACATCGATGAAGGTATCACCGGCACTTCCATATCCAAACGTAAGAATTTCGTGCGGATGATGGAGGACGCGAAGGACGGCCATTTCGACTTAATCGTCACGAGGGAGGTATCGAGGTTCGCAAGGAACACGGTGGACACCCTCCAGCAGACGAGGCTCTTGAAGCGGATGGGGATTGAGGTGTATTTCACCGAGGACGGGATATGGACCATGAACGATGAGGACGGGGAACTGCGGCTGACCATCATGGCGACCCTTGCGCAGAACAAATCGAAAAAGACATCCATGCGGGTGAAGGCGGGGCAGATGGTCTCCTTCCAGAACGGGGTGGTCTACGGCACCGGGAACGTGCTTGGCTACGACAAAGTGGGGCCGGAATACGTCATCAATGAGGAACAGGCGGAAACGGTCAGGAGGATATTCGACCTGTACCTTGCGGGCAACGGCTACCATAAAATAATGAAACAGCTTGAAAAGGAAGGCCGCCGCACGGCGATGGGGAAGACGATGTGGCATTACGCCACTGTCGGCCACATCTTAAAGAACTGCCTCTACTGCGGGGAGCTGGAATACCGGAAGGAGTATGTGCCGGACTACCTCGAACAGAAAAGGGCGAAGAACAAGGGGGAGCTGGAGCGCGTCATCGTGGAGGGGAAGCACCAGCCCATCGTCACCAAGGAGGAGTTCGAGAGGGTACAGAAGATGATGGCGGAAAAGGACGCGCAGATGGGGCAGCGCCGGAAGAACAGGGGCGTCCATTCGGACGACCTCTGGCGCAGGAAGATGAGGTGCCAGTGCGGCCACGCCTTCGCAAAGACCAAGTGGCATACCAAGACGGACTTCATCACCTACACCTATAAATGCTACGACCAGACCCGGACGGGGACCATAGCGGCAAGGCTGAAAAACGGCCTGAGCATTGAGAACGTCTGCCGCTCGCCGCTGGTGCAGGACTGGAAGATGTACACGATGGCGCAGAAAGTCCTCCACGCCGTGTTCGATGACCCGGAGGGGACGCTCCTGAACGCGGCGGCGGTGCTGGGGTGCGGCATCGCCGGGGTGGAGCAGTCGGAAGTGCTGCGTGACAAGGAAATCATAGAAGAACAGCTCAAAAAGGAGCGGGGCAGATATGAGACGCTCCTCGATATGAGGATGAACAACGAGATACCGAGGGAGGTATTCAGCCGCAAGCAGCAGGAGGTGGGGGAGAAGATCGCGGAACTGGAGCAGCGGATGGCGCAGTATGGGGATGTGGAGCCCGCCACGGAGGCGGACGTGAGCGGCAAGCTGGAAAACCTGCAAAGGCTCATGGGGCAGTTCTCCATGCCGGAGGATGGCGAGTTTTCGGAAGAGGAAATGGATAGATATGTGTCAGGGGTGAGGGTTTACGAAGACCGCTTTGAGTGGCTCTTAAACTTAAGCCCCGAAGCCCGCGGGGAACTGGATGACGCCGGTTCCCCTGTTTATTTTACGAAGCTGACGGTCACGCCGGATGACGAGCGGGCATGGTTCAGGATGCACCCGCAGTGGTCAAAGTCCAACAGGTACGCGGAACTGGAGGTATGGATATTCATTTAAAACGGAAGAGGGACAGGGCGGAAGGGCTGTGGCGCAGCCTTTCCGCCCTGTCACCGATTTGCGGTTACAGTTCTGAGGTCATTTCTTTTGCTTCTGTCGGCAGGCATTTCCCTAAAAACATGGCCTTGCAGTCGGAAAATCCCAACAGGTAGGCGAGCATCCCAAACCGGGAGCCGAGAGCGTTCTGCTCGCTGACGTAGCGGTCAATCAGCAGCCGGATTTCTTTTGATAAATCCATCCTGTCCAGTTCGCCGGAGTATATGTCCGACTTGCGGAGAATCGCCTGGTATTCCCCGTCACTGCTCACGATACCGTTCATGACGCTGTGCATGCGGGTATCCATCAATTGGTACAATGCAGAATCCTTTTCCAATCCAATCCCTCCTTCCGTGGTGTCGTAGCTTACCTCTGTTTTGGCGGAATTGCAAGCGGAAAAAGAAAAAAGCCGGAAACCGCTTGTAGCGTCCGACATTTTCTGATAAAATATCCATACGGGGTACTGCCATAACGGGATAGGCGGTCAGTCCTTCTTCGCAGAGGGACTATCCCTCTGACAACGGGTAAAACCGGGAAAGGAGGGATTGCTTATGAGTGACTATGAACTGCTGACGGTTGTTCTGATGATTCTTGGAATCATCGTTTCGATCTTGATAGCGTACATAAACCACACAAAAAAGTAACCGCCCTCGGCCAAAGGATGCGGTTACTTTTTTAGAAACCAATTTCTAAGGGCTGACCGTCTATCGGCAGTATTCCCTTTTGTATTTTCATTGTAACAGATTCCCCCGCATCTGTCAAACGCTGCGGAGCGTTCGATAGCGTAAGTTTATTGTAGGAATAGGATAGACAGAATAGTCCCTTGATCTGGTCAGACTGATTGACCTTCTTTACTATACCTGTTCTTTTCTCTTCCTACAAGCCCCAGATATGATTCTTTAGCGCCGCGATCTTTCTGATCTGTGTATACGGTATCGTGTAGACAGGCAGCTCTGCCAGCGCTCCCTGTGCCTTTCGGTTCTTTCGCTCGCTCTTTAATACTTCTTCCGCTGAACAGATCACTTCTTCCATCCCCGCAGCCCTTGGCAGTTCCTGTTTCTGGTATCTTACGAGCGTCAGCATATCCCCGCCATTCTTTTTATACACCCTAAGGCGCGCCATCTTATCCGCTCCTGTCTTTGACCACCCAAGGGGTCTTGAACTCATCCTGTCCGCATAGATGTGGCTGATATGCCCTTCTGCGCTACAATGAATGTCATCCTCTTTGTTCCTCACCCCGTTCATGATCGCAGACCAGTGCCCCAGGATATAATCCCTGGATGCCCCTACCGCTTTCTGTTTGCTCTCTGTATCTGTGATGCCGATGATCCTCTCAAAGACCTCCGCCGCATCCTTTTTCCTCTTCCCGTTTATCGCGCCCCATATCTCACTCCGGGCATCCTGCGCACTGTCCCCCAGATGGGAGGTCGCCGCCATGATGTACTTATGCATGTGGTATCTGTCAAGCACAAACTTCGCCTTGGCATGTACCTTCGCCCCTGTCTTGATCCATTCTGCCCCGTCCCCGTTCACATAGATGCGTTCCAGCACTTCTTCATCATAAGTCCCTGCTATAGTCATATACCTCTCTCCATAACCGCTGCGTCCCCTCTGTCCCTTCACAGCCGCCGCCAAAGTATCTTACTCCAACAAGTTCATGTCTGTCTCCCTCTGCCCGTATGCCTTCGTAGACATACACCAGTTTTGGCATGAAGGTATGTTTCAGGGCGCTTTTTGTATCTCCCTTTTTCTCCAGATACTGCAATGCCACATGGTCTTCACCCGCATCTATGTAGAGCACCTTTACCTGTCTCTTTTCTTTTGTATCTTCTGCTTTGGGAAACTGTAGGCAGTGCAGCTTCTCCATCACGGTCTCCTTGCTCACTGCCACACCTGATATGCTGGCATTCATGCCGCCTTTCCTGTAACTGCTGTCCGCCGCCTCTTCGTAGATCCTTGCCACGGCATCCTCTGTCATGCGTTCCCCTGATCCTAATCCCATCAGCCTGTC
>KE159602.1:40512-83987 GCA_000403275.2 Lachnospiraceae bacterium 28-4
TTTGTCATGTCTGATGCATAGCTGTTAAAAACTTTTTCTAACTTTTTTACCCCTTCTGCCTGAAACTGTTGTATACTGTTGATCATGGAAGCACCTCTTTCTTTGGATTTTTTCGCCAATCAAATCCTAACACAGAAAAAGGTGCTTTCCTATTTCTTTCTATTCTGTTTTCCTACAAAAACTTTACCCTAGCGGAGCGTTCCGCTGAAATCATTTTATGCCGGATTCCGCACAAAAGCAAGGGGATTTTGTCGAATCCCGTTTGTCGAATGTCGAATTGGGTGGGGTAAATGGGGTAAAGAGGGGTAAAAGTCATCAAAGTATAACAGCGGCACAGGCGGCAATAAAAAAATAATGCCATAGGAATTTGGGTACTCGCAGGCGAAAGTATTGAAGAACGGCTTAAAATCAAGGGTTTTAAGGCTTGGTGGGGTTCATCACGGTGGGTGGTGGGCCCCGCTTTTTTTGGTTTTGGATGCCGCTGATAGGATGGCGATTGGGGAGAAAATCGTACTATCAGGCAAAAGTCGGGAGTTTCCGTGATAGTATCCGAGTTTTGCGTGAAAGTATAAGAGTTTCCGTGTTTGTATGGAGTTTCGCCTGTTTGTAGAAAAATGCTGTTGAAATATGGGAGATATTATCGAATTTTGTCAGGGTGTCTCCTTCCCCGGCAGATACGGACACGGAAAGCCGAGAAAGCCCGTAAACACGGCACTTTTGGCACTACATAGGTTTCTAAGTTAGTGCGCCCAGAAAGGGCGCAGTGTTTAATGGGTGGAAATCCCATCTGGTAAGGTGCCAGCCACACCACCAGTAGCGAACCTTGGGCAGGTATTGGTAACAATGCAGGCTAAGCGTAGGTAGCAAGGTAGTAGGGCTACAGGGCAGTTTTAGCATCGAAAGAAAGCTAAAACCAGTGCGCCGACGCAGTTAACTTTGCGGAAGGCAACATGTGTGACATCGAAATGGCGAGATTTTACACAGCACTGCGGTGTTGGAATGCCAGTCATGCTATACAATGACACTGCGTCAACTGGGGAGAGCCTGTAACCTCCGCTCCGGGTGTAAGGGGCGGTATGCGAATCAACGAAAGGAGTGTAGCAAAAGGGGAACAGGCAGTCGGATAGCCCGATAGTACCGGTGAAGGCGGGTAATGCCGCTGGAGGGAAGCGGAAAGGAGGTGTTCCTCACACCTCTGCTATACAAAACCATATCAAAGAGGAAACATTGTCTATACACAGAGATAGGAGAAACAATGGGAACGAAATTGGCGAGAATATCACAGCTGTCAAGCGAAAACCCGGACATGGTATTTACATCAATCGGGCATCTGATCAACAGGGAACTGCTGAAAGAGTGCCATGAGAAGATGGATGGAACAAAAGCGGTAGGAATCGATGGGATGACCAAAGAGGAATACGGCAGGGAACTGGAAAGGAACCTGGATGAGCTGGTGGAGAGGTTAAAACAGAAATCCTACAGACCACAGCCTGCAAGGCAGGTGGAGATACCGAAGGAAAATGGAAAAACAAGACCACTGAGCATTTACTGTTATGAGGATAAGCTGGTACAGGAAGCGCTAAGGAGAGTGCTGGAGGCAGTATATGAACCGCAATTCTATGATGAGATGTGGGGATTCCGGCCGAACAGGGGATGCCATAAGGCGATACAGCGGTTAAACATGATGCTGGAAAAGCGCCCGACCAACTATGTACTGGATGCAGACATCAAAGGTTTCTTTGACCATATAGACCATGAATGGGCGGTCAGGTTCATAGAATCACACATCAAAGACCCAAACATTACCAGACTCGTGAGGAGAATGCTGAAAGCAGGAATCATGAAAGAATTCCAATATGAAGAAACAGAGGAGGGTTCTGGACAGGGTTCCGTCTGCTCACCAGTAATCGCAAACATCTATATGCATTATGTGCTGGTCTGGTGGTTCCGGGAAAAGATACAGCCGCTGATGAAAGGATACAGTGGCATGGTGGTGTATGCGGATGACTTTGTAGTGTGTTTTGAGTACAAGGAAGAAGCAGAAATGTTTTATGAACATCTGAAAAGAAGAATGGAACACTTCGGAATGGAACTGGAAGAGGAAAAGACCAGGCTGATAGAGTTTGGGCGGAATGCGGAGGAAAAGAGCAGAAAAAGAGGCGCAAAACCCGAAACATTTACTTTTCTGGGGTTTACACACTACTGTTCCCATGGCAGGAATGGTAAATTCCGGGTGAAGAGGAAAACCAGCAGGAAGAAATTCACAAAGAAATGCAAAGAGATCCGACATCTGATTCGGGAAATGAGGGTATACCCCATAAAAGCCATAATAAAGAAACTGAACCAGATTCTTGTTGGATATTACCATTATTATGGAATCACGGACAACTTCCAGAGTATCAGCAAATTCAGGCGAGAGGTGGTAAAGAGCCTGTTCAAATGGCTGAACCGCAGGAGCCAGAGGAAAAGCTACAGCTGGGAGGGATTTAACGAAATGCTAAAGGTGTATCCATTGGCAAAACCGAAAATCTATGTAAGTGTATATGCAGGACAGCTGTAGAAGAATCAGTTTTGTAAAGAGCCGGATGCGGAAAAGCCGCACGTCCGGTTCTGTGAGGGGCATACCCTGCAAGGGGTATGTCTACTTGACCATTATTTCCGTGTGCTTTTAGGGGCATTTTTACATTTGCGAGGGTACGAACTTTTGTTCTGGGGGTGTTTTGCCTGATAGTGTATACTCGTAGGCAAAAGTCGGTTATTATCACGGAAACTCGGATACTCGCAGGCAAAACTCGATACTATCACGCAAAAGTCGATACTCGCAGGCAAAACCCATATACAAACACGGAAACTGCCTGTATTATCACGGAAACAGGATGGGAGTTTTCGTGATAATACAAGGGTTTCCGTGATAATATACAGAGTTTCCGTGTTTGCATATGAGTAAAACGATAAAAATTTAATGAAATAGTGAAAGGGGCTGTTTCGGCAGTCCTTTTTCAATATTCGGGCATCTCAAATTCAGACAAAGAAATTCATCTGTTTTTCCTCAAATATATTTTTTAACAGCAGCAGTCCCTTTCTTAAATCATCTTCCGTATCGGGTGAAGCAACAGATACCCGGACATAGGATGATCTGTTTTCATTCTGCATTGCGAAGCGGTGGGAGCCAAGTACATGAATTCCTTTCTGCAATGCCAGCAGCTCCAATTCCTCACTTGACAGATGGGCGGGGAGCGGCAGCCAGTGGAAAAACCGCTCGATATTATCAGTTTCGGATGAAGAAAAAATGGTTTTGAATATCTGGTTTCGTTTCCGGGCAGAAAGGATTTTCTGCCTCACGATATTTTCTGCCTCGCCGTTTTCAATCAGCTCTGCAATGATCTCACTGTTGAGGGACACGGTTTTCAGGTTGATGCCCAGCATCCCGGAGACCAGCAGCTCCCGGTATCGGTCCGGAAAGGCAAGAAAGGCTACCCGCAGTCCGGCGCATAACGATTTTGAGATGCTGCAGATGTGGACGGTCTGCTCCGGCAAAAGGGAAAAGAACGGCTCTGCAGCAGGAGAGGTATGGCCATAAGCGGAGAGGAAGGAATAAATATCGTCCTCTATCACAAGCAGATGGAACTGCCGGATGATCTCTGCCAGTTCCATCCGGCGTGGCTGCGGCATAAAGATACTTGTGGGGTTGCTGCAGGTCGGCATGAGGTAGATGCCGTTTATCCCCGTATTCCGGCAAGCTGCCATAAGCCCATCGGGGGACATCCCATTTCCATCCGCGGGTACAGCAATCAGTTGGATGTGCAGGAAATTGGCAAGTTCCTTAAAGTTTGTATAGGTAAAGGTGTCTACGGCTATTTTATCCCCGGCCTTGAAAAGTGAAATAAGTATGACGGACAGGGCATTCTGCGCCCCGGCAGAGAGCAGGATGTTTTCCTCCCCGGTGTTTACCCCAATCCGGAGCAGCCATTTCCGGGCGGCGCTTATCTGCCGCTTCGTTCCCAGGGGGTTGCTGTATTCAAAAAGCCTTATGGATTCATCCCTTTCCAAAACTAGCCGCGCTGTACTTTGGATTGCACGGTTGCTTTCATAGAACGGCTTGATCATGCCCATTTCGATGATGCCGCCCTCTTTTTCCATAAAAGTATTTTTAGCGGATGTGCCGGGGGAAACAAAAGTCCCGCGTCCCGTGACGGCATACAGGAGCCCTTTGAGTTCGCACAGCTTGTATGCCCGTGTGACTGTGCTTAAGTTCAGGTCGAGGAAGTCGGCAAGTTCCCGCTGGGGCGGCAGCTTTGTGTCAGCCGGCAGTTTTCCAGACAGGATATCTGCCTCAAGGCTGGCGGCTATGGAAATGTAATAGGGTTTTTCCAGTCTGGATTTCTGCGGCCTCCATGACATGGGGTAATCTTCAAAGGAATTGACAGGCATGAGTTTTCCTCCATAAAATTGTATGCAACACAATTCTAACATTGTATGCATATAATTTCAAGTTTATAATAGGCCATGTACAAAGCAATCCAGTTGAAAACGAGGAGGAAAACAGTTATGAAGAAAATCACGATAAAGGAGATCGCCCGGATTGGGATCATGGCGGCGGCAGTGTATGTGGCATCGGCCTTTCTGCAGGTTCCCATCCCCACGGCGATAGACAACACAAGGCTACATATGGGGAACGTCATGTGCCTGTTATCCGGTATGCTTTTGGGACCCCTGCAGGGCGGGCTTGCGGCTGGAATCGGCTCCATGTTCTTTGACCTGACGAATCCGGCCTATATTGCCTCTGCGCCTTTTACCTTTATCTTCAAATTTGTCATGGCATGGATATGCGGGAAGATAACCTCTGGCAGTCCGGCACATCTGAAACAACGGTATGTGGTCGGCGGCATCGCTGGCGCTTTTGCTTATGTGGTCCTTTATCTGTCAAAGAGTTTTATTGAACACAGATTTGTATTGGGGCTGCCCCTGGAAGCGGTCATGCTGACAGTCACGCAGAAAGCGGTGGTGTCCAGTGTAAATGCCATTGTAGCCTGTGTGGTGGCGGTTCCCCTTGGCCTTGCCCTGCGCCCTGTGATGGCGAAGATGATAAAATAATTATGGAAATGGATATGACAAAGGGAAAGCCCGTTAAGGCGCTGCTGAAATTTTCCGTCCCGCTGTTTGCGGGGAATATCATGCAGAACCTCTACAATGTTTTTGATACGGCGGTTGTGGGGCATGTATTAGGCAAAAACGCCCTGGCTGCCGTGGGAAACTCTTATGTTCCCATGCTGATTATAAACAGCATTATTCTTGGGCTTTCCTCCGGCATTCTGATTTTGCTGGCTCAGATGTATGGTTCAGGGGAAAAGGCACAGGGCTGTATGGGTTCCATCCGGACGTTGGTCTTTCTGATCGGCGGCGGTCTGGCCTGCATATTTTTTCTGTCTGCGGGATGGATTTTCAGGGCGATGGGTATCCCTGCGGCTGCTGCCCGCCCTGCGGCAGAGTATTTGAGGATCACGGCATTGGGAATCCCATTCCTGTCAGCATACAACTTTTACTCTGCGGTGGCGAAGGCCGGAGGGGACGCAAGGACGCCGGTACGGGATATGTCCGTTTCCTGCCTTATGAATATCGTGCTTGATTATGTGTTTGTTGTAATCCTCCGGCTGGGGATAAGAGGGGCGGCATCTGCAACGGTGATTTCCCAGGCAGCGGCGGCAGGGCTGGCCGTTTTCCATTTACGCCGTAAAGATAAAAATGCACTGGCGGTGCGGCCTGACTTTAAGTATGTACTGCCCGTATTCCGTCTTGGCGTGACAAGCATCGTGCAGAATGGAGCCTCCGCTGTCAGTATGTTCTTTATACAGGGAGTGATCAACCGGTTTGGCATCAATGAAATATCGGCCTATGCAGCGGCATATAGGATTGAAACGATACTGACAATCCCGGCAGTCAATCTGGGGGCTTCGCTCAGTGTTTTCACAGCGCAGAATGCGGGGGCTAAAAACTTTGACAGATGCCGTAAGGGGTTGAGGGATGGTTTTAAGATTTCAGTGGTATTTGCGGCTGCGGTGGTGGTCATTGTATGGGCTGCCTCGCCGCAGTTCATGTACCTGTTAGTGGGGGACGAAAAGGAGATAGTCCGCATAGGGGTGCGCTATCTCCATATCGTTTCCCTGACATTCCCTTTCTGCGTCAGCCTTTACCTGCTCACGAATTTCCTACGCGGGGCAGGAGAGATTGCATACCCGGTTTTTAATACCATGCTTGAATTAGGGTTCCGTACAGCCTTTGCCTTTGTTTCGGTGCGGTATATCGGGTTTTATGGAATCATGCTCTGCAGGCCATTGAGTTTTCTCATAAGTACAGCCAGTCTGTCCTGCCGGTATTTCACAAAAAGATGGCAGGGACGGTAAGGAATATGTTATGATTTATTTTGTATGTGGAAACAGTTAAAGGAGGAAACGAAAAATGTATGAGTTGGTTCAAGTCAGTGAGAAATGCTATTACATAAACTGCCCGGCGAAGATAGGTGTCTATGTTGCGGATAAGGATCATGTCTATCTGGTTGACAGCGGGAATGACAAGGATGCGGGGCGGAAGGTTCGGCAGATACTGGATAAGAACGGCTGGCATCTGGCGGCAATTCTGAATACTCATTCCAATGCAGACCATATCGGCGGGAACAAGTACCTGCAGGGGCAGACGGGCTGTAAGGTTTATTCCGGTGGCATAGAGGCGGCTTTTACGAAATACCCGGTATTGGAGCCGTCTTTCCTTTACGGCGGATATCCGTGTAAGGATTTGCGACATAAGTTCCTGATGGCGCAGGAAAGCGATGTGACCGATTTTTCAGATGAGAACTTCCCAAAGGAGATTGAGGTGATACCCCTGCCGGGGCATTTCTTTGATATGGTGGGGTTCCGTATGCCGGACAATGTGGTGTTCCTTGCGGACTGCATCAGCAGCAGGGAGACGCTGGACAAATATGCGGTTTCCTTCATCTATGACGTGGGCGCATATCTGGAAACGCTGGATAAGGTGGAGCAGATGGAGGCGGCCATGTTCGTCCCCGCCCATGCAGATGCCTCTGCTGATGTGGAGGAGCTTGTCCGTTATAACAGAGATAAGGTACAGAGCATTGCAGAGCGTATTTTATCCATCTGTGAAGAACCAATGTGCTTTGAGCGGATTTTGCAGGAAGTGTTCAAAGGCTATGGACTTGTCATGAATTTTGAGCAGTATGTGTTGGTGGGAAGTACGGTGCGTTCCTACCTTTCGTGGCTGAAAGATACCGGAAAAGTGTCGGCTGAATTTCAGGACAATATGCTGCTTTGGCAGAAAGCATAATTATATGACCCGGAAACAGTCCGGGAGGCATACAGGCAAAGCACGGAAAATCTGAAATCCTATATGCAGTGCCAGTGGAGCCTTGTCGGGGGAATGGCCGGTACGTTCAGGGAGATGGAATAAAGGATAAAGCCGGAAAAGGAACGGTTGCCTTTTCCGGCAGAGTAATACTCAGGAAGAGACATTATTCTGTGTTCGCTTAATCTCATTTCTGTAAAACTCTATTTTTTCATCCAGTTTTATCTTATGCTCCTGCAGACGTGCAATCTGCTCATTGAGTGCCTGTCGGTGCTGTACCAGCATTTCCATCCTTTCAGAAAGGGTGGGATCACCTGCGGCGCGGAGTTCGGCATAGTGCCTGATTTCCTTAATGGGCATACCGGTGTCTTTCAGGCGTTTGATAAATGCAATCCATGTGAGGTCTTTATCAGAATAACAGCGGCGGTTGCCGGAATTGCGCTCCGGGGCAATCAGCCCTTCCTGTTCATAGTAGCGCAGGGTATGGATGCCAAGCCCCGTCAGCTTTGAAAATTCCCCGATAGAATATTCCATAAAAAATCACTCCAATCCTCTTGACATAGAGTTCACTCTACATTGTATGGTTGGATTATACCAAATCGAAGGAGGATTATCAAATGGTTCAGGAAAAAGGAAAATATACAGTCATCACCGGGGCAAGTTCCGGCATTGGGTATGAAACGGCAAAGGCATTTGCAGGGCGGGGGAAAAATCTGGTCATAGCAGCAAGGCGCAGGGATAACTTGGAGATGCTGAAAAAGGAGATATTGAAGGAATGCCCGAATTTGGATGTTGTCATCCGAAGTACGGATTTATCCGTCCCGGAAAATGCGTACCAGTTTTATGAGGGGCTGAAAGATTATGAGATAGAGACGTGGGTGAATAATGCGGGTTTTGGAAATTATGACAGCGTGGCAGATCAGGACTTGGGAAAAATTGGGGCAATGTTGCATCTGAATATAGAGGCACTGACAATATTGTCCTCCCTGTTTGTCCGCGACTATAAGGAGGCAGAGGGGGCACAGCTTATCAATGTATCTTCGGCTGGTGGGTATACCATTGTGCCTACGGCTGTGACGTACTGTGCGGCGAAGTTTTATGTCAGCACGTTTACGGAGGGACTGGCGTGGGAACTGAAAGAGATAGGGGCGAAAATGAAAGCAAAGGTGCTGGCGCCTGCGGCGACAAAGACGGAGTTCGGCATGGTGGCAAATAATGTCAGTGAATACGACTATGATAAATCTTTCGGAACATATCACACAAGCAAAGAGATGGCTGGATTCCTGCTTAAACTGTATGACAGTGAAAAGGTGGTGGGGCTGGTAGACAGGGAGAGTTTCAGTTTCCGGTTGTCTGATCCGTTGTTTCCCTATGCAGGAAATTCAGCTCATAATCAGCAACGTATGTGAAAATAGGTATTTATGAACTCTACAAAAGACAAACCGCCGCACTATGGCCATCATCCGCCATATGCGGCGGTCTGCCTTTTCCGCAGGCAGGCCGGGCGGCCTGATAACGGAAACCGCTTGGAAAGCGGGGGAATCAGAGTTAATATGCTTACACGGGGGTTTGCGTTTGTGCCGCCTTGCGGGGGATATTGAGAGCGGCAGAGGGGATATTAAGGATAAAAAGCGTCAATCCAGTTACGCTGTCAAATCGTCTATTCACGCTGTCGGAGTTAAAAATATTCTTATTTTTCCGATACACGAAGTGAGGAAAGAAGGAGGTGGAGGCAATCAAAATAGCGGTCTGTGATGATGAAAAAAATATAAGGAGCTACATCTGTTCGCTGGTTCGGAAACAGGGAGTGGAGTGTGAGGTCACGGAATATGCCACGGCGGAGGATTATTTTTTAGCGGGGGCTGATCATGACCTGCTGTTTCTTGACATTGAGCTGAAAGGCTCGGATTCATCAATGGATGGTATGGAAATGGCAAAACGGATCAGGGGCATGGAAGATATCAAACAGCCCATCATCATATTTGTCACGGGCTATGAAAAATATGTGTATGATGCCTTTGACGTGGGGGCGTTCCAGTACCTGCTGAAACCCATTGACGAAGGGCGGTTTGCCGAGATTTTTAGGAGGGCGGCGCAGCAGGCCGGGCAGGGGAAAAGGGTGCTGATGGTCCAGTATGGGAATACGGGAAAAACAATACCGTTAAGCGACATCTATTACATGGAAAGCCAGAACCATAAAATAGCCGTCCATATGAAGGACGGGATTTTGGAATATTATGCAAAAATGAGTGATCTGGAAGAAGAGCTGCAGGGGCAGTTCTGCCGTGTCCACAAAGGCTACCTGGTCAACCTGTCCTATGTGGATGAATACAACAAAACAGAGGTAACGCTGACAAATGGGGAGAAGCTCCTGATCTCAAAATATAAGTATGAAGATTTTGTAAAAGCGTACCTGCGGTTTA
Source organism: Lachnospiraceae bacterium 28-4 (assembly GCA_000403275.2). GTDB lineage: Bacteria > Bacillota > Clostridia > Lachnospirales > Lachnospiraceae > Kineothrix. The sequence goes on from KE159602.1 coordinate 50,289, forward strand.
TGAAATAGGAGGGCTGCCATTGAGTGAGGCAAGTTTTACGCTGTTCCAAAATACAGCGGTAGGGATTGAAGTCATTCTGTATGCCTGCTGTCTGACGGCATTTTTCTATCCGTATATGGCGGGGCGGAAAAGGGGGCATCCGGCAGACATCATAAAGATGTTGGCTGTGTTTGCATCCTATTCCATCATCTATTTTTTTAACATGGCAGTCAGTATGGGGGCGCTGGTCTGCATGGCTTCCGTAATAGTCCTGCTGACGCTGGCGGCAAAGTATTTAGGGGTGGAAAAGAAAACCGCACTGTTCATGGGGGTGGTGTTCTTCTGCATCAGAAACCTGAGTTCGCTGGCGGTGGCAAGCGTGAATTTCTACACGGGCAGGCATCTTGTGAAAGGGGAGGAAGGAGTAGAGCGGGTACTTCGGAATGCAGCCCTGAATTTCTGTCTGGTGGAACTGCTGCAGCTTGTGCTTTTTTCCGCACTGCTGTATATGGTGGCACGCCAGATCAGGAAATGCAGGATGGAACTGCACATAAGGGAATTGTGCTATCTGCTGCTGACGCCCGTGACGGGCATCCTGTTTGTCAATATTTTATTCCGGATTCTGATCGTGACCACGGGGGAGCTGTCCATACAGCTTTATGAGCAGTACCCGGTGCTGATAGGGATCGTGCCTGTGGCCGCCGCACTGTTTTATGCCGGTATTCTGGTGACCATAATATCTTATCAGAAAATGGTGGGACTCCAGAAGGAAAAGGAAAGGTATTTTGTGGAACAGCAGCAGGTCCATGCAATACAGGAGCGGATGGCGGAGGTGGATCAGTTCTATGACGGCATCCGCCGGATGAAGCATGAGATGAAAAACCATCTGACCAATATCAAGGGGCTGCTTGAAAGCGGGGACTATGGCAGCATGGGGCAGTACATTTCCAGAATGGATGAGAGCATGGATGCCTTTGAATTTTCCATAAAGACAGGGAATGCCGTTACTGACGTGATCGTGAACGACAGGCAGAAAGCAGCGGAAAAGCAGGGCATACGGTTCCGGTCAGAATTTACCTACCCGGAATCGGAAAGGTATGATGCCTATGACATCGGCATCATTGTAAACAACCTGCTGCAGAACGCCCTGGAAGCCTGCGGGAAGATGCGGCAAGGCGACAGGTACATTTTCATTTCCAGCAGGCAGAAGAGAAAGTTCTTCCTGATCGAGGTCAGAAACCCGTTTGAAGGGGAGATCATCATGGATGCGGATACGAACCTCCCAATCTCCACAAAGGAAAAGGAGCCTTTCGGAAGGCAGGGTTCCATGCATGGGATCGGGCTTTCCAATGTAAAGAGGGAAGCGGAGAAATATATGGGGGATGTGGATATCAGGGTAAAGAAAAATGAGTTCAGTGTAACGGTGATGTTACAGGAAAGGAGACAGGTATGAGTATCAGTAATGTAAGCGGCGCAGGAGTAAACCCCTATGCCTACACAAACAGAAGCCAAAAGGCGGCAGGAACCGGGAATTTTGCGGAGGAGGTGCAGAAAGCCGCGGAAGGAAAGAATGCGGCGGAAAAATCCGGCTCATCAGCATGGGCGGGGGACATGGTAATTAATTATCCGCCGAATTTAGCTAAAGTTTCAAATAGTTCAGTTGGTGGAAAATCCAAAGATGAAATGACGTTGGATGAGTATAAGCAATGGGTTATGAATGAAATATCCCAAATGCCCGTTAGCGGGTGGGCTCGTTCTACATACTCATCGGGAGCAATTATAATTAAAGAAGAAGCTTTTGAAAGAATGAAAATTGATCCAGAGTATGAGGAATATGTTTTGAATCGGGTACGTTCAGCATGTTCGGTTCAAGGTATAACCGGATGTTCAAACTATGTTGGTTATGATGTTATCGGGGCATCCCCGGAAGAATGCTACGGTTATGCGGGACCGGTGGGAGGCAGCGGCTCTAATTTTGCCGGAAATGAAAAATCATGGTGGGAAAAACGCCATGAGAGGATGGAAGAACTGATGGAGGAACAGGAGAAGGAGGCGGTCAAAAAAGCACAGGCAAGGAAGGCGGCGGCACAGGAGAACTACCTGAAAAGTCAGATGGCAAGCAGGCAGAGGTTACAGGCATTTCTTGCAGGGGGAATGCAAAGCGGTGACGATGCGGCGGCATTCCAGACCGCAGGAGTAAGCGCACTTGCGGCAACTGCCTATGAGGAAAACATAAGCACATTCAGCAAAAGCGTGGTTGGAAATCAGAAAATATAAGCATTCCGGGCATTTTGAAGTAAGGAAGATCATGCCCGGACTTACCGCAAGGGGGCATAGGCGGCCCTGAATGACAGAGGGGCCGCAGGTAAGATTTTTTGAAGGAGGATGATTATTATGGCAATTTCAGGAGTAACGGATTACACGAACACTTATGCAGCAGACAGGGCAAATGGGAGCAGTTCCCTCAATGGGGATTCGCAGGCTTATCTGAATAGTCTGAAAGAGAAATACCCGGATGTGAACATAACGGTGGCGGATTTCAAAAACGGAAAACAGGAAGATGCCTATATGCTTGGGAGCAGGGGTTATAACAACATAGCGGTTTCTTCCAGTATTGTGGAGAAGATGGCGAAAGACCCGGCAGCAGCGGCGAAGTATGAGAAAGTCTTTGCAGAAATGTCCGGCAATTCGGAGCGGATTGAGAAGTTCGCAAGGGAGAGCAATGACGAGATACTCAGCGCAGGCGCCCTTATTGACAAGAATGGGAAAGTTTCTTACTGGATGGTCGGCAGGAGCAAGGACACGATGGAGAACCCCGGCACGGTCTATAAGGAAAAGGTACAGAAGCAGATAGCGGAAAAACGTGCGAAGAAGAAAGAGGAAGAAGCCTTAAAGGAGAAGAAGCTGGCAAAGGCTGAATCCGTGGAAAAACTGATGGAACAGATAAAGGTGGGAACAAGCCAGCCTGTAAAAGTGCAGGAAGAAGGCAAGGGCGCACAGTTGGATTTGACCATATAGAAGGAGGGATTTTATCATGCGTATAGGAAATAACAGCCAGGGAATCTGGCAGCTTTTATCAAGGATGAACGGCGGCAAAGCAAACACGAATATGCCTTTCGCCGGGGCAAGGCGTTCCAGTGCGGGCGGGAAGAATACGCTGGAAGACCAGCTTACCGGACATAGGAAAAATTCTTATGGTGTGGAAGGGATGTGCGTTACCAACAATCCCAATGCGAGGAAGATTATCAAGGTATCTGATGAGATGAAGCAGCGCGTTTTTAACAGCGTGAAGGATGCGTATTATAAATACAATGGAATGTCCGGTGACAATGAGGCAGAGTGGGAAGAAATGGCCCAGGCAAAAAACAATTATTATAAGACATTAAAGAAGGAAGACCGGGTAGCTGCGGCATGGACTTTAGGGCAGTTGGAAATAAGCATTGGGAGGAAGGTAGCCAATGCCGTGAAAGAAAAGGTACCCGGCTGGACGCATGGCAAGCCGATTCCGTCTGATGTGCTGGATGAGATTTTTGCAGATGAGAGCATTACGTCAATGGTATCTGGGAAATCTGGCACGGTGGAAGGGTTGGATATACAGGTATAATCTATACACCTTATTCCGCAGAGGCGCATAATGCTTTGCCTCTACGGTCTGCCCGGAGGCGAGGGCGCGGCTCTGAATGGGAAAGCAGCGAAGGGAGGGGTGGCAGGGGAAGTTAGGCAGTATATTTATCCCCAGCGTTCTTGCAGATTAAGTGTTGTTTTGGAGGAACCTAAATGAATATGCTTTATGAAAAATATAAAAATTTGAAGATAGACGGTAGTTGGATTGGTTTAGAACTTGGAGGAGGAATGCCGTGTTTTTGCACACCTATTGGAGCTGAAATTATTGGTTGGGATAATGGCATACACTACTGCTTTATTGAAGGTTTTGGAGATATGGTTTTCTGCGTTAATCCAGAAACTTGTTGCGATTACTTTGTCTATCCCATTGCCCGTAATTTTTGCGATTTCTTAGGGCTGATACTCGCCACTGGTGGTACAAATACTCTGCAACAGATTATTTGGTGGGACAAGAAAATGTTTGATGATTTTGTTAATTGTCCAGAAGAACAGGAATATAAAGCTCGGCCCGAAGTAAAAAGCGTTTTGGATACAATTCGCAAAGGGATGGATGTAGCATTGATAGATACCCCGTTTGAGTATATCAAAGATTTGCAAAGCAAATTCCCTTATGAGCAAATTTCATTTACAAATGAGTATTATGATATTTTAGGAATTGAGTGCCCTGATGGAACAGTGCCAGAAGATTGAGAGAGTAACAAGATTTGGAATATATTTTCCAATAAGGTCACAGCCCGACAAGGCAGGTATCCCCTATGTTCCGACAGATTGGGGAATTAAAAACAGATTTTGGAAGAGGTATCATATGAAAAAGAACATTATTTTATGGATGGCGGCTTCGGCGGTAGTTATGCTGGCGTTTCCGTGGCTTGCGGCTACTTTCGTAAAAGGCGATGCAGGAATGGCGGTATGTTTTCTTCTGTTTTTTGCGGTCAATCCATTATATTCCGTGCTAATCGGAGCATTTGCGGGAAAGGGCATCCGGCGCTTATGGAGCCTTCCGGTTATCTCGGCTGCGCTGTTTCTCATAGGCACATGGGTATTTTTTGACATGGGGGAGACGGCATTTGTCCTGTATGCAGCAGTTTATCTTGCCTTGGGGATAGCGGCCATGCTGATTTCTATGCTTATCAAAAAGAAAATGCAGAAGTGAGAGGCGATTAAATGGATATAACAGGAATAGCAAAAAGCCATCATGTGGACATCCAAAAGGCAGGAAAGGCATCATCTAAGCTGTCCGATTCCCTCCGGGAGAAGACAACAGAACGTCTATATGGGGAATAAGTTCCTCGCCCTACGCAAAAGCGAGGTCGCCAAAGTCGCGCCGGACAGGGCGGGAGTCACAGGCAGATTAGTGAGAGGGGGTGAAGGACGGTATGGAATTTGGGCGGGGAACATAGGGGATATTTCTGCATGGAGGTAATGAATCGCTCGGACTTATTACGAGGGAGCGGATGCGGCTCTGAACGACAGAGGGGCTGACAAAAATAATGGAGGAGATTAAGAAAATGAATGTAAATGGAATAGGAGCAGGATACCCGGCAGCAGGGTATGAAACGAGAAGGACAGAAAGGAATGTGGCAGGAAGGAACTTTGCTGATGCAATGAACAAAGCTGCAACAAAGAAAGAAACGAATACTTTCAGGCCGGAGAGTTCCGATGAAGTGATGCAGGCATGGGATAAGGCGCTTGCAGAAACGGGAGTAAATCCTTTTCCGATGAACTGCATCTCAACGGCTTTGGTACTGCACGTTGAAAGTGGGCAGCAGGGTTTGAGTTCTACATTTTTGGGTGACAGCATAGGTTCCGCAAAGTCGATGGCTGAAAGGATCATACATAGGCTGGAGAATCCGCTGACCCCGGCAGCGAACCCGGATTTTGCAGGGCAGGAATTGATGTTCTATAAAAAGTTCTTAGAGTTTTTGGGGTAGTGGATTTCCAAAAAGGGAGAAAACCAATAAAGCACAAAGGATAAAAGGGAACCGGCAGGGACAGGCTGGTTCCCTTGTTCCATATCAGTGCGGGGAGGCGGTTTCAGTGGAGAGGATCAGATGCCCGAACCCGAAGTGCGGGCGGCACATCCTTGACATTGAGGAGATGCCGCCGGGCAGGACGGTGCTTGAGATGAAGTGCAGGCGCTGCGGGGAGGTGGTCGAGGTGGGCTTTGGCCCGAAGAAGGTACATAAGAAGAACAGGCGGCAGGGGTAGCCCTGCCATTTTTTTGTATAGGCCGTGATTAGGAATGCGCCCTGTGGGCATACTTACAGTATACATGGTAATTTATGGGAATTACCACTGTAAGGACACCTGCACGGAACCGTTCCGCTGATCATGGTTAGAAATCCAGAAGTGGCTGTGGGAGGGATTGAGAGATGTGCAAAATAAGGTGTCCGCTGTGCCGGAAGAGGATCTGCGATTTAATCGCCATCGCGGAGGGGAGGACAGTAGTCCGTATCAGATGCCCCCACTGCGGTAGGACAGTCAGGCTGGAATGGCTGATACAGACCTCATTGAAAACGAAATAATGTTTACTCGATTGTGCGAGCGGCCAAGTGACGAGCTGCGAAGGGCCGGAGTAAAGCTAGAGACCAATACCTTAGCTTACTCCGGCCTTTTTTACGTTTCAAGGTAGTTTCATATCAAAAAATATAGCGTTTCTGGCTTTACGAAGGCGTAAAGAAAGGAACGCTTTATGTCTGGAAAAATCAATACATTCTGCGTCCTGCCGGGTTCCGGCGGGAGGTCTGAATGAAGATCACCTATGAATTTGTGACAGGGGAAGTCTCCGGGGTGGAGGTGGACGAGCACCTCGGAGGGATGCTGCTGGATTTAGACCGCCAGCAGGACAACAATGACCAGAAGGAGACCCGCCGCCATGTCTCCCTTGACAGCATGGACTACGAAGGGGAGCTGTTTGCCTCGGCGGAGGATACGGAAGGGGAGGCGGTGCGCCGGGAGGATATGGCGCGGCTGTATTCCGCTATGGAGGCTTTATCACCATCCCAAAGGGAGCTGGTGGAGAAGGTCTATTTTGAGGGGCGGAAAATCACGGATATTGCCCGTGAAGAAGGCGTGACCAAGCAGTCCGTCCATGAACGGGTGGAACGGGCATTAAAAAAATTGAAAAAAAATTTTGATTAGACCCCTGACTTTTGCCTTTCCCGTGACCTAATAGTGAGGGCAGTAAAATAAGCGCCCTTAGAAAGAGGTGAAAAGCAGATGAAACACAGCTTGAAGATCAGCTATACAAAAGAGCCCGGTTCCGGCGGTATCGTCTGGTGCAGGACTATACCTTTGCGCGAGCGCCTGCTCCGGCGGCTGTTCGGTGAGATGCGCCGGGTGACGATCATTGTCCCCGGAGGCAGCGTGGAGGAACTTTCCGTGAAGGAGGTAGGGACGGATGCGTAAGAAGGTTTTTATCTGCAGTCCCTTCCGCGGCGACATGGAAGGGAATGCGAGAAGGGCGGCTGCCTACAGCCGCATGGCGTGTGAGGAAGGGTACCTGCCCATCGCGCCGCACCTTTTGTTCCCGCAGTTCTTGAACGAGGGGATAGAGGAAGAGCGGCGGCTCGGCATCACTATGGGGGTGGAGCTGCTCGCCCTCTGTGATGAGGTGTGGGTATTCGGGGAAGCCACCGAAGGGATGGCGGCAGAGATCGCATCTGCCACAGGGCAGGGAAAGGCAATCATTTTTAAAGAAACGGAGGGAATGTAAATGGGAAGTGAATTATTAAGGATTGCGGAAGGTTTCTCCATCGTTGCGGAAGGTCTGCGGGGCCTTGCCAAAGCGGAGGGAGGCACAAAGGATAAGGCTGTGAAAGAACAGAAGCAGGATACAGTGAAAGAACAGAAACAGAATGCGGTGCAGGAACAGCAGGAGAATCCTGCCACGCTGGAGGGCATCCGCGCACTGATGGCGCAGAAGACCCAGGAGGGGAAATCGAAGGAGATCAAGGAACTTTTGCAGAAGTACGGCGCGGTGAAACTCTCGGCGGTGAAGCCGGAGGACTACCCGGCGCTGATGCAGGAAGCGCAGGTGCTGTGATGGGCAGACACGCATTGCTTTCCGCATCCTCCTCCAAGCGGTGGCTCTCCTGCACGCCGTCCGCAAGGCTGGAGGAGCAGTTCAGGGATGAGCCCGGCGGCAGCGTCTATGCCGAGGAAGGCACCGCCGCCCACGCCCTTGCGGAGCATAAGCTGAAAAAAGCATTAAAGAGGCGGTCAAAACGCCCGGTGTCGGATTACCAGTGTGACGAGATGGAGGAATGCACGGACGGGTATGTGGCCTATGCGATGGAGCAGGTGGAGCTTGCAAGGCAGGAATGTGCAGACCCGGTGGTGCTGATCGAGCAGCGGCTGGACTACTCCGCCTATGTGCCGGAGGGATTCGGGACGGGCGACCTTCTGATCGTTGCTGACCATATCCTTACCGTCATTGACTTTAAATACGGGAAAGGCGTGCCGGTGGATGCGGAGTGGAACCCGCAGATGATGTTATACGGGCTTGGCGCACTGGAATTATTTGATGCCCTCTATGACATTGAAATTATCCGTATGACAATCTACCAGCCGAGGCTGGAATCCGTCAGCACATGGGAGATTTCCGTAAAGGACCTGATGGAATGGGTGGAGATGGAGCTGAAGCCAAAGGCCGTGCTTGCCATCAAGGGAGAGGGCGAGTACCGCTCCGGCGACTGGTGCCGTTTCTGCAAGGCGAAGAACACCTGCAGGGCGAGGGCGGAGGAATATTTAAGATTAGCACAGATGGAGTTCAAGGCTCCGCCGTTATTGTCAGATGAGGAAATTGCGGAAGTCCTGAAAGTGGCGGACGAGCTTGCCAAGTGGTCTGCGGATGTCTACGCCTATGCACAGGACGAGGCGGTCACGAAGGGTAAGAAGTGGGCCGGCTTTAAGTTAGTCGAGGGCAGGAGCAACAGGAAATACACGGATGAGGAGGAAGTGGCCCAGGCGGCGCAGAAAGCCGGGTACACGGACATTTATAAAAAGACGCTCATCGGCATCACGGAGATGGAGCGGCTGCTTGGGAAGAAGAAATTTGCAGAGATACTTGGGAAGCTGGTCTACAAGCCCCAGGGCAAAGTGACCTTAGTACCGGAATCAGATAAAAGGCAGGAGATTGCCGCAGCAACCGCAGAGGCGGATTTTAAGGAGGAATGAATACCATGAGTAATGAAAATGCAAACCTTACGAAAGTGATCGTACCGTGCAGGTTTTCCTACCTGCACTGCTGGGAGCCAAACGCCGTGAGCGACGGGGACCCGAAGTATTCCGTATCGGCCATCATACCAAAGTCGGACACGGAGACCATCGAAAAGATCAAGAGGGCAATCGAGCAGGCGAAGAAGGATTCCGTCTCCAAGTGGGGCGGCAAGGTCCCGGCGAATTTGAAACTGCCCTTACGTGACGGCGACATTGACCGCCCGGAGGATGAGGCGTATGCGGACAGCTATTTCTTCAACGCCAACAGCAAGCAGGCACCGCAGGTGGTGGATAAAAACGTACAGCCCATCCTTGACCAGTCGGAAGTGTACTCCGGGTGCTATGGCAGGATCAGCGTGAACTTCTACGGATTTTCCACCAACGGCAATAAGGGAATCGCCGCGGGGCTCGGCAACATCCAGAAGCTGCGTGACGGGGAGTCGTTGGGCGGAAGGACGAACGCCGAGGATGACTTTGACGCGGTGGAAGTGGATGATGAGGAAGATTTTCTTGGATAGGCATATCGGGGCGGCGGGGAACTGCCGCCCGTCATCCAAAGTACGGAAGGAGGGAGGCTTGTCATGGAACGGGTGCTTGAAATGGATATCGAAAGTTTCAGCGATGTGGATTTGATCAAATGCGGGGTATACGCTTATGCGGACAGCCCTGCTTTTGAGATTCTGCTGTTTGCCTGGTCCTTTGACGGAGGGGAGACGCAGATCATAGACCTTGCGCAGGGTGAGAAGCTCCCGGCAGAGGTGGAGGAAGCCATCTTTGATGTGTCAGTGACCAAGACGGCATACAATGCAAATTTTGAGCGCACCTGCCTGTCAAAACATTTCGGGAGATACATTCCCCCGGAGTCCTGGCATTGCAGTGCGGTGCAGGCGGCAATGCTCGCCCTTCCCCGGTCACTGGAGGATGTTGGCAGGGTGCTTGGTCTGGACGAGCAGAAGATGAAGGAAGGGAAAGAACTGATCCGGTATTTCTGCATCCCCTGCAAGCCCACAAAGGCAAACGGCGGAAGGATGCGGAACCTCCCCTGCCATGCGCCGGAGAAATGGGAACTGTTCAAGACCTACTGCAAAAGGGATGTGGACGTGGAGAAATCCATCCGCAGGAAACTGCATAATTTCCCCATCCCGGAAAGCGAGATGGAACTGTACCGCATAGACCAGCGCATCAATGACCGCGGCGTTCTCGTGGATATGAAGTTAGTAAGGAATGCGGTTTCCTGTGAGCGGCTCCATAAGGAGGTTGTGACGAAACGCGCTTATGAACTGACCGGGTTGGAGAACCCCAATTCCGTGGCGCAGCTCAAAGGCTGGCTTGGGGATAAGGGGATGGAGGCGGAGAGCCTTTCCAAGAAAGCGGTGGCGGAGATGATAGCGGAGACGGACGGGGAAGTGGAGGAACTGCTCAGACTCCGGCTTATGCTGGCAAAGACTTCTGTGAAAAAGTATGAAGCCATAGAGCGGTCTGCCTGTTCGGACGGGCGGGTACACGGGATGCTGATGTTTTATGGTGCGAATCGGTCAGGCCGGTGGAGCGGCAAGAACGTGCAATTGCACAATCTTCCCAAAAACTATCTCCCCGATCTGGAACTGGCGAGGGAACTTGTGAAGCAAGGGCGCTTTGAGGATATCGAACTTTTATATGATTCCACACCGAATGTTCTCTCCGAACTTATCCGCACAGCTTTCATACCGAAGCCGGGGTGCCGCTTTGTGGTGGCGGACTTCTCTGCCATTGAAGCTCGTGTCATGGGGTGGCTCTCCGGCGAGGAATGGGTGCTGGACGTTTTCCGCGGTGACGGGAAGCTGTATGAAATGACGGCATCAAGGATGTTCGGCATCCCAATGTCGGAGATCGGAAAAGGCAGTTCGGAAAGGGCGAAAGGTAAAGTAGCATCCCTCGCCTGCCAATATGGGGGCTCCAGCGGCGCTCTTGTCAGTATGGGCGCTTTGGATATGGGGCTGACAGAAGAGGAACTTCCCCCGCTTGTGGCGGCGTGGCGGAAAGCCAATCCTCACATGGTGCAGTTCTGGTGGGACGTGGATGCGGCGGCTGTGAAAGCAGTCACCGAAAAGCAGAAAACCAAAGTTGGAAAAATTATTTTTGAATATAAGAGCGGGATTTTATTCATCACACTCCCGTCCGGCAGGAAGCTGTCCTATGTAAAGCCGAGAATGGCAGTGAACAAGTTCGGCAGGGACGGCCTGACCTATGAAGGGATTTCTGAAAACAAGAAATGGAGCAGGATAGAGACCTACGGTCCCAAGCTGGTGGAGAACATCGTGCAGGGGACGGCGCGGGATTTACTGGCGGAGGCAATGCTCCGTGTAGAGAAAAAAGGTTATCCAATCGTCATGCACTGCCATGATGAGATCATAGCGGAAGTGCCGGAGGACAGCGGCTCCGTGGATGAGATGTGTGAGATCATGGCGGTACAGCCAGAATGGGCGGAGGGCTTGCCATTGAGAGCGGATGGTTACCAGTGTAGTTTTTATCAGAAAATGTAGGAGGAGAAATATATGGAGAGAAGGAATGCGGAAGGGTACCATGACCCCACAGCCTACGGCGGGATGCGTATGGCGGAGCAGAAAGCGGAAAAGGAAACGGTAAGGATGGTTTATAAGAACGGGAGGATGGAGCTTTATATCCATGAGTTCTTCCCATGCAGGTTGGCGGTGGCAAGGAAGGTGTTCCCGCTGATCCGGCGCTTTGCAAAAGAGGATGACAGGGAGAAACTGAAACAGTTCTTACGGATAAAGGCACGGGAGCATTCCGGGAAGGTCAGGGCTTTTTCAGAAAAGGCGGAGTCCCTTACTGCAAAATCGGAGGAATGGCATTTCTACAGAAGGAAGGCCAGGGAGGAACAGATCATTTATAACCAATGCATGAAAAATCTGAAATTATTGGAGGGCAGGAAGGAATGAGGATACAGATCGCAACAGGCAATTCAAGGATGGAGAAACGGTGGAACAACGTGGAGATGGAGCTGGATGAATTCATAGAGCGCATCTCCCACACCATCCGCACGGCGGAGACCGTGGAGCAGTATATGAAAATGACGAAAGCGAAGCAGGACGCCATTAAGGATGTGGGCGGCTATGTGGCAGGGAGGCTGAAAGGCGGCAGACGGAAGAAGGACAGCGTGGAATACCGTACCATGATTGTGGAGGATATGGACCATGCGGTTCCGGGCGTGATTGAGCAGATAGAGATGCTGCAGGATTACCGCTGTCTCATTTATTCCACCCACAAGCACACGCCGGAAAATCCAAGGTACCGTTTAGCAATCCCGCTGTCCCGCCCGGTGTCGCCGGATGAATATGTGGCGGTGGCGCGCAAGGTGGCGGAGGACATCGGGATTGAGATGTTCGATGACACCACCTATGAGCCGAGCCGCCTCATGTACTGGCCGTCCACCTCCTCTGACGGGGAATTTATTTTCCGTGACATTGAGGGGGAGCCGCTTAACCCGGACGATGTGCTTTCACGGTACAAGGACTGGCGGGATTCCTCCGAGTGGCCGGTGAGCAGCAGGCAGCAGAATATCGTCCAGAGGGAAATGAGGAAACAGGCAGACCCGCTCACGAAGGATGGAGTGATCGGCGCATTCTGCCGGACTTACACGATAGAAGATGCGATAGCCGCATTTCTGTCAGATGTTTATCAGCCAAGCACCATGCCAGGGCGGTATGACTATATCCCGGCTGACTCACAGGCGGGCGTGGTCATTTATGAGGGGAAATTCGCCTACTCCCACCATGCCACCGACCCGGCCTGCGGCAGGCTGATGAATGCCTTTGACATGGTGCGGATTCACAGGTATGGGGAACTGGATGAAAAGGTGGCGGAGGGTACGGAGGCGGTGAAGCTCCCTTCCTTTTCCGCCATGAGCGAGTTTGCGGTCAGTGATGAGAACGTGAAAGCCACGCTGGCGCAGGAGCGGCAGAAAGCGGCGGGGGAGGAATTCGCCCCGTCCGATGACTGGCAGGGGGCGTTGGAACTTGACAGGCAGGGTGCGGTAAAGCCCACGCTGGATAACCTTGTGCTGGTCATGCGAAGCGATGAGCGCCTGCGCTCCATTGCGTTCAACCTCCACCGGGACGGGATAGATGCCGGGGAGGGACTTCCGTGGAAGCAGATCAAGCCGGGGTGGAATGATGCCGACTTCGCATCCCTGAAAGTATATCTGAGCAATGTGTACGGTGTCTATTCCCCGACCAGGACGAAGGACGCTGTGCTTGCGGTGGCGGCGAAGCGGGCATACCACCCGGTGCGTGAATACCTTGATGCCCTGCCGGAATGGGACGGCACGGGAAGGGTGGAGACTTTGCTGGTGGATTACTTCGCCGCGGAGGACACCAGCTACACGCGGGCGGTCACACGGAAGACGATGGCGGCGGCCGTGGCGAGGATATACCAGCCGGGGATCAAGTTCGATTCCGTCCTTATCCTGAATGGGCCGCAGGGCATCGGCAAGTCCACGCTCTTTGCAAAGCTGGGCGGCGCGTGGTTCTCCGACAGCCTGACGCTCACGGATATGCGAGACAAGTCCGGCCCGGAGAAACTGCAGGGCTACTGGATACTGGAGCTGGGCGAGCTTGCCGGGATGCGCAAGACCGATGTGGAGACCGTGAAGTCCTTCCTCTCCCGGGTGGATGACAAGTACCGTGCAAGCTACGGCATGAACGTGGAGAGCCACCCGCGCCAGTGCATCATCGTGGGCAGCACCAACTCGGAGAACGGGTTCCTGCGCGACGTGACGGGCAACCGCCGCTTCTGGCCTGTCCGGGTGGGCAGGGAGAGCCGGAAGAAGCCCTGGCAGATCACCGGGGAGGAGATATGGCAGATATGGGCGGAGGCGGTGTCGCTGTACCGTTCCGGGGAGAAGCTCTACCTCGAAGGGGAGGAGGCGCAGATCGCCATTGCGGAGCAGGCGGAGGCGATGGAGACGGATGACCGGGAAGGCCTGGTGCGGACGTACCTTGACACGCTGCTCCCGGAGGATTGGGATGGAATGAGCTTATATGACCGCAGGAATTTCTTAAACGGCAGTGAATTCGGGGAGCCGCAGCGGAAAGGCACCGTGCGCCGGACGCTGGTCTGCAACATGGAGATATGGTGCGAGTGTTTCGGGCGGGAGTCCTCGGCGCTCAAAAAGATAGATTCCTATGAGATCAATGCCATCATGCGCAAGATCGAAGGATGGGAGAAGTATGCCGGGACGAGGACGGGGATGTATGTTTTCCCCGTTTATGGGAAGCAGAGGGCGTACTGCCGGGAACAAACGGAACAAGGCGGATGATTGTTCCGGCAGATTGTTCTTTGAAAAAAGCCAGCAACTATGGGCGTTAGCGGATTTATAGGAACAACGGAACAACCTTTACTATATGAGAAATATAAAAATAAAAGAGAAAGAGGATGTGTGTGTATGTCATACACGCGTATAGCAATATAGGGATTTTTTTGTTCGTTCGTTCCGTTGTTCCTGAGACTGGAGGCAGCTATGTTTTTGGAGGATATCCTGAAAGACGGATTCGTAAATTATAAAAAGGTGTATGAACTGGCAGAGGAAAACGGCATAAAAAAGACAGAGGTCAAGCGGCAGAAGGCTCTGCTGGGCGTGAAGTCAGTCCATGTGGACGGAGAGGAAGGTGGGACGTTATGGCTGTGGTTCATTCCGAAAAACGTGTGGAAAAGATATTCACAGACGCAGTGAAAAAGATGGGAGGCATGGCGGTGAAGTTCACCTCACCCGGATTGGATGGGGTGCCGGACAGGATCGTTTTATTGCCAGGTAGGAAGATCGCATTTGTGGAGTTAAAGGCTCCGGGGAAGAAGCCGAGACCCCTGCAGGAGAAAAGAATGAGGCAGTTGGAATGTTTAGGGTTTCCCGTTTATGTGATTGACGGGGTGGAGCAGATCGGAGGTGTGCTGGATGAGATATGTGCCACATGAGTATCAGGAATATGCAAAAGAATTTATCGTGAGCCACAAGGTGAGCGCATTGTTTTTGGATTGTGGATTGGGGAAAACAGTGATCACGCTCACCGCCATATGGGAATTATTGTTTGACTATTTTGACATCCGAAAAATACTGATTATAGCGCCCTTGCGAGTCTGCTATCTGACTTGGCCTTCCGAACTGGAGAAGTGGGAGCATCTTTCCGGGATTGGGATGTCGGCGGTGCTTGGTTCGGAAAAAGAACGCATAGCCGCACTTGGCAGGAAAGCACAGGTGTACGTCATCAACAGGGAAAACGTGGAGTGGCTGGTAGAAAACCATAAATGGGATTTTGACATGGTGGTGATTGATGAACTTTCGTCCTTCAAGTCCCATAAGGCAAAGCGGTTCAAGGCATTAAAAAAGGTGCGCCCGATGGTTAGGCGCATCGTGGGGCTGACCGGGACGCCCGCACCGAACGGTCTTATTGACCTTTGGGCGGAGATCGGCATCCTCGACATGGGGCAGAGGCTTGGGCGGTTCATCGGCGGCTACCGGGAGCGGTTCTTCGTGCCGGACAAGCGCAGCTGCGAGATGGTATTTTCCTATAAGCCACGGGAAGGAGCGGAAGAAGCAATCTATGAACTGATCTCCGATATCTGCATCAGCATGAAGGCTGTGGATTATCTGGATATGCCGGAATGCGTCTACAACCGGGTGGAGGTCATTATGAGTGAAAAGGAGATGGCTCTCTATGGGCAGTTGGAGCGGGATATGCTCATCCCCTTTGCGGACGGTGACATTGACGCGGTGAACGCGGCGGCATTAGCCAATAAACTTTTACAGATGGCGGACGGCGCGGTCTATGATGAGAACGGGAATGTAAAGCACATCCATGACCGGAAGCTGGAAGCCTTAGAGGATTTGATCGAGGCGGCAAACGGCAAGCCTGTGTTAATTGCCTACTGGTATAAGCATGACCTTGACAGGCTGAAAAAGCGCACCGGGGCGGTGGAGCTGGACACGGCGGAGGATATGCGGAAATGGAATGCCGGGGAAATCCCGGTGGCGGCAATCCACCCGGCATCAGCGGGGCATGGGCTGAACCTGCAG
Organism: Lachnospiraceae bacterium 28-4; assembly: GCA_000403275.2. Taxonomy (GTDB): domain Bacteria; phylum Bacillota; class Clostridia; order Lachnospirales; family Lachnospiraceae; genus Kineothrix. The sequence goes on from KE159602.1 coordinate 66,181, forward strand.
GCGGGCGGCTCCACGCTGGTGTGGTTCGGGCTGACATGGTCTTTGGAACTGTATCAGCAGATGAACGCGAGGCTGTGGCGGCAGGGGCAGGAGGAGACGGTTGTGATCCACCATTTGATTTCCAAAGGCACACTGGATGAGCGGGTGATGGCTGCATTGGAAAAAAAGGACTGCGGGCAGTCGGCACTTGTGGATGCGGTAAAAGCGAGGATTGGAGGCGTGGGATGAAAGCAGAAGAAATGTTCAGGAGTTATGCGGCAAGAAAACAGGAGGTGGATTTACTGAAATTCCGCATCACCAATTTCCGCGGCATCGATGCGGACGAGGTGATAAAGTCCATGTGCCTTGCAAAGCCGGAAGGGGAAAAGGTGCAGGAGGGCGGGACTTCCGACAGGACGGCATCCGTGGCGCTGAATTACCGCAAGACGGCGGACAGGCTGGAGGATGAGATGTTTGACGGCCTTTTAGAGCAGTACCGGAGGAAAAAGGCGGAGATCGAGTTTTTCCATTACTGCGTCAGCCGCTTAAGCGGGAAGCTGCCGGAGGTCATAACGGACATGGTGGTGGAAGGGATGGACTGGCAGGAGCTTTCCGAGAAGTACGGCGTCTCCCATACCATGATCGGGAAATACAGGAGGAAGGCGCTGAAAGAAATGGATGTTTTTTACGAAATCCGGGAGAAAAACGACCTGGAAGTGATGCTGAGTTAAAATAAAAAATTTTTTTGAAAAAGTTTTTCCCTCCCCGGAGGACATTTTTTCAAGGGTGGGGTAAGCAGGAATCCAGTGTTTATGCGTGTTTGCGGACAGGGTTTTGCGTGATGGTTTACTGACTGGTTTACTAAGTGGTTTACTGGATGGTTTACCAAGTGGTTTATTGCAAAGGAAAAAATATTGTGCTATGGTTATGATGCGAAGAAGTGTAGGGAGCCCTGATGGAAAATCCACGGGGCTTTTTTCATGTCCTCCGCACGGGGCAGCGGGCTTTATCCTTTCACCGCTGCCCCTTTTGGCAGAAGGGATGGAAAGGTGGACGCTATGGACTGTTTCGCTATGAAGGATGGGAACTGTAACGTGCTGCGATGTGGGAAATGTCAGGGAGAGACCTGCCACTTCCATAAGACGAGGGAAGAACAGGCGCAGTCGCTTGAAAAGGTAAGTGAGAGACTGCGGAGCCTGCCGGAGTACCAGCAGGAGGCAATCGCAGATAAATACTATGGCGGCGTGAAGAAGTGGTGACGCTTTCCGGGCGGCAGCGTTTTCCGTTGCTGCCGCCCGTCCGCCTTACCCGCCGTTCACAAAGCGGCAGACGGTAAAGCCGTCCTTAAGCCCCTCACGGTAATAAAGCTCGTTTTCGCGGGCTGCCCTGCGGAACGCCTCCGTCTGCATTTCCTTTAGCACTTCCCGGTCATCTTCCGGGAGGCTGTCAAGGATGCGCCGGAACTGTGCGTCCCGCTCCTGCCTTTCTGCCTTTTCTTCCTCTGTCGGCTCTTTGTTGTTGCGCCGGAAGATAAGGTCCATCCGTTCTATGATGGTCTGGGTGAGGAATTCCCCGTCCGTCATGGCACGCCACCTCCTTTCGGGAGACAGTTTAAAACAGGAGCGGCGCAGCAGCCAATACCAGATAGTGACAAAGAAAGCGGCGGTATTTTAAGCATACTGCCACTTAGGAAGATAAGCGGGAAACCACCTTGCTATTGACGGGATTCAGAGTTAAAATGCCCACACCAAGAAAGGAAGGGAGGTTTTAGCATGATGCCGGAAGGCTGGGAGGAAGCGCTGGAAATGGCGGAAAGATACCGGGATTATTTTTCGGAGAGGGATGCAGACATCGCGCTTGGCAGGAACGGCACACATTTCTTTTATGTGTACGATAAGGAACACGGGCACTTTGAAGTGTTCCATACATTCCGCACGGCGGCGGAGCTGGAGGAACTGATCTTAGGGACGCTGGCAGAGGATCTGGAGTGCATGAACGCGGTGATGGCGGAGAACCTGCATGAGCGGTTCGATCTGACGGACATCAACGAGACACTGGACAACTACGCGCCGCGGTTCCATATGCACACACTGGCGGAGCAGCTAAAGGCTGTGGCCGGTGAGCAGGAGAAGTGGGGCAGGATGATGGCGCAGACCTACAGGGCGCTGTGCGGCAGGCTGCCGCAGGAGTAAACAGGAAGGAGGCGTACAGCCATGCCGAGGAAACCGATGAAACCATGCAAGCATCCGGGATGCCCGAAGCTGACGGACGGGATGTACTGTGAAGAACATTTACGGCTGCACGCCTCTGACCGTGCCAGCGCATCCGCCCGTGGGTATGACAGCAGGTGGGAGAAAGCACGGACACGGTTCTTAAAGGCACAGCCCCTCTGCGTCAGGTGCATGGAGCAGGGGAGGCTGACACGGGCGACAGTTGTTGACCACATCATCCCCCACAGAGGGGATGCGAAACTGTTCTGGGATGAGGCGAACTGGCAGAGCCTTTGTAAGAGCTGCCACGACCATAAAACCATGACGGAGGACCGCTATCAGGAGTACAGATACTGACGGTTTCCGTGATGGTTCTTTTTCTTTCATATTCCGACAAGGCACAACATTTCCCGTGGAAATCTGCATGGGGAAGGGGGTCGAGTTATCTCTACAACTGTCGAAAAATATCGACCGCCGCCCCCTCAGACGCGCGTTTTCGCAAATTCGCACAGGGGGGATAGGAAATCGCCCCAAAATCTTACATAAACATTGATTTTTCAAGGCTTTCAGGCACTTTAGTTTTGCGTGAAAGTACCGAAAAACCCATGTTTTTGGGCTTAAAAACCATCAAAAAACGCTGGTTTTTGGCCCTTTTTTGATGGAGGTGGAGGGAAAATGACCGATTTTGAGGCGGCGCAGGTGAAGGAAATGCGCTTGAAGGGCATGGGCTACCGTGCCATAGCGGAGGCCCTTGGGCTTTCCCGCGACATCGTCCGCAACCACTGCAAGGCAAAAGGGATGGGCGGCTATGTGGCGGCGACAGTAAAAAACCTGCAGGAGCGGGCAGAATGTAGCGGCATCTGTCTCTGCTGCGGGAAGGAAATGCAGCAGGCAGGGACCGGCAGGCCGAGGAAGTTCTGCTCCGAGAAATGCCGGAGACAGTGGTGGAAGGCGCACCCGGAGGAGGGAAGCCATAAATCCCTCTGCACAAAGAAATGTGAATGTTGCGGGACGGAGTTTTCCTTTTACCGGAGCAGGAAACCGAAGTATTGCAGTTACGACTGCTACATCAAAGCAAGGTTCTGGAGGGATTAGAGAATGGAGTTTAAGAAGATCAGGATTGCCGACCTTATCCCGGCATCCTACAATCCGAGGAAAAAGCTGAAAAAGGGTGACAGGGAATATGAGAAGATCAGAAACTCCATCACGGAGTTCGGCTATGTGGAGCCGGTGATCGTCAACTCAGATATGACAATCGTGGCGGGACACCAACGCGCCACAGTCCTCACGGATTTGGGCTATGAGGAAATTGACTGCATCGTCATTGACATTGACAAGCAGAAGGAGAAGGCGCTGAACATCGCGCTCAATAAGATCACGGGCGAATGGAACAAGGAGCTGCTGGCGGATTTGATCGCCGACCTGCAGGATTCGGACTTTGATGTGTCCTTCACCGGATTCGAGCCGCCGGAGATCGAGCAGCTTTTCAATTCCGTCCATGATAAGAAAGTGACCGAGGATGATTTCGACATTGATGCGGAATTGGAAAAGCCCGCCGTGGCGAAGATGGGTGACATATGGACGCTTGGGCGGCACAGGCTGGTGGTCGGGGATTCGACCCTGCCGGAGACATACGATGTGCTGATGGCAGGGGCGAAAGCAAACCTTGTGGTGACGGACCCTCCGTACAATGCAAATTATGAGGGGAGTGCCGGGAAGATCAAGAATGACCACATGGAAAATGAGCAGTTCTATAACTTCCTTTTCGCCGCATTCGTGAACATGGAGCAGAGCATGGAGAGCGATGCCTCTATCTATGTGTTCCATGCCGACACCGAGGGCTTAAATTTCCGCAGCGCGTTCAAGGCGGCGGGATTCTACCTTTCCGGGTGCTGCATCTGGAAGAAACAGAGCCTTGTGCTGGGGCGGAGTCCCTACCAGTGGCAGCACGAGCCGTGCCTGTTCGGATGGAAAAAAGGCGGGAAGCACAACTGGTATTCTGACAGGAAGCAGACCACCATATGGGAGTTTGACCGCCCGAAAAAAAGCGAACAGCATCCGACCATGAAGCCCGTAGGCTTGGTGGCATATCCCATCAAGAATTCGAGCATGAGCAACTGCATTGTACTGGACCCTTTCGGCGGCTCCGGCTCCACGCTGATCGCCTGCGAGCAGACGAACCGCATCTGTTACACCATAGAGCTGGATGAGAAGTTTGCGGATGTTATTATTAACCGCTATTATCAGGATTTTGGCTCTGCGGAGAATGTGTTTGTGGAGAGGGATGGTGTGAAAATCCCATATGCGGAACTGGAGAAGGGGGCGGCAGGCAATGAGTGACAGAAAAATTTTCATTGAGATTTTCCGAAGGATACACGGGCTTGGCGGGTGCGATGCATCCGAAACATTCAGCCGGGGATGGGATGCGGCGGTGGCTTCCTGCGAGGATGTGCTGACGGAGCTGACGGGAATTTCCTATGACGATTTGGACGGGGGTGGCTCTGATGGATGAGAATGGGAAACTGACGCTGGGCAGCCTGTTCTCCGGCTCCGGCGCTTTTGAGCTTGGCGGGCTGCTTGCCGGAATCCGCCCGGTGTGGGCATCGGAAATTGAGATGTTCCCTATCAGGGTGACCACAAAGCGGCTGCCTTTCGTGAAACATTACGGTGACGTGAACAGCATCCGTGGGGATGAAATAGAGCCCGTGGACATCATAACATTTGGGAGTCCTTGCACGGACATCTCAATAGCAGGAAAACGTGCAGGGCTTGGCGGTAAGCAGTCCAGCTTATTTTTTCAGGCAATACGGATCATAAAGGAAATGAGGTGTGCGACAGATGGGAGATACCCAAGATTTATCGTGTGGGAGAACGTACCGGGGGCATTCTCCTCAAACAAAGGGGAGGATTTCAGGGCAGTCCTTAACGCGGTCTGCTCCGTCAAAGACGGGGACATTCCTGTACCTGGACCTCCAAAGGGAAAGTGGGCGAATGCCGGATGCATCATGGCAGACGGGTTTTCCCTCGCATGGCGGGTGGTCGATGCCTGCCTGTGGGGCGTCCCCCAACGTAGAAAACGCATCTACCTTGTCGCAGATTTTACAGGCGGGAGTGCCGGAAAGATATTATTTGAGTCCGAGGGCGTGTCAGGGTATACTCCGCAGGGCTTCCGTGCGTGGCAAGGAGCTGCCGGAGGTGCTGCGCCGGGCATTGGAGCGGCAGGCGGCATCTGTTTAAACGACCAGGGCGGAAGCCGCATGGACGTGACCGATGACGTGACGTGTACCTTAAGGGCGGAGGCGCACCATCCCCCGTGTGTGCTGGAGCAGGCAGTATTTGAAAACCACTCTCAGGATACGAGATACACGGGGCCTTTGGAGACCGCGCCCACGGTCAATGCCACCTACGGCATGGGCGGGAACAACCAGCCCTTTGTGGTGGAAACGCCAAAGACGCTGAAAATCCGCGCTGGTGGAGGTTCTGGAGGGAAGGGCGCTCTGATACAGGATGATAAATCAGCCACCCTTTCCTGCAACAATGACCAGACCGTGTTCGTGCCTTTCTGCAAAGGGATGCGCCCGCACTCTGCGGAGGAAGCGCCCACATGGAAGGACGGGGAAGTGGCAAATACGCTGAATACTTTCGATATAGGAGAGAGCCGCTGCAATGAGCTTGTGGTGCAGGCATTCGGCATCTGCTCCAAAGAGAGCAACGCCATGAAATCCGGCAATCCGCACAGCGGTTTTTATGAGGCGCAGACCGCACGGACACTTGACTGTAACTGTAATAATCCGTCCTCGAATCAGGGCGGCATCGCTGTAGTTGCGGTGCAGGGCTCCATGATCGGCAGGGATGATAAGAACGGGCCGCAGGGCAGCGGGGTGAATGAGGACGTGTGTTTCAGCCTGACCGGGGCAGACCGCCATGCGGTGGCATACCCCACCTACTGCACGAGCAAGAATTCCTATTTCATGCGGGCGGAAAAGGAACTGGCAAACACGCTGGTGGCTACGGATTATAAGGACCCGCCGGTAATAAATGATGTGCGGACGGCATCGGGTAAGGATGTATTTGGTACGATCTCCGCGAGCATGGGCTCCAAGCAGTGGCTTGGGAACCAGGAGGCGTTCAGCGGCGACTACCATATCGTAGAGCCGGACTACATTGTGAGGAGGCTGACCCCTACGGAATGTGCGAGGCTGCAGGGCTTCCCGGACTGGTGGTGTGACGGCCTCGGCACAGAGAATCCTACGGAAGAAGAAATGGCATTCTGGCGGGAGGTGTTCGAGACCCACCGTAAAGTTATAGGCACCTCCAGTAAACCGAAGTCTGACAGCCAGATACGCAAATGGCTGGAAGACCCCCATTCCGATTCGGCGGAGTACCGTATGTGGGGGAATGGCTGCGCCCTGCCGAACGTATATTTCGTGCTTTGCGGCATTGTGTACTATGCACAGTTCCCGGATTTTTTATTGTGACATTTATTCTGACATTTATGTTGCTTTTATCCCCATTCAGAGTGATTAATGTAATACCGAAAGGGAAAACACGAAAATGGAGGAAAAAAGGATGAGGATTGAGACGAATGCAGCAAACAGGAAAGATGTAGTAAAGGCAGTCAGCGGGATTTTAGGGCAGCCCTCAAAGTACATGGGAGTTCCTACCTGCAGCTACCAGATCGGGAACTGCACCATCGACAGGAGCGGCGCGGTGGAGACGGAGGATGAAAAGACGGCGGAGCTGGTAAGGGCAGGGCTTTTGGAGCAGGGCCTTATCGAAACGCCCCACACGGAGGTGGATGAAACAACGGTCAGCCTCCCGGTGGAGGGCATGAGCGCGGAGGGGCTTAAGAACCTGGTATTCCTGACCCGCAGCAAACAGTACCTCATAAACCGCGCCTTTGCGGAAGATGTTTTCCGGGTTCCGACAGCATTGGTGGAGGAGCTGGGCAGCACGGAGATTCCCGATGCGGAAACTTTCCTGCAGACATTCCAAAACCATGCGGAAGGGTGCAGGGGCATCAGCTTTCAGGACGGGAAGATTACCTTCACCCTTCCCACGGCGGGTGACCCCGGCATGATAAAGGCATTCACGCACCTTACGGCGGCGATGGTGCGGCAGGCAAAGGAGCAGAAACGCATCAGCCCCAAGGAGACCATCGAGGAAAACGAGAAATACTACATGAGGATATGGCTCCTGCGCCTCGGCTTTGGCGGCGCAGAGGGGAAAGAGATACGGGACCTTCTGATGAAAAAGCTGAAAGGGAATTCCGCTTTCCGCACGGATGAGAATAAGCAGAGGTGGCAGGAAGCCCGCCGGAACGAGCGGGAGGCGGCAAAGCAGCAGGAACAGGCACCCGCAGAGGAAACGGCAGGAGAGCAGGGAACGGACATGGCAGAGGCGGTTGCGGATGCCATCCTGATTGGGCAGGTGAACCAGAGTTTTGACACAGAACAGTAAGAAACAGCAGGGGCGGGGAGGCGGCGCTTCCCTCCCTGCCGGAATCTACGGAAGGAGATATGCGGAATGGGTATTTATATTAAAAAAGAGGAACTGGAAGCCCTGCGGGCGGAATACCCGCCGGGGTGCAGGGTGGAGCTGGTAAAGATGGATGACCCCTACAGGGAGATGCCGCCCGGACTGCGTGGTGTGGTGACGGGCATTGACGATTCCGGCAGTATCCACGTTGACTGGCAGAACGGAAGCAGCCTTGCGGTGATATTCGGGGAAGACCATGCGGTGAAAATCGGGGACGGGGAGGTGACCGTGGGGGAGCTGCTCCGGCGCTATGTTTCCCATAGGAAAGAGTTTCATTTCATGACGCCGTCAGGATACGTTGACCTTACGGCGCAGGATGCGGAAAAGATACTGGCGGGGGAGATGAAACCCAAAGGCCATCCGGGGAACCCGGAATATGCCGTGGAGATGGAGGTTCAGGAACTGCTGGGATTCCGGTGCAAAGAGGCGGATGTCCGTGACAGACGGGGATGCGTGAGTGCCCTTGTGTACTGATAGGAGGGGGGATGCGGCATGAGGATTGTATATGACGACACAATGCAGGAGACGATGGCGGCGGCAGTCGGGGAGTTCATGGATGCCCTCAACGTGGAAGAAATAGTACGCTATGAATGGGGGACGGACAGGGTGCAGATGCACCTGCTGAAAAAGAAACTCGGCGCTTATCTGGAATATTACAGGATGAGTATCGGGAACACCGTCACCCACGCCTACGGTATCGGCAACAACTGCCAGTACCCGGTCTATTACCACCCGGAAGGAGTGGATGAGATACAGCAGTGCGGGAACATCAACATCAATTCTGGAATGTACGGCGAGGGATTCGTGAGCTGCGAGGATTATAACGGGAAGCGTATCGGGGCGGCCTATGAGGTCAGGACACGCGGTGTGGTCAGAAAATAAATGCTGGAATCGGAAAGGGGGTGGACGGACATGGCAATGCAGGAAAGGATGCCGGGGAATGCACACCAGAAGCGCAACTGCTGGCAGCGGGGCAATGGCTCCTACAGCATGAGGGGAGAGCTGCGCCACGGTATTTCCCTGAATAAGAAATATCTGAACCGGAAGGTCAGGCACAGCGGCAGGGAAGCGTTAAAGCACGGGGATTATAAGCGCATCTGCAAAACCTTACATATGGTGGAGTTCTCATAATCCGCCATATTATGCACAGTTATCCACCCATATCTTTGTCACATTTATGGTGCAGATATGAGTGGATAATGTGCGCTTTCAGAGGTAACATGTGTACTGCCGAAAGGGAAAATACGAAAAAACGGAGGGCACAAACCATGAAAAAAATTGAACTTTTTGAGAGGGCCATTGCAGAGCAGGCAGCAAGCCTTAAGGATTGGGGGATCAACCCCACACTGTTCTGGGCATACCGGAACAGCATCACGGCGGGCAATGACAGCATTGATTTTGGCGAGACCATCTGGGACAGGGATATCCCGGAGATCACAAGGGCGCTTAAGGAAAACGGCATCAGCGGATTCACCATCAGCAGCACCTTTTCAAGCCTGATACCGACCCTTGCGGAATTCGAAAAGCACGGCTTCCGGATGGCGGGGCTGACCGAGGTAAAGGCAAACTACACGGACTGGCAGACACAGGAGCGGGCGGTCATCCCGGCGATCAGGATGGAGGCGGAAGAGGCATAAGCCCTCCGCCATAATGTACACAATCCCCGGCTGTTATCTCTGGTACATTTATGAAGCAGATATAAGTGGATAATACCTTCGTTCAGAGGTAACATGTGTCTAACAAAAGGAAAACGGAGGGAAAAAGGATGGTAAGAAAAGGGGTAATCGGGATACCGCAGGACGGAAGGATGACAGCCTGCAGCTATACGGTAAAGCATTATGAGGGAGGAAGCAGGTACGGGATTGACGGCGGGAGGATTTCCAAACTGGCCATAAAGATAGACGGGAAGACCACCTGCTGCTATGACAGGGGATGGGACTGCGAGCCGGAGGATGACGCGACAAAAGCGGCGCTGGCGATCCTGATCATGGAATACAACTAAGGAGGGAAAAACACGATGAAGGAAATTTACAACGGATATGAATTGCGGACAGAATGGGATGATGAGGCGCTTGGGTACGGTTTCCGCATTTACGGCAGAGACGGTGCGGAGGTTTCCAAAAGCATAGACCCATATTTTTATGAAGAGAACGCACTGACAGCGGCGAGGGCAGCGGCGGACGCGCTCCCGGAACAGGGATAAAGGCAGAGGAGGGAAAGAGGATGAAACTATACAGGGTGGATTACTACGAATGGAACTACACATTTTCAGATTTGTTACCGAGGCAGATGCTTTCGGTGGGGAAGGATGCGGAGGAAGCCATTGCAAACGTAAAGCCGAGGGCGGACAGCGACGCGAGGAATTTTTCCGCAAAAGAAATAAAAACGGTCATGGGCCATAAGATAATGGTCAGATAAAAGCACATACATAGCAGCAGAAAGGGTTCCTCCGGGAGCCCTTTTCTGCTGCGGAAATTTAAGGGAAGGAGGCGGCACAGGTGCAGAGCGGAAGGAAACCAAAGCCCACGGCGGTCAAGGCGCTGGAGGGCAACCCCGGCAAGCGGAGCCTGAACACGGGCGAGCCGAAGCCGGAAAAGAAAGCGCCCCGCTGTCCGGCATGGCTGGAGGGCGAGGCGAAAAAAGAGTGGAAGCGGATGGCGGGGCAGATGGAGAAGCTGGGCATCCTCACGGAGATCGACATGGCGGCATTCGCCGGGTACTGCCAGGCATATGCGCGCTGGAAGGAAGCCGAGGAATTCATCACCCAGCACGGCACCATCGTAAAGACGCCCTCCGGCTACTGGCAGCAGGTGCCGCAGGTATCCATCGCCCAGACCTATCTTAAGATCATGAACCGTTTCTGTGAGCAGTTCGGCCTCACCCCTTCCTCCCGGAGCCGCATCGTGGCGGAGGGCGGCGAGGATAAGGAAAGCGACACGATGGAGCTTTTGCTCTTTAAGGGAGGCGGGGGATAGTGTTTGATGAGGAAAAGGCGAAACGGACGGTAGATTTCATTAACTGCCTGAAACATACCAAAGGGAAATGGCGGGGGCAGCCCTTTGAACTGCTCCCGTGGCAGGAGACGGTCATCCGGGACGTGTTCGGCACGGTGAAGGAGAACGGTTACAGGCAGTACAACACTGCCTATGTGGAAATCCCAAAGAAAAACGGGAAATCGGAGCTGGCGGCGGGCGTGGCTCTGTACATGACCTGCGGTGATAATGAGTGGGGCGCAGAGGTTTACGGCTGTGCCTCTGACCGCCAGCAGGCATCCATCGTCTTTGACGTGGCGGTGGATATGGTGGAGCAGTGTCCGGCATTAAAGAAACGCATCAAGCCCGTTATGTCAGTAAAGCGGCTGGTGTATAAGCCAACGAACAGTTTTTATCAAGTGCTTTCCGCGGAAGCCTACACCAAGCATGGGCTGAACGTCCACGCAGTCATTTTTGACGAGCTGCACAGCCAGCCGAACCGGGAACTGTTCGATGTCATGACCAAAGGCTCCGGCGATGCCAGGACGCAGCCGTTATTCTTTTTAATAACTACAGCCGGAACAGACCGCCATTCCGTCTGTTTCGAGCAGCACCAGAAGGCGGAGGACATCCTGCAGGGCAGGAAGATAGACCCCACCTTCTATCCCGTTATCTACGGCGCATCCGATGATGCGGACTGGTCATCAGAGGATGTGTGGAGGAAAGCGAACCCCTCGCTGGGGCATACCATTGACATCGAGAAGGTGCGGAATGCGTATCTGAGTGCAAAGGATAATCCCGCAGAGGAAAATATTTTCCGGCAGCTCAGATTAAACCAGTGGGTGAAGCAGTCCACAAGGTGGATGCAGATGGAGAAATGGGATGCCTGCGCCTTCCCCGTGGATGAGCGGGAAGTGCTGGGGCGGGAATGTTACGGAGGCTTGGATTTATCCAGTTCCATTGACATCACCGCTTTTGTTTTGGTATTCCCTCCGAGAAATGACACGGAAAAATATATTTTACTTCCGTACTTCTGGATACCGGAAGAAAATATGCGCCTGCGTGTGCGGCGTGACCATGTGCCGTATGACGTGTGGGAGAGGCAGGGATTCCTGCAGACCACGGAAGGGAACGTGATCCATTATGGCTTTATTGAGAATTTCATTGATGACCTCGGCAGGAAGTTCCACATCAAGGAGATCGCATTCGACAGGTGGGGAGCGGTGCAGATGGTGCAGAACCTTGAGGGGCTTGGCTTTACCGTGGTTCCCTTCGGGCAGGGCTTTAAGGATATGTCGCCGCCCACCAAGCGGCTGATGGAGCTGGTGCTGGAGAAGAACATCGCCCACGGCGGGCATCCCGTCCTGCGGTGGATGATGGATAACATTTTCGTCCGTACCGACCCGGCAGGGAACATCAAGCCGGACAAGGAGAAATCCACGGAGAAGATTGACGGCGCTGTGGCCACGATCATGGGGCTTGACCGTGCGATACGGAACGGAGGCAACAGCACGGGCAGCGTGTATGACGAGAGGGGGATTTTGTCCTTTTAGGATGGTAGATTTTATGTTATACTGGACACGGAAAAAGGAGCCGGTGAGGTACAGGATGATGAAGCCAGATGAAATTTTGCAGTATTGCCTTGATAATTTAGAAGGGACGGTCATGGTCAGCAGTTGGGGAGAGAAGGGGATATTCTATAATCCCGGAAACCTCCTGAAACGCGGTGTCTATGTCCTGACAGTAAAGGAAAAGGACGGGGACAATGACAAGAGTTCAAGGCTGAACAGAGAAGATATTTACCGGGTGAATATCGGTGTAAGGAAGAATACGTTCATTAAGCTGTTCGGTAAGATACCGGGGCGTCCGGGCAAAGGCGGGATCGTTGACATGGATTATGATTTTTCCGCCGCTGGAGAAATCCTCCCGCATCCGGTGTATGCATGGATGGGGTGGATATGTGCGCTGAATCCCACGGAACAGTTATTTGAGGAATTAAAGCCATATATTCAGGAATCCTATGAATATGCAAAAGAAAAATTCAAGAAAAGGAAATCGTAAAAGCAGATTTTTATTTCAGGCAGCATCTCTTCGGAGGTGCTTTCTTTTTACCTGTTTTTAAGGAGGTGCCTATGAAACTACCATCCATTTTTGGAATGAGGGGTGCGAGGGATAAGCCAAAGGACAGCTACGGCGGTTCGGCTTATTCCTTTTTCTTTGGGAGAAGCACCAGCGGAAAAAATGTAAATGAAAGAACCGCCATGCAGACCACGGCGGTTTACTCCTGCGTGCGGATACTGGCGGAGGCCATTGCATCTTTGCCAATTCATGTGTACTGCTATACCGAGACGGGGAAGGAGCGGGTGTATGACCACCCATTATATTACCTGCTCCATGACGAGCCGAACCCGGAGATGACTTCCTTCGTGTTCCGGGAGACGCTGATGAGCCACCTTCTCATTTGGGGCAATGCCTACGCGCAGGTCATCCGGGACGGGAGCGGCAGGGTGCTTTCGCTGTACCCGCTTTTGCCGGACAAGATGGAGGTTGACCGGGATGAGCATGGGCGGCTTTTCTACACCTATACCCGGAACACCGATGAGAACCCCAACTTTTCCGAATACGGGCGTGTGCGCCTTAAGCCGGAGGATGTGCTGCATATCCCCGGTCTTGGCTTTGACGGGCTGGTGGGATATTCCCCTATCGCTATGGCAAAGAACGCGGTAGGCATGACGCTGGCCTGCGAGGAATACGGTGCGTCCTTTTTCGAGAACGGGGCGACACCGGGTGGGGTGCTGGAGCATCCGGGGGTATTGAAAGACCCGGCGAAGGTAAGGGAGAGCTGGCATTCCGTTTACGGCGGCTCGAAAAATGCCGGGAAGGTCGCCGTTTTGGAGGAGGGCATGAAGTACCAGCAGATCGGGATTCCCCCGGAGGAAGCACAGTTTTTGGAAACACGGAAGTTCCAGATAGACGAGATCGCGCGGCTGTACCGCATCCCGCCCCACATGGTGGGCGACCTTGACAAGAGCAGCTTTAGCAATATTGAGCAGCAGTCATTGGAATTCGTGAAATATACCTTAGACCCGTGGGTAATCCGGTGGGAGCAGTCCATACAGAAAGCATTGTTCCTTCCGCAGGAGAAGAAAGAGTATTTCGTGAAGATGAACGTGGACGGCCTGCTCCGGGGCGATTATGAAAGCAGGATGAAGGGGTACTCCATCGGTATTCAGAACGGGTTTATGTGTCCGAATGATATACGGCGGCTGGAAAGCATGGATCTGATACCCGTGGAGGAGGGTGGTGAATTTTTTCTCACCAACGGGAACCTATGCCGATTAAAGGACGCAGGACTTTTCGGGAGAGTGCCGAAGGAGCAGGAAGAATAAATATATAAGGACAGGCGGAAGGTTCTGCCTGTTTTTTCTATGCAGAAAGAGAGGTCAGCAGAGAATGAAAAGGAAGTTCTGGAACTGGATCAAAAATGATGCGGGGGATGAGGAGGAGCGCACCCTTGTGCTGAACGGCGAGATTTCGGATGAGACATGGTACGGGGATGAAGTGACGCCTGCCCTGTTCGCAAAGGAGCTGAATGCCGGGAGCGGCAATATCACCGTGTGGATCAATTCACCTGGCGGCGATGTGTACGCCGCGGCACAGATTTACAACATGCTCATGGAGTACAAAGGCGATGTGACCGTGAAGGTGGACGCACTGGCGGCATCCGCAGCCTCCGTCATCGCTATGGCGGGTACCACGGTGCTGATGTCCCCGCTCAGTTTAATGATGATCCACAATCCGATTACAGTAGCAATCGGGGATTCCAAAGAAATGCAGAAAGCGGGGGAGATGTTAAATGAAGTGAAGGAAAGCATCATGAACGCTTATGAGATCAAGACCGGGATGGACCGTAAGAAGATATCCCACCTCATGGATGCGGAAAGCTGGTTTAACGCGAAGAAGGCCGTGGAGCTTGGCTTTGCGGACGGCATCCTGCACGGGAAGGAAGATACAGAAGAAGGGGATGGGGAGGAAGAACTGGAAGGGCTGATGTTCTCCCGGACAGCGGTGACCAATTCCCTGCTTACAAAACTGATTCCGAAAAAGCCGGAGGCAAAGGTACCCATAGAGCAGCTTGAAAAGAGATTGAACCTATTAACACATTAAATTTTATGGAGGGAAATGTTATGAGCAGGATTTTAGAACTGAGGGAGAAACGGGCAAAGGCATGGGAGGCGGCAAAGAAGTTCCTTGACAGCAAGCGCGGTGAGGACGGGCTGCTTTCCGCAGAGGACACCGCCGCCTATGAGAAGATGGAGAAAGAGGTAGTCGATCTTGGGAAGGAGATCGAGCGCCTGGAGCGGCAGGCCGCCATTGACGCGGAGCTGAATAAGCCCACCTCCGAGCCCATCACCAACAAGCCCAATAACCATCCCGATGGGGAGGAAAAAACGGGCAGGGCGACTGACAATTACAGGAGGACGTTCTGGAACGCCATGCGCCGGAAGAATTTCTTCGATGTGGAGAACGCCCTGCAGGTGGGCACGGATTCCGAGGGCGGCTACCTTGTGCCGGACGAATTCGAGCATACGCTGGTGGAGGCGCTGGAGGAAGAGAACTGTTTCCGGGGACTTGCCACAGTCATCCAGACCTCCAGCGGCGACAGGAAGATTCCCGTGGTGGCATCCAAAGGCGAGGCGTCATGGATTGACGAGGAAGGGGCGTACCCGGAATCGGATGATTCCTTCGGTCAGGTCTCCATCGGCGCTTTCAAGGTGGCGACCATGATCAAGGTATCGGATGAGTTACTGAATGACAATGTATTCAACTTAGAGGCTTACATCTCCAAGGAGTTCGGGCGCAGGATCGGCACCAAGGAGGAGGAAGCCTTTTTCATTGGGGACGGCAAGGGCAAGCCGACTGGTATTTTAAATGCCACGGGCGGCGCTTCCGATGGCGTGACCACCGCCACGGCGAATATCACCTTTGATGACGTAATGGATTTATTCTATTCCCTGAAAGCGCCTTACCGCAAAAAGGCTGTGTGGCTGCTGAATGACACCACGGTGAAGGCCCTGCGGAAACTGAAAGATAACAACGGGAATTATATCTGGCAGCCTTCCGTGCAGGCAGGGGTGCCGGACATGATTTTAAACCGCCCTTATCACACTTCCTCTTATGTGCCGGAAGTGGCGGCGGGCAGCAAGGTGATGGCGTTCGGTGATTTCTCTTACTACTGGATTGCTGACAGGCAGGGCAGGAGTTTCAAGCGTCTGAATGAGTTATTTGCGGCAACCGGGCAGGTGGGATTCCTCGCAAGCCAGAGGGTGGACGGCAAGCTGATCCTTGCCGAAGCGGTAAAGACCATGAAGGTGAAATCTTCTGCATCATCGAGATCATAAGAAGGGAGGCGGCATGGATGGCAGTCCTGACATTGGAGGAGACGAAACAGTATCTCCGTGTTGACAGCAGTGATGAAGATTCCTTTATTTTGGGATTGATCGAGACCGGGGAAAATCTGTGCGCGGATGTGGCAAGGATGGAAATATCGGAACTGGAAGCGCACCTTCCTATGGCGCGGATTGCCGTCCTCTATACCGCCGCCTACCTTTATGAACACAGGGAGCAGGCAGACCACGGGGAATTAGTGCAGACGCTGCGCTCTCTTTTATTCGGCATACGGAAAGAGGTGTTCTGATGTCTTTGGGAGAATGGAAAGACAGGATAATCATTCAGAAAAGCGTGGCGGGCAATGACAAAGCCGGGAATCATATTTTATCGTGGCAGGATTATTACACCTGCCACGCCTATGTGAACAACCTTTCCGGGAAGGAGTATTGGGAGGCGGCACAGCTTAATGCGGAGAAAGAGATATTTTTCCTCATCCGCTATTGCAGCGAAGCCGCCGCTATCGACACGGAGCATTTCCGCATCCTGTTCCGGGGGCAGGTGTATAACATCACATTTATCGACAATGTGAAATACCAGAATAAAACCATAAAGCTGCGGGCGGCTTTGGAAAAGAGGTAGGAATGTCTGAAAGAAAAGTATCCATTGAGCAGATGGCGGAGGCGGTCATGGACGGCCTCATTGAATATGCCGGGCTTGCCACGGACGTGATGAAGGACTGCGTCACCAAAGCCGGGAACACGGTGAAATCGGAAGTGAAAGCCAATGCCCCGGTTCGGACAGGGCAGTATAAAAAAGGGTGGGCGGTAAAAAAGCAGAAGGAAACATCCAATTCACTGGAACTGGTGGTGCATAACAAAAAGCGTTACCAGCTCACCCATTTACTGGAAAAAGGCCATGCCAAGCGTGGCGGTGGGCGCGTCCGGGCATTCCCCCATATCGCCCCTGCGGAACAGGCGGGCATCCGGGAACTGGAGGAAGGCATCAAAAGGGGGCTGGAAGGATGAGCCATGAGGAAGTATTGAAGATGATGGAGGAAATGGGGCTGCCCTTTGCCTATGACCACTTTGTCGAGGGCGAATCCCCGGAGCCGCCTTTCCTCGTATTTTTATACCCCAAAGCTGCGAATTTCGCAGCGGACGGGATCACGTATTTCAAAATCAGCCAGCTTGACATTGAACTGTACACCGACCTGAAAAACCCGGAATTGGAGGAAACCATAGAGGCTGTCCTGTTAAAGCACGGTATTTTCTATGGCAAGAGCGAGACATGGATCGAGTCGGAAAAACTGTATGAAGTCTTGTATGAAATGGAGGTCTGAAATGAAGAACAACAATAAAGTGAAATTTAATATCTGCAACTGCCACTATGCTTTGCAGAAAACACAGGAGAATGGGGAGATGGGATTTGAGACGCCCGTGGCGATGCCCGGAGCAGTTTCCATTGCCCTGGACCCCAACGGGGAGCCGGAATCGTTCTATGCGGACGGCATCGAGTATTACATCATAGCCAACAACATGGGCTATGACGGTGACCTTGAACTGGCTTTGATTCCTGAAAGTTTCCGCACGGACGTATTGAAGGAGGAAGCGGATAATAATGAAGTGCTGGTGGAGAACGCCCACTCCGAGACGGCGGCCTTTGCGCTGCTTTTTGAGTTTGACGGCGATATCCGCAAAATCCGCCATGTGCTGTATAA
>KE159603.1 GCA_000403275.2 Lachnospiraceae bacterium 28-4
ATGCATAGCTGTTAAAAACTTTTTCTAACTTTTTTACCCCTTCTGCCTGAAACTGTTGTATACTGTTGATCATGGAAGCACCTCTTTCTTTGGATTTTTTCGCCAATCAAATCCTAACACAGAAAAAGGTGCTTTCCTATTTCTTTCTATTCTGTTTTCCTACAAAAACTTTACCCTAGCGCCAGAGCAAATCTGATTCCCGGTCTGTTTCCATTATCGCTTTTTTACATCTGCTGTATCTCATTTTTCAGCATACGCTTGATTTTGTCGCTCATGGTTTCCCTGCTGGTCTTGCTGAAATGAACCCGCACAATGTAGGTAGTCCGGCCAATCTTCTTCACCAGTGCGGGAGCGTCCTTAGCCGGTGTCGTGGTGGTAATGTCCTCTGTGATTTTCTCGCTGCCCATAAATCCTCCTTTTCATGCAATCAGTTTATGCTATTCCTTCCTCACAATCTCCTTCGCCGCCGCTTTGGTCGCCCTGGCTCCTTCCTCCCGGAAGTTCTTACCGGAAAAGAGAACCGGCGCACACCGTTCCAGTATGCGATCATAAATCCTTGCGTGGGCAAGGTCTGGCGGGTTCTTGATCTCTTCCAGTTTCAGGTTTGTCGTGACAATCAGCGGCTTCTTACTCCGATACCGGCTGTCAATGACGGTGAACATCTGCTCCATGGCATACTCGGTACTGCGCTCCACGCCTAAATCATCAATGACAAGCAGGCTGTAATCGTCCAGGCTGGCGATAAAGGCCGCCCTGTCCTCGGCAAACACGCCGGTCAGCCGGTTCAGGATAGACGGAAAATTTGTCATCAGTACCGGCACGTCACGGTCAAGCAGGGCATTGGCGATACAGCCGGCAAAAAAGGATTTTCCGGTTCCCACGTCACCAAAGAGCAGAAGGCCGGTATTGTCCCGGTATGCCTCCTTCCAATGCTCCACATAGGCGTGAGCTTTCTCCATGACGGGATTCTGGCCATTATCATTGGCGAAAGTGTAATCATAAAGGTATCTGTCCTGAAGCCCCTGTGCCTTTCGGCGTTTGACACGCTCCATGCGTTCCCTCTGTTCCTCCATGGCTTTCCGTTCTTCCTGCGCTTTCTGCTGGCAGGGGCAGAGGCAGCGGGGCATGAAATAGCCGGAGCCTCCGAACCTGGGCACAACAGTCTGGCGGCTGCCACGGCATTTCTTACAGTGGATAAGCCCGTCAGCCGGTTCTATGTATTCGTCCCCGGCAAGTTCCATATCCCCGGCGGCTCTGTCTATGGCCGCCCGGACTTCTGCAGTAATCTCTATCATATGGTTTCTCCTTCCTTCACGCTGTAATCCCGGTTCCGGGCAGGCGGTTCTTCTTTCTTTTTGTCGGCGTTCGCCCAGCGCCGGATTGTGGCGGCATGGTTTTTATATCCTTTTCCGCTGGATTCCATGTACTCGGACAGCCGCTCAATGTACTGTTCCCAGAGGGCGGGGAGTTCCGTCTGGAGTTCTGCCAGTTCCGCAGAAGATAGAAATACATTCCGGTATCTCCCATAGGCGTGTGTCCTGTCCCCCTCTCTATTCTCTATACTCTTATCTCTAATCTCTTTATCTCTATACTCTAATATAGGCGGACATTTGTCCACCCGGCCATTGGACGGACAAATGTCCGCTTCCCCGGACGGGAGCAGGTTCTGGCGTTTCAGCCTCATGCGCTCCTTTTTCTTCCGCTCCCCCTCGCTGGACGACTGGCCGATCAGCAGCTGGATGTCGCTCATGTAATAGGCTCCGTCCGTCAGTATCTCCACAAGGCCAAACTCCTGGAATATCTTCAAAGCCCGCTCCACCGTGCCTACCTGATGCCGGGTAAAGGTGGCTATGGTCTGCACGGTATGGGGCAGGCAGTCATTCAGCAGGAGTACGCCGCTGCTTTTCAGCGACATCAAATACATTTTGAGCAGGAGATTGGAGTACAGAAGGCCGTCCTGCATACTCTCCAGGATGACCATGGTTTCGCTGTTATAAAAATTCTCTTTCAGCTTGAGGTAATAAAATCGTCGGTTCTCTGTCATTTAGTTGCTCCTTTTGTTCTGAATAGCTTTTTTAAGCCTCTGTACGCATTTTAAGGGGGCTTTGGGGGTGTCAGTGATAAAAAGTATTGCCTCCCCTCCGACACGCTCCGAAAGTGCTTGATTTACAAGGCTTTTTCCGTTCCTAAATGCGTAGAATCATGGTATCTTTTCCGCTGGCGTTCTGCCTCCTTCCTCCGGCGCACCCTGGCGGCACATTCCCTACAGTATTTCGCCCGGTTGGAGCCGGGCAGGAAAAGAGCGCCGCACTCGCTGCACCGTCTGCTTTCCAGCCGGTGGTAAAGGGCCGTTTCCAGCTGGTGGTCTAAGGGCAGCACCGCCACACGGAACCAGCGGCAGAGCAGGGAGTGGGAAATGCTCTGGACACAGACGCACCCGTCCCCCTCGTCAAGCGCCATACACTGGCCGTTGTCGTAGTTGCAGCACTCACGCACCAGCCGCCTCGCCCTGCGGTACTGCCAGTAGTCCATGGCCGGGATTCGCTCATGCCGCCTGTTTCCCATATCCCACCTTGCAGCGGCACAAAGGCGGCTGCCCCTCCCTGAAAAGGAAAACCGGCTCCGGCGCTTTCGCCCCCGCAGGCGCTGGCGGCGTGGGCGGCACGGGTATCTTTATGGTGATGGTGATTGTCATGGTGATAAACTGCTGTGTCATAATTCCTGTTCCTCCTTCTTTCTGGCCGGTTCATTTTCCGTCCTGGCCAACTGTTCCGCTGTCTTTTTCAGGTTCTCCACCGCCTTGATGTCCTCCCGCATGGATTTCATTTTCTGGTACTGTACCGATTTCTCCGCTTTCAGGCGGTCAGCCTCGGCCTGCCATTTCTTCGGGGTGACTTCTTCGCCGGTGGCTTTCAGCTTTTCCAGATACCGGACGGCGGCCTCATATAACGCCAGTTCCGCACTGTGCTTCTGCTCAAACTGCTCCTTTTTCCTCCCCGGCTTCATCTTGTCGAACTGGCGGCGGGTTCCTTTGTTCCTCTCGTATTTCTCCCACATGGAAAGATGTTCGTTCAGCACTTTGATACGCCGCTCGGCGTTGACAATCTTCCCACGCAGGGAATAGTAATCTTTGTTCATGGCGGCCACCTTTTCATAAAGCTGCTCTATGGAAGTGATGTTGTTGCTGTTCAGGAAATTAAACAGGGCGGCGCTTTCTTTCAGGTTCTTTATCTTCCCATACCGGGAGTCAGGGTTCCCTGTTGACAGTTGGGCCTCGTAAAGCTGTGCCATGATACTGTCTTTTCCTTCCGGTTTCCCCACCTGCTCCTTTGTCCATTTGTAGAGCCGGGCAATCCGTGCCTTGATTTCCTTCAGCAGTTTATTGTCGGCGGCAATCTGGCGGTTGATGTTCCCCTTCTCCGTTGCAATGCCTTTCCGTTCCATCTGGCTGGCGGCAACTCCCAGATGGATGGAAGGTATCTTGTCAATGCCCTGACGCTCGTAGGAACGGTGGTCAATCCGTTCCGGCCTGCCCGCAGCCTCCAACGCTCTGTTGGCGTAAGCTGCCCAGGCAGCCCTCCACTTCTCTACATTTCCCTTGTCGTTCCAGTCGGTGGTGTCTTCCCGGTGGTTCTTCCAGCCGCCTTTGCCGTTGGGGATTCGCTGGCCGTTTTCGTCCAGTTCGTAGGCCTTCCGGCATTTCGCTCCCCACTGTCCGTTTTCCTTTAGCGGTCGGATGGTGAGCATGACATGGAAGTGGGGATTTCCGTCTTTCTTGTCATGGATAGAGAAATCCGCACACATACCGGCGGCGACAAAGGTATCGCTGATGAAAGAGCGGGCAAGCCGCAGCTGTTCCTCCCGGTTCAGTTCCACCGGCAGGGAAATCTCTATCTCACGGGCAAGCTGTGCGTCACGGGTCTTTTCAACCATCTCCACACTGTTCCAGAGAGTGCTGCGGTCTTGAAATTCCGGCGGGGCATGGGGTGGTAATATGATTTCAGAGTGGACTACGCCACGTTTCCGGGTGTAATCATGGGTAAGCCCGTCCCATTCGTTGGTCATTTTGGTTCCGCTCCGGTATGCGGCAGCGCCCACGGCGGACTTGGCCTTGCTGCGCTTGATAATCTGAACGGGCATATGGAAGATGGCTATGGTTGTTCGCCTCCTTTCGGGTGGGAATAGATTGGCTTCGCTGGAAAGGGCAGACGCAGAGCGGGTGTCCTTTCCGGCGGAGCATACAAGGGGTTTGGGGAGTGTAACTCCCCATTGCGTCCAGCGGACGCCATGCCCCCGGCAGGGCGCACGCACCGGAACGGTGTATAAGTGCGCCCTATCCGAGTTCTTGGATAGGGCGCATTATCCGAGATAATCAATTATCCGAGGAAACTCTCAAAACCGCCAGCATAAAAGGCTTTCAGAGAAGTTGCCTCGGATAATGTAAGAACTATTTCAGGAAGTCAGGGAGCTGATGCTCTTTCTTTTGTGTAATAGGATTTTCTTTTTGATGGGAAAACCACTTTTCGTTCCAATCCCGGATATGCCTGTTTACGGTTCCCTGTGAAAGTTCAGCATACCGTTCTGTTGTGGAGATCGAGGAATGTCCGAGGAAATTTTTGATTGCCATAATTGGTACCCCGGCTTCCAACATATGTGTGGCGGTCGTATGCCTCATGGTGTGCGGGGTGTAGCGTTTTTCAAGGAACATTTCCGGATGCCCTGCTCTTGCGAGCATGATATATTTTTTATAAATCTCCTCAATACAGGAAATGCTCATCTGCGGATGGGTCTGGCTGGAAAAGATGTAGGCCTCCAACCGACCGGCCTTTCCCGTTTCCTCCAGATATCGTTCCAGGAGAGTTCCGCTAGGCCTTGCAATCACGATCCTCCGGGTTTTGTTTCCCTTTCCAGTAATTGTAAGCTTATAGAGGTTTTTCTCGGCCAGGAAGTCCCTGACTTTGAGATCGCAGATTTCCTGTGCCCTGGCTCCGCTGGCATACATCAGGTTCAAAAGGACCTGGTCACGGAAGCCCATCCGTTTCCCGGGTTCAGGAAGCCGGAGCAGGATTGAAACTTCATCAAGCGTAAAGGTGGTCCTCGGCTGGACGGCCTCTTTTTTTACAGGCACTCTTTTCACCGCATTTGCAAACACAGTCGCTGCTTCAAAATTCCTGTTCTGTGCGTAACCGGCAAAAGAGGCCAATGCTGAAAGCCTGAGATTCCTTGTGGATACTGAGCATCCCCGTTCTGCTTCGATCCATTTCAGGAAGCCGTCAATAGTCTCGAAATTCAAATCCCGGAAGAGGATTTCACCAGCATTTTTCTTCTTTTCCTGATAAACATACTGGAACAAAAGGCGGAAGGTATGTTTATAGGATCTCGTGGTATTAGGGGAAAGCCCTGACGAGAGCGGCATATATTCCGTAAAAAACTGTTCCAGGAGGAGCATGAATTCAGGAAGTTTATTTTTCCTCATACGCCACCTCCGTGAATACGCCAGCGGCATAATCTTCAAACAGCTCCGTATATTCAGGGAACATATCACCACTGAATTTCAGATATTTCTCCGTTTCGTCCATGTCATGGTGTCCAAGATAGACTGACAGGAAAGGAACAGAGTTATCTGTCGGGTGTCCGTTTTTCTCTGCCTGCGCAAATGAATGGATGGCAAAATAGTGACGGAAGCAATGAAGGCACTGCCCTCTGGAATGGGATTTTTCCTGTACATACAGGCCGGTTTCCCGCAAGAGGTTCCTAAACCGAAAATCAAAGGTTCCTTTACTGACGGAAAACTCTTGGCCCCTGGCTGCCGGGAACAGACAGCTTTCCGGTTCTGTTTTGATCCCCATAGCAATGCAGTATCTTTCCAGCATCTCTGTCAATGTCCTGTCCATTGGAACAACACGCTGTTTGTTGTTCTTGGCATGGCGGATCAGGATGGTCCCATTGCGGAAATTTATATCTTTTACCCTGGCGGCAAGCGGTTCTCCCAGGCGGAACCCGCACCCAAGGAGCATCCGGAGCAGCATACAGAACTCCATGTCCGTCCGGCGGGTTTTCGGGTCTGTATGCCTGTTGGCCCAGCTGTCGGCGCAGGACAGAAGCGTTTGGATTTCCCTGTCCGAAAAAATATATGGGACATAGCTGTCTGATGTTTTGGGGCAGGCGGGCATGAAAACACTGTACCCCTTGTATTGAAGGTACCGCAAAAATTTGCGGAGATAGCTTACCTTATCGCTGACCGTTTTGGGCGCGTTTATCTGCTGGAGTTCCCTGATCCAGTGATTGATGGCTGTTTCCGTAACCCTGTCGGCGTTTTCTGCCACCAGCAGTGAATCGAACGAAAGAAGGGTTCTGCGTGTACTCCGCAAAGTATCATCGCTGACAGTCCCCTGGCTGATTTCCAGATATTCTGCAAGCTCATGTTTGAAAACCGACTGGAACTGTGTCATGACAGGCGCCACCTCCCCTCCAGAAAAGCAGCAAATGTACCTGTCGCCTCCATGACCGGGAGGGCGTAGTTCCGCAGCTGCTCCACATCCAGACTGACATAGGATTGGATGGCGTTCTGGTCTGTATGCCCAAGGGCTTTCCTTACCGCCTCATAAGGGATGTTGTCATTGACCATGGAACTTGCCAGGGACGACCGGAAAGCATGTGCGCCCTGTTTGCGTCCCGCCGGATCAATTCCAGCTGCCATAATGGCAGTCCTGACGATCTTGGTGATTGCCTGCACAGAGATATGGCTGTAAGGGGGAACGATGCGGAGAAATACATACGGGCTGTCATAGCAGGCCCGTTCTTCCTCTAAATACTGTTTCAGGGCGGCCTTTACATCCGGGACCATGGGAAGTTCAATGTCAACGCCGGTTTTGTGCTGTGTAAGCAGAATCAGGTTCCTGCCAAAATCCAGTTCCCGGAATGTCATGGATGAGATGTCCCCGCTCCTGATCCCCAGCCGTGTCGCAAGAAGCAGCACTGCGTAATCTCGCTTTCCATGTGGGGAGTCCCGGCCTACGCTATTTTCAATTTTCAGGATTTCTTCTATTGTATAAACAGAAGGGTACGGCTGCGGCCTCTTGAAAAGAGGAACGATGCCGCTGTAATCCCTGTCGGTATGTCTGGCCTGATATGCATATCTGAGGAATGTCCGGATGTGTGAAAGGTACCATTTGCTGCTGACCATTAAACACGCGGCTCCTACATTTTGGGCGTTCATTGCCTGCGGCGCTGCGCAGCCTGTATCAGCCAGGGCGGATAAAAAGTAGTGCCCAATCTTATCGTGAAGATGGATGCTGCTTTCCTGAAGTCCCTTGCGTTTCCCGTCTTCAAGGTACTCCGCTAAAAGAGCCTCCATTTCCGGATTCAATTCGTGGTATCCGCATGGCACTGTGTTGGTTTCCCTTGTATGGTAACCCATAGTTAAAACCTCCTGTTTGATAGCTTTAACTGTACTATGCCCATGTGGATAAATTTTATCCGAGATTTTTTGCATGAACCCCCGCATACAAAAGGTTTTTAAGAATTTCCTCGGATAATTAAAAATCTCGGATAATGCGCCGTTGGATTTTTAAAGCTGCTGTAAATCCTGACTGTCAGATTCATTTTTCAGCAGCCGCACGACTTCTGGCAGGCGGGAAATAGCAGATAAAAACGCCTTGACTTCCTCGCCGGTCATAGCGGTAGTGGCCGGGAAGATACTTTCCAGAATTGCCCCATACTCAATCAGGCGGCGTGTCCTGGCTTTCCGCTCTGCGTCCGTTTTCCGGTTCAGGAGAATCTTCTGGCGGTTCTCCAACTGGCGGATTTCCGTCTTTACTTTTTCCTGCTGGTTTTTCAGCTTGTCTATATCTGGCATTTGTAATCACCTCCTTCGGGCGGCAAAAAAGACAACCGTTTCCGGTTGCCTCGTGTAATAAAAAATTTGTTGT
Organism: Lachnospiraceae bacterium 28-4; assembly: GCA_000403275.2. Taxonomy (GTDB): domain Bacteria; phylum Bacillota; class Clostridia; order Lachnospirales; family Lachnospiraceae; genus Kineothrix. Next base: position 7,932 of record KE159603.1, read on the forward strand.
TACTGTTTTTACATGAAGTGATTCCGTTCCCCCTTTGCTGTCTGTATTCTCTGATAATCGCTTTTTATATTCCAATTTAGCATATAAAAGGGAGCATACACGCACCATATGATTAAGGCTTGCTGACAGTTAAAATACAAGGGAAGGGAGCTGACAGCATGATTAAATATGACCGGCTCTGGTCTACCCTCAAAGAGCGGGAGATAAGCCAGTACAGACTAATCAAGGATTTCGGCATAGATAAAGCACAGCTTCATCGGCTGCGGAAAAACATGGTTGTCAAAACCATGATTCTTAATAACTTGTGCCGAATTCTAAACTGCCGTATTGAGGACATCATGGAGTATGTACCAGACGAAGATACGGACTAAAGGGGCAATGCAGATTTGGATTTGCGGAGCCTCTTTTTTGTTGCCTTCACCGTTCCTGCGCCGGTGGCTTCTTGTCCGGGTAGAGTTTCCCGGCCATGACAGCGGCATGGTTCCTGATTTTGATTTCTCCCCGCTTCTCACTGGCTCTGGCGCTTTTGTAGCCTTCGTCAGAAAGGAAAAAACGGTATCGCTCTCCGGGGAATCCCACTGGGCTGTCACTGTTCAGGATATCCACCGTTACCATGTGCCTTGTTTCCGGCAGGAACCTCTCCATGCCTGCCAGGTCATGCCCCTGCAGAACCGGCTCCCCCTTTCTGGCTTTAGCAGCGGCAAGCCTCTGGCGGATAGAATTATCCCGCTTTTCGATAAAGGCGGCCCGGTTATCCGCAATAAATCGGCTGCACTCCGGCTCTGCCAGTTTTTCCAGTTTCCGTATGGTATTCTCGACAATCACTTTTGAGAGTAAATCGTCCTTCCTTTCCAGAACTGGCACAATCTCTTTCAGCCCGGCAAGGGTTTCTTCCTTCGTTGGTGCGGCATACTGGTAGAGCATTTCCAGTTCGCTTTTGTTAAAATTCATTTGCCTCATTCCCTCCACTTCTTTTTCTCAAAATAGTTTCGCATTCGCTTTAAGCCGCTCTTAACGGTCTGCTGTACCACGGATACGCTTACGCCTTCTTCTGCGGCAATCTCAATCAGTTTTTTGCCAAGCATGTAGCGGGCATGGATACGCCTCGCCTGTATGTCCGTCAGACTATTCATAGCTTCGGACAGATGTTCCAGTGTGGCAAGGAAAAGCTGTTCTTCCTCCTGTTCCAGCAGAATCTCCTCTGGGGATTTGGCGGTAAAATCAAAGGCACAGTTTTCAATCCCGTCCTCACAGTCAAGGGAATAGTACGCCTTGTGATACCAGATTTTGTGGGTGCGGTTGTTTTCCTCCCTCCGCATAAGCAGCAGAGCCTCGGCCACCTCGTCCGATACCTCAATCAATGTGTCCGTGGCAAAAAGCGGGTAATAATACTTTTTCAGGTTGATTGTTTTCATGGCTAATCTCTCCTAAAATGCGGAGAGGACAGGCAGCGGTTTCCTGCCTGTCCTCCCCGATAATGTGATAGGGAAAAAGTTCCCTTCACTGGTTAGCCCGAAAACGGCCAATCGTAGGGTCTGTATCAGAAAAATTTTTTAATTTTTTTCCGTACCGCCTCAATGCTGTCCTGTATGGCTGCTTTGGAGCAGCGGCAAAGCCCGGCAATCTCGGCATAGCTCAAACCCTCCAATGCGTAGAGCAGGAACCGGCGGCGCTGCGCCTCGGTGCAGAGCGCAAGGGCGGCCTTAATCTCCAGCAGGGTTTCTTTCCTGCATACCCACTGTTCCGGCGTCTGGTAGTAGCAGGAGTACCCTTCGGTGAGGACTATGTACTCGTCAAACTCCCGGCTGTCCCAGTGCCTCCGCTTCTCATGGGCAAGGTTTTCTTCCTTGTGGTCGGCTCTGTCCAGGTACTCGTATACTTCGACTGTGACCTCCACGGACAGGGCTTGTCCGTCTATGTTGATGGTGACTTCCATCTTCCTTTCCTCCGTTCAGATTTTTTGCAAAGATTTCTGAACGGAGTAGAGCGGAGAACGACAGCGGGGAGCGTGTGCGCCTCCCAAGAAAACAAAAGCGTCCGGATGGTTAAATTCCATTCGGACGCATAAGATACGGTATTCAGTTAGAATATGACAAATTTCGCATTTGCTGTCAGGGTGTTCCCAACTGGCTAATATGCTTTTTTTGACAGTAATATATTTTGTGTCAGTTCACATTTATAGATAACTTGTATCATAACAGCTCCCATCTAAACCGCTGTTGTCTACAAGTCAAAAAATGTTATACCTTCAAGAGTTAAAAGAGCAACGGCTTATTAAAAAAATGAACCGATAACAATGAGTGAATTTGCTCAATGTTACCGGCTCTGCGTCTGTGCGTCTGGCTCTTTGATAACTAATACATTATAATCTTTTACATGGATTATCATTTCCTGCTTACATTTGGGGCAGAACAGCGGGAAATTCCGAAGCTCTGTGTCTGACCGCATTTTAATGCGTGTCTTGCTTCCGCAAACAGGGCATAATAACCATTTGAATTGCTCGTTCCCGTCATGATTCATGGTTCTTATGCTTGCTTTCTTTTCGCAGTACAACGCTGCTGATAACGCTGATGCCGCCCAACAACGCACAAGATTTTGACGGGAAAAGGATTCCTGCCGCCACCAGACCAGCACCGACAACTAAGTTACAAGCCGCAGCCGTTTTTAACGCTTTCTTTTTCGGGTTGGGAAGTTCTACGGAAATCCCCAATCTACCATTCAGCTTTTCGCAAGCCTGATTTACTTCTTTAATCATTTTGTCCTCCTTTAAAACAATAACTGTATGCCGTGATTTACAATAAGCAACACGCCAATGCCTATGACAATCCATAGGGCTGTGGTTTTCTTTTCTTTCCCTTTTCTCTTGTTCAGAAACAGGAAAATCAATCCCACGCCCACAAGGCAGATACCGACAATCAATGATACGATTGAAATAGTCTGTATGATTTCCGCACTTGGAACGGGTACAAAATCGGGAATTGGAAAATTCATGTTATTGCCCCTTTCTTTTAATTGCTCAAATCTGATAAAATCATTTTTCTCATTGCGACTACTGAAAAAATGATTCCTATGATACCGAAAATAATTGCCGCAACGGGAATTGACATCAATCCTGCGCTGCTTCCCTGTGAGTTTGACGCTATGGCAACAATGATGATAGACGAAACAACGGTTGCAATCGTTGACTTCTTTATCATTCCAACATACAGCGGGAGAAGTCCCAGCAGGATAGCGGACATTGTTGTAACTGCCTGTGCCAGTATGTTTCCAAAGCTGAACGTGACAAAATCAAAACATTTTGCCGCAAGAAAGATTGTGGCATATTGGAAGATATTTGACAGCACATGGAACGTAAAACTAATGCAGCATATCAAAATGAGTTTTGCCGTAATCAGTTTCGTGCGGCTGATCGGGTAAGTGAAAAGCAAGCCGATTGTCTTGTTTCTGTATTCTTCAATCACAAATACGGAAATCAGTACCGCTTCCCATACAATCAGAGTAGCCCTTACAAGCATTGCCGCTAACGTAACCGTATCTAACTGGACTGGGGCAAATCCCGGAAGCGTGGATATATTGCCGCTTGCAGTTAAAAGGCTGGACGTAAAGGCGGAAAGCAGAAAAATGATAAAGTTAGCGATTAACAATCCGGCAATATGCGGCTTTAACGGTACTTTCTTAATTTCCATGCGGATAAGATTCCACATTTTTTCCACCTCCTCCCAATAAGCCTAAATAATAGGATTCAAGGTCTATCCCTTTCGCCGTGAGTTCTTTCATAGATACTTCCGCAAGCATAGCCCCGTGGTCAATAATTCCGATTGTGTCGGCAATTTTAGATAGCTCGTCAAGGATATGGCTGGATATTAAAATGCTTGTGCGGTATTCATGGTTGATTCGCAACAGCAGCTCCCGTACTTCGATAATTCCCTGTGGGTCTAAGCCGTTTATAGGTTCGTCTAAAATGAGCAAATCCGGCTTTGTGAGCATTGCCCTTGCAAGCGCAAGCCGCTGTTTCATTCCCAAAGAGAATTTCCCTACGGCTTTATTGCCCGTTTCTGCAATCCCCAACAATGACAACATTTCCATGATGTTTTCATAGCCTGCGCCCATGTACCGGCAATGGAGTTCCATGTTCTCGTATGCGCTTAAATGGCTGTAAAAAACAGGGCTTTCAATAATGCTGCCGATACGGGAGAAAACGGGATTGTTCCCCTTGTTGATAGTTTCGCCTAATAAACATACCGTACCTGTATCGGGGAAAATGATGTGGTACAGTGTTTTCATCAGCGAAGTTTTTCCTGCGCCGTTTGCGCCCAGAAATCCGTATACTTCCCCTTGCCTTACATTCATGCAAATATCATTCAGTATGGGGCTGCCCTCTATGGATTTTGATAAATGCCGGACTTCAACCGCATTTGTCATTCGCTCGCCCCCTTTTCGGGGCATAGCCGCCTTTTGAATATCAGAGTTGCTTTCTGTGCGATTCCGATAAGGGAATATTGGGAGCTGCCTATACATGGATAAGAAAAACAAGTAACCAGTTCCCAACCGTCCTTACCGTAATGATTCAGTTTATCAGACAGCGACTTTTCGGAATGTTCTGTTTCCTTGCTGTCAATTACTATCGTTTTGTACTCAAATTCTGTCATAAAAATCTCCTTTACTCAAAAATATCTGCCACAAGGCTATCCACCATAAAATCAAAAACAGCGAAATAATCACAAGTGACGGAAAGCGTTTCTTTTGCATTGATTGTTGACAGCAGCGCACTCAAAATTCCATACGCCTGTGCTTCCTCCATTTTCAGATTGAGGTCTGCGGCATGGATAACCTGTCTGAAAAAATCGAAACTGTCAAACTTGATTTTCTTAATCGTTTCTTCCGGCAGCTTTGTCACAAAAGACTGAAAATCCGGCGTATTGACATTGTAGAGGAACGGCTTGCTGTCGTATTCCCGGAAAAGCCTTTTCATGGACTGTGCAAAGCCCTCTTTCGTCCGGCTGTTCCTGTTTATGTCGATAATCTTTTCTGTCAACCTCCTTTGTATGTCTGTGATTGTTTCAAGGAATAAATCTTCCTTTGTCGGGTAGAGCGTATAAAAAGTACCGATAGATATAACAGCCTTATCGCATAGATTCTTAATGCTTGTCTTCTTGTACCCTTGCGCTATCCAACATTCCTCGCATAGTTCTTCCAGCTTTTTGCGGATTGCTTTTTTATCAGCGTCCGAAAGGACTGGCTTTGACGGCATAATTCTATTTCTCCCTTCTGGTGAATTTCACTTGCGAATATTCGTTATAAATATTCGCAAGTAAATAATAACATTTGTAACACATATTGTCAAGGTGAAAAAGTTTTGTTTATTGTGCAATAGTTGAAATCATATTTTTTCCCACTCGTGGTTCTTTCGTTGGCAGGCTGTTGGCCGGGATAAACACGCCTCTTTTCATATCCTCGGCACGAATAGCGGCTTTCTTCGCCTCGATTTCAGCCTTTTTCTTTGCCTTGATTTTATCCTCGTACCGTTTCTGTGTCCCGTTGGCCTTGCGCCGGAGATATGCCTGGTGCAGCTTATCCTTGCGTTCCTCTTTCTTCCGCAGGGCTTCCAGTTCCTCCGGCGTGAGGTCCACTTCCCCGAAATGGGGCGGTATGTACCTCCCGACAAAATTGAAGTAAATCTCAACCTCCTGCGTGGTTTCAATGCTGCCTTTCCGATCACGCTCATGGACAAGGATTTTCTCCACAAACTCATTCAGCATGGTGGTAGTCAGGTTGTCAAAATTCTCGTACTTGTCAACAAGGGCGATAAATTTCTCCGCTGATTTCCGGCTCTGCTCATATCCGGCGATTACCTTTTCCAGTTCGGCAATCTCGCCGGAAAGGGATTCCTGCTCCTTTGCGTACTGTGCGTCCAGGGCGGCATATCTTGCGTCCGGCAGCTTGCCTAGCACATTGTCCTCATAAATCTTGCATATCAGTTTTTCCAGTTCTCTGGCACGTTTCTGTGCCGCCGCCAGCCGTTTCCGCTTTCTGGTGATGTCGCTGGCCTGCTGCTCGGCCTGAGTTTCCTGAACCGCTTTGATAAACTCTGCCCTGTCATTTCTGGAATACTCCGCAATCGCCCGGAGCATATCGGAAACCAGTGTCAGGACGGCGCTTTCATTGATTCGGTGCTGCGTGGAGCAGAGGACGCCAACCGGAACCTTGCTATATTGGGAGCAAGTATACTGTGAGATACGCTTACCATTGTTGGTGCGGTGGACGTACATCTTGCCGCCGCAGTCGGCGCAGTAGAGCAGGCCGGTAAGCGGGGCGGCTTCTCCCCAGCCGTCCGGGTAACGCTTCACGTTGGAGCGGATTCTCTGCACATTCTCAAAGGTTTCCGGGTCGATAATGGCGGTGTGGGTGTCCTCAAAGATTACCCATTCATTTTCGTCAACGTAGTGGCTTTTCTTGTCCTTGAAATGTTTGCGGGTCTTGAAGTTGATGGTGTGGCCTAAATACTCACGCTTTTTCAGGATATTGACGATAGTAGAAGAACCCCAGCCATAAGGGTCTTTAAACGTCTTGGACTGGTTCACGCCCTCCCCGTAATGGGAGAGGTGCAGGGAAGGTATCTCAATCTTTTCCTGTGACAGCCGGTTCGCAATCTGGTAGGGGCCGTATCCTTCCAAAGTCATAGCAAATATCCGGCGCACCACGTCAGCGGCTTCTTCGTCCACAATCCAGTGTTCCCGCTTTTCGTCCCACAAGTAACCGTAAATAACCGTGCCAGTCAGGTGCTTGCCGCTCATGCCTTTTGCCTTGAACACGGATTTAATCTTACGGCTGGTATCTCTGGCGTAAAATTCATACATGATGTTCAGGAACGGGGTAAAATCATTCTCTCCGTTGGCGCTGTCCACTCCGTCATTGATGGCGATCAGCCGGACGCCTCTCTGCCGCAGGATTTCCATGACCTGGCCGACTTTGAGATAGTCACGTCCCAGGCGGCTCATGTCTTTGATGATGATTGCCTCCACATTCCCGGCCTCCACTTCCTCCATCATGGCGGTAAATCCGGGGCGGTCGAACCGGGTTCCGGAGATTCCATCGTCCGTGAAATGGGTCGGATTGGGAAAACCGTTGCGGCGGGCGTAATCTTCCAGCATGGATTTCTGGTTGCTGATGGAATTACTCTCACCTTGGAGTTCATCGTCACGGGAGAGCCTCTCGTACAGCGGGGTAATCTTGGTTTTCGTCATAGCGTCTGCCTCCTTACATGAAATATGCTCTAAATGTGTCCTTCACTAACCATGAGAAAATCTCGTGATTAAGAAGTCATTTAGAGCATATATCACCCGCCGCTAATTTATATTTCTTATACTGCCGGAGGGCGAAGTGGTCAGGGTCTTTCTGCTCCAGTGCATCAAACAGCAAATCCACCGCATTTTTGAAAGTCTCGTCATCCTCCCGGACCTCCATCGCGTTTATCATTTCTACCAGAGTGGAAAAATTCTGTTCGTTTGCCGGGGCCTCATAATAGATATAGCCGATCAGCGCCGTATACAGCAGAGTCTCGGCCTTGACCCAAAAATCGTCGCCGGATTTTCCTTCCCCTTTGGTATTGGCAATCAGCACCGTTACCAGTTTCAGAATGTCTTTCTCGTTGTGAATGTAGGCAAAAGGGTTATAGTGCATACTTTTTGAAAAATTGATCGTATTGAATACCTTAATCTTATAAGGCTCATATACGGTTTTTCCATTCTTTCCCTTGACCGGTTTTCCGTCCTTATCGAGTTTCGGCGTGCCGCGGCTTAGCAGCTTTCCCACCTCTATCAGGACCGTACCTTTTGGTAATGTCAAGTAGGGAATAAGAAAAAGTGTATCTTCTTTTCAGTTGGTTACACTGTCCTTGTCATTCTCAATCAGCCGCACTACCTTGTCCGTAAAGGTTTCCCGGCTGGTTTCGCTGAAATGGATATGAATGTCAAAGGTGGTATTCCCTATCCGCTTCACAAGGTCGGGCTTCACGTCCAGAGGGGCGGCGGTGCGGCTGGTCTTGCTGGTGTCATTGTTCATAGGCTCTCCTTTCCGTTCATCAGTCCTTTTAACCGTTCCATTTTCCCCTGTGCCGTGGCTTTCCTGATGTTCTCCCCGGTGAAGAAAACAGGGCAGCACATTTCAAGCAGTCGGTCATAAATCCGGGCATGGGCGGTGTCTTCCGGGTGCTGTAATTCCTCCAGCGTCAAATTTGTAGTGACAATCAGCGGTTTTTGGCTTCGGTATCGGCTGTCAACCACGTTGTAAACCTGCTCCAATCCGTATTCCGTGCCGCGCTCCATGCCGAAATCATCAAGGATAAGCAGAGGGAAGCTGCAAAGGCGGGCTATGTATTCGTTCCTGTCCTTGTAGCTGGCGGCAAGGTCATTGAGTATCAAGGCAAAATTCGTCATGCACACGGAAACCTCACGCTCCATAAGGGCATTAGCGATACACCCGGCAAAATAACTCTTGCCCGTGCCTACCTTGCCCCATAACAGGTAGCCGATATTCTCTGCTTTCATTTCCTCCCAATGCGCCGCATAGAAGAAAGCCTTATCCATTTGGGGGCATTTGCCGTTGTCATTTTCAAAAGTCCACTGGCGCATGGCGGCATTGGAAAATCCCCGGCGTTTCAAGTCCTCCACGGTGTCATGGTGCTTGCGTTCCCGGTCTGTAGCTTCCTGCTTTTCCCTCCGTTTGCGCTGGCAGTCACATTCTTTCGGGTGGCGGTCACGCCCGAAAAGGTTCTTGCCCTCTGTGAAGTAGGCTTCTTTGGGCTGGCGGCAGCTCCCGCAGTATAAAAGCCCGTCCTCGCCCGTGAAGTCCTCCGGCTCTGCTTCCTGTGCCGTGGCAAGCCGGAAAATAGCGTTGTCATAATCGCTCATAAATCGTCCTCCTTGTTCATGGTCTTTTCCACGCCCTGTTTACAGGGCGTTGTATCTGCTGTCAAAGGCTCTCGCCCTCCTTGTAGGAATAATCGGGGATTCCCTTTTTCGGGTTCTCCTTTTTCTCCTTGTCTGCCCACCTGTAAAGCGCGGCGGCATGGTTGGCATAATCATTCCCGAAAGCGGCAATATACCGGCTCATTTCCTCAATAAGCCGTTCAAGGCTGTCCGGGTATTCCTCTTTCAGCTCCGCATATTCGGATTCAGAGAGGAAAACATTCTGGTACTTGCCATAGGGCGCGGGCGGCTCCCCACCCGCTCCCTTTGTTTGGCTCTCTTTTAGTTTGTTTATATTATAGTTGTTAGGGTACGGTTTTCCGGACATCATAAGTCCGGTTTCCCGGCTGTCATAACTCCGGTTTTCCGGGCTTATGGTGTCCGGTTTTCCGGCTGTCATAGGTACGGAAACCTGTACTACTGGCGGCACTTTCACATAAATGTGGTTGGCGGCGGCAAAACGTGTCCTTTTCCGTTCCATAAGCCCGGCGGCGGCAAGCTCATTCAGCGTGTCCTGAATCGTTGTCCTGCCTTTGTCCAGTATTTCCGCTATCTCCGTAACCGGGTAGACAATATAAATCCTGCCCTCGCTGTCCTGCCAGCCGTTCTTCTGTGAGAGGGTAGAACGGTCTAACAGTAGCGCATAGAGCAGCTTTGCAGTCTGTGACAAGTCCATTTTCAGCAGAAAACGGGGATAGGGCAGATACGGCGGTATTATCGTTTCGGCTGTGATGTATTCAGCTATGGTTTTCACCTCCTGTCTGTGGCTTCTGTTACGCATTTAAAACGGCTTTTTTGGGGGTAAAGGATATAAATATCACATACCCGTTGAGCAGTAGCCGGAAAGCCTTGATTTACGGGGGTTCTGTATTTTCTAAAGCGTGACATTTCCCCCTCTGTTTCCGCTTGCGCTGTGCGGCTCTGGTTCTTTTCATGCGTCCGGCGCAATCCGGGCAGTATTTCCCCCGGTTGGATTTGGGGAGAAACTGACCGCCGCACTCGGTACAGCGTTTCAATTCTGCCCGGTGCAAAAGGGCGGCTTCCAGTTTCCAGTCAAGGGGAAGTACGGCAGAGGTAAACCAGCGGCAGAGAAGCGAATAGCTGATACTCTGCACACATACGCAGCCGCCCCCGCCCAGCACAATGCAGTTGTCGTTATCGTAGTTGCAGCACTCATGCACAAGGCGGCGGGCGGCTCTGTGCTGTGGGTAGTCCATGTATGGGCGTTTACCGTTCATTTTCCCGCCCCTTTCCCCGTTCCGACTCACGGTGTAAGATTTGGTCGATATTGTTCTTTACGGTCTGCAATTCCCGGACGTTCTCTTTCTTCTCCCGGTATTCGTTGTAAAGGCTGTTCTTCTCCCCCGTAAGCTGCTCAATCTCCGCTTGTAAGGTCTTGGACGCGGGCAGTTTGGAGATTCCCTGTGCCTTAAAATACCGGGTGGCAGCTTCGGCTATCATAAAATCGCTTTCGTGCTGCTCCCGGTAGTTTTTGCAGGCTTTCTCTGTTTTCTGTGCTTTCAGCCCGTCACGGGCGGGCTTGGTCTTGATGTAGGCTAATAACTGTTTCTGCAAGTCCTTTTTCTCCCGCAAAGTGCTTTCCACGGCTTTCAGTTTCCCGGTAGTTTCATGCAAGCTCGCACTGGCGGCGGCAAGGGCAGCTTCCAGTTCTTCCGGGGAAGAAAAGCCGGATTCTTCGTAAATGCTCATAGTTGCCGCCATTTGCTTCAAGTTATGCAAGGTTGCCCATTTCTCGTAGCCTTTCCCCTTGCCCTCGGCTTTCTTGGCGGCTATGTCTACCATGCGTTGTACGCCGTCCTGTTTCGGGGCGTTTACGGCGGCTTTTGCCCTCTCTAAGCGGCTTCTGATACTGCGGGGGTATTCCTGTCTGGGTGTGGGCTTTTCGGCGGCTCTTGCGGCGTTCTGTGCGTTTTGGGTGAGTGTTTCCAGTACGGCGGCGCGGTCAAAATCATCACCTAATTTCCGGGCGGTGACTGGCTTCGTCCTATCCGGCGTAAGGTAGCTCAATCTTCCCCGGCTCTCCTTGACGGTCACGCCCTGTTGTAACAGCTTCCCGGAAAAGTCCTCAAAGGAAACAGCAGAGGACAGGGCGGCGCGGATCGTGCGCCTTAGCTTCTCCTTGTCGGTTTCAAATTTGGTCTGTTTGGGCGGCTCTCCTGTGACGGCATGGGAAGCGTTCTCTTTATCCAGTGCGGCTTGTCCTTTCCGTTTCGCCCAATACTCACGCTCGGTAACTCGGTTCTTGCTCCCGTTCAGCAAGTCAATCTGATAGAGGTTTTCCCGGTGGCACATCTCCATGACTTCCGCTTTGAAATACTCCATAGCTGCGTCCGTACAGCGGTGCTTGCAGCCCTCCCTTGTGTCGGCTGGTCTTTCCATGTACGGCAGCAATGGCACTTCCGCAATCCGCAAAGAATTGATTACGATATGCACATGAATGTTGCCGCTGTGGTTATGCCCGTCCGGGTGGGTGCATACAAGGGCTTGGTGTCCGGGGAAATGCTCTTTACAAAACTGCTCGCCCAATGCTTGCGCCCGGTCTACGGTCAAGCCGTTGTCTGGCGCGTCACGGGGGTCAAAACTGATAATGTAATGGTGGCTCTTTACGTCCTCCCGCTTTTGGTTCTTGCCGTATTTCAGATTGGAGCGCATACACGCTATGGCAAAATCTTCATCACCGCAATTCAGAGAGGAAATGAGATAGCCTGTCCTCGGAATAATCTGCCCGTTTTTATCAAGAGTGGGCTTCATAGTAAACTCGTCATGCTCAAAGGTTAGGTACTGCTCGGCTGCTCCATAGTCGGCATTTTTAGAGTTGATATGTTTGAACGTTGCCAACGGCTTCACCTACTTTCTGCAAGACTTCAAACTTTAAGGCGGCAAGCTCGGCGGTGGCGGCTCGTACCTCTTGGGAGAGGGCGTTGTAAGGTGCGCCGTACTCATTCAGACAGCGGGCAATCTGATTGAGGTTGCCGCCGATTTTCCCGTATTCGGCTGTGAGTTTTCCAACGGCAGAGAGTAATTCATCATTGACCGGGGAAACGGTGATAACCGGGCGTATGCTTGACTTAATAAGGGCTTGCCGGATATATTCAGATTGGCTCATTTTGCAGAGAGAAACACGCTCGGAAAACTCGGCGTATTCTTCCTCGGTCAAGCGGGTTTTGATTACCCGGTGACGGTGGGGCGTGTTGTATCTTTTCATGGCTGTGAACCTCCTTTCGTGGGTGGATTTTTTCAAGCGGCGCAAGCCGCAAAAAGGCGGGCTTGGGGTGGCAACCCCAACAAGATTCCCATAGGACAAAATGAGCCGATAGGCGAAATTTGGTACTGTGGTAAAATCTTGCTCTTAGTAACTGACGGATTCCGCTGTGCTGGCTTTTGCCGTTTTCCCCCGGCTTGCGTGGCGTGGATTCTGCCAATTTTGCGGCAGTATTTTCCCATACAGTAAAGCCGGAAATAAGCAAAATGGGCGTAAAAAAACAGGAAACCTTTTTCCTTGATTTCCTGTTTCGTATCTTCGCCAATAGCGGCGGTTATCCTGTTGCTATTCCCCGGAAGTAAACTTGTAGCCTATGCCTAAAACGGTCTTTATATAGGTCGGGCGGCGGCTGTCCGGCTCTATCTTTTTCCGTAGATTGCATATCACATTTGTCACGTTTGACTGGCAGCTTTCGCTTTCCATGCTCCACACGGCTTCAAAGATTTGCGCCTTTGTGAACACCCTCCCCGGACTGGCGGCAAGATAGCAGAGTGCGCCGTATTCTAAACGGGTGAGATAAATGTCCGTGCCGTCTTTTAATACCCGGCGTTGGTGTAATCTGATTTCCAATCCCGGAAAAGTAAGCGCCGGGGAGTGGGGCGGCTGTATGGCTTCCAGCGGTATCATATCGGCAAGGGCGGCAAAGCGGATTCTCTTGCTGTAATGCCGTAAAACCTCGTCCACGGCTTCCGGCTCTCCGCTGGTTGCCCGGACAATGGTTTCATACGGTATAAGATTAGGATTCCCCATGTAAAAGCACCTCCATTTCCTCCTGCAACATCTGTAATGCGCTGTGGATATAATGCCATGCCGTACTCTTGCATTGCCCGTATAAATCCGCGATTTCCTGCTGTGTGTAATTCCCGAAAAAGTAAAGGTAAATGATTTCCCTCTTTTTCTCCGGCAATGATAACAGGGCGGCGGCAAGCTCCCCATTGGTGAGTATGATTGTCTGACCGCATATCGTAACGGGGTATTGTTCGTAGGGTGATTTGAGATATTCGTCTGATGTGCTTAGAGGGTAGAACTTTTCTTCTGTGAGGTATTCAAAGGATATTTCTCTTTGCCGCCGCCTGTTCCTGTCGCGCCATGCGTTGATAGCAGCATAGCGTATGACGACTTTGCAAAAGCCATTGAAAGAATACATGATGTGTTCCTTGTATGCTTCTGTACAAGCCATAGAAATTCCCCCTTTCTCCCACAAAGGGCGGTGCATGGTTTACAGTTGCTTTATATAATACAAAGGACAGCACTTTAGACTGCTACCCTATGATTATCTTCTGGCATACTTTTGGTATTTCATTTTCAAGAAAAATAGCCGACAAACTGTGATTTCTCACAAATCTGTCGGCTCTGCGTCTGTGCGTCCGGCTCTTTGATAACTGAAATATTAAATTGCGTTACATTGATTAGTGTTTCCTGTTTACACTTTGGACAAAAAAGGGGGAAATTTTCAAGCACGGTATCTTCTCGAATCTTTAATCTTGTTTTATTATGACAAATCGGACAAAATGCCCATTGGAGTTTCATTTTTTCACCTGCCTATCCAACAAATTATAGTAATAACTATTTCAACAATAATGCGAATAACATGATGATGAATATGAATATTATTTTGCTTGAAGCCATTCATAAATGTACCAACAGAAATACTTAACATTCCAATAATCATAATCATTATAAAATTTTTGCACCATACCATGTTTAAAAACGTATATAAAAATACTAGCAAACAACCAATTAGTATAAATGCAGAAGATATACTTTTTAACTTTTCTTTATAGACAGCGAACACCATTAACCCTACATAGAATATTGCAAGTACTGCCCCACAAATTTTCATTTCACTCTCCTTTTTTATATTCTAAAATATCCCCCGGCTGGCAATCCAGAACTTCACATATTGCTTCTAAAGTCGAAAACCGAATTGCACTAATTTTTCCTGTTTTCATCTTGGATAGATTGACATTAGCAACGCCTACTTTTTCTGATAACTCTTTTAAAGACATTTTTCTATCTGCCATTACCCTATCTAACCTCATAATTATTGGCAAATTATCACCTCACAATGTTTCATCTGATTCCTTTTGCAAATCACAACCATAACTGAATATCAAAGAAATACAATAAACAATTATCGCAACTATCATTCCAATAATATTAACCCGCCATGTTAATTCTCCAATGGTGTAATAATCCACCAATGAATCGGAATAGCTTCCAACTATACTCAAAATAGCCATTATAATTGCAACTTTTTTAATTCGGGTAGTATTTTCATGTGTAAATGGCGTAAATCCTTTTCTGATTTTGTCGAATATGGCATAGACAAAAAATATCGCAAGCGAGATAAGTATTGTATCAATCAGCATAAATGCAAACATAATCAAAAGTGACCGCGCCTCAATACTTATTGTAGTTCCATTATTCGCTGTAACATTGAATGCAGCAAGAAAAGATAATTTCGTTTCTTCACCCGAAAGCACTAAAATGCCGATTGCTATTAAGGATAATATTACGATAACATTCGATACAATAAATCCCAACTTGAGTACAATGCTTATTTTCTTACTCATACTCCTGATTTTCTCTTGACTTAGTTTCATTTTCTTTACCTCCTATATAGCGATTATAGAACAAAGATATATGAAAGTCAATAATTTATTTACGATAATCGTTAATTTTGTTTATTGCATACACCTATTTTTTTAATTGTCACTATGGAATAACAGACAGTTTTTTACAAAATATAAGGAATGAGCAGAATTCCGTAGTAGTCGGCATTGTTGGTAATGTGTATAACTGGCTGTCTTTTGGAATTGTGGGTAACTCTGTTTGCAGGACGTGGGAAAGCTGCTCTTTAGCTTTTCCATGTGCTGTGAGCATACCGTTCACAGCCTTCCGTCTGGTACAGCAGACGTTTTTCCATTTCCGTAAATTCCATAAGAAATTCCTCCTGATCTTTTCCATCAAAAAAAGCCACAGCAGTACACCGTAGCTAAAAAGTGGCAACAAAAAAGCCTGACAGTAAAAGTATTGTTTACTATCAGGCAGTTACAGCCGGAATACGGAATGCAGCGCGATCCCGGTTCATTTTTCGGTTAACACTCACATGCCTGCTTTTGCAGCCATGCGATCTATGGTGCCTCCCATGAGGCCATCCCTTGAAATAAATAAAACCCGTAAACACTGATGTCTACGGGCTTTCCCTAACTCCCCGAGTAGGGCTCGAACCTACAACCCCGCGGTTAACAGCCGCGTGCTCTACCATTGAGCTATCGAGGATTATACAAAGGGGACATGCCCTCAAAACCGAATACCGTATCCTACAGATCCCCCTTCCTCCACCACCCGCTCCTCCACGATGGGTAAGCCCTCGGCCGATTAGTACGCGTCCGCTCCACGCATTGCTGCGCTTCCACTCCGCGCCCACCTACCCCGTCCTCTACGGGGGGCCTTACCGCTTCCGCGTGGGAGGCCTCGTCTTGGGGGGGGCTTCACGCTTAGATGCCTTCAGCGTTTATCCCTCCCGGGCTTGGCTACCCTGCCGTGGGCCAAGCGGCCCAGCAGGTACACCAGCGGCCCGTCCACCCCGGTCCTCTCGTACTAGGGGCAGCTCCCCGCAGGCCTCCTGCGCCTGCGCCGGATAGGGACCGAACTGTCTCACGACGTTCTGAACCC
>KE159604.1 GCA_000403275.2 Lachnospiraceae bacterium 28-4
TTTCCATAGCCCCATAGCCTGTTATCCACATTTCCATGCCGCAAATCTTTTACGCCCTTTCACTGTTTCGGGACAAGCCCCATGCGGCGGGCTATATCCTCCGCGTAAAGCTCCACATAGCGGCGTTCTATTTCTTCCCGCCACCGCCAATACTCCTGTATTGCTGCGTCAATGGCGTTTGCCGTATCCAGCAGCCACTTCATTTCAAGCTGCTTCCGTTGCTCCCGCTGCTTCTGCTGTTTCTTTCTGATACGCTTATTCATTTCTTGCGTCCTCCTGTAAATGCGCCCGGTTCTTCTCGTAAAGCCGTTCGCAATCCTTGATAAATTTCCGCAGGGCGGCTTGCCGCCGCTGTTCCTCCCGGATTTTCGGGTTGACAAGCAGGGTAAACCGCCCTTTGTCTGTGCCGGGGCATTTATTCACTGTCTGCGTCCTCCTGTAAATCCTCCCCGCCGATCTCGTAAACATCAAATTCCTCGTCCGGCTTCACAATGGCGGGGCGGCGTTTGATGTGCTTCTCCATGTCAAAGGCGTTCTTCGGGTCTGCGTCGGAGAGGTACTTGTATTTCGGGTGCTTCGTTATGTCGAATTTATCCGAAAAGAACGGGCGTACCCCGCGCACCTGTAAAATGCACTTGCCGCCGTCCATAACGGCGATCTCGTCCTGCGTCATAAGCTCCTTTCCCAATTTCTGATAGTTCATACCGTGGGAAAGCTCCCGTCCCCTCGTTTCGGAAGTGTTGAAGCTGTCTATGGTTTCCTTGCCTAAAATCTCCGATATTTCTTTGAGGGTGCTTTTTTCCTTGCCACCCAAGAAAAGGGTCGTGTCGCAGTTGCCGACTATGGTATCGGCGTTGTCCTTGTAGATCGCTTTTAGCTGGCTTTGTGATTGCAGAATGATTGAAGCGGATATTTCCCGGCTTCGGATTGTGGCGATCAGCTTTTCAAACTTCGGTATCTGCCCGATATTCGCAAATTCATCAAGCAAGCACCTTACATGGACGGGAAGCCGCCCGCCGTATTCATCATCTGCCTTGTCGCACAAGAGGTTGAATAGCTGGGTGTAGAGAATACTCACAACAAAGTTAAAAGTGTCGTCGGTGTCGCTGATAATGACGAAAAGGGCGGTCTTTCTGTCCCCCAGCGTGTCAAGCTCCATTTCGTCCGTTTCCATAAGCTCCCGCAGCTCCCGTATGTCAAAGGGGGCTAACCTCGCGCCGCAGGAAATGAGGATAGAGCTTCGCGTCTTGCCCGCCGATAACAGGAATTTCTTGTACTGCCGGACAGCGAAATGCTCCGGGTCTTTTTCTTCCAGCCGTTCAAACATGAGGTCAACCGGGCTTTGGAACTCCGGGTCGTCCTCGCGGGCTTCGCTGGCGTTTATCATTTCAAGCAGCGTCGTGAAGTTCTTTTCTTCCTCCGGGGCTTCATAGTGGATATAGCCGATAAGGGCGCAGTAGAAAAGCCGTTCCGACTTCACCCAAAAATCCTCCCCGGATTTCTCCCCGTCGCCTTTGGTGTTGGCGATTATGGTATTTACCAGTTTCAAAATGTCCTTTTCACTCCGCAGATACGCAAAGGGGTTGTACCGCATGGACTTCTTGAAATTGATTGTATTTAGCACTTTTATTCTGTACCCGCCCCGCTGTAAGAGCTTTCCGCACTCGATTAAGACAGTGCCTTTCGGGTCTGTGACAACATAGGAACTGTGCATTTGCATGAGCGACGGTTTGACGAAAAACCTTGTCTTGCCGCTGCCGGAACCGCCGATTACAAGAATGTTTTTGTTCCTCGCGTATTTCGGCTGCTTCGGGCGGCTGTTCATGGTGAGCCGTTCCGTCTGTGTCAGCGGGATATTGTTCTCAAATACTGGGTCTATGTACGGCTTTATGTCCTCGGCTGTCCCCCAGCGGGCGGAACCGTACTCAATGCCCTTGCGGTATTTCTTCGCGTTCTTGCCTTTTAGGTAAACGGCAAGACGGATAATCACCGCGCCCACAATGCCGATCAGTAAATCGGCGGGGTGGAAGCTGGGCGCGACGCTGGCAAAGGCGGCGGTGAAGCCCTCCCCCAAATGTAATATCTTCTGGCTTGCGTCCATGCCGGGGGAAAGCCGGACAGCCGCGCCCACCTTGTCAAACAGGTACACAAAGAGCAGATAGGGCGCGTTTAGGATAAGCAGCTTCTTGATCTCCGGCTTCATAGCGATACCTCCCTGTCCTTGTGTTTGGTTTGCTGGCGGCTGGCGTTCAGCTCCTTTGCCTTTTCCCGGAAAGCGGCTAATGCCTTTCGGATTGAGGGCTTTTTGTCCTGTGTCAGCTTCTTTGCGGAAAACTCCTTGAAAGCGGCGGTCAATGCGTCTGCGTCCCTGCCCTTGAAGAATACAAGATAGCGGGGCGGGGTTTCCGTCGCGTCCTTTTTCAGCGCAAAGTCGATACCGTACTTTTTGGCGGTACTCTCAAATGCTTTGATATTTTCTTTCGTGATCTCAATGTTGGAAACGCCCGTGTTCTGCTTCATGAGCTGCTTTAGGGTCTGTTTCCCGTGGGGCTGCTTCCCGATCTGCTTCTTTGACTGCGCAAGCGCGGCTTTCATTGCCTTTTGCAGCACTTCGGCGGTCAGCTTCCCGGTCTTGATATACAGGGCAACGGTTTTTTCGTTGATCTCGTCCTGCATGGGGTCTGTCCCTCCTTTCGGGGTAGTCTATGGGGCGGCGGTCAGATACGCACCCGCAGCCCGTTAAGGTCGTCGGCTCTGATACCTACCAAGTACCATTCCTGCGCCATGTTCATTTCAATGCGGGTAGGCTTCCACTTGCCGCGGGTGAACACGTCGAAACAGTCCCCGCAATGCAGCCCGCCGTAATAGCTTGCAAGGTCAAAGCGAATGTCGTAGCGGTCTGTGCGCTCGTCAAATACCAATGCTCCCGTCATTTTCTGTGCCATAATAAAATCCTCCTTTTGTGG